>NZ_AOLK01000015.1 GCF_000336755.1 Haloferax elongans ATCC BAA-1513 | reverse complement strand
GTGGGTCGTGTCGAAGTACCCCGGCCGGCTCGGTCGGTCGTCTCCCCCGAAACACGTTGGTCAGCACCTCCCGTTCTACCACACACTCGTCTCGACGCGGACTGGTCCTCTGGCCGGAGAGTGAGTTGCGACTGTCGCGTCAGACGTTAATTAGAGGGATCCATATAGGAAAATCAATTACCAATCGTTACAAATTGTTTGTTTAACGATTACGGCCTCAGAACGATCTATAAATGGTCTAATGGATTTTAAGAACTTCGTAAAAGGTCTGAAACACCAAATCGAGGGGTCGTAAATTGTCTGGGATTCCCTAAAGCGTTAGAAAACCGAGCGAAATCGCGCCAACGCTCGACCCCTTATATGATGGTCCCGGTCATACGCAGAAGTGACGATGTCCGGAATCCCCTCCACGACAGATTCGCTCGCACTCGACCTCGCGTCGACGCTTGGCCGAGTTGCGCTCGCACCGTTCGAGACGATAGCGTTCTGGTCAGCAATCGCCCTTCCCCTCGCGTACCTGCCCCTGCTCGCAGAGGGACTCGGCGGCGGCAACCTGCCCCTGTTTGCCGGCCTGCTGGCACTCCACGTGGCGGCACTGGTCCTCGGCCGCGACCACGGACAGGACTGAGTCTCGGACGCATAACTCCGGCGTCGTCCCTCAGTTCCCGCCGACGACTGCCCTCCAAAGTGCGTCGATTGGTCCCTGCCTGCCCCCTCGTTCCCCACCCCTCGTGGCGTCCACCCTCCGCTCCTACCCAATGGTGGCACGCTCTCTGCCCCACCCTTCCTCGTTCGTGGCACTCCCTTCCCGCCCGTGCCTCCCCTTCGTTCGTAATACTCCCACCTCGTTCGTGCCAACTCACCCCCTCGCTTTGGCTCTCCACAGCTTTCACTTGGGATTTTCACTCGGGAGTAACAGCAAGTGCGCAAAGAACCAGTCTCCGGCGTCAAAAGGCGAATTGCGAATTCTCTGCCGTCCCTGTCGTCGGCGTTAGAAGCCGACGAACAGGAGCAGTGCGACCGTCAGGAGCGCCGAGACAGCGAAGAACCCGGCGAAGACGGGCGTGCTCCACGCCTTGACAGTCCGACCGTCCAGCGAGGCGAACGGGAGCATGTTGAACGCCGCGAGGAAGGCGTTGATAACGAGTCCACGCGCGCCGACGAGTTCGACGAGCCCCGAATTGAGGACGAGGCCAGCGACGAATATCGGGACGAAGGCGACGACGAGCACGAGGTTCATCGCTGGGCCTGCGAGCGCGATAAGCCCGTGTTCGCGCTTCGTGAGCATCCCGCGGTGGTGGACCGCGCCGGGTGCCGCGAAGATGAACCCGATGAGGGCGCTCATGACCGCGATACCGAGCATGCCGTAGTCGGCGCGGAACTCGGCGACCTGACCGAATCTGACGGCGACGACTTTGTGCGCGACTTCGTGGAACAGAAACGCGATGCCCGCAGTCAGCAGGCTCACGACGAGTGCGAGTCCGAACGACCCGCTCAAGAGCAGTCCGATAGCGCGCTGCCCGCCGCCCGCGAAGAAGATGGCGAACGCGAGCCCGAGCGCGAGCCACGCGACTGCGAGGTCACGAAGTTCGCGCGACGAGAAGGTGATGTTCATGCGAGTGTCCTCCAGAGGAGTTCGGCGCTATTTCGTGCACCCTCGAACATCAGGTTTGCGACGCCCGAGACGCCGCCGAGGTCCGCGGCGATGACCGGGAGCACGTAGGTGACAAAGAGGAAGCTCGCAATCATGCTCCCGATGTTCGTCATCGCGACGACCATGATGAGCTTGAAAAGCGGGACGTCGAACAGTTGCCCGATAAGCTCCCGCATCGGCGTCTCTTCGTCCGAGAGGATTCGGTTGAGCGTGCTGATGTCACCGACGTTGACCGGCGTGTGTCGGAGTTCGACGTAGCCGGTGAACCAACCGGGTGCGAGAAGCGGATTGATGGACGTCATCCACGCCACGAGGCCGCCGACGAGAGCAGACGTCCAGCGCGCACCGGCGAGTTTGGCGAGACTGGCGGCGAAGAGGCCATTGATGAGGAACCACGCGCCGAAGATGGTGAGCAGGCGTTCGTTGCCGACGCCAGCCATCGCGAGCAGGACGAAGAACGCGATGAAGATGACGGTGATACCGAAGCCGATGAGTTTCCCCCACGGGAAGCCGTCTTTCTCGGCGACGCCCACGAGCGACTCCATCGGCGGGAGCGTCGATGGGTCTCGGAGGTAGCCCTCGATTCCTGCTTTGTGGCCCGCGCCGACGATGGCGACGACGTGGTGGCCGGACTGTCGGAGTGCGACGAGTTGGTGAGCGATGAAGGCGTCGCGCTCGTCGATGAGCGCCTCCGCACCGCCGGGACTGAATCGGCGGAACTCTTCCATCATCGCCGAGACGACGTCGCCGTCGGTCAGTTCTTCCATGTCGAACTCTTCGACGTCCTCTGCGGGTGCGAACAGGCCGAGTACGTTTAGGACGCTTCCGGCCGCGACACCCACGACGATTCCCGCGAGCACGCCGAGGACGAGACTCCCGAGGATAGCGACGCCGAGGCTCCCGAGCGTGGACGAGACGAAGCCAGAACCGAGTCCAAGGCCGAACCCACCGACGAGTCCGACTGCTGCACCGCCGCCGAGGCCAGCGAGGACCGCGTCGTCGCCGTCGAGGACGAACGTCGCGACGGTGTAGAGGAGATACGAAGCCGCGACGCCGACGACGGCCCCGGTCGCAGTTCGACCGAGGATTACGTCGGAGATGCCGACGATATCACCGTAGAGACCGATAAGCGGCCCGAGGAAGACACCGACAGCGATGCCGAAGACGGCTCCGACACCACGCGCGTCGGCCACGCCGAACGCGAGGTCGCCCGCCATGCGCATCTTCTCGACGAGGCCCATCCGTCGCCAGAAGCGTTGGATGGTCGTTTGGATGTCGCGGTCGACGAGCGCGACGTCGATGCCCTCGTCTTCGGCCGTCTCGACGGCCGCGAGCATGTCCGCGCCGGGCTTCACGTCGAATTTTTCTCCCATGCGCGACTGGACGTACGAGAGCATCCAGTAGGCGATAAACTGGAAGACCGTGTTCCCTCGTAGGAGGTCGCGCGCTTCGATGTCGTCGGGCGTTCCGCCCTTCAACTGCCGGTATCGACCTTCGTCGAGTTCGACCGCGACCACGTCCGGTTGCTCCGCTTCGATGGTCTCTTCGACCTCTCGGACGCTGTCGGCCGAGACGTGGGCCGTGCCGACAACGTGGACGTGACCCTCGCCGGGCGACGAATCGTTCATCGCCGGGATTACCGCCCCACGGTTTTTATCCGTGTCGGCATCACCCACGAACCATGCACGAGTTCGACGCGCGAACCCCGACGACGACCCACGAGGTGGCACTCGACTGCCTCCGCGCTGGCGTCGAATCCGTCCGTCCCGAGCGCGTCGTCCGCGACGCGGTGGCGCTCGATGGCGACACACTCACGGTCGCGGAGACGACGTACGACCTCACGGAGTTCGACCGGATTCTCGTTGTCGGCGGCGGGAAAGCGGGCGATGGCGTCGCCGACGCCCTCGAAGCACTCCTCGGCGACCGAATCGACGATGGCGTCGTCGTCACGCCCGAGCCCGGAGACGGGAATCGAATTCGGCGACTTCCGGGCGACCACCCCGTCCCGTCGGACCGGGGCGTCGAGAGCACGCGCCGCCTTATCGACCTCGTCTCGGACCTCGACGAACGAACACTGGTCCTCGTCGCCGTCACTGGTGGCGCGAGCGCGATTCTCCCTGCGCCCGCGACAGGCGTCTCGCTGTCGGACCTCCGAGAGACGACCCAATTGCTTCTGGAAAGCGGCGCTGAAATCGACGACCTGAACGCGGTCAGAAAGCACCTCTCGACCCTCAAGGGCGGCGGAATCGCCCGTCTCGCCGCGCCCGCGACGGTGGTCGGACTCGTCCTCTCGGACGTGGTCGGCAACGACCTCGGCGTCATCGCCTCCGGCCCGACAGCGCCCGACGAGACGACCTTCGACGACGCGCTGGACGTGCTCGACCGATTTGACCTCGACGTGCCGCGGTCGGTTCGGACACGACTCGCGCGCGGGTCTGCGGGCGAGGTTCCCGAGACGCCGAAGCCCGGCGACTCGGTCTTCGACCGGGTGACGAACCACGTGCTCGCAGACGCGTTCACTGCACTTGACGCCGCCAGAACGGTCGCCCGCGACAGCGGCTACGACCCACTCATTCTCTCGTCGCGCGTCCGCGGGGAGGCACGCGAAGCCGCAAAGACCCACGTCGCCGTCGCGGAAGAGGTTCGCGCGACCGGGAATCCACTGGAGGCCCCGGCGGTGATTCTCTCCGGCGGCGAGTGTACCGTAACCGTCCGTGGCGACGGGCAGGGCGGGCCAAACCTCGAATTCTGTCTCGAAGCCGCACCAGACCTTCCAGATGGAACCGTGCTCGCGAGCATCGATAGCGACGGCAAAGACGGCGGCACCGACGTCGCGGGCGCGCTCGTGGACGCCGAGACAGTCGAGCGCCGCGAGGCGAACGCTTCGTTGGCACGTAACGACGCCCTTCCCGTGCTGCGCGACGCCGACGCGCTCGTGGAGACGGGACCGACCGGCACGAACGTTAACGACCTTCGCGTGCTGGTGGTCGAGCCTGCCGAGTTCTGTTGATTCCGCGGGCTTGCCCGGTCGCGCTCCCGACAACAAGTTTGTATCCTTCGGTGTAGTATCGGCTCGTATGGCAGATTTGCTGCCCTCCGCACCGGACACCTCCGCCGCCGACGAGCCCTCCCCCCGCGTCATCGGCCTCGACGATGACGAGGCGTCGAACCTCCTGTCGGCGCTCTCGTCGGAGACGGCCCGACACGTACTGGCCGCGCTCCACGACGAGCCGACGAACCCCGCCGAACTCGCCGACCGGGTGGACACGTCGCTACAGAACGTTCAGTACCACCTCGGCAAACTCGACGAGGCCGGACTCATCGAGGTCGTCGACACGGTCTACTCCGAGAAAGGCCGCGAGATGAAAGTCTACGCGCCCGCTGACCGGCCGCTCGTCGTCGTCGCGGCGACCGAGGAGACGAGAACTGGGCTCGCGACAGCCCTGACGAGCCTTCTCGGTGGCGTTGCAGTCTTAGGGCTCCTCGCGGCGTTCGTCCAGTTGGTGGCGACCCGTGGGTTAGACTGGCTCGTTCCCACTGCGCAAACTGGCGGGGCAGAAGCCGATAGCGTCTCGCTCGCGACGACCGAGGCAGCCACCGAGGCCGCCCCGGTCGTCGGACAGGCGATTCCACCCGGTATCGCGTTCTTCGCGGGTGGGATTGCCATCTTGCTCGCCATTGCGGTCGTGCAGTACTACCGCCGCTGACATCGGCAGTCGTCGGTGCTGTGTTTGTCGGCCGCAACACTTTGCTGGGGTAACTATTCGTACTCCCGCCAACTATTGTGTGTATGGAACACCGTGCCGTGGTCCGTGGCATCGGGGTTGGTGTCGGCGAGGACGGGTCGAACGTCCCGGCAGTGATTCTCGAAGCCCGAGACGAGTTTTTGCCCATCGTCATCACGTCTGACCAGGCGCAGGCGATTCAGCTCGGCCTGTCCGGCGACAAGTTCGAGCGACCGCTGACCCACGACCTGTTGGTCGAGATGGTGACAGAGTTCGGCGGTGCAATCGACAGCATCCGCATCGACGACCTCTCTGAGGGGACGTTCTTTGCGAAAGTCGATGCTGAGCGCTATCACGGCGGCGAGGTGCGGTCGTTCGTCTTCGACGCCCGCCCGAGTGACGCTATCGCGCTCGGCGTTCGCGTCGATTGTCCGATTCTCATCTCCGACGAGGTACTCGATGCGGCCGGACAGCCGCCCGAAATCTTCGACGTCGACTTCGACGAGTAAGGGTACTCCCTGCCCACGGCTTCGGTCTCGCTTTCGAGCCATCAGTTTCTCCGTCGAACGCAGGTCCCACGATTTCAAGCCCCCCCAGTGCGACGGCTCTCGCATGAGCCAGAAAACGTCCACGCTCGCCGAATCGCGAACCGAGATGACCGAGCTTCTCCTGCCGAACGACACCAACAACCTCGGGCGCGCGCTCGGTGGGGCGGTCCTCCACTGGATGGACATCTGCGGGGCAATCGCGGCGATGCGATTCTCCAACCGCCAGTGTGTCACCGCCTCGATGGACCACGTCGACTTCATCAGCCCCATCGACCTCGGTGAAGTGGCGGTTATGGAGGCTTACGTGTTCAACGTCGGCCAGACGAGTGTCGACGTGAAAGTCGATGTCCACGCCGAAAACCCGAAGACCGACGAGCGACGCAAGACCACGTCGTCGTTCCTGACGTTCGTCGCGCTTGACGACGACGGTGAGACCACGCCGGTCCCGCGTCTCGAATGCCCGACGCCCGAAGAAGAGGCGCTCCGTCAGGAGGCAGTCGAAGCCCGTGCCTCCCAGTTGGAAGACGTTATCCAGCGGATGGACGAGGCGTAATTGCTACCTGTCGCGGCGAACGCTTATCCGGCGCGGCGACTCACCCCAAAGTATGCTCGACGTACCCGTCCCCGACCCGCCGACGCTTCCGACAGTCGACCCCAACGAGTACGACGACGCGAACATCGCGGCCGACGCCGACTTCAAGCGAACCGAACTGGAGGCGTTCCTCCACGAGGGCGCGTGGGCCGAGGCGTTCGAGACGTGGGCGGCCGAGACAACCGTCACAGAAGACCAGTGGCAGGTCGTCGTCGAACTCGACTTACTGACGTTCTTCGACTTCTTTTGGGACGACTTCGCGGACCGTGTCGGCTATCACGCGCCGGGCATCCCCGAGGACTGGAAGGAGCGTCAGCTCCACCCCGAGTTGACCTCGTGGGGACAGGTGTCGTCTATCAACGCCGGGCTCACCGAACTCGGCCAAGAGGTGTGTGACGTGCTCAAAGACGACTACATCGACTGGGAGTCAGAGTACGAAGCGCCGGACGACCTGCCGGACTTCGGGTGACTGTTCCGCACCGTCCAGACTGCCAATTTATATCTCTCTAGTGTCAGGAGAGACTATGCGCCGCCGTGCCCTCCTCGCCAGCACTGCAACGCTTTCGCTCGCCGCGACCAGTGGGTGTCTCGCCGACGTTCGACGAACCGTGAGCGGTGAGATTTCTCCCGCCCACGGCAACTCGAAGCCCCACCCCGCCGACGAGCAGTACGTCCGTGGCTCGTTTTCGGAGGGGAGCAACGTCCGTGGATGGCTGTTTCCTGAGCCACCGGACGACCAGACCGACGTGTTCACCGACCGTGCCATGCAGGGGCAGTACTCGAACGACCTCCTGTGGGCCGAAGGCAACTCGTTCGTCCTCCTGTTCGAAGTTCGGATGGCTGCCGAAGACGCCGCGTTCTACAACGTGGGCACGTCACCGCGATGGAGTGGCTGGCGCGACGCCGAGATACCGATTCGACGCTCGCCGGACACCTCGGAGCGCGACTTCGACGCCGACGAACTCGTCTGTACGCACATCTCGAAATTCGACGTCGAGGGTGGCGGAGCACCGTCGCAGGCGACGCTCTCCGTCCGCGAAAGAGAGTCCAATGAGGTCGTCGCGGAATACCGCGTCAGCGAGTGGTCGAACGAGGAGACTGCGGCGTCGCAGTGAGTATTCAAGGGCTATCGTCGGAGTAAACGTTTTGTCCGCCGCGCGTCTGCTTTCGCATACGATGCGGCACTTAGGACCGGCTGCGACCCGACCAACTGAGGTCGAGCAGCCGCTCCGCCGCGCTGTCGTCTCCGACTCGCTGATTATTGCGGGGCAGTAGCCTCGCACATCTCCACACTCGTTCTCTGCGCTTGCATCGTTTCTGAGTACCCACAGCACGCCGTGTGAATCGACCCCAACACATCGAATGATGCCATCCACACACCACACTCGACAGCAGTATCGACGACAGACAGCCTCCGGGCGGTGGCGACGAGCCACCACCCCAGCAAAGCGGAGCGCACGCCATGTCTGAAAGCGACCAGACGGAACGACCGACGGACGCGGACGAGACCCGCCGTTTTGATATATATCCACGAGAACGTCGGGGTATGGAAGACATCGCAGACCAGTACACGCCGGGGGACGTCGAGTCCGCCGTCAGCGAGTACTGGGACGAGAACGACGCGTACGAGGCGACGAAGGAGGCACACGCCGACGACCCGTCGTTCTTCTTCGTCGACGGCCCGCCGTACACGTCCGGCCAGATGCACCTCGGCACGGCCTGGAACAAGACGCTGAAAGACGCCGTCATCCGGCACAAGCGCATGACGGGGCACCACGTCACCGACCGCCCCGGCTACGACATGCACGGCCTCCCCATCGAGGTCAAAGTCGAAGAGGAACTCGGCTTCACCTCGAAGCGCGATATCGAGGAGTTCGGCATGGAGCAGTTCATCCAGAAGTGCAAGGAGTTCGCCGTCCGCAACCGCAAGGCGATGGACGACGACTTCCAGTCTATCGGCACGTGGATGGACTGGGACAACCCCTACGAGACGCTGTCTCCCGAGTACATGGAGTCGGCGTGGTGGGCGTTCTCGAAGGTCGCCGAAAACGGTCTGGTCGAGCAGGGCAAGCGCTCGGTTAACTACTGCCCACGCTGTCAGACTGCAATCGCCGCCAACGAGGTCGAATACGACGAAATCACGTCGCCGTCTATCTACGTCAAGTTCCCGCTGCAGGGCCGCGAGGGTAACCTCGTCATCTGGACGACGACGCCGTGGACCATCCCCGCGAACACCTTCGTCGCCGTCGACGGCGAGATGACCTATCAGGCCGTCCGCGCCGAGAAGGACGGCGAGAGCGAGGTGCTGTACCTCGCCGAACCCTGCGTCGAGGACGTACTCAAGAAGGGCCGCTACGAGGACTTCGAAGTGCTCGACGAGGTCACCGGCGAAGAGATGGTCGGCTGGGAGTACGACCACCCGCTCGAAGACGTGCTGGGTGAGTACGCCGACTTCGAGGGTGCTGGACAGGTCTACACCGCCGAGTACGTCGAAGCCGACCGCACGGGACTCGTTCACTCCGCGCCCGGCCACGGTCAAGAGGACTTCGCCCGCGGGCAGGAACTCGGTCTCGACGTGTTCGTCCCCGTGGACGACAAAGGTGAGTTCACAGAGCAGGGCGGCGACTACGCGGGCACCTTCGTCCGCGACGCCAACCCGCAGGTCATCGAGGACCTCGACGAACTCGGCCACCTGCTCCACGCAGGCGAACACGACCACCGCTACGGGCACTGTTGGCGCTGCGACACGGACATCATCTTCCTCGCGACCGACCAGTGGTTCATCACCATCACGGACGTCAAAGAGGAACTCCTCGACAACATCGAGGAGTCCGAGTGGCACCCGCAGTGGGCGCGCGACAACCGCTTCCACGACTTCGTGACCGACGCGCCCGACTGGAACGTCTCCCGGCAGCGCTACTGGGGCATCCCGCTTCCCATCTGGGTCCCGCAGGACCCCGACGCCGAGAGCGCGAAAGAAATGATTGTCGTGGGCACGCGCGAGGAACTCGCCGAGCGCGCCGACCAGGACATCGACCCCGAGACGGTGGACCTCCACCGACCCTCTGTCGACCCCATCACCATCACGGAAGACGGCGTCACCTACGAGCGCGTCCCTGACGTGTTCGACGTGTGGATCGACTCCTCGGTCGCCACGTGGGGTACGCTCGACTTCCCCGGTGAGACGGAGGCCTACGAGGAACTGTGGCCCGCCGACCTCATCATCGAGGCGCACGACCAGACCCGCGGCTGGTTCTGGTCGCAACTCGGCATGGGCACCGCCGCGACGGGCGAATCCCCGTACAAGGAGGTCCTCATGCACGGGTTCGCCAACGACAAGGACGGTCGCAAGATGTCGAAGTCCGTCGGCAACATCGTCACGCCCGAGGAGGCAATCGACCGCGCCGGTCGTGACCCGCTTCGTGCGTACCTGCTCAGCCACGACCAGCAGGGTGTCGACCTCTCGTTCGACTGGGGTGGCCTCGCGGACATGCAGTCCACGCTCAACATCTTCTGGAACGTCTTCCGGTTCCCGCTGCCGTACATGGAACTGGACGGTTACGACCCCGCCGAGGCTGACCTCTCGGAGGGTGAACTCACCGTCGTCGACGAGTGGGTGCTTTCGCGTCTCCAGACCGTCAAGGCTGAGATGCACGACGCGTGGGACGACTACGAGGTCTCCACCGCGCTCAACACGCTTCTGGACTTCATTACCGAAGACGTGTCGCGCTTCTACGTGAAGGCCATCCGCGAGCGCATGTGGGACGAAGAGGAGTCCGCGTCGAAACTCGGCGCGTACGCCACGCTTTCGACGGTCCTCTCCGAGTCGCTCCGACTCATCGCGCCGTACACGCCGTACATGGCCGAGCGGATGTACCAGCGTCTCGACGGCGGCGAGACGACCGTCCACATGCTCTCGTACCCCGAGGTCGACGAGGACCTTCGCAACGAGACGCTCGAAACCAACATGGCGGTTCTCCGCGATGTCGAGGAGGCCGCGGCCCACGCCCGTCAGCTGGGCGGCCGCAAGCTCCGCTGGCCTGTCTCGCGCATCGTCGTCGAGTCCGACGACGAGGACGTGGCTGAAGCAGTCACTGCCCTCTCGGACCTCCTCTCGGAGCGCGTGAACACCCAGTCGGTGGAAGTCGTCGAGGTCTTCGACGAACTCGTCGAGAAGGCCGAACCGCAAATGAGCGTCATCGGGCCGGAGTTCGGCGCTGACGCCCAGAAAATCATGGGCGCTGTCGAAGGGCTCACCCGCGCCGACGTCGAATCCGGCGTCGAAGTCGACGGTGAGACCTACGAACTCACAGACGAGATGGTCTCCTACGCGGCCGAACCGCCGGAGAACGTCTCGGGTGCCGAGTTCGAAGGTGGTACCGTCTACGTGGACACCGCCCTCACCGACGACATCGAGTCCGAGGGCTACGCCCGCGATGTCATCCGGCGTATTCAGGAGATGCGCAAGCAACTCGACCTCGACGTCGAAGAGGAAATCGACGTCGGCATCGACGTCGCAGACGAGCGCGTCGCCGCCTTTGTCGAGGAGAACCGCGACCTCATCGCCGATGAGGTTCGCGCCCGCGAACTCGAACTCGGCCGCGCCGAAGGCGAGACAGTCGAAGAGTGGGACGTCGAAGACGTCTCTGTGACTATCGCGGTCACGCAACTCGGCTGAACGGCTCGCTACAAACGATTTTTTGCCCAGTCTCGGACCGCGGAGCGACGCCACCTGAGTGACATCACACTGAGCGACGTCTCAATCAGTCGAATTGTCGCTCGAACCGTAGCAAATCGGCGAAAACGAGTGGGGACGTGAGTCAGTTGCAGTGGGACGTGTCAGGTCGCGTTAGAACGGAATCGCGACCCAAGACGAACCGGGGAAGACGCCTGCGATGGCGAGCATCGCGACGAGGAACGTCCCGAAGACGATTGCGGCGGCCGGCGGGTCCCAGTGGGTGTCGCCGTGCGCGTAGAAGACGCGCTGGAAGGCTTCACCGAAGATGGCACAGATGCCACCGAAGACGCCGCCGACGAGGAGCGCCGCAGCACCGAGTTCAGCCGCACCCGCGGTGAACGCGAGTGCCGCCGTCGACGCGGGAAGCGACATGTGGTGCGTGACGGGGACGCGCTCGACGCCCAGGTTCAGGAAGATGAGGCTCGCGGCCGAGATACCGAACGCGAGGAACGGGCTGCCGGTCGAGAGCGCGATGTACGCGGCCACGAGACCGACGACGATGCCGATAGCGGTCACTTCTTCCCACTTGTACATGTTCGGCAGCCACGGCTCGACGCTCATGCGTGCGGCCTCGCCGCCGTCGGCGACCGCGTTACTGCGGGTCTCGCCGCGTTCGAACGGGGTCATGTCGAGGAGGCTGCTGCCGCGTGCCTTGCCGATGATGTCGTAGCCGAAGGCGACGCGGTGGATGAGCGCCGAGAGCACGACACCCATCGCGATGTGGTCGTACGGCATGTTGAACGACGCCGAGACGACGGTCAGCCAGTAGCCGATGATGCCGAAGATACCACCGACCGCGAGCACGTCAGGCTTCGAACCGAGGGCGAAGCCGATGTCCTTCGCGTTGTGGTAGTCGAATCCGGATTCCATGTAGCCGCGGTTCGCCGCGTAGGCTGCGGCAGCCGCGCCGCCGGCGAAGCTGATTGCCGGGGAGAACGGGACGCCGAAGGCGATTGCGCCGGTGATGCCGACCGAGCCGAGCGCGCCCGACTCGGCGCTGATGACGCCACCGAGGGACTTGCTCGCGAGGTTCGCCGTCTCGCCAGCGATGACCATGAAGCCGGTGAAGATAAACGCCGGAAGCGCACCGATTGCTGCGCCGAAGGCACCGCCAGCGAAGGCGGCGATGAGCATTTCGAGCGCCCAGAGTTGGTCCAGTGCCATGTGTTATTCCTCCGTGTCGCGCGCCCAGTCGAGCGAGCGGTCGACTGCTTCCTTCCAGCGGCCGTAGCGGTGCTCGACGTTCTGGGGGTCTTTCGGCTCGAACTCGCGGTCGACCTGCCAGTTCGCGCGGAGTTCGTCCAGATTCTCCCAGTAGCCGACTGCGAGGCCGGCGGCGTAGGCGGATCCGAGCGCCGTCGTCTCGTCGACCTGCGGGCGGACGATTTCGGTGTCGAGGATGTTCGACTGAAGCTGACAGAGGAAGTTGTTCTTGACCGCCCCGCCGTCCACGCGGAGGCTGGCGAGGTCGATGTCGCTGTCGGACTGCATGGCTTCGGCCACGTCGCGCGTCTGGAACGCAATGGATTCGAGCGTCGCGCGAACGATGTGCTCGCGGCGGGTACCGCGGGTCATGCCGACGATGGTACCGCGTGCGCGCTGGTCCCAGTGCGGGGCACCGAGACCGGCGAAGGCGGGCACGAAGTAGACGCCGTCGGTCGAATCGACAGAGCGGGCGAGCTTTTCGGACTCGGCGGCGCTCTCGATGAGCGTCATGTCTTCGAGCCACTCGATTGCCGCGCCCGTGATGAAGATAGAGCCTTCGAGGGCGTACTGCACGGGTTCGCCGGAGCGCTGGAAGCCGACGGTAGTGAGAAGGCCGTGTTCGGACATGACGGCCTCTTCGCCGGTGTTCATGAGCATGAACGACCCGGTTCCGTAGGTGTTCTTGGCGTCACCGGCGTCGAAACAGGTCTGGCCGAACAGGGCGGCCTGCTGGTCACCGAGGGCACCCGCGACGGGAATCTCGGCACCGAGGAAGCCGTCTGCGTCGGTCGTCCCGTAGTAGTTGTCGTCAGACGACGGGCGGACTTCGGGCAGAATCTCGCGGGGCACGTTGAACTCGTCGAGGAGTTCGTCGTCCCACTCCATGTCGTGGATGTTGAACAACATCGTCCGCGACGCGTTGGTCACGTCGGTGATGTGGTTCCCAGTGAGATTGTAGATGAGCCACGTGTCGATGGTACCGAAGGCGAGTTCGCCTTCCTCGGCGCGGTCGCGGATATCTTCCGGCCGCGAGCGCTGGAGCTTGATGGGGTCAGAGTTGTCGAGCAGCCACTCGGCCTTCGTCGCAGAGAAGTACGCGTCGGGTTCGAGACCCGTCTTCGCGCGCACGTCGTCGGTCTTGTCGTCCGCTTCGAGCGTCTCGATGCGGTCGGTCGTCCGGCGGTCCTGCCAGACGATGGCGTTGTGAATCGGCTGTCCAGTCTCACGGTCCCAGACGATGGTCGTCTCGCGCTGGTTCGTGATACCGATTGCTTCCAGTTGGTCGGCGTCGAGAAGCGCGTCGTCGAGCGCCTCGTTAATGACCTTCTTCGTGTTGCCCCAAATCTCGTTTGCGTCGTGTTCGACCCAACCGGGTTCGGGGTAGATCTGTTCGTGCTTCTCGTAGGCGTTAGCAACCACCTTACCGTCGTGGTCGAACACCATGAATCGCGTGCCTGTGGTACCTTGGTCGATGGCACCAACGTATTTTTCTCCTGACATTTTAACCAACCTCGTGGTGGACTCCCGCGGTGAGAGTCCGAACGTCAGTACATGGTGGAAAAACCATGATAAATGTTTCTTTACTACTGGATACTAGCCACCATTTATGATTATGTTAGGTAGGCCGCTCTTGTGCCGGTATTTCGGCCGCCGTATTTTGTACTGGTGGTCGATTCGTCATTGAATTCTCCATTCACAAACGCGGATAAAAATGTGGCTAGTTAGGTTCCGAGCTGTCGAGAACTGTGCATGCACATCGAGTCTGCCGTGGTCCTCGCCGCCGGGGAGGGGATGCGGCTTCGACCGCTCACGAAGTACCGGCCCAAACCGATGTTGCCGGTGACGAACGTTCCCATCTTGGAACACGTCTTCGGCGTGCTCGTCGCCAGCGGCATCTCTGAGATACACGTCGTGGTCGGCTACAAACGCGACCGCGTCCAGGAGTACTTTGGGTTCGAATACGACGGGGTCCCGCTCACCTACCACGTCCAAGAGCAGCAACTCGGGTCTGGACACGCGGTTTTACAGGCCCAACCCGGCGTCGACGGCCCGTTCTTGGTCGTCAACGGCGACCAGCTAACGTCGCCGGAAATCGTCGATGCGGTCGTCGAAGCCCACGCCGCAGGCGAGCAACTCGGGACGATAAGTGTCGTCGAATCCGAGTTAGCTTCGAAGTACGGTGCGGTCTCTCTCGATGGCGACACGGTCACAGACCTCGTCGAAAAGCCCGGTGAAGGCCACCACCACCTCCTCAACGCCGGTGTCTACGCGTTCGAACCAGCCATCTTCGACCGTATCGCTTCGACGCCCGCAGAGGATGGCGAGCGCTCGCTCACGACCGCACTCACGTCGGCCATCGAAGCCGGTTCGACGCTCATGGGTGTCCGAACTGAAGGACTGTGGCGCGATGCGACGTATCCGTGGGACCTGCTGTCGCTCAGCGCCGAAATGCTCGACCGGAGCGACGAGGCAGTCACTATCGATTCGTCTGCGACTGTCGCAGACGGGGCTATCGTCCGCGCTCCAGTCGTCGTCGGCCCCGATGCCGTCGTTGCGCCCGGCGCTGTCGTCGGTCCGTACACGACGGTCGGTCGAAACGCCTCTATCGGGTGTAACGCCGTCGTCGAGCACACTATCGTCGACGAAGACACGCGCATCGGACCGAACGCGACGCTCGTCGACTCCGTCACGGGCCGCGGCGTCGATATCGCCGCTGGCGTCACTATCGAAGGCGGAGACGGCGACGTTCGTATCGGCGACCGAATCCACGAGGAGGTCGAACTGGGGGCGGTCGTCGCAGACCGAACCGAACTCGGCGGCGGCGTCTCGGTCGAACCCGGAACCATCGTCGGCGCGGAAGCGTCCGTCGCAACCGGGGTCGTCCTCGACGGTGTCGTCGAAGACGGTGTGGAGGTCGTCCGCTAATGTGTGGAATCATCGCCTGTATCGGCCACACGGACGACACCGTCGACGTGCTGCTTTCGGGGCTTTCGTCGCTCGAATACCGCGGCTACGACTCCGCCGGTATCGCCGTCTCCAACGGGACACTAGACGTCCGAAAGCGCGAGGGTGAACTCGACAACCTCCACGATGCGGTGGACACAGACCCCATCTCTGGCACGTTCGGTATCGGACACACACGCTGGAGCACTCACGGCCCGCCGACAGACGAGAACGCACACCCGCACACGGACGCTGACTGGCGCGTGGCGGTCGTCCACAACGGCATCATCGAGAACTATCAGGAACTCCGCGACGAACTCGAAGCGGCCGGATACGAGTTCGTGAGCGACACTGACACCGAAGTCGTCCCGAACCTCGTCGCGTCGTTCCTCGACGAGGGCTACGACGCCGCAGAGAGTTTCTCACGAGCGGTCTCGCGTCTGGAGGGAAGCTACGCGCTCGCCGTCATCGTCGCGGGCGAGGACTCCATCTTCGCGACGCGGCAGGACTCGCCGCTCGTCCTCGGCATCGGCGAGGACGCTTACTACCTCGGAAGCGACGTTCCGGCGTTCCTCTCGTACACGCGAAACGTCGTCTACCTCGAAGACGGCCAGTCCGTGACGCTTCGCCCGAACGGATGGCAGGTCAAAAACGGCGACGGGGCGGTCGTCGAACCGCCGGTCCACACCGTCGAGTGGGACGCCGAACAGACCGGCAAAAGCGGGTACGAGCACTTCATGCTCAAGGAGATTCACGAACAGCCGACCGCGCTTCGGCAGTGTCTGAGCGGCCGCCTCGACCCGCTCGAAGGTGACGTGATTGTCGAAGAACTCTCGGACCTCGACACGCCGGGAGCGGTCCAGTTCGTCGCCTGCGGCACCTCATATCACGCTGCACTGTACGGTGCGATGCGATTCAGAGAAGTCGGCATCCCCGCGCAGGCGTTCCTCGCCAGCGAGTACGCGACTGCGCCGCCGCCGATTGCCGACGACGAACTCGTCGTCGGCGTCACACAGAGTGGCGAGACCGCGGACACGCTCTCGGCGCTCAGAACGGCACAGGGGCGAGGTGCGGAGACGCTCGCGGTGACGAACGTCGTCGGGAGCACCGCCTCCCGCGAGTGTGACCACGTGATGTACATCCGGTCGGGTCCCGAAATCGGTGTCGCCGCGACGAAGACGTTCTCGTCGCAACTCGTGTCGCTGTCGCTCTTCGTCGAGAGCGTTACCTCGAACACCGGAAGCGGACGGACGCGCGCTCTCGTAGAGTCCCTGCGGGATGTCGCGGGCGACGTGCAGTCAGTCCTCGACGACAGCGAAGGCGAAATCGAAGAACTCGTCGACGAACTCGGCGGTTCTGACGCGTACTTCTTCATCGGTCGCGGCTACAACGCCCCCGTCGCGCTCGAAGGCGCGCTGAAGTTCAAGGAGATAACGTACGAACACGCCGAGGGCTTCCCGGCGGGCGAACTGAAACACGGCCCGCTCGCGCTCATCACCGACGAGACGCCCGTGTTTGCCGTCGTCACCGGCGACGACGAGGCGGCGCGGAAGACTCTCGGCAACATCAAAGAGGTACAGGCTCGCGGCGCGCCCGTGGTTGCAGTCACAGACGGCGTCCTCGAAGTCGAGCGCTTCGCCGACGAGGTGCTTCGCGTCCCCGAAACTGACGGCAACCTCGGGTCGCTCCTCGCCAACGTCCAACTCCAGCTCGTCGCCTACGAGATGGCCGCGTCGCTCGGCCGACCGATAGACAAACCGCGGAATCTCGCCAAAAGCGTCACCGTCGAATAAAAGCGGGGCCGCAAGCCGGTGCGCGGTTCTCACCGCGCGGTGGTGTTCCGATTCAGACCAGCGCCTCCTCGAGCAGTTGCAGCGGGTGTTTGATGTCGTAGCCGGTGCCGTGTTCCATCTGCATCGAACAGGTCGGACACTCGGTCATCCCGACGTTGCCCTCGGCGTGCTCCATGTGGTCGAACATGTCCGAGCCGATTTGCATCGACTTGTCGTACTTCTCTTCTTTCCAGCCGTACGTGCCGGAGATGCCGGAACAGGAGTCGCCCACGTCCTCGATGTTGACACCGTCGAGGTCGCGGAACAGCTCGACTGCCTGCCGGTCGAGACCCTGATTGCGGGCGTGACACGGGGCGTGGTACGCGAAGGACTGCTCGGAGACCGACGCGTCGGCGATGGCGCTGTCGAGGTCCTCGTGGATGCGGAGATACTCCATGGCTTCGTAGGTGTGCTCGGAGATGTCTTCGAGCCCGTCGATGTCGAACAGTTCGGGGTACTCCTGTCTGAGCGACATCGAACACGAGGTACACGAGGCGATGATGTCGTAGCCCTCGGGGATGAGACCGGCGAAGTTCTCGGCGTTGATGCCCGCGGCGCGCTTCGCGTCGTCTATCATGCCGTTTGCGAACATCGGCGTCCCCGAACAGCGCTGCTTGGGGACGACGACTTCGTAGCCGAACTCCTCGAAGACGCGGACCATCGCCTTCCCGACTTCCGGGGTGTTATAGTTCGAATAACACCCGTGGAAGTAGGCGACGCGCTTGTCTTCGGAGCGGACCTGCGGGCCGCCGCGTTCGTTCCACCACTCGCGGAACGTCTGCGTGGCGAAGTCCGGGAATTCGCGCTCGGCGGTGATGCCGAGGACTTTCTCGTTTATCTGCTGGACCAGCGAGTTCCCCATGACGGCGTTCGTCAGGCGGGGGAACATGCTGCCGAGTTCGGCCAGCGTCCGGTAATTTGCGAGGATGCGGTTGCGGATGTATTCACGGGAGAGTTTGTCCATCTCCTCGTCGACGTACTCGCCGCGAGCCGTGTTGTGCATCTGGCTGAGCGGGACGCCGGACGGACAGGCGTCGTCACAGCGCATGCAGTTCGAACACGACATGATGGAGTCGTCGACCGAGGCGTCCTCTTTGCGCTTCAAGCGCCACTGTTCCGGTCCTTGGAACTTCGGGCCGGGGAACTCGTCGTCGACTTCCGCGACCGGACAGGACACGTCACAGGAGGTGCACTTGTAACAGTTGTCCGCGCCGGGTCGGAGGTCCATCTCGGTGCTCTCGGGGAACACCTCTACTGGTTCGAAGTCGTCTTCGCCCTGTTCGCCGGGTGTGGGTGTCGTGTCTGGTGGTGTCTCTGCGTCACTCATTGGGTTGCGTCCTCCCCCGCGAGGCGGCCGGCAACCGCACCAGTCGCCAACGAGACGCCGCTCGCGGATTTCTCGCGTGCGACGTGTGCGCCACCGACGACGCCACCCGCCGCACGCAGGTTTTCGAAGTGCGATTCGCCGTCTGCGTCAGTTGGCCGGAGTTCGTCGTCCGGTACGACACCGAAGCGAGCGAACTCGTGGTCGCCGAAGGCCTCGGGTTCCGACCAGTCGTAGCGGTCCTCGGGATGCGGGACGTGGCAGCCGAACACCGGTTCGGTCACGTGCTCTCTGTCAGAGTCGAGGCCTTTGCCGACGAGGCCACCCGTCGCGAGGACGATTTGGTCGGCCTCGTAGGGCGTCATCCGACTCTTCTGGTCGACGAGAACCGTCTCGATTCGGTCGCCGTCGGCCTCGAAGTCGACCGCGGGATTGCCGGACGCGATGCGGACGCCCGCCTCGTCGAGGGCGTCGAACAGCATGTCTTCGAGTTTCAGGCCGAGGAGGCTCGGCGGGCCGGTAGGGACTTCGAAGACGGGAACGCCGAGGCGGTCGGCAAGTTCGTCGCGGACTTCCGTGTCGTGGTCGTCGCCGAGCATGGCCGGGAAGCCGACACGCGACTCACCGTCGAGTTCGTCGGCGACGGCGTCAGCGAGGGCCGAACGAACCGTTTCCCCCTCGACTGACTCGTCGCGGTCGAGCGCCTTGGCGAAGCGCGTCAGTTTGGCGTCCGCGCGGAACGCTTTGGGGAACGAGAGGGTTACGCCGCGCACCGAGAAGGGGACGCCAGCGGCTTCCAGATGGTCTGCGGCGACCGGCGCGTCGAAGTCGGTGAGGCTCTCGAAGCCGACGAGCAGCATGTCGCCGGACGCGCTCACGAGACCGGACGCGACCGACTCGGGATACCGAGCAGTCGGTTTCATCGTACCGCCGTAGGTCGCCACGAGCGCGTTGTCGTCGGTGTGGCCGCCGCGGTAGGCGTCGCCCACGGCCTCGTCGAAGAGGCGCAGACCGTCGCGGATGCCGTCTTCGCCGACGATTCGGTAGGGGTGGTCTTCGGGCAGTTCGTCGAGGCCGTCGTAGGGGTTCGCGAGTGGTCCGTCGTCGCCCGCGTACCCGAGGACGTCCACGAGGCCGCTGGCCTGTCGGAGCGTGCTCTTCTTGTGTGCGAGCAGTCGAACCTGCGCGCCGGTCTCAGCGGCCGAGAGCGCGGCCGTACAGGCGGCGATACCGCCGCCGATGACGAGCACGTCGTCAGTAATCGCCATCGTCCACCTCCGAAACAGCGTGTGCGTCGCGGCCGCCGTCCGCGACGGCCCCGTCGTCGAACGCCGCGAAGTCGACGCCGGATTCGGTTGCCGCCGGGTCCGCGTCGCGGTTCATCGTCGTCGCATGCAGCATGTGCTTGAGCGCGGCTTGCGAGAGTTGTTCACCCCACATACCGTGACGCTCGCCCTTCCAGCGCTCCTGATACAGGTCGTCGAGCGAGGCGCGGACAACGTCTTCGTCGTATTCGGGTGCGAGTTCGCTCGCCATCCGGTGACAGCAAATCGCGCCCTGACAGTTCCCCATCGAGGCGCGCGTCTGGATGCGAACCGAGTTGAGGTCGGTTCCAGCCGTGTCGAGCGAGTCTTGAATCTCCGCGCGGGTGACGGCCTCGCACTCGCAGACGACCGGGTTCGGGTCGATGCTGGTCAGCACGTCGTCGGCCCGAGAGCCGAGACGCTGGACCGAGCGGCGGCCGATTGGCGAGCGCAGGCCGAAGTCGTCCATGTAGTCGCGGAGGACGCTGAAGTCCTCGCTTCCGGGAAGCGGGACGTCGGCGGTGCGGCACTCGGCGTCGACGCCGACCTTCTCGCAGACGTGGTCGGAAATCTTCTCGGCCATCATCCGGTAGGTGGTGAGTTTGCCGCCGACGATGCTCGTCATGCCGGGGAGGTCGTCGCGGTCGGCGTGGTCGAGCAAGAAGAACTCGCGGGTGATGTCCGTCGGGTCCTCGGTGCCGGTTCCCGGGGGCTCGTAGAGCGGGCGCACGCCCCAGAACGACCGAATCGTCCGCGCGTCTTTCAGCATCGGAACGAGTTCGGAGAGCGTGTCTATCATGAGGTCGACTTCCCAGCCCTCTTCGGGGTAGTCTTCGGGGTCTTCGACCTCTTCGTCGGTCGTGCCGAGGATACAGGTCGTCTCGTGGGGGACGATGATGTCCGCGTCGCCCTTCGGCCGACAGCGGTTGACGACCGTGTCGACCTGCCGGGTGTTCATGATAGTCATGACACCCTTCGAGGGGCGGACTTCGACGTCCACGCCCGCGAGGTCGCCGATTTGACCCGCCCACGCGCCCGTCGCGTTGACGACGTAGTCGGCGCGAATCTCTTCGACTTCGCCGGGATTCCCGTGGACGTACGGGCCGGTTCCAGACTTGTGTGTGACTTCGACGCCGACGACTTCGCCGTCCTCGACGAGCACGTCTGTGACCTCCGAGTGCGTCTCGATGCGCGCGCCGTGTTCGACCGCGCTCGCGGCGTTCGCGACACAGAGCCGGAACGGGTCGATAGCACCGTCAGGAACTCTGATGGCGCGTTTGATGTCTTTCGCGAGGTACGGCTCTTGCTCGCGCGCCTCCTCGGCCGAGAGGACTTCGACGGGAATGCCGCACTCCCGACAGCCTTCGAGTTTCTTCTCGAAGTACTCGTCCGAGTCCTCGGGTCGCTGGACGAACAGCCCGCCGGTCATTTCGACGCAGTGCCCGGCGATTCGTCGCAGGACGCGATTCTCCACGATACACTCCTTTGCGGACGCCTGGTCAGATACCGCGTAGCGTCCACCGCTGTGGAGGAGCCCGTGCATCCGCCCCGTTGTCCCGTGTGTGAGGTTCCCCTTCTCGACGAGGGTGACGTCAAGACCGCGCATCGCGAGGTCGCGCGCGATGCCGGTTCCGGTCGACCCCCCGCCGATGACGAGAACGCTCGGCGATGTACTCATCCGTCTTTCGTGAAAAAGAACTGCGGGCACTTTATTTTACCTTCACTGGCTAACGAGGCGGTTTAGTTCAACTTCTGGACTGCTTTTTCTGTCCCGGTGCGCTGTTCAACCCCGTAGAATAGCGGAGTATGCGGTTTCTCAGTGGGTCGCATAGGACAGGAAGTTTTCAAAATGAACATTCAAAATAGTTATTGGCACTCCGAATCTACGGGTGAATCAGTGGCGTTCACAGTTGCTCACAGTACTCCCTCACGGCGGCCGAGAGTGACACTGCCGGGAGGACAGCGGTCTCTGGAAAATCCCGAGACGACAGTACGTTCATTTTTATCCATGCACGGAAAACCGGCCACGTAAGAGACAATTCCTCATGCGACTCGAAGACCGAATCGCGCGACGCCGGAACCGAGGTGAGTCGAGACGCCGTATCGTCCGCGACGTGACCGTATTGAACCCGACGGTCCACCCGGACGAACCGACTGGTCGCGGGCCAACACTCGAGATGCTTCTCGACCATCTCGACCCCGTCTTCGACGGGTCGCTTCCGACGCACGCGTACGTCCACGGGCCGAAGGGCGCTGGGAAGTCCGCACTCGTAACTTCACTGTTCGACCACATCTCGCGGGCGATACCGTCCCCTCAGTCGGTGATTTACACGACGACGCGCGCGGTCCAACCACCGACCATCTCGTTTTCCTACGTCGACGCCCGCGCGGCCCAGACGGAGTTTACGCTCCTCCACGCCGTCCTCGACGACCTCAGCGAGGAGGACGTCCCCTCGCAGGGCGTGGGCGTCGAGTCGCTCCGCACCCGACTAGCGGACCGACTTACGCACGACAATCGGGCGGTCGTCGCGGTCGACCACGTCGGCGAACCGATGACGTACAGTGCGGAAACTGCTATCGAGACGCTTGCCGACGCCTCACCGCACGTCTCTGTCATCGCAATCGGGCGAGACGAACGACCGGCGCTGGAAGCGGACGTGGCGGACATCGAGATTCCAGCCTACGAGCGGCACGCACTCGCCGACGTTCTCGCCGAGCGCGGGTCGGACGCCATCACGCGAACCGCGCTCACGCACGACGTGACGAACACTATCGCCGATTGGGCCGACGGCGATGCACACGACGCGCTCTCCGCACTCTACGGTGCGGCGACGCTCGCCGCGGCAGACGAGGCAGACACTATCGACCCGGAGTACGTGACTGCCGGAATCGACGCAGTCCCCGAAGACGGGTGCTCGCTCGGCCGCGTCTTCGCCCTCTCCGAGAACCGCCGACAGGTGCTTCGGGCGTTCGTCGAACTCGACGACGACGAGTGTGAGTCCGTCACGGCGGCGACCGAGGCAATCGCCGCCCAACCGTCCGTGTCGCTCTCGCAGACGACCGTTCGGCGCGTCCTCTACGAACTGTCGGACCTCGGAATCGTCCGGCGCGTCGCGGTCGCTGGGACGACAGACGGGCCGGGACGACCCGCGACGCGTCCCGTGCCGAACTTCTCGACGCTGGTCTTCCGCGGAATCGACGGCTCCGACCGCTGACTCTTTTTCCCCTGTCTCCCAAGCGGTGGTATGGTTCCACCGCTCGTACTCGATATCGACGGCACACTCACCGACGCCGACGGTCATCTCGACCCCCGCGCCTTCGACGTGCTCCCCTCGTGGGACGCGCCCGTGGTCTTAGCCACCGGAAAGGCGTTCCCGTACCCTGTCTCTCTGTGTCACTACCTCGGACTCCCCGAGACGGTCGTCGCCGAAAATGGCGGGGTCGTCCTCGTCGAGGGCGACGTGACCTTCGCGGGCGACCGCGAGGACGCACAGGCCGCCGCAGACGAGTTCGTCGCCCGCGGTGGCGACCTCGGCTGGGGTCCCGCCGACACTGTCAACCGCTGGCGCGAGACGGAGATTGCCATCAGCCTCGATGCGGACGAAGCGCTTCTTCGGGAGGTCTCTGCCGAGTTCGACCTCGAAGTCGTCGATACGGGCTTTGCCTACCACGTAAAGAGTCCGGGCGTCGAGAAGGCGGTCGGCCTCGAACACGTCTGTGACCGCCTCGACTACGACCCCGCCGACTTCGTTGCAATCGGCGACAGCGAAAACGACGCCTCCACCTTCGGCGTCGCCGGGCAGTCCTACGCCGTCGCGAACGCCGACGACGTGGCGAAAGCGGCCGCAGACGAAGTGCTCGAAGACTCGTACATGGACGGCACGCTCTCGGTCCTTCAGTCGCTACAGGAGTCGTAGAATCGACAGCAACGGAACCGCCGGCCTGCGGCTAGTTTTCGGGGTCCGATACTTCGGTTGCGACCCACGTCGCGTACTCGTCGAGGACGTGGGATTCGTCGAAGCGTTCGATGCAGGGCACGTCGTATGGATGGAGTTCGACCACCCGCGAGACGAACTCGTCGTATCGGTCGTCGGTCGTCTTCGCGAGCAGGATGACCTCGTCGTCGTCGTGGACCTCGCCGTCCCACCGATACACCGACTGGCAAGGAACGCGGTTCACACACGCCGCGAGTCGTTCCTCGACGAGCGTTCGGGCGAGTTCGTCTGCCGCGTCGGGTGGCGCGGTCACGTATGCTGTCGGCATCGCTGTGTAACTCGTCTCGTCGTGTTACGCCGGTTCTTCGAAGGGCGCAAAGCGGCCGTTGATGTCCCACTCGTGGATGCAGTAGGGGTTTCCGACCTGCTTGTCGCCGTCTTCGGACGCGACACGCCACGTCGCTGCGTCGCCGTCCCATCGTTCCACGCGACCACAGCGCTCGCAGGCGCGTCGAGTCGGTCGTCGAAGTTGGGGTTCCATATCTCAAATGGTATCTGTCGGCACGCAAAAGCCCATCGCCGACGGCATATTCGGTCGCGTTTGTGCGTGATTTCTACACACCCTCAGCCGACCGATGGGACTTAGCACCTTCCGAACACACCTCTCGTATGGGGTTTCACACTTTCGACGTCGACTCTGCGGCGAAGCTCGACGACCCAAGTCGGTACCGGTTCGTCTCTCGTGAAGAATTACTCTCCCTGCTCGACCCGCGTCCGGGGGACGTCGTCGCCGACCTCGGGAGTGGAACTGGTTTCTTCACTGACGACGTCGCGCCGTCCGTCGACACGATGTACGCCGTGGACGTACAGGAGGCGATGCACGACTTCTACCGCGACAAGGGCACACCGGAGAACGTGGAGTTCGTCACCGCGGACGTCGCCTCGCTGCCCTTCGACGACGACCACCTCGACGCCGCGTTCTCGACGATGACCTACCACGAGTTCGCCACCGACGAGGCGCTGGCCGAAATTGCCAGAGTCGTCGCGCCCGGTGGTCACGTCGTCACTATCGACTGGTCCGCCGCTGGTGACGGAGAGGCAGGCCCACCGACTGACGAACGATTCGGACTCGGAGACGCCGTCGAAGCCTTCGAGGCGGCCGGATTCACTGTCACCCACGGGGCGACGCGACGCGAGACGTTCGTCTGCGTGGCTCGGCGGTAAATCGGTCTCAGAAAAGACTGCTTTCTTCCCGACTTAGGACTCGATGACCGACGTGTATCGGTCCACGAGGAGGACCAGCGCAGCTCCGATAACCGCCGTCACGGCAAAGATACCGATGAGTTCGGCAGTCCACGGCTGATTCCCTTCAGCGAGCTTTTCGCTGGCTTTGACGATTGGTGCGCGGAGTGCGCCGACGATGAGGCTCACGAGGAACGCGAGGGTCGCACGCCGGTAGTGTTCGAGCGCCCAGCGAACGGCGTGGGCGATAGTGAACAGGCCGACGAGCGCGCCGCTGATGAACGCGACGACGATGGCACCCGGTTCGACGAGTGCGGCGACTGGGCCACCCGTCACAACGTCCAAAAGCGCGTCGACGAACGTCTTGAGCGTCCCCGTCATGAACTCGTACTGACCGAGGAGCAACAGGAGGAGCGACCCCGAGATACCGGGGAGAATCATCGCACTCACCGCGATTGCGCCCGCGAACATGGTCGCCGGTGGCGAGTGTCCGAGTGCGGTACCTGCAGTCCCCGACGCGAAGAATGCGAGGAGGAACCCGGCGGCGGCCGCAGCGAGTTGGCGCGGACCGTCGAGAGAGACTTGCGCGTACAACACGACGGCCGACGCGCCGATAAGGCCGAAGAAGAACCCGAACGTGATGACCGGATACTGGTCGATAGCGGTGTCGAGAACGCGCGTCACGGTGATGACGGCCGTGGCGATACCCGCACCGAGGACGAGCAGGAATCCGACGTCTATCTCGCGGAGGGCCGACAGGGCGTCCTCGCGCCGGGTCGATGCGATACCCGAGAGAACGCGCTGGATGCGCGCCGGTGTGATGGCAGTGAGGGCACTGATGAGACGTTCGTAGATGCCGGTAATGAGTGCGATTGTACCGCCGGAGACGCCCGGAACGGCGTCGGCCGTACCCATACAGACACCTTTCAGATAGAGGATTACCCAGGGCACGAGCGCGGACCGTTCGTCGGTTCCCGTCGTCATTTCGTGTTCCGAAGCTTTTCCGCGAGGGATATGAGTCCACCGTTCGTGTCTGCGAAAGTACGTTCAGAAAGTACGTTTAGACACGCTATCTCGCCACTCTGTTCGGACGGTGTGCGTCACGCCGAGTCGCCGAACGCGCCCGTCGGAAAGAATGAAACCACTCGAAAGCGACAGGTGACCTAATGAAGCTCAGCATCATTGGGAGTGGGTACGTCGGCACCACAATCGCGGCCTGTTTCGCGGAGTTGGGACATGACGTGGTCAACGTCGACATCGACGAGGACATCGTCGCCGCACTCAACGATGGCCGGTCGCCGATTCACGAACCCGGCCTCGACGAACTCGTCGCCGAGCACGCCGGCGACCGACTTCGAGCGACGACCGACTATGAAGAAATTCTCGACACGGATGCCACGTTCCTCGCGCTCCCGACGCCGGCCACCGACGACGGCAGCATCGACCTCGGTGCGGTGAAGGCGGCGTCCACGTCGCTCGGAGAGACCCTCGCCGCCAAGGACGACTATCACCTCGTCGTCACGAAGAGTACGGTCGTTCCGACCACGACCGAAGAGGTGGTCGGGCCGCGAATCGCGGCGGCCTCCGGCAAGACCGTCGGTGAGGAGTTCGACATCGCGATGAACCCTGAGTTCCAGCGCGAAGGGACCGCAGTCGAGGACTTCCTCGCCCCCGACAAAATCGTCCTCGGTGCCCACACCGACCGTGCGTACGACCTCCTCGACGACATCTTCGCTCCACTGGTCGAGCGCGCCGACGAACCGCCGGTCGTCAAGACCGGTATCCGCGAAGCGGAGATGATAAAGTACGCGAACAACGCCTTCCTCGCCGCGAAAATCAGCCTCGCGAACGACCTCGCGAACATCTGCAAGGAGTTCGGCGTCGACTCCGCGGAAGTGCTCGACGCTATCGGCCTCGACTCCCGTATCGGCTCGGCGTTCCTCGGTGCCGGTCTCGGTTGGGGCGGATCGTGCTTCCCGAAAGACACCGCAGCCATCATCGCTGCTGCCCGCGGGCGCGGCTACGAACCGCGTCTCCTCCAAGCCGCTGTCGACGTCAACGACGGCCAACCCGAACGGATGCTCGACCTCCTTCGCGAGCGGTTCGACCCCGAAGGCAAGCGTGTTGCCGTCCTCGGCCTTTCGTTCAAGCCCGGAACCGACGACATTCGCGGGTCGCGGTCGATTCCGCTCGTCGAGGCACTGCTCGACGCTGGCGCGGACGTCGTCGGCTACGACCCCGTCGCGACCGAGAACATGCGCGAGCTGTTCCCCGACATCGACTATGCGGACTCTGCGGCCGCCGCACTCGTCGATGCGGACGCTGCGCTCGTCGCAACCGACTGGGACGAGTTCGCCGCGCTCGACGAGCAGTTCGACGAGATGCGCGAGCCCGTCGTCATCGACGGTCGCCGCATCGTCACCCGCCGCGACGGTATCGACTACGAATCGCTGGTCTGAGGGGAAGAAGGGGGCTCACCCCAATCTAGCTACTCAGCGCTCTTTTCACTGTTTTCTCGTCGGCTCGCGTCCCGAAGCGAGTGCTGTCGCTCGCGGGTCGAAAAATGGAAGAATTGCGTTTCGGACGGCGAGTCGAGTTGCGGACTGCGAATCGAGTTGCGGACTGCGAATCGCGTCGAGCGAACTTACGCGACGACCGCGGTCAGCGCGCTCGCGTCGATGGCGGCCGACTCGTTGGTCGACGTGTCGTTCGTCGCGGTTTCGTTGGTCGCAGTCTCGTTAGTTGCCGTCTCGTTCGTGGCGGTTTCGTTCGAGGACGCGTCGTCGTTGAACGTGAGTTCAGACTCGGCGCGTTCGAGCGTCACCTCGACGGTGCCGTCTTCAGCACCGTTGACGAGGCCCTCGTCCACACTGACGTTCTGTGCCTGATATCTGACGATGGTGTTGTTACCTTCGAACGACGTCGGTCCGGCGAAGGTGTAGTCGCCCGTCGCGCGGACGCTGACGTTCGTGTAGCCGTTTTCGGGACCGTAGTCGTCGTAGCCAGTCGTCGAGTACGGCAGCGTCATCGTGAACTCACCGTTCTCGTTGGTCTGCGCCTGCTGGGTGTAGGTGAAGTTCGTGCCCTTCGTTAGGTCGCGCATCTGAACGCGAGCAGTCACCGTCGTGTTGGCCGGGGCACCGCTGCCTTCGACCGTCGCACCGGGGACGCGCTCGAACGTCTTGACCCACGCCGGGTTGTTTCCGAGCAGCGCCTGTGGCTGGATGCCGTAGGTGCTGCGTGCGCGGACGAGCGAGTTCTGGTACGAGCCAGAGCGGAGCGACGAACTGTTCGACGACTTCACGAGGCGGTAGTGTTCGAGTGCCTCGACGCGCTCTTCGGGGAACGAGCCGATGCCGCCAATCTGCGAGGATGGGTCGTTGGCGACGTACTCTTCGGCTGCGCTCATGTTGTCGAACGTCTTGACGGCTTGTCCGTCAGCGGGCGTCGTGCGGAACGTCACCGAACCGTCGGCACTGGTGCGTTCCTCCCAGTCGACGACGATGGGCGAGGGTGCCGTTGCACTCCCGTGGAACTTGTAGAGCCGAACCATGAGGCTCTCGTAGTACCGCTGGTCGTGAACGTTCGCAGAGGAGACGAGTTGCGTCTGGCCGTTCTGCTCCTGCAGGCGGTAGACGCGGTTGTAGAAGTCTGAGGTGGAGACGTTCTCCTGGTCGTACCAGACAGTCGGTGCACCGAACTTCGACTCGGTCGAGGCCATCTGCCAGTCGACCATGACGTAGCGGGTTTCTTCGCCTTCACCGTCGTCACCCATCGAGGAGAGGACATCAGACGCCTGCTCCTCGTTGGGGGCGAGCAGGAAGTTTGCCGCCTCCGTCGCACCACCCTGGAACGGGTTCGCGTTCGGAATCCGTTCGCCGAGGAGGGTAATCCAGTGACCGTAGTCCCACCACGACATCACGCCGTAGGCGCCTTCAGGGTAGTCGAAGTCACTCGTGTACTTGTACGTCCCGTAGTAGTCCATCTCGTTCGATGCGCCGCCGAAGGCACCTTCCTTCGGGGTGTTGTTCTGCATCCAACCGAGAGTTCCGTCCCACTGCGTGACTGGGCCAGGACCGGTTTCGGCGGCCTGATACGCAGTGTCGGTCGCCTGTCCGTTCCCGAGTTGAACCGGGACGACGAGGACTGGCGTGAGGACGAGGAGCACCGCGATAGCGACCGCGGCGACCTGTCCCGTCGAAACGTCGTCGAGTCGGTCGACGTCAGCGAGACCGACGAAGTCGATGGCGAGCACCTCGCGGAGGAGGTACGCGTTCATGACCGCGACGACGACCGCGAGGTAGTAGTTGAAACGAACCTGCGTGAACGCGGCCGACGTCATGATGGCCGCCCACACGAGGACGAAGAGGTGTTCGCTCTCGTAGTCAGCCTGCATTACCGCGCCGACGATGATGGCGCTGACGATACCGAGGCTGATAAGCGAGGAGTCGAGACCGACGAGGCCGCCGATGCTGTCCGGGATAACCGGGAGCAAAAAGAGGAGGCCGATGCCTGCGAGACCACCTGCAGCGTAGCCAATCTTGCGCGTCTCACCGTCGCGGACGAGCGGTTTGGCGACGAACCAGATGGCAGCGGCAACACCGGTGAAGAACGTGAAGCCGTACTCCGACATGATGCGGTCGACGGCGGAGATACCGGCTGCCTGTAGCGTGTTCTGGGCGAGGAACGGTTGTGCCTCACCGATGGTTCGCGTCGCCGCACCGGCGCTGAAGCCAACGGTGCGGAGGAAGTTCCGCGCGATTCTCCCGAATACGTCCGGAAGAACCACCGAGAACAGCACAAGTCCGACGACTGCGATACCACCGACCGCAGCCGGGTAGCCGCGGTCGTCGATATCGTTCGACTCCCACCAGCGGGCGAGGCCAGCGAGGAACACAGCACCAAGACCGACACCGAGGGAGAAAAGCGGCTGGAGGAAACCGAAGTCGGTGACACCGAACGTCGGTTCTTCGAACGGAACGACCATCAGGACCGCGGTGACGAGCATCGACACCGCTCCGACGAACGCGGCGTGCTCGGGCGAGCGTCCGCGAACGTAGTCGGAGGTCATCTTCAAGACGAGGAAGAGACCGAAGATACCGACCAGAAGGATGCCCGGCGGCCACGACCACATGTACAGCGCAATTGCGACACCAGCGAGTGCAGACCACTTCAGTGGCTCACGGAGGGCGTCGAGGTCGCGGGCTTGAACGAGTTCCCAGACGGGTTTCTCGCGTTCGGCGACCGTGAGGGCAATCATGACAGCGAGGACGGCGAAGCCTTGGAACAGCGGCTCGACAATGTTGTGGTCGGCGAATCCGACCAGACCGCGCTGGAGGAACGTTCCGGGGAGGAGCATCAGGATAGCTGCGCCGAAGAGACCGGCGAGTCGGCCACCGAGACGCTTCCCGATGAGATACGTCGGAATCGCAATCAGGGCACCGAAGATGGGCGGGGCGACCAACAGCGTCTTGGCGATCAAGTCGGACGACGGGCTACCGAGCCCGACGACGAGTGCTGCGGTCGCAACGAGTTGGTCGTAAATCGTTCCGAACTGACCGGCCGTTCGACCGAATGGGAACTCTGTCCACGGGTCGAACGGCATGGTTGCAGGCCAGTGCTTGACCGTGTATTCTACCTGGCGGAGGTGATACCAGGCGTCGTTTCCTGAGAAATACACCGAGCCCGCTCGGGTAAACGCCTCGTAGCTGCGGAGCCGTATCCACAGCATGACGAGGACGATAGCCGAGAGGACCGGTATGTGATACCAGTCGCGAGCGAGATCCGCTATGGAAGGCGAATACTCTCGTTGCTCGTCGCTCATTGTGCCCAACAACTGTCAAGCCTTTCATAAGCCTTGTGATAGGCGATTTCGACCGATTTGGGTGAATTCGGCCGAAGGACAATGCTTATTCGGCCGTCCTCGGTAGCACCGGGCGATGAAAGTCTCCGTCGTGGTCTGTACCTACTCGATGGAACGGTACGAACCGTTTACCGAAGCCGTCGAGAGCGTGCTCGAACAGACCTACGAACCCCTCGAAGTGGTTCTCGTCGTCGACGGGAACGAGGAAGTGTTTGCGCGTGTCGAGGAAGACTTCGGTGACAGAGAGAACGTCGTCCTCCACTGCAACGACGAAAACCGAGGTATCTCCTACAGTCGTACGAAGGGTGCTGAACTCGCTTCGGGCGACGTCGTCGCGATGATCGACGACGACGCGACGGCCCGACCAGATTGGATCGAGACGCTGGTCGAGACCTACGAGGAGAACCCCGAGGCTGTCGCCGTCGGCGGTACTGTCGTCCCCGACTGGGTCGCTCGCAAGCCCGACTTCTTCCCCGAGGAGTTCTACTGGCTCGTTGGCTGTGACGAACGCGGGTTCGGACACCACATGGAACGGGTCCGAAACACCTACGGCTCGAACATCTCGTTCAAGCGGGACGTGTTCCTCGAAGCCGGTGGCTACGACACGAACACCGGGCGCAAGGGCGACAAACACGTGCAGGCCCACGAAGCACCCGTCTGTATCCGCATCTACAACAACACCGGTAAGCGCGTTATCTACAACAAGCGCGCTCGCGTCGACCACAAACTCTTCGAGTACCGTACTAAGTTCCGCTGGCTCACCTTCCGGTCGTTCTGGCAGGGGTACTCCAAGCGCGTGATGGACCTGCTGTATCCCGAAGCCTCGGGCGACAAGAACGACTACCTGCGGGACTTGATGCTCGTCTACGTCGTCGACCGCCTCGTCAAACTCGTCAAAGAGCCGTCGATGGCGAAGGTTCAACAACTGATTGCTATCTTCGTGTTCACCGCCGCTGTCGGCTTTGGCTACGTCTACGGGTTGTTGACGCCGGACTTGGTAGAGAAGACGAACGCGTAGTTCGACCGAATAGTTCTGTCAGAACGACGCGGTGACTCACCGCGCGTTTCCGCGAACGTAGCGAACGTACTCACGGAAGTATCCGAGTGCACGAACACCGGTCATCGCCACCGAGAGTATCGCAAACAGAATCTGCTCTCGCGGACGCTCTCGATTCGAGGACTTATCGGGAGATTTTGCACCACTCGGGCGCGGTGGGATACCGGGCCGTCCGAAGCGCTCTGGGTAGAACTCCTGTCGCTGACACAGCCCCCGCCCGACGCGTAGTTCTTTTTTGACGAGAGACGAGAACGAATCTCGAACGGGATGGTACAGCGTCGCTCCGGCGGCGAACTGCTGGTCGTACCCTGCTTGTGCGACCCGGTTTCCAAACTCTGAGTCGCCACCAGAGACTAACAGCGCGTCGAACGGTCCGACGTCTTCGAACACCGACCGGTGGACGAGAAGACAGCAGGTTGGTGCGTACTGCTGCTCGGTGATGTACTGCTCGATGGGAAATGCCGTTCGGGAGTCGAATCTCGCCGCGAACGTTTCGTCGCCGTCAACGACGAGTTCGACGTTGCACCCGACGTATGGAGCGTCTTCGACGGCCTCGACCGCTGTCTCCAACCACGTCTCGTCCATGTACATATCAGCGTCGACGAAGGCGAGCACATCACCGGTTGCTCGTTCAATCCCGGTGTTTCGAGCGGCATACGAGCCTTGAATCTCATCTTCGACGACGAGTTCGACTGTTTCGTTTTCAGCAGCAAACTGGCGAATGACCTCACGAGTGTTGTCTGTCGACCCGTTGTCGACGGGGAGGAGTTCGAGCTTGTCTGCTGGATACGTCTGGTTGGTGAGTGCAGTCAGCGTATCCTCGATTCCCTCGGGGTCGTTATAGACTGGGATGATGACCGAGACACGGGGACGGTCGGAGCCCGACATTAGCAGTCGGTTGACGCGCGCCAATAAAAAGGCGCCGTGGTTAGCTGCTATTCAGATGTGGCTTCTGTTTCATCTTGCAGTCGGTTCTCCGCTTCGTCCCGGTCTTCTGGGTATCCGATGTCCATCCGCCAGCCGTCGATTCGAATCGCGTCGATAGTCCGCCCCGAGCGAATCAACAGGTCGATTGCCTCGCTAATCTCGTACTCGCCGCGGTTCGATGGTTGGACGAGGTGGCACGCGTGGAAGATTGCGGGGGTGAACGTGTAGAAGCCGGTCATCACCAAGTTCGACGGCGGCTCTTCCGGTTTCTCGATGACTTCCGTAATCTCGCCGTAATCGTTCGTCACACAGACACCGTAGCGGGACGCTTCGTCCCAATCGACTTCCTCGACGAGGAACGCGGCGTCAGCACGGTCTTCTCGCTGGCGCTTGACAACGTCGGCGAGGTTCGCCTGGAAGATGTTGTCGCCGAGCATGAGCATGAAGTCCTCGTCGACGTGCTCTTCGACAGTCAAGAGAGCGTGTGCGAGTCCTTTCTGTTCACGCTGGTGGGAGTACGTGATAGGGACACCGCGGTATTCGTCGTCGTAGTGTTCGATGATGACCTCTTTTTTGTATCCGACGACGACGACGAGTTTCTCTGCACCGAGGTCGACGAGTTGGTCGAAACAGTGGGTGAGGATGGGCTTGCCGTCGACTTCGACCATTCCCTTCGGTTTGTCTTCCGTGAGTGGCCGGAGTCGAGTTCCTTTGCCGGCGGCGAGGACGACTGCTTGCATTAAAGGAAGTAACTCAGAGATTGTAATATATCTTGTGTGGGACTCATTCTGAACTTGTGAGGTTGGTCGATTCCTCGGCCGTCTTAGAGTAGTATTTGGAGTTCAATAGAGCTGAGTAGAGTTAGAAATTCCGTACGGCTTCGGTAGACGTCGAGAGATGTCTCAGGAACACCAGGCACGTATAAGACGAAAGGTTAACACAGAGGTCCAAGTAGCTCTACACATGCCCGCGTCTCTCTACGATATTCTCGTTGACGCCGTAGAGGTAGGCCTCGAACGGCAACGTTCTGATGGCTCGTTTCCTCCAGCACACAACGGTCTCTATAAAGAAGAGTCCACTCGTGTTCGCACGACTGCTAACTGGGCGCTTGCATCTCTTCGTGCGTTTGAATTGACCGAAAACGAACGATACCGGTGTGCTGCTGCCGATGCACTCGACTACTTAGCGTCTGACGAGGTTCGACCGTCGAGACGGACATTCCTCTGTCGGTTGACTCCAGAAAAGGACCTGTGTAATGGGCTACTTGGCCAAGCAACACCGATACTGGCACTCGCCCGTGGAGGTCAGGTACTAGAGAGTGACGAGTATCTCGAAATAGCGGCGGATGTCTATCATCATCACTCATTTGATCCGAGCGTTGCTCTTTGGGACAAAATTGAAGTCACTGGTGAAAATCTCGGGATAGACCGAACGTTCAACCACCAGTTGATATTCGCAGCAAGTGCTTCTCCACTTGCTGAGCATTACGAATCAGTCGCTGACGAGCTCGAACAGTTCGTCCGGAAGCTCCCGGTTCGAATGGGTGTTTACCGCGATGGACTCGTAAAACACCACCTCTGTACTGGATTGTCTGAAACCCGGCTACTCTCTCAGACAAAATCCTATTGGAAACTTGCACTGGGTTACTTATTATATAAGCGACATCACTATCCAGCCAACAGTATCCGGTCGAAAGAAGTCGGTTATCATTCAGTAAATCTGTTTGGATTGTCTATTTTGAAGAGGAATTTCCCCAATCTAGATGTATGGAACCACCAGAAAATAATCGATGCAGTAAATTACTCCACAACAGAATCATACCGAGAGCAGATTCTCGAACTTGACCGAGGGCTGGTAAACACTCCTTCTGGTTTCCACAATGCGGTCTGCCACACAGTATTCGATATTGACGACGACCGTCGAGACTGGTGGGTTAGAGAACAACTCAGACGAGCTTACGACTTCGAGCAGCAAGAACTGAATAGAAACGCTGCCGATCCGGAACTTCAGGCTTCAAATATTTATTTGATATCGTTCCTACCTGACGTAACTATCCCCGACTCGATCAGGAACGATTGATTGGGGTGAATCTAGCCAGTAGAATTGCTCAGACGTACCCTAGGTCACGAAGCTGGCTTTCGATATTCTTGTCGAGTGACTGGCTTTCAGTTTCTTTTGGGTCTCGTGTTCCGAGGTCTTTCGCCGTGGTTTCGACCCAGGGAACCCGCTTGACGATGGGGAGAGGAAGACCCTCAGGATGGCCGTACAAAGACATTTCTCCGAACGCTTCTCCGTGGTCAGCCGTAATCGCCACTTTCTCAGCGTCAATGTTCTCTAAGAGCTCTTCAACGTCATCAAGAACGTATCTGAGTGTCTCTCGATAGAGTGGGTAGACCTCTTCTCTCTGCGCTTGACCGCGCTCCATCAGTTCGTACCCCTTGGCTTCAACTTCGGTTGCGGGTCGTCCCGTTTTGATAGCTTCTCCAATGTATGGTAAGTGGGGTTGCATGTAGTGGACGATTATTTTGTCCTGCGTTCCCTCCCGTCCAGCTTTGATGACTCTGTCGGTCAAAACGTCTGGAAGCACCACATTGTACGTGTCGTCGCTTTCCTGCCAGACGATGTCTAGGTCGTTGAAGTCCGTGCCTTCGGCCACGTTCCAGTTGGCGATATCGAAAGGTATCGTGTTGTTGACGACTGGCGGATACCGTTTTTCTTTGAGTACTCTATCTGAGAATGGGTTCCCGGTAATGTACGATGTTTTCTGAATCTCTCTCTCGTAGGTTTTTGTAAACGTCTTCGCGATCCATTCTGCTGATTGCGTCCCGACTGACCACCGGGTGTCGATTTCTCGAATGAATTCATATTCGTCTGCCACTTCACGTAGTGTATCTATCCGGCACGCATCGAGGATTATGAGTAAGTCCCACTCATCTTCGAAGACATTTTCACCCGGTTCGTACCGAGAGGTCACTCCATACCACAGAGATAGGTAGATGGTGAAAGGAATGTAGAGCAGACCCCGCAAACCAAGGTCGCTAACTCGTTCTTGCATCTCGCTGAACCATTCTCTGACCGACAGTTGCATACTCGTCGGTGGTCAGGCAGACAGTAAGAAATGACCGGTTGAGGTTTCCCCGAAATCGTTATGACGTGAGGAATGCCGGGAGGTTGTCCCGAACTGTCTTCCGGAACTGCCGAGAGATACCGAACAACAACCCAAAGTAGATCCCACTACCCACGGCAACGAGAACGAGAACCACCGGTAGACTGGTGCCGAGAGTTTCCTTTCCAAGTGCGACTACCCCTCCCATCAAAGTAGCTGCAACTACTTGCTTTCCGATTTCACGGAACGGGATGTTGATCGTCAAGTACCGGTTGATCTCGGTATACGCGAAGAGAAGACTCACCGTGGCAGAAGTTGCTGTTGCGACAGCAGCTCCATACCAGCCGTAGAGATATACGAGAACGATATTCAACAAGAGGTTTAATCCGATGAAAACCGAATTTATCCGAAACGTTGACTCTGGGTGATCCATCGCATCTAACGCGTTCGACAGTTGTTGTTCGTACGAATAGACGAGTCGAGCCGAAACGAGTAGTAACAGTATCTCCACGCCGACAGTGAACTCGTCTCCGTATATCGAAAGAATCTGCTCACCGACGAGTGCACTTCCGAGGAGGCCAGGAATCAAAAAGAGGCCAGCGTACGCGAGTGAATTCGAAATAGCATCGCGGACCTTCTCCGTCTCGTTCTCATCTGCGAGAGAACTAATCTCAGGGAAGTGCGTGACACTGATTGAGTTACCGAATATCGCAAACAGGGAGGCAATGTTCCATGCAATCTCGTAGACTCCGATCAATCCCTTTGTGATGAAGAATCCCAGGATTATCGTATCCATCGAAAGCCACGAACGGCTCTTTAACGGTCCGACCCAGGAGTATTTTGCAAACGATGTGAGTGCAGCGAAATCAGCACGACTCGGTAGCGTTGGTTGATATGAGACGAAGTACACAGCGACGGCAACTGCGATGATACCTGAAATGAGGTATCCCCAAAGAAGGCCCAGCAGAGAGTATCCTAAGATGACGAGCGCGATTTGGAATATCGCCCTTCCACCCCACCAGACGGCTGGGATCAGCCCTGAGATATGGACTTTGTGTTGCCCGACGAGAACTGATTGTACGAATCGAAAAAGGACGTTAACGATGAACATTGCGACGACGAATTCACCGACAGGAGCCCCGATATATCGGTCAACTTGTCCTCGAAATATATACACGACACTGCCGATGATAAAAATCAGCCCAAACTGAGCTATCGCGCTTGCATTCAAGACTCCCGCCCGGCTATCGAGTTCACTCAATCGCTTCTTCACTGATTGGTGAAGTCCCAAATCAGAGCTGATGGTGAGCCACGCGATAACCGAAACGACGAGTGCATACCGGCCAAGAACTTCCGACCCGAGCGTCCGTGCGACATACAGGTTGACCGCAAATCCAGAGACAGAGAGGATTATTTGTCCAGCAAAGTGAACAATCGATGTCTGGCCACGCTTCATTCAGGTTCCCCTATTCACGGTTGGTTGTTATACGTTCGGTGACTCGTTTGGAACCGCGTCGAGAACAAGTAGATATTTTTAAGCCGGTATGGAATCCTGGCTCATGGACTCGCGCCACATCGCCATCTTCGCAAATAGTCTCCGACTAGGTGGCGCAGAACGCGTCGCACTGAATCTCGCGAACGGGTTTGCAAATACCGGCCATAACGTCGATTTAGTCCTGGTTTCAGAGCAGGGTGAATTGTTGAGTGAAGTTGACGAATCGGTTTCAGTCGTCGATCTGGGCGCAGAGCGCGTTCTTCGGAGCCTTGCACCTCTACGGGGATACCTCTCTACACACCGTCCTGACGTGGTCATCTCAATCGGTGCTCACGTGAATCTCGTTTCTGTTTGGGGGCGACTCACAACCATGGCGTCTCCGACTCTCCTGCTCACTGAGCATAGCATCATGAAGAGGATGCCTGACGAAAGGAAGGCGTCGCTAATGAAAGTACTCGCGCGGGTTTTCTATCCGCTCTCGGACTGTGTTGTAGCCGTGAGTCAAGGTGTTCTTGATGAACTTCGGAGTGAGGTTGGTTATCGAGGTAACGCAGAAGTAGTGTACAATCCAATCGTCTCAGAGCAACTTCTCCGAGACGCCGAAGAACCACTCGAACATCCATGGTTCGATAGTAAGACTCCAGTGGTTCTTGGTGCTGGACGGCTAGCTCCTGAAAAAGACTTCCCAACTCTCATACGTGCGTTCGACAGGCTCACGGAGAAACGTGACGCTCGACTCGTCATAACTGGTGCAGGACCTGAACGGGACACACTCGAACAACTCGTCAAGTCGCGTGGCCTCGAAGAGTCCGTCGAGTTCGCTGGATTCGTCGATAACGTGTACAAGTACATGTCGAACGCCGACGTGTTCGTCCTCTCATCGCTGAATGAGGGCTTTGGAATGGTTATCGCAGAGGCGTTAGCTTGCGGGACGCCGGTTGTCTCGACCGACTGCCCAAGTGGGCCTGCAGAGATATTAGCAGATGGAAAATACGGGTCACTAGTCCCAGTCGGTGACGCCGACCAACTGAGCACTGCAATCGATAATATGTTGGCCAATCCTACGCCAGAGGTAGTCACGAGAGAGCGCGCAGCGGCCTTCTCAGTAGAGTCAGTAATCGAGAATTACGAACGAGTAATCGAAGAGCTGTAATTACCGCTGATTTTCACGCGTATCCGAGGGCCCGCAACTTCTCTTTGGTGTCACCGTGTTCTTGGCCCGGTTCGAGAGTTGGCTCGAACGTCTGTTTGTCTGTCGCCGAAGTCACGTACCACGGTACCGTTCTAAGGACGTCGAACGGCATCCCGAACGGATGTTCGTAGACGCCAAACTCCCCGAACGCCTCACCGTGATCTGCCGTCACGACGACTGTTTCGGCGTCAACATTCTCCAACAGTAGCTCTACTTCGTCGAGAACGCACCGAAGGTTGGCTTTGTAGGACTCCACAAGGCGTTCTCTTGTCACTTCACCATCCTGAAGCAGGAATGGGGCAGCGCGCCACTCGCCATCTGTCTCTGGAGTATTCATTCCCTCTCCGATTGGGTCTGGAATTGAGGGGGCATGCGGTTGCATGTAGTGTACTAAAAGTCGTTCTGGGTTGTGCTCTCGGTGCGTCGCGATTGCCCGCTCCGTAATCGACCGAGGAAGAATCGTCCCGTGCTCTGTGTTCCAGGCGTAGCGCCACACCTCATCCAGTACGCGTAGGTCGTTCGGATCGACGTACTCTTCGGTCCATATATTCCCCGTGACATAGGCCAGCTTTCTGAGATCGTCACGGTGCTCTGAAATGAAGTTCCGTCGCATCCACTCTTTCGAGTGTGTACCACGAGATCGGAATCGGTTATTCTCCGTGAGGAACCCGTACTCGTCTTCGACGGACTCAATGAGGTCGCACCGGCATGCGTCGAGGATAATCATCACGTCCCACTCTCGGTCGAAAATCGATTCTTCTTCCCCTCGTTGGAAACTGTTGTAATATTTTCTGAACAACCCCAGTCGAAGCTGGTAGACGGAATTTCGCATTCCTCGCCGTAAACCATGGTTACTGACGTCAGAGAGCGTATTCTCGACCCAATCAGAAAACGTCATCTTTGCCCTGCTGTCTCTCGTTTCGGGATAAGTAGGTTCGGGTTCCGGGACTCACCGTTGGTATTACGAGAGATAACGCTTTTCAAAACCGGCCGTGGATGGACTTCTAATGCCCAACCCAGACTCCGTCTGCGTCCTCGTCCCCACGTACGACGAGGCCGAGACGATTGCCGACGTCGTTGCCGACTACAGAGAGGAAGGATTCACGAACATCCTCGTCATCGACGGCGGCTCGACAGACGGCACGCGTGAACTCGCCGAAGAGGCGGGCGCGCACGTGGTCATGCAGTCCGGATCTGGGAAGGGACAGGCTGTCAGAGAAGCCATCGAAGAGCACATCGTCGCGGAGTACGTCCTGATGCTCGACGGCGACGGGACCTATCTCGCGAAGGACGCCGAGAAGATGCTCGCTCCCCTCGACGAGGGATTCGACCACGTCATCGGCGACCGGTTCGCCGACATGCGCGAGGGGGCGATGACCTCGCTGAACAAAGTTGGAAACCGAATCATCAACCGGGCGTTCGCCTACATCCACGGCACGGACTACGAAGACATTCTCAGTGGGTACCGGGCGTTCACACGGGAGTCGTTCCTCGAAATGACGCTCACGTCTGACGGGTTCGGTATCGAGACGGAGATGGCAGTCGAGTGTGCGAAACGCGGCATCAAGACCACTGTCGTCCCGACGACGTACCTCCCGCGGCCGGACGGGTCGGACACCAACCTCAACCCCGTCCGCGACGGCGGTATCATCTTCCTCGAACTCTACCGCCGGGCGAAGACCAACAACCCACTTTTCTACTTCGGGAGCGTCGGGTTCGCGTCGACGGCGACCGGTCTCGGACTCGCGGCGTACGTCGCCTACGAGTGGATCGTTCGAACTGTCTCACACGAAGTCATCGCCGTCGTCTCGGCAGCAGGAATCCTCTTCGGCATTCAATTGCTGATGTTCGGGGTGCTCTCAGACCTTATTCTGTCTTTGCACCGCGAGCAGATGAAGCGAATCGAGGAGTTAGAGTAAGGGTCGTCGCCGGTCGTTCTGACGGCGTCGAAACGTGGGTCTTAGAACGGAACGAGGGCACGGAGCCGACCGAGGAGGCTCGTCGAGGCCTTCGCCCGGAACTCTTCGAAGACAGGGTGGAGAACGTCGAGTAACTCCCGACGCGACTCGAAGGTGGTTCGCCCGGTGGCTTCGAGTGCCTCGTCGATAGAGACGGTGTTTCCGGCAGCGTCTATCGGAACGTCGACGTGGCCGAGCGCACGCGCAATCGTCTTCGCGTCCGCCGGAAAGTCGATGTCCGCCTCGTCGACGTCGTCGGCCAGTGCAGCGATACCGAACTCAATCGTGTCCGGTTCCGACGTGTTGTCTTGCGGCGGTCTAGCAGCCATCGCGTCGGAGTACGGAACCCCCCTTGAAAAATCCCCGACCGTTGGGGTTAACCCTCGGCAGGACTTCCAATCTGTCATGACGGAGTACACGACGGTCTCGATTCCGAAGGAACTGGCCGCTCGCGTCGACGACACAATCGAGGGAACGACGTTCTCCAGCACGAGCGACTTGGTTCGATTCCTCCTCCGCAGCATCGTCATCCAGCACGAGCGGTCCGGCGGCGAACTTTCTGAGTCGGAGTTCCAAGAGATTGCAGAGCAGTTGACGGACCTCGGATACCTTCGGTAGTTGAGGCGGCGGTTTCGTGTGTCAAGTCACGCAAGTTCTTCTGTCGGTGGTTCCGCGTCGAGAATCGTGAGTTCGAGTGTTCGCCCGGCGCGGTCGAAGGCACCGAACGTCTCGTCTTCCCACGGCGGGACGGCGAGCAAGACGACCGCAGCGAGGTCGTCGCGTTCTGTGAGTTCGAACGGTCCCTGTGGGTGGGTCAGGAACCGGGCGCGCCCTCGACCTGCGGGGGTTCCGAGGTCCATCCCGAAGACGGCGCTGACCGACCCGCCCGCCTCAGACATGTAGAAGTGCGTGAGGACCGGCGTGTCCGGGTCGATACCGAGGTCGGCATCGAACTCACCGGCGGGTGTCGGCGCGAGAACGACGTTCACGTCGTTCGGCTCGGCTGCCTCCGCCATCTCCAAGAGCACATCGACAAGGCCGCGAGTAACGTAGACTCGGCGGTGCTCTGCCTCGGTCTCCGAACCGGACGATTCGGTGCCAACCTCGTTGGTCGGGGATGCGCCCCTATGGTCACCGTTGTTCTGGACGCTCCCATGAGCACCGTTATTCTGGACACTCCCGTGGTCGCTGTCGCTTTGGACACGGACGTCGTCAGACTCGGACATCAGTTCGTGAGCATCGATTTGAACGCCCGAACGTACGCACCGGGGAGATTCTTCCGCGCGTTCAACAGCGCCTCACGAAGCGCATCGCCAGCATCTTCTGTCACTCCAGCACCGTGTCCGACGAGGAGGCGCTCGGGGTCGAACCCGGTGAGTGTCTGACGCGGTGGGAACGGGCGGAGCATCGGATGGACGCCCAGTCGCTCTCCGGGGGCGCAGAAGTAGCCGACGCTCCCCACGGTTTCGGGGACGACGAGCGTCCGCAACTCGTCGTGGTAGAAGCCGACTTCCTGCCACGGCGGGAACGTCCGGTCGACGATTCGGAACGTCTTGAACCCCGAATCTGAGAGAGTTCCTCCGAACCGTTCGACGTTGGCGTCGAGTTTGTCCGCGACGCCGGTCATCCACGAGGCTACGTAGACCGGAACCTCGTGGCGGTTCGCGATGGCCGCAGCATCGCGTTTGTGCCTGTCGAGTCCGATGACGACGCCCGCAACGTCGCCGAACTCGGCTAGTAGGTCGTCGACGCCGGGTGCATCGACGGGGTCGAATACCCACACGTCGCCGTCGACGCGAACCGCGTGGCTGGCGCGTTGCATCGTCTCGTCGGGATACGCGAGCCATCCGACGCCGTCCTCCCAACGGTCGATTTCGCGGAGCTGTGCCGTTCCGCGACCTTTCATCGGCATGACCGTAGTAACGGGTGGACGCCGGATAAGCCCTCGCCCTGCAGCGTTCTCACCCGGTTTCGGCTGTCAGTTGCAAATGAGACGTCGCAGCGATGTTGGCAATCCTGGCCGATGCAGTCGGTGGTGGGGAAACGAGAAACGAGAAGCCCACTGTCGGTGTCGAATCGGGATACCTAGAGGAGGTCCGTACTCAGAGATTGCCAGTGTCGATATCGACACCCGGTGGAGAGACGATGAGGAACTTCCGGAAGTGCATCAGTTGACCGCCCATATCCTTGACTTCGCGTGCGAAGCTGGAGGCGAGCTTGTTCAGGTCACCCTCGATGGCGAGCACGAGCGTGTTCCCGCGTGCGATGGATTCGACCCACTCTTCCGGTGGCGTCGACCCGTCGAGGACGCCAAGTACTACGTCACCCTCGGCGTCGTCACTATCGAGGTGTTCTTCGGCCGTCTGTAAGTTGAGGTTGAAATCGCCCATACCCCCTGCGTGGGCAACAGACGAGAAAAGCGTTCGGTCGCGTCGGACAGTTCACGACCGCTGGTTGACTTCCCACTGACAATTCTCTGGCGACGACGCGATTCACAATCGTCCACTTGGTGGCGCGCGTGATGGGGTCGAACTATTATTTCTAAACCTTAGGTGATTGGTTTATGGTCTACATGATGGAGAATGCTGTGTCGCTATATCAAGACACAGTATGTCATGGTGTTGTATAAGGACGTTTATGTCGTGCGATTAGGCTCGTGAATCCGTGTCATTCGGTCCACCGAGAACATTCGTGATACTGTCTGGGAGAAACACTTAAATATGAGTTCGGGCACCTGACTGACACGATGTCTCACAATGACACGGAGGATTCGTCGGGTTCCCCGGCGGGTCGAGTTCTTCCAGGGCACATTAGCCCAACAATCTGAAATCGAAGACGTACGAATCTTCGACACGACACTCCGCGACGGCGAACAGTCACCCCGAACCTCGTTCAGTTACGAGGAGAAACGGGATATGGCCGCCACCCTCGACGACATGGGTACCCACGTCATCGAGGCAGGGTTCCCGGTCAACTCTGACGCGGAGTTCGACGCAGTCGCCGATATCGCTGCTTCGACGGACACGACGACGTGCGGGTTGGCCCGCGTCGTCGACAAGGATATCGAAGCCGCGCTGGATTCCGGCGTGGACATGGTGCACACGTTCGTGAGCACCAGCGATGTCCAACTGGCCGACTCGATGCACGCTTCTCGCGCAGAAGCCGTCGAGCGCGCCGTCCGTAGTGTCGAACGCGTCCGCGACGCGGGCGTCGAAGTAATGTTCTCGCCGATGGACGCCACCCGAACGGACGAGGAGTTCCTCATCGAAGTCGTCGAAGCGGTCTCCGAGGCCGGCGTCGACTGGATTAACCTCCCCGACACGTGCGGCGTGGCGACGCCGACGCGGTTCGCCCGGATGGTCGAAACCGTCCGCGAACACACCGACGCCCGAATCGACGTGCACGCACACGACGACTTCGGACTGGCGTCGGCCAACGCGATGGCCGGGTTCGAAGCCGGTGCCGCACAGGCACAGGTTTCGGTCAACGGCATCGGCGAACGTGCCGGCAACGCCGCCTACGAGGAGGTCGTCATGGCCGCAGAATCCCTCTACGGCGTCGACACCGGCATCGATACCACTCGAATCACCGAGTTAGCTCGTATCGTCGAGGCGGCGTCCGACATCCCGATTCCGGCGAACAAGCCGGTCGTCGGACAGAACGCCTTCTCTCACGAGAGCGGCATCCACGCTGCCGGCGTCATCGAGAACGCCGATACGTTCGAACCGGGCGTCATGACCCCCGAGATGGTCGGGGCGACCCGCGAGTTCGTACTCGGCAAGCACACGGGGACTCACTCGGTTCGCAAGCGCCTGGCGGACATTGGGTTCGACCCCTCGGACGCCGAGGTCCGAGAGGTAACCCGTCGCGTCAAAGACCACGGCGCGGAGAAAGAGCGCGTCGACGACGTGACGCTCAGGTCGTTCGCCCGCGACGTGGGTGTAGCCCACGTAGACGACAAGGAGGAGGAGGTCCGCGCCTGATGGCGTCGGGCTGTGGCCCTACTGGGCGACTGCCCCACACTGCCTCTCCGGCCCCGAGGGCGTGCAATCGTTGCGCCCCGCGAAAGGGTTATTACAGACCGGGAGTACGTGTGGCATACGATGAATCAGCACGACGACACCCTGGCACTCGCCGCTCCGCAGTCCGGAGTGTGCGGTGCCGCCGTCGCTGCTGTTCGGTCGCTCATTATTGTAGGGGCATAGCCCCTCACCACTCCACTTCTCAGTCCCACGGGTTTGCACCGTTTTCAGCCACGTTTGGAGTCCCCAATATGGAGCACCAGCACCACGAAACCGACCGACAGCACGCGTATCGACCACAACGAACACACCACCACGGAGCCCGCACATGAGCGAACGTACAGCACCACCGACCGAGACTGACGCGCCGACGCCCGCAGACGACGACCCGACAGAGACGGACGTCACCTCGGGTGCGACGTCGGTCGTTCGAGCACTGGAGAACGCAGGTGTCGAGACCGCGTTCGGTGTGCAGGGTGGCGCTATCATGCCAATCTACGACGCCCTGTATCACTCCGACATCCGGCACGTCACGATGGCCCACGAACAGGGTGCCTCGCACGCAGCAGACGCCTACGGTGTCGTCAAGGGCGACCCCGGTGTTTGCCTCGCAACGTCCGGCCCCGGCGCGACGAACCTCGTGACCGGCATCGCTGACGCCAACATGGACTCCGACGCGATGCTCGCACTCACCGGACAGGTCCCCTCCGAGATGGTCGGCTCCGACGCGTTCCAGGAGACCGACACCACCGGCGTCACCGCGCCTATCACGAAGCACAACTACTTCGCCTCGTCGTCCGACACGGTTGGCGACGTTGTCGGCGAAGCGTTCGCGCTGGCGGCTGAGGGTCGCCCCGGGCCGACGCTGGTCGACCTCCCGAAAGACGTCTCGCTGGGCGAGACAGACAGAGAACCCGGTGAGGTGCGCGCGCCAGCGACGTGCCGTCCCAAGACCAACCCCGACAGCCACGAGGTCGAAGCGGCTGCTCGCGCCATCGAGCGCGCAGAGAAGCCACTGCTCCTGTTCGGTGGCGGCGTCGTCAAAGGGGATGCGACCGACGAAGCACGGGCGTTTGCGACCGAGCACCAGATTCCGGTCGTCACGACGATGCCCGGCATCGGCGCGATGCCCGAAGACGACGACCTGTGTCTCTCGTGGGCGGGCATGCACGGCACCGGATACGCGAACATGGCCATCACTCACACCGACTGCCTCATCGCAGTCGGCACTCGCTTCGACGACCGCTTGACTGGTGGTATCGACACGTTCGCACCCGAGGCGGAAGTCGTGCACATCGACATCGACCCGGCGGAGATTTCCAAGAACGTCCACGCGGACTATCCGGTCGTCGGCGACGCAGGCCGAGCTATCGAGGCAATCGACGCCGAGATGGACCAGACGCCCGACGCCCGCGAGTGGCGCGAACAGTGCCTGACGTGGAAAGACGAGTACCCGATGGACTACGCAGCACCCGACGACGAACCGCTGAAACCGCAGTTCGTCGTCGAGGCGCTGGACGAAGCCACGCCCGACGAAACAATCGTCACGAGCGGCGTTGGCCAACACCAGATGTGGGCCGCTCAGTACTGGACCTTCCGTGAACCGCGGCGTTGGGTGTCCTCGCACGGGCTGGGCACGATGGGATACGGCTTGCCTGCCGCCATCGGTGCACGGCTCGCTGCCGACGACGACGAGACCGTCGTCTGCGTCGACGGCGATGCCTCGTTCCTGATGACGATTCAGGAACTGTCGGTCGCCGTCCGCGAAGACCTCGACATCACCGTCGCCATCCTGAACAACGAGTACATCGGGATGGTTCGCCAGTGGCAGGACGCCTTCTTCGAAGGCCGGCGCATGGCCGCTGGCTACGACTGGTGTCCGCAGTTCGACAAGCTCGCTGAGGCGTTCGGTGCCCGCGGCTGGGCCGTCGACTCCTACGAGGAAGTCCCGGACGCCATCGAAGAAGCGCTCGCCTACGACGGCCCGTCGGTCATCGACTTCCACGTCGACCCGGCGGAGAACGTCTACCCGATGGTCTCGTCGGGTGGCGCGAACGGAAAATTCGCACTCTCGGAGGACCAGTTATGAGCAACGAACAAGGACTGCAGGGGCCTGCCCCGGAAGAGCGGCCACACCCCGACGGTCGCCGGAACTCCCAGGGCATCCGCATCGACCCCGAAGCAGAAGCCGAACACGAACCACGCAGAACCGTGCTGTCGGCCATCGTCGAGCACGAACCCGGCGTCCTCTCCCGAGTCGCTGGCCTCGCCGCTCGCCGACAGTTCAACATCGAGAGCCTCACTGTCGGGCCGACCACCGTCGACGGCCACGCGCGCATCACGATGGTCGTCGAGGAGCCCGACCCCGGCATCGACCAAATCGAAAAACAGCTGGCCAAGCTGAAGCCAGTCATCTCCATCGGCGAACTGGACGACGACGCCATCCGCGCCGAACTCGTCCTCCTGAAGGTTCGCGGCGAAGACCCCGACAAGGTCCACGCCGTCACGGAGATGTACGACGGCCAGACCCTCGACGTCGGCCCGGAGACCATCACGGTCCAACTGACCGGCGACGAGCGCAAGATAGACGACGCCGTGGACGCGTTCCGGCGGTTCGGCATCATCGAAATCGCCCGAACCGGCCAGACCGCCCTCGCCCACGGTGCGAAGAAGACCGTCCCCGGAGAGGAACCCGGCACGTCCGGCGAACCGACGACACCAACGACTGATACACAATGACCGATTTCACCACGACTGTCTACTACGACGACGACGCAGACCGAACGCACATCGACGACAAGACCGTAGCCATCCTCGGGTACGGCAGCCAAGGCCACGCCCACGCACAGAACCTCGACGAAAGCGGGGTCGACGTGGTCGTCGGCCTCCGCGAAGATTCCTCGTCCCGTGACGCCGCACGCGAAGACGGACTCCGCGTTGCGACGCCCACCGAGGCCGCAGCAGAGGCGGACATCGTCTCCGTGCTCGTCCCCGACACCGTCCAGCCAGCGGTCTTCGAGGAGATTCGCGACGAACTCGACGCTGGCGACACGCTCCAGTTCGCTCACGGGTTCAACATCCACTACAACCAGATTCGTCCCCCGGAGGACGTGGACGTGACGCTCGTCGCGCCCAAGTCGCCCGGCCACCTCGTCCGCCGCAACTACGAGAGTGGCGAGGGAACGCCCGGTCTCATCGCCGTTTATCAGGACACGACCGGCGAGGCCAAGGAGGAAGCACTAGCGTACGCCCACGGAATCGGCTGTACCCGCGCTGGTGTCATCCAGACCTCGTTCCGCGAGGAGACCGAGACCGACCTGTTCGGCGAGCAGGCCGTCCTCTGCGGCGGCGTCACCTCGCTGGTCAAGCAGGGCTACGAGACGCTCGTCGATGCAGGCTACTCCCCCGAGATGGCCTACTTCGAGTGCCTGAACGAACTGAAGCTCATCGTCGACCTGATGTACGAAGACGGGCTCGGCGGCATGTGGCACTCGGTGTCCGACACCGCCGAATTCGGCGGCCTGACCCGCGGTGACCGCGTGGTCGACGAACACAGCCGCGAGCGCATGGAGGAAGTCCTCGAAGAGGTCCAAGACGGCACCTTCGCCCGCGAGTGGATTCTGGAGAACCAGGCGGGCCGCCCGTCGTACTCCCAGCTCAAGGAAGCCGAAGAGAACCACGACATCGAGGACGTCGGCGGTCGCCTGCGCGAGTTGTTCGCGTGGGCCGACGAGGCCGACGACACAGAGAAAGCAGAAGCACCGGCAGACGACTGACCACCCCCTAATACACCCTATTCAGTACCATGACTCGAAACGAGAACCGAAGCAACACACCGACCCGCATGCGAGATGTTAGCCACACGAATCCCTACACGGGAGAGACCTTCACGACGGTCTACGAACGCGGCCCGGCCGTCACAGACGGCGGTGCCGTGGACTCGACCGACTCATCCCCAGCGATGACTGGTGGCTCCGACACGATGGACGACGTGGACCACACACCGCCGCACGGAAACGACACGAACCGCGTCTGGAACCGCGGTCGCACCGAATTGACCGACCATCGCCACCCCGGAGAGACGGGCGGGAATCCGGCGGAGACAGGTGACGTAGATGAGTGAGGGCACGCTCTACGACAAAGTCTGGGAGGAACACACCGTCTCCGAACTCCCGACCGGCCAGACGCAGTTGTTCTGCGGTCTGCACCTCATCCACGAGGTGACGAGTCCGCAGGCGTTCGGGATGCTCCAAGAGCGCGACCTGGAAGTCGCCTATCCCGAGCGCACCCACGCGACGGTAGACCACATCGTTCCCACGTCGGACCAGTCGCGGCCGTTCCAGGACGACGCCGCAGAGGAGATGATGTCCGAACTCGAACAGAACGTTCGCGACGCGGGCATCAACTTCTCGGACCCGACCTCCGGTGACCAGGGTATCGTCCACGTCATCGGGCCGGAGCAGGGACTCACCCAGCCCGGCATGACTATCGTCTGCGGTGACAGCCACACCTCGACTCACGGCGCGTTCGGCGCGCTGGCGTTCGGTATCGGGACGAGCCAGATTCGCGACGTGCTGGCGACCCAGACCGTCGCGATGGAGAAAAAGAAGGTTCGCAAAATCGAGGTCACGGGCGAACTCGGCCCCGGCGTCGAAGCCAAGGACGTGGTGCTGGAAATCATCCGCCGTCTCGGCACCGAAGGCGGCGTCGGCTACGTCTACGAGTACGCCGGTGAGGCCATCGAGAACCTCGACATGGAAGGTCGGATGAGCATCTGCAACATGTCTATCGAGGGCGGCGCTCGCGCGGGCTACGTCAACCCCGACGAGACCACCTACGAGTGGCTGAAGCAGACCGACTACTTCCAAGAGAACCCCGAGAAGTTCGACGAACTCAAGCCGTACTGGGAGTCCATCCGCTCCGACGCGGACGCCGAGTACGACGACGTCGTCACCATCGACGGTTCCGAACTGGAACCCGTCGTCACGTGGGGGACCACGCCCGGACAGGGCGTCGGCATCACCGAACCGATTCCGGCCCCGGAGGACCTGCCCGAAGAAAAGCAGGACACCGCCCGGATGTCGCAGGAACACATGGGCGTCGAACCCGGCGAGACGATGGAAGGCTACGAAATCGACGTGGCGTTCCTCGGGTCGTGTACGAACGCTCGGATGCCGGACCTGCGCCGCGCTGCTGAGGTCGTCAAGGGCCGACAGGTCGCTGACAGCGTCCGCGCGATGGTCGTTCCCGGCAGTCAACGCGTCAAGGCCGCCGCCGAAGCGGAAGGCCTCGACGAAGTGTTCAAAGAAGCCGGATTCGAGTGGCGCGAAGCGGGCTGTTCGATGTGTCTCGGCATGAACGAAGACCAACTGGAGGGCGACGAAGCTTCGGCGTCCTCGTCGAACCGGAACTTCATCGGCCGACAGGGGTCGAAAGATGGCAAGACGGTGCTGATGAACCCGCGCATGGTGGCCGCGGCGGCCGTGACCGGCCACGTGACTGACGTGCGCGACCTGAAGGAGGTGACCGAAGCATGACCGACGAAATCCCAGCAATCGACTCCGCATCCGGGACGGGCGTCCCCATCCGCGGTAACGACATCGACACCGACCAGATTATCCCGGCGCGGTTCATGAAGGTCGTCACGTTCGACGGCCTCGGTGAGTTCGCGTTCTTCGACAAGCGGTACGACGAGCACGACGACCCCAAGGACCACCCGATGAACGAGCCGCACTTCCAGGAGGCCTCTATCATGGTCGTCAACGCCAACTTCGGCTGTGGCTCGTCGCGCGAACACGCTCCACAGGCGCTCATGCGCTGGGGTATCGACGCCATCATCGGTGAGTCCTTCGCGGAAATCTTCGCGGGTAACTGCCTCGCACTGGGTATTCCAACTGTCACCGCCGACCACGACACCATCGTCGAACTGCAGGACTGGGTCGACGAGAACCCCGGCGCAGACATCGACGTGGACGTGGAAAACGAGACAGTCACCTACGACGAGAAGACTGTGGACGTGACCGTTGACGACGCACAGAGAAAGGCGCTCACCGAGGGAGTCTGGGACACGACGGCGCTCATGAAGTCGAACGCCGACGCGGTACAGGACACGGCAGACAGCCTCCCCTACGTGGACGGCTGACCGGTCGCTGTTTCTTCGGCAGTCACAGACGCACCGCACTGTTTCTGGCGAGCGTTTCGACCTGATTGTGAGCGTGACGCGACGGCTGCTGTGTGACTCTGTTGCTTACTCGACGAACAGTCGCACGTCGTCGTCGGCTGGGAGGCCACGGTTCGCCTCCGGGACGGCGTCGCGCCATTCGGCGGTCACACCGTCGGTGTCAGAGTGTGGGTCGTCGTCGGAGACGGGGGAAGCGCTGAGTACGACGTGAGTCGTCGCGTCGATGGACGTGTCCTCGCCTTCGACGTCGTGTTTGGCGAGCCGACAGCACTCGATACCCTCGATTTCGACGTCGATGCCGGTCTGTTCGCTGACTCCCCGAACAGCTTCGGCGACGTAGTCGTCGTCCGAGGCGACTTTCACGTTCGGGAGAACACCGGCCCCGGATTCTTGATGAATTTGCAGGAGAACCTCACCCGCGTCGTTCGTGACGCCGACGATGGCTCGACCGGCGTAGTCGCGCTCACAGAAGTCACCGTCTTCGTGGACGAACGTATGCTCGCAGTAGTCGATGTCCTCGCGGTCGGCGAGTACCGCCGGGTCCGGGAGGTGTCGTTCGGTCGCTGATTCGGCTGCAATCTCGTCTGGGTGGGTGTGTTCGGACATAGCTTGTTGGTGGCTCGTGAGTCGGGGTGACCGTGTGGCTCTTCGTGTCGAATCGCTGGCTATACGCGTCGCTGTTCACGTGATAGACGCTCTTCGTGTCGCGTCGCTATTCGCGTGATAGACGCTCTTCGTGTCGCGTCGCTATTCGCGTGATAGACGCTTCGCGTGGCAGACGCTCGTAGACGGCGAACCCCGACCCACAGAGCAGGTCGTTCCCGGAGGTCGGTGCTCCGGAGCAATAGCTACAGGAACATGATACAAGAAAACACTGATTTATTTTCGAATACTTACTACACGTAATTATTCTCACGGAGAGGATAAAAACATTCGGGAAGAAGTCATTTTTGGGCTGAAGTTCACACCCCGGTGAAAGGCGGTTTTCGGGGGTATCGACACACTCTTTCCGTCGCCCATCCCACGGTTTGACATGACTCACGAGATTGTCGTCATCCCCGGCGATGGAATCGGGGCGGAGGTCGTCCCGGCCGCCGTGGACGTACTGAAAGCGGTCGGTGACTTCGAATTCGTCGAAGCCGACGCGGGCGACCACGTGAAAGCAGAAACCGGCGAGGCGCTCCCGCAGGAGACCTACGACCTCGCGGCAGAGGCCGACGCGACCCTGTTCGGGGCCGCGGGCGAGACGGCGGCGGACGTTATTCTCCCACTTCGAACTGCAGTGGACTCCTTCGTCAACGTCCGACCCGCGAAGGCCTACCCCGGCGTGGACGCCCTGCGCCCGGAGACGGACCTCGTCTTCCTCCGTGAGAACACCGAAGGCGTCTACTCGGGTCACGAAGACCGCCTTTCCGACGACCTCTCGACGCTCACGCGCGTCGTGACCACGTCCGCATCCGAGCGACTCGCCGAGTACGCCTGTGACTACGTCGGCGGCGAGGGCGGCAGTTTCCAAGTCGCTCACAAGGCGAACGTGATGCGCGAGACCGACGGTCGCTTCCGCGACGCCGTCGTCTCGGTCGCCGACGAGAACGGCGTTGAGGTCGAGGAAGTCCTGATGGACGCGTTCGCGACGCGTGTCTGTCTCGACCCGGCCCAGTTCGACACTATCGTCTGTCCGAACCTCGCGGGCGACGTGCTGTCGGACCTCGCGGCGGGTCTCGTCGGCGGCCTCGGTCTGCTCCCCTCGGCGAACATCGGCCCGGACAGTGCGCTGTTCGAACCGGTTCACGGCTCCGCCCCCGACATCGCTGGCGAAGGCATCGCCAACCCGGCGGCGACGATTCTCTCGGCCGCGATGCTCCTCGACTACCTCGACTACGAGGACGAGGCACAGCAGGTCAGAACTGCCGTCGAAGGCGTCCTCGAAGACGGACCGCGGACGCCCGACCTCGGCGGCGACGCCTCCACCGAGGAGGTCACGGCGGCCATCATCGACCGCCTGTAAGCCGCCCGACCTTCGAATCGCTGCGCACCGACCACTCCGACCGCCTTCTTTCGATTCACTCACTCTCAGTCTCACTCTCACTCTCAGTCACCCCGAGAGTCACGACTCTCGCCCGTCGTTTCCTCGCTCTCGCCTTTCGATTCTGTTCTCAGTCGTACTGTTTTTCGTTATTGAGTGAATCGAAGGCGATTCCGAGCAGATTCACACGAAACCCAACACAAACAATTAACAATGCACACTGACCTATCCAACAGACAACGAGGAACCGTTATCGATGTTACCAGCAGAGCGAAAACGCCGTATCGTCGAACTTGTCTCGGAGTCTGATGGCCGGTCGGTCGAAGCACTCGCCAGCGAACTTGGCTACTCGAAAGCGACGATTCGCCGAGACCTGCGCAAACTCGAAGACCGCGGCCTCATAGAGCGCTCCCACGGTGGCGCAGTTCCGGTGACGTCTGTCGGCCGAGAGCAGACGTACGGACAAAAAGAGGTACAGCATCTCGACGCGAAGCGAGCAATCGCCGAGCATGCCACCGAGGAACTTGCAAACGGACAGGTCGTCTTCTTCGACGCGGGAACGACGACGATTCAAATCGCAAAGCAGGTCCCGAACGACGGGGGCATCCTCGGTGTCACGAACTCGCCGCGTCTCGCAATCGAACTGAACGAGGAGGACAACGAGGTGAAGCTCACCGGTGGCACACTCCGACGGCGGACACGCTCGCTCGTCGGCCCGACTGCAGAATCGTTCATGCAGCGGACCAACTTCGACCTCCTGTTTCTGGGGACGAACGCCATCGACGTCGAATCCGGTCTCACGACGCCGAACGAGGACGAAGCACGGATGAAGGAATTGATGGTCGAGAAGGCGGCGCGTGTCGTTCTCGTCGCCGACGAATCGAAACTCGGCCGCAGGAGCTTCGTGCAGTTCGCGTCGTTCGAAGACGTTGACCGATTTATTACGGACGCCGTCATCGACGGCGAAACCCGAGACGAACTCGAAAACGCAGGTGTCGACATCGTCGACGGGGTCGGCCGATGATTTTCTCTGTCACACCGAATCCCGCTATCGACCACACCATCCACTTCGACGAACCACTTCAGACCGACGTCGTCCACCGGACCGACGACCAGGTGTTCACCGCCGGCGGCAAGGGTATCAACGTCGCCAAGTACGTGTCCGCGCTGGCTGTCGACGTCACTGCGTCCGGGTTTCTGGGTGGCTACTTCGGGAAATTTATCGAAACCCGACTCGACGACGACGGCATTCCGAGTGCGTTCGTGCACATCGATGCAGAGACACGACTCAACACGACTGTGCTCGCCGAAGACGGCGAGTACAAACTCAACCACAACGGCCCGACCGTACGAGACGCCGATGTGGACGAACTGCTCAGCATCGTACAGAAACACGACCCAGAGACGGTCCTCGTCGGCGGGAGTCTTCCGCCGGGCATGCCGTTGTCGGCGGTCGACAGGCTTGCTGAAGCGGGTGACTGGCGGATGGCGGTCGACATGGGTGGTGAGTCGCTCACGGAACTCGACGCCTCGTACTTCGTCTGCAAACCCAATCGGTCGGAACTCGAAGCGGCGACCGGCCAGACGGTCGAGACGAGAGAAGAGACGATTTCGGCGGCGAACGCTCTCCGTGAGCAGGGATTCGAGTACGTCCTTGCCTCGCTTGGCGCTGATGGCGCAGTCCTTGTCGGCCCGGACGAAACCGTGGCAGCGTCGGCGCTGGATGTGGATGTCGTCGACACTGTCGGTGCTGGTGACGCTGTTCTTTCAGGCTTCCTCGCGGGTCTCGACCATGGACACGACACTGTGGCGGCGCTTCGGATGGGGATGCTCACTGCAGCGCGCGTGGTCGGTGTCGCCGGGACACGTGTTCCTGACCTCGAAGACGTCCTCGAAAGTGACGCCCATGTCGACGTGCAAGTGTACTGAGTGAGGTGTCGAGACGGAGTGTGTCGACCGCCTCGCTGTATCAATCAAAAACAATCATCACCGAGTGAAGTCACCCGCTTTGTCTGTCGAGGATGTGTAAAAATAGTAATAAGTGGTGCCGTTGACGGAACGATATCACACCGGAAGAACTCGAATGGTTCTGGTCGACTAAGACGACCGCGGTTGGTGGGTTTCGGTGTATGAGTGGTCAATTCTCGTGGAGACACAGAGACGGTAAATCTGTGTGGAAGAATACGGTGTCTCGAAAAATTAACTCGGTAGTGAACGAACACTAACGAGCAAAATCAAAACCATATTCCCATAGATTATTATCCTCGCAGTCGTTGGCCGACACGAGGTGAACGCATAATGCCGTTCTACGGCGGGGACGAACTCGCCACAGTGTACGACGAGGCGCTCGACGAAGGGTTCGGTCTCATCGCGAGCAACATCGCAGAGCCGAGCATCATGATGGGTCTCATGGAAGGTGCCGATCGGATGGATTCGGACCTCCTTCTCCAACTCAGCGGCGGGGCCTGCAAGTTCGCAGGTGACGGCGACCCGGTCGCGGGCCTGAAGGCGATGGGAACCTACATCGAGACCATCGCCGAACGGTACGACATCGGTGTCTTCCTCAACATGGACCACCAGACGGACCTCGAGTTCATCCAGCAGCAAATCGAACTCGACATCCCGTCGTCTATCATGATCGACGCCTCTCACGAACCGTTCGAGGAGAACGTCGCGACGAGTCGCGAAGTCGTCGAGATGGTCGAGGAAGCTAATTCCGACATCCTCATCGAGGCCGAACTCGGCCAAATCAAGGGTGTCGAAGACGAAATCGAGGCTGAAGAAGCATTCTACACGGACCCCGAACAGGCCGTCGAGTTCGTCGACCGGACGGGTGCCGACCTGCTTGCTATCTCCGTCGGAACCCAGCACGGCGTCGCCAAGGGCAAGGACCTCGAACTTCGCCCCGACCTCGCCCACGACATCCGCGTCGCCCTTCGGGACCACGGTCTCGACACGCCGCTCGTCCTCCACGGCTCGTCCGGCGTCCAGCCCGACCAACTGCAGGAGATGCTCAAACACGGCATCTGCAAGGTCAACAAAGACACGCGCTACCAGTACGAATACACCCGAACCGCGTACGACCTCTACAGCGAAGACCCACACGCCATCGTCCCGCCGGAAGGCGTCGAGGACGCCCGTGACACCTTCTTCAACGAGACCGACTGGTCGCCCGATAAGTCTGTGTTCGACCCCCGTGTCGCCGGTCGCGACATTCGCGCACGCATCGCCGACGTGCACGCTGACCTGACGACTGTCTCTGGCAGCGCCGGTCAGACGCTCTTCAAATAATCAGTTTCGACCCGTCGAGCGCCTTATCACCGGGTCGAATGCGCCTCTTTCGAGGCGGTCCCGTGGATACGTCTTGGTTCGAATTCGAACCGTGCACCACCGTCCGCGCCGTCAGTGACTGTAACTGTCCAGCCGTGTGCGCGAGCGATGGCGGCCACGATACTCAGCCCGAAGCCAGTTCCAGACCGACTGTACGAGACACCGTGTTCGAAGATGTTCTCTCGATGGGTTGGTGGGATACCGACGCCGTCGTCTTCGACGTAGAATCCGTGGCCGCGGTCTAGGCTGTCGACAGTGATACTCACGTCGTCACCACTGTGTTCGGCGGCATTTCGAAACAGATTCTCGAACAGTTGCTTCAACCGACTCGGGTCGCCAGTAATCGTCGGTAGCTCCCCAACCGAGAGGGTTGCATCGGCAGTGTCGACGTACTCCCACGCCTCGTTCGCTATCGAATCGAGACCGACGTCGACTCCGTCTTCGACAGGTCGCTCGCCTCGGGCGAGGCTCAGGAGGTCGTCGATAAGGTCCTCGATGCGTTCGTGGGCAGATTCAACCTTTTCGAAGTACGCTTTCTCACCTGTCTCTTCGGCGATTTCGAGGAACCCGGTTGCGACAGACAGTGGGTTACGGAGGTCGTGTGAGACGACCGATGCGAACTGGTCGAGTCGTTCGTTCTGCTGTCGAAGTTCGCCTTCCCGCTTCGCTCTCACGAGTGCCGCTCCCACCGACGACGCGAGGATTCGAAAGAGGTCGACGTCCTGTTCGTTAAACTCGTGTGGCGACGTCGACCCGGTGAGGAGGAGTCCGTCCTGCCCGAGTGGAACGATTATCTCGCTTCGAATCTCGGTGTCGTCGTTGTAGCGGTTGTCGTATTCGCGGATGTCGTCGTAGGCGCGAACCTCGCCAGCTTCGAACGCATCCCACGCGAGGCTTTCACCGGGAGTGAGCGGTGGTGTCTCCCCGTAGAGCCCACGTGCTGCACTCGTCTCTGTAAGCGGTACGAGCATCTCCCTGTGATCGTCGTACTGCCAGATGCTGGTCACATCGAGGTCGAGAACCGTCGCCGCAGCGTCGACGGCAATCTCGGCGATGTCGTCGACCGACGACGCGATGCTGAGTTCCTGTGTCGTCTGTTGGAGTGCTCTGAGGTTTGCTTCGAGTGCTTTTTGCCGAGTGATGTCTTCGAGGACGGCGATTGTTCGGTCGATATCGCCGTCTGCCGACTCGACGGGCGCAGTCGAGAGGAGGTAGTCACGCACCTCGCCGGATTTCGTCTGGCGGCGGACCTCTTTCCCACGGATGCGGTCGCCAGAGAACGTCTGTTTTCGGTGTATTTCGAACTCGTCTGTTTTGTCCTCGGGGATGAGTGGGTTTTGCTCACCGACGACTTCGTCACTCGTCCACCCGAACATCGCTTCAGCACCGTGATTCCAGTGGTGGACGTGTCCATCCTCGTCGACTTCCATAATCGCCATCGGTGCGGCCTGAATCAGCGATTCGAGTCGTTGGTTCGTCTGTTCGAGCCTGCATCGACTCTGCTCCCGCGCCAACTCGGCGCTCACGAGTTCGCCGAGGAGCTCGACAAACGTTCGTTCTATCTCTCCAAACGCAACGTCTCTGGAGTTCGGACTTGAGAAGTTCACCGTCCCGAACCGTTCACCGTCGACCGACAGTGGTGCGCCGATGTACGACTCCAGTTCGAACTCCCGATACGCCGGATGGCTCTCTCGTCCGGCCTCAACAGCGTCCACGAACGAACACACCTCGTCGCTGGCGACGACCGCTTCGCAGTACGTCGATTCGAGGTCGAACCGGTCGCCGACAGAGACACCACCACCGGCTGGGGAGACTGCCCGAACGACGTAATCTGACCCGCCGATGTCGGAGACGATACCGACATCCAGGTCGAGTGTCCACCGGCCGACATCGAGCAACTTCGCTAACCGCTCGTCGGTCGAGAGGTCGGCGTCGCCCATCACTCGTTGGACCGCTTGTAGCGCGTCTCGCTCGCGTTCGAGCTGTCGCTTTATCTCCTGATGGCTGGTCACGTCTCGGCCGACGACGAGTACTCGGTCCTCGTCTGTCTCGGTGAGGGGTGTGAGTCTGACGTCGAACGTCCGGGGACCGTCTGCTGCGTCGAACGTCACCTGAAGGTCGGTATCGTACAGTCCCGTTTGGGCTCCGTCGCCCCGCACGTTGGTTCGCGAAACCGTCTTCGAAACCGCCTCGCGGAATCGGGCGAGATCCTCGTCCGGGACGCGGTCGTCGACGATGTCGAGAATGTTCATCCCACGCATCTCGTCGGGGCCACCGCGAGCACGGGCAGCCGATGGGTTCGCATACTGGATATCGAACGACGAATCGAGGACGAACACGACGTCGTGAACCTGCTCTAAAATCGCCTTGCTTCGCTCCAGTTCGTGTGTTTGCTCCCGCTCGTGGGTTATCTCGCGGGAGAACACGGTCAGTCCGTCGTCGTCCGGAAAAGCCCGGATTTCGACCCAGTAGTCGAACGGCGGTTCGAGGTACTGCTCGAAGGACACCGGCTCGCCGGTCTCCATCGCGGTTCGATACTTCGTCTCCAGTTCGGTGCCGACGATAGACGGGAACTCCTCCCAGAGTATCGAACCCATGACGGCGTCTGGGTCACAGCCCACGCGCTCTGCCATCTTCTGGTTCAGGTACTCGATGCGCCACTCGGTGTCGACAGAGTAGACCGCGTCGGTCGCGCGTTCGAGCGTTCGACGGAATCTGTCGATGGTCTCGTCTGCACGCTTCGTAGCCCGGGAAGCATCGACGAGGGTCCCGATAGCAGATGCGAGCAGTCTGAGAGTGTCTCGCCTCACGTGAATCGTAACGTGGTCGGAGACGCCAACACCGTATTCCCTCGGGGTAAGCTGCTCGTGTTGGCCGTCAGTACACAGAATAGTCGGCAGATTCTCGTCGGACTTCCGCACCGAATCGACGAGGTCGATACCAGTTTGTTCACCGAGAGAAGACGCAGTCACGACGCAGTCGACCGGCTGTGCGGCCAGCGTTTCGAACACCTCGTCGACAGTGCCTGCAAGAGTAACATCGAAGCGCGAATCAATTCGAGGAAGCTCCGTTTCGACGACCTCCGCGAATTCCGCGTCGTCGTCTACGTAGAGGACGCAAATCGGCTGCCCGCGTCTGTCTTCCAGACCATCCACAATATCGACAGATACGGTGTCGAGTGTGTTAACGGTTCAGGTCCGTCTGGTGGGGAGACCTCCCGATTTCGGGACTGCCCTGCCGCTTAAGTCGTCTGATGACGTGATTCCAACCATGCCTCAGATTCACCTCGACGACGAGACAATCGCCCGACTCGACAATCTCCGCGAAGAAGACGAAGAGTACGACGAACTCATAACCGAGTTGATGAACATCTACGAGGCCAGCGAGCGGACGCTGTTCCACGCGGGCGACGAGTACTGACTGCGTGAGAGACAGCCACCGACTGAACGGCCGGCAGTCACACGTCGCGAGAACAGCGCTCAATTAGCGAGAGAACGAGTCGCGAGGCGGCCGATTACTCCTGGTACGCGAGTCTGACCTGCTCCCACTTCCCCTTGCTTTCGAGGTGCTCCTGAAGCGCGTCCGCGTAGGCTTGGGTCAGTCGTTCTGCATCTTCGAGTTTCTCTTCGGACGCCTTCTCACCGCCGCCGTTTCCGAGACCGAGCGCGCCTTTGATAGAGTCGACGAGGCCGCTTCCGCCACCATCGCCGCCAGACTCCTGTGGTGCGCCACCCATCGACCCCATCTGCTTGCGGATGTTGTCGAGTTCAGGGATAATCTGCGGTACTTTGTCGGTGTTGGCGACGATGCGCGCTTGCTCTGGGTCGTCGGCGTGTTCGATTTCGAACTCGGTGGCCGTCATGATGAGCCCCCACTCCTGGCTGGAGAATCGGGAGTTCATCACGTGGTCGTTGAACTCGCGGTCCACCGTCATTCGGTCGCCGACGATGCTGTCGGTCCAGTGTGCCATGTGCACATGTCGTCGGTCGGACCGTATCAGGGTTGCGGGGTCTGTCGAGTAGATGGAGACGGCACGATTGCAAACCGGACCACACCGGCGGCGGTATTCACCGAACGACGCGGATTTAATGGCAGGGGGTGACCACACCGACACATGGAGCGGTACGACCTTCTGTATCGGCTGTACGACACCTTCGACGCCGCGGGTGTCCGCGAGGAGCAGGACTTCGTCGACTTGCTGCCGCCGCTGGACTCGCGGGTCGGACTCTCACACTGGCAGGCGGTTGCCGACGAACTATCCAACGAAAAGGCGCGCATTCGCCGGTCGCTTCCAGATGGCGACCGCTATGCCGAACTCGCGGCACGAGCGACCCGAGACCAGGCGTTCACTGCCCTCGACCTCTACACCAAGTACGGTCGCGCTGTGAACGCCCTCGTCCTCGACGTGGACGAGACACTCCGGTCGGCCGGGAGCACGGACAACGAGATTCCACGGGAGGTGCTGCACCTCCTCACCGAGTTCCACGAGTCGGGCGTCCCCATCGTCATCTGCACGGGCCAGACGCTGGAGAACGTCAAGGGATTCGCGATTCAGGGACTGGGTAACGAACTCGTCCACTCCGGCGACGTGAGCATCGTTTACGAGGCAGGAACCGGCGTGTTCACACCGGGCCACGGGTCTGACACGAAGCGCCTGCTCTACGAGACGCTCGACGAGTCGGTCCAATCGGTCTTCGAGTCCGTCCGTGGTCGTGTCATCCGGGACCTCCCGGACGAACTTCGGGGCAACGTCCACCTGCAAGGAAACGAGTTCAACGTCACGCTCAAGCCGAACTTCGAGACCGGCAGCGACGACGCCGAGGCAGTCATCGACGGCGGACTGGTCTACATGCTCGACTTGCTCGGCGAAGCCGTCACCGACGACCCGGCAGGACCGACGTGGGCACGGGCTTTCTACGCCGAATCGGACCCGGAAATCGAATCGGTTCTCTCCGACCGCGACGCGCTCCCCGAAGCGGGCGTGACTGACGAGATTCCGGACGACGTCCGGGCGACGTTCGACCGCGTCACTATCGCCTACTACCATGCCGACGCTGCGGAACTCTCGGCCGTGGACCTCAACAAAGCCGCGGGTGTCGAAGCCGCCCTCGACGTCCTCGGCGTCGACGACCCGTTCGTACTCGTCATGGGCGATTCCAAGTCCGACCTCGACGTGATGGAGTGGGTCGCGGCGAACGACTGCGGTATCTCCGCCGCGCCGGACCACTCTTCACCGGGTGTTCTCGACCACGTCCGTGACACAGATGGGCTCGTCTTCGACCGAGGCGACGCCTCGTCGATGCTCCGAACCATCTACGCGCTGAATCTCCTCGTCGACTGAGCTTCCTCACCGACTGTATTCGGTCAGCCCACCGCGGTCACGGTGAACGTCTCGCTTTCTGCGACCACCGCCGCTGTCGTCTCAGTCTCTGTTGTCTCCGAGTCGTCGTCGGGGTCGGTCGATGACGTGTCTGTCTCTTCGGTCGTCGTGTCGGATTCGTTGGTATCGTCGGGGTCAGTTTCGTTGGTATCGTCGGGGTCAGTTTCGTTGGTGTCGTCAGGGTCGGATTCGTTGATATCGTCTGTCTCGGATTCGTTGATATCGTCTGTCTCGGATTCGTTGATATCGTCTGTCTCGGATTCGTTGATATCGTCTGTCTCGGANTTGATATCGTCTGTCTCGGATTCGTTGATATCGTCTGTCTCGGATTCGTTGATATCGTCTGTCTCGGATTCGTTGATGTCGCCGGAGTCAGAGTCGTTGATATCGTCTGTCTCAGTCTCGTTTGAGTCGACTGTGTCGGTTTCGTTCGTGTTGCTGTCGGTTTCGTTGCCGACAGTCGTGTTGGCAGCCGGTGTCCCAGTCTCGTTCGTGACGGTCGTGTTGTTGAACGCGGTCTCCGTCTCGTTTTCGTCGCTGGATTCGTCCAGCTCATCACCCTCGTCATCGTCCGTGTCGCTGGGTTCGTTCTCATCCGCGGCAGCGAACGCCACAACACTGCCAGCACCTGCACTCTCGAATCCGCTGTCCGAATTTTCGTCGGCAGCGTCGAACACGCCAGCCGACACGACGGCGTCTGCAGTTTCAGTATCGGTCAGAACGCTAAACGTGTACGCACCGCCGGAGGCAAACGAGAGCATCACGACCGCGACGACCGCGAGTGCGGTTCCGTATCGGCTAATCATCACCGCTCACGCTCCTCTTTTCCGAGCCCCTTCTCGACGAGCGAGTACACTTCGGACACTGCCAGAAGGACCGCGGGGACGACGATTATGGAGAGCTTACCAATCGGCGTGCCCACAAACGAGACCAGATACCCGAATTTGGGAATGCTGAATACGACCACTCCGATGACGCGGTCGGCAGGAACTAACCCTGGGTCGGGGTCCTCGTTCGCGTCTCCTTTCGTCTCGAAGTAGACGCCGTCCGCACGTTCGTGAACTGCGACGACGCGGTGTGTCACCCGAACGTCGCTCTGTGAGGTGAAGCCGGACGGGACGAACGTGATAACGTCGCCTTCGGAGATGCGTGCTGCCGGTTGGTCGTCGACGATGATAGCATCGCCTGCGGCGATTGCTGGAGCCATACTGCCGGTAAGCACGACGTAGCCGTGGTCGGCACCGATGACGGCGGGGACGGCGAACACCACGGCTATCGAGACGCCGAGGACGACGACGGCGACGAGGAGACCCCGAAGCAGAGTTGACGGATTGAGGTTCATGTACGGAAATGGGTGGGTGTGAGACGGTGGTGGTCGCCCACCGCTCGTGGTCGGTTCTTAGTCGTCTCTGACGTCGATTTGGAGGCCAGTCTCCTGGGCGGAGATCGTTCCGGAGAGCTCGATAGTGCCCGTGACCTCGACGCCGCCGCTGAAGTCACCGATGTCGAACTCGATACCTTTCGATCCGTCTCCGGTCTTCGTCACCATTCCCGGGGCGGCAGCGATGCCGTTGATAGCGACGTCCGAGACTTCGACGGTGCCACCGGATTCAGACTTGGCGATGAGCGCGAAGATGCCGGAGTCGGTCGAGGGAACCGTTCCGGTCACTGTCGAACCGCCGCTTCCGCCGAGATTGATGGTCGTCGTCGTCGCACCATCGTACGTGAACGTGAACGGGGCACTCAGTGGTGAGCCAGTCCACGTGTACGAGCCACCGGGGTTCCCGGATATTCGGAGTTCGTCACCAGAGCCGCCAAAGACAGCCTTCGTATCGAAGGCTTTGTCTGAGGCGGTCCACGCGGGGAAGCCATCGAAGCGCGGGTTGCCACTCACGTCGCCGTAGCTGTTCGTTCCGCCGTCGATTGACGTTCCGAGGACTGCTTGCATCATGTCGAACGCGAAGTCGACGCTGATGGTGTCGGTCATGATGGTCGAGGGGGCGGAGGCGGGCAGTTGCCATTCGAGGACGAACTTTACTTTCTCACTCGGTGTCAGCGGGTAGTGGACAGCGAACGTCTTGCCCGACTGGAGACGGTTCGACGCTTTGCGGAAGACGTCGTCACCGAGGTACGTCCGGTCGCCAGTGGCGAGGTCTTCGAAGTACATCCGAACCTTGAGATACTCGGGCAGTTCGGAGTCAGAGTCGGTGTCGCCCGCTTCGCGCTCCATCTCTGTCCGACCGTTCTCTCTTGCGTTGACGTCGGTGATGCGAACGTCGACCGCGCCGCCGGTGCTACTGCTGTTGTCGTTCTTGAGGTGGACCATCCCGGAGCCACTCTGCCCCGGTACGATTCCCTGTGCGTCGAGGAGCGTGACGTTCGAATCTCCGAACGACCCCGGCGACCCAATCTTGAGGTCGAGTGTCCCCGCGTAGATGCTGTTCCCGTTACTCGTCTCTGTATCGTTGAGTGCTGCGATGGTTCCCGCCCCTGCTGTCGCAGATGCGACGCCGATGACTGCGAGTCCACCGAGTACTTTGCGCCGTGAAAGCTCGATAGTGTCCTTTGATGACATTACATAATTCCCTTCGTCAGACTGGTGTTTCGTTACTTCACGACTACCAGTGATTCAGCACCATCGTCGATTGTGACGTATGTCGTCGGGAGCTTTCAGGGAGTGACTACCACGTCTGAGAGGCGCTGAAAGCCCGACTGCGGGGCTGAATACATATCAGATACAATGAAATTTATCTCGGAAATCTGGATAGAATGGTGTTCACGAATACCAGCTCTCGCTGAGGGTCTGTACGGTTGACTACCTCGCTTATGCTCTCCCCTGACGTACCTCTAGTATGACTGCTGCAATTGACCGTATCGTCTCTCGGGTCCTCCGGTGGCCGGGAGTCGAAACCGAACCACACCGATTCGGTGGCACCGAGTTCGTCGTCGCTGGCAAGGAGATTGGCCACGTTCACGACACCGGTCTCGTGGACCTCGCGATTACGAAGCGAGCCCGAGACATCATCATCACGGACGGACTCGCAGACGCTCACCACATCCTCCCGAACTCTGCGTGGGTGAGCTACCGCGTGCGTGGCGAACGAGATATCACGGGGGCGATGCGACTCCTCAGACTCGCGTATCTCTGGCGACTCTCCGCGCTTCGGCGTCGTGGTCTCGATCTTGACCCGACGTTCGATGCCGACCGGGAACTCCGACGCCTCGACTTACCTGCCGAACTCGACACACTCGTCCGAGACACCTTCGGGGACGCATTGAATCGGCAGGCATACGCCTAATCTCGGCTGTCTCGAAGCCAAGGGGGAACAGAGCGACCCGTCGAACCTTGGCCGCGTCGGAAAAACTTTACTAATGACCGAGTAAACCACTACACATGGGTAAGAACTACGCGGACCTTCACGACCCGAACGCGGAGTATACGATGCGAGAGCTCTCCGCGGAGACGATGGGTGTCACCGCAAAGCGCGGTGGCGGCCGAGACGTGGAGATTACGGACGTACAGACGACGATGGTCGACGGCAACTTCCCGTGGACACTCGTCCGCATCTACACCGACGCCGGCATCGTCGGCACCGGTGAGGCCTACTGGGGCGCGGGCGTTCCCGAACTCATCGAGCGCATGAAGCCCTTCATCGTCGGCGAGAACCCGCTCGACATCGACCGTCTGTACGAGCACCTCGTCCAGAAGATGTCCGGTGAGGGCTCCGTCGAGGGCGTCACCGTCACGGCCATCGCTGGCATCGAAATCGCCCTGCACGACCTCGCGGGCAAGATTCTCGAAGTCCCGGCCTACCAACTGCTCGGCGGCAAGTACCGCGACGAAGTGCGCGTCTACTGTGACTGCCACACCGAAGAAGAGGCCGACCCACAGGCCTGCGCCGACGAGGCAGAGCGCGTCGTCGAGGAACTCGGCTACGACGCGCTGAAGTTCGACCTCGACGTTCCCTCTGGCTTCGAAAAGGACCGTGCGAACCGACACCTCCGCCCCGGTGAGATTCGGCACAAGGCCGAAATCGTCGAGGCCGTCACCGAGCGCGTGAAGGACCGCGCCGACGTGGCCTTCGACTGCCACTGGACCTTCTCGGGTGGCAGCGCCAAGCGCCTCGCCGCAGCTATCGAGGACTACGACGTGTGGTGGCTCGAAGACCCCGTCCCGCCGGAGAACCTCGAAGTGCAGGAAGAGGTCACGAAGTCCACGCTCACGCCCATCACGGTCGGTGAAAACCGCTACCGCGTGACCGAACTGCGTCGCCTCATCCAGAATCAGGCGGTCGACATCGTCGCGCCCGACATGCCCAAGGTCGGCGGCATGCGCGAGACGCGGAAGATTGCGGACGTCGCGAACCAGTACTACGTCCCGGTCGCCATGCACAACGTCTCGTCGCCCGTCGCGACGATGGCCTCCGCGCACGTCGGCACGGCGATTCCGAACTCGCTGGCCGTCGAATACCACTCCTACGAACTCGGCTGGTGGGAGGACCTCGTCGAAGAGACCGTCATCGAGGACGGCTACATCGAGATTCCCGAGAAGCCGGGCCTCGGCCTGACGCTCGACATGGACGCCGTCGAGGAGCACATGGTCGACGGCGAGAGCCTGTTCGACGAGGAGTGAAGCGACTCGTCGAGCCAGCGAATCTCTGATTCGACCTGTTCGACGAGGCGTAAGTCGAGAACGTTCTCCTGCGGTTTTCTCTTCGCAAACGAAGCCCACGTAGCGACTGCGCCGGTTTACCGCTCTTCGGCCGGCGTCCACGTCCGACCCTTTTCGCCGACGTAGTGACTCCGGGGACGGATGATGCGATTGTCGGCGAGTTGTTCGAGACAGTGGGCCATCCAGCCGCCGACGCGGGAGATGGCGAACGTCGTGGTAAAGAGGTCCTTCGGGATGCCGACACCGTGGAGGAGCGCGGCGGTGTAGAACTCGACGTTCGTCTCCAGTCGCCGACCCGGTTTGTGGTCGGCCAGCATCTCGACCGCAACGTCTTCGAACTCCTGGACGGTGTCGAAAAACTCGGTGTCGCCGCTTTCCTCGTAGAAACTCTCCGCCGCGGCCGAAAGCACCGCTGCGCGGGGGTCGCGGACGCGGTAGACGCGGTGGCCGAAGCCCATCAGGCGCTCGCCAGCGTCGAATTTCGCTTGGACGTAGGCTCGCGGGTCGTCCCCGTCGGCGACCTCCCGAAGCATGTCGAGAACGGGTCCGGGTGCGCCACCGTGGAGCGGCCCTTTGAGCGTCCCGACTGCGGCGGTGGCCGCCGAAACGACGTCCGACTCGGTCGAGACGACCACGCGGGCGGTGAACGTCGAGGCGTTGAGTCCGTGGTCGACAACGGTGTTGAGATAGGTTTCGAGGCCGCGAACTGCGGCATCGGTCGGCTCCTCGCCGTTCAGCATGTAGAGATAGTTCGCGGCGTGGCTCAGGTCCTCGCGGGGTGAAACTGGCTCTTCGCCCTGTCGATACCGCCAGTACGTGGCGACGACTGTCGGAAAGACGGCGACTGCGCGCTTCGCCGCGGACTCGTTTGAATCGACGTCCGTCCCGAGACTCGCCGCCGCGACACCCATTCGTAGCGCATCCATCGGGGGTTCGTCCGCCTCGGCGGCGCGTCGGAGGACGTCACGCACCTCAGAACCGATTTCGCGTCGTGCTGCGAGGTCGGCCCGGAACTCGTCGAGCTCTGTCGCCGTCGGTAGCCTGTCGTTCAGAAGTAGGAAGACACTCTCTTCGTACGTCGCATTCCCTGCCAGTTCGGCGAGCGGGAACCCGCCGATGATGAGTTCGCCCTCCTCGCCGTCGATGTAACTCAGTCTCGTCTCCGCGACTGCAATCCCTTCGAGGCCGCGGTTGAGTTCGTCACCCATGCGTTTAGATACCATTTCACCTCCTTATGTAATTCGATTTACTGTTGTTGCAGAAGGTGTTCGGTTAGAATCAAGCTGAGTGTTAGACGAATTTCCACTCGCGTCGCGACACTCCTGACGTTCGGATTCTCGGATGCCTAGCTAGCTTTTGTCACTTCGATACGTTATATGCTAACGTATGTCGTCTACTTTCACCGTCGACCAGGAACTGACCGCTGCCGAAGAGAACATCCACAACAAGTGGGACAACCGACTCGAACCGCTCGTAACGGTCGACTCCGGTGAGGTCGTCCGGTTCGAATGCCGGGACGCACTCGACAGGCAACTCACACCGGAGTCCACCGCCGAGGACTTCGCGAACGCGAACTTCGACCCAGTTCACCCGCTTACAGGCCCCGTCGAAATCGCAGGTGCAGAGCCGGGTGACGTACTCGCCGTCGAGTTCCTCGACTTCGAACACAAAGGGTGGGGCTATACGGGCTATTTCCCCGGCGGGATGGGATTCGGACTCCTCCCGGAGGACTTCGACAAACCAGGGTTCCACGTCTGGGACCTCGGCGACGAGGTGGCGCACTTCGTCAAGGACATCGAAGTCCCACTGGGCATGTTCGCCGGTGTCTCGGGCGTCGCCCCCGCCGAGGGCGGCGCACACAACACGCTCCCACCGCGCGACACCGGTGGCAACATTGACATCAAGCACCTCACGAAAGGCTCGACACTGTACCTCCCGGTCGAAGTCGAAGGGGCGCTCTTTTCGACCGGCGACTGCCACGCGGCACAGGGCGACGGCGAGGTCTGTGTGACCGGCATCGAAGCGCCGATGTTCGTGACGGCACGGTTCGACGTGCTGAAAGGGAAATCCATCTCGCAACCCGAGTTCGAGACGACGGGACCGTTCACCCCGACAGGGGCGGACGAGCCGATGTACGGTACCTCGGGTGTCGCAGACGACCTGATGGTAGCCACCAAGAAGGCGATTCGACACATGATTTCGCACCTGCAGGTCGAACACGGACTGACCGCTGGCGAGGCGTACATCCTCTGTTCGGCCGCGGTCGACCTCAAGATAAACGAAGTCGTCGACGCGCCGAACTGGACTGTCTCGGCGTACCTACCGGAGAGCATCTTCCCCGAGTGAGGAAACAGACGGTCGTTAGTCGGTGGCTACCAGCCGAACACCACCACTGGGTCGGCAGGCGAACACGTTGGCCGTCGCGCCGACTCGGCTCGAAACGCTGGCACGAATCTCGCGTTCGACCCGGTCGAGCGCCGAGCCATCGACGAGGGCGACGGCACTCCCGCCGAAGCCGCCGCCAGTCATTCGTGCGCCGTAGACACCGTCTGTCTCGGACGCAAGTTCGACGGCGGCGTCCAACTCGGCGCAACTCACCTCGTAGTCGTCGCGGAGGCTCTCGTGACTGCCGTACATCGCCTCACCGACTGTGTCGAAGTCACCCGCTGCCAACGCTTTCCGTGCGGTTTCGACTCGCTCGTTCTCCGAGACGACGTGTCTCGCCCGGCGGTAGTGAACGTCGTCGAGGGCGTCGGCGTGACGTTCGAGCAGGTCGATATCGACATCACGGAGCGACGTGAGGTCCAACCCTGACGCCGCTGCGAGCGTGGCGACCGCCTCGCGACACTCGCGCACTCGGTCGTTGTACCCGGAGTCGGCCAGTTCGTGGGAGACGCCGGTATCGACGACCAGAATCCCCACGTCGCCGCCGAACGCGACGTGTTCGAACTCGCGCGAACGGCAGTCCAAAAAGAGTGCAGCGTCGGGTTCGCAGAGCCCGGACGCAAACTGGTCGAGGATGCCGCACTCGACGCCGACGCCCTCGCGTTCGGCCCGCCAGCAGGCGAGCGCGAGGCCGGTCGAGTCCATGGTCTCGTCTGCGACCCCGAGCAGTGCCTGCCCGACTGCGAGTTCGAGTGCGGCGGACGACGAGAGCCCAGCACCAGATGGCACGTCGGAGGCGATTGCGAGGTCAGCGCCGAGCAGAGAGACGTCTTCTCGGAGAACTCGGGCGACGGCGGCGACGTAGGCAGCCCATCCATCGGGGCTGTCGTCAGGGTCGAACGTCGTCGTCTCCCCGAAGTCGGTCGCGTGGGCACGAATTACGTCGTCGTCGCGGGGCCACGCAGCCACGGCGACGTGGCGGTCCACAGCAAGCGGGAGACAGAGGCCGTCGTTGTAGTCTGTGTGTCCTCCGACGAGGTTCACACGGCCGGGCGCAACTGCGAGAATCGGGTCGGAAGCACGGGGGACGTCCCCATCAAATGTGTCCCGCAGTCCGGCAATCGCTCGGGACTTGGGGTCTGAATCGGAGTCGGAACTCTGTCGAGTCATTCGGTGTCTCCCCCGAGTCGCGCGGCGATGTGGCGACCCATCTCTCGTGGGTTCGCTTCGACCACCCGAAGTTCGTCGCCAACTCCGATGCGACCGGGTGCGACGACCTCGGCACAGATACCGCCGCGTTTCTCTCGGAGGGCGTCGCCAACCTCGTCGCCAACGAGGTCAGCGAGGTGTGCACAGGGTGGTCGAAGTTTCGTCCCGCGGAGCGTCGCCTCGCCGAGGTCGAACGTCGCATCGAGGAGCGTGTCGAGGTCGACACCGCGAACGACGATATTGCGGCGGTGGACACCCTCCGAGAGGTCGAGACCGAACTCGGTTCGGGCGTCGTCGAGGACGGCGGCATCGACGAGCGTCACTGCACACCCGTCTGTCGCCGAGTAGTACCCCGTGCCGTCGCGGTAGCGGTCGCCAGCGAGACCACCATCGCACAGTTCGACGGCGTCGTGGGCGACCATCGGCGAACCTTTCGAGGGCGCGGTGTAGAGTTCCTCGACGCGCCCCGTCTCGGTTTTCATGCTTCCGGCTAGCACTGGCGGGGACGAATAGGTTCGGTTGCGCCCCGTCGTCCGAGGGCGAGACAGTTGCGACTCAGCAGAGTGGCTTGGGGTCGACGCCGAGTTCGGCGAGTCCGTCGGCGTAGTCGTCGTAGGCGACCTGTATCACGTACTCCGCGACCATCTGAGCGCGTTCCCAGTCCTCGTCGGACTCACACAGGTCGTCGAGGAGGTCGAGTCCGGTCGTGAGCGTCGCGTCCGTCTCGCGTTTGAGGTCTCGAAAGAGGTCGGCACCGGCCGGGTCCGCCTCGTTGATGAAGAAGCTGATGACCTGCGTGTGGGTCCGAAGCGACACGAGTCCTCGACCGACCATCCCGGCAGCGATGCGCTCGATGGTGTCGTCGCGCCCGCGGAGGTAGGCGTGCATCGGTCCCGGTTCGTCTGGGAGTTCGATATCCGATTCGAGGCGTTCGAGAACGCGCTGGAGGTGCTCGTCTTCCTGTTCTGCGGTTGCTTCGAACGCCGTTCGTGCCGAGTCGACAGCCTCGTCGTCCGCCCACGCTCTAAAGGTTTCGCGGGCCGCGTACTCGGAGAATGCGGCGGCCCGGAGCACGGCTGGCTCGGAGAGGTCTGCCTCGGTCAACGCGATGAGGAGTTTCGACGAGCCGAGTCGGTCGAGTTCGGTCTGTTTTGCGTCCTCGACCGCGTCACGAAATGCATCGGCGTCCATGCGACGACGCACGGTCCCCACAGTTGTGAACGTTCTGTCCAAATCGTCGTACTGACACAAAATAATGTCCCCGCGTATTACGGGTATCAATCGTGATACTGTGTGGTAAGGATTGAAATAGTGCAATCCGTTCAATACCGGCAATGGATGACTCCTCCGAACAAGTAACGGCTGACGCGAGGGCACGCGTCGACGGAGAGCACCTTCTCTCACGCTTGAATATCGATGCAGCAGAGGTCGAAGAACGCAAATCGTTCGTCAGACTTTCGGACGAAGACGAACGCCTGCTCGAATCGTTGGACCCGCTTTTCGACGACGTCGCCGACGAGTTCGCACAGGAGTTCTACGACCATCTCGGGGAGCACGCTGGCGCTGCCACGTACTTCGACCGTTCGACCAAGACGACCGAGATGCTCCGAGCCGACCAGGCAGCGTACCTCCGGGCGCTCGGTCGCGGCGAGTACGACACCGACTATTTCGCGAAGCGGGCGCGAATCGGCAAACTCCACGACATGATAGACCTCGGCCCGAAGTACTACCTCGGGGCCTACTCGGTGTACTACGAGGGGATTGCCGAGGCAATCGCCGAGGACGTCAAAGCGGAGTTCGGTGGAGCCAGCGAGTCCGAGCGTACCGACGAGTCGGCCGACTCTCCCGTCGGCGAACTGCTCGACAAATTCCGTGGTGACGCCACGGCCGAATCGAACGTCGAAGAGGCGGTCGATGCTGTCGTCGAGCGATTCCTTCCGGTGTTGAAACTCCTCTCGCTCGACCAGCAAGTCGCGATGGAGACGTACATCGACTCGTACAGCGAGACGGCCCAGCGCGAGGCAGAACAGCGTCGCCAACTCGCGGAGGAGGTCGAAGCCGACGTTCAAGAACCCGTCGAGACGTTACTCGAACGTTCGCAGGAAGTTACGGAGCGAGCGACCCACATCGAGGACATCGCCGACTCGCAGGCCGAGGACATGTCGACGGTCGCCGCCGAGGTCTCCGATATGAGCGCCACTGTCGAGGAGATTGCGGCGACGGCCGAAGAGGTCGAGCGAACGAGTGCCGACGCGGCAGAACGCGCGGCCGAGGGTGAAGACGCGGCCGACGAGGCTATCGACGTCATGCGCGACGTGAGCGAGGCGGCGGAGACGGCGTCGGCCGATGTCCAGCAACTCCACGACAGAATCGACGAAATCGACGAAGTCCTCGAAGCCATCAACGACATCGCAGAGCAGACGAATCTGCTCGCGCTCAACGCGTCTATCGAGGCCGCTCGCGCGGGCGACGCCGGGGAAGGCTTCGCCGTCGTCGCAAGCGAGGTCAAGAATCTCGCCGAGGAGTCGCAGGCACGCGCGACCGAAGTCGAAGAGACGGTCGACCAGATTCAAGTCGAGGCACAGGAGACCATCGACAGTCTCTCGCAGACGACCGACCGCCTCTACGACGGTATCGACCGCGGAGAGGACGTGATGCGGAGCCTCACGGACATCTCTGCGGCGGTCGAACAGGCGACCGCAGGCGTCAGCGAAGTCGCGGCCGCGACCGACGACCAAGCGGTGAGTGCAGAGCAAATCGCGGATATGGTCGAACGCGCCACCGAACACGCCACGGACGTCTCCGACCAAATCGGTGGGGTCGCTGACGCCAATCGCGAACAGACCGAGCAGGTGCTCGCGATTCGCGACGCAACCCACCGACTCACTGAACTGGACGAGACTGGCGGGGCCTCTCGCCTCGATGCCGCAATGCCCGGTTCAATGCCCGATGCGGTCTCAGACGCCGCCGGGGAAGCTGATGGTCCGTCCGGCGTGGATACGATGCCGGGTTCTGTCCAAGACGGGTCGATAGACGACCCACCGGATCACTTCCGCAACGACGGCGGCAAAGACCGGTAACAGACGGCCTTCGGCGTCTGCTGTTTTCTTCTCTCCCCCGCGGTGTGTTCTTACGTCGGGCACCCCTACGTCCTCGATATGTCCCCAGAGGCGCTTGCACGACGACTCAAGCGTGGTGAACCGACGACCATCCTCGACGTTCGGAACCGCGACGAGTTCGAGGAGTGGCACGTCGACGGCCCGAGCGTCACCGCGACGCAGATTCCCGCGGTCAAGTTCACGCAGGCAGAGGTCCTCGGCACCGTCGACGAACTCGCCGAGCAGTTCGCGGACGCGCCCGACCCTGTCGTCGTCGTGTGCGGCGAGGGGAAGGCGAGCGACCACGTCGCCGACCTCCTGAACGAAGCCGGTGTCGCGGCCGAGAACTTAGAAACCGGCATGGACGGCTGGGCCCGAGTGTACCTGTCCACGGAGATACCACACGCCGACGCGACCGTGCTTCAGTATGACCGCCCGTCGAGTGGCTGTCTCGCTTCTCTCGTCGTCTCCGATGGCGAGGCCGTCGTCGTGGACCCGCTGCGCGCCTTCACCGACCGATACGTCGAAGACGCGGCCGACTTGGGTGCCGACATCGTCGCCGCCATCGACACGCACGTCCACGCCGACCACGTGAGTGGCGTCCGAGCCGTCAGCGACAGCACCGGTGCCGAAGTCGTCCTCCCCGCAGGCGCGACCGCCCGTGGTCTCGACTTCGATGCGCGACTCGTCGAAGACGGCGACGCAGTGACTGTCGGCGACACGGAACTGGTCGCGGTCGCGTCGCCCGGGCACACCTCGGAGATGACTGCCTACCGACTCGGCGACTTACTTTTCGTCGGCGACGGGCTCTTTTTGGAGAGCGTCGCCCGGCCGGACCTCGAAGACGGCGACGAAGGCGCGCCCGAGGCCGCCAGACGGCTACACGAGACGCTCGTCGGGAGGTACGCCGAGTTCGACGGCGACACGCGAATCGCGCCAGCTCACTACAGCGCACAGGCGACGCCCCAAAACGGGGCGTACGTGGCGACGCTCGACACACTCCGTGAACGGCTGGACGCACTCTCGATGGACACCGACGAGTTCGTCGAGTTCATTCTCGCCGATATGCCTCCTCGCCCGGCGAACTTCGAGCGCATCATCGCGACCAATCTGGGCCGACAGTCACTCACCGACGACGAGGCGTTCGAGACGGAACTGGGGCCGAACAACTGCGCGGCGACGGTTCCAGAAGCCTGAGAAGAGAGTCGCGGACCAACGCCCGCCCAACACTGAGCGGGTGTCCCCGCAGAATCCGTCGTTAGTCGTCGTTAGTCGTCGTCAGCGGCAGCGCCAGCGGTGGCAGCGTCGTCTTCGATGCTCGGCGGGTAGACGCCGCGTTCGAGTTTGAGGTCGCTCTGCGGGCGCGCCATGCAGGTGAGTGCGTATTCTTCGGCTTCCTCGTCGGTCAGCCCACGGGCCGCAGGCTGGGTAACTTCGCCTTCGAGTATCTCTGCAGAACAGGCGAGACACATCCCGACACGGCAGGAGTACTCCTGTGCGATGCCCTCCTCGATACACGCTTTCAGAATCGTTTGCTTGTCGGAGACGGTGATGGTCTCCCCGGTACCGACGAACTCGACGGTGTAGTCAGTCATACCTCGGGATATGAGCGACCCCGACAAAACTGTTTATCAAAGGACGACCAGAGGTGTAGTTTAGTCGCCGCAGAGGAAACGGATTAGGGAAATCGGCTGGCCTGTGTATTCGGACTACGCCGTCCTTGCGTCCTCGGCGTCGGCGACTTCGTCCGTCTCGTCTTCGTCTTCTTCTTCCTCCTCCATTCGAACCGTGAGAACCGGAATCGGCGAGGTACGGACGACGCGCTCTGTCACGCTGCCGAGCAGGTAGTGACTCAGGCCGGTGCGACCGTGGGTTCCCATCACGACGAGGTCGATGTCGTGAGACTCGATGTAGTCTCGAATCGAACGGTACGCAGTCCCCGTCGTTACCTCGGCGTCGGCATCGACGCCGGCCTCCTCGGCGGCATCGAGGATGTGCTTGGTTGCGACTTCGCCCTCACGTTCGAGGGCGTCGATGACGACGTCTGCTCCGGCGTCGAGCGACGTGTAAATACTCGTGTCGACGACGTAGAGCGCGTGCAGTGTTGCACCGTAGGTCTTGGCGATATCGAGTGCGTGGTCGATGGCACGCTCGGCGGCTTGACTTCCGTCGGTCGGCACGAGAATATCGTCGTACATGACAGTTGTATTTGGGGAGCAGCGGAGTTAGTTCTACTCCTCGTTCCCGTCGTCGTGGAAGGAACGAACCGCCTCCTCACAGGCTTGCAGGCCGTCGATTCTGGCGGTTTCCTCGTCGAGTTCGACGGTGTCGACGACCGTCCATCCCTGTCTGTCGTCGTAGGCGACTCCTTTGACCCACGACGCGGTCGCAAACAGCAGTCCGCGCGCCGGCTCTTCGCTCTCGATAGAGACGACGAGTTCGAACGCGTCAGACCGATTCAGCGACGTCAGTTCGGAAGCTTCCAGCGGACGCGGCGGAAGCGATTCGATGAGCGCCATATCCGTCACCTACCGGGCCGGTAGGATGACGCTTTCGAACGCGACTGTGGGACGACGACAGCGGCTCGATTGTTCCGAAAACACCTTGCCGCCCGCGGTGTCACGTCACCCCATGATTCCCGCTCGCCTCCGACGACGAGTCGACCGCACAGGGCTCGCCGTCGGTGCGATGGTGGTCCTCGCACTCGCGGTTCGCCTCGCCGCGCTCGGGTCCCAGCCACTCCACTGGGACGAAGCCCGAGTCGGCTACTGGAGTCTCAGATATTTGGAGACCGGATTCTTCAGCTACCGCCCGGTCGCTGGCGGCCCGCTCGTCTACCTCCTCGCCCGACCGTCGCTGGCCCTGTTCGGAACGACCGACTTCGCCCTCCGTCTGCCGTTCGCACTCGCCGGAGCGCTGCTTCCCGGTGCTGCGCTCCTCTTTCGAGGGCGACTCGGCGACGACGAAACCGTCGCACTCGCTGCGATTCTTGCCTTCAATCCACTCCTCGTCTACTACGGCCGATTCGCACGCGGTGACGTCCTCGCAGCGGGCTTTGCCCTGCTCGTCCTCGGGTTCGCCGTTAGGCTCCTCGACGGCGGCAGCAGATGGAACGCCTATGGACTCGCGGCGGCCGCAGCGCTCGCTGTCGCCTCCTCGGGCTTCGGCATCGTCGCGCTCGCCTGTCTCGGCGTCGCTGGTCTCCTCGTGTTCGACCACGCCGCACTCGTCGCTTCCTCGCGTCCGGTTGCGACTCGACTGGGCGAACTCGTCGCACGCGCTCGCGGCTCGGCGACGCCAGCGGCCCGGGCGCTGCTCGTCTTCGTCGGTCTGTACGTGTTCACGTTCGCCCCCCGTGCGGGCGAGACCGACGCTGCCGGTCTCTACACGCCGGGAACGATACTGTCAGCGCTCGATGCGGCGCTTTTCGGCTCTGTTCGGCGACTCGTCGGCGTCCGCGTCGTTCACCGATACCCGCACTACACCCACGAGTACCTCCCCTATCTCGGCGACCTCCTCGGCACGCTCGCCGTCGCAGCAGTCCCGCTGTCGATACTGGCGCTCGGTGCGTTCCTCGTGGACAGATACGCTGCAACCGGACCGCGTACACTCGTCTCTGTGGGTGCGTACTGGGCCGGGACGGCGCTGGTGTTCGTCCCGATGCTCTCGGAGGTTTCGGCTCCGTGGCTCGGCGTGCACGTGGCCGTCCCACTTGCACTTCCGGCTGCTGTCGCACTGGCGGCGCTCGTTCGATGGGGGCAGCGTGCGTTCGACGCGAGGGACACCGCGCGTGTCGCTGCCGCGGTCTTGATTTTCGGTGCACTGTTCGCTCAGACCGGTGCAGTCGCCGCCAGCGAGGTGTACGGGCCGAGCGAACGCGACACCGACCTCGCCCACTACGCCCAACCGAACGCGGAGTTCGCATCGTTCCGGGAGAACGTGTCGGGTTGGATTGGGGAGACAGACGACGCGGGCGTGGACGTCCTCTACTACGGCAGTTCGATGTACGTCGCAGACACGGCTGACGCTTACCCGCCAGTGCCAGACTCGTGGGGTGAGCGATTACCCGTCACGTGGTACGTCACTCGCGAGAAAGCGGACACTCGCTCGGTTGCGAACGCGGCCGAACTACGGAGGATGTCGGACGTTCCCCCAGTCGTCATCGCGCCAGCGACCGAGCGCGGAACGATAGCGCCACTGCTTGACGGGTACGTTGCGCACGAATACGACACAGCCCTGTGGGGGCGGAGTGTCGTGGTGTTCGTTAAAAACTGACGACGGACGTTAGCGGAAGCCCATCGCTTCGATTTGTTCTTGGTACCGGTTTCGGATGGTGACTTCGGTCACCTGCGCGACGTCGGCGACTTCGCGCTGGGTCTTCTTCTCGTTGCAGAGAAGCGATGCCGCGTAGATGGCTGCCGCGGCGAACCCGGTCGGCGACTTCCCCGAGAGCAGGCCCTGCTCTGCGGAGACGTCGATGATTTCGGTGGCCTTGGACTGGACTTCTTCGGACAAATTGAGCGCGGATGCAAAACGAGGGACGAACTGTTTGGGGTCGACGGGTTTGAGTTCCAACCCGAGTTCCTGCGAGATGTATCGGTATGTTCGTCCAATCTCTTTTTGCGGGACGCGAGATACCTCCGCGACTTCGTCGAGCGAGCGCGGGATACCTTCCTGACGGCAGGCGGCGTAGAGTGCCGATGTGGCGACTCCCTCGATGGAGCGCCCGCGAATCAGGTCTTCGTTGAGTGCGCGGCGATAAATGACCGACGCGACTTCACGAACCGACCGCGGAACGCCGAGTGCCGACGCCATGCGGTCGATTTCGCTGAGTGCGAACTGCAGGTTTCGTTCACCAGCGTCCTTCGTTCGAATTCGTTCCTGCCACTTACGCAGGCGGTGCATCTGCGACCGCTTCTCCGAAGAGAGCGACCGTCCGTATGCGTCTTTGTCCTTCCAGTCGATGGTCGTCGTCAGCCCACGGTCGTGCATCGTCTCGGTAATCGGGGCACCGACACGAGACTTCGATTGGCGTTCCGAGTGATTGAACGCACGCCACTCTGGACCACGGTCGATTTGACGCTCGTCGAGAACGAGACCACAGTCGTCACACACCAGTTCCCCCTGGTCTGCATCGGTGACGACCTGGTCGGACCCACACTCCGGGCAACTTAGTTGCTCGTCCTCCTGTGCCGTTGCCTCCTCACGTTGACGCTGCCGGCTCGGACGTTCCATTAAAAGGTTTCTGGTGGAGCTCGAATTTAAACCTTTGTATCAGAAATATTATACAGCGCGCTGTCTAGCGATTCGCCTCTCGTGTCGGTCGACCTGTCTGACTCACCTACTTATAATGTTCCTTGACCAACGGTGAATCGGATGGTCAGACGTGCTACCGCGACACTCGTTGTCGTGATTCTCGCGGTTCTCGCGGGATGTCTCGGCGGTGGAATTGGTCAGACAGATACCACACCGGGGACGACGACGAGCGCGACGACGACACCGACCCCGACGACACTCACAGAGAGGGCCGACCCAGCAGAGAGCGACGTGACCGTGGAAGTCGTCGAAGTTGTCGATGGCGACACGATTAAAGTCGTCATGCCGGACGGTGCGCGCGAGACAGTCAGGTTGCTCGGCGTCGATACGCCGGAGGTGTACGGGTCGAACACGCCCGACGAGTTCGAAGGTGTTCCTGAGACCGAGGCGGGTGAGGCCTGTCTCCGCGAGGCGGGACACGACGCCAGCGACTTCGCAAAAACGCGCCTGTCGAACCGAACGGTTGGTCTTCGGTACGACGAAAAGGCGGGCGAACGCGGCTACTACGGTCGGATTCTCGCCTACGTCGTCGTCGACGGCACGGAGTTCAACTACGAGTTGCTCGCCGAGGGACACGCGCGGTTCTACGAGAGTTCGCTCGAAGAGCGCGCGCGGTACGAACGAGCCGAACGCGATGCGCGCGAGCGCGGTGTCGGCCTGTGGACGTGTGCGACCGAAGGTGGTGCTGCCGAAGGGACGACCGCGACGAACGAGTACGGACTCGGCATCGACGTCGTCGCCGACGCACCCGGCAACGACAACGACAATCTCAACGGAGAGTACGTGACGCTCCGAAATGGTGGCACGGAGACGCTCGACCTCTCGGGGTGGACTGTCTCGGACGCGGCCGGTGCGTCGTACACGTTCGCCGAGGGAACCGAACTCCCTGCTGGAGAGACGCTCACGCTCTACACCGGGTCCGGGACGGATACCAAAACAGACGTGTACTGGGGGCGCTCGGGTGCGGTCTGGAACAACGGTGGCGACACGGTGACTGTGACTAACTCGTCGGGTTCGACGGTGGCCACGTACACGTATCAGTAAGCGCGACTCCAGTGCAACCACGCGTTGGAAAAGCTCCCCCAAGGTGTTGTGCGACTCCACACTCCGCCGTGGGGAATGGGGGTGAAGCGTGTGACCCCCGGAATAACTTCGGCCTGCGCCCTCATTAGTCTCTAGCCTGCCGTTTTGCGCCGACTGAGCCGAATATCGGGCGAATTACTCTGCCAAAATATTACTACTGTGCATTCACAAAGTTATATGTATAACTAGAGAATATGTGTGGACGACATGAGCACCCACGACACCTCGGACGTGAAAGCAGCGCTCTCGACCTCCCGCTCGACCGACCTCACTCCCGTCGTCCTCGACGCGTCGAACCTCGATTCGACCGCCCCATCGCGGCTTCGGGACCTGAAAGCCGGACTCGCCGACGAAGGCTACCTTCCGGCCGAACTCGTCGTCGAAGCGGAGTTCTGCGAAGACGACCCGCTGGCGATTCAGTCCGAGTCCGACCGTCTGCGTGAGTACGTGCGCGCGGCGTCGTTCCTCGGTTCCGGGCGTATCGTCGTGGACGTGGCCCGGTCGTGTCGCCCGGACGACGAGGAGTCGGCGCTGGCCGCCCTCGAAGAACGGGCCCACCGCGAGGGTGTCGCTTTTGAGGTTCGCCACCGCACGAACACCTGATGGCAACCAAGGCCGCGTTAGAGGCGCAACTGGCGGTAGTCGCTGGCTTCGAAAACCCAAAAGTCGCCCTCGAACAGTACCCCACGCCGCCGGACCTCGCGGCGCACCTCGTCCATCTCGCCGACCTCCGCGGTGACGTCGACGGGAAGACGGTCGTCGACCTCGGGACCGGGACAGGAATGCTCGCCCTCGGTGCCGCCCTCCGGTCTCCTGCGCGTGTCGTCGGCGTCGAACTCGACGCGGACGCGCTCGAAACCGCCGTGGACAACGCTCGTCGCGTCGGCGCAAGCGCTCCCGTTCACTGGGTCCGCGGCGACGCGACGAGACTCCCGCTGTGTCTCTCCGAACGCGAACCGGTGACAGTCCTGATGAACCCACCGTTCGGTGCTCAAAACGAGAACGCGCACGCAGACCGCGCGTTCCTCGAAACCATCGCGTCGCTCGCCGACGTCTCCTACTCCGTCCACAACGAAGGCAGCAAGGAGTTCATCGAGGCGTTCGCCGACGACGCCGGTGCCGACGTGACCGACGCCTTCCGGGCGACCTTCGACCTCGACCACCAGTTCGACTTCCACGAAGCCGAGCGACGAGAACTCGACGCCGAAGTGTTCAGAATCGAGTGGTAACGCGGTCGTCCCGCTGTGCTCTGTTTTAGTTGTACGTTTCTTCCCGCGCGACTCGCACGCGTGTCCCTCGATACTCCGCGAAGATGAACTGCTCGTGTCTGACGAAGCGGATGTTGTCGAGGGTCGTGCTGACGTTCGCTGTGGGCATCGGTCCGCGGACGGTCCCTCGATCTGACGAAACTTGGAGGTCGTAGCCCGCGTCCGTCGGGACGACAGAGATGTTGCGTCCGGCGACGACAGGTTCAGCCTGTACGGGGCCAGTTTTGTGGGCGAGGACGGTCTCGTTTTCCGTCGCGAGGAAGACGCGGTACGCGGACGTTCCCGTGCCCATGACGACGTAGCCATCGCGGGCGGCAACGGCCTCGTCGCGCCAGCCGACGCCGCCGAGTCTAACGACCGACCGCCCGTCGAACGCGAGTCGGTTTTTCGAGACTGCAGTCGTCCAGATACCACGTTGTTCGCTCTTGACGACGACGCCGGACGTGTTCGTCGTCGTCGACTCTCCGAAGAGTTCGATGTCGAACGCGGCGGTCAGCCCGTTCGGAACGTCTTCGACGTAGGTGATTTCGTAATCTCTCACCTCGACGCGTTCGCCGGGCAGGTCGTCGGACGCGGCCGTGAACATGTTGGCTGGAATCGCCGGTCCCGTGAGTGCCGACGTTGCAAGGAGGAGCACGGCAACCCCGACTTGCCACCGTCGCGCGGACCCGACCGACCCGGTCGGTGCGTTCGCTCGAATCGGGCGGTTAGAGGAGGCGACGGTGAGCGCGACGAGTATCGCCAACATGATGACGAGTGCCAAGCCGACGGCACGGAAGAGGACGAACGTCTCGGACCCGCGGAACCAGTAGACGGCCCACATCGACTCCTGTACCGCAAACAGGAGGACTGCGGCGAAGCTTCGCATCGCCGTCGGTTGGGTTCCGTCGCGACGACGCAGGACCCAGATGCCGAGCATGACGCCGAACAAAAGCCCAATCGCGTGCCCCTGAAGGGCGATTTGTGCCCACCACGGCGTCGAGAACACGGGGCGGGCCGTAGCGGTTACTTCCGGCGAAAGCATCGCGTCGTAGAACAGACGGACGACGCGACCCGAGAACAGTGCAAGGATGGTCGTGACGGGTCGCGTGACGAGCGCGAACCCGCCGAACGCGAAGACGACGCCGGAGAACCCGATGACAGGGCCGAGCGCGAACACCGAGGTCAGGAGTCCGACGACGAACACGCCCGCCGGGAAGAGGAGGAAGGCGCGAACGTAGGGGTTGGTGCGGAGCGACCCGAACGAGGTCGACCCACGTCGCCTCGGGTAGTGCCCGAGCGCGTATTCGGCGACGGGGGCCAGCGTCAGCGTCCCAATCAGATTACCGATAAGGTGTCCGGCGCTCGAGTGTGAAAACGGTGCGCTGAGCATCCCGAGTGGGTAGAAGTACGACCACGCCCGGAACGGAATGACGATGGGTCGATACCACGACGACCGGCCGTCCTGCAAGAAGAGGTACACTGCGAGGACGCCACCGATGGTGACGAGCGTGCCCCACGGAACCCCGAAGAGGAAGCGTCGGCGAAGCGTGGCTGTGAGACGGCTGGGCCGGTCGACGAACGCGAGCGCTCCGATAGCAACGAGAAGTGCGAAGACGACCGCAAGCCGGTGGAACGGAACCCAACCGGGGATGTCGAGCATTTGCTACCAGTCACCAGCAAACGAGGGGTTAAGAAACCAGTGGGAAAATCGTGTCTCGTGCTACCGCGAAGCACGAAGTGGACGAAAGTGAGCTCCGGCAGTCGGTTCTGGTGTGACTGATGCCGGCGGCGGGCAGTGCTGCGAGCGGGGAGACCCGTTCAGATCTTTCCTTCGGCGTCGTCGGCGAGTTCTTCCATACGCTTTCCGACGCGGCCGGCACTGGAGAACTCGTCTTCGCTCATCGCGGTGGCGAGGGCGTTCCCGAGGACGAAGACGGCGTGTTTGTGTTCGCTCTTCGATTTGTGGACGTGGGACGGCTCGACGCCGAGTTCGTCGTACGGGTCGAACAGCGTGTCGTCGACGTGGTTGCGGGACTTGAAGTGGTCTTTGATGATAACCATCTGTTCGTGGAGCTCGAGCAGTTCGTCCTTGTGCATGAGGGTTGCTTAGGAGCGACGGTGGTTTAAGAGTTATTGGGGCGGGCTGTCATTCGGCTCAGAAGACGTACTCGTCTTCGTGACCCATCATCCCGTCGTCTTCGTAGGCCCGGTCGTCGTCCGACATCGGGCCGCTGGTCTTGTACGCACGAATTCCGGTCGACAGGAGGTCCTCGATTGCCTCGTCGCGGTTGACGAACTCCCCCTGTTCGACGAGCTGCACGATCTGCATCTCCAGGTGTTCCGGCACGGTGATCTCTACTTTCGGCATCTGAACGTCCGACGGTTTGAAAGGGCCGTATTTAAGTCTGCCGGGGGGACAATTCGGATTCCCGAAGCGTTGGTTACAGATTGGTATGCTTCTTTTTACTATCGGTGGACGTTCGTTTTCGAATACCGAACTGTCCCGTCTCTCCGAGTCGGTACAGATAGGTGCGTCGGGTCGAAGAAGCGACCATGAGCAAGAACGTCACGCACCTCCACGAAGAGTTCGATGGAGACCGCCTGCCGCCGGGACAGCGCGAGACACAGCGGTTCCCGGTCCTCTCGAAGAGTGGCACGCCGTCGTGGGACCCCGAGACGTGGTCGTTCGAAGTCTGGGGCGCGGTCGAAACCGAACTCGACCTCTCGTTCGATGAGTTCCAGTCGCTTCCTTCCGAGACGCAGGTTCAGGACTTCCACTGCGTCACTGGCTGGAGTAAGTTCGACTGCGAGTTCGAGGGTGTCACGTTCCCGACGCTCGCCGAGGAAGCGGGCGTCGTAGACGACGCGGTCCACGTCATGTTCCACGCGCTCGACGGCTACACGACGAACCTCCCGCTCGACGAGTGCATGCGCGACGAAGTGATGTTCGTGTGGGGGTACGACGGCGACGACCTGCCTGCGGACCACGGCGGCCCGCTTCGCGTCGTCACGCCGCACAAGTACGCCTACAAGGGCGCGAAGTGGGTGACGGGCGTCGAGTTCCTCACGGAACCCGAACGCGGCTACTGGGAGAAGCGCGGGTATTCGAACACGGCGAATCCGTGGAACGAAGAGCGGTATAGCTAATTCTAGCCTCTTTGTCCACTGGAAAAAGGTGAGTCACCGTCGACCCACTAGCCGGGTGTTTCGACGATGCCGAGTTGCTGCATCATACTCATCATATCGATAACTGACCAGCCCTCCACGACCGTTTCATCCTCGAATCTCCCGATGCTGATTCCTTGAACCTCGATGGTCTTCCCGGTCGGTTCGATGCCCATCAGTTCTCCTTCGTGTGTTCCTCTGAGCGTGTACCGAGTCACCACTTTGTCGTCTTCTGCGATTACGTCCTCCGTGGTCACTTCCAAATCCGGGAACGCCGACCGAACTATCTGGACGTTCTCTTTGTACCCTTCTGGCCCGTGAATCGTCTGGGGTGACGCGGCGTTGTGTTCGACGTAGTCGTCGGCGACGTACCCCTCGATGATGTCGAGATTTCCGTCTCCCCAGATTTCGTCGTTCGACCGTCGAACGAGCTGTTTGTTTGTTTCTTCTGTTGCTGCCATTGGCTCCCTCTCCTCTGTGACGTTCGTCCCGACCACGCTCGCCTGCATCTTCGCTGTGTCTTCTCTCCGTGACGGACGCCGTCTAGACTTTTGGTGTGTGACATGTTATCACATATTAATCGTTGTCTGAATGATTACTCCGAACTAAATTCTCTCTGTCACACGTATCGACGCCCGAATCTGTTGAACAGTGTACGTGTATGCGCACGAGGTGGTCAGCTATCGGAACAGAAGGGAGAGTTTCAAGCGTCCCCGGTCCTGAGCCTCGTGCGATGGAACCGTTGCGGACCGACGAGGTGGCAACATCCCTCGTCAGCAGGTCGGCTCGACTGTCTGTGCCGTCGGTCAGAGCGGCCCTCATGGCGGTCTCTCGCCCGCGGACGTTGTGGACTGCTCCCGACGAACCGACAGTCGTCGGCGGGGGTGCCGCCGTCACTGTCGAGGCAGACGGCCCGGACCGTCTCTCGCGCGTCCGCGAGCAGGCGACCGAACTCTTCGACGGTGCAGACGTTGAGGCACCCGCTGTCGCCCGCCCGCGCTTCTTCGGCGGTCTCGCCTTCCACGAGGCGGCGACCGGCCGCGACCCGTGGGGCGACTTCCCGGCGGCGCGCTTCGTCGTCCCCGAAGTCCAACTCGTCTTCGACGACGACGAGGTGTGGCTGACGGTCAGCGACGCCGGTGCCGACGCCGATGCGGTCGAAACCCGCCTCGACGAGGTCCGGGCAGACCTCGACGCGCTCTCTGCTGTCGGCCCCAACGGACCGCCCGGCGTGGTCAGTCGACACCGAACGACGTCGCTCGACGCGTGGCGCGAGAGCGTCGACACCGCCGTATCGCGCATTCGCGCTGGCGACCTTCGAAAGGTCGTCCTCGCGCAAGCACTCGACGTGGAACTCGACCGCCCGGCGTCGGTGCCGGACCTGTTGGCTCGCCTCGGCGAGACGTACCCTGAATGTCATCGCTTCCTCGTCGAACCCGCGACGGGGGCCAGTTTCCTCGGCGCGACCCCCGAGCGACTCGTCTCGCTTCGCGGGCGCGATATCGCGACTGGCGCGCTCGCCGGAACGACCGGCCGCGGCGACACCGACGACGAAGACGTGTGGTTGGCTGACGAACTCCTCGCGAGCGAGAAGGACAATCACGAACACGAACTCGTCGCCGAGACGATTCGCGAGCAACTCGACCCGCTCTCAGCCGAGGTTCGCGTCGGCGAGCGCGGGATTCGCAAACTCGCGACCGTCCAGCATCTCTGGACGCCTATCGACGCGACCCTCGAACGCGACGAGCACGTCCTCTCGCTCGTCGACGCACTCCACCCGACGCCCGCAGTCGGTGGGTTGCCACCGGCCGATGCGCTCGGTGTCATCCGCGAGACCGAACCCTTCGACCGCGGCTGGTATGCGGCACCTGTCGGGTGGTTCGACGCCGACGGCGACGGGAGCTTCGCCGTGGCGATTCGCTCGGCGGTCGTCGACGACTCGCTGGCGACACTCTTCGCTGGGGTCGGCCTCGTCGCCGACTCCGACCCCGACGCCGAGTGGGACGAAGTACAACTGAAGTACCGGCCCATCCTCGACGAACTCGAACGCGAGGCGTAGCCGGCCCGCCGTATCGCTCTTTGAGACGACGACTGAGACGAGATTATCGACACGAGACGAGATGACAGCACCGAATCGAAACGCCCTCTGGGCACGGACGTTCGTCGACGAATTGGCTCGCACCGGCATCGACGCGGTGTGTATCGCACCCGGCAGTCGCTCGACACCGTTGACGGAGGCGTTCGACGGCCACGACGACATCGAGACGTTTTCACACCTCGACGAGCGCTCGGCGGCCTACTTCGCGCTCGGGCGCGCCCGCCGAAGCGGCGAGGTGACGCCCATCGTCTGTACCTCCGGCACTGCGGCGGCGAATTTCCACCCCGCAATCATCGAGGCGTCCCAATCTCGAGTCCCGATGCTCGTCCTCACGGCTGACCGCCCGCCAGAACTCCGTGACAGTGGCGCGAACCAGACCATCGACCAAGAGAAACTCTACGGCGACGCCGTCCGCTGGTACAAGGATATGCCGGAACCGGAAGCGACAGAGCGCAAACTCCGGAGTCTCAGGACGACTGCGTCCCGCGCACTCTCTGAGTCGACTGGTGCCGACTCCGGCCCGGTCCATCTCAACTTCCCATTTCGGAAACCTCTCGAACCGACCGCCGTCGAAGACGACATCCCGAACGGGCTATCGCGCGAGGCACTCGACGGCCGCGACGACGACCCGTACGTCAAGACGACCGGCGGCGTCCCCGAGCTCTCGGAGGACAACCTTCGAAAACTCGCCGACGAACTGACCGCCGACCGCGGGCTCATCGTCGCTGGCCCGGCCGACTCGCCAGGATTCAACACCGAAGCAATCGCCGCGCTCGCACACGCGACAGGGTTCCCCATCGTCGCCGACCCGCTCTCCGGACTCCGATTTGGCGGACACACCCGAACGACGACGGTCCTCGGCGGCTACGACGCCTACCTCGACGAGCGCGTCACCGACGACTGGCCCGACCCCCAAGCCGTGGTCCGAATCGGCGCGTCCCCCACTTCGAAGCCTCTCAGAAAGTACCTCGCCCGGACCGACGCCCGACAGTATCTCGTCGACCCCGCGGGTCGCTGGCGAGAAGCCGAGTTCACCGCGACTAATCTCGTCGAGGCCGAACCCTCGGTGCTCGCGTGGCGACTCTCGCAACTCGTCCGCAACCGGCCCGATTCGGAGTGGAATCAGTTGTGGACCGACGCCGAAGAGACACACTGGGACGCTGTCGATGCCGAAACTGGCGCGTTCGAGGGGCGCGTTGCGGCCGACGTGGCCGAACTCGCACCCGAGCCATCGACCGTCTTCGTCTCGAACTCGATGCCTGTCCGCGACCTCGACCGCTTCGCTCGTCCCTCGACAAAGGCACGAACTGTCCTCGGGAACCGCGGTGCGTCTGGTATCGACGGTATCGTCTCGTCGGCGCTCGGTGCCGGGTCGGCGACGACCGACCACCTGACGCTCCTGACCGGCGACCTCGCGTACTACCACGACATGAACGGCCTGCTCGCGCTTGGTCGCCTCGGCGTGGACGCGACCATCGTCCTCGTGAACAACGACGGCGGCGGCATCTTCCACATGCTCCCCATCGAGGAGTTCGAACCGCCGTTTACGGAGCAGTTCAAGACGCCCCACGGCCTCGACTTCGAGGCCACCGAAGACCTGTACGACCTCTCGTTCGACTCGGTCGAGATGGGCGACTTCCGCGACGCGTACGCCGAGTCGGTGGCGAGCGTCGGGACCGACGTCATCGAGGTCCGAACCGACGCCAAGGACTCTCACCGCGTGCGCGACGACCTGCGAGAGCGAGTCGTAGACGCGCTGACCGACTGAGTCTCGGTCGTTCTTCACTCCCTTTCCCTTCTCTCTTCACGTCAACCGACTGACTTTTTAGCCACGGATTTCATCGTGGTCGTATGCCCTCCACGCGAACCACCTACGTTACTGCAGTCGTCGCCGGGTTGCTGCCGGTCGTACTCTCGCTTCCTCCGTATTTGGATCCATTCGCCGGGCTTCTCACCGGTGTCTCCACCGCAGTTGCGGTCCTGCTACTTTCCGACATCGCTGACAATGGCTATTCGACCGAACTCCAACGGTGGGTGACGCTCGCGGCCGTCGTTGGTGCCTGTCTCTTCTTCGGCGACGGCCTTCTCTCTGCGCGCCCAATTCTCGAGTCGTTCGTCCCGATGCTCCTCCTCCCGCCAGCAGCCATCGCGGTGTGGATGCTCTCCCGTCTCACGTTTCCCGGCTATCCCACGTCGCTGGGTCGTCGCCGGTCACTCACGACCGGACTCGTCGTGAGCAGTCTCGTCGCGTACGGGGCGTTTCACGGCGCAGTCGGGTTGCTTGCAGGTATTTCGACGGGTGTCCTCGTCGGCCTCGCGTCGTGGTTGACGAGTCCACTTGGACCGCTCCGTGAGTGAGGCTACGACTCTGTGGCTGACTCGCCATCCTGTTTCGGACCGACGTGCGTGGCGACGAGGTAGACTGCGGCGTCGAGGACGACCGAAACTCCACCGATAACGCCGCCGACGACGCCCGAAACCCCGCCGCCGAAGAGACCGAACAGTGCGAACGAAGTCAGTTCTAACTCGCCGCGACTGACGCTGGCGAGAAACGCGGTGACGAGAATCCCGAATACGAACACCACGCCGCTTGCTGCGCCGCCGGCGATGCCGCGAAGGACGAGTGACCGAAAGCCCGAGTCCTCACGGGCAATCCTGTCGAGGCCGCCGTCGGCAACTGCCCAGCGCGTCGAGAGCCAGACGACGACCCAGAGATAGGTGAAGACGGCCACGCCGGGGAGCGTCCCGAAGCCAGAGAGTGCATTCGTGAGCACGCCGCTCGTGTGCGCTGCGAAGACACCGATGAGACTCAAGAGCGTGACGTTGACCGTCGTTATGGTCCACGTTTCGAGTCGGTCGGCGTCAGCCATGGGCGAGCACCTCCGCGAACGCGACCAGCACGAGAAGCCATCCGGCAGTCGCCGCATACAGGGTGCGCAGCGAAGTCGCGTCGGGCGTCACGGTCGCGGCGCGAAGCCATCCCAAGACGACGAGTGTCCGAACGAACGACCCGAGGACGAACACGACGACGAGAGCGAGTTTGACGGTCAGGACGAGTCCCCACGTCGTTTCTGGTCCCGGTGGCCCGACCGCCCCGAGATTTCCGACGCCGGTGACGACTATGACGCCCATCGCGCCCCAAAATATCCACTCGTAGCGCGCTGCGAGTTCGATACCGCGGTCGCTGGTCGTCCGTGTTGCGACCCACGCGCCGATTGCACCCCCGAACAGAATCGTCATTCCGACGATGTGGACGAACCGAACGAGGAGGGCGGAAGCGGCGGACATTCTCTAATAATTGTAAGGGAACAGTCAAATACGATGGGGCTGTCACGCGGCTTCGAGCCGGGGGGTGTCGTCGCGGTGGCCACGCAAGCGAATCTTTTTGCGCCGCCCGTGCCGCCACTCGATATGGTCTCGGAGATATTCGATCCCGACCGCTGGGAACCGGTCGAGGGGTCCGACGAGTTCGACGACATCACCTATCACCGCGCCGTCGACGTTCCGGCGGTGCGCATCGCATTCGACCGCCCCGAGGTCCGCAACGCCTTCCGTCCGGGGACGGTAGACGAACTCTACGCCGCACTCGACGATGCCAGAAAGCGGGCCGACGTGGGCTGTGTCCTCCTGACCGGCAACGGCCCGTCCGAGAAAGACGGCGGCTGGGCGTTCTGTTCCGGCGGCGACCAGTCGGTTCGCGGTGGCTCTGGCTACGAGTACCGCGAGGACGACGAGGCAGACGTGTCCGACGACCCGCTCGTGCGCGAAGCCAAGGCTGGCCGACTGCACATCCTCGAAGTCCAGCGACTCATCCGATTCATGCCCAAGCCCGTCGTCGCCGTCGTTCCCGGCTGGGCCGTCGGCGGCGGCCACTCGCTGCACGTCGTCTGCGACATGACGCTCGCATCCGACGAGCACGCGAAGTTCCTCCAGACCGACCCCGACGTGGCCTCGTTCGACGGCGGGTTCGGCTCGGCGTATCTCGCCAAACAGGTCGGCCAGAAGAAAGCCCGCGAGGTGTTCTTCATGGGCAAGACCTACTCCGCTGAGGAAGCCGTCGACATGGGGATGGCGAACGAAGCGATTCCGCACGAGGAACTGGAGGATGTCGCGCTGGAGTGGGCCGACGAGATGACGAAGAAGTCGCCGACGGCCATGCGGATGCTCAAATACGCGTTCAACATGACCGACGACGGGATGGTCGGCCAGCAAGTGTTCGCCGGTGAAGCGACCCGACTCGCGTACATGACCGAGGAAGCCCAAGAGGGCCGCGACGCGTTCCTCGAAAAACGCCAGCCGGCGTTCCGCGACTACCCGTGGCACTACTGAGACAGTAGCACCCCCGAGCAAAGGATTTAGGGACGCCTAAAATTAGGAAGCGACTTATACCTTTAGGTGAGCCTAAAGATATGGACGGAGACTCCACGGAACGGAACGGGCTGACGCGTCGCAACTATCTACAGTACGGTGCACTCGCCAGTGCCGGGCTTCTCGCCGGATGTACGTCTGATTCGAGTGGTGACAGTACCGCCGAGACGACCACCGCAGCAGAGACTGCCGCTGAAACGGACACCGCGACCACGACGACGGCTGAACCCGACACGTCGTACTCGGTGTCGATGGCACCGGTCGGTGAGGTCACGTTCGATTCGGTCCCCGAGTCGTGGATTGCCTACGACGGCGGCTACGCCGACATGGGCGTCGCACTCGGCCTCGGTGACAAGATGACCGGTATCGGTGGCGCGGGTCGCTACTACACCTACGTCTACGACGAACTCCCCGGCGTGAGTGTGGACCGCTCGGTCATAGAGGAGAACCAACTCTCGGACAGCGACATGTCCAAGGAGATTTTCTACGAGTTGGACAACGACGTCCACCTGATGGACCCGGAGATGCTCGTCAACTGGTTCGGCTGGAAGCAGAAGGACGTCGACGAGATTACCAAGGGCGTCGCGCCGTTCTTCGGCAACCTCATCTTCCGACGCGAAGACGAGTGGCACGACTACCGGTACTACACCCTCTATGAGGCCTTCGAGAAGGTCGCACAACTCTTCCAAGAAGAAGCGCGCTACGAGGCGTTCGAATCGCTCCACGACGAGTTCATCGCCGACATTCAGGCGAAGCTTCCGTCTGCCGACGAGCGCCCGAACGTCCTTCTGGTGTACGCCGGCAGCGACGAACCCGAGAAGTTCTCGCCGTACCGTCTCAACGACAAGGGGACGAGCAAGAAACAGTGGCGCGACCTCGGCGTCAGCGACGCGCTCTCGGGTACCGGTATCGAGGGGCTGAGCACGACCGACCGCGGAAAAATCGACTACGAGGCCATGCTGGAGGTCGACCCAGACGTGATTCTCCTGCGCGCCCACGAGCGCAAATCGGCCGAAGAGTTCCGCGACACCGTGCTCGAATTCATGAAGTCCCACCCGGTCGCGAGCGAACTGACTGCCGTCAAGAACGAGCGCGTCTACCGTGGTGGCTACCTCTTCCAGGGTCCGATTCAGAACCTGTTCCTGACCGAGCGCGGGGCACAGCAACTGTATCCCGACGTCTTCGGTGAGGTCACGAGCGACGAGACACTGTTCGACCGCCAGCGCGTCGCGGACATCGTCAACGGCGACTTCTGACCATGTCAAGCGACGACTCTCAACCATCGCAGACCGAGTTCGACCGCGACGTCGTCATCGTCGGCGGCGGTCCCGCAGGTTGTTCGGCGGGCGTGTTCACCGGCCGGTACGGCCTCGACACGGTCATCTTCGACCGGGGCCGGTCGTCGCTTCGACGGTGCGCACACCTCGAAAACTACCTCGGGTTCCCCGGTGGCATCGACATCGACACCCTCTACGACCTGATGCACGACCACGCCGAGGAAGCCGGGTGCGAAATCGTCCCGGACCTCGTCGAGGAGGTTTCCGAGTTGGAGACGGGGTTCACCGTCACGACGCAGGACGGCCGGACAGTCACCACGAAACGCGTCGTCGCGGCCGCCCGGTACGGTGGCGAGTATCTCAAACCGCTCGGCGACGACTCGATGTTCATTCAGTACGAACACGACGGCGAGGAACAAGAGCGGTTCAACCGCGACTACCCGGACCAAGACGGCCGAACGCCGTTCGACGGGCTGTACGTCGTCGCGCCCGTGACCGACATCAACGCGCAGGCGATTATCTCGGCTGGCCACGGTGCGCGCGTCGCCCGAACGGTCATCGCAGACGCGCGCCGCGACGAAGGGTATCCCGAAGCAATCGCCAAGCACTGGGACTGGATGCGCCGCGAGGCGGAACTCGAAGGCGAACGCGACGACTGGCGCGAGTGGTTCGACGAGCGCGTTCCCGACGACTGCGACGTCGACGAGGAGCGACTCACCGAAATCCGAGAGGCCGAAATCGACCGCCGACTCTCGACGTACCTCTCCGACGAAGAGATGGAAGCACGTGCCGAGCAGGCCCACGAGCGACTCGCTGAACACCTCGACATCGACGCCGAGTCGTCGTAGCCGCGCCTCCACCGCACCAGTGTCGCGCGCTTTTCGATAGGAACTTACTCACTGCTACGGCCCTCGTGTTCACACAATGAGCACGCAGGACATCTCTCGCACGCAGGCGTGGGTGATGGCGTCGCGGCCGCAGACGCTCCCCGCGGCCGCCGCTCCCGTTTTGGTCGGCACGGCCCTCGCGGTCCACGACGGTCTGTTCGCCCCACTGCCCGCGCTTGCGGCCCTCGTCGGTGCGCTTCTCATCCAGGTTGGAACCAACTTCGCCAACGACTACTACGACGCGATTCAGGGAGCCGACACCGAGGCGCGCGAAGGCTTCACTCGCGTGACGGCTGGCGGTCTCATCCCACCCGCCGAGGTCAAGCGCGCGATGTATCTCACCTTCGCCGCGGCTATCCTCCTCGGCACCTACCTCGTCTACGTCGGTGGCGTGCCGATTCTCGTCATCGGCCTGCTCTCGGTCGCTTCAGGCATCGCCTACACCGGCGGTCCGTACCCCCTCGGCTACCACGGACTCGGCGACCTGTTCGTCTTCGTCTTCTTCGGCCTCGTCGCCGTCGTCGGCACCTACTACGTCCAAGCAGCGAGTATCCTCGCGGCCCCACTGTCGATGGGTATCCCACCGGAGACAGTGACGCTCGTCGCCGTCCTCGCCAGTCTCCCAATCGCGGCGATTTCGACGAATATCCTCGTCGTGAACAACATCCGCGACAAGGAAGAAGACGCGACGACGGGCAAGCGAACCCTCGCCGTCCGGTTCGGCTACGGCTTCGCCCGCGCCGAGTACGTGGTGATGCTGGTCGTCGCCTACGCGGTTCCGCTGTATCTCTGGACGCGCTCCGGGTTCGAGTGGCACGTCTTGCTGCCGTTCCTCTCGATGCCTATCGCCGCCCGAATCGCCCGAACCGTCCTCACGGAGACGAACGGCGAACTGCTCAACCCTGCATTGGAGGACACCGGGAAACTGCTGGCGCTCTACGCGCTCCTGTTCTCGGTCGGCCTCGCCCTCGCGTGATGCGTATCCGAAACTTCGCGCTCGACCTGCGACAGCCGCTCACCACCGCGACCGGTGACATCGAGCGCCGCGAAGGATTCCTCGTCGCGGTCGACGTGGACGGCCACACGGGCATCGGGGAGGCGACGCCGCTTCCGGGCTGGACCGAATCGCTCGACGACTGTCGCGCTGCACTCGACGGTGTCGACCACCCGAAGACCGCAATCGAGACCGACGCGCTCGCGGACACACCGGCGGCCAGACACGCGGTGTCGCTCGCGCTCGCAGACGCTCGCGCCCGGCGCGACGACACCCCACTCGCGGCATCGTTCGCTAGCAACCCACACACCTCGCTTCCGGTGAATTCGACAGTCGGTGACGCGCCCGTCGAGCAGACAGTCGAAGCCGCCGAGAACGCTGTTTCTGCGGGATTCGACTGTCTAAAACTGAAGGTCGGCGCACGCGACACCGGCGCCGACATCACTCGCCTCAGGGCAGTCCGAGAAGCAGTCGGCGACGACGTGTCGATTCGGGCCGATGCAAACGGTGCGTGGGACCGCTGGACGGCCGACCGAGTCCTGGCAGCCATCTCTGACCTCGACCTCGAATACGTCGAACAGCCGCTTCCGGCCGAGGAATTGGCTGGCCACGCCGTCTTGCGCCGCCGCCACGACACACCCATCGCGCTCGACGAATCGCTCGCGTCGGTCCCGCCAGTACGTGCGCTCGCGTCGAACGCCGCAGACGTCCTCGTCTGTAAACCGATGGCACTCGGCGGGCCGGACCGCGTGCTTGACGTGGCAAGTCGCGCACGCAACGCGGGTGTCGATATTGTCGTCACGACGACTATCGACGCCGTCGTCGCCAGACTCGGCGCGCTCCACGTCGCGGCCGCACTGCCCGGCGAGCGCGCACACGGGCTTGCAACTGCATCACTCCTCGATTCGGACGTTGCGGCCGACCCAGCGCCGGTCCGTGACGGGAAGATGAGCGTGCCCGAGTCGCCCGGCCTCGGCATCGACCCCGACGCTGTACTGGACTGAGACCGCAGTCTCGGGGTGGGAAACTCTCCACGGACCAAACGTTTTTCACGGTTCTACACGTCCACGTCGAAAATGACCGAAGTCGAACTCGACTCCGACGCAGTGCGTCTCGCTATCGACGAACACGTCGCCACAGTGACGCTCGACGCGCCAGAGACGCGGAACGCGCTCACGATGGAAGTGACCGCTGGCGTGCGCGAGGCGCTCGACTCCCTGCCGGACGAAGCGCGCTGTGTCGTCTTCCGTGGGTCTGAAGGCGCGTTCTGCGCGGGCGGCGACGTCAACGCGATGATGCAGTTACAGTCGGGCGCGCTTTCGCTTCCCGACGCGGTCGACCACATCATCGACGACACGGCCGACTGTGTTCGCCGCGTCTACGAGTGTGACCTCCCGACGGTCGCCGCAATCGACGGTGCGGCAGTCGGCGCTGGCGGCGCGCTGGCCATCGCCTGCGACATCCAACTCCTCCACGAAGAGGCCCACATCGGCTTCGGATTCCGGCGAGTCGGCCTCGCGGTGGACTCGGGACTCTCGTATCTCCTCCCGCGACACGTCGGACAGAACGTCGCGATGGAACTCGTCTACACGGGCGAACTGCTCGGCCCCGAACGGGCGCTCGAACTGGGCGTCGTCAACCGCGTCGCGGGCGCTGACGAGTTCGAAGCCGAACTCGACGAGTTGACCGCGCGCATCGCGGGCGGGCCGACGAAGGCGCTCACCGCATCGAAGCGCCTCCTTCGCAGACAGGACGACTCCATCGAGGCGGCCATCGAACACGAGGCGACTGCGCAGGCGGTCATCTTCGAGACCGAGGACCACGCCGAGGGCGTCGAATCGTTCATGGAGCGCAGAGAGCCGGAGTTCGAAGGGCGCTAAGCGTTCGGGTCACACAGCGGTGGCTACTTGTCCCCGCCCGGTGACGGCGGGCGTATGGTCACTGTCACTGTCTGGAACGAATACCGCCACGAGAAGGAAAGCGAGGAAGTCGCGGCCGTCTATCCCGATGGCATCCACGCGACTATCGCCGAGGGCCTCCGCGACGCGGGCTACGACGTAAACACCGCGACGCTCGACGAACCCGAACACGGCCTCTCCGAATCGGTCCTCGACGACACGGACGTGCTGGCGTGGTGGGGCCACAAAGCCCACGGCGAGGTTGACGACGAAATCGTTGACAAGGTGGTTCAGCGCGTCCGCGACGGGATGGGTCTTCTCGTCCTCCACTCGGGCCACTACTCGAAACCATTCACGCGACTCATGGGTACCTCGTGTTCGCTGAAGTGGCGCGATTCCGGCGAACGCGAGCGCATCTGGACGGTCGAACCGGGCCACCCCATCGCCGACGGTCTCCCCGAGTCGTTCGAGGTGCCGCGCGCCGAGATGTACGGCGAGCGATTCGACATTCCGGCACCCGACGAACTCGTCTTCCTCTCGTGGTTCGAAGGCGGCGAAGTGTTCAGAAGCGGATGCTGTTACACCCGCGGCAAGGGCCGCATCTTCTACTTCCGACCGGGCCACGAGACGTTCCCAATCTACGAGCAACCAGAGATTCAGACAGTCCTCGCGAACGCCGTCGACTGGGCTGCCCCCGGAAGCGGACCAGACCCGAACTTCGACAACGTCGCCCCGCTCGAAGACCTCGACTGAGATGCGTTTGCAGCGTTTTTCGAGTCTCCTGACTGTCGCAAGTTCCTGAGGAGTCGTTATTCTGTCTGCGGTCCTAGTTTCACGGGCGATTCGGTGGCACACTCGTCCCGAGTCGCGGTGAGACCATGAAGGGAATCAGTGGAAAGGTCGCCCTCGTCACGGGCGCTGCGTCGGGTATCGGGCGGTCGACAGCAATTCGGTTCGCCGAAGAGGGTGCGAAGGTCGCACTCTCGGACGTGCAGGTCGACGCGGGACAGCAAGTGGTACGCGAGATAGAGGCTGAAGGCGGTGAGGCCGTGTTCTTCGAAGCCGACGTCTCGAAGGAAGCCGACGTGGCCGGACTGGTCGAACGGACCGTCGAGGAGTTCGGCGGCCTCGACTTCGCCCACAACAACGCCGGTATCGAAGGCACCCAATCGTCAATCGCAGAGATGTCCATCGAGGACTTCCAGCGCGTCATCGACATCAACCTCACGGGCGTCTTCCTCGGGCTGAAATACGAGATTCCACGCCTCGTCGAACAGGGTGGCGGCGCAATCGTCAACACCTCGTCTGTCGCCGGAATGACCGGCGGCGCGAACCTCTCGCATTACTACGCCGCGAAACACGGGGTTATCGGACTGACGCGCTCGGCCGCCCTCGAAGTGGCGTCCGAGAACATCCGGGTCAACGCCGTCTTACCGGGCGTCATCGAGACGCCGATGATAGAGCGGTTCGTCGGCGACGACGAAGAGGCGAAAGAAGGACTGCTCGCGACCGAACCAATCGGGCGGTTCGGAACACCGGAGGAAGTTGCGGGTGCAGTGGTCTACCTCTGTTCGGACGACGCGTCGTACGTCACCGGCCACCCGATGGTCGTCGACGGCGGCTACGTCGTCCCCTGACCGCACCACCAATCCCCGCACAGCGACACCCTTATTCGAGAATCAGTCGCGGTCGCCGACTATGCTAAGTGCTGTCGGTCCTGAACGAACGTCATGGCACAACCGACGAGTGGCCAACAACGCCTCATGTTCGTCTTGTTCGCAGTCGCCACGCTGATTTTCATCCTCGGAATCGTCGTCATCGGGTTCCTCTCGGGTGCGATTTGACGACTCGCCGAGGGGTAGCACCGGTCCCGGTTAGCGCGTCGAATCCTCGGGACGGAAGGTCTTGCCACCTTTCTCGTCGGCGGTCATCCGCCTGAGGGCCGCCGCTGCGTTGCTCGCGTCGTAGCCGAAGAGCACGTCTTTCGCGTACTCGTCGGCGACTTCGAGCGCGTGAATGAGGTCGTCTACGTCCACGTTGACGGCGTAGAGTTCCACAGAGAGGTCCGCGCCGGTGTCGGCGAGGAGCGTCTGGAAGCCCTTTGCGATGGTCTCTAGCCAGTAGGTCGTGCCGTAGTTGGTGTCGTACAGCGGGACGACGAACTCGTCGACGTAGGTCGAAAGGGCGTCGATGTCGAGTCCGGCGCGACGATAGAGGTGTCCCGGATACGGGTCGGGATAGAGCGTCAGGTACAGTCGCCCGGGAATTCGGTCGGCCGCCTCGGCGACGAAGTCGGTGATGACCTCGGCACGCCAGTCGAACCAGTCGTCTTCGTCGCCGTCGCGGTCGTTCTCTTCGGACCACTCGCGGAACTGCTCGGTGCAGCGTTCGCAGTGGCAGTACTCTTCGCGAGGGAACCCAACGTCGTCGAGACGAACGTCGCCGTTTGCCTCGGCGGCGTCCTCGACGATTTCGAGAAGTCCGGCGCGGTACTTCTCGTTCGTCGGGCAGATGTAGGCCCAGTCGAAGTAGGTCCGGTCGCGGGTGGCGAGGTTCCCCTCGTCGTCGACGGGGACGAGGTCTGGATTCTCGTTTGCGGCGGCGTTGTCGCCGAAACACGATATCATGTTGACCGCGTTCGACAGCGGTTCGGCCGCGCGGCCGGTCACGTCCTTGACTTCGTAGAATCCGCGGTCGAACTCTGGCCAGTCGACCTCTTCTGCGTTGCGTGTGACGACCCCGTACATGAATCCGCTTTCGGTTGGGTCGTGGGTAAGTCGTTCGCTCTCCGAAGCGCCGAATCGACACTGAACGAGTGCTATCGAGACGGCAGACTCACGGGACAAAAAAAAACGGAGGCTCGGCTACTGCCGAGCGGAGGAACGTTCGACTACTCTTCGATTTCGACTTCGACCGCTTCACCATCGCCGGAGAAGACGGTGTAGAGGACGGCGACTACTGCGAGCACCAAGACGAGTTTGGCCTTCTTGGACATACAGTAGCGTAGACTGTGGCGACACTAAGTGATTTCGACACGACGCGCGGCGGACACACGAGACCTTACTCCGAGAGTATACCTAGACAGTATTTACAATATGAATATTGTATCTACAGTACAGTTATGGGCTTTCAGTTCGTCCTCTCAGTTAATTCCGACTCGGTTCGGTACATACTATGCCCTCTGAGACACCTCATATCCTCCTCGTCGGTGAGTCACAGGTAGCCGAGCCGCTCGTCACCGCGTTCGAAACCGCAGGCGACGATTGCAACAGTGAGACGGTCTCAGTGATGGTTACTGATGGTGTCGGCGCTGCACTCTCTCGGCTCAGAGGGGACGACCCGTTCGATTGTGTCGTCATCGCAGAGCGCCCCGTGGACGGAGTCGGCGTCGAACTCGTCAGGGAGATTCGCGCAACGGACAGCGACCTTCCAATCGTCTATCTCGCAAACAGCACCGTCGCCGACCACACGACCGAACTCGTCGAACTGGGTATCGAGGGGTATCTGCAGCAGGACTCCTTCGACCCGAACATCGAACTGGTCCCCCGCGTCGAGCGTTTGGCAACTCGACACCGTGCCGAACGGCTCGCGGAGGCCGCCACCGAAGACGGAAGTGGATACACCGACGACGATTGGCTCCTCGAAGATGCGCTCGACGCCCTCGACGATGTCTTCTACGTCTACGACCAGACCGGCGCTCTCGTGCGGTGGAACGCACGACTCAACGAACTGTTCGGACTCTCCGACGAGGAACTCTACGGGAAGAGCGCCGACTCGTTTTTCGACGAGCGGGACCGCCCTGCTATCCGCCGGGCGTTCAACGATGTGCTCGAAGGCGAAGAGAAAGTCGTCGAAGCGCGGGCGAAGACGAAAGAAGGGCGAATCTTGTTCCAACTGTCGAACCGTCGATTGGTCGCCCAAGACGGGTCTATCGTCGGAGTCTGCGGCGTCGCGCGCGACGTGACGCTTCACAGACACCACGAAGAGCAACTCGCGCGACAGAACGAACGCCTCGACGAGTTCGCCCGCGTCCTCTCGCACGACCTCCGGAACCCGCTTTCCATCTCGATGGGCTTTCTCGAACTCGAACGGGAGGCCAACGACTCGGAGTATCTCGGTCGCGTGGCCGACTCGCTCGAACGGATTCGAGACATCGTCGAGGACGTGTTGCACGTCGCCCGACAGGGGACTGCCGTCCTCGATATCGACACTGTCTCACTCGAATCGGTCGCACGAGACGCTTGGTCGTCGGTCGACACGAACGGGTCGACGCTCGTCGTCGAGGCAGACGCGACCATCGAAGCGGACCGCGAACGCCTGCAACGACTGTTCGAGAATCTCTTTCGAAACTCGATAGAACACGCCGGTCCATCGCCAACAGTGACGGTCGAACTGCTCGACTCGAACGCGGGGTTCGCCGTCGGAGACGACGGAGACGGAATCAATCCAGACGTCAGCGGGAACGTCTTCGAACCCGGCGTCACCACTACTCCCAACGGAACGGGATTCGGCCTCGACATCGTCCGGTCGCTGGCGGACGCACACAGCTGGTCGGTGGAAAACGCGAGCGGGGACATCGAGGGTGCGCGCTTCGAGTTCACTGGCGTGACGTTCTGCCAACCCGAGGCAGACAATACGGATTCGACCGACGAAAACGAGTGACGACGCGCGTTAGCTGACGTCGAGGTTCGCGGCGATTTCTTTCTCGCGGACGATAGCCCCGCAGTAGTCACAGCGGACGCCGTCGGAGAGAACGGCAAAGCCGGAGGTAATCGGCTCGTCGGCGTTGCTGATGCAGTTGCGGTTCGGACAGGAGACGACGCCCGAGACGGTTTCGGGGCGGACGACGCGGCTCTTTTCGACCACTTCGTAGTCGCGGACGATGTTGATGCTCGCCGCCGGGGCGATAAGCGAGAGCACGTCGACTTCGGACTGGCTCAGTTCGCGCCCTTCGACCTTGACGATGTCCTTGCGGCCGAGGCGGTCCGAAGGGACGTTCATCCCGACAGAGACGGTCTCACCGCTGGTGCCGTCGATTCCGAGGATGGCGAGGACGTTGAGTGCCTGGCCAGCCTCGACGTGGTCGATGACGGTTCCGTTTTGAATCTTGGAGACGCGGAGTTGGTGGTCGTCAGTCATCGTTGGAGAGGAGGATGTCCAGAAGCGCCATTCGGACGGGGATGCCGTTGTGTGCCTGTTCGAAGTATTTCGCGTGGTCGCTGTCGTCGATTTCGGGTGAAATCTCGTCTACGCGTGGCAGCGGGTGCATGATGACGAGGTCGTCGGACGCGGCGGCGAGCGTCTCGTCGTCGATTTTGTACTCGCCTGCGACCTTGCGGTACTCGTTTTCGTCGGGGAAGCGCTCGCGCTGGATGCGCGTCACGTAGAGCACGTCGAGTTCCGGGAGTACCTCGTCGAGTTCGGTGTGTTCCTTGACGCTCGCGCCCGAGGCGTGCAGGTCGTAGCGAACGTTTCGGGGCAGTTGCAGGCTCTCGGGACTGATGAAGTGCTGATTCACGTCGAAGTTCGTCAGCGCTTCGGCCAGCGAGTGAACCGTGCGACCGTACTTCAGGTCGCCCATGATACCGATGGTGATGTCGTCCAGTCCGGCGTTTTCGCGGATAGTGTAGAGGTCGAGGAGTGTCTGACTCGGGTGCTGACCCGCGCCGTCGCCCGCGTTGACGAGCGGCACGTCGATGAATTCGGCGGCCATCGTCGCTGCACCCTCACTCGGGTGGCGAAGGACGAGCGCGTCCGCGTAGCCTTCGACGACGCGAACGGTGTCGGCGAGAGTCTCGCCTTTTTTGACCGACGACGACTCGACCGGTCCCATGTCGACCGTCTGGCCGCCGAGGCGTTTCATCGCGGTATCGAAGCTCATCCGGGTTCGCGTACTCGGCTCGAAGAAACAGAGTCCGAGAACCGTTCCGGCGTGCCGCTGTCGGAACGCCGCTGGATTCGCGTCGATTTCGGCCGCGCGGTCGAGCACCGCCTCGATGTCCTCCCGCGAGAGGTCTACCGCGGAGATGAGGTGGTCCTGACGCATTGATGATTTGACCGACCTACACCGACTTGAATCCCTCGGCATCGGCCGAAGCGGATGCTATACATTTTCATGCAATAAAACGTGGTTGTCAGAATTCCGACGCGGTTCAGTCGGCGAATCGACCGCGACACGCGGTCGGTGATGGCGTCGGCGATGACGGCTCGATAGCGGTGTGATGCCGATGCCGTCGCCAGGACGGCGAGCCCGTCAGTTAGGGCCAGTTGCCGCTCGACTCGTAGGAGTCGACGACGCGCTGGATGGCGACGACGTAGGCGGCGGTGCGGAAGTTCGTCAGGTCGTGGGTCTCGTAGGCGTCGACGAGGTTGTCGAAGGCATCGACGATGATGCGTTCGAGTTCGTCGTTAACGCGGTCTTCGGTCCAGTAGAACCGCTGGCGGTTCTGGACCCACTCGAAGTACGAGACGGTGACGCCGCCCGCGTTGGCGAGAATGTCGGGGAAGACGTGGACGCCGCGCTCGGTGAGCACGTCGTCGGCGCGGGGCGTCAGCGGGCCGTTCGCGGCCTCGGCGATGATGTCAGCCTGAACCTCTTTCGCGAGGTCGCCGTCGATTGCGTTTTCGAGCGCAGCGGGGACGAGCAGGTCCACGTCGAGCGTCAGCAGCTCGTCGTTCGTGATGGCCTCGGTTCCCTCGTACTCGGAGACGGTGCCCGTCTCGTTCTTGAAGTCTTTGACAGCGCGGGCGTCGAGGCCCTCGGGGTCGTAGATACCGCCGGAAGAGTCGGAGACGGCGACGATGTTTGCGCCGAGGTCCTCGATGAGTTTCGCGGCGACAGAGCCAGCGTTCCCGTAGCCCTGGACGGCGACGGTCGCGCCCTCGATGTCGCGGTCGAGGTATTTGAACGCCTCGCGCGCGGTGAGCATCGTCGAGCGACCGGTCGCTTCGACGCGGCCTTCACTGCCGCCGTTTTCGAGCGCCTTGCCCGTGATGACGCCCGGTGCCGTGGTGTTTTCGAGGGTCTCGTAAGTGTCCTTAATCCAGTTCATCTCGCGCTGGCCGGTGTTCACGTCCGGTGCGGGGATGTCGCGACTCTCGCCGATGAACGGGCGGAGTTCCTTCGCGAAGGAGCGAGAGACGCGTTCGAGTTCGGACTCACTGTAGTCTGCGGGGTCGATGACGATACCGCCTTTGCCACCGCCGTACGGGATATCGACGACGGCGCACTTGTAGACCATCCACCCGGAGAGGGCCTTTACTTCGTCTCGTGTGACGCCCGGGTGGTAGCGAATACCTCCTTTGTACGGGCCTCGGTCGCCGTTGAACTGCGAGCGATAGGCGCGGAAGAGCTCGATGTCGCCGTCGTCCATCTCGACGGAGAGGTTCGTCTCGAGCACTCGCTCGGGGTTCTTCAGGCGCTCGATGACATCCTCGCTCACGTCGAGGTAGGCGGCTGCGTCGTCGACTTGTTCCTGCAAACTCTCGAACGGATTCGCCTCTTGTGCCATGTTATGATACGCACCGGCCGGTGGTTTAAGAGTAGCGGAAATTTTACCATATTATAATGATAATATGCGTACCCAGTGGTAATAGGAGTATTCAGCACACGGACCTGTCGGCCGATTAGTGCGTGCCGACACTCGGACCGAGGAATTGTTTGATTTCTAGTACGATTCGCCGGCTCGGTCGAGAATATTCTCCGCCTGTTTAATCAGCGGTGCGTCTATCATCTCGCCGTCCACACCGAAGACACCACGGTCGTCCGCGTTCGCCTCGTCACGCGCCCGCAGCACCTTTTTCGCCCACGTCACGTCTTCGGGGTCCGGTGAGAATGCCTCGTTAATTGGGCCGACCTGTGCCGGGTGAATCGCTAACTTCCCGTCGTACCCGAGTTCTCGACCGAAGCGCGCGTCTTCGCGCAGGCCTTCTTCGTCGTGGTAGTCGACGTGGAGCGTGTCGATAGCATCGACGCCCGCTGCGGCGGTCGCGACGACGACGCGCTCTCTGGCGTAGAGCACTTCGGTCCCCTCGTCGGTTCGGGTCGCGCCCACGTCGGCGGCGAAGTCCTCCGCACCGAAGATGACGGCGGTGGTGTCGGGGGCGGCGGCAATCTCCGGGGCCGCAAGGACGCCAGCAGCGCTCTCGACAATCGGAAGGACTGGGCAGTCGGCACCGACTTCCCGTGCTGCGGCAGCGACGTTCGTCACGTCTGTCCCGTCGGTCGCTTTCGGGACGACGAGCGCGTCCGGCGGGTGTGTCTCGCAGACGGCCGCGATATCTTCGAGGCCCGTCTCGCCCGGATTCACACGGACCGTAACCTCCGCGTCCGGGTCGAACTCGTCGTCGGAGAGGAGGTCGCCAACGGCGGCTCTGGCCTCGGCTTTTCGCCCGGGTGCGACGGCGTCTTCGAGGTCGAAGACGAGCACGTCGGCTCCGGAGCTCGGGGCTTTGCGCATCAGTTCGGGTCTATCGCCGGGTGAGAACAGCACGCTCCGTCGTGGCATGTCGTGCGGAGAGAGGGATGGAAGGGTGAAAGTTGTACGGGGATTGAATTGTTCGTCGTCGCGGACGAGTGGCGACGGCAGAGACAGCCGTCGGTTTTACTCGGATGTGGCCGAGGCTGGTCCGGCCTGTGTTCGACGCGTTAGGGCCAGAGCCCGCGGTGCTCGTGGGCGGCCGCGACGCGTTCGAGTGCGACGATGTACGCGGCGTCACGCCACGTCACGTCGCGGGATTCGACTTCTTCGCAGACGGCGGTCCACGCATCGAGCATCTCGGACTCCAGTTCGTCGTGGACGCGTTCGAGCGACCACGAGCGGTGGTTGAGGTCCTGCAGCCACTCGAAGTACGAGACGGTGACACCGCCCGCGTTGGCGAGGATGTCGGGAACGACGTCGATGCCGCGCTCTTCGAAGGTCGCGTCGGCGGCCGAGGTCGTCGGTCCGTTGGCACCTTCGACGATGAGGTCTGCCTTCACGTCGTCGGCGTTCTCCTCGGTCAGCACGTTACCGATTGCCGCCGGGATGAGGACGTCGACGTCGAGTTCGAGGAGTTCCCCGTTGGAGAGCTTCTGCGGCGCGTCGTACTTCATGACAGCTTCGGGCTCTTCCTCGTGGGTCGGGACGTCGTGGGTGTCGAGGCCGTCGGGGTCGTAGATTGCGCCGTTCACGTCGGAGACGGCGACGACCGTCGCGCCGTAGTCGTCGAGGAGGCGTGCGGCGGGTGCGCCGACAGAGCCGAAGCCCTGCACGGCGACGGTGGTGTCTTCGAGGTCCCAGCCGAGGTGTTCGATAGCTTCGCGGGCGATGATGGCGACAGAGCGACCGGGGGCCGTGTCACGACCCTTGCTCCCGCCGACGACAGGGGGCTTGCCCGTGACGACGCCCGCCTGCGTCTCGCCTTCCTGCATCGAGTACGCGTCCATGAACCACGCCATCGCCTGCGAGTCCGTGCCCATGTCGGGTGCAGGGATGTCCTTCGTGGGGCCGATGAATGGACGCAGTTCCTCGGCGAAGCGGCGCGTCAGACGTTCTTTCTCGTCGATAGAGAGGTCTTTGGGGTTGACGACGATGCCGCCCTTGCCGCCGCCGAATGGAATGTCCATCAGGGCGCACTTCCACGTCATCCACATCGAGAGGCCGATACACTCGTCTTCGGTGACGTCGGGGTGGAAACGGAGGCCGCCTTTGTACGGGCCGCGCACGCTGTCGTGCTGGGCGCGGTAGCCGGTGTAGACTGCGGTCGAACCATCGTCACGCTCGAGAGGGACCGAGACGCGGTGGACCTGGTTCGGGTGGTGAAGCCGCTCGATGATGCCCGGGTCAACGTCGAGATGCGCTGCCGCGCGTTCGAGTTGGCGTCGGGCTGTTTCGAGGGCTGTCTCTTCCGTCGGTTCGTCGTCCGGCTCGGATGTTGGTGCTGCGGATGCCATAGTGCGTTCGTACCAGCCTGGTACCGGCCGTGCAGCCGGTCAGATACTGTCCATGACGTTCACCAGCCACCCGTGTGGGCAGCTAATGAGCGTGTTCGCGTTGCTCTTCGTTGGATAATTATAATGGTTGTTATCTGATTTCGCTTAGGGCAAGAGTTGTCATACCGTGAAACGGCCATCGAACCGTCACGGTTTTATCACGGTCTTACACAAACTGGCGTATGACTGGCCTGTACTACGAGGAGTTCGAGGTCGGACAGACCATCGAACACGAAAAGCGGCGGACGGTCTCGGAGTCAGACAACCAGCGTTTCTGCGACATGACGATGAACCAGCAGCCGCTGCACCTCGACGAGGAGTTCGCCTCGGACACGCAGTTCGGCGAGCGCCTCGTCAACGGCCTGTTCACCATGAGCCTCGCAGTCGGCGTCTCGATTCCCGATACGACCGACGGGACCATCGTCGCAAACCTCAGCTACGACAACGTGTCGCATCCGAACCCGGTGTTCCACGGCGACACGCTCCGTGCGCAAACCACCGTCCTCGACAAGCGCGAAACGTCCGACGGCGAGCGCGGTATCGTGACGATGAAAGTCGAGGTGTTCAACCAGGACGACGACCTCGTGTGTGAGTTCGAGCGCACGGCGCTGTCGCTGAAGAAAGCGAACGTCGACGAAGCATAGAGCGTCGTCTCCGATCCGCTCTCCCGTCTCGCCTGAATTCTCTCGTTCCGTACCGCTTTGTGTGCTGCGTCGCTACGTTGGCTATGGACTTCGACGGCTTCGCGTCGCGAGCGCTATCACGGCCGTCTCACTTACGCAATTAGCACCTGGCTACGCGCTTCTCGTTCGTGCTGTCCTGCTACCCCACTGACGTCAGGAGGATGAGTTGGGCGTTCATCAGGCCCGCGACGCCCCACGGGACCGCGACACCGATTGGAATCGCACCGCGGTAGCGAACGGGGAGAAACACCCACATCGTCCCTGAGATGAGAAGTACAATTGACTTCAACAAGAGCAACGTCCCGAGCGCGCCGAACTGCGGCATCAAGGCGAGGACGACTGGATTCAGCTCGGAGAGGCCGCGACTCAGCCCGAACATCGTGGTCGCCACGTCGAGGACGAGCGCCAAGAGCGTGACCAACCAGAGGTGGGAATCGTCGCTGAAGACGCGGGAAAAGAGCGTCGGGGCGGACTCAGGCCGTGGTGTTTCGAGGCTCATAACACGCACCAGAGACGGTGACACCCGTGGTTGGCACGCAGGTATCCTCAGTAGCCACTCCATACGTCACTTATCGCGACATTACCGGCCGGAAAAACAGAGTATTAACGAGCGCTCAGACGCCGTTTCAGAGGATGGTGCCGTGTTTCTTGTCCGGCAGTGACTTGTCCACGTCAGCGTAGAACTCGAATCGATTGACGAGTTCCTCGCGGAGCGTCGACGGCGGGACGATTTCGTCGATGACGACTTCGCTCGCCATTCGGTGGACGTTGATGTCCTCGCGGTACTCCTCGCGGAGTTCGTCTTCCATCGCTTTTCGCTCTTCGGGGTCGTCGATGGCGTTGAGTTTGTTCGCGTAGACGGCGTTGATTGCGGCCTCGGGGCCCATGATACCGATTTCGCCCGAGGGGAGGCCAATGACGCTGTCGGGGTCGTAGGCGGGGCCGCCCATCGCGTAGATACCCGCGCCGTAGGCCTTGCGCACGATGACCGTCTGTTTCGGAACCGTCGCCGACGACGTGGCGTAGATGAACTTCTTGCCCTTCTCCAGAATGGCGTCTTTCTCGACTTGCGACCCGGCCATGAAGCCCGGGGTGTCACAGAGGTACAAGAGCGGAATCTCGTAGGCGTCGCACGTCCAGATGAACTCGGCGGCCTTCTCGGCGGCGTCGGGGAAGATTGCGCCCGACCGCTCCGTGGGTTGGTTGGCGACGATGCCGACCGGTCGGCCGTCGATGCGGGCGAACGCCGTGACGATTTCCTTGCCGTAGTCGGGCTTCAGTTCGAAGACCGATTCGGCGTCGGCGATACGTGCGATGAGGTCGTGCACGTCGTAGGCGCGGTTCGGTGACTCGGGGATGAGTTCGTCGATCCCCTCGGGGGAGAACCGCGGCGGTTTCGGCTCCGAGCGCGGCGGTTTCTCGCCCGCCTTGTCGGGCAGGTAGGTAACGAGCTGTGCCACGAGTTCGCGGGCGTGTTCCTCGTCGCGGGCGACGAGGTCGGCGCTCCCGGACTCTTGGGCGTGCATGTGCGCACCGCCGAGGTCCTGCATATCGATTTCCTCGCCGGTGACCATCTTCACCATCCGCGGGGACGCGATAGCCATCGCCGACATCCCCTCGACCATGATGGTGAAGTCGGCGAAGACGGGCGTGTACGCCGCACCGGCGATACACGGCCCGTAGAGGACACAGATTTGCGGGACGTACCCCGACAGCATCGAGTGGTTGTAGTAGTACTTCCCGATGCCCTCGCGGTTGGCGAAGAAGCCGGTCTGCTGGTCGATGCGCCCGCCGGAGGAGTCCATCAGGTAGAGGACCGGCTTGCCGGTCTTGAGCGCGCGCTGTTGCATGCGGAGGAACTTCTCGACGCCGCGGCGCGCCATCGACCCGGCCTTGACGGTGAAGTCGTTGGCCATGAAGTGGAGGTCGCGGTCTTCGAACTCGGCCGCGCCGGTGAGCAGACCGTCACCCGGAAGCCGGTTGTTCGGGTCTGATTCTTCTACTTCCGGCGAGTCCTCGTGCCACGAGTCGAAGTTGGCGAACTTGCCGTCTTCGAACTTCAGGCCCTCCGGGAACCAGAGGTCGAGGCGGTCACGGACGAACAGTTTGCCCTGCTCGGGGAGGCGGTCTTTGTACTTCTGCGGACCGCCGCCGAGGATGTCGGCAATCTCCTCTTTGAGTTGTTCTTCGCGCTCTGTCGGAGAGAGGTCGTCGTCGAGCGGGAAGGCCTCTGCGGGCGGTTCGGCGTTCGCTGCGGCGTCGTCCTCGTCGCCGACGTACACGTCGACGTCCGTTCCGAGGTGTCGCGCCAGCGCGCCCGCGATGGCCTCTGCCTCTTCGCCGGTCGCGCCGTCACCGATTCTAACCTTCATACGTTCGGATGACGCACCGTATTCAAAATGGTTTTCCATGTATGTTTTGTCACGGTCACGTCTCTGAGTCGTGGCAGGTACGCTCGCGGTCGGCGGTGAGGAAAGAAAACGCCCGAATGCGGCGTTATTCCAACGCCGCTTCGAGGTCGTCGATGAGACTCTCGTTTCCGATGTGGACTGGGGTCCGTGCGTGGAGTTCGTCCTTGTCGACGTCGAGAAGCGACTGTGTTCCGTCGGAGGACGCGCCACCGGCGGTTTCGAGGATGTAGCCGATGGGGTAGCCTTCGAACTGAACGCGGAGCTTTCCTTCCGGTGCCGACCGGAGGCCCGGATAGCTGAAGATGCCGCCGTAAGAGAGAATCTGGTTCACGTCGCCAATCATCGAGCCGCCGTAGCGGAGCTTGCGCGACGCGTCCTGTTCGACCTCGCGCGCGAAGTTCTCGAAGTCCTCGGTCCAGTCGGGGACGCGACCGCCGAATCCGTAGACGGTCCCCTCGTCGGGGAGCGTGACGTCTTCACGGACGAGTTCGTAGCTCGAATCGTCGTAGATGACGTACTCGTCGACCGAGCCCTTGCGGGCGACAATCATCGTCATCACGGGGCCGTAGAGGACGTAGCCGGCGGCGACGAGGTCGCGTCCGTGGGCCGGAAGCGGCGCGTCGTAGACGGCGAAGATGGTCCCCATCGTGTTGTTCGGCTTGAGGTTCGACGACCCGTCGAGGGGGTCGACAGCGACCGAGAGGTTGCCACTGCCGACGTCGATAGCTTCCGGGCGTTCCTCGCTCGCGTACTCGCTGACGCCGTCGAGTGCACCGATCCGCTCACAGAGCAGGTCGTCGGCGAACACGTCGGCGGCCATCTGCGTCTCGCCACTCGGGTTCTCCTCTTCGGACGCCACGCGGCGGCCGGGAAGTCCCGTGCGAATCTCGGGCGCGGTGGTCGCGATAACGTCGACCACTTTGTCGATAGTTCGGACGTCTTTCGTGGAGTCTGCCGTGTTCACGTCGTGCGTCGCCATCAGAGTCGCACCTCCGACGCGCCGCGGATACAACACCGGAGCGTTCGAACCAGTGAGGAACCAGAACTGGGGGCTGTCGAAGACGTGGGACCCGCCTCGGCGGGGCTAACGGACGTGTCGACACCGAGCATCATCTACGTCAGCATCGGGTAACTTCGTATATAAAGTCATTGGCTGGAGTGGGAACTCAGAAAAGGAGGAATTCAACCGGTAGGCGCGCTCTAGTCAAATATTGCGATTCAAAATATTGTGAATATAAATTACTACTCCGATAGTAAATTTTCGGGTGGGAAAGACTACTCCATCGACTCGCGGGCCTGCCCCTTCCACGCGCTGACGACTGCAGGGTCGATTTGCAGGGCGTCTGCGACGTGTTCGGGGTCGGCAGTGGCGAGTCGGCGCACGGAGCGAACGCCCGCCTCGGCGAGCATCTCGGCGTCGCCTTCGTCGATACCATCGAGCGTGGTGAGTGGCGTTGGTTTCGAGCGCTCACGCCACGCGGCTTCGGCGGCGAGCGCGTCACCAGACCCATCTGCGGACGCGCTATTCTCGGCGTTCGGCGTCCCGCGCGGCGTCCAGTCTCCCCCGTGACTGGCGGCCTCTGTCTGCTTACCCTCGCCTTCCTGAGTAGAACGTGTCGCGTCGGACGACTCCTCCCGGTTCGTCGGCGTCCAATCACCGCTTTTGGTCGCATTCTCGGACTGTGTGGCCGACCCGGAGGGCGTCCAGTCGCCCTCTCGCGTCGGTCCGGTCGCCGTCTGCGACTCGCCGGTCGGAGTCCAATCGCCGTCAGCAGTTTCGGCGTCGTCGTCGGTGCCCCAGTCGCCGGAACTCGCCGCGACCCACTCCCGTTCTTCGTCGCCGAGTCCACGCACTTGTGCGGACCGGCGGTCGAGGTCGTCGCCGGAACTGAACGACCACGAAAGCGAGTGCCATCGACGAATCTTGGCCGCGACGCCCGGATTGACTCCCGCATCGACGAGGTCACGGTAACAGACTGCCCCGTCGAGGATGGATTCGACACCGATTTCGGAGTCGTCGAGTTCCGCTGCCGTCGCGGGGCCGATGAATTTCAGGTCCGCTAGCTCTTCTGGTGTCTCGTCACCATCGGCTGCGCCGCGCGGCCGGAGCAGTTTCTCGATTGCCTCGTCGGTACTCGGTTCGCGTGCGTCGTCACTCCCGGAATCTGGTCGGCCGTGGCTCTCAGAATGGTGTGTGTCGGCCGCGCCGGACGCCGAATTTACACTCCCGGTTTGCGCCCCGCGGCCGCTCTCTCCTCCGGACGAACCACCGTCCGGTGCGGCATCCCCGTCGTCCCTACCCATATTGTTCGCGCCAGTCACCGTTGCGTGTGACCATTCCGGCCCCGAACTTGAGCGTTTCCGTGAAAGTCACACAGTTGTCACAATCGAGTGAACTGAGTAATTGATTGTCACAGTTCTGGATGACTCGGCAAGTTTTACCTTGCGTCCTCGCGGAGTCCAGCGCATGCGCGGCATGAACGATATCGACACGGTTGGAGTCATCGGCGCTGGAACCATGGGCAACGGAATCGCACAGGTCGCGGCGATGTCCGGCTACGACGTGGTCATGCGGGACATCCAGGTAGAGTTCGTCGACCGCGGGCTTTCCGCTATCGACGACAGTCTCTCGCGCTTCGTCTCGAAAGAGAAACTCAGCGAGGACGAGGCCGAAGCGACGAAGGACCGTATCACGGGCACGACGGACTTCGACGCGCTGGCCGACTGCGACCTCGTCGTCGAGGCGGCCGTCGAGAACATGGACGTCAAGCGCGACATCTTCGCGGACCTCGACGACCTGATGCCCGAGGACGTGATTCTGGCGACGAACACCAGCACGCTCTCGATTACGACCATCGCGGCCGCGACAGAGCGCCCCGAACAGGTCGTCGGCCTTCACTTCATGAACCCCGTTCCCATCATGAAGGGCGTCGAAGTCGTTCGCGGCGAGAAGACCGACCCCGCAGTCGTCGAGTTCGCCCACGACTTCTCCGAAGAACTCGGTAAGGAGACCTGGGAGTCCGACGACAAGCCCGGATTCGTCACGAACCGCATCCTCATGCCGTGGATTAACGAGGGCATCCGCGCCTACGACGAGGGCGTCGCCTCGAAGGAAGACATCGACCGCGGCATGACCCTCGGCACCAACGTCCCGATGGGGCCGCTCACGCTCGCCGACCACATCGGGCTGGACATCTGTCTGGACGCCTCCGAGACGCTCTTCGAGGAACTCGGCGACCGCTACAAGCCTGCGTACCTGCTCAAGCGCAAGGTCGATGCTGGCGACCTCGGCAAGAAGACGGGCAAAGGCTTCTACGAGTACGACTGAGCTGAACGCGGTCGAAGGCCGTTAGAGGCCACAGCCCATCGTCGTCGAAATCGACGATTGGTCGATGCCCTCGTCGGTTGCGACGAGGCTGAACGCTTTTTCGTTGCAGTCGAACTCCGATTTCGCTATCTGCATTTCATCCTCGTGGTTGGGCGTCGAGACTCGAATCCGGTAGGCTGCGGGGTCTCGAAGGACGAAGTTGATTCTGGTGTCTGCCGCGAGACTGTGGCGAGCGTCGTACAGCGAAGTCCACGAAAGGAGGTCGCGGCGTTCGACGGAGATACTCATCTCGGCAGCCGACGCCGTCTGGTTGGCGACGACGAGACCGACTGGCTTCTCCGCGAAGACGTCGTCGGGACCGCGGTGGCCGACGACGTGGGTCGTTACGATGGTGGCGTCTCCTTGGACGTTTAGCGGAAGCATTCCCACCCCGTCGAGGTCGGTTTCCCGCAACGGGACCACCGCGGCACGGCCGAGACATCTCGAACTCGCACCCAAAACCGACGCGCCAGCGACGCCAAGAAACGTTCGTCTATCGATGCTGACCATACGCGTGTCTGACAACAACCCGGTGAGTATCTTCTGGTCAGTCGTCGCCCAACAGTTTCAACACGCCAGCGCCGACGACACCCACGACGAGAAACACTCCACCGAGCCCGGCGAGCGCGAACGCCAACCCATTCACGATGTCTGAGCCGCCGCCCGCGACGCTGGCCAAGAGCGCCCCGAAAAAGAACATCGCCGCCACGAATCCACCGACGAAGAGGACGAACGCGGGTGTCAGGAAATCGTCGGCGGGCATGACTTTCCATTCACCATGGAGCGACGAAACTGTTGTCTTCCGACGATGATGCGCCTCGGAACTGTTGTCCTCCGGAGACGAAGCCTATCAGTTCTGAAATCCCGCGCGAACCCTTTTATCCCGTCCCGCGTGAAGGTCTGGCAATGATAACGGTCGAGAACCTGCGGAAGGCCTACGGCGACTTCCCCGCCGTCGTGGGCAGCGACTTCTCGGTCGAGTCTGGCGAGGTGTTCGGCATCGTCGGCCCCAACGGCGCGGGCAAGACGACGACGCTGAAGATGCTCGCCGGACTCGTCGAACCCACCGACGGTACCGCTTCGGTCCTCGGATTCGACCCCGAAGAGCCGGAGATGCGCCGCCGACTCGGCTTCCTCCCGGAAGAGTCGCCGCTGTACGAAGATATGACGCCGCGGTCGTACCTCCGCTTTTTCGCCGACTTGTACGACGTGCCGCGTGAGGAAGGAACCAAGCGAACCGAGGCCGTCCTCGACAGACTTGACCTCGAATATCGCGACCGCCGCCTCGGCGACATGTCGAAGGGGATGAAACGAAAGGTCGCTATCGCCCGGTCGCTCGTCAACGACCCCGACTTGCTCATCTACGACGAACCCGCGAGCGGGCTGGACCCGCTGACGACGAACGTCGTCTTGGAGTTCGTTCGTGAACTCCGCGACGAGGGGAAAACGGTCGTCTTCAGCGCGCACAACCTCTTTCACGTCGAGTCGGTCTGCGACCGCGTGGTCATCATGAACCGCGGGGAGATAATCGCCCGCGGGACGATTCCCGAAATCCGCGCGGAACACGGTGAGACCACCTATCGCGTGTACACCACCGTGTCTCTCTCTGAGACAAACCACCACCCGGCGACCGAACCCGAGGGCGACCAGCACGTCGCCGTCGTCGATGAGATGGCCGACGTGGAAGCCATCCGCGAGGCGGCCGAAGCGGCCGGTGGAAGCGTCGCCGACATCCGAACCGACGAGCCATCGCTGGAGGATATCTTCCTGCAACTCGCTCGTGAGGCACCGACGACGAGCGCGGCAGAAGGGGGTCGCGGTCAGTCGTGACCGACGACACCGGACTGAAGTCCCGCCTCGCCGCACACGCCCGTGCGATAGCCAGAATCGCTCGCTGGGAGGTCACGCGCTCCGCCGGGACGCTCGACCGCCGGACTATTATCCTCGGGGTCATCGCCGTCCTCGTCGCTGGCGGTGTCGCACTCGGGGCTGCTAGCGGTGGCGTTGCAATCGACAAAGACCTCTATCGAGTCGGCGTCGCGTCCGATAGTCCGTACTACGACGCTGTCGAGGAATCGACGGTTCTCGACCCGCGGTCGGTCTCCGACCCGAACGTCGAACTCATCGTCAGCGAGACGCACGTCTCGGTCACTGACACGCCGACCGGGATGGCCGCCTACGAAGCGTTCCGTGACGCGGTTCAAACCTACAACGAACGCCAGATGCTCCGCGAGTCGAACCAGACGGCGGCGTTTCCCGTCGTCGTGAACCTCCAATATCGAGAGCGCGGGGCGCTCGTCCCGCCCGGAAGTCGCGTCGATGACGGAGGCGGCAGTGGTGGAAGTACCGGCGGTGACGCCACAGGAGCGGACGGCGGTAGTGGCTCGTCCGATAGCGACACCGACGGACAAGCAGGCGGAACATCCGGCTCTTCGGCAGCCAGTGGTGCCGCCGCAGCAGACGACGGGCCGATAGCAGCACCGGACGTCGGCGGCGCGGGTGGCTTCCTCGGCGGTGATACCAGCGGGTCGCCAGCGAGCATCAGCCCACCGTTCCCCTTCGCATCGCTGGTTCTCGCCTTCGCGTTCCTCGTCCCGATGAACTTCGTCATTCAGGCCTACGGGTCGAGCATCCTCAACGAGCGTGTGAATCGCCGCGGCGAACTCCTCCTCGTCGCGCCCGTGACGCCCGGTGACATCGTCGCCGGAAAGACCGTGCCGTACCTCGCAGGGATGGTCGGTCTCACGGTCGCCATCGCGCTCGCAATCGGCGGCGGGCCGGTTTCGGTCGCCGCCGTCGTCCCAATCGGGCTGTTGTTCCTCTCTGCGACCTTCGTCGGCGCGATGTTCGCGCGGTCGTTCAAGGAACTCACCTTCGTCACCGTGACTATCTCGGTGTTCCTGACGACCTACACGTTCGTTCCGGCTATCTTCACGAACGTGACGCCAATCGCGCTCATCTCGCCGCTCACGCTGGTCGTCCGCGACTTGAGTGGAACGGCCGTGTCGCTCGGCGACTTCGCGTTCTCGGTCGGCCCGATTCTCCTCGCCGCGCTCGTCTTGTTCCTCCTCGGCACCGGCGTCTACCGCGAGGAGGATATGTTCACCCAGCGTCCCGTCCCGCTGAAGTTCCTCGACGCGCTCGACAGTCGAATCTCTCGTCCACGGTCGGTCGCGACGCTCTCGGCGCTGTCGATTCCGTTCGTCTTCATCGCCGAACTGCTGGTCATCGCCGTCTTGTACGTCCTCCCGGTGGACCTGACGATTCCGCTTGTCCTCCTCGCCGTCGCAGTGGTCGAGGAGTTGGCGAAGAGCCTCCACGTGTACGCCGCCTTCGAGAAGGCACGGTTCGCCCGGACGATTCGCGTCTCACTCCTGCTCGGCGCGCTCTCGGGCTTCGGCTTCTTCGTCGGCGAGAAGTTCACGGCCATCGTCCAACTCGTCGGCCTCCCATCGCTCACGCTCGGGCAAGCAGCGTTCGCGCCATCCGGTATCGGCGTCGTCGCAGCCACGGGCCTCCTCCTCGCACCGCTCGTCCTGCACGCCGTGACGGCCACGGTGACGGCACTCGGGGCCACGCGTGGACGGTCGGCCTACGCGCTCGCGTTGGTCGCCGCAATCGGCATTCACGTCGTCTACAACCTTCAGGTGGTGAGTTCCCTTGGGTAACCCGCGATTCGACATCGCCCGGCGCGAACTCGGGAGTCTGGGCAAAGAAAAGACCATCGTGCTCGCGCTGGCTATCCAACTGTTCGTGGCGGCGTTCTCGTCGTTCCTCGTCGTCGGTCTCGTCTCGCTGTACGACCCCGGGGCGTCCAACTACCAGGTCGATGTCGCGGTCACTGGAGGTGACGAGTCGGTCGAGGACCTGTTGCGCGCAATCGGCACCGAAGACGGACTCGCCGGGCGGTCGTACCCCTCGACCGACGCGGCGATGACCGCCTTCGAAGAACGGCGCGCCGACACGGTGATAGAGGCCTCGACAGGAGAGGATGGGCGGATACGGGTGCTCGCTATCGCTCCCGATTCAGGCGTCGAGACGACCGCTGTGGTCGTCCGCCTGCGGGACGCACTCCGCGAACTCGAACGGAGCGAGCGCACCGAGCGAAGCGCGTACCTCTCGACGACGCCGCTTTCGCTCCCGCCTGCCGGGACTTCGAGCCCGTACTTCAGCTTCACGTACACGGTGCTCGTCCCACTGCTGTTGTTCCTCCCGGTGTTCATTTCCGGGTCGCTCGTCGTCGACTCGTTGACCGAAGAGATAGAACGCGGGACGCTCGAACTCCTGCGCGTCGCCCCGGTGAGCTTCTCGGCCGTCGTCGACGGGAAGGTCCTCGCCGCCGGTGCCCTCGCACCGATTCAGGGGGTCGCGTGGATGGTGCTGCTCCAACTGAACGGCACCGGAATCGACAACCTCCCGTGGCTCTTCGGGATGGTTGCCGGATTAGCCGCGCTCGTCGTCACCCTCGGCGCGACGGTGGCGCTGACAGCACCCGACCGGAGAATCGCGCAACTGCTCTACTCGCTCGGCGTCCTGCTCGTCTTCGCGGGCACGTCGCTGCTCCCACTGAACCCTGCAAATACGGCTGCGCGACTCGCAATCGGTACGGCCGGTGTGGGTGCACAGGCTGCAGTCACAGGACTTGTCGTGGTTGGTGTCGTCGCGCTCGTCGGCCTGCGATTCGTCGTCGGACGCGTCGACCCCAACGAACTCGGCTAAGGCCACTTCGTCGCTGCTTTTTGCGTCTCTCTCGCAGCACCGGAAGTCGTACAAGTCCGGAGTTCGAGAACCGACACATGGCACTCGGAGGAACCGCGAAAAAGCTCCAGAAGGTCGCAGAGATGGCCGAAGACGTCTACAAGAAACTCAACGAACTCCGCGAGCAAATCGTCGAGGTTCGTGAGACGGTCACCGAGACGAAAGACCGCGTGGACCGACTCGAAGCCGAGAACGCAGAACAGCGCGCGATTCTCGAAGCCATCGCCGAAGAGCAGGGTATCGACCTCGACGCCGTCATCGCCGACGCACACATCGCCGAGGCGGAGACACCCGCAGACGAGTCGGCGACCGACACGACCGACGAGGCTGCCGACGCCGACCAGTCCGAGTAGCGCGACGACTCGCTTTTCTCCCCGTCTTCCTCACACTCCGTTTTTGCTGAGCACGTACCACGTCACAGCAGGAGTGGCTCCGGCGGCAATCAGAGTCGTGATGACGACGATTGCCTCCGGTGCCCGGACCACAGAGTCGAAGAACGTTGCTGTGGCCCATACGCCAACCCCGTCCAGTGAGGACGCTACCGAATTTCTGGTGTTCGAGGTCGCTGTCGAGTTCGTCCCGGACATCCGAGAGGAGACGTTCCACATCTGCTATGGTGTCTACAGAGCAACATTAAATCTACCTCTCGATGGCGGTGGGAGTGGTTACTTCGCGTCCCCCAACGACGGGATGATAACGTTCAGGAGCGGGGGCAACATTTGCCCCAGTATGACCACGCACCGCGAACCCCTCGACTCGGTGCTCGACACCATCGCTGAGACGCCACTCGTCCGGGTTCAGGCATCGCCCGACGAAGTCCCCGTCTACGCGAAGCTGGAATCGTTCAACCCCGGCGCGAGTGTCAAAGACCGCATCGGGAAGTACATGCTCGAACAGATGCTCGCCGACGGGACGCTCCCCGAGGGCGGGACCGTCGTCGAACCGACCGCGGGCAACACCGGCATCGGCATCGCCGTCGCTGCCAACCAACTCGGCATCCGCGCGGTGTTCGTCGTCCCCGAACGGTTCAGCGTCGAAAAGCAGACGCTGATGCGCGCACTGGGCGCTGACGTCGTCAACACCCCGACCGAAGACGGCATGGGCGGGGCAATCGACCGCGCGCACCAACTCGCCGAGGAACTCGACGACGCCGTGGTCCCACAACAGTTCTCGAACCCGCTCAACCCCGAAGCGCACTACGAGACCACTGCGCCGGAAGTCTACGACGCGCTCGACGACGAAGTCGGGGCACTCGTCGCCGGCTGCGGAACCGCGGGGACGCTCATGGGGATGGCCCGCTACGGACGCGAGCGACACGAAGACACCTACGTCACCGCCGTCGAACCGGCTGGCTCGCTCTACTCGACGCTCCACGGCCGCGACGTCGAAGAAGCCGAGTACAAGACCGAAGGTATCGGGACGCACAACCCCGCGACGAACGAACTGTTCGAACCGGACCTCGTGGACGAAATCGTCCAAATCGACGACCGCGACACGCACGCGGAGATGCAGCGACTCGCCGCCGAGGAGGGTCACCTCGTCGGGTCGAGCGCCGCCGCGAACTGCCTCGCGGCTGTCGACCTCGCCGAGCGCGCTGCCGCAGGTGAGGTCGACCTCCCGTACGACTCGGTCGTGACTGTCTTCGCCGACTCCTCGGAGCGCTATCTCTCGAAAGGCGTCTACGGCGACTTCGAGTCCTGGGAAGGCTGATGCTCGTCACTGGGTAGCCGGACTGCTACGTCCTACTCAGGCGACGAGCCGAGCGTGCTCGACTTTGTAACACTTGTTTTGGACGAACGCGAGGCCCGCCTCTTCGGCGCGGGCGGCCGCCTCGTTGTCTTTGATTCCCAACTGGAGCCAGACTGCCGCTACGTCGCCCCGCGTCTGTGCTCGTTCGATTGCTGCGTCGACAACGCCGCCCGCTTCGTCCGACGGCCGGAACACGTTGACGAGGTCGACGTCTTCCTCGACGTCGGCCAGCGAGTCGTACGCTGTCTCGCCGAGAATTTCGTCGTGAAACGGGTTGACCGGAATGACTCGGTAGCCGTGGCGTTGCATGTACGCCGGAATCTCGTGGGCGGCCTTGCCGGGCGTAGCCGAACAGCCGACGACCGCAATCGTTTCGAGGTCGAAGAGGTCCTGTAGCGTGTCGCTGCTGGTGCTAGGCATAATTGGTACCGGGTGTTAGTAGTGAGTCGGTAAAAACGGCGGGCGGCCGTGCGCCGGATGCGCAGTCGTTCGGCGGTCGCCACCGACTCGTTAGTCGCCTGCGAGGCGAACGTCGGGCTCCGCGTCTTCGTGGGTGGTGATGATGCCATCGAACAGTTGTTTGATGGTGTTCATCGTCCGGTCGTCGTGCGCGTCCGCGTCGATGGCGAACAAGCCGAGGCCGCCGACGCTCTGGATGCGACCGGTGAAGACGTGGAGGAACCGGAAGACGGTCTGCAAGTCGGCGTACATCAGGAGTGTCGAAAGCGAGTGCAGCATGATGCGGTTCTGTTCGAGACCACGCTGCTGGTAGTACTCCTGGAGTACTTCCGAGAGTTTGATACCGATACCTGTCATGTCCACGGGCGACGACGTGTACTTGACACGCTCGTCGTCACGCACGTCGCCGACACCTTGCTGTCGCGTGACGCAGTCGACGACCGAGACGGGTTTCCCCTCGTAGTCGATGCGCTTCGCGTAGTCGTTGAGGACGCGTTCGGCACCGTCTTTGGTGGTGACGATAACCGCACCCTCTCCTTTCTCGGTCCCCGCTGCCAAGATGTCGAGTGCGAGGGCTCGCTTGCCGGTCAGCGGCGGTCCACTGATGAGAAGATTCGTTCCCGGTTCGACCTCGGCATCGAGGTCGGGGCCGAGGTCATACATACGAGCACCTCGGCTGTTCACCGTTCGCTCCGAGGTGGACAATCGAATGACGCTTCCGCTCGCCGGGAGTCATCGGATAATACGACCATACCGTGAGCAAGTAATATTCTTTTTGATTATCCCATCCTGATTTTGGATTTCGATGGGGGTCATTCATACCGAAACACCACCGAGCGCTGCAACCCGGCCGACGATGAATGCGGCGGCAGCCAGAAACATCCCGTGTTTGAGGCGGCGCTGTGCCAGCGTTGGGTCCTCAAACGACTGGATTGTCCCCGCGAGCATCAGCACGTCGGCGGGCACGACCAATCCGAGGTACGCGAGTCCGAACTCGCCGTCGAGATACGGGACCGCGCTCGCGAGGACGGCGACGACGAGAACTCCCGTCCCGAACACGAGCGACGGTCGTTCGCCGACGACGATGGGAAGCGTGCGAAGTCCTTCTTCCTTGTCGCCAGCGATGTCCTCGACGTCTTTGACGATTTCACGGGTGAGGGTCGCCAGCGCGGCCAGCACGGCCAAGACGACTGCACCGAGTGGCTCGCCGATAGCTGCTCCTCCGAAGAGGAACGTCGACCCCGTGAGGGCCGCGACGACGACGTTCCCGACGCCCGGCAGCCCTTTGAGGAACTCCGTGTAGGCGACCAGCGCGGTGAGGTTCACCACCGCGATGGCGAGCGCGACGAGCGGGAGCGCGAGCGCCGAAACGACCGCGCCGCCGAAGAGAGCAATACTGAACCACTTGGCCGCGTCGGCGCTGACTGCCCCGCGCGGAATTGGTCTATCGGGACGGTTGATGCGGTCGATATCGCGGTCGAAGTAGTCGTTAATCGCGTTTCCTGCCCCCGTTGCGAATACTGTCGCGAGGATAGCCGCGATAACGACGAACGTGTCTTCGAGTGTCCCCCCTGCGACGATTGCACCCGTAAACGTGAGCACGCCCGCGGCGATGGCGTTCCCTGGCCGGGTGAGTTCGAGAAAGCCGCGCGCCCGCACTCCCAGAGACATACCCCGTACTGTTCGGTGACTTGGTATAAATCGCGCGGAGTTGTCGCCGCGAATCAATCCATTTAAAATGGTTGGCAACAGACGGAGTATTGTCGGGCGCTTAGCTCAGTCTGGACAGAGTGCTTGGCTTCGGACCAAGTTGCCGTGGGTTCAAATCCTGCAGCGCCCATGATTCTTCCGCGAACAACGTGAGCGGAGAATCATCTCCGCGAAGGATTTGAACTAGACCGAGGTTCTGCGCGGAGCGCAGGTTCTCGGGCGTAGTTCACAATCCTGCAGCGCCTTTTCAAACTGTCAGAACGATCGGAAAACAGAGCCGCTCATCCAGATTCGACTAGGTTAAAGTGACAACTGGAAGCACTCACCGACCGTGACGTGGGGCCGAACCAGAAGGACGTGAACTCACCTACGCCACCACCAGCCGTGGTCGGCAGGAAACACTACTCTTCGAGCAGTCCTAGGTCTTCCGTGACGAGGTCCGCGATTTGTTCTGCGAGTTCGGGCTCGACTGTAGCGACCGAGTCACCGTCGTGTCGCGTCTCGTTGTGTCGTTCGATGAGGTCCGCGAGGTCGGAAAGCGGAACGCGAGTTCGCGTGCCACAGTCGTCGCAGACAATCGGAACAGTCGGGTCGTCGCTCGAATCGTGGCTCATACGAGTGGCTCGTCACCGATTCGGTGTAAACAGGTCGGTTCGTCGGCCGACTGTGAACGCCACGTTCGTCTCTGCCCCAGCAACTGCAGACGGTCACACGACTATCCACTGTGTTCTAACTGCCAGACGGAGGCGGGGGAGTGGCTGTGAAGTCCCCCGTCGTATCAGAACAGGCCGAGGATGATTTGCAGAATTTCGAGACCGGCCTTGGCTACGTCGAGCCAACTTGCAAGCACGAAGGCTGGTATCAGTGGCAGTGCGAACGTCAATGCATTGAGTTTGGATTCTTGCATTGCAATCTCAGCCAGTGGCTGTTACCACTTAATTATTATCAGGTATTTAATCATTTCCCACAGTCATGAGTTTGGCCGAGAATTTGACCGGAGTTTTAAGTCATCAACTGCTAGAAGCTTTGGAAAATCCAAGAATAACGAAATGTTTTTAAGACGTATATTCACCGGGAATGGCACCCTCTCGCGACCTCCTCGTCGGCCACTGTTACTTGCGACCGCGCGACGGATTGCAGACACACATCAATCCGCTCGTTGCGAATGTGCCATAACGTTCAATATGTATTTCAAATACAATTGGAATGTTGTCATGAAAGACGACAACGAAGACTCTGGATTGGTCGACGACTCGACGCGACGAACGGTCCTCAAGACTGGCGCAGCAGCGGGGATTGGGATGCTTAGCGTAGGCGCGAGTACCGGCAGCGCCGCCGCATCAAGTGGTCCAACCGCCGTCATCAACGCCGACTCGCTTCCGGCCGAACAGGGTGACGATATTACGTTCGATGCGAGCGAATCGAGCGCACCCACCGGAATCCAGTCTTACGAATGGTACGTTCGTAACAACGAGGCGCAGGACGACTTTCCCTCCTCACCGTGGAAAACCGGCGAGACGTTCACCGAATCGTTCGCCGACAGTCCGTTTTCGCTGAAACTCGTCGTCACCGACAACGACGGAAACACGGACAGCACGCAACTGGATTTCATCGCTCACCAAGCGGTCACGCCGACGGCACGCCTCACTCGGCACCCCGAGGCACCGGATAACAGCGGGCCGATTACCTTTAGTGGCCGACTCTCGGCAGCGCCGCGTGGCACTATCGAGTCCTACGAATGGTACGTCCGAAACCACGAGCACCAAGACGACTACCTGTCTTCGCCGTGGAAAACTGGCCCTACGTTCGTAGAGCAGTTCGCCGATGACAACACGTTCTCGCTGAAACTCGTCGTGACTGACTCCCACGGCAACACGAGCACTACTGAAACGACGTTCACCGTCTAACACCCGGCAGAACGAGGGCTGAGTCTCCTCACCCTCCGTATCCTCGTCAGAATCTGCGTCTGAATAGCTGGGTCGGGTCACACCAAGACCGACATCACTACCGAACGGTTTTGGTCACCCAGCCAGACGGCCCGCTCGGGAACGGTGACGACTTTTCTTCGGGTTGGAGCGCGCCCATACCGTCGGTCGCGCGGACGACGACTTCGTGTTCACCACCCGGCGGGTCGTAGGTGTAGGTCCATTGTCGCCACACGTCGGTTCCGGGAAGCGGCTCCGAGAGTGTGGCGTCGGCCCACGTGTCGCCGCCATCGGTCGAGACTTCGACCCGGTCGATACCTCGGACGCCCGCATAGGCGTGGCCGCCGACCTGTTTGCGTCCATCGTCGAGCGTGTTGATGACGTGCAGTTTCGCAACGGTGTTGACCGGGCCGGTTCCGTGCCAGCCGCGTTCTTCCCAGTAGCCGTCTTGCTCTTCTTCGAGAATCTCGATTTCGGTGAGCCACTTGACGTTGATTTCGCCCCAGTGGCCGGGGATGAGTGCCCGCGCAGGGTAGCCGTGGCCGCGTGGAAGCGGTTCACCGTTCATTCCGACGGCGAGGAACCCGTCTTGGAGGGCGGAAAGCGGGAACTCTTCGTAGAAGCCGTCGGCGGCGCGGAGCATCACACAGCAGTCTTCGGGGAGGCCAGCGGGCTCGACGAGGTCCATAATCGAGACGCCGGTCCACAGCGCGTTGTCCATCTTCTTCCCGTTGAGCGCCTCGCCGACACAGCGAAGCGAGACGAACTGGTGGTCGACCTCCATCGAGAGGATGTCTTCGTACGAATAAGACAGCTCTCGGTCGACCGTCCCGGTGACAGTCAACGACCACGAGGTGGCGTCGAGCGTTGGGTCGGTGGAGTTGATGTCGACCTCGTAGAAGCGGTCGCTCACGAGAGGTTCGAGACCTGAGACGCCGAGGGATTTCTCGGCCGCTTCCGCGAGGAGAGGTTCAATTTCGGGAGCGGCCCACGGTTGGGCACCTTCGAGCGTCGGTGGGGAGACTTGGGTCGATTGCTGCGAGCCGAGTACGTAGCCACCGATACCGAGCGAGGCTGCACTCGCAACCGCCGCGAGCAGACGCCGGCGGCCTGCAGAGAGGTCGGCAGTGTGGGACGAAACGGCTTGGCTCTGGCTGAGGTCGGAGAGCAGCACCACAGTTCCGGTAGCGACGCCCGCGACGACCGAAGGAGTCGGGGCGGCGGTAATCGCGACCGAGATGAGTGCGGTCGTCGCGGCCGCGACGACGCCAGCGATGGGATACGCCGTGCGCTGCCCGACGGCTTGTCCGAGCAGTGCCGCGACAGCGAAAATGGTGGTCGAAAGACCCACTGCGAGGAGGACGTTAAGCTGGCTTCCGAGGTCACCGAGTACGACGATACTGAACGTGATGAGCGCGCCCGGGAGCGTTCGGGCCATGAAGCCCGCAATCGGCCCGGCGATAAACGCGGGCGTGAACGCGGCGACAGCAAACGACCCTGCGACGCCCGCGACGCCGGCGAGAAGTGCGACGAGCACTGCTTCGATGCCGGGCAATCGGTCGGTGACAGGGTGTGTGGAGTGGGACATTGGCGATGGGAGGCTGGTGTGTCTGTGAGTGGAATCCAGTATGCCTGCGGGCCGAACACCGAATTCACTGCCGTACAGGTGTATACTCGGCCAGAAGTCTACTTGAGCTCTTTTCCAACTCTCTTCCAACTCTCTGTCCAATTCGCCGTAATGCGTTCGAGCAGGCGAACTCCTTCGTCTCGATACTGACAGTCTGGCTACCAAGAATACTGCACTGAAGAAAAGATTCATACTGGGTCGGGGAATGCCGGTGGTAAGAGAATGAAACGCTGCTCACACCCGGGCTGTTCGTGGCAGGCCATCGCCCCGTCTTCGGATGCAGCGATGGCGCAGTACGCCGAGCATCTCGTCGAGGCCCACGCGAAGACCGTGGAGGCGGATATCCCGGACGGGATGGTCCAAATCAAACTCCAAGAGGACGGTGAGTGGATTACGACGACGTTCGAAGAGGCACGAGAACTTCACGACTCGTTTCACGACCACTAACCGGGGACGGCGAGTCTCACTGTAGACGGCAAGCTCTGCTGCAGACGACGAGCACCACTGTAGAGTCGCCGTCGAAGCCACGTTCACGGGAGAGCGTGACTAGCCAGTTACCGCTTCGATGAATCGTTCTTCGGCCTCTCGGCCCGGGTCGAACATGCTGCCGTCGCGCTCGCTCGCGAGTGATTCTTCGACGGTTCGCTCCATCGCGACTTCCGGAGGTGTCGAGTCCCATCCGAGCGACGAGAGTTTGCACGTCGAAAGGACGTGCGGGTAGTCGCTGCCGAGGTGGTGATAGAGGACGAAGTCGTCCGGTTCGAGGTCGAATTCGGCGAGTTCGCGGCGACTCGCGTGATAGACGTCGACCGTCGTGTCGAGCGTCTCGGCGATGAGGTCGATAACGTCTTCCATCGTGAATACGGTGCGGTCGGCCGCGTTGTAGACTTCGCCGGGCGTCCCCGATTCGGCGACGACTCGGAGCGCCCGCGCCACGTCCTCGACGTACACGCGATGCCAGATTGCGGTTCCGTCGCCAGGGACGACGACCCGGTCGTAGCGGTCGATGCGGTCAATCCAGTAGTCGTGGTGGTCCTGCAGCTCTGGAAGGTCTGCCGCCCAAGAGATAGCGTCCACCAACGAGGTGTCGCCGGAAGCGGTCGATTTTGGCCCGTAGACCATCGTTGGTCGGACACACGTGGCTGCGACACCTCGGTCGGCGGCGGCCCTGACGATTCGGTCACACTCGGCCTTGCGAGGGCCATACGTTCGCATTGTGTTGTCGCCCGCCTGCTCTGCGGAGAACGAATGCAGTGCGGTTTCGTCTTCTCGCTTCGGAATCTCGTGAGCGTCGTAGACGCCACCGCTAGAGACGTAGACGTACGCGTCCACGTCCGCGAAAATCTCCACTGCCACCCGTGCGTGTTCTGGGTGAAAGAGAGCGTTGTCGATGACGATGTCCGGGTCGACGCGCTCGGCGGCCGATTCGAGCGCGTCGGCGTCGGCCCTGGCGACCGTGACGTAGGAGACGCCCTCGCGTGGGTCCGATGGATAGTCTCGTACCCCACGGCTGAACACCGTCACCTTGTATCCGTGGTCGAGCAGTTCTGCTGTGGTGTAGTGCCCGACGAAGCCAGTCCCCCCAATGACGAGCGCGGATGTCATACACGATATACAACCTAACGACGCAAAACTATGTGCAACGTTAGCATAGTCAACCCGGCTCGAAACCTGACGGTCTCGACGAGTGGCTCAGCGCTGTGTTTCGACAGCGTCGTACAACAGTCGAGAGCACTGCCGCTTTTCGAGTGTAACTTCGTGAGAAATAATCCGTAGTATTGTCGCTACGCGCGACGTCCTACCGATTTAAAGACGCGTGAGGTTCGTCGCACGCGGGCCCTTGGGGGCCTGTTCAATGTCAAACTCCACATCCGTTCCTTCTTCGAGGTCAGGGCCGCCGATGTCTTCCATGTGGAAGAACACGTCGTCGTCCGCATCGTCCGTCGAAATGAAACCGTAGCCGCCAGTGTCGTTGAAGAAATCAACGTTTCCTTTCGCCATTGCTTTTGGACACAGTGGCCGTTTGGGGATAAAGCTTGTGAGGGTCGTTGTATCATGGGTCGATTTTGTTGAATTCTTTTTCCGATATCGCCACTCAAATAGACATTTGTTCTGATTCGTCTATTCTGTGTGCGCTCGGCTAGCGTACCGTCGGTGTTCAGAGAGGATTCTGTGGTATCGGCAGTTCTGCTCGCTCCAACAGGGGCGGCTCGTCCGACGAGGCTTTACCCGTCGAGGAACCCTGTGATTCCTGTGGGTCCTAACGATGTTCGTCGGCAGTGGGCAGACCGGTCGGGAGAGTTTTCCCCGGAGTACTACGCCTATTACGGGCCGAACGAAACGAGCGAGACGATTCATCAGATTCTCGAGGATGCCGTCGACCCGACTGCGTCGGTGTTAGAACTCGGATGCGGGTCGGGACGACACCTGTCGCACCTTCGAGACAACGGCTTCGAGAACGTCCACGGCATCGACATCAACGCCGACTCGTTTGAGGTGATGCAGGAGGCGTATCCCGAACTCGCTGCCAGCGGCACGTTCTACGCGGCAGCCATCGAGGATATCGTCGAGGAGTTCGACGACGGTCAGTTCGACGTGGTATACTCTATCGAGACGCTGCAGCACATCCACCCCGACGATGCGTGGGTCTTCGAAGAACTCGCCCGGTGTACGGACGACCTTCTCATCACCGTCGAAAACGAGGGGGCTGACGACAACCAGACGAGCGGTCCTGACGTGAACGACTCTGAGTACGACTTTCCGCTTTACTACCGCGACTGGAACGACATCTTCACGCAGTTCGGCTTGTCGCAGCGTGACGTCACGCACGAGGACCCAGATACGTTGCGAGTCTTCGAACGGCAAGACAGCTAACCCGACATGTCGAAACGCCTCCGACACGTTGGAGGCGACGACCGAACGCTCGTCGTCACGACGGAGACTGTCGAGTAGTCACTCGTCGAGGTGTTCGATACCTTGTTTCGAAACGTTGGCTCGTGTGACGCTGTCGCCCATCCACTCGGGGTCGTCGTCGCTCTTCGATTCGGTCCACGCCCAGCCTTCGTAGACGTGGACACGGTCGGTCCCGCGCTCGCGGAGTCGTAGGGTTGCCTTCCCGTCTACCTCGTCACGACTCGGGGCGGGATGGAGCCGACGGGCGGCTTTCAACGCCGCCTGCCGTGGGTACTGTCCGCTAAATACGCTCGTTTCTTCATCGTCGTCTTCGATGAGGACGAAGTTTCGCTTGCCATCTTTTCGCGGCATGACGTGTTATACCACAGACATGGTGTTAGTACTTCGTGTCGAATCGACGTGCTTCTCGGTGACGACACCGCCGAAGCGGCGACTGAACGGGGTGGGTTAGAAGCCCTTCCCGAGCAGTTCGCGTGCGATGATGGTCTTTTGAATCTCGGTCGTCCCCTCGTAAATCTGGGTAATCTTGGAGTCGCGGTAGAGGCGTTCGACGTCGTGGTCGTTGACGAACCCGGCACCACCGTGAATCTGGACGGCTTCGTCGGCGACGTCGGTCGCGACGTCGGACGCGAACTCCTTGGCCATGGACGCGAGCGCGGTCAGTTGACCCTCGTCGTTGTCGACGCTCCAAGCGGACTTGTAGGTCAACTGGCGCGCGGCTTCGGTCGCGGTGTGCATCTCGGCGAGTTTGTGCTGAATCGCCTGGAAGTCGCTGATAGAGCGACCGAACTGTTCGCGCTCTTTTGCGTATTCGAGTGCACGCTCGCAGGCACCTTTGGCGATGCCGACGCCCTGTGCAGCGACCGCGGTTCGGGTCTCGTCGAAGAACTGCATGAGTTGGAGGAAGCCCATCCCTTCGGTCCCGATGAGGTTCTCTTCGGGGACGCGCACGTCGTCGAGGATGAGTTCGGCCGTGTCGCTGGCGCGAATGCCCATCTTTCCGGTAATCTTGTCGGCGCTGAATCCGTCGCGGTCGGACTCGACGACGATTTGGGAAAAGCCGGAGTAGCGGTCGTCTGCGTCGGGGTCGGTCTGGCACATGACGACGAAGTAGTCGCCGACGCTCCCGTTGGTAATCCACATCTTGTTGCCGTTGAGGACCCACTCGTCGCCGTCTTTCTCTGCCTGCGTGCGGACGGACGTCACGTCTGAGCCGGCTTGCGGTTCACTGATGGCCGCACCCATCACGGACTCGCCTTCCACGATAGGCGGCAGGAAGCGCTCTTTCTGGTCTTCGGTCCCGAAGTTGATGATGGCCTCTGCCCCGAAGCCAGCGCTCGTGATACAGAGTCCGATTCCGGGGTCGACGGCGAACAGTTCCTCCGTGACGAGTGCGTTCTCCAGCGACGAGTACCCGACACCGCCGTACTCGACGGGGAAGTGTGCCCCGGTCAGCCCCATCTTGGCTGCCTTCTGCATGATGTCGTGGGGGTACTTTTCTTCCTCGTCGTACTCGCTGGCGACGGGTGCAATCTCGTTCTCGGCGAATCGGCGAACCTCCTCGCGGATGGCCTCCTGCTCCTCTGTGAGATGGAAATCCATGGTTATTAATCACAAACGAGTCCAATAATGTTTGTGACACTCAAAAAAACGGAGACTCTGTTGTCTGTGTTCGAGTTTTTCGTCGCTAGATAATGTGTGGGTATAGTGCCCTAGACTCCAAATTTCGGTGCTTTAAGTCATTGGGAGTATCTTCCACTCTGGCCAGCGACCCCGTGGCGATAAGCGGCGCTCTCACAAGTCTGTCCCGTAGCACCGACCACTGATAACGCTGTCGCGCCCTCGCGCGGACCGCTCACGCCAACGGAAGTTCAATCATGAACCGCGCCCCGCGTGGGTCGTTGTCTTCGACCCACACTTTCCCGCCGTAGGTTGTGACGATTGCGTCGACGAGGTAGAGTCCGACCCCCGTTCCCGGGCTTTCGAGGCCCTTCTCTCCTTTTCCGAAGACCTCCTTTTTCTTGTCGTCTGGAATTCCGGGGCCGTTATCGGCGATTCGGACGGTTGCAGCGTCTTCAGTCACCGATAGTCCCACGTCGACGTCAGGAGCGTCGGTGTCGTTGTGGACGATTGCGTTCTCGATGATGTTCACGAAGACGGATTCGAGGAGGTCATTTCCGAGGATAGTCGCCGCCGGAAGCGACGCGACTGTAATCGTGGCCTCGGGGTGGCTCTCGCGGACGCTGTCGGCGACTTTCGAGACGACGGTTCCGACGTCGACCGAATACAGCCGTTCGTCCTCGTTCGTCACTTTCGTTAACTGACCGAGGGCGTTGGTCAACTCGACCGTGTTCTGCGCCCGGGTGAGCGCCGTCTGGAGATATGGTCGCCCGTCCGGCTCGACCAGCCCGTCTTCCATCGCAAGCTCGATGTAGGCGGTGACGATTTGCATGTCGTTTCGGATGTCGTGTCTGACGATTCGGTTCAACATCTCCAGTTCGTCGTTTCGTGACTCCAGCGACAGTTCGTACTGCTTTCGCGGCGTCACGTCTCGGACGGTGACGACCCAGCCGACGCGCCCGTAAGACTGTTCGAGCGGAATCCGCGTGAGTTCCACGTATCGGTTCGGTACTTGCTGTACCTGGCAGTCGAGCGGCTCGTCGCTTCGTTTCAGCTGGTCGTACGCCGGAATAACGTTGGCTGCGGCGTTCCCTCTGAGCGACCGTCTCGCCCCGAGCAATTCGGCGGCGGTGTCGTTTGTGTGAACGACGGTCTCCGACGAGTCGAGGACGATGAACCCGTCAGTCGAGTGCTCTCCGGCCGCGGCGTAGGCGATAGGGAGGATGTCGAGAAGCTTGTAGCGGAAGACGGCAATCGCGTACAACGTCGTCGGAATCGCGAGCGACGCCGGAACGAGGTTCACGCCACCTGCGAGCGGTGGTGTGTCGGTGAATTCGAATACGGCGACGACGGTTGGCAGGACCAAGCCAACGAGTAACAACGCCGCTTGCAGGCTGAACGGTTTGCCGAGCCTGATGACGTGGTGTCCGATAACGCCGAATGCCGTAAAGAGAGCGACGAACACGTAGATGAACGAGAGGGTGCTTACGGGACCGTCCTCGACACTAAGCGTCGTGATGCCATTGGCAGTCGTGAGTTCCCACCCCGTGTACGCGAGTTCCATCGGGTTGGTAAACAACACGAGGACGAACACTGACGGAACGACGAAGAGCGCCACGACAGTCTTCCTGTTTAGGTACTGCTTTCGGTCGGTGTAAGCCAGCGCGAAGAGGAGAAACGCCGGCGGAGCGAACGTGCCACCGATGTGCAACACTTTGTAGGCGAGAAGCTTCACGCCCGCATCCACGGCGAGTAGCTTGATGACGCTCGTCCCGGTCCAGATAGTTGTCGTCACTGCGAGTGCGGCAAACGAGAGCGCGACCGGGCTCTGTCCTCGCTGTCGCATGAAGTCGAGGGTGTACACGAAGATGATGGCCGACGCTATGGCAGCGAATATCGTCGGATACGCGTAGACTGTGTACTGCCACTCCATCAGACGTCGATACTCATTGGCACCGCATCGTTCACCGTGTTGATACTACTCGTCGAACTCACACCGCTCACTGGAGCGACGACCTCACACCGTCTCGTTTTCGGGCTGCGCCACTCGACCGTCCCATCTTGTACGGCCGAAAGAATCGGAACCGGATAAAAACCACCATCGCGACAGCCGCAAATCCGGTGTGGTCGCCTCTGTCCCGGCCGAAACGTTTCGATTAGCTGTTCAATTCCTCTTCGACGAGTTCGGCCGCCTTCGAGATAGCACCGACCGACGTGAGGTGGCCTGCTCCCACGGTCGCTTTCATCGCCTTCGCCGCACTCCCACAGAAGATGCTCGGGCCGACCTGGGCAACAGCCCCGTCGCCGACAGAGACAATCCAGCCGGGGACGTCGAACCGGTACTGTCGCGGCCGCGGTGGGAAGTCCCCGATGTCTCCTGCCTGTTCGTGGGCGACCTGTTCCGCGATATTTTCGCCGACGATTTTCGCTTCGCGGATTGCCGCAGAGGCACTCGCGGGGACTGGCTCCCCGTTGGCATCCATAGCCCGGGCAGCGTCGCCGACGACGTAGGTTCGCCGGTCGAGACGGAGGTCGGCGCGGACGGTGGGCCTATCGGCTCCCATCGCGTCTTGCCCGGCGAGTCCACCAGCCCAGACGAGCAGTTCGTACTCGAGGTCGCCGGTATCGGTCTCGACGGTCGACGCGCTCACGGACTCGATGGTCGTCTCGGTTCGAATCTCGACGCCGCGGTCGAGTAACTCGTCTCGAACCGCACGCTGGAACGCTTCCGGGAACGAGGGTGCGACGGTGTCTAACTGCTCGACGAGGACGATATCGGTGTGTGCGTCTTCTTCGGCGCTGAGTGTCGCGAGTTCACCGGCCACTTGGATACCCGAGAGACCGGCCCCGCCGACGACGACTCGGCCGCCGTCGTCGCAGGCGTCGAAGTAGCGAGCGCGGATTGCTGCCGCGTCGTCCAAGGATTTGAGGGGAATCGCGTGGGATTCGAGGCCCGGAATGTCGTAGTACGCGGTGGTCGCGCCGAGACAGACCGCGCAGTAGTCGTAGTCGAGTGGGTCAGAGTCGGCGAGGTGGACCCGGCGACTCGTTCTGTCGATGTCGGTCACGCGGTCGACGACTATTTCGGCGCGGTCGAGTGCCTCGTCGAGTGGCACTTCGATAGCGTCGGCGACAGACGGGCGACGAATCGCGCGGTGGACTTCGTGCTGTACGAGATGGAAGGGCGAGTCGTTGACGACGGTCAACTCGACGGCTGCCGGGAGTCGGCGTTCGAGGTCGCGGGCGAGTGTCAGGCCAGCATATCCTGCGCCGAGTACGAGGACGCGCATGACCGTGACGTAGGAGCCGAGAGAAATGAGGGTGACGGCAGCAGAAAATCAACGCGAGCGAGTCAGACCGTCGCGTCGCGGTGTCAGAACAGCGCTTCGGACTCGTCGAGGACTTCGGCAGGACCGCCGACGCTCCACACGTCAGTCTCGACGCCGCAGTCGGCGACGACTTCCTCGACGCGGTCGACGTACTCCTCGGTCGTGTTGATGTAGACGCTCGCGCCCGTGTCGGTCGAGAAGTAGACCGGAATCTCCTCTTCGGTACGCAGTTCGCGGACGGCGTTGAAGACGGCGATAGTGCGTGGTTGCCAGTAGACCCATCCCGCGGGGCCGGTCATGGTCGTCGCCGCGAGCGACAGCGAGTCGTGTTCGGCGAGTTCGAAAGCGGCGTCGAAGTCGGCGTCGTACAGCGCGTCACGCATGTCGTCTATCTGGGCGTGCATGTGCGCCATCCGCGCTTGGAACATGTGGCTGTCCGCCGCTTCGGCGTGAGCCTGTTCGGTCTCTTTGTAGGCCGGGACGTGTGCGGCGACGATGCGCAGGTCGTCTTCGAGGTCGGTCTCGATGCGCTCGGAGCGACAGTCAGTGTCGTTCATCCCCGCGTAGAGGTGCGAGAACGCACCCGTGACGGCGCGGGCGGCAGACGCCGACCCGCGGCGGGCGATAGTCGAGATTTCGGGACGCGTCACGTCGAGGTCGGCCGCCTCGGCGAGGGCCATCGCGGCGGCGGCGAACCCGGACGCCGACGACCCAAATCCGATGTTCGAGGGGAAGGAGTTCTCACTTTCCAGTCGAACCCGGTGGTCGAACCCGGCCAGCTCGCGGACTCGGTCGACGACGGCGCAGATACGCTCCGCACCGCGTCCGTCGACTTCCTCGCCGCCGATGACGTAGACGTCTTCGTCGGCGTCGGGGAGGAATTCGACCGTCGTCTTCGTGTGGCTCGGTGCCGTGCAGACGCTGATGCTGTCGTGGTACGGCATTCGGCGCTCCGTGTCTCGCATCCCGTGATACTTCACGAGGCCCTGAATCGGGTGAGCCTTGGCGGTAGCCTTCATATTCGAACGCCCGTTGGACTGGGGGTTAAACGTCCCGATAGGTATCGAAATAGCGGGTCGGCCGACGTGATTCGGCTTCGCGGAGACGGAACGTCGTCACTGGGCTTCGCGGAGACGGAACGTCGTCACTGCGCGCTGATTTGGTTCGAACGGAGAAGGATGCCCCACGACAGGGCTCGTGGAGACGACGGCCGGTACAAGGTTCGTCGCTGGTGTTCGGGTTCTTATTCGCCTGCGTTCAGCTTTCCAGTCGTTTGCGTTGGGTTTCTCAGTTTATATCGGTCTGTCAGTCGTCTGCGTTTGCTTCTGCTTCGTTTCCTCGTTCCCAGACGTTGGTGACGCTCTCGCCTGCTGGCGGCGTGTGGCTGACGTCTTTCATGGTTCGTGAGTGTGCGGAGTGGTTTGTGTGCATCTTGGTATCACCTAACTCGGTTTCTATGTAAAGGTTTCGCCCATGTTATATTACGACTTATTACCATACTAGGTTGATGAATGTGATATCAGGTCGACGCCCGCGAATCGAGCAGACACCCGATGGTCGGCGGTTCGTCGTCGCTCGCGTCGTCGGCGCGCCGCTCGACGAGGTGTGGGACGTTCTCGTCAACGTTGCTCACTGGCCTGAGTGGGGACCATCTGTCTCGGCGGTTCGGGGCGTCGAGGGAGCAATCGAGGAGGGAACGCGCGGCGAAGTCAAGGTTGCCGGTGCGTGGATTCCGTTCGTCATCGAGACGTGTCGAGACCACCGCTGGACGTGGCGCGTCGCTGGCGTCCCTGCGACCGGCCACCGAGTGAAACCGGCCGGTGTCGAGCAATGTGAAGTCGCATTCGAGATTCCGCTGTATGCTGCGCCCTACGCAGCAGTCTGTGCGGTGGCACTCCGCCGAATCGACGATATCGCCTCTCGACGCCACTGAGTGAGAGGTGCGACGAATAAGCGACGAATAGCCTTCAGAGAATGCCGAGTACAACCAGTGCCCCGCCGACGAGAATGACGAGCACGACCGCGACGAGGAGAAGCGTCGTCAGTCCGAGTCCCGATTCGGACGTGTCGGCTGTCGCGGTTTCCCCCTCCTCTTCCGCGTCGATTTCGTTGAGCACCTCTTCGAACTCGGGTTCGTGCGGTTCGTGATACTCGTCGATGACGTCCTCGTCGAGTTCGAGTTCTTCCAGCGCCTCGACGAGGTTGTCGAGCGTCTCGAGCGTAATCGGCGTCTCGACGTCCTCGGGGTCGACCGCGAGTTCCGGTTCCGCCTCTTCGTCTTCGGGCTCTTCGAATTGTTCTTCGGTTGCGAAGGCTCTCGCCAGCGTCTCCCGGGCCTCGTCCCCATCACCTGTCGTGAGGAGCGTCCCGGAGACGCCACGCGAGTCGCAGCGCTCGGCGAACACCTCGACCGTCTTCGTGTCGAACTCGGCTGCGATATCGACCCAGACGACCTCCGTCGGTTGCTTCTCTCCTTCCGGCGCGACGAAGAGGAACGTCCGGCCGTCGCGGTGGACTCGCTTGGTTCGCTCACCGCGTCGAGCACGTACTCGCTCGACGACGGTCGCGAGGTCGTCGACATCGAGGAAAGAGAGCACGTTCGACAGCGATACGTCACTCATTAGCCGAAGGAACAGAACATCGAGAAATAAATCTTCCCGCCTACGGCGGCCGCGTGAGTTCGAATCGGTCTGTCGTGTAAACGTACTGACTCCCGGCGAGGCGTCCGACCGCTTCGAGCTTCGTCGTGTCGAGTTTCCCGTCGGTCAAGACGCCATCTGCGACGTGGGCGTGGACGACTTCACCGAAGACGAGTGTTGACGACCCCATCTCGACGGTATCGTGGAGCGTACACTCGAAGGCGACGTGCGCATCGACGACGCGCGGCGCGTCGACGACCGTTGATTCGGCTTTCTCGATACCTGCGTGGTCGAACTCGTCGACATCGGCGGAGACTGTCGCAGCGGTCTGGTTCATCTGTTCGACGAGGTCGCGAGTGACCACGTTGACGACGAACTCGCCGTGTTCGATGGCGTTTCGTGGCGTGTCTTTCAGGTCGTCACCGCGGCCGACAGGCGCGAATACGACAATCGGCGGGTCGATGCTGGCGACGGTGAAGAAACTGTACGGTGCGAGGTTGTCTGCGCCGTCGTCGCGAGTACTCACCCACGCGATGGGGCGCGGGATAACTGCTCCCGACAGGAGTCTGTAAGCGGACCCGAAGTCGGTCGGCGACCCCTCCATTAGGGTGCCTCCATTGTGGTCGTCGCGTCAGTCATGCTTGGGGAAGGGGAGTGTAGAGGGATGAAGGTGTGGTCGGTCGGGTGGGACGCCCGAGTTCGGTCGCTAGTGTGGGGGAGCGTTCTGGCTCGGTTGTCGGTGGTATCAGAACACCGTGGGTTTCGGTGGTGTCAGAACATCGTGAGTCCAATCGCGTACGGCCACGAGACCGTACTGAGCGCGAGGAAGACGAGTGCGCCACCGAGCATCACGACGTTTTTCAGGAAACTGGTCATCTCGGATTCTTGCTGCTCTTCGGGTACCGCCCAGAAGTTGTGGAACATCGGTGTGCTGACGAGCAAGAAGAGGATGATGGCACCGGCAGCGAGCGCCGGAAGCACGCCTGCCGCGATACCGAGACCGCCGAAGGCGAGCATCCCACCGGAGAAGACGACACCGAGGCGAGGTGCCGGGAGGCCCTTCATCTCGGCATAGCCGGCCATCTGGTCAGTGTTCATGAAGTGATTGAGGCCCATGAACGCGATGACCGCGCCGAAGAGCACACGCGCCAGCAGGAACGCGATGTCGGCCGTCGGAGACGCGAATTGGACTGGGACGCTCACGCCGCCACCTCGCTCGCGAAGGTGTTTGTCTGCTGTGCTGGCTGTAGTGGATCGGATATCATTGCACCTTACACTACAGCGTGTTCCACTAATGTACGTTTGCTAACATGTATGTTACCGGAGGGCTGCACTCACACCAGGTCACACCGGTGATACTGAACAACCATTCGGTTGACAAAATTTCGAATTTCAGAACTCATTTAACAATCACCGTACTGTGGGCGGACTCTCGGCTCTCCTCCTGACAAAGTGACATATTGTATAAATGTGGTATGGATTTGTCTTGAATTCCACGAAAAATATACCCGTCTCGAAAATCGATAGTTAAACGGGACGTGTCAGCAATGATGAAAACGAACAGCGAGGACGACACGCCATGACCGAAACGTGGGATTCGGCTGGCTACATCGCAAGTTCTCGCTACAGACTCGCAGTGTGTGAGTATCTCGTCCAGCATGGTTCTGGACTTCCGTCACGAATAGCGACGGAGACTGGACTCGCACAACCACACGTATCGCGAGCACTTTCCGAGCTTCGAGACCGGGACATCGTGGAATTACTTGTTCCCGAATCGCAGCAGAAAGGTCGGTTGTACGGACTGACTGACCATGGAGAACTTGCGTACGAACGAGTTGCATCGGACCGAGAAGCAGAATTGAATATCGTCGAGAGAGGTGAGTTCCCGGCCCCAGAACTGGTCGAGTCGCTCGCAGAGTCCTACGACGACGACCTTCGGGCAGTCGTCTGGTGCGAGCCAAACCAAACGTGGGTCAACTTCGCCTCGTCGACGGTATCCGACAACTACGACCCAGAAACCCTGAAAGCAATCGTCTCTGCATTCAAAGACGACGAAGAGTTTGGGACTGTGTTAGCGGACTCACCGACTGGCGGCCCCGAATTTGTCGCATTCGGACTCGAGGACGCGCTCGTGGTCAGGATTCCTGTGGAGAGCGAACTCGCGTTGCTCGTCTCCGTCGACACCGACTTCGACGGGAAGCTTCGCGGACTCATCGAGACGTGCCGCTCTGCAACGCAGGTGACGGCACTGGAATCAAGCTAGTACTGCAATCTCACTACACGGGGCGAACAGTGGCCCCTGACTTTGCTCTCTTGGTGGTGCAGTGGTTAGTCCTCAGTCTCCAGCTTCCAGCCTCTTGCCCCCAGTCTCCGGTATTTGAACAGTTCTTGGCCCGAAGGCTGGTGTGTGGAGGCTAGCCCTCTACTTCTAGGCCGCACCCTGACTCACCACCGATATTTACAATCGTTCATATATTGGTGGTTTTCTACCTATTGTTAGAATATATAGTGCACAATATGTCGTATTATGTCTTGTAGAACAAGATATTTATGAGAAGTCAACAAATGCGTAGTTGGCGTGACCACTGACACCGTCTACTGTGTTACATCCAGCCCAGCCTAATGCGTGATTCAGTGCCAGCCAGTTAGCCGGTCGCGCCTCCCGCTGCCAACGGGTTCGACTGCCTTGCCCCGGCGGTCGAACCTCATACGTCTCAGTTCTGTCGTCGACACGCATGTCTCGACGAGCGAGTCCCGCGTCGATTCGGACCGAAAGTACATCTCTCTGGCCTCCATATGACGGGTATGTACACCGGCAGGACGGAGCAACCGTGCTGTCTCTGCGACGACCCCAAGACCGTCGCACGAATCGCAGTGCCACCGCGAGCGGTGCTGCTCATGAAGAACTCCGGCCCCATCGCTTGGCGGGATATCGTCGGTGACGTGACGCTGCACTTCTGTGAGAGCGATTGGGAACTCGTCTCCGAACTCGTTCTCGATTTAGGGACACACCCACTTTCTCGGTGTAACGTCGCGCGTGCTGACTTCAGTATCCGCGAGGATTTCGAGGCGCTTCTGAACGCCACCCGCGACGAACCAGACCAGACCGAACAAGAGCGAAAACTCCTCTCGGAGGCACGCGAAGTGCTCGACGACGCCGAGAATCCACTGGTCGAACGTCGCGACCTCGTCGAGGCCCACATCGTCGTCCGCGCGCTGGCGGAACTCGGTAGTCACCCCCGAACGTCGTAACAGGGACCACAACAGAGTCACCTCCACAGAACCGCACCTACTGAGTCACCTCCACAGAACCACACCGACGGAGTCGCCTCACTGGGCAACACTCGCAGGGCCCTAGCCACAGCACAAACTGACTGTCTCGGATGGCTGAGTATCCTAACTAGTGTGAATACGGGTATTTGCCTGTCGGCAACGTATCAGTGGCTAGTTGGGTCGGTACAACCCCGCCCTCCACCGACGCTCGCGGGTCGATTCGCAGTCGGTGTGTTCACCTCGGAGCTCAAATGAAGAGAACTCTCGTCATCCTATCTGTCGTACTGCTCGTCCTCGTCCCGATTGCGGCACCAGTCGTAGCGCAAAGCGACGAAGAACGAGACCCGAACAAAGTCCCCGTCTTTCGCGCCTACGTCGTCGACCCAGTCGTCGAACCCGGCGAGGAGATGATGGTCCGCGTCGTCTTCACCAACGACCCGGGCAAACCTGAAGACGTGTCGAAGACGGCCGAGAACGTCCGTGTCAGACTCGAACCACGGAACACTCCGTTCGTCGTTCGAACCGGTGATATCGTCGTCGGGCGCATGAACGACAGCGACACACGAGAGGTCGCCTTCCGCGTCGAAGCCCCCGAGAACATCGCGGCCGGTGAGTACGACCTCGGACTGAAGGTGTTCTACGAATTCGACAACGCCCACCGCCGAACGTACACCCTCGACGTTCCCCTCCGCGTCGAAGAACGCGTCCGGTTCGCAGTCGTCGGCTCCGAGGCGACAGTCCCTGTCGGCGGGCGTGGCGACGTTGCCATTACCATCCAGAACACCGGCGAACTTGACGCGCGCAACGCAATCGTCGCCGTCACGTCGCAATCCGACGAGGTCAGATTCGAGGGCTCGGCCACTGCGACGCAGTTCGCAGTGTCGTGGCCAGCGGGCGAGAACAGAACCTTCGTCTACGACACGTCGCTCTCGTCTGAGAGTTCAGTCCGTGGCTACGCGCTCGGCGTGAACGTCGCCTACGAGAACCCGGACGGGGCGCGACTGGCGTACACTGACCTCGCCGCGGGATTCATCCCAGTCGCGGAACAGTCGTTCAGCGTCGACGAGGTGACGAGCACGCTCCGCGTCGGTGACGAGGGCCGCGTCAGCGGTGCAGTCGTCAACGACGGTGGCGCGATCGCGAAAAACGCCGTCGTGACGCTCTCGCTGCCCGAAGGAACTGCGACAGCGACCGAGACCGAGTACGCACTCGGCGACATGGCGCCCGGCGAGTCGGTGCCGTTTTCGTTCGACGTGCAGGTAGCCGGCAACGCTGACCCCGGCCCGAGACAGTTCACTGCCACCGTCACCTACCGCGATGCAGACGGTGAGCGCCGGTCGAGCGACGATATCGACCTGCGAGTCGAGGTGGCACCCGAGACGCCAGAGTTCGATGTCTCCGTCGAAGAATCGACTGTCGCGCCGGGCCAGAGCACCGAACTCCGCGTCACCATCGTGAACGCCCGCGACGAGACGCTTCGGGACATCTCGGCGAAGGTGTACTTCGAAGAACCGTTGTCGTCGTCGGACACCGAATCGTTCGTCAGTGAACTCGAACCCGGCGAGTCGGCGACACTCGTCTTCCGGGTCGCTGCTGACGGTGGCGCACTGGAGAAACAGTACCCGGCCGAACTCGACTTCCGCTACGAAGACGAAAGCGGTGAGACGACCATCTCCGACGCCTACCGTGTCCCGGTTCAGGTCGAGTCCAACGAGGACCGCAGTGGGCTTCCCTTCGGTCTCACACTGCCGCTTCTCGGTGCTGCTGTCGTCGTCGCGGCTGCGGGTGGTGCTGGCTTCCTCGTCGTCCGCAGACGCGGACAGGACTGAGCGATGTCCCGATTGGATTCGGTGTCTCGATTCGACTTTCAGCGGTTCGTCGACTGGGTCGACCACCGCATCGTCAATCGCTCTCGGCGCGTGATTCTCGTCTTTCTCGCCTTGACGCTCGTCTTCGGAGCTGGCCTGAGCGCCGTCGAGACGGAAGCCGGAACCGAGCAGTTCGCCGAGGAAGTCCCCGAAGAAGAAGCGTTCTCGCGCATCAGCGAGGAGTTCTCACCGAGTTTTTCCGAGGCCACTGGTAGCACGCAACTCATCCAGCGCGCGCCGAACGTGCTGACGAGACGTGAACTCCTTCGAATGCTCGAAGCGCAGAAGCGACTGGCAGACCGCGACGACCTCCGCGTGCGCTCGACCGCGAGTGCGGCGTCTGTCGTCGCACAGACGCTCGACGAGGACGCCGAGACACTCGACGCACAGATAACTGCCGTCGAACGGGCGACAGACAGGGAGGTCGCCACCGCGGTGAGCGCGAACGCGAACAACCCCCGGTTCGTCGGGCTTCTTGCCGACGACTTCAATCCGACCGGTGCCTCGTCGACGGCGACTATCGCCGTCATCACCCACTCGCTCCCGCAGGACGAAGCCGCCAGTGCAGGACAAGGCGGTGAGAGCCAACTGACGCCGATTCAGCGCAAAGCACAGCGCGTCGTCGCCACCGTCGGCGGCGACATTTCGGTGTTCGGAACCGGCGTCATCGCCGACGAGTTCAGCACGGTCATCGTCGATTCGCTCATCATCGTCGTGCCCGCGGCGGTGCTGTTTATCGTCCTCTTTCTCGTCGTCGCCTACCGCGACCTCGTGGACCTATTGTTGGGTACTGCGGCGCTCGGGATGGCCCTCGTCTGGACCTTCGGGTTCCTCGGCCTCGCGGGCATCCCCTTCAACCAGATTATGATTGCCGTCCCGCCACTCTTGTTGGCGGTCGGCATCGACTTCGGGATTCACGCGGTGAACCGCTATCGCGAGGACCGCGCCGAGGGCCACGACGTCGACGATGCTATGCGCAAAGCGACCGACCAACTCCTCGTCGCGTTCTTCATCGTCACCTGTACCACAGTCATCGGGTTCCTCTCGAATCTCGTGAGCAACCTCACCCCGATTCGTGATTTCGGCGTGGTCGCGGCTATCGGCATCATCTTCACGTTCTTCGTCTTCGGTGTCTTCCTCCCCGCCACGAAGGTCGAAGTCGACCGTCTCCGCCAGCGATACCCGATTCCGACGTTCAGTCAGTCCCCGCTCGGGCGCGAGGGGAGTTCACTCGGGTCAGCCCTCCGAGTCGGCATCGGCCCTGCACTCCGCGCGCCTGTGGTCGTCCTCGTCGCCGCACTGCTTCTCTCAAGCGGCGCGATGTGGTACGCAACCGGTGTCGACACCGAGTTCGGACAAGAAGATTTCCTGCCACCCGCAGAGGCGCCAGCCTATCTGAAGGCACTGCCCGAACCGTTCGCTCCGGGTGACTACAGCGTCGTCGCCGACATCGAGTTCCTCGAAGACCGCTTTACGTCCTCCCAAAGCGGCGTCGTGACGATATTCTTGGAAGGGCGGATGACAGACGGCGCGTTCCTCGAAGAACTCGACCGGGTCGCACAGGACCCACCGGGAACGTTCCTCGTCGAGAACCGACGCGCAGACTCGACGAGCATTCTGACCGTTTTGCAGGCTGAGAAAGCCATAAACGAGGACTTCGCAACGCTCGTCGCACGCCACGATACCGACGGCGACGGCATCCCCGACCGCGACCTTGAGACAGTGTACGACGCGCTGCTCGCGACCGAGTCGGGCGAGCAGGCTGCCAACTACCTTGCCGACGACTACCGGAGCGCCCGCGTGGATTACCGCGTCAAAGCCGATGCAGACGACGATACGGTCGTCGCCGACGCTCGCACGATAGCCGACCGGTTCCGAACGACGAGCACCGCGACGGGGACAGTCGTCGTCTTCACGGCCATCTCGGACCTCATCCTCGACTCGGCGGTTCAGAGCCTCGCCATCTCTCTCGCTGGCACGGGCGCGTTCCTCATCTTCATCTACTGGTGGCTCGAAGGCCGGCCGTCCCTGGCACTCGCCAACCTCGTGCCTATCTTGGTCGCCGTCACGTCGGTCGCCGGAACGATGCGATTGGTCGGAATCTCGTTCAACGCCTTCACCGCGACGGTCCTCGCGTTGACTATCGGCCTCGGCGTCGATTACTCGGTCCACGTCGTCCACCGCTTCATCGACGAGCGCGCGGAGAACGACCTCCGAACGGCGCTCGACCGAACTGTCCGCGGAACCGGCGGCGCACTCGCGGGGAGCATGCTCACGACCGTCTTCGGACTCGGCGTGCTCGTCCTCGCAGTCCTCTCGGTCCTCGGGCAGTTCGGGCTTCTCACTGCGGCGAGCATCGTCTACTCGTTCCTCGCGTCGGTGCTCGTTCTTCCGTCAGCACTCGTCGTCTGGGACAGATTCAGCGGCAACGACCCGATGGTCCCACTCGACGCACTGGAGATGGATATCGGTCCCACGCCGGGAGACGATTGAAGTCAGAGAGCCAAGGGGAACGAGAGAGGAGGAGAACGAGAGACGAAGAAAACCCCACGGCTTCAGCCGTTGGAAGAGTCTGACCCGCCCAAGAACTGCTTTCGGACCTCGGGGTCGTCCAGCAGTGCGTCGCCCTCGTCTGTGTATCGGTTCTCACCCTGTGTGAGCACGTACCCCCGGTCACAGCGACGAAGGGCGGTCTTCGCGTTCTGCTCGACGATGACCACCGTGACTCCGCGGTCGTTGACCGCGTCGATGTGGTCGAACACAGTATCGACGAGGTCCGGGGCCAGCCCTGCGGACGGTTCATCGAGTAACAACACGGGCGGGTCCGGGATTAGCGCCCGCGCCATCGCAAGCATCTGTTGTTGCCCGCCGGAGAGGTTGCCCGCCCGCTGGTCGAAGCGCTCTGCGAGGATGGGGAACTGTTCGACGACCGCCTCTCGCCGGTCGTCCGGGAGGCCGCCGAGCAGATAGCCGCCTATCTTGAGGTTCTCCTCGACAGTCAGGGTCGGGAAGACGTTCTCCGTCTGTGGGACGTACCCAAGTCCGCGCTCGATTCTCGTCTGGGGCCCCAACCCCGTGATATCCTCGCCGTCAAACCGAATCTCCCCGCCCATGTGCGTGGCCAACCCCACGACGGCTTTCATCACCGTCGACTTCCCGGCCCCGTTTGGGCCGACGATTGCGACGTACTCGCCTTCGGTGACGTGGAGGTCGACGCCGAACAGTACCTGCAGGTCGCCGTACCCTGCGTCTAGTTCAGTGACTTCAAGCAGACTCATCGGTCTCCTCCCTGTCTCGGCCGTCGTTTCATCGCCCTGCTGTCGGTGAATTTAGTTGCCCAGATAGGCATCGATTACCTCCTCGTTGCTCGTGACTTCCGCCGGCGTGCCGGACGCCAAGACGCGCCCATCGGTCAGCACAATCAGGCGGTCGACGAGGTCGGTGAGCGTCTCTAGTTCGTGCTCGATGATGAGCAGCGTGAGTCCATCGTCGTTGAGCGATTCGAGGTGAGCGACGAGTTCCGTCGTGAGCGTCGGATTGACGCCCGCGAACGGTTCATCGAGCATGAGCATCGTCGGGTCGAGCATCAATGCCCGCGCTAGTTCCAGCAGTTTCCGCTGGCCGCCAGAGAGGGTGCCAGCGTACTCGTCAGCCTTCGACCGAATGTCGAACACGTCGAGTAGTTCCATCGCTTGCTCTCGTGCCTCCCGCTCGCGCTGCTGGCTCGCCTCCGACCGCGTGATGGCGTGCCAGGCTCGCTCGCCGGGATGCGCAGGCGTCGGTAACAGTACGTTCGCTTCGACGGTCATCGTCGATAGCTCCCGGGTTTGCTGGAACGTCCTGACCAGCCCGTTCCGTGCGAGTTCGTACGCGGGGACGTTAGTCACGTCCTCGCCGTCGAAGGTGACGGTGCCAGCGTCGCTGTCGAGGACGCCGGAGACACAGTTGAACGTCGTCGTCTTTCCGGCACCGTTCGGACCAATCATCCCGACGACTTCCCCGGGCTCGATTTCGAAGGAGACGTCGTCGACTGCGACGAGGCTGCCGAACGAGCGGTGGAGGCTATCGACTGCCAGAAGCGTCATGACTCGACCTCCAGTTCTTCGGCGGTTCCCCAGATTCCCTCGGGGCGATACTTGACGACGAGCATCAACAGCAGTCCCACGAGAACGAGGCGAATCGAAGCGAACTGGTCCTGTGTGACGAACGGAAGCAGGTCGTTGAAAAAGCGGGTGAGCAACTGAAAGCCCATGATGAGCGCGAGTCCGCCGAGCACGCCGCGGTCACTCCCCGCGCCGCCGATGAGCATGCCAATCCAGACGATAACCGTGACGTCGATAGTGAAGAAACTCGCCGAGGCAGCGCCGTTGTAGAAGACGAGGAGCGCGCCAGCCAGCCCCCCGATAGCTGCCCCGTAGATGAATACGACGAGTTTGTACCGGAACACCCGCTTGCCGAGCGTTTCTGTCACCTGTTCGTCGGCCCTGATGGCTCTGAGAACACGCCCGTAGGGCGACGCTGACAGTCGATGGAACACGCCGTACGCGAGGAGGCACACAGAGCCGAGGACGACTATTGTCGCGAATAGCTCTGCGCCGCCGCCACCACCAGTCATGTCGGCTATCGGCCGTGGAACGTTCTGTAGTCCGATTGAACCGCCGGTGATGTCGCGGAATGTGATGGTCAGCCCGTGAATGATTTCGGCCACTGCAAGCGTAACGATTGCGAGGAAGTCATCCCGGAGTTTGAGCGTCGAGAAGCCGAGTAAGACTCCGAGTGCGACCGCGGCGAGCACCCCGGCGACGAGGCCGACTGGCCACGCAAAGCCGAGTCCGACAGCTCTGTAGGGGTCGTTCGCGGTCAGTATCGCAGCGGCGTACCCGCCGACGGCGAAGAAAGCGACGGGTCCGAAGTTGACGAGTCCCGTGTGGCCGAATTGGAGGTTTAGCCCGATGAGTATCAGCGCATACAGCAGAAAGAGGACGGCGAGTTCGAGGAAGACGAACGTGCCGCTCGGTGGCCTGATAAAAATCGGGCTGTAGAGGAAGGCAATCGAGGCGACGAACAACACGAGGCCGGCGCGGGTCGCGTCGATTGCGGGGAGTTCGAGACGACTCATCGGCTCACCTCACTATCGGCCACGGCCACGGACTGCACCGTCACGATGTCTGCACCTCCGCGTGGGGTCACGACGTCCGCACCTCCGTGTTGGCGATGCCACCAGGGCGGACCAAAAGGACCACTATGAGGATGGCAAAGGCCATCGTCGAACTGAGCGCCACGATGTCGGCTGGGAGGAAGGCCACGGAGACAGCGATGCCGACTCCCAGCAGATACGAACCGGCGACCGCTCCGTACGGGCTTCCAGCCCCCCCGAGGATGGCGGCCGTGATTATCAACAACAGTTGGCCGAACCCGACGCTGGGATTCGCAGACTGTGAGACCGCAAGCATGACGCCCGCCACGCCCGCCAGCCCGGAGGCCGCGAGCCAGACCGCGTTCCGAATCTGCCGCGTATCGATGCCGGAGACGAGTGCGAGACGCTCGTTGTCGGCGGTTGCACGCATCGAAATTCCAACCATCGTCCGGCTGAGAAAGAGGTGCAAGACGAGCACCACAAAGAGCGTCACCCCGATGATGAACAACTGATTGCTCGTCACGAAGAAGCCGAGGTCGTCGAAGCGATAGGTCGTGACAGCAACCGGTACGTTCCGGCGGTCGGGTCCCGCAATCGCTCGCATGCCGTTCCGCAGGACGAGTCCCAGACCGATAGACATCAAAAGCAGCGGCACCGCACCGGCATCGTTCATCGGCTCGAAAGTGAGCCGTGCAATGGCCCATCCGGTGACGGCGGCGACGCCAAGTGCGACGACGAGCGCGACCGGGAGGGACACCCCACCGAACACGACGGCGAGGTAGCCGACGAACGCCCCGATGGTGATGAACTCACCGTGGGCGAAGTTGATCATGTTGACGAGCCCGTACACAAGGGTGAACCCGATTGCACCCAGTGCGATGTACGACCCGATGACGAGTCCGAAGATTAGTTCTTGTGCAAGGGGGAGTGCCATGGTATCGGGGAAACAAACCGCGTCAGTAGTCGTCGATCTCGGCCTGCAGCTTGTCGGCCCCGATGGTGAACTCGTTCTCGAAGCCGTCGGGAGTGACCCTATCAACTGCGACGTCTCCCCAGACGTTCCCGTGCGGGGTGAAATCAACGTTCGTGACCGCGCCCTCGTAGTTGATTTCTTCGCCGTTGTCGAGCGCCTCTTTGCCCTCGGCGAACGTCGTGACGGTCGTCCCGCCCCCTCGGGCGACATCACCGAGGCTCTGCTGGATGGCGTCGTGCGAGGTCTCACCGGCGTGGTGGATGGCGAGTGCGATGACGTTTGTGGCGTCGTACGCGGCGACCCCCCAGGGGTGGAGGCTGGCATCGCCCGCGTCGCGGAACTTCGGGAGGAAACTTTCGAAGTTCGGACCCTCTGTGCTCCCAGCCGCAATCCATGCTCCCTCGGCGACGTCGCCAACTGCGTCGATGAGGCCGGGGTCCCGCAAGCCATCTTCCATCAGAAGCTGTCTGCCGTACCCGCCTTCGTCCCAGTTCCGAATGATTGTGGTTGCATCCTCGAGAGCAAAGGAGAGTGCCCACGCCTCGAAGTCGTTCTCGAACAGTCTGTCGAGTTGGCTCTGATAGGAGGACTGTCCTCCCTGAGCCGAGACGACCTCGACTATCTCTCCACCGAGGCTCTCGTACCAGTTGACGAACTGCCTCGTCCACCCTTCTTCGCCAGCGGACGTAGCGCTGAGGATACCCATCTGCTCGATTCCAGCCTCGTCAATCATCGCTTCCGCTGCCCCGGAGGTGTGGACGGTGTCACCGATGACAGTTCGCCAGAGCCACTCGTCGTCACCGAGGTCGTCCGTTCCCTTGTCCCCGCCCCGAGTGTCGAGGAACGTCGTCCCCGGCCACGGCGTGACGACCGGCACTTGCTGTTCTTGGAGGAAGTCCCACAGCGGAACGATTTCGCTGGAGAACAGACCGTTTATCGCGTGCGCTCTTCTGTAGGAGATTGTTGATAGAGTTCAGCTGCTGCTCTGAAATCGAAGAGGGCAAGGACACCGCGCTAGCGGTNTCGCTCTTCTGTAGGAGATTGTTGATAGAGTTCAGCTGCTGCTCTGAAATCGAAGAGGGCAAGGACACCGCGCTAGCGGTGTCCGACACGAATGATTCCGCTCGATGTGTTTGGCTCGGAATCGCTCGCAGCGAACCTGCTCCAACAAGTTCGCTGGCGTGACGGCGTTTCCTGCCCTCGCTGCCGTTCTGACCGGACGGTCAGAAACGGCAGCTATGGGCCGTTTCAACGCTATCTCTGTAAGAATTGCGACCGCACGTTCAACGACAAGACGGGCACGATTTTCGCTCACTCGAAGGTTGCGCTCCGCAAGTGGTTGTTCTCGATCTACGCGTTCTTGCGGTTCAACACGAGTCTCCGCCAACTTCACCGAGAGATTGGTGTTACCTACAAGACGATGCACCGCCGCGTCGAGCGCTTTACCAGAGCGCTCGACGCGCCTCAACTCGGCCTCGTTGGACCGGTCGAAATAGACGAAGTGTACGTCTCTGCCGGATTGAAAGGCCGCGAGCGCGACCAAGAGTCGCGCTCGCGTGGCCTCTCTACGCGTGGGCGTGGTTCGTATGAGGGAGACAAACCACCCGTCTTCACTATCGTTGACCGTGGGACGGGACAGCGGTACGTCGTCCCAGCGAAATCCGCTGACGAATCGACCGTGCGACTCCTCCTCGCCGACCACGAGGAGGAGTCGCTAACCGTCTACACCGACGGATTTCGGGCATACAACCCACTTGAGGACGACGACGAATTCACCCGCGAATACGTCGTCCACGGTGACGGCGAGTACGCGGATGGAGACGTCCACGTCAACACCTGCGAGAGCCACGCGTCGCTGGTGCGACGCTGGCTCTCGCCGCATCGAGGTGTCTCGAAGGACAAGTTGACACAGTATCTCCGAGCCTTTCAGCTACGCAGCGAACTCTTCAGAAAACCCGGTCGAGAAGCACTCAAACACGCTGTCAAAGCGACTCTCTGAAATCAACAATCTGCTACACATGAGCGNAGCGAACTCTTCAGAAAACCCGGTCGAGAAGCACTCAAACACGCTGTCAAAGCGACTCTCTGAAATCAACAATCTGCTACACATGAGCGATCGCGTGGACTTCGTCGCTATCGACCAACTGCCTGACGACCTGTCGGGCCTGCTGTGGGTCGACTGCCGTGTCACGTCGTTGTACTTCGAACGTCGCGTCGAGTGGTCCACCTGCCTCGTTGATTTCCTGCACTGCGAGGTCCGTCGACTGCGACACTGCTGGCTGGAGGAAGTCCCACTGTCCGGTCAGCGACGCCGGCTGACCGATGAGGACGCGCTCGGGACCAGCCATCTCTGTGGTCGTGCCGTCCATGGTGTCTCCGTCTGTGGGCTCGTCAGTGGGAGTAGCACCATTCCCGTCGCCGTTCCCCTCGGTCCCGACACAGCCAGCGAGCCCAGCGGCGAGCACTGAGCATGCCCCCGTCTTTTTCAGAAACGTTCGTCGGTCAGTTCTGTTCGCAGTGTCGACACTTCCCCTCATAACATTTGATGTTAGTTAACATGCCGTATAGTTATTCGGTGAAATAGGCCCTATCAGAGCTGAGTGCAGCGTTTCTTGCACTATACTCCCCGCTTGTTGTTGTACTCGTCAATGACAAACGAAGCGACAACCCACGTCAGGAGATGTTCAAGGAAGTCAGTGGGTCTTGTCTCTCGACTTGTGGACGTCCTGTCTCGACTGGACTCTCAGATGGCTGTCCCACCGATGCCGAACAGTCGCGTCGTCCCCCACGACAACACGACGATGCCGACGACGAAGGCGGCGAGTGCGCCCATCATCGGGAACGGGTCGAGCGTCGGGCCGCCGAGAAACGGGCCTTGGATGATGAGGAATGCGGTGCCAATCGAGAGACCGAGTCCGATTCCACAGACGATGGTGAAAAACAGTTGTATCACGCCGATTCCACGGGTATCGCTCCGGAAGCTCATGCGGCCACGTCTGCGAGGTGGCCGCTTGAATAATTTGGCCGATTCGTTGACGTGAGCTACCGCTCGACGGTGAATCCGGTCTCTCCCTCCGGCTCTTCGTAGGTCACATCGACGTCGGAGACGCTGGCCATCGGACTCCCGCCGTGGCACCACCGAACCATCTCTTCGACGTCGTCGCGCGGCCCCTCGAAGACGGCTTCGACGCGGCCATCGGAGAGGTTCTTCACCCACCCATCGACGCCGAGGTCGCGGGCGGTGTCTCGGGTCGTCGCTCGGTAGTACACGCCTTGGACGTGACCTGAGACGTACACGTGTGCGCGGGTACGCGAACTCTCACTCATAGACGGTGCTTCGCCGGCCGACACAAAAGGCGTGGCGTCTACGCGGTCGGGCCCATGATACCCCGACCGTGTCTGCACCTCGCACGCGCCTCCCGAATCGTCAGCATCTAAGTGCAGCCCACACCACGCTGGAGTATGGAACTCTTCGGTACTGCCGGTATTCGCGGCAGTGTGACGACGCGAGTCACACCGGAACTCGCTCTCGACGTCGGTCGCGCCGCCGGCCGCGCCGCACTCGAATCGGACGCCACCGCCGAGTTCGTCGTCGGCCGTGACGGCCGGACGAGTGGGGAAAGTCTCGCCGCCGCAGTCGAGGCGGGGCTCCTCTCTGCTGGTGCGGACGTCGTCCGCGTCGGCGTCGTCCCGACTCCGGCACTCGCCTACGCCTCGCAAGGCCGCCGGGGTGTGATGCTGACCGCTTCGCATAACCCACCGACCGACAACGGCATCAAGATGTTCGTCGACGGCGAGGAGTACGACCGCGACCTCGAACGCGACATCGAAGCCCGCGTCGAAGCTGGCGTCAACCCAACCGACTGGGACGAGTGGGGGAAAAGCGGCTCTGCCGACGTGCTTGACGACTACCGCGATGCCATCGTGGACTTCGCACGAGACCACGGGGCCGACCTCGACGGTCTCAACGTCGCTGTCGACTGTGGAAACGGGATGTCCGCACTCGGCACGCCACAGGTTCTCCGTGACCTCGGTGCACACGTCGTCACGCTGAACGCGCAAATCGACGGCCACTTCCCCGGTCGCGAGTCGAAGCCGACGCCCGAGACGCTTTCTGACCTCCGTGCGTTCGTCGCCGACGGCGACTTCGACTTCGGTATCGGTCACGACGGCGACTCCGACCGCATCGTCATCATCGACGGCGAGGGCGACGTGGTCCACGAGGACACGATTATCGCAATCGTCGCCGAGCACTACGTCCGCGTGAGTGACGTCGAGGATCCGGTCGTCGTCACGACGCCGAACGCTTCGGGCCGAATCGACGAGCGCGTCCGGGAAGCCGACGGTCGCGTCGAACGCGTCCGACTCGGTGCGCTCCACGAGGGAATCGCAAGCGCCCGCGCTGACGGCGGCGACGTGGTCTTCGCGGCCGAACCGTGGAAGCACATCCACCCGGCGTTCGGCGGCTGGATAGACGGTGTTGTCTCCGCCGCGCTCGTCGCGCGACTCGTCGCCGAGTCGGGTCTCGATGGCCTGCGCGAGCCGGTGACAGAGCGCCCTTACCGGAAAGTAAGCGTCTCCTGCCCGGACGAGAAGAAGGCAGTCGCGATGGCAGCCCTCGAAACGTCGCTTCCCGAGGCGCTGTCGCCAGAGTCGGTCGATACTGAGTACGGGGTTCGCCTCGAATTCGACGACGCGTCGTGGACGCTGGTCCGACCGTCGGGCACGGAGCCGTACATCCGCGTCTACGCCGAAGCCGACGACGTCGACGCGCTCGTCGAGTCGGTGACTGCTGTGGTCGAAGACGAAATCGCAAACGCCTGAGCGGTCACGGGTCGCCCACAGCCATCGAGCAGTCGACGGCCATCTCGGTGCCGGTCGAAATCGCGTGACGGTGGCACAAACGAGACTCTAGTTTTGCCGAATTTGTATGCGAGGGGGCTTGTATCGACCGAACGCCGAAGCGACACCTTTATGCAATTTTCACGGCCCCTGTATCAATAGGAGACAATAGTCATGGACAGACGCTCTTTTGTCAAAGCGGCAGGGGTCGCGGGTATCGCCGGCCTCGCAGGGTGTACAGGCGGCCCGTCCGAGGGTAGCGAACAGACGACCACCGAGCAGTCCGGTGGCAACGGTGGCGACGAGACGACGGCCGCCGAGAAGACGACCGAGGAGTCCGGACCCGCAGCCAACGTGGGGATGGTTTACGCACTCGGTGGCCTCGGCGACAAGTCGTTCAACGACGCAGCCAAGCGCGGTATCGAACAGGCGAAGTCCGACCTGGGCATCGCCTACGAGGAAGCACAGCCATCGGCGGCCGAGGAGTTCCCGCAGTTCCAGCGCCGCTTCGCACAGTCGTCGAGCCCGAACTACGACCTCGTGTCGTGTATCGGCTTCGCGCAGAAGTCTGCGCTCTCCGAGACGGCGCCGAACTTCCCGGACCAGAACTTCATGATCGTCGACGACGAGGTCGACGAACCGAACGTCGCGAGCTACAAGTTCCGCGAGGAGCAGGGCTCGTTCCAGGTCGGTTACATGGCCGGTCTGCTCACGACGCAGGAGTTCTCTGCGGGCGCTGGCGCGACGACGACCGGCGAGAAGCGCGTTGGCTTCGTCGGCGGTGTCGACGCACCGCTCATCCGCAAGTTCCAGGCTGGCTACGAGGCCGGTGTGAAGCACGCTGACGAGGAAATCACCATCGACACCGCGTACGCTGGTTCGTTCTCCGACTCCGCGAAGGGGAAGGAAATCGCCACGTCGATGTACGACAAGGGTGCGGACATCGTCTACCACGCTGCTGGTGGGACCGGTCTCGGTGTCTTCCAGGCGGCGAAGGAACAGGGCAAGTTCGCTATCGGTGTCGACTCCGACCAGTCGAAGACCGAGTCGAACTACGCCGACGTCATCCTCGCATCGATGGTCAAGCGCGTCGAGACGCCCGTGTTCGCCTCCGTCGAAAATGTCGTCAACGGCGAGTTCAACGGTGGGTCGACCACGACGCTCGGTCTCGAAGAAGACGGCGTTGCCGCCGTCTTCGGTGCCCAACTCGGCTCCGAGATTCCGCAGGACGTCAAGGATGCGCTCACGGAGTCCCGTGAGTCCATCATCGCCGGCGACATCGAAGTCCCGACGACGACCGAGTAACTCCGTCACCGAATCTGTCGTTTTTTGATACTTCAGTCGAGCGACGCAACAACCAGACACTATTGCCGCTTCCATATTTCAGTAAATTGGTAATTCACGGCTGGTGAATATTCCAAATCCCCCACGAAGCGCCTCGATACCCCGTGTGGAGGTGTCCCGCGGCGAATCGAATCCCACGAGTTTAAGCAAACCCCCCCGAAAAAGTGTGCAAGATGAGCACCGCTGTTCATCTCGACGAAATCACCAAACGGTTCCCCGGCGTCGTAGCGAACGACGACGTGGACCTGACCGTCGAGCGCGGCACGGTGCACGCACTTCTGGGTGAAAACGGGGCCGGCAAGACGACGCTGATGAACATCCTCTACGGGCTCTACGAACCCACAGAGGGGACCGTCTACGTCGACGGCGAACCGCGGGACTTCAACTCCCCAGCGGACGCCATCGAGGCGGGTGTCGGGATGATTCACCAGCACTTCATGCTGGTCGACCCCATGACTGTCGCTGAGAACATCGTCCTCGGCAACGAGCCGCGGAAATGGTTCGGGACGACGGTCGACCGGGAGCGCGCGCGCCAAGAGGTCATCGACCTCTCGCAACGATACGGATTCGACGTGAACCCCGACGACACCATCGAGGACGTGAGTGTCGGCGTTCAACAGCGCGTCGAGATTCTGAAAGCACTCTATCGTGGGGCAGAGATTCTGATTCTGGACGAACCCACCGCGGTCCTCACGCCACAGGAAGTCGAAGAGCTGTTCGAGGTCTTCGAGGAACTGACGGCGCAGGGCAAGACGATTATCTTCATCAGCCACAAACTCGGCGAAGCGATGCACGCCGCCGACGACATCACCGTCCTCCGCGACGGGAAGAACGTGGGCACGGTGAAGGCGGATGAGACCTCCAACGAGGAACTCGCCGAACTGATGGTCGGCCGCGAGGTTCTCCTCGAACCCAAGAGCGCGCCCCGAGAACCGGGCGAACAGGTCCTCACGGTCGAGAACGTCCACGCGGACGACAACCGCGGTATCGAAGCAGTCACCGACGTGTCGTTCGACATCCGCGAGGGCGAGGTGTTCGGTATCGCCGGTGTCGACGGCAACGGGCAGTCGCAACTCGTCGAGTCGATTACCGGGCTTCGCGAACCCACGTCGGGGAAGATTACCTACAAGGGACGCGACATCACACGCGCATCTCGTCGCTCCCGCATCGACGACGGGATGGCGTACATCCCCGAAGACCGCCACGAACGCGGCCTCGTGATGGACTTCGACCTCGTCCAAAACGGCATCCTCGGCAGCCAGCACAGTTCGAAGTTCTCGTCCGGTGGGTCTATCGACTGGTCCACCGCACGCGGACACGCAGAACGAATCATCTCCGAGTACGACGTGCGGCCGCCACACGCGGACGCCGACGCCGAGTCGTTCTCGGGCGGCAACCAGCAGAAGTTCATCGTCGGACGTGAGTTCGAACGCGAACCGGATTTCGTCGTCGCAACCCACCCGACCCGCGGCGTGGACATCGGGGCGATGGAGTTCATCCACGAACGACTATTGGACCTGCGACAGCAGGGCAAGGCGGTCCTCCTTATCTCCTCGAAACTCGACGAGGTGCAGGGGCTCTCGGACCGCCTCGGCGTCATGCACGACGGCGAACTCATGGATATCGTCGACCCACGAAACACGACAGAAGAAGAGATTGGCCTCCTGATGGCCGGGGAACACCCCGAGTCGGCGGAGTCTGAGACTGACGCTGCGGACGCCTCGGTGGGTGACGCGCGATGAGCGCGGCAGACGGCGCAAAGTCCGTCCTTCGCCGCCTCGTGAACGCCTCGACAGTCGAACGTATTCTCATCAGTTTCGCGGCGCTCTTCATGGCAGTCGTGGTCGGCGCGGTCATCGTTCTCGTCTCCGGCCGCGTCGCCACGTGCCAGACCGCGGCGACGACCCTCTTCGGTCTCGGCTTCTGTTACGACCCCGTCGAAGTGTATCTCGTGTTGTTCAACGGCGCACTTGGTGGGCCGTTCCTCTTGGACTCTCCCGGACTGTTCAACCCGAACTGGAACCCGCTGAACTTCGGGTTCGCGCTCACGCTCAAGGAGACGACGCTCCTCATCTTTACCGGCCTCTCGGTCGCTGTCGCCTTCCGTGCTGGGCTGTTCAATATCGGGACGCAGGGGCAACTCATCCTCGGCGCGCTCGCGACGGCGCTGTTCGCGTTCTTCGTCGCGCCGTTCCTCCCGTCGGGAGTCCTCGGTGGCCTCATCCTGATTCCGCTGTCCATCTTCGTCGGCGCGTTTGTCGGCGGAGTGTATGGCGCGATTCCGGGCGCACTGAAAGCCTACGCGGACGCGAACGAGGTCATCACGACTATCATGCTGAACTTCATCGCCGCGCAGGTGGCGTTCGTCCTCGTCAGCGAGTTCTTCCGCAACCCCGACTCGCAAGTCGTCGAGACGACGCCGCTTCCCGACTGGGGGACGCTACTCCCGGTCGCGTTCCCCAAGGGCGGTGACTTCTCGCTTCTCGCGCTCGCGTTCGGGTTGGGACTCGTCGTCGCTGTCTGGTACCTCCTCGAACAGACGTCGTTCGGGTACGACCTGCGGACAAGCGGTGAGCAACCCGAAGCGGCCGAATACGGTGGTGTCGATGCCAAGCGCACGACCGTCACCAGTATGTTCCTCTCCGGTGCCCTCGGTGGTATCGGTGGTGCCATCTGGGTTCTCATGGTCATGGGCAAATGGCAGGCCGGTGTCCCGTCGCTCGGTTTCGACGGCATCACCGTCACCATCCTCGCGGGCAACAACCCGTTCGGTATCGTCCCGGCGGCGCTCCTGTTCGGGACGCTCAAGTCCGGGTCGCTTGCCGTGCAGTTCGGGACGGGCGTCCCGAAGCAACTCGTCGGGGTCCTTCGCGGCCTCATCATCCTCTTTGTCGCCATGCCGGAGTTCTTCCGCATGATTGGGTCGAGCATCAGCCTCGAAACTGACGACGACGCCGTGGCGACCGACGGCGGCCGCAGTCTTCTCGGAGGTGACGACGAATGAGCACGGCCACCATTGACCAACTCCGCGACACGGAACTGTCCTATCGAGCACTCTTGGCTGTCGGGGCTATCGCGGTGTTCTCGTTCATCGCATTTTTCGGTCTCGTGTTCCCCGAGAGTATCTGGGCAGACCTGCTGGGCATCCTCATCAGTCGCAGTACGCTCTCGTCGGCGCTGCGACTCGCAGTGCCTATCACGTTCGCCGCACTCGGCGGCATCTTCGCCGAAAAGGCCGGTGTCATCAACATCGGACTGGAAGGCCTGCTCATCATCTCGGCCTTCACGGCAGTCATCACGACGGCCGTCATCGGCCCAGGTGTGACTATCCTCGGCCTCCCGGCAATCTGGATTGGCTTCTTCGCGGGCGTGCTCGCATCGCTCGTGTTCTCCCTCATCTTTGCCGTGGTTTGCATCCGGTTCAAAGCGGACCAAATCATCGCCGGACTCGCCGTCTGGCTCATCGCCCTCGGTCTCGCACCGTTCGCGGCGACAGTCTACTACGGCGGTGTCAACACCGACAACGTGGGGACGACGCTCGGAACGTGGACGATTCCCGTCCTCTCGGACATCCCGTTCTTCGGCGCGTTCTTCGACGCTGGTCCGGCGGTGTACATGATGCTCGTCGCGGTTCCGGCGTCGTGGTTCGTACTGAACCGAACGGCGTTCGGTCGCCACATCCGCGCGTCCGGTGAGAACCCGAAGGCGCTCGACACTGTGGGTGTCGACGTGAGTCGCGTCCGCTACGCGGGCGTGCTCCTCTCTGGGTTCCTCTCCGGTATCGGTGGTTCCGCGCTATCGCTCGGTCTCGGCCAGTTCATCGGGAACAACCAGACGATGGTCAACGGCAAGGGGTTCATCGCTATCGTCGCGTACCTCTTCGGGAACTACAACCCGCTCGGCGCGTTCGGCGCGTCGTTCCTCTTTGCCGGACTGGAGGCCGTCCAGATTCGCCTCCAGCAGGTCCCGGGCTACGCAATCCCCGACTCGCTTATCCAGACGATTCCGTACATCACGGTTATCGTCATCCTCGCACTCGTCGGCCGCACTCGCATCCCGCAGGCCGCTGGGGAACACTACGACACGGGCGAAGACAACCGGTAACGTTCGGTCAGCGTTCGATTTTCTCGCCCCGTTCGGCGTTTCGTTTTCCACAGAAGGACAGATTGGGAGTAAAGAGTTTTCTGCCCACGATATGGAGGTGATACCATGTCCACAGACGAGAACGAAACCGCCGAGGAGTCCTCGGCGAACCCACGGACAGAGTCCGTGGATGTGGTGGTCGTCGGCGCGGGAACCTCCGGTTGCTACGCCGCTGCGACCATCGCCAACGCGGGCTACGACGTCGCCGTCGTCGAGCGAAAGTCCGCCGAGGAAGCAGGACACATCGCGTGCGGTGACGCCCTGAAAGGCGCAGACGCCTTCCCCGACGCGATTCCGAAGTCGCAAATCGAACCCGCGTTCACGAACACGGACGTCGACCACGGCCGGTTCGAGATTCCGCAGGAGGACACGGTGCTCGACATTCCCGTCCCCGGCGAACTCGCCGTCATCGACCGCTGGGAGTACGGGCGTCTCATCATCGAGGGCGCAGACGATGCTGGTGCCGAGTTCCACTACGACACCGTCGTACAGGACGTCACGCAGGACGACGACGGCGTCGTCACCGGCATCCGCGCAAAGCACGACGGCGATGCCGTCGAGTACGACGCCGACATCGTCATCGACGGCGCGGGCGCACTCTCGCTGCTCCAAGACAAAGTCGACTTCTCGGATGCGACGTTCGACACGAACGTCTCGTACTCGCAGTTCTGTTCTGCCTACCGCGAAGTCGTCGAGGTTCCCGAACCCGTCGAGTGGGACGACGCGCTGGTGTTCAAACCGGCCGACGTCGCCGCCGGCTACATCTGGTACTTCCCGCGCACTGAGACCGAAATCAACGCCGGACTGGGCTTCCAGATGACAGAAGAGCCGATGAAGCTCGTCGACGACCTGAAGAAAGACTTGCGCGCCCGCCCCGAGTTCGAGGGCGCAGAGGTCATCGACAAACTGGGCGCGGCGCTTCCGACCCGCCGCCCCTACGACTCGGCCACCGCACCGGGCTACATGGCAGTCGGTGACGCCGCAGCACACGTCAACCCGACGACCGGCGGCGGTATCGCCGGCGCGGCCTACGCCGGTTCCTACGCTGGTGAGCAGGCCATCGTCGCACTCGAAGACGGTGACGTGTCCGAAGAGACGCTCTGGCGGTACAACCAGCGCGTCATGGACCACTTCGGCGGTCGCTACGCCAGTCTCGACGTGTACAACATCCTCTCGACGGCCGTCGACGTAGACGACCTGATGGGTCTCATCGCCTCGCTCCCCGGCGAGAACCTGGCCGAAGCGCTCTACTCGGGGACGACCTCGTTCAGCCCGGCACTCCTCCTTCAGACCGCCGTGTCGAGCTACGGCCACTGGAGCCAGATTTGGGACTTCTTCAAGGTGAAGCGACTCGCCGACGAACTGATGGCCCACTACGACCGCTACCCGACGCGGCCGAGCGCACTCGCTGGCTGGCAGGACGAACGCGACCGCATCATGGACGAAATCTACGAAGTCACTGGCGCGGACCCGAAGTACTGAGTTCGGTCGCGAGCGTCACGTCTCGGAACTCGAACCGCGCGCCGCCGCTTTCTGCGGCCGTCGCCTCGACGGACCAGCCGTGGGCTTCTGCGACGCCCGAGACGATTGCCAGTCCGAGTCCCGTCCCGTCGGGATTGTTCGAGTAACCGGATTCGAAGATTCGATTGCGTTCTTCCGGTGGGATACCCGGCCCGTCGTCTTCGACGAAAAAGCCGTCTTCGAGCGGGCCGACGCGAACTTGCACGTCCCGGCCGCCGTGGTCCAGCGCGTTCCGAAAGAGGTTCTCGAAGACGGCGGTGAGTCGCCCGGGGTCTGCTTGGAGGTCCACGTCGGCTTCGACAGTGAGTGCGGCGGCGTCGAGATTCGTGTTCGCGACGGCGTCTGCAGCGACCGTCGCCAGACCGACAGGCTCGGTGTTCCCCACTGCCTCACCGCTCCGAGCGAGTTGCAGCACGTCTTCGATGAGTGATTCCATTCGGTCGTGTGCGTCTGCGACCGTCGAGAGGTGCTCGGTGCCGTGGCCGTCGCGGGCGAGTTCGAGGCGCATCTGTGCGACGTTCAGGGGGTTGCGCAGGTCGTGGCTCACCACCGACGCGAACTGGTCGAGTCGTTCGTTTCGGCGTTCGAGGTCCGCTTCGTAGGCGCGTTTTCGCTCGACCCAGCGGTACGTCCCGACGACCAGCGCGCCCGCGCCGACGAGGAGCGCCCCGTCTTCGAAGACGAGAGCGAACGCGTCGGGTTGTGAAACCACTTCGTCGAGGGCGTCGGTCACGGCGTACACGCCGATGAGGACGGTGCCCGCGTAGAGTGGTCGCCAGACAGTCTGAATGTCTCTGATGGTCGTGAGGACGAACGAGCAAATGAGGGGAAGCGGGACCAGCAGAATCTCGACCGCGAATCGAAGCCACGAGGTGTCTGCCGTGCCGGGAAAGACCACGACCTGCAGCGTAGCCGCCCCGGCGACGACGCCGACGGCCAGAGCGGCGGGACGAAGGTCGGCGTCTGCGAGCAGTTCACCTCGGCGGGCACCCATCGCTGGCGGCTATGCACGGGGGGGACAAATAACCGCTGGCGGTCCGTTCGTCACGCCGCCGGTGGATTGTGTGTTAGCGCGGCACTCTCTCAGTTGGTCGAGTGCCTCTCTCCCGACTGTCAGGATGCCTGCGGGTCGGTGGCCGCGATTTGCTCGATACTCCCCGAGAGAACGTCGATAGCGATACGAATCGTTTCTTCGTCGACGTCGAAGGTGCGGGTGTGGTGGCCGCCCGGATGGTCGGTGCCGACGCCGACGTAGGCCGCGAGGCCGCCGTTGTCTTGGACGTGTTGCATGAGGTAGGTCGCGTCCTCGCTGCCGCCGAGGTCGTCGCTGTCGAGGATTGAGTCGACGCCCTCGACGCCTTCGCTCACCGACCGGACGAGCGTCGTGAGTTCCTCGTCGCTTCGGGCGCTGGGTGCTTTGCCCTCGACGCCGATGTCGACCTCGCAGTCGTACATCGCGGCGGCCGATTCGATGACGGTGTGCGCGCGGTCTTCCATGTACTCCATGAGTTCGGTCGTCTCACCGCGAACCTCACCCTCGATGAAGGATTCTTCGGCGACGATGTTCGTCGCAGTGCCGCCACCCATCAGGCCGACGTTGACGCGGGTCGCGCCGTCGGAGTGGCGAGAGATACTGTAGAGGTTCTGTGTTGCTGCGGCCGCAGCGAGGTTGGCGTTCTTTCCCTCTTCTGGTTTCGCGCCCGCGTGTGCTGGCGCGCCGGTGAAGTCAGCGCGGAAGTGTGAGACGGCAAGGAAGCCATCGACACCGCAGACGACCTCTCCGGTCGGGTGGTCGAGGCCGACGTGGACCGCGAGGAGAGCGTCCACGTCGTCGAGGTGGCCACCTTGGACGACTGCCTTTCCGCCCGCGACTCGCTCCTCGCTCGGTTGGAAGAACACCTTGAGCGTTCCCTCGAAGTCGGAGTCGAGGACGGCGTCGAGGACGCCGAGACCGATTGTCGCGTGCGCGTCGTGCCCGCAGGCGTGCATGAAGCCCTCGTTCTCGGAGCGGAACCCCTCGGCAGTCGGTAGGTGCGTCTCCTCGTCGGATTCCGTGATTGGGAGCGCGTCGATGTCGACACGCAAGCCGACTGTCGGTCCCTCGCCGCGTTCGAAGACGGCCAATGCGCCCGTGTAGCCGCCGGTGAGACGTTCGAGGATGTCCTCTCGGGCACCGGCCGCACGCGCTCGCTCGAACCACGTGTCGAGTTCGTCGTCGTCGGGGACGGCCATTCGATTCTCGCTGCCGAGGATTTCCGGGCCGACGTAGAGGGCGTCGAGGTCGCGCGTCTCTAACTCGTCGACGATACGAGCGGTGGTGTAGAACTCTCGCCACGCAGGCTCGGGATGTCGGTGGAGGTCGCGCCGGAACGAGATGAGGTCGTCCATCGTCGCTTGGTGACTCATACCCCGACTCACTCCCCGGACGGAGATAAACGCTCTCGACCGCTGGTAAAATTAACCTGAAGCAAAAGAATGGCGCAAAATTCAAATACGAGACAGATAGTTAGAGGAAATTCGTGCCTATTATATATCACAGTGAATGTCTGACAAACGATGCCAGAAGAACCGGACATTGAGCTCAGTTTCCGCGGTGGGAGACTCGTTAGCGCGCTCCCTATCGCGTTCTTCATCGCCTGGGCTATTTTCCAAAGCGGTATCCTCGGAATCGGCGATACGACCGGCCTCGTCGCGGGGATGCTGACAGGACTCATCGTTGGACTGCTGTTCGTCCGGGGAGATTGGAAGGACTACGCGGACGTCGTCTTCGCGGGCATGACCCGTCGGGTCGCTGCGACTGCTGTGGTCGCGTGGCTGTGGGCAGGCATGTTCGCAGAGACGATTCAAGTAGGCGGCTTCGTCGACGGCCTCGTTTGGGCGGCGACTGCGCTGAACGTCGGCCCCGGGTTGTTCCCGGCGGTGACGTTCCTGCTCGCAGCGCTGCTCGCGACGGGTATCGGCACCGGCTACGGTACCGCAATCGCCTTCACGAGTCTCGTGTTCCCCGCGGGACTGCTCCTCGGTGCGAACCCAGTGCTGTTGTTCGGTGCCATTCTGTCGGGTGCCGTCTTCGGTGACAACCTCGCACCCGTGAGTGACACCACAATCGTCTCCGCTGTGACGCAAGACGCCGACATCGGTGGCGTCGTCGCGTCCCGCGTGAAGTACGCCGTCGTCGCGGCGGTGCTCGCAATCGCGGCCTATCTCGCCGCCGGGTTCGGAATCCCCGGCGTCGTGAGTGGGATGCCGCACGCGAACGTGACCGGGCAGGTCGATGCTACGGTGTCGGCGTGGGGTCTCGTTCACCTCCTCGACATCGCCATCGTCATCGTCCTCGCAGTTCGCGGTCGCCACATCATCGAAGCCATCTCGTGGGGACTCATCGCCGCGGCGGTGTTCAACGTCGCACTCGGCGCCGCAGACCTCATCGACGTTTCGGCCGCGAGCATGCTCCTGTTCCGGGCTCCGCAAAACGGCCTGACGCAGGCTGTCGATGCGCTTCCGCTCCTCGGCGCAGTCGTCGAAACTGTTCCGGGTGGACAGGCTGGCGTCGGCGGGAGCATCTACTCCGGTGCGGCGGGCTTCTTCCCGCTCATCGTGCTGACGCTCCTGCTCGTCGCTGGTGCTGAAATCATGCGCGCCGGTGGCGGCTTCGACGCGATTCAGGAGTTGCTCATCGACCGTGTCGCGACCACCGTCCGCCGCGCCGAGACCACGATGGTCCTCGGGACGGCGCTCGTCAACGCGACGGTCACCATCAACACGGCAGCCGAAATCGCTATCGCGCCGTACATCGCCACGCTCGGCAAGCGCTTCAACATCAACGGCTACCGCCGTGCCAACATCCTCGACGCCAACACGTCCGCGCTCGGGTACATCTTCCCGTGGGGGGGTGGCCTGCTCGCTGGCTTCGGTGCCATGCAAGGACTCGTCGGCGGGAACGGAACGCCGTGGTTTACCCAAGAGATGCTGGTGAACCCCGCGTCCGTCTGGCCGTACGTGTTCCACGGCTGGTTCCTCGTGGCTGTGTTCCTCGTGGCCGCGTGGACCGGCTACGGCCGCGAATACGTCTCTGACCGTACCTCCGAGGAGGTGAGTCGCGTATGAGCCGACTCGACAAGCTCCTCAAGGGCTGGACGTTCCGCACCGCGACGCCGTCGTTCGAACCCGGCGACGTCATCACGGCGTTCGTCACCCACAGCGACGGTGACGGAGTCTCGTCCCGAATCGGCGACTCCGTGCTCCGAATCGAAGGAGAGACCGACGTCGACATCGAAACGAAAGTCCGCTTGAAGGTCACGTCGTTCGACGAGCAAAATCACGTCGGCACTGCCGAAATCGTCGAATTCCTCGGCGAGTTCTGAGCCGACACACTTCGTTTTTTGAACACTGCGTTCGCCAGTGGCGTCGCTGGCGAATTCATATCGTCTGCGACCTGCCGGACCGACGGTTGCTACCTCGTGACAAGACGAACGAAAGAGAGACGAAAAGCGAAGACCCGCGTCGAGACGCGCTCGCGGTCGGCCGCGCCGACGTCAGTTGCGGCGGTGGCCGAGCGGTTTCTTCTGTTCGAGTTCGATTTCGATGTGGACGCTGTCGGGGTAGTCTCGCTCGCTCACTTGGCGAGCGATTTGGTCTGCGCCGTGAATCTCCAGTCGTCGCGTGTAGACGGTGTAGTTCCACGCGGGGAACTGGTCGCCCGGTTGGAGCGTGCGATACTGGGGGACGCTCGTGCGCTCTGGCTGGTCGGCGTGCGGGCCGCGGCACTCCGCGCCCTTCTTTTCGATGAGCGATTTGAGGTTGTCGACGACTCTGTCGAGGACAGCCTTATCACCGCTTTGAAAGGTGAGTTTTGTGACGAAGGTCATAGCTGGGTACTACCACGTTCTTGGTTGCTCCGACGGTAAAAACGCATCTACACGTGCGCGTGGTTGGACCGACTCGCGTCAGTTCTGCACGAACGACCATGTCACGGCGGGGGTAATTCTCCGATACCCTCTTAAACGGTGGCACGTTTATCTCGGGTAATGGCAGTCGAAGCGGTAAGCGCTGGTGCCATCCTCTTCCGCGACACCCGCGGCCGGAGGGAGTACTTACTCCTGAAGAGCCGTCCTGGGGACTGGGAATTCCCCAAAGGCGGGGTCGAAGGGGACGAGGAGCTCCAGCAAACGGCAATCAGGGAGGTCAAAGAGGAGGCCGGAATAGACGATTTCCGCCTCATCGACGGCTTCCGCGAAGACTACGACTACGTCTTCGAAGCGAACGGTACAACGATACACAAGACGGTGCACCTGTTCATCGCACACTCGTTCGAGGCGTCCGCGGAGCTTTCGACCGAGCACCGCGACCTTCAGTGGCGCGACTACGAACAGGCCATCAACACGATTACGCAGGACGGCCCGCGCGACATCCTCGAGCAAGCCCACGACTTTCTCGACCACCTCGCAGCGAAGAACGAAGGCCAGCACAAATACCTGAAATAGGGTCGTCGGCACCGCGTCGGCAGCGAACGGTTCGCCACCGCGGCCAGCCACTGCTCTCTGACGGACGGGACGTAGCCCCGTGACCGAAATACCTTCACGAACGCACAGCGACGCTTCACTGTGACCGACACCGCCGACCGCGACCCGGAGTTCGCCTTCGAGCTTCGAGTCTGTCGCTGGGCGGAGCGCGCGTGGCACCCTGACGGGCCGCGCCCGGCATTCGTCGCGCGGCAACTCGGGACGCGAGACAGACGATGGGACACCGTCGTCGTCGAAGTCGACCCCGAAGCGTTCGCCGCCCGCCGTGCCCTCTCGACGGAGGGGTTCGACTCCGACCTCCTGCGGGTCGTGCGCCACGCACCCGCCGACTGGCAGTGGTATCGGGATGCGATTCCGGAACCCGACTTCCCGTGGCGGCACGTGGTCCCGGCGGTCCACCGCGCTGCGGGACGCGGTGTGGTCGAAAAACGTCGCGGAAGCCGGAACCGCGTCGAGTACCGACAGACGACTCCGTATCCCGACTGGGTCGAACGAATCGTCGCCATCGAGAACAAACCCGACCTCGACGCCAGCGCCGCCCGCGCACTGGCCGACCAACTCGAACACGACGTCGAACGCGGCCTCGCCGACGAGGTGTGGGTCGCGACCGAAGCGACCGGCGACCGGGTCGAACCGGCACTGCTCGAAGACCTCCCGGTCGAAGTCGGCATCCTCTCGCTCGACGACGGGACGATGGACGTGCTGTGGCACCCGAGTACACTCACACCCGACCCTGACGATGCCCGCCGCCGCCTCGTCCTCGCAGAGCGAGCCTACGACCGTGGCTGGCGGAGCTACGTCGATACGATGCGTCCCGACTGTCGCCACTTCGAACTCGCGCGCCGAGGCATGGCGCTTGTTCCGCGCTGTGCCGCAAAAGACTGTTTTCAGAGCCAACGCGAGTGCGCCCACTCGTGTTCGGCGTTCGAGCCTGAACCGCCCGCGTGGCGGATGAACGGGTGGCCTATCGAAGGCGGGCCGGGAAAGGGGCTGCGGGAGCTGCTCCGTGCGCGCCGCGAGCGCGAACGGGAGCGTACAGAATCCGCCGGTTAGACGATTTCCACGTCGACCTCGTCTCGTTCGACGGCGAGTCGGAACGTGGGGACCGTCCGGTAGATAACTTCGACGACTCCCTTCCGGCGGAGGCTCTGGAGCGCCCGCCGAACGTCGTCCACGTCGGGGTCGATGTCGAATTCCTCGCGGACGTTGTTGAGGACGCTGACGACGCTCTCTGAGCGCTCGTCCGGACCGGCGACGACCTGGAAGACGCGCGCTTCGAGCGTGGGCACGCGGATGACGCTCGGAATCGACTCTTCGTCGCCGTCGCTTTCGACGCCGGGGTCGACGCCGACGAGTTCCGCCGCCTCGGCCGTGGCGCGAATGAGGCTGTTGTCGTCGCGGTAGTAGTAGTCCTTCAGTTCGGATTCGAGATACTGGTGGACCTCACTCCCGCTTTCGAGGTCCCATCGCTCTTGAAGCTCCTTGTTCTTCGTCGGCTGCAGGCGAACGATGTCGGCGAGGCGTTCTGTGGCCTCATCGGAGAGCGTCATATTCGCACGATTCGACGGACGGGATATAACGTTGTTCGAGACGGGTTTCGGTTCTCCGGTGAACGTTAATTATTATCCCGCCGCCCTTCGTCGGCACTCGTATGAGCTGGGAAACACTTCGACTCGAATGGGACGGCGACGTGGCAACCCTCGTTATCGACCGCCCGGACAGCATGAACGCGCTCAACACGGACACGCTCGACGCGCTCGAAGACGCGCTCGACGAGGCCGAATCGGAGGGTGCGCGCGTGCTCGTCCTCACCGGAGCGGGTGACAAGGCGTTCATCGCCGGTGCCGACATCAGCTACATGAAGGACATCGACACACCGGCCGCACAGGAGTACGCCGAGCAGGGCCACCGCATCGCCTCGCGAATCGAGACGTTCCCCGCACCGACCATCGCGGCAATCAACGGCTACGCGTTCGGTGGGGGGATGGAGTTCGCCCTCGCGTGCGACCTCCGCGTCGCATCCGAGCGCGCCGTCCTCGGACAGACCGAAATCGACCTCGGAATCATGCCCGGGTGGGGTGGCAGTGTCCGCCTGCCGAAACTCGTCGGCGACGAAATCGCACGCCGACTCATCTACTTCGGGGAGCGAATCGACGCGAGCGACGCGCACGAACACGGTCTCGTCGGTGAAGTCGTCGCCCACGACCAACTCGACTCGCACGTCTCTGAACTCGCGTCGGAACTCGCAGCGAAGCCTCGCCACGCCCTGCAGGGTGCGAAAGCCGCAATCAACATGTCGCACGAAGCCCCACGCGAAGCCGCCCTCGAGTACGAAGCACGCGTCTGGAGTGGCCTCTTCGGGACTCACGACCAGCGCGAAGGGATGGACGCCTTCGTCGAAAAACGCGACCCAGACTTCGAGTAACGGACGTCGGGCCGCTCAGTCGTCGAGCGTTCCGAGTGTCGATTCGAGTTCCTGAACCGATTCGGAAATCTCGGCGACGACTTCGACTTGCGTGTCGTTCGCCGTGGCGACGTTCTTGGTCTCTTCCTGTACCTCTACCGCTTGCTTGGCCGCGTTGTCGACCATGTTCGCGACCTCCTCGGTTCGTACTGCTTGGTCGTCGGTCGCGTTGGCAATGTCGTCCATGCCCGTGGCGGCCTCCCGAATCGTCGCGGCAATCTCGTCTTGGTTTTCGATGAGCGTGTCGATACGCTCCGAACTGTCGCGGACGTCCTCGGTGAGTGATTTGATTCCCTCGACGGTCTCCGTCGCGTCCTCACGGGTTTCGATGATAATCTCCTCGATACGCTCGGATTCGGCTTGGACTTCGTTCGCCAGGGATTTCACCTCGTCCGCGACGACCGCGAACCCAGCACCTGCATCCCCTGCGCGGGCGGCTTCGATATTGGCGTTGAGCGCGAGGATGTTGGTCTGGTCGGCGATGTCGTTGATGACCTCGATGATGTCGCCAATCTCCTCGATGTGCTCGGCGAGTTCATGCGTGCGGTCGGTGACGTGTTTGCCGCCCTCCGCAACGCGGTCCATCGCCTCGGCCACGGCTTCGCCATCTTCGCGGGACTCTTCTGCGAGTTGTTGGGCTTCCGTGCTCTGTTTGTTTATTTCCTCGGCGCTGGCGGCGATTTCTTCGACCGTCGCCGAGAGCGAGCCGATTTCGTCGGACACCTCTTCCATCGCGTCCGCCTGTTGTGCAGCGATTTCACGAGCAGTAGTAGCGCTGTCGGACACCTCGTCGGTGCAGGTCATCGCCTGGTCGATAGCACCGGAAATCTGCTCGGAGAGGTGTTCCTGTGCTTCGGCCATCTGTTTGTTCTTCCGAGCCACGTCGGTCGTGATGGGCGTGAGTTCGAGCGCGCCGACGACCTCGCCGTCGGGAGCGTGAAGGGGAAGCCCCATCGACCGGTTCCAAAGCGACCCGTCTTCGGTCGGCACTTCGCGGAAGTCGTCTTCGCGGATGACCTGGTCGGTTCGCGCAATCGTCTCCGCGAGAATCTCGTCTTTGCCCTTGGTTCCGAACGCCTCGATGCCGCGTTTTCCGTAGTCGCTCTCGTCGAGTCCGTACCGCTCGAACGTGAGGTCGTTGATGTGTGTGAGTCGCCCCTCGTCGTTGACGACGAACGCCGGTTCGGGGATATCGGCGACGACCTGTTCGAACAGCCCTCTCCAGAAGTCGCGCTCTGCTTCGAGTCGCTCTGCTTCGGTTAGCGAGTCGTCCAACTCCCAATCGAGTTCAGCCCGTGCTGCCTGTCTCTGCATACGTGTCAGAAGAAATGAAAACTCAGTTTAAAAATCCTTCACACAGAATATCACGACTGATATCAGCTTCTGCTTGCGGTAATTGTCGCAACAGGACGTGAATTAATTGTGATAAATTAGGACTGAGGACCGATTCAGCGTCTACTCAGTTGTCGATTCAATCGTCTACTCAGGCGTCGTCCATTGTCGCCATCGTCGACTTGAGTTGGCGGACTAACTCGGAGATATCGGCGACGACTTCGATTTGCGTGTCGTTCGCCGAAACTGCTCTCGCCGTCTCTTCTTGGACCTCGGTGGCCTGCTTCGAGGCACTGTCGACCATGCTGGCGACCTCTCACGACTGATAGTACGTCTGGTTGTGGTACATCTCTCCCTTCAGTTTTAAATGTTGTGTGTTATCATGTGTCATGTAATGACTAAGCCACTGCAAGTATAATGAATAATAATGAATAAACCAATCAAATTGAGTCACCTCCGAGCGACCCTTCAGGACATTTCCTATCCTGTCGAACGGCACGATGCTGCGAACGCCTTCGACGGAGTGACCATCCTCCTGGCCGACGGCGACGCCGACCTCGGGGCGCTCATCCGCGACTGCGTCACAGACGAGTTCGACGACCCGATGGACCTCTACTACGAGTTGCACAACGCGATGCCGATAGCGGCGCTCGGAGAACCCGGCCAGTCGGACGGCGACGCCTGAATCGGCCGCAGTCCCCGAATCAGGACCCACCCACCACACCCCTTCTTCGGCGACGTAACCCAGTTGCTTAAGTGCCTCAAGCGGTAGGACGTACTATCATGGAGTTCTGCGACGACTGTGGGTCCCTGATGACGCCTCAGGACGGCGTCTGGGTCTGTCCGAACGGCCACGAGAAAGCGCGCGACAGCGAGAAAGAAAAGACGATGGTCACGACAGAGGGCCAAGAGTCGAGCGAAGTCGTCGACATGTCTGACGTCGACAACGCCGATATCGGCCCGACGACGACGGCTATCTGCCCGGAGTGCGGCCACGACGTTGCCCGCTACGAGATGAAGCAGATTCGCTCGGCCGACGAGTCTGAGACGCGCTTCTTCACGTGTGTCGAGTGCGACCACAAGTGGCGCGAAGACGACCACTGAGCGGTACGCCTTTTTCACCCTTCCGTCCGTACGCAGGGTATGGTCGATTCGCTAGCCTCGCCGACACTCCCCGCGCTCGATGGCTGGGTCCGCGTCGACGAATCGACTGACCACCTGTTCCAGTTCGGTCTCGTTCGCGTCACCGCGAGGACTGTCGTCTACGAAGACGAAGCGATTCAGTCACGGATGCCGGAGACCGGAGGCGACACGTGGCGGTTCCTCTTTGCGAGTCGGCTCGTGATTCGACCTCGGACCCCGCCGTCGACGGCGCTCACGCAACTCGTCCGAAGCGGTGCAACCACCGAGTTCAAATCGCGCCTCCGTGACCGCGGGTTTTCCGATATCCGCCGCATCGACTCGCGGACACTGGCTGTCGATAGCGGTGAGGCCGATGTCGTCCACTACACTGCAAACGTCACCGTGAACGGCGTCGACCTCCTCGCTGACGCCTACGTCGCAGTGACGCCGGTCGGCGGTGAGTTCTTGTTGATGGGAGGCGCGTATCCGCGCGAAGTCGTCGGTGGCGACGAGGAGACGGCCGCCACGCTCCGCGAAGTCATCGACCCGGAGCAGTTCAGAGAAGAGTTCTTCGACGTGGTTCNGCCATCAGAGATGTGTATAAGAGACAGGTCATCGACCCGGAGCAGTTCAGAGAAGAGTTCTTCGACGTGGTTCGGCGCATGGAGTGACCGCCACCCACGAGATGGTGTCTCGATAGCTGGTCGGCCGATTTTCGTTGCGAGCGAAGACGAATTACTCGTTGCGAGCGAAGACGAATTACTCGTTGCGAGCGAAGACGAGATAGCCCGTGTGTCCGACACCGGCCGTCGACGGTCGCGACCCGCGCTCGCCGAAGTCCATCTGGCGTTGAATCGTCTCGAACGTCTCGATATCCGAGAGGCCAGCCTCTTTGGCGGCCTCGACGGTCGCTCGCGTCCCCTCGACGAACGGGGAGTAGACGGCGACGTAGCCGCCGGTCGAGAGGAGGTCCGGCGCTTCGCGGACGACTTCCGGCGCGTTCTCCGTGTCGAGCGTGAGCGCGTGGAACTGCTCGTCGCGCAGGTCGTCGAGTTCGTCGGTGATGTCGCCGGTTCGAACGTCGACGTTCTCTTCGACACCGGCGAGTCGCATGTTCTCGCGGGCGACGTCTGCGAAGTCGGCGTTCCGTTCGAACGTGGTCACCTCGACGTCGAGGCGACCGAGATACGCCGACAGAACACCCGTACCGGTTCCGGCGTCGAGGACGCGTTCACCGGCCGCGATGCCGGTGTGACCGACGATGAGTCCGATGTCGCGCGGCATCATCGGCGCGCCCGTTCGCTCGAAGTGGTTGAACAGGTCGGGGCCGCGTGGCTCGCGGACGAGGAACTCCTCGCCGATGTGTGTCTCCAGCGTCTGTCCGGCTTCGACGTCCTCGGGGACAGTCAGCATCCCGAGGTCCGTGTGTAGCTCCTCACCGGGGGCTCGCAGGTACTCCCGGTCGCCGTGGACGAGGAGTATCACTCCAGTCGCGCGATTGCCGCGGCGAGGTCGCCGCCTTCGGCCTCCAGCGCTTCGCGGGCCTCGTCCTTCGAGGCACCGGCGCGCTGTGCGACGATTTCGATGTCGTCTTCCGGGATACCGGCGTCGGCATCGGCTGCGGCGTCGTCGCCGCCTTCGTCACCAGCGCCGAGTTCGCGCGTCTCGGGCTCGCCGACGATTTGGTAGGTTTCCTGGCCCTGCGCGTCCATGCGCGTGACCTGGGCGTCGGTGAAGACGAGCTCTTCGTCGGCCGTCTTGATGACGACTTCCTCGGCGTCGAGCTCGGTGACGTCGATACCCATCTGCTTCATCATCTGCTTCATCTTTCGCGGGTTCATCCCGCCGCCTCCAAACATACCCGAAGGGTCGGGGTGGGCGCTCAAAAGCGTGGCGAACACGCCCAGTCGCTCCCGTCTGGTGAATCCCTGGGCGACACTCGGGAGAGCGCGACACTCAGATGGGTTCGCGCGAGTCATGGCAGCGAAACACGACCGCGGAGAGGAGATGAGAATGGTGCGCCGCCGAGTTCCTGTTTGGACTACTCCACGCGGGAACTAACCGCAAGACCGTTGCCGACGGGAAGGACGATAGTCTCGTAGCGCGGGTCGGCCCGGACGGCATCGAGATACGCCGCGACACCGCGTGTGTCGGCATTCACTCCAGCGAGTGCGTCAGACTCGCCTTCGACGCGCTCGACGAGTGCGCCGAAGTCTATCGGTCCGCGCATCATGTTGTCGGCGACGACGATGCCACCGACGCTGACGCGGTCGTTGACGAGGTCGAACGCCTCGGCGTATCGATGTTTCTGGTGGTCGAACAACACGAGGTCGAACTCGCCGTCGACCATCTCGACGAGTTCGAGGGCGTCGCCTTCGAGGAACGTCGTCTGGTCTGCGAGACCCGCCTCATCGAAAAAGTCACGAGCCATGTCGAGTTCGTCGGGGTCGTGTTCGGTCAAGAATAGCTCGGCGTCGTCCGCCATCCCCTTGGCGAACCACGTCGCCGAGTAGCCGAACCCAGACCCGAACTCGAACAACCGCTTCCCACCGGAGAGTCCGGCGAGGAACTGGAGGACGCTCCCCGCTTCCGGGCCGACGATTGGAAAGCCGTATTCGGAGGCGTACGCCGCCATCTCTGCTTGCACCGCGTCGTGTTCGGGTGCGAGCGCCGCGAGGAACCGCTCGGTGTGCTCGGTGAAGATATCCATACCAAAAGAGGGTCTGCAGGATGGATAAATTGCTGTCATTATCGGGGCCAGCCGTGCTCGCGTCGCTACGGGGGTTTTGCACTTGCACCTTCGCCCATTCTGTGCTAGATATTATCACTCGTCGGGGACACGATTCTACTATGCACCCGAGCGACGACGACGGTCGGCGTCTCGAGGCTGCTTCCGGCGGGCGGCCGACTGGACTCTCCCGACGAGCGTATCTGAAACTCATGGCGGCGACGGGTGTTGCAGCCGCGAGTGGCGCACCGCTCTCAGGGGACAACCCACTCAACCTCACCCACGAGGCAACCGTGTACTGGTCCGGCCCGGAAGCAGGCAAACCGTCGTCGGCACCAGCCGGGACGTGGTACTTCGCGACCGACACGAACCGGTTGTTCGTCTCCACGGGTGGTCGCTGGCACTGGCTCTCGATTTCGACACCGGCACTCCAAACTGAACGGCTTCCCGGCATCGCCGACCGAGTCGTCTCAACCACCGACGGACTCGAATCCGCAATCAACGACCTTTCCAGCGGCGAAACTATCGTCCTCGCACCCGGGACGTATCGGACGTCCAAGTGGCTCCGTATCGACCGCGACGACGTGACCATCCGCGGGGCGGGGCCGCGTGCAACGCTCGTTAAACCGGCCAATGGCGCAAACGTCGGCGGGTTTCACGTCGGCGCGCGTCGTCGCGTCAACAACGTCCGTATCCGCGGTATCGGCTTTCACGGCAATCACTCGAGGATGGACGACGAGGTGAAGCGCTGCCACGCCTTCCTCGTCGACGACGCGCAAACCGTCAGTATCGAGGACTGTTACGCGACCAAGACTCACCCCTACCACGAACACGACGCTGGCGGCAGCGGCTTTTGCGTCCGCGAGTCGGCGTCAAACGTCTCGCTCGTCGGCAACCGAACCCACGACATCGGCGACCGAGGTATCCAAGTCGCGGGGCGGGACATCGTCGTCGCTCGAAACCAGTTCACCGACGGGTTCGACCGATGCATCTCACTTGAGGTTCGTCACCCGGACGGTCGGAAACGGTTCGCAGAAAGCGTCTCCGTCGTGAACAACCTCGGAAGAGACAACTCGGATGGGTCGCTCGTCGGTGCGTCACAGGGGCCGACCGACGAACCCGGGCCGGGAAACGTGGCCATCGTCGGCAACGTCGCGGCTGGCACGCATCGGCGAACCGTGTATCTCGGGGTCGAAGCCCGAATGGAGAACGTAGCCATCGTCGGCAACGTGGGCAGACAGGCCACCTTCGACGAGCGACGGTCAGGCATCTACGTCGCCGGGCACGTCTCGAACCTGACTGTGACCGGAAACACGCTCTCGGACTACTCGCTTCACGGAATCGAACTCGTCGGGAACGGGTCGGGCGTCGTCTGTGCCAACAACACCGTCGCCAGACCGAGGCGGGCCGGTATCGTCGTTGACGTGGAGGATGCTGTGGTGACGGGAAACCGTGTCTCACGACCGCGGCGAGACGGGATTGCAGTCGAATCGACCGACGTCAGTCTACTCGGAAACGCAGTGAACAATCCGAGAGCTGTCGGTATCCACATCTCGGAGGCTGCCAAGCGGGTTTCGGCCATCGGCAACCGCATCAGAAACGCGTCGCAGGCAGTCAGCGTGGATGGAAAAGAATGTGTCGTCGCCGGAACCGTCGCCCCCGATGGAATACTCGCGGAGGGACCAGACGCAGACCAGAACATCTTGTTTGGGAACCTGATTCGCTCACGGGCCGTTCGCGGTCAGGAGACGACCGTCGTCGGTGGGGGTGAACGCCATGCTGTCACCGTGGACGGTGGGGAGGCAGTCGTCGCCTTCGAGCGACGATATCAGCGCAAGCCGACGCTCAGTGTCCACAGCGACGACCCGATTCTCTGGTCGGCAGACTGGGTTCGAGACGACGGCGACTACGTCGGTGTCGGCCTCTCGGTCGTCGATTCCAACCAGACGCCCGTGTCGACTGCGGCGACAGTGAAGGTTCACACGTAACCCGCCTACGCTTAAGTCAGGGCGACCCTCATTTTCGACCATGTTTGACCCCGACGAACTCGAACAGATTCGGGAGGCGAAGTCCGAGTGGGAGGAGGAGACGCTGTCGCCGACGCTCGAACGATTCGGGGAGCGCGAGGAGGAGTTTACGACGGACACGGGTGGCAACACCGTCGACCGGTTGTACACCCCCGCCGACGTGGACCTCGACTATCGGGAGGACCTCGGCTTCCCCGGTGAGAAACCCTACACGCGCGGTGTCTACCCGACGATGCACCGCGGGCGACTGTGGACGATGCGACAGTACGCTGGCTTCGGGACAGCAGCCGAGACCAACGAGCGATTCCGCTACCTCATCGAAAACGGGTCGTCCGGCCTCTCTTTGGCCTTCGACCTGCCGACACAGATGGGCTACGACTCTGACGCGATGATGGCCGCCGGCGAAGTCGGGAAGTCGGGCGTCGCCATCGACAGCCTCCACGACATGGAGACGGTCTTCGACGGCATCGACCTCGGCGAAGTCTCGACCTCGATGACGATTAACGCGCCCGCGGCGGTGCTGCTGGCGATGTACGTCGCCCTCGGCGACAAACAGGGTGTCCCCCGCGAGCAACTCCGCGGGACCATCCAGAACGACATCATGAAGGAGTACATCGCGCGGAACCTCTACATCTACCCCCCAGAGCAGTCGATGCGACTCATCACGGACATCTTCGAGTTCTGTGCCGAGGAGACGCCGAAGTTCAACACTATCTCTATCTCCGGGTACCACATCCGCGAGGCGGGGTCGACTGCGGCGCAGGAAGTCGCGTTCACGCTCGGCAACGGAATCGAGTACGTGCAGGCCGCAATCGACGCCGGACTCGACGTGGACGACTTCGCGCCGCAGCTCTCGTTTTTCTTCAACGCGCACAACAACATCCTCGAAGAGGTTTCGAAGTTCCGCGCCGCCCGCCGGATGTGGGCGAAGATTATGGAAGAGCGCTTCGGCGCGGAGAACCCGAAGTCGATGCAGTTGAAGTTCCACACCCAGACCGGCGGCTCGACGCTCACCGCCCAGCAGGTCGAGAACAACGTCGTTCGCGTCGCGTATCAGGCGCTCGCGGCCGTTCTCGGTGGGACGCAGTCGCTGCACACGAACGGAAAAGACGAGGCGCTGTCGCTGCCGACCGAGCAGTCGGTTCGGACGGCGCTCCGCACCCAGCAGATTCTCGCTCACGAGTCGGGCGCGGCCGACACCATCGACCCCCTCGCCGGAAGCTACTACGTCGAGGCGCTGACCGACGACATCGAAGAGGAAGCGTTCGACCTGCTCGACGAGGTTGACGAACGCGGCGGCGCGCTCGAAGCACTCAAAAACCAGTGGATTCAGCGGGAGATTCAGGACGTCGCCTACGAGCGCCAGCGCGAAATCGAGACGGGCGAGCGCGTCATCGTCGGCGTCAACGAGTATCAGGTCGACGAGGAACCGACCGTCGAAGTCCAGGAAGTCTCCGAGGAAGAAGAGCAAAAGCAGGTCGATTCACTGAACGCCGTGAAGGAAGAACGCGACTCCGAGGCCGTCGAAGCGGCGCTCGATGACGTTCGCGCCGCTGCGAACAGCGACGAGAACCTCATGCCGCCAATCGTCGAGGCGGTCAAAGTCTACGCCACGGTCGGTGAGATTTGCGGCGTCCTCCGCGAGGAGTTCGGCGAGTACGAACCCGGAATGGCGTGACCAGCCACGCTGTGTGGCTCGACAACTAGTCACATAAATTGCACTTTCACCCGGCTAAGAAAACTTATTATCCACCCTCGTGTGGCGAATAACGAGGATTGACGATGCCTCTTATTGGATTCTGACCCCCTCGTCACACGCCCGGCCGCTTCTGCGTTTCTCGTGGTCACACCACAGCGGTGTGTAGCCATGCGGCTGGCGCGTCGTGGGGCATCTCTCACCCGAGAGCCCCCGGTATCGTATCCGACTGTCCCCATCAGAACACGAATGTCACGAAGACACTCCCACGACACTCGTACAGACTCCGACTACCAACCCACACGCCACCGACCCGCGCCATCGTTCACGGTGCAGGCCATCATGCTGGCCCTGACTGTCGGCGTGGTCGTCGTCGCCAGCTATCCCGTGCTGTCGCTGGTCGCCATGACCGCGGCCGTTGGTCTGGTCGCCCTCGGTCGCGTCGTGACCCGCCGCGCCGAGCGCGATTCGGTGAACGTCCATGTCCCCGGTCTGCCGGTTCAGGTCACGGTCGCCAGCACGGCCCGCGACTGAACATCCGACGGCTTGCGACTGAACGCCTCCCGCCCCGGCACAGCAGTTCCCCGCGTTTCGGCCCTCCTCCACCAGTCTCCTTCCCGCCAGCGGACTTCCAGCAGCTTTGTACGCTACCGAGTCCACAGCGATGTCAATGGACGACCGAATCGAGACGGCGCTCAGGCGTGCTTTTCCCGGCCGCGACGTCGACAGCGTTGCTCCCGCGGGAATCTCGTGGAACGAGAAGAACACCACGGTACGAGTGGAATTCGCCGATGGCGAGGTCGTCTACCTCAAGGTCGCACACGACCACGGCGTGCGAATCGCCCGCGAGTCGGCAGTCGTCGCCTACGTGGGGACACACACCGACGTTCCTGTGCCGACGATTCTGTCGAGCGAGGCCGACGGGACAGTTCCGTACCTCGCGACTGCCCCAGTCTCCGGCCAGATTCTCGTCGAGCCGTGGGGGAACGCCACCGAGTCAGAACGCGACTCTCTCGCCTACGAAACCGGGGCCGCGCTCGCTCGCGTTCACGCACTTCGGTTCGACGACCACGGACTCATCACCGGCGGAGACGCGAGCCAACTCGAACTGGAGACGGGGTCGTGGACTGACGTGCTCGTCGAGACAATCGACCACACCCGAGGGCTCGCGACGACGGACCGCTTCGACCACTACTTCGACGAGGTCGTCGCGGCGGTCGAAGAGAATCGTCGCCTCCTCGACGACGCCCCCGCAGCGTTGGTCCACGGCGACCTCGCACAGCCGAATTGCTTCCGACTCGACGACCGAATCGGCTTTCTCGACTGGGAGATTGCCCACGTCGGCGACCCGGCTAGAGACCTCTACCGGGCGAAGAAACAGCAGTTCAACGTGTTTCGCACCGACCCGCCTGAGGGGGGTGTCGAGGCACTCTTCGACGGGTACCGGTCGGTCGCGGGCGGCCTGCCGGAGGGGTACGACGACCGCCGCCCCATCTACGAGGCCGTCTGGTTCCTCATCGTGCCGGGCTACTTCGACAAGTTCGTCGCCGACTACGACGAGGACCCCGAGGAACTCGCCGAATGGATGAAAGGGGAGATGGGTCTATTGCTCGATAGAATCACGACCTAACTACCCTCCAATCACTCGTCAGTTCGTTTGAGTCGGCGGGCCTCCGGCTATCGCAGCCACCTGATGACCGCCCCGACGACTATCGCTTCCAAGTATCCGAACAGTGCAAGCGCCGGATAGAACACCGTGTTCTCTCGAATTCCGAACTCGTTGTACGCGAGCGTGTCGAGAAAGAACGCGACTGCGAGCGCGGGGAAATCGACGACCCACACTTCCTGTGGGAGCACGCCGACGAAGCCGAGGAGCCACGCGAGCGCGAGGACTGCAAACGTGACGATGGTCTCGGGAGCCACTGCGACGCGCCACAACCGGCGACCGATGCTGGTGTCGCCGGTTCCGGGAGTCATGCAGTGGTTTCGTTGGAGTCGGATGTTCCAGCGAGTTTGACTGCGGTGCCGTAGGCGAGAATTTCCGCCGCACCCTGTGCGACTTCCGAGGTGACGTACCGGACGCCGACGACGGCGTCTGCACCCATCTCCTCAGCTTCTTCGACCATCCGGTCTGTCGCTTCGGTGCGGGCGTCGGTCATGAGGCCGGTGTAGGACTTGAGTTCACCACCGACGATGTTTCGAAGCCCCTGTGTGATGTCGCGGCCGACGTTGCGGGCGCGAATCGTGTTCCCGCGAACTGCACCCAGTGTTTCGGTTATCTCTTCACCAGCGATGGTCTCGGTTGTCGTTACAATCATGACAGGTGCATCGAATCGACTGGGTTTATCCCTTGTGCCCGTAGAACGTCCCCTATGCACTTCGACCACATCGGCATCGCCACGCCGGATGCCGCCGGGTTGGCAGCGCTATTCGAAGAACTGTTCGACGCGCCAGTCGCCCACGAGGAGACGTTCGACGGGATGACCGTCGTGTTCCTCGAACTCGAAGACGGGTATTTCGAACTCCTCGAACCCCACGAAGACGGTGCCATCTCGTCGTTCCTCGAAAAGCGAGGGTCAGGAATCCACCACATCGCACTCGAAACTGACGACATCGATGCCGCGCTGGCGACCGCACGCGACGCTGGTGTCGAACTCATCGACGAGGAACCACGGCCGGGCGCGTGGGGTCACGACGTTGCCTTCCTCCACCCCAAATCGACCGGCGGCGTGCTCGTGGAGTTCGTCTCCCACTAACTCCAGTGGTCGGACTACACCTTCGCTCGTTCCCCAGACGACCATCCCCGCACGGCCGACCTCCAGCGAACTCTACCCACGGTGAACGATGACGAACGATTCGACGACAGACGACCACGACGATTCGACCGCAGCAGGTCTCTCCCGACCGATGCGCGACTGGCTGTCTCACCGCGTCGCCGCGACGCCGGACCGCCAAGCGCTCATCCTCGCGTCGTCGGGTGAGTCACTGACCTTCAGAGAACTCGATGCGCTCGTACGCGAGACGGCCGGACAACTGGCTGCACTCGGCATCGAATCGGGCGACCATCTCGGAGTCATTCTCGAACCCGGCATCCAGTACGTCAGATTGATTCACGCCGCCACTCGGCTCGGTGCCGTCTTGGTTCCGTTGAGCGAGCGACTGACCGCGACTGAAGTCGAGCGCAACGTCGACATCGCGGACGTTACGACGCTCATCTGTGGCGAAGAGACCGAAGCGGTCGCTGTGGAAGCGACTTCTGACGTCCCGGTTGCGTCGGTCGACGAACCGCGGTGGGAGGGCGTCGTCAACCTCTCGTCTATCGCGCCGAAATCTATCACACCTGCGGGCTGGGGCCTCTCGGAGACGATGCTGCTGCTTTTCACCTCGGGAACCACGGGAACGCCGAAAGCGGTCCGACTCTCCATGGGGAACCTGTTGGCGAACGCCGTCGCCTCGGCGTTCAGACTCGGTCTCTCACCGGACGACAGGTGGATGGTCACGCTCTCGTTGCACCACATGGGTGGCATCGGACCGATTCTCCGAAGTCCGCTCTACGGGACGACGGTCGTCCTCCGCGAGGAGTTCGCCGCGGGCGGTGCGGCCGACGACATCGGGAAGTACGACGTGACTGGTGTCTCGCTCGTGCCGACGATGCTCACTCGGATGCTCGACAGTCGCGGGACGCTTTCAGACTCGCTTCGGGTCGTCCTGCTCGGCGGCGCACCCGCCAGCGACGACCTCATCGAGCGTTGCCGCAACTACTCTGTGCCCGTCTATCCGACCTACGGGATGACCGAGACGGCGTCGCAAATCGCCACGGCGACACCGCGAGAAGCGTTCGACGCTATCGGAACGGTGGGCCGACCGCTGTACTTCGCCGACCTCACGGTCGTCGACGACGCTGGCGCTCCCGTCGAACCAGGAACAGTCGGTGAAATCGTCGTCTCCGGGCCGACCGTCACCACAGGGTACTACCAGAACCCCGAAGCGAACGCCGAGTCGTTCACCGACCGCGGCCTCCGAACCGGCGACATCGGTTATCGAGATGAAGACGGCTTGTTGTACGTACTCAACAGACGAGACGACCGTATCGTCACGGGCGGCGAGAACGTCGACCCCGGCGAAGTCGTCGAAGTCCTCCGTCAGTACCCGGCTATCGACGACGCGGGCGTCCTCGGAATTTCGGACCCCGAATGGGGCGAGCGCGTCTCTGCACTCGTCGTGCCTGCCGACCCCGACGCCAGTCTCGACGAGACCTCACTCGAATCCTTCTGCCGCGAGCACCTCGCCGGCTACAAGATTCCGCGACTGGTCGAGACTGCGGACGAACTCCCGCGAACGGTCTCCGGAACCATCGACCGCGACGCGGTCCGCGAGCGTCTCGAAGCAGCGCGCCCGGTCGACGTGGCGGAACCGGGATGGCAGGACGACGACAGTGCTGCCAGTGAGGCGGACGACAGCAGTCTAAAGGCTGAATCGGAACTCGTCGCCGATGCAGAAGCGACCGCAGCGGATGCTGACGATGGCGAAATGGGCGAAGTCGAAGCGGGCGAGGGTGACACAGTCGAAGCCGAAACGGATGCGGCTGAAACGGCCGAGGCCGAAGCCGAACGTTCCGACGCAGCCGACACCGACGCTGAAGGAGTCGCTGAATCGGGTGCCACCGAAACAGACGACGAACCCGAATCGACCAGCACCCAGCGCGAAGCGCCAGATGAAACCGCTGCGAGCGACCCAGTCGGCGAAGTGACGACGCCGACCCAGGCGACACCGGACGAAACGGCACCGAACGAGACGACACCGGACGAAACGGCCCCAGAAAGCGATCCGCAAGATGCCGGTGGGAGTGCGGCCGACGTAGCGGACGAACAGGAGGCCGATGTCGTAAATGGCGACGCCGTTGCTGAGACCGAAGACGACGAGAGCGATAGTGCCGACGATACTGACGACAACAACGACGCTGGCGTACGAGACGACGCTGACGAAGCCTAAAGACCACTCTCCTGCGAGAAATCGACAGCCGCCGTCCAGATTTCTTTTTGCCAAACAATGATTACAGTATGCGCCATGGGTACCACTATGGTAGGTGCTACCAATCAAACACTTCGTCCGTTTATGTGGCGCGCAGGCAAGCTCTTTCCCGACCGAGAAATCGTCTCTCGGACCGCCGAGGGGCTAGAGCGCTACACATATTCGGAGTACGAAGACCGAGTCGCACAACTCGCGGGTGCACTCGCCGACGCGGGAATCGACAGGGGAGACCGGGTTGCGACGTTCTGCTGGAACCACAATCGGCACTTCGAGACGTACTTCGGCGTGCCCTCGATGGGTGCGCAACTGCACACCATCAATCCGCTTCTCCCAGACCACCACATCCAGTATATCGTCGAAAACGCGGAAGACCAACTCATCTTCGTCGACCCGTCGCTGGCACCCAAGCTTGCGGGTGCGGTGGACGAGGACGCCTTCGAATCGGTCGACCAATTCGTCGTGATGGCGTCGGAGGTTCCAGAGACGGACCTCGAACCAGTGACCGACTACGAGTCGTTCATCGCCGACCAACCGACTGACTACGACTGGCCGGACCTCCCGGAAGACCAACCGGCGGGGATGTGCTACACCTCTGGAACCACGGGGAAGCCGAAAGGCGTCGAATACTCCCAGCAGATGCTCTGGGCGCACACGATGGCGACGCTGCCCAAATCGGCGCTCGACATCGGTGCTAGCGACGTCATCATGCCCGTCGTGCCGATGTTCCACGTCAACGCGTGGGGCCTGCCGTTCTCGACGACGGCAGCGGGCGCGAAACACGTCTATCCGGGGCCGTCGCCGACACCCGAAGACCTCGCGAAACTCATCGAAGAAGAGGGTGTGACGATGACTGCGGGCGTGCCGACGGTGTGGCTCGGCCTCCTCGAATACCTCGACGAGAACGACGCGGACATGTCGTCTCTCGAACGCATCATCATCGGCGGGTCGGCCGCACCGAAATCGGTCATCCGCCGCTTCGACGAGGAGTACGACGTGGACGTGCTGCACGCGTGGGGGATGACCGAGATGTCGCCCGTCGGTACTGTTGCCCACCTCAAGCCCGGGATGGAAGGCCTTCCCGCCGAAGAGCAGTACGACAAGCGCGCGAAACAGGGCCTCCTCGCGCCGGGTCTCGAAATGCGCGTCGTCGACGACGACGGCAACGAAGTCCCGTGGAACGGCGAGGACTTCGGCGAGTTGTGGGTCCGCGGGCCGTGGGTCACGACGGAGTACTTCGAGCGTCCAGACGCCAACGAAGCAGACTTCGAAGGCAACTGGCTGAAGACGGGCGACGTTGTCACCGTCGACGAAGAAGGCTACGTGAAAATCGTCGACCGGGCGAAAGACGTCATCAAGTCCGGCGGGGAATGGATCTCCTCCGTCGAACTGGAGAACACCATCATGGCCCACGACGACGTGGCCGAAGCGACAGTGGTCGGCGTCCCGCACGAACGGTGGCAGGAGCGCCCCGTTGCGTTCGTCGTCCCGACCGCCGGAGTCACAGAAGACGAGGTCAAACAGGGCGTCGTCGAACTCGTCCGCGAGGAGTTCCCCAAGTGGTGGACGCCCGACGAAGTCGTCTTCATCGACGAGGTTCCGAAGACCGCGACCGGGAAGTTCGACAAGAAAGTGCTCCGCGACCAGTACGACGACTCCTCGCTCGTCGAAGGGAAGACACCCGAGGAAGACGCTCCGACGGACAACGAGTAACCGATTGTCGACCGCACTCTGGACCAGCAACACTCCTTTTTCGACGTCTCTCGTCTCAGACGGCGGTCTCTCGGCATCACAATAACGAATTTGTTTGAAGTTTATACGGGTTCCATATATCTTTTCATGATAGAAGCCGACAAGGGTGTATGGACCTCCTCGACGACTCAATCGTCCCCGAACACGCCCGCGAAATCAAGCAGGACGCGCGCGAGTTCGCAGAAGAATACATCGAACCCGCTGCCGAGGAATACTACGAATCCGGTGAGTACCCGTGGGAGATTCTCGAAGCGGGGATGGAGGCTGGACTCGTGGCACAGGACATCTCCGAAGAGTACGGTGGTCGCGGGCTCACGCTCGAACAGATTCTCGCCATCGCCGAAGAGTTCTACCGCGCGGACGCCGGTATCGCCCTGACGCTCCAACTGGCTTCCTTCGGCTGTGAGATTATGCAGCACTACGGCAGCGAAGAGCAGAAAGAAAAGTGGCTCCGCCCGGTCGCTGAAAACGAGCAGATTTCGGGCCTCGCCGTCTCCGAACCCCAGACCGGCTCCGACATGGCTGGCATGGAGACGACCGCCGAGAAGACCGACGACGGCTACGTCCTCAACGGCGAGAAGTACTGGGTCGGAAACGCCGTCGAAGCCGACTGGATTACCGTCTACGCGAAGACCGGCGACTCCGACGACCGCTACTCGAACTACTCGATGTTTATCGTCCCGACGGACACTCCCGGCTACGAGGCCGAGCACATCCCCGAGAAGATGGGCATGCGCGCCTCGAAGCAGGGCCACATCGTCTTCGACGACTGTGAGATTCCCGAAGAGAACCTCATCGGAACGGAAGGCGGCGGCTTCTACATGCTCGCGGACTTCTTCAACCACGGTCGCATCATCGTCGGTGGCCACGGCATCGGCCTCGCTGCCGCCGCCATCGAAGAGACGTGGGACTTCGTCCACGGGCGCACGGCGTTCGGGCGCAACGTCTCTGAGTTCCAGTCGGTCCAACACATCCTCGCCGACATGCGCATGGAGTTCGAGTCCGCGCGGGCGATGAACTGGCGGGCCGCATCGAAAGTCGCGAACAACGACGACGCCGGCTTCTGGGCTGCGGTCGCCAAGACCAAGTCCACCGAGATGGCCGTCGACGTCGCCGAGCGCGGGATGCAACTCCACGGCGGTCGCTCCGTCCTCAACGAGTTCAAAATCTCTCGCGTCTACCGCGACGTTCGCATCCCCGTCATCTACGAGGGTGCAAACGAGATTCAGCGTAACCTCATCTACAGCCAAGGCTCGCTGTAAGCTCTCTACGGGTCAGTCTGGGCGCTCCCCCGCTTTTCTGTTTTCTTCGTTCGCGAGCGGCGCGAAGACTTAACTGCGATACCGTCGCCACTCTCACCTGAGTCGTGACGGTCTCGGCTCGGTGACACTCATGGACCTCGACGAATTCATCGACACGCACACACCGAAAGACGGCGGAAAGACGTTCGAACGCGAAAACTCGAAACTGCTCGACGTGACGCTTGAGGGGAGCGTCATGGCCAAGGCAGGGTCGATGGTCGGCTACACCGGCGACGTCTCCTTCGAGCGGAAATCCGCTGGCGGCCTGACGGGAATGCTCAAAAAGAAGGCGACGGGCGAGGGCTCAGTCATGATGGAGGCGTCCGGGTCGGGACATCTCTATCTCGCAGACCAAGGCAAGGAAGTCCAGATTCTCGAACTCGACGCGGGCGAGGAACTCAGCGTCAACGGCAACGACGTACTGGCCTTCGAGGACTCCGTCTCGTGGGATATCAAGATGCTCTCCAGTATCGCCGGTGCCAAGACGGGTGGACTGTTCAACGTCTTCCTCGAAGGCTCCGGTCACGTGGCAATCACGACCCACGGCGAACCAATCGTCCTCCCGACACCAGTCAGCACAGACCCTCACGCAACCGTCGCGTGGAGCGGGAACGTCACTCCGAGTTCGAAGCGCGACATCAACATCAAGGGACTGTTGGGCCGGTCGTCCGGCGAGTCGTATCAACTCCACTTCGAGGGGGCAGACGGCTTCGTCATCGTCCAACCGTTCGAGGAAGTCGGCCCGAGTCAGTAACCCAGCACACCTCGCATTTTTCCAGCGCTCCGCGTCGAGCGTGCGAAACAGATTCGTACCAGTAGTGCTCGACACACATATATTGATTGCCTGAAACGTTATCATCACTCAATCCTAAACCCGGCTATGGGTGACATCAGCGTCCACCTGCTCGACCGCGGCCGAATCTACGCCGACATGGCGTACGTCCTCGACGGCTACTCCATGGGAAGCGCATCGAATCCAGGCCCAGACCACGAGGTTGCCGAGTTCGTCGTCTGGAACGCCGTTATCGACGGTCCCGACCAGACAGTGCTGTGGGATACCGGGTCGAATCCAGAGGCGGCAAACGGCTACTGGCCCGACCCGCTGTACGACGCGTTTTCGCACGTCGATGCGGCGGAACACACGTTAGAAGCCGACCTCGATGCGGCCGGGTACTCGCGGTCCGACATCGACGCGGTCGTGACGAGTCATCTGCACCTCGACCACGCCGGCGGACTCGCCGAGTTCGCCGGGACTGGCGTGCCGATTTACGTCCACGAAGAAGAGTTGAAGTTCGCCTACTACTCGGCGAAGACGACCAAGGGGTCGATTGCGTACCTCGCGTCGGACTTCGACCACGACCTGAACTGGAACATCGTCCACGGGTCGGAACACACGATGTTCGACGGATTCCGGCTGCTGCACCTACCGGGACACACGCCCGGCGTCCTCGGTGCCCACATCGAAACGCCGGACGGTGACGTGCTCGTCGCTGGCGACGAATGCTACGTCGAGGGCAACTACACCGACGAAGTCCCACTCGGACCGGGGCTGCTGTGGAGCGACCGCCACTGGTTCGAGAGTCTACAGAAAATCAAGGAGTTGGAACGACAAACCGGCGCAGACGTGTTGTTCGGACACGATTTAGACCGGTTCCGTTCGTTCGAGGGTGGGTGGAACGTCTGAACAGTTGGCTGTGGAAACGTGGTAGTGTCGAGGGGGAAGACACGAGCGCGTCGCCGCAGACGAATCAGATCATGAGTTGCACGTCGGCATCGGCCATGTGCTGCAGTGCTGTGGCCGCGCCGACGCCGGTCGTGACGCCGTCGTAGAATTCGTCTTCGTCGTAGCCCATCAGTTCGATGGTCATCTGACACGCCTGCAGGTCCACGCCCATATCGAGGCTCGTCTCGATGAGTTCCTCGATGGTCGCGGTCCCGTTTTCGGCGATTTTCTTTTCCATCATGCTCGTGGCGACGTTGTCCATGAACGGCAACGCGGCGATGGCGTTCGGCATGGGCATGCTGGGATTGCCGACCGCGCTGAGTTTGAGGTTCTTCGACTTCTCCTCGTGGAGAATTTCGAGTCCCCAGAACGTGTGGAAGACCACGACATCCCAGCCGAAGGCGGCCGCCGTACTCGCGAGGATGAGCGGCGGGTACGCCATGTCGAGCGTGCCTTTGGTCGCGATGATGGTCATCGACTTCTGGCCGTCGTCGTCGACCGCCTCGCGAAGGTCCGCAAGCTCCGCTTCGAGCGTCTCGACGTGCGCTTGCAGGTCTTCGACCGAAGCGGTCGCCGTCTCGACGGGCGCGTCAGCGTTCGAACTCATTCCTTCTGGATGTAGTGGACGAAGAGCGTGTCGCCGCTCTCTTCGGTCTCTTCCTGGTCGAGCATCGAGACACCGTCGGTGCTGTCGGCCCAGCCCTTCAGGTCGCTCATACTACCGGAGTCCGTCGAGACGACTTTCAGCACCTCGCCAGCTGAGAGGTCGTCGACCGCACCACGGGTCTTGACGACGGGCATTGGGCAGGACAGTCCTTTCACGTCGAGCGTCTGGGTGACTTCGTGTTGGCTCATTTGTTGAGTTCACCTGTGTTGGGTGTATCCCACAATATCAGGGTGTTTCGTAAAAGTTTGTCGGTTCTTGGACTGTCTACACAATACTAGCTTTCCCGAGGCAATCATCGACTAGTATTCGCCGTGTAGTCGCTCTTAGTATCATTCCACACGCTCGTGAGTGCGTAATTACACTACAAATCAACTGTCCGAGCCTCTTCTAGTCTTGTAGAAAAATAGAACGACTATGCAAAATCTTAAGTCAAGCCACCCAATAGTGGGTGATGCATACATGACTGCACTCGACCTTCCGGAACTGGATACCGACGTTCCCGTCATCGAGCCCGAGACGCTCAAAGAACGCATCGACGACGGTGAAGCACTCACCATCCTCGACAACCGCGTCCAATCCGAACACGAGGAGTGGCGCATCGAAGGCGAGAACGTTTCGCACGTGAACATCCCGTACTTCGAGTTCCTCGACGACGACCTCGGTGAGGACCTCTTCGAAGACCTCCCCGAAGACGAAGAGTTCGTCGTGCTCTGTGCGAAGGGGTCGTCTTCAGAGTACGTCGCCGGACTGCTCATCGAGGAGGGATACGACGCAGTCGCCCTCGAACGCGGCATGAACGGCTGGGCGAGCATCTACGAGTACACCGAACTGGACACCGACGGCGACGCCGTCGTCGCACAGTACCAGCGGCCCTCCAGTGGCTGTCTCGCGTACCTCATCGTCGACGGCGACGAGGCCGCGGTCGTCGACCCGCTTCGGTACTTCTCCGACGAGTACGTGCAGGACGCCAAGGCGATGGGCGCAGAGCTGAAGTACGCCATCGACACGCACATCCACGCTGACCACATCTCCGGCGTCCGCACGCTGGTCGAAGACGAGAGTATCACGGGAATCATCCCCGAGGCCGCCGAGGGCCGCGGCGTCGATTACGACGTCGAATACCAGACTATCGCGGACGGCGAGACGCTCACAATCGGCGACACTGAACTCGAAGCCATCCACACGCCGGGTCACACGACCGGCATGACGACCTACAAGGTCGACAACGTGCTCTTTACGGGCGACGGCCTGTTCATCGAGTCGGTCGCCCGTCCCGACCTCGAAGACGGCGACGAAGGCGCACCCAACGCTGCGGGCATGCTCTACGACTCGCTCCAAGAGCGCGTCCTTTCGCACGACGACGACGATATCGTGGCCTCTGCGCACTTCAGCGACGCGGCAAACCCCGCCGATGACGGCAGCTACACGGCGACACTCGGGGAACTGAAAGACATCATGGACGCGCTCTCGATGCCGAAAGAGGAGTTCGTGGAGTTCATCCTCTCGGACATGCCGCCTCGCCCAGCCAACTACGTCGACATCATCGAGACGAACCTCGGTGTGCAGGAGTCGGACGACGACCGCGCGTTCGAACTCGAACTCGGCCCGAACAACTGCGCGGCCAGCAACGACGCGCTGACGAACTAAATGACGGGTCTGACGCCGCTCCTCGTCGACACCCTCTTTCCGAACGGAATCGGGCACTACGCGCTCGGTGGTCTCCTCATCGGTCTGGGGACGGCCATCATCTACCTCGGAACGGGCATCATCGCGGGCGCGAGCACGTTCCTCGAGTCGACGCTCTCGTACGTCTCGGACCTCCCGCGGTTCAACAAAGCGAAGTACGTCGCGTCACGCAACTGGCGGGTCGTCTTCACGCTGAGTATCGTGGCCGGGGCCGCCCTCTACACCGTCACACTCGGTGACGGGTGGTGGGTCTCGGACGTCCAACCGTGGCGCTTTGCCGTCGGCGGCGTCCTCGTCGGAATCGGCACCCGAATCGGGAAGGGATGTACCTCCGGCCATGGGGTCTGTGGCGTCGGCTCTCGGTCGCGGACGTCCTTCGTCAACGTCGCCACGTTCATGCTCGTCGCAATCGGCGTCGCACAACTCATGAGCGCACTGGGGGTGTCGCCGTGAGCGACGACGAACGCGGACTCGGATTCATGCTGGTCGTCATCCTCGGCGGCCTGATATTCGGGTTCGGGCTCGCGCTGAGTAACATGGCCCGACCGGAAGTCGTCCTCGACTTCCTCCAGTTCGAGGACTTCGGCCTGCTCTTCGTCATGGGCGGGGCTGCGGTCGTCACTGGGACCGTCTTCGCGCTCGCGGAGCGGTCTAAGGGCCGTGCCCCCCTCACCGGTGCCGACTACGGTCGTCGTCTGAAGTCGTTCGACAAGAACGTCGTCGTCGGTGGCGTCGTCTTCGGCGCTGGCTGGGGTCTCTCCGGCATCTGCCCCGGTGCCGCGTACGCAAGCGTCGGCGTCGGTAACTATCCCATCCTCATCGCAATCGGCGGGATGTTCGTCGGTGCGTATCTGCAGGGCCTCTGGCGCGCTCGACGCGCCGAGAGCACCGCTCGCGGCACGTCGGCTGACTGACTCCCGTTTTCTTTCTCGGCTCCTGCTCGACACATCCTACCGCTTCTCGACGCTCTCGTTCCTTCCTTCGTTGTCGCCACAGGGAGAGCCGCGCGTCAGCGACCCAGCCGGTAGTGGTAGAGTGGCTTACCAGCGCGTCAGTCAGTTGTGGTCGCGTGGCGCGTCAGCGAGCAAGTCAGTCGCGGCGGAATACCGCCGCCTCGACCGATATCAGATAGTATTGTACAAATCTTGAACAACAATTTTGTCATAGATAGCCGCAGTATTTGTTCGTAACTTCCTGAGGTACAAAACTTGGCTCAGTATAACGGTATTTCTATCTCAAACTCATAACTTATGCATATCCAATAGCGATATGGTATTGCACGCTATTCCCAAAAGCGTTATATTCTCACTCCGGTTAGCCAGCACTGTATAGGAAAGCATGATTCGTACAATACACACTGAGTACCCCTTGGGGTGCTGGTAAGATGTTCGGAATCGAAACCCTGACTGGAAGCTCGCAGGCGGCGGCACTCGTCGGTGTCGTCCTCGTCGAAGCGATGGTACTGTACGTCGGATACGGCGCACTGGAGAGCGCCGTCGGCTCGACCGTTCTCAAACTCCTCGGAGGAGACTGATGTTCGAGCTATTCGGTATCTCGGCGACGATGCTGGCGCTGTTCGCAGGGTTCGGCCTGCTCATCGGCGTCCTCTTCGGGTTCTTCGGGATGGGTGGGTCGTTCCTCGTCACGCCCGCACTCCTCGTGATGGGCTATCCCTCGCGCGTGGCGGTCGGGTCGGGATTGGCGTTCGTCTTCGGGACGTCCGTCATCGCGACGCTCAAACACCGTGACCTCGGCCAAGTCGACTACAAACTCGGTGTCTCGATGATTATCGGGACGACTGTCGGCCTCGAAGTCGGGAAAGAAATCGTCCTCCACCTCGAAGAGTTGGGCCTCGCCGGGAACATCATCAGCATCACGTACGTGCTGTTGCTCGGCGGTATCGGCCTGTTCGTCACCTACGAAGCGCTCAAGGGCGGTAGCGGCGACGGCGGCGTCAGCCACGACGTCGAAGAAGACGCCGAGATAAACGCCGACGACATCCCCGAAATCGCGAAGAAGATTCAGAGCTACTCCATTCCGCCGATGATTACGCTGCGCGGCGGTATCCAGGTCTCGCTCTGGATGGTGCTTCTCGTGGCGTTCGCGACGGGCCTGCTGTCGGGCTTCCTCGGCGTCGGTGGCGGCTTCATCCGCATGCCCGCGCTGTTCTACCTCATCGGCGTGCCCGTGCCCATCGCGGTGGGGACCGACCTGTTCGAGATTATGTTCTCGGGCGGTATCGGGTCGTTCCTCTACGCCCAGTCCGGCGGTGTCGACCTCTCTATCGTCGCTCCACTGCTGGCTGGCTCCGCGCTCGGTGCTCGCGTCGGCTCCGCGGCGACGTCCATCGTCAACGAAGAGGAAATCAAGATTTACTTCGGCCTCATGCTGCTTCTCGGCGCGCTCGCCGTGGCAGTCCGTCAGGCCGGTAACTACCTCGGAATGGGCGTTCTCGACTACGTCAGTCTGGCACTCATCCTCGGGTCGGCACTCATGGTCGCTAGTGCGGTCATCTACAGCGCACTCAAGTCTATCCGTGCTCCCGGTTCAGCCGGTGTGACTGCCGACTAACGCCCTTCAGACGCTCATTTCTCTCACTTCGAATCGCTCCCCGTCGAGCGACTGCGCTCCGGTCCTCGGTGTTGCACAAAGTATACAAACCCTTTTGACTGCGCACTACGTAGGCAAACTTGAAATGGCTAGCTCGATGGTCGAATACCTGCAGTCAGACATGCAGTGCGAGGGGCTCCTCGAGTGTCTCCACGGACTCAAGCAGCTCGACCGACGGTGCTTCGAGGTCCTCGTCGAAACTGAGGACCCCATGACCGTCGACGAGGTCGCAGAGGCTGTCGAACGCGAGCGCTCGACGGCGTATCGCGCGATTCAGCGGCTCCTCCAATCTGGACTCATCCAGAAAGAACAGGTCAACTACGAACACGGCGGCTACTACCACGTCTACCGGCCGACCGACCCCAACGAAGTCGCAGACGACATGCAGCGGCTCCTCAACGACTGGTACGCCCAGATGGGCACGCTCATCCAGGAGTTCCGCGACAAGTACGACGAGAAGATTCTCACCGCCGAGTAAGGCTCGGCCACACGTAGAATCGCCAGTCGGCACCGGACTTCTCCTGCGGACCAAATCAGTTAGGCTCGTTATTCAACCGCGCCGGACCCGTAGTTTCTTTTACGACCGCCCTATGTCGAAGAGTAAGAGCAGTCCTCGCAGCAACGAGTTCGTCGAAGAATGTCCGTCGTGCAAATCGCGCACCCCACACGAGGTCTCGATAGAAATCAAGACCGAAAGCCGAAAACGGGAGAACCGGCAGTTCTCCCGCGAGCCGTACCGGGTGTCAACGTGTGCACGATGCGGCGAGACGCGCTCGCAGCGAATGAACGACGCATAACCAACCGCCTTGGTCACGGGCGAGCCGGCGTGCTCGCAGACGACTTCCATCCGTTTCGAGAGATGAAATCCGATACCACACACGACGACCCAACGCTCCTCATCGTCGACGATGAGGTGGCGCTCGCAGACAGCATCGCCCTCTGGCTTGGCGAGCGCTACGACGTCCGAGTCTCGTACTCCGGGCGCGAGGCCCTCTCGGCGTTCGACGACGCCGTCGACGTCGTCTTTCTCGACCGAAACCTCCCCGGCCTCTCCGGTGACGACGTGCTCGACGAATTACGCCGGGACTCGGCTGACGACCTTCGCGTCGTGCTCATGACGGCCACGCCGGAAAACGACCTCTCAGACCTCCCTGCGGACGGCGTTCTCACCAAACCGGTGACGAAGTCCGACCTGTTCGAAGCCGCCGCTCGTCACACAGTGAGTGAGATGGAAGCAACGGTGAGCGATACCCCAGACCCGGGCGTCGACGACCCGGCAGAAGCGACCTTAGATTAGTCTTCGTTCGACTCGCGTTTATCTTCGAAGTACGTCTCGATGAGCTTCCGCTCTGCCGTCCGAAGATGCTCGTGTAGTGTGGGCGGCGAGATGCCGAGTGCGTCGGCAACTTCTTCTGCCGTACTGCCGCGCGGCCAGTCGAAGTACCCAGAGACGTACGATGTTTCGAGAACGGACTGCTGTCGCTCGGTCAGTTTGTCGTCGAGGTCAGTTCGGAAGGACTCGCTGGACGTGACCGTTCGCTCGACTTCGCGTTTCGCGGTGACAGATGTCCCGGGAATCGACTCCGAAAGCGTCTCGGCGATTGCACCGTGGTCTGCGTCGGGGGCGACGTGGAGCGCGAGCGTGCCGCGGCCGCCGTCGAGTTCGAGCGCCTCGATACTCGCTCCGTACTCGGCGGCTGCGATGAGAATCGACTCCTCGGCGAGTCGGAGTTCGACCACCGACTCGTCGTCGCCGTCCGCGACGACGCGCGCGCTTTCGAACTGGTCGCGGTCTTCGGCCACTTCGACGACGTCGGTCGCAGGGGGACCACGCACGGTCGCAAAGCACGTCACGGTGTCGTCGACCTGTGCGATACCGTCGAGCGAGAGGTCACAGCCGAGGTCAGCGGTGACAGCGGCGAGCGCGTCCGACTCAGGGCCGAAGGAGAATTCGAGTTCGACGACGCTGTCGCCGTTGAGGAGGCGCTTGCTCTCGATTGAGTTGATACCGTTTCCGACGCTCGAACCGAGGTCCGAGAACACCGATGCCGACTCTTCGTCGAACTGCATCCCCTCGTCGTAGACGACGAGAATGCCGTAGACCGTCTCTCGGTACGAAATAGGTACACAGAGCGCCGACACCGAGTCAAACTGGTCGGCCTGCCCGTTGAACACCGCCGCCCGGTGTGATTCGGAAATTTCGTCGACGGCGCGGACGTCTCCGGGTGAGATATCTGGGCCGAGGGCGTCGGTGATGAACCCGAGGTCGATTCCGGATGGGTCGGTGTCGAGCCCCGAGACGGTCGTACACCGAAGCAACCCGGCGGCGGTGCGGCGAGCGACGAACGCCGCCTCGTGGGCGTCTGCGACGGACTCACAGACTGTCTGTTCGATTTCGTCGCGTGTGCGGGCGTCGACGATTGCGCGGTCGACCTCGCGAAGCAGGTCGTTGACCCGAGTGACGCGGGCGAGTTGCTGCTCGCGGTTTTCGATTGCCGTCTCGTGTTCGCTTCGGATTGCGTCGAGACGGCCACGGAGGTCCTCCAGTGCGTTCGGATGACGGAGTTCTTCGACGTCGCGGCTCTCTAACGCCGCCTCGGTCGATTCGAGCGCGAAATACTCGCGTACCTCCGCTTCGAACCCGGAGCGGACGAGAAGTTCCTCGACTGTCTCTGTGACCTCCGACTCCGAGACCGGCTTGACGAGATATGCGTCGAAGGGCATGTCGACGATGTCCGTGTCCGGTTCGACCGCGGTCATCATCGCCACTCGGCAGTCGATGTCGCGGGCGCGAATCTCCTCGAGCACGTCGTCGCCCGAGATGGTGGGCATTCGACGGTCCAAGAGAACGACGTCGATACTGTCGTCCAGACGCTCCAGCGCGGCGGTCCCGCCGTAGGCTGTCTCGACAGTGTACCGTCCGTCGTCGAGCCAATATTGACAGGTGTCTGCGAGGTCTTTGTCGTCGTCGACGACGAGGACGACTGGCTCGGCGGCCTGTTGGTCGGTTTCGTGTCCCGCCGAGCGTTCGGAAGCCATCGTATCGAACAAACCCTCTCAGTGTACAGATATATATCTGGCCATCGTTCGAGGGGTGTTTACTCTTGGTACACGCCGGGGTTCGGTTCCTGTCAGCGCGTCTACGGGCGAGGCAGGTTAACGAGTGAGGTAGGTCAACGAGTAAGGAAGGTCTACGGACGAGGAAGTTCCACGACGAACGTCGACCCCTCGGGGTCGTTGTCTTCGATTCGGATGTCGCCGCCGTACCCCTCGACGATTTCCCGAACGAGAAACAGGCCGAACCCACTGCTCGGATTCGACAGGTCCTCGATGCGCTTGTCGACTATCTTGTGCTTTTCCGCGTCAGGGATGCCCGGCCCGTCGTCCGAGACGCAGAGTTCGACAGTCTCGTCGCCTGTTGCGACGTCGAGTGTGACTGTCGGATGGGGCGTGTCGTTGTGCTGAATCGCGTTTGCCAGGAGTTGTTCGACCACTTCGTCGAGTAGCTCGTCAGCCCACACCGAAATATCCGGAATCGAGCCGACCGAAATCGTCGCGTCGGGATAGTCGTCTCGGGCCGCTGTGACGCAGTCCTCGACAGTCTCCGAAATCGACCGTGCTTCGAACTCGTGTTGTTCGTCCTCGACGATGACGTTCATAAACGTCCGCATGGTCCCGACGAGGTCCGTCATCTCGTCGACCCGGCTCCGGACGGTGTCGAGGTGCGTGTGGCCAGCGTCGTCGACGAAATCGCCGAGGATGTCCGCCCGCGCACCGACCACGTTGAGTCCGTTCAGGAGGTTGTGGCGGATGACGCGATTGACGAACTCGAGTCGCTCCTGTTCGCGGCGGAGTTCACGCGCCCGCTCTTTTCGAACGGTGATGTCGTGGCCTTCGGGGACGACGAGAGAGACATCACCGTCGTCGTCGTAGACGGGCGTCAACGAGAAGTCGATTGTCACCGGGCGGTCGTCGTCACACTGGTTGGTGTCGATGTCGACCTCGTATTTGACGAACTCGCCCGACGCGGCTCGTTCGATGGCGTCTTTGAGTGCCGCCACGCGCTCGTCGTCCCCCTGCCACCACGGCGTCTCCCACGCAGGGCGACCGAGAATGTCCTCACGTGACTCCTCGACGAGTTCCAACGCTGCGTCGTTCACGCGGAGCACCGTGCCCTCGGTGTCGAGCAAGCCCATGAACTGGAACGTGCTGTTGAACACGGCGTCTAACTGCCGCTCGCGACGCTTTCTGTTCGTCATGTCGCGAGTCACCTTCGCAAAGCCGCGGACCGTTCCGTCCTCGTCGGTCAACGCGTTGATGACGACCGATGCCCAGAATCGGGTGCCGTCGGCGCGGACGCGCCAGCCTTCGTCTTCGGCCCGACCGTTCTCTCGTGCTTCGTCGAGTAACTGCTCTGGAAGTCCACGGTCGCGGTCTGCTTCGGTGTAGAACGTTCTGATGTGGTTGCCGAGTATCTCGTCTGCCGAGTAGCCTTTGATGGCCTCAGCACCGCGGTTCCAACTCTCGACGTGCCCCGATGCGTCGAGCCGAAAGAGTGCGTACTCTTCGATGTCGGCGACGATTCGCTCGAATTCTTCACGTCGGTGTTGCAGTGCTGTCGAAGACCGTCCCGAGTTCGATTCGGATGCGCTGGAATCTGCCGAGTGGATGCCGTGAGCTACGGCACGGCCAAGATTTCGAAGTGCCCCGGTTACGTCGGACGTGAAGACAGCGTCGTCGGCCTCGACGATGATGACACCGTCAGTCCGGCCGTCGTCAGTCAGCGGAACCACCGCAACCGAGTGTCCTGACTCGGATGGTTCGCCCGCCGACACAGGGGTTTCAGCGAGCGACTCGACGAGTACGACTGTCTCTGTCTGGAGCGCCTCCTGAACGGCAGCTACCGACTCTATGGATGTGGATGACGGCGACGAACTCGTGTTCTGGTCTAGCGTGTCGGTGTCCCAGTCCACCGTGTCGGTTTCGGTGCCCGCCCACGCGAGGGGGCGAACCCGGCTTCCCGATTCGTCGACGACGCCACTCCACACGAAGCGAATCGCGTCTGCCCCGGCGAGGCGGTCACAGACCGGCTGTTCGATGTCCTCGCGGGTCGACACGGAACCGATGCGCTCGGTCACGTCCGTGAGAGCCGCGGTGACCGCAGAAAGTACGCCGAGTTGGTCGGAAGCGTCGGCGCTTCGTTCCGGTGAGTCGTCGTTCATCGTCGAGTGTGAATCTGTCATCTGGCAGCGACCTCCGGCTGACAGTCACGTCCCTGTGGTCGCATACCTGCACTCGTGTGCTCTGCCACCTTGTGCGTTTCCCGACGACGCGAGGTGGTCCCTAATTGAATAGGGGCTGGAATTACTACGGCTGCGTCCATTCGATAAAGTGGACACAGTGACCCTCCCGGTCACGTCGTGCCCGCACGTCCTCACCGAGAAACTCCCCCCTTGTTCTCGTGGGGACGTGTCCCTGCCCAACCCTACTCCCTTCGAACACTCACCCGCCGAGCCGAGCGTCTGCGGAATGGTGCGGAACGTTATGCACGAATTAGAACCATCAGCCAACGTTATATACTGATTAATTTGTCCGAAATTGCGTGTTATTCCGACCGACAGATACATTTTCTACGTGTCTCTCCGGCATACATTCATTTCTAGTCGAAGCAGATTAAAGACTAAATATACGCTTCACCGCCGGTTTTAGGCCAGATGAGCACGTATGTGAATTTCATGAAGAAAAACGAACTAATTCACATGCACACACTGCTCGTCGAAATCGCGTCGGACTTCCTCGAAGAAGGGATTGCCACACAAGACGACATGAAAGCGTACAACCAACTCAAAGTCGGACCGATGGCGCTCAGGTCGTGTCGTGCAGACCACGAAATCGCAGTCCGAACACTCACGACTGCGCTCGCGACGTGTGCGGCCCACAACCTGGGACGCGACACCACCACTGTGCCGGGTCAGTCTCTGTTGGAGCCGCCCAACGGAACAGAGTCCACAGGAACAGACCAGCGCCTCGCTTCGAACTAATCCTTCTCCTCGCTCGTACGACCGCACGACGGATAACCTAAGACACGTCAGTGTGACCGGCCGGTATGCGACTCGAAGACTACTGGGGGGTCGGCCCGAAAACGTCGACCCGCTTGGAATCGGCACTCGGCAGGGAGGGCGCAGTTGCCGCCATCGAGTCGGCCGACGTTCGTGCGCTGGTGGACGCGGGAGTCACCCGCGGACGAGCAGTGCGTATTCTCCGGCGAGCGAACGGGAAAAGCGGTATCGACGCACTTGCGACGCGTGACGCCAGAGATGTCTACGACGACTTACTCACGCTCGCAAGCGAGTGCGCCGTGACCGACCACGCCGCCGACCGAATTCGCGTGTTGACGCCGCTGCCGACAATCGAGGCCCGCCGCGAGCGACTCGACCGAGTGCTCGCGGCCCGCGACGCGTGGGCCAGACTCGACGACGAAGCACGGACTGCCGTGAAGGAGGCCTTCGACGCCTACGACGAGGCTGGCGAGACGGAACGCGCCGCGGTCAAAACGGCGCTCGAACTCCGCGAGGCCGGACTTCGTGGCGAGACGTTCGAGGCGTTGGACGAAGCGGACCCAGACGCGCTCCGCGACGCGCTCGGTGCCCTCGGCTACGTCTCCGCCGACGGCTCGGTCGCCCCCGGGGCAGACGACCGACTCGACCGAATGCGGGACCGGCTGGAGACGCTCGAATCGCTCGAATCCAGCGCCTTCGACGTCCTCGAAACGATTCAGGAACGCGGTGTGCGCTCGCTCGACGACTTCCGAGCCGCGTTCGTCGAGTACGTCGCCCACGAGACAGACCTCTCGCGCGGTGAGGTCGAATCGGCCGCCGCTGCTGACGCCCGCGACGCTGCCGACTTCGTGAGTACGTCGCTTCGGGCGCTCGTGGACGAACTCGAAGCCGACGTGGACGCGCGAGAAGAGACCGTCGCCGAGGAGCTTCGAGACCGTATCTGGGCCGCCCGCGACGACGTGGACGTTGCCGTCGAAGCCGTCGACGACGTGGCGCTGTCGCTGTCGCTCGCCCGTTTCGCCGACGAGTACGACCTGTCGGAGCCCACGCTCTCCGAGACAGGGCTGGCAGTCTGCGGCGCACGGAACCTCTTTCTCGACGACCCGCAGCCAGTCTCCTACGCCGTCGGCGAACACGACCTCTCGTGTTCGTCGGGCGTCGCCCCGCCGAGTGGCGACCGCGTCTCGGTCCTCACCGGGGCGAACAGCGGTGGGAAGACGACGCTGTTGGAGACGCTCTCGCAGGTGGCTATCCTCGCGTCGATGGGGCTTCCGGTCCCCGCAGAATCGGCGGTCGTCGGTCGGTTCGACGCGCTCGTGTTCCACCGTCGGCACGCGAGTTTCAACGCTGGCGTCCTCGAATCGACGCTCAAATCCATCGTGCCGCCGCTTTCGGGCGACGGCCGGACGATGATGCTCGTCGACGAGTTCGAGGCAATCACCGAGCCGGGTCGGGCGGCCGACCTGCTCAACGGGTTGGTGAATCTCACCGTCGAACGCGACGCCTTCGGCGTCTACGTGACGCACCTCGCAGACGAACTCAGCCCGCTCCCACCGGAGGCACGCATCGACGGTATCTTCGCAGAAGGACTGACCGAGTCGCTCGAACTCCGCGTCGACTACCAGCCGCGGTTCGGCACCGTCGGCAAGTCCACGCCGGAGTTCATCGTCTCGCGGTTGGTGGCGAACGCCCGTGGCCGGGCCGAACGCGCAGGCTTCGAAGCGCTGGCGGCGGCTGTGGGTGAAGAAGCGGTACAGAAGACCCTCTCGGACGCGGAATTCACGGACTGACGACGCCGGGGAGACGCCCTCAGAGTCCGGCGTCGCGTCCAGTCACCGCATCTCTTCGAGTGAGACGAAGGCGTCGGCGTCGGCTGTGAGCCACGCCTCGATTTGGTCGCAGCAACTGTCTCGCCGCGGGTAGACGGTCACTTGGTCGGAGCCTTCTCGGTAGTTTACGACGACGCTGTGGAGGAAGTACTCCTCGGCCGCCTCCGAACCGAAGTGGTCTGTAGTCCCTGCAACCGAGTCTTGGTGAGCGGGCATTTCGGACATTCGCCGTCGCATATACAGAGGCGACGGTGCTTACATAACTTTCACTAAGTGTGGTACAGATTGCCAATACCTCGTGGAACGGGCACGTTTCCGGGGGGTACGGAGGTATGTGAAACATAGTCGCAAGTGTCTTCGTTCGATTCGCCGGCGGAAACAGCGGTACGGTCGCGATGTCCGGTGGGCGACTTCTGCCGCCGGAGTCGGCTTCAAGTACGCGGCCACGCCACATGCGTGTCGATGGTCGACCCGACATCTGACTTAGAAGAAGACGTAGACCCAGCCGACGCCCCGACGTGTGCGACCTGCGACGAGCCAATCGTGAACAGCCCGAGCCACCGCGTCGTCACGTGGGTCGACGACGGGGAGACACGACAGCGACACTTCTGTGGCGACGCGTGTCGAGACGACTGGGACGACGAGCGGTAATCCTGTTTCGAGAGCCGCCGCAGGCTACTCGACGCCCGACCAGAACTGGTCGAGTGCGAACCCGAGCATGTCCGGGCTGACCGGGCGGAACTCGTCGCGCTCTTCTTCCGGGAAGTATTCGCGCACCCCGTTCCACGAGTCGCGGGCGTAGCGCGCGTCCACGAGGACGCGAACGCCGACTTCGTCCCACCCACGGATGACGCGCCCGAGCGCCTGCCGAGCCTTTCGGACGGCTGGAACGGTCAGCGCGGTTTCGAATCCATCGCCGAACTCTCTGTCGTAGGCCGTCATCACCGCGCGCGTCCGTGGCGACGACGTATTGATGAGCGGGACGCCGCAAACGACGGCGGCCGAGAGGCGGTCACCGCTGTAATCGACGCCCTCGGTCAGCGTCCCCCGGAGGCTCGTTACGAGGACTTTCGCCTCGCCGCCGAAGAAGTCGCTTTTGAGGTCCTCTGTCGCACCGTCGTCAGACGATTCGTCGAGGAGAACCGGGCGCTCGACGCGTTCGTCGAGGACGCCAGCCATCCACTCCGCTTCGGCGTAGTTCGGCATCCCGACGAGGACGTTTCCGGCCGAGCGCCGACAGACTTCGACCGCAGCGTCGGCGTGCGCCAGTCGCGTCTCGTTTTCCTCTCCCGGCGCGCCGCGGTTGCTGTGGGTGAATTTCGGTACGTCGACGGCGAAACTCGCGCGGTTCTCGTCGGGGAAGCCGAGACCGTAGGTTCGCTCGGCGACCGGGCGGCCGTCGTCCACGAGGGAGTCCAGGCCAGTGACGCGCCGGAACACGTCGAGCGGTTCAAGCGTCGCGCTCATGAGCACGCCACCGCCGAAGTCGGCGAGGCGCTCGGCGATTGCCTCGCCGGGGACGCAGTTGTGGACCGACAGGTGGGCGTTGTAGGCCCGCCGCCACGACTCGGCCGGTTCCATCTCGTCCCACGTCCGTTCGAGGTCGATTTCGCGGAAATAGCGCTCGTGGTCGGCGTAGGCCCACGTGGCGAGTGCGCGACCCGCGGCGGGTGCAGCACGGCGCTTGTCTTCTTCTTCGACCGAATCGAGGATGCGAGCGACCGCAGACCCCGTGGCTTCCGAGCGGACCCACGTTCCCTCGTCGTAGCCGTTTTCCTCGGCCCACTCGGTGAGTTCGTCCACGCCGGGTTCTTCGGGGTCGCGAAGGGGAATCTCCTCGTCGTCGAGTTCGGTCACGTCGGCGCGCCATCCGACGTACTCGGTGTCGAGATAGGCGGTCACACGGCGGTCGAGTTCCTCGCGGAGGTCGCGGATGAAATCTCGTGTCTCCTTCAGTTCGCGGAGCGTCACGTCGGCTTCTTGCAACTCGCCGCGGACGAGTTCCGCGTCGGCGGTGGACTTGCCCGCGTCGTCGAACTCGACGGGCTGGATGACGCGAGTGTACTCGCTTTCGGCGTCGCGGAGGGTTCGGTCGCCGACGCCGACCGAAACGAGGTCGCGGACGCGCGGTTCGAGCATGTGCGCCTCGTCGCAGATGACGAACGTCGAGTCGTCGACGAGCGGGCCGGTGAACGTGCCGACCGTCGTCGGGTCGAACGCGTGGTAGTAGTTGCCGACGACGACCTCGATGTGGGGCAACAGTGCGCCCATCACGGAGTGTGGACACGAGCCAGCACCGGCGGCCAGCGAGACGAGGTCGTCGGGCGTGATGTGGCCCACGTCGTCGAACTCGAAGGGGACAGCCTCGACAGGGTCGCCGTCTTCGGGCAGGTCGGCGAGGAAGTTCGCATAGAACGGGCAGTACTCCACGTCCTCGTATTCGGGCATCGACTTCGGGTACGGTGTCGGGTCGCCCGCAGTTTCGAGGTAAGACGGACCGGCCGCCGACGAGCCAGTGTCGAGGAGTCCGGTCTGCTGCTCGCGGGCGTCTTTCGCCAGTGTCTCCGCGCTGGTGCGACCGCCGTCGCCGACGAGGCCACGGGTCCGGTCGCGGAGACCGTCACACCGGTCGTAGACGGTCGATTCGTCGATGCCGCCGCAGCGCTCTCTACTGTACGGACAGACGTCTGCTTTCCCGACGAGCGTGAGGCCGGAGACGGGCTTCCACTCGTCGGGAAGGTTCTCGTTGATGGTTCGGAGGTCGGCTTCGAACTGCCGGAGTTGCTGTTTGACGCTCGTGAGGACGACCACGCGGTCGTAGTCGGAGTCGGGGTCGCGCACGAGTTCGATACCCGCGGTGAGCGCCAGCATCGTCTTGCCAGTTCCGCAGGCTCCTTCGACGACCGTGAAGCCGTCGTCTCGGGCAGTCTCTATCGCAGTCTCGATTCCGTCGGCTTGTTCCGGGTACGCCTCCGGGTGGCCAAACACCTCCTGCCAGGTCACGCTCTCAGGTCCAGTTGCGACGGCCATAGGGGTGTCGGTGAGTGGCCGCGGTTTCGTATTTGAACGTTCGGCGGTGGTGGGGGGTGCCTCTTCCTCGCCGGCCGAACTACTCTAAAAAGGACTCGATGGCGTCGACGATACCTTCTCTCGCACCATCGTCGTCGAGTCCGCCGACACAAACGACGAACGGGTCGTCGGTCGGTGCGTACACTTTCATCTCTCGGCCTTTCTCCGAGTATCGCGTCCCGGCGAGTTGGACCAACTCGGCGTCTTCGAGGTTTCCGAGGTGGTGGCGCACGTTCTGTATCGACGTATCGACCGAGTCGGCGAGTTCCGCGGCCGTCGCGGGCGACTCGTGTAGACTCGACAGTATCTCCCGCGCAGTCGCACACGAGAGACTTCCGATGAGTTCCTCCGTCTCCTCGTCGTCGAATAAATGGACACGCGGCGACCCCTCACCACCGACATCGACGTCGCCGTCAGACGGTAACAACCCTGACACAATATCAGCCAAATGAAGTGAAGATAGTAAACCGTTTCGGAGTCCTACGTAGACGGCCTCGTTTTCCGTTGTACTCCTGGTAGTCGGTCGGCGGCGTAAAGGACAGACAGCAGGACGACAGTCACGATGAGCGCGCCAGCGAGCGTCTGGAAGATGAACTCGAATCCGTAGTTCGCCTCGGTCAGGAACCCGACAGCCCCGCTACCGTTCGCTTCCAAGAGGAGCGCTGCGCCGCTGAAGATTGCGTAGGCGCTCCCGCGCACGTCACTCGGAAGCGACGAAAGCATGAACGTGTCCAGTGCGGGGAACAGGCTGTGGATGACGTACCCGAGGATTGCGATGACGGCGGCGACGGCGAGAAAGCCCTGCGCGAACGTCAGTGCGACTAACGCACCCGAGAAGGCGACGAGAAGCGCAAAGATGTAGGGCACGTGCGGGAGTTTGTCGGCGAGTCTCCCCGATAGCGAAAACGCCGGGACACCGGCAGCGAAGACGATAGTGAGCATCGTACTCGCCGTCGTCGGGTCGAAGCTCTTCGCCTGCGTCATGTACGAGACGAGGAAGTTGAACAAGCCCTGCCAGATGAACCCGGCGGGCGCGATAAGGAGGATGCCCGTGAGGATGACTTTCCAGTGAGCGAGTGCGGCCATGAAGTTCCGGTCCGCGCCGGTCGCTGCGTCCATGCTCCCGTCGCGGGAGACGACAAAGAGAATGAGCGTCACTGCCGCCGCCACGACAGAGAGCGCCCAGAACGTCTCACGCCACGAGAAGGCGGCGAGGATGGCGACGACGATTGGCGCGGCGACCACGGCCGCGACTTGGCTGGCGGTGCCGTGGATACCGACCATGCGGCCGACGCGCTCCGGGAACAACTCGCCGATGAGCGGCACCGCAGAGACGAAGTACGCGCCCGAGGCGACACCGATGGTGAACGCGCCGACCTGAAGCATCGGAATCGACGTCGCGCTCGCGGTGAACGCCGACGCGAGCACGAGCAGCGTCCCCGAGGCGAGGACGACGCGATGACGAGGAATGCGAGTAAGCAGGTATCCGACCGGGATACGCGGCAGCGCCGTCCCCAACCAGACGAGACTGGTCACGATACCGATTGTCGCCGGTCCCACGCCGAACTGGTTCTGCAAGGTTTCGACTAACGGTGGGAAGGCCACACGACCGAAGTTGACGAGAAAGACGAGTCCGCAGAGGGTTCCGAAGAGGCGGCGAGTCACTACCCTCGATTCAGACGGGGGCGAGTCAAACGTTGCGAATCTGGACGCACGAGAGGCGTGGTCCCGGACCACAAACGGTAACGCGGGACCGGCCGAACACCACCACATGATTACGAGTCGACGCATGGCCGCGGTCGACCTGAACGCCGAATCACTCGGCGTCCCGCGGAAACAGCTCATGGAGTCGAGTGGGAACGCCGTCGCTCGGGCGTGTCGCGACCTCGCCGACCCCGGTTCCACGGTCGCTATCGTCGCCGGGCGCGGCAACAACGGGGGCGACGCCCTCGTCACAGCCCGGTTCCTGAAAGCGTACGACGTAACGGTCCACCTGCTCGGCCGTCCCGAAACCATCTCGACCGACATCGCCCGCGAGAATTGGGACGCGCTCGTCGCCGCCGAAGCCGACGTGCGGACCGTCACCGACTCAGCCGACCTCGACCTCGGTGACCCGGACGTGGTCATCGACGCGATGCTCGGAACCGGCGTCACGGGCGCGCTCCGCGAACCTGAAGCGACCGCTGCCCGAGCAATCAACGATACCGACGCGACAGTGCTCGCTGTGGACGTTCCTTCGGGTGTCGATGCCGACACGGGCGAGGCCGAAGGCGTCTCGGTCGCGGCCGACCACGTCGTCACTTTTCACGACGACAAGCCCGGCCTCGACGCGCTCGACTGCGAGGTGACGGTCGCCGACATCGGCATCCCGGACGCCGCCGAGTTGTTCACCGGTCCCGGCGACCTCATCGCGCTCGGACGCGACTCACAGAGCCACAAAGGCGACCACGGCGACGTGCTGGTCGTCGGTGGCGGTCCGTACACTGGTGCGCCCGCGCTCGCCGCGCAGGCCGCACTCCGCGCCGGTGCCGACCTCGCCCGCGTCGCAGCACCCGAACACGTCGCCCGCGAGATTCAGGGGTACTCTGAGAACCTCATCGTCTCGGGATTCTCGGGTGCCCACCTCACGCCCGACCACGTTCCTGACCTGCTCGAACTCGCCGCCGACCGCGACGTCGTCGTCTTCGGTCCGGGACTCGGCGACGCCGATGCGACGCTCGACGCAGTCGGGTCGTTCCTCGCCGACTTCGACGGGACCGCCGTCGTCGACGCCGACGCGTTGCAGGTCGTCCCCGAAGTTGACACCGACGCGACGCTCATCTGTACGCCCCATCAGGGAGAGTTGCAGAAGATGGGCGGCGAGACAGCCAACGACTGGGATGCCCGGTGCGAACTCGTCCGCGACTTCGCAGGCGAACTCGGGCACGTGCTCCTCGTCAAGGGTGCCTACGATATCGTTTCGGACGGCGACGACGTGCGCGTCAATCGAACCGGCAATCCGGGAATGACTGTCGGTGGTACTGGCGACGTGCTCGCAGGTGTGACGGGGGCGCTTGCGTGTGTGCTCCCGCCTCTCGACGCCGCCGCTGTCGGCGCGTACGTGAACGGCCGTGCAGGTGACGTTGCAGTCGAGGAGTTCGGTGGTGGACTCGTCGCGACCGACGTTCTGAACCGCGTGCCTGCCGGTCTGGAGGTGGACGAATGACGGGAGAAGACGACGCGACTACCCAAGACGCTCCAACCGAGCCGGACGACGCAGCCACACAGGACGACCTGACACACGTCGACGACGACGGAAACGTCCAGATGGTCGACGTCGGCGCGAAGCCCGATACACACCGTCGGGCAGTCGCCCGCGGCACGATTCACCTCAGCGAGTCCACGGTTCGGGCGATTCGGGACGACCAAATCGGGAAGGGAGACGTGCTCGCAACCGCCCGTATCGGTGCGATTCAGGCGGTCAAACACACGTGGGAGACGATTCCGATGTGCCACCAGATTCCCATCACCAACGTCGACACCGACTTCGAGGTCGGCGACGACGCAGTCACGCTCTCGGTCACTGTCGAGACGACAGGAAAGACCGGGTGTGAGATGGAGGCGCTGGAAGGTGTCACGACTGGTCTCAACGTGGTCTGGGACATGGTCAAGGCAGCCGAGAAAGACGACGACGGGCAGTACCCTGGGACGAAACTATCAGATATCGAAGTTATACGCAAAGAGAAGTATTCGTAGCCAGTCGCACTCTCTGAGTCTCGGAGATATTATTTTCTTTGAATACAACAGCATACGACTGCGCTAACTGCCCGTAATCGTTCTCTCGGCCGCTCTCCCGATATCAATTCTGACTCTGTTGAAGTCAGTTTTATCAATTTAGTCTAGCTACTCGTTCGCATGGCAGGGGACAGGGATAAAATTCTGACATTAGTGGTGGCGCTCGTAGTCGTTACGTCAGTCGTTCCACTCGGGGCGATGGTGACGGCCGCCGCCGGGCTGACGGCACCGGCGTCGTCGCCCGAAATCAGAGCACAAGCACAGACGACAATCACGCCGGGGCAATCGACCGATATCGGGGTCGCATACAATCTGACGGGGGCTGTCGACCAATCAGACTTGGTCGTCAGCGTCGTCGACCCGGCTACGGGAGGGACGCTGGTGTCGAACTCCAGTAGCCCGCCGCTCGTCGATTCGACGACGATGTCTATCACTGATGGGACGCTCAACACGGGGGCAAAGCGGCTCATCGCGACGACGTACAACAGTTCTTCGATGGAGGGACTCGTCTCGCAGACGTTCGTCGTCGACTCCGGGGGCAACGTCACAATCGAGTCGTACAGCGTCTCCGAGACGGCGGTCGACGCCGGTGAGACGTTCTGGGTCAACGCCACGCTGAACAACACTGGCGGTGTCTCCGAGGACTTCGACGCGCGCGTCTACGGAGAGCAGGGTAACTCGACGCCGATGAACAGTACGACCGAGACGCTTTTGGGTGGTGCGTCGACCACCGTCAATATCTCGGTCGCCTACGGAGCGTCCGCTGCGGGCACGACGCGGCAACTCACGCTCAACAACGAGACGACGACCAGCGTGCAAGTCAACAGCTCTGGCGGCGGTGGCTCCGGTTCCTCATCGCCGAGTGTCACCGTCTCGGACCAGTCGACGACGGCCGGTTCGACGGTGGACGTGACTGTCCAGTACAACGTCACGGGCTCGGTCACGAAGGACAACGCGAACCTCACGCTCCGTGGTCCGAACGGCGTCATCGACCACAACAATTCGCTGAGCACGCTCGACGGCTCTGCGACCTTCACGCTGCCCGCGAAGACGGCAGCAGGCGACTTCCGCGTCCGCGCGGCAGTCATCGACGACTCGATGCAGTGGGCGTCGCTCAACCCCGTCGCGAAGGACCGCTTCTCGGTGAACGTGACGAACGACGTCACGCTCGAATCGTACACCGTCGACGACGACCCGCTGTTCAAAGGCCGGTCGTACCCGGTGAACGTCACGCTGAACAACACCGGCGGGACCGCACAGAACTACACGGTTCACGTGTACCCGCAAGCGGGCGGCTACGAGGCGCTCAACAGCAGCACGTTCGAAGTCCAACCGAACAGCGAGCGCACCGTGAGCGTCATGGTGTCGTATTCCAGTTCGTACACGTCCGGGTCGTACCAACTCAGCGCCGGCAACGAGACGCCCGTCACGGTCAGTGTCGAGGACCTCGCGACCGTCCAGGGATGGAGCGTCGTCTCCGGTCCGACGAACACGACCGTCGTCGAGTCGTCTGTCGCCCCACCGTCGGGGCAGGGCGGACTCCTTCAGTTCGACCTCAACGACTACCAGAAGACGTGGTCGCAGAACCTCTCTGGGACCGGCCTCACGAACGAATCGAGAGTCAAGGTGACGCTCCACGTCAACCACTCCTACGAGCCCGGCGTCCTCATCGCGACGGCACAGAACGTCTCGATGAACGTGACGAACAAGTCCTCCTACTACGAGGTGAACGTCACGGCGAACCCAATCGAGTCGCAGTACACCAGTAACGCGACCGGTGTGAGTGATTGGGAGACGCTCCCGTCGAACGAAGACAAGGCGACTGCGGCGTTCAAGCCGATGTTCTCGCTCGCGTTCGTCTCGAACGACAGCGTCCAGACGTTCAATCCGAACATGTCGGGGCTTGTCGTCGCCACCGACGCACAGGCGTTCACGCCGCCCAGATACAACGATACGGCCGGACAGCTCGAAGTCGAAGTCGCCGGGCCGCACAAGACCATCACTGGCGACAACAACACAGGACGGTTCGAAGCGACGCTCCCGTCGGCGCTGCTCAACCAATGGGGCGTGTCGTCGCCGTCCGACCTCTCTGCAGATTACGAGGGTGAGAACAAGTCGGTCAACGCCCAGTCGAACTCCGACGGCAGTATCGACGTCGGCTTCGACATCCACTACTCTGCAGGACAGGTCAACTTAGCGCCGGACTCCGGAAGCGACTCCGAGTCGGGCGATTCCCCGTCGTCTTCGGGGTCGTCGCCCTCGTCCGGTTCGAGCCCGTCGTCTTCCACGAGCGACGACGGTGATGACGATGATGACGACGACGACGCAGACACCACAACGACCACCAGCGACGAGACTGACGACACGAGTTCGACCACCGAAGTCGACGCAAGTACGTCCGTCTCGGGCGCGGAAACCGCAACCGCCTCGACCACCGACGAGGAGACGACGGTGACGCTCACCAACGCCTCCCCGGACGAGACGGTGAGCATCGACCTCGACCGCCTGAACGACGCGTCGAACGTGTCCAGCAACGAGACGACTACGAACGGCACGACCACGAACGAGTCGGCGACGAACGAGACGTCCGCGAACGCGACGACCACGAACACGACCGAAGACGCGTCGAACGACACGCGACCGTCGGTCTCGCAACTCGACCTCAACCTCTCGTCGGAGGCCCCGGAGATGGGCGTCTCGGTCAGTTCCGCTGACGAGGCACCTGACGGAACGCCTGAATTCACGGGGACCGAGTCGGACGATGGCGAGTCGAGTTCGGAGGTGGTCGGCTACCTGCAAATCGACCTCTCTGGAACGACCGACGACGACATCGAGGACGCGACAATCACGTTCACGGTTCCGTCGAAGAGACTCGAACAGTCCGGGACCGACCCGTCAGACGTGACGCTGTCTCGCTACCACGACGGCGAGTGGCAAACGCTGGAGACGACCCACCTCGGCGGTGACCGCTACGCTGCCGTGACGCCGGGGTTCTCCGTGTTCGCCATCTCGGCCCAGTCGGCAGACGCTGGCGACGAGACGACGACCGAGTCGAGCGAAGACGCGGCGGAACAGACTGAGACGACCACGTCTTCGGACGCGACGACCGCCACCGAGACGCAACAGCCGACGACGGCGGCCTCGACGACCCAGAGTGACGCACCCGGATTCGGGGTGACTGTCGCACTGGCCGCACTCGCACTGGTGGCTGCGCGCGTCTGGCGCGACTAACCACCTACCGTCGCGGTCGACACCAACCGTCTCGGTCGAGCAAGAAGCAATCTCTCGACGGCCTTTTTTGAAAATCAGACTCGGTATCGCTAGTTCGGCGCAGCAGACAGCGATGAGGCCTTCGCCCGCGCCTTCTCGACGATTTCGGGGCGGGCCTCGAACTCGACGAGCACTTGCTCGCCTTCGTACTCCTCGCTTTCGACGTGTGCGTGGTCGTAGAGCCACGAGACGAGGCTCATCGTGTCGTCCGCCATCGGAAGCAAGAGTCGTTCCTGTTCCCATGCGGGCAGGGCGCGCTCGACGCGCTCGGTCAACTCCTCGATGTTCTCTCCGGTGAGTCCCGAGACGGGCACCGGGTTCGGCGCGAGCGCCGACAGCGCCGCACGCTTTTCTTCGAGTTCCTCGTCGTCGACCTTGTCCACCTTGTTGAACACGGTCACGATAGGAGCCTCGTTGCGCTCGTAGAGCGTGTCGTGGCTCGTGACGAGTTTCTCCCGCATCGCTTCGAGCGATTCCGACGCGTCCACGACCAAGAGCACGAGGTCGGCACGGTAGACCGAATCGAGCGTCGACTTGAACGACTCGACGAGCCAGTGTGGCAAGTCAGAGATGAATCCGACAGTGTCGGTCAGAAGGACGTCTCGCTTGCCTGTTTCGGCCCGGCGCGTCGTCGTGCCGAGCGTCGTAAACAGTTTGTCCTGTGACTCGGCGGTCGGGTCGAGGTCGGGATGGAGGTCGTCGTTCTCCCCGACTTCGAGGTCCGCCGCGAGACGCTGCATGAGCGTCGACTTCCCGGCGTTCGTGTAGCCCGCGAGCGCCACGAGGTCGAAGCCCGATTCCCGGCGCTGTTCGCGCCGCGTCTCTTCTTTCTCGGCGATAGAGTCGAGTTCGTTCTTGATGCGCGAAATCTGCGCTTTGATGTCGCGTTCGCGGCTCTCGTCGTACTCGCCGAGCCCCATGAATCCGGGGCGTTCGTCGCGCTTCGCCAGCGACGCCTTCGCCTCGGCACGCGGCAGTTCGTAGCGCAACTCGGCCAACTCGACCTGCAACTGTGCCTTGCGCGTACTCGCTCGCTGTCCGAAGATTTCGAGGATGAGCGTAAAGCGGTCGACGACCTCGGTGTCGGTCGGCAGTTTCTGGGCGATGTTGTACGTCTGGTACGGGCCCAGTCGGTTGTCGATGATGACCGCCCCGGCGTCCTCGCGAGCGACGAGCGACGCTAACTCCTCGGCCTTCCCTTCACCGAAGTGGAACGCGGGGTCTTCGTCACGAGTTTGCGTGAGACTCGCGACGACGTCGTAGCCAGCCGCTCGCGCGAGGTCGGTTATCTCGGAGAGGTCGGCGTCTCCCCTGTCGACGCGCTTCGCGACGACGACGCGAGTCATCGCCGTCCCCCGTTCGTCTGGTATCTCGCCTGCACTGTGTCGGTGTACCCTAGCCGGCGGAGGCACTTAAGCCCCCCTCGGGCAGACTCATACGACGAGATGGGTGCTCGTCACCTCCACGTCCATACGAGTGATACCACGGGCCGAGTCTTGTAGGTTATCGCCCACAGAGTGACAGTCATCGTCGCTTTCGCGAACGTCGTGAGTCCCCCTGCGAGGAATCCGCCCCACAAATCACTTATATGAACGCGCAGGATGTTCGGCGTATGGACCCCTTGCAACTGAGCATCGACCCACAACAACTCGGTCTCGAATTCGGAAGCGGGGCCGTCGTCGGCGGCATCATCGGCTTCGCCGCCAAGAAGGTGGCAAAGCTCATCGCCGTCATCGTCGGCCTCGAACTCGCTGTGTTCAAATTCCTCGAATCGCGGGGCATCATCACCGTCGACTGGGAGCGTCTCACCGGCGGCCTCGTGAGCGCGACGCAGGACGCCGCGACCGGCGCACCACCGGACTGGATTTCGACCATCCTCTCGACGCTCTCCATCTCGGCTGGCTTCTCCGGCGGCTTCCTCGTCGGCTTCAAGAAAGGGTAATTCGCGGCCGGTTTTCGCGGCTGATTTTCGCTCGGTCAGAGCCGACGCTGAGTCGCGTCTCGGTCGTTACAGGTCGTCTTCGTCTTTGACGATACGCGTCTCGGCGGTCCCGCTTGTGATGTTGTTGACCTTGTCGTAGAAGTCGTTCTGCATCCCCGCCGGGAAGGTGATGACGCCGACCCACGAGCCGTCGCTTTGCCACTCTTCGCGTTCGAGGTCGCCGTAGCTTCGAATCTGCGCCTGTCCGCTCCCGGCGTATTCGGCGGGCAGTTGGACGGCGACAGTGACTTCGGCGAACTTGATGGGAAGGACGGGACGGAGCGCGTCGAGCGCGTCGTCGACCTGCGATTCGACCGGTTCCATCGGGTCGATGGTGAACCCGGCCTCTTCGAGCGCTCGCTCGATTCGCTCTGGTGGGTGCGGCGTGTCGTTCATCTGCGGGTTGACCGCGTTCCGCGCGATGCGGTTGATGAGCGACCGACGCTTCTGTTCTTGCATCTCGCGGCGCTGCTCGGCGGTAATCTGAATCTCACCTTTCTTGACGACCTCGGGGATAATGGTCAGCGGGTCTGTCGTCCCGAAGACCTCTTCGAGATCGTTCTCTGCGGGACGGTCGCCGCGAGACGCGTCTTCGAACACGTCTTCGGCGGCGATGACGTCCTCTAGGTCGCCGTCGAACTCGCCGCGCTTGATTGCCAGTGCCGCGTCGGGGTCGATGAGGACCTCGAAGCGTGCGCCGTGTGATTCCAAGCGGGCAGTGACTGCTTCGTCGAGTGAAATCATAGACGGCGATTCACTCTCCGAGGTAAAAAGCCCTCGCCGCCTGTCGAACGACGGCGGTCGCACTGGGTATTCGTCGATTTTCCGACGAAGAAACCGTTATGCCCGCCGACTACCCACATTCTGGCATGAGTTCCCAAGCCTCCGAGAAGTCACTCGAAGAGCGCATCGAGTTGTTCATGCGCCGCAACTTCCCTCAGATTCAGATGCACGGCGGCAGTGCTGGCATCGACGCTATCGACGAAGAGACGGGCGAAGTGTGGATTTCGCTCACCGGCGCGTGTTCTGGCTGCGGTATCTCGCCGATGACGATTCAGGCGCTGAAGTCCCGGATGGTCGCCGAGTTCGACGAAATCGACGCAGTCCACGCCACGACTGGTGGCTCCTACGACGACGGGCAGGGTTCCGGAGTCGACCCCGACATCTCCGACGTACCGTTCTGAACGCGAGTTTCTGAGAGGCACGTTCTCGCCGCCGCGAGGAGAGCGTTCGCTACGCGAGTGACGGAGTAAAACACGAATTCGAGTGAGTACGGCCGTCCGAGCCTATGCGAGTTGCTCGATGATTTCGACGAGGTCCTCTTTACTCTGGACGCCGATGACCTGCTTTACCTGCTCGCCGTCGTGGTAGAACTGGAGGGTCGGAACGCTACGAATCTGCTTGTCGCGGGCGAGTGCCTGGAGTTCGTCGATGTCGACCTTAGCGACGACCGCGTCGGTCTCCTCGGCAATCTCCTTGACCGTCGGTTCGAGCATCTTGCACGGCCCGCACCACTCGGCGTGGTAGTCCACGAGGACGATATCGTGGTCGGCGAGGAGTTCGTCGAGGTGGTCCGCACTCTCGACGTGAATAGGTGAGCCGGTTGCTTCGGGTGTACTCATGCAGATTCATATTCGCGCGACACTCTTACCGGTTGCGCCCGTCTGCGCCGGAATGCACGACCGCAGAAGTCGAATTTCTGACGAGTGGGCCGTTCTAACGAGCGACTGCCACTCAGCAGTCGTACGTCAACAGTACCCCGTCGTCGACGCGCTCCACGTCTCGAAGCGAGAGTCGGGGAAAGTCGGACACGAATCCGTCGCCGTCTGCGAGTGTGGGCGCGTCGCGACCGCCGATAACCATCGACCCGACGTAGAGCGTGAGTTCGTCCACGAGGTCGTCGTCGAACAGTGAGAAGATGACCTCGCCGCCGCCTTCGACCATCAATCGCTCGACGCCTACGTCTTCGAGAGCCTCGAACGCGGCCGGAAACGAGACTCGTTCAGCCCCGGCGACGACGAGCGTCGCGCCCGCGGCTTCGAGTTCCCGACGGCGGGCCTCTGGTGCGTCCTCGGAGATAAGGAGGTACGTCGTCGCTGCGTCGTCCAAAATGCGTGCGTCAGTCGGCGTTCTGGCGCGCGAGTCGGCGACGACTCGTGCTGGGTGAGCACTGTCTCCGTTCTCGGCGCGCTCAGCGACGAGTTCCTCGGCGTCGAGTGTGAGGTGCGGGTCGTCGGCGAGAACCGTCCCGACACCCACGAGGACCGCGTCGGACGCCGCGCGTATCCTGTCCACGCGCTCGAAGTCGTCGTCGCCGCTAATCATGACCTGTTCGCGTCGCCGAGAAGAGAGCTTTCCGTCGACGCTCGTGGCGGCGTTCACGTGGACGTGCATACTCGCGAGTCGCGCGGGCGTCGAAAACCCCTTTCGGTGACCGAGTTTGCCGGAGAGGAATTAAATAGGCCACCGTGCTACCTTGTGCCATCAATGGTTCCGAAGGTCCTCATGCTGGGGTGGGGGTTCCCGCCGAACGTCAGCGGCGGCCTCGACACACATGTCGGCGAAATGTTCGAACGTCTCGAAGACCGCGACGACGTCGAAATCGAACTCGTGTTGCCTGCCGAGTACGCCCCGGAGCGTGAGGGCATCATCGGAGTCCCGACAGGCGACGGCGACATCATCACGCGCATCGGCCGGTTAGGGTCGACGTTCGCCGAGCGAGCCGAAGACGCCGATATCGTCCACACCCACGACTGGTTCGGCTACGGTCCCGGGTCGCGCGCGAAGTCGAACAACGAGGACGTGACGTGGGTCTCGACGTTCCACTCGCTGTCGTCGGACCGCAACATCGACCCGCCGCAGCGAGAGGTCGAAACCGAGCGCCGCGTCGTCGAGCGATGCGACCATCTCATCGCGGTGAGCAAGCTCCTCGCTGGAAAGGTCAAAGAGGAGTACGGCGGCGACTGCCACGTCATCTACAACGGCTTCTCGGAGTGTGAGACGACCGGCCGCGACATCAAATCCGAACTCGGTATCGACGGGAAGATGCTCTTTTTCGTCGGGCGGCACACAGACCAGAAGGGAATCTCACATCTCGTCTACGCGCTGGAAAAACTCGACCGCGACGACGTGACGCTCGTCATGGGTGGGTCGGGACACCTCACCGACCAACTCAAGCGATTCGCCGAACTGCTCGGCGTCGGAGACCGAATCGAGTGGGCAGGGTACGTCCCCGAAGACGCACTCGGCGACTACTACGCCGCCGCCGACCTGTTCGTCTCGCCGTCGCTGTCGGAGCCGTTCGGCATCACAATCGTCGAAGCCCTCTCGGTCGGGACGCGCGTCGTCGCCACCGAAAGCGGTGCCGCGGAGGTCCTTCCCGACGACTGCGTCATCGAAGTCGAACCCGACTCGCACTCTATCGCCGACGGTATCGAGTACGGCCTCTCACTGGAGGGTGAACCCGAATACGAACCGTACACGTGGGACCGCGTCGTCGACGAGACGGTCGAATACTACCACGACGTGTTAGACGACGAAGAATAGGGACCGGACTACCGCAGCAATCGCAGGTCTGTCACCGGTTCCGGGTGCCGGATTCGGTAGCCGTCTCGCGTCGGTACCATCCCTTCTCGGGGCATCGTCCCGCGGGCTGACTGATACGGTGAATCGTCGGTCTGGACTGACTGGTACGGCGAGTCAGCCGACTGGTAGGCGCTGTCGGAGCGCTGGTACGGGCTATCGCCGGACGCGTCGGTGTCGAAGCCTTCTGGTGGGAGATAGATTCGCTCGCCCGACTCCGAGCGGACGATGACCGCGGTGTCCTTGTCGCCCTCCATCACGATAGTCGTCCACCCGTTTTCGACGGTCACGGAGAAGGAAACTGCCTCCGCGGCGTCGGGGTCGGCGTCGTTCGTCATACGAATGCAACTGACACGCGAACACTTAGTGATTCGCTCCCGTAGGCGACCCGGGTTCGCAGTCGAGTTGGCGGCCCGGCAATCCTTTTTATTGAATGGGGGCGAAGCCCTCACCGATGGAACTCGATCACCATGCCGAGGAGCTTGCCTCCGCCCTCGGTGTCGACAAAGAGGAGGTCAAAAGCGACTTGCAGAACCTCTTGCAGTACAGCGTCCCGCTGGACGAAGCGAAACAGAGCGTCCGACGAAAACACGGTGGAAGCTCGTCGAGCAGTGATGCTCCGCCGTCGGCCAAGCGCATCGCCGACATCGAACCCAACGGCGGCAACGTCTCGGTGACTGTCCGCGTCCTAACGGTTGGTACGCGCTCTATCGTCTACCAGGGCGAATCCCAGACGATTCACGAGGGGAAACTCGCCGACGGCTCCGGGACAATCTCCTACACCGCGTGGCAGGATTTCGGATTCGAACCCGGGGACTCCGTCACTATCGGCAACGCTGGCGTCCGAGAGTGGGACGGCAAACCTGAATTAAACATCGGCGCAGCATCGACCGTCGCGGTCGAATCTGAACCGGTCGAGACGCCCTACGACGACCAAATCGGCGGCGATGCCGACCTCATCGACCTGCAGGCTGGCGACCGCGGCCGGGTCGTCGAGACGCGCGTGCTCGAAGTCGAATCGCGGACTATCGACGGCCGCGACGGTGAGACGACTATCCTCTCTGGCGTCCTCGCCGACGAAACCGGGCGACTCCCCTTCACCGATTGGGCACCGCGCCCGGACCTGAAAGAAGGTGCAAGCCTTCGCCTCTCGGACGTGTACGTCCGCGAGTTCCGCGGAGTCCCGCAAGTGAACCTCTCGGAGTTCACGACCGTCGAAGTGCTCGACGACGCTGTGGAAGTCTCCGACTCCGCGCCGCGCCTCAAAATCGGCGAGGCGGTCGACGCAGGCGGCGTCTTCGACATCGAACTCCTCGGCAACGTCCTCGAAGTACGCGACGGGTCGGGACTCATCGAACGCTGTTCCGACTGTAGTCGCGTCCTCCAGAACGGCCAGTGTCGCCAACACGGCGATGTCGACGGCGAGGACGACATGCGCGTCAAGGCGATTCTCGACGACGGCACGGGAACCGTGACGGCTATCCTCGACCGCGACCTGACCGAAGCAGTCTACGGCGGGACGATGGAAGACGCGATGGCCCAAGCGCGAGAGGCGATGGACAAGGAAGTCGTCGCCGACGACATCGCCGACACGCTCGTCGGCCGCGAGTACCGCGTTCGCGGGAACCTCTCTGTGGACGAGTACGGCGCGAACCTCGAAGCCGACGAGTTCGAAGAGACTGACGACGACCCGGCTGAACGTGCCGCGGCCCTCCTCACGGAGGTGGGCGCATGAGCTCCTCACCAGTCGTCGGAACGCGCGAAGTCGCCTACCGCGTCTTCGCCGCCGAGTTCGACGACGCGTCGCTGTCGTACTCCGAGAGCGACGAAGAGCGTGCCCCGAACTACGTTGTCACGCCGACGGGCGCGCGCCTCAACCGGACGTTCGTTGCGGGCGTCCTCACGGAAGTCGAACCCGTCAACGACGAGGTCCTTCGCGGCCGCTTCGCTGACCCGACGGGCGTGTTCGTCACCTACGCCGGACAGTACCAGCCCGAGGCGATGGCGTTCCTCGACCAGACCAAGCCCCCCGCGTTCGTCGCACTCACCGGCAAGGCGCGAACCTACGAGCCGGACGACTCCGACGTGGTCTTCACGTCGATTCGACCGGAGAGCGTCAACGACGTTGACGCCGACGTTCGGGACCGTTGGGTCGTCTCCGCGGCCGAAGCGACACTCGAACGCATCGCCGTCTTCGACGAGGCGCTCTCGATGCCCTACCGCGGTGAGAACCTCCAGACAGCGCTGGAAGCCCGCGGTGTCGACCCGACGCTGGCCGCCGGCATCCCGCGTGCAATCGACCACTACGGGACGACCCGCCGGTACCTCGAAGCCATGCGGACGCTCGCCGTCCAGACGCTCGAACTCGTCACGGGCGACCGAACGGAAGTCGACCAGCTCACCGTCTCGCCAGACGAACCCGGCGACGTGACGCTCGGCACGCTGCCGGAACTCGACCTCGAACCTGCCGATGCCGTCGCTATCGAGGAGTCGGTCGAAGAGACAGACGCCGACCACGCTCCGGAGACGGACGCGGCCGAAGAACCGGCCGAGACGCCAACCGAGTCTGAGCCGATTGCTGCCGAAGCGTCGGTCGACTCGGCTGACTCGGCTGATTCGCCCGGCTCGGACTCGACACCGTCAGAGTCGGAACTCGACCTCGAATCCGACACTTCGGAGCCCGAGACTGAACCAGAGCCAGAATCTGAACCTGAACCGGAGATTGAATCTGAGCCTGAGCCAGAACCGGAACTGGAGTCGGAGCCTGAAGCCGACCCTGTGTCCGAACCAGAGTCGGAATCCGCCATCGACTCCGAGCCAGAGCCTGACATCGAATCCGAATCAGAACCTGATATCGAATCCGAACCCGGCTCCGAGCCATCGCTGGATGCTGAAGCCGACGCTGAGCCGTCGCTGGACACGGCCGACGACCTCGGTGACTTCGGCGATTCGACGGCCGAATCGGGTGAGTTGGGTGACTTCGACGACACCGAAAGCGGAACGCTCGGCGACTTCGACGACGGGTCCGAGTCGACCGATGGAGAGCTCGGTGACTTCGGAGACGAACCAGATTCGACTGACGACGACACAGCCAGCACGGCCGACGCGACCGGTGCAACCGACGCGGCCGACCCGAACGGGATGTACGAACTCGACGAGGAAGAGCGCGAAGAAATCGAATCCGAGTTCGGAACCGAGTTCACGAGCGGTGCGGAGGTCGACCCCGCTGGCGAGGCAGACATCGACGTGCCCGACGCAGACGAGCTCGAAGCGGAAGCCGCAGATGAACCGGCGGCAGACACCGAACCGGCTAGCGACGAACCGGCGCTCGATGTCGAGTCGGAGTCCGAACCTGAACCTGAACCAGAAGCAGACGCGGAGACGGAACCCGCGGCTGAATCGGACCCCGAACCAGCAGCGGAATCGGACGAACCGGACGTCGCTGCCGAGGACGTGAACCTCGAAGCGGTCGTTGTGGAGGCGATGGAGGGCCTCGACGATGGTGACGGCGCTGCACGCGACGCAGTCGTCGACTCCGTCGTGGACGAGTACGGCGTGGACGCGGCCGCAGTCGACGATGCCATCGAGGAGGCACTTCTCGGCGGTCGCTGCTACGAACCGAAGGAAGACGTCCTGAAGGCAATCTGAGGGCGTGACCGACCCACTCGTCGAACCGATTCCCGGCCATCCCGCGGCGGTCGCACGAACGACACGCCGGGACTTCCCCGAGCGGTCGCTCGTCGTCGCCGACTACCACGCCGGTATCGAGGCGGGTCTGCGATACGAACGCGGCGTCGAACTCCCGTCGAACACCGACGTTCGCCGCGAGCGACTGCTGTCGCTTCTCGACCGGACCGACGCCGACCGATTGGTCGTCCTCGGCGACCTCGGACACCGAATTTCCGGTCCGAAGGGCGACGAAGCCGAGGAGCTGACTGACCTCGTGGAGGCCGTGACCGACCACGCGGAGATGACGCTCGTTCCCGGCAACCACGACGGCGGGCTCGCGGACTTTTTCGGCGACCGAGTAGAGGTGACCGACGGCTCCGGCGTCCGGCTTGGCGACGTTGGGTTTTGCCACGGCCATACGTGGCCCTCGCGAGAGGTGCTGGCGGCCGATATCGTCTGCTCGGCGCACGAACACCCGGCAGTCAGACTCGAAGACGAAGTTGGCGGCGGGCGAAAAGAGCGCGTCTGGCTTCGTGGGTCGCTCGCGGCGGAGGTCTTTGCCGACCACTTCGACGTGGACGTATCGGAGTTGGAGTGGCACGACCCCGAATTGGTCGTGTTCCCGGCGTTCAACAACACCTCCGGGGGAACGTGGGTCAACGTCCCCGGGCAGGAGTTTCTCTCGCCGTTCCTGCCGGACGGGCTGGTAGATGGGGAGGCGTACCTGCTCGATGGGACGCGGTTGGGTGACTATCGGAACGTCTGAGCGGAGCAGTTGTCAGGGTCGCCAAACACGGTCTCCGTTTTCTGACGCGCCTACGCGAAGGCGAACGTGAGAGTACCGAGGACAAACACAGAACCGGCCGTCACGCGAGCGAGTCGCTGCCAGCCGGTCCACTCGAAGAAGAACGCTGGAACGCCTTTCTCTCGTTCCCGAACAGCATAGACGACGAACCAGAGACTCGAAAGCACAAGCACTGCGGCGAAGACCAGTTGCCACGCCGCGAGGTCGTCTCGCTGGGTGCCGAGCACGATAAGCAGGTTCCCGGCAGTGAACCCTGCCTGCGATAGCCAGAACGTCCGTTCCGGGGTCACAGTGGTACCCCACCCTCGGCGCGTGGCGACCACATCAGACGACCACCGAAACAAGCTCCCACGCATGTATTCCGGCGTAGAGGGCTGCACTCCCCGCGACGAGATAGACGAGCGGCCCCCATTCCGTTGGGCCGTCGGCACGCTCGGGATTCGTCAGCGCGACCACCGCGACAGCGACGAGGACGGTCCCTCCGAGGGCCGAAACGAGCGTCGCGATGTCGGTCGCCCCGTGGGCGATTTTCACGCCAGCACTGGCTGCTGCGGCGAGGCCGAAGCACACGAACGAGAGCCAATAGACGCGATTCGGGGACACGGCCGAACTTCACTCACATTCGACATGAATCTGCCGGAGACGACCACCCCGAGCGGTGCGTTTAATCGCGTTCACCCGTAACCTCGGGCGATGCCAGACGGCGAGGCCGCTGGAATGGACGCCTTTACGAGGCTCTCGCAACCCGTCCGCGACGCCCTCTCGGAGCGCGGATTCACGACACCGACGGAGCCACAGCGCCGGGCGATACCCCCGCTCGCCGCCGGAAAGAACGGCCTCATCATCGCACCGACCGGGACCGGCAAGACCGAGACGGCCATGTTGCCAGTCTTTTCGGCCATCGCCGACGCCGACGAGCGATTCGGAATCTCGGCACTGTACATCACGCCGCTTCGGGCGCTGAACCGCGACATGCGCCAGCGCCTCGACTGGTGGGGCGAGCACCTCGGAATCGACATCGACGTTCGCCACGGCGACACCACGCAGTACCAGCGCCAAAAGCAGGCCAACGACCCGCCGGACGTGCTGGTGACGACGCCCGAGACCCTGCAAGCGATGTTGACCGGGAAGAAGCTCAGAACGGCGCTTTCGGACGTGGAACACGTCGTCGTCGACGAGGTTCACGAACTCGCGTCGGCCAAGCGCGGCGCGCAGTTGACCATCGGTTTGGAGCGCCTTCGGGAACTCGCCGGGTCGTTCCAGCGAATCGGTCTCTCGGCGACTGTTGGCTCGCCAGCAGAGGTCGGTCGATTCCTTACCGGAGACCGAGACTTCGAGATTATCGAAGTGGACGTGGACAATCGCGTGGAGTTCGAAGTCGTGCGGCCGCAGGTGACGAACGAGGACGAGCGACTGGCAGGGAAACTCGCCACGGACCCCGAGATAGCGAGTCACGTCCGAACGATACGCGACATCGTCCGAAGCCACGAATCGGTGCTCGTCTTCGTCAACACCCGCCAGACGGCCGAAGCGCTCGGGTCGCGGTTCAAGGCACTCGACGACCCCATCGAGGTCCACCACGGGTCGCTGTCGAAGGACGTGCGAATCGACGTTGAGGACCGATTCAAAGCAGGCGAGTTGGACGCGCTCATCTGTACGTCGTCGATGGAACTCGGCATCGACGTGGGGCGCGTGGACCACGTCGTCCAGTACAACAGTCCGCGCGAGGTCGCCCGCCTGCTCCAGCGAGTCGGGCGGGCGGGCCACCGCCTCGGGGTCGTCTCCCGTGGCACCATCGTCACCGACCACCCGGACGACACGCTCGAAGCGCTGGCTATCGCCCGCCGCGCCGAATCTGGCGAGGTCGAACCCGCTCGCGTCCACCACGGGAGTCTCGACACCGTCGCGAACCAAATCGTCGGCATCGTCATGGATTACGGCGACGTGTCGGCCCGGCGGGCGTACGAAATCGTTACTCGGGCGTACCCCTTCCGCGACCTCTCGGAGGACGACTTCCGCGGAATCGTTCGCGAACTCTCGCAGAACCGACTGCTCTGGGTCGAAGAGGAAAAGGACCTCCTCGAAAAGTCCAGCGGGACGTGGCAGTACTTCTACGCGAATCTCTCGATGATTCCCGACGAGGAGACCTACGAGGTCCACGACATCTCCTCGCGGCGGCAAATCGGGACGCTCGACGAGAAGTTCGTCCTCAACTTCGCCACGCCGGGTGCGACGTTCATCCAGCGCGGCGAGATGTGGCGCGTCAACGACGTGGACGACGAGGAAGCGCGGGTGAACGTCTCGCCAATCGAAGACCCCGGCGGCGAAGTCCCGTCGTGGGTCGGCTCGGAGATTCCGGTTCCTGCCGCAGTCGCCGGGGAGGTCGGCGAACTTCGAGACGTGGCCGCCCCGCAGTTCGAGTCGGGGGCAGACCGCGAGGGGGTCGCACGCGACATCACCACGCAGTACCCGACAGACGCCGAAACCGTCTCCTCTGCGCTCGGCCCCATCGAACGACAGGTCGAGACGGACGCACCGATACCGACCGCCGACAGACTCGTCCTCGAAGGCTCGCCCCGACAAGTGACGCTCAACACTTGTTACGGCCACCGCGTGAACGAGACGCTCGGCCGCCTTCTGTCGGCGCTCGTCGGCCAGCGAACCGGGTCGTCGGTCGGGATGGAGGTCGACCCCTACCGCGTCGAGTTCGACGTGCCGGGGAAGGTAAGTCCGACGACGTTCGCCGAGGTGCTTCGGGAGACCGACCCCGAGCACGTCGAAGCCCTCATCGAACTCGCGCTCAAGCGCTCGGACTCGCTGAAGTTCACGCTCGCACAGGTCGCCGCGAAATTCGGGACGCTCAAACGGTACCAGGGGAAGGGCCGCTTCGGCGGCGACAGACTCCTCGCGGCCCTCGAAGGCACGCCAGTCTACGACGAGGCGGTTCGCGAGGTGTTCCACACGGACCTCGCGGTCGGCGAAACGGTCGAACTGCTCCGGCGTATCCACGACGGCGACGTGGAACTGGTGGTCGCCCGCGAACCGACGCCAATCGGAATCGGCGGACGCGGGTCGGGAACCGACTTGCTCGTCCCCGAAAACGCCGACGCCAGCGTCATCCAGACGGTCAAAGAGCGCATCCAGAACGACCGCGTGTTGCTCGCATGCCTCCACTGCAAGGACTGGACGCGGAAGAAACCGGTCAAGCGCGTTCGCGACCCGCCGAAGTGCCCCGAGTGCGGTGCGACACGCATCGCCGCGTTGAATCCGTGGGACGACGAGGCGGTGAAGGCGGTACGGGCCAAGGAGAAAGACGAAGAACAAGAGCGTCTGACGAAGCGAGCGTATCGCTCGGCGAGTCTGGTGCAAGCACACGGCCGGAAAGCGGTCGTCGCGCTCGCGGCCCGCGGCGTCGGCCCGCACAACGCGGCGCGTATCATCAACAAACTCCGCGAGGACGAGGACGACTTCTACCGCGACATCCTCGAACGCGAGCGTGAATACGCCCGGACGCAGTCGTTTTGGGACTGAAGACTCACTCCGCTATCGCCCACTCGTCGAGAATCTCGGTCGTCGCGCTGGCGAGAGCTTCGAAGTCCTGCATCGAGATGCCGTCGGTCGTGACGAACACGCCGATGTCTTCGAGCGTGATACGGACGAGGTAGCCGTTTTCGAACACGCGAATCGTGTACTCGTAGTCGCCGAGTTCGGACCCGCGGTAGGCGTCTTGGGTCATCTTGAAGTCGTGCCACTCGTTGCCGATAAAGGAGTTCAGGTCGGCTTCCTGTTCGAGGTCGTCGCGGAGGTAGACCTGCACGTAGTCGAAGCGGTTGAAGTACGTGAGCGACCGCAAACTGTCGCCGACCGCGGTCCGGCACGTCGTCACCAACTTCGCTTGGGCCTCGTCGGGAAGGAGATTTGACATCGCCTGTGGGTGTGCGACGAAGTAACAAATAGACGGTGTCTGCGGCAGGTACCGCGGCGGCGGGTGACTTGAGTCGGCGTCAGTGTTCGCCGCGGCTCACTCCGACGAGTAGGCCTCGCGGTAGTCGCGCTCGCGGCGAATGAGTTCCTCGACACCGTATTCAAGGATGTCCTCCCCGAGCGACGTGGCGCGGTAGTAGGAGAACAGACCGTCCTCGTCGGCGCGAGAGCGTTTTCGTTTCTCGACGAGTCCGGCGTCGACGAGTTTCCGGAGGTGATAGTGGAGGTTGTTCGCTCGAATATCGAGTGCCTCCTCCAGTTCTTTCGGACTCCGCTCGCCGAAGTGGACCAACCGGTAGAGGAGCGTAAATCGCGTCCGGTCGCCGATGGCCGCCTGCATGTCGAGATACTCGTCCAGCGTCAGGACGCTCGTCGGTGGCAGCAACTCGGCCGGGTCTTCTGGGTGGCCGTCCGAGTCGGCAGGGGAGTTCGTCGCCATCTCAGTTCGCTAGATGCAGCGTACAGACTTAACAGTTCTCGAGTCAAACATCGCTGAAAAGGCCGTTTTTTATAAGTAGTTTCGGTCAGTACGTCGTCACATGCAGGACGCCATCACGCGCGATGATATCCACGACGCGCTCGGAACCACCGCCTACGACCGGTTTCTCGTCTACGTGATGGGTCCCTACAAGTCCTTCAATCTGAACTACGTCCTCTCAGAGCGGGAACTGGCGAACATCGACATCGAAGAACTCCCCGGTCCGATTCGAAAGTTGTTCTCGGCGCGCGAGGACATCGACGACGCGCTGGCGCTCCTCCGCCGAGTTCAGGGGTCGCTGCGAGCCGACCCCGGGGTGAACGCTTTTCTCGCCGTGGACGTGGACATCGATACCGACGACGTGGACGCAGCGACACAGAGTCTCGCCTTCGCGGAGGCGAGCAACGCGACCGTGTTCGTCCTCCCGTTTCTCGGCCACAACTTCGGCGTCGGCGAGGAGGCAGGGTCCGTTCTCGAACGTCTCTCTGAGACCCACGGCGACAGAATCGTCTTCGTCCACGAGGCGTCGGTCACGAGCGAAATGATTCGGGCCGCACGGGCGCGCTGGGACCTGCGAGTCGAGACGTACGACACCGAAGAAGAACTGCACAAGCGCATCCGACTCTTCGTCGCGGACGTGATGAACAGAGAACTCCACGGTGATTTGGCGCGCCTCGATTAGATTGTTTATCGTTACCGAATAACAGATTAAATTTATCTGACAAACGTGCGACTCCTAATTCGTCATGCCCGACGACGCACTCGGACTGGCGATGCTCGATAGGTTCCGCGGATGCCTGCGCGCGCCCTGCATCTACCGCGACGGCGCAGACACTGGCGACGCGCATATCTACGAGCACTATCTCGTCCCGTCCGAGCGCTGGCCTGAGTCGAAGTGGGAGTTCGTCGAGTCGCTTCGCCCGCCCGTGTTAGATGTCGGTTGCGGCGCGGGACAGCACGCACTCGCGATACAGGACCGCGGCGAGGTCGTCGCCTTCGACGTGAGTCCGAACGCGGTTCGCACGGCCCGAGCGCGAGGTGTCGAGTCGGCTTTGGTCGGGGACATGTTCGACCCACCGACCGAATCTGGTCGGTTCGAGACGGTCCTCGCAAACGGCACACAAATCGGTCTCGCAGGGTCACTCGGTGACCTCGCAAACCTACTCGCGTCGCTCTCTGAGTACACCACCGACACGGGCGAACTCGTGGTCGACTCCTACGACTCGACTCGAATCGACTCCGAGGAGTTCTTCGGCTACAGACCCGACTCGCGTACCGGGATTGCGCGCCGGACGTTCCACGTCGAATACGGTGACCTGCGCGGGCCGGACCTCGAATTCCTCCTCGTCTCGCCGGAGCGACTGCGAGAGGTCGCGTCCGACGCCGGTCTCGACGTTGCTGACGTGTCGTACTCGGCCCCCGAATCGAGTTACTTCAAGGCCCGGCTTCGCTGACGGTCGGGGTCGAAGGCGCGGCCGAGGTCGCGGTCGGGTCGCGGCCGCACAGCGCTCTCGAATTGCTCGTCATTCCCACCGATTCGTCGCTTCGTTCCGTCTCGGCAGAAACGGGAGCAACAGGGCGACGACGAAGACGATTCCAGCAATTGCGAGGTAGTCAGTCGTCGTCACGACGAGCGCGACGAGCGAGAACACGGACGCGTCACCGCTGTTGACCGCCTCGACGGCCGCCATCTCGCTGTTCAAGAGGACGAGACCCATGAAGACGACTTCCGCGAACACCACTCTGATTCCTGCTTTGGTGAGCCACCACCCGGTAGAGAGCGGCCCGCCCGTGAGTGCACCCCACTCTCGACGGACTTTCCGCCGCCACCCGGCACTCACGACACACCACCGTTGCATGTGAACATGCGTCAGTATTGGCCGGGGAGAAAGATAATCTGCGTGGGGCCGAGAGCACCCCGTGCTCCGCCCGTCAGTCGAGCATCGGCCTGACGGTCGAGATTGCCGCGTTGAAGTGCTCGCGGGTGATGCGAATCTCGTCGGCGTGGTCGTTCGCGGCCGTTCCTTCGTAGGCGTTCGCCACGTCTTCGATAGCACGAAGTGCGGCCTCGCGGCAGACCGCAGCAACGTCAGCACCGCTGAAGCCGTCCATGTGAGCGGCGACGTCGTCGAGGTCGATATCGGTGCTGAGTGGCTTGTTCCGGACGTGTACGTCGATGATAGCGCGCCGCGCCTCGATATCCGGATTGGGGACTTCGACGTGTGTCTCCAGTCGTCCCGGTCGGAGAAGCGCCGGGTCGAGGGCGTCGCGGCGGTTGGTCGCCGCGAGGACGACGAGGTTCGGGTTGTCGGCGGCGATGTCCATCTCGGTCAGGAGTTGCGAGACGACGCGTTCTGCCACACCCGAGTCCGAGCTCATGCTGTCGCGGTCGGTGGCGAGCGCGTCGATTTCGTCGAAAAAGAGGATACTCGGGGCGGCCTGTCGGGCGCGGGCGAACACCTCGCGGACAGACTTCTCGGACTCGCCAACTGGCGCGGCGAGAAGTTCCGGCCCGGCAACGTGGATGAAGTTGACACCGCTTTCGGCGGCGATAGCACGGGCGAGAAGCGTCTTTCCGGTTCCCGGTGGGCCGTGTAAGAGGACGCCGGTCGGCGGGTCGGTCGAAGCCGCTTCGAACAGCGGTGCGTAGGTCAGCGGCCACGTAACGGCGCGTTCGAGCGTCTGTTTCACGTCGTCGAGTCCGCCGACCGCTTCGAATCCTTTCGTGGGTTGCTCGGCGACGTACTCGCGCATCGCCGAGGGCTCGACTGCGGCCATCGCCGCCTCGAAGTCGGCGCGGGTGACAGTCATCTCCGAAATCGGTGAGTCGGCACCATTTCTGCGGGCACGCCTGAGGGCAGTCATGGCGGCTTCCTTCGCCAGCGATTCGAGGTCGGCACCGACGAAGCCGTGGGTTCGGGACGCGAGTCGGTCCACGTCCACGTCGTCGGCGAGTGGCATCCGGCGAGTGTAAACGTCCAGAATCTCTCTGCGACCGGGTTCGTTCGGAACGCCAATCTCTATCTCGCGGTCGAACCGGCCACCGCGGCGAAGCGCGGGGTCGAGACTGTCGACTCGGTTCGTCGCGCCGATGACGATTACGTCGCCACGGGCGTCGAGACCGTCCATAAGCGAGAGGAGTTGGCCGACGACGCGACTTTCGAGGTCGCCGCCGTCGTCGCGCTTGGACGCGATAGAGTCGATTTCGTCGAAGAAGATGATACTCGGTGACTCCTCGCGGGCCGCTTGGAACACCTCGCGGAGCTTCTCTTCGGATTCGCCTTTGTACTTCGAGACGACTTCCGGCCCGGAGACGGTGATGAACGTCGCGTTCACCTCGTTCGCGACGGCTTTGGCGATGAGCGTCTTCCCGGTTCCCGGTGGGCCGTGTAAGAGGACGCCTTTCGGCGATTCGGTCCCGAGATGCGTGAACACCTCCGGCTCGGAGAGTGGGAGCTCTATCATCTCTCGGACGAGTTCGAGTTCGTCGTCGAGGCCACCGATATCTTCGTAGGTGATACCCGTGGCACGGCCGCGACTCCCGTCGGATTTTTCGCCACCGGTCACGGTCTTGACGGCGTCACGGACTGCCTCGCTGGCTCCTTTCGAGCTATCGACCGTCACAGTGACTTTCGTCGAATCGGTGACGCGAACGATGCCCTCCGGGGTCGTCGATTTGACCGTGAGAGCCGCGCCGCCGAGGCGTTCGACGCGAACGCGGTCGCCGGAGCGGAGCGGACGATTTCGAATCTCGGCGCGAACGACCTCTTCGACGGTGTCGCGACTGACACTGGTTCGGTCGAGCGCGTCAGGCCCGGCAAGTGTGACGGCTGTCGCGTCCTCGACAGAGACCTTGCGCACGTTGACGGAGTCACCGATTTTCACGCCGGCGTTGGCGCGGGTGTCGGCGTCGACCAGTATCTCGCCAGCGTCGGCACCCGGCCGAGCGGGCCACATCTTTGCGACAGTTTCCCTGGAGCCGTCGATAACGACCGTCTCGCCGCTCAACACGCCGAGTTCCTTCCGTGCATCCTCTGGAAGTCGGGCGATACCACGTCCGGCGTCTCGCTTCTCCGCGGCGCGGACGACAAGTGTCACCCCGTTTTCAGCCATGGAGTGCGATTAGACCGCCCGACTCTTGAGGGTTCGCCCGGGACAACCGTTTTGCCCAACGATGTGATAGCTCTACACATGGTCGCCACGACTCAGAAAGACGGGTCGACGTGGTACCGGTGTGAAGAGTGCGACATGCTGTTCGACCTCGAAGAAGACGCCAAGGCTCACGAGGAGTATTGCGACACGGACAGTCCGTCGTACCTCCAGTAAACGCGACGGTGCCAATGAGGGGGAGAATGGTGGTGCCAACGAGGACGAGACGGAGAGTCCCAACGGGGATGGAAATGACGGTGGTGATGCAGTAGACGCTACGCAGGGTCGTGTTCGGCGGCGATGCGCTCGGCGTGTTCGAGTGACGTCGCTCGCTCCCAGCGGACTTGCTCGCCGTCACCGTACGCCAACGCCTCTTTCAGTTCGTCACGGAGGACACCGACACCGCGACCGACGAGGGTGCCGTCGGCGTCGCCGAGTTCGTAGTAACCGTAGGCTTCCGGTGCCTTCCCGATGGTCGGTTTATCCAGCGGTTGCCAGCGTTTCCGAAGCATCACTCGGCGACGAACTCGTAGGCGTCTTCGCTCCAGTCGTCTTCGACGAAGACGAACACGCGACCGCGGGCGACTTCGGGGTCTGCGTCGACTTCGAAGCGATGCCCGGAGATGCGGCGGGCGACGACGCCGGGGAAGAGTTCTTCTTCTTCACCCTCGGCGAGGATGACCCGACCGACGCCGCTCGATTCGAGCACCTCGTCGTGTGTCTTGAGGTCGTTGACGTACATCATCACGCCTTCCGTCTCCGACGGGTCGGTGACGAGGACGTGGACTTCTCGCCCGGGCTTGGTCGTCAGCGTGTCCGTGACCGCCTCGGGGACGCCCCGATAGACGGTCGTCCGACCGTCGAGGTACTCCACCGCGACGCCGTAGTCGAGGAGTTCCACACCGAGTGTACTCGGGGCAACGTCGTTTCGGGCGCTCATACCACGCGATTACGTCGGTGCGGTGAAAAGGAACGCGGTACACGAACGCACCGCCTCCCGTGTCAGTTCAAATCTCGCCGACCCCACCCACGCGACAGCGGTGGATATGGCATGGACCGCTACTTCTTTGCCTCCGCTCGTTTCGGTACAGATATGCACGGCCGAGCAGCCGCCCTCGGTGCGGGGACGATACTGAACGCACTCGCCACACACACTGGGTCAGCGTTCGCCATCGACGCCGAGACGACCGCGACGGTCGAACTCGACGACTCGAACGCGGTCTCCGGCACGATTGCGGAAGACCCGGACGCCGACACCCGACTCATCGAGCGCTGTGTCGAACTCGTCGTCGAGCGCTTCGGCGACGGTGAGGGTGGAACGGTCGAAACCGAGAGCGACGTGCCGATGGCCGCCGGGCTCAAAAGCTCCAGCGCCGCCGCCAACGCCACGGTACTCGCCACCCTCGACGCGGTCGGCGCGTCGGTCGGTCCCGGCCCGGACGACGATATCTCACGTCTCGACGCCTGTCGCCTCGGCGTGGAGGCCGCCCGCGACGTTGGCGTGACTGTCACGGGCGCGTTCGACGATGCGACCGCCTCGATGCTCGGGGGCGTCGTCGTCACCGACAACAGCGCAGACGAACTGGTCGTCCGCGACGAAGTCGAGTGGGACGTCCTCGTCTGGACGCCGCCGGAGCGCGCCTACAGCGCCGACGCCGACGTCTCCCGCTGTGAGAACGTCGCCTCGATGGCCGACCTCGTCGCCGACCTCGCACTCGAAGGCCGGTACGCCGAGGCGATGACCGTCAACGGGCTGGCGTTCTCTGCCGCGCTCGACTTCCCGACTGACCCCGCCGTCGAAGCGATGCCAATCGCGGATGGAGTCTCGCTGTCCGGGACTGGACCAAGCGTCGTCGCGGTCGGCGACCGAGACGACCTCGAAGTCGTCCGCGACTTGTGGGACGCCCGCGACGGCGAGACACGACTGACCACCACGCGAACTGATGGAGCACGAATCTTATGACAGAAAACACCGCAGACACTGCAGACAGCGTCGATGCCGCCGAATCGATTCAAGACATGACACTCGACGAACTCCGTGCGGAAATCGCGGACATCGACCACGAACTCGTCGAACTCATCGCCCGCAGAACCTACGTCGCCGACGCTGTCGCGCAAGTTAAAGCCGAAAAGGACCTGCCGACGACCGACGAATCGCAGGAAGAACGCGTCATGCAGCGGGCGGGCGAGAACGCCGACCACTTCGGCGTCGATTCGAATCTCGTGAAGGCCATCTTCCGGTTGCTCATCGAGATAAACAAAGCAGAACAGCGCGAGAGTCGGTAGTCGAAGACGGCGGTTTTTGACCTCGATATCGACCGGATAGAGCGGAATCTCCAGCTATCGGTCAGTTCTCCCCAGAAAGGTGATGACGGTGCTGCTGCTCTGACATCGTGTGTTCCCACCCACCACGACGCTCGATTTCGTTCTCTCGGGGACGGTGCTCGTCGTGGCGACGGTCTGGCGTCTCCGAACGCGGGAGAGTCCACAGGGTCGAGTACGGAGCTTCACCGCCATCGTCGGAGTGTTCGGAGCAGTCGCACTGCTCTGGTTTACGATTCGTCGGTTTGGGTACGTCGACGCAGTGTTGACTCCTTCGTCGGGCTTCGGTTACGGGCCATTCTGGCGCGCCCTTCCAGCTATCGCGGCAGAGATACTTGCAGTTAGCTTGTTCTCGATTCCTCTCGTACGCGGTGTTCTGACGACGGTTGACTGTCGTCTTCGAAAGCGGCAGAATCGATAGCCGGTACTTACGCAGTCGACCGAGTCACCTTCGGGAGCGTGACCGAGAACACGGACCCTTCGGGGTCGTTGTCTTCGACGCGGATGTCTCCGCCGTAGGTGTCGACGAGAGACTGGACGAGATACAGACCCATGCCGGTGCCGTTGCTCCCGAGGCCTTTCTCACCTTTTCCGAAGATGTTCTCCTTGTGGCCGTCTGGAATCCCGGGGCCGTTGTCTGCGATGTGAACCACGACGTCTTCGTCGCGTTCCTCCGCGGAGACGGTTATATTCGGAATCTCCTTGTCGTTGTGCTGGTTCGCGTTCTTCAACAGATTGCGGAAGACGGACTCCAACATGTCGTCGCCTCGGACAGTGACGCTCGGGAGTGGCCCCTCGGAGATAATCACCGATTCGGGGAACGACGACCGAGCATCTTCGAGTTCGCGTTCCAGAACGCTTCGGAAGTTCACAGGCTCGGACGCGGAAGCCTCCGAAAACAGAACTTTCGAGATGTCGCCTGCAGTCTTCGTCAGTTCGACTGCGTGATTCGCTCTCGCGCGGACGGTCTCTAAGTGTGCCTTCCCTTCGTCGTCCAATTTGTCAGAGACGAACTCGGCGTAGGCGATGACCAACTGGAGGTCGTTTCGGATATCGTGGCGAAGCACCTGATTGAGTATTTCGAGCGTGTTGCGCTGTCTCTCCAGTCGTTTTTCGTACTCCTTTCGTTCAGAGATGTCGCGTGATAAAACGGTGAACCCATCGTCGTCGGCGAACACTCGAATCTCGACCCACATATCCATCGGCTCCGGGAAGTAGTGTTCAAACTCCCTCGACCCGCCGGTCTCCATCACGTCTCGGTACTCCGCTTCGAGTTTCGACGGAACGTCCTCACCAACCACGTCCCAGTAGTTTTCCCCGACGATTTCGTTCGCATCAATCCTGGTTCGGTCGGCCATCCGTTCGTTCCAAAACGTGACGACCCACTCGGAGTCGACGGTGAAGACCGCATCAGTCGTTCGTTCAAGGAACCGATACCGGTCTGAGAGGTTGATGGCCGCGAACATGGCTCCTTCGACGTCGCCACCGGTATCGTATAGCGGCTCGGCAGCAGCCCGGTAGCGGTTTTGTCCCCACGGCTTGACGAACGTAAACTCGCGTTCGACACGCGACTTCGTCTCGATTGCGTCACGCTTCAGTTCTGTCGTCGGCCGCGAAAGCTCACCAGGGAACAGTTCTTCGTCTGTCTGCCCGAGAATCTCTTCTTCTGGCGGTTCGGGAGACGAGTTGTGAACCCACGTGTGGCGGAGGTTGGTATCGACCTTCGAACCGTTCATCTCTCCGGTTTCGAGAACAAGATTCAGGAAGCGCTCCGTTCTCTCGAGTTCTCGTCTCAAATCCTCGCTCATCTCCCCGCCACCCTCGAATGACACCTGAGGCGACGTCTCGAATCCGCCCCACTCCGGCTAGAAGACAGGAAAAGAGCCGATGCTCGCTGCGCGACCATATGTGCTACTCTTTGGACAGTCTTGATAAATATGTGAGTTAGATAATTGAAGAATCCCGAGTGATAGGCGCTCTCTCGGTCGCTTCGGTGTTAGCCAAACAGTTGCTCGACTCACGATGTGGATGGCGTCGACGATTCGCCGTGTTGCTTTGCGATAGGTCTTTCGCGAGTTCCTCGTCGCTGGGGGCCATCCTTATTCTGGGTGTGGGAGCGCGATGATGGGGAGTGGAGCACCCGTGACTAATTGGAGTGTTCGGTCGCCAGAGAGCAATTTGATGATACGACCGCTTTGTCTCGGGTGGAACGCGACCGCACTCGCGTCGATGTCGTTGGCGACGTCGACGATACCCTCGACGACATCGCGTCGATACGTTATCTCCGACTCAGCGTCGGGGAAGGTGTCGCGGAACGCAGCGAACGACTCGGCAGCGAGCGACTCGGACTGTTCGACCGGCGTTTTGTCCGGCACTCCTTCGCCTTTCTCGACGACGTGTACGACTGTGACGCGGTCGACGGAGTACGGTTCGAGGGCCTTCGCAGTGACGCGAGCGTCGTCTTCGTTTGCGACGGGGACGAGTACGTGGCTGGTGAGGTTCGTTTGTGACATTGGGGGGAACACTCCTACTGAGGAAGAGGTGTGGTTGACTCGCCGATACAGCCACCGAACAGACGTTTGCTGGAGGTTTGGATATCGGCGTTCATACCTCTATAATGTGGCCAAGATGTGATAAAATCGACTCTAGACGAGACCTATGTTCAGAATATGCCTCGATGGCAATCCAGTCACGTACGTTCTTTGGGCTGAATTCTCTCGGGGGCTCCAGATTTCCCGCTGTACGTCTCAATGACGGTGCGCCGGTTCCAGTGGTTTCGTAAAGACCCAGGCCACACCTTGGTGCATTTGTGCGTTTTGAATGAAAAGTTCCACTTATCCGTGCTGGTGTGGTACGCTAGCATAAGGTGGAAAAGGCATGGTTTCAGTCATCGCAGATATCCGCGTTTCTGGGCCGAGTGCCGTTTTAACGGAACATACCTTACAAGAGCTTCCAGAGGCTGAAATCAGGATACAATACCAGGGCTCTTCCGAGAAAGCGGGGCTCGTCGTTCGCGAGTGCGACTTCGACGAATTCGAGTCGAAGGTCGAAACAGACCCGTCTATCGGCTCGTACGAGCACGTCTCCGACTTTTCGGACGTGCGCGTCTACAACATTACCGCCGGTGACGTACCCACGCTCGTCTCGGAACATCTCGCCAGCCAGAACATCCAAATTCTCGAAGCGACGAGTCCATCGGGCGATTCGAACTGGCAACTTCGGGTCCGCAGTCCGAGCCGGAAGAACCTCGCCGACGTCCTATCGGAGTGTCGTCGTGAGGGGAACACCACCCAGTTGAACACGCTCTATTCCGAAACGAACCCACCGGATGAGACTAACTTCGGGTGTCCTTCGATGGACCGCCTCACGGACGACCAGTACGATGCGCTGGTGGCTGCCTACGAGAATGGATACTTCGGGGTCCCGAAAGGAACGTCACTCGAACAACTGAGCAAGGAGTTCGATATCGGGTCACAGGCGATGTCAGAGCGACTCCGTCGTGCCATGAACACGATGCTCGAATCTCATCTCCAGCAGGACGTCGCTAAAGCCGAGCACTGACTGGGTTGGCGTCCACTCAACGACATCGCCGGAAGAATGACGACCCGGCGATGGGCTGACACCGGCGTTCGCCGAGTGTAAATTCGTGTTTTGTTTATGACTATTCGAGAAGCTTTACCCGCGACTGTGTCGATACGATTTCACACCCAATGACAACACATGACAGGATTCGAGAGGGTGATTCGAAGACGTACACGCGAACGTTCACGAACGAGGAAGTCCAGCAGTTTGCAGAGCTATCGAACGATACGGGATACCACCACCTCGTCGCGGACGAGGACGGACAAGTCGTGTTGCACGGCCTGCTGACGGCGACGATGCCGACGAAACTCGGGGGCGACCTCAACTACCTCGCTCGAACGATGGAGTTCGAGTTCCCCCGTCCTGCGTATACTGGCGTCGAGATAACGTGCGAGGCCACGTACGAATCGGTCGAGAAACAGGACGACTGCACGTATCTCGAAGTCTCGTTCGTCTGTGAAACCGAAGATGGCGACGTGGTTCTTCGCGGGCGGAGCGAAGGCGCCATCATGGGGTAACGTGTCGTCGTAACCCTCTCTGACCCGCATCGCTCTCATTGCCACCCCACCTCACTGAATCACACAGCTCTCATTTCACCCATGTCACTCACTACGCAAACCATCCAAGCGGTCGAAGCACTGCGGAACAAGTTACGACGCGAATACGGCGCGTTCGAAGTCGTCGAAAAGACGTGGACGCACTCGCCGTCGCAGTATGAAACCGTTCTCGAACGGGCTGAAAACGGTGGACTCGGTGGGGCGGGTGTTTGGCTGACCAATGATGCCGGAGAGGTTCTCTTGGTTCGCAACGAGGGTGACGACGGCTGGTGCGACCCCGGTGGCAAAGTCGAACCCGGGGAGTCCTACGAGGTGGCTGCACGGCGAGAGACGCGGGAAGAAGCGGGTGTCGAGTGCGAACTCACGGGGGTGCGCGAGGTCCACGTCATCGAAAATCGGTGTAGCGAGGCCGACCACCCATCGGTTTTCGAGGCAATCGTGATATTCGACGGCGTGTACACAGGCGGTGACCCACGCGCCCGTCCGGGCGAAATCGCCGAAGTCGGGTGGTTCGAGCGCTCACCATCGTCAGTACTCTACGACGAAGTGGCGACGAGGCCCTATCCAGCGTCGAAATCTGACGTGTGAAGTCGCTTCTCGACGGCCACGTTCGAGAACGTCCGAGTCCTAACTCCGCGCGATTCTGGAAAGTCCTCCGTTCGACCCCGCCGCACTCCCACGGACGAAAAGCGCGGTCAGCAGGAGCATCGCCGACGTGGGCAGCATCACCAGTCCGATAGTGAACTGCCAGAATCCGAGGAGGAAGAGACCGAGGCCGCCAACTACCGTCGGCCAGAACTGTTTTCGAACCGCGCCGAACGCCCCAATCCATCCGAGGGCGACGACGGCAGCGAACAGGACGAGACGCGACGTTCTGAACCCCGGTCGCGGGAGTAACACCAGCAGGACGACCGTCGTAATCGCGACTGCTGTGACCGACGCACCCCGTAGCACGTCGACTTTGGAATACGAACGCACCATATTTCGTGTTGATTCTCTAACCATATACTCGTTTCCCAGCGGTGGCTCGAGATACCCGTTTCCCAGTGGTAACTCGATACCCACAGGGCACCCAGTCGCGTGTCGCAGAATTCGGTTCGACCTATAACTCGGCAGGGAGTGCAAACTCGTATTGGATATTTCGGTCCGCTCGTGCGACGCCGAGCACACGCTCCATGAACACGCGTTTGCCCTCCGAATAGGCAGTTACGTCGTCGTGTTCCACGATCAGTTCTCGTTTTAATTGCTCGTATTCGGCACACAGGTCCGGGTGTGTCCGAAGCACGTCGCGCGTGACGACGCGTGCTTTCCACTTGTCGCTTGACGCTCCAAACACGTGGTCGTTGAATCGCTGGCCGTCCTGTCGTCGAAATACGGGGTGCCACCACTCAGAGTTCTTGGCCCGTTCACCACCGAGTGTTGCTTCGAGCACTTGCGAGACGTCGCTGACAACGTCGTCGGCGACGACGATATCGAGGTCGACGACGTCTTTCGCCGCCAAGTCAGGGACAGCGGTCGACCCAACGTGGTCAATTCGCTCGATCGCCGGTTCAAGCCCGCTCGTCGTCAGTGTGGCCAAAATTCGGTTTCGCTCGGCGACGAATTCGTCACACCACCGTTCGTACTTCGACGGCACGAGTTCGATTGGGTCGTCGTCGATGCTAACCATTAGCACATATACTGTCGGTGAATAATTCAAACTTCCGCCACTTCAGGGTCCTCGTGGGTGCTCGGACCAACCGAGTGAGCAACGAGCAGCGAATACGAGAGTGTAAGGCTCGTTTGCGTCTGATTCTGGGACTTCCTGTGCGACTACACAGTAACAAATATAACAATATTTATATATTTTTATTAGATTTGCACACCAACAGGTACGTGGTTCTGACGCACACGGTGGGATGGAGTTCGAACCGGAACGTGGGACGTGAGCGCTAGAATCACAGGAGAGACAAGATATGGCAACGACAGCAGGGAGAGGCGATGTCGGCGCGGTGCGGGCAGACATCGAAGAGACGCTCGGGTTCGTGCCGGGGTTCTGGGAGCTGAACGACGCAGACCTCGTCAACGAATGGCCGAACTTCAAACGGCACGCGTTCGAAGAGACGGCGATTCCGCCCAAATACAAGGAGCTAATCGGGTTGGCTATCGCGGCGAACATCAAGTGTCCGTACTGCCAGTACTTCCACAAATCGGCAGCCAAGATGCACGGTGCGACCGAAGAGGAACTCAACGAGGTTGCATTCCTTGCCAGTTGGACCGCTCGCTACAGCGCCATCATCCACGGGATGGACTACGACATGGACACGTTCGAAGACGAATTCGAACGGATGGCCGAACACCTCGAAGAACAACTAAACGCCGACGACTGAAAAACTGGGACACCGTCTGACTTCCGGTCAGGCGATTTTTCTACGGCGTCGTCGTTGGTTCGGGACCGAGTTCTCTCGTTTCACGACTCCGCCACGACAACCCGGACGTGACGATGACGAGTACCGCGAGCAGGACGTATGCAATCGGACCGACCGGGTTCGTCTCGGGTCCGGCGGGTCCGTACACACCGAGGACGGTCACTCCCACCGCGATGAGGACGAATACGCTAGTCAGTGCAGCCATCGCGTACGCAACCACGGTTTCCCGGGTGAGCAAGAGGTAGCTTATCACGCCCCCGGTCGCGGCGACGAGGAACAGTGCGGCTGTCTGTGGCGGCGGGTTTAACCCGGGAGTCTGGACGACTGAAATGTGAAGAAACATCGCGCTTGCTGCCGCGAGTCCACCGACGAGCGCACGCGTGATGTGGTGCCACTCCGTTTCGACCGCTGTTTCAGTTGGTACTGTCGAGTATTCCATTCGTGCTCACAGCTAGCACATAGCACGCCAAGAGAGATAACATCTCGCCCACTATGACACGTCCGACACCCGCGAGAGTGTATCTACTGCGCCGTCCAAAATAATATGTTCGCCGACATTACCATGCCGGTGGAGTGTGTATGTGCTTCTGGAATGCCCACAAAGCAAGCCGAAACGACGTGGCAGGGTGGCAAAGACGGTCACGGTGACTTCGAGACCGAGAGTGGCGACGTTTCTGGGACGTTCAAGTTCCCGACCCGGTTCGAGGACGACCCCGGAACGAACCCGGAGGAGCTTATCGGCGCGGCGCACTCCGGCTGCTTTTCGATGCAGCTGACCGCGTTCCTCGACGCCGAAGGCTACACTCCAAACAGCCTTCACACGGCCGCGGACGTGCATCTCGAACGGGCCGACGACGGTGGATTCGAGATTCCACGCATCGACCTGACGCTGGAGGCAGACATTCCCGAAATCGACGACGAGACGTTCAAGGAACTGGCACAGCGCGCGAAAGAGGGGTGCCCGGTTTCGAAAGCCCTCGCCGGGCCTGAGATTACGCTCGACGCGTCGCTTGTGAGCTAAGCACGGTCTCCGGACAGACTATTTTCCGCGGTGCTGACGCACGTGGCTACGGGTGTTTCTGCGGAGAACTGTGGCGGACGGTCTGCCAGACACGACCGTCACAAAACGTGTGGTCGTCGAGAGGGGCGCGCGACTCCTGACTGCCACACGTACTCCAGAGCACCGCTCAGTCGATTGTGAATCTTTTGGCCGGGCTTCCGCAGAACAAAAACCGAACGCGGCGCTCCCTCGACTCACTCCCCGTCTCGAATCATCATCACCTTCACCCGGCGGACGCCGTCGAAGTCGCGGAGGCGGTAGGTCAGTTGTCGGACGCGTTCACTCGGCCCGCGGCAGAACAGCGATTCGAGACACCACTCGCCTTGGTGGGTGTGACTCGTGTTCAGAATGACGTCCTGGTAGTCGTGTTGCACCGAATGGAGTTCGCCGATGACCTCGTGGTGTCGATAGTCGAAGCCGACCAGCGCGACGACGGTCCCATCGGTGTCTTCCAGTCGCGTGTGGGACTCGATGTACTCTTGCATCGCCTCTCTGACCGCTCGTGAGCGGTTTTCCATCCCCTGTTCGTTCCACACCCGGTCGAATTCGGCGACGACCTCGTCGGGGATGTTGAAACTCGTTCGCATGTACGGACGTGCCTCGGCCAGCACTAAGAGAGTCTGTATTACGACCACCGGGTTCCGGTATTAACAACCGCTATACAGGACGGCGGCGGAGGGGCTTCCGAAGCGATGTTCGGAACCGACACGATTGGGTTGTTCGCGGGGGCTGTCGCGCTCGGCGTCGTCCACGGTATCGAGCCGGGCCACGGCTGGCCCGTGGCCGCCTCCTACGCCCTCGACCAGGCGAACGAATGGCTCTACGGGTTCGCCGCGAGTTTCATCCTCGGTGTCGGACATCTCGTGAGCAGTCTCGCGATGGTCGCGGTGTTCTTCTACGCGAAGTCGTACTTCGAACCCACGCAGGTCAACGAACCGCTGACGATACTCGGCGGCGTCCAAATCGGCGGGCCGGTGAGTCTCGTTGCCGGTGTGCTCCTCATCGCACTCGGTATTCGAGAGTATCGCGGCGGCGGGCACTCACACAGTCACGGGGTGGAGAATTCTCACGACCACAGCGACCACAGCCACGGCGGCCACATCTACGACGACGACAACCACGACCACGCCGCCGCCAGCCAGTCCCAGACGCATCGCATTCGGGGCACCCTCGACGCCCAGCAGACACTCGCCCGCGACGGACACACTCACTACAACCACGACAGCCACGACAGCCACGACAGCCACGACAGCCACGACAGCCACCACAACCACGACAGCCACCACAACCACCACAACCACGACGACCACACTGGACTCTTCTCCCGTCTTTGGAACTCCCTCCCGTTCACTGGCGGGCACTCGCACGGCCATCACGACCACGGCCACGACCACAACCAGGGCCTCGACGAAGCCACAGACCGCGGACTCCTCGGTATCGCGTGGTTCGCGTTCGTCCTCGGGTTCGCACACGAAGAGGAGTTCGAGATAATCGCTATGTGCGCCGGGTCGAACTACTGTCTCGAACTGATGAGCACCTATGCGCTCACGGTCATTTTCGGCATCGTCGCCCTGACGATGGTCCTCATCGCGGGCTACCAGTCGTTTGAATCCGAAGTGGAGAAGTACACGCCGTATCTCCCAGTTTTCTCGGCAGCCGTGCTCATCGTCATGGGAATCGGCTTCATCGTTGGAGTGTTCTGACCGCCGCCTCAGTCGGCCGAGTGTCGGCGACTCCCGCGACTCACCGATTCGCCCCGAACCACTCGACGGCGAAATCGACGAGTTCGGGTTGGTCCATCAGTTTGCACGTCGCTGCGCCGACGACTCCCTCCGTGACGCCGACTTCAGCTTCGAAGTCTGCTCCGAGTTCCTCGAAGTCGTCGGTGCTGATTTCAAGGTCGTCGTACTTGACGACGACGCGCTCGCCGTCGCGGAGAATCGGTGCCGACGCTGTGATGTACTCTTTGTCGAAGTCGGCGCGGTACTCGGCGAGGTGAATCGACGTGTTCGTGTCGTATCCCGTCCCGAGATGGAGCACGTCAGCGTCTCGGTCGTAGGCACGGGCAAGTGGCGAGTCTTCACCGAGTCCGTGGTCGATGCTGTGGTTGGCGACGATTTCCTCAGCCTCGGCGCCCCACGCGGCGGCGGAGTACACCGGGTGGTCGCTTCGGACGACGCCGGGATAGTTTCGGAAACACTCCGGAATCGCACCCATCCCGCGAGTCGGTGTGACCTCGGGGCGGTACGGTGGTCGTTCGTCACGGACCGTCTGCACCCAGTCGTCAGGGACCAGGGGATTCTCCCAGACCGCTGGGTCGGAGTACTGGCCGCTGTGGGTCTGCATTACGAGCGTCCCGTCCTCAGTCAGCACTGTCTGGAGAGCGTCGACGACGGCCGTCGGGTCGACAGCGACCCATCCGAGCGAACTCATCGAGGCGTGAACGAGAAGGGTATCGCCGGCACCGATGCCGAGTTCGCGGAGGTCGGAGACGAGCGACGAGACCGTGACTGGCTCGTCGACTCGCTCGATGGCGTCTGCTTCCGTCATGACTCTCGTCTCACGTGGCCAACGCTTCAAGGTTCGTTTGTCTCCCTCTCGAATGCGGGCAAAAAACTCAATCCGTCCTCCCGTGTTGCGAATACTATGGCCGAAGTCTCCGCCCGCGACGCCCTCCGCTACGCCACAGAAGATGAGATGGTGAAACTCTACGTCGTCGTCTCTGGTGGGTGGCTCCTCCTGTTCGTCGCCGAATTCGCCTTCAACCGGCTCACTGTCGGAGTAATGTCGTTCGTCGGCGTTGTCGCTTTCCTCGCTGGCGTCCTCGCAACGTTCGCTGGACTCGTCGGTATCGCGTACAAACTACTCCGCGAGACGCGAACAGACTGAGAACGAGACTGAATCAGCGTTCCGGCCCGGGACTTACTCGATGTATGTCTCTGCGAGCGCGTCGAGCGCCTCGTGGTGCTGCGTCGTGTGTGGTGCCGTCAGTGGCGAGACGGACACCTTACCGTCGATGACGGCACGGCGGTCGGTTCCGTCCGGGTCGGGGATGTCGCCGCTGCGCATGCGCTCCCAGATTCGGTCGTGGAGTCTGACGGAGCCGTTCTCGAACTCGGCGGTCATGTCGTACATCTCCGAGGGATGTGTCACCTCCATGTCGGCCGGGGTGCCAGTCGAGCGCATCGGCGCGTTGACGTTCAGGTAGTCGCACTGCTTGAACACGCCCGCACCGACAGCGTGTTTGGCGAGGTACGAAGCCGCGTGCGTCGCCTCGCGGTAGTCCCGCGGGTCGGTCGCCAGTTCGTGCCACGGAACGTCGCCGTCGTTGGGGATGTACATCGAGACGGCGATTGCGGGCACGTCGAAGAACGCGGCTTCGACGGCCGCGCTGACGGTCCCGGACCGGCCGAGGACGTACGCCCCGATGTTCGCGCCTTTGTTGATGCCGGAGACCACCATGTCTACGTCGGGACAGAGCGCTTCGAGACCGGCTACAGTGCAGTCGGCGGGCGTCCCCTCAAGTGCGTAGCCGAGTTCGTGTTCGGCGACGATGGCGTCGGACGACATCTTCCGCCCGACGGCGCTTTGGTCCGTCTTCGGCGCGACAGCAGTCACGTCCGCGAACTCCGAGAGGGCGTCGTAGAGGGCCCGAAACCCGACGCTCTCGATACCGTCGTCGTTCGTCAGGAGGATGGAGCGTTCACTCATGGCTTCGACTCCGGCCGGAGCGCGCAAAAATCCACGCCTCGCGGCTGTCGACGTGCCGACCACACTCCCTCGCTTCGGTGGCCCGTCGAAGTCAGGTCAGACCGCGCGGTCGACGATGGTCTCGTCGTCCACGACGAGGTTGTAGGCTTCTTCGTCGTCGTTCCAGAGGACCAGGACGTTTTCGAAGACGAGGATGTCGCCGTAGTCGGCCTCCTCGAGGTCGGCGTTCAGGATGGTCGGCTTCGTCCTGACTGCGTAGTGGTCAGTCTCCTCGCTGCCGTCACCGATTTTGAACAGTTGATTTCGGCTCTCTGAGAGGTCGTGGCTCAGTTTGACGGCGAGGAGGTCGATGCGGTTCGTGACGTGGCGTTCCATCTCGGCCATCTTGGCGAAGCGCTCGGGGTTGGCCCGGATTCCGAACCGGCGCTCACCGTCGGTTCGGAGGATACTGTAGGAGTACTGCACGTCCACGTTGACGAAGGTGCCTTCGTCCTCGCCGGCGTCGCGCCCGTCGTCCAGTCGAGACTGGAACGCGGGAACGTCGAAGTCCGGTTGCACGTCGAACGACCATCCGCGGTCAGAGGGCGCGTATCCGTCCCACAGGCGAAGCGTAGGCGAGTAGATAGTCACGTCGCCGTTCACGGGAGCGACCTCGCGTTCGACCTCGCGGAGACCGATACTCGTGTTTCTGTCGGCGGGTTCGATGGCGACGATAGCGCCGTCGTCGGCGACGACGTCGAGGTACTTCTGGACGACTTCGGCGGGGTCGTCGAGTTCGTTCAGGACGTTTCCGAAGAGGACGATGTCGTACTCGCCGTCGGGGTCGAACGCTTCGGCCGTCTCGCGGTGGATACTCGTCCGGAAGTTGCGGCGCGTCTCAGAGAGCATCCGTTCGAGCACGTCGGCGGAGGCACTGGGTTCGAGCGCGTGGTAGTCCACGAGCGCGTCGTCAGGCAGGTAGTCGTGGAGTCCGAGTGCCGGGCCGCCAGTTCCCGCACCAACGTCGAGGACGCGGAGTTGTCGCGGCAGCAACCCACGTTCTGTGAGGTCGTCGAGGACGTAGCCGACGGTCGCGTAGTAGTCCGGGAGGTGGTAGATAGCGTACCCGAGAGCAGCGTCTTCGTCGTACTCGACGGGGTTGCCCTCGAAGTAGTCTGCCTTCAGTTGGCGAATGCGTTCTCGGAGTCGGTCGCCGGAGTCGCCGACGTGCCAGTTCGCTCCGTAGCGCTGGATGAGCAAGTCTTCGACCGCGAACGAGTAGTCACTGGGGAACGCTTCGGGCGACCACCCGGGAAGCGGAACCGGGTCGTCGTTGGCGGGGACGAACGTCCCGTCGTCTTGCTCGAACAGGCCGAGGTCGTAGGCTTCCTCGCGGAGCGTCTGTTTGACCACCGCAGGGTGCGGTGCGCCTTCGATGTATTCGGCAATCTCGTCGGGGTCTATCGGGCGAACGTTTCGGAGGTACTTCGCGTTGTCGCGGACGGCGTCTCTATCTATCATCGTCGGAACAGCAGGTCAGGTATCATCGGTCTATCTATCGGTCGGGTAGTCGTCGAAACGGGGGCGAGTCGCGGTCAGGTGTCGGCGTCGCTGACGTCGTCGAGCGACACAGCGCCTGTCGAAGCGACTGCCCGGTAGAGGTCGGCAAACGTCTCGTCGTCGGCCATCGCAAGGGCGCGTGCCGCGTCCGCAACGCGGTCTGTCCCGGCACCGAACTGCGATTGAATGTCGGTGTACACGCGAGGCGTGCCGCCGGAAACCGCCGTGACGAGTTCGTCGAGGGCGGCTGAAATGGGCGTCGCAAACTCGTCGCGAACGTCGTCCGCAGCGAGTCCGAACGCGAGGACGGCGGCGTGGGCCGCGGCCTGCACGGTCTCCATCGCGGCGTCGTGTTCGTCGGGTGTCGTCTCGAAGACGTGGTTCCCCGCAGTCGAGAGGTCGGCACAGACGGCGTCTGCAAGCGGTCCCGTGGTGTCGCTGACGACAGCGACGTTTCCGGGGGCGTTCTGCGGGGCAAACAGTGGGTGGAGGCTGAATCGCTCGCGGTCCGGCAGGTGCTCGCGCATCGCGCTAACCGGGCCGCCCATCGCACCCGTCACGTCGCACATGCCACCGGTCGCCCGGTGGGCGTGTTCCGCGATGGCCTCTTCGGCGAGGCCCATGGGAACAGCGAGGCAGACGAGGTCGAATTGCTCGTCTCCGTCGAAGGGGACGACGCGCCCGCCGACTTCGTCGGCCGCGCTCTCGGCGACATCGAGGTCGACGTCTGCAAACGCGGGTTCGGCATCCACTGTCCGGCCGAACCACCGGCCCATGGCACCAGCACCGACGACGAGCAAGTCCATCGGTATCGTGTGGACGCGGGCCGCCCAAAAGGCAATCGGTGCTGGCGGATGTCGTCGTGAGTTCACGCCGGACCGACCGCAATACGACAAACCCGGTTGAACGGAGTTGCCGTGTGCGAAACGTCAAGTGGCCGATTGACAATGAGTCTCTATGGCGTTTGATGATGTAGATTTCGAGGGCCGAACGGCCTTCATCACGGGAACCAGTCGCGGAATCGGCAAGCAAATCGCGCTGGAACTCGCCGACCGCGGGGCGAACGTCGTCTCGACCGGCAAGACCGTCGAAGAGCGCGACGACCTGCCGGGGACCATCGTCGAGACAGCCGAGGAGATTCGCGAGCGAGGTGGCAACGCTATCTGGTGCCAACTCGACGTTCGTGACGACGAGTCCATCCAGAACGCTATCGACGAGACGGTCGACGAGTTCGGTGGCATCGACTTCGTCGTCAACAACGCGGGCGCGATTCACATCGCGAACTTCGAGAACACGCCGCCGAATCGATTCGACCTCCTCATGGATGTGAACGCTCGCGGGACGTACGCGACGACGCACGCCGCGCTCCCGCACCTCCGCGAGAGCGACCACGCGCACGTGGTGACGTTTTCCCCACCGCGCCCCGCAGAACCCGCACCCGGAAAGGTCGCGTACGCGCTCTCGAAGTACGGCATGACGTTCATCGCCGAGTCACTCGCACAGGAACTCGCGAGCGACGATATCGCAGTAAACGCACTGTGGCCGGTGGCCGCAATCGAGTCCGAAGCGACCCGCCACTTCGGGATGGGAACGCCCGAAGACTGGCGAAAGCCGCAAATCATGTGCGACGCAGTGACTGAACTGTTCTCTCGTGAGCCGACGGCCTGTACGGGGAACACCTTCTACGACGAGGAACTGCTGAGCGAGGCTGGTGTCGAAGACTTCTCGGCGTACAACGTCGTCGAGGGGAGCAACCCGGGACCGATGTCGGCCCAACTGTTCGACACCGAGTACGAACGGTAACAGCCTCCCCGTCCTGAAGCTAATTATCTCCGCTGAGACTCAGAGCCGTAGATTTATGTATTTGAACGACCCACCACCGATAATGAGTCCCACCACTCTCAAGTTCAGGAAAACGTTCAGAGTGATGGAACAATTTGCCGAATCGGCAATTAGACTTATATAGCCATAGAGGTTCGAATAATTCGTGGACTTCCCGCGCCTCCCCTCACAAGATACGAGCGGTCAAAAGGTCGTCTTACCGGACGATCTGGACGGTGAGCAGACGCTCTTGCTCATCAGTTTCGACCGTCGACAGCAGTCGCTTGTCGGGTCGTGGCGCGGGTTCGCAGAAGAACTCTCCGAGACCTACGACCACTTCGAGTACTACGAACTGATGGTTCTCGGTGGCCGAAGCGGGATGATGCCGTCGTTCGGCGGTGGCGGCGGGATGTCCCCTGGTGCCGCGCGGAACAAGCGGCACGATAACGCGCTCATGGCGCGGGTCGACAAGACGGCACTCCAGCGCCGTCTCGGTCTCCTCGGCGAGGGGAACATCTATGCGCTGCTTATCGAAGACGGAACAGTCGTTAGGCAGGCCGCGGGCGTCATCACGCCGAAGACCGCCGACGCACTCGAAGCCCTGTTACAAGAGTGGCGCGAAGCCAATTCCGACTGGCTCGATGCGACCGCGTCGCCCGAACAGGCGGGTGACAACGCCCTCGACAGTTAAGACCGACCGACTGAGTTTTCGAAGTATTCGACGGGTGAGCAGCGGTGTTATTCGACGACCAGTTCGACCGGATAGTCGGTCAGGTTCTCGTAGCCGTCTTCGGTGACGACCACGAGGTCCTCGATTCTGACTCCGCCGATTTCAGGGTCGTAGAGGCCAGGCTCGATAGTGATGACGTGTCCGGGTTCGAGTTCCTCGCCGGCTTGGCTCACAGACGGGAGTTCGTGAACGTCGAGTCCGACGCCGTGGCCGGTGCTGTGGATGAATCCGGTTTCAGCAGTCGGATTCGCGCGAAGTGTGTTCTCGCCAGCCGCTTCGTACACGTCGCAGACGGCGTCGTGGACGTCTTCGCCGGTCGCACCCGGTTCGATGGCGTCGAGTGCCGCGTGGAAGGCTTCTTCGGTGAGGTCGAACCATTCGCGGACCGCTTCGGTCGGCTCGCCTTTGACGAACGTCCGGGTCATGTCGCCGTTGTACTTCGTCTCCTTGTCTCGCGGGAAGATATCGACGATAATGGCTTCGTCAGCAGAGAGCGGGCCGCTTCCACGGTCGTGGGGGTCGGCGGCATCGGCACCACAGGCGACGATAGTCTCGTCGAGGGCACAGCCGTGTCGGAGCAGCGTAATCTCGATTTCCTCTTTGACTCGCTCGCTCGTCAGCGGTTCGCCCTCGTAGTGGAGCGTGCCGTCGTCGGCCACGTCGGCGGCGCGGATGAGGTCTTCTGCCGCCTGCATCGACGCCTCGTTCGCTTTCTGTGCCGCGTGGATGTGTTCGACTTCCTCGTCGGACTTGACTGCGCGGATTTTTGTCAGCACGTCGTCGGTTTCTGCGTCGACCGCGACACCCTCGTCGCGGAGGCTGTCAGCGAGGCCGAGCGGGAAGTCGGCGGGCGTCGCGAGTGTCTCGACGCCGTGGTCGGCGAGGAACTCGGCAATCGCCTTCGCTTTCCCGACAGTTGGGCCATATTCGGTGTACTTCTGGCGGTAGTCGTAGTCGGCGAGTCGAGAAACGGTGTCGGCGCGGCTCTCTTTCTTCGCGCGTCCGTATTCGAGCGCGGAGACGAGGAGGGCAGTTTCGTCCGGAGTGAAGAGCGTCACGTACGGGTCCGGCGCGTCGAATCCCGAGAGGTACAACTGATTCGAGTCGCTGCCATCGGCGGAGATGAGATAGCCGTCGAAGTCGTCGCCGAGGAACTCGGTGAGTCGAGAGAAGTCGGGTTCCATACTCCGGGGTTGTCTGGGGTGGTAGTAAAGGCCTCGCGTCTGGTACGGCGGTTTCCGGTTTCGGCCACGCGGGGAGTCTACTCGGGCAAGGACTCCCCGTGTGATAGCCGCCGGAACCGCCGAGACGCCCCGTCAGCACTGGACGAACAGTATCCAACCATCGTCCCGGACTGTGCGCTTCGAAGCACCCCTGACGCACGTTGACGTTCGTAGCCTAAGGTAATGGTCGTTATTCTAACCATATGAGAACGTCGCCGCGTCCGGTACCCTGATACTATCCCCTGACGACGCCCGGGTATGGACGCCCACATCTCGCAGTCTCGCGTTCGGGGTCGAACACGAGCACCTCCGTCGAAGAGCTACACGCACAGAGCCATTCTTGCCGCCGGATACAGCGACGGCGCGGTCGTTCGCGACGCGCTCGTCAGCGCCGACACGAAGGCGACAATGCGCGCTGTCGAGGGCTTCGGCGGCAGTGTCGACCGCGAGGGACAGACGGTCGAGGTGACGGGCTTCGACGGCCGACCCGAGACGCCAGCAGACGTCATCGACTGCGCCAACTCGGGGACGACGATGCGACTCGTCACGGCCTGTGCCGGACTGGGCGAGAACCTAACTGTCCTCACCGGCGACGAATCCCTCCGCTCGCGCCCACAAGGTCCGCTTCTCGAAGCCGTCTCCGACCTCGACGGCCGTGCGGAGAGCACACGACGAAACGGACTGGCTCCACTGGTCGTCGGTGACGGAATGACCGGCGGCACAGTCGAAATCCCCGGCGACGTCTCCTCGCAGTACATCACGGCGCTCCTGATGGCCGGGGCCGTCACCGACGAGGGTATCGACGTCGAACTGACGACTGAACTCAAGTCTGCCCCGTACGTCGATATCACGCTGGAAGTGCTGGCTGACTTCGGCATCGAAGCCGAGCGAACCGACGAGGGATTCTCGGTCCCCGGCGGGCAGTCGTACCGCCCGACTGGCGGCGAGTACAGCGTCCCCGGCGACTTCTCGTCGATGTCGTACCTCCTTGCAGCGGGTGCAGTTGCCGGTGCCGAGGGCGACTCTGTCGTCATCGAAGGTGCACGCCCCTCCGCGCAGGGAGACAGCGCTATCGTCGATATCGTCCGCGACATGGGCGCAGAAGTTGATTGGGACGAAGAAGCCGGTGAACTGACCGTCTCACCTGCCCCGCTCTCGGGGATTACCGTCGATGTCGGCGACACGCCCGACCTCCTGCCGACGATTGCGGTCCTCGGTGCGATTGCCAACGGCGACACGGTCATCGAGAACTGCGAACACGTCCGGTACAAGGAGACAGACCGCGTCAGCGCGATGGCCGAAGAACTGTCCAAGATGAACGCCCACGTCACAGAAGAGCAGGACCGCCTCACCATCCACGGCGGCCAGACCGACCTCGTCGGTGCCGACGTCGACGGTCGCCACGACCACCGTATCGTCATGTCGCTGGCCATTGCTGGCCTCGTGGCCGACGGCGAGACGACCGTCGCCGGGTCGGAACACGTCGACGTGTCGTTCCCGAACTTCTTCGAGACGATGCGCGACCTCGGCGCTGACGTACGCGAAGACTGAGCTTCCACGACAGAACCTTTTTCCCGACACCGTCCGGCGAATTCGTCATGCAGTTATCGGACCCGTCGGCACTGCAGGAGCGCCAGCAAGACGGCGAGTATCTTCTCCCGGCGTACGAGGACTGGTGCTTCTCCCGGATTCCGGGCACCGTCGCCGACCTGCTCGGTGCCGACGTTGGACCGCGACTCCCCGAAGCGGCGACCGACAAGTACGACGATATCTCCCGTGTCGTCGTCTTCCTCGTCGATGGCTTCGGTCTCGCGCAGTGGGACGGCGAGCGCGAACGAATTCCGTTCTTACGCGACTTCGAACGCGCCGGGGCGGTACAACCGTTGACCACCATCTTCCCCTCGGAGACGGCCGCCGCGATGAACACGTTCCACTCCGCGACCCTCCCTGCCGAACACGGCGTCGTCGGCTGGAACGTCTACGAACCGGACGCCGACGAGATGTTCGAGGCGCTTCCGTTCCTCCGAAAGGACGGTACCGAACCCGAGCGCATCGACATCGAAGACGTAGCCAATGCTGACCCAATCTATCCCGAACTCGAAGCCGCGGGCGTCGAGACGCACCACGTGACGCCCTTCCCGTCGGAATCCACGGTTCCGCACACCTACGACGCGGAAGACCTCTCGACGTTTTCGGACGCCTTCGATGAGGCGGCCGCGGAAGCGTCGGACCCGTCGTACATCTTCGCGTACCTCCCGCAGACCGACGCCACCGCCCACGCCGAAGGCGTCGATTCCGAGGCATACCGAAAGATAACTGCGGAGACGTTCGACCGGGTCGCCGCGGCCATCGACACACTCGCCGAGGAGACCGACGACCACGGCGAGACACTCGTCTGTCTCACCGCCGACCACGGACTCATCGACACCGACCCCGAGCGTAACGTCGACCTTTCGGCACCGCCGTTCGACCTCGTTTCGGACCTGAAGGCGCTCTCCGACGGGACGCCGATTCGATTCTCGGGCAGCGCCCGGAACGCCCACCTCCACCTCCGACCGGACCGAATCGACGACGTGTACGACACGCTCACAGCCGAACTCGATGCGAAAGTACTCCGAAAGCAGGAAGTGCTCGACGCCGACCTCTTCGGGTCGAATCCGTCTTCAGTGTTCGAGCGACGACTCGGCGACCTCGTCGTCGTCCACCGCGACCTCAGCGTCTGGTACGGGGACGAAGCCCGAGACAAACTCGACTACATCGGCATGCACGGTGGCCTACACCCCGACGAGATGCTGATTCCCTTTGCGACGGCGACGCTCGACTCACTGGCCGACTGAGTCGTCAGAATCCGCATCTCCCGGCCCCGAACCGGTCACGCCCGTCTTCTTCACAATTGCGTCGGTCCACCAGAGTTTGAGCACCATCACGCCGAGCGTCCCGAGCACGGTTCCGACTGGCTTACGGCGAATCGCGGACGCGAACGCGTAGAAGGTGACCGGGATGTTGAGGACGTTGAGGACGTTCGGGTAGTCCAGTCCCATCGTACCTCTCCCTTCGTCTAACCACTCACGTTCGGCGAGGACGATGCGACTGAGGTAGTTGTCGGTGCGTTCCGGGCGCGAGAACAACACTGGGTTGACGGCGATGAATGCCAGCGTCGCGGCGAAGAGTTTCGCGTCGCGTCGGTAAATGGCGTACATAAACACCGGATACACGAGGATTCTCGTTCCAGCGCTCCACGGGTTGGCGTGGCGCTCCCAGAACGTCGCTTCGAGACGGTCGCGGAGGCTCCCGTCGGTTGTCGATACCATAGTAGTGCGTTGCCCGCCATCGGTTATGAACCTCCGTGAGCCGAGACACTTCAGCGATTGCACCGTTCCGAACGACGATTGCACCTATCTACAAACACTAAATGGGCGGCCCCCCGAGGGTCCGGTAATGAACGGGAACGAATTCGGTCGCCTCTTTCGGGTGACCACATACGGCGAGAGTCACGGCGACGCCATGGGCGTCACTATCTCGGGGTGCCCTGCGGGCGTGGAACTCTCCGTCGAAGACGTACAGAAGGAACTCGACCGACGAAAACCGGGCCAGTCGATGATTACGACGAGTCGTGGCGAACCGGACGCCGTGGTCATCAACTCGGGGACGCTCGACGGGTACACGACGGGCACGCCCATTGGGATGGTCGTCCAGAACAAGGACGCCCGCTCGGGCAAGTACGAATCCTATGTGACCGCTCCGCGTCCGTCGCACGGCGACTTCACCTACTCGGCGAAGTTCGGCACGCGCAACTGGGGCGGCGGCGGGCGCTCGTCTGCGCGCGAGACAGTAAACTGGGTCGCCGCGGGTGCCGTGGCGAAGCAGGTCCTCGAACAGAGCGAGTACGACATCGAGGTCAAGGCGCACGTGAACCAAATCGGCGACGTGGAAGCACCGCCGGTCACGTTCGAGGAGATGCTCGAACACACCGAAGAAAACGACGTGCGGTGTGCCCACCCCGAGACGGCCGAGAAGATGATGGACGTCATCGAACAGTACCAGACGGAAGGCGACTCTATCGGCGGTTCTATCTACTTCGAAGCGCAGGGCGTCCCCCGCGGCCTCGGCGCACCGCGATTCGACTCGTTCTCCGCGCGACTCGGGCAGGCGATGATGGCTGTCCCCGCCGCGACGGCCTTCGAATTCGGTCTCGGCCGCGAGGCCCGCGAGTGGACCGGCTCCGATCGCAACGAAGACTGGGAGTTCGACGAGAACGGCGACCCGCTTCCCGTCGGCAACAAACACGGTGGCATCCAGGGCGGCATCACGACGGGACAGCCAATCTTCGGGGAGATGACGCTTCACGCGCCGACATCGATTCCGAAGAAACAGCACACGGTCGACTGGGAGACGGGCGAGGAAAAGGAGATTCAGGTCGTCGGCCGCCACGACCCGGTGTTGCCGCCACGGGGTGTGCCCGTCGTCGAGGCGATGCTCTACGCGACGATTCTCGACTTCATGCTCCTGTCAGGCCACATCAACCCGGACCGACTCGACGGACAGGTCGGTGAATACGACACAACCTATCACCCGTCGAGTCCCGAAAACCAGTAGATAACTCCATTCCGAGTTATCGTTTATCGGGTTGCGGCAATTTCTGAATATCCGTTTGTCCACTTTTCGGGAGGCATCTGACCACCAATTTAGGAATATTAAGTCCTTCATTATCTTTTCTTGTTAATCCATAGCAAAGTCTTTAATCGAACCCCCACCAAGTCATCAGATAGCGCCCCAGCGGGGCCGTGAGCTCAAATATGACTGACCACGAACTTATCTGGCGCATCGCAGGGGGTTCCGGTGACGGTATCGCCTCGACCAGCCAGAACTTCGCCAAAGCCCTGATGCGAGCGGGGCTACACGTTTTCACGCATCGCCACTATCCATCGCGCATCCGCGGTGGCCACACGTACACCGAGGTCCGTGTGAGTGCGGACCCGATTCAGTCGCGTGGTGACGGGTACAACTTCCTCCTCGCGCTCGGTGACTCCTTCGCTCGAAACCCGAGCGAGGGTGCTTACTACGGCAACGAGGAGATTAAACCGCTCTCCGAGAATCTCGACGAACTTGCCGAAGGCGGCGTCATCGTCTACGACTCCGGTCTGCTCGACGCCTCCGAAATCGAGAACTTCGACGAGCGCGTCGAAGAGAACAACTGGCACGTCTACGACATCGACCTTCGCAGTATGGCTCGCGAGCACGGTCGCGAAGTCATGCGTAACACCGCCGGTGTCGCTGTCACGTGCGCCATCGCCGACATCGAGCCGGACGTCATCAAGAGCCTGATGTCCGACGCGATGCCGGACAAGATTCTCGAACCGAACCTCGAAGTCTTCGACGACGCCTACGAAACTGTCCAGTCCGAGTACGATGTCGACACCCCCGACGTGTCGGCACCGACAGGCGAACACGACGAAGAGCAGGTTCTCATCTCCGGTTCTGACGCGATTGCCTACGCCGCTATCGACGAAGGTTGCCGTTTCATCTCGGGTTACCCGATGACCCCGTGGACGGAAGTCTTCGTCATCATGTCGCAGAATCTCCCTGAACTCGGCGGTATCTCCGAGCAGGTCGAAGACGAGATTGCGGCCGCCGCGCTGGCGATGGGTGCGTCCCACGCCGGTGTGAAGGCCATGTCCGGGTCGTCCGGTGGCGGTTTCTCGCTGATGTCCGAGCCGCTCGGTCTCGCCGAGATTACCGAGACGCCGCTCGTCCTCGTCGAGGCCATGCGCGCCGGTCCGTCGACGGGTATGCCGACGAAGCCCGAGCAGTCCGACATGGAGCACGTCCTGTACACCTCGCAGGGTGACTCCCACCGCATCGTCTTCGCACCCGGCACGGCTGCCGAAGCGTACGACCAGACGCGCAAGGCGTTCCAAATCGCCTACGAGTACCAGATTCCGTCTATCGTCCTCTACGACCAGAAGCTCGGTGGCGAACTCTCGAACGTCCCGGCGTCGGTCTTCGACGAAGAGCCGAACGCGGACCTCGGCTCTGTCCTCTCGGAAGCCGAACTCGAAGAGGCACCGCACGACGATTCGGGCAAGTACCAGCGCTACCAGCACGACACCGAAAACGGTGTCTCGCCGCGCTCGCTGCCCGGTCAGAAGGGCGGTCGCTACCTCGCCACGGGTAACGAACACATGCCCGCGGGTCACATCTCGGAGGACCCCGACAACCGTATCGCCCAGATGAACCGCCGCATGCAGAAGGTCGAGTCCATCCGCGAGGAACTCGACGAAGACGGCGAGTTCAACACGGTCTACGGTCCGGAAGACGCCGACTACGGTCTCGTCACGTTCGGTAGCCAGCAGGGTACCGTCGAAGAGGCGGCAGCCGAACTCAACGAGAAGGGCCACTCGGTCAAGGTCCTCGGTGTCTCCGAACTGATGCCGTTCCCGAAAGAGCAGGTCAAATCGTTCCTCGACAGCGTCGACGAGGCGCTCGTCGTGGAGATGACGGCGTCCGCGCAGTTCCGCGGACTCGTCCAGAAGGAACTCGGCGGCTACGGCGACAAGATGTCGAGTCTCCTCAAATACAACGGGAATCCGTTCGAACCGCTCGACATCGTCGAAGGGTTCGAGACGGCGCTCCTCGAAGGCGAGGCGCTCCCGGACAACCGTACGAAGTTCGTCCCCAAGGTGGGTGAATAATCATGAGTGCATTCAGCGCAATCGGTGAAGAAACGGAGAAAGACCAAAACGAGTTCACCCCTGGACTCGAACCCCAGCCGACGTGGTGTCCTGGCTGTGGTGACTTCGGTGTCCTGAAGGCTCTGAAGGGTGCGGCGGCCGAACTCGGCCTCTCGCCCGACGAGATGATGGTCATGACGGGTATCGGCTGTTCCGGGAAGCTCAACAGCTACTTCAACAGCTACGGCTTCCACACCATCCACGGCCGCTCGCTGCCCATCGCCCGCGCCGCGAAGCTGGCCAACCCCGGCCTCACGGTCGTGGCTGCCGGTGGTGACGGTGACGGCTACGGTATCGGTGGCAACCACTTCATGCACACCGCCCGTGAGAACCACGACATCACGTACATCGTGTTCAACAACGAGATTTTCGGCCTGACGAAGGGACAGACGTCCCCGACGTCGCCGAAGGGCCACAAGTCGAAGACCCAGCCTCACGGCTCGGCCAAGACGCCGCTGCGCCCGCTCTCGCTGTCGCTGAACGCCGGTGCGTCCTACATCGCACGCACGGCCGCTGTCAACCCGAACCAGGCCAAGGAAATCATCGTGGAAGCCATCGAGCACGACGGCTTCTCCCACGTCGACTTCCTCACGCAGTGTCCGACGTGGAACAAGGACGCCCGTCAGTACGTCCCGTACATCGACATCAACGAGTCCGACGACTACGAGTTCGACAACACGAACCGTGCGGAGGCCTCCGAGATGATGTTCGAGACCGAGAACGCACTCCACGAGGGTACCGTCCTCACCGGCCGGTACTACGTCGAATCGGACCGTCCGTCCTACCAGCAGGAGAAAAAGCAAATCGGCGAGATGCCCGAAGAACCGCTCGCCGAGCGCTACTTCGACGACTCCTACGAGTGGGAACGGTCCTACGACAAGTTCCTCGACAAGCACAAATAACGGCGTTTCACCGTCCGTCGTCAACGGCTTCGGCGTGACGGAGAACCCTTTTCGGATTCGCAAGATATTTTTCTCCCCTTGGAAAACCTGAAGCCATGGAATCCACGTCCACGGAGGGACGCATCCTCGCCGTCTTGGAGGACGACGCGAAAGCGTCGTACGCCGAGATAGCGGACCGGGCGGGCGTGTCGAAGCCGACGGTTCGAAAGTACATCAACAAGCTCGAAGACGACGGCGTCATCATCGGCTATTCGGCTGACATCGACCCGAAGAAGCTCACCGGACAGTCTATCGCCATGGTCGGCATCGAGGTCGCAAGCGAGCGCTACGTCGAAGTCACCCGAGCGTTGAAAGCTCTCGAATCGGTCGAATCGCTGTACACATCGTCCGGCGACCACATGTTGATGGCCGAGGTCCGAGCCTCGGACGGCGACGCGCTCGGCGGCGTTATCTCCGACGAAATTCTCTCTATCGACGGCGTCACCGCTGCGCACCCTTCGTTCTTGCAGGAGCGACTGAAGTAATCGGTACTGTTTCGTCGGCACCCCTCAGGAACCCGTCCGGTGCTTTATTTTCACCGCGCTATCTGAAGCTTCAGGTACGTCCATCTCTAACCCACGACTATGGCGGGGGAGACGCTGCCCGGAACGGAGACCGACGACCGCTCCGACAGCATCGTCCTCCACGTGGATATGGACTGTTTCTACGCCGCTTGCGAGCGCCTTCGAGAACCCGAACTGCGCGGCGAACCGCTCGTCGTCGGCATGGGCTACGAAGCGGGTGAAGGACACGGTGCGGTCGCCACGGCAAGCTACGAAGCCCGAACGTTTGGCGTCGAGAGCGCCCAGCCGATTTCGGCGGCGCTCGACAGACTCCCGCGAACCGAGGACCTCGGTCCCGACGACGACCCCGACGCAGCAGGCTACTATCGCCCGGTCGACCTCGACTTCTACAAGGACGTCGCCGCCGACGTCAAGGAGATACTCCACGACTGCGCCGATGTCGTCCGCGAGGTGAGCATCGACGAAGCGTATCTGGACGTGACCGAGCGCACGGCGTGGGACTACGCCCCGTCTGGGGACCGGACGCTCGCGGAAGGTTTCGCACGATACGTGAAACAGCGCATCGAGCGCGAAGTTGGCGTCACCGCGTCGATTGGCGTCGCACCCAACATGTCGACCGCGAAAATCGCGTCGGACTTCGACAAACCGGACGGGCTGGTCGTCGTTCCGCCCGGCGAGGTGCGGTCGTTTCTCGCTCCCATCCCGGTCGACGAGATTCACGGCGTCGGCCCGGTCACGGCCCGCGAACTTCGGTCGCTCGACATCGAAACTGCGGGCGACCTCGCAGAGGCCGACGTGAGCACGCTTGAGTCGCGCTTTGGGTCGCGAGGGCGCGAACTCGCCGAGCGGGCAAACGGCGACGACGACCGTGCAGTCACGCCCACGGGGCGGCCAAAGAGCCTCTCTAGAGAATCAGCGTTCACCGACCCGACCGACGACCCCGAGGCCAAACGCGACGTGGTTCGCACGCTCGCTGCCGACGTCGCAGACCGCGCTCGCTCTCGCGGAGCGATGTACCGAACGATTGGAATCAAGGTGGTCGTCCCGCCGTTCGACATCAACACGCGGGCGCGGTCACTGCCCGGTCCGGTGGACGAACCCGACCTCGTGACCGACGTCGCACTCGACCTGTTAGACACCGAGTTCGAAACCGAAACGGTTCGAAAGCTCGGTGTTCGCGTCTCTAACCTCTCGTTTTCGTCGGCAGACCAGTCGAGCCTCGACGGCTGGGAGTCCGCAGCGGGCGAGAAAAGCAACAGCAGTGAACGTGACGACGAACAAGAACGCAGCCGGAGTTCTCAACGAGAAGACAGCCAGAGTGCCCAGCCAAAAGACAGCCGGGGTTCCCGACAAAAGGACAGCGTCCACGACGACAGTACCCACGACGACCGCGCGCCGAATTCGAAGCCGCGAGGTCAGTCCTCGCTCGTCGAGTTCGACTGAGCGTCAGCCTCGGGAGCGAGTCCTTGTCCGGTTCGGACTTCGATTCGTGCGCCACCGCCGGCCGCGTCTCGGATTCGGACGTCCCAGTCGTGTGCGTCGGCGATTTCGGCGACGATGGCGAGACCGTAGCCGGTCCCGTCTTCGTCGGTCGTGTATCCGCGTTCGAAGACTGACTCTCGTTCGGCGTCCGGGATGCCCGGCCCGTCGTCTATCACGGCGAAACCGACCTCGTCTTCGAGCCGTTGGACAGTTATCTCTGGTGTCGTTCGGTCGTCCGTGAAGGCGTGTTCTGTGGCGTTCCGAAGCAGGTTTTCGAGGAGGCGAACGAGTCGCGCTCGGTCGCAATGAATCGTCCCGAGCGATTCGGGCAGTTCCAGTGTCGCACCTTCCGCGTGAACGGTCTGCCACGCTTCCTCGACGGCGTCAGCGAGACTGACGCGCTCTCTGTCGAGGACGTTCCGACCCTCACGTGCCATCGAGAGGACGTCCTCGACGATGTCGTCGATGCGGTCGAGCGTGTCGGCGACTGTCTCGAGTCGCTCGTCGTCGATGTCGTCTTGAAGGAGTTCGAGGTTGCCGTGGGCGACGCTCAGCGGATTTCGAAGGTCGTGGCTGACGATGTTCGCGAACTCCGCGAGCCGTTCGTTCTGCCGAGAGAGGACCTGTTTTCGTCGCTTTCGCTCCGTGGTGTCCTGAGAGACGCCGATGATTCCGACGACGTTCCCATCGTCGTCGGTCCACGGAACCTTCGAGGTGAGGTTCCACCGGTCGAGGTTGGACACGTACTCTTCTTTGTCCAATATCGGCTCGCCGGTTTCGAGGACGTGGCGGTCGTCTTCGTAGGCGCGGCGGCGGTGCTGTATCTCCGAGGCGACACACGCTTCGAGGTCGGTCTTTCCGACGAACGATTCGGGGTCGTCGACGAGAGCGGAGCTTACGCGGACGTGTCTGGCCTCGTCATCCTTCACGAAGAGGTGCACGGGGACGTTTTCGAACAGCGAATCGAGAAGCGTCTCCTTTTGTCGTAACTCGATACCGCGGCGGTGTTCGTCAGTCACGTCGAAGATGTAGCCTTCGATGGCGACGGCCTCGCCGTCTTCCATCACGCCGAGGCCCTGTTCTCGAACCCACTTCGTCTCGCCGTCGCGGGTTCGAATCCGGTAGGTTCGGTCGAATCGGTCGCCCGCTTCGACCGCGGCGAGGATTTCGTCCCAGCCGTCACCTCGATGTTCAGGGTGGACGATATCTGCACCCCACATGACCTCGCCGGATTCGAGTTCCGCAGGGTCGTAGCCGGTGAGTTCTCGACAGCCTTCGGAGACGAAGTCCATGGGCCACGCCGAGTCGATTGGCGAACGATACGCGACGCCGGGCATCGCCCGGATGAGCGTCGAGAATCGACGGTTCGACTCTTTTTGAGCTTCTACTGCTCGGTATTCGGAAATCGCCCGCCGAACGCGGTTGGCGAGTAGGACCCACTGGTCGCCTCCGGGGTCTTTCTGGACGTAGTCGGTGACGCCGGCGGCGATCGCGTCGCTCGCGACCGCCTCAGAGCCGTGACCCGTAAAGAGAATGAACGGGACATCACTCGATTCGCGAACTGCTTCGAGCAGTTCGACGCCATTCATGCCCGGCATCTGGTAGTCCGAGACGATGCAGTCGACCGCGTCGGACTCGACCCGGTCGAGTACAACATCTGGTCGCTCGCACGTGTCGATGTGCACTCCGTCGATGCGCCGCGTGAGGTTGTGAGAAACGAGTTCAGAGAACATCGGGTCGTCATCGACGTGAAGAATGGAGATGTCGTCTCCGCCCCCGTCTATCATCGACCGGAACTTGACGTGATTCGTGATAAAACTTGACTCGTCCGGAGGGGAGGAACTATGACCCCCGAAAGAGTCGAAAAAACCGGATGACGGATTCGGACACGGAAACCATCTCGGTAGCCGAGATTAGCGACGGTCCAGGGGGAGTGGGCACCGAAGACCCGGGTACGACGGTCGAATTACCGGTCGTCGATATCTTGACTGGCCGAGGGTTCATCACGGGCAAATCCGGGTCCGGGAAGTCGAACACGGCTTCGGTCATGATTGAGAACCTGTTGTCGTCGAACTTCCCAGTGCTCATCGTTGATACCGACGGCGAGTACTACGGACTCAAACAGGAGTTCGAACTGCTTCACGCGGGCGCGGACGACGAGTGCGACATTCAGGTGAGTCCCGAACACGCAGAGCGACTCGCGACACTTGCACTCGAACAGAACGTGCCGATTATCCTCGACGTGTCCGGCTACCTCGACGACGCCGCGGCCGACGAGTTAGTGACCGAGGTCGCAAAGCACCTCTTCGCCAAGGAGAAGAAGCTGAAGAAACCGTTTTTGATGCTCATCGAGGAGTGCCACGAGTACATCCCCGAAAAAGGCGGGATGGACGAAGCGGGCAAGATGCTCATCAAAATCGGCAAGCGCGGGCGAAAACACGGCCTCGGCGTCGTCGGTATCTCACAGCGCCCCGCGGACGTCAAGAAGGACTTCATCACCCAGTGTGACTGGCTCGTCTGGCACCGCCTCACCTGGCGCAACGACACCAAGGTCGTCGGTCGCATCCTCGGGTCGGAGTACGCCGACGCCATCGAGGATATGGGCAACGGCGAGGGATTCCTCGTCACCGACTGGTCGGAGTCGATTCGGCGCGTCCAGTTCCACAAGAAACAGACGTTCGACGCGGGTGCGACGCCCGGACTCGACGACTTCGAACGCCCCGACCTGAAGTCTGTCGACGGCGACCTCGTTTCGGACCTCAAAGAGATATCCGACGAGAAAGCCCGCCGTGAGAGCGAAATCGCCGACCTGCGACAGGAACTCGAAAAGAAGGAGGCCAAAATCCGACAACTCGAACGCGAGCTAGAGGAAGCCCGCGACCTCTCGCGGATGGCAGACCAGTTCGCACAGGCGATGTTCCAGAAGGCGGAAGCGCCCTATCGCGGTGGCTCGGGGAGAAACCTGAATCGCCCCGAAGAGAAGCAAGCCGCGCTCGGAGAGTACAATCAGAACGCTGGCGAACCGAGTGACGAAGACGTTGCCGAGGCGACAGCGAACGCAGACACCGAGGCTGCCGATGATGCGAGCGAACTGCAAGCCGCATCTGACACGCCTCCCAGACCACTACTGGAAGCTCCCGACGGACCGCCGTGGCCGACCCACGGGTTCGGCCATCTCGAAGATACCACGGCATCCGGGTCCGACAACGAGTTCGACTTCGAGAGCGAGATGGGTGACTTCGAACCGGCGGACCTGCAACCGGCACCGGGTGCACAGGACCGACGCGACGTGGTCGACCGGATGACGGCCGTCGTGAGCGCACTGAGCGACGTTCACCACGGAATGCTCCAGCACTATCGCGAGCGACACGTCTCCGACCCCGTCACGGCGCACGTCGCAGCGGGTGAGACAGCCGACCAGCACCTCGCATACGGGCGAAACAGGCCACTTCGACGGGCAGGGTTCATCCGACATGCCGGACGCGGCATCTACGAGTACGCCCTGCCGGACCTCGTCCGCGACGAGTACGACGACCTCCTCGACCCCGACGAGTTGGCCGAGACGGTCGCGGCTATCGAAGCAGCGTTCCTCGACGAGACCGACGAACCGGACGACTCTGACGCCGCCGACGACCCTGACGCTGCTGACAGTACTGCTGACGAGGCCGAACTGCTGTCCAGCAGCACCACTGAAAGCGACGAGTAGCGTCGTCAGAAAACAGATTCTTCGAGTCGTTTCTACAGGCCCGAGACGAGGTCTTCGAGCGCTGCACGCGGGTCGTCGGCCTTGGCGACGCCGGACGCGAGGAGGATACCGGACGCGCCGAGTTCTTCGGCCGTGACAACGTCGTCGCCGGTGGAGATGCCAGCGCCGCAGTACACGTCAACGTCTTCGTCCACGTTTGCCGCGGAGTCGACGGCGTCGGTGACGATACCGGGGTCGGCAGTCGCGACGGACACGTCGCCGCCGATGAGTTCCGGCGGTTCGACTGCAACCGAGTCAGGACCGAGCGCGGCGACAGCACCGATTTGTCCGGGGTTGTTGCCGCAGACACAGGTCTCCAGACCGGCGCGTTCGGCCGCCTGAATCGACCCGTCGATGTCGGCGAGTTTCAGGCGGTTCTCGGAGTGGTTGATGAGCGTTCCGACCGCCCCCGCTTCTGCGACTGCTTCTGCGAGGGTGCTGCCGGTGTGGCTCCCGTAGTCGTTGGGGTCGACGTGCTGCGCCCACGTCTCGACGCCTGTGTCGGCGACGCGGGAGATGTCTGCTGCCTGTGGCGAGACAGCGATTCGGACGCCGGACTCTTCGGCGACGTCGCGCGCGGCGGTTGCTACTTCGATGGGGTCACACGGGTACGCCTTGAGATTGACTAGGATGAACACACCGGAGGTGGGGTGCGGCGAGACTAATAAATTGGTTTTCGGGGCCGTCGTTGCCACGAGACGGCGTCTCTATCGTTGAAAATCGTGAGGAAACGAGCGTCCGAAACCGAATCGAAGTCGTCAGTCTTTGCGCTTGACGACGTCGCCGAGAGTCGTGGTCGTGTCGCTGCCGCCGGACCACTCCGACTCGTCGTCGCTTTCGCCCTCGACGAGTGAGATGTCGAGGTTGCGTTCGAGTTTCTCACGGACGGAGTCTGGTGGCAGGATGTCGCCGCGTTCGAGTTTGCGGATGAGGCTCGCCTTCTCGTTGAGCGACTGCGCGAGGTCCTCTTGGCTCATGCCGCGGGACTCGCGTGCGTCGCGGATGCGAGCGTCGTAGTCGGCTGCAATCTCGTCCATGTCGTCGAACATGTCTCGACGACGGCGGGTGTTCGACGACGACGAAGACGACCCCGAAGAGCGAGACGCCTTCGAACTCGACGAGGAGGTAGAGTACTTCGTGCTCGCGCTGGAGGACGTCGACTCGGTGCGGACCTCCGTGCCGAACTCGGCGCAGTCGTCGCACAGTTGTAGCTCTGCGCCTTCGACCTTCACTTTCTTCAGAGAGGCTTGGTTGGAGCCGCACATCTCGCACTGAGGCATACACTCACGTACCCCCCGGCCGCGTATAAAAGACACGCCACCGGTCACGCGGTGCGACTTGTGAGCACGGCCGCGTCTCCCAGTTCATCCAGCTATTCTTGGCGGCGGCGAAATACCGCCACCTGACGACCGGCCGGACTGGTCACCACGCGATAGCCACGCCGATACACCACGAGGTGCGAAAACGGAAGGAACACGACCAAGCCAAGCGGATACAGCAGTTCGCGGAGCCCCGGGGGTGACACCGGAAAGGAGCCAACGACGGCGAACGACCCAGCAGCCGCGAAAAACACAGTCAGTGCGACTCGCTCCGCCGCGCTCGGAGAGTGCGTCCGTGGATGCGCTGGACAGTACGCGACGAGATACGCGAGTGCGCCAATAGGAATCACGGCGAGGAGTGCGCCGAGGAGGTTCGGAAATCCGTGGCCGCGAGCCGCCGCGTTCTCGGAGAGCCAGACTGACTCGGCGACGACGAGAGTCCCGAGAAGCGCAACCGAACCAGCCTGACCGAGTGACGGAACGACGGAAGACACACTCCGACCGAAAGTGTCGAAAAACTAATTTCTTACGTTAGGTCGCCCCACGCGCCCCAGAACCGCTGGAACGCGGTGAAGTGACCGATAATGGCGAAGAACACCAGCAGCCACCCGACGAGCGTGAACCCGGCGAGCGTGTCGGTGTAGACCGCCGACGCGACGCCGACGAGGCCGATGAGTGCCAGTCGGTCGGCGCGGCCGACGAGGCCGCCGTAGGCGCGGCCGAGGCCGACTGCCTGTATCTGTGTCCCGAGGTAGGAGGTCATGAGGACGCCCGTGACCGCGGCGAGGCCAAGCGCATACGACTCGATTCCGGCCGCGAGACCGACGAGCACGACGATGTCTGCGTAGCGGTCCAACACGTGGTCGAGCAGGTCACCGGCCTCCGAGGAGACGCCCTGTTCGCGTGCGAGTGCGCCGTCGACGAGGTCGAGCCAACCGTTGAGGAAGACGAACACGGCTCCAGCCCCGTACCACAACGGGTCGGCGAGGCCGAAGGCGACGCCCGCGGCGATGGCGAATCCGAAGGCGATGACGCTCACGCCGTTCGGGGTGAGTCCCGCGGTATCGGCGGCCGAGACGAACGGAACGAGGAGTTTGTCGGCGGTGTCGCGATACTGGTCGAGCGTCATAGGTATTCGATGAAGTCGACGGTTCCGGCGGACGGTTCGCGCTCACCCGCGACGACGGCTTCGATGTCGTCGGCGACAGCCTCGGGGTCGCGGTCGGTCGTGTCGATTTCGTAGACCGACTCCTCCCCGTGGAACTCGACGGCTTCGCCGAGAACAACGTCGAGGGCTTCTGACTCCCGGTTCTCGCGGGCTTTTGCCTCGGGTTCGCCGCGGTCGAGCAGGCGCTGTTCGAGGATGTCCGGGCGGCAGCGAAGGACGACGACTCGGTCGGCGTCGAGGTGGTGTGCGAGGTGGCTCTCGACGATACCGTCCCAGTCGCCGAGGTGGTCGCGGACGGCGTCGAGGTCGACGACGAGCGTGTCGCGGTCTTCGTCGCGCTCGGTCCACAGTCCCTCGTCTTTGACGAGTTGGTTGAGGTGGACCACGTCGAGGTCGAGTGTGTCGGCAACGGCGTCGGTCGCCGTCGTTTTCCCGGTTCCGGGGGTTCCGGTGATGGCGACTCTCACGCGGGCGGCACCTCCGAGACGATTCGGTTGAGCACTTCGACGGCGCGTTTCGTCTGCGCTTTCGTGCCACAGGAGATGCGGATGCACTCCGGCAGGCCGAAACTGGTGCAGTCGCGGACGATGACGCCCTCGCGCTGGGAGGCTTCCGAGACGGCGGTGGCGTCACCAACCTGTGCGAGGACGAAGTTCCCGGCGCTCTCCCACGTCGGCACGTCGAGTTCGGCGCGGAGGTAGTCGCGGGACCACTCGACCGACTCGACCGTCTTCTCGACGTGGTCCTCGTCGTCGAGGGCGGCGAGTGCGGCGCGGCAGGCGAGTTCGCTCGCTGCGAACGGCGTGTTCACGCGGGCGTAGGCGTCCGCCCACGACTCGGGAACGCAGGCGTAGCCGATTCGAAGTCCGGCGAGGCCGTAGGCCTTCGAGAACGTGCGCAGCACCGCGATGTTGTCGTACTCCGAGAGCAAGTCGATGGCCGACGGTTCGTCGGAGAACTCGCCGTAGGCTTCGTCGACGACGAGGAGCGTGTGGTCTTCGACCGATTCGGCGAGGGTTCGAATCTCGTCGATAGCGAAAGTCGCCCCCGACGGATTGTGCGGCGTCGTCAGGTAGACCATGCGCTCGCCGTCGTAGGCATCGAGAACCAACTCGGCGGTCTGTTCGAAGTCGTCGTCTTTCGACACCTCGTACTGGACGGCGTCGCCGTGGTGGTAGCGAGCGCTCATCGAGTAGTAGGTGAAGCCAGGCGACGGTTCGAGGACGCGGTCGTCGGGTTCGAGCATCGCTCGCGTCAGGTAGTCGATTGCGCCGTCAGCACCGGGTGAAACCCACACTTGCTCGGACGTGAGGTCCCACTTGTCGGCCAGTTTCTCTGTCAGGTCGGTGTGGGCCGTCTTCGGGTAGACGCTCACCGTCGGCGCGGCGTCTTGAATGGCCGCGACGGCCTGTTGACTTGGACCGTGAGGATTCTCGTTCGAGGAGAGTTTCGTCAGGTCCTCGGGGTCCACCCCGAGTTCGCGGGCGACCTCCTCTGTTCCGCGGCCGGGAACGTAGGGAGTGTGCGCGGAGAGGTCCCGTGGTTGCATGGTCGAAAGATGCGGGTCGCGGTTCTTAAGGGTGCGTACTCGCGGTCGATACTGCTGCGAATCGCCGGTTTCGAGAACGAGGCGTGCTCAGGACCTGTCGCTGGCCGGTCCGTACTGGTCGACCGCCGGGTCGTCGTCCAGCGCGTCGGGAACGAATAGCGTCGACTCGCCGAACGTCCGAATGATTTTCTGCCCCGTACGCCCCGTCAAGAACCCGACGTAGGCCATCGCCGACGGGTAGTCAACGTCGTGTCGGGCGGGGTTCGTCGGGATGATTCCGTAGTCGTTTCGGAGGAGTTCGGGACCGCCACCGAGTGGGCCTTCGACGAAGGAGTCGAGTGAAATCGAGTCGCCGTAGACGTGGAACGTCCCCCGGTCGACGAGGGTGTACGCGCCGCGTCTGCTGGCCTGTCTGAGCGTATCGCCCATTCCATCACCGGTGGCCTGATACCATCGTCCCGAGGGGGTCGCCGCCGAGCGTTCCCACAGCGATTGTTCCCGGCGGTGGGTCCCGGAGTCGTCGCCGCGGGAGAGAAACAGCGACTCGCTCTCGGCGATTGTTTGGAACGCAGCGAGCGGGTCGTTCCCGACGGAATCGACTCCTGCCGGGTCCGACTCGGGACCGACGACGAGGAAGTCGTTGTGCATCAAATCCCGTCTGTTGATGCCGTGTCCCGCCCGGAGGAACTCGTCTTCGGCCTCGCGAGCGTGCGCGATGACGACATCTGCGTCGCCGTCTGCGGCGGTTCTGAGGGCTGCTCCGGTCCCCTGTACGAGCGTCTTGACCCGGATACCGAATCGTGCGGTGAACTCCTCGTGGAGCGCGTCGAGCAGTCCCGTGTCGTAGGCGGTCGTCGCTGTCGCGAGAACGATGTCGCTGTTGTCGCTGTCGTCGCTGCCAGATGCCTCGCCGATGTCTGCCTCGGCGCTTTCCGCCGCGCCGGTGGTTGGGCGGTTCTCGTCTCCGCCGAGACACCCTGCGACACCGGCGAGACCGAGTGCACCCACTGCGTGGACGTAGCGCCGCCTCCTCATAGACCGTGGTTTGCGAGCCCTGGGATAAACAGTACCGGTGTCGTTCCCAAAGTTATGGAATCGGATTCAGTTTCGCACTCGCTGTTTGACCGACTGCGCAAGCCGGACCGCGAGCGCGGCGATGGTGAGTGTCGGGTTCATCGCGCCGCCGGTGGGGAAGACACTCGACCCGGCTATCCAGAGGTTTTCTAGGTCGTGGGTCCGGCACTCCGCGTTCACGACGCTCGATTCGGGGTCGTCACCCATTCGAGTCGTACCCATGTGGTGGAACGCCGGGCCGGTGTTGTCCGGGCCGACTGCCCACTCCACATCGGCACCGAGTTCCTCCAGAACCGTCCGTTGAATCTCGTTTGCACGTTCGAGTGCCGCCTTCGTCTGGTCGCCGATTGACCAGTGGACCGCCGGAACGGGGTCGCCGAGGTCGTCTGTGGTCTCGGGGTCGATGGTGACGTAGTTGTCCTCGTCAGGGAGTTGCTCGACCAGCGCGCCCATGGCGACGTGGGTTCCGTAGTTCGCCTTCAACTGCGCCAGAAGGTCATCTCCCCACGTGTCGGCGTGGAGCGCGTCGATGACGGGCGACGGTCCGGCGTAGTTGAGAAACTCCAGTTTGAGACCGTTGACTGGCTCCGCGTCGTCGTAGAACTGGTGTGTCTCGCTGGTGTTGAAGCCGACGTGGTTCTGTCTGGTCGGTCTGTCGAGGCGACCGCCCATCCCGGCAAACAGGTGGTCCATGAAGTACCGACCGACGAGTCCCGAGGAGTTCGCGAGGCCGTCTGGGTACTGCCCGGACTCCGAGAGCAAGAGCAGACGGACGTTCTCGACGCCGCCACAACCGAGGACGAACTGGTCCGCAGTCTGGCGGTGGGTTTCTCCATCGGGTGTCGTGTAGGTTGCGGCGACGACGCGCTCGCCTGTCGAGTCGTGTTCGAGTCGGCGCACGCGAGCGCGGTCGATGACTCGCGCCCCCGCTGACTCGGCCTTCTCGATGTGCGACTCGGCGGTGTACTTCGCACCTGACGGACAGACCGGTTTGCACGTCCCGTAGCCGACACACGGACTGCGGCCGTCGTAGGGTTCGGAGTTGCGGGCGTTCGGAACCGAGTGCATGTCGATTCCGAGTCGTTCACACGCCTCCGCGAAGATGGAATCTGAGTGCGACGGCGGGAACGCCGGAAGCGGATGGGGTTCCTCACGAGGTGGGGCGTACGGGTTGTCCATCGCGCCCGCGACGCCGAGTTCGCGCTCTGCCTCGGCGTAGAACGGGCGTAGGTCGTCGTACGAGATGGGCCAGTCAGCGCCCACGCCGTGTCGTGAGTCGAGTTCGAAGTCGCGCTCGTGGAGGCGCATCACCATCCCCTGCCAGTGGAGCGTCGAGCCACCGACACCCTTCACGCGGGCGGCGTTCAGTGGGTAGAACGAGTCGCCAGACGACGTGAACTCGTCGCGCGGGCCGCCCATGTCCCACGGGTCGTCGAGTCCGGGGCGAAGGTGTTGTTCCAGTTGGTCCTGTCTGTCGCCGTCGAACCGCGGTCCCGCTTCGAGAACCGCCACAGTCGCGCCCGATTCTGCGAGACGATGGGCGACGATCCCCCCTGCCGGACCTGCCCCGACGATACATACGTCGGCGTCTTCGACCGGCGTACGGTCCGTCTGGGCGGGGTTACTCATCGGTCACACTCCCGTCAACGTCCTCGGAATCGCCTGCGCGTTCGACGCGCTCGACATGCCCGACACGTTCGACATCGTCTTTGGACATCGTCGCCCGCTGGTAGCTTGCTGTGCCGCCAGCGTGGCCGATTGGGTTCTCGATACCGACGAGTCTACCCCCTGTCGGCGATGCGTAGAAGGCGTAGAGTAGTTCGTTCACGACGTGGAACCGGATTCGCTCGGAGACGTTCCCGTCGGCTACCGGGTCGGCGGCGGCGACGCCGAGTTCGCGAAGCAACGAGTCTCGGTCGTCCGCAGAGAGGTCGGCGAAGTCGTCGCCGTACCAGTCGCGGGCGATGTCGTCGAGTTCGAGCGCTGCGTCGCGCATGGCGTCCCGACGCGACTCGTCTCTCGCGCGGCCGACGACGTACGTCTCGACGAAGTCGGAGACGCCTTCGGTCTGACTCGGGTAGACGACTTCTGCCGCGGCGGTCATCGTGGCGGTGACGGTCGTCGACACCGACCCATCGCCGCCGCTGTCTCCCGTCTCTCCCATCTCTCCCGACTCTGCGGTCGGCGGGTCGAACTGGTCGACCGCGACAGCGCCCCCTCCCACCACGCCGAGACCGGCGAGGACTGCAATCGCGTCGCGTCGAGTCAGTCGCATTCGGCGGGGATTAGGCGAGCCTAAACATATGGCTTGCCCTCTGTCGGCTCTAGCGTTGGATAACGAACACGACAGCGACAAACGCGACGAGTGCGGGCGCGAGCGCCGTTGCCACGTTGATTCGCACGCCGAGGTTGTACGCGAGAACGAGCGCCTGGACGTACCCGAGGAACGTGGCGAGAAGCGGGTCGAACACCGGCGGTGCGCTGGTTCCGAGACCGACCGAGCCAGCGACTCTGGTGAAGATGAGCGTGGCCAGACCGATACCCGGAAGCAAGAGAACGCCTGCCGGGGCTGCGACGAACGAATCAGGTTCGCCGCCGACACCGAAGTGAATCGCAACCTCGGAGGGAAGCAGCGGCAGGAGGGCGAGGCTCGCGAGCGCGGTGACGGCGAAGATTGCGCCGCCGAGGAATGTCATCCGATGGACGCGCATCTCTCAGTCCTGTCGCACGTCGTGTTCGAGGACGCCGACGCCCTCGACTTCGACTTCGACGTGGTCGCCGTCTTCGAGTGGACCGACGCCCTCGGGCGTACCGGTCGAAATCACGTCGCCCGGTTCGAGCGTCAGATACGTCGTAATCTCGGCGACGAGTTCTGGGACCGAGAAGATGAGATGTTCGATACTGGAGTCCTGTCGGGTCTCGCCGTTTACCCGCAGGGAGATGCTCGCGTCTTCCGGGAGGTGGTCGGGGTCGGCGAGGACCGGGCCGAGTGGTGCCGCACCGTCGAACGCCTTCCCGCGAACCCAGTTGGTCTCGACGTCCTGGTCGTCGCGGTTGGACACGTCGTTCATCACGGTGTAGCCGGCAATCACGTCCTCGGCCTCGTCAACCGCGACGTTTCGGCACTGCTCGCCGATGACGACGGCCAGTTCGGCCTCGTGTTCGACGTTCTCTTTTCCTGCTGGGAGCGTGACGGTGTCGCCGTGGCTCGCAACCGCGTTCGGGGGCTTGAGAAACAGCAGTGGCCGGTCCGGAACGTCCACGTCGCGCTCCTCGGCGTGCTTGGCGTAGTTGCGGCCGATACAGACGATTTTCGTCGGCTCACACGGTGGGAGCACGTCGACCTCGTCAAGGTCGTACGTCTCGCCGCCAAAGGAGACCGAATCACCGTGCCACTTACCCTGTCGGACCGCGCCAGCCGGGTCGCGGAATCGAACGTGATGCATGCGCGACGAGTCTGTGTGGGGCGTGATAGGTCTTTACACTCACCACGTGTTCGGCCGGTTTCTGTGCGGGGACGCTCTGTTTGTCGGCACCTCAGAAGACGTTGATGACGCCGCCGACGGCGAAGCCGACAGCAAGGCAAAGCGTCGAGACGAGGGCTTGTTTGTCAGTCGCGCGGAACACGCCCGAGAGTAAGATACCAAGCGCACTACCGAAGAGAAACTCGCGTAGTATCACGAACTCGCGCGCCGACGTCGGTTGTGTTCCCAGTTCGAGGACAGCGAGACCGGTCACCCCGACGAGAAATAACAGCCCGTCTCGGCGGAGGTCGCGCTCCTGTTTCTCGACCATAGCTCACCTCACAGGCTCGAATGTATTATTGGTGTGTTATATCTGGTCGTCAGCCGCGACTGCTCGGGCCTCGGTGACCAACCCATCTGACGCTTCGAGGACGCCCGCATCGAGGGCGACTGCGACGCCTTCGGCGCTCGAACGGACGAAGTTCATCTCGACGACCGAGGGAAACACCTTGATGGTACAAATCAGGTCGTCGTGGTCGTCGGTGTAGAGGTCGCCGTAGACGGGAGCCATCAACGACTCCGTTCTCGCGTCGTCGACGGCCGCGGCGACCTCACGTTCTGTGTATTCCGCTGCGACGTCGTCCCGAAGATAGCTCACCTCGAATTCGTCTTCCTCGTACACGACGATACTCCGCAGGCCGCCAGCCGTCCGCTCTTCGAAGAACTGCTTGAGACGACGTGCCATCTTCGTGGCCATGTCCGAATGATATCACGACTTACCATAGTATTTTGCCCCACAGTTGCCACGCCGCACGACTGAGACTGAGTCTGCTTGGGGTTCGGCCCACGGTCGCCAGTGTCGAGCGAAGAACTGCTCACTCTGATTTGGTAGCGAGCACGTCGTCGACTGAGGAACACGTGAGGCTTTCGACGACGGGGGCCGGTCGAAGACCGAATTCCCGGGCAACCCGGCTCGAATCGAGTGAGGTGTCCGTTGGGAGCGAACTCTCCGCGGGCATCGACGCTGGCTCGACTCGGTCAGGAGACACCCCGAATGCGCTGGCAGCACGCCGATGGAATTCGAAGACGCTCATTCGAGGGCCTCCCACGTGGAGCGTCCCTTGGAACCCACCCGTGCACACGCGGGAAAGAATCGCTGCGAGCTGATTGACCTCGACCGGGCTCTTGAAATAGTCGTCGTAGTAGCGAACCACCTCGCCGGACCTGAGGGACCGAAACGTCTGCGCTAACCGGCTGTCGAGTTCGCCACCAGAATACCCGTAGACATAGCTCGGACGGACGATACAGTAGTCTGTACAGTTCTCTTCGACAAGCGTCTCGAACCGGGCGCTTCGTCGTCCGTAGTGACTTCTCGGTGCTGTCGGCTCGTCTTCGGAGTACCACCCTGACTCGCCACCGAAGACTGAGTCAGTGGAGACGTACACGAAGCGGAGCCCCGAGCAGGCGTCGGTCAGTGCGCCCACTCGCGCCTCGAATTCGTCGAGCGGTCGGTCGTCGCGCTCGACGGTCGACGCGAAGACGAGACAGTCGCCGGCAGCGAGTCGGCTCGGGTCGTCCGACCAGAAATCGAACTGCCTGTGTCCCCATCGCCCCGGGGTCGAGTGGTACGTCCCGGTGACAGATGCGCCGTCTGCGGCGAGTCTGTCGGCGACCGCGGACCCGACGTAGCCGTTCGCACCGACGACGAAGATGTCTGCTTGGGTGTTCATACATTCATTCGCTAGACAGGTACCAAGAAGTGTGCGGTGCCTCCGAATACCTTTTTGTGTATTTCACGAGTAACTTCGAGGTGCTATGGAGCTCATCTGGCACGGCCACTCGACGTGGCACGTCACGGTCGGAAGCACTTCGATTCTCATCGACCCGTTCTTCGACAATCCGTTTACGTCGCTGGAGCCGAGCGACGTAGAGACACCGGACTACGTCCTTCTGACGCACGGCCACGCCGACCACATCGCCCACGCAGGCGAGTTCGACGGCGCGACGGTCGTCGCCACACCCGAACTCACCGGCTACGTCGAAGCCGAGATGGGCGTCGACGAGACCATCGGAATGAACATCGGTGGCACCGTCGAACTGGGAGACGCGTACGTCTCGATGGTCCGCGCAGACCACACGAACGGCATCAACACGGGATACGAATACGACGCGGGTGTCCCTGGCGGGTACGTGATTAGCGACTCGGTGCCGACACAGCAGTCCGACGCCGAGGCGACGACATTCTACCACGCGGGCGACACTGGTCTGATGACCGACATGCGCGAAATCTTCGGGCCGTACTACGAACCCGACGCCGCCGCGCTCCCGGTCGGCGACCACTTCACGATGGGGCCGTGGCAGGCGGCCGTCGCAACCGATTGGCTGGACGTCGACCACGTCTTCCCGATGCACTACGACACGTTCCCGCCCATCGAAATCGACGTTGACGACTTCGAGCGCGAAGTGAAGGCGGCCGGCAGTCACGCCGAAGTCCACGTCCTCGACGGCGACGAGTCGTTCACGCTCGAATAGACCGCGCTGTTTGATTTTTTGGGTATTGTGTATCGGCTCACCCGACCGACCAACCGTTAGGTGAAGACAGTCCCTCGAATCGAGTAGATGTCCGATATTCAGACCTCAACCGTCAGCGAAGATGGATTTTCGAGCACGAGCCGCGTCGGCGACTTCGACCTTCAAATCGACGCGCTCAACGAGACTGGACCGTCCCCGAACGAGACACTCGTGGCGACGTACGCCTCCTGTTTCCTTCCGGCCTTCCGCGTCGGCGGCCAGAAGACGGGCTTCGACGACCTCGGGAAGATTCAAATCGACGCGGACGCGACGGTCGACGGCGACGACGACCTCACGAGCGTCAGTTTCGACGTCTACGTCGAAGCGGCCCTCTCAGACGAGGAGGTGGCCGAGATAACGGACCTCGCCGAAGATATCTGCCACGTCCACACGGCGCTCCGTGACGGCCTGCACGCGGACGTGAACGTCTACGGCGGGGCATTCTAACAGCTACGGGACCTGGTGCGCGGGGGGTGACGCTGAGAAAGCGGATACGCTCCGCTCTGGCTGTGTCCCCCCACAAAAACGGTCGCGTGACCGAACACCACACCACAACACCGAGACCTACGGGTGTCCCGACAGATTAGTCGTGACGCTTCTTGTAGGCTCGAAGGCTCATCGCTTGACCCTCCACGATTACGACCTCCCCCTCTTGTGGGTTCGTCTCGACGGCATCGTCGACCTGTTCGCGGAAGTATGGGCTGTTCGGCTCTTCCATACGAGACCCTACGCTGCACCACTTAAAAACCTTTGTCAGACATTCTCACTCGTGGTATTCACGGTGTGAGAATCCTGACTAGTCGTCGCCCGCGGCCTGTGCAGTCGGCGTGTGGCTGATTTCGGTCCCGAGGACGTCGAGGAACGCCGACAGCCACTCAGGGTGGTCCGGCCACGCCTGTCCCGTAACGAGGTTGTCGTCGACGACGACGCCATCGACCCACGAGCAACCGGCGTTCTCGACTTCCGCGCGGACAGCGGGATACGACGTCATCTCGTAGCCGTCGAGGACGCCTGCAGCGGCGAGAATCTGTGGTCCGTGGCAGATAGCTGCGACCGGCTTTTTCTCCTCGAAGAAGTGCCGGACTGTGTCGAGTACCTCGTCGTAGCCACGGAGATACTCGGGCGCGCGCCCACCGGGGACGACGAGCGCGTCGTAGTCCGCTGGCTCGATGTCGGCGAAGGTCGCGTTCAGTGCGAAGTCGTGCCCGCGGGTCTCCAGATACGTCTGGTCGCCGCGGAAGTCGTGGACGGCCGTCTTACACACGTCGCCGTCTTCTCTCTCGGGGCACACCGCGTGGACCTCGTGGCCGACCATCTGGAGTGCCTGGAACGGGACCATAATCTCGTAATCTTCGACGAAGTCGCCTGCGATGAGCAGAATTTTCTTTCCAGTCATGGAGTTTCCTCGCGCAGAAGTTGTTACGTCAGAACAATAATGATTGTGCAGGGACAGGTGACTGTCGGAAACTCGGACAGGTGGTGGAGAAGCTACTCCGACAGAACCGACTCGATATCGCCGAGACTGTCGAGGACGTAGTCCGGTTCGTGGTCACTGGCCGCGAGTGCTGCGTCGTCGGTCACACCGGTGCGGACGACTGCGGCCCCCATCCCAGCAGATGTCCCCATCGCGATGTCCGTATCGAGTCTGTCGCCGACGACGAGGACTTCTTCGGGGTCGAGACCGAGTCTGTCGAGGACGATATCCCGTGCGACCGGCGAGGGCTTCCCGAGAATCGCATCAGGTTCACGCCCGGCGACCCCGGAGACGGCGTGGATAATCGCACCTGACCCGGGGATATCGCCACCGGCAGACGGGATGACGATGTCAGGGTCGGTGCCGTAGAATGTCGCACCGTCACGCAAGGCGACGTACGCGTCGCGCAAGTCGTCGTAGTGGAACTCCCGGTCGATACCGACTACGACGACTTCGGTGTCGTCCGACGCAGAAACGAGTTCTAATCCGGCCTCTCGAAGCTGGTCGTGCAGTCCTTCTTCGCCGATACAGAAGGTCTTCGCACCCGGATGTTGCTCGGCGACGTACGACGTCGTGGTCGTCCCCGACGTGACGATTTCGTCGGCCGTGGCGTCGATACCAGCACCGCGAAGTCGTTCTTCGTAGGCTGGCGGTTTCTTCGTGGGATTGTTCGAGACGAACAGGCGGTCGAGCCCGGCCGCTTCGATAGCTGCCAAGCCGTCGAGCGCGCCCGGTATCGCTTCGTCACCGCGGACGACTGTGCCGTCGACGTCGAGGACCACTCCTCGGTATTCCATCACTGGCCCTTCGGAGGCCGACTGATTGAACGTTCTCCCGAGAGAACTATTATGTCATTTGGTATCGTACATCTCAGTATGGGTGTGTCCTCCGAGCGAGTCGTCGGGTGGTTACGCGGTCCAGCGACAGGAAATAGCGCCATGGGTGTCTACGGGTTGGTGACGGCGATGGTCGCGCTCTTTTTGACCTACACGGCCGTCGCGACGCTCGCGTTCACCGTACCGCTGTTGTCGTCGACAGTTATCGTCGTCGTCGGACTCACCGTTTGGGTCGTGATGTGGGCTATTCTCGACATCACGGCGAGTTACCTCCTCAGTGAAGACGCGGCATAGAAACTGGGTCGTCCCGCAGTCTTCTGCTTTCAACCTTCGATATCCTCGGAGACAGAGTCTCGGCAGACCCGTCGCAGAACCAAAGAACGATATGCGCTTCGCCCGACTCGTCTACTGTGACGAATACGCAGCTGACACTCGTCCAAATCGACAACTACGGGCCGTGGACCGTAACGCCCGAGCCTCGACGGGAGATGGATCTCCAGACCCTCCAGTCGCGGCTCTTTGCCGACCTGGCCCAGTTCGTCGGCTCTCGCGACGGGTACGTCTTCTTTACCCGATTCGACAACATGGTCGCCGTCACCAACGGCCTGGACCGTGACGACCACGAACTCCTCCAGGAGTCTATCGCCAACCGCTATCCGGTGACGCTCAGTCTCGGCATCGGCGTCGACCGCAACCCCGCGGTCGCACTCGAACGCGCCACAGACGTCGTCCAACGTGCTGGCAGTGCACAGGACCACGAGCGACGCGAAGTTCTCTCCGGGGAGACGCTCCCGATGGAAGACCGCGCCGACTCGGACGTGCAAATCGCTCACTTCGACGTGAACGACGCGACTGGCAAGTACACAGACCGCCTCAACGAGTTCGATACGTTCATCCAGATTGAGCAGGGCTACGCCTCGCTCATGCGCCACCTCAGAGAAGAACACGGCGCGCTGTCGTTCTTCGTCGGCGGCGACAACATCATCTCGATTACACCCGACCTCACTGCGAGTCAGTACCGCGCGGCCATCGACCACGTCGAGGGCGAAGCGGGCGTCGAACTCAAAGTCGGCGTCGGGACGGCCTCGAACGCCCACGAAGCGGGCTTCGCTGCCAAGCACGCCCTCGAAGACTGCCGCCACCGCGGCACGATAGTCGAGTTCGCCGACGCGCCACTCGCCGCAGACGACTGACCGATGCACGGACGCGCGGTCTACTTCGTCGGTCCGAAGGAAGTCGAGGTTCGCGACCACGACGTTCCCGCCCCCGATCGAACCCAAGTGCGCGTTCGAACCCGCCTCTCTGCTGTGAGCTCGGGAACTGAACGTCTCGTCTATCGCGGTGAGGCACCCACGAACCTCCCCGCAGACGAATCTATCGCCGCTCTCGAAGGCGACCTCTCGTTTCCGCTCACGTACGGCTACGCCGCTGTCGGCGAGGTCGAAGCAGTCGGCGATGCTGTCGATGCGTCGCTCCTCGGAGAGCGTGTCTTTTCCTTCCATCCCCACGAGAGCTGTTTTCTCACCCGCCCGTCGGAACTCAGGACGATTCCAGACGGCGTGAGTGACGGCCGGGCCGCCCTCTTGCCGACGATGGAGACGGCGCTCAACTTCGTGATGGACGGCCGCCCGCTCGTCGGCGAACACGTCGTCGTCTTTGGGCAGGGAATCGTCGGTCTCGTCACGACGTGGCTCCTCGACAAATTCCCGCTCGGGAGTCTCACGGCCGTCGATTGCGTGCCTGAACGGCGACAACTCGCACTCGACCTCGGTGCCGACGCTGCGGTTTCTCCCGAGTCGCTCGACCATCCCGCCGACGGTGCCGACCTGACGTTCGAACTGTCCGGGGACCCCGACGCGCTCGACGACGCGCTCGACGTGACGCGCTACGACGGCCGGGTCGTCGTCGGCTCGTGGTACGGCACCAAACGCGCCTCGCTCGACCTCGGTGGGCGGTTCCACCGCTCTCGAATCAGCGTCGAGAGCAGTCAGGTGAGTACCATCGACCCGGACCTCAGCGGTCGCTGGGACACGGAACGACGGTTCTCGCTCGCGTGGGACTTCCTCGAAGACATCCCTCTCGAATCGCTCGTCACGCACCGTCTCGACGTCGGCGATGCCGCCCGCGCCTACGAGCTACTGGAAGACGAACCCGACGACGCCGTCCAAATCCTCTTTACGTACGGGGACGGTTGAGGTGGTATGTATCGCGTGTCGGTTCGCCAAGATATTATCGCGCAGCACTACCTGACGGTCCCTGACCCTGGGCCAGAAGGTGAGCGCCATTCACACGCCTTTACTGTCGAAGTGGAACTCACCGGTCCAGAACTCGACGAATACGGCTATCTCGTCGACATCGACGACGTGAAATCGGCGCTGGATGCGACCCTCGCTCGCTACCGCGACGAGACGATGAACGACCTCCCCGAGTTCGAAGGGAAGAATCCGAGTATCGAGCGATTCGCTCGTGAGGTGTGCGGACGGTTCGTCGATGCCGCGGAGTTGACACAGCCGACACATCTCTCGGTCCGAATCTGGGAAGACGACGTCGCGAGCGCGACCTACGAGACGGACCTCTAACGTGCATCTCGGATTCGTCGTCTACGGCCCGCTCGACGACCGCTCCGGTGGCTACCGCTACGACCTCGAACTCGTCCGTCGGTTCCGCGAGGCGGGTGACGAGGTGACGGTCGTCTCGCTCCCCGAGCGAGCGTACTGGGCGCGTCTCGGAGACAACGCCACGGCACTCCGTCGCTTGCGAAAGCTGGACGTCGACGTGCTGCTCCAAGACGAGTTGTGTCACCCGTCGCTCGCCGCCGCAAACGCTGGTCTCGACGACGATACGCCGCTCGTCTCGGTCGTCCACCACCTCAACTCCCGAGAGAACTTCCACCCGTGGCGACGCCGACTCCGCCAACTCGTCGAAGCACGCTATCTCGACTCGGTCGACGCGTTCGTGTTCAACAGCGAGACCACTCGGGAGAGCGTCGCAGACTTGACGACGACCGAGCCGAGCGTCGTCGCGTATCCTGCTGGCGACCGGTTTTCCGAGTTCGGTGCCCCGGTGACGCCCGAAGCGATTGGCGAGCGGGCGACCGACGGCCCACTCCAAGTCGTCACCGTCGGCAACCTCGAACCGCGGAAAAACGTCGATGGACTGCTCCGCGGGCTCTCTCGCGTCCGGTGGGAGTGGGAGTTGACGGTGGTCGGCGCAGCGGTCGACGCCAGATACGAACGTCGGCTTCGAACGCTCGTGTCTGACCTCGGTATCGAGGACTACGTCACTTTCACCGGCCGACTCCCCGATGCCGACCTCGCTGCAACACTGCGTGAGTCGCACGTGTTCGCACTCCCCTCTCACTACGAGGGCTTCGGCATCGCCGCGCTCGAAGCGATGGGATTCGGGCTCCCAGCTATCGTTTCGACCGCTGGCGGTGGGAGCGAACTCGTCACGCACCGCGAAGACGGCTATCTCGTCGACCCGACGGACCCATCCGAGATTACAGATGCTATCGCGCCGCTCTGTCGGGACTCCGAGCGCCTCGTCGCCCACTCCTTGGCCGCCAGACAGCGGTATCTCGACCACGTGACGTGGGACGAGACGGCAGCGACAGTCCGCGAGTTCGTGCGTGCGGTCGCCGAGGGAACTGCGACTGGCTCGATGGGCGCGACAGACGCGACAGCCACGAATAGCACGACTCGGTCTGTGAAGTGACCAGCGGCCTTTTTCGACCCGTAGCTATGTGTACTCGAACGCACCGAGGTCGGGCGCTGCACCGAGATATGGTTCGCCGATATCGACACCGGCATCGATACACGGCGAGCCTTTCGTCAGGCGGAGGAAGTCGTCGCCGGTCACCGTCTTCGCGAACTCGGGGTCGTCGATGTCGAGGTCCCACGAATTCCGCTCACTTCGGACGTTGAATGCCTGAAACACCGCTCCTTCGCCGTTGAGCCACGCCAGCGAGTTGCGCGCGATGTTATCCGGTTCGGTGTTGCCGGTGAAGCTGAACCCGAAGGTTCCGTTTCGGAACGAGGTGCAGTGGTCGTAGGTGTTGGCGACGCTCGCACCGTTGTTATCGAATCCGTAGGCGGTGTTGTCGTAGGCGACGCAGCGATAACAGCGGTTGCCGCCGGTCTCCCACCCGCCACCCATCTTGAAGCCGTTTCCGTCTCCCGTGGTGCCGTTGCCGTCGGTTCCGTTCTTGTAGGCGACGCAGTTAACGACGAGACTGCCACGTGTCGGGTCCGAGCGGTAGAAATCGAAGCCGTCGTCGGCGTTCAGATACGCGACACACTCTTCGAAGCGGTGGTCCCCGCTCAAGCGGTCACCTTCGCCGCCGATGTAGAAGCCGTCGGAGCTGTTTTTCGACCCGCCGTGGTGGGCCGTGACTCGCCGAACGAAGTGGTCGAACGAGCGCCCGTAGAAACTGATTCCGTTACCGTTTCGCTCGTCTCCCTGCCCATAATGGTGAATCTCTAAATCTTCGAACACACACGACTTCGCGGGCCCATCGTTCGACTCGCTGCACGCGATGCCGTTTCGCTTGACGTTCTTGAGTTCGAACCCCCGGAGATGGATGTGCTCGCTTCCGAACATCGAAATCCCGTTCGACCCCTTCATGTTGACGTCGATGACGGGCCGCTCGCCGGGGAGTGCCTGAATGGTAATGGGTTTCTCTTCGGTTCCCGTGAGGTACGAGAGGTTGATACTGCCGTCTCCTCGGAGTTTGTGGACACCGCCGCGGAGGTAGACGACGTCACCCGCACCGAGTTCGAATTCGGCGTCGTACATCACGGGCCGAAGGGTTTCGAACGCCGAGTCGAGTGAGTCACCACTGTTGCTGTCCGACCCAGCCCTCGGGTCGACGTAGTAGACGTTCTCCGCATCTTCGGGGTCGACAACGTTTGGCTCGGGCGTCTCTGTCACCGGGTCCGTTCGCGTTCGCGTGGGCGTGGCTGCTGTCTCCGTCGTGACCGTCTCCTCGGTGGCGCGTCCACCACACCCCGCGAGAGCCAACGTCCCGAGTGCCGCTGCTCCGGCGAGGAACGAACGACGTGAGTGGAGGGGCATTCTATCAGTACAGTACTACCTGGGACACTATAAAATTGTCAACTAGGTTAAATTAGTAAGCAACTGAGACAGTCAGTTTCGTTGAAACGAGTTCGGGACGAATTGCTGTCTCTGCTTGCGGGGCCATGTTCGGCCGCCGAATCACGGCAGGCGACTCAAAGCGGAAGCCCACCGTATCGCAGGTAGACCATATCGACGATGAGGATGAGTTGGAACAGCCCCTGCACGCCGCCGAGCATCGCGTTTTGCTGTCCGACCGCGGCGATTACTTCGGAATCGGGAGTCGGCGAGGTCATCTCCAGATAGATTCTGACTTCGCCGGGCATCAAGAAGCCGAACCCCTGAACGGAGAGAATCGTCACGATAGCCAGCGCCACGACGACAGCGGGCGTCGTCATTTGCAGGTTTCCGATGGTCAAGCCGACCCAGACGAGCGACCCGATGGTCACGACGGCGAAGGGAATCCGCCACCGCCAATCAGACCACGCGTTCAACCGCCATCCTAACAGCAAGAGTATCGGAACGAGGTTGATCGCGGTGAAGAGCGCGAGCCACGGGTCCGGGTTCGGGAACAGTCCGACACGGAGCGCGAGAGTCAGTCCGGTCGCGATGGTGAGAAACGCCATCGACGGCAAGAAAAACGACGTCTTCGGCGTCAATCGCTCGAAGACTGCCGCGCTGTCGTCCGCGTCGAGACCGCCGAGCACCGGGCCGAGGATTGCCCCGATAAACAGGTCCGTCCCCGTCCAGAGGACGCCCGCCATTACGTGGACGTAGGTGTGTATCTGCACCGACCCGACGGTAAGGACGTACGTGAGAGCAACAACTGAGATGGTGACGACGCCCCCTGCGAACGACGGATTCGCCCGCTGTGCCATTCCTCCGATTGTTCCACGGACTGTTTGCGTGCTCATTAGCTAGCGTGTTGGTCTCCTTACAGCAAAAGTATGCGTGAGTTTATCTCGCATTCTATGTAGGAAAGCAGCTTCGCAAACCAGCGTCGCGTCGAGTGTAAGTCGCACCGACAGTCGGCTATCCCCAGTTAGTCACCCGCCATCGGCGTCGCCGTCGACTCACCAATTGTCTCTCCGACTTGGGTGTACACGACAACGAGACCCACGCTACCGAGGAGTGTCGCGACGACGAACGGCACCGCAAACCCAAACCCAACGAGGATGCCGGAAAACAGCGTCCCGAAGGCAACTCCGAGTCCGAATCCCATCGTCAAAATCGAGAGCGTCGACCCCGACTGGCCCTCTTTGGCGAGGTCCCCCGCGAGCGCGAGCGAGGGAGCGAACACAGCCGCGACGGCGATTCCCTGCAAGAACCGCGCGAGAATCATCAACAGTGGTTCCTGTACGAACCCCTGTGCGAGCGTGGTCGGCAAGAGGAGGACGAAGCCACCGAGCAGGAACGGCCGTCGACCGTAGCGGTCGCTGAGCCGACCGATTGGGTACTGGAATATGACGTTCGCCAGCACTGTCGCTCCGAACTGGACGGCGAAGAGAAACGTTCCTTGGTCGAGGCGGGCGTTGACGAGGTTGGCCAACGGGGCGAAGATAGCGAGGCTCAGGGCCATCACGATAGTCGCGAGACCGAGTGCGAACACCGGGTCGAGTCCCGAACCGTCGGGATTCCGAATCGTGAGCGAGATGTCGTCGGCCGCCTCGCTTTCGGTCCGCTCCGGGTCGTCGATGAGGACGACGATGAGTGCAAAGCTGAGGACCGCCCCGATGACCGCGACGAGAAACGCGGCTTCGAAGCCGGATATCGGTATCGCGAACAGCGTGTAGGGTCCGGCGGCGACGACGCCTCCAGCCACCAGCGGGCCGACGCCGAACCCGAGCAGTCGGAACGTGTTGAATAGGCCGAAGTTCCCGCCGCGTTCGTCCGCGGCCGAGAGTTCGTTCACCAGCGCGACAGTGACCGGAATGGTGAACGCCGCGCCGATGCCTTGAAGCCCGCGCATCAGCAGTATCGAGAGGTAATCAGTGAAGACGATGTACCCGGCGCTCCCGATTGCGACGAGCGCCAGCCCAGTCAGGAGAAACACTTTCCGACGGCCGGTCTTGTCCGATATCGACCCCGTGACCGGTTGGCTGAAACTGTTGAGGAAGCCGAAAAGCGAGAGGACGACGCCGATGAGGAGTTCAGCTGTCACCGTGAACTCGGCGACGCCGAGTGCGACAGTCGTCCCGACGAACGACGGGAGTTCGACGAGTTGGCTCCCGATATACAGCGGCAGCACGACGACCAGAAACGAGTTGGCGAGCGCATCGACCATTCGTGCCATCGCGAGAGCGAGGATTCGACTGTCGAGAGAGGAACCCATCGCCGGTCGGTAAGGACGATAATCGTATCAATGTACGCACGGTTCGGACGTCGATGACGCCTCCACGTCCCGGTGAGCGCGTGAAGCCCGGTGCGCTCTCGTGGCGGCGAGTCGGTGACGACGTCCGTCGATACCTGCGCTTTCGTGAATTGAAGACCTGCAAGAGGGTTGTCGGCAATGTCGTCGCAGGGGGCGTGCCTCTGACGGCAGCAAATAGTAACTCGTAGCCGAGTATATTATGTTTTCCGTGAGACAGGTGGGCACGGGACGTGTCAATTCTCCACTTCGATCTTTCCTTCGATATCAGGCCCCCGACTCTCGATAGTGGCCCTGACGGAGACGAGTGAGCACCACTGACAGCACAGACGTTTTGTAAGAGGCCGATGGCGAATACCTCAGAATCGAACACGAACCGCGCGACACAGACAGAGGGTGTATCCACCGCATTCGAAGCGCTGAGCTCAACGATAGACAACGAGATCTGATACACAGGCACGTAGATATTTACGATACACGTAGACCAGAATCTACTCAGAAATTATATCTGCAAGACATGTGACGTTGAGGTAGCTACGACAAGATGGTGTCACTGCTAACCGTCGCTGGTGTCGCTGTCGCCGTATTCGTCGGGTTCAACATTGGAGGCTCGTCGACGGGCGTGGCGTTCGGTCCGGCCGTTGGCTCACGCCTCGTTCGGAAGGCGACTGCCGCGACCCTGTTTGTCGGGTTTGGCTTCCTCGGTGCGTGGACCGTCGGTCGAAACGTCATCGCCACGATGAGCAGCAGTATCGTACCAGCAACCCAGTTCACTCCTGTTGCGAGCGTCACAGTCTTGTTTTTCACCGGGCTGTCGCTACTCGTTTCGAATCTCTACGGCGTTCCAGCCTCAACCTCGATGACGGCTGTTGGGGCCATCGTCGGGCTGGGTCTCGCGTCGGATACGCTCAATCAGGCGCTGATGTTCGTTATCGTCTCGGCGTGGATCGTCGCCCCGCTTCTGAGCTTCGCTATTGGGATTGTGATCGGACGCTACATCTACCCGTATCTCGACCGCTACGTCGCGTTTACCAGGTTCGACCTCCACTTTATCCAGCTCGACCGCTCGGGGAGGGTTCCACGTCCGTACATAAACCCGAACGCGTCGCTCCAGGACATCGTCGGATCGATTTCGGTGGTCGTCATCGCCTGCTACATGGCATTCTCGGCGGGGGCGTCGAACGCCGCGAACGCTGTGGCTCCCCTCGTCGGCGAAGGGGGAGCACTCACCGTCGACCAGGGGGTTCTACTCGCGGTGGTGGCCTTCGGTTTGGGCAGTTTCACTATCGCCCGACGAACCCTGGAGACGGTTGGCGACGATATCACGGAGCTCCCGATTCTCGCCTCACTGATCGTCTCCGTAATCGGGGGAACGATTATCACGATTCTCTCGTACCTCGGAATTCCCGCAAGTCTCGCAGTAAGTACGACATCTGCAATTATCGGGCTCGGGTGGGGCCGGGCAAGTCGGGCAGCGACACTTGCAGAGTTAGCGACGCCGACACCCGAGCGTCCGGATTTGGACATCGGGACGGGTGCATTAGTTACTTCACGTGTCGAGGAGGCTCCTGCTAGCCCGACGATCGGAGATATCGCACGACACGAAGAACCGCCCGAAGCACCTGAAAGGATTCCGGACGTACCGGATGTCGGCTCAGAGGGACCGGCGGATCTCGACGAGCGGAGTCTCTTCGACCCAGCGGCTGCTAAGCGTATTGTCACGATGTGGGTATTAACGCCCTCGCTGGCGGTTGTCGCCTCCTACCCGGTGTTTGCGTTTGTGCTGTAAGCTCCGCTCATACGATGGAACGATGGGGCCCATATGCCTGGTCGGAGGTCAGGCATCCATGCGGGACGTTTCGTTGTTTGTTGACTTGAGTTTCTCAATCTCTCGTGAGCCACGGTCGCTTTGCTCACTTCGTTCGCCGCGCTCCTTGGCGCAACTCCTCCGAGTGTAGTAGACACAAAATCACGCTGTCCGCGAGGGACAGAGTACCCGCTAAGACGGTGGTTTTTGAGAGAAAATGGGGCCGGAGGGATTTGAACCCCCGATCGACTGATATCTCCGGTGTGCGCCTCGGAACTCCAGAGGGTCTTCAACACGACCGATGATCAGTCGGCCGCTCTGTATATCAGCTGGAGTGTCGTCCCGGGCGCCAAGCCTCTGGAGTCAGTCGCCATGCCGGGCTTGGCCACAGCCCCGATTTGTGTGCACTCTTTCGTATGGCGATTTTTCTTAAAGGGGTTTCGATTCTACTCGTCGCGGTCGTCGTCTGCCCAGTCGCACTCTTGGCACTTGTAGGCGGTCACGAATTCAGTGATACTCGGCATGTACCCGACCGAAATGACGTTCTCTCCGCATTCGGGGCAGTCGAAGTCGGCGTCCTGAATCGCTTCGGCCTCCATCGGGCGCTCGCCTTCGACGAGTTCGGCCAGCGTCTCTGGAGTGACCATCCGCCCTTGTACGACGCGGTTGCTCATGTCCCGACGAAACGCACCGAGGTAAGTAAGCCCTCCGGCACTGGACCCGAGTTACGGCATCGCCACGATCACGGTTCTCGTTCGCGGGCCATCGCACTCGACGAGGAGTACCGACTGCCAGCGACCGAGGTCTAACTCACCGTCGACGACAGGTATCGAGACGCCGTTGCCGACGAGAAGCGCACGAAGGTGTGAGTCGGCGTTTCCGTCGAGTGCGTCGTGGTCCCAGCCGTCGTCGGGGACGCTATCGGCGAGCATCGTCTCGATATCTCCCAAGAGCCGTGACTCCGCCTCGTTGACGCAGACGCCCGTCGTCGTGTGACGCGAAAAGACGGTACAGACGCCGTCTGCGTCCGACGGGAGCACCCTAGAGACCTGCCGAGTAACGTCGATAGCTTGGAGACGCCGGTCGGTCTGGATGTCGAAGGTTCGGCGCATACAGCGCGTTCGGGGTGCAGGTGGAAAAAGACGGCTCGCGATGCGAAAGAACAGGCGCTCGAATTACAGCCACGGCGCGCGTGACTCCCCCTCACCGGGATATCCGTAGCCCGGTTCGGGCGAGTCGTCGTCCGTGTCTTCGACGGCTGCGTCGGTTGCGTCGTCGGCGTCGGCGACGACCGCCTCACCAGCACCGTTTTCGGCCGCGACGGCGTCCGAAACGTCGTCACCACCGTCAGCGACCGCGTCGTCGACCGAGCGGGATGACGGGGACCCGACCGTGGGTGCGTCGTCGAATTCGGCACCGGCAGACGAAGCGTCGGCCGCGACGTCGGATTCGGGGTCGGCTGCCGACCCGGGGTCGAAGGCGAAAAGCGCCGTGACGCCGAGGACGCCGAGCGCGACGGGTGCCTGCGTCGGCATCAGGCCGAGGACGTCGAGCGCGAGCATGCCGAGCGCGACCGAACTCCCGAAGCGGAAGAGGTCGATGTCGACGTTACCGCGCAGACGGGGCGCGAAGATGGCGACAGCCCCGGCGAAGCCGACGCCGGTTCCGGCGGCCGCACCGGCATTGATGAGCCGGGACGGGTCGGGGCTGACGACGAGTTCAGCGCCTGCGGGGTTGAAGCTGGCAACGAGACCGAGACCGATGATGACACTTGGTGACGGGAGATATTCGCCGACCTTCGAGGAAGCCGTCTTCGCGGCGACGGCCAGGATGACCAACCCGGCGAAGCGGTGGAAGACCTCGAAGTTGAGTAGCGTCTCGATGGTCTCCGCGATGGCAGCCTCGGTGACTGCCACGGGGATGAGGAACGCGCCGAGGAGCAGGATAGACGTGAGCTGCTCGCGGCGCGAGCCTTCCATCTCTGCGAGGATGACGGCGACCGTTGCCGACCCACCGAAGATGAGGAGACCAGTCTGTAAGATACCCGTGACGGAGTTCAACGCGCCTGCGATGATGAGCGCGGGGAAGATTCCGTCGACGAGGGGGAGCGCCATGACGGTGGCGAGAAGCCGGGTCGCACCACCTACCTGTTGCTCGAGACGAAGGGCGACTGGGTGACGTGAGACACTCATTACGTGTTATTGGCCTTGACCATGGCCCAAGCGGCGATAAGGACGCAATTCAGACAGGGGCGTACGAGAGGTTCGTACGTTTCGTCCATTGTGTCCTGGTTTGAACTCCCGTTTAAATGTCTGCCACATCGGTGTAAAGAGAATGCCGGAGTCGAGGTTCATCTGACCGGCAATACGCGATGCAACGGGACACGTGGAGTCCATACACAACGAATTTCGGACAGGAGTATTAAACGTTGTGTGGGATACGACCGCATGGAACACAGACTTATTTGGTTCTTTTTTAAATTGAGGTGTGGAATCTTCGGTTATTTCCCTTATGGCCTATGATGCTGTGGTACACGTTCGCGAACATGATGATTATTCACGACCGACTTGCGTTACGATAGTCTGTGACACTTGCACACGAGTGAATCCGTCAGGTCGCGCGAATGTAACCACTTCCGTGTATATCTTCCCCGCCAGGCTTGCCAAACATCGGCACGCCTATGCCATCTCGCAACCCTTTTGTTGCCCCCGAAACCACGCTTGATATGGCGAACGACGTTCCTGACCAAGAACCCTTCACCGAGAAGCTTCGGGTACCCGAATCCCTCACATTCGACGACGTACTGCTCCGACCCATGGAAAGCCGGGTCGAGCCAGATGACGCGGACGTCTCGACGCGCGTCTCGAAGAACGTCGAACTCAATATTCCGATTCTCTCTGCTGCGATGGACACTGTCACCGAGAGCCGGATGGCTATCGGGATGGCCCGTGAGGGTGGCCTCGGTGTTCTGCACCGCAACATGGACGCAGAGGCGATGGTCCAAGAGATAGAGCGCGTCAAGCGCGCCGACGAACTGGTCATCCGCCGCGACGACGTGGTCACGGCACGCCCCGACCAGACCATCAGTGCCGTCGACGAGATGATGGAGCGTGCTGGCGTCTCCGGTGCACCCGTCGTCGGCGAGGACGACGTCGTCCTCGGCATCATTTCAGGCACGGACATCCGTCCCTACCTCGAAGTCGGCGAGGCCGACGAAGTCCGCGAAGCCATGACGGACGAGGTCATCACGGCCACGCGCGACGTGAGCGCCCGCGACGCCCTCGAACTCATGTACGACCACAAAATCGAGCGCGTCCCCATCGTCGACGAAGACAGCCGACTCGTCGGCCTCGTCACGATGCAGGGTATCCTTCAGCGCCGCGAACACGAGAACGCCGCCCGTGACGATGACGGTCGCCTCGTCTGCGGTGTCGCCGTCGGCCCGTTCGACGACGAGCGCGCCCAGATGGCCGACGAGGCCGGTGCGGACGTCATCTTCATCGACTGCGCCCACGCGCACAACCTCAACGTCATCGACGCCGCCCGCGAAATCAAGGAGACCGTCGAAGCTGACGTCGTCGTCGGCAACGTCGGGACCCGCGAAGCAGCCGCGGAAATCGTCGACTTCGCCGACGGCCTCAAGGTCGGTATCGGCCCCGGTTCCATCTGTACGACCCGCGTCGTCTCCGGCTCTGGGATGCCCCAGATTACGGCCGTCGCGGAAGTCGCTGACGTGGCCGCAGAATACGACGTCCCCGTCATCGCCGACGGTGGCATCCGCTACTCCGGCGACGCCATCAAGGCCATCGCCGCCGGTGCCGACGCCGTCATGCTCGGTTCGTACTTCGCAGGCACGGACGAGGCCCCCGGCCGCGTCATCACGATGAACGGCAAGAAGTACAAGCAGTACCGCGGCATGGGCTCTGTCGGTGCGATGCAGTCCGGCGGTGCCGACCGCTACCTCAAGGAAGACAACGAAGACGAAGAGTACGTCCCCGAGGGCGTCGAGGCCGCGACGCCGTACAAGGGCTCGCTCGCGTCTGAACTCCACCAGCTCGTCGGTGGCATGCAGTCCGGCATGGGCTACGTCGGTGCCGAGACGATTCCGGCCGTCAAGGAACGCGCTCGCTTCGTTCGCGTCTCCGCCGCTGGCCAGACCGAAGGCCACCCCCACGACGTGATGATTACCGACGAAGCGCCGAACTACAGCCCGACCGAGTAACTCCGCGGGAACGCGTTCGCGTTCGTCATCTTTTGTTGGATTCGACGCTCAGAACGCTCTCTACACTGCTTTCGGACCGGTAGCTATCGTTCTCCGTAGCACCCGGTACTACCGCTCTCGGTGGCGTCCGTCAACTACTGCTCTCCGTACCACTCTTCTGTAAATCGCTCTGCGAATTCCACAAGGAAGGCGTGCCGCTCTTCGGCAACCGCCCGCGCGGCCTCCGTGTTCATCTCGTCTTTGAGGTGAAGCAGCTTATCGTCGAAGTGGCCGAGACCCGAATACTCGTCTGTGTCGGGTGCCCACAGGCGATTCCCGACGACGCCCGTGAAGGCGAAGTTGCGTGCGATACCGACCGCACCGATGGCATCGAGATTGTCGGCATCCTGCAGAACGAGCGCCTCCGTCGTCTCCGCGGGATTCTCGCCGCCATCGAACTCGTATTCCTCGTGAACCGCGACGCAGTGGAGCACGTCGGGTATTTTCTTATCGGGAAATGCGGTCGCTTCGAGGACCGACCGGACCGCAGAAAGCGAGTCTTCGGGCGGGGTGTATTCCCCCTCTTCGCCCATCGACCGGTGGATGTCGTGTGTGAGTACTGCCGCGCCGACGACTTCGATATCTGCGTCTTCCTGTTCGGAAATCTTCACGCCCACGTTGAAGACACGCCACGCGTGGTCGAGGTCGTGACCCGACGAGTCGTCACCAATCCACGCACGCATCTCGCGTTCGATTTCTCGGAACACCTCGGCGTTCGAAATTCCATCGAGGAACGTCATCTTCAGGAGACGACCTCCACGTCGAACTTGTCGCGCCAGCGGTAGCGACGCCCGCCCCAGACGAAGGTCCGGCGCGCCAGCCCGTACAGGAACAGAGGAACTTGGGCAAGTGCCGCGGGGTACGCCAGCAGGAACGTCCACCGCAACTCGCCGACGGCGGCGTAGAGACCCAGTTGGAAGAGCGTCAAGAGCACGAGGGCGGGAAGCGGGAATGCGACCGCCCCAACCGAGACGAGCGTTGCGAGGAGGAGCATCACGACCTTCCCTTTCGGGTCGTGATACCGGACGATTTGTGCGAATCGAGCGTGCCGTTCGAGCGTGTCACGAATCGACCCGCCGACTGGAACGCGCCGCGTGCGTCGAAGCGGTGTTACGTCGAGGTGTTCGGTGAGAATTCCGTCGTCGCTCACGGTGCGCTGAAGGTCGGCGAAGAACGCCTCAACGTCGAGGTCCGACCGCTCGAACATCACCGCGCCGCCCCAGACGATGTCGTCCGCGTAGACGCCGAGCGTCCCGCCGACAGCGTAAACCGGTTCGAGGAGCATCGAGAGGGGGTCGCGGCCGATAAAGAACGGGAGCTCGGTGACCGGCCCGTGTTCCTCGTAGGCGGCGTGGAGCTCGGCAAGCCAATCGGACGGGTGGTGAAAATCGTCGTCCGTCCAGACGATGCGGTCGTGTTTGGCTTCGCGCATCCCCGCGATAATCGCGTTCGCCTTCCCGGAGCACCTCGCCGGTTCCCCGGCTTTCACGATTCGAACCCCGTCCGGCAGCCCACCCTCCCGGCTTGTGATGGGGTCGGACTCGTCGTCACAGACGAGTAGCAGTTCGTCCCCCGGTACGAGTTGGTCGGCGACCTCCTCGCATGCATCTGTCCACCGAATCGTCGGAAGGAGGATGGTCGTCGCCGGTGGGGTGCTCATGTATGAACCCCCTTATTGAATTTTTATATACATTTCTAATCGACACTATTGCGGTGAATCGTGGACTTACGGGACGAGAACGGCCTGTCCACCGAACGCGACGACTTCAACTATCATTATCTGTTGCCTGTGCGCTCTGCACGCAACCGAAGTCATAGAGGATGATTAATAGGGAAGCATACCCTGCATCTACAGAGCGATGGATTCCGCGGAGCTGCGTACCGCGCTTCGAAACGCTGGATTATCACAGTATCAAGCGGAGGCGTACGTTGCACTTCTTCAGCTCGGGGCGGCGAGTGCAACGGAATTAGCCGACGCGTGTGCCGTTCCAACGGCACGAATATACGACGTTCTCCGTGACCTCGAAGCAAACGGGTATATCGAAACGTACGAACAGGACAGCCTCCACGCACGGGCGTGCAACCCCCAGACGGTGATGGAGGATCTCAAGAATAGGGCAAACCAACTCGACGAGGCGGCGTCCGAGATCGAGACGCGCTGGCAGGAGCCGGCCGTCGACCGGCACATGCTGAGTATCGTCAAGCGATTCGAAACCGTGTTCGGTCGGGCTGAGGAGTTGATCCGGGACGCGACGAGCGAGGTGCAGGTCTCTGTGACGCCGGAGCAACTCGAAGCACTCAGGCCGGCGTTGTCGCGGGCGTACGAAAACGGCGCACTGGTGAAAGTCTCTCTACACCCCGAACAGGGAGACACACTCGACTCGGTAGACGAGCGCTTGTTCGAGGGAGTGGCGACAGAAGTCCGCCGTCGGACGCTCCCGACACCGTTTATCGCCATCGTCGATAGGACTGGGGCGTGCTTCGCCCCGCACGCGGACTCGGTCAACCAGTATGGGGTTCTCGTCGACGACTACACGATGACGTACGTGTTCCACTGGTACTTCCAGACGGCTCTCTGGGAGGTCTGGGACGTCATCTACTGCACGCAATCTAACGACCCGCCGATTATCTACTCTGATATCAGAAACTTCGTTCAGGATGCGAAGCCCCTGCTCGACGAGGGCAAGCGCATCGTCACAAATATTGTCGGACACAAGACAGAAAGTGGTGAGTCAATCGAGTTCACCGGAGAGCTAACCGACCTCTATTACACGGCAGTCTCGGCACCGGACGACTCACTGTCATTTTCAGAACTCGCAGGACAGGTCTGCTTGACCGTCGAAACCGAAGACGAGACATATTCAGTCGGTGGGTGGGGCGCAGTTCTCGAGGAGGTCGAAGCGAACAGAATTACCATCGAGGTGATTTCTTGAACACTCATCATCGCCGAAATGTATAACAATACGTAGGCCGCATATTTTGTACAAACCTGTTCAGGACACCACGACTGACAAGGGGTATTTTGATATACCACCGCACGACATTCAATTTCGTGAGTGTTCCCGGAACACCACTGAACTACCAATGAGTGATGAACAGCCACTCGTGCTCATCGTCGAAGATGAGCCGGACCTCGCCGATCTGTACGCAACCTGGCTTCGGAAAGACTACCGTATTCGTGTCGCTTACGGTGGTCGCGAAGCCCTTGAGAAACTGGACAACGAGGTCAACGTTGTTCTCCTCGACCGTCGGATGCCCGACCTCTCGGGAGACGAGGCCCTCGCCGAAATCCGCGACCGCGGCTTCGAGTGCCGCGTCGCGATGGTGACAGCCGTCGAACCTGACTTCGACATCATCGCCATGGGCTTCGACGACTACCTCGTGAAACCGGTCTCTCGCGAGGCGTTGACCGAAACCGTCTCGAACCTCCTGTTGCGAAACGACTACGATACAGGGATTCAGGACCTCTTTTCTCTCGCGTCCAAGAAAGCCCTGCTCGAATCAGAGAAAGACGAAGCGACGCTCAAGGACAACGAAGAGTACCAAGAGCTCACCGCGCAGCTGAACGAACTGCGCGCTGACTTAGACGAAACACTTGGACAACTCGACGAGACCAAAGGAGTCACGGCAGTATACCGAGACATCGGTGAGTCGTCTGACTCCCAAGATTCGTAGACCGGTCGCACCGATAACGATCCGGGAACTGTTCCGCGGCTTTCTCTACCGATTTTCGCCGACAGAGAGATACGCTAACTATTCTTCGTTTTATGTGTTATTGATACAACTTAATTAAGTTAATTACTTGTCAGAACTACACGAAAATTTATAATTGATGGGCGGTCCTCGATGGAAGTGTACATGTCCGACAACACCAACTCGATGGTTTCGTACCTTCGTCAGAATCCGCGTATGATGGGCGTCCTGTTCACGCTCACCCTCCTGCTCTCGCAGGCAGGGAGTGCAGCGGCAGGAGGGAGTGCAAGTGTCATTTATGGTCCGTAACTAAGTCAAAAATCTATCATCCCAGTGTATCGAGTCATTATAGATAATTGGCATATTCTCTAGGGAGAGAAAATCACGAAGCTCATTCTGTGTCATCTTAACATCATTTATTCGCTGAGAGCCCAGATAGTAACTATCATTGTTTGGGAAGGCGGGGCGAATCAGGGACCCAAGGCCACACCGCGAGGTTGGATACACTTGGTACGAGAGATGATACGCATCACTATCTAATTGGGTTACTTCGCATAGGACCGCAGTTCCATTTTCAGTTTGCACGACAGAGATACCACCATCACCAACAACGCCATACTGATGTGCAACATCGCTGTCTCTCTTGACGACATCAAGAGAAGTCTGCAATGGGAACCCGCCATTCAACAATCGCGCAAGCGTTCGACCCACGCCGACCGCTTGACTGTTGATCACGTCGCTGAACGTGACGATACCGCCGATAGCCCCTGCTTCGACGAGCGCTAGTCCCTGGTCGTACGACTGACAAGCGTTGAGGAAGAACGCCCCGGTTCCGACGTGGTCTAGCGTCTCGGCGTCGACTTTCCCATCACGGCATTGGAAACCATCGCCGTCGATGTGACCGATATAGTGCAGGAAGTCAGTTGGTTCCGCAAGGACCGAGCGTAACTCTTCGCGAGAGAGGTCGTAGTGGGCGTCAACGTCGAACGCGAGTTCCTCACGCGACCCGTACACCTCGTCGACGACGTCGCTTTCGGCCAACATCTCCTGGTCGTTGCAGACGACGGTAATACCGATGTCGCCGTCCGCTGGTTTGCGCTGGAGTCTGTTCTGATACGCCGCCGGTGTCGTCTTACTCGCGCCGACAGGCGTTCCGTCGCTAATCCACGCCTGTTCGACCGAGTCGGTCGATTGCGGTTTGACGTAGGTTTCTCGTCCGGTCGTCGCCCCCGTACTCCGCACGATATCGTCTCGTAGGAAGTCGTCGACGGCCGACGCCTCGACTTCCGAGTGGGGGACTTCCGTTCCGTCTGGTGTCCGAACCACGGCAAGGTCGTTCGTCACGAAGGGAAGCAGTTCGACGTTGCTCGGCTGTGGAGCGACGTGTGTGGTCAACTTCCACTCGGGAACGAGGTCCTTGATTTGCTCGTACGGAACTTCGAAATAGGTCTTGAGTCGCTCTCCGAGCGGTGCATCGTACAGTGCTTCGACATCGATGTCGAGGCGGGACTCGACCACTTCGCGTTCGTGGAGGTCGACGGCGTAGATTCCCTCTGTTCGGACGACGCAGTCGAGGAAAAACGTCTGTTTGAGCGCGCGTGCAACGTCGTCTTCGAATGCGCGCGGGCCGTCGAACTCGTGAACGAAGCCGCTGTCAGCGACGAGTCGTGGGCGGACCCCCGAGACGAGTTCGGCACCGAGATAGTACGCGAGGGGTGCCACGACGAAGATGTGCCGGAGGTCCGGCGGGATTTCGAGCCGGATGCCGGTGTCTGCGGCCTCCATCCCCTCCGGAATGTCGAGTTCGTCTCCGAGTTCCAAAAGCGGCGGATGGCCTCTGAGTGTAGGGTAGGACCGCTCGACGCTCGTCGTCTTGAGTGCCGAACTGAACGCCGAGACGGCTTTCATCACGTCTGCGGGGTCGTCCGTCGTCGTGATAGTCGCGGCCGGTGATTCGTGCGACGAGCGAGCACCGACGAGAACACCCTGCGATTCGTCGAGAGAGATGCTGGTCTCCAGCGGTTTGGCATCGATGGTGAATGGTCCCTCGACTTTGAGATACGTCTTCACGGGCCCGAACAGTTCGAGACTGTACGTACCTGGTCCGAACTGCTCGGCACGGCGCTGGTCGACCTGTGCAAGCATCGAGCCAGCATCGTCGCGGACGCAGACAACCGTGTTGGCCGCGATGTCGATGCGGTCGGTTTCGATGCAGACTGCAGCGTCTGTCGGGAACCAAAATCGGGTCTCGTCTACCGGTTTGGGAGTGACTGGTGCGGGCGTTTCCAATCTGAATTGATGTCGTTCGATTTGGTCTCGAACGAGGAGGCCAGCACTGTCTGACGGGAGTGAAAACCCAACCTCCAGACCCATGGAGGCGTCGGACTCTTCACCCAGACCGGACTGTTCCATTGTTAGTATATGTCGTGATTCGAGTGAAAAGCGTATTGGTAGGGTGAGTTTCAGGGTTCGAGGACAAACCAGCCGGACGACACGTCGACGGTGTTGAGGTGCCACCGCTGCTTGGCTTCGGTTCCATCGACTGTTAGCTCGACGACAGCGTCGAAAAGCGGTTCCAGTGTTCTGTTGACCACGTCGTCTCGTTCGCCGGGAGACCACACGTGAATCATCCCCTGTCTCGAACGAACGTGCGTCGTCAGCACGTGCAAGAACCGAAAGACGTGCTCTTTGTCGTACTCTTCGAGCAGTGTTGGAAGGCAGTCGAATGCGACGCGAAGTTCGGCCGGGTCGAGGCCGTTTGCGAGTCTGTCGAATTCCGTGATGTCTGTCGTAATCTCGGCACCGAGTTGGCCCATCTCTCCAGTGACGTGCCGCTCACAGGAATCGGATATCAGCGACGGCTCTTGCGGGGTGGCTGCGGCCGCCCCGCGAGCGAGTGCCGTATACCGAATCGTCCGAGTACACTCTGTCGAGCGTTCGATGGACGGGTCGAGACGGTTCTCTACGGATGTCGTACTGTTCAACACGAGGAGACGGCGTCGCGACTCGTCGGGGGCCCCGAGCATCTGTTTTGAGGCCCTCGCGTACAGTTCAGTCGGGACGGAACCAACGACAAGAAGTGCACTTCCGCGTTGTTTGAGTGCTTCTAACCCGAGTTGGAACTCGGACTTCTTGTCGGTGATAGTCGTCTCCGTATTTCCTCCCGACGCCATTCATGTTGGTTGACGAAACCATATTTAATAATACTTTGCGTGTTGGTCTCTCGAACAATGGTGGCAATTAACACAATTATTGCACCGACCTATGACGCGCGACTATTGCTCACATACCTCCTGGGGCAGTGACCCTCTGAGTTCCCTGACCAATAGTACGACGAGAGTGTCGTGTTTTCCTTCAACGATTCCCGCTTACGCTGCGTCCGTCGTTTATGTCGCTTACGTCGCTTCCCGGACCGTCAACACCGGCACAGAGGCTTTTCTGACGATACGTTCGGTCACGCTTCCGAGCAATACACGTTCGATACCCGTCCGTCCGTGGGTGGCCATCACGATGACGTCGATGTCGTGGTCAGTGGCGTATTCGAGTATCGCCTCGTGTGGCGACCCCTTTTCGACGACACCCACCGCGTCGATGTCGCGTTCGTGTGCTCGGTTGACGATGCCATCGACGAGTTTCTGTCCTTCATTTTCGAGTCTTGTGAGGACTTCACCGCCAACGATGCCGCCCACGCCGTCGTGTTCGGTGTCGGCGACAAACAACACGTGGACTGTCGCGCCGTACATCTCCGCGAACCCGAACACGTGGGGAATCGCTTGTTCAGACGCCGGACTCCCATCGACTGGCAGCAGTATCTCGTCGTACATACCTGAACGTACGTGCCCGAAGAGTGTCAACCCTTCGCACACGAGAGAAAATCGGGTTCTAAAGCCGAGTTAGTGTCTGTAACCGAGGCCTCGGTTAGGTGTCCCTGACGTACGCTTCGATGCGGTTCATCGCCACGCGAAGTTCCTTCATGCTCGTCGCGTAGGAGACGCGCAGATGGCCCTCTCCGCCCGAGCCGAAGACGCTTCCCGGCACGAGAGCGACGTTCTGCTCTTCGAGGAGACCCTCGGCGAACGCTTCGTCGTCGCCGTCGGGAACCTCGGGGAAGACGTAGAATGCGCCTTTGGCTTCGAAGCAGTCCATGCCCATCTCTTCGAACCGGGCGAGAACGAACCGACGGCGACGGTCGTACTCGTTTACCATCTCCTCGACAGCGTCGTCACAGGACCGCAACGCTTCGAGCGCGGCGTACTGCGCGGTCGTCGGTGCCGACAGCATCGCGTACTGGTGGACCTTGTTCATCGCGTCGATAGCCTCCGACGGTCCCATCGCGTAGCCGAGGCGCAGGCCAGTCATGGCGTACGCCTTCGAAAAACCGTTGAACACGATGGTTCGCTCGCGCATCCCTGGATGGGTCGCGATGGAGGCGTGGTCGTCTTCGTACCGGAGGTCGGCGTAGATTTCGTCCGAGAGGACGATGAGGTCGTGTTCTCGGACGAACTCGGCGACGCCGGCCAGTTCATCGTCGGTCATCACCGCGCCAGTCGGATTGTTTGGGTAGCAGAGCACCAACACGTCGGCCTCGTCGGCACCGGCGGCTTCCAGCGCCTCTGGCGTCAGTTTGAACTCGTCTTCGGCGTGGGTCGGTACCGGAAGTGGCTCGCCACCGGCGAAGAGCGCTCCCGGTGTGTACGAGATGTACGACGGTTGTGGGATGGCGACGATGTCTCCCTGGTCGACGAACGCCCGGAAGGCGAGGTCGACCGCTTCGCTCGCGCCGGTCGTGACGATAATCTCGTCTTCGGGGTCGTACTCCTGTCCGTAGCGAGTGACGCGCTCCGAGATGGCTTCACGGAGTTCGCGCATCCCCCGGTTGGACGTGTAAGAGGTTTTGCCGCGTTCGAGCGAGTCGATGGCGGCAGTTCGGGCGGCCCACGGGGCCGAGAAGTCCGGTTCACCGACACCGAGAGAGATGACGTCGTCTACTTCCTCGGCGAGTTCGAAGAATCGCCGGATTCCCGACGGTGGCACCTGTTCGACGCGCTCCGAGAGGTGGTCGCCGAACGTCATGGTGACACGGAGAGACGGTCGTCGTCGTCGCCGTCACCGAGTTCGATGCCCTCCTCCTTGTAGGAGTCCATCACGAAGTGCGTCACCGTCTTGGTGACTTCCGGGATGGGGGCGATGCGCTCGGAGACGAAGTTCGACACGTCGTGCATCGACTCGCCTTCGACCTCGATGAAGAAGTCATAGTCGCCGGAGACGAGTCTGAGCGTGGCGACTTCGGGGAACCGCGCGATACGGGTCGCAATCTCTTCGTACCCCGTCTCGCGGTCGAGTTCGACGTCGACTTCGACTTGCGCGCGGACGTGCTCGTCCGAGACGCGGTCCCAGTCCACGACGGCCTGGTAGCCCCGGACGACCCCGTCGGCTTCGAGTTCCTCGAGCGCTGCTGCCACTGCCTCGGCGTCTGCGCCCAGTTGTCGGGCAATGTCGTCTACACTCTCTCGAGCATCGCGACGCAGCAGGTCGAGCAGTGACCGCTTGTCCATGGCCACTCCGTTGCAGGCATCATTGAAATGGTTTACCCAAGCAAGCGGACGTGTCGTGGCAACCAGTTGTCCTATCTTCGTCTGTCATCTCTTGTCGTAGTGTGGCCCACCACCCCTCCGAATGGCCTGCGGAAAACCTATCCATCTCCTTCGAGAAACGTTTCAACTATGGAGACAGAATTCGATTGGCTGACCCTCGACGAGGAGGAGGAGGTTCTCTGGGCGGATACACCGCATCCGTACAGTCTCGTCCCCGCGCTCATCGTGGGTGTGCCACTCTCGCTGGTTATCGTCGGTATCCCGCTTCTCGTGGGGTCGTATCTCTCGTTCAAGAATACGAACTACGTCGTCACCACCGAAGCGCTCTACAAGAAGACGGGCGTCCTCTCTCGGAGCGTCCAGCGCATCGAATTCGACAAAGTCCAAGATACGTCCTACAGCCAGACGTTCTTCGGCGCGCAGTTCGGCTACGGAACCGTCGACATCAGTACCGCTGGTGGGAGCGGCGTGGAGATGAGCTTCCAGAACGTGGCCGAGCCACAGTCGCTTCAGAGTCTGGTCAACGAGCGACTCAAGCGCGGTCGGAGCAGCGATGCCGGCGGGAAGGGGAAAGAGGCTGTCCTCGACGACATCGTCACCGAACTCCGTGCAATTCGAGAAGCAATCGAAGGCGACGCCAGCCACTCGATGGGGGACTCACCCGACACGTCGTCGACCAAGACGACCGAGAACGACTTCGACCTGACGTCTGATTCGACATCCGACTCGACACCCGGTTCAACACCCAACTCGACACCCGGTTCAACACCCAACTCGACACCCGGTTCGAACACAGGCCAGCCTGATTCAGACTTGGACCAGACGGAAAGCTCACTGGACCCACTGGAGCCGACCGAATTCGAGTTCGACGCGTCGGTGACTGACGACCGATGAGCGACATCGAGTGGCTCGGCGAGACGGACGAGGCCGTCGTCTGGGATGGCTGCCCGCGCATCCAGACGGTCATCCCCGCAGTCGTCGCCGCCGTGGTCATCCTCGCGGGCGCTGCGCTCGTCGCCGTGCAGGTGAACCAACCGCTCTTCGCTCTGGTCGGCGTCCTCGGAGTAGTCGCGCCGGTCTGGTCGTACCTCCAAGTAGTCAACACCCGCTACGTCGTCACCACCGAAGCGCTCTACAAGAAGACGGGCATCCTCTCTCGGAACGTCCGGCGCGTCTCGCTCGACCGTATCCAAAACAGCATGCTGTCCCAGGACATCACCGGGTCACTGTTCGGCTACGGCACTATCTCGGCCGAAGCGGCTGGCGGTGGTGCGATTCGCTTCGAGAAAGTGAACGACCCTCACGAGGTCCGGGGCGAAATTGACCGACACCTCGACCGCGACGAGATTCCGGGGACAGTCGAACAGTGGACCGCCGTGCTCGAAGAAGTTCGGGCGCTCCGCGCGGCAGTCGAATAGTCACCAGACTCACCGCGTGTCTGCCGAACACTGGTCAGGCGGTTGGGAGCAAGATGGTCACGATGTTGCCGTGGGGTTCGTTTTCGTCGAACTCTAACATCCCGCCCGACTGCCGAACGATGAGATTGACCAGCCACAGTCCGAGTCCGCTCCCGTGGTACAGCGGCTCTATCTCTTCTTCTCGTGTCAGTACCTTTCGCTCCATCTCGGGGATTCGTGGCCCGTCGTCGACGACGCGAATCTCGACGACAGCGTCTCTGTGGCTCACGAGAAGTGCCACGTTCGCCGGCGTCTCTCCCGAGTGGACGACCGCATTTTCGAGGAGTTCTTCGATTGCTTCTCCGATGGCCTGCGTGGCATCGGCACGGCAGTCGTCTGGCCGGTCGGCCGCAACGGTCGCGTCGGGGTGCCGTTGTCGAACCCGAGAGACGACTGAGTCCACGACGGACCCGACGTCGATAACGTCATCCGCCGGTGGGTCCGCGAGGAACGTCGTGATTCGACGCCACTTCTGTGCCGTATCGAGCAATCGCCGGCTCGTGTCGAGAATCGTCTGGGCAGTGCGGTCGGGACACTTCGCGGACGATTCGAGAATCATCTCGGCGGAGCCCTGAACGAGATTCAGGTCGTTCCGCAGGTTGTGTCGAAGGACGCGGTCGATGACTTTCATCTGCTGGCGCCGGTCTTCACGCTCCGAAACGTCCCGAATGACGCCGACGAATCCGAGTGTCTTCCCACTGGCGTCGTTGCGTCTGACGATAGTTGTCTCGGCCGGGAAGACCTGTCCCGAGCGCTTCTGGCACTGCATCGTGATCGTGGTGTGCTTGTCAGAGCTATTCTTGAGTCGCTGGCCGACCTCGCGGAACTCCGCCTCGTTCGCGTAGATGAGGCGAACTGACTCTCCGATTACGTCGTCGAGTTCGTACCCGAAGAGGTCGGTGAACGCGGGGTTGCCGTCGATGATTGTCCGGTCGGCGTCGGCGACGAGAATGGTGTCTTGGATGCTGTTGAAGAGCGATTGGTACCGTCGCTTCCGCAGTTGAATCTCCCGCTCGCGGGCTTTTCGGGTGGTGATGTCCATGACGACGCCGATAGCGCGTACTGGCTCGCCGGTGGAATCGTACTCTAGTTCCCCCCGTTCGCGGACCCACCTCGTCTCACCATCGACCACGATTCGGTGTTCGATATCGTACGGGTCTCCGTTGAGGGCGGCGTTCCACGCCGCTTCGACCTCGCTTCGGTCGTCGGGATGGACTCGGCTCAGAAATCGCTCGAACGTCATCGACACGTTTTGCGGAACCCCGAAGATTCGATAGCAGTTCTTCGACCAGTGAAACGTATCTTCACGGAGGTCCAGGTGCCAACTCCCGATGTCGGCAATTTCCTGGGCTTGGTCGAAGTGTATCTGGCGCTCTCGGGGAGTGTCCATGACTAGTCGCCGTGTGGCTAGCTCGAAGTACCGGAGAATCACCAGTAATACTTTTCGGGAAAATCATCTATTTTGATAACGGCCTTTGGCGACGTGGAGCATCGTCACCGCCGTTTTTGTCGTTTCGCTGGCTCGAAAATGTCTGTAGCTCAGTCGTCCGCAGGACTCGTCGACGGGCGCTCAGACTGCGGCGAGGCGTCCCCGGCGAACCCAATTCCTGCGACCACGAAGGCGAACAACACGAGCGGCGAGAGGTAGCCGAACAAGTAGTACGGCGCGTACGAGAGCGTCGCAACCCCGAGAACGCCGGACATGTACGCGCCGCCAGCGTGCCACGGGAACAGCGCACCGGTCGGCGTCCCGGCGGATTCGATGGCCTGCGAGAGGTCCGAGTTGTCGAGTCCGAACTCGTCGTAGGTGTTGCGGAGCGTCATGCCGGGGACGACGATGCTCATGTACTGTTGCGCGGTCAGCGCGTTGGTCAGGATTGCAGAGACGCCGGTCGCAGCGACCAGCGACCCGGTGTTTTTCACGCCCTGTTCGAGGCGGTGGGCGAGGACGGCGAGAACCCCCGTCTGTTCGAGGAGACCACCGAGCGCCAGTGCTGCGACGACGATGGCGATGGTCCACGCGGACCCGGAGACGCCACCGGCCGCGAGCAGACTGTTGACGAGTTCAGAGCCCGTCTCCGGGGACGTTCCGCTCATGAAGACCTGCCACGCGTCGACGAAGGACGCGCCCTGCACGAGAATGCTCGTGAAGGCTCCCGCAAACGCCCCCGCGAGGAGGACTGTCAGTGCGGGGAAGCCAGCGGCAGCGAGGCCGAACGTGACGACGAGCGGGAGGAACGCGAGGAGCGTGATGTCGTAAGTGGATGCGAGCGCGGTCTGGATGTCGGCGATTTGGCCCGCGGGGATAGTACCGGAGACGCCCAGCCCGAGTACCGTAAACCCGGCGACAGAGAGGCCGAACGCGACGAGCGTCCCGGTCCGCATCGCATGGATGTGGTCGTAGAGGTCGGTGTTGGTGACGGCCGCCGCGAGGTTCGTCGTGTCCGAGAGCGGCGACTGCTTGTCACCTGCGTACGCGCCGGTGAGGATGGCACCGGCAGTCATCGGTGCGGGAACGCCGAGTCCCGAGCCGATGCCGATGAAAGCGACGCCGAGCGTCCCGACTGCCGTCCACGACGACCCGATTGCGAACGTGGCGACGCCGACGAGCACGGCGGTCGCCGGGAGGAACACCTGCGGCGACAGCAGGTCGAGCCCGAAGGACATCAGCGTCGGAATCGTCCCCGCGGCGACCCACGTCGCGACGACGCCGTAGATAGTAAACAGAATCAGGAGTGCTTGCAGCCCCATCGAGAGACTGCGGTCGATACCGGCGTAGAGGTCGTCCCACGAGTAGCCCCAGACGTATCGGCCGAGAAGCCCGACGAGCGCGATACTCCAGATGAGAGGGATGTGTGGGTCGAGTTTCAACAGCGTCGACCCGATGCCGAGGAACAAGACGAGCCCGAGAACCGGGACGAGTGCCTGTGCAAAACTCGGGCGCGTCTCGGGTTCGAGGTCGTCGTACGACCGCGGCGTGTATCTGTCAGTTACCATCGTAGCTCAAAGAATTACTTTAGAGCATAAAATGTTGTCGTAATATGAATTGAGTGCATTGTTATGCATTGTCGTATTCTAATCTGACAACTAAATGCGTGTGGGGAATATTTTATTCCGGAAGCAGGAATGGACTGTTCGGATTCTGAGAACGTGTCACTCAGAGGGAAACATCCTTCACTGAAGCGTGCCACGACTCCCGCATGGTCCTCGAAGAGTTCTTCTTATTTCCACTGGGGTTGGTCGCCCTGCTCGGGGCTGTACCCCTCATCATCCTCTACTTTCTGCGGCCGGAGCCGGTTCGTCGCACGCTCCCGACGTTTCGGTTCCTCGCAGATTCCGCGGGGCGAAACGCATCGAATCCGATATTTGACAGACTCCTCCGAAGTGTTCTCTTGCTCGTGCAACTGTTGGCCATCTTGGCGCTGGTCGGGTCGCTCGCGACTCCATACGTGCTCGTGCCGGAGTCGGAGACCGTCTCCGAGACAGTGCTCGTCGTCGACGCCAGCGCGAGTATGGGCGTCTCGGACGGCGGTGGAACGCGCTTTCAGCGGGCACTCGATGCCGCCCGCGACGAAGTGAGCGGCACGACGTCGGTGGTCGTCTCCGGGCCGACCGATAGTGTCGCACTCCGCCGCGGCAGTGCGACCGACGCTCGGTCGACCCTCGACGGTATCTCTGTGACTGCCGCGTCGGGCGACCTCAGAGCGGCAATCACGACCGCCGCCGCAGTCGCCGGAAAAGACGCTCGAATCGTGGTCCTCAGCGACTTCGCAGACGACTCGCCGTGGCAGGATGCAGTTCGTGAGGCGCGCGCCCGCGAAATCGTCGTCGAACTGCGTCAGTTCGCAGGCGGTGGCGACGCGAACGTGGGTATCGTCGACCGGCGCTTCTCCGGGAAGAACGTCACGGTGACGGTGAAGAACTACGGCGACGCCGAGGTGACGCGAACGGTGTCGCTTTCGGGGACTTCCCGACAGGTCACACTCGGCGCGGGCGACGTGGGAACGGCCACGTTCCCGGTTCCGTCCGGCGGCGGCCAAGTCTCCCTCTCGCCGGGTGACGACTTCTCGACCGACGACCAACTGGCAATCGCCGCGCCGACAGACGAGTCCATCGACGTACTCGTCCTCACCAACGACGAGAACCGGTTCCTCACGGCCGCACTCTCCGTCATCCCCGAAGTGACGTTGACGGTCGACAACCCACCGACGAGCGTCACCCCGGACTACGACGTCATCGTCTACAGCAACGTCAACAAAGAACGCATCCTCAGAGGGAACATCGACGCAGGGCGTGAAGTCGTCGAAGACGGTGGCGGCGTCGCGATACAGGCCCAGTCGGAACTGCCGAGCTACGGGAACTTACTCCTGGTCGAATCAGAGGGCATGAAAGCGAACCCGACTATCGGGACCATCTCGGACCACGACCTCACTCGAGATATCACGTTCCCGCCGCCGAACAAGTACCACGTCGGCCAGTTACGAGAGGGGACCGCACACGTCACCGCAGAAGACGGGTCGCCTCTCGTCGCCACCGCCGACCGCGGTGCGGGCCGGATTCTCTACTACGGCTTCATGGAAGACGACTCCGCGTTCAAGTACAACTACCAGTACCCGGTCTTCTGGAAGCGGGCGGTGTTTCACCTCGCCGGGCGGCCGACATTGGCCGAACTGAACCGGCAGACCGGCGGGACGCTCAGAGTCGGGCCGAATGAATCGGTACAGACACCGAGTGGGACCGCGACCGGCCCGGAGGTCCTACTCGACGAGTCCGGCTTCTACAGCGCGGGTGAGAACACGTACGCCGCGGGACTGCTCAGCGAGTCTGAGTCGGACGTCGCCGCCGAGTCACTCGACGACCAAGAGCGGTCGTCGGACACTCCGACGCGGGTCGAAGAACGGTTGGTTCCCGACCCACTGACGGAGTGGGCCGCGATGGTCGCACTCGCAATCACGTTCGTCGAACTCGCGTATCTTCGAAAGCGGGGTGACCTCTGATGGCTGTGCTTCCGCTACTCGCGTGGACGACGGAGATTGCCGGGCGCACCCTCGGCCTCGAACGACCGCTGTTCTTGCTCGTGATTCCAGTGGCGGTCATCCTCGCCTGGGGCATCATCTTCAGGCGCACAGCGGGCACCGCAGGTGAACGGTCTCGCCGGTTGCTCCTCGCCTCGCGCATCCTCGTCGTCGTGTTGCTCGTCGTCGCCGCGGCAGGGCCGTACACTATCGAGACCAGACAGACCGAGGGCGAACCCCACGTGACGCTTCTGGTCGACGAATCTGACAGTATGGCCGTCTCACCCGAGATGGCGTCGGGCCTCGCTAGCCGAATCGAAGACGAGGGAGTGCCCGCGACTGTCTCGACGGTGGCTCAGGGTGACAAATCCCCGCTCGGAAACGCCCTTGCAGCGAACACGCGACCCGATGGCACTGTCGTTCTGCTATCGGATGGTCGCGTGACGAGCGGACGCACCCTCGCCTCCGCGACCGAGTTGGCTCGGAGTATGAACGCGACGGTGAGTGCCGTCGCTCCCGAACCGGACTCCGCCGAGCAGTACGTCTCGCTCAACGGCCCGGCGAAGACGAGCGTCGGCGTCGAAAACGCCTTCCTCGCGCAGGTCGGCGGCGTCTCACCGGACGAGACCCAAAGCGTCGAACTCATCGTCGAAGTCGACGGACAGGAGATTCGGCGTGAGACGGTCGAATCGCCCGGCGCGGTCGAATTCACGCAGACGTTCGACAGCGTCGGCACGTACCAACTGACCGCGCGCATCGATGCCGACGACCAGTTCGACAGCAACGACGTCTTCCACAAGACGGTTCGCGTCGTCGAACCGCCGAAGGTGCTGTACGTCTCGCGGGGGACGTACCCCTTCCGCGACTACCTCGCGGAGTTGTACGATTTAGAGGTCGCGTCGGCGGTTCCAGACGACCTCTCGTCGTACCACGCTGTCGTCTTGCAGGATATGCACGCCCGTGACGTCGGCAACGTCGACGCGCTTCAGCGGTTCGTCATCGACGGCGGCGGACTGCTCGTCGCAGGCGGAGCGAACTCCTTCGAGAATGGTGCCTACAAAGGGTCACAACTCGCGTCGACCCTTCCCGTCACGACCGGCGAGAGCACCGGCCAGAGTACGAATCTCGTCTTCGCAATCGACGTCTCCGGCAGCGCGGAGTCGGGAATGCGCGTCCAGAAGGCCGTCGCACTCGACGCGCTCGACCAACTCGGCGACGACAACAAAATCGGCATCGTCGGGTTCAACTACCGCGCCTACGAGGTCGCTCCGCTTCGCCCACTTGGCCCGAACCGTGAAGCCACGGCCGACCTCATCCGCCGTCTCTCCTCGGGTGGGGCGACGGACATCGCCGTCGGACTCGATGGCGCGTCGCAACTCCTCGACGACCAGCGCGGCACTATCATCCTCATCAGTGACGGCCACGACCGGTTCGAAGATGCATCGGTCATCGCGGAGCAACTCGGCCGAGAGGGAGTCCGCGTCGTGACCATCGGCACCGGGCCGAATCCGAACGAACGGACCTTGCGGTCGATTGCGCAAGCCTCCGGTGGAAACTACTTGCGCGCCGACGAAACGAGCCGACTCAGAATCCTCTTCGGCGGCGCAAACAGGCAGTACGCGGGGAGCGGACTGACTATCGTCGACCAGAACGATTTCATCACCTCTGGCGTGAAGCTGACCGCGAACCCCGGAAACACCAACGACGTCTCTATCCGAAGCGGTGCGAACTTCCTCGTCGCGTCGGACGACGGAACACCCGCCGTGGCGTCGTGGCGGTACGGACTCGGGCGGGTTGCAACCATCACGACCTACGGGGCTGACGGCTCGCTCGATGGCCTGCTCAGCCGCCCCGACTCGCTGTTGCTCACGAAGTCCACGAATTACGTCGTCGGCGACCCGGACCGGAAGGCCACCGGTGTCACCACCGTCAGTGACACTCGCGTCGGGACGCCCGTAACAGTCGTCTATCGCGGTGATTCGCGACCGAGCGGCGGAAACCTCACGTTCTCGTCGGTCAACCCCGGCGTCTACCACGCGACTGCAACGCCTACCGAGCAAGGCTTCCACAGCGTGCTCGACACGTCGTTCGCTGCGAACTACCAAGCCGAGTACGCCGGATTCGGGCTGTCACCACAGCTCAAAGCCGCCGTCTCTGACACCGGCGGGCAACTGTACTCGTCGGACCAGGCAGCCGAAATAGCCAGGTCCGCTCGCGACAATGCATCGGGTGTGCGACCCGTGCGCGACGACTGGGCCAGGGCGTTCGTCCTCGCAGCGTTCCTCCTCTACCTCGGCGAGGTGCTCCTCCGGCGAGTTCAAGTGTATCGGGGCCGAACGCGAAGTGAAGGTGGATTGATATGAGTTTCATCGGCCGGTCCCTGAACCTCAGTCTCGTTGCCCTCGTCGTCCTTCTGACGACCGGGACAGTCGGGGCAACGATGTATTATCAACACTCTGTCGACTCTCTCGACCAACAGAACGACCAGCTTCGGGACCGAAACGAGGCGCTCGAAACGGAGCTCTCGCAGACGCGGGAAAACCTCTCTGCAGTCAGAACAGACCTCAGAGAGTTAAACGAGAGCCTCTCCCGAACGCGGGGTGACGTCTCGCAGGTCTCGAAAGACCTCGAAGAGACCGAAGAACAGCTCGAATCGTCCAGACAAGAACTGTCGACGACGGAAGAGGAACTCTTCGAGACCAAAGACGAACTCCTGCAAGCACGGGCTGAACTTCGTGACGCCCGCAGCAGTATCGAACAGCTTCAGGCGGACAAAAATAAGTTACAGAACCGCATCAACGACCTCGAAGCGGGCAACGAAGACCTCTCCGAGACGAACGAGAAGCTCAACGACCAGATAGACGACCTCGAAGTCGAAATCAACCAACTCGAAGACCAAATCGACGACCTCCAAGACGACCTCGACACCGCCTGTGCCGAAATCGAGGGTGACAAACCGGATGTGTGTACGTAATGTCATCTGACGACTCCACACCCGACGAGGCCGATAGCCCCCCCACGAGTGACGAACGCGCTTCTGCATCTGACTCGTCGGCGGACGACCTCTCGATGCAGATGAAAAGAGCCGTTCGAGCTGTCCGTCGGGAGGCGAAGAAAGCCGCCATCGTTCCGAGTGTCGCCGATGGTGCTGTCGCGGCGCTTCTGACCAACGTCGCGCTCCGGACTATCAGCATCTCGGCGCTTCCGAACGAACTCTCGCTCGCGCGCCTCCCCGGCATCGACTCCGCTGTCTCGATTCACCCCGCCGTTCCGATTGCCCTCCTCGTCGGCATCCTCGTCGCAGTCGGCGAGTACGTGTTCCGAATGCGACGGCCACCGGTCGAGCAGTTCGAATCGGTGAACCCGAACGTGGCTGAGGCGCTTCGGACAGCACGCGACACGCTCGGCGACGACAGTGACTCTCGAATGGTCGTCGCACTCTACGAAGACGTGCTCTCACGGTTACGCTCGGCTTCCTCTGTCGAGTTGCTTCCAACTCGTCGCGTCGCTCTCGCGGTGGTCGTCGTCATCGCCCTCTCGGCGGCGAGCATCCACGTCGCCATCGCCGACATCGAAGTGGCAGGACTCGACGGCGGGAGTGGCCAACTCGCCGACAGCGACAGAGACGGGAGTTACCGCCAGAGCCAACTGGAAAACGGCAGTTCGATTCTCGGTGACCCCGAGGACGTCTCCGCGGGGTCCGACGAACTGAACGCGACGCTCGGCGGGACCGGTCAAGGAGACGACTCCCCGTCGTCATCGGCGACAGCCTACGACTCGACAGGCTACAGTAGCGACGCCGATGTCGAGAGTCAGCGGGCGGGCTATCTCGCCGACGACGCCCTCGACGATGCTGCACTGATTCGCGACTACACGCTCAAGATACGCGACCAAGACGATGAGTGACGAACAAGACTGGAATTGGGATACCCCCGACGACACCGACGTACAGACAGGAACCGACACGTCCGCCGCCTCGGGCGGAGCGCTCTCGGAGATGAGTCTCGAAGACCTCCAATCGAGCGTCGCGGCCGTCAAATCAGAGGTCGGAAAGCGAATCATCGGCCAACACGAGGTCGTCGAGCGACTGCTCGTCTGTATCCTCTGTGACGGCAACGCACTGCTCGAATCGAACCCCGGACTCGGGAAGACGACGCTCGTCAGAGCACTGACCGAGGCGACGGACCTGCAGTTCTCCCGTATCCAGAACACGCCCGACCTGATGCCGTCTGACATCACCGGCACCGAGATTATCCGCGAGACGTCCGACGGCCGCGAGTTCGTCTTCGAACGCGGCCCTATCTTCGCCAACGTCGTTCTCGCCGACGAGATAAACCGGGCGACGCCGAAGACGCAGGCCGCCCTGCTCGAAGCGATGCAGGAAAAGCAGGTCACTGCTGCAGGCGAGACCTACCAACTCCCGAAACCATTCTTCGTCCTCGCGACGCAGAACCCCATCGACCAGGGCGGGACCTACCCGCTTCCGGAGGCGCAGACCGACCGCTTCCTGATGAAGATTCTCGTCACTTACCCGGAGTTCGACGAGGAGCGAACTATCGTTCAGCAGTACGCCGAAGGCGGAACTGTCCCCGAAGTCGAGCGCGTCCTCCCCCGGAAGCATCTGATGGCGGCACAGCAACTCGTCCGGCAGGTTCCTATCGCCGATGACATCCGCGACAGAGCCATCGAACTGGTCAGAAAGACGCGAAACGACGACGCCATCGAGTTCGGGGCCAGTCCCCGCGCGAGCATGGCGCTCGTCCTCGCGGCCAAGGCGCGTGCGTTCATCCACGGCCGTACCCACGTCTCGTGGGAGGACGTGGCCGAGATGGCCCCTCCGGTTATCCGCCACCGCATCATCCTCGACTTCCGTGCCGAACGTGAGGGACTCACTCCCGACGACGCCATCCAGCGCCTGATTGAATGATAGACCCCGGCTTCCTCGACGAACTCGACCGGTTCGACACCTCGCTGAAGCGACTGTCGAACGCGCCGCTCCAAGGCGAGCAGCAGTCGCGAGACGTCGGCGAGGGGCTGACCTTCAGCGACCACCGCCGGTACGTCGCTGGCGACGACCCGCGTCTCATCGACTGGAAAGTCTACGCTCGTACCGAGGAGCTGTTTATCAAGCGCTACGAGGCGGAGCGAAACCTGACCGTTCACGTCCTCCTCGACGCCACGGCCTCGATGGACTTCGGCGAGGGAGAGACGCACAAGTTCGAATATGGGGCGAAGCTCGGTCTCGGGTTCTGCCACCTCACGTCCGAGGAGAACAACGACTTCAGGTTCTCGCTCGTCGGCGACTCGGCCGAGCGAATCGACACTGGCGGGTCGAGCCGAGGGGAGATACTGCGCCTCGTCGACCACCTCAACGAGACCACTCCGTCGGGTGACGGTGATGTCCAGACGGCGCTCGAATCGTACGCCGACACCATCCACTCGCGGTCGCTCGTCCTCGTCGTCACCGACGCGCTGTTCGATGTCGACGACGTGGCCGCGGGTCTCGCCGCACTCGCCCGCAACGACGTACTTGTCGCACAGGTGTTGACGCCGGAAGAACTCGGGCCTGAGACCGCCGGCGACGCCGTCTTCGAAGACCCCGAATCCGACGAGACACAGCGCGTCTACTTCGGCGGGTCGGCCGCACAGCGGTACGACGAGCGCCTCCAGCGTCACATCGAGGACGTAGACGACCGGTGTCGGTCGCTCGGCGTCGAACACGAACTGGTGAACACGGGGGCGGACTTCTTCGACACCTTCGCGAACCTCTGGTTGGGGATGCGAGTCGGCCAGGAACGAGCGAAACGGTAAGACTCAGCGGTCGGTATCACCGCGGACGAGTCACTTTTCACTGCCGCCAGCGACCACTCTCCCGTGACAGAGACGCAGGGAAAGCGTGTCGTCGGCCTCGTCGCCGGGTCGCACGTCGTCAACCACGCCTATCTGGTCGCGCTCGCGCCCGTCATCGGCACCGTCGCCAGTGAGTTCGAGGTGAGCATCGCGGCTATCGGCCTCGCAATCGGCGTTCAAGGTGCCGTCGTCACGCTCCTGCAACTCCCCTTCGGCTATCTCTCGGACACTCGAAGCCGGACGCTCGTGTTCGCCATTTCGCTCGTGGTCGGGACGCTCGGTATCGTCGCTACCGCACTCGCGCCCACCTACGAGTGGCTACTCGTCTCGCAGGCGCTTCTCGGCGTCGGCATCGCGGGGCACCACCCCGCACACTACCCGCTTCTCGCGGCGGCGACTGCGGAAGCGAACCGCGGCCGTGCGTACTCGATTCACGCCCTCGGCGGGTCAATCGGCTTCGCAGCACCCTACGCTATCGCCGCGGCCACCGACGCGGCCGGGCTGGAGTGGCGCTGGGTCATCGGCATCGTCGCCATTCTCGGCGGTGCGTACGCGCTCGTTGCGCTTCTCGTCGCTCGTACGCTTCGGCCCGAGGTGGCGAAGCCAGCGCCCGACGACCGCCCCGACTCGCGGCCGACGCTGGCAGGCGTTCGGGAAGGTGCTCGTGGCCTCCTCTCCTCGTCGGGGCTGATGGGACTCGCGCTCCTCTCGTTTCTGACCTCGGCGGCCGCGTGGTGTATTCGGACGTACTCCCCGCAACTCCTCTCTGTAGCCTATCCACTCGACCCCGGAACGGCGAACCTCCTCGTCTCGGGCATGCTCGTGACTGGGGCGGGAACCATCCTACTCGGCGGCGCGCTCACGGACCGCATCGGCCCCGGGAACGTCGCACTCGGCGGCTACGCGGCCCTCGGAATTCTCGCCGCGGTGCTGGCGACCGGCGCACTCCCACTCGTCTTGCTCGTCCTCGTCTTACCCTTCAGCGGGACGATTAGCGTCTCGCGGCCCGCGCGCTCGACGCTCGCAGACCGCCTCTCCGAGCGCTCGGACCTCGGCAAGACGTTCGCCGTCGTGACAATCGGTATCTCTCTCGGTGGCGCAGTCGCACCACCGGCGTTCGGCGCGCTCATCGACATCGCGAGTGTTCGTGTCGCCTTCGGTGTCGTCGCAGTCCTCGGGTTCGTCTCGCTGGGACTGACGCGGTGGCTACTCGGCCGGGTCGATGGGTCGGCGCGCGACCCACACGTTGCGACCAGTGACTAACCGGCTACTTGTACTTCGAGAGGCGACTACCCAGCGTTCTCACGTGGGCCCTCGCTGCGACTCATGAGGACGCCGAGTGCGACGCCGAGCACGACGCCGATACCGGCACCGAGTGTCTCGAACACGAAGAGACCGATGCCGCCGAAGACGATAGCGGGGACGAAGACCGCGACTGGTGAGACTGTTCCGGGCACGAACACAATTACTATTTTGAAACTGATATTTCTTGACTTCTGAGTCCGTCGCAGATTAATCCCGTACAACGCCGTTCGTTGAATTCTCTCTGGACGTTCGTGACAGCAATAATCCATTACTAAGTCGTCACCCGTCGTCTCTCAGCATGGGGGGAGAAGAGATGTCAGCAACGACCGAACAGGAGCAACAGAACCGAGAGACAGCGATTCGGATTGCCGAAGAGTTGTGGAACAAGGGTAACTACGAAATCGTCGACGAGGAGTACGACCCGTTAGCCGAGACGCACGCGGTCACAGAGCCCGAAGAAATCATCGGAACGCAAGGCGTCAAGGACTGGGCGAAGAAGTACCACGACGCGTTCTCTGATTTCCACATCGAGGTCTTCGACGTGATTGCGAGAGACGAGTTCGTCTACGGCCGCTACCGACTCACAGGGACGCACGACGGAACGCTCGAAAGTCCACAAGGAGACATTCCCGCGACGAACCGGCGGATAGACACCTGGGGAATGTTCGAGGTACGCTTCGAAGGCGGCCTCGTCGTCGAGCAGTGGAACAGCGCAGACACCATGGAGATGATGAAGCAACTCGGCACGCTGTCCGAGTAACTGCGTACTCGTCGTCGACTATTTTTGGAAAAAGGGTGTGACGGTCGCTTACCCGGACCACTCGCCGCCGACGTCGTCCACGACGGCGTCTCGCCACATGCCGAATCCTTGTTGGCAGATTGGGCTCTCGTCGAGGTGGTCGATGAATCCTGCACCTTCGCTTTCTAGTTGTGCGAGGCAAAACGGGCAGCGGGTCGGGTCGTCCCACGTGTGTGCGGTGACCGAGGGGGATACTTCCTGGGACATGTCTATCTATACACCACAATACTAGATAAATGTTTTCCAATTCTCAAAATTGTCTCGCTTAATTCAACTTCTATCTGGGATCAGTACTCTCTATTAAATCCTGCTCGCGACTCGGCACAATTTGTCACAGCGTCACGCCCGTTTCGGTGAATCGTAACCCTATACCTCACGGAGACCCCGTACCCGAACGGTGATTATTCAGTGAACTATCTCTCGTGGGCTGTCATCGCACTCGGTGCGTATTCGCTCGTTGCACCGCTGATGAAGGTCGCGACGACCGGGCAAGGGAAGATTCCGAGCGACGTGGCCGCCCTCGTCGCGAACGGTATTCTCGTCACCGCCACGCTCGGCGTTATCGTCGTCTCCGGGCAGAACGTCTCGGACTCTATCGTCAGTTCGAAACTCCCCTACGTCGTCTTCGCCGGTGTCTGTCTGGCAGTCGGTATCCTCTCGTACTACCGGGCGCTCGCGCTCGGCCCCGTCTCTATCGTCGCCCCTATCTTCGGGATGTTCCTCGCCGTCTCCTCGGTCGTGGGCATCATCGCACTCGGCGAACCCGTCACAGCGCGAAAAGCCGCCGGAATCGCCTTCGCCGTCGTCGCCGTTTTTCTCGTCTCTGTGGAGTGATTCAATCGGGCAGACATTCCGGAGGGGGCCAACGGCTTTAGTCTCCCGCGTTCCAATCCCGTGGTATGGTCTTGATGGAATCCGATTCGGAACTGGAACACGGCGACGAAGCACCCGACTTCGAACTCCCCGGAGCCGACGGCGAGACGTACTCGCTGGACTCGTTTGCCGACTACGACGCGCTTCTCGTCGTGTTCACCTGCAACCACTGCCCGTACGCGAAGGCGAAGTTCGACGAACTGAACTATCTCGCCGACGCGTACGACGACCTCGCGGTCGTCGGCATCAACCCGAACGACGACGAAGACTACCCGGACGACTCGTTCGAACGGATGCAGGAACTCGTCGCCGACGGCACTATCGACTACACCGCGTACCTCCGCGACGAGCGTCAAGATGTGGCGAGAGCTTACGGTGCAGTCTGTACGCCCGACCCGTTCCTCTTCGAGAACACTGGCGACGCGTTCGAACTCGCGTTCCACTCCCGCATCGACGACGCGATGAGTCCCGACGACGAGGTGACCGACTACGAGATGCGCGACGCGGTCGAAGCGCTTCTCTCCGGTGACGACATTCCCGTCGAAGAGTACCCGTCACAGGGCTGTTCTATCAAGTGGACCGACGACTGAGACGAGGCTGAAGAGAGGAACGCTGCCGTAAAATCGCCTGCCGGTTCTCGCTACTCGTCGCCGAGAAGCGCCTCGCGGGCGTTCTCGACTGCTGCTTCCTTTTTCGCTGGGTATGCCTCGACTTTGGCTCGGAGCGTGAGTCCGTTCCCGCGTCGAGGTTCACCCTTGAACGCGGCCTGCTTGTCGAGTCGGAGGAAGAACTCGGTGTTGTCGGTCACGCGGTCATCCAGTTCGTCCAGCAGTCCCTCGAATTCGGGAAGGTCGCGAATCTTCGAGAGCACGTAGCGCAACTCGTCTGCGCGCTCGACTCGCGCGGAGAAGACGATGATGCGGTCGCCGTGGTGGCCGGTGCTCTCCATTCGCTCTATCTCGAAGTCTTCGGGGAGGAACGTCCGGAGGGCCGCCTCGACCCGTTTGTCGTCTTCCGTCTCGTAGCAGAACGTGCGGAGGTCGATGTAGTGAAAGGGAACGCGTGCCATCGTGTGTATTCGTATTAGAAATGTCGCGGGTGAGGCGGTGCGGAAGGTTACTCTTCGTCTTCTTCGGCGTCTTCGCCTTCGTCGGCGGCGGCGAGCTGGTCCTGCGGGATACCGACTTCCTGCCCCTCGTCGAAGCTGATGGTGTAGGTCGGCTCGCCGAACATGCTCTCGATGACCTGCGTGACCGTTCCAGTTTCGCCGTCGAACTCGCTGTGTTTGTCGTGCAGAACGACCTTGTCGTCCTTCTCGAAGCTCATACCCCTCACTTCCGCGTCACCGAATAAAAGAACGATGATTGCCCACGGCGACCCACTCTGGCGAGAGTGATGCAGTCCCTCGTGTTGCGATGGGATGGCGATGGTGTCAGACTCGTGTTGGGGTGGAGCGGCGCTGTGAGGCGCTACTCCCCGTCTTCCGTCTCGTCAGGCCCGTCACACTCGACCTCGGGCATCTCTTGTCCCCAGAAGCCGGGGTACTTCTCGACCCAGAGGTCACCCAAGACGAGCGTTTGACACGACAGTCGGACGCCGAGTTTCCCGTCGTGCGGCGGGAAGTTCAGACGCCAGCCCTCCATCTTCGTCCGGTGGGTGACCGGACCTTCGACGGAGACCGCACACGTCCCACAACAGCCGACACCGCGGCAGTTGGCCCACGATGCGCTCCCGTTGTACGGGGACTCACCAGCCTCACGGAGGACGTCCCGAAGGACTGCACCGCGGTTACATTCGATTTCACGCCCGCGGAAGTGGACGGTTGGCACGACTGCAGAGATGCGACGAGCGCGTTAAGACGTGTCGTTCTCGACAGCGGACTCAGCGTGCCGTTCTCGATGTCTGACTCGAACGCGCCGCCCTCGACGCCCAGGTCGATACCAACGACAGACCTCGGTGGGCCTAAGTACGGGACACCCTTCACAACGGCTATGCAACAGACCCGACGCAGGTTCCTCGCAGCAACGGCCGGGTCGGCGGTGCTCGGCACCGCCGGGTGTCTCGGAAACGGTGGTGACAGCCAGAGCGACGGAGAGGACCCCATCGCTTCGCTCGGCTGTAGCATCGACGAGCGCGACCCAGTCGATTCCCTCCCGACGCCCACGATGGGTCCCGACGATGCGCCTGTCGTCGTCGATGCGTGGGAAGACTTCGCCTGCCCTCACTGTGCGACCTTCTCGCTGGAGATTCTTCCGCAAGTCGAGTCCGAGTACGTCGCCGACGGTGTCGTCCAGTACCGCCACCACGACTTCCCGCTCCCGGTCAAAGAGTGGTGGTCGTGGAAAGGTGCCTCCGCCGCCCGTGCGGCACAGGACGAAGCCGACGACGAGACGTTCTTCGCCTTCGCACACACGCTGTTCGAGAACCAGTCGACGTTCGGTGGCGACGACACCCAGGCCTCGCTCTCGACGCTTCGGGACCTCGCGAACGACGCCGGTCTCGACGGGTGTTCGGTCGCCGCCGCTGCCTCTCGGGACCGCTATCGACCACTCCTCGAATCCCAGCGAACGGACGCGGTGGAGAACCGTGGCTTCCAGGGCACGCCGACGGTCCTCGTGAACGGTAAGCAGGTACCCCCGCGGTGGGAAGACCTGAAATCCGCCATCGAGAACGCCCGATAGCGCAAATTCGACTGCCACACCACCTCTGACGCGTGATTCGCGCACGACACCAGCGGTTCTTTAGGGGGAAACGAACTAGCCATGCGTATGAACGCGACGCGATTGGCGATGCTGCGACGCCGAGGTGACGGCCTGTGAGACGCCGTCGACTTCTCGGCGCACTCGCGGGCGTCGGCCTCTCGGGAATCGCCGGGTGTCTCGGTGGCGGTTCGTCCGGCGGAACCGACGATGCCGCCGGTTCCACCGACACGGCCGAAACGGCCACTGACTCCACCGAGTCCGCCGCCAGCGGCGACCTCCCGTTAGTCGTCGATACCATCGACGCACAGGGTTCGGAAGCGGGCGAGCTCAGCGTCCCAGTCGCGGGGACGCCGACCATCCTCGACCTCTTCGCCACGTGGTGTGCGCCGTGTGTCGCGCAGATGGAGTCGCTTCGAACGCTCCACGACGAGTTCGGCGACGACGTGGCGTTCGTTTCGGTCACGAACGAACGACTCGGCGGCGGCCTCACCATGGACGATATCCGGTCGTGGTGGGCCGAACACGACGGGTCGTGGACCGTCGGTCACGACCCCGAGAGCGAACTCATGCGCGCTGTACGCGCAAACGGCCTTCCGTACCTCGTCGTCTTCGACGAGAATGGCACCAAAACGTGGACCCACCGCGGACTCGCCAGCGAGTCGAACATCCGGGAGGCGCTCGAGGACGTGCGCTGATGCTCGACCTCGACCCCGCCTTCGCCGGGACGCTCGCGTTCGCAGTGAGTGCGGGTGTCGCGACGTTCTTCGCGCCGTGTGCCTACCCGCTGCTTCCGGGCTACGTCGGCTACTACCTCTCGCGTGAGGAGGCCGACCTCGGCGGGGCCGTCACCCGTGGGTCCGTCGCCTCGCTCGCCGCCCTCGTCGTCCTCGCGGCTATCGGGGGCGTCCTCGTCCTCGTCGGCGGTCGAATCACCTCCCAAATCGCCCTCTTCGAGCCAATTGTCGGCGGGGCGCTCGTCGTCTTCGGCGTCCTCCTGTACACCGGCCGAGCGCCGAATCTCCACGTTGTCCTGCCCGAGTACCGGTCTTCGGTCGCCGGGTTCGGTATCTTCGGAGCGGTCTACGGCCTCGCCGCGGCGGGCTGTGTCGTTCCGATTTTCCTCGGCGTGGTCGCGCAGTCGCTCGCCCTGCCGACGCCACAGGCCGTGATTTCGCTCGGTGCGTACGCGCTGGCGGCGGCGCTCCCGTTAGCTATCGTGACCGTACTGGCCGCGCTCGGTAGCGGCCGAATCAGGTCGCTGTCGCAGTACATCGGGTCGGTGCAGAAAGTCGCGGCCGTCGTGATGGTACTGGCCGGTGGCTGGCAGATTTGGCTGGCGCTCGGGTTCCTCGGATACGTCTGAGACGGCGTACCGACGTACCGATTAGACCACTCGGTCGAACAGTCGTCCGAGGACGTAGACCGCGGGAAACACACCGAACAAGAAGACGACCCCGACGGCGAACTGGACGAGTCGCCCCGGGTTTTCGAGGCTGAGTTGGACGAGCGTCATCGGTCTCTTTCAGGATGGTTCTCGAAGCGGCCCGAAGACAGTTACGGCGCGTCGCCCGTCGGCGTGGGCAACGCCCGAATCTCTCGCGGCGGAACGAGGAAGTTCCCGCGGTGCTTGACGAAGATGTACTCCAAAATTCCGTTGTTCACGCGCTGGCGGATGGTCGGAATGTCGGTGAGGTCGGTTCCGTTCATCGCCTCGCGGACTGCCTCGAAATCCGAGATGCCGCGCTGAAGCGAGGGGAAGTGCAGGCTCGCGACGCCGTCGTCTGCCGACTCGAAGTGCCGCCGGAGGAGTTTGACGTTTCCATCCTCGTCGCGGTTGGCGCGGGCGGCTTTCTGGGCGTGGCCGACATGGCCGAACTGTTCGGCATCGTCGCGGATGCGGTCGAGCATGTCGTCGATACCACTGTCGTCGCCGAGGTTCGCGCCGATTCCGTCGACCAGTTCGCCCTCGGCGTGGTCGGGCGAGAACAACTTCATCACGCGGTGATACTGGTCTTCTTCGTCGTACCAGTCGGAGAGTCGCTGCCGGACGTTGGCGACGTGTTTCGTCGTGCCGCCCGCGAATGGCCCGTCGTCGAGCGTGACGTAGTCCTCCGTGGCCTGATTCTTGGCGAATCCGGCTTTGAAGCCCATGAATAGCGGAGCCGCCTTCGGGACGGGATTGCCGTCAGGGATGCCGTTGACGTCTGACTGGTGTTTCGCCGGTAGGCCGGAGCCGACGAATCCGGTTCGTCTGGCATCGACCGAAAAGACGCCCGAGAGGTCGGTCTCGACCGCAACACCGTTTGCTTCGTCCACCTCGCCCGTGAGCGCCTGCTCTGCTTCCAAGACGACGTCCGCCCTGTCAGACGCGAGGTGGACGAGTGCGTCCTGTCGGTCGAACTCAGGCGTCTCGAACGGCGACAGTGCTCGCGGTTCGGGCAGGTCGAGAGACTCAGGGAGCGAGTCGTCGAAGCGAGAGAAGTACCGCGGCGAGTAGGCGACAGACCAGAGCAGTCCGTCGTGGCTGCGTTCGTATGCGCGGTCGAGCACGCGGAAGGCGTTCTCGGTGGTCTCACGGTCCGATTTCGTCGGTGGGCCGTCGCCGTCGAGGGTCAAATAGAGCAGAATCTGATGGAACGGTATCTCGACGTTTCCGTATTCGTCAGTCCGACACGCGTCGTTCCAGGCGTGCTGTCGAGTCGGGAGGGCGGCTGGGTCGTCGGTTCCCGACGGGACCGGCTCGTCGGGTGCCCTGTCGAGGCACGCTGAAAGCGCCGCTGCACCGCCTGCTGCGACGGCGGCTTTCAGGAACGCTCTGCGAGATGACTCCCCATCGAACATACCCTGGATTTGGTCCTCGAACGCAAGTGGGTTCTGGTGTGCGCCTGAAATTGGTTCGCCTCTCGAATCCAAACCGGCGGCTTGGCGTTCGAAACGCACACCAAACGGCATTTAGCTCTCGGACCGATAGAGTCGGTAATGAATCGACGAACCTACCTCCGCACCGTGGGTACTGGTGCGGCTCTCGGGCTCGCTGGCTGTCTGGGCGGTGGCGGGAACCCGAACGTCTCGCTTTCGAAACCCGACCGCGAAAACGACGTGACCAGCGAGCAACTCCCGTACCCCGCGTGGGGACAGCAGGTTCCTGACGTCACGCTCCGAGACCCGCTCAGTGGGACCGACGTCGCCGTCCGCGACATCGACGTGCCGCACTTCCACACGTTCTTTTTCACCAACTGCATGACCGTCTGTCCGGTCCTCATCAGCGCCCTTCGCGAGGTGCAGATTCACTCCGTCTCCGAAGGCTATGCCGACAAAGTCGGCTTCTATCCGATTACCTTCGACCCCGCACGCGACGACGCGGCCGCCTTCCGCAAGGAGGCAGACGACATGAACGTCGACATGGACGCGGGTAACTGGCACTTCCTCCGCGCCGAAGACGAAGCGGAGACGAAGTCGGTCGTCGAAGAGCAGTTCGGCGTCTTCTTCGACCAGAACGAACCGATGGAAGACGGGAACTACATGTTCACGCACCTCGGCCTCGTCATGCTCGTCAACGGTGACGGCTACGTCGAGCGCACCTACCGCGGGAACGAACCGGACGAACAGACCCTCATCGACGACCTGACTGCACTTCGGGAGGCGTGATGCGACGGCGTCGGTTCCTCGCGGCGACGGGAACTGCCGCAACGTTCGGTCTCTCCGGCTGTCTGGCAGAACTCGGCCGCATCTACACGTCGAACGAACCGCCGGTGCTGTCGAACCGACCCGACGAACCGTACATTCCGACCCACGTCGAGGGGATGAAGATGGTCGGCACCGCCGACGCGGGCGACTACCGCGTGGGGGTCTTCTACGGCTATCCGCATCGCTTCTGGGTGATGGACGACGAAGACGGCGACTTCGGAACCAACCTGACCCGTCCCGCCCGAAGCGACGACGTCCATCTCATGGCGACGGTCTGGGACCCCGAGACGGGTGTCGTCGTCCCCGACACCGGGCTGTCGGTCGAACTCTTTCAGGACGGCTCGCTCGTGGGCGAGGAGGTCATCTACTCGATGCTCTCCCAACAGATGGGCTTTCACTACGGCGCGAACTTCGGGCTCGACGGCGACGGAACCTACGAGATTCGCGTGAGCGTCGGGGCGGCGACACTGAACCTGTTCGGCGAGTTGGACGGGAAGTTCCAATCCGCCGCTGCTGCGCGTCTCGACTTCGAGTTCAGCGCCCGAGACAGAAACGACATCCCGTTCACTCGGCTCGACGACAAGAAAGGTGACCGCGGTGCAGCCAAGCCGATGCAGATGGAGATGACACCCCTCGGGCGCGCACCCGCGTCACTTCCCGGTGACGCCCTCGGAAGCGGGGTCGCAAGTGACCTCCGACTGGTCGGGACGGCCATCTCGGACTCGCGATTCGGCGACGACACCTACCTCGCTGTCTCGGCACAGACACCGTACAACAAGCTAGTCGTTCCGCGAACAGGCCTCTCTGCGACTGTCTCCGGCGGCGGGCACGTCCGATTCGACGGCCGCCTCGACCCCGGACTCGACCCCGAACTCGGGTTCCACTACGGAGCGACCGTCCCCGAACTCTCGCCCGAAGACGACATCGAACTCTCGGTTGACGTTCCACCGCAGGTCGCCCGCCACGAGGGGTACGAAACGGCCTTCTTGGAGTTCGACACGACCACCTTGTCGTAGCGCATCCACTCGTCCCACGTAGACAGGTCTATTTTCGCCGAGAACGACCCTCCCGGTATGGAAGTGACGCGTCGTGACCGACTGGCGCTCGCACTCGCCGTCTGGGGCGTGCTCGTCTCGCAGGTGTTCCTCTATCCGGGCGTCGCCGACCTCGTCACGGCGCTCGGCGGGAAGGGAGACCTCACCGGCGGGATGCTCTTTCTGGTCGCCGAGTTCGCCGCGTTCGTCGCGTTCGCGAGCGTCTGGGGTGCCCTGTCCGACACCCTCGGCAAACGCACGCCGCTCATCGTCGCTGGCGCACTCGGTGGTGCAGCGAGCTATCTCACGCTCGCCACGCTGCCGAGTCTCGGTGCACCATTCGTCGTCGCACTCGGCGTCCGCCTCGTCGGCGGGGCGATGACCATCGGCGCGTTCTCGCTGGCAATCACGATGCTCGCAGACCTCACTGGCGGTAACGGTCGGAACATGGGTGCGGCCGGTATCGCCATCGGCCTCGGCGCTGCACTCGGCTCAGTCGTGGGCGGTCGGCTTTCGACGTTCGACCCGCTTGCCCCACTGTACGCCGCCGCGGCCGTCCTCGTCGCGGTCGCGATTCTCGTGACGACCGTCACCGACCGCGCTCCCGACACCACACGGGTCAAGTTCGGAACGATTCTGCGCCGTCTCGCGGCGAAGCCCGTCTTCGGAATTCCCTTCGCCTTCGGCTTTATCGACCGGATGACAGCCGGGTTCTTCTCGCTCGTCGGCGTCTTCTACTTCCGTCAGGAGTTCGGCGTCGACGCCGCTCTCGCAGGCGGGATTCTCGCGCTCTTTTTCGTCCCGTTTGCCCTCCTCCAGTACCCGATGGGCGCGCTCTCGGACCGAATCGGACGGTTCATCCCGGTTGTCGGCGGGTCGGTGCTGTTCGGCCTCTCTATCGTCGGCGTCGGCGTTGCACCGACACTCATCCCCGCCGCTGCCGCGATGCTGGTCGTCGGTGTCTTCGGGGCGATGGTCGCCCCCGCGACGATGGCGCTCGTCACCGACCTCGCCGAACCGGGCGAGCGCGGGGCCGCACTCGGCGGGTTCAACGTCTTCGGCAGTCTGGGATTCCTCGCCGGGTTCATCATTGGCGGGAGCGTCGCAGAAGTGGTCGGCTACTTTGAGTCGTTCCTCGTCGTCGGACTCGCGGAGGTCGCAATCGCGCTCGTCGCGTTCCGTGCGGTCCGCCGACTCGACCCCGAACAGTCGGCTCAGGCGCTGTCGAGTGCCGACTGAATCTCGGCTTCGACGACGCGCCACGTCGCCCGCAGAAAGACGATGACCGCGAGGCCGACGCCCGCGAGGACGTACGCGAAGAAGAGCCCGACGAAAACCTCGTTGCCGGTGCGGTGAGGAACTGTCACCGAGAACTCGCCGAGTCGAAAGGTGAACGCGACGATACCGGCGACGAAGAATGCGAGCATCAGTTCGAGCATCCGCCAGAACGACTCCATCTCGACGCCGCCGCGACCGGTGAGAAACCGGACGATTCGGCGGGATGCCGCGAACAGCGAGGTTCCGGTGAGAATGAGGATGGTGGCCGCCGCTGCCGAGAATCCGATGTCGGAAAGCGGAATCGTGGGGACGAGCGGCGACACGAGCGTCAGTCCGACGCTCACGAGGACGACTGCCGAGAGGAGTACCTCAGTGGCGAACAGAGCAGTCCCCACGTCGGAACGTACCTCACGGACGAGTCGGCTGTGCACGACTTTCCCTCTCGGCACGGCGCAAAGTGTTTTACCCTCTTCGAGACGAGTCGGGGCTGAATCGGAGCCAAACGCGGACGCCGAGGCCGAACTCTGACCCCGGGGCCGAACTAGGTGACGGGACCGGCCTAATCGTGGCCGGAGACGCGAACCGGCTGGTACGGCTCTTCGAGGTACTCGACATCGGAGTCGGAGAGTTTGATGTCGAGTGCTTCGACGGCGTCTTCGAGGTGTTCGATACTCGTCGTGCCGACGATTGGCGCATCGACCCAGTCCTTGTGCAGCACCCACGAGAGAGCGATTTGCGCCATCTTCACGCCTTTCTCGTCGGCGAGTTCCTGCACACGCTCGTTCACTTCGCGGCCGTTTCCTTCGAAGTAGGGGTGTCCCTTGGCGAGTTCGTCGGTCTCGCCGCGGGTCGTCGCGTCGAATTCATCGTGTGGGCGCGTGAGATACCCACGAGCCAGCGGCGACCACGGCATGACGCCCACACCCTGTTTTTCACAGAGGGGTAGCATCTCGCGTTCTTCCTCGCGGTACAGCAGGTTGTAGTGGTTCTGCATGGTCGCAAAGCGGTCCAATCCGAGCGAGTCGGCGGTGTACTGCGCTTCTGCGAACTGGTGTGCCCACATCGACGACGCGCCGATGTACCGTGTCTTCTCGCGTCGAATCGCGTCGTCGAGGGCGCGCATGGTCGTCTCGATGGGTGTGTCGTAATCCCAGCGGTGGATTTGCAGGAGGTCGAGTGTGTCCATCCCGAGGCGGTCGAGCGAGTTGTCGAGTTCCTGCTCGATGGCTTTCCGCGAGAGGCCACCGGAGTTCGGGTCGTCGTCGTCCATCTGGAAGTACACTTTCGAGGCGACGACCATCTCGTCGCGGCGGCCCTCCAGCGCCTTCCCGAGGATGCGTTCGGACTCGCCGTCGGAGTACATGTTGGCGGTGTCGAAGAAGTTGATTCCGAGGTCGATAGCGCGCTCGACGAGTTCGAGACCCGCCTCCTCGTCGAGGACCCACTCGCGCCAGTCGGGCGTGCCGAAGCTCATACAGCCGAGACAGATACGCGAGACTTCCATACCGGTGTTTCCGAGCGTCGTGTACTCCATGCGCTCGATGTCGGTGGGAGCGGGCAAAAAGGTGGACGAACCGGCATCTGGGGACGAGTACCTGACAGTCACCGATACTGTGTAATTCTCGGTATCTGAGTCCCGAAGCCTCGGTTTATGCTCTTCGGAGTCGTATCATCGAACCGAGGCGTAGCCTCGGTGATTCCGATGTTCAATACACGACAACTAGTCGCCGTCTTCCTCGCGGTCCTCGTACTGGGGTCCGTCGCGGGAGTCGCGACTGCACAACAGGGACCGTCCGCCGGCGGTGCCGTGGTCATCGACGAAGGGGAGACCTACACAGGTGACCTCGAAGCGGTCGGCGGGTCGGTCGTCATCGCGGGCACAGTAACTGGAGACGTCTCGGTCACGGCGGGGAGCGTCGTCGTGACCGAAACGGGTGAGATTGGCGGCACGCTCGAGGGCGTCGCCGGAAGCGTCACCCTCGAAGGGGCGGTCGGCGACGACGTGAGCATCGCCGCGGGTGCGATTCTGGTTCGTGATACCGCCGTCGTCGGTGGCGAGATGGAAGCCGCAGGTGGCGACGTTCGAATCGACGGCACCATCGCTGGTGACGTGCGTGTAGGTGCCGAAGAACTCCTCGTCGGTCCGAACGCTGACATCGGCGGCGCGCTCGAATACGATGCCGCGACAGCGACAATCGACTCCGACGCGGCTATCGTCGGTGGAGCGACTCGCGTCAACGACATCGGATTCTCGGGTCCGACTATCTTCGGCGCTCCGTTCCAAGATGGTGGGTTCGAGGCCCCAGTCATCCCGCAGTGGGTGTTCGCTGGCTACTGGCTCCTCGCTAATCTCGTCCTCGGGGCTATCGTCGTCCTCGTTGCCCCGCAGTTCGCCCAGCGCGTGACCGGCCTTGGAACCAAGAAGGCCGTCCGCAGTGGCGGGACGGGACTGCTCCTCGTCGTCGCAGTACCAATCGTTCTGCTGTTGTTACTGCTGACGATTATCGGGATTCCGCTCTCGTTCGCCGGGGGCGTGGGTTTCCTCCTCGCCCTCTGGGTAGCAAGCATCTACGGGGCGCTCGTCCTCGGGACGTGGCTCCTGTCGCTCGCCGACTACGCGAATCGCTGGGCGGCGCTCGCGCTCGGCCTGTTCGTCCTCGCCGTGCTCGACTTCGTCCCGCTCGGTGGCATCGTCGAGTTCGTGGTCGTGCTGGTCGGATTGGGTGCGTTCGCACTCGCAATCCGCGGTGAATCCGGTGACGAGGGTGACGACGGCGTGAGCGCCACGGACGAAGGTCCGCAGGAAGGCACTCCAATGGCCTGACTGCGGCGCGATTACCTGCCAAATACTGGACGAACAATTATTATGGATGTCTCTGTCTGGTGAGACATGGCAATCAATTATGAAGACGAGTTGGAGTCGTTCGAGTGGGACATCCCGGAGGGGTACAACATCCCTGCGGTCATCGAATCGCACGCCGACTCTTTCGGTGACCGTGTCGCACTGAAGTTCCGTGACGACGAGGGAGGGCGGACAGAACGGACGTACGAGGACCTTCGCCGCGACATGAATCGATTCGCCAACGCCCTCGAATCGCTCGGCGTCGATAAGGGCGACCGCGTCATTCACCTGCTTCCGCGCGACCCCGACGTGTTCGCGATTCAACTCGGCGCACTGAAGCGCGGCGCACTACTCGTGCCGAGTTCGTCGATGCTCAAGCCGAAAGACATCGAGTTCCGCGCCACTGACTGCAAGGCGACGACAGCAGTCGTCCACGAAGAACTGGTCGAGATGGTCGACGAGGTGCGCGACGAGACGCCACTGGAGAACTTCATCTCGCTCGGCGGCGCGCCCGAGGGCTGGACAGACTTCGACAGCCTCGTCGCGGACGAATCGACCGAACACGACGGCCCGGAACTGAACGCCGAAGACCCGATGTCTATCAACTACACCTCGGGGACGACGGGGAAGCCAAAGCCGGTTCGTCACCGTCACCGCTGGATGCGCTGTTTCGAACTCGTCAACGCACCCTACTGGTGGGGCGTCACCGCAGACGACGACCTCTCGGACGAACTCCTCTGGGCAACGACCGGAACCGGCTGGGCGAAGTGGTTCTGGAGTCCGGTCGGTGTGGGCCTCACCACCGGCGCGACGCAGTTCGTCTATCGCGGTGACTTCGAACCCGACACCTTCCTCGAACTCATGGAAGACGAGGGTGTCACGCGCCTCTGCGCCGTGCCGACGCAGTATCGGATGTTCGCCCAGCGCGACCTCGCCTCCTACGACCTCGACCTGAAAGAAGTGCTCTCGGCTGGCGAACCACTCAATCGCGAACCCATCGAGGCGTTCCGCGACGCATTCGGTATCACTCCGCGCGACGGCTACGGCCAGACCGAGACGGTCGCGCTCCTGACGAACTACCCCGGTATCGACGTGAAACCCGGGAGCATGGGGAAGCCGACGCCCGGCCTCGGAACGACCATCATCGACGAGGACGGCGAGGAAGTCGGCGTCGACGAAATCGGTGAGATTGCCGTTCCAGTCGACTGTCCCGGCATCTTCGACGGCTACTACGAGAAGCCCCATCTCGACGAACAGACGTTCGCTGGCGACTACTACCGCACCGGTGACCTCGCCTCCCGCGACGAAGACGGCTACTTCTTCTTCGAAGGCCGCGCCGACGACATCATCATCTCGTCGGGCTACCGCATCGGTCCCTTCGAGGTCGAAGACGCGCTCGTGTCGCACGAGGCAGTCGCCGAGGCCGCGGCGGTCGGAAGTCCACACGAAGAACGCGGCAACATCGTCAAGGCGTACGTCGTTCTGACAGACGGGTTCGACGGCTCCGGCGAACTCGTGACCGAACTACAGGAATTCATGAAAGAACAGACTGCGCCGTACAAGTATCCGCGCGAAATCAAATTCGTGGCGGAACTCCCGAAGACCTCCTCCGGGAAGATTCGTCGCGTCGAACTCCGCGAGCAGGAACGCGAATAGAGCCACCTGCTGGCCACTTTACTTTCTTTACCTGTCGTTCCGTTGTGACTCTCATGTACGTCGCCGACCAGACGTGGCCGGAACTCGGGGAGTACGTCGCGGAATCGTCGCTGGCGCTCGTCCCGCTCGGGTCGACAGAACAGCACGGCCCACACCTGCCGCTTGCGACTGACCACCTCATCGCCGAGGCGTTGGCGCGCGAGGCCGCCGACCGAACTGGGTTTCTCTGTACGCCCACCGTGAACGTCGGCGTCAGCCCGCACCACCGGCAGTTCCACGGGACGATGTGGGTCGACGCGCCGCAGTTCCGCGACTACGTGGAGTCGATGACGCGGAACCTCGCGTACCACGGTATCGACCGCGTCGTGTACGTCAACGCCCACGGGGGCAACATCCAGCACCTCCGCGAGGTCGGTCGGCGACTCCGCGACGACGGCACCATGTACGCCATCGAGTGGATGTGGGACGAGTCGATACCGGACCTCGTACGAGAGCTATTCGACCACCTCGGCCCACACGGCGGCCCGAAAGAGACGGCGATGATTATGCACATCGCCCGCGACCTCGTCCGAGAAGACCGCCTCGAAGACGCTCGTGACGGCGGGCGACGGACGTTTGCCGGACGCGACTACCGCGAGCACGGTGCCCGAACCTTCTACGACGCCATCGAAAACTCCGACAACGGGGTCTTCGGCGACCAGACGGCCGCGACGCCCGAGGCTGGAGCCAAGCTATTCGAGGCGGCGACCGACCAACTGGTACAACTCGTCGAGTGGCTCGACGACCAACCGTTCGACGACCTGATGGCTCCGGCGCACGTCGACCCACAGCCGGGGTCGCGTCGCCACCGATGACCGTCTGGATTCTCGGCGACCAACTCTCCCACGAGTCGGTCCCGCTTCAGCACGACGACCACGTGCTCATGATAGAGGCCCACGCGTTCGGCGAGCGCCTGCCGTATCACCCTCAAAAGCTCGCCCTCGTGTTCGCTGCGATGCGGCACTTTCGGGACGAACTCCGCGAGTGCGGGTACGAAGNGCTCAGAGATGTGTATAAGAGACAGGTATCACCCTCAAAAGCTCGCCCTCGTGTTCGCTGCGATGCGGCACTTTCGGGACGAACTCCGCGAGTGCGGGTACGAAGTCACGTACATCGAAGCCGAGACGTTTGGCGAGGGGCTCGACCAGTTCTACGACGCCGCACCCGGAACCGACCTTGTCCTGATGGACCCACCGAGTCACGGCGCAGGCGAGCGACTCCGCGAACTCGTCGCCGAACGCGGCGGGTCGCTGACGCTCGTCGAGAACGACCTGTTTCTCACCACGCCGGACGAGTTCGACGAGTGGGCCGGCGACGCCGACACCTACCGGCAAGAGAACTGGTACCGACACGTCCGCCGCGAGACAGGGATTCTGATGGACGGACACGAACCTGCGGGCGGCGAGTGGAACTACGACGACGAGAACCGGGAGACGCCGCCGGACGACTGGTCTCCTCCTGAGGTGCCGCAGTTCGAACCGGACGAGGAGACGCGGGAAGTCATCGCGTTCGTCCGCGAGCGCTACCCGGACGCGTGGGGGTCGATAGCCGACGACTCGTGTGTCTGGCCTGTGACTCGCGAGCAGGCGGTAACGGCGCTCGACCACTTCGTCGAGGTCCGACTGCCCGAATTCGGCGCGTATCAAGACGCGATGGTCGAAGGTGAGTGGGCGCTGTGTCACTCGCTTCTCTCGGCGGCGATCAACCTCGGTCTCCTCGGACCCAGAGAAGTGGTCGATGCGGCCGAAGACGCCTACCGCCGCGGCGACGCACCCATCAACAGCGTCGAGGGATTCGTCCGGCAGGTCGTCGGCTGGCGGGAGTTCACGCGCCACGTCTACCGGCGGTCGATGCCCGAGTTAGCACAGGCAAACCAACTCGACCAGACCGAGTCACTACCGGAGGCCTACTGGACCGGCGAGACGGACATGAACTGCCTCTCGGAAGCGGTCGGCCACGTCTACGACCACGGCTACGCCCACCACATCGAGCGTCTGATGATTTTGGCCAACTTCGCCCTCATCTACGGCGTCGACCCGCAGGAACTCGACCGATGGTTCCACCTCGGATTCGTCGACGCCTACGACTGGGTGACGACGCCGAACGTCGTCGGAATGGGGTCGTTCGCGACCGACGTGCTCTCGTCGAAACCGTACGCCTCCTCGGGCAACTACGTGAACAAGATGTCCGACTACTGCGCCGACTGCGAGTACGCGGTGTCCAAGACGACCGGTGAGAACGCCTGTCCGTTCAATGCGCTCTACTGGGATTTCCTGAAGGAAAACGAGTCAGTCCTTCGCGGCACGGGTCGCATGGGGCTGATGTACTCCCACGTGGACCGGAAGGACGACGAGGAGTGGGACGCGATTCGCGCGCGAGCAACCGAGGTTCGAAAGCTGGGTCGAGACGGGGCGTTGTGAGTCGCGGTCGCTGACGCGACATGCGTCCGACCCCACCCCTGAGACTCACGTCACGAGACAGTGCTGTCGCTCGGCGGTCGAAAATAGAAGTGCCTGTTCGTCTGTACTGTCGCGTTGGTCGAATCGCTCGCAGACTTAGAGCCGCGTCACGTTGACCGCCCGCGGGCCTTTGTCGGCCTGTTCGATGTCGAACTCCACTTCCTGTCCCTCCTCGAGGTCCGGGCCGCCGATGTCTTCCATGTGGAAGAACACGTCGTCGTCTGCGTCGTCTGTCTCGATGAATCCGTATCCACCGGAGGACTTGAAGAAAGCTACCTTACCTTTCGCCATCTCGTGTCGTTTGTCGCTCGTCGAAGTCATAAGGTTTCCGCCGATTGATAACAATTCGTGTGGGTTGTAGTCGCATTCATCCCCTATACAGACGGTACGGCGGCTTGAATCGGTGAAAACGGTTTTTTGTCGAACTCCCGCTGTTCAGCGGTTAGTTGTTGGGGGCTCTCGCCCACCCAGTTAGTCGCCGCGGGAGCCTCGCCCACCCAGTTAGTCGCCGCGGGAGCCTCGCCCACCCAGTTAGTCGTCGTGAGGTTCTCGACCCAACGTGTGAAATTCTTCGTTCGGGCGCATATCGGCGAACATCGCCATTCGGTTGCTCAGGTTGAAAAAGGAGGAAACCGCACCGATGTCCCACACTTCCTCTTCAGAGAACCCGGCGTCGCGGAGTTTCTGCAGGTCGTCCTCGCCGACCTCGACTGGCGTTTCGGTGAGTTTGACCGCCACGTCGAGCATCGTCTTGTGCTTCTCCGGGATGTCTGCGGTCCGGTAGTTGGCGACGAGTTGGTCCGCGAGAAGTGGGTCTTTCGCGTAGATTCGAAGGAGTGCGCCGTGAGCGACGTTGCAGTAGTAGCAGTGGTTGACGCCCGAGACGGCGACGATAATCATCTCGACTTCGTGACGTTCGAGCGTGGTGTCGTCGACGAGGGCGTCGTGATAGTCGAAGAAGGCCCGCCAGTGCGACGGCTTGTAGGCGAACCCGGCGAAGACGTTGGGCGTAAAGCCCGCGCGTTCGGTCTCTTCTTCGATTCGCTCGCGGAGGTCTTCCGGGAGGTCATCGAGGTCCGGGACTGGGAATCGGCGCATCGCATCGTCGTCCATGGGTCGGTGCTCGCCCGGACAGACCTTAACGATTCCTCAGAACTCGGGGCGAAATCAGACGACGAGCGACAGGTAGGCCGTCGCTGCCACCGCGAACACGCCGAGTCCGAAGAGGCCGTAGTTGGCGACGGTGTTGTCGGCGGTCCACAGCGAGAACGTCACCTTCCGCGACGAGAGAGGCCAAAACGGGCGGATTCCCGCGGGCGTGAGCGCGTCGGCGAGGAGGTGTGCGAGAATCGTGAGCGCACCGGCGGCGAATCCGAATCCGGTCAGTGTCGTCGCGCCCGAGTCGGCGAGGCCGCCGGTCGAAGCGAGCAACTTCGCAGCACCGCCTCCGACACCCCCGACGAGGAGGGCAAAGAGGATCGTGTGCGTCGGCCCGCGGTGCGACAGGCCGGGAACGCGGTGGTCGTAGTCGGGAAGCATCGCGAGCCAACACATCACGGCACCCAGCACGAACGCCAGTTCCGGGTGTCCCGTCTGTACGAGCGCGAACCCGAACGGCGCGAACACGAGCAGCGAGACGCCCCAGTGACCGAATCGGTACATCTGGTGTGTCCTCACCCACGCGGTACACAAAACCTTTCGACTGGTCTGTCAGCCCGCCGCCTCTCGACTGGCCGGTGGGTTCGCTGGGCGTCGTCCCCACATCATCTGCGGGAGTGACAGCGGAGCAATCGTTATCCCTCGCGGCCGCGACTGTCGCGCCATGAGTCAGCACCTCTCCGAACTGCTCTCCGGTCTGTCGGCGATTGAGGCGACGCTACTCGTGGTGCTCGTCTCCATCGTCGGCGCGTTCGTGATGGAGGCGGTGGTGCTCAGACTGCTGTTTCAGTACACCCGACGGACCGAGACGGGCCTCGACAACATCGTCGTACAGGAACTGCGCTGGCCAATCGTCGTCACCGTCTCGCTCACGGGCGTCTATCTGTTCGCCCAGACGCCGGCGGTCGCCGACGCACTCGTGGTGAGTTCAGAGGACCTCAACACGTTCTTCGGCCGACCGTCGGTCTCGGTCGGTATCATCGTCTGGGCGTGGGCGCTCAACCGACTCGTCAACCGACTGGTCGAGGCGGTCAAAGACAAAGGTAGCAGATTCGACTTCGCGCCCGTCTTTTCGAACATCTGGACGCTTCTCGTCTCTATCGGGACTATCGGCGCGCTGTTGTTCCTCTGGGGAATCGAGATTACGCCGCTTTTCGCCGGTGCGGGTATCGCCGGTATCGCGGTCGGGTTCGCCGCAAAAGACACCGTCGCCAACTTCTTCGGCGGCATCGCGCTGTACTTCGACGACACGTACAAGATTGGTGACTACGTCGTCCTCGACTCCGGCGAGGCAGGCACCGTCGTCAAAGTCGGCATTCGCTCGACGACGCTTCTCACGCGCGACGAACTCCTCGTCACGGTGCCGAACTCGGTGCTCAACGCCGCGAAAATCATCAACGAGTCGGCTCCGAACCGTCGCCGCCGGGTGAAAGTCCCCATCGGCGTCGCCTACGGGACCGACATCGACGAGTTCGAGGAACTACTCATCGACATCGCACTCGACGAACCGTTAGTTCTCGATTCGCCGCGCCCCCGGGCACGCTTCCGCCAGTTCGGCCCCGACGCGCTCGAATACGAACTCCTCTGTTGGGTCAACAGCCCCCTCAAGCGCGCGAAGGCGACCCACAACATCAACCGGACGATGTACAAGAGGCTGAACGACGCCGATATCGGCATTCCGTTCCCGCAGCGCGACGTGCACGTCTACTCGTCTTCCGGGGCACCACCCGCGCCGCAGTCGGCACCGGCGGAGGCAACGAACGGGGGCGTCGCTCGCAATCGGGACGCCGAGTTCGACGAGACCGACGCCGAGGACGACACCTACGACGACCTCGTGGGTGACGACGTGGGCGACGTGGGCGACGAGTGACGAACGCGACACCATCGGCTGCCACCTGGCGAGAACGTTAACCGTCGTCCATCCATTGGTCGCGTATGCTCCAACTCGGCCCTCTCGACACGCTCATCGGACTGTTCGGTCCCTTTGCGATTCCAGTCTTGTTGTTCGTCGCAGGAGCTATCGGCTATCTCGTCATCGTCGCGCTCGGACGCGGGTAAAAGAAACAAAACGAAGCATGCCAGACACTTCGTTGTAGGGACGTGCGGGGCCGTGGGAAAGTCAGCCTATTCTTCGACAATCACCATTCCCGTCATGCCCGCTGCTTCGTGCGGGACGCAGTAGTAGCCGTGTTCGCCCGCCGTCTCGAAGGTGTGGACGTAGGACTGACCAGACTGGACGGCGCCTTTGCCTTCATCCCAGCCGGTCTCTGCGGCGTCCTGCGACTCGAACCCGCCAGATGCCCAGTACGCGGCACCTTCCGGAATCTTGTCGCTGTAGGCGGTCACCGAGTGGGCTTCACCGCCCGCGTGTTCGAATGCGACCGTGTCGCCGACCTTCACGGTCAGTTCGGCAGGCTCGAACGCGACGGCCGTCATCTTCACGACGTGGTCGGCGTCTTCGGGGACGCCCTCGACGACGTTCGGACCACCGGACAGTTCGGTCTCTTCGCTTCCGTGGTCGTGGCTGTGTGACGACGAGTCGGCCGACGGTGCCTTGTCGATTGCACCGACGACGGCGAACTGGGCGCGGAGCGTCGCAGTCGCGTAGGCTTCTGTAGCGGCGTCGACGTCGCCGCCGTCTTCGAGTACCGAGACGTACGCACCGAGCTTCTCTTCGAAGCCTTCGTACGCACCGTGGTCGGATTCCTCCAGCGTTTCGTGGACGCGAGCGCCCTCGAAGGTCTGGAAGACGCCACTCATGAGCCCAGACGCGGCGGCCGCGAGGCCGGCGTCCGCGGCAGCGTTCGCGACGACGGCGTACATCGAATCGACCGCCTTCTGGTTGTACGTCTTCGCCGCGCCGTAGGTGTCGCCACCCTCTTTGGCCGCGGTCCGAACCTCGCCGAGTGCGCCTTCGAACGACTCGTAGAGGTCGTGGTCGGCCTCTTCGAGGGCCTCGTGGTAGCCGCCAGCCCCCGTCTCGAAGAATTCGAAGGTGGACGAGACGACGTCCGAAGCACGAGCCGAGGAGTTGAGCGTCGCGAGCCCGGCAGCGTCGAAGCCGCGAGCGCCGAAGAACGCTGCTTCGGCGGCCGAGACTTCCGCGGTCGTGCTGACGGCTGTTTCGAACTCGAAGAGCGCGTCCATCGCGCCTTCGGCGTGCGAGATTGCTTTCTCAGCGTTTCCTGCCGACGCGGCGTCGACGAGACCTGCGAGGTGCTCTTCCTCGAAGCGGTGGTAGAGGTCCTCAGACTCGTGCTCGACGGCCTCGTGGATGTCGGCCTCGTTCTCTTCGAACCGGCCGAAGAGACCTTCGGCGATGGACGCGGCGCGGTCGGTCGCGCCGAGTTCGACGAGTTCGCGGGCGTCGGCGAGACGAGCGCGGAAGAACGCCGATTCGAGCGTGGTCGCGCCCTCGCCAGCGAGTGCCGAGACGCCGGTGAGCAGGTTCTCGTCGACCGTGGCGAGTGCGTCGGCGGTCGCCTCGGCGTCGCCCGACTCCGCGGCCGACTTCAGCGATTCGAGACCGCCTTCGAAGCCTTCGTAGGCGTCGTGGTCGGCCTCTTCGAGCGCTTCGTGTGCGCGTGCGCCTTCGAAGTGAGCAAAGACATCGCCTGCGAGCGTCGCGGCGAACTCGGTCTTACCCTGTGCGACGAGCCACGCGACGTCGGCCGCGCGGGCACGGTAGAGCGTGAGCGATGCGGCGTGAGCGTAGTCGTCGCCGGGACCGCCGAGACCAGAGAGAACCTCGGCGTCAAAGCCGACAGACTGCATGAGCGCGAGGTGACTCGCGCCGGCGACGCTCTTGGGAGCGAGTTCGTAGCTCGCTTCGACCGTCGCGTCGGCGGCGGCGCGAGCGGACTGCTGAATCGAATCCGCATCGCTTGCGTCGGAAGCACCTTCGATACCGCCTTCGAAGGCCTCGTACAGCTCACCAGACGCTTCTTCGAGCGCATCGTGTGCGGACGCCGATTCGAAGGACTCGTACACGTCGTGTGCGAGCGTCGCGGCGGCCTCGACCTCGCCAGCGGCGGCGAGCATCTCCACGTCGCGAGCGCGAGCACCGAACAGGAGGACGTCGAGTGCATCGACGACGGCGGCGTCGACGCTCCCGCGCTGTGCGGCGAGCAGGTTGTTGGACGCCTGCTGTGCGAGGTCCGTTCCCTCATCGGCGTTTCCGTTCGAGAAGGCCTTCTGTGCCCCGCCGAGGTGCTCCTCGAACGTCTCGTAGTTCTCCTTGTTCGTCGCTTCGAGCTGTTCGTGGGCACCCCACTCGCCCGACGCACCTTCGAACCGCTTGAACACGTCCTGTGCGACCTGCCCGGCGCTTCCGAGATGGCCAGCGGTCGCAAGCGCGATGGAATCGTACAGACGAGCACGCATCACGTTCCACTCGGCGGCGACGGCGACGGACGCGTCGACCGTCACATCGGCCTGCGCTGTCGTCTCGGCTTCGTCGGTCTCTGTCTCCGACGCGCCGGTCGTGGTTTTCGTTTCGGCCGACGCGTCGTTCTGGCCGCTACATCCTGCGAGGCCAGCAGTCGCGACTGCCAGCCCTGTCGTCTTCAATAGTGTCCGTCGTGAGTACGTCATCTATCTTTAGGCTCGCCTAAACAAGTAAAAGGCCTTCGAAGTTTAGGTGAGCCAAAAACTGTGGTAAGGAGTGTCAACTCGCCCGTTACCCGCTATTTTTGGGTGTCCTAAAAAATCAGTGAAGTATTCGGTTCGTTAGACAACCTGACCGCTGGTCACTACTGGTTCGTGTCTCTGAACACTCCGGTCGAGGCCACCGCCAAAAGAGACGCAAAGAGAGTCGCGACTTAGTCGGCCGTCGACGGCGCGTCGTCGCGAAGTCGGTCGATAGCAGACGTGAACTCACCGTCTTCTTCGACGGTGTCTTCCCACTCTTCGAGGCCGCGCTCGACGCGGGTTCCCTCGATGGTGTTGTCGAAGAAGAACGCGAACAGCCCGCCGACCGCCATGCCGGTCGAACCGATGACGAAGACCGTATCTGCGATGATTTGGCTCCCGAGGATGGGACCGAGGACGGCGACTTGGCTCATGCCCTGTCTGAACGTCTCGGCACTGCCGACGTTACCCATGTACGCCGGAATCGCCAGCCCGGCGAACATCGCCACGCCGATGACGAAGATGTTGCGCGACGAGTCGAGGTCGACGTACTTCAGGTTCGAGAGGCCGACAGCGACGATTTGGCCGAACATGGCGATGTAGAGGCCACCGACGATTGGCCCCGGAATCGTCGCGATGAGTTGACCGAAGTAGCCGACGAAGCCCATGAGAAGCATGACGCCAGCGCCGACCTGCACGACGTAGCGGGAGGCGACGCCAGTCAGGCCGATTGCGCCGATGTTCTCGGAGTAGGAGGTCGAGCCACTCCCGCCCATGACCGCCGAGAAGATGTTCATCAGCCCTTCCATACCGATGCCGTGGTTGATACGGCGCTCAGAGGGTGCGCCGACACCCGAGAGACGAGCAACAGCGTGGTAGTCGCCGAAGGACTCGACCATCGAGGCGGCGACGCCCGCAAGCATGCCGATGATGAACGAGGTCGTAAACTGCGGGATACCGAACGCGACGGTTCCGACGACGGGAAGTGCGACAGTCGTCGTGCCCGCGCCGCCCGCGAAGCCCCACTGGAGCGGGTAGATTGGCATCAGTGCCGGGGCGGAAGCGACCTGCCCGAGGTCGACGAATCCGGGTGCACCCGGCGCGATGTAGCCCGTCAGCGAGAGCGCCGCGGCGATGACGTACGAGACGAAGACGCCGAGAAGCACCGGGAAGAGCTTGAACGCCGGATGGGTGGTGTCGAGGTACTGCGAGAAGAGGACGATGAGCGCGAGCGTGAGGCCGAGCAGCCACCAGTTGTTGGTCGCCGACGTGACCTGTGGAACGTCGAACAACGAGAGCCCGATGAGGGCGATGGTCGGCGCGATGACCACCGGCGAGATGAACTTTCGAAGCCGCCCGAGGAGTCCAAAGTAGCCGACGAGCACTTCGACCGCCGCGGCGACGATGATTGCGCCTTGGAGTTGCAACAGCGCCGTCTGCCACGCGACCCCTGCCGGGTCGGTCGCTTTCACGACGCCGATAACGGCGATTGCGGGTGCCAGCATCGAGAAGGGCGCACCCTGCACGATGGGGTAGCGATTCCCGAACGTCGTCTGCATCAGCGTGGCGATACCGGAGACGACGAAGAACGTGCCGACGAAACGCGGCACGACCTCGTCGGGCATTCCGAGGACACCAGCGAGAATCAGGGGAACAGCGATGTTGGCGCCCACCATCGTGAGGTAGTGTTGCACGCCGAGAAGGAGAGAGGTTGGAAGGGGTGGTTTGTCGTCGATACCGTACTGCACGAACGAAGAGGATGAGTCGTCAGTCACGACCATCCCCCCGTACACGGTGGATATCTTCCGAGCATGGTTGTTCCAGCATTCTACTGAAAATATATATGTCCTCCTTTTCACCACGGCGCCGTCGTCACTCAGCGTCGTCACTTAGGGGTCTGAGAAGCTGTTACTACAGTTACAACTACGTGTCAGAAAACAGAAATGGGAGAACGAGGTGGGGTGTCGCGTCGGCGACTTACTCGATGGCGTGGACCGGCGAAATCCAGACGACGAGGTCGCCGTCGCGCTTGATGATGCCCTCGATAGAGTCGTCTTTCTCCATCGGCGGGTCCTCGACTTCGTTTTCCGAGACGCGAACGACCTGGTAAACCTCGTCGACGAGCCAGCCAGTCGCTGCTTCGTCTTCGAACTTGCCGGGGTCGAAGATGACGATGCGCTTCGACTCACCGTCGTCGTCGATGTTGAGTAGCGTCTTCGGGTTGATGATGGAGGTCGTCCGACCGCGGAGGTCCATGACCCCGTCGACGTAGTTCGGTGCGTTCGGGACGCCCGTGAGTTGCCCCTTGTCGACGATTTCGCTCACGTATTCGATGTCGACACAGTACGTCTCGGGACCCAACTTGAATTCCAGTACTTGGACTTCTTTTCCAGAGTCTTCCTCGACGTCCTCTTCTGCCACGTCCGTCGTGATTGAATCCTGTCGCATGGTGGAATCCGGCGGCGACACGCGCCGCCCCCTGTCTATCCAGGAATCCACGGATTTAGGCCATAAAGGTACGTACCCGATTATCAGCCGTGATTCTTCTCGCCGAGCGTTTATATATCCGATTTCCGAACCTCGGAGATAGATGAGCGGTGAACGAAACGGCATACTGACGACTCCTCCGAGCCATCGACAGCGCCCTGTAGCAGTGCGTGCTGCGGGTTACCGGGTGTGTTCTACTGGGTGGCACCGATGAGTGCGTCCACCGACGAGACGACGCGCGCTGTCGTCGTCGACGACTCACGATTCATGCGGACGCTGATTCGGACGCTCCTCGAAGACGCTAACGTCGAGGTAATCGCCGAGGCCGGAAACGGACGCGAGGCTATCGACGTCGTCCAAGAGCACAGCCCCGATGTCGTGACGATGGACATCGAGATGCCGGAGATGAACGGTCTCGACGCCGTCGAGGCCATCATGGACAAATGTCCGACTCCCATCTTGATGCTCTCGGCACACGCCGAGGAGGACGCGGACGTGACGTTCGAAGCACTCGACCGAGGCGCGGTCGACTTCGTAACGAAACCAGGTGGTGAAGTTACCTCCGAGATGCCGCGTGTCAAGCGCGAGCTCGTCGAGAAGATTCAGTCCGCTGCGGCAGTGGACCTCTCGGCCGCCAACAAGTCGCGGCCATCTCCGACGACGACAGCATCCGCGTCGGCGTCGGCATCGGCGTCGACGTCGACTGCAACCAGTGCGTCACCGGCGTCGTCGAAGGGGGACACAGACCAGCTTCCCGAAGAGGGTTCGACACTCATCATCGGTGCATCGACCGGCGGGCCGAACGTCGTCGAGCGCGTCCTCGCCGCGCTCCCGAAGGAGGCCGGACTGCGCGCAATCGTAGTCCAGCACATGCCCGCGGGATTCACGAAGCGATTCGCGGCTCGCCTCGACGCGCGATGTGAATACAACGTCGAAGAGGCGAGCGACGGCGAGCGAATCGGCCCGGGCGAAATCCGAATTGCGCCCGGCGGGTCGCACCTCCTCGTGACGGGAGACCGCGCCGGCCGCCTGAAACTCGAGCTCACCGACGATGACCCACTTCACGGTGTCAAGCCAGCAATCGACCTCACGATGTCGTCGGCCGCAGAGGTGGTCGACGCGCCACTCGCGGGCGTCCTCCTGACGGGGATGGGCCGCGACGGTGTCGAAGGCATGTCCCGCATCAGCAGCGCGGGCGGCCACACGGTCGCACAGGACGAAGAAACGTCAGCTATCTTCGGGATGCCGAAGCGCGCCATCGAGGCAGGGTGTGTCGACACTGTCGCACCTGACGAGCGTATCACCGAAGAAGCACTCCGAGGCCTTACTACCTGACCATGGACGAAGAACTCTACCAAGCATTCATCACGGAAAGCGAAGAGAGCATCACGCAACTGAACAACTCGCTTCTGTCGCTGGAGTCGAACCCGGACGACACGGAAGCGATAGACGACATCTTCCGGCAGGCCCACACGCTGAAGGGCAACTTCGGCGCGATGGGCTTCGACAACGCCGCGACGGTCGCACACGCCGTCGAGGACCTCCTCGACGAGATTCGCCAGGGGCGACTCGACGTGACGCCCGAGCGGATGGACCTCGTCTTCGACGGGATGGACCTCATCGTCGAGATTCTCCACGATATCGAAGAAAACGGCGAATCTACCATCGACCCGACCGACACGGTCGACGAGATTCGAGCGGCCGTCGAATCGGGAGCTGAGGAGGGAAACTCGAACGCGGCGAGTCCTGACGAAGCCGACGACGATACCGAAGTCGACCTCGTTGCACTCGCCGCCGAAACCGTCGATGTCGATGCTGTCGAGGCTGCACAGCTAACCCATGCCCGAATCGAACTCGACGCGGGCGACATGGCTGGTGTCGACGCCGGTATCTTCCTCAGCGGTATCCCGGAAGAAATCGACGTCGCCGGGATGAACCCCCCGCGTGACGCTATCGAAAACGGCGAGTTCGACGACGGATTCGACCTGTTCATCGCTGGCGACTCGCCAGAGAGCGTCGAGAGCGACTTCCAGGGACTCTGGAAGCTCTCCGCTATCGAAGCGACGGACGTTTCAGAGGCGCTCGACGGTGACGTCGAAGTCGAGGCCGACACGGGTGCAGACGCGAGTGAGACAGAACAGGACACGACCGACTCGCCCGAAGACGCAAGCGACGAGAGCGCAGACGACGACGGCGGCTCGGCGGAGAGCGATTCTACCGACGAGTCGGGGTCCTCGTCTCCCTCCACGACGAGCGGTTCGAAGACGGAGACGTCCGACGACGACGGCGACGAGAAAGAAGAGACGCGGTCGATATCCGCTGTCAAGTCCGTCCGCGTCGACGTCGACCAACTCGACGAACTCCACGAACTCGTCGAACAACTGGTGACGAGCCGAATCAAGCTCCGAAACGCTATCGACGAGGAGCAACACACGGCGCTCGACACCCTCGACGAACTGGACAAGATATCCTCGAACCTCCAGAACACCGTGATGGACATGCGGCTCATCCCGCTGAAGAAGGTGTTCGACAAGTTCCCACGTCTCGTCCGCGACCTCGCTCGCGAGCAGGACAAGCGGGTCTCGTTCAAGGTGGAGGGCGAGGACATCGAACTCGACCGCACCATCCTCGACGAGATTTCGGACCCTCTGATGCACGTCCTTCGGAACGCCGTCGACCACGGCATCGAAGAACCGGACGTGCGTGAGGCAAACGGGAAGTCGCGAACGGGGACTATCAAGCTCTCCGCCCGGCGGCAACACGACACGGTCATCGTGACGGTCGAAGACGACGGCAGCGGTATCGACGCCGACGCCGTCCGCGACAAGGTCGTCTCCGAGGGCGTCGAGACGCGCGAAGAGATGAACGCGATGCCCGACTCGGAGGTCTTCGACTACATCTTCCACCCCGGGCTGTCGACCAACGACGAGATTACCGACGTCTCCGGCCGCGGTGTCGGGATGGACGTCGTCAAGACGACCGTCGAATCGCTCGACGGGTCGGTGTCGGTCGAGAGCGAACCGGGCGAAGGGAGCACGGTCAAGATTCGGCTCCCCGTCTCGGTCGCTATCATCAAGGTCCTGTTCGTGCAGGTCGACGACCGCGAGTTCGGCGTCCCAATCAAGTACATCGACGAAATCAGCCGCCGCGACCGCGTGCAGACGGTCAACGGCGCGGAAGTCATCGTCCACGAGGACACTATCTTCCCGCTTATCCGTCTCCGCGAAGCGCTGGAAATCGACTCTCCCGACCCCGACCGTGGGATGGTCGTCCGAATCCGTCCCGACGACAGACAGGTGGCGCTTCACTGCGACGGCGTGACGAAGCAAGAGGAAGTCGTCGTGACGCCGCTTCAGGGGCCGCTTTCGGGCGTCGACGGGCTCTCCGGCACGGCGGTAATCGGTGACGGGAACGTCATTCCGATTCTCGACGTCTCCACACTGGAGATGCCAGACGAAGGCAAACGAGCGATGTACGAAGTCGACCCCACCGAACTCCCCGGTAGTTCCGAGGAGGCAGCGGACTAATGCCGTCTCCACGTGAGGACGACCCGTCGTTCGAACCGCTTCTCGAGTACGTCGAGAACTCGCTGCACTTCCAGACGAGTTCGTACAACGACGCGTACCTCGACCGGCGCATCTCCGCGCGGATGCGGCGTCGGCGCGTCGACGAGTACGACGAGTACCACGAACTGCTGCAAGAAGACGAAGACGAACAGCAGGAACTCCTCGACGCGCTCTCGGTGAACGTCACGAGTTTCTTCCGCAACCCCGAGGTCTGGGAAGCGCTCAGAGACGTGCTCCGTGAGTTGAGCAAAAAGGGGAGCAGACGCGACCCGATAAAAATCTGGAGCGCCGCCTGTTCCGACGGCCGCGAGGCGTACTCGCTGGGCATGCTCGCCCACGACGACAGCCAGATAGACGAGCGTCGCATCGAAATCACCGGGACGGACATCAAGCGTGAGATACTCCGCGCCGCCAGAGCGGCGGAGTACCGAGCGTCGGAGACGAACGACGTCGCCGAGCAACTCGACCCCATCGGAAACTGGGAGCGCTACGTCGAACGCGACGACGACGTGTTCCGTGTCGCCGACGCCGTCACCGACATGGTGGAGTTCAAACGCCACGACCTCATTCGGCAGGACCCGCCGGGGACCTTCGATTTGGTCGTCTGTCGTAACCTCTTTATTTACATCAATGCCGAGTCAAAACGTGCAGTGTTCGAGACGCTCGGGTCGGCACTCAAAGAGGACGGCTACCTCACCATCGGCATGACGGAGACGATTCCACCCAGCTGTCGCGGCCAGTTCGAACCGGTAGAAAAGCGCTTGCGCATCTACCGCGCACGAGACGACCAGGAGAGGTGACTGATGAAACCCGGTGAACAAAAACTTGGAGACACGCGCGGCCGCTTCCTCCAGGTGATAAAAGACGGCCGGGAGATGCACGACGTGAACTGGACGAGCGGCCGGATTCTCTTGTCAAATAAACGACTGATATTGGCAGGGACCGGCGGGAAGCGGACGATACCCCTCCCGAAAATCGAAAAGCTCGGTGGACGGTTCGACGTGAACCAGCGCATCGCAACCGTCTCGGACTACTTCAGCATCCACATCCCCTCTGGGGTCTTACTCCTCGCCCCCGTCGATTACGACGAGTTCGAGGTGGACTTCTTCGGGGCGCTTTTGAACTCGGAGCAGTTCCTCGCCCGGCACCCAGCGGTCGCTGGTGGTGTGGTCCAAAATACCGAGTGGGAGAAGTCTCGGCTGAAAGTCGAAGAAGAAGCAGTGAGCATGGCGACTGTCGGTGGCAAGTTCGTCGAGATTCGGCTCGACGACATCGGCGACATCAAGACCGGCGAGCGTACGATTATCGACCAGTCTCGAAGCGTCATCGAAGTTGAGCACTCAGACGACGAGGGGACGAGTCTCCAAACGTACATCTCCGGGTCCGAACGAGCGGTTACGTTCCTCTATACGCTTCTCCGAGAAGGTGAAGAGCTCTCAGAGACGTCCATCGAGCTGAGCGAGACCGACAAGCAGGTTCTCACCGCACTCTACTCCGGCGTCTCGCCGTTCGACATTCCAGATTTCCTTGGCCTCGACGTGGACGAGGTCGAAGAACTCTTTCAGCGACTCATCGACCACAACGTGGTCGACGAGATTCGTGTCCGCCGCGAAGTGCAACTCAACGCACGTGGCCGCAGTATCGCGTCTGACGCCATCAACGAGCAGTAACCACTCACTCGGTCATCGGTTTCTCGTGTTCGTGTTTCGTATCGGGAGTGACGACGCCTTCGTCGTTTCAGGCCGAGCACAGACAGTACAGAGAACACAAACAGCGCAGTCGGAAACCCTCACAGACAGAACGGAAAACCAGGAGAGCGGCAGCAGGCAGGCTTCGAAGCCGTCAGACGTTGACGTCTTCGATTTCCTCGTTGACGATAAACCGACCTTGCGGCGTGAGCGACGCCGGCAGCGTGTCGTCGTCGATGAGGTCCTCGTCGTAGAGTTTCTCCAGCTTCTCGTCGAGAACGGCCTGGTCGACGTCGAGCAGTTCGCTGAAGTCCACCTGTGCAGCCATCTCGCCGGTCGAGTAGAGACCGACCAGCACTTCGAGGCCCTCCTCGGTGATTTCGATGTTGCGCACCTCGGATTTGATCCAGTGGTAGACCAACCGGAGGTACCGACCGAGGATGTTCATCTTCCGGCGTGACTTGAGTGAGATCTCGGAGGTGACGGTCTGTCCGTCCCTGACGTGTTGCACCGAGAGGACGAGTCGTGACTCGTCTTCGACGGTGCGCTCCAACACCTCGAAGAAGATGACGCTTGCGAGGTCGATGTGGAACGGCTCGCCGTTCTCGGTGAGTGCCCCGTCGTCGTCCGGGAAGGTGACGGCCTCGTAATCCAGATGCAGCCCGGTCGGCTTGCGGTCGGTGTCGAGGACGCGCCCACCGATACGGGCGGGATGTCTGACCATCGCGCGCGACCCGTTGAGTACTGCACGGAACAACAGCAACGAGAACTTCTCTATCGTGTCGCGGTCACCGCCGATGACGGTCGTCGCCCGGCGTTGACCGTTGGTGTAGCCGACCATCACCGTGTAGTCGAAGAACTCTTCGACTTCTTGTGGGACCTGCCCCACGGCGATGTCGAATATCGAGACGATGGGAATGTTGGTCTTCGCCTCCGACGTCGCGAGGATGAGCCGCTGCTCGCTCATCAACACCCGGCCTTTGACCGGTTCGAACGAGGCGTTCCCGCCAGCGACGAAGTTCGCGACGAAGTCGACGACGATAGACTCGCCGCTCGACGTTCGCTTCGGCTTCTTCTTTCCTTTCTTTTGTCCCTTGTTCTGTTCGTCGTTCTCGGGTTCCGACTTCTGCCGTCGGTACGCTTGAAGGAGGTCGCTCTTCGCGACGTCGCCGCCTTCTGGCGCGCGAGAACGCGCACTTTGGACCATTTTATCGTCCGATTCGCCCGAGTTAGATTGTCCTGCCTGCCTTTGTTTGTCCGTCATACACTGATCAGAGCTCCTGCGAGCGACGACGTCGCAACGGCCATCATCGAACCCACCCAAACCAGCATCACGAAGTGGAGGTACGCGTTCGCTTTGTGACCACCGTCAACCATCCGTATCATCAACGACGAGAGGAGTGCGTTGAACAGGATGATAAGCGTAAGCATGTACTCGATGAACGGGACGTCGTAGACGCCTGCGTAGATGAGCGTCCCGAACTGAAGGCTGTCGAGGTTCATCTGCGTCGAAAAGGACGCGAGAATCTCGACGACTTCGAGCCCGATGAAGAACGCGAACGACGCAGACGCGGTGATGCCGTAGAGGACACCGATGAGGGTGACCGTCGACTGTTTGCGCTGCCGGCGGAGTTTGATGACCTCCGCCATGTTCCGGCTGATGAGTTCGCCCAGTTGCTTTGGCTTCCCACCCATCGACCGACCGGCGTTGTACATCTCACTGAACTTCTGGATGAGGTACGAACTCGACTCGGCAGTGAAGAAGAACCACGACAGGTCGGGGTCGAGACGCATCCGGAGCCGAGTGTACAGCCGGTCGATTTCCCGCGTAAGAACGCCGAAGTCTTTGGTACGGAGCGTCTCCAGCACGTCCGTCGTCGTGCTCTGCTTCGCCGTCTCGGAGGCACCCAGCGCGCGGATGAATCCCGGGTACTCCTCGTCGCGTTCGTGAATCTTCTTCTCGTGTCGTCGAGCGACGATGCCGGGAACTGCAAGCGGCGTCAGCGGCGTCGAAATGAGGAGCGGAATCGGGAGGTCGAGCATGATTGGCCGGATAATCTCACCGACTACAGTCAGGTTGAACGTCCCTAACGCGAGGACGAGCACCATCACGACGGAGAGACCGACTGCCCCATAGAGCGTGATGTCTATCTGCCGGTCCGCTTTGGTCCGGTACTCGCCTTGCTGGTACCACAGTGGGTCGTACGGCGACATCGTCCGGATGACGAAGTAGAAACCCAACTGCACGAAGACGAAAAGCACGATGACCGCACCGATAGTCATCGTCGCGTCCGTCCCGGTGAGGATGGGAAGCACGATGGCGTTGATGATAGCGAAGGTCATCGAGAGAATCATCGAGAGGTACAGGTCTTTCATGACCTCCAGGTTCCCGAGTGCACTCTCGTAGACCGTGATATACTTCTGAATCATCGCGTTCTGCTCACCGAGCAGGAAGTCATCGATACTCTGCCCGGCGTTGATGGAGTACGCCAACCGGTCGAGGAAGTCCGCAAGCGGCTTCGACGGAACTTCGCGCGCCCGCCGCTGACACGCGTCGTCGAGCGACTGGTTCCACGCGTCGACGAGTTGGACGATGCGATTCATTTCGGTCGCCAATTCTCCGTACTCCTCTTCGTGCGCCAGCGTCCGGAAGACGGCCACGCGGTCGATGTTGGTCGTCGACAGCACCGTCATGTGGGTGATGAGTAGGTGTAGTTGGTTTTCGAGCCCACGACGGGTCTGCTCGACGAGGAGTCGCGGGTAGAGCACCGCAGCCCCGAGCAGCAACGCGCCGAGGAGGAAGATTGGAATCCGAACCAGAATGGGAAGCGGTAGCGCAATCGCTCCGACGATGGAGAGGAGGAAGAACAGCACGGCGGGCCCGAGGACGAAAAGCATGTACCGAGACAGCTCCATCGGCATCTTTTCGTACGACTCGATGATCTCGCGAACGAAGTCGCGGACCTGAATCGCCTGCACCGTTGCGCCCATCTCCTCTGACATATCGTTACACCCTCGCCATGTCGAATGGGAGTCCTTCCACGCCGTCGCGCTGGAAGTCCTCGATGAGTTCGTTCACTTCGTGGTACCCGAGGACGTTCTCCTGAATCGCACGACGGATGAGTTCAGCCCGGAACTTGATGTCGTCGTAGATTTTCCGCGTATCGTCGTATCCCAGGAGCGTCGCAACCTTCTGTTCCATGATGAAGGAGTTGTTCATCCCCTGGAAGACGATGTCGTCGTTGACCGGGTCCCAGTAGAACGTCTCACGAGTAACAACACCACCCATCTCCTTGGAGTACCCTTCGATTTCCTGCACACTCGTCACACGGCGCAGAATCTGGTCACCGCGTTTCACCCGGTTCTGGAAGAGTGCGATGTCACAGTTACTCATGAACGTCTCGGGGACGTTGATGGGGTCTCCGGTGAAACGCTGAATCATGGAGACGATGTCGGATGCGTGGAACGTCAGCATGACCGGGTGACCGGTCTGTGCCGCCTGGAACGCCATCCGACCTTCTTCACCACGAACCTCCCCCACGATGATGTAATCGGGGCGAGAACGCAGTGCTGCAGCCACGAGGTCGAACATGTCGACCTCGGAGTCCGAACCGCGCCCCTCGCGCGTGAGGAGTTGCTGCCACGTGTCGTGCGGCGGCAGCACTTCTGCAGTGTCCTCCGCCGTGTATATCTTCGAGTCCTGCGGGATGAACGAGAGGATGGCGTTGAGCGTCGTCGTCTTCCCCGACGCCGTCTCACCGACCACGAACACCGTACGCTCGTTCTCCAGTGCAATCCAGAGATACGCCGCGAGTTCGGGCGACAGCGTGCCCCACTTCGTAATCTGGAAGATGGAAAGCGGGATGTCGTCACCCTGACGGATGGTGAGCGACGAGCCTTTCAGCGACACGTCGTCGGAGTAGATGATGTTAATACGCGACCCGTCCGGCAGCGTCGAGTCGACGATGGGGTGAGCGTCGGAGACGGGGTCACCCATCCGCTCACCCATATTGCGAAGCCAGTTGTCGAACTGCTCTTCGTTGTCGAACTCGACGCTCGTTTCGAGCAACCCGAACGTCCCGTGGTCGACGTCGACCTGGCGGGGTCCGATAACGTGAATGTCCTCGTTCTCCGGGTCGCGCATGATAGGTTCGAGCGGCCCAAGCCCGACGATGTCGCGGACGAGGCGGTATCGTATCTTGTCGTAGACGTGCTCGGTGACTTCGATGCCACCGACGTCGAGGCGCTTGGCGACCGACCCGAGCGGGCCACGGTCTTCGCCCTCGATGTGGACGATTTCTTCGAGGAGTTCGTCGATTCGCTCCTCGTAGTCTGCGTTCTCCTCGGGAGCCGGCTTCGACACACTCCGTTCGAGGAGCTTGTCTTTGACCCGGTTGAAGAGTTCGAGTTCGTCGTCCTCCATCTCCGGTTCGATGGTGTAGTACTTCGTCGTCTCACCGAAGTTGCCGTATATCTGGCAGAACACGGGCCCACCGAGGTGGTAGATGATGTTGGGGCGCCGTGACTCGTAGTCTCCCGGCTCGTCGACGAGCATGGGGAACTCACCCGTAATCTGGCGGAACCGCTTCAGGTGGTCCCGCAGGTGCGGCCACTGCATCGCCAGCCGCTTGAGGTCGTCCGAGAGTTTGGCGGAGCCGTGTTCAGTCGCCATTTATGCAACACTCCTCGATTCGATGACGATGCCGATTCCAGAGCGGACGGAGAAACCAACGCGGTCACCGACCTGCTGGCCCATCCCCGCGAAGCGCTTCACGAAGATGTTCCGGCGAACGTCGTTTCCGACCTCGACCATCTCGAGTTCGAAGTAGACGTCGGCAATCGACCGGAACGGGCCGATTGAACTGTCGTCGACCGACGAAGGGTCGACGGTCAGGATAATCGTTTTGCCCTTCGTCGTCAGCTCCCGGAAGAAGGAGATGATTTCGAGGGCTGCCTGCCGCTCTTCGTTCTGACGGACGAGCGCTTCGAACTGCGGGTCGTTGCGGAGAATCGCATCGAACGTGTCGATGATGATGACGTCCGCTTCCCACATCGTCTCTGCGTCCATCAGCCGGCGGAGCAACTGCTTGCGCTCCTTGTCGCTCTTGCCGGAGAGCGTCCCGCCGCTGTCGATTTCTGCCTGCAGGAACACGATTTGTTCGTTCAGCAGGTGTTTGACGATGTCGTACGACAGCGAGTGCATCTGGTCGAGGAACCCTTTGACACCCAACTCAGTAGAGATGAGCGTCACGATGGCATCCTCTTCACAGAAGCCGTAGCTAAATCGTTGCGACAGCACGCTCTTTCCGGCACCGTAGTCGCCCTCGATGAGGACGATAGCGCCGCTTGGAATGCCGCCGCCAAGCTCCTTTTCGAGACGGTCGTGCTCGTTCAGTCCGAGAGAGAATTGATTACTGCTCATGTTCGGAATTCAAACACCTCCTCGTCACCGTCGACGATGAGTTTCAGACGGTGGTCGCCCGAGTTGAGTGCGACGCCGATGTCGACTCGCACTACGTTGCTCGGACGCCACTCGGCTCCATCGACGACCGTGACAGTGACGTCGGTTTGGTACTCTGCGTCCACGATGACGTCGAAGCCTTCGCTGGTCGCGGGGAGCGACCGGACACCGGTGTTCTTGACGTACACGGAGAGGTTGTCGTTGCCGTCGTCGTAGATACCACCGCCCTCCGGGTCGCTGATGACTTCGATGTCGGTTCTGATGTCTTTGCTCACGTCGCCACCGCGCTCGTCAAGCGAGCTACTGATACCAGTGACGGTGTCGATAAGGACACCGGCAACACCGGCGGCGACGACGATACTGGCGATGAACAAGATGAGACTCGGCACGGAGATGTCTGCCATCTAGCTCACCACCACCGTATCTGCCGTTGCAGCGACACCGCTCCCAGTGACGATTTTGACTCGAGACGGTGTCGTGGTGGTCGTGTAGTTCATCGTCAGGTTCTGTCCGGCGTACCACAGGCTCGTCGTCTGGTCGCCATCGACGCTCGTGGTATTCGGGGTCGTGTGCGTGTTATCGACGAGTAACGTCGTCTCATTGACGTCGAGCGTCGTCGCACCATCGTTCGTGACGTTGACCGAGAGCACATCGCTCGTCGAGTTGTACGTCGCATTTGCGATGGTGACTTCGGTGTTCGTCCGCTCGAGGGCGCGTTCAGATTCGGCGTCCCGCGCGTCGAGGACGTTCTCTGCGGCGTTAGACGTCGCCGTGTAGAGGGTCCCCGTGGCGATGAGGACGCCGAGGAAGATAATCGCCGTCGAACCGCTAACACCGAATCCCATCCAGACCCCCTCCGTAGGCGACCAACTCTTCGAACAGTTGTCCGTCCGGACCGTCGTCGGCAAGTCGGCTGATGTAGGCGAGACTCGTCTGGTGGTCCTCGATGTGAAGGTCGGTCTCTTCGACGTCGTCGATAGACGCCGCGAGCTGGGCGACGTGGGTATTGAGTTCGTTCTCGACAGCGCGCGAAATCCAGTCCTGCTCCCTGTACTGGCGAAGCGCGCGCGACGCACCGAGTGCGCCACCTGATTCGACAAGCGTCTCGACCCACTCGAGGACGAGTACTTCCGAGACGTAGTTCGCTGGCAGACGGGGCAGGTACGCATCGGACGCTGCCACGTCGGCAGCCGTGGGCTCCGGCTCTGGCTCTGGTTCCGGCTCGGGATCGAGTTCCTCTTTCGCCATCGCAGCGGAGGCGTACTCCGCTTCCAGCTCGTCGAGCGTCTTTTTGACGTCGCCGATGTCGTCGGCGTCGTCGTCGGACTCTGCTTCTGTTTCTTCCTCTTCGTCTTCCGGCTCGGGAACCAGTTCCTCGTCGACGAGTTCTGCTTCTTCTTCGGGTTCCTCGTCGACTTCTTCGACGACATCCTCTTCGAGGGAGTCGTCTTCGAGGGGGTCGTCTTCGACTTCGTCGAGTTCCGGTTCGTCCGCAACGTCGAGTTCGTCTTCTTCCGCCTCTGCCTCGACTTCTTCCTCTTCGTCGTCCCAACTGCCTTCCTCTTCGTACTGCTCTTTGAGGTCGTCGAAGCTTGCGCCGCCCGCACCGCCGCCAGCATCGTCTTCTTCCTCTTCGTCGCCCTCTGGCATTCCGCCGCCCATCGCATCGTCTTCGAGTGCCTCTGCCGGGCTCATCCGCTCGGATTCAGCCAGTTCGTCTTCGGCAGCACGTTCGGCTTCTTCTGCTTCGGCTTCCGCATCGAGTTCGCCGAAATCGTCGTCGAAGAACGTCTCGGCGTCGGCACTCGCAACCTCTGGGTCGAGGTGTTCGTCGTCTTCTTCTTCGCCTTCGAACAGCCCGAAGGCTCCGCCCGCGTCGAGTCCGCCCATCTCTCGGGCGTCGTCGACAAACGGGTTGATTCCGCGAGTGACCATCTCATAAATGTCGAGAAGCTTCCGAATCGTATCGTCTAGCTCCTCGACGGTCTCGCCGATTTGTTTGTTCTCTTCGCGAACTGTGTTCATCCCGGACGAGATGGCGCTAACTTCGTTCTCGAGTTCGCCGATTCGGTCCTCGAGTTCTGCGATTTCCTCGTTGTTGTTTCCGTCGTCGAAGCCGCCGAATTCGTCGTCTTCGAATCCGTCGTCGAGGTCGTCGCCGAAGTCACCAAACTCGTCGGAGAGATCGTCTATATCGTCCTCAAATCCAAGTCCATCATCTGATGACATAGTTTCCTCCTCGGTGTCCGTGTGGTCCCCGGCGTTCGCCTCGTCTTCGTCCACCTACTCGATTGTGGTGGGTGCCGCACCTCCGCGTTGGGGGCTGGGTGACCCGCACCAGCAGGGAGCTGTCACCCTTCCGGTCGTCGGACAGGCCGGGACGGTCCGACACACTCGGGGGAGCAGGTAACATTAGTCCAACCTACGTGAGTTGGTACAAGAAAGTTCCCGTCCCGTTATCAGTCGAGATATTTTCTTCTTGTGTATTTCTGTCTCAGTGGATTTGTAATAAATCCTGCGGCGAACAAACGAACGGTGAGAAGAATTATCCGGCGTCGGAACGGATGGTCGTTCGACAACCAACACTCGCCATAACACAACCATGACAGAACTAGTCAAAACCGGTGTTGAAGGACTCGACTCCATCCTGAACGGCGGGATCGTGAAGAATGCCGCGGTACTCATCAGCGGCAACCCCGGTACCGGGAAAAGTATCCTGGGGCTGCAGTACCTGTATAACGGCGTCGACCAGTTCGACGAGGGAGGCATCTACCTGACGTTCGAAGAGACGGAAGACGACATCCAGCAGGCGGCTGAATCCATTGGCTTCGACCGCTGGCAGGAGTACGTGGAATCGGGGCGAATCACTGTCTACGACAAGCACGCGCTCCTCCGAGACGGCGACTTCTCCTCGACGCTCGACCGCATTCTCGACGACCTGAGGGACACCAACTACGACCGACTCGTGCTCGACTCGCTTACGATGTTCCAGCTCTTCTTCGAAGACGAGAAGGACCAGCGCCAATACCTCCTGAAGTTCATCGACATCCTGAAGGACAGCGGCCTCACGTCGCTTCTGACCACCGAGCAATCGGCTATCTTCCCGGAGACGGACATCGGTCTCGAGAACTTCCTGACCGACGGGAACATCTACCTCATTCAGAGTCCGGCTGGTGCGACGAGCAACCGGTACATCTGGGTCGCGAAGATGCGTAAACAGAGCATTAAAAACTCGATGTTCCCCCTCGAAATCGCACAGGGTGGCATCAAAGTCTTCGAGCAGGCGGCAGGCTTCTCGATGGTCGGGGAGTCCCCGCCGTGGTTCGGCGAAGAGACCGAATAACGTAGCGACCCTTCTTTTTGTATCCTCACCGCGCGACAACGGCAGCGATTGCTCAGCGTGACTCACTGCTGGGATGCGTTCAGGGGGGACACGTCTGTCGGTGAGCAGCGACGCTGGCTCACTCGCAAGCTGTGGCACTCGTGTGCGTTCGCTCACTTAGTTCCGCCACCGAACCAGCGTGGTTCAGCGTACAGCTGAGTGCTGCCGCTAGTCGGTGTGAAAATAGGAAAATTCGAACGGAGGTTTGTCAGTCGCGCTTAGAGCTTGACCGGCTTGTCGGTCTGCTTGCCAGCCAGCTGCTGCGGCATGGTCAGGATGACCGTGGTGGTGCCGCCGGTGCGCGAGGTAATTTCGAGACGAACCGTTTCGCCCGTTTCGAGACCGTCGTTGTCGTCAGCTGGCGTTTCTGCTTCGATAGCGCCAGCGTTGATGACGACTTCGTAGCGGTCACTCATGCTGTTGAGGACACCGAACGAACCGTCGTCGTCGGTGATCTCTTTGAGAGCGAACTCAGACCCAGTGGACGTCGCGCCCGAGGAGTTGTTCGTCAACTGCTGGACTTCGCTACCACTGAGGTACTTGATCGAGGTCTCGTTCATGTCGACGCTGCTCGAACCAGCGGCGAGGCGAACGGACATGTTGATGTACTTGATCGTGCTGTTGTTGCCGACCACACCGTGGCTGTTGAGCACTTCGACGCGGTTCGTGACCTTGTCGACGGACTCCTGTCCAGCGTCTTCTGCCGTCGCCTGCAGGAAGCCTGCAGTGTTGACGAGCACACCGGCTGCGATAGCCGCAACGAGGACCATCGCGATGAAGACGATGAGGGTCCCGATACCGACCTGACCGCGCTTGTCGTTAGTAATATTTTCGAACATTAATTCTCCTTAGAGTGCAACCGGGTCGCCGTCTTCCTTACCAGCCAGCTGCTGCGGCATGGTCAGGATGACTTGCGACGTGCCGCCGTTGCGGGACGTGATTTCGAGCGTGACGGATTCGCCGGTCTGGAGACCGTTCTTCGAGGTCCCCTCGACGACGGACGTGTTGATGACGACCTCGAAGCGGTCAGCCTGACCGTTGAGGATCGGGAACGAGGTGTCGTCGTCGGCAATCTTGCGGACTGCGAACTCGTCCGTCGTGGCGTTCTCCCAGTTGATGTTGTCAGCCGTGACAGAGTTGTTGTTAGTCAGCGTCGTCGCCGTGTCAGCGCTGAGGTACTTGATACTCGTGTTATTCAGTGAAACAGAACCGGAACCGGCCGCCAGGCGGACGGTCAGGTTCACGTTGTCGACCGTCGACGGGGACGAGGCGTTGACGACACCGTGAACGCTGACGACGTCAACGCGGTTGGTGACCTTGTTCACAGATTGCTGTCCGGCGTCCTCGGCGGTGGCTTGCAAGAAGCCAGCCGTGTTCACGAGGACACCCGCCGCGATTGCGGCGACCAAAACCATCGCGATGAAGACGATGAGGGTCCCGATACCGACCTGACCCCGGTCTTCAGTGATATTTTCGAACATGGGTTGTCGTGGGCGGTCCCCCTCTCGCAAGAGAGGGATGACCTTCGTCCAATCACTTGGGCAGGTGGTACATAACGGTACGGACCACAATATCAGAGCTGATATTGGTAGTTGGTATGAGGCTAATATTCTAATTCTTCGCACACGCACGCACGAGAATTGTGTGTCTGCGTACCAGTGTCTCGATAGGTACGTACGGCGGACTCTCACACGGGTGGACTACTGAGATGTCCGCAACGGATACCCGAATACGGAGTCAGAAAAAGTGAATCAGTCCTGCGTGATCTTCCGCCAGACGTCGTCGAGCTTGTTCTTCACTTCGGGGCGCTCGGTGACGCTCACGGTGTAGTCGTCTCCTTCGAATCGAACCACAATCTCGTCGACTTCCCGCCGGTAGACGTTCGTACGCCGATGCTCGTCAGAGAGAACCCTGTCGTGGAGTTCGAGTAGCCCCGCCGCCGTTAGTTCCTCGATGCGACGGTAGCACGTCGCGATAGGAATGTCGAGCATTTCACTGAACTCTTGTGCCGAGTGCGGCTCGTCGGCTGCCCGGAGGATATCTGGGTTGTACTCGTTTCCCAGTGCAGAGAGGGTCCTGTCAGACTCCATAGATAGAAATTTATCGGTACGCACGGCTTGTCAATGTGTTGGTTACTGAGTTGGCAGATTCTCAGTACCAGTACTGGGTCTCGTCGGGTGTGGCGATGGGATTATATTTCGCCGCATCGTCATTCCACCGATGGCCGACGACGAGCGTCCGCAAAGACACCCACGCGAGCAAGGAGTCGTCGCCGCGGAAGAGTTGGATATCGACCGCGACGAGCGGGTTGCTCGGATCGAATCGGGGAGATACGTCATCGCCACTGGGGACGCTACAGCACCAGACCCCGCTGAACTCGAATCAGAGACGGAGTCTGACTCGGACGCAGCGTCCGAACGTGATACCGAAGGTGACCGACCGGAAGACGAACCCGAGACTGATGACGACGCTGCTCCTGTCGCGGACGAGCAAGATAAACCGACAATCAAGCTGCCGAAGGACCCGCGCAAGCGCGCAATCGTCGCGCGCAAGCTAATTGCCGAGCGAGTCGGCGCGGCAAACGCCGACCACGCATTCGCCGTCACCGCGCTCGTCGACGGGTCGGTCGAACAGCACGAATCCGTTTCGAACGAAGTGACCGACGTGTTCAGGTCTCTCTTGTTGTGGTACGCCGAGGTTGTCGGCGACGACAGTACACCACTGGACGAAGTACTCGGTATCCTTCTTCTCGCATCGGAGGTGCAGGTGACATACCCCGGGCGGGCAATCGAAGCCCTCGCTGCTGCGAACGGACTCAAACGAACTGACTCTATCGGAGATCTCCTCGACGCCGTCGACGAATCTGGTGCGTCGTTCCCTCCCTGACAACGTCCCCCCTGTCTCGCTCGCTGGCGACAGTCGACACCTGCCAACCACCCGACGAGATGGGGTATCGTCCACTGGATTTCCTCGTTTCGTATCAGGGATGATAATGGGGTGGAAGGGTTTATGGTGTGATTTTTGGAAAAATGGAGGTATGGCAAGCAAGGTACTGGTCGTGGACGACTCTGCGTTCATGCGGAACCTCCTGAAACAGCTTCTTGAGGGCGAACACGAAGTCGTCGGCGAGGCCGAAAACGGCGTCGAGGCGGTCGAACTCTACCGTGAACTCGAACCCGACGTCGTCACGATGGACGTCGTCATGCCGATTCGTAACGGCATCGAAGCGACTTCCGAAATCAAGTCTCTGGACTCGAACGCGTCGGTGATCATGTGCACGTCAGTTGGACAAGAAGAGAAGATGCGCGAAGCCGTCGAGGCAGGTGCTGATGGATACATCACCAAACCGTTCCAGAAGCCGAACGTCCTCCAGGCTATCGCAGACGTCATCCAGGCTGAGGCATGAATCTCGACGTACGTTCGCTTCGAACGTTTAGTCGTCTTGCCCACTCGGGCGCTGAAAAAGCCGCTGGCTCGTTGACGACGCTCGCCGGTATCGACACGTACGTCAACGTCACCAAGGTCGAACTTGGAACGAAGACAGACGTCGAACAGGAGTTCGCCGAACGCGACCTCGTGAGCGTACACATCGGCTTCAGCGGTGGATTAGATGGTCGGACCGTGTTGGCGTTCTCCCCCGAATCAGCCGAGCGTCTCGTCGACGCACTGATGCCTGGGATGGACGGTGCCGAGACTGGGTCCGAACTCGCGACTAGCAGTCTGAAAGAGGTCGCAAACATCATGCTCGGTGGGTTCATCGACGGGTGGGCCGACTACCTCGATACGACTGTCGACATCACGACGCCCACGTACGTCGACGACGACAGCAACAGCCCGCTCGAAAATCTCGAGTCTGACGGCTTCGAACACGAAAGCGACAACGAACACATCCTCGTGTTCCGAAACCAACTCGAAGCCGCCGACGACGCAATCGAGTTCGACCTCTACATGGTCCCGTCGCCCGACTCCATCAAGACCATCACCGATGCCAGCGGACAGCACGGCGCGTTGCCGGTTCAGTCGTTCGCTGCGTTCTCCGACATGATCGCCGACGGTGCAGATCAGGCGTCGGCCGACATCACCGCGATGACTGGCATCGACACGACTGTCGAGGTGAGTCGGATGAGTTTCGTCCCAATCGAGGGTGTACCAATGTCGTTGACGGATTCAGTCCGTCGTGGTGTCGTCTTGGAGTTCTTCGGAACGCCGAGTGGCTACATCGCCATCCTGTTCGACGAACCCTCTGCCGATAACATCGCGAGTTCGCTTCTCCCCGGCATGGAAGGCGACGAAGCGATGCGACAGAGTGCAATCCAAGAGATTGGGAACATCGTGACGTCAGGCTTCCTCGACGGGTGGGCGAACACGCTGGGGACGACGATAGACATCTCGCCCCCGAAGCACGTCCACGACATCGGTTCGGCTATCGTCGACCCGCTGGCAACCGAACTCGCACAGTCACAAGAGTACGCGTTCCTCATCGATTCGACCATCCGAACGGACGACGACGAGTTCACCTGCGACATCTACGCGCTTCCGAACGAGGAAGAACTCAGGAAGGCGCTCGAACAACTCTCACCCGCGGTCTGAACTGCCGCGGAGGCACCCCCAAGTTATGCAAGTATACACCACGGACACGACGTCCACCCACTCGGCCCGAATCAAAGTGGGAATCGCGGATTACGCCTTTGGTACTGACGGTAATACGTTGACCACGAGCGGCCTCGGTTCCTGTATTGGCGTCGCACTTTACGACGCTGAGGCGGGCGTTTCCGGACTCGCACACGCGATGCTTCCGGAAGCAGACCCTGATGGCGACCCGGCGAAGTTCGCTGACACGGGTATCGAGGCACTTCTGGCCGAGATGCGAGACGCAGGTGCCGACACATCTCGCATCATTGCCAAACTCGCAGGAGGGAGCGCAATGTTCGATTTCGATTCGAGCGACGGCGGGAAGTCGATTGGAGAGCGAAATGTCGAAGCGGCACGGAAGACATTGGAAAAACACGATATCGACATCGTCGCGGAAGACGTCGGTGGCTCACACGGACGCTCACTCGAACTCGACGGGAAGACGGGTGACCTTCGAGTCCGAAGCGCCAAGACTGGCGACCAGACGCTGTAAGGTATCGTCCGGGCACCCGAACGCTCATTTTCAGCCGTCAGTCACGTTGTAGCGACACAGTACTTGCACGGACTGACGAGGCTGTGGACACAGAGGGAGCGATAGGGAGCCACGTCGCTCTCATATCTCGTCTCGCGGAGACTGTCCTTCGAAAAAGAATTTCTGAACCCACTATCATAATTGATACCAGATTGGGTAATTTTATATCGCCGCCTTCGAATCGGGTAAACGACACGGTACGACGAACGCGTGTGACACCACGGACGGCGCGCTGCGCCTTCCAACCCAAGTCGGGGGACTTGGGGGGTCGTACCGTCGCCGTACGAGGTAATCTATGTATCTGGACCCGGACGACTACGACGCACACGAACTCCGACGCATCGCCCGTGATACGCAACGCTCCCGTGATCGGACCAACGGTCACCTAGAGGACCGTAGCCCATTCCGATTCGACAACCCGCTCTTCGACAAGGGGCGACGACCGGCGTCGGAGGCACTTCGTTCGAGTCAACTCGAACAATTGCTTCTCCACCAATCGCGTGGGGAAGACGACAGCGTCACGAAACCCTACCTGAAGTCCCTGCCAGACAAATACGGCGCAGAGCGCGTCGTCTTCGACTGGCTGGAGTTCCTCGTTCTCAAAGGCGGGTTCAAGCGCGCGATGGACGCGTTGCAGTACTACCAGACTGTCGGGTGGCTCACCGACGACGTCGAAGAACGGCTCCGTGACTACCTCCTTGGGTTCTCTGCGGAGGTCGAAGACCCCACCGAACTCGACGTCGACGACCACCTTCTCAGCCTGGTGTACGTCGCACGGCTCGCGTCGATGGTCTGAGTTACTGGACCGGGCCCAGTGTGTTCCCTCGTCCAAATAGATAGCAATCTATCATTTTTCGACTCACCGATACATCTTTGACAGTTGCGTCTGGGTGATAACGTATGCCAGAGGAATCCGAACAATCTGATGCATTCGACACCGAATCGGGACCAGTCCCAATCGGTGTAAAACTTGGAAGCACGCGAACTGTGCTCGCGTACCCCGACGAAGACGGGGGCGTCGAGACAGTTCGGACACTCACCTGTCTCGCGACGTACGAAGATGCGCTCACCGGCGACGAGCGCGTCCTGTACGGCGAGGAGGCGGCACGACAGTACCCAGACCGTGTCCAGTTCATGCTCCGGTCTGGACTCCCAGAGGACGCCGACCGGGCGGAACTCACGAAACAGTTCTTCGAAGAACTCTGTCGCAGTCGGGACCTCCCAGAAGACAGCGCGGTCGTGTACGCGATTCCAACCATCGACAACGCGCGCGGCCTCTCGAACCTCAACGACGTCATCGAGGGGAGCAGTATCGGTGGCGCGCTCGTCCGAAGCTTCCCCGAGTCGCTCTGTGGGGCCATCCCCGCGATGGGCGACGACCTCGAAGCGGTCGACGAAATCTTCATCTCCGTCAACCTGGGTTCGACCAACCTCGAAGCGTGCGCGTACCGACACGGTGAACAGTTGTCTCCCTTCGTCTCCGGGGCGGCGACTGGAAACGAGGTTGACCGTCAAATCGCGAATGCAGTCGAAGAAGAGACGCAAGGTCGCGTCAACATCGACCGCACCACGGCACGGGAGTACAAAGAAGAACACGCCGACTTCAACTCGTTTGAGGCGTTCACCGACATCATCCAGCAGCCCGGTGGCGGCTCTCACGAGTTCACTATCGAACGGAGTGTCATGGAGCCGCTCGACGACTACCTCGACCAGGTGGTCGACGAACTCGCCAACAACTTCCTGTCCGAACTCGCCAACACCCACATGAAGCCGTACCAACTTGCGCTCTCTCGCCCAATCGTCCTCACGGGCGGGATGACGTGTATCCCCGGCCTCGTCGAAGAGTTCGAGACGCGCCTGAGCGAGGAACTGGGCCGTGACATCGACGCGACCACCGCGGAGCGTCCCGACCTCGCTGCGGCTGAAGGCGCGTACCGTATCGCGGGGCAGCTGGCTCGGAACCTCTGAGACTTCGTATCTAAGGTCCCGATTTTTCACTAATCAGACTCGACCGACGCCGTTTCCTGTACCGTTGCCTTGCCGTCGACGCACCGGAGACTAACGATAGCGACAGTCCCTCTGGGTTCGTTCTCGACGAACCTGAGTCGCCCGTGTGACCGGTCGACAATCCAGCGAACGAGCCACAGGCCGAGGCCGCTGATGTGCTGAAGCGGCGTCTCGATTCCTGACTCGAGCACCGAGAGCTCGGCGTCGGGAATACCTGGTCCGTTGTCTTCGATGTGAATTTCGACGAAGTCGTCTGACGGCGCTGCCATCTCGACGGAGACACTCACTTCCGGGAGCACCCTGTCGTTGTGTTCGATGGCGTTGTCGATGAGGTTCTTGATAGCCGACTCGATGAGGTCATCAGCGTAGACCCACTGCTCGTCCGGGAGGTCACGATGTACGATTGCCCGTGGATAGTTGGCGTCGATGCCGTCGAGTTCCTTCTCGATTCGTTGGATGACCTCGACTTGTTCGAGCTCAGCGGTTCCACGGTCGAGTGTCGTGTCGATGTGCCGCGTCTGCTCGCCGAGCTCGACCAGTGACGACGCCTTCCGCTTTATGGTTCGGGCGTGGTCTTTCGACTCGGCGGGGATGCGCTCGTCAAGCAGCAAGTCGGCGTGGCCGAGAATGACGTTCATGTCGTTCCGCAGGTCGTGGCGAAGCACGCGGTTGAGCACGCGAAGGCGCTGTTCGTATCGATACCGGTTCGTCACGTCCCGCGAATTGAGAACGATTCCGTTGACCGAGGGGTCGTCGAGGAGGTTGACGCTGACTGTCTCGAACCGTCGCCACGTGCCGTTTTTGTGGCGAATACGGAACTCGGAGCGGACGGGTGAGTCGCCTTCCATTACTTGCTCGAAGTCCGCTCGGACCTGTTCTCGGTCGTCGGGGTGGACCAGAGAGAACACCGACTCACCGACGAGTGACTCCGGACAGAATCCGAGGACATCTTCCATAGACGGGCTCGTGTACTGTCGAACACCATCCTCGTCGAGAACTGTGATGATGTCTCGCGAGTTTTCGATGAGTGCGCGGAACTCCTCTTCGGTCTGCCGCCGTTCGGTCACGTCGTGGAAGACCAGAAGCTTCGCCCGGTTTTGCGACTGTTCGCTCACTGACCCGGAGCGAACCTCGAAGTATCGCTTATCTGCCCCGTCGCCGACGGCGGCTTCGAGTCGGTCACGCCCGTGGAGGACCTTTTGGACCACGTCGGGGCTCTTGATGACGTCGAGGACGGGTTGGCCGATGCATTCGGCTGCGGGGTGTTCGAGGACCGACGCCGCGGACCCGTTTGATTCGACGACCCTATCGTGGTCATCGAGGACGACGACGGCGTCACGCATCTCGGAGATGATGGCATCCCGTGCGATGGGCGTCACGTCGAAGAGACGGTACCGATACAGCGCCCACAGGATGATGCCAGCGCTGACGCCGAGTGACAGTGGAACCGGATCGATTGGCAGCGCTGGGTCCCAGAACAGTTTCCACGCCAACGCGAGGAGCGGAATCACGCCTGTCCCCACGAGAATCGCTGCTTGGCGTTGGTGGACGCCGTCGCTGCTCAGGAAGGTCTTTCCGATGACACTGACGCCGATGATGGAGGCCGCAGCGACGTAGCTGACGTGTCCGACCAACAGTGGGTCTGCATCGGTCGTGAGCCTGACCAGCATGCCCGTGCGAAGCAACTCGGGCGGAACGAACAGCCCGTGTGAGTCGCTCGTCAAGGTGAGCGCGATAGCGAGTGCTGGTTCGACTGCTAGGAAGGCGATGACCCGACGCGTGAGCAGTTGGTCTTCGCCCGCGTAGACGAGCGAGAACACGAGCCAAAACGTCGGAAGCGTCGCTGCGCCGACCCAGGCGATTCGCGCGTAGAAGAGTTCACCTGCCGGTGACGTCGAAAGCAACTGGAATCCGTACGCAGTCACCCAAAGCGCACCGGAAAGAGAGAGGAGGGCAAACGGTATTCTAACGCGACGAGAGTACAGACGGAACCGCCCCAACACGACGATAGTGACCACCCCAGCGAGGACGCCAGAGGTGAACAGTGCGTACAAAAATGGCGACTGTTCGAAGTAGGTCATGGGTGGGTCGTGCGATGCATAGCAGTGTCTGATGCGATTTCGATAATCCGGTGTACCTCACACCGGGACGATATCGAAGCTGTCTCTAGAGTGTGACTTAAGCGGTTCGCCTCTGGTATCAAAGTTGATATCGTCTTATTCGACAAACTGCGTCGGTTTCGAACCACTTTCGGCCGTGTTCGGACGTGAAAACCGTCAACGAAGCGTCGAAACTGCCACTCGCGGTAGCCCGAACGCTTAATTCGGAGAAACGCACATCGACCTGTATGCCGCTCGACCCGCGTCAATATAATGTCAACGAACTCCGTCACGCCGCTCACGGTCGGAACCCAGCGGAGTTCGATTGGGTCGACGCACCAGTCGACAAGGAGTGGAACGACGTCGCGTACCAACGACTTCTCGCAGCGACGGCAGAGGTCGCATCTGACGGTCGTCCGTATCTCGATTCGGTACCGCACACCCCGAGTGCGGAGCAGGTACTCCTCGATTGGTGTGTCCACCTCGTCGAACGACTCGGTGGGCGCGGCTCACTCGAGATGGTCTCGTACTACCGAGATATCGGGTGGGTCGGCGACGACGCCCACGATACGATTCGAGAGCGCATTCTCTCGTTTACGACTCCGACAGATTTCGAGGACGCACCGACAGAAGAAGACCACGTACAGAGTCTCTCGTACGTGGTTCGCTTGTCGTCGATGGACGACGAGTAAAACGAGACGTGCGGGCCGCGGGGCCTAAAGGCCGAGATTTCGGCCGATGACCAGATGTTGTATCTCGCTCGTTCCCTCTCCAATCTCCATGAGCTTCGCGTCGCGGTAGAACCGCTGCGGGGCGAAGTCCGTGGTGTACCCGTAGCCGCCAAGGACTTGCACTGCGTCTTCGGCGACTTCTCGTGCCGCCTCACTCCCGTCGAGCTTTGCGAGCGCGGATTCGAGTGAGACGCGCTCGCCCTGGTCGTACTTCGTCGCAGCCTTGTGTGTGAGCAGGCGGGCGCGCTCGGTCTTTCGGTACATCGAGACGAGTTTGTCGCGGATGGCGTCGAACTCGGAGATAGACTGCCCGAACTGCTCGCGCTCTCCGGCGTACTCCTTTGCGTGGTCGTACGCTCCTTGTGCGAGTCCGACCGAGAGCGCCGCGATAGAGATACGGCCGCCGTCGAGCGTCTTCATCGTCTGCTTCCAGCCTTCGCCTTCCTCGCCGAGGAGTCTGTCTTCGGGAATCCAGCAGTCGTCGAACGACAGTTCACAGGTCGGCGAGCAGTTCAGACCCAGTTTGTCCCAGACGGTCGTCACTTCGAAGCCGTCGTCGTTCTCTGGGTCGACGATGAACGTCGAGATACCGTCGTACCCTGCGCCGGGTTCGGTGACCGCCTTCACGAGCACCGAGCCCGCGACGTTCGCGTTCGTGATGAACTGCTTCGTTCCGTTGAGGACGTAGCCGTCACCCTCGCGCTCGGCGATGGTGTCCATGTTGCTCGCGTCGCTGCCGGAACCGGGTTCGGTGAGTGCCCATGCACCCATGTGCTCGCCCGTCGCGAGGGGGCGGAGCCACTTTTCTTTCTGTTCTGGCGTCCCGAACATGTCGAGTGGCTTCGACGCGAGGCTGACGTGAGCAGCGTAGGAGAGACCGATACCGCCGGAGACGCGGCCCAGTTCCTCGACGACGAGCGCGTACATCAACTGGTCGCCGCCGAGACCACCATACTCAGCGTCGACGGGGACACCCATGACGTCCAGTTCGGCCAACTGGTCGAAAATCTCCTGGGGGAACCGGTGTTCGTCCTCAATATCCTGTGCGATTGGGGCAATCTCCTCCTCACAGAACTCGCGGACGGTGTCACGAATCATCCGGTGCTCGTCCGGAATGTCGAAATCCATGGTGGCAATTTTCGCGTCCGAGACATAAAGTAATCGAACGACCATGTAGAATTCTGGGCACGTCCGCGCCCGGTGCTAAGGCGCTTCGAGCCAGTCGGACCGCGAGTCCCACACCATGGGAACGGCCAAATGGCTCTTTTGAATCACTCTCGGATATACTCGTATGTACGACCATATCCTCTTTCCGACAGACGGGAGTGACTGTGCCGACGCGGCGCTCGAACACGCCATCGAGCACGCACTCCAGTACGATGCAACGTTGCACGCACTCTACGTCGCCGACGTTCGCGAGGTCGGCCACACCGCACCCGCACTTTCGCCCGACCGAATCAAAGACGCGCTGTTCGACACTGCGAACAACGTTCTCGAAGACGTCGCGAGCAAGGCGCGAGCCGAGGGCGTGGACATCGAGACAACCATCGCCGAGGGGACACCGGCCAGCGTCATCCTCGAACACACCGAGCGCGACGAGGTTGACCTCGTTGTGATGGGAACCCACGGCCGGAGCGGACTCGACCGGTACTTGCTGGGCAGCGTCGCCGAGCGTGTCGTCAGAGGATCTTCGGTCCCCGTGTTGACGGTGAGACAAGCCGACGAATAGCCCACGCTCTTAAGCCACCCCTCGTCTTACGAGGGTGCATGGACCTCCGCCGGCTCGTCCGCGGCCGTGTGGGGTGGCCCCGTCTCGAGGCGGTCGCCCGCGAACTCGCACGGCGGTACGACCGAGACACCCTCTCCATCCGCTTTCTGGAGGCGGACAACTGGCTTTCGACCCCGATGGTCGTCAACGACGAGTGGTTCGTGAAGGTTATCTCACGACAGAACTCGCTCGTTCACTCGCTTTTCACCACGGGGCGGAATCTCGGTGCGTTCTCCAGCGGGACAGAAGGCTTCTTCGAGCACTTCGGGACGCCTCTGCAGATGGCCGAACACGAACTCGAAGCGACGAAGCACCTCAGAGACATCGGCCTACAGGCACCGGCACCGGTCGAAGCCTTCGAAGTCGAGGGGCTGGGCGTTCTCGTCCTCGAATATCTCCCGAACTTCCACACCCTCGATTCGGCCCCGCGAAGCGAGATTGTCTCGTTGGCCCCTGAGCTGTTTGCGTCGCTCCGCCAGATGCACGACAACCACTTGGCCCACGGCGACCTTCGAGCCGAGAACGTCCTCGTCCGCGACGATGGTATCTACTTCATCGACGCGACGAACGTCAACGACGAGGGGATGCACGACGCGCGGTCGTACGACCTTGCGTGCGCGCTCGCCGCGCTGGAACCGCTTATCGGCCCGAAGGAAGCAGTCGATGCGGCCGTCGAATCGTACGGAACAGACGCGCTGCTCGATGCGGTCGACTTCCTCGATTTCGTCAACATCCGCCCCGACCACGACTTCGACGCCGCGGCGCTCAAAGGGCAGATAGAGACGCGCGCGTCCTGACGACTCGACGGAGACAGCACGCCCGTTTCGTGCGAAAAAATGGTCGCGGCGGAGACGTTCCTTACAGGTCTTCGACGCCCTCGTAGTCCGCACCACCCATGTAGAGGCGCGAGACTTCGGGGTCGTCGAGGAGTCCGTCGGCGTCGCCCTCGTAGGCGACTGTCCCCTGGTCGAGGACGTAGCCGCGGTCGGAGATGGCGAGGCCCTCGCGAGCGTTCTGCTCGACCATGAGGACCGCCGTTCCGAGTTCGTTCACCTTCTGTACGTCTTCGAACACCGACTGCACGATGTTCGGTGCGAGGCCAGCGGACGGCTCGTCGATGAGGAGCACTTCGGGTTCCATGACGAGCGCACGCGCGAACGCGAGCACCTGTCGTTGACCACCCGAGAGCGTCTTCGCCTTCGCGGTCCGCTTTTCGTCGATAATCGGGAACTGGTCGTACAGTTCCTCGATTCGCTCGTCGAGTCCTCCGGAACGGGCGACACCGCCCATGCGGAGGTTCTCCTCGATAGTGAGCGACGAGAACACGTTGTCAACCTGCGGGACGTATCCCATGCCGGTTCGGACGAGGTCAGCAGGGTCTTCGCCGGTGATGTCTTTTCCGGAGAGGTCCACCGAGCCGGTCCACGGCTTCAGGAGGCCGAAGACGGTCTTGAGGACCGTCGACTTCCCGGCACCGTTCGGGCCGATGATACAGACGATTTCGTCGTCGTTGAGGTGGAGATTGAGGTCGCGGAGGACCTGCACTTCTCCGTACCCGCTGTCGACGCCGCTCACGTCGAGTGCTCGTTCCGTCATGGGCCAGCACCTCCGAGGTACGCCTCGATAACGCGGTCGTCCGTACGAACTTCCTTCGGCGAGCCTTCCATCAGTACGCGCCCCTGGTCGAGGACGATGATGGGGTCGGCGAGGTCCATGATAAATGGCATGTCGTGTTCGATGATGAGGAAGGTCTGACCCTCCTCGTTGAGTTCGCGGATGAACCGCTTGATGTCGTTTGCGAGTGTCGGGTTGACACCGGCGACAGGCTCGTCGAGGAGCAGGATGTCGGGATTCGTCGTGAAGGCCCGCGCCAACTCGACGAGCTTCAACTGCCCACCGGAGAGGTCAGTCGACGGTTGGTCGATGAGGTGGGAGATTTCGAAGCGTTCGAGCAGCTCTTCTGCCTGTTCGAGGTTCGCGCGCTCTTCTCGGGTCACGTCGTCCGCCGAGAAGAAAAGCGGGAAAATCGACTCACCGGTCTGTGGACCGGGGCCGACGAGCATCGCTTCGCGGACGCTCATCCCTTCGAGGCGACGTGGCGTCTGGAACGTCCGAACGAGTCCTTCGTGGGCGCGCTCGGGCGGCGTCATGTCGCTCACGTCAGTCTGGTTGACGAACACGCTCCCTGCGTCGGCCTCGTAGAACCCGGAGATGAGGTTGAACAGCGTGGACTTCCCCGCGCCGTTCGGGCCAATCATCCCCGTGATGGTTCCGCGCTCGATTTCGATGGAGACGTCGTCGGTGGCGACGAGCCCACCGAACGCTTTCTCAAGTCCTCTCGTCTTCAATACCGGGTCGTCTTTGTCGAGATGTGCGCCCTCGTAGACGCCGTCGTTGCTCATTGGTTCTCACCTCCGTCGGACGGTCCGCCCGACGTGGTGCCGTCTGTGACGACACCTCCGTCAGAGGCTGCAGCACCGCGGCTGGCGGCACTCGATTCCTTCTGCGCCGACGGCCAGATGAGCTCGTCCTTCGGTGGAAGGAGTCCATCCTGCCGGTAGCGCATGATGAGGATGATGAGGATGCCGACGAACAGCAACCGAAGCGGTGCCACGTCGAGTCCCAAGTTGCCGATGAAGGCGATGTCGTTGAGGAAGCGCGACCCCTCACGGATGGCGATGACGACGGCTGCGCCGACGACTGCCCCGCGGTTCGACCCGGTCCCGCCGAGGATGACGGCAATCCAGATGTAGAACGTCGTCAGGGGAACGAGGTCGGAGGGGTCGATGTAGAGGTTCAGATGCGCATAGAACGCGCCAGCGATGGCCATGACGACGCTGCCGACGACGAACGCCTGCATCTTGAACCGGTAGGTGTCCTTGCCGAGCGCCTTCGCGAGGTCTTCGTCGGACCGGATGGTCCTGAGGACGCGCCCCCACGGCGACCGGTGGATGCGCCGGAGGAACAGGTACGTCAGCGCGAGGAGGACGACGACGATGCTCGCCGTCGTCGCGGCGCTGGTCAGCGGGAGCCACTCAAGCAGCGACGGGATGCCGCTGATACCGCTGGACCCCGCGGTCCACTGACGCTCGTTCAGGATGATGAGGCGGATGACCTCCGCCAGTCCGAGACTGGCGATAGCGAGGTAGTCCTCGCGCAGGCGGAGCGTCGGGATACCGATGAGTATCGCGACGAGCGCACTCACGACGATTGCCGCGAGGAAGCCGAAGATGGGGTGGAGTCCCATTCCGAGCGGCGAGTTTGGCGCGGTCAAGAGCGCGGCGCTGTAGGCACCGAGCCCCCAGAACGCGGCGACACTGAAGTTAATGAGACCCGCGTACCCCCACTGGACGTTGAGGCCCAACGAGAGCAGTGCATACATGCCGACCAGTGCGACCTGGAACAACAGGAACCGCGGGCCGATGACGCCGGCGAAGACGCCGACGACGAGCAGTGCCGTAATGATAGCGAGCGTCGCGAATATACGCCGCTCTGTCGGGTCGCGAACCAGTGTGTCGTTCACCCAGGTTGCGACGCTCATCCGCTCTCACCCACGATTCCGCTCGGTTTGACGAGCAAGATTGCGACCATGATGACGAATGCAACTGCAGCGGCGTACCGCGACCCGACTGGGATGATGCCCCACTGATTGAACAGCGGAACGAGTTCGTGAACCATCCCGATGACGAGGCCGCCGAGCATCGCGCCGTAGACCGACCCGATGCCGCCGAGGATGACGGCCGCGAACACGATGAGCAGGATGTCGAAGCCCATGCGCGGCCGGACGAGTTCTTCCAATCCGAGGAAGACGCCGCCCGCGGCGGCGAGTGCGCCGCCGATGAGCCACATCGCGATGATGACCTCGTCGGTTCGAATCCCACTAACTCGTGCGAGGTCCGCGTTGTCGGCGGTCGCGCGCATCTTCCGTCCCAACGTGGTTCGCGTCAGGGTCAGGTGGAGTCCGGTTACGAGCACCGTCGCGAGGATGACGACGACGAAGTTCCGCGGCGTGATCGCGACGCCGAACGACTCGCGAATCCACGGAATCGGTCCCTGTCGGGCGACGCCGTAGCGCTCGGAGTCAGACCCGAACGACAGGAATATCGACGCCCGGTAGACGAGCGCCACACCGATACTCGTGATGAGTAGTCCGATAGACCCCGAGTCTTCCATCGGTTGGTAGATGATGCGGTCGGTGACGACGGCGATGACTGCTGCGGCGACCATCCCGAATGCGAGCGCGAGGAAGAACCACAGCGGGAGGCCGAACAGGCCTACATCGCCGAGCATGGGGCGGAAGATGGCCACCGAGAACAACCCTGAGAATGCCCCGACGGTCATCAGGTCTCCGTGAGCGAAGTTCGCGAAGTCGGCGATGCTGTAGACTAACGACAGGCCGATGGCCGCGAGCACGATGATGCTCGAAAACACCACGCCGTTGACGATATATTGGAAGGGGCTGATTTGAAGTGGTATCACTGCGCCACCCCTCCGAAATCGGTCAGTTGGCGCTCGGTCCCTACGTGCATGTCTAGCTGGTGATGTAGTCGCCGAATTCGTAGCTGTGGTCCGCGACGCTGTAGACTTGGTAGAAGCCCGGCGGGTCGCCGTTCTCGTCGAGGTCGACAGGACCGCTGACGCCCTGATAGTTGATGTCGCTCGCCGAGCCTCCGTCGCGGAGTATCTCGACAGCCTCGGCGAAGTTGAAGACTTCCTCGCCATCTGGCCGAGTCACGTCGCGGACGACTTCCGCGAGGGCGTCACTCGAGAATTCGCCAGCGGCCTCGATGGCGAGTGCGGCGACGGTGACAGCGTCGTAGGCGTACGCAGACCACACTGTCGGCGACGCGTCGTAGGCCGATTCGAACTCGGAGACGAAGTTCTGGTAGTTGTCTTGGTCACTCGGGGCGCTCTCGGTGATACCCTTCATGCCATCCATGCTGCCTGCCGGGGTGTTCTCGATGATGGAGTCGGCGATGGTCGACTCGGCACCGTAGTAGTCGACTTGCGTGTTGTAGCCCTGGTCGAACCCTTCGTTGGCCATCACGGTGAACTCGTTCGCGTAGGTGATGAACACCCACGCAGAGGCGTCCGTCGAGGCCATCTCGGTGAGAATCCCACTGTACGACGACTGCCCCTGGTCGTGGGGTTGGTTGTATTCGACGGTCCCGTCGAGTTCGGATTCGAACGTCTCGGCGAACACGTCGGAGAGGCCGGTCCCGTAGTCGTTGTTAATCCACGTCACGGCGACGGTGTCGTGGCCGTCATCGTTGACGAGGTTGGCGAGTGCCTTCCCCTTGGCTGCACCGGACGGGCTCATACGGAGCAGTTCCGGGCGCGACGTCAGTTCGGGACTCGTACTGTTCTGGCTGATTTGGACGACACCGGAGCCCTTCACGACACTGTCGTGGATGGCGATGGAGACACCGGACCCGACAGACCCGATGAGCAGTGGGACGCCGTCTTGATTGACGAGCTTCTGCGCCGCGTTGACGCCGCCCTGATTCGTACTCTCGTCGTCCTCGACGGCGATGTTGAGTGGCGTCTCGTCTTCGCCGATACCGACTTCGTTGATTGCTTCGACTGCCAGCTTGCGACCGCGCGTGTTCCGTTCACCATACGGCGCGAGCGACCCTGTGAGCGAGTCGACCATCCCGATGGTGTAGGAAGACATGCTTCCACCGTCGTCGCTTGCGGTTGTGGTGTCCTCGCCGTCGCCGCCGTCACTACCGCCACCGCCACCGTTCGAGTCGGTGGGTGTCGATTCCTCGTCGCTTTCGAGACAGCCCGCGGTTGCCCCGACGAGTGAAAGACCTGACAGCTTCAGCAGTGTTCTACGATCCTGTCTTGCGGTATCATAACAAGGAATCCTCAACGATTGTCGTAGATATACCTGTAACCGCCCATGGTCGGTGATAGCTTGATCCAAGCTCTGTCGACCGATTACGTGTTTTGATTCGATAATTTCCGGGCAGAATAATTTGGTAGGGATACCCTTTAGGCACACACTCAAAGTAGACCGATTCGATGATTCCCCCCATCGCGAACAATTTCGTGGCGGGTGAGACGGCTGACGACGCGCTCTCGCACGTCGAGTCGCTGAACCGTGACGGCATCTGTGGAATACTGAACCTCCTCGGAGAGCACTACAGTGCTCGCCAAGGAGCCGACGAAGACGCAGCCGCGTACGTCTCGCTCGTCGAACAACTTGCAGCGTCCGGCCTCGATGGCTGTATCTCCGTCAAGCCATCGCAGATTGGACTGGACGTCGGCGACGACGTGTTCCGCGAAAACCTCGACCGCATCGTCGGTGCCGCCGCAGAGGACGACGTATTCGTCTGGGTCGACATGGAAGATTATACGACGACTGACGTAACGCTCGACGCAGTCGACGACCTCGGACACCAGACCGACGGCAACGTCGGCGTCTGTGTGCAGGCGAACCTGAAGCGAACGCCCGACGACCTCGAACGCCTCGCGGACGTCCCTGGAAAGGTCCGTCTCGTCAAAGGTGCGTACAACGAACCGGCGTCGGTCGCCTACAAGAAGAAAGCGAAGGTCGACGAGGTGTACAAAGAACTGCTCGAATACATGTTCACCGAGTTCGACAACGGCATCGCCGTCGGCAGCCACGACCCATCGATGTTGTCGCACGCACACGACCTCCACGGACAGTACGGGACGCCGTACGAGGTTCAGATGCTGATGGGCGTCCGCGAAGACGCACAGCGTGACCTCGTCGCCGACGACGTCGAGATGTGGCAGTACGTCCCCTACGGTGACAAGTGGTTCCAGTACTTCTACCGTCGCGTGCGCGAGCGCAAGGAAAACGCGCTGTTCGCGCTGCGCGCAGTTACCGGTATCTAAGCGGGCGATTCAGCTTTACTGAGGATCCAGCAACTTCGCTTCCGCTTTCCTGAGATGTTCGAGTAGCGTGGTCTTCGAGATGTCCATCTTGGACGCGAGTTCTCTGGTCGATATCTCGCGGGGCCACCGGTAGTACCCCTCCTCTCTGGCCAGTTCGAACGCCTCACGTTGACTCCGGGTGAGCGTGTCTAACCGCCGACCCCGCTCGGGCTCTGCGCCTTCTGTCGAGGAGATGGAGTCGACGCGGATGTCGGCGTTCGTGCAGTCCATCACCTTGTCGATGCGACCCTGTATCTCGGTGCGCTCGCCGGCGAACCAGACCTGCCACTTCTCGCGACCGCCTTCGATTTGTGTAGGTGCGCTGTGAACGAACCCCTGTTCGAGGAGTCGCGGGCAAATCATGTCGCTCGGGTCGTATTCGAGGAAGAACTCGCGCGCGACCGACCCGGGTGCGACCCGTCGGCCGCGGGGGTCGAACCGCTCTTGGAGCTCGAGAACGTCGCCGGTCAATTCCGAATCGGCAATCGTATCCAAGAGCGTCTCGACCTCGTCGATAGATTCGCCGTAGGCCGTAAAGAGTCCGTTTGCCCGTTCGATTCCTGCCGTCGGCGCGTCGTAGATTGCGTGTGCCAGTATGCCGCCTCTGTGCTCGTCTGTGGCCTCTATCGCCCAACAGTTCGGATGCCAGAGGTCGAGCGTCAGGCGCGTGCCCTGCCCAGCCATGCGCTCGCTCATATGGCGGCATTGTAGACGAGGATGTAAGACGTTGTCTATGCTCACGACGGAAGAATGGTTTCTAAACAAACAGGATGCTCGTCGAACTATGACGATAATACATCATAGTAGAAAACACTTCCCTCCCATGGACGGTGACGGGGTTATTAATGTAAGTTCCGCAAATAACACCACTATGGCGCAGGACGTATATCAACACTATATCGACGGCGAATGGGTAGACGGCTCCGGGGAGGAGACGTTCGAAAGCGAGAACCCGGCGACCGGAGAGACGCTGGCGACGTTCCGACGAGGCACACCAGAAGACATCGACGTTGCCATGGAGGCAGCCGACGAAGCCTTCGAAGAGTGGCGCGAACTCTCGCACATCGACCGTGCGGAGTACCTGTGGGACATCTACCACGAACTGCGAGAGCGAACCGAGGAACTCGCCGAAATCGTGACCAAAGAGTGTGGCAAGGAGATTTCCGAAGGCCGCGCCGACGTTATCGAGGCCTACCACATGGTCGAGTGGGCCGCAGGCGACGCCCGCCACCCTAAGGGCGACGTCATCCCGAGTGAAATCCCGAGCAAGGACGCCTACATGCGCCGCAAGCCCCGCGGCGTCGTCGGCTGTATCACCCCGTGGAACTTCCCGGTCGCAATTCCGTTCTGGCACATGGCCGTCGCGCTCGTCGAGGGGAACACCGTCGTCTGGAAGCCCGCCGAGCAGACGCCGTGGTGTGGCCAGATTATCGCCGAGATGTTCGAAGACGCTGGCATCCCGGACGGCGTGTTCAACATGGTCCAGGGCTTCGGCGACACCGGTGCCTCCATCGTCGACGACGAGCGCACCGACACGGTCCTCTTTACGGGGTCCGCCGAAGTCGGCCACGAAGTCGCCTCGAAGGTCGCCCAACAGCCCGGCACCCTCGCCGCGTGTGAGATGGGTGGCAAGAACAACATCGTCATCACCGAGAAGGCAGACCTCGACATCGCGGTCCACTCCGCGGTCATGTCGTCGTTCAAGACGACCGGCCAGCGCTGTGTCTCCTCCGAGCGCCTCGTCGTTCACGAGGACGTCTACGACGAGTTCAAAGAGCGCTTCGTCGAACTCGCGAAGGACGTCTCTGTCGGCGACCCGCTCCGCGAAGACACCTTCATGGGTCCCCTCATCGAGGAGGGCCACCTCGAAAAGGTCCGCAGCTACGCCGAACTCGCACAGAAGGAAGACGTGAACGTCCTCGTCGACCGCACGGAACTCGACGACGACGAGATTCCCGAAGGTCACGAAGACGGTCACTGGGTCGGCCCGTTCGTCTACGAAGCCGACGCCAAGGAAGACCTCCGCTGTACGCACGAGGAAGTCTTCGGTCCGCACGTCGCGCTCCTGAAGTACTCCGGTGACATCGAAGAGGCCGTCGAGATTCAGAACGACACCGACTACGGTCTCGCCGGTGCCATCATCTCCGAGGATTACCGCCAGATCAACTACTTCCGCGACAACGCGGAAGTCGGTCTCGCCTACGGGAACCTCCCGTGTATCGGTGCCGAGGTCCACCTCCCGTTCGGTGGCGTCAAGAAGTCCGGCAACGGCTACCCGTCGGCCCGCGAAATCATCGAAGCGGTCACCGAGCGCACCGCGTGGACGCTCAACAACTCCAAGGAGATCCGCATGGCACAGGGCCTCTCTGCGGACATCAAGACCAAAGACGACTAACACGGCGTTTACTCGCGGCCCCGCACTTTCTTTCTTCGACGCTCGACGGCGAGTGACGACTCGACCGGAACGTCAACTCACACACGAGAGGCGTCGCTCACCGCAGAGTCAGCATCGAAAACGACAGAGACGACATCGAAAGGGCGGAGGAGGAAGCCCTGTGGTCTCAGGTCACCCGTTGGCGAGGTGAGGAGAGACGAGGGGTGGGAACGCCCCCACCGGGCTTGGGGGCGCGAAACGACGTGGCCACGTCGTTGGGTGCCACAACGGACCCCGATACGTTGCGGCGGGTGCGGCGGATGTGGAGTCGCCGACGTCTGGCGAGAAAAGCGCCTATTGCGTCGGCGAATATCGGTTGGGAGTGAATGTTGATAAACCCACCGCAACACCCCATCACGTGCCGCATGCGAATCCGTACCGCGTGAATTTTGGGCGTCGTCCGGTCTCAGGCGGTCGCTTCGAGTTCCTCGCGGAGCGCCGCTTCGAGGTTCTGTAGCTCGCGGTCTAGGTTCCGCTCGAAGAACGTCTCGACGCCCGGCAGACGGCCGTCGACGACGAACTCGTTGACTAACCGGCAGCTGTCGTCGCTGTCGGACTCGATAGTGTGCTCACCGGAGACGTGCATGACCCGCGACCGTCCGACGAACCGGACGTGGGTCGGTGGTTCGACGTCGACGTCTTCGGTCTCGACCGTCACCGTCGAGCGAACGAGCGGAATCGGAAGTTCGAGATACCACGTCGCACGTCGGCCGTCGTCGGAGATGTCGTACCGGTCGACGACACTTATCGAGCCTGCTCGCTTCGCGGGGTCGGAGATGAATTCCCACACGCGCTCACCGGGGGCGTCGAACTCGAACGTTCGTTTCACGCGGACGGTCATGAGCTAACCTCGTTACTCCAAAGTAAAAAACCGCGGAATCGACCTAGCTGAGGGTGACGCGCCACGTCGTCGAGCGGGCGCGACCCCACTTTTCGATTTCGACGTCTTCGGACTTCTCTGCGAGTCGCGGCAGCCGAACACCGACCTGTTTAGCCGTCAGCCCGATGGCTTCTGCGATGTTCTTTGCACGGAAGTAGCTCTCTCCGCGACTAACACTCTCTTGGAGGTACGTGAGAATGCGCTTTTCCTCGTCGGTGAACTCGTTCATCCTCGACTCGCCTAGGGAACGTGACTTCTTAACGATTACCCGTCAGAGCGACCGACCGCCTGACTGCGCTTACTGGAACATGTGGGCTCCCGCCACCGCGAGCGAGGCGGCGACGATAGCCACAGCGAATCCGGCTGCTTTGGTCAGTTGGTCGGGTCCAGCGACCATCAGCCCAGCACCGACGAGCGTGAGAACGCTGAAGAGTGCTGCAAAGCCGATGGATTTGTCCGATTGCACCGTCTTCGTCTCCATAATCCCGACGTTCGTTGGTGCCCACTTAGTTCATTCGACACTCCGTGCGTCGTGCGGGCACAGAGCAAATACGTCGTCGGCCGTTCGACCTTTGTACCACCGTCCGCGTGGAACAGTACAATGGGACTTGTGTCAGCAGTACTCGGCGGGCGCATTCGTATCGTCCTCGTCGCACTTCTTGTCGTCGCCGGTGGCATCGGCGGCGCGTACGCGATGGGAATCATCGGTGCACCGAGCGTCGACGGCGTCGACAACCGATTCGCCGGCGTCAACGAGACGGCGACCATCATCGAGACCGACGTGCGCGTCTCGAATCCGAACCCGATTTCGGCCAATCTCTCGGGGATTTCGGTCGACTACGCCGTCTCGATGAACGGTATTCGGATGGCCGACGGCTCGAAAGACGGCGTCTCTATCGGGCAGGGAACGACCGCAGTGCCCCTCCGGACCGCACTCTCGAACGAGCGCATCCCCGACTGGTGGGTGTCGCACATCCAGAACGGCGAGCACACGGACCTCGCGGTGAACGCCACGGTCACGTCCTCGACGCTCGGCCAGTCGTTCGAGGCCCCCGAGATAACCCGGTCTATCGACACCGACCTGCTCTCGGCGTTCAACTCCACGGAGACGCGCGAGGTGAATGCGAGCGCGCCTGTCGTTTCTGACCCGGTGCTCTACATCAACGAGACACGCGCCGAATGGGGCGAGACGACCGAAGAGCAGACCGCACTCGACCTCACGTTCGTCGTCCACAACCCCAAGTCGTACCCTGTCGCAATCTCCGAACTCGGCTACGGAATCTCGATGAACGACGTGAAAGTCGGAAACGGAACGACCGAGTCCGAGTACGTCATCCCGCCCGAATCGACCAAGACAATCGAGGCGACCACCTACATCGACAACGAGAACCTCGACGATTGGTGGGTGACCCACATCGAGCGCAACCAGACGACCGACCTCCGCATCGAGTTCGACGCGAAGATTGACGCCGCGGGCACGACGTTCTCTGTCCCGCTCGACGCGCTAACCTACGAGAAGACGTTCGAGACCGACATCTTCGGCAACAAGGCAGCCTCTGAGTCTGGCGAGTCGGCGACGGCTGACTCGGAGACGACCGAGACGGGCGACTCGGAACAGACGACGACCGCATCGGAGGCAGATACACAAACGACGACGGCCGAGGGGCAGACCACGTCGTCACCGACCGACTCGCCAACTGCGACTCCAACCCCAACCACCGAACCGACGCCTACGGCGACGACCACGGAGTCCGACTCGGGAACGACCACGACTGACGACGGGTTGTTGTAACTCACCTCGTATCGTCACTCTCTCACCACTATCTGCGATTTGCCTACTATTCGTCGGCCAATCCTGTCCCGGTCGATAGTTCTTTACAGTGGGCCGCAATAGCAGTGTGTATGACGCGGAGTACCCACGCTCCTGATCGAGTTCTTCTCCCGTGATGAGAACCCCGTAACCGTCGAAAGCGACGACGAACGCATCGTCGTCTCCATCGATGGTCAGACCTGTGAATTGTCCCGAGACGCCGCTGCTGACTTGCAAGACGCTATCGGCTCGGCGTTGACAGAGAAACGAGAGTTCTTCCGAACTGCTGGCGAGTACCGACAGGACGGCAGCTACGTCGTCTCTCGGCGCGGTGCCGACTCGACCGGCAACGCGAAGGTGTTTGCGAGTTTCGAGGAACTGCGCCGTCTGTACGACCGACTGCCGGAGACGTTTACGGCCGAAGACGTCGGTCGAACCGGTATCACCGGGTCGCGGCGGCACATGATAATCAGACACTTCGGCGAACACCCGGCGTTCGACTGCCGAATTGCCCGTCGAAATCCCCTGACCGGCGAGAAGGAGTCGCCGGAGCAAAATACCGAAGTCGAGTTAGTCGCTGACTGAGTCTGCGGCGGCCGAGTCGATGACCGACTCGGCGACCCGCGACCGACTCAGTGAAGCGTTACGTGCTCAGACTCTTTGTTGAGCGACAGGTTCGCCGCGATTTCGGCGTTCCGCATCGCGTACTGTGCAGTCTGCTGGAGACTGACGAGGACCTCCCGAATCTGGAGGAGTTTCTGGTTTTCCATCTCGGGGAGGTCGTTGAGGATGTCGCGCTCGCGGTCTCGAATCTCGCGGAAGAGCTCGCGACATTCGATGGTGAGGTCGTAGTCGCGTTCGACGACCGCGCGAACGGCGGTGGTCGTGATTTCGTCCACGTGGTCTGTGAACTCGCGGATGCGCCGCATCGTCGACTGGTCCACGTCGATGCTGTGGCCCTCGGCGTCCATGACGATGTTGGCGATGTCCTCGGCGTTGTCGGCGGTCAGTTCGAGGTTCTTCGCCACAGACCGGTACCCGATGAGCGGGAATCCGGAATGGAGACCGACCGCTCGCGCGAGATTGGGGTTTTGGTACGAGGTGAAGATGAGACGGAGCAACAGGACGAAAATCTTGTTCGCCTGTCGCTCGCGGTTGAGTGCGCGTTGTGCGAGGTCGGGGTTGCCGTGGGCGAGTGCCTTCACGGCCTCGCCGCGCATCGTACTGCCCGTGTTCTCCAGTCGTTCGAGCAGGTTGTCGAGCGTGAAGTCCTCCGCATCGACCGAACACCGGATGGCGATTCGCTCAGGCGTCTCCTCGATAACGCCGAGTCCCATAAGCTGTGTCTCGGCTTTGTAGACGGCGTTGATGTGGTCTGAGTCGAGCGCGCCCTCGCTCTTTTCGATGTGAATGACGCGGCGTCCGAGTACGTACTGTGCGACGATAGCCCGTTCGAGCGCCTCTGCGTTGAGTTTGTCCGCTCGAATCGTCGCGGTCGAATCTTCGGTGCTCACCGACTCGGGAAGAACGGTCAGCGTTCCTTTTCCGCTCGTTCGTATGGAAACTTCGTCGCCTTTCTCGACGTCGTGTTCCCGTGCCCACTCCGCTGGGAGTGTCATCGCCAGCGTCGACGGCCCGAGACGCTGGACTTTCCTTGTCTCCATGCGAGTCATCACCCTTTCTATGACCTTAAACCCCACTATACGCCAACTGAGATGAATAATGTATGGGGGTGAGATTGGTTAGCGTGAAATTGTTCTCTTTTATTCCGATTGGCCACACGAAGATTCACTCTTCGCCCGGAACTCACACGATTTTCATCATCCGGCGCTCGACTCGGCCGACGCGAACTTTGGTCCACCCGCGGAGTTCCTCGTCGAGGTCGGGGTCGTCGGTGTCGACGCGGAGCACGGGTATCGTATCGAGTTTCGACCGCGAGGCGACGACTCGCACGTCGCAGCGTCGAATCACGTCCGGTGAGAGTTGTGGGTTTCCGCGACCGAAAACGAACCCCTGCCCGCCAATTGGCGTGACGACGATGACGTTCTCCTCGCCGAGGTTCGCCAGAATCTCGGCCTCGGTGGCGTCGCGGACGAGCACCTCACCGTCGCGGTAGAGGTCGACGCCCAACGCCGAGCCGTCGATTCCGAGTTCGGCTTTTACCGCGCCAACGGTGCTCCCGGGACCGAGGACGTAGGTGACACCGTCGCTCCCTCGAATGTCATCTGCGACGCCCGCGGCGAGTGCCTCGACTGTCCCGCCGCCAGTCTGTTTCGACGATTGGAGGTCTTCGGCGACCGGGACGTGCGCGACAGCCCGGAGTTCTGGCTGAACCTCGCCCGAGCGGTAGTCGTCTTCGTCGATGTCCATGACCTCTCGCGCTTCGGTTCGCTCGAACGTCGTGGCCGCGACGGCGGCGTCCTCAGGTGAGACAGCGAAGACCGACGAGTAGACTTTCACCCCTGCGGGGACGCCGAGCATCGGCACGTCGTGGCCGTCGAGTGCGTCTGCGACATCTGCTGCGGTTCCGTCGCCGCCGACGAACAGGACGAGGTCGACACCGGCATCGACGAAGGCTTCGACAGCCGCCATGGTGTCGTCGGCGGTCGTCTCCGCACCCGCTGGCTCGCCGAGCACGTCGGGGTCGAAGCCCGCCTCGCGCGCGAGTGATGCACCCATCGGGTCACCCCAAGCGAGGAGGCTCGTTTCGGGGGCGAGCTCAGCGAGGCGAGAAAGAGCGCGACCTGCCCGTTCGGGCGCTCTGGGCTCGGCACCGCGGGCGCGGGCCTCGTCGACCTTCCCGTCGGTCCCCTTTAGTCCGACTCGACCGCCCATGCCTGCCACGGGGTTGACGACGACACCGATTCGCATACCGGACCCAACGGCGGGGCAGAGAAAAGTACCGCGATGCACGGTGGTCTGCGCTGTCGGTACATTCACTCGAAGTCGACTGTCGCCGGAACCTCACCGTTTAAGGGGGCTGCAGCGGCAACTGTCACGTATGATTCCGTTAGAAACTGCCGAGCAGGTGTTACCGACCTCGGAGACGGCAGGTGTCGTCCTCCTTGCGAGTGTTCTCTTGACCGCTGGGTGGCTCTGGTACCTCCAGCGCTAACACAGGCGCCCAATTTTCGCGACGGACCACTCTGCCGACTACTCTTCGTGAGGCTCTACACGTTCTTCGAGCCACGCGACTGCCGCTTCCACCGTCGATTCGTCGGTGGCTGCAAGCTTCACTCGGACGTGGTCGCCGGGGTAGCTCCCGACCCGCACGTCGAACTCGGACTGCAGCGCTTCGAATCGCTCGATGAGTGAACTCTCGGGCTCCGACGTGTGGACGAACCGGACGTGGTTGGTTTCGCCGGCGAACTCGTCGGCGATACGGCCGAACATCGTCTTCATCTCGTCTGGAACGCCCGGCAGAACGTAGACTGAGCCGACGACAGCGCCCGGCGCGACACCCGTCTCGTTCGGAAGCATCCGAGCTCCCGCGGGGAGGTCTGTCGTCCCCTTCACGAGGTCTGCCGCAGAGTAGCCACCGTTCGTCTCCAGCCACGTCGCTGCTTCCTCGTGTGGTTCCAACTCCCGCCCGAATGCGGCAGCGACAGCGTCCATGGTCACGTCGTCGTGTGTCGGTCCGAGGCCGCCGGTGACGATGACAGCGTCGTACTCGGCGTGATATTCGTTGACGACGCGGGCGATATCGTCGACGCGGTCGGGCAGCGTTGTCACGCGCTCGACGGTGACGCCGCGTTCGGTCAACTGCGTACACAGCCACGTCGCGTTCGTGTTGACGGTGTCACCGGCGAGGAGTTCGTCTCCGACGGTAACCACAGCAGCCTTCATACCCCGGGGTAAGGGAGTGACGAGCAAAAAGGCGTCCGCCCCGGCGAGGGGTGGAGAAATCGAGTCGTCTCAGCCCATTCCCGGCGGCGGCCCGCGCCGGTCGTCGTCGTCGACTTCGACGTCGAGACCGAGTTCTTCGCGCCGTTCGCGAAGCGCCTCTATCTGTCGGCGGTAGTAGAGCATCCCAGCCCCGCCGACGAGTATCGAGACGGCGGCGATGACCGCGAAGATACCGAGGTCACGCTGCAGGTAGAACTGCACGACGACGTTCCGTTCGGTGACGTTCGTCCACTCGATGTGGAGTTGGTCGCCGACGACCTCAGTCTCGTAGCCGCCCGGTTGGACGGAGCCGAAGATTGGGAAGTCGACGCGGCGGTTTGGCGGTAAGACCACCTCGTAGGACCCCTCGACGAGCACCGGGAGCGCGAACCGCTTCGGCGTGGACGACGAGGTAAACGCGAGCTTTCCGTCGCCGTTCGCCTCGGCCGGAAGCGTGACGTTCGTGATTCGGTTGTTTCGCGTCACGTCGCCGCCGCGGGCGCGAAGCTCTGTCCCGTTGACGACGGTCCCGTTTTCGTATCTGTATCGGAGCGCCTCGACAGAAAGCGGCGTTCGACTACCGAAGCCGTCGAACCGGTACAGTTCGAGCGACGAGGAGTTCACGTCGTAGACGGCGCGGAAGCGGCCGTTGTCTTGGACGGTGATGTGCGCGTCGGCGTCAGATTCCCACGCGTAGGTCTCGGCCGGGTCTGCGTCGAGGCGGTCGCTCGCGACGCTACTCGTTCCCCCGAGACACCCGGCGGTGACGAGGAGGAGGGCAAACCCGGCGAAACCGACGAGGAGTCGCTTGTTCATCGTCCTACTGGCCGATGACGCACTTGAGTTCTGCCGGCAGGTACGAGCCGATGCTCGCGAGGAGTCCCGGCCCGTCGGTCTCGTCGCGGCAGATGATGCTCTGTTCGAGCAGTCCGAGTCGCTCGACGGTCACGATGTCGTTCGCGTGGCCGGCGCGGTTCACCGTGGCGCGAACCTCGCCGCGGGTGGCACTGTTGACGTTGACGCGGTCACTGCCGCGTGTCCACTCGTAGAGGCGGTCGATTTCGTCGTCAGCGAGCCGCGAGGGTTCGTCCTCGCCGCCGTAGACGAACCGAAGCGGGACGTGCTGGACGAGTCCGAACCGGTCACGAACCTGTGTCGCGGACCCGCGTCCGAGACCGAGTTCGTCGGTCGGGACGCGAACCTCTTGGCCCGCGTCGAGGACGATACCGTCGTCGTCCCAGTGTTCGAGCGTTCCGACGTACTCCTCACCTGCAGACAGGTGTGGCGTCACCTCGCCCCACGTCTCACGCAGGACGTTCCGCGCGACAGTTGCGTCGTCGCCCGTGATAGTGACCGAGATGAAGTCGTCGTCGCGCACGCCGATGTCGTAGTCCACGTCGAGGTCGCCGATGTCGTTGGCGACGAGCGATTGGAGACTGTCGAGCGCGCGGTTACGTGCGTCGCCGTCGATGTAGCATTTCGTTGCGAGTACAACCATCGATTAGTTTGTACCCGTCACTTCGACGTTGAGCTCGTCTCGGAGTTCCGTGATTCGGTGCTCCATCGCGTCGACGAGGTCGTCGTTGTCCATCGGTTCGAGCGGTGCACCAGTTTCAGGACACTGGAAACCGAGTTCCATTGCCTCGGAGAACTCAAAGCGGATACCCGCCGGTTCGGAGAGGTAGAACTCGTGGTTCCGTTCGTATTCGAGGCGGTCTTCGAGCGCCTCCAGCAGGCGGTACATCTCCTCTTCGAGGTTCTCCGGGATGTTCTCGTAGTGGAAGGTCCAGAGATAGGTGAGCCATCCAGAGTCCTCGTCACGAACGCGTCGGTAGGACGCGAGGTCGTTCTCGTAGAGAATAAAGAGCGCGCGACGAACGTCGTTGAGCTCGAGACCGAGCTCTTCGGCGAGTTCCTCGTCGGTTACCTCACCGTCCGGGGGTGCCGCAGCAACAGGCATCCCCGTCGGTCCGACCAACTCGTGGAGGTACTTTTGGATGACAGGGTCGTTCAGCAGCTCCTCAAAAGCCATTGTCGAAATTGGCGTCAGGAACGCCATTAAGTCTTATCACTCCCCCGCACGCGTGGGGCCCGCGCCGTGTGCCAATACGCCGACGAGTCGTGCCGCGTCGAACGCGCTGGCACGCAGACAGTTCGCGCCGTGTGGCACCCACTTGCGACGTCCCCGTCTACTCGTCTTCGGCGGGAACGACTTTCTTCCCTGTCTCCATCGGAACGACTCGGTTCTCGGCGTCCTCCCACTCACGGTCGAGTTCGCGGCCGTCGAACAGGCGGTCGAGGAAGACTGCGAGGCCCGCGACCTCCGAATGTGGTTGATTCGTGACGCCAACGTTCCAATCTGCTTCGTCGTACACCTCGAAGGGGACTTTCTCGCCACCGACGACGACGAGAATTGGTTCCTCGGTGTGAGCCTCGCGGATGTCCTCCTCGACATCCTGCACGCGCTCGCCGTACATCGTCAGGTGGACGATTTTGCCCGTCCAGTTTCTGATGACGCCGTTGAGGCCCTCGGTGAGTTCGACGTCGAACGGGCCGCCGAATCGCCCGGTGATGTCTTCGACGGTCTCCTGTGAGTGGCCGGCGTTGTCCGGGAAGATGACCCGGTCGGCACCGAGCGCGCGCGCAGTCAAGCCGACGTGCGTCGTCATCCGGTCGTCGCGTCCCGGCCGGTGCCCGTACCGGAGGACGGCGACTTCGGGTTCGTCTTGCATACTGTCTCGGAGATGGTCGAGGAAAGTGGTGCTTTCGGAACGCGGGCGCGGTGTTTCATCCTACTGAAGTTTATCACCGACGACGCTCCAGCATCTTCCATGGGTCACAGACCGGAAGTCGAAGCCGGAGTCGAAGACCGCGACCTCACGGGGCAAACGGTTCTCGTTACCGGTGCAACCTCGGGCGTCGGCCGCGAGACGGCACTCGCGCTCGGACGACTCGGAGCGACTGTCTTCGTCCACGGGCGCGACCGCGACGCGGGTCGGGATGTCGCCACCGAAATAGACGATTCAGGCGGTGAATCGGTGTTCTTCAGCGCCGACCTCGCCGAAATGGAGCGAGTTCACCGGCTCGCCGACGAGGTCCGCGACCGGACCGATAGTCTCGATATCCTCGTCAACAACGCCGGTGGGCATTTTCCGACCGGAGAACTGACCGGCGACGGCGTCGAGAAGACCTTCGCCGTCAACCACCTCGCGCCGTTCGTCCTCACACACGACCTCCACGACCTGCTTCCGAGCGATGGTCGCGTCGTCACCGTCGCTTCGGAAGTCCACCGCCGCGCTGACGGAGCGTTCGACGTGACCGAAATCGGTAACTACGACGGCCTCGGTGCGTACGCCCGGTCGAAGGTGGCGAATATTCTCTTCACGAGGGAACTCGCCCGCAGACTCGACGGCCCGACGGCGAACTGCTGCCACCCCGGGTTCGTTCCGTCGAGTGGTCTCTGGCGCGACGCGTCGCTTCGGGTTCGGTTGGGCGTCGGTGTGCTTGCCCGGTTGCCTCGGTTCCTCACCAGCGGCTTCGTAAATTCCCCTTCGGAGGGCGCAGAGACGTCGGTCTGTCTCGCGGCGTCTCCCGAAGTCGCTGCCGTGCAGGGTGCGTACTTCTCAGACTGCGAGCGGGCCGAGCCGTCTTCGACCGCCCGCGACGACAAACTTGCTCGGAACCTCTGGGAGTTGAGCGAGGAAGTGACTGGTCTCTCGTGGCCCTGAGCTTCGAGTCAGTGTGAGCGAGAAGATGGGGAAACGGACTTACCACTCGGCAGACTTATCTGGGGTATGTCTCTGGAACTTTCCGACAAACGCATCCTCGTGACCGGGGGTGCAGGTCTGGTCGGCTCTCACCTCGCGGGCCGACTCGCCGCCGACAACGACGTTCTCGTCGCGGACGACCTCTCGAAAGGGACACGTGAGCGCGTCCCCGAGGGCGTCGAGTTCGCGCAGGCGGACATGTGCGACCCCGACGACGTGGCCGACGTCGTCACCGAAGACCTCGATATCGTCTTCCACTTCGCCGCCTACACGGACACGAACTACGGGAACCCCCGCCAACTGTTCGAGGAGAACACCGAGATGACGTACAACGTCCTCGAACGGATGCAGGAAGCCGGCGTCGACGAAATCGCCTTCACCTCCTCTTCGACGATTTACGGCGAGGCCCCGCGCCCGACGCCGGAGGATTACGCCCCACTCGAACCCATCAGCATCTACGGGTCGTCGAAACTCGCAGACGAAGGCCTCCTCTCGACGTTCGCCCACTCCTACGACTTCACGGTCTACATGTACCGCTTCGCCAACATCGTCGGCCCGAAACAGCGCGGCAACGTCATCCCGGACTTCATCGAGAAGTTGCTGGAGAACCCAGACACGCTCGAAATCCTCGGTAACGGCCGACAGGAGAAGTCCTATCTCCACGTCGAAGACTGCGTGGACGCGATGTGCCACGTCGTCGAGAACGCCGACCGCGAGTACAACGTCTACAATCTCGGCACGCGGACGACCACCTCGGTGACAACCATCGCGAACATCGTCGCCGACGTGATGGGTCTCGACCCCGACTACGAGTACACCGGCGGCGACCGCGGCTGGACCGGCGACGTACCGAAGATGCGCCTCTCTATCGAGAAACTCTCCGCCCTCGGGTGGGAACCGACCGCCTCCAGCGACGATGCGGTTCGCCGGGCCGCCGAAGAACTCTACGCGGAACTGCAAGCCGAATACGAGTAGTCCGCACTCGAATCGGCCGCGAGCGAGCCACCTTTTTACCACCAATTCCTATCCCGTGTCGTGCAGGTCGTCGGCTACGATACCGGAACTCCCGCGCTGTTCGTGAGCACGAGCGACGGTCTCGGTTCGGTGACGCTCGAATCGGGGACCGACCTCGAGTACCGCCTCGAAGACCGCCACTGCGCGGGGACGATTCACGACGACCGCCATGTCGCCTGCGAGAACGAGGGCGCGCCGTACTGTCCTGACCACCGAAGCACGTGGGTCTGTGCGAAGTGTACCGGGACGTGTCTGAAAGACGAGATGGACTGTTTCGAGGACCACGCCGTGTACCTCGCGGCCTTCGCTCCTGACACGTTCAAAGTCGGCGTCACCCGCGAGTGGCGTCTGGAAACACGACTCCGCGAGCAGGGCGCAGACAGCGGTGCCCACATTCGAACCTTCTCGGACGGTCGCGTCGCCCGGGAGTACGAAGCCGAACTCGCGTCGGAGATTCCCGACCGAATCCGCGTCCCGACCAAAATCGATGGGCTCGGTCGGCGCGTCGATGCCCAAGCGTGGGACGCGCTCCTCACGGAGTTCGACCCCATCGAGACCTACGACTTCGACTACGGGTTCGACCTCCGGGAGGCACCGGTCGCCGAAACCATCGCCACCGGGACCGTCCGCGGGGTCAAAGGTCGCGTCCTCTTGCTCGACAATGGAGGGACAACCTACGCGGTCGACATGCGCGACCTCGTCGGCTACGAACTCGCCGAGGGCGGGACCGAACGAGCACTACAGTCGAGTCTCGGGTCGTTCGGGTGACAGACCGGCAGACGCCGGTCGGATGACCCACCATGGACTCTCGTCTCGGAATCTTCAGAGACCGTCAGCACTTTCCGCGTGGACGGCCAATCCGCCCCCATGGCAGACGACGAACCCGCAGACGAGACGCAGGCTCCCGACGAGGGTGAAGAGGGCGGAGAAGAAGAAAAGTCGTTCCGCGAGCGGGTCGAAGAGATTCGCAAGCGCCGCGAGAAGGAGCGAGAAGAGGGCGACCGACCGAGCCCCGAAGAGATGATGGGCGGTGGCGGCCCCGGTGGCATGGGTGGCGGCGGCAACCCCTTCGCACAGATGATGAGCGGTATGATGGGCGGCGGTGGCGGCCCCGGCGGCATGGGCGGCGGCCCAGGTGGCATGGGTGGCGGTCCGAGCGCCGGCCCGCGCGACCCAGAACAGGGAAGCGGCAGCGACGAACAGCTCGTTCGCGAGGTTCGACAGCTCCGAGACGAAGTTCGTGACGTGAACCGCGAACTGCGCCGCATCGCCGACGCGCTCGAAGACCGCGACTAACGCGTCCGACGCGTCTTCTTATTCGCCGTCAATCGATCGTAGAGCGTCGCCAATCGGTCGACCGAGTGTTCGACGCTCACCTCGTCGCGCCGTTCCAGACAGTTCGAACTGAGCGTGTCGCGCTCGTCGAGTGCACGCCGAATCGCGCGACTGAATCCGTCTGTGTCTCCCCGGTCGTAGTGGTAGCCAGTCCGTCCATCCACGACTGTATCTTCGAGTGCACCGGCGTCGACGCCGACGACAGGTGTGCCGCAGGCGTTGGCCTCCAGCGCGACGAGCCCCTGTGTCTCGACCGGGCTCGGGAAGCCGAACACGTCGAGCGCGGAGTAGAACGCCGGGAGTTCCTCGCGGTCGAGGAAGCCGAGGAACCGCGCGTCTACGTCGAGGTCCGCGGCCAACGCTTCGAGGTCGTCGCGGGCGGGGCCGTCGCCGCCAAACACGAGCGTCGCGTCGAGGTCGGCTGCTGCGCGGATGAGTTCGTCGAGTTCCTTCTCGTAGCCGTGTCGGCCGGTGTACCCGACGAGTGGGCCACTTCCGAGGTCGTATCGCTCGCGGAAGTCGTTGCCAACGACCGGCGAGAACTGTTCGATGTCGATGCCGTTCGAGAGGACGATGACGTCCGAATCGACGCCGAGGACGTGACGGAGGCGGCGCTTCGCGTCCTCACTCGGGACGATGACGGCATCCGCGCGGTCGAAGAACCAGCGCTCGTAGCGCTCTGCGGTCCGTTCGACACTGCGCTCGATAGCGCCGATGGAGCTGAGATACTCGGCGTACTCGGCGGTGGGCGTGTGATACGTCGCAACGAGCGGGATGTTCGTGCGGCGAGCGAGTCGCAGGCCTGCCAGTCCGAGTCCGAATGGCGTGTGGGCGTGTACGATATCGGCGTCCTCGACGGCCTTCGGGACTCGCGGCGCACCGATTCGGAGTCCTTCGTAGAACGGGAACGGGAGGCTTCGGACCCCGTACTCGCCTGATTCCGGCGTGTACTCGTCGTCGCGCGGGAAGACGACGTCCATCCGACCGCCGCGACGGTGCCACCGCTCGCGCCACGTCTGAATGGTGTAGGTGACGCCATTGACGGTCGGCAGGTACGTGTCGGTGAACGCGGCGACCGACTGCATAGCGGGTTCTGCTACCCGAACGGGATAAACCGTTGTGACTTCTCGCCAGTGTGTCAAACTATGTCATAGTGTTCTGAAAACGACTGCCGACAGCGAATCAGTTCGTGAGAGTGCCGTCGAGAAGCTCCTCGTACGTCTCGACGAGGCGGTCGCCGACGCGGTCGAGGCTGTGTTCTGCGGCCGTCTCCTTGGCGTTGTCTCCGAGACGGCGACGGAGGTCCGGGTCGCGTTCGAGCAGTTCCAGCGCCCGCCGGAACTCCTCTTTCGTCGAGCACTTCAGGCAGTCGTGTCCGTGGGTGTAGAACTCCTCGAACACGGGGATGTCGCGGATGACGACCGCTTTCCCGCACGCCATCGCTTCGAGGACGGCGATTCCCTGATTCTCGTTTTTCGTCGGGAAGAGATAGACGTCGCCTGCGCCGAACGCGCCGCGGATGTCGTCTATCCAGCCGGTGAACGTGACGTTCTCAGGTGGGTTCTCGACCCAGTGTTTCACCGTCTTCGAGGCGTGCGGGCCGGTGTCGTACGGGCCGAACCACGCGAAGTCGAAGTCAGTCTCTTGGGCGAGCCGACAGAAGGTCGTCAGGCCCTTGCGTTCGAAGACGTTTCCGACTGCGAACACTGTCATTCCGTCCAAGTCGTACTTCTCGCGATACTCGTCGCGTAGCTCCTCGAAGCCGTCCAAGGAATCGGTGTCGACGCCGTTTGACATCGGCCGAATCGGGGCGTCGACGGGGTACGATTCGAGGATGCGCTTCGTGTACTCGGAGGGGCAGAGAACCACGTCGGCCTGGGAGTAGAACCACTTGAGGTACTTCCCGAGCGCGGGAGCGACGGCAGTCGACCCGCGGAAACTCTCCGCGAAGTCCTCGCGGGTGACGTGCGAGTGGAGAACGAGCGGGATATCGTTTCGCTTGGCGTGCCGCGCGACGGCGACTGAGCCGGGACCGATGAGGTTGCAGTGGGCGATGTCGTAGTTGCGGAAGACGCCGCCACCGTTGGCCAGCGCTGTGGCTGCATCGACTGGTGAGTCCGGCCACGGCGAGGTGACAACCTCGACATCGGTGGTCGCCAACGCCGCTCGCTGTTGGTCGGTCGCGGTGCCGATACCGCTCCGGTCGAGCTGCGAGGCGAATTCGAGGTAGTTCAGTACGCGCACGGTCGGCGTTTCTTCCGGGTGGGATTTGACGCTACCGGCTTCTCGGTCGTCTGATTCACTCCCGGAGTTCGGAACGTCTTTGTCTCGCCCCCTCTCCCCACCTATCATGACCATCGCGGAAGAGCGCATCGAGAGACTCCACCAACTCGCCAGCGAGGCGGCCGCCGAGCGCGACACCGACCTCGCGCGCGAGTACGTGCGTCTCGCTCGCCGCGTCGCAGAGCGCAACCGATGCGGCCTTCCCACGGAGTTCCGCCGGTTCACCTGCGACGAGTGCGACGCCTACCTCCGGCCGGGCGTCGACGCCCGCGTTCGAACGCGAGCCGGTGGCCACGTCGTCATCCGATGTGAACACTGCGGGGCGACGAAACGCTATCCGTACTGATATCGACCCCGACCGAGCAGCCCCCAAATCGGCCGAACGGTTCGCAAATCGTGGTTCGGATACCCACACGGCCATCAAAGCCTTACTATTGAAGGCCTCTCACACGTAGTAGAGTCCACAATGGACACCCAAGAGCTGCGGAAAGAAGCTCACGACCTCGACGTCACCGTCTGGGTCGGGAAGAGTGGAATCGAAGCCGTCGTCGGCGAACTGAACGACCAACTGGCCGAACGGAACCTCGTCAAGGCGAAGTTCCTCCGCGCGGCCCTCGGTGGCACGACTATCGACGACGCCGCCGCGGACCTCGCAGAGCGAGTGAATGCTGACCTTATCGAGACACGAGGGAAGACGGCCGTCTTCCACCGATGAGTCTGGCTGCGCTTCCACTCCAACTTCAGGGAGGCGGTGGCGCTATCGGTCGCTTCCTCGCGGAGGCTAACATCCCGTACGCACAGCTCCTCGGCTCGGTTCTAGGCTTTTTTGTCACCTTCCTCGCCGTCTACATCGTCGGGAAGGCTATCCTCTCGTCGGTCGTTTCTCGGTATCTCGACCGACGCGGAGCCGACGAACACGCCAAGAAGCCACTGATGAAGCTCGTCACCGTCGTGGTCGCGTTCATCGCTCTCGCGGCCGGGTTCAGAATGGCGGGCTTCCCCAACATCCTCCAGTCGCTCGCAACGATTGCGGCGGCCGGAACGCTGGCGATTGGCTTTGCGATGCAGGATACCATCTCGAACTTCGTCGCCGGTATCTTCATCTTCACCGACCGACCCTTCCGCATCAACGACTGGATTGAATGGGACGGCCATTCCGGTATCGTCGAGGACATCTCCTTCCGCGTGACCCGTGTTCGGACCTTCGACAACGAACTGCTCACGGTCCCGAACTCGCAGCTCACCGATGGAGTCATCAAGAACCCCGTCGCCAAGGACAAGCTTCGTCTGCAGGTGCCATTCGGCATCGGCTACGACGACGACATCCAGCAGGCGACCGACATCATCCTCGAAGAAGCACAGGCACACGACGGCATCATGGACGACCCTGAACCGTCGGTCCGCCTGACGGAACTCGGGGACTCGGCTGTGGTCCTGAAGTCCAGAATCTGGATTGCAAACCCGAGCCGTGCAGACTTCGTCAAGACGCGCGGCGAGTACGTGACGACAGTGAAAAAGCGGTTCGACGAAGAGGGCATCGACTTCCCCTACCCGAACCGAACCCTCAGCGGCGAACTCTCCGTCGCCGGGATGGACCGAGTCGCGCAGTCGAACGACTGAGACGCTCCCGTCGGCGCGACACTCAATCGGTCGAATCTTTTTCCGGTACAGCAGTCCCCGGCTACAGTTCGATACGTTCGACCAGTTGGTCCTCAGACCGCGTGTTGACGGCGACGATTCTCACGTGCTCCTCGAGCCCGGAGCCGTCGAGCTTTGCTTTCAGTAGGTTGTCGACCTGGTAGACACCGGCGGCGTTGACCATCTCGATTTCGACGAGCACTGGCGACTTGTCACCTTCCTTCAGCGTGACGTTGCTGATTGCCTGACTGGAGAGCGTGTTGATGCCGCGACCTCCCTTCTCGTACGGGATACGCGACCGACCGTGTTCCATGTCGAGCGCGTCGGCGACGCGGATGACGCCCGCTTCGAGCGTGAGTGGGTCTTCCTCGCGGTGGTGACAGAGAATCGCATGAAGCACCTCCGATTTCATCCGAACGGCGTCGACAGTGTCGTAAAACTGCGGGAGGAAGCGGTCGAGAACGTCCGAGGCCAGTGGGATGGAGTAGTACGCATGATTGTCGCGGTGGACGATGTGGCCGATGTCGTGGAGGCGAGCAGCGAGTGCGACGATGACCGCCTCGTCTGCTTCATCGAGTCCGTGGTCGGCTGCGCCGTTGAACTCACAGCCACCACGTTTGAGTAGGTCGTAGAGCCGAAGTGCGCGATTCAGAACGATTTCGATGTGCTTGGGTCCGTGGTCGTTGTAGCCCTTCCGCGTGACTGCGTTGACGTTCTGGGCTTCGAGAAGCGCGTTTACCTCTTCGTCTTCGAGGAGTACAGGAAGAACTTGGTTGAGTTTCTCGTCGGGGAACGCGTGGTCTGCATCAGGGTCGTATACCCGGCCGCCATTGATGGCCTCTTCAGAATGACTCATGCGCCCTACGATAGCGCTACGACCAAAAAAGGACTTGGGCTGTGAAATACGTACGACAGCGTATCTCAGGGGAGCTTACGCCGAGTCAGCGGGGGCTTCGACCTCTGCCTTAGATGCCGCCGCTTCGACTTCGTCGTAGTCCGGCTCGACGCCGGGGTCGTCGCTGACCCACTCGTAGGTGACTTCGCCGTCCGCGTTCACGACGAAGACAGCGCGCTTTGCGACGTTGTAGACGCCGAGGTCCGCGAAGTCCATGTCGATGCCGAACGCATCGATGATGTTGCGGTTGGTGTCGCTGATGAGGTCGAAGTTGAGGTCGTTCTTCTCCGCGAACTCGGAGAGGGTAAAGGGCGTGTCGATGCTGATGCCGTAGACCGTGGCACCAACGTCGTCGAAGTTCGCCATCTGGTCGCGGAAGGTGCACATCTCCGTGGTGCAGACCCCGGTGAACGCGGCGGGGAAGAACGCGAGGACGATGGGAGCGTCGTCGAGGTTTTCAGAGAGCGTGAACTCCTCGATGTCGCCGTCGATGTCCGTTTTCGGTGCCGTAAAGTCAGGTGCAGTGTCGCCGACAGATACCATACAATAGAGGGGATTGACGGCACCTACTTTACAGCTACGGCATGCGGTCTTCGGGGCTGATTAATCGTGACTTATTTGTGCCATATGCTACCATCAGTCACAGTAGCCCCCGGCCAGAAGATATTTTACGTATTTCGCGGTCGCTCGGCCGTTAGCCCACGGCACACGGTACGTCCGAATGCCCGACATTCGTCCGTTCGTGAGGTCAGTGAAGGCAAAAAGCCTATAATTAACACAGGGTTAGGCAGAAACAGCGATGTTCGAGACCATCACCCCCCTGTTCCCGGGACTCCCGGGTGGGCCGGAGCTGATCGTCGTCCTCCTCGTGCTCATCCTGCTGTTCGGCGCGAACAAGATTCCGAAACTTGCGCGCTCTACCGGGCAGGCCATGGGCGAGTTCCGACGCGGACGCAACGAAATCGAAGAAGAACTGCAGCAGATGAACGGCGACGACGACGAGGACGCCACCGAAACGACGACCGAAACGTCGACCGAGACGGCGACCGAGTCGACTACCACGTCTGAGTAGTCACTGCAGCTCTTCTTCGTCTTCTCCGTCCAACCCCCCACGGGGGGTTGATCACGCGATTTTTGTCCACCCCCGAGAGAAATCACGGGAGGGCGTGTGGCCTAGTGGACAGGGCGAGAGGTTCCTAACCTCTCGATCGCGGGTTCGAATCCCGTCACGCCCGTTCAGTCACTTCGTTCCTTCACGGGCGTTCCTGACTCTCGTTCGCTCTGCTCACGAGAGTCCCGTCACGCCCGTCATCTTCTGCGAGCGGCAGCGAGCAGTAGTGACGGGCACGCGGGATTCGAATCAGGGAGCGAACGAAGTGAGCGACCGAGGTTCGAATCTCGTCACACCCGTTCAGTCACTTCGTTCCTTCACGGGCGTTCCTGACTCTCGTTCGCTCTGCTCACGAGAGTCCCGCCACGCCCGTTTAGTCTCGCAACCGTGACGAACAGAGGGTTGACGAACCGGTCGCAACTGCCCGAACCGATACGCTCACCACCCACACCCGACGACACCTTGTGTGACCCGGTACCGAAACGCTGCTGCCTTTCTCCTTCTCGCCGCTCTCTGGGGTGCATCGTATCCGGCGGTCAAAGCTGGCTTAGCCGGCATTCCACCGTTGCTCTTTGCCGCACTTCGATTCGACCTCGTCGGGCTGTTGGTCCTCGGATACGGTGCGGCTCGAAAACAGCGGTGGCGACTCAGCCGCTCTGACCTTCCGAGTGTCGTCGCGGGCGGGACGCTCTTTATCGCCGTCCACAACGGCCTCCTGTTCATCGGACAGGGGTACGTCACCTCTGCCGTCAGCGCCGTGGTCCTGAGTTCGATTCCGGTACTCTCTGCTGGATTCGCCCGTCCAGTGCTCCCCGACGAACGACTCAGTCCGGTTGCGCTCGCAGGCATCCTGCTCGGGCTGGTCGGCGTGGTCGTCGTCGCCAACCCCAACCCCAACGCCGTGAGTTCACCGAACCCGCTCGGAGTCGGAATTCTGGTGCTCTCGGCGTCGGCGTTCGCTCTCGGAGGGGTCGTCACCCGCCCGCTCCGAACGACGCTTCCGGTAGCGGCGTACCAGGGCTGGCTGATGTTGCTCGGGGGCGGACTGCTCCACGTGATGAGCCTCGTTCGAGGCGAACCACAGCACGTCGACCTGACGCCGACAGTCGTCGCTGCGTACGTGTATCTCGTCCCCTTCGCAGGGGCAGCGGGCTACCTGCTTTACTTCGAGTTGCTTGACCGACTCGGTCCGATAGAGATCAACCTCGTCGGCTACGTCTCACCGGTCTTCGCGGCGGTCGTCGGCTGGGCAGCACTCGACGAGGCGCTCGCACCCTCGGTCGCAGTTGGGTTTGCGATTATCGTCGTCGGGTTCCTGCTCGTAAAGCGGAACGCGATTCGTTCGGAACTGAGTGGGTGAACAGTCTCGAATTAGCTGTTGCGCCAGTAGTAGACAAGTGCACCGACACCGACAGTGTTGACGACGAAGTTCGTGATGCCGCCGACGACGGGGATGGCAGCGAGCACAGTCGCGGCGAACGCACCAACACCGAGGTGACCCCAGCGGGACGTGTCGACGTTTGCGGCTTCGAGGAGTCGCTCACCGACGAAGATGAACACGATTGCGCCGCCGAACAACGAGACGAATATCATCACGATGACGAGCGGGATGGCGAGGAAGATGCCGATCAAGGTGATGACGAGCGCGATGATGACGAAGATGAACGCGACGAAGACACCGAGTCCCCAGAGGAACGATGGCCCGGGCTTCTCTTCGATTGTGTCGATTACGTTCTCGGTGAAATCCGGCGCGAGTACGAGCAAGAGTGCACCGAGGATGAGCGTTCCGAGGAACGTCCCTGCGGCGGATATTGTGGAGCCGAAAAAGCGGGTGAATGCACTGGGGTCCGTTGGTGGCGCGATTGGCGTCTGCTGCAGGACGACGAGTGTGAGGTGATCCATGGCTGAATTATCTCAGAGGGATATCATAGTTATTCGCACCGGCTCGAAAGTGATGAGCCACCCACTCAACAGAACGTGCGACAAGGGTTGACAGCGAGTTCGACCGAAGTAACAACCCAAAGGGAATTGATTGCTGTTCATTCGTGGTTCGGTCTCCCGGTTTCCCACAGTAAATATCCAATTAAACAACTGAAATATCCGTCTTCGAGCGACTCGGCTATTAATAAATGGTTATAAAAAAGACACTTAAATAAACTTAAATTGTGAATTATTTGAGAAAAAGCTTTTCCATCACCCCGGATACCGGAGCACAATGGCAACCGAGGACGCCGATGGAACCGAACCCAAGGCGTTGGAGGGGGACGCGGAGTCGCCTATCGAGAGCGACGCCGATTCAACGCAGGAGGGGTCGAACGCCCGCGTCGGTGAGTACACGTGGGCCGACTTCCTCGACGAGTTCGGTGACGATGGCGATGTCGAAGCTCTCTATGGGTTCGACCCTCGCACCCGTGCCGACGTTCCGGGAAGTTCTCGCTGGGAAGACGGCGAAGAGCGAGAAATCCCAACTCCTGACCGCGACGACTGGACCGAAGTCAGTCTCGACCCCGAGACGTACCTCGACTTCCACCCGGTCGAGGTCAGCGAATTCGTCGGCAAGCGAGGTGCGCACGCGAAAGACATTCACGAGCAGTTTGAGGCGTTCTGTGACCCCGAAACCACACCCGTCGTCAAAGACGAGTGGATGTGGGAACACTACAAGCGCGAGTATTACTACGAGGACGACGGTTCTCGCCCGCGCGACGCCGAGGGTAACATCGAGCGCTTCGACAGCGAAGACGCCCTCGGATTCGACCCCTCGGTCATCGAGAACGCACTGGCACGCGGCGGAAAGCGAGCGAGCGAACTCGACGAGGTCGTCGAGGAACGGACCGTCGACGTCAAGCAGGACTTCGACGAGGACGAGTTCTTCACCAGCGTGGACGGAACCACCACGTTCGCGAATCGATACGACCTCGAAAAGTCCGTTCCGATGGAGAAGAAGACGCACTTCAGAGAGGTCGAACGCTACTGGGTGAACAAGCCCTACTCGTTCGTCATCATCTTCCACTCCATCAAGGAAAACGAGAAGAAGTACTACGTCGTCGAACCCTACCTCAACCGCATCGAAGACGACCTGACGGAGTTCCTCACTGGAAAGCTTCGGACTGCAATCAAATACGGCGACGAGGGACTCGTCAGTGGCGAAGGCGGCGAAGACAACCGCGGGCGAGTCATCGAAGCCCAGACGTACGAGTTGCTGTCGCGGTACGACCTCTACGACGCGCCGGCGACCGAGCGTGCTGCTGCAACCGATGGCGTCAACGACGGTGCCGAGAGCCTCACTGAACGACTCGGATTGGGTGGGCTTTTCGGCGGGAACAACACGGATGACTCCTCTGAGGTGGGGGAATCCTCGGAAGATACAGACGAATCGCAGGAAGGCGAGCGTGATGCGGGCGGGAGTGATGAAGGCGACCGTGCGGCGGAAGCCGACGACACGCCCGCCAACGCAAAGCCGAGTAAGGACTCCGGTTCACCACTTCTCGGCGGCGTCGCAGACCGCCTTGGTCTCGGCGGACTGTTCGGAAGTCATCCCGAACAACGGGGTGCTGGAGAACCACTCGGCGGAATCGAGGGTATCGCCGCCCGTCCCGAACCGGCGGTCCTCGCCGACGATACGGCAGAACTCAACGACTATCAAGTCAAGAAGCTCCAGTACTACCTTCGGCGCGACTTCATCGGCTACGAACGAATCGACGGTGTCAAACACGACATCAACGTCGAGGACATCTCGTGTGACGGCTACAACTCGCCGGTGTTCGTCTACCACTCCGACTACGAGCAGATTATCTCGAACGTCTATCACGGCGAGACCGAACTCGACGACTTCGTCGTCAAACTCGCCCAACGCTCCGGGAAGGGCATCTCGAAGCGACGCCCGCAGGTCGACGCGACGCTCCCCGACGGGTCACGCGCGCAGTTGACCCTCGGCCGCGAGGTGTCCGACCACGGGACGAACTACACCATCCGGCAGTTCAAGGACGTTCCCTTTACGCCAATCGACCTCATCAACTGGTCGACGTTCTCGCTCGAAGAGATGGCGTTCCTCTGGCTTTGTATCGAGAACGACAAGAGCCTCATCTTCGCCGGGGGGACTGCGTCCGGGAAGACCACGTCGCTCAACGCCGTGTCGCTTTTCATCCCGTCGAACACGAAAATCGTCTCCATCGAGGACACCCGCGAGGTCGAACTCCCGCAGCGAAACTGGATTGCGTCGGTCACGCGACCCTCGTTCGCTGACGACGACAAAGGCGACGTCGACGAGTTCGACCTGCTCGAAGCGGCGCTCCGCCAACGCCCCGACTACATCGTCATGGGTGAGATTCGCGGTGAGGAAGGGCGGACGCTCTTTCAGGTCATGTCCACGGGGCACACCACCTACACGACGTTCCACGCGGACTCCGTCGGCGAGGTCCTCAAGCGCTTCACGACGGCTCCCATCAACGTCTCGAAGACGATGTTCACGGCGCTCGACCTCGTGTCGATTCAGACGTCGACGCGGGTCGGCGGCAACAAGGTTCGCCGGAACAAGTCGCTCACCGAAATCAACCACTACGACCCCGAAAACGACGAAATCAACGTTCAGGATATCTACCAGTGGCAAGCGGAGGCCGACGAGTTCCTCCAGATGGGGTCGTCGAATACGCTCGAAGAAATCAAGTTCGACCGGGGGTGGGACCAAGAGACGCTCGACTTGGAGATGTTCAAGCGGCAGGTCGTCCTCGCGTACCTCATCGACCGCGGCCTCAACACCTACACCCAGGTCGCCGCGACGTTCCAGGCGTTCATCAACGACCAAGATACCATCCTCGGCCTGATGGCGACCGACGACCTCGAACGCAGTCTCGAAGACCTCCGCGAGATGGAGTCGGTCCACATCAACATCGACCCCGAAAGCGAGGAGATGGTTCCGCGGCCCGACCCACCGGAACACGTCCGAAAGCTCGCCAAGGAGATTCTCAAACGAGCCGAAGAGGAGCTCTTCCCCGACTACCGCGGGCGCGACGTGGGCGACGTCGCAGAAGCGCTCTCACACATGCGGAGCGAACCCGACATCGAGGCGGAACCGGGCGACCGGCCCGAAGCCGACACGCTCGATGACCGTCTCGACGCGCCAGCGCTCGACGAGGGCACCGACCGAAACGAACTCGAACGTGGCGACGAGACGCCAGCGCTCGACGAAGACGACGGGCCGTCCTCTCTCGAAGGCGAGTCGGAGACGCCCGCTCTCGAAGCGGGGGCCGACAGTGACGACGAGGACAGCGATAGCCCGGCCGACAGCAGTGTTCCAGACGACAGCGATGGCCCAGCAGACCTGTTCGACGCACTCACGAGCGACGAGTTGGAAGACGCTGCTGGCGAAGCCGGAATCGACATCTCGGACGGTGCACACTTCCCGGACCTCGACACCGACGACGTCGACCTCGGGGACTTCTTGGGTACGTTCGACGTGAATCAGCCATCCGCAAGTAGTGGTGGGTCGCAGGCGACCGGAGACAACACAGACACGCCTGTCGATGCCGATGGTGGGGAGACAGTCACCGACGCGAGCGAGTCGCCCTCGACGCCGGACACCGACGATGCAGACGGCGCCACCCCCGACGAATCTGCTGGCGACGAGAGCGACGACGCGTTCGGCGAGTTCGAATTCGCGGAGACCAGTTCTTCGTCGGATGAAGCAGAGACAGAGACTGAGTCAGAAGTAGCGTCTGAGACTGAGTCAGAATCGGAGTCTGGGTCAGACGACAAACCCGGTGAAGGTGAGTAGATGAGCAGTCTCGACGCAAACTCTTCGTCAGGGCTCGACCGGGACACCGACACCCTCGGTGACGCGTTCTATCCGCTTTTCAAGATACTGTTCGACGAGGATGGAGAGTTCGTCGCCGACGTCGAAGAGAAGCTCAAACAAGCTCGAATGCCGGACACTGTCGAACTGTATCTCTCGCGAGCGCTCGCGGTCGGCGTCCTCGTCGGCCTGTTTTTGTGGCTCGTCGGGATGCTCGTCGGCTACGGTATCTTCGCGCTGGGCATCCTCTCCGCGTCGGAGCTGAGCCTCGGCATCCCCGTTGCGAGCGAATCGACTGCGAACCTGCTCCGCTCGCTTGCGATGCCTGCCGCAGTCGTCATCTCGGGTCTCGTCTTCGGCTTCCTCGGATTCGGGATGGGCTTCGGGACGCTCGTTGCGATTCCGTACTCGACGGCGTCCGCGCGGAAACGCGAGATAAACATGCTTCTCTCGGACGCTATCTCGTTCATGTACGCCCTCTCGGTCGGTGGGCTCAACCAACTCGAGATTCTGGAGGCGATGGCCAAGGCGGACGACACCTACGGAGAGGTCGCCCGCGAGTTCCAGAGTATCGTCCAAGAGACGGAGTACTTCGGCACCGACTACCGAAACGCGATTCGCCAGCAGGCACTCATCACGCCGTCACACGAACTCTCGCAGTTCCTGACGGACATGCTCTCTATCGTCAACTCCGGCGGTGACATGGAGGGGTTCCTCGACGACAAGAAAGACAAGCACCTGCGGACGGCGAAACAGCAACAAGAACAGACGCTGGATACGATGGAACTGTTCGGAGAGATGTACATGACGCTCTCTCTGTTCCCGCTGCTTCTCATCATCATCCTCGTCATCATGAGCATGCTCGGGAAGGCACAGCAGGAACTCCTCTATGCGACCGTGTACGGTCTCATTCCACTGACCGGCGTCGGGTTCCTCGTACTCGTCTCGACGGTCAAGCAGGACGAAATCGGCGACGGCTACCTCTCGCCGGGAGACGGGAGCGACCGGCTCGAAGGGTCACAGCGGGAAGGGCTCGTCCACATGGGCCTCGTCGAATCGTACATCGGTGAGTTCAGCATCTTCTCGCGCATCAAGAACCGCGAGGGGACGTTCAAGACGAAGCAGTTGCTGCGGCGACCGCACATCTTCTTCAAGCAAAACCCGCTTTTCACGCTCGTACTCACGGTCCCCACCGCGACAGTCATCGTTACCGTTGCGGCCCTCGGTGGGTCTGCGCCGACGTCGTGGGAGGGAATGGTCAACCGGCCCGTCTGGGGGACGTTCATCTGGTTCTACGTCCCGGTGTACCTCGTCGCGACTCCGTTGGCCATCTTCCACGGCTGGAACGTCCACTCGCGGACGGCCATCACCGGAAAGCTCTCGGACAACCTTCGAAAGCTTTCGAGCGCGAACGACACGGGCCAGACCCTCCTCGAATCGATTAAGACCGTCTCCGATACGTCGTCCGGGAAGCTCGCCGACGAGTTCGACGTGATGCACGCGAAAGTCCACTACGGGATGAGCCTCAGGGAGGCGCTTATCGAGTTCAACAACAAGTACCACATCCCGCGACTCGCCCGGACGGTGAAGCTCATCACGAAGGCACAGGAGGCGTCGAGCCAGATTACGGAGGTACTGACGACCGCCGCACAAACCTCCGAGAACCAAGACGACATCGAGCGCGAGCGCATCGCGCGGACTCGCATGCAGGTCGCCATCATCCTCATGACCTACGTGACGCTCTTGGCCGTGATGGCGATTCTGAAGACACAGTTCCTCGACGTGATGTCGGGGCTCACTTCGCAGGCATCGGGAAATAGCGGTGGCGTCAGTGGTGGTCCGAGCTTCGGCGGCGCTATCGACTCCGACTTGCTCTCACTGCTGTTCTTCCACGGAGTCACGCTGCAAGCAGTGCTCTCTGGGTTCATCAGCGGGTACATTCGCAACGCCGACCTGCTGGCGGGAGTCAAGTTCGTCGTCATCCTCCAGACGCTCGCGTTGGCCGTGTGGACGGTGGTCGGCTGATGTCACACCGCGGACAGACGACACAAGACTTCGCAGTCGGCGTGAGTGTGTTCCTCTTGACAGTCGCCTTTCTCTTTGCCTTCCTCCCAGGAGTTTTGACGCCGTTCGAGGCAGGTCCCACAGCGTCTGAGTCGGCACAGGCTGGTCGGGTAGCGACCACGATTCACACGAACATCACGGTCGCAGGGTACGAAAACAAACTCGACCAGACTGCGGCAGATGCGTTCTTCGCGCCGACCCCCACTGGAAACATGTTGCGCACTCGCCTGTCGCTTCCGGAGAGCGCCAGAGTCAACGTTACCATTCGCGACAGTAACGAAACAGTCGTCGTGCTCGACGGAACGACGTTCTCGGGTGGTGAGCGATACACCGGCCAACCCGCCGCACGGACGACACGTCTCGTCCGACACGGCAGCGAGACCTACCGACTGGAGGTGCGTGTCTGGTGACGGACCGACTCCGCGGGCAGGCGTTCACGCTGGAAGGATTCGTCGCGTCCGCGTTCCTCCTCACCGCGCTGCTCTTTGCGCACCAGTCGTTGGTTCTTTCACCGTCGACTGGTGGGACCGTCGACGCCGAGACGCAGACGCAACTCCGGCACCAGGCACAAGACGTTCTCTTGACCGCATCCAGTGCGGAGACAGAGGACCTCTCGTACACCGTTCGCCGGTGGAATCCGGACCGTGCAGCGTTCATCAACGCGACAAACCGACAGGCAGGCTACGGTGACGGCGTTCCGGAGGGAGAACTCGGGGAGTTACTCGTCTCCGTCTTCGGGGCCCGCGGCCGGTCGTACAACGTCGTGTTAGTCGCACGTGGAGAAAATGGGGGGCAGGTCACAGAGCCACTCGTCTGGCGTGGGCCGCCGGGTCAGACCGCAGTGACGGCGAGCTACAGACTGACATTGTACGACAACATGACACTGACGAGTAATCAGTCACCAACCACCGAGTTACACACCTACAGCCACACTGACCCCGGGTCGAGCCGAGGGTACTACCCGATACCGAACGCGGTCGACGGGCCCGTGTACAACGTCGTGGAGGTGCGATTGACAGTATGGTGACGGACGAACGTGGGCAGTTGTTGCTCGTCGCTGCCATCACTGTCGCGGTTTTCATCGTCTCGTTTTCGGTCGTTTTCAACAGTGTCGTCTTTACAGAACAACGAACCGGTGGCGACGCCGACGTCGCTGCGAGTGGTGCAACACTGTTCAACCACGAGGTTCGAGAGACGACATCCGAGCTATTGATACGTATCAACCACGCGTCCGTCTACAACGATTCGAGTGCAATCCACGATGCGGTACAGAACAACACGAGCCGATACAACGTCCTCCTCGCCGAATCGTACGGTGACTCGTCTCCGGTGTCGGTGAACGTCACCTACGACGAGGTGAACAGTACACTTGGGAGTCGGGTCGTGCAGCGTTCGGACGGCTCTATTGACCCGACATCGAGCGTCACAGACCGCGCTATCGGCTGGTTCACGCTCAACGTCAACGCCTCAGAAACCGAGTCGTTCGAAGTCACTGTCGACAATCAAAGTAACAGCCTGACGTACGATATCGAACGGAACAGCCGCGGCCCGGGGCTAAACATAACTACGAGTGGATACGCTCCGCAACCGACAGTGACGTGCCAGCAGACGGGCGACCGCGTTCTCTTCGACCTCGTCTCCGGGTCGACGTTCCGAGGCAATTGCACGTTCCCGTCGTTCCAAGAAGAACTCACCGGACCGTACGACGTGACGTTCGACGGAGGAACTGACGAGACCAGCCTTCGGTACGAACTCGTCGTGAACGGAACGGGAACTGGCGTGGGTGCTTCCGACTGTTCTGTGGTCGGTGACCCCACTATCCCCTGCCGGTCGGACGCTGTCTGGACTGCGCACGTCGTAACCGAGTACGACCGGTCGCGTGTCTCGTACGAGCGCGCACAGAACGTGAGCGTGTACGGAGGTGGCGTCTGATGGTCGTCCGAGACGATCGTGCTGTTTCCACGACTGTTACTCACGTGCTCGCAATCGCCATCGTCACGGTCTTACTCAGTGGGCTGGTCGTGAGCGCCAGTGGTGCCCTCCAAGAAGAACAAGAACGAGCCACCAGACAAGAACTGAACACGGTTGGTAATCGAATCGCCGCTGGCATCGCTAGCCTCGACTCCGTCTCGGAGACGGGGGGGACAGTCTCGCTGGAACTCCGACTTTCCAGAAAAATCGGGGGCGAATCGTACACCGTCTCGCTGCAAGATGGAAGTGCGTGTTCCGAGGAGGCACTCGGGGCTGACTCGTGTCTCTCATTGCGAACAGCGTCTGGCGAGGAGACCATCCTGGTGCCAGTAATGAATCAGACGCCCGTCTCTATCGAGGAACGAGCGCCTGGCCGGTTCCATCTCCAGACAGAACCAACGACTCGTGAGATTGAACCACGCAACCTGAACGAGCGGTCGGATGTGTCGCCGAACATCGGTGTCGGTGCCGGCGTCACACGCTCGATAGTGGCTCAAGAGCCTGCCGAACAGCCTCGGCCGATTGCGGGCTTCGTCTTTGACCCAACTGCACCCGAACCTGGTGAGTCAATCTCGTTTAGCGCATCCACGTCTGAAGGGCTCGGAACCACGCTGAGTGACTACGATTGGACGTTCGACGGCGGGACACCGAAATCAGGAGAGACCATCTCTCACTCGTTTGCGACCCCGGGGGTTCACCCGGTGAACCTCACCGTCAGCGACGACGACGGCCGGTCCGACAGTATCGAGAAATCTGTTCGAGTCACTGGCCTTGTGTACAACAACGACGTGACTACGACGGACCTCGAAGGCGACGGCACCGATGCAGGGGTGCAGATGAGTTTCACGAACACTTTCGGGACGGCAGTGACAGTGAAGCAGATTCAAGTGAACACGAGTGACGACGTGACACTCCTGACCGACAGGCTGTACGACCCGCCACCGGAAGGTGTCGAGTTCTACACGACCGCCAGTGGCGAGGACCGTCGAGTGGACTACGGCGGTGGAGAGTCTATCCCCCGTGCTGGTCTTATCATCGACTTAGAGGCGAAGGAAGACGACGATGACGAGGGCTCGATAGAAGTCGACGACGGCGACGACATCACGCTGTACTTCAACGAGTTCGCCGACGAGAACGGTGACGTCGATATGTCGGGCGAACCCATCGTCGTCACGGTTCGGTACGAGTACAGTGGGACCAACTTCGTGACGCGAGTCGAGGTGACGCCATGACTCGCGACCGCGGTGTGAGCGAGGTCGTCTCGTTCGTCCTCGTGTTCGCGCTCGTTACGACGTCAGTCGGACTGGTCTCTTCCCTCGGGTACGTCACGCTCTCTGACTTGCAATCCGCCCAACAGGCAGACAACGGGGCGCTGGCGTTCGAAGTCCTCGCGGCCGACATAGACGCCATCGAATCGGGGCGGGCCGAGACACAGAGTGCTGATGTCGGGACGAGTGACGGGTCTCTCGGGGTGAATCCGAACGAGACGGTCGTCGTCACCATCGACGGGCAGACGTGGAACGCTTCGGGGTCAGTGTTTTTCCACAGTGACGACGCACGTGTCTCGTACGAAAGCGGAGCAGTCGTCCGCCAGTCCGAGGACGATGCCGTGATGATTGCGCCGCCAGACTTCACGTGTCGAGACGGGGCGGCGATCGTCTCTCTGGTCGATATTGAGACGACTGACTCGTCCAGTATCTCGGGAAGTTCTGTCCGTGTTATCACCCGTCGACAGTCGAGTAGGCTACTCTACCCTTCCAGTCGAATTCCAATAGGAACGGTCACTGTCAACGTCTCTGTGCAAGGAGATAGTTCCGATGCGTTAGCGCGGCATTTCGCTGGAGGCGACTGGGTCTACGACTCCGGGACGGAGACAGCGTCGTGTGAAAACGTCGACCGAGTCGTCGTTCGGAAAACAACGATTTCGGTCGAATTCCGCGTCTAACGCGGTTTATTCACCGAGTTCGACGTCGGTGACTGTCACATCGACGATGTAATCGAGGCGAGTCTCTTCGTCCGGCAGGCCGATTCGGTAGAGTGCGACGATTCGGTTGTACGTTTGGTCCCCGTTGGGATACTCTAAGACGACGACGACCTCGTTGCTCTTGAGGTCGAGCGTGTCGTTCGCGTGCAACAGACCGTCGAACGTGTCGTTTCGCAGGTCGTCTTGCCACCACGCAGATTTGCGGTCGAGCAGTGACGAGACGTTATATCCGTCTCGGTAGAGTGTGATATTCGATGGTTCGTCAATGGTGTCGACCGAGCTGTTCACCAAGTCGGTACAGCGAACTTCGCGGTAAGTTCGCGTGTCGTTCGAGTGGACGACGTTCGTGAGTTCGAGCGCCTCCGGTTCGCACTCCATCGTGACGGGCTTGAGGGTCGTCACCTCACCGTCTTGGACATCCTGCGAGTAGCTGAACTGGCCCGGAGCGGCGGGGTCGTTGACGTTGAGAACCGTCGTATTGTTGGTCGTAGTGCTCGCGACGTGACTACTTTCCCCGACGATTCGCGGATAGTAGGTCCCGCCACCGACGTTGTACGCGACAGACACGGGCTTGCGGACGATTTGATTCGACTCTGCGATGGTCTTGAAGATCTCGTTGAATACGTCGTCGAGGTCCTCGGGGTCCTCTGCGTGACTATAGGTGCCGCCTGTTTCGTTGGCGATGTCCTTCAGTAGTTGTGGGTCGAAATTCGACTCTGAGCCAGCCCCGACGGTGTACACCGTGATACCATCGTCACCGATCTCGTCTGCGATGTCGACTGGTGTCGCATCCGGGTCTTGGTCGACCGTCGGTTGACCGTCACTGAGGAGGACAATGACGCGTTCGTTCGAGGGATTTGCTTCGAGGTCGAGCATGGCGTGGCCGCGGCGGAGCCCGTCTTCGAGGTTCGTTCCGCCATCCGTCTGGAGCCCGTCGATGCTCGTGTTCGTGTTGGAGAAATCACTCGTCATGTAGGTCGACTGCGACGGTTCTGAGTGGTACGTGGCACTCCAGTTGTAGCCCACGACACCTGCGCTGTCTCGACTGTCGTTCATCAACCCGACGAACGACTTCGCAGCCAGCTTCGTGTTTTGCATCTTCGATCCCGCCATCGACCCGGACTCGTCGATGACGAACACCACATCGATTGGCTCTCTGAAGGTGACGTCACCAGGTACGGATTCGATTTGGCTCACTTGCGGGCCGCCACCTAACGGGGTGACGTAGACACTGTAAGTGACGTTCTGTGCACCGTCCTTCTGGACGCGAATAGTCTTGCTCGTGTCGTCGACTTCCAATGCACTCGCCGGGACGATCTCGTTTCGGCTGTCGTTTGCTTCTGGTGGGAGGTCGTTCGCGCCGAGTTGCAACTCGACAGTTCGACCGGTCCGTTCCAGTGCGCTTTCTTCGGGGTCGAATTCGGTTCGGAGGTGTTGTTCCCACGCTCTCGCGAAGTCGCTCTCGACGGTGATGGTGACATTGTTCGGTCGGCCACAGTCGTGGCTGGTGTCGAACAGCGTGTCGGTGATGTTTGCGGACGTCGCCGCAGATGTGTCGAGGTTCTTCGCCACTTTCGTCTCCGCTCCCGTGACTCGTCCGGTGACGTTCACGACCGAGATATCGACTGTTCCGTTGGCGTAGGTCACGTCCGGAGGAGAGAGGACCGCAGCAGTGCCGCCACCCGACACTTCGAGGATACCGCCGCCTTCGTACGCAACCGTTCGCCCGTCTTCGGTTTCGTATCGGATAGACGAAAGTGGCACTGTCGCAGTACACTGGTCGTTGATACTGACGGCCAAACTCCCATTTCGTTCGACGCGCGCGTGCTGTCCAACTTCGGTCCCGATTCGAAGTTCGCCCCGGGTTGCGGCCTCACCCCTGGTCAGTGAGGTCATCTGAACGTCAAGCTCGGAGAAGGCCATCGAGACTGACTGTCCTTCGTTCTGCGACGTCACGTCGTCGAGCAGGCTCCCACCGACAACGAGCACCGTCGTCATCCCAGCGAACACCATCCCCAAGAGGAGAACGTACCCAAGGACTTCCGACGCTGCACGAACGTCAGTTCGAAGCCCGGTCATTTGCAGCACATAACACAGAGAATGGGTTAAATCTGCCGTCAAAGAGTGTCACAGAGACTGACAGAACGGTTTACGGGCTATTCAGTTGGTCCTACATAGACCACCGGGTTGGTCCGACGAGTCAGGTGTCGCGGAGAATAGTGGACTCGCCGGGAGTCCCGCGAGCGTACGCGAGTAGGACGTCGGCGAGTCCACGAACGACTGGAGGGAGTGAAACGACCGAAAGGAAGTGAGTGGACTCGCCGGGATTTGAACCCGGAGAAAGACGTGCTCGCTCACTCCGTTCGCTGCGCGCGACTTTCAGGGCTTCAAATCCACGCGCTCGCAGTGGCGAGCGCTCGGCTCGTCAATTTCTTCACTTCGTTCAGAAATGGACTCGCCGGGATTTGAACCCGGGGCCTCTCCCATGCCAAGGGAGTGATCTACCCCTGATCTACGAGCCCGCTAACGCATCTTCTCATTTCCCGGTCGAATAAATAAGGGCTTCGAATCGTCGGACGGCTGCGAGACACTGGCGTAGTCGAAACCGAACCACCGAACCACAGACACACGCCGCTGTAGCGTCTGTTTCGGGAGAACCGGACTGGGCGATGCCCAGTCGGAGCGAACGACAACCAACCGTTCGGAGTGAGGTGGATTCCGACCCGTCACACGCACGAGTGCGTGCGGCGGGTGTCGAGTGGCTATCAGTCAATCGGGTGGCGGCGACAACCATGGTACGACTCGACTCCGGGGCATCGGTCAGAACCAACGCCGAGGTTGGTGTCGAACCTCGGCACGGATGGGCATCGAGTCTTGGAGTTGTGGTTCGCCGTCCACCTCATATACGTGGTCTCGCAGATGGCAATGAGTTCCAGTCGTTAGAATTAGAAATATATTTGGCATTGTATAGATCGTCCATGGACGAGACATCTGTTGATGGGAGGTTCAAGAACCTGTATCTCTGAAAATATAGACTGATTTGCGAAGAATCCTTGTAGAAACCTTTTCTCATCAATCCTTATTTTATTCGTCCATTTTACAGTTAATTTCATTCCAAATAAGCATACAAATCATGTTCAAGACTCTATCGAGGTGTACGATGCGGGCCAGTACGTCGTACTGACAGGCAATCAGATCGGTCCCTACGATACCGTCAGAGACGGTCATCGGACCGGAGACGACGTCGAGGGCGCGCCAAGTGACATCCAGCGGGAGTACCTACCGACACGATCTGATTCAGTCGAGACAGTGACGAAACAGTCACGGTTCGATTTGAAATCGGTTTCACGTGACTCAGTCAGTGTCCGAGCCGAAGACGTCCGTCGGACGCTGGAGGAGTATGCGAAGGACGGTCATCCGGAAGCACAACGGGCACTGGGTCGGTGGGACTCACCTGCTGGCTCCGACGCCGGATTCCCCTCGGCATCGGAAGCAGACATGGCACTGGTAGCAGATCTCGCATTCTGGTGTCAGGAAGACGCACCTTTGATCGACGACTGTTTCCGCGCATCGAACCGGATGCGAGAGAAGTGGGATGAGGTTCACTACGCTGACGGACGGACGTACGGGGACGGAACCATCCAGACAGCCGTCCGGACGAACTACGATACGTTCTCGGGTCACTACGTCCAGCACCGATGACTCGGGGATACTCACCACCGAGGGTCGAAGTGGTCAAGTACGCCATCCGAACCAACGGTGATCCTGAGCCTGTGATGGTGAAGACGGAGATGGTGGAGACAGAACAAGCGAAACTGTCCGACTTCACCGAGAGCGATACGCAGTCGGAAGTGTACATCCCACCCTGCTTAAAAAAGCAGTCCGAATCGGGTTCTGAATAGGGCGAAAACGGCGTATCAGGCCTTCTACTCCCCGAACCACGATGTGTATAGTGTACAACTGGAAGGCCCCGTGGGGGACCCACCGGAACGCCCCAGTCTGGCCCGAACCGAAGGCTGGTGTGTGGCCGAACATGGGTACAGATGTCCGAAGAAACGTGATACGCTGGTTGATGGTCTATCTCTTCCCGACCTCTACTGATTCGTGAGTGAGTAGATACGACATCCTTCAACAACCAACCCGTGTTTTCTCGCTGTAGAGTCCGGGAGAACCTCGCCCTACGCTCCCATCTGCATAATATCAGGTAGGTATACTCTCGGCTCTGTGTACCAACAGTCGTCTATTCAATGAGGCTATTTTTGCACAGTCAACCGACTGGGGGAATGTTCCTCTATCCATTCTGTTGTGGCATCTGAAAGGGGCCAGTTGATGACACAGATTTCCTCGACATAGGAGTCATCCTCGATCTTGGTGATGATCTTTTCGTCAGGGTCTACAATGATTGCTGGTCCTTCCATCCGAGCGGGTGGGACTGGAGGATCGATTCGGTTCGTCACAAGGTGGAGAGTTCCATGTTCGGTGTCTACCGAGTGGTCAGATGGTTGTGTAATTCCATCCACAAGATCTTCGCCCAACCCCTTAGCGACTGTTTCAGCCATATTCTGCCTATGTGCTGCAATGATCCCGTCTTCGTATGGCCCCTCTTCCATCTGCTGAAGTAACCACTGGAGAGCAGCCCTTCCTTTCTGCTTTTCGTCTTCTTCTGTCCGTTCAAGATCAAGGTAGTAGCGGTTGCGGGAAGTCATGGTCAGCCATTCAAACAGGATTCAGAAATAATTGAGGGGAGACTTGACGAGTTGTGAAGACAGTGCGGTAGTTAATCAAAACCACCGCGTTCACCCTCTAATAACCCCTATCAAAGGGTTTTCAGACCTTCCATGGGATTGTTTGCGAGATACATGTTTTCGGATTCCTACGACAGTCAACTACAGTTCTGGGACCCTATGTCGTAGTTGGAAAGAGCATACCAGTGTTCAACCAACCACGAATTTTCTCGCAACACCCGCCCTGTGCTTCCGAGTGGGTGGAGTCTGCTGTATAAAAAACGGTCACTTTGATTAGGCCATGATAAGAATGACTGGCTATCTCACGAATGTCTACTGAAGGGACCCAAACCGAATTCGACTTTTCTGAGTTCGAGACAGAAGTAACGGAAGCCGACGAAAACCGGATTATCGAGACAATTGCGGACAGCATCGGACGTCTCCGAGATCAAATTGATGACGACTTTCTCCACGGGATGTTTCAGCATGAGTCTGGTCGGTATATTTTAAAATCACAACACACAACGGATCAACTTGACCCGGAACCTTTGACGAAGAACCGAGTAATTGAACCACTCCTCGATACGCTCGGATACGAAGACTATGGCTATGAGGCCGGGAGTTTTGCTGAAGAAAGAGGTGAACAAGCCGACTACGCAGTTTCCCTTCGAGACATCGCTACAGTAGATTCGACCCGATTACTGATTGAAGCGGAGCCAGTCAACAAACCTCTACAAGATCGCGGTCACGGGCTTGATCAAGTCGAGAGTTGGCTTAGTCAGCGAGAGTTCGAGTCTGATTTCGGATTTGCGACGGATGGCGTTCGGTGGATATTCGTCCGGTACGATCCCGATTCATACACTCACAACATCATTGGTGAAGTAGATCTTCGCCCTGTTTTCCTCACTCTGTTCGAGAATGCTACAGCGGTGAGCCCGGAGGCACCCACCTCTGTCGTAACCGAGGAGCAGCGTGAACTCATCTCGACTCTACTCCGCACATTCAACTACGAGAACTTTGTCTCGATTATCGGTGATGCTCAGACTGTACTCAGTGAAAAGAAGGAAGCGATCACTGATGAATTCTATGAAGACTACATACAGATCGTATTCGGCGTCTCTGGAGGAAGTGATGAGCGACGTGCTCGAAGTCTCATCGGAGAAGGTGGTATCGAATCGCCTGAGGAGGCAAATGGGGATGACGTTCGGTTGTTTGCCGTAGAGTTGATGAATCGATTGATCTTCGTCAAGTTCCTCGAAGACAAGCGAATTGTTCGACAAGACTTACTCGACACGTTGGTAGAAACCTACGAGCAGGGCATATACCCACAGTCATTCTACAAAACCTTCCTCGATCCGCTATTCTATGACGTCTTCAACGAGAAACCCGAGCGTGATCCGCAAATCGAGAATATCGACGTCTTTTCTGACATTCCATACCTCAACGGTGGACTGTTCCGGCCAGAACTGAATGGCTCCTCGACGATAAATGAGCGAGACTTCGACGTGAGCGATAGCGTCCTTGAATCGATTATTGACTTACTCGAACGGTATCGCTTTTCGACTGATGGTGGACCAACCGACATCGATCCGAGTGTACTGGGGAGTGTCTTCGAGAAGACAATTAACTATCTGACAACCGATCCGGGCGACCAGAACAAGGAACTCGGCGCGTACTATACCCCAAGTGAAATCACGCGGTTCTGTGCCGAAGAAACTGTTCGACCAGCCCTCTTGGAGCGGTTCAAAACGGTACTCCGTGAGGAGCGTGACTGGCCCGAAGCCGAACTCCAGCAATACGATGCGCTCTATGAACTGATTGACGGAGTACCGGGTTCAGGTCCTCTTATCACCTCGCTGCTTTCCGAAGTTGATGAGCTCTACGTAATCGACCCGAGTATGGGGAGCGGACACTTCCTGACGTCAGTAGTAGAGGAGATCGTGAACGTCCGGCAATCACTCTACACTCGGCAGGAGCCAGAAAACTATCCGAGCCGTCATCGGCTCAAGAAGACGACTATCCAGAACAACATCTATGGTGTGGATATCATGGAACCGGCAGTCGAAATCGGGAAACTCCGACTCTGGCTGTCGATTATTTCCGAACTCCGCGAGGAAGACAGAGAAGATCTGGACCTCGAAGAAATCGCCCTCCCGAACATCGGGTTCAACGTTCAACGAGGAAACAGCCTCGTCGGATACGTCGATTTCCCCGAAGAAACCGATAACGGAGATCAGACCTTTGAGAACTTCAACGATAACAGTGTCCGAGATCGCTACGACGAAATCATTGAGCAGATCGAACTGTATGAGGAGAGTGCTGCGTTCCCTGAGAAGGCTGAAAAGCACCGAGAAAAGGCAAAGGAACTTCAACAGAAGCACCGGAAGTCGTTAGACAAGGACTTTCTCCACGAGTTTCAGGTTGCTGTTGACGATGCAACCGAAGATGATCTATCTGATCAACGTCCGTTCCACTGGATGCTTGAGTTCCCGTCAGTCTACGCAGACGGTGGATTTGACGTCATTGTCGGGAATCCACCGTGGGACGTGCTCTCTGCAAACCGCGAGGAGTTTTTCTCTCGATACGACGAACAGTTCCGCTCGTACGGGCCGGAAGTGAAGAATGATAGGGAGGCTGAACTTCTTGAACAGGACTCGATCTCCGGGGCTTACGAGAGGTACCAGAGGAATTTCGATCTGAGGGCCGAGTACTTCAACAACAGCCCGGACTACGTGCTCCAGAGTTCGACGGTCGCGGGTAACACGATGTCTCGGGAAAACGATCTGTCCGTACTGTTCTTGGAGCGGATCTTCTCTCTGACTCGGGAAGATGGGTATGTCGCTCAGATTCTACCGGGATTCATCTTCAACGGTGGAGCGACGAAGGGCCTGCGCATGCACCTTCTGGAGAATACCTCTATGGAGCGGTTAGTCATGCTGGAGAACAACGGCATTTTCCCCGGTCTTCATGGTCAGGCGAAATTCGGAGTGATTGTTTTCCGAAATTCCGGTTCGACAGACCAACTCAAAGGGAAGTTTGTTCGAGGTGATACTGAGATCTTCAAATCGATTGACTCCGAAGCAGTCACCATTCCAGATGACGTTCTGGTACAGTTCTCTCCCGAGGCTCGTAGTTTCCCGTATGTCGAATCTAAGGAGCAGGTTGACATTCTCCGAAAGATCATACAGTTCCCACCAATTGGAGTTGAGACTGGTGATTCTTGGTTTGTTCACCCGTATCGAGAACTTGACCGCGCAAATGATTCTGACCGGTTTATCGAGGACGAGTCTGCCGGTGATTATCCAGTGTATGGCGGAAGCAACATCTACCAATACACTTACACGCCAGACTTCGTTGATGACATAGATTCCCCTGACCTCTGGAGCGTAGACGAAGACAAAGATCCAGAGAAGAGCGCAAAACGGCGGATTCGGGAGAAGTGCTTCCGGTCACGAGATGCGATGGTCAGTCCAAAGAAGGCTATCTACCAAGCCTTCGATGGATCTGGTTCTCAGAAAGGGTTCGTAAATGAACTGCTGAACGAACGTCGTGGGGACCCCCTCTCGATGGATGATGTACTTCTGGATTGCACCGAATATCGACTCGCATTCCGGAACATCACGCAGTCAACCAACGAGAGAACGATTATCAGTTCGGCCATTCCGAAGGGCATTGTCTGTCACCACGCTCTCAACACTATTCGGCCCTACAAGATAGAACCATCAGAGGCAGATCTGGAAGAAGACCCTCTCCACAGTATCTACGAACGGATCTTCACTGACCAAGAACTGTTTGTGGCTCTCGGGCTGCTGAACAGTCTCCCATTCGACTACCTGATGAGAACCAAGACCGAAGAGAACGTTGTCATCTACAAACTGGTAGAGGCACAAGCGCCCCATCTTACCGAAGGTGATGACTGGTTCGAGTTTATCTGGCGAAGGTCAGCCCGTTTGAATTGTTACGGTGAACAGTTTGAGGAGATGCGCGAGCGACTGGACGACATTGAGCCAGCGACGGATGAGGAGACACGAACCGAGTTACACGCAGAAATCGATGCTGCTGCCTTCCACGCTTACGGACTGGACCACGAGGAAACAGAGTTCGTACTTGATGACTTCTACCAAGTGCAGAATCCTCGTATGATGACTGACGAATACTTTGATCTGGTGCTGGAGAAGTACGACGAACTCAGTGGTTAAACATCGAGTCTGACGGTGCCATTAGTGTTTCTCAAGGATATGGTACTCTTCTTGAGGATTCTCTGAATCCAATTCAATTACCTTCTCGCCTGCTTCTTCAAACGAAAGGTCTGTTGCCTCAATGATATACTTGTTTGGCTCTGCCCGAGCCACGATGAAATCATTATTACTCATGCGTTAGTTCAGGATACTCGAAGATACGAGTACTTTGGGTTGATAAAATCCACTGTGTTTTCTGGCGTGTATTCCGGGCACAATCAGAGTCTTTGCGTCTAACCACGTCAGGGGCGCGGACGACTCGGACGATATGCCGAATAGTTGTTGCCCGCACAATTAGAACGCTTGTTCGTGGTCATCGAGTTTCCGAGGTGCGCATGGCAGTGTTTTCCCTACAGATCGGCTGCCACGAAAGTACTCGTATCGAGCAGTAGAGGGGCTAAGACGCCGGGAAAAGGTTTTAGTGGCTACCACTCACACTTAGACTTGTCCGCTCACACTTGCAGTCCGCTTCGGGCCCACTCACACTGGACGGACGACACAGGTGATATAGCAGAAATCGGCTCGCTGTCTGTCGGTTTCCAACTGAGTGGGAAAATTATGGACTCGCCGGGATTTGAACCCGGGGCCTCTCCCATGCCAAGGGAGTGATCTACCCCTGATCTACGAGCCCGCACTCCCTCGTAGTCGTCACCCGTTTAGAAGCCCTTCGATTCGACCGCGCAGCGAGTCGAAACCGTTTAAGTCTCGGCACGAGGAGTGACGCATGGGAATCCAGCACGGCCGTAAATCTGACTCGCCCAATTTGGGCTTGGGATTGCGGTAGTGCCCCAGCAGTCGCGAGTGCGACTGCGGGGTACTCGTTTCTGCGGTCAGTGCGGTTCCAACCCGCAACAATGGCACGAATGCACACCCGCCGACGCGGCTCGTCCGGTTCGGACAAGCCCGTGGCAGACGAAGCACCGGAGTGGAGTGACGTCGACGCAGCAGACATCGAAGCACGCGTCGTCGAACTTGCCGAACAGGGGAAGGACCCGAGCCAGATTGGGCTTGCCCTGCGTGACGAAGGCGTCAAGGGCGTTCCGATTCCGGACGTCAAGCTCGCCACCGGCAAGAAAGTAACCACCATCCTCGAGGAGAACGACGCCGACCCCGAACTCCCCGAGGACCTCAAGAACCTGATGGAGCGCGCCGTCCGTCTCCGTGACCACATGGAGACCAACCGTCAGGACAAGTCCAACCGTCGCGCACTCCAGAACACGGAGTCCAAGATTCGCCGTCTGGTCGCCTACTACCGCGGCAACAAGCTCGACGAAGACTTCACGTACAACTACGACGTCGCCGTCGAACTCCTCGAAGAGTAACTAGATGTCCATGAGTCCCGCCGAACAGACGCCTGCTGCCGACGCTGCCGCGGCACTCCGCGAGGCGACGTTCGTTCGCCTCCGCGCCCATGCCAGCGGTGCTGCCGTCGCCGCCGCAGGCGTCCTCGGGCGGGCACTCAGGACACTCGACGTCCCCTTCCGTATCCGGGCGACCGACACCCCCGAACCGACCGCAAACGACGACGTTGCGGTTGCAGTGGGGCTGTCGGCACCCAATCGTGACTTCGAACTCGACCCGCGAGACGCCGTCGCCGTCACTCGCGAACTCGGTGTCGACCCCGACCCGGTGGTCGCGCTGGCTGGCTTCCACGCCGCCGGTGTGTCCCCGGAGGACGATTCCGAACTCGCAGACGCGGCGGCCGACGCGGGCATCGAGTCGCGCCCCGGCGTGGCCGTCCCGACGGGCGACCTCGCAAACGGGCTCGCGCACTCGACACTGGTTCACGCACCATTCTCGGCCGACCGAGAGGCAGCACAGGCGATGCTCGCCGAACTGTCGCTTCCGGCCGAACTCGACGCGGACGCACACCGCCGGGTCGCCTCGCTCGTCGCTCTCGAAGCGACGGATGGCGAGGCGACACCGCGCGCGACGACCGCCGTCGAGCGCATCCTACAGCCGCGTGCGACTCCAGACGGGCCATTCGAAACTGTCGGCGGCTTCGCCGACGTGCTCGATGCGACCGTCAAGGAAGCACCGGGTGTCGCCGTCGCACTTGCACTCGGACACGACGTGCGTGAGGCGGCGCTGGATGCGTGGCGTGACCACGCGCAAGTGACGCACGCGGCGCTCCGCGAGGCATCCACAGGGCGCTACGAGAGCCTCTACGTGCTCTCGTGTGACCTGTCGTCTCCGGGGCGACTCGCAACCGTCGCGCGTCTCGCCCGCGACTTTCGGTCACCGGAACCAACCGTGCTTGCGGTCGGAACTGGCGCTGCGGCACTCGTCTCGACCGGTCCAGCCGGACTGGCCGACGAACTCGCTGCGGCAGCGACCGAACTGGGCGATGCGTCCGCGACAGGGTCAGAGCGGGAAGCAACGATGACAGTCGACCCTGCGGACCCCGCGGATGTCGTCGCGGCCATCAGGGAGGTGCGCCGATGACCCGGCGTGCGACCCTACGGACCAGCCACGACGACCCTGCGGTCATCGCAGCTGCGCTCGACCCGGACAACACGGATTCGATGCACACGACAGTCGAAGGGGACGAACTCGTCACGACAATCGAACGCGACTCGACCGGCGGACTCCAGTCCACGGTCGACGATTACGTCGTCAACGTAACGGTCGCAGAGACCGTTATCGACGCTACACGAACGCACACAGACACTAACCATGAGTGAACGATCAGTCTCCAAGCAGAAGCGCGGAAAGCGATGGTACACCGTCATCGCTCCCGAGAATTTCGACCGTAAGGAACTCGGCGAGACGATGGCCGACGAACCCGAGAAGGTCTACGGACGCACCGTCGAAGTCACCCTCGGCGAACTCAACAACGACCAGGGTGCGAACAACGTCAAGCTCACCTTCCAGGTGACCGACGTCGGCAGCGACGCTGCCTACACCGAGTTCACACAGCAGGAACTCACCCGAGACTACCTCCGTAGTCTCGTCCGCCGTGGTGCCTCGAAAATCGAGGCCAACGTCACGGCCCTGACGAAGGACGACTACCGCGTGCAGGTCCAGCCTGTCGCCTTCACGACGAAGAAGGCAGACCGCAGTCAGGAACACGAGATTCGTCGCATCATGACGAAGCTCACGCGCGAGGCCATCACCGAGCGCACCTTCGACGACCTCATCGACGGCGTCACCGGTGGCCGTCTCTCGTCGGCTATCTACAGCGAGGCAAAGCAGATTTACCCGCTGCGCCGCGTCGAGGTCAAGAAGACCTCCCTCGAAGCCCACCCCGAAGAGGTCGAGGCCGAAGAGGAAGCCGCTGTCAGCGTCGACGAAGAAGACATCGCCGTCGACGAAGAGTAAGCAGCGCGACTCAATTTCGACTTTTTCAGGCCGCTCGTCGCCAGAGAGCGGCGCGACCGGAGAAAAACAGGCAGAACGCTCGGACGGCTACTCTTCGACGACGACAGTCCCGACCATCCCGGCTTGTTCGTGCGGGATACAGAGATACTCGTACTCGCCGGGGACGTCGAAGGTGTAGGTGTACTCGTCACCGCTGTCGATGAGGCCGCCGAGCGAGTTCGAGTACGCCGTGCGCGCCGTCTCCTCGTCCTCGAAGCCACCACTGGCGAAGAAGTCGGCCCCGTCGGGAAGGACGGCCTCGTAGGCGGTGACCGTGTGGCCGCGCGAACTCGTGTTTCGCCACACGACTTCGTCGCCGACTTCGATGGTCACCGTCGGCGGGTCGAACGCGACGGCGGTCATTCCGACGTCGAAGTCGCCGTCAGACGCCAGCGACGTCGCGCACCCGGCGAGGCTGGTCGTCGTTGCCGCGCCGACCGCAGCGAGAAACCCGCGTCGCGTCCGCAACCCGCTCGAAGACCCTTCGTCTGGCATGGCCGAACCTCGGGACGCGACGGATAAATGTCGCATGGTTCGGCTCGCGAACGACGCGGCGAGGAAAGCAAAATCGGGCGCAGCCACGAGAGGAACGTAAAAGGGAAAGGCCCGGTCCGCAATCGCAACGGTATGAAACCCCGATTCGTCGGCCGGTTGGGTGCTGCCGACGTGGTCACCGCCGGCAACGCGGCACTCGGGTTCGTCGCGGCGGTGTTGACTGCCGTGGACGTCCGGCTCGCCGCCAAGGCCATCCTCTTGGCCGCGATGGCCGACGGTCTCGACGGGGTCGTTGCCCGACGATACGGGGGAACCGACGCGGGTCCGTATCTCGACTCGCTCGCCGACGTGGCCTCCTTCGGCGTCGCTCCGGCACTGCTCGTCGTCTCCGTCGTGCGCGAGATGTGGGGATTCGACCGCCTCCGCGTCGTCGCCGGAGTCGCCATCGCCGCGCTGTTCGTCGCGGCCGCGGTGATTCGGCTGGCACTCTACACGGCCTACGACAGTGGCAGTGACGAGACGGTGGGCGTGCCGACGACGCTCGCAGCGACCATCCTCTCTGCCGGCGTTCTCGTCGGCTTCGTCGACCCGATGTTGCTCGTCGCACTCTCGGCGGTCATGGCCGCGCTCATGCTCTCCGACGTGGTGTACCCTGACCTGCACGCGCAGGACGCCCTCGTGATGGGTATCGTGCAGGGGCTCGCAATCGTTCTCACGGGACGGCTGGGAGAAGGGTTCGCGTTCGGGTTGTTGTTCTTGGCGCTCGGATATCTGTTCTTGGGGCCGCGGTTTTACTGGGGCTGAAGTGGGTCGCTGGCGACCTGATTACATTCCCATGTCGGCGGCGTCCTCAGGTACCGGGAGGTCGTGTGGAGAGGTACCGAGGAGTTCCGCGGCGTGGTCGAGCGCCATGTCGAATCCGTAGTACCGTTCTAATTCGTCGCCATCGACGGTCGGCCGCACTTTGAGCATGGCGTAGCCGTCGATGTTTTGTGCAATCGCGGCGGTTCGCCCGTCGCGGTCGAATTCGAGGACGCGTTCGGAGTCGGTGACGTAGTACCGCGCGGAGATGCCGTTTGCCGTAGCCTCCTGTTCGCTCATGTCCCTCGCTAGGAAGCGGGTGGTGTCTAAAGTACCGGTTCTCTCGGGGGCGGCGTATCGAAGCCCGACGAGCCGTGTGGTTTGGAACGAAAGTGACGTGTGTCTCTCCTTCGAGGAGCGAGTATGTGGTTTCAGAGCGGCCGTCGCCGTGACCTCTGTGCGATTCTCTACGACGCGGGGGAACTCAGAGGCCAGAAGCTCAAGACGCGGTTGGAGCGCTACTACGATGTCCGAATCGACCCGCAATCGTTCTACGGGACGCTCCAGGCGCTCGTCGATGCCGGGCATCTCGAACGGCGAACCGAGGGGATATACGACGTGTACGGACTCACCGACGCGGGAGCGAGTCGCGTCGAATCGTACTACGCGTGGCTCACCGACCGCGTGGAATCCGGCAAGGAACAGCCCAACGAACAGCAGATTGGCGAGAAACAGCCAGCCGAAGCGAACGAGTGAATCGCCGACCGGCGACGACTACTTCTGGAGCCAGTCGCCGATGGTGTTGCGGAGGATTTCGCTCGTGCCCTCGTAGATTTCGTTCAGCTTGGCGTCGCGGTAGTAGCGCTCTGCCGCGAAGTCCTTGGTGTAGCCGTAGCCGCCGTGAATCTGGATGCCCTCGTTTGCGACTTCACGGCTAATCTCGCTGGCGTAGAGCTTCGCCTGCGCGGCCTCCTTGATGAACGTCTCGTCGCGCATCTTTAGGTCGGCCGCCTTGTGCATGAGGAGCTTCGCCGCCTGCACTTTCGTGTCCATGTCGGCGAGTTTGTGCTTGATTGCCTGGAAGTCGCCAATCGGCTGGTCGAACTGCTCGCGCTCGCCAGCGTACTTCACGGCGTCGTCGAGCGCGGCGCGCGCGATACCGATAGAACGAGCGGCGATAGTGATGCGCCCGCCGTTGAGCGTCTTCAGCGCGTGGACGAAGCCCTCGCCCTCGTCGCCGAGGAGACGGTCTTCGGGGATGCGCATGTCGTCGAATCTGAGTTCTGCAGTCGGACAGCCTTTGTCACCGAGTTTGTGCTCGGTGCCTTCGACGACGAAGCCGTCGTCTTCCTCCGGGCGGACGACGAACGAGGAGATGCCTTTGTTACCTGCGTCGGGGTCGGTCTTGGCGAACAGAATGACGGTGTCGGCGACAGAGCCGTTCGAAATCCAGAGCTTACCGCCGTTGACGACGTACTCGTCGCCGTCTTTCTTCGCAGTTGTCTCCATCGCAGGCACGTCGCTGCCCGCGCCCGGCTCGGAGAGCGCGAACGCGCCGATGTCGGTACCCTCGTTGACAGGGGTCAGGTACTCCTGTTTTTGCTCTTCGTTACCGAACTCGTAGAGCATGTTGCCCGCGAGGCTCGTGTGCGCGGCGACGATGGTTCCGAGACCGCCGGAGCCGCGAGAAATCTCTTCGAGACCGATGGCGTAGGAGTGGTAGTCGAGGCCCGCACCACCGTACTCTTCCGGGAACGGCATGCCCATCAGTCCGAGTTCGCCCATCTCCGCGACGAGGTCCGCGGGGAACTCGTCTGTCTCGTCTATCTCCGCCGCACGAGGCTTCACTTCCTCGTCGACGAACTCTGAGACCATATCCTTGATTTGCTTCTGCTCGGCAGTGAGCGCAAAGTCCATGCCTGATTCTTTCATTGACTATGCTTATGATTTTCTGCTACGGCCTGTACGGTCCGCCCCACGACACTTTTTATCCCCCCTTCCCTATAACGGGACACTTCGAATGTCTCGACACGCCGATGCCCGGCCACCGGCAACCGATGACGACCTCAATTGGTGTCACGATGCAGTCCAGGGCGTCTCACGAACCTTCGCCCTCACCGTGGACGTTCTCGACGAACCGATGTCCTCGTACATCTGTATCGGATATCTACTCTGTCGAATCCCCGACACTATCGAGGACTCGTCGTCGATTGCGCCGGACGAGCAGGCACACCTCCTCAGACTCTACGACAGCGCGCTCGACCCCGACGACGACACCGCTATCGACGAGTTCGTCGTTGCCGCCGAGCCGCACCTCCCGCCCGCAGCCGACCGTTCCGACGACTGGGACGTCGTCGCCAACGCCCCGCGCGTGCTCCGCACGTTCGAGGCGCTTCCGGTCGATGTTCGCGAGGCGGTGACGCCGCCCGTTCGCGAACTCGTCTCCGGGATGGCGATGTTCGTCGAGCGGTACTCACACACCGGCGGACTCCGCATTCAGTCGCGCGAGGAACTCGAAGAGTACTGTTACTACGCTGCTGGGACCGTCGGCAACCTCATCACGAATCTCGTGACGCGCGGGAACATCGACCGCGAACGCCACTCGCTTCTGTACGACACCGCCGAGGAGTTCGGGTTGCTCCTCCAACTCGTCAACATCGCGAAGGACGTCCACGACGACTACGACTCCGAGAACAACGTCTACCTGCCAGCAGAGTGGCTCGAAGACGCTGGCGTCCCCCAAGAGGAAGTCACCGCGCCCCAGCACGAAGCGCAAACCGCGTCGGTCGTCCGCCGGACTGCCACCCACGCCAAGTCGTTCCTCGACGACGCACAGACCTACCTAGAGACGGTTCCGCTCCGCGACGGCAACACGCTTGCCGCGTGGGGAATTCCGTTCCTGCTCGCCGTCGGCACGCTCCGCGAACTCGTCGCCAACCCCGAGCGAGCGGTGACCGGAGAGGGAGTCAAGATTTCGCGCCAAGAGGTGTTCGCCGTCGTCGCCGCGTTGAACGGCACGAGCGCCGAGACGCTCTCCGAGATGCGCGAAGTCATCTCGCAACAGCCGTTCCATCGCGCGACCACCAACACCGACTGAAATCGACTGAGGCTGACTGAGGAGTTTCAGCCGGGCACGCGTTCATCTGCGGTCCGTTCTCTCCGCTTTCCGACTCACTACGGTTTCTTCCGCTGGCTCACCCCCGGCAGCCACGGCGTCGGCGATGAGTCGTGACGCTGTTGGGTCGACGATGGGTCTGTGACGTTGCTGGGTCGCCGACAGGTCTGGCTGGACTGCGCACACCCGGGCCTCGAACGCGGTTGGGAGGATTTTTAGTAACCGAAGAATAACGGTGGCTTATGACTTCGGAAGAAGGACACGACGACCACGGACACCACTTACCCGCGGTGGAGGACTGGCCACGGGGCTTCGGTGAGGCGAGTTGGTGGCCGTTCGTCACAGCAGTCGGCGGCGCAGGCATCTACGTCGGCGCAGCGCTGTACATCATGGGTATCGGCCAAACGACTGCTCTCGGCGTGGCGGGCGGCAGCATCGCGCTCTTCGTCCTCGGTATCGTCGGCTGGCTCTATCACGCGTTCGTCAAGGGCTTCTGGGACCGCGACCGGAGCGAACACGACGAAAACAAACTCCGCTGGGGAATGCTCGCCTTCCTCGGGTCCGAACTCGGTACCTTCGGTGCCCTCTTCGGCTACTACTTCTTCATCCGCGCAGGAACGTGGCCGCCACAGGAGCTTCCGCATCTCGTCGGGTCGCTCGTACTCATCAACACCGGGCTGCTCGTCCTGTCGAGTTTCACGCTCCACTGGGCGGAAGGCGCGCTCCAGAAGGGTAACCGCCAGAACTTCCTGCTCGGCCTCGCAGTGACCCTGCTCCTCGGGACCGTGTTCATCGGCGGGCAGGTCTACGAGTACTACGAGTTCATCGTCCACTCCGAGTTCACCTTCTCCTCCGGCATCTTCGGGTCGGCGTTCTACGGCCTCACCGGACTGCACGGGCTCCACGTGAGTCTCGGTGCAGTCCTCCTCGGCATCGTCTTCATCCGCGCACTCCGAGGGCAGTACTCCGCCGAACGCCACGTCTCGGTAAGCACGGCGTCCATGTACTGGCACTTCGTCGACGTCGTCTGGATTTTCCTCGTCGTCGTCCTGTACGTCGGCGCGGAAGTCGGCGCGTAATCGGACGCTCCTCAACGACCCTTTTTCGACCGCTGTCCGGTGAGCCACAGGTCGCGTCTTGGACGGTCCTCACGCGAGTCGTTCAGGCTCCGAAATCCGGCTGCTCGACGTTCGACTCCCAGAACTGGTCGCGCAAGTACGTCTCGTCCATCGCTTGCCGCCCAGTCAGCCGTGCAAGTCGACCGATGGTTGCCCACAGTGCTCGTTGAACGACGTGCGGAGCACCCGTGATATGCGTCTCGGGTGCGACGTACTCGGCCATCAATAGCCCCTGCACCAGGTCCGGCTCTCCGTATGCTCCATCAGCACCGAACGCTCCCTCGTGGTCGAGCCCGCCAGACATGTACTGTGTGTCGATTGTCCTGGTCCACGGAACGTCGACGTGGAACGCGACGAACTCGTCGGTATCGTTTCGGAAGTAGTGTGAGTCTCCCGCCTCGACGGTGAGTTGCGACCCCGGCGACAGTCGGTGCGGGTCGCCGTCGACGACGACAGTCAGTTCGCCTTCGACGGCTCGAAAGACCTCTGAAGTGCTTTTGTGTACGTGCGGTGGCAGCTCGGTCGCATCTGGGTCGACCCACACGAGCATAGACGGCGTGGCCGCTTCGCTCGAATCGGGATACTCCAGTATCGTCGACCACATCCGCATCCCCGGACACGACGCAAGCGCGTGGGGTGACTCCGTAAACAACTCCATCGCAGGCCCGTCCGGATCGATTTCGAGCGCTGGGCCGTCAGTCGGCTCTCCGTCGTCGTCGAGTGGTCTCCCTGTGACCTGAGTTGTCATGCCGTAATGTATTGTCTTTCACAGATATGTCTGGTGCAATAGTTAGTTCACAGGCCGTGGTGTCGTTTTCTCGACATCAGTTCAACAGGACTATTAGGTCTAGGGAAGCGAGCCCGCCCAGTGTGGAGAGCCGCCTGACGCGACTTACCCAAACTGCTCGTTGAAGTGGTAGATGTCTTCGTCGATACCAGCGACGAGCACGTCGTCGCCCTTTTGCACGCGGAAGTCGGGGCCGAGTTCCGTGAGCAGGTCGCCGTTGCGCTCGACTGCGATAATCGTACAGTTGGTCCGGGCACGGACATCCGCCTGGGCGAGCGTCCGGCCGACGAGTCCGGGCGCGTTGGTTCGGACGATTTCGATTTGTGATTCGGGTGCGATGACCTCCTCGTCGAGGACGCGCGACGCGAGCATGCGTCCGGCGACCGTCGAGAGCGCGAGGACGTAGTCCGCTCCGGCGCGGTAGAGTTTCGCGATGCTCTCGGTTTCGTTGGCGCGCGCGATGACCTCAGTCTCCTCGGAGACGCGCTCTGAGACGAGCGTGGTGAAGATAGCTGTCGTGTCGTCGTCGAGGGCGAGAAGGACGCTTCGGGCTTCGTCGACACCTGCTTCGAGCAAGGTCTGCGGATTCGTCACGTCGCCGACGACATCGACGCCGGGTTTCTCCTGTTTGTCGACGACGCGGTGCGGGACGCCAGCGCTTGCCAGCGTCTCGGCGGCCGTCGACCCAACTTCGCCGTAGCCGGCGATGATAACCGTGCCGCGCCGGAAGCGGCGCGCGGACGAGAGCGTGAGTCCGTGGAGCTTTTCGAGTTGTCGCTCGCGGCCGACGACGAGCAAGACGGTGTGCTCGTCGATGACGGCGTCGGGAGAGGGCGGCGAGACGAACTCCCCGGTGAACCACGCACCGATGACGTTCGCACCAGTCAGGCGGCCGATACCGCTTTCGGCAATCGTCTCGCCCTCGACGGGACTGCCGCGCTGGACGAGCAGTTCCGCGACTTCGAAGTCCTCGCCGATTTCGATAGCGTCACCCACGGCTGACGAGATGGCTGTCGTCGCCTTTCCTGCGAGGCTCTCGCCTAGGAGTCGCCGCGGCGAGACGACCTCGTCAGCCCCGGCGAACCGGTGATAGTCGCGGACGTGCGGGTCTTCGATGACGCTCACGACGCGCGAGTCAGGGGCTACTTGCTTCGCTGCGAGGATGATACTCGCGTTCGTCTCGTCGTCGTCGTCGGCGACGATAGCGAAGGCGGACTCGGCGTTCACCGCTTTGAGGTCTTCGACCGACTCGGGGTCGCCGTGAGCGACAGTGTACCCATCCGAATACAGTTCCTCCGCCAACTCACGGTCCGATTCGAGGACGATGTAGGGCATGCCCATCGCGTCGAGTTCGTCGACGAGCGCGTCCCCCCGTGGCGTGAACGTACAGACGATAACGTGGTCGGTTAGGTCCGACGTGGTCGGTGGGTCGGTTCGGAGCGCATCTTCCACGAGCGGAACGAGGAACAGCGGCAAGGTGAGAAAGACGGTGGTGACCCCGGTGAGTTGCATCAAGATTGAGAGTGCGAGAAGCGGCGGCGTGTCCTCCCAGAACCCAGTCTGCTCGCCGTATCCGGTCGTCGTGAACGTCTCGACGACGACGTGGAGTGCTTGAATGAACGTGACGTCCTCGCCGGCGTACTGTCCCGCCGCCCACTGGTAGATGAATGCGTAGGTGACGATGAGCACAGCTGCACCCGCGAGATAGCGACCGAGGCGACGCTTCGCCTTCGACAGTCCGGGGCCGTCACCCGTAATCGACATACACCCGCTTTCGCCTCCGGTGTCTAAAAGGAATCCCCCGCCCGAGACTCGGTATGGGGCGACGCCGGGACGCCGTGCTCACACTCCTCGTCGTGGTGCCGATAGCACTGACGTTGGCGCTAACCCGACCGCCATTGCGGTTACAGATGGTCGTTCTCGGCGTCGTCGGCGCACTCGTGCTGGAGGCCGCGTCACTCGCAGCCAGAGACCGAGTCCGTGACTACTGGGAGCGACCGGGAGTACAGACCCTCTCAGTGCTAGGTGTCGTCGGCGTCGCGGCCGCCAGCCTCCTCGTCGAACCCGAGTTGCTCGTCGCTCTCGGCTCCGGGCTCGTGACCTATTTGGTCGTCCTCGCCGTCGCCGAGTCCGCCGCACGACTCGGCAGATATCAGGACAACTCCTGAACCGTTCACAAACGTCACTTGAGGAATATTTATCCGACGGCCTCCCTCCAATGTGTGTATGAATACCACGACCCGCGCCGTCGTCGCAGTCGTCTGTACTGCGGCGCTGGTCGCAACCGCGATTCTCGGAGGGTCGTATCTCGGACTCGCCGCGCCGCTGTCTGGTGACGTGTACGACTCCGTGACGCCCCGCGGAGCGACGCAGGTCGACAGCCCGTACGGACCGGCGAGCGTCTGGTACGACGAGCAAGGCGTCCCGCACATCGAGGCCGAAAACGAGCGAGCGTTGTATTTCGCCGTCGGCTACGTGCAGGCCCGCGACCGCTTGTTCCAGATGGACCTCCAGCGCCGACTTGTCGGCGGGCGTCTCTCGGAAGTCGTCGGCAACCAGACCGTCGAATCCGACCGCTTCTACCGCAGTCTCGACTTCGAGGCCGCCGCGGAGGCCTCGTGGAACTCCGTGCGCGACACCGAGGTCGGACCAGCAATCGAGGCGTACAGCGACGGGGTGAACCACTACGCCGACGCCGGAGCACTGCCGCCAGAGTACGCCCTTCTCGACGCCGAGTTCGAGACGTGGACACCGACCGACACGCTTCTCGTCGGCAAACTCATCTCGTGGCGACTCTCGGGGTCGTTCGCCGACCTTCGGCGGTCGACGGCGGTTTCTCGGCTCGGCCCGAACGCCTCTGAACTCTATCCGGCGCAACTCGGCCACGACGTGCCTATCGTCCGCAACTCCGAGAACTCGGATGCGGCGTCGTTCTCGCCCGAGTCCGTCGTCGGTGAAGCAGAGAACGGGACGACAGAATCGGTCGCTGGCGACTTCGAGGCACTCGCCTCGTGGACCGACGCCTACGACAAGGACCCGGCGTTCGGGTCGAACAACTGGGTCGTCTCCGGCGAGCACACAGCCTCCGGCAAACCGTTGCTCGCAAACGACCCACACCTCTCTCTCACCGCGCCGCCCGTCTGGTACGAGATGCACCTCTCGACCACCGAGATGGACGTTCGCGGCGCTGCGTTCCCCGGAATTCCGATGGTCGTCATCGGACGCACAGCCGACGCCGCGTGGGGTGTGACGAACGTCGGCGGTGACTTCACAGACATCTACACCTACGAGCGACGAGACGGCGGCTACGTCTACGACGGCGAGGTTCGCGCCTTCGAGACAGAAGCCCAGACTATCGAAGTCGCGGACGGCGAGGACGTGCAAATCACGGTCCGCAAGTCGGTCCACGGTGCGGTCATCGACCGCGGTGGGAAAACCGTCGGCGTCGCGTGGCCTGGGTTCTCGGCGACGAACGAATCACTCGGTGTCTACCGACTCAACCACGCCGAGTCGGTCGCCGACGTTCGAAACGCGCTGCGTATCTGGGACGTGCCCGCACAGAACTTCGTCGCCGCAGACCGCGCTGGTAACACGCTGTATTACCCCGCCGGTCGCTACCCGCTCCGGGTGACAGACGGTGAGGTCGTCCGCGGAGACACCATCTTCAACGGGTCGCAGGGCGAAGGCGAGTGGCTCGGATACGACCCGTACGGCGAGTCGTCGTGGGACGGGTTCGCCCCCTTCGAGTCGATTCCGCACGTGAACGACCCGTCTGTCCTCGCCACGGCGAATCAGCGGACCATCGACGACCCGGACTTCTACATGGGCACGTCGATGACCTACGCAGACCCCTACCGCGGCGAGCGAATCTACGACATGCTCGACGAGGCGGCCGCCGAGGGTGGGATGACCACCGAGGACATGATGCGCGTCCAGCGAGACGTTCGGTCCGTGGCTGCGGTCGGACTGTCACCGTACGCGGTGGACGATGCCGCGGTCCGAAAGATGTCGCCCGAAGCGCAGTCGCTCGCGTCCGACCTCGACGGCTGGGACAACCGCATGCGCGCCGAGTCGCGTGCGGCGCTCGTCTACCGAATCTGGGTCGACGAGTTCCGCAACGCGACGTTCGCCGACGAGTTCGACGCCGCGGGCCTCGACGAGTCGTACTACCCGGGGCTGTACGTCTTACAGACGCTCGATGCCGACGCGACGTGGTACGACGACGGAACCACGCGCGAGACGGCTGAAAACCGGGCCGACATCGCTGCGTTGGCCATGAACCGAACCGCCGAGCGCATCGACCGCGAGGGCTGGGAGACCTACGGCGACTTCAACAGACTCGACATCGACCACGCGTTCGACCGCAACTTCCTCAACTACCCCGAGCGCCCGATGGACGGGTCGCGGTACACCGTGTTCAACTTCCGAGGGTCGCAATCGACGCAGGCCGGGAGTAGTTGGCGGATGGTCGTCGACTTCTCTGAGGAAGACAAGTCCGTCGGTGTCATCCCCGGTGGCCAGCGCGGTGTCTTCTGGTCCGACCGCTACCACGACCAACTCGACGAGTGGGCCGCGGGCGAGTACAAACCGCTCACGCTGGACAGACCGACCGGAAAACCAGACATCGTCTTCGGGGGTGCACAATGAGCGTGCTCTCTGAACTTCGGGCAGGACCGCGGGCCGACCTCGCACTGTTCGCCGCGACTGTGGTCGGGATTGCCGCCGCGTCGGTCCACTGGACTGGACTCGTCATCGGCGGCGTGTTGGTCGGTCTCCTCGCCACCTCAGTTCCGCGCGCAGTCGTCCAGGGACTCACGTTCGGGGGCGTGGTCCTCGCGATTCACGTCGGGTTCGTGTGGTGGCACGGCGCACTCGACGCCCAGTTTGCGACCGGTATCCTGTTCGTGCTCACCATCGGTGCCGGATTCGCGCTTCCGACCCTCGCTGCTGTGGGTGCGCGGGCCGTAACGGAGTTCTCCACGTAGCGTGATTCTCTAAGTAGCGCGACCGACGACCTGACCGACTCAGCCACGACACGAGTGGCCCAGCCACAACATGATTGACTCAGCCACGACATGACCGACTCGCCCGCGATGACACGTTCCACCCGACAGACACGACAGAGCGTTCGCACGAGCGGTGGGGTTGCGGTCGCACTGGTCGCCAGTGGGGGTGCCCTCCTCGCGTCGTCCGGGACCACGACGGCGACAGACGCGGCACTATGGACTGCTGTGACGACGCTCGTGGTCGCGGGCGTGTGGGCATACACAGCTCGCTATGCCGCAGAGAACGCGACACACGCAGCACAGCGCGACACGCACACTGCGGAGGTGTCGCCAGCGGACTCTGGAAACCCACCCCACCGGTACACCTCGCTCGGACTCCCCACCGCAGTGACGCTCTTTCGCGCCACCCTCGTGGCGGGCGTAGGTGGTGTGGGTGCCATCAGTGCCGTCACGTGGGTCGAAACAGGGACACCACCAGCCGCGTGGGCGTGGACCGCAGCAGTCGGGTACGGAGTCGCTGCCGCACTCGACTCACTCGATGGAACCCTTGCTCGGCGTCTCGGACGCGTCACCGTGCTCGGGTCTCGGCTCGACACCACAGTCGACGCACTGGGCCTGCTTTTGGCACCGCTGGCTGGTGTCTTTCTCGGCCAACTCCCGTGGTGGTACCTCTCTGCGGGGGCTGCCAGATACGTGTTCGTCGCGGGCCTGTGGTGGCGAACTCGGACTGACCGGCCGACGTACGACCTGCCGCCACGGGCGTCCCGACGCGTTCTCGCCGGGATTCAGATGGCGTTCGTCCCGTTCGCGTTGGCACCTGGCGTCGCCGACGCGTGGGTCCCGACGCTGGCTGGCGTCGCCGCTGGAGCGTTGCTTCTGGGATTCGCCCGCGATTGGCTGTACGTTTCGGGCCGCCTCGAATCGGAATCGGCCACGCGCCAGTCTCAGTCGTCGAGGTCTGACGAGTCCTGAGTCGTGTGGAAAATCGCGCTCGGCTCAGTCGAGTTTCGCCAAGATGTCGAGGTTGTGCGCGACGTAGCTGAGTCCTCCAGCCTCCAACTGCTTGTGCCGAGTATCGAGCCACCCGCGGAGTGTGGCTTCGCCGACGCCACCGTGGGCGCCGACCGACTCTTCGACGAACTGGAGAATGCGCGAGATGAAGAAGCGCTCGCCATCGTCGTACGGGGGGGTGACGACCCAGCCGGACCCTCCTGCTGAGACGATTGACGCGTCGGACTGCGGGAGCGCTGACAGCAGGTTCGAGCCGGTTTCCGGCCCCGAGGCGTTGTCGCCACCCATCGTCTCGTGGAACGCATCGAGCACCTCGCTGTCGGCGTTGTGCGCCGGACGGAAGGCGGTCCGGCCGTCGAACGTAATCGGCGCGTAGAAGAGTCCGCCGTCCGTGAGTCGGGTGATAAGCGCGTCGAGCGCCCGTTGTAGCGGAAGCACGTCGAGGACAGCGTGTGCGACCACGAGGTCGATTGCCTGCGGGATTTCGACCGTCGCGTCGAACAGGTCGCCAGTCACGTATGTCAGCGCGACGCGCCGACCATGTCGTTCGATTTGGAAGCCGTCGACGGTCGGCGACGCCTCCCATCCGGCTCCGTGCGACCACTCCGCGAACGCCGCCGAGGCTTGGTCGGACATCCCCTTTCGGCGGTCTATCATGATGTACTTGATATCGTCGTACGCGTCGAAGACACCCCAAGAGAGGAGCCGTCGGCACATCGCACCGGTTCCCGCACCGACCGAGACGACGCGAAGCGGTTCTCCGGGTCGTGCCTCCGCTCGGTCCGAAAGCTCGTCGACGAGCGTCGAAAGCGTCGGCCGGTGGAGTGCACGGTCGTCGACGGCCTCTTTCGACTCGAGGTACCGGACGAACCGCTCGTCGTGTCTTGTCACGGACACCTAATCGAGGCGAGAAACTATAACCGTTCTCCCGAAGCGACCAGTCTCGACCCGAGACGTTCGTCCAAGATTACGTTCTGTTCGCGAACTCGCCGAGCGAGAGCGACCAGTCGTAGTCGTCATACGAAAAAGAGGGAGACGCATTCTCTGGGACGATGCCGTACTGCTGGAGCAGTTCCCGGATGCCCGAGCGACCGCCAAAGTCCCCACGGAACCACAAGAACAGTCTCGGAATGACTGCGTGCTCGGTATCGAAGTTGTACACGACTTCCTGTTCGAGGTAGCTCGCGCTCGCCACGTCAAGTTGCTCGTCCAGTCGTTCGTGGTCGTACACAGCGATTGGTGGGCAACTCGTCGCGCCGCAGTTCAACGCGAAGTGGATTCGCGGGTCGAGTTCGTCGACGCGATGAGTTCGCTCGAACGACCCGGGGAACGGATTCGGGATGTAGCCGAATCCCCACCCGAGCATCGAGCCCCGGAGGATACCGTGTTCGATGTCGTCTGGGCTGAGTGGTTCGCCCGCGATGACGATGATATGCTTCCGAAAGAAGCTGTATCGACCGTCGTACATCGAGGGGTCAGACGAGAGCGTCTCTTGGATGGCGGCGTTGTAGATATTGGTCCAGAACGCCCGGCGACGCGAGTCGGAGTCGAGTTCAGATGCGAGGGCGTCGCTGTCGAGGTCGGCAAGGGCGGTTCGAATCGCGTCAGTCTCGTCGCCACCGCGGACTCGTTGGAGATACGCTGCGGCAACTTCGAGCGCACTCTCGTGTTTTGGGTGGCTAGGACGGGCGCTCACGGGGTCGATGTGGGTCGCTGGTCGGATAAGCGACGGGGTGTCGTGCGTGAAACATGCCAATGAATCGCCCGGAAAGTATTTGATTCGCTTCCCGTGATTTACCTTCAAATGGATAGCGAGATTATCGACGCGGTGACTGGGTGGGACTCTGCACCTGCGGAGAGCGGGTACAGAGGTCTCCGGTCGCTCGCGAACGACGACTTCACGGGCGCGGTCGTTGCGGGCATGACCTGGGGGTTCATGCTCAACGGTCGTCTGCTCGGGGTCTTCGACGGACAAATCGAGGACTTCGAGGACGAATCGTTCGAATCGTACCGCGCACCCGACCCGTCTCTTCCGTTGTTGTATGCGATGCAAGAGACCGGCGGCGACGTCCGTGCGCAGTATTACACCGAAGAGACGCCGCTGGAAGACGCAGATGGAACACTCTCTGCGGGGGGCTTTACCGGCTACGTCGAACTCTCCGAGAACGTTCTCTCTGGAGACTACTACGTCGTCTACCACGGTGGCAAGTCGATGAGCGCCGCGTACGTCGGCAACAGCAAGCGTCTCATCACGGGCGACGATGCCTTCGAGCGAGCGAGCGACGAGATTGGCATCTACAAAGTCTACGACGTCGACATCGAACTCGTCGAAATCCCTGAGGGGGACGACGAAGACGAGACTGTCCCGTCTGCAGGCGCGCCTGTGACTGACGACGCCGAAGACGAGTCGTCCGGCGACACTCCGGCGTCGGCTGCTGCAGAGAGCGACACGGCCAGCGAATCGCCAACAGAACCGGGCGACACGACCCCGAGCCCCGATACCGAGACAAAATCCGATATCGAGACGCCAGCCCCAGACGAGCCCGCACCCTCCAGCGAGTCACCGTCTGCGGCTGACACCTCGACCACGGATACCACGCAGGCAGCGACAACGGACACAGAGTCTCACTCGACCGCATCGGACCCCAAACCGGCCAAAAAGAAGGGTTCGGACGACGGGCCGAAGACTGGCTCGGCCTCGACTTCCGCGGGGGCACACGCCTCCTCGGCGGCGACTACAGACAGTTCCTCGGCGAAAAACGGCGTCAGCAGCGGCACGGAAGCATCCGAGTCGGCAGCCGAACCGAGTGGCTCGGGCGACGACGTCTTCTCAGCCGAGGCGCAGTGGCGCAACGCGCGGTCGATTCCATCACTCGACCCCGGAAAGTCGAAATACGAGACCGCACCGAAGCGGACCCCGCCGCAGAGCAAGGAGCGCTCCCGAAAGGCCAAGAGTCGTGCTGCGAAGTCGAAGCAGAGCAAAAAGCGGCCGAAGAAGCGAGCGTCGTCGAAATCGGCACCAAAGTCGGCACCAAAGTCGACACCGAAGCAGTCGGCGGCCGACGCGGGGGCCGTCAAGGAACTCAAGGCGAAGGTCTCCGAGCTCGAATCGGAGCGCGACCAACTCGCCTCGGAGCGTGACTCGCTGAAGGACGAACGCGACGAATACCGAAGCCGGGCAGAAGAACTCGACGCGCGCGTCGAGGAACTCGAAGCCGAAGTCGAACGGTTCCAGTCAAAATTGGACGAGGTCGGCGTCCACGACACCGACCACTCGATGTCGCCCGACGAGGCGCTCCGCGGGACGAACCTCTTCGTCCGCTATGCCAGAAAGGGGGAAGCGACGCTCGAAAAGGCCCACGCCGGACAGGCCAAACGCGAGGATGTCGTCGAGAACCTGCGCCTCGAACACCACACGACGTTCGACACTGACGGTCTCGGCGTCGAGGGACGCCCCTACGAGGAGTTCCTCGAAGACACGCCCGAGTACGGCTTCGCCACCTGGGTGGTCACCGAACTCCTCTACGAAATCGGCGAGACCGGCAACCGGTCGAGTCTCGCGGGCGTCTTCGATGCGATTCCAGAAATCGACCGCATCGAGCTCTATGGTACCGTCTCGGTCCCCATCGGAGAGGACGAGACCGAGCCCCGGAACTTCGATATCATCTTCCGCGACCAGATGGGCGACCCTCTGTTCGTCGCCAACATGAACGACTCGCGGGACCCCGCGACCAAGCCGATGGTCGCGCAACTCGCCAAAGACTCCAAAGCCATCGCAGAGGCGAACGAGACCCTCGGTTCTGCGTTCGTCGTCACGGCCAGCTTCTTCGAGCCCGAAGCCCTCGAAGTGACCGCCGAAAAGACCGGCGGCGGACTGCTCAGCCGCTCCAAGCGCAAGAGCTACGTGAAGCTCTCGCGCAAAAACGGCTATCACCTCTGTCTGGTCGAAGGCCGCAGCGGTGACTTCCACCTGAACGTCCCGGACATCTAAAGCCTGGCCGGGCGTTCGGTTGGTCTGTCGAGGTATGACCAGTTGCGACTGAATAACACAATTCGTGCAACGTTACAATTTTCAGGGGCCTCACCAAGCGCCCGCGGACGAACACGGGCTGAGGAGGCTACTATCTAGAAAGTGTCTGTCTGTAGATTCGCTAGTCCGGCAGATGTTCAGACCACAGTTCAATCCAATTTTCCTTCTTGTCCTCATTCTGCCATAGCATCAATATGTACCCGAATATATCCTCATGGGAGTTCTCTTCTTCCCGACTGGCGGCCCACTTATTGGCTTCAAAATGTGGAACATCTTTCCACCACGCCTCATAGGTAATGTCGAATGTGTTTTCTTTATCAGATATTTTAAAGTGTGTTTTTTCATCATTGTAATTATGGTTGTAAATGACTGTGGTTCCAGATGCATACAAATCCCATTTGATTTCATTTATCTGAACAATGAGTGTTTGTCTATCAGGCTCGGGATAGACTGCAACCCATCCAAAATCGCCAGCCTTGCAATATCCCGAGGTTTCGTAGCCGCCAATCTCCTCAAACTCGCTTCCTGAACCACTGGAAGGGTCGAAACACGTGTACATTGTCCGCCGGTCGAAGTTTTTCAAGCGCACATTTTTCTTGACTCTGATTTATTATGGCCGTCTTCGCTATGACTCTCTCAGATTATTTTCCAACCCTTCTTCCGATACATATTTGATGTATGCGAATATGTCTTCTTCTTCGTCATTATACATCTCTCTGACAGTGGTCATAGTAGCTGAAGATGGTTGTGGCAACTCCGTCCACCAAGCATCGTAGGTGATTTCGAACTGATTCTGGTCGCTCTCTACATTGAAGTACGTCTTATCGTTTTGACGCTGGTGCTCATACGTGACAGTAGTATTCGAATCATTCAGGTCCCATACATTGTTGTCAATTTGAACGATCAGCGTTTGTTTATCAGAATCAAAGTAGACCGCGACCCAGCCAAAATCAAATTCTTGACAATATCCACGGGTTGTCTGCTCGTCCAATCTCTTAAATTCACTTCCCTCCCCGGTCGATTTGTCAAAGCAGGTGTACTCGTATTGTCGGTTGAAATTCTTCAAATACATCATCTATATGTCCTCCAATCCGACTAGGATGTTTACCGCTGACAACCAATTGTATTTTTTCTCTATCTCCTTCCGTAATGTAGCTCATTATACGGTCTACATTTCGTTCGAGAACTGCCTTCCGCGCTACTTGCTCTACTGTATGACTTTTCTTCCTCAGCTCTTCTGCCTCCTGTCTCAGCCTCTTTTTGTTATTGACGTACTCCTCTCGTGTTTCTCTCGCAGGAATTACGTGGTCGGGGTCGGTCCAGTTCACCCCAAAATCCGGAACCTCATCGCTTTCAGTCGGAGAGTACCCAAAGACGGCATTGATATCTCGCCTAATCCCTTCTGGAATCCCTCTGGTGGCCTTGGTATCGTTTCCATCCAACGCCAACGGGTCCTTGCTGAGAAGATTCCGTGCGACCTGTCGCTGGCGTTTTTCGGGGAGGTTGTCAATCGCGGCGGTCGTATGGAGCGCAGCGACATTCCTTTGAAACATCGCCAGCTCGTCCGAACCGTTTGCCTCGCTCACCATCACTCTCGCCGAGGACTGAGACAACTCCGTTTGTTTTGTGACCCAACTAATTGCCGCTTCCACACCCTCGGCAGCAACATTCAAGCGTTCATCGTCTGGAAGGCGCTGCAACTCGATTGCTTCGCTGTGATTCGAACTCGTTTCTCTCTCGGAGATGCGAGAAGTCCATTGAATATGTACGTCCGCGTCCCTCATGCGGTGAATACCGATTTTACCGCCACGCATCACGCGCTCGGCAGTCTCCTCGGCCTCACGCTCTAAGCGTGGGTCAGGGTCAATCTCTAATTCACCTTGCTGCGGCAGCATCGACACCGCCCCACCGGTCTGCTGGCGAACGTGCGCCAACTCGTGGGCCAGCACGTGCTGTCCCTCCGGCGACGACGGGTCATACTCGCCGTGGTTGAACGCGATGTGGTTGCCCACGGTGAACGCCCGGGCGTTGATGTCGTCACACGCTTTCGCAGCACTCGGGCCGGTGTGAACCCGTACGTCACCAAGATTGTCACCCATGCGCTCTTCCATCGCGCGCTGGATGCTCGTGTCGAGCTGCTGGCCGGGCGAGGAAATCACGTCCCGAACGCTATCGGGGACTTGCGCGTCACCGGCTTTCGACGCCTCGTGGTGCGCGTTGCGACTGCGCTGGACTGACTTGGCATTCCGGCGCTCGATATCTTTCGGAACCTCGGCTGGGCGTTCTTCCTGACGCTCGCGGAACTGTCGCATATCCCGCGGTTTGCCCATCATCTCGACGGTCATGCCTTCGTCGGCCCACTGCCGAACCTGGCTCGCGCCGTGACTCTCGACGAGGCGTTGAATCTGAACGTCCATTCCGGGGCGATACAGTTCCAGACCGAACTGAGCCGCAGCGTCCTGTGCGGTCGGCGACCCACCGCCGCGCTGACTGCGGTCGGAACCACCCGTTAGTTCTTGAATCGACGGGACGACCGAGGACCGTTGGCCCTCGCTCGTCTTCTCACTCGCAGAGCGAAATCCCATATAGACAAAGTGTTGATATTTACCTATTGTTTGTTGATTAAATGAAGTGAGTAGAGGTTGCTTACGCAGCTCCTGCCTTCTGATATCCATGTTCAATCAACCAATCGGCCATATGGTTCAGTGGTATTCCGCGCGCCAGAGAGTCACACAAGCTACGCTCAACACATAGTCAGAGAGAAAACGAGGACCAACCGGCATCGACCGGAGGGCAGTGACGCCAGATGGTACTCAAACTGTCGAGAATGCCCCGTCAATCCACGTTTCTGTAGAAACTGATTCGTTTCTTCGGAAACAGGACAAAACGACTGTGTGAACGGAGGTTAGTTCTCGACTTCGGCTGCTTCTTCGATCTTCATCGATTCGAGCTTCGTGACGATTTCGTCGAGCTTGTCGTCGAGTTCGTCCACGAATTCCTGTGTGCGCTCGGTCGTAATTGCGCCTTGGCTGGAGGGCTCGATAAGGTTCTCTTCTTCGAGAACACGGAGCGAATAGCGAACCTTGTGGTGCGGGTAGCCCGTCTCGTTCGACATCTTGACGATGCCGATGGGCTCGCTCTCGATGACCATCTTCAGGACCTGGAGATGGCGTTCCAACATATCGACTTCCTTCTCAAGTCGGTCTATCATGCCATTTGTTAACTCTTCTTGGGAGACTTTAAGCCTTACCCTCCGCGGCGGGCAGAATAAGTGGAACCGACGAATTGCCAGCTATTACCAGAACTAACCAAGGGCACTAGTTAACGGTTGTGTTCTCGATTGCCACGATAATGCGTATTCGTGGCATTCACCGGAAGTGTAATCGAAGTAAATGTACACGAATATGCATCCGTCTCCGAACAGTACCGTAATGTGTTTAGTGTGTCGCGGGGAACGGCCGACGTATGACTGTTACCATCGTCGGTTCGCAACTCGGCGACGAGGGCAAGGGTGCTCTCGTCGACCTGTGGGGCGGCGACGCTGACATCGTCGTCCGATATCAGGGCGGCGACAACGCCGGCCACACCGTCGTCGAAGACGGTGAGGAGTACAAGCTCTCGCTCGTGCCCAGCGGGGCCGTCCGCGACAAAGTGGGCGTGCTCGGAAACGGCTGTGTAATCAACCCGCGAACGCTCTTTTCGGAACTCGACGACCTCCGTGAGCGCGGTCTGGAACCCGACGTGCGTCTCGCGAAGCGCGCGCACGTCATCATGCCGTATCACCGTCGCCTCGACAACATCGAAGAAGAGGCGAAGGCCGACTCCGACCTGACGGTCGGCACGACCGGGCGTGGCATCGGCCCGACCTACGAGGACAAAGCTGGCCGTCGCGGTATCCGCGTCGGCGACCTCCTCGACCCCGAAGTCCTCCGGCAGCGACTGGAGTACGTCGTTCCGCAGAAGCGCGCCCTCATCGAGGATGTCTACGGTCTCGAAGCCGGCGAGGAGTGCGACATCGAAGCGCTCGTCGAGGAGTTCACCGAGTTCGGCCGCCGACTCAGCGAGGAAGACATGGTCGTCAACTGTGGCGACTTCCTCGCCGAGCGACGCGACGCCGGTGAGAACGTGATGTTCGAAGGTGCACAGGGAACGCTCATCGACATCGACCACGGGAGCTACCCGTACGTGACCTCCTCGAACCCGACCGCTGGCGGCGCATCGACCGGCACCGGTCTCGGCCCGACCGTCGTCGGTCAGGGCGAAGTCGTCGGCATTGTCAAGGCGTACCTCTCGCGCGTCGGCGAAGGCCCGATGCCGACCGAGCTGAAAGACGACGACCGCGACGAGGAACTCGCTGACTTCATCCGCGAGAAGGGTGGCGAGTTCGGTACTGTCACCGGTCGCCCGCGCCGTATCGGCTGGCTCGACCTCCCGATGCTCCGTCACGCAGCACGCGTGAGCGGCTTCACGGGCATCGCCGTCAACCACCTTGACGTGCTCGCCGGGCTGGACGAAGTGAAGGTCGGCCACGCCTACGAACTGGATGGCGAAGAGCGTCTGACCATGCCCGCGACGACCGAGCGATGGGCCGAGTGCGAACCCGTCCTCAAGGAGTTCGAGACGTGGCCCGAGGTCGATTGGAGCGAAGTCGCCGAGGAAGGCTACGAGGCACTTCCTGACGCGGCACAGGACTACCTCGAGTACATCTCCGACGAACTCGACGTGCCCGTCTACGCGGTCGGTATCGGCCCGGACCGCGAGCAGACGGTCCACCTCGAAAACCCGTTCGACAAGTAATCGACTATCTCTGTTTCGTCGGCCGACATTCGGCCGACAGCTCGTTTTTCTCGTCGGCAGTCGAGACGGAAACCGTGGGACTGCTCCCGGCGACGAACCCGTACGCTTTTACTTCGCGCAACCGACGGTCACGTCAATGAAAGAATCCCTGATGGACATCCTCTGTGACCCACTCGACAAGAGCGAACTCGAACTCGAAGTCGACGAACGGGACGGCGACGAGATCGTCGAAGGGAGACTCATCGGCACGGTCACCGGCGAGGTGTACCCCATCGAAGACGGCATTCCAAACCTCCTGCCGCCGGACATGCGCGACGACTGAGACGGTCTCACAAGCTCGGTGGAACTGAACGCTTTTCTGTTTTCGTATAGACCCTGCGACCATGTCGAGCGAGTCGCTTTCCGTCGAGCTAAACGAGGAGCGCCCCCACGACCTGTCGGTTGCGCCGTCGTTTTCGGCGGATAGCCCGTTCGAAATCGAACTCGACAACCTCGGACAGGCGGTCCACGTCCACCTCAACATCGACGACGAACTCTCGCAAGTCGCGCGACTCTCAGGTGGGAACCACTACGTCGACGGCGGTCAGTCGCTCGGCGTCGAGGTGTTTGTCACCCCGAAAGACGACCCAGTGACGGGAAAGCTGAAGATTGTGACTGGATACGGGTCGGAGACGGCCTACGTCGACGTGACTATCAATCCGGCACCAGAGACACGTCAGGTCGACGTCGACGGCGCGTTCTCGAAACCCGCAAAGAAGGAGGCAGAACCGTCGGTCACTGAAGGACTCTCCGACGTGTTTCCCGACGTCGACCCGAATTCGATCCCGCTGTTTCTCCTTGGTGCCTTCGCGCTCGCGCTCGCAGTGGGTATCGCGACGGTGTTCAATAGCTTCGCCATCACACTCGGCGCGGGCGTCGTCGTCGGCGGCGTACTCGTCGCGCTGGGAATATCCGTACTTGAGTAGAAAAACCGGGACCGACTACGACTCGTCTTCGGTGGGAACGCCACAGAGGTTCCCATCATCGTCGAATAACTTCGCGCGCAGGAACCGCGCCCGGTAGCGATTCGCTCCCTCGTACACGTCGGCTTCGCGAATATCGTCGGTGCGGTCGTCCGCGACGGCGTCGACGATGGCTTCGAGTTGTTCTTTTTCGGACGGCGTGAGTTCGAACTCGTAGGTCTGGGTGTTCTCACCCTCCAGACGCGTCCACTTTCGAGAGGCCGCGATGACGAGCGAACAGGGTTCTCGGCAGGGAAACGCGCCGTCGCCGCCGTCCACGTCGAGGTCGGTCTCGTCGTCGTACTGCCACTCGCGGCGTTTGACACACTGCGAGTCGTCACAGCAGGACTCTGCGACCCAGTCCACGTGTTCGTGGCCGTCGCCGCGGTTCCACGTCTTGACGACGCTGTACATCCCAGTCTGGCGACCGATGGTGTCAACCCAGTGTTCAACGTCGAGCGTACCCTCGCGTTCGCGGTACCAGTTCGGCACCGACGCCGGGTAGAACGTCTCGACCGTCTCAACGAGGTCACGGCCGTCGAGGTCCGGGAAGACCCATCCCCCGGCGAGGTTGTTGCCGGACTTGAGTGGTCGGTACCGACCTTTCTCGTCGTAGGTCGCCAGTTGCCGGGCGGCAAGTGGTTCGTGGTACGTGTCGAGGTCGTCGTGCTCGCGGTCGGCTTCGTTGACGTGGCGGAGTTCGTAGTGCCGCTGGCCATCGTCGTCGAGGGTTACAGTGACGTGGAGTTGCCCCCACTCGCGCTCGATGCCGTCTCGGAGTGCGTCGTATCGCGCCGGAACTGACTGGTCCTCGGCGTCCGCGCCTTCGACCCACCGGAGGAACGCCCGTCGCTGCGGGCTGGATTCACCGACGACTCGGCTCCAGAAGAACCAGTTCGTCGCGTACTCGTCGAAGTCGGAAAGCGCGTCGGAGAGCGCCGACTCGGAGAGGCCATCGCGTTCCGCACTCGGCGTCTCCAGTCGGTAGCCGTCGCCGGTCCGGGCGACGTGCAGACCGTCGAGCGAGACGCCGTCACCGTCTGCCGCGGCGTCGACGAGCGCGTCGATGTAGTCTGCCACGGTTAGTCACCCGCCATCGGCGTCTTTCGGGTTCGTTCACGGACGACTTCGAGGGCGTCGCCGATGTCGGCCCCGGCGTCGGCGGCGCGTTCGAGCACCACGTCGGCCATCAGGCCCTCGGTTCCGACAGCGCCGGCGTACCAGATACGGTGGCCGTCTACCTCGGTGGGCACGTCGTACCCCGTTCGGTAGTCGTCAGTGAGGCCCATGTCCTCGGGAATGTCTTCCTGCGTGTGGAAGCCATCGGCGACAAACAGTGGAACGACGACGATGTCGTCGGCGTCGAAGTAATCGGTCACGTCGTCGACCTCCGGGTCTTCGTCCATGTAGAGTGCCTGTACCTCGTCGAAGCGGTCCATGTCGCGGACCCGCTGGGCGTGGTACTCGATTGCTTTCGCGGAGTTCTCGTTGCGCTCGGTCCCGTGGCCGACGACGGCCAGCCCGAACCCGTCGCCGACGTCCGGGTCCTCGGTCACGGACTCGGCGCGGCGGACGATGACGTCGGTCATCGCCTCGTGCGTGCCGACCGGACCGCAGTAGTGGACCGTCTTCTCGGGGACATCTCCGGCGGGGAGCGTGACGTGCGTCGCAGAGAGGCCGTCTGAGTCCCAGTCGGCGACGTCCCACCCGTCGAGGCGGAGTTCGCGCGGGATGACCTGTTCCGTGAAATAGCCCTCGCTGATAAACAGCGGGACGACGTACACCTCGTCCGATTCGACGGTTCGAAGGACCTCACGGATGGACGGCTCTTCCTTCCAGAAGCCGGTTCGAACCTCGTCGAACGCACCCACCTCGCGGATGGTGTCCGCGTGGTCGTAGGTCGGCGTGCTCGAATCCGGGTTCAGGTGTGACCCGTGCGCCACGATGACCAGCGCTTGCATGTCCGGGGGTTACGACGGGGCTGACTTATGGACTTCGCATCTACGAAAGGAATCTTCGCGTTCCGGTAACTCCCCTTTGCGTCACGTTCGAAGTGGTCGGGGCGGGACGAACGTCGTCTTCGGCGATTGGCGGCGGATTTTTCCTCGCTGCCCGCGACGCCTCGGGTATGTCTCTCGCTGCCGACGCCCGCGACGCCGTCCGCGACCGACCGTTCCTTCTCGACGCACTCCGCGCCGGGGTGGTCAACTACGCCGCCGCCGCGGCCTTCCTCGACCTCGGAGATGACGAGGCAGTCGCGGCCGCGCTTCGCCGGTTCGCCGACGACCTCTCCGAGTTCGAACCCGAATCGCGCGACGTGACTGTCACGATGCGAAGTGGCGTCGGACTCGTCGGTGAAGATATCGACGAGTCTGACGACGAGCCGGTTCTTTCGGTCGCCGGTGTCGAACTCGCGTCGGGCGGGCCGCTCACTGCTATCATCGCTGAGGGTGAGGTCGATACGACCGCGCTCGCCACAGTGCTCGGCCGACTCGACGCCGAATCTGTCGTCGTCGACGCCGCCGGTGTCGCAGGTGACACGCTCGCTGTCGTTGTTCCTCGGCGACAAGGTGCGGCCGCGCTCCAAGTCGTCGAATCGGCCGTCAGCACTATATACGCCTGACATTCGGCTCTCCTCAGTGGTGTCGGTATTCGGACTTACTATCGGAGTCCCCGCGAACAAGCGGGTGTCCGCGACCGAAGAGATTTTGCGTCCGAACTCTCGACCCTGAGTGCGACAGTGCAAGCGGCCGCCGCCGTGACGACACCCGTTCCGACGGGTTGAAAATGGTGCCACGAGTAGCCCGTGTCGATGACACTGTCCGTGACCAACACGCTGACGGGAGAGCGCGAGGACTTCGAGGCGCGAGGCGACGACGTGCTGCTCTACGTCTGTGGGCTCACGGTCTCGGACGACGCGCACCTCGGCCACGCTCGCCTGTGGATGCACGCAGACATCATGCACCGCTGGCTGGCGTACGAGGGCTACGACGTCCACCACGTCGAGAACTTCACCGACGTGAACGAGAAGATTGCCGCCCGTATCGGCGAGGACGACCTCGGCGACGACGAGGCTGACGTTGCCGAGCATTTCGTCGGCGACGTAATCCGAGACATGCGCGGGCTGAACCTCATGCGCGCCGAGGTGTACCCCCGTGTCTCGGAACACCTACCCGAGATTATCGACCTGATTGAGACGCTCGTCGAGCGCGGCCACGCCTACGAATCGAACGGCTCGGTCTACTTCGACGTCTCGACGTTCGACGACTACGGCAAACTCTCGAACCAGCAGGTCGAGGAACTCGAAGCACAGGGGAACGAATCGGAGCGCTCCGAGAAACGCAACCCCGCGGACTTCGCGCTCTGGAAGGCCGGTGCGGTCGCGCCCGAGACGGCCGCCGAACACCGCGACCCGGACCTCGAACCCCTCACGGAACCGTGCGGCCAGACGTGGGAGTCGCCGTGGGGAGAGGGTCGACCCGGCTGGCACATCGAGTGCTCGGCCATGTCGATGACCCACCTCGACGACACCATCGACATCCACGTCGGCGGCCGTGACCTCGTGTTCCCGCACCACGAAAACGAAATCGCCCAGTCGGAGGCGGCGACCGGCGAGCAGTTCGCCCGCTACTGGCTTCACGTCGGACTGCTCCAGACCGAGGGCGACAAGATGAGTTCCAGCCTCGGAAACTTCTTCACCGTCACGGACGCGCTCGACGAGTTCGGCGTCGACGTGATTCGGACGTTCTACCTCTCGACGGCCTACGGGTCCGAACAGACGTTCTCCGAAAAGACCGTCTCCGAGGCCGAAGAGCGCTGGAACCGTCTCGAACGGGCCTACGAGGCCGCCATCGACGCCTGCGACAGCCCGGACGCGCGGACGAAAGTCGAAGCTGCCGGACTCCGTGAGACCACGGCCGAGCTATACGAGAACGTCCGTGCTGCGATGAACGACGACTTCAACGTCCGCGAGGCGATGGCCGAACTGCTCGGTCTCGCCCGCGCCGTCAACAAACATCTCGACGAGGCCGACGAGTACGACTACCGCGCCCTCCGCGAGGCTATCGAGGCGTTCGAAGCAATCGGCGGCGAAGTGTTCGGTCTCTCGTTCGGTGACTCTGGCGAGGGCGGCGACGTGTCGGTAGCGGAAGACCTCGTCCAACTCGTCTTGGACGTCCGCGAAGCAGAGCGCGAAGCTGGCAACTACGACCGCGCCGACGCGCTCCGCGACGACCTGGCTGCACTCGGCGTCGAAGTCGAAGACAGCGGCGACGGCGCGACGTTCAGATTCGAATAAGGAGTGGCGACCGACCGGGACGACGGTCGGCGGTTGCTGACTGCGGACTGCTGACGGCTGCGGACTGCAAACTGCTGACGGCCGACGGCTGTGGACTGCCGACTGGCTTACGACTGCGATATCTGTTCTTCGCCGACGCCGACCGAAACGCCGCTCACGACGAACCGAGCACCGCCGTCTCGACCGCTTTCGACGTGGATGTCCCAGCCGTGGGCATCGACGATTTCCGAGACGATGACCAACCCAAGTCCGGTTCCACCGTCGTTGGTCGAAACGCCCGCTTCGAACACCTCGTCGCGTCGGTCCGGTTCGATTCCCGTGCCAGTGTCTTCGACGTAGAAGCCGTCGTCGGTCGTGCCGACCCGGACCGTCACGTCGTCACCGCCGTGTTCGAGCGCGTTCCGAACGAGGTTTTCGAAGAGTCGCTGGAGTCGGTCGGCATCGGCGGCGAGCGTGCCGTCGGATTCGATAGTGAGTTCCGCGTCGTCGGTCACGACGGCGTCCCACGCCAGCGAGACGACGGTTTCGAGGCGAACGACCTCGGTGTCCTCGACGAGTTGCCCGTTTCGGGCCAGTTGCAGCGCATCCTGAATGATAACGTCCATCCGTGAGAGTGCGCGCTGTGCGTTCTGCGTGTACTTCTGGTCGCCCGTCTCGTGTGCCAACTCGACGTTTCCGACGGCCACGTTCAGCGGGTTCCGAAGGTCGTGCGAGACGACGCTCGCGAAGCGCTCCAGTCGTTCGTTCGTCCGAGTCAGCCGTCGTTCTCGCCGCTTCCGCGTGGTGATGTCTCGGAAGTTGATGACGACTCCCTCGACGAACGGTTCGTCCAGGAGGTTGCGACCAATTCCTTCGAGGACGACGGTGTCGTCGTCCGGTGGACTGACACACACTTCGAACCGCTCGACCGCCCCCGGACGGTCACACAGGTCTCCAAACGTTTCTTCGACCAGTGGTTGGTCTTTGGCGTCTACGAGTTCAAAACACCGCTCACCGACGAGCTTGCTGGCGGGCGTCCCAGTGAGTCCCCTGATTGGCGGGCTCACGTACTCGATTTCTCCCGTATCGTCGACAATCATCACGATATCCGACGCGTGCTCGATAGAGGACTGAAATCGCCGTCTGGCCCGCTGTCGCTGGGTCGCGTCACGGACCGTCACGACGGTCCCACCTTCACCGTTCTCCAGTGGAGACGCCCTGACTTCGAGATACTGGTGTCTCACCCCGTCGCCGGACTCGATGACGACCGACGTGTCGCGTCTCTCGCTGTCGTCGAGGTCGCCGAGTTCCGCAGCGACAGCCGGAACGACGGCCGAGAACTGGCGGCCAATCGCATCCCCCGGTGGCGAAAACAGGCGACGAGCTGCCGGGTTGAGGTCGACGATTCGCTGTTCGCTGTCGAGAACGACGTACGCCTCGCGCATCTCTTCGACGACGGTGTCGCGGGCAATCGGAACGAGATCCAAAAGCTGGTATCGAAAGAGTGCGACCGCAAGGAGGGAACTGGACACAGCGAAGACGATAGATGTGTAGTCTATCACTGACTCTCCGAGCACCCAGTAGACGTTGGAGAAAAACGGAATCGAGACACCGACGAAGATGGCGAGACTCTGCAGTCGAAGGATTCGACGCGAGCGGAGTACCTGACGGAGCAGCAAGCCGGTTCCCAGGAGTACGATGAGGTACGAGTATGCAATGAGTACGTAGTAGCCGGTGTGGAAGTCGCGTTGAATGACCGCGAGCGGTGTCTCGCTGATGCCGGTGACTGTCCACATAAATCCGTGCAGTGGATTGGTGACTGCGAGTAGCGAGAGGCCGACTATCGGTAGGCTGATTACTGCGACCAGTCTGGGCGTGATTTCGATGCGAGCATCGACGTATTCGGCGGCGAACACGAACAACGACGGTGCGAGAAAGCTCGAGCCGAGGTACGATACCCGGAGCCACGCGAACTGCCAGTCGAGCGTGGCCCCAGTGAGTTGGAGCAAGTACGCTGCAGACCACCATCCCGCCGACAACGAGAGGAAGCCGAGCGCCGTCGCACCCGAGGTCTCACGATTTCGGAACGAGTACGTGGCGATTCCCCCAGACAGTACCACAGATGCCAAGAGGAGAATAAAGACAGGGTGGAACTGCCACGCACCTTCCATCGTGAAAATACAGTCGGACCCGTGTTATAATGGTTATCCGTGCTGTCATACGTCACACACTACATTGTGAAGAGATGTGAGTCATCAGGAACGTCGAAGAGACCCATCCGAACGCCCGCATCTAGCCACCCGTATCCGTAGGAGAACGACGCCAGTGCGTTGACCCAGTCGTCGGCGTCTTTGAAGTGACGGCCGTCGTCGAGGTACGATTCGGCCATCTCTAAGCAGTCTGCGGCGGCGTGACCGAGATGGGTGTTGTCGGGGACGGCCTGGACCGCTTCGTCGAGCGCGTCGGCGAGCATTCCTTCGTATCGATTCGTCTTCTCGTGGAGGTCAGCAGACATACCGTGTCCTGGGTCATCGACGGATACTGGTCTTTCGCTCTCTGTTTTCGCTCAATAGTCTAGGTATGTGATAACATGGCAGTAGTGTAGTACTGCTCGCAATACAGCGAAACCTTAAGACACCGCTATAGCGAACTACGACCCATGACAGAAGACGCCGACTCGTTCGTGGAGCACAGAAAGTTGATTATCGCTGGTTCCGGTATCTCTGGGCTCTCTGCTGCCATCTACGCTGCCCGCTCTAACAACGACCCACTCGTCCTCGAAGGCGACGAACCGGGTGGCCAACTCACCCTCACGACGGAGGTCGAAAACTACCCCGGCTTCCCTGAGGGAATCTCCGGCCCCGAACTCATCAACAACATGAAAGAGCAGGCCAAGCGCTTCGGGACCGAGGTTCGCCACGGTATCATCGAGGACGTGGACGCGTCGGACCGCCCGTTCACGGTCACGCTGAAGAACGGCGACGTGTACACCGCCGACGCGATTATCTCTGCCTCCGGCGCGTCTGCGCGGACGCTCGGTATTCCCGGCGAAGACGAACTCATGGGCTACGGCCTTTCGACGTGTGCGACCTGTGACGGCGCGTTCTTCCGCGGCGAGAAGATTATGGTCATCGGTGGCGGCGACGCCGCAGTCGAGGAGGCCAACTTCCTCACGAAGTTCGCGTCGAAGGTCTACCTCGTCCACCGCCGCGAGGAGTTCCGCGCCGAGGACTACTGGGTCGACCGCCTGATGGAGAAGGTCGACGACGACGAAATCGAACTGATGCTCAACACCGAAGCAACCGAACTCCACGGCACGCCCGAAGAGGGCGTCGACCACGTGACGCTCGTCGAACATCCCGAGGGTCATCCGACGGCCAAGCTCGACGACCCCGAGACCGAGGAGTTCGACTTCGACGTGGGCGCAGTGTTCTACGCCATCGGCCACACGCCGAACGCCGACTACCTCGAAGGGACGGCCGTCCAGCGCGACGACGACGGCTACATCATCGCCAAGGGAGGCTCCGGCGGCAACCAGACCGCGACCGACGAACCCGGTATCTTCGCCGCGGGCGACGTCGTGGACTACCACTACCAGCAGGCCGCGACCGCCGGCGGGATGGGCGTGAAGGCCGCGCTCGACGCCGACGACTACCTCGAAGAACTCGAACGCGAAGAAAAGCAGGCCGCGGCGAGCGCGGCAGAATAACGCGAGTCGGCGTCTCAGCAGTCGTCTTATTTTCGGTGTGTGGCTTTTTGGCCAAACCCAGTCTCAGAACGTCGGTGATACTGCCGTGTGGTTTTGACGAATGATTATGTGCATGTAAGTGATAACAATTAGCATGGCAACTCTCGCCGAGTTCACGACGCAAGTCCACGTGTTTCCCCTCGGCCGACTTATCGAGAGACTTCCGGAAGTGTCCCTCGAACTCGACCGTATCGTTCCAATTCACAACCAAGTCATCCCGTACGTTTGGATTCGTGGCGTCGATTATCCAGCACTCGAAGACGCGTTCGAATCCCTCCCTGAAATCACGATCGAACCTGTCGACGTTCTCAACCACACGTATTTGTTCAAGGCAAAATGGGACATCGATACATCTGACGGTATTCTCCGGGAGCTCCTAGACAGTTCGGTCGAACTCATCTCTGCTCAGGGAGACGTTGATGGCTGGCGGTTCCACGTCCGCGGTAAAGACCGTGAATCGCTCTCGACGTTCTTCCAGAGTCTCCAAGAGAACGCAGTGCCGGTTCAGTTGGTGTCCATCCACGCAATGGGGGCACCCCACAACCCAAATTATAACCTGACTGATAAACAACGAGACGCGTTGCACCTCGCCTACGAACGGGGCTACTACGACTCGCCACGAGAGTCGAACTTGGTCCAAATCGCCGACGAACTCGGTATCTCACGGCAGTCTCTCTCGTCTCGGCTACGCCGTGGAACCAAGCATCTTATCGAGAGCACCATCGCAGACTAGCCCCCTCAGTCATACCCTTAATTTAGGGGTGTTTCATAAGGTTTGCACAACTATATTTAAATGGCCTACTTAGTCAGAAGCTTCACTGATACACACTAGCAGTGTACCTACAGTTCATGTCCCCACCCACTAAGGAAGGCAACGACGTGATGCTTCCGGGGTCAAACAGTCCCATACCGATTGCTCACGGCCCGATGCTCTCGTCCCTCGATTACGACGAAGTGATGGGCGAATACCGCGCGAAAGTGAGCGTCGATTGTCCATCGGTCACACACGCAATCGCTGACTCGGTGGCGAGCATCCTGGGTAAAGACGCATGCGACATCCCTCCACTCGCAGAGACCGTCGACCCTGACGCCCTGAATCAACTCTTTCGAGACTCGCCGCTCGGTCCACAGGGCCGTCGTCTCACGTTCACCTACGAGGCGTTCGAAGTGACGGTCTCCAGCAACGGGACGCTTCGACTCCGACGATGACGACTAACGCCTCGGAGTTACACGTCAGCGCGACCGAGCCATCGACCGACGGTTCACCGGTTCACGTCCTCTACGTTGATGACGACCACGACTTGGTCGACCTCGTTACGCTGTTTCTGGAAAGTCAAAACGAAACCATCTCTGTCACGGGGGTCACTACCGCCGAAGACGCCTTGACGGTGCTCGACGAGCAGGACATCGATTGCATCGTGAGTGACTACCAGATGCCGGAGCAAAACGGACTCCAGTTACTCGAACAGATTCGAGAGGGCCGTTTCGACCTGCCGTTCATTCTGTACACCGGCCACGGCAGCGAGGAAATCGCGGGGGAGGCAATCGCGAAGGGCGTGACGGAGTACATGCAAAAAGAAAGCGGGTCCGAACAGTACGCCGTTCTCGCGAACCGAATTTTGCTTTCTGTCCAGCGCCACCGTGCGAACCAACTGGCCGAGGCCGAACGAGGTCGGTTCGCTGCCGTGTTCGAACGGTCGTCAGACGCGATGATTCTCGCAAACAACGACGGCGAGTACCTCCGTGTGAACCCCACAGCGACCCGTCTCTTTGGACGGCCGGAATCAGCGCTCCTCGGGAAGAAGCCCAGCGACTTCACGTCCGAACACTTCGACTTCGATACCGCTTGGAACTCGTTTTTACGGACCTCAGAAGAGCGCGGCCTGTTCGCTGTCGAGCGCCCCGACGGGTCTATCAGAATCGCAGAGTACGTCGCCAACACGAACGTCCTTCCGGGCGTCCACCTCTCGGTGCTTCGTGACGTCACAGAACAGTACGAGTCCAAACAGCAGTTGTTCTTCGAGAAAGAGCGATTGAAAGAGTTCGCGTCCGTTCTCTCCCACGACCTGAAGAACCCGGTCCAATTGGCGTCTGGTCACCTCGAACTCCTCCAGTCCGATATCGACTCTGCCTCGGCGAGAGAGTCACTGGAGATTGCGATGGAGGCCGTCGAGCGCATCGGGCTCGTCATCGACGACGTTCTCACGATGTCCAACGCCGACGGCGAAGGGGAGTTGTTGACGACAGTCGAGTTCTCGGAGGTCGCAGAGACCGTCTGGAAACGAGTCAGGCAGGGGACTTCAGAAGCGACTATCGAACCGGGAATCACTATCGAAGCGGACCCAGTCCGTCTCGAACGGCTGCTCACCAACCTCTTCCGAAACGCCATCGAACACGGCGGCACGGCCGTTCAAATTCGTGTCGGCCGACTCGCGGACGACGCCGGCTTCTTCATCGAAGACGACGGGCCAGGAATTCCAGAGGATGAACGCCAAAACGTCTTTAGCTGGGGCTATTCGACCAAGTCCGGCGGCTCTGGAATTGGGCTGGCGAGTATCGGACAAATCGTCGAGGCACACGAGTGGGACCTCTCGATAGTCGAGGGAACCGAAGGCGGTGCGCGGTTCGAAATTCGACTGTGAGCGACGTCCGCCTCAGTCGGCGGGTTCCGCACTCACACCGCGCTCTTCAGCCGTGAGATAACACTGCGGGTCCGGCCCGAACAGGTCGCCTGACCCGGCGAGGGCGCGCAACCGCGACGACCCGCGGCACACGTCCTGATACTGGCACGAAGCACACTTCCCGGTGAGGTGCTTCTCGCGCTCGCGGAGGCGGGCGAGAAGTGGGTTCCACTCGTCGTCCCAGATGTCGCCGAACGGTCGGTCCCGAACGTTGCCGAGGCTGTAACTCTGCCAGAACTGCGTCAGGTGCACGTCGCCGCGGTAGTCCACGTCCGCGACGCGCTCGCCAGTCGGGTCGCCACCGTTGACGCGGAGGTACTGGTGAATATCCTCTGCGTGTTCTTCGCCGAGTTCTTTTTCGGCGTATTCGACGACGTACGCGGAGTCGGCGTAGTTTCCGACCAGTAGCGTCTCGATTTCTTCGCCCTCGGCGTGGTACTCGCGGGTCATGTCGAACAGACGGTTGACCGCGCGGCGCTGGGCTTCGTCATCCAGGTCGGCGTCGGCGATGTCGCCGCCGCGGCCGCCGTAGTCGAGGTGATAGAAACAGAATCTATCGACGCCGACGTCGTACAGGAGGTCGACCACGTCCTCCATGTCGGCGGCGTTGTGCTCGGTAATCGTGTACCGAAGGCCGGTCTTGAGGTCCACCGAGAGGCAGTTCTCGATACCGCGCACGGCAGCCTCGAACGCACCGTCCTGTCCGCGGAATCTGTCGTTTCGTTCCTGCAAGCCGTCTACCGAAACCCCGGCGTAGGAGAGTCCGGCGTCCTTGAGCGCCTGCGCTTTCTCCTCGGTGATGAGCGTCCCGTTGGTCGAGAGGACCGAGCGGATTCCCCGGTCGGTCGCGTAATCGACGAGTTCGACGAGGTCCTCGCGAACGAGGGGTTCGCCCCCCGAAAACAGGAGGACTGGAACGTCGTAGTCGGCGAGGTCGTCGATGAGCCCCTTCGCTTCCGCCGTGCTGAGTTCGCCCTGTGCCGGGTCGAGGTCCGCACCCGCATAGCAGTGCTCACAGTAGAGGTTACACCGACGGGTCGTGTTCCAGACCACGACCGGGCGTTTCTGTTTTTCCTCGCGAATCTGTTCGATGTCGGCGTCGGGGTCGTCGTATCGGAGTCCGTCGCCTTCGGCAGTCTGCCCGCAGAGCAGTTTGCTGATAGAAATCATCGTTGTGAGACTCCCGTCTTCGCGCCACCGGTCGATTCGGTTCGGCCCTTCTCTGCGAGGTCGTTGCCGCCGAGTCGCCGGACTTCGTCGGCCGGACAGAGCCACAGGGCCGACGCGGCGTAGTCGAAGAGCGTCGTCGCCTGTTCGGTCGCGATGTCGGCCGAGGGAGCGGTCACGCTGCCGACGTGACGCATCGGCTCCGCACTACGCTCGCGGAGGAATATCTCCCACTGTCGGCTCCCGTCGATTCTCGGTTTCCGTCGCGGGTCGTCGTCCGAGGCCATGCGAGCGTCTTTGGAACACAGAGATACGCTCGTTTCGCACGTTTTCACCGCGTGGGAATCGAAGGATTAGACATGACCCTCGGCGTACTACGAAGGCAACATGGTTGAGATGTTCTCTCGACGGACGTTCCTCCGTTCGACCGCGGCTACCGCGACAATTTCCCTCCTTGCTGGCTGTTCTGGCTCCGGTGGAGATACCGGAAGCGACGGTGGGAGTGAAAACGGCGACGACAGTGAGTCGACTACCGAATCGACACCGACCGCAGAACAGGAGCAGGCCAGCTTCGACGGCTGGTTCGACCGAACCGACAACTACGACGGCGTCCACGACAAGACCGACCAGGATTCAGTAACAGTCACCGTCGGCGCTGAAGGGAACGGCGGTGGGTTCGCGTTCGAACCGGCCGCAGTCAAGGTGTCGCCGGGAACCACCGTCGTCTGGGAGTGGACCGGCGAGGGTGGCACCCACAACGTCCTCGAACGCGAAAATGGACTGTTCGAGTCGGAACTCACCGCAGAAGAGGGCTTCACCTTCGAGTACACCTTCGAGGACGCAGGCGAGTACAAGTACGTCTGTGTCCCCCACGAGACACTGGGGATGGTCGGCGTCGTCGTCGTCGAATAGGTACTCAGACCTGTTTCATCCCTTCCGAGATGGGTGCCTGACACAGCACACATCCCGTCTTTCGGAGGGTCTGCAGCATTTGTTGATTGACCCGGAAATGCTCGCCACACTCGGGACAGGTTACGTCGATTTCGCGCATCGTAAACTCACCACATAGTCGTACGTCGGCGATACCCGAGGGCATCCACCCTCAATTCGGCGGGTGCTCACGTCAGTCCTGCAGGATGGCACCCATGAGCTTCTTCTGTGCCATCGCGAGGTGTTCGGAGAACGTCGACGTGGTGATGTCGAGTTCGGTCGCCACGTCTCCCTTGTTGGCACGGCGCGGGTGGTCGAAGTAGCCCATCTCGTGGGCCATCTCCAATACCTCGCGCTGCCTGTCGGTGAGTTGGCCGCGCTCGACCAACACGAGGTCGCGCGACTCGTCGGACGACGACTGAAGGAGGCGGCGAACATCCACCGACCCCGACGATTCTCGGAGTGCAGCGACCACGTCGCGGAGCGTCTCGACGTCCGGCGCGTGGAACGTCAAGAAGAGTGCTCCGTCTCGCGTCTGTACGTCGACGACTGGGCAGTCGAACGCTTCGACGCGCTCGCACGGACAGCCGATACCACCCTCACGTTCGAATCGGTAGACGCTCCCGTCGCCGTAATCGAACAGTTGCTCCATGTCGTCGGTGGTTCCCTCACTGGCGTCGAAGACGAACTCCTCTGTCACAGCGCCGTTTTCGTTTGGGGACATGCTCCGCGACAGTGCGTACCCGCTGGTGTCGTTCTCCGAGACGGAGGCGACGGGACATCCCTCGGGCCCGGTCACCTTCAACTCTGCTCTGATACCCGCTGCGCTCGTCATACCTGCAGGTAGCGCCTCCAGCCCCTGATATAAACACCCCCGATAGTCTGGGCCTTTATATCGTGGGTGGTGTCGTGCGACGCACAGCACCCATCAGAAGGTATAGGCCCACCATATTCTGGGTGCAGTTCGAGGGCAGCCCCGGACAAACAGACGACTGGCATGCAGACCGGCCTTTCACGGACGCCGTCCGACACGTCGCCGCCCGAGACGTTGGCACCGCTCGTCCTCGATGCACTCGCAGACCGGACGTCCCGTCGGATGCTCACGACGCTGCGGGAGTCTCGCGACCCGATGACTGCACAGGAGCTTTCGGCCGTCTGCGACGTCCCGCTGTCGACGACGTACCGGAAACTCGAACGGTTGACGGACGCCCGACTCGTCGAAGAGACCCTCCAGCTACGCGCGGCCGGCACACACACCAACCAGTATCGAGCCAAAGTCGAATCCGTCACACTGCAGTTAGACGGCGACGAAGCGGTCGAACTCACTGCACTGGGAGGCGACTGATGGGAAGCGAGTCCACACACACGCCAGGGGCCGACCGTGACCCCGAAGCAACCCCGCGTCTCACGGCTCGAATCGTCGTCGACGACGGCGAGCCAGAGTGTACCATCCATCCGGCCGATGCAACGTCTGAAGAACTCCTGACGACGTGGATAACAGCCGTCGGCGACTCGTTCGTCGAACTCGCGGCGATGCAGTAGTCGAAACCGCTCTCAGTAGTCGTCTCGGTGTTGAGGTCGTGGTTCGTCGAGCGCGACGAGGTACTCGTCGAGAAGCGTGGGGAACGCTCGTCCGCGGAGGTTCCGCAGGCCGAAATCGGCCGCCCAACTGATGATACCCGTGTCTTCGGTCACGACACCGGCGTCCAGTTCGCGGGCGAGAATGAGGAGGTCGAAGTCCTCACGCGAGTCGAGGACGCCCTGACGGAGCGCGCCGCGGTAGTCCTCGCGGAGGTCCGAGATGACTTTGTCGACGTCGGACATCTCGGACCCACCATCGGAGCGCCGCCTCGACTCCTCGGCCTTTCGGACCGCCTTTTCAGAGACACGAAGCCCGCGATTGACCCGGTCTGACATCTCGTCGATGAATCGGTAGACGATTTCCGCGGGGATGTACACCTCGTAACGGTCTGGGTGTTTCTTGATGACCCACGTGTCGAGTTTGCCGAGGACGTCCTCCGAGATGCCGCGGTCCCGGAGGATGTGCTCTAATTCGGACGCGATTGATGGCGGCATATAACAGGAGATGTTCAAATCGAGACGCGCGGCGGCAATCGTGTCGAGCAGGCGTTCGACACCCTCTTCGAACGTTTCGTCCTCGTCGCGAATCTCCTCTGACAGAAACAGCGACGTATCGAGCACGAATCGTTGCTTGAGCGGGTACTCGGCCATCATTCGACAGTTCGCACCCACAGACTATGACGTTTCCCCGTCTCAGAACAGCGACTCCAGCGAGTCGGACCCCGAGTCGGCCAAGAGGTCGTCAAGCGCCGTCGAACTCGACTCACGCTTGGCTAACATGTCTCGCTGGGCTTCGATTGCCACCGCTTGCAGTTCTTTGACCCGAGGCACGTCGTAGACACCCGAGAGCAACACCACGGCGGCGACGAAGTTGGACTCGACTGGGTAGTCGCCGCCCCGAATCTCCATCGTTCCAGTTTCGTCTTCGAGCCAGGCTCTCCCTCGCTCGATTCCGCGCCGGGAGAGCACGTCTTGCGGACCGGCGAAGACGACGAGGCCGCGTTCGGTCCCACCAATCTCACACGGGAGCGTGAGTCTGCCGAGTGCAGCACGTCTGACGAGACTGGTGAGTCGGTTCATCGCGTCGCCATCGTCTTCCGTGGCGGCGCTCCCACCAAGTCGCGACAGGAGTCCGCGCTTCGGTCGGTCGAGTTCGACCGAGGCGTACCCAATCGTGGAGATACCGCCGGAGCCGAGGGTGTTGATTATCTCCGAGGCGTCGACGACCGATTCGGCGATAGCCCCGGACCCGTCGGTCTCGCCGGCTCCGAAGAGAACGCCGAGTCGACGCGCGATTTCGGTGTTGATGGACTCGTAGCCGGACTCGACGGACTCGCCACTGTTGCGCCACGCCTCGTTGTCGAAGAGAATCAGATTGTCCACCTCGCGGACGAACGTCTGGAGCGACCGCGCGGCGTTCAGCGTGTAGATTCCACCTTCGTCTTTCGCCGGGAGGATACCCAGCCCGTAGACGGGTTCGGTGTAGAGATGGCCGAGTTCGTGGGCGAGCACCGGCGCGCCGCCGGACCCGGTGCCACCGCCGAGCCCTGCGACGATGAGGAAGGCATCGACTTCGTGGACTGCCATATCGTCGACGACAGAGAGGACTTCACCGACGTCTTCGGCGGTCACCTCTGCGCCGAGGTCGTTGTCGGCACCAACACCGTGGCCTTTGACGCGCGAAAGCCCGATGAGTACCTGCCGCGACTTCGGCACGTGTTTCAGGCCCATCAGGTCGGCACGGGCGGTGTTGACGGCGAGCGCGTCGACGATGAAGTCGGTCTGCGTCAGCCGGTCGTATTGGACGAGGGCGTCGACGACCTTGCCACCTGCCTGTCCGACGCCGATGAGTGCTAGTTTCATCTGTTACTCCCAGAAATCAGCCTAGTAGACGCGCTCTCGCGGCTTCAATATGTCTTCCATAGTGACCGTATTCTCTCCCTTAAAATTCTCCTAACCGGACCACTGCCGCCGCGTGAAGACTGCCAGCCGAAGTGGCTACGATTGATTCGACTGCGCCGGCCCGCTGGGTTTGGTAGTCGAGTCTTTGGATTCGGTAGCTGAGACCTCAACCTCGCTGTCGGCCGAGTCACCGAACGACTCGCACGCTAACTCGCCGACCACGGAGAGGAGTTCACCCGGTTCGACGACCCGAGCACGCGCTTTGAGTCGCTCGTAGACGGCGCGGCCATCGTCGCCCGCGTAGTTCCGCTCCGAGAAGGACCGTTCCTCGACGAGGACGAGATACTCCGCGGCGAGCGCAGCCTCCAAGTTCGCGAGGTTCCCGTCGCCGATTTCCACGTCGGCGACGACGGTCACGTCGGCGGCTTCGACCCGCGACTCGACCGCCGCCTGTGCTGCGTCGTCGACTGGGGCGTAGGGCGGCACCGTCACGAGGTCCGCGCCAACACGGCGGGCCGCTTCGGCATCGGTGTCGCCCTCGTTGAGCGCCCCCGCAGAGAGGGCGTATCCGGCGGCAGAAAGCACGTGGAGTGCTCGCGCGCCGGTTCCGCCCCCACCGACGACGTGGACGTGCCCGCTCGCGTCGTCGGAGGGCGTGGGGAGCGCCGTGACGTACACCGACCCGGTGACAGGGTGGCGAGACACCACGGCTTCGGCGTCAAACGCGGACTTGAGGTTCGACTCGGTGAGGACCGCGGTCGGGTCGCCAGCGGCCAGAACCCGACCTTCCGAGAGGAGTACGAGCGCGTCGCAGTAGTGCGCCGCGAGGTTGAGGTCGTGGATTGCCGCGACGGCAGTCGTTCCGTCGCCGACCAGGTCGCTGACGAGTTCGAGCGTCCGAACCTGATGGTTGATGTCGAGGCTGGCGGTCGGTTCGTCGAGGAGGAGGACGGGCGTCTCCTGTGCGATGGCGCGGGCGATGAGGACGCGCTGGCGCTCGCCGCCGCTCACTTCCGTAACTGAGCGCTCGGCGAGGTCCGTGACAGTCGTCCGTTCCATCGCCGCATCGACAGCCTGCTCGTCGGCGTCGCTCCATCCGTCGAACCGGCCACGGTGGGGGGTTCGTCCCATCCTAACGACCTCTCGAACCGGGAAGTCGAAGGATACCTGTGTCGTCTGTGGAACCGTCGCGACGAGCCTGCTCGCCGCTTTCGACGAGAGGGTGTGGATGTCCTCGCCCGCGACGTGGACCGTCCCCTGGTCAGGTGAGAGCGCTCCGTTGAGCGTCCGCAGGAGCGTCGTCTTCCCGGCCCCATTCGGGCCGATGAGTCCGACGAACGTCCCCGAATCAACATCCACAGAGAGGCCGTCGAGGATGGTGTGTCCGCCGAGTGAGACTGCCACGTCGTCGAGTGAGATGGCAGGTTTCGTCTCGAAGGGCTCTTCCGACGTCGAGATGGCGAAAGGGTCGCTCATGGCGAATGCACCTCCCGGGTTCGGAGGAGATACAGGAAGAAGGGCGCGCCGAGCGCCGCGGTCACGACGCCGACGGGAATCTCCGCCGCACCGTTGCGCGCGATGGTGTCGGTGACGACGAGGAACGACGCACCAGCCAGTGCCGACGCCGGAAGGAGAACCCGGTGGTCCGGGCCGACGACCAGCCGAAGCATGTGTGGGACGACTAGCCCGACGAATCCGATGACACCGGAGACGGAGACAGCCGCCGCGGTGACGACACTCGCCGTCGCGAGCAGGAGGCGCTTAGTTCGCTCCACCTCGATGCCGAGCGACTGCGCGTCGTCTTCGCCGAGCAAGAGGACGTTCAGGTCGCGGGCGTACGCGAGGAGGATGCCAACCGGAATCGGAAGCACGAGTGCCAGTAGCGTGACTTCGTCCCACGTCGCGCCCGCGAGATGGCCCATCAGCCAGAAGACGACCTGTCGGAGGCTCTCGCCTGCCTGCAAGAGCAGAAACGAGATGACTGCGCCGAGGAACGTCTGGACCGCGACACCCGCGAGTAGGAGGGTCGCAACCGGCGTCCGACCGTTCTCAGTTGCGAGCAGGTAGACCACGAACGCGGTGATGACGGCGGACGCGAACGCGGCCCCGTGGAGACCGAAGGGAACCGAAAGCGAGAGTGCAATCGTCGCGACAGCGCCGACAGCCGCGCCAGAGGAGACACCGATGATAGATGGGTCGGCCATCGGATTTCGGAAGAACCCCTGCATCACGACCCCGGCAGTCGCCAGCGCGAACCCAACGAGCGATGCGAGGAGGATGCGCGGCAGTCGCACCGAGAGCACGATAATACGTGCAGTGTCCGGCACGGAGAAGTCGAATGGGGAAGCGAGCGAGAGACTCGGCGTCGGCACCGTCCCCACGAGCGGAACGGAGATGCCCCCGCCAAACGAGACGCCGACCGGGACTGAGAGTGCATCGAGAAGGATGCGTGCCACGGTCCGCGGCGGTATCGAGACGTGGCCGATGCCCGCGCTCACGACCACGACGAACGCCAAGAGGACAGAGAGACCGAGCGCCCACGTGGTCGCCCGTGTTCGAACGTTCATCTAACACAATCTCGCTTGCATTAGGTAAATATATATTGGGTATCGCCGAGGCCACGAACGTGATTCAGCGTATCTTCGTCGCACTGCTAGTTCTCGCGACCGTGTTCGCCGGTGTCCCGGCATCCGTCGCGGCAGCAGACCAAACGGTACAGTGTACGTTCCCGATGGCGGTGACAGACGCCACGGGAACTGAAGTTACCATCTCCGAAGACCCCGAGCGCGTCGTCACGACGAACCCGAGCGCCGCCCAGACAATGTGGGAAATCGGTGCCCGAGACGAAGTCGTCGGCGTCTCGCAGTACGCGACGTACCTCGACGGCGCGAGTGAGAAGGCCAACGTGTCCGGGTCGGGCGGCCTGAACGTCGAGGCCGTCATCGGACTCGAACCCAACCTCGTCCTCGTCCCGGAATCGTCGTACTCGGCAGCCCCTGAGCGGGTGAAGCAACTCCGCGATGCAGGACTGGCTGTCGTCGTCTTGGAGACCAGCGACTCCCTCGACGCTGTCGCCGACAAGACTGAGCGAGTCGGAAAACTCACCGGCAACTGTGAGGCCGGCGAGAAGCTCGCCGACGAGATGCGCACCTCCATCGAGCACATGGAGCGCGCCCTCGAAGACGCCGAGCGCCCGGTCGGACTCAACTCCTTCTTCGGCTACACCTCCGGTGCGAACACCTTTATCTCCGACCTGATGGTCACTGGCGGGCTCCAAAACGGGGCCGCCGAGGCCAACATCACCGACTTCGCACCGATTAACGACGAGGCGGTCGTCGAGATGAATCCCGAGTACATCGTCATGCCTTCGCACGCGCCCCGCCCGAGCAGTCCGGCGTACAACAGCACGACTGCGATAAAAGAAGGAAACGTCATCGTCATCGAGGCGCACAAACTCCAGCAGCCCGCCCCGCGCGCTATCGGGGCGAGTGAGGCAATCATGCAGGCTGTCCACCCCGACGCCTACGAGCGCTATCTGGAGCTCGAAAACGAGTCGGCCGCGACTGCGACCCAAACGACCGCCACGGACGCGCCCGAAACGACCGTAACGACGGACACGAGCACAACGGCCGAACAAACGACCGAAACCAGCGCCCCCGGATTCGGCGCTGTCGTGAGTCTCGTCGCACTCGCCGGCGCGGCGCTGCTCGCCCGCCGCGCGTAACTGTCGGCATCGCCTTTTCGTCTGTTTCGACTTCGACTCAGACCAGCGGGAGAAGGTCCATCACCGCAGAGACGAATTCCACGAACAGGACCACGATATCCTCGACGAGGAGGACGAGACTGGCCGACGAGAACCAAAAGGACACGAACTGCCCGACGAGAATCAGCGCGATTCCGACCCGACCGAGCCAGTGGACGCGCTGGTGCAGCGCAGTTCTCGCTTCGTCTGGGTTCCCACGAATCAAGACTGCTTCGGGCTTCCCATCGACTCGTTCGGAGTGGCCGCCGTGAGTTCCCAGCAGCGCATCGACCGGTGCGCTGTCGAGTCTGGCGACGTTGGGGTCGTCCGACTGCACCACAGACCCGACGACTGTGACGACTTCGTCGGACGGGACGTACTCTTCGACGATTCTGAGCGTGTCGTCCGACGACCCCGGTGACGGGAGTTCAGGGTGCGTTTCGAGATACGTCGCCGCCGGTTCGGGCACGTGCTCGTCGAGGTCGACGGTGAACGTGTGTTCCCTTGTGTTGAACACCCGGTGGCGGCCCGGCGTGACCCGAACGACGCCGCCCCCGAGTTCGAACTCGGCGCTTCGGGTCCCTTCGAAGCTGTTCCGCCAGACGTCGCGGAAGCCCAGCGTCTCCCGGCGCTGAATCAGCCACCTCGTGTGGACTGCGGGACGACCGGTAAACGGCGTCTGGAACTCGGTTATCTGTTCGTTCGTCAGCGGCGTCGGCACGCCCGCAGTCGCGACGAGTGGGTTCGGTCCGCTCGCGCGAACCTCCTCGGGTGAGACGTAGGGGACGCGTTCGAGGAGTCGATACTCGTCCCACGAACTCACCGCAACCGTGGCAAGAGAGAATCCAACGCACGCGACTGCTCCCCCGAGCACCCACGCGAGCGCTTCGTCGATGGCCGCCCCGGCGAGAATGGGGACAAACACCCACAGAAGGGCGACAAGTGCAATCGCCCACCCTTTCTGACTACCTACCCCTATTCGCCGAGAGAGATGCGACAGCGCCGGTGGGTCGACCCACCGCACTGAGACGGCGATGCCGACCGAGACGGCGACGAACCCAACGTACCCGATGACGTTCATTCCCGTTTCGGGTACACCTATCGTGATAATAATGTTTCTCCAACACGATTCGCGTCGGCTTCCACGCGTCCGAGAGACCACAACCGTATTACCGTCGGGTGGCAGACACAGGGGTATGGTCGAGAACGTCATCTACCCCGCTTACCTCGACGCCTCTCTCTCGCGCAGCGAGGGTCGGCGGGTCGCCGAGTCGGCCGCGGTCGAAGACCCGACCGTGGACGAGATTGCGAAGGCCGTCCAGCAGGTCGGCTACGACGCGGTTATCGAACGCGACAAACGCTACTCCCGCGAGTTCGAGACGCGCGGCCGCGTCCTCGTGAACAACGCCGACGACGCCACGAAAAACGACATCGTGCAGGCGGTCGCCGCCTACGTCGGCATCCTCCGCGACTGATGCGCCGCATCGGCACCGTGTCGCGGACGGCACAGGGACTCGCTATTGTTCGCCTCGACGACGACGACCACCCGGACATCGGGACGATGGTCGTCGACGAATCGCTCTCGACGGTCGGCCGTATCGTGGACGTATTCGGCCCGGTCGAGCGCCCTTACGTCGCCATCACGGCCGACGACGACAACCCGGCGCGGTTGGTCGGGAACAAGCTGTACGCCCGCTGACGGGCGGTTCGATTTCTCCGGCGCGGGCGACCACAGAGCGCAACCCCCATAGCCCTCGGGTGGGAACGCCCGCCCATGACACGTCGCGCCTACTGGGGTGTCGCCCTCGCCGCCCTCATCTTCCTCGTCGTGCAGGTCGGGGCGCTCGCCCTCGTCCCCACGTTCTACGAACAGGGCTACCAGACGGTCGAAGACCCGACGGACCCGACAAATAGCCTCCTCTACATCGGTGCCATCATCGGCATGACGGCGTTCATGCTCGCGGCGTTCAAGTACGACCTCGACAAGGTCGTCCGACTCATCATCGTCTTCACGAGCGGCGTCCTCTCGTGGTACGTCTTCGCTGCCGTCATCCCCATCGAACTCGTGGCCGTCGGCCTCTCCGCGGCGGTGGCACTTGCCCTCCTCGTCTATCCCGAGTGGTACGTCATTGATGCCGCCGGAGCACTCATGGGTGCGGGTGCTGCGGGCCTCTTCGGCATCAGTTTCGGACTCCTTCCGGCGCTCGTCCTCCTGTCGGTCCTCGCCATCTACGACGCCATCAGCGTCTACAAGACCAAGCACATGCTCGACCTCGCGGAGGGCGTCATGGACCTCCGTATTCCGGTCGTGCTGGTCATCCCGACGACGCTCTCGTACTCGCTTCTCGACGACGACTTCGCGAGCGACGCGAACGATATCGGCGACGAGGAGAGCGAACCCTCTCCCGATGAAGACTCCGAACACACCGACTCAGACGACGATTCCGACCCCGCCGACCGCGACGCGTTCTTCATCGGCCTCGGCGACGCCGTCATGCCGACCGTGATGGTCGCGTCCGCGGCGTTCTTCTCCGAGGCGTCGTCGCTGGGCGTCGCTGTGCTTCCGGCACTCAATCTTCCGGCGCTCCTCGCGATGGTCGGGACCTTCCTCGGCTTTGCCGGGCTAATGTGGGCCGTGATGAAAGGTCGCGCACACGCCGGTCTTCCCTTACTCAACGGCGGCGCTATCGGTGGCTATCTCCTCGGGTCGGTGCTGGCGGGCGTCCCGCTGGTGTCCGCGCTCGGCCTCGCACCGTACCTGTAAAATCCGTCTCGTCGCTGTTTTTCGCCGCTATTCGACGTCGCCGACGCCCTCACGGACGCGAACTGCCATTCCGGTCTGGAAGTCGAGCATCGCATCCGCCGAGAGTTCGGCACGGCCGACGCCGAGGAGTTCGCCGTCGGGACCGACGATAGACACCTCGTCGCCGGAGCGAACGTCCGGGTCAACGTCGGTAACGAACTTCGCGAAGGCGTTCTTCCCGTCGCTGACGAACGGAATCGACTCGTCGCCGACCTGCACGTGATAGACCGCGTTGCCGAGGCTGTCGCGGAGTCGCCGGCCCCCGGCGACGCCGAGAGTGAATCGACCGTCTGTTCCGTAGGTGACGACGCGCTCGCCCTCGACAGACACTTGTCGTGGACGCCCGCTGCGCGAACGGGAGATGGTTATCTCCGCGTCGGTGGGGAACAGCGCGTCGCCCGCGCCGGCCCCGAACTGGTAGTCGGCGACGACCCGAAGGTCCTTCAGGTCGGCCGCGTCGGAATCGCTCATACCCTTCCTATTTCCTGCCGAGTAAAGTGGCTCGCGGTCCCCGTCCGACGCCTTGTGCTTCGGTAGCACGCGCATTCTCGACAGAAAGTCCTAAATGCCGGAACGACCCCCGTCGGAGTATGACAGCGGATATTCGACTGGCTGGTGCTGGGACTGCGCTGCTCCTCGTCAGCAGCGCGCTCCTCATGCAGACGGCCATCGACAGCCGTCTGCCGGTCCTTCTCGCCGCTCTCGCGTCACTCGGTGCGATTGCGGCGGTGCTCCGTGTGGCCGAACCGACGGCCTGACGTCCCGCACTCTTCGGTCGCGTCCCACGCTGCGCGACACACCGTTCTCTTTCGATTGCGTGAAAATCCGTCCGATTTACATATGTCCACTTACACACCTGAGTCGTATGGCCGCCATCAGTTCCCTCAAAACAGCTCTCCACGGACTCAGGCGAAATCCGGTCTTGTTCCTCGGTGGACTCATTCTCGGACTCGTCACGCTGCCCCAACTCACCACGCAGTTAGCACAGATACCGCTCATCCCGTTCGGACTACAGGTCGTGACGTTCTTCGTCATGCCGTTCTTCGCTGCCGGGCTCTACGCTATGGCCGACGAGGCCACAGGAAATAGGGGTCAAACGTCGCTCTCGACGCTGACAGACGCGGGTCGTGAGAAGTACGTCCCGTTCTTGTTAGCGAAAATCGTCTCAATCGGCATCATGATTCCCTTTGGCATTGCCTTCGCTATCTTGGCAGTCGTGGGTGTCTTTGCCATCGGTCTCAGTGCTGCCACCACCGGCGGTGGCCTCGCGATGGGCGCTGGAGTGTTGGGCCTGTTGGGCGCTGGCGCGCTCCTCCTCCTGGCGTACATCATCGTCCTGTTCCTGATTCAGTTCTTCCCGGTCGCTGTCGTCGTCAACGACGCCGACGCCATCGAGTCGTTCAAACAGAGCTATCGGCTCGCCCGGTCGAACATCGTGCCGACGCTCGGCTACTCGGTCATCGTCCTCGTCGCGAACCTCATCGTCATGGCACCTATCTCCGGGACCATCTTCTTCCGGTCGATGCAGAACGCCCAACAGATGCAGCAGGCTGGCAGTACAGCAGCACCAGCGACGATGCAGGGGGGCGCCGGCTTCTCGATTCCCGAAATCGCGGCGCTTTCGGCAATCTTGATCGCGGTGCAGATGTTCATCACGCCGTTCCTGTTCACCTACGCCGTGGCGTTCTTCGAAGCGCACCAGCCCGGCGCGTCTGGACCTGATATCGACGGCGACTCGGTAATCCCTGAGTTCGAATAGTTACAGAAGAAACGTCTCTTTTCGCTCGGAGAGGTCGATAAACGCGTCTGACGCGTCGACAAGCTCTTCGGCAGTCGATTCTTTGAACGACATCACCTCGACGCGGACGCCTTCGTGACGCAAGTGCGAACAGAGGCGTTCGAAGTCACCGTCGCCAGAACAGAGCACGACGGTATCGACGTGGTTCGCCAGACTGACGGCGTCGAGGGCGATTCCGAGGTCCCAGTCGGCTTTCTTCGACCCGTCGCCGAAGGTCTTGATGTCCTTTATCTTCGTCTCGAAGCCGATATCGACAAGCGCGTCGAAGAAGCGTTCTTCGTCCGGGGAATCTGCGCGGATGACGTACGCGATTGCGCGCGTGAGCGCTCGGCCTGCGGTTCCCTTCTCCAGCAACGAGGAGTAGTCGATATTTCGAGAGTAGAGACTCTGAGCAGTATGGTAGAGGTTCTGCGCGTCGGCCAGAATCGCGACGCGCTGGTCGGGGTGAATCTCTGTCATTGTCCCTCGGTTGGACGCCGCCGCGTAATAACCGTGGGGGCACGGGCAGCGCATGTGTTGTCACGGCAGCATCCAAATCGAAGACGACCGGGTGTGAGAGTCGAATCCTGACGGTGGCAGGACCTGCAGGCGACACAAGTTATATTATCTCTCCAGTGCCTTCCTCCTGTGTGAACAGCGCGACGCAGTACTGGGCGACCGCCACACGGTCGACAGCGTCGCGTGCCGCTTTCTTTTCGAAAAAACGCGTCTTTTGAATCGCTCGTCGCGGGGGTAGCGACCCCGTTTCGGGTGGCCTTCGACTGACGCACTGTTGGTCACACGACCAGTTTCACAGCACCACACATCACGCCACATCAACTCACGACCCATGACAACATTCGACTTACGCGGCGTCTATCCCGCGATGACGACACCGTTCCACGAGGACGGCAGTATCGACTTCGACCAACTCCAGTCCGACGTTCGACGCCTCGAATCAGCAGGTGTCGACGGCCTCGTCCCGGTCGGGTCGACCGGTGAATCGGCGACCCTGACCCACGACGAACACATCGAAGTCGTCGAGGCCGTCGTCGAGGCCGTTGAGGACGTGCCGGTCATCGCCGGGTCCGGGTCGAATTCGACCCACGAAGCCCTCGAACTCTCACAACGCTCTGCCGACGCCGGCGCTGACGCACTCCTTCTTATCTCTCCGTACTACAACAAGCCCGAACAGGCGGGACTCGTCGAACATTACGAGACCATCGCCGACGAGGTCGACGTTCCGCAAATCGTCTACAACGTCCCCAGTCGCACCGGGAGCAACATCTCGCCCGAGACGGCCGCGACGCTCGCCGAACATCCGAACATCGCCGGTTACAAGGCCGCAAGCGGCGACCTCGGTCAGATTTCGCAGGTCGTCGAATACACTCGCGACGAGGACTTCGCAGTCCTCTCGGGCGACGATGGACTCACGCTCCCGGTCCTCTCGGTCGGCGGCGTCGGCACCATCTCGGTCGTCGCGAACATCGAACCGGCGCGCACGGGCGCGATGGTCCACTCGGCGCTGCAGGGTGACTACGAGCGCGCCCGCGACCTCCACCACGAACTCGGGCCGCTGTGTCGCCATCTGTTCGTCGAGACGAACCCCATCCCGGTCAAGGAAGCCATGGAGATTCGGGGCTACGGTCCGGCCGCGCTCCGCCCGCCACTGACGCGGCTGACCGAAGAGAACGCCGACGAGATGCGACGCATCCTCGACGAACTCGCCACCGAAGAGGCAGTCGCAGACGGAGGGAACACAGCGTGACAGTCCGCGTCGCAGTCACCGGTGCCACCGGCAGGATGGGTGGCGAGGTCCTCGCGGCTGCCGCCGACCGCGACGACGTGGACGTCGTCCTCGCAGTCAGTCGCTCGGCCGGTGAGACGGTCGAAGGCGTCGCTGTCGAAGCCGCCGCCGACCTCCCGGAACTCCTCGCAGAGCGCGACCCGGACGTGCTCGTGGACTTCACGGGGCCGGAATCCTGCGTCGAGTACGCGGCCGCCTGCGCCGAAGCGGGTGTCGCCGTCGTCTCCGGGACGACCGGACTCGGCGACGACGGGTTCGACGCCCTCCGCGACGTGGCTTCGGACGTGCCCGTCCTCTACGCCTCGAACTTCTCGCGCGGTATCGCGGCACTTCGCCGGGCCGTCCGCGAGGCCGTCCCCGCACTGGATGGCTACGACATCGAACTGACCGAGACGCACCACAACGCCAAGCGCGACGCCCCAAGCGGGACCGCACTCACCATCCTCGAAGACATCGACGACGTTCGCGGTGCGGCCGAGCGCGTTCACGGACGCGAGGGCGAGGCACCCCGAAGCGAGGGGGACGTCGGCGTCCACGCTCGCCGGGCGGGGGATATTGCCGGTGAGCACGAGGTATTACTGGCTGGAAATCACGAGTCACTATCACTAACGCACCGCGCGGGGTCGCGAGGTGTCTTCGCCGCTGGCGCGCTGGACGCCGCGGCGTGGCTCTCGGGCCGTGACGCCGGGTGGTACGACTTCACCGAGGTACTCGAATGAGTCTGGAATCCGACGTACGAGAACTGTGGCAGCGATACGACGACGGCGACCTCGACGCCGAGTCGGCGACCGTCGACGAACTCGACCAGTTAGACGCGTTTCTCGACGCCCTCGAAGCGGGCGAGGTTCGCGCGGCCGAGAAGACCGGCTCCGACGTGACCTCGTGGGAGGCCAACGAGTGGGTCAAGCGCGGGATTCTCCTCAACTTCGGCCTGCGCGAGACCCTGGCGCGCGAGTACGGCGACGTTCGCTACCACGACGTGCTTCCCCTCCGCGACACCGACGACCTGGGCGAGCGCGGCACCCGCAACACGCCCGACGGGACTGTCATCCGCCGCGGGGCACACCTCGGCTCCGACTGCATCATGATGAGCCCCTCGTTCGTCAACATCGGGGCATACGTCGGCGACGGCACGCTCGTCGACTCCTGTGACACCGTCGGTTCCTGCGCCCAAATCGGCGCGGACGTCAAGCTTGGCGCGAACACGCTCATCGGCGGCGTCCTCGAACCCGTCGAAGATGCCCCTGTCGTCGTCGAAGACGGGGCCGCACTCGGCGCTGGCTGTCGCGTCACCTCGGGCTTCGTCGTCGGCGAGAACTCTATCGTCGGCGAGAACACGCTTCTCACGCCGCGTATTCCCGTCTACGACCTCGTCGACGAGGAGATTTACTACGGCCACCTGCCCGCGAACCGTCGGGCGTTCACCCGCTTCGTGGAGTCCTCGCTCGGCGACCACGACCTGTTCGCCGGCGGCGCGTACAAGCCGGCTGTCGTCGCTCTCGACATCGAAGATGACACCCTCGACGCCACCCGTCGGGAGGAGGCACTCCGCGAATGAGCGACGGAGGGCCGGCCGTTCGGCGACTGGCCGACTGGGACCGCGAGCACCTCCTGTCGCTCGCCGACGAGTTCGGCTCGCCGCTGTACGTGACCGACCTCCAGCGCGTCCGCGAGAACTGTTTCCGTCTCCAATCGGCGTTCCCTGACGCCCACGTCAGCTACGCCGTCAAGGCGCACACCGGCCGCGCCGTCCTCGAAGCCGTCCATGAATCCGGCATCGACGCCGAATGCGCCGCTGCGGGTGAGGTCGAACGCGCCCTCGACGCCGGATTCCCCGGCGACCGCATCCGGTACACCGCGGTCAACCCGCCAGCGGCCGACCTCGACCACGTTGTCTCGCGCTGGGAAGAACACCCAGAGATGACTGTCACGGTCGGCGCGGCAGACACTATCGACCGTCTCCGAGAACGCGGCTTCGACGGGCGTCTCTGCCTTCGCGCGAACCCCGGCGTCGGCGCGGGCCACCACGAGAAGGTCACGACTGGCGGCCACGCGAAGTTCGGCATCCCAATCGGCCGCGTGCCGGACATCGCCGCCGACGTACGCGACGAGTTCGACCTCGTCGGCGTCCACGCCCACGCGGGTAGCGGTATCTCGGGCGACGACCTCTCGGCGCACCGCGAACTCGTCCGTCGCATGGGCGACCTCGCCCGCGAAGTCGGCGACCTCGAATTCGTGGACGTGGGCGGCGGCTTCGGCGTTCCCTACCGCGACGACGAACCGCCGCTCGACCTCGACGCCGTCGCCGACGCGACCCGCGAGGCGCTCGGCGAGACCGACGCCCAACTGGCCATCGAACCCGGCCGGTACGTCGTCGCCGACGCTGGCGTGCTTCTCTCGCGGGTCAACACCGTGAAGGAGACGCCCGAGACGACCGTCGTCGGCATCGACGCTGGTATGACGACTTTGCTCCGACCGGCGATGTACGACGCGTACCACGCGATTTCGAACCTTTCTCGGCCCGACGCCGAGGCGGTTCCGACCATCGTCGCTGGCCCCGTCTGCGAGACGAGCGACGTGTTCGCAGACGGCCGCCGGCTCGCCCGGTCCGAGCGCGGCGACGTCTTCGCAATCGGAAATGCGGGGGCGTACGGCTACGAGATGGCGAGTACCTACAACTCCCGCCCGCGACCCGCAGAAGTCGTNTGCCGAGGCGGTTCCGACCATCGTCGCTGGCCCCGTCTGCGAGACGAGCGACGTGTTCGCAGACGGCCGCCGGCTCGCCCGGTCCGAGCGCGGCGACGTCTTCGCAATCGGAAATGCGGGGGCGTACGGCTACGAGATGGCGAGTACCTACAACTCCCGCCCGCGACCCGCAGAAGTCGTCCTCGACGGCAGTGACACCCGCGTCGCCCGCCGTCGCGAAACCCTCGACGACGTGACCCTCCTCGAACGAACCGCTTCAGAAACCATCCCAAACTGACCAAGCACACACAACTATGAGCGCACTCAACACCGTCCCATTCGAAAAGTTCCACGGCACCGGAAACGACTTCGTCGTCGTCGACGCCGAAGACCCGGTCCCAGACCGACCAGAATTCGCACGAACGCACTGTGACCGAGACGCAGGCATCTCGCTCACCGAGAGTGACCGCCGCGGCGCTGACGGCGTCCTGTTTCTCGCCCTCGAAGACCGCTACGACCCGCCGCGGGTCGTGATGACCCTCGTCCAGCCAGACGGCTCTGTCGCCGCGATGTGCGGCAACGGCGCTCGCGTCGCCGCCGCGTGGGCTGCCGAGCGCGCCGAGACGACCGAGGTCATGATAGACACGCCCGCCGGAACTCGGCGCGCGACGGTCGAAGACGACTACGTCTCCGTCGAGATGGGTGTGCCGTCGTTCGCCCCGCGAGATGTCCCACTCGACAGCGGCGAAGAACTCGTCGAGGCCGAGGTCGGCGACCTGACGGTCACGGCCGTCAACACCGGCGTTCCGCACGCGGTCGCAATCGTCGACGACGTGGACGGTGTCGACCTCGAATCGGTCGCTCCGTCGATTCGGCACGCACCGCTGTTCCCCGAGGGAGCGAACGTCACCATCGCATCTCCAGACGGTAACGGTGGCTTCCGACAACGAACCTTCGAACGCGGTGTCGAAGGTGAAACCCAGTCCTGCGGAACCGGTGCTGTCGCGGTCGTCGCCGTCGCCAAGCGCCTCGGACTCGTCGAGGGCGACGACCCGGTGTCGGTGTCGCCGCCGGGTGGCGAACTGTCCGTAACGGTCCCCGACGAAGGGACCGCACTTCTGGGCGGTCCAGCCGTCCACGAGGGTGACGGCGAGGCGGACGTCGTCTTCCGTCAGCGATGAGCGGCGAGGGGTTCGACCCCGTCGCGTTCCTCGAACAGGCCGTTCCCATCGCGTCGAACGACGACGTAAGCGAGATGCGGGCGTTCCTCGTCGAGACGCTCGAAGCCAACGGCGTCGAAGCCACTGTCGACGATGCGGGCAACACGCTCGCGTCGAAGGGCGCGGCCGACCCGGAGCGACATCTCGTTCTCAACACGCACATCGACACCGTCTCACCGCACGTGCCCTACGAACGCGAGGACGGCGTCATCCACGGCCGCGGGTCCTGCGACGCGAAGGGACCGCTTGCAGCCTTGCTCGCGGCGTTTTTCGCTGCCGACCCAGTCCCAGAAGCTCGGGTTACCCTCGCAGTGACACCCGACGAGGAGGTGCTTTCGACCGGCGCTGACGCCCTCGACCTCGACGGCGACCTGTACATCGTCGGCGAACCCACGAACCTCGACGTGTGTACGGCGGCCAAGGGTCGCTTCGAGGGGACAATCACGCTCCGCGGCGTCGCGGCCCACGCGGCAGAGCCGGATTCCGGCGTCAACGCAATCGACGCACTCGCGCCCGTCCTCGACGTGATTCGGTCGTTCGACGACGACAGGGACGCTCACCCGGACCTCGGTGCGCCGACGTTGACGCCGACGCTGGTCGACGGCGGAGCCAACTCCAATCAAGTCCCGGCCGAGTGTCAACTGGTGGTCGACCGTCGGAGCGTCCCGCCCGAGACAGCAGACGACTTTCGCTCGACGCTCCAAGCCGCGCTCGAAGCGGCCGTTCCTGACGATGTCGAAGTCGAGTTCGCACTTACTGAACGTCCGACCCCGTTCCTCGAAGCGTTCGCCACCGACCCCGACCACGAACTCGTGACGACGGTCGCCGACGCATCGCAGAATGCTGGTGGAAATGGGGCGGTCCGACCGTTTACCGCGGCGACCGAAGCCTCCTACTTCTCACCAGCGCCGGTCGTCGTCTTCGGCCCCGGTGTTCTCGCAGACGAAGACGGGGCGGTCGCACACGCAGAACGCGAGTACGTGCAGACCGCCGACGTTCGGAGCGCGGCGGCCGCACTCACCGAAGCGGTCGCCTCACTCGTCCACTAAGTGTCGGGGAATCAAAACGTACTTGTTTGTTGGCGGAAATAATTTGCTCGATGCACCCGCTACGACAGTTTACTGTCGTCTTTGTCCTCCTCTTTCTCGTGACTGCCGGTGTCGCGACGGCAGCGAACGGGAGCGTCATCGAATACTCCGGTGACGAACTCGTCCTCGATGCGGCGACTGACCAGCAGATACACGGGACGACACCGTTTGAAGAAGGAACCATCGTCGGCGTTCGTGTCAAGTCCATCGGCGACACACACCCGTTTCTCGTCTCGAAGGCTATCCGCGTCGGTGAAAACGGAACCTTCGTCGTGTCGTTCGACCTCGACGAGTTGGCACCACTTCGCGGCGGCCCAGTAGAAGTGTCAATAAGGCACAACGAATCAGAGATTCACTCGATAGAAGGAGTACTCGTCACCAACAACATGCCCGACGGGTCGACGCTATCGCCACCGACGACTTCGACGGAGCGGCCCACGACGGAGCCCACGACGGAGCCCACGACCGAGACGACGACTACGACGCCGCCCTCGTCATCTGGCTTCGAAATCCCCGGGTTCGGAGTCCTCGCGGCTGCTGGGTCCATACTCGCGCTGGGAGTCATCATCCGAGTGACGCGCGACTGAACTGCTGCGGCCGCACAACAAGCGTCCCGGGTGTGCTGTGCGCCCGACTCGTCCCGGCGACAGGAACGCAACGCCCTTTTTCTACCACCCCGTTCGGTCGCGTATGTACGAGGCGGTCTACGCCCACCCGGACGGCGAGAGCACGGCCAGTCGCGTCGCGAGCGCTGCCCGTCGCTACGACTACGATGGCATCGTCGTCCGGGGTGTGGACGCAACGCCAGACTACGACCGCCTTCGAGACGAACTCGACGTAGACATCGTCGAGGGCGTCGAAATCGTCGCTCCCGACCCCGAGCACGCCAGCGGCGCGGTCGGAAACTACCGACCACAGCGGGAACTGGTCCTCATTCGCGGCGGCACGAACGGGCTGAATCGGTTCGCCGTCGAGCAACCGCGCGTCGACGTGCTCACACAACCGATGGCCGACGACGGGAACTTCAATCACGTTCTCGCGAAAGCTGCCCGCGACAACGGCGTTCGCGTCGAGTTCGACCTCGCCCCGGTGTTGCGGTCTGACGGCGGCACGCGGGTTCGTGCGCTCTCAAAACTCCGAAAGCTTCGGGAACTCGTGGAGTACTACGACGCACCGTACGTGGTCTCTGCGCGGCCGGGTTCGCACCTCCAACTTCGCGCGCCCCGCGAGTTGGCTGGGCTGGGGGAGGTCATCGGCTTCGACCGCGAGCAGATTCTCGACGGACTGCGCGAGTGGGGCCGACTCGCCGAGCGCAATCGCGAACTGATGTCCGAGTCGTTCATAGCCCCGGGTGTCGAACGTGGCCGATATGAAGAAGACACTTGAGGAACACGCCGACCGCTTTTCGGACATCGCCTCCGACTACGACGACTCCCAAGACAGCGAGGAGTACCGCGCGTGCGTCTCGCTCGTCGTCCACTACGCCGACCCCTCCGAGGACGACACCGTGCTCGACCTCGGGACCGGGACAGGCGCTATTGCGCTCGCACTCGCACCCGATGCGAAGCGTGTCGTCGGCCGCGATATCAGCGAGGGAATGCTCGAACAAGCGCGGACGAAAGCAGCCGAAGTCGGCATCGAGAACGTCGAGTTCGGCGAAGGTCGGTTCCGCGACCCGAACGTGGACGACGCCGAGGATATCGACATCGTCGTCTCGAACTTCGCCATGCACCACCTCTCGGACGAGGAAAAGCGCGAGGCCATCGAGGTCATCGCCGACCTCGAACCCGAGCGGTTCGTCCTCGGTGACGTGATGTTCTTCGGCGAACCCAACCCCGACGAACCGTTCTACTCGCCCGAGGTCGACGACCCCTCGACGGTGGGCTATCTCGCTGACGCGCTCACCGACGCCGGATTCGTCCTCACGGCCGTCGAAGCTGTCCACGAGCAGGTCGGCGTCCTCGTCGCTGAACGCGTCCCGCCTGTGGACGAGTAGCGACACGAGCACCTGAACACACCCAATGAAACACCTGCCCAAACATCTGCGACCGCGCTGGCGGTATCTCGCGGTCGAAGTCGAGACGTGGCCGGACGCGAGCCTCAATCGCGGTACGTTCCAGCGAGAGCTGTGGTACGCCGCACAGAACCTCTTCGGCGACGCCGGAAGCGCCGACGCCGACCTGACAGTTCTCGGATTCGACTCCGACGACTGCGTCGCCGAGACTATCGTTCGCGCCCGTCGCGGCCACGTCGACGAGGCGAGGGCCGCGCTCGCCTGCATCGACGACATCGGTGGCGACCCAGTCGGCGTCAGAGTGCGAGGCGTCTCCGGTACGGTGCGTGCCTGTTCGGAAAGGTATTTACACGGCCGGGCCGGATTTTCTGAGCAGAGAGACGTCGTGTTCGAGAACGAATCCCGGACCGCAACTGTCCGTGACTCACTCTTGGACGTGAGCGGCCCGGACGGGTTCACGGGCGCGACGCAACTCGATCTCGAGTGATATTCCATGCAGGGACAAGCGCAACAACAGGCGTACGACCGCGGGATTACTATCTTCTCGCCGGACGGTCGACTCTATCAGGTCGAGTACGCTCGCGAGGCCGTAAAGCGCGGCACCGCGAGTATCGGCGTGCGAACGCCCGAGGGTGTCGTCCTCGCGGCTGACAAGCGTTCTCGCTCGCCGCTGATGGAGCCGACGAGTGTCGAAAAGATTCACAAAGCAGACGACCACATCGGTATCGCGAGCGCCGGCCACGTCGCCGACGCCCGCCAGCTTATCGACTTCGCTCGCCGCCAGTCGCAGGTCAACCGCCTGCGCTACGGCGAGCCAATCGGTATCGAGACGCTGACGAAGGAAGTCACCGACCACATCCAGCAGTACACGCAGGTCGGTGGGGCCCGTCCGTTCGGTGTCGCCCTCCTCATCGGCGGCGTCGAAAACGGCACGCCGCGTCTCTACGAGACGGATCCCTCGGGGACGCCCTACGAGTGGAAGGCCGTCTCCATCGGTGCCGACCGCGGTGACCTCCAGGAGTACCTCGAAGAGAACTACTCCGACGAGCTAACCCTCGACGAGGGTGTCGCACTGGCTCTGGAGGCCGTCGCCTCCGCCAGCGAAGGTGGCATCCGCCCCGACGGCATCGACGTCGCAACCGTCTCGGCCGACTCCGAGCGCTTCGTCGAACTCTCGAACGACGACATCGAGGAACACCTCGTCGCCAACGACCTGCTGGCGACCGAGGAAGACGACGACGGCGACGACGACGACGAACCGGCCGAAGAATAGACCGCATCCCGCGGTTCGTTCTTTCTTCTGTACTACTCGACCAGTTACGACGCATCTCGACGGAGTTGTTTCACCGTCGGCCTCGATTGAGCGTTGCAGGCCGACACAGACTCGTCACTCAGCGGGAAGTCGCGTCACGTAGAAAATCGCAGTAGACAGTGTGTCGTGCGCTCGGACGGAGCGTTTCAGTACTCTTCGTAGGCGAGGTTCATCAACCACTGCGAGAAGGCGTTGCTATTGGCGTTGATTTCCTCTTCGCCGATAAAGGGCGAGAGCATGTCTCCGGCCATCAGCATCGAGAAGTCGAGGTCGCGGGCGGCGGGTTCGAGATAGTAGGTGTTGTGCCCGTTGTAGACGGTCGAGGTTCGCTTGATGAGGTCGAGCGACTCCAGGACTTCGGCGATGCGACTCCCTTTGCGGGAGGAGATGTCGAGTTCTTTCCAGAAGTCGCTCTGGTGGATGCCGCCAGACTCGCGGATGAGTTCCAGTCCCGCGCGCTCGTCAGAAGAGAGGTCGGCTTCGGCTTCGCTCACGCTCATACAATCTACACGTGGGGCGAGTGGTTTAACGGTGACGTTCGACCGGTTCGAAGGCGGTCTCACACGGCGGCCCGTCGGCGAATTCGTACGACCGCTCGCCGTCGCCGAGCGTGATGACCGACGACGAACGCGTGCCGAATCGCTCTTCGGGGTCGTGGACACAGACGCCGTAGTCGTGGTCGCCGAGGACCGACCGCGCTCGCTCGCGCCACGCCGTCATCTCCTCGCTCGGGTCCGGTTGCAGCGTCTCCCAGACGCGCCGAGCGTTGTCGGCCTGCTGTTCGCCCACCTCGGGGCGCTCTTCGGGGATAAACCACGAGTCTGGGGTGCCGACGTTGACGACGACGTGGACGCCGGGGTCGAGGTTCCGAACCGACACGCTGCCGTCCCACTCGAAGAGGAACGCGGCGTTCTCGTCGGCGACGACGAGATTGAATCCGTCGTAGGTGTGGTCGTCGATGGCGTGCTCGACGAATCGGGCAGCGTCTTCGGCCGACTCGTGGCGCAGCACGTCGCGGACGAGATGACCGCGAGAGCGCTCACCGCCGTCCTCGACATCCACCCAGCGATTAGTGATGCCAACGAAGACGCCTTCGTCGTTGTAGCCGACCCACGTGCCGCCCGCTTCGGCGTCTCGGGGGGCGACTATCGCGGGTCCCTCACCGTCAGACCAGTGCTGTGGGGGTTCGGCGGGCCTGTCGAGGAGTTCGTCGCGGTTGGCGGCGACGACGACTGGAGTCCCTTCGAACACCTGCCACGCGAGGATGAGTGTGCACACGGGAGTGAGTAGGGTCCCGTGGTGCAAAAATGCGTGTCTCGTTGGGGGCGGTCACTCCTCGTCCGACAACTCCTCGACCCGCGCTTCTAACTCCTCGACGCGCTGTTCGAGGTCGTCATCTGGTCGCGACATCCATGAGAACCGACTTCACTGCGAGACCGCCGACGAGAACGAGGACCAGCACGAACGGAACGGCAATTCCGAGAACTGCGGGAAACTGCGTGGGGAGGCCCATACCCGTGATACTCTGACGACGTGTCAAAAAGAATGGCTATTCGTCGGCTTCGAACCGACTCACGTCCCGCGACGCGAGCGCGACGTTCACGGCCGCGACGTTCTCCGGCACGTCGTGGACGCGGACGATGTCGGCCCCGCGGTCCGCGGCGATGGCCGTCCCGGCGATGGTCGCCGCGAGGTTGTCGCCGGTCTCCTCGCCGACGAGCGTGAACATCGACTTGTGGGAGTGGCCGACGAGAATCGGGCAGCCGAGAGCGCGGAACTCGTCGATTCGGCCGAGGAGTTCGAAGCTCTCCGCCGCCGACTTCCCGAAGCCGAGGCCGGGATCGACGATGATGTTGCGGCGCGGAATGCCCGCTTTTTCGGCGAGGAGAATGCGCTCTGTGAGTTCGTCGATGACGTCTTCGACCACGTCGTCGTAGTCCACGTCTTTGTCGGGAATCACCGGCGCGTCGATGCTGTGCATGACGATAACCGGCACGTCGCGTTCGGCGGCGAGGAACCGCATCTCGGGGTCTTCGAGGCCGGTCACGTCGTTGAGGATGTCGGCACCGGCGTCGAGGGCCGCCTCGGCGACAGCGGCCTTCCGGGTGTCCACGGAGACGAGCGCGTCGAGGTCCGAGATAGCTTCGACGACAGGCGTCACACGGCGAATTTCCTCGTCCACCGGAACCTCGTCGGCACCGGGGCGGGTGCTCTCGCCGCCAACGTCGATGATATCGACGCCCGCGTCCACCATCGCCTGTGCCTGTTCGACGGCGTCGTCGATGTCGTAGAAGTCGCCGCCGTCGTGGAAGCTGTCCGGCGTGACGTTCAGGATGCCCATGACAGAGGTGCCGTCTTCCCACGGGTAGCCGTGGTCGTCCGACGAGACGCGAATGCCGAGTTGCGTCCGAATCTCCTCGGCCAGTTGGGGGAGTGCGTACTGCTGGTCGTGCAGTTTCTCGGTCACGCGGAGGAACTGACTCATCGTCCCCATCAGGACGATGTCGATGAGTTCGCCGCCCGAGTCGTGGCCGGAGGTGGCGCACTCGCCGCCCTCGGCGAGGAAGCCCTCCTTGAGGTACTGCGCCTGTCGGCGCTGAACGCGAGTGTGGACGACGCGATGGACACCTTTGCCGCGCATGTGTTTGATGCCACCCGAGGTGACGTTGGCACGTTCGAGCGTCTCGCCGGAGTCGTCGAGGGTTCGATGTCGCTTCGGAATTATCGCTCGCGTCCACGTCGTCCGGGCCTCTGCGACGCAGTACAGCGACCCGACCACGAGCACGAGGTCGTCTTCGTCGGCGCGGGTGCGTGCTGCGTCGAGCGCAGACGCCACGGCACCGCGAGTCGAGACCGATTCGACCCCGGCGGATTCGAAGACCGACGCGAGGATGTCGGCGTCTTCGGCCCGGGAGATATCGGCTTCGCAGGTGACGACCGAGGCGATATCTGGGAGTTCGGAAATCATCCCGCGGTGGTCCTTGTCGTGCATCGCACCGTAGACGAGGTGCAGGTCGCCGTAGTCGAATTCGTCGAGGACGGTCGCGAGTTCCCTGCATGCGGCCGGGTTGTGTGCACCGTCGAGGACGACGAACGGGTCGGTTCCCATGACTTCGAATCGACCGGGCCAGTGGGCGTTTCGGAGGCCGCGGCGAATCGCCTCGGCGGTGATGTCGGGGGCGACCTGCCGAGCGACGGTCACGGCGATACCGGCGTTTTGGGCTTGGTACGAGCCTAACAGTGGGACTCGAACGTCCAGACTGTCGTCGTCGGTCTCGATTTCGACGGCCGCTTCTTGGTGGTTGACGCGGCCGCCGTACTCGACGCGAACGTCGCTTTCGTCGTCTGCATCCGAGGGATGAACCGTCACCACGTCGCCGACTTCATCGCGGATAACGTCCAGTGCATCGCCCGTCGCGCCGGTTACGAGCGGTGCGTCAGCCGGAGCGACCGCGGCCTTCGTCTTCGCAATCTCCTCGACGGTGTCGCCGAGGATGGCGGTGTGTTCGAGCGAGACGTTCGTGACCGTACTCGCAATGGGGTCGACGACGCTCGTCGCGTCGAGTTCGCCGCCCATCCCGACTTCGAGGACGGCCACGTCCACGTCGGTGCGGGCGAAGTACCAGATTCCGAGCGCGGTCATCGTCTCGAAGAACGTGAGGGGCGTTCCGTCGGCGGCTTGCTCGACGAGATACGGTTTCGCCTCCTCGACAAAGTCCGAGAGCGCCGATTTCGATATCTTTCGACCGTCGACGCGAATGCGTTCGCGCACGTCGTCGAAGTGCGGCGAGGTGTACAGACCGACGCTGCGACCGCTCTCGCGGAGCGTCGATTCGAGCATCCGGGCGGTGCTTCCCTTTCCGTTCGACCCCGCAATCTGCACGAACGAAACGTCCTCGTGGGGGTCGCCGAGGTGAGAAAGTAGCCGCTGTATCGACTCGGTCCCCGGCTTGATTTGGAAGCGCCGGAGGTCGAAAAGGAAGTTCACCGCCTCGTGGTACTCCATACGCGAAAATCCCGTAGGGCGGGCTTAGGCCTAACGCTCCACACCGGGCGCAGTCACTCGTCGATGTGGACGACGAGGACCGGCCGGTGGGCGTTCTCGACGACGCGCTCGGTGACGCTTCCAAGTGCAGTGAGTTTGTCGCGGCCGGTCCGTCCGTGAGTTCCCATCACGACCACGTCGATGTCGTGTTCGTCTGCGTATTCGAGGATAACGCGGTGCGGAACACCCTCACGAACGCCGGTCTTCGTCTCGCACTCGCCTTCGCAGGCTTCGGCGCACGTTTCGACCGCTTCGATAGCGTCGTCTCGAAGCGACTGGATGACCGCGTCCTGCTGGTCGCCGCCCGCGGCGAGGTAGACTCGCTGGTCGACGACCGAGAGGACGTGAACCGTCGACTCCGGCCCGGCGAGTTCGAGCGCGTGGTCGACTGCCTTCATCGTTCCCGGACTCCCATCGGTCGGAACCAAGATATCCTCGTACATACCCCGGAATTCTACTCGCCGCCACTTGAAGTGTCGCGTTGATTTTCACGGACGGGGAGGGCGTTTCGTCGACCGGTAGGCACCGGCCGCCGACTATCACGCGGGTATCGTCTGTCGGTACCGCTCTGTGTCTTCGTGGAAGCAGTCGCCCACGATGACGGCGTCGGCACCGGCGTCGAGAATCTCGTCGGTCTGCTGGCGACGCTTGATTCCGCCGCCGTAGACCAGCGCCGTATCGTCGAGATACTGCGCCGCGGCCGCAACGTCCTCGGGGCCGCCGTAGGTCCCGGAGTACTCGATGTAGAACATCGGGAATTGATAGAACGACTCGGTCGCCAGTGCAGCGCCCGCGACCTCTTCCGGCGTGAAGGTCGTCTCGACGTTCGTCTCCGCGGCCGCTTTCGAATCGAGATTCTGGATGACGTATCCCTCTCCGACAACCTTCTCTGCGAGTTCCGCGACGACCTCGCGCCCTTTCGACGCGACGAGTCCGCCGACGAGTGGAACGCCCGACCCAATCATCTCATCTGGCTTGGCTCCGATTTCGGTGAAAAAGTCGACGTGCTTGCCCACGAAGTTCCCCTTGTCGCCGTTGTAGACTGCCGGAACGAGGAGGTAGTCCACGGCCTCGATAGTCTCCTTGGAGACGTGGTCCGAACTATTCGGCTCTTGAAACAGCGGCAGGTTCGGGAACTCCGACCGAACCCGTTCGATTGCGTCGAGGCAGTTCTCCTCGGTCACCCCGTCCGACCCACCGACGATGACGGCGTCGGTGTGACCGAGCACGCTCGCATCGTCGGGAAATTCCTTCGCTGGATCGACCTTCGTAATGTGGGTCACGTTCCCCCAGTCGAATGACACCATAGGACAGTGTCTGTCGGCCTCATTATCAATCTCTCGAATTGCATTTGAATTTGACATTCTGTGCGACAACGGTCCGAATACGCGTTGATAGGGTCAGAGGTTCCCAGTATCGCCAGTACTATAGTTCGATTTCCGCGGCGCTCGTTGGTGGTCGGTGAGTCAAGTATCGAAAACGAGGTTGGTCAGTGGTGGTGTCGTGACGAAAACACCGTATCCGGGTTACACCCGGCTACGAGTTTCAGACACTAATCGTGCCTGAAACACCGGTGCACTCGCGTTGCTCGTGCACCGAGCTTTAGGCCCTCTTTCGCTCCGCTCAGTCGTGCCTAAAGCACCTCTGTCCGGTGAACACCATCGCAATCCCGCGCTCGTTGCAGGCTTCGATAACGTCGTCGTCGTTTACCGACCCACCGGGCTGGATGACCGCCTCGATACCCGCATCGGCCGCCTTCTCGACGCCGTCCGGGAACGGGAAGAACGCGTCGGAGGCCATGATTGCTCCCTGCGCGTCCTTGCCCTCGGCGTGTTCCTCGGCCTTCATCGACGCGAGTTCGACAGCGTCGACACGGGAGACCTGCCCCATACCGACGCCGACCGTCTCCGTTCCCTTGGCGAAGAGAATACCGTTTGACTTCACGTGCTTCAGGACCTTCCACGCGAACAGCATCGTCTCTAACTGCTCGTCAGTCGGCTCTTTCTCGGTGGCGATTTCGAGGTCTTCGAGCGTCGGCGTCCACATGTCGCGCTCCTGAACGAGTCGCCCGCCGACGAGCGCCTTTTCGGTGTAGGTCTCGGTGCGCTCGCCGAGTTCGCCCACATCGAGGACGCGAAGGTTCTTCTTCTCGGTGAGTACGTCGAGCGCGTCGTCGGTGTAGCCCGGCGCGACGACGACTTCCTTGAACGAGTCGATGATGAGTTCGGCCGTCTCGGCGTCGCACTCGCGGTTGAGGGCGACGATGCCGCCGAAGGCGCTCATCGGGTCCGTGGCGAGCGCGTCGGCGTAGGCTTCCGCGAGGGTGTCGGCCGTGGCACAGCCGGCGGGGTTGGTGTGCTTGATGACCGCCGCGGCAGGCTCGTCGAACTCCTTGATGAGGTTGAGCGCGCCGTCGGCGTCGTTGTAGTTGTTGTACGACAGGCCCTTCGCGCCCTCGTTGAGCTGGGGTGCGCCGACGACAGAGGCCTCGTCGCACGTCTCGTCCACGTAGACAGCGGCGTCCTGATGCGGGTTCTCACCGTACCGGAGCGTGTCGTAGCGGTCTTCGGAGGTAACGCGGCGCTCGGGAAGTCCGGCGTCAACGTCGCCCTCGACGGTGACCGAATCGTCTTCGACCGTTACGCGGCCCTCGGCGAACCAGCGGACTGCGCGCGGGTAGGCCTTGAACTCGGCCTCGTAGAGGACACGGTGCTTCAGGTCGTCTTCGTCGTCGTCGCCGTAGACGGGGACGGCCTCCTGTGTGACGATTGGGCCGCCGTCGACTTCCTCGTTGACGACGTGGACCGTACAGCCGGTCGTCTTGACGCCCGCGTCGAGAACCTGCTCGTGGGCGTTCATCCCGGGGAACGCGGGGAGAAGCGAGGGGTGGACGTTGAGTGTCGTCGGAGCCTCTTCGAGGAACGTCGCGGTGAGAACGCGCATGTAGCCGTCCAGACAGACGATGTCGAAGTCGTAGTCTGCGAGCGCGTCGAGGATGCGCTGTTCGTGTGATTCGCGGGACTCGTCGTCGCCGCGCTCGACGACTTCTGTCGGGATACCGTGCTCGGCAGCCCAATCGAGGATGGGTGCCTCGGCGCGGTTCGAGACGACGACGCCGAGGTCGGCCCCGCCCGGAGCGCGGTCGGCGATGTTGCGGAGGTTTCGTCCACGGTTGCTGGCGAGTCCGGCGATGGTGAGCATGTGAAAGAGGCGTGTCGCAGTCCTCAAAGTGGTTGCGGTCCGAGCGGGCAAATATATCCTCGTTTGTGTATATGTACTCGGAGACTTCGGACAAAATGGGCGACAAATATTCACACCTATGCCTAAATTCGTGTTCCGGCGTGGAGCCGAACCACCACCGTTTAACCCTCCGCACCGAGTCAGGTCAGCCATGACCGACGCCGACCGGAACGACCCGCTGTATGCGGTGTCGCCGCTCGACGGGCGCTACGCCTCCCGAACAGCACCGCTGGCACCGCACGTGAGCGAGGCCGCGCTCATGCGTGCTCGCGTGCACGTTGAAGTCGAATATCTCCTCGCGCTGGCCGACCTCGACGAGACGCCGCTTTCGTTTTCGGACGCCGAGCGCGCGGACCTCAGAGCGCTCTACGAGGAGTTCGACGCCGACGACGCCGACCTCGTCAAGCGCCTCGAAGTCGAGGGCGCAGAAGGGTTCTCGGCGACGAACCACGACGTGAAGGCCGTCGAGTACTTCATCCGCACCGAGACGCCGGAGTCGGTCCACCCGTGGATTCACTTCGGGCTGACCTCCGAGGACGTGAACAACCTCTCACACCGCTTGATGGTCAAGGGAGCCGTCGAAGAAGTCCTCGTGCCCGAACTCCGCGAAGTCCGCGACGAACTCGTCGCGCTCGCACAGGAGTACCGCGACGTGCCGATGCTCGCACGAACCCACGGCCAACCCGCCACGCCAACGACGTTCGGCAAGGAGATGGCCGTCTACGCCGCTCGCGTTGGTCGCGCACTCGCCCGCATCGAAGCCGCAAACGACGCGATTTCGGGCAAGCTCGCCGGTGCATCGGGGACCTACGCGGCCCACGTCGCCGCCTACCCCGAGGTCGATTGGCGCGCATTCTCCCGCGAGTTCGTCTCGTCGCTCGGCTTCGAACACACCGCGCTGGCGACACAGGTCAACCCCTGTGACGACCTCGCATCCCTGTTCGACGCCTTCCGCGGCGTCAACAACGTTATTCTCGACCTCGACCGCGACGCGTGGCTCTACGTCTCGGACCGCTATCTTGGACAGGAGGCCGTCGAGGGCGAAACCGGCTCGTCGACCATGCCGCACAAGGTCAACCCAATCGACTTCGAGAACTCCGAGGGCAACCTCTCGAAGGCGAACTCGGACCTCACGTTCCTCGCGGACTACGTGACCACCTCGCGCCTCCAGCGCGACCTCTCGGATTCGACCGTCAAACGAAACATCGGAGCCGCGTTCGCCCACTCGCTTATCGGCTACAAGAAGACGCTGGCCGGACTCGGCAAGGTCGTCCCGAACGAACACGTCATGCGCGAGGAACTCGACGACACGCCCGCTATCATCGGCGAAGCGGTCCAGACGATTCTCCGACGCGAGGGCGACACGCAGGCCTACGAGCGGGTGAAGGAACTCACTCGTGGCCGCGAAGTGACCCTCGACGACTTCCACGACCTGTTTGCCGACCTCGACGTGAGCGAGGAGACGCGCGAGGAACTGCTGGCGCTCACGCCTGCGACCTACGTCGGACTCGCCGACGAACTCGTCGACGACATCGACAACTAACTGGGCACCTCTTTTTACGATGCTGCGGTGCGAGCGACTGCTCTCGCGGAGTATCTAGTTCTTCAGAAACGTACCGCGGATGCCGGCCAACTGGGCACGGTCGTCAGCCGGTAGCGGTACTGGCACGGGATTCGGTGAACGCCGACACGGTTGGGCTGGACAGTTGGTCCGCACGAGGCGGCGCGTCATGGGCTGGTAGGACGACGCGGGGCGTCCACCGTACTATCAATTATTTACTCAGCATAGAATAAGTCTTTTGGTGGGGTGGTGCGTTTGTCCGAGTATGAAAGCTATCGCCGTCAAGCGCGGGAAAGAAAAACCGGTCGTCATCGAGAAACCGAGACCGGAACCCGAGGCAGGGGAGGCACTCGTTCGGACACTCCGTGTCGGAGTGGACGGAACTGACCACGAGGTCATCGCTGGGGGACATGGGGGATTTCCTGAGGGGGAAGACCACCTCGTCATCGGTCACGAAGCAGTCGGTGTCGTGGTCGACCCCAACGACTCCGAGTTAGAAGAAGGCGACATCGTCGTGCCCACGGTCCGCCGCCCGCCCGAATCGGGAACGAACGAGTACTTCGAGAAGGACCAACCCGACATGGCTCCCGACGGCGCGTACGTCGAACGCGGCATCGTCGGCGCGCACGGCTACATGTCCGAATACTTCACCAGTCCCGCGAAGTACCTGATTCGTATCCCCCGTTCGCAAGCAGAACTCGGCTTTCTCATCGAACCTCTCTCTATCACCGAAAAGGCGCTCGAACACGCCTACGCGACCCGGTCGGCGTTCGACTGGGACCCCTCGTCCGCGCTCGTTCTCGGAAACGGCAGTCTCGGTCTGCTGACGCTTGCGATGCTGAAAGCTGACGACAAGGCCTACGAGTCGCTCTACTGTCTGGGCCGCCGCGACCGTCCCGACCCGACCATCGACATCATCGAAAAGCTCGGCGGCACATACGTCGATTCGCGAGAGACACCGGTCGACGAGATTCCGGAGACACACGAGCATATGGACTTCATCTACGAGGCGACGGGCTTCCCAAAGCACCCGATTCAGTCGGTCCAGGCGCTGGCTCCGAACGGCGTGGCTGCCCTCCTCGGCGTCCCGAACGACTGGTCGTTCGAAGTCGACGCCGGGGCGTTCCACCGTGAGATGGTGCTGCACAACAAGGCACTCGTCGGGAGCGTCAACTCCCACGTTCGCCACTTCGAGGCCGCGACAGTCACGTTCACGAAGCTTCCGCGGTGGTTCCTCGACGACCTCGTCACTGGCGTCTATCCGGTTTCGGAGTTCGAGGAAGCGTTCGACGACGACGACACCACTATAAAAACGGCCATCGAATTCGGCACTGTATGAAGAACGTCGACGACCTCATCGCCAGCGCGGCCGAGCTGGCGGACCGAGGTCTCTCGAAAGGAGAGATTGCAGACGAACTCAACGTCTCGCGTGAAACGGCGAGCTGGTTGGTCGAGCGGAGTGGTACCGCGACCGAACCCGAACCCGTCGAAGAGCCGGACGGCCCGCACGACATTCACGTCGACTGGAACGCCATCGGAAGCGGTGGCGCTCGCCTCACGTACGTCGGTCGCGCGCTCGCCGACTTGCTGACCGAGTCCAACGGCCCTGCCGAGGTCACAGTCGGTATCGAGAAAGCTGGCGTCCCCCTTGCGACCGTCGTCTCCCGCGAACTGGAGACCTCGCTCGGGTCGTACTCCCCCGCCAAGCACCAGTGGGACGAAGGCGACATCGACGACATCAGCGGTGGCTTCTCTCGAAACTTCGCGCCGGTCGAAGGTCGCGAGTGTTTCATCGTCGACGACACCGTGACCAGCGGTACGACGCTGAAAGAGACCATCGAGGCCATCCGCGCCGAGGGTGGCGTCCCGCTCGCCTGTGTCGTCATCGTCGACAAACAGGGCGTCGAGGAAATCGACGGCGTCCCCGTTCACTCGCTTATCAACGTCGTCCGCGTCGGCGAGCAGTAACGTCCGCAGCGACGCGACGTATTCCGCGATGCGACGCTTCCCGTGCCGCAACGCCTTCTGTGACGTGGGCCTCCCGTGACGCGACGCTTTCTGTGATGCACCGGTTTCTGTGACGTAACGCAGTCTACGACGCAACCCATTTGTCGTCGCGGCCGCTACGTGGTGCCATGACGTTCCAACCGGAGAGTTTCGACCCAGACGAGGTCGACGCCCGCGTCGAGGAAGCCATCGAAAACAACCACGTCGTCCTGTTCATGAAGGGGAATCGCCTGATGCCCCAGTGTGGCTATTCCGCGAAGGCTCTCGAACTCATCTCGACGTACGTCGACGAATTCGAGACAGTCGACGTCCTCCCAGCGCTTCCCCACTTCCGTGAGGCACTCGACGACCGGAGTGGCTGGGAGACCATCCCCCAAACGTTCGTCGACGGCGAGTTCATTGGCGGGAGCGACATTCTCGAAGAACTCGACGAGCGCGGCGAACTCGAAGCGACACTCACTAACGCCAACTAATCGCCCGACTGCAGGGGGATTGTTCCAACGGATAGCCATCAAATCGAAAGGGGAGGCAATATAAGCCTTCACTGCGTAAGACAACACAGGTATCGAAACCGCGTGTGCCCGCACCGTGGCTCATCGTCGATACCGAAGCCAACAATGTCAGGCCGCGTATATCGACTTCATTCGACGCTGGAACTGCCACTCGAAGAGGTAATGGATTACTTCGAGAACGACCCCGACCTCCCACCGGAGGTTGAGGACGTGGACATCACGCGCCGCAACAACACTCTCATCATCAAGGCCGTCTCCGCCGACGACAACCTCAGCAAGTACACGCCGACGGCCCAACTGAAAGCGAGTGTGACCGAGAATCGCGTGTACGAGGAGGAGCCACCCCGTGCGGGTGCGCCAGCCTGGGGGGAAGAAGAAGAGGAGATTCCGTCCGAACTCGTAGAGTTCGCCTGTTTCAAAGGCGACCTCGAAACCGTACTGCAGAACACCGCGCTTCAGTACCCCATGTTCCTCGTTCTTCGGGAGATTGCCCTGTTGTCCGAGAAGGGGACGCTAACCGCGATTACGGAAGACGACGGCGACCTGCAAGCCACGCGCATCGTCGAGGGCGAGACGCGTGCTGCCTCGGTCGAAGTCGTCGAGAACCCACAGCAAAACTCGTCCGGTGACAGCGGTGTCAACTGGCGCGACAACAAGTTCATCTCCTGACCTCGCTCGGTCTCTCGTCTCGTACCCGACGATGAACTGAGTGTGCGGCCAGACCCTTGTTTTGTGGTAGCACTCGACAACGGCCTCCGCGGACAAAAGGAATTTATGGCGCGTAATTATATGTAATTACGAGTCATGTCGCAAGCCTTCCCAGACTACCTCGACGTCGACTACACCGACGGTGAGGGGGAGACGCCGGACGACTACCCGAGTATCGAGGACAAAATCGAAAAAGCCATCGAAGTCACGAAGCAGGGCCTCGAACAGTACGAGAACCCCGCCGTCATGTGGACTGGTGGGAAGGACTCGACGCTTACGCTCTACTTCATCAAGGAAGTCGCAGAGAAGTACGACCTCGAAGTCCCGCCGGCGGTCTTCATCGACCACTACCAGCACTTCGACGAAATCATGGACTTCGTCAAGCACTGGGCCGAGGAGTGGGACCTCGACGTCATCTGGGCGCGTAACGAGGATGTCGGCGAGTACGTCGACGAGCACGGTCTCGAACCCGGCGACGATATCGACGTCTCGGAACTCTCCGAGCACAACCAGCACCACATCCGCAACATTCTGGAGTACGAAGAGGACACCTTCCCGTTCCTCCTCGACACTTACGTCGGCAACCACCTCCTGAAGACCGTCGCGCTCAACGACACGCTCGAAGAGTACGACATCGACGGCGTCATCTCCGGCGTCCGCTGGGACGAACAGGAAGCCCGTGCCGACGAGACGTTCTTCAGCCCCCGCCACGACCCCGACATCTACCCGCCGCACGACCGCATTCAACCCATCCTCCAGTTCGAAGAGAGCGCCGTTTGGGACGCCTTCTGGTACTTCGCGGTCCCGGACACTGTCGAGAACTACCCCGACGACGGCTACGTCCCCGAGAGCGACACCGACCTTCCCGAGGGCGTCGAGCAGGAAGACATCCCGGTCTCGCCGAAGTACTTCGCCGGCTTCCGCAGCCTCGGCAGCGAGGTTTCGACGGACAAGTCCGCCGAAGAGCCGGCGTGGAAACAGGACATGGCGAACACGACCGAGCGCGCGGGCCGCGCCCAGGACAAAGAAGACCTGATGGAGCGCCTGCGCGACCTCGGCTACATGTAACACGCGGCGACCATTCTTCGACGGTCGAGTCTTCTTTCGACGGTCGTTTCTTCTTGCCTAACAGTCGATAATGGGTCCTTACCGACTCGTTAGCGCGAAAACATAGATATCCGCTCCACCCGATGGATGACCTATGGTTGTTGCCTTCCCGGAGTATCTCGACCTCGATTACAGCGCAGGCCGAGACCAGACCGCGTCCGACTATCCGACCCTCGAAGACAAACTCGAAAAGGCCGCCGAAGTCACTGCGACGGCGCTCGAACAGTACGAAAACCCCGCCGTCATGTGGACTGGTGGGAAGGATTCGACTGTCGTCCTCTACGTCGTCCGTGAAGTTGCGGCCGACATGGGCGTGCCCGTCCCCCCAGTCGTCTTCATCGACCACTTCGAGCACTTCGACGAGACTGAGGCGTTCGTCCACGAGTGGACCGAAAAGTGGGACCTCGACCTCATCGTCGCCCGCAACGAGGACATCGCCCGCCTCGATGCCGACCCAGGGGACGAACTCGCCCTGTCAGACCTGAGCGAAGAGACCCGGCGCGAACTCGACCGCCTCGGCTACGAAGGTGACACGCTCGTCCTCGACGCCGATACCTTCGAGGGGAATCACCTCCTGAAGACCGTCGCCCTCAACGACGTGATTTCGGACCACGAGTTCGACGGCATCTTCTCGGGCGTCCGCTGGGACGAACAGGAAGCCCGCGCCGACGAGACGTTCTTCAGCCCCCGCCACGAGTCCGAGAAATACCCGCCACACGACCGCGTGCACTCGATTCTCCAGTTTGAGGAGGCGGACGTGTGGGCGGCGTTCTGGAACTACATCGTCCCCGACTCCGTCGATGGATATCCGGTGGGCCACGTCCCCAAAACGTCAGACGACCTCCCGGAGGGAATCACTCCCTCCGACCTTCCCGTGTCGCCGAAATACTTCGAGGGCTACCGCTCGCTCGGCACTGAATCCGGGTCGGCGAAGACGGAAGACCGCCCGGCGTGGGTGCAGGACCTCGGAGCGAGCAAGGAGCGTGAGGGCAGAGCGCAGGACAAAGAAGACCTGATGGGACGGCTTCGGGACTTGGGATACATGTAGAAATATATACATTAAAACACTCACGAGGCACACCCGTGCCCTCGCTTGACCCTCCACAACGACGCCTCATTGTCCTCTCACTCGGTGCCGCGGTCCTCTTCGCGGCCATCTTCGCGCCCATCGGGTCCGTCTTTTGGACTTACGAGTACACCGCCGACACCATCGAACCGACCGACCCGGACCTCGATTCGTGGCTGTATTGGCCGGAGAAGACCGTTTCGTGTGTGAGCCATTGCCGTCTCGCATCGACTGTCAAGGAAGGTGGTCCGCGCGTCGTCCCGAGTTCGACGTACTGGAATGCCAAGGAGTTCGACAGAGAGTACACGCTCATCGTGTTTCCCGACTCCGACCCTGCGTTCTACAAACCGAACGTCACACACTACGAGAACAGCACGGTTCGTGTTGCGCTGACTCCGGTTTCGAACGCCACGGCGCTCGAACTCGCGTCCACTCCGGCCAGTGATTTCCCACAGGGCGTGCAGCGAATCGTTCGAGAAGGGACGGTTCACACGAGTCGTCAACTCACAGGAATCGACCGCTGGGGACGAACGCGTGCTATCGTCTCCGACGATGGGACGTATTACCACCACCACAATAGAACGTCTCGGAGAAGCATGGAAGGCGCACCGTTCATGGTCCGAATGGCCCTCTTTTTCACTGGAGTTGGGCTCTGCTACTGGGCCGGTCGAATCGACTGACATCTCTGTGCGTCCCCGAGTAAGCCGAAACTCCACACCGTAGCGCCTATCTCCTCCAACCCGCTATCGCCCCCATGGAATCCGAGTGGGTCAGCCTCTTCTCCGGCGGGAAGGACTCCTCGTGGGCGCTTTACCGCGCGCTCGAAGAGGGACTGAACGTCTCCCGTCTCCTGACCGTCCACCCAAGCGACGACTCGTATATGTACCACGTCCCCGCGACGGACCTCACCGCCCTCGCGGCCGAGAGCATCGGCATCGAGCAGGTGAACGTCCATCCCGGTGACCTCGATGCGGCCGCCGCCGAGGACTCCGGCGCGCAGGGCGACGCGGAACTCGAACCCCTCGAAGCGGCCGTCTCGGACCTCCAGTCGGAATTCGACGTTGCGGGCGTCACCGCGGGCGCTATCGAAAGCGAGTTCCAGACGAACCGGATTCAGGGGATGTGTGACCGCCTCGGAATCGACCTCTTCGCCCCGCTGTGGCAGGAAGACCCGTGGGACCTCGGTCACGCGATGCTCGACGCCGGCTTCGAAATCACGCTGATTCAGGTCGCGGCGCACGGCCTCGACGAGTCGTGGCTCGGCCGAACCCTCGACGCCGACGCGCTCGACGAACTCGCTGAGCTCAACGACGACTACGGCGTCCACATCCTCGGCGAAGGCGGGGAGTTCGAGACGTTCGTCACCGACGGCCCGCATATGGACCGCCCAATCGAACTCGAATACGAGACGGTGTGGGAACGGACGCGCGGCCACCTCGACATTACCGACGCGTACCTCGGCTGAGTCCGACAGACTGTTTCCGACCTAACGAAGCACGGCTCAGTTATCGCCGTAGATGAGTTCCATGTCAGGTCGCTCCGTGCCGAGATAGTGCGCCCACACGAACGCGTGTTGAAACAGCGCCACGACGAGTGCCACGTGCGAACTGAGGAGGAAGGCGAGGCTCCAGAGCCCGAGAAACGCGAAGGTGTACATCGCGTTCGGCGTCCAGCGAAACGCTCCCTCGTCGACGAGAGGCGTCTCGCGGAACGTGCCTCGGAAATGGTCGCCGCCGAGTGCACGTTTGAGGCCGAAATAGCGGACTATTGACCAGCCAGTGTACAGCGCCGGAACGAGCAGCCCGACACCGAAGACGAGTTCGAGCCACCGGGGAAGCGCGAGGGTAAACGGGTCGGCGAGACCTGCGGCGACAACGACGACAGGCCGAGCAATCAGCATCGGAAAGAAAAGCAGTCCGTGGACAGTCAGGTCACGCTCGCCAAACCACCGAGTGAGAATTCCCCAGCCGAGTTGCCCTCGAAACGTGAGCCACACGTACAGTTGATGGACGATGCCGATGCCGAGGCCGGCCCAGAACCACGCCGTGTCTGTCACGCCGAGCCACGACCCGTCGCCCAGTGCAGGCACTGCAAGCGCCCACGCGACGGAAGCGAGAATGACTGCGGCCGCAACGTGAAGCATCTGCCCTCGAAACAGAAACCGTACCGAACGCGCCTCTGGAAACGTGATTTCGTCTACTGAGCCGGCCATTACGTCCAGAAGTCGCGCTATTCTATCGTAAAACTGTACCAGCGTCGACGAAAATGAGTCCCGACCAGCTTACTCTTTGTGCCCGTTCGTCAACTGCGAGTGCGCGCCGATGAGCGCGTTCGAGAGGTCGAGGTTCTCGATTCGAGTCTCTTCGTCGACGATAGAGCCCTTGAGTTCGGCGTTCCGAATGGTCGCACCGGGGAAGACGACCGACTCTTCGAGGTGCGAGTCCTCGACGACTGCGTCGGCCATCACGTGGACATTCGTCCCGAGTGTCGAGTTTTCGACGGTCGCACTCTCGTGTACGAAGTTCTCGCCGCCGAGATACCACGCGACTGCGTCGAGGTAGCTCTGGGGAGTGCCGATGTCGAACCACGCGTCGTCGAAGGTGTACGCGAAGAGGTCACCGTTCTTCTGGAGCCACTGCATGAACCACCCGGGTTCGTCGGGGTTGTTGTCTCCCGCGAGGTACTCGTCGAACTTCGGGAGGTCGTCTGCCGGGAGCGCGTAGCAGGCAATCGAGACGAGCGTGCTCTTTGGGTCCTCGGGCTTTTCCTGGAAGTCGATGACGCGGTCGCCATCGAGTTGCACGAGCCCGTAGGATTTCGCGCGTTCGCGGCTCCCCACGTCGTAGGCGGCTAGACACGGCGCTTCCTTCTCGTAGAAGAAGTCGACGAAGTCGCCAACGTCGAAGCTGATGAGGTTGTCGCCAGCGATGACGACGAGGTCTTCGTCGACTTCCTCGCGGTCGATGAGTTGGGCGAGCGCACCAACGACACCGAACTTCTCGTCTTCGGCACTCGTGTCTTCGACAGAGAGCGTCGGCTTTTGGAACGGGGAGTCGGCGAGATACTCCTCGAACGCATCGGCGAAGCGCTCGTTCGTACTCACGAACACCTCCGAGACGCGGTCGTCGGCCTCGAGATCCTCGAAGATTGTGTCGATGACGGTGTCTTCGCCCACCGGCAAGAACATCTTCGGACGGTGTTTCGTAATCGGCCACAGACGCGTCGCGTACCCACCTGCAAGGACGACTGCTTTCATACCATTGAGGTCCCGCCACGAGTTCAAGGTCTTTTTGCATCTTCTCTATTCTGCTGACAATTTGCAGTCCGATTGGGCAGAAGGGATTTTCCCCTCGCCTCCCAAGGAGTCGATATGACCGACCGGGAGTCTTCTGCGACGACTCGACAGCGTATCGCCGACGCGCTCCGTTCTGACCCCGCCACAGCCTCCGAGCTTTCGACGACGGTTGGTGTTCCTGCCTCCTCGGTGTACGGCCATCTCCAGCACGTCGCGCGGTCGATTCACGGCGACGACGACGAACAATTCCTCGTCGCCCCGCCGGAGTGCCGAGACTGCGGCTTCAGCGCCTTCGACGACCCGGTGAACTACCCCTCGCGGTGTCCCGAGTGCCGAAGCGAAGGTATCGAAGAAGCCGTGTTCAAAATCGAGTAGCGACGCTCAGAACTGCGCGATATTTCTGTTGTGGTACTCGAGGTGCGTCCCGTCGAGTTCGTGGTCCTCGCGGAGGTGTAACGTCGTTCCGTCGAGTGACTGTTCGTACGCATGCGAGATTGTGAGTGTGTCCGGGTCGACTGCAATCGTTCCGTAATCGAAGTCCGCGTGGTGGTCCGGACAGAGCACGAGCAGGTTCGCACGAACGTCTGGCCCCTCGTGTGGTTTTCCGAGTGGTTTGAGGTGATGGGCTTCAGCATACCCTTGGTCGACCGTTCGGCGGCGACGTGCGCCGCAGACTTGACAGGTGTAGGAATACTGCTCTTTCAAATCGAGGGCCTGCTGTGTGTTCCGAATGATTCTGCTTCGGGTCGATTCGATTCGCTCAGGAGAAGCCAAGTCCGCTCCTGCTTCGACTGGGTCTACCTGCTCGCGTGCGTCCCGGCGTCGCTGGAGCGTAAACCGAAACACGTCCCGGTCGCTCGAATCGAACGGTCCCTTTTCGCAGCGAAGGACTTCGACTTTTCCTTGGTATTCCCACCTGTCATCGCCGCTCCCTCGGTGAAAAAAGAAGATTGGGAGCGGTGCATCGATTGCATTTGCGAGGTATTTGTTCCCCGCGGTGAGCGTTTGGTCTCCGGTGCGCCCTTCACCGATATAGGTGAACTGCCCTCCCGTAACGTCGTCGGCGTACGGACCGGTTTCCGAAGAGAACAGTCGGAGATACCGCTGGTCGTCCTCGTCGTAACAAATCTCGATTCCGCGGCCGGTCATCCCTCGGTCGAACCGGCGCTCGAGTTCCGCCCCGTCAAGTTTCTCACCCGGCCCGAGCGAGAGTTCAGAGAGTTTCACAAGAGCGCTAACGACCGACCTGTCAAAGAATATTGCTTCTACAGCCGGTCGTGGTGTCGTCTTTCCTACGCGAGACCCAACTCGTCCAGCAACGTCTGCGCCCCTGCCGCGGACGACCCCGGGCCGCGGGCAGTAATCAGGTCGCCGTCGACAGTGACACTCGTCTCGCTGTCGAGTTCAGCGTCCCAGTTGCCGCCTGCGGCCTTCACCTCGTCTTCGACCCAGTACGGGAGCTTTCGACCGTCTGGCATCAGGTCGTCGTCGACGATGTCTGCCTCCCACTCGTTCGGGAAGCCAGTCACGTCGCGGCCGTCGACGAGGGACGAGCCGTCGGCTTCGCGGGTGAACGCGAGGATACCGACCGCGTGGCAGACGACGAGGGCCTTACTCTCGTCGCCCGCGACAGCCTGCAAGAGCGCCTGTCGAGCGTGTCGGTCCTGATTGATGTCCCAGGCGGTTCCGTGGCCGCCGGGGAACACGACTGCGTCGTACTCGCGGGCGTCGACCGCCGCGAGTTTCTCGGGATTTTGCAGTCGGCCGTCGGTTTCGTGGACCTCCATGACGTGCTCGGCGAGTTCTTCACCGACAGCATCGGGGTCGACAGAGCGCTCGTCGACGACCGGAACGCCGCCTGTCGGTGTTGCAACGGTGATATCGACGCCCGCGTCGGTCAGCGTCGTCAGTGGTTCGATACACTCCTCGCCCCAGTAGCCATGCTCGCTTACGATAAAGAGTGCTGACGTCATCGACGCGAGGTACGGACTGGCGATAAAAAGGCGGCCGGGAGGCGGAAACCCGCTGTGGGTTCTCGCCGAATCGGCGCAGTGCGTCCTTAGTCGTTGGTCACGGGCGATTCGACAGTCACGCTCTCATCGACGAGGTGACAGGCAGCGGTCGACCCTCGTTCCGACGTTTCGAGAGTGGGAGCGTCCCGTTCGCACACGGTGGAGAACGCTTCGTCGAGCGTCTGTTTCGCGTGGTCGTGGTCGCCGGAGACGAGTGCCGTGAGTCCTTCCGAGAGGACTGTTTCCGCCGCCGCGTCCGAGAGCGTCTCGGGGATGTCGAACTCGCGTCGGAGTTCGCGCTCGACGGCGTCGTCGGGAACGGCCTCGGGGTCGTTTGCGACCCCCTCGGCGACGAGGAACGAACGCACGTCTTCGACGTCGAGACCACTATCGACGCGGAGTCGCAGGTCGAGGACGTGCCGCCACTCGTCTTGGTCGAGGTCGAACTCCGCGGGTGGGATGACCTCGGGACAGCGCGTGTGGAACCGACAGCCAGACGGCGGGTTCGACGGGCTCGGCACGTCGCCGGTGAGTTCTATTTGCTCGTTGCGGCGGGTCGGGTCCGGCGTCGGAATCGACGAGAGGAGTGCGCGCGTGTAGGGATGCTGCGGGTCGGTAAACAGCGTCTCCGTGTCCGCAACCTCGACGATTTCGCCGAGGTACATCACGGCCACGCGGTCGCACACCTCGCGGACCACGCCGAGGTCGTGGCTGATGAACACGATAGCGAGGTCGAACTCGTCTTGCAGGTCGCGCATCAGCGAGATAATCTCGGCCTGGATGGACACGTCCAGCGCGGAGACTGGTTCGTCGGCGACGATAATGTCCGGATTCAGGACCAGCGCCCGCGCGAGGGCGATGCGCTGTTTCTGTCCGCCGGAGAATTCGTGTGGGTATCGGTCGAAGTCCGACGCCGACAGTCCGACGCGTTCGAGGAGGTTCTCGACGATGCGACGGCGACGACTTCGGTCGCGCATCCCGTGGATTTCGAGCGGTTCGGCGACCGACTCGCCGACGCTCATCCGCGGGTCGAAACTCGACGACGGGTCTTGGAACATCATCTGCGCCCGTCGGCGGAACGACTTCAGTCGCGTGTCGTCGAACTCGGTGATGTCCTCGCCGTCGAAGACGATATCACCGTCTGTCGGGTCTTCTAATCGAAGGAGCGACGTCGCGGCCGTGGACTTGCCACAGCCGGACTCGCCGACTAGTCCGAGCGTCTCACCGGATTCGACGTCGAAGGAGATGCCGTCGACCGCTTTCACCCGGCCGACTTCCTTCTTGAGGACGCCCTCCGTAATCGGGTAGTGCTTCTTCAGTCCGCGAACCGACAACAGTGGGTCAGAACTCATCGGTCGTCACCTCCAGATTTGCTTGCGTCTCCAGGCGTTCCGCCCTCGGAACCCCCATCTGCCGCAGTCGACTCCGAGACGGCGTCGCCCCGAATGACCGAGGCGTCGTATCCCGGCCCGTAGTACACACACGCGGCTTCGTGGTCGGTCCCCACGTCGAGCAGTTCGGGATGGTCGCCCGTGCGACAGTCGGTTGTCGCGTGCGGGCATCGCGGGTGGAATCGGCAGCCTGCGGGCGGGTTCTTCGGGTCGGGGAGCGTGCCGCCGATGGGTTCCATCGACTTCCCTTGTCCCGGGAGACACCCGAGCAAGGCCTTCGTGTATGGGTGCGACGGCTGTTCGAACACGTCGTAGACGGGACCGGTCTCCATCACCTTGCCCGAGTACATGACGACGACTCGGTCTGCGATTTCGGCGACGACGCCGAGGTCGTGGGTGACAAAGACGATGCTCATTCCGAACTCGTCTTGCAGGTCGCGGAGGAGTCGGAGAATCTGCGCTTGAATCGTCACGTCGAGCGCCGTCGTCGGTTCGTCGGCGATAAGAAGGTCCGGGTCGGCGGCCAGCGCCATGGCGATGACCACGCGCTGTTTCATGCCGCCGGAGAACTCGTGTGGATAGTCGTCGATGCGGGCGGTCGCCTCCGGGATACCGACGCGGTCGAGGAGGTCGATAGCGCGGTCGCGCGCTGCCTCTTTCGACACGTCTCTATGGAGTCGAATCGCTTCGACGATTTGCGCCCCGACCGGATAGACCGGGTTGAGCGCACTCTGCGGATTCTGGAAGACGTGGGCGATTCGGCCGCCACGGATGTCTTCGAGGCGCTTTTCGGATGCCTCAGTGAGGTCTTCACCGTCGAACAGAATCTCGCCGCCAGCGATTTCTCCCGGCGGCATCGGGATGAGTTTCGTGATGGACTCACAGGCGACCGTCTTCCCCGAACCGGACTCACCGACGACACACACCGTCTCGCCGCGGGCGACGTCGAACGAGACGCCGTCGACGGCGCGGACAGTGCCTTCGTCGGTGTTGAACTGGACGTGCAGGTCGCGGACGGAGAGAAGCGGGTCGGTCATGCGTCTCCCTCCGAGCGTGGGTCAAGCGCGTCACGCAACGCGTCGCCGACGAAGTTGAACGCCAGCACGGTGAAGAACAGGAACACGCCGGGAATCGTTGCAATCCACCACGCACTGTCGAGGTCGCCGCGTCCCGAGGAGATGACCTGTCCCCACGACGGCGTCGAGGGGTCGGTCAGCCCGAGGAACGCGAACGTCGCTTCGAACAGGATGAACGACGGGATGAGAAGCGTCGCGGCCGTGATGACCGTGTTCGACACGTTCGGCATCAGGTGTCGGCGGATTATCCATCCGTCCGAGGCCCCTGCGTTTTCGGCGGCCTGAATGTACGACTCCTCGCGTCGCTGGAGCGCTTCGGAGCGAACCAGTCGGGCGATACCGCCCCATCCGAGGAAGCCGAAAATCGTGATGAGTAAGAACAGGCTCGGCTTGAACAGGTACGTCACGATGAGGAACAGGAAGAACGTCGGGAACGTCTGCTGGATGTCGACATAGCGCATTAATAGCTCATCGACGAGACCGGAGAAGTACGCCGCCGACGTGCCGACGACGGTTCCGATGCTGATGACGATGAGCATGGTGATGAGGCCGACCTGCATGCTCACGCGCATGCCGAAGACGACGAGTCTGGCGATGCCTTTCCCGTCGCTTGTCGTCCCGAGTGGGTACTTCCACGTTCCGTGGCACAGGCCCTCTGCGGCCTGTCCGACACAACTCGTGGGGACGCTGGAGTCGACGCTGAGGAACACCGGCGGTTGATACGCCGCGAGGACGTTCAACTCGGGTTTCGCGATGAGCATCGGGCCGAACGTCCCGAGGACGAACACCACGAGCAGGTAGATGGCACTGATGACTGCCGCGCGATTCTTCTTGAATCGCCGCCAGTAGTACGCCGTCAGACGTCGGTTATCGGCGAGCGGCCACGCCACGAAGAACACGCCCGCGAGGAGCGTGAGGAGGAACAGCCAGTTCGTTCCCGAGATGAGCGCATCCTCGGTGAGGAACACGTCGTAGAGGACTGCGACGGCGTAGGCCAGCGAGGAGACACCGAGTGCCAGCGTCCGCCGGGTGAAGCCGAGGCCACCAACGTCGTTCCAATCGACGTCCTCGAATCGCTCGGTTGCGGCCGTCTCGGAGCGCGTATCGGCCGCCATTATCGATCACCGTAGCTGATTCGTGGGTCCAACACGGTGTAGGCGATGTCTTGGACGAGGTTCCCGATGATTGCGATGAACACCGGAATGAGCGTCGTCGCCATGACGAGCGCCGTGTCCTGTTGGATAATCGCTTTGTAACTCAACAGCCCGAGGCCGGGAATCTGGAAGACCACCTCTGTGATGTACGCGCCGGCGAAGAGCAGGCCGAGGATGTCGGCGACCAAGATGGTCATGAGTGGCACGAGCGCCGGTCTGAAGATGTGCCTGACGAGGACGCGCCAGTCGTCTGCGCCCTTCGCTCGCGCTGTCTTCACGAAGTCGGCGTGGACGTACTCAAGCGCTTCAGCGCGGGAGTAACGCATGTTTCCGGCGATGGCTCCAGTCGAGAGGACGATGATTGGCAAGATGAGTTGTTTGGCGTTCGCAACCGTCCAGACACCTCGTCCTGTTTGGTAGTAGCTGGGTAACCACCCCAAGTCCACGGCGAACACCAGTATCAACATGATTCCGAACCAGAAGTTCGGGATGCTGATGCCGAAGAAGGCAGTGAACGTCCCGAAGTAATCGGTCAGCGTGTACTGGTGTGTCGCCGAATACAGCCCGATAGCGTACCCGGCGATGATGGAGATAAGCGTCGCTGGAAGGGCGTACATCAACGAGTAGGGGTACGCCTGGGCGATGGCGTCTAACACCGGTTGGTTCCGCGTGAACGACCACCCCCAGTTGAGCGTCGCCATGTTCACCATGTAGTTCTTGTATCGCGTCAACAGCGGTTCGTCGCGGCCGGTAATCTCGTCGAACGTCTCCTGTGCCTCGTCCACGTCGCCACCTTGGGTGGCGGCCTTGAACGCAAAGGCCGTCTGACCGTCGCCGGGGGCGACGGCGAGGAGGCCGAACGTGATACTCAAGATGAGATACGTCGCAATCACTGCCCACGCGACGCGGCGGGCGACGTACCAGTGCATGCTCATCGGGGACCCTCCAGATTCACTCGAATTTGTAGTCGCCCGACAGGTTGTCGGCGAGCATCTGTTTGGCCTTCGCAGCGCTGTAGTTCTCGCCGATGCCGGTCTTTTCGACCTTCGAGTCGTCGAACCAGTTGGAGTACTCAGGCTGGTGCGTGTGGGCGACCTTGGCGTAGCCGCGGTCGATGTTCTCGACGATGGTCTTCTTGTTCACACCCATCGAGAGTGCCTTGCGGACCTCGCGGGTGCGAAGTTGGTCCCAACCGTTTGCACGCTGGTTGTACGCGAGAATCGAACAGAACGCGTTGGGCGTCTGAATGACCTTCGTCGACGAGAGGTCTTCGAACTTCTTCGCCTTCGAGGAAGGAAGCATCAGCTGGTCGATTTCCCCGGTCTCGAACGCCGACAGTCGAGTCGACTGCTCGCCGAACACCTGGAACTTGTACTCCTCGAAGTTCGGCGTGCCGTCGTAGTCCTCGGCGTCGCGGAGGTAGTAGTTCTCGTTGCGCTTGGCGACGAACACCGACTCTCGGTCCCAGCGCTCGAAGGTGTACGGCCCGAGGTTGCCGGAGTAGGTAATCTCCTGAATCGCCGTCGATTGGTTGAGCTTGTTGCCGCCGTCGTCCATGTCGTGGTACTTCTCGACGAGGCCCTTCGGCAGACACATCGCACCCCACATAATCGGCTTCTTGATGAACGCCGGGTCGACCTCGGGAAGTTGGATTTCGAAGCTCAGTTTGCCAGTCTTTTCGACCGGGATTGGCTCTTCGCCGCGGAACCAGTCGGACTGGTTCACGTCGCCCGCCCAGTTGTCCTCGGCCTGGTGGACTTCCTTGATGTAGTAGACCCAGTCGTCGGCGGTCATCTGGCCGTAGTCGCCGCCCCACTGGAGGTTGTCGCGGAGGGTGAACTCGTAGTTCTGTTTGTCGTCGGTGTCGATGGACTTGACCCACCGGTAGACGATTTCGTTGTTGTTGTCGAACGAGTACGCTCCGTCGAGCGTGAGCGCGAGCCGGTCCGAAGACGACTCGTCGTTGATTCGAATCGGATTGAGCGTCTTGGCGTCCGTACCCGCACCGTAACTGTAACCGCCCGACATCGACCCCGAGCCGCCGGAGTCGCCGCGGAAGTACTGCTGGTAGTTGTAGCCGATGCTTTGCCCGGGCTTGATACCTTGAACGTCCTTCTGGAAGCCGTTGAGGTCGACGGAGAACTCGTAGAAGTTCACCGGCTGGTCGTGGCTGAGGACGCCGAAGACGTTCGCGAGGAGTTCCTGACGCTTTGCCTCGTCAGTCTCTTGGGACGCTTCGTCGAGCATGCCCGCGATGTCCTCGCTCGGGCGGTAGCCGTAGAAGTTGACCGTAGATTGTTTTCGTTTCTTCTCGCTCGTCCAGAAGGGTCGAATCGAGGTCGGCGTTCGGGGATAGGAGTTGAAGCCGATACCGAGCATGAGGTCCCACTGCTCTTGGCTCGTGGCCTTGTCTCGCGGCCCAGCGTTGAACGAGGAGCGCTCTTCGCCGTCTTCCGGTTTGTACGTGTTCTGGGCGTACTTCGACAGCATCGTGTTGAACGGAACACCCGTCAACTCGACGCCGATACCCATCTTCCCGTACTCCTGTTTCATGAACTGGGCGATGGTCTTGGTCGTCTCGCTGCCCGTGCTGTAGACCATGCTCAGCGAGACCTGTTCGCCATCGGGTCCGACAAGCGTGTTGCCGAGGTCCTCGGCGGGCGTCGCGGTCGAATCGCCGCCACCACCCTCGCCACTATCACTCGCAGTGGTCGTGGTGTCATCGTTCCCACCAGTACATCCTGCAAGACCAACAATTCCGCCCGCACCAAGCGTCCGAAGGAGTGAACGTCTATCTAAACTGACATTGTTACGTGATGCCATATCGTCACTGGCAGACAATAATGTAAATATCCTTCGATTATTTATGGTATGACAACGATACCCCAGAGCTGTCTTCGAAAACGAATGAACTATTTAATTGGGGCCGAAGAAGTGATAAACTCGATTCAACCGGAACAACGATGTTTCAATCGGAGATGTATCTATATTCCGTAATTACAAAGTGAGGAAAAAGTCTGCGCTTCAGTCGTCGCCGTGCTGGTCGACGATGACGACTTCGCCGTCTTCGACGGTGACGTTGATGAGCGTCTTGACGTGGTGGCCGGAGTCGTCGAGTTCGTTCGGACCGGCTTTCTTGATGATTGCCACGGTGTCGACGACGTCCGCACCGATGTGGTCGAGTGCGTCGAGGACGGCCTTCATCGTGCCACCCGTCGAGAGCACGTCGTCGAGGACGAGGACGCGGTCGCCCTCGTTGACGTCGTTGATGAACATGTCACCCTCGGAGTACCCGGTCTGCTGGTGGAGCGAGACCTCACCGTCGAGACCGTACTCGCGCTTTCGGATGACGACAAGCGGGATGTCGGTCATGAGCGACACGGCCGTGGAGATGTGAATCCCCATCGCTGCGGGCGTGACGATTTTGTCGACGTCTTCGAGGTTGGCCTTGCGGATAATCTTGATGACGATTTCACGGAGGAGTCCGGGCTTGAGCATCGGAACCCCGTCGCTGATGGGATGCACGAAGTACTCGTAATCGCCTTTTTCGATGATCGGCGCGTCGAGAAGGGACTGACGCAACTGGTCCATGACGCCCGTTCCCGGTGTTCGGCATAAAATGTGGCGGTTCGCGGTGTCACGGAGAGGCCGACCCACGATGGACGGTATCGACTCACGCACACCCCGGCGGTGAGATATGAGGTTAGAGGCACTCAAACCGCGGCGTGTCTCTCACAAGACGGCCGACGTGAGAGTTGTCACTCTCAGAAGGATAACTTGGGTTGGGACCGAAACGGTCCCAGTGGGGTTACATTCCGCCGAGCAACTGAGACGCCGTCCGAACGAGGGGTTCGACCTCCTCGTCTGGGTCTACGAACAGTAGCATTCCGCGGCCGCCACAGTACACTTGGAGGACTCCGTGGCTGTCCTCCTCGTCAAACTGGTACTCGACGCTGTTTTGCACCGGACTGAGCCCGGAGAACAGGCCGCGCTCCATGAACTCTCGCCGTGTCTCTTCGGCGAGCTCGCTCAGATGGTCGATGAGTTCGGGTTTGCTCCCGAACGACTGACGAACGGCCTCTCCCACGTGGAAGAGGTTGAACGACGTCGCGCCATAGATGGCGACCAACGAGACATCCCCTTGTGCTGTCTCGTTAATCGCATCCATTGCGACATCGCTGTCTGGTCCCGGTCCGTTCACGGATGCCATCCGCGCCGGATCGATTATCATAACTCAACCCCCGTGCCCTGACGCTGCGCGTCTCCCTGCCCGGAGCGCGCGCCTGGACCATTCATGGATTTCTGATAGTCAGTAACCAGTATAAATGTAGAGGTGGAATTTCTCTGACTGAGAATCGGCCAAATTTGCTTCAATCTGTTGAACAAACCTCTCAGCGGCCGCGTTAGAATTGTCCAATCCCACCGACTGTCCACGTATTTAGTTGGACTGTCCGCCTACGTCTCCCGAATCGATGGCCTCACCATCACGCGAGAGTTCGGTCGAAAACCCGTCTGTCGTTAGTGTGATGACCGCCTCGTCGAACGAACACTCGTATCGCTGGTAATGCGTCCCGTCTGCTTCCACCTCGGTCGTCGAGTCGACGAGTCCGCGTGTGGTCAGTTTGTCGAGCCGGCGGTAGACGGTCGGAAGAGACAGGTCAGTGGTCGATGCGAGTTCTTTCGCTGACTGTGGTTCGCGGCGGAGCGCAGTGAGAAGTGCCCTCCCTTCGGTGTCACCGAGGATGTCGAGTAGGTCGTCGCTCGACACGGGTCCGTCCATCGTGATTCATTTCTCCGAGAGTGCATATAAATTAGTTACGCCCCTAAAGTCGTCCACCTGGGGCGCTTCGAGGAGGGCACCGCACGCGAGGACAATCACAACCGCCACTGAGGACCGAAGCGAGGGGACGCCGTTGGCTGCAACACCAATACTAGATGGCAACTGACCGCTTCACCGATAGTGAAGTGGTCGTCTGGTAGGTTCGAGAGCCACTGTACCACCACCACCACAGCCGACCAGTGGTCCGTGAGGACTCGCGGCCGCGGTATACGTGACTCCTGAGCGCGCCCCCGGCTGGGTGACTCGTGGACTCCCTGTCCCGGGCCAGAATAATACCCGACGCGCGAGTCGCGCTCTAATACGTATAGTAGTGGTCTGAGAATATAAATTTCACCCTCATCTCACTTTCGTGAATTGCAGAAGGTATCTTTAGAAATCCACCTCGATGTTCCGCGAGTCGCGTTCATCACGAACTCGCTCTCGAAGTGATCGGGGGCGCTAATTGTTCGAAATTTCACAAATATAGAAGTTGCCGAGGGAGACGATCAGATAGTGGTGCGCGAATTTATCGATCACAATCTGCCGATTCGTTATCGAAGCGAGAGATTTCGACGAATTCGTCCGAGAGATTAATTTGCCGAGAGACTACTCCTGCCCGCAGAATTCGGACTATTAGGACAAACCGACATAAAGAACCATTACAATAAACGAATCCGCAAAATAACCGAGCATATTATGTTGAATCGTCCTATAGACGTGGACAAGCAACTCGGCCCGATAGTCAACGGCCGTCTTACCAACCATGCTCGAACGAACGCTGATACTCGATGGCTGCCGCGATTCGACCGCTGAACACGACGTTTCGACCCCCACGCTCGGTCGGTTTGGGGTCGAACCGCTCGACACGCTACATGCGACTCACTCCGAGCAGTCCGCGGTCTACTCGGCAGGTGGATAACAGATGGGAAAGACACTCGAACGCGACTTGGGAATCTACTCAGTACTCGCTATCAGCATCGGTGCGATGGTCGGGAGCGGCATCTTCATCCTCCCGGCGCTCGCCATCGACATCGCTGGTCCCGCAGTCATTCTCGCGTACGTCATCGCAGGCATTCTCGTCCTTCCGGCGGCGCTCTCGAAGTCCGAGATGGCGACCGCGATGCCCGAATCCGGTGGGACGTATCTCTTTATCGAGCGCGGTATGGGACCGCTCCTCGGCACCGTCGCTGGCATCGGGACGTGGTTCTCGCTGTCGTTCAAAGGTGCCCTCGCCCTCGTCGGTGGCGTTCCGTATCTCCTGTTGCTGTTCGATGTCTCTCCGAGCGTCGTCACGCCGGTCGCGCTGGCGCTCGCAGCACTCTTGGTGCTCGTCAATCTCGTCGGCGCGAAGCAGACTGGTCGCCTCCAAGTAGTCATCGTCGTACTCATGCTCGCCGCGCTCGTGTGGTTCGTCATCGGCGGCACGCCGAGCGTCCACTCGACGAACTACCAGCCGTTCTTCAGCGGTGGGGTCGGCGGATTGCTCGCCGCGACTGGGCTCGTCTTCGTCTCGTATGCGGGCGTCACGAAAATCGCAAGCGTCGCCGAAGAAGTCGAGAACCCCGGCCGCAACATCCCGCTCGGTATTCTCGGGTCGCTCGTGTTCACGACGCTTCTCTACACGCTCATCGTGGCGGTCATGGTCGGCGTCACAGACCGGGGCGCGCTCGCTGAGAGTTCGACGCCGATGGCACTTGCCGCCGAAGCGACGCTGGGGACGCCCGGAATCGTCGCCGTCGTCATCGCGGCGGTTCTCGCCTTGGTGAGTACCGCAAACGCGGGCGTGCTCTCTTCGTCTCGGTATCCGTTCGCCATGAGTCGGGACAACCTCGTCCCGCCGTCGTTAGCGACGATTAGCGACCGATTCGGAACGCCCAGCACGTCCATCACGCTCACCGGCGTCGTGTTGCTCCTGCTCATTGCGTTCGTCCCGCTTTTGGAAATCGCCAAACTCGCCAGCGCGTTTCAACTGCTCGTGTTCGTGCTCATCAACGTCGCGGTCATCGCGTTCCGCGAAGGCCACGTCGAGTACGAACCGTCGTTCGACTCGCCGCTTTACCCGTGGATGCAACTGTTCGGTGCGGTCAGTGGTCTCGTGTTGTTGACGCAGATGGGTACGGTGCCGCTCGTCGGCGCAGTCGTCCTCGTGGCTGCCGGTATTACGTGGTACTACGTGTACGCACACGAGCGAGTCGACCGCGAAGGCGCGGCTATCGACGCAGTCCGACAGGAAGTTGCACAGAACGCCGTCGACCGAACCCAAGAGACAATCGGCTCGGTGGCCGACGAATACCGCGTCCTCGTCGCGATTTCGAACGATATCTCGAAAGACAGAGAGCGCTCGTTAGTTCGTGTCGCCGCCGACCTCGCTCGCGGACACGATGGTCGCGTTATCGTCAGCCGATTCGACGAGGTCCCGGACCAAGTGCCGTTAGCGCACGCCTCGGAGATACAGTCGCCCGCCGACGTTCAGTTCGAGCGTCAGACCACCGAACTCGGTGCCGACTTCGACGTCACGGTCGACTGCGGCACCATCGTCAGCCACGACACCAAACACGCGGTGGTCAACTACGCCGACCACTCCGGTGCCGATATCGTGCTCATGGAACAACCCGACCGCTCGGCCAGCGTTCGAGAGCGACTCCTCGGAAACGACATCGACTGGATTCTCCGACACGCCACCTGCGAGGTGGCCCTGCTGGACGACCGCGGTCTCGACGACATCGAGACGGTCGAACTGCTGACGAGCGAAGGGCCGTACGACCCGACGAAAGTCGCCGTCGCGGACGCACTCGCGAGCCAGGCCGGTGCGGTGATTCACCTGAGCCACGAGTCTGACGCTGGCGCGTCTGCGGCACAGGCGACGAGCCTCCGAGAGTACAAGTCGCAGATTGCTGAGCTCTGTTCCGTGCCGGTCAAAACAGGGGACTTGGTCTCCGATGGTGGCGATACTCCCGCAAAAACGGGCGACATTCTCGTCGTGAGTGTCGAAGACGAAGCCGCGGCCAGAGCCGACCGCGGGAAGCACACCATCGACCGCTGGGAAGGTTCAGTTCTCGCCGTTCACGGCCGCGACTCGATGCGACGCAGTCGAATCGCCCGCGCACTCGACCGGTGGGTCTTCTGACCATGAGACGGCGTTACCCGCTCTCGGACGCGTTTTCGACTGCAGGAGCGCCTCTGAGGGAACAAAACACCTATTTTAAGCACGTCCATTCGTTGGTGCATGGCGACCATCTCGGTAGACGATCTCGACAAATACATCCTCTATGCGCTTCAGAAGGACGCTCGACACACCTCCGGAAGCGACATCGCAGAGGCGTTCGGCGTCTCGGCGAGTACGGTTCGAAACCGAGTCGGAAAGCTCGAATCGAAGGGCGTTATCCGGGGCAGTCATCTCGATATCGACTACGAGGTGCTGGGCTACCAACTCCACACGATTATCTTCTGTACCGCGCCGATTCCCGAGCGAGAGCAACTCGCAAAGGCGGCACTGGAAGTCGACGGCGTCATCTCGGTTCGAGAGATCATGACCGGCGAGAAGAACGTCCACATAACCGCACTCGGCCGAAACAGCGACGACTTGAGTCGAATCGGTCGCGAACTCAGCGCGCTGGGCTTCGAAATCGCCGAGGAGGAACTCATCCGCAACGAGTACACCTCCCCGTACAGTCCCTTCGGCAAGGGGTCGACCGACGAAGACGACGACTGACTGCCAAATCGCTCGACTGGACGGCGTTCGAGAACCGAACTAATCCACAGACAGTGTGTCGAATCGCCAATACTCGCCATCCGATAGCGGAAAGCGTTTTGCCTGCCTTTTGTAAGTGGGAAATAGTGCTTATGAGTCAGTATCTGAATCCGCGGCGAACTGTCTCGAACGGCGCCGGAGGTGGGTGATGTCAGAGACGAGCGCACGTATTCTCGTCCCTGTCGGAGAGTCCTCGACGTTCAGGAACACGGCCGCGTACGCAACTCGTGAAGCTCGGCGTGTCGCCAGCGAAACGGGTGAAGAAGCGACCGTTCATTTCGTCTATCCGGTCCGCTGGCAGTTGGTCGACGAAGTCGAACGGTCGGCGTCCGAAGAGGTCGCCGACGTACTCGACCGAGCGCGTGTCTGGGCGGCCGAGGACTTAGACTACGACGACGACGGTGAAATCGACGACGACGGTGTACCGGTCTCGATAGAGACGGCTGTCGTCGGCGAAGACCGATATCTGTTTTCGCCGAGTGACTTCGCGGACGTACTTCTCGAATACGCACGCGACCGCGACCTTGGCCGTATCATCGTGGACCCGGAGTACCAGCCTGGCGGGAGCGCACCGATGCTCCAACCGCTGGAACTCGAACTCTCTCGGTCTGACCGTATCGTCGAGGAAGCCCCTGTCGACCGCGTCGTCGAGCGCGGACGGTTTCCGAGCCGTTCGAACCTGTCGAAAGCGCTCGTGATGTTCGGCGCATCGTTCGGTTTCTACCTGCTCTTGGCCGGTGTGCTCGACACGTTCAACCTCGTTACCGGCGCAGTCTCGGCGGGTATCGTCACCACCGTCTTCTCTCGTATCACGTTCAGAGAGACGCCGAAAGCGGGCCGCCTGCTCAGGCGGACCGGCCGGTTCATCCTGTACGTTCCGTACCTGCTGTGGGAGATTCTGAAAGCGAACATCGAGGTTGCGTACATTATCCTCCACCCGAGCTTGCCTATCGACCCGAAGATACAGCGATATCGGGCGGCTATCTGGGACGACCTCTCGGTGACGACGCTGGCGAACAGCATCACGCTGACGCCGGGCACGCTCACTGTCGATGTCGACCGAGACAGTCTCGTCATTCACTCGCTTACTGGCTCGGCTCGTGACGGACTGGCCGGTGGAACGCTCGAACGCGCCGTGCGGTTCATCTTCTACGGTCGCGCAGCGGCGCGCATCCCGAGCCCGCGAGAGCGCGGGACGGTCGAAGACGAATCGGTTCCACAAACACCGGAGGAACCCTAACAATGGTACTCGAAGGTTTTTCGACGTTCCAAACGGTTCTGCTCGGCGGGGCGGCCGCGTTCGCGACGTTCGCCATCGTGCTGCTCTACCGTGTGGTCCGCGGTCCCACCATGGAAGACCGCGTTATCGCCATCAACGCCATCGGGACGAACACTGTCGTCGTGTTGGCGCTTGCTGCGGCGGCGTTCGGCCAACCGGGGTACCTCGACGTTGCGCTCGTCTACGCGCTGTTGAACTTCCTCGCAAGCATCGCAATCTCGAAGTTCATCGTCGAGCGCGGAGGTGTGCTCTGAGATGACGCCGCTCGAATACCTCATCTCGGGGCTCGTCCTCGCGGGGGTGTTTTTCGGCTTCGTCGCGGTCGTCGGTATCATCCGACTGCCCGACCTCTACACCCGCGCTCACGCCACCTCGAAGAGTGACACCCTCGGAACGGTTCTGTCGCTCGGGGGAGTCATGCTCCTCTTCGGGGCGGACGTTGCCGCCGTCAAGACGGCGCTCCTGCTCTTGTTCATGTTTATCACTAACCCGACGGCCGCTCACGCCATCACCCGGGCGGCCTACGAACAGGGTATCGAACCGTGGACTGCAGACGACGGAGGAGGTGACTGACGTGCAGCTCACGTTGTTCGCGCTCTTGCTCGCGTTCGTCATATTCGCTGCGCTCGCGGCCGCGTTCCTCCGCGACATCCTCAGCGCGATTATCGCGTTCGCCGGATTCAGCTTCGGTATCGCGTTGGTGTACGTCCTTCTGCGCGCACCCGACGTGGCGCTCACCGAAGCGGCCGTCGGCGCGGGCGTCACGACCGTCCTGTTCCTCTTGACCATCGTTCGGACGGTTCGTCCCGGTGGCGACCGCCTCTTCGAGCGAATTAAGTGGGGTCCAGCGGCGGTAGCGACGGCCCTCGTCGGCGTGTTGCTGACGACGGTGCGCTCGCTGCCGCGCATCGGAGACCCGAACTCGGCGGTCGCAACCTCTGAGGTGACGCGCTACTACCTCGAAAACGCGTACCCGCAGACTGACGTCGAAAACGTCGTGACGGCGGTGTTGGCCGCCTACCGTGGGTTCGACACCCTCGGTGAGGCAGCGGTCGTGCTGGCCGCCGGAATCGCGGTCCTCGTCGTCCTTCGCAAGGAGGTGTACGTATGAGTTCACTCGATTTCAGCCCCCGTGCATACGTCGAAAGTACGATTATCATGACGACAGTTCGCGTCGTCAGCCCGTTCGTCTTCACGTTCGGGCTCTTCGTCATGTTCCACGGCGCAGAGTCCGCGGGCGGTGGCTTCCAAGGTGGAGCCATCGTCGCGTCGAGTATCATCATGCTCGCGTTCGCCTTCGGTATCGAACCGACGCGAGAGTGGCTCGACGACGACTTCGTTCGCGTCGTCATCGGCGGGGGAGCATCGACGTTCGCACTCATCGGTTTGGGTGCGCTCGCCTTCGGTGGACCGTTCCTCAACTACTCCGCCTACGGAATCAGCCACGGTGTCAAATACGGCATCGAACTCGTCGAACTCGGCATCGGGGCGATTGTCGCAGGCGTCATCGTCTCGCTGTTTATGAACCTCGCTGCGGGGTTCTCCGACGAGGAGACGGACGGTGATGAAGCATGATTGACCTGCTTACGACCCACTACAACTACATCGCGAGCATTCTCTTGGTCGGCATCGGGCTCTACGTCGTCATGGGGAGTCCCAACCTCGTTCGGAAGGTCATCGGTATGAACATCTTCCAAGTTGGTATCTTCCTCTTTTTCGTGACCACCGGCTACGTCGACGGCGGCGTTCCGCCCATCGTCGGCCACTCCGAGGGTCCAATCGTGAGCCCGCTCCCGCACGTGCTCATTCTCACGGCGATTGTCGTCGGGGTGAGCCTGACCGCCGTCGCGCTCGCGCTTATCGTTCGTATCTACAACGGCTATGGCTCTCTCGACGAAGACGTCATCAAGGAGGTACAGGTAGATGACTGACGCACTCGTCTTGCTCATCGTACTCCCGATTGTGGCGGCGATACTGCCGGTGTTCCTCGGCATTCTCTCCGACCGCGCCGGGTGGTACGTCGCACTCGCTATGTCGCTCGCCCACCTCGGGTTGTCGACAGTCGTCGCCAACGCAGTGGTTACGAGCGGGCGGCTCTCGTATGCGGTCGGCGGTTTCCAACCACCGTTCGGTATCGAACTCGTCGCCGACGGCATCTCGGCACCGCTGTTAGTGCTCATCTCGCTTTCGACGCTGGGCGTCGTGGTGTACGCGCGACGCGCCGGACCGCACTCGAACGCGTTCTACAGCGAACTGGCGCTTCTCACCGCGGGTATCTCCGGCGTCGTTGCGACTGCCGACGTGTTCAACCTGTACGTCTTCTTGGAGATTACGGGGCTGGCAACCTACGCGCTCGTCGCGAGCGGTCGGTCGCCCCGGGCCGCGGTTGCGAGCCTGAAGTACCTGTTTGTCGGTACTATCGGTGCCTCGCTGTACCTGCTCGGGACCGGCTATCTCTACATCGCCACCGGGACGTTGAACATGGCTTCCCTCTCGGAAGCACTCGCCGGGGTGGGGTACACGCCAGCCGTGCTGACCGGGTTCGGCCTGATGGCGACCGGGCTGTTAGTCAAGGTCGCCGTCTTCCCACTGCACACGTGGCAACCCGGTGCGTACGCCGAATCGCCGGATACGGTGAGCGCGTACATCTCCGCGCTCGTCTCGACCGCTGCGGCGTACGGGCTGTTCCGCGTTACCTACACGGTCTTCACCCGTGACTTCCTCGAGACGGTTCCCATCGCGGCGGACGCCTTCGTCCTCCTCGGAAGCGTGAGCATCGTCGCCGGGTCGGTACTCGCAGTCATGCAGTCCGACCTCAAACGGATGCTCGCGTACTCGTCTGTCTCGCAGTTCGGTCTCGTCGTCACCGCAATCGGAATCGGGAACGAGACGGCGCTTATCGGCGCGGTGGTCCACCTCATCGGCCACGCCGTGATGAAAGGCGGCCTGTTTCTGGCGCTCGGCGTCTTCGCCGCGTCGGTCGGCGCTCGAACGATGGACGAGTTCAAGGGACTTGCCGCTCGCGAACCGGTGACGAGCGCGGCGTTCGCCGTGCTCGCGTTCTCGATGGTCGGCATCCCGCCCGCAATCGGCTTCATCGGCAAGTGGAACATCGTCGTCGGTGCGGTCGAAGCCGGGTCGTGGTCGGTCGCGCTCGTCGTCGTCGTCAGCACGCTCCTGACGCTCGCGTACTTCGGGCGCGTCATCGAGCGGATGTACTTCACCCATCCCGACGAGGCCGACGTGGCCGACGCCAGCGTTTCGGCCGACGGCGGCCAGCCAGCGAGCGACGTCTCGCTCGGCATGCGAACCGTCGTCGTCGTCGCCGCGGTCACCGCGGTCCTGCTCGGCATCGCCGGTTCTGACCTCATCAGCATCATCCAGCCTGCACTGGAGGTGTACTTCGTATGACTGAACTCGACTCACTGAGACCGCTCGCGGCCGTGTTAGCCCCCGCGGTCGGTGTTCTCCTCATCGTCGCACTGAACCGTCGCCCGAACCTCCGCGAGGGCGCGACCATCGCCTCGTCCGTTTCGACGCTTGCCATCGTCGCCAGTATGGTGCCGGCCGTCCTCGACGGGTCGACCTACGTGACCGAGCTCGGGGCGTTCGTACCCGGCATCTCGTTCACGCTCACCGCCGACCCGCTCGGGATGATTTTCGGCCTCTTGGCCAGTCTCCTCTGGGTCGTCACGAGCTTCTACAGTATCGGCTACATGCGCGGCCTCGACGAGCACTCGCAGACGCGGTACTTCGCCGCGTTCGCGGGGAGCGTCAGCGCCGCAATCGGTGTCGCGTTCGCGTCGAACCTCATCGTCCTGTACGTGTTCTACGAACTGCTGACGGTGGCGACGTACCCACTCGTCACTCACGACGAGACTGACGAAGCGCGCAAGGCCGGTCGAAAGTATCTGGCGTACACCTTCGGTGGCGGCGTCGCCGCACTCGCGGGCACTGCGCTCGTGTTCTTGACGACCGGATCTGTCGAGTTCACGCCCGGCGGCATCGCCGCGCTCGCGAGCGCAGACCCAGTTCTCGCTCGCGCTGCGTTCGGCCTCCTCATCGCCGGGTTCGGTGTGAAGGCGGCCCTCATGCCGGTTCACTCGTGGCTTCCTGACGCGATGGTCGCCCCGACGCCCGTTTCGGGCCTCCTGCACGCTGTGGCCGTCGTCAAAAGCGGTGTCTTCGGTATCGCGCGCGTCATTCTCGACGTGTACGGTCCGGGTACCGTGGAGTCACTCGGTGTCGGCCTGCCACTCGCCGCCGTCGCCGCGTTCACCATCCTCGTCTCGAGTATCATCGCGCTCAGACAGGACAACCTCAAACGGCGACTCGCGTACTCGACGGTGAGTCAGTTGTCGTACATCGTGCTCGGTCTCGCGTTGCTCTCGCCCGCAGCGCTCGTCGGCGGATTGCTCCACATCCCCGCCCACGCGTTCATGAAGCTCACGCTGTTCTTCTGTGCGGGCGCGATTCACGTCGAGACTCACACCGACGATATCAGCGACATGGCCGGTATCGGGAAGCGGATGCCACTGACCATGATTGCGTTTACTATCGCAAGCCTCGGCATGGCGGGCCTGCCGCTCGTCGCCGGGTTCGTCAGCAAGTGGTACCTCCTCATCGGGAGTCTCGATGCCGGACAGACGGTGTTTGCTCTCGTCTTACTCACTTCCGGCCTGTTGAACATCGGCTACTTCTGGCCGATTATCTACCAGGCGTTCTTCCAGACGCCCGAGGACTCCGATGCGAAACCGCTCATCGAGTTCCCAATCGGCGGCACGCCCACCCGTGCTGACGGCGGACGGAAGAACGCGACGCTCACCTCTGAAACCGAAGCGAACGGAGAAACCTATGCAGTCGACCAACACCCCAGCGACCACCTCACTGAGGACGCACACGACCACGACGACGAGCACCACGGCGGCCCGCCAGCAGCGGGGTGGGAGCACCGCGCGCTCGGCACCGAGAGTACGTGGTTCATCATGGCACCGATTGCGACGGCCGCGACCGGCGCGCTCGTCCTCGGTATCGTTCCCTACACGGCGGTGTTCCTCGCGCTCGTCCAACAGGTCGTCGCTGGCGCGACGGGGGTGGTGTTCTGATGGCGAGTAGCCTCACGCTCTTGCCACCCGCGTTCGTCGTCCTCGCGGTGGCGATTATCATGCCGTTCGTCTCGCGGCGAGTCGGTCATGGACTCGGTATCCTCGCGACCGGGGCGGTCGCCGTTTGGTCGCTTCANTTGATGGCGAGTAGCCTCACGCTCTTGCCACCCGCGTTCGTCGTCCTCGCGGTGGCGATTATCATGCCGTTCGTCTCGCGGCGAGTCGGTCATGGACTCGGTATCCTCGCGACCGGGGCGGTCGCCGTTTGGTCGCTTCTCGCACCGGCCGGTGTCCACCTCCCGGTGTCGTTCCTCGGCTTCGAGGCCGTCCTGTTCAACGTCGACGACTTCTCGCGGCTGATGGGCATCATCTTCGGCATCATCGGCGTCGCGGCAGTACTGTACTCGTACTCGTCGGACGCGCGAAACCTCCAGACCGCGTACGCCCTCGGCTACGTCGGGACGAGTCTCGGAACCGTCTTCGCCGGTGACTGGCTGACCATGGTGTTCTTCTGGGAACTCATGGCCGTCACCAGCACCCTCTTAGTGTGGGATTACGGCGGCGACGCCGTCCGTGCGGGCTACCGCTACGCTATCGCCCACGGTCTCGGTGGCAGTCTCCTCATGGGCGCTATCGTCTGGCACTACGTCGAGGTGGAGTCGTTCCTCTTCTCGGCGACGAACGGCATCGCGCCGGGAATCCCCGCGGCGCTCGCCGCGGTCGGTATCGGCGTCAACGTCGGTTACGTCGGACTGCACACGTGGCTTCCTGACACGTACCCCCGGCCGCACTTCGCCGCCTCGGTCTTCCTGTCGGTGTTCACGACGAAGACCGGTGTCTACGGTCTCGCTCGCGCCTTCCCCGAGGGCAACCTCGCAATCGCCTACATGGGGACGGCGATGGCACTGCTCGGGGTCATCTACGCGCTGCTCCAAGACGACATGCGACGGCTCCTGTCGTATCACATCCAGTCGCAGGTCGGCTACATGGTCGCGGGTGTCGGTATCGGAACCGCGCTCGCAACCGCTGGCGCGTTCGCCCACGTCTACAACCACATCCTCTACAAGGCGCTGTTGTTCATGACGGCGGGCGTCGTCCTCTCGCGAACCAACGAGGAGAACCTGAAGTACCTCGGGAATCTCCGCGGTGCGCTTCCGATTACCGCGCTCGCCTTTACCATCGCCGCGTTCTCCATCAGCGGCTTCCCCGGCTTCAACGGCTTCGTCAGTAAGGGGATGATTACCGCCGCGGCGCACAAAGAGCACCTCGACGGTATCTTCTACATCCTCCTCGCCGCGGGTGTCGGGACGTTCATGTCCTTCATCAAGTTCGGCTACTACGCGTTCTTCCGTGACGCAAACCGCGAGTGGTCGCTCGACCGCGCGCACACCGGACAGGCGGTTGCGATGCTCGGTGTCGCCGCGCTCTGTGTGGTCTTCGGACTGTATCCCGACGCGCTGTTCAGCATCCTCCCCGGCAGCACCGCCAAGGCGCATCCCTTCACGCTGAGCCACCTCGGCGAAGGGTTCGCGCTCGCCGCGCTGGGCGTCATCGGCTTCGTCGCGCTCAAAAAGCCGCTGTCGAAGGTCGGCGACGTGCCGGACGTCGACGCCGTGTTGAACCCGGCAGTGTTCTACGGCACGCGGGTGCTCGTCCGCGGGACGACCGACCTGTTCGCCGCCGTCGACCGCGCCGTCTCGTCTGGGTCGTACGCGGTTGCGACCGCCATTGCCGACCCCTACCCGACGGCCCGCCGGGTTGCGGGCGCGCTCGGTGACGCGGATGCAAAGGATATCACCACCGGAAGCCTCCGAGCCACTATCGCGACGAGCATCGTCCTCGTCGTGGTGATTCTCGGTGGCTACCTCGTCGGCCTCCTCGGCTGACGAGGCGACGATTCCGCTCTGACGCTGACGACTTTTTAGGAGAGTTCGCGTTCGAGTTCCGATGCGACGCGAGCGCCGAGTTCAGTTTTCGAGCCAGCGAACTCGCCGATATTGTCGTCGCGGACGACAAGCGCACGCGTCTCGTCCGACCCCATCACCGAGGCGTCGTTGGCGACGACGAACGCGAGACCGGCGCGGTCCATAATTCTCCGCGCCTGTTCGACCATCGCGTCGTCGTCGCCGGACGTCTCGGCTTTGAACCCGACGATAGGGAGGTCGGGGTGTGACTCTCGAACCGTGTCGATGAGCTTCGGCGCTGGCTGGAGGTCGAGCGTGATGGCGTCGCCGGAACGAATCTTCTGGTCGGCGGCCTCGACGGTGAAATCCGAGATGGCGGCCGCAGAGATGAGGGCGTCGGCACCGGCGTCGACCGCCGCTTGGACGGCGTCGAGCATCTCTGCCGCAGATTCGATAGCGAGCACGTCGGCGTAGTGAACGTCGTCGCCGTCGTGGACGAGCGTCACGTCAGCACCGCGAATCGCCAACGCGCGGGCGACGGAACGGCCTGTTCGCCCGGACGCGCGATTCGAGAGCGTTCGGATTGGGTCGACCGATTCAGTGGTCGACCCGGAGGTGACGACGACTGACTTCCCGGCGAGCGTCTGTTCGGTCGTCGCCTTCGCGACGCCCGTGACGATGGCCTCCTCGGTCGCAATTTTGGCCTTCCCCTCTTCGAGCCGCGGGTCGACGAACTCGACGCCCCACGACTCGACACGCTCGATAGACTCCAAGACGCCCGGGTGGTCGTACATGGGTTCGTGCATCGCGGGCGCGACGACGACTGGCACATCCGCGCCGAGCGCAGTGGTCGCACAGGTCGTGATGGGCGTGTCGTCGATAGCGGCGGCCATCTTTCCGACGGTGTTGGCCGTCGCGGGCGCGACGAGGAACACGTCCGCCCAGCCCTCGCGACCGCAGAGTTCGACGTGTTCGACGCGGCCGGTAATCTCGGTGACGACGTCGTGTTCGGTGGCGAACTCGACGGCCCACGGGTGGATGATACTCGTCGCGGCGTTCGACATCACTGCACGAACGGACGCCCCCTGTCGGCGGAGTTCGTGCGCCAACTCGACGACTTTCACGGCCGCGATACTCCCGGACACCCCGAGCGCGACGTTGACACCTTCCAGCATTCACTCGTCTCTGCGCCCGCTATCGATTAAAAAGATTCGCGTCTGTGGCCCGGTCGGAGGCTGCTGTTATTCGTCGAGCCGGCCGAGTTCGTCTTCGACGAGGCTCGGATGGGTCCGCTGTGGCTCGGGGTGGTCGTCGGCGAAGAACTCCTGCATGACTTCGCGCGACTCGCGTTCGCGACGGTCGCGCTCTTCGGCATCGATTTCTTCGCACGCAGGAGGCACCTCGCGCCCACGGCCCGTGAAGTAGCCCTCGGGGGTGACCCAGTCGTTGTAGAACGCCGTGCCGGAGTCGTGGACGAGCGTAATCGCGGTCTCCGCGGCGTCGCCAGCGGCAACGACTGTCTGGTGGTAGATTTCGGTGATTCGCCCCGCCGCATACAGCCCGGAGACGGCGGTTCGGCCGAGGTCGTCGACATCGACGTACGTCTTCGACCCGGCGCTTCGGAGTTCGACGCCAGTATCTTCGAGATACGACGCGTCGGCCCACGAGGCAGCGATGACTCGCGTTGCAGCAATCGTTTCTTCGCCATCCTCGGTCTCGACGGTCGCCTCGAAAAACGGGTCGGCTTCGGTTCCGAGCACGTCGAGGTCGACGACGAGACCGGTCAGGAAATCAGCACCAGAGCGGTCGGCCTGTTCGGTCAGGAGGTCGGTGAAGAGTCGGCTGTTGACACCCGCCGGGAAGCCGGGGACGTTTTCGAGGTGCGCGTTGCGTCGAACGATAGACTCTCCAGCGTTCACGACGAGCGTGTCGAGGCCTGCGCGGGCGAGGAACGTCGCCGCGGTGAGGCCTGCGACGCCACCGCCAACCACGAGGACGTCTCGCGGATTCGTCTCAGACATGCGCGGCGGTACTCCCCCCAAAAATAAAGGTTCGCCGTTAATCGCTTTGGCCCGGTCGCTCCGACCGAAGCGGTGCAGCCGAATCGTTCAGCCACCGGTTTTCGACGGCATCGACGCTGACGAGACCGGCCGATTCGAAGTGTGTCCCCGTCTGGAGGCGGAGTCGCCACCGGGAGTCAGACAACGCTTCTCCGTCGTAGAATCGGACCGACTGACTGGGCGTCCGTCGGAGGAGGTCGACAGCGATTGGGAGGGTGGGGAGTCGGCCAGTCCGCTCCGCGAGCGCGTAGTCTCCGAAGGTGAGTTCCCACGAATTGGGCTGGGTCGTGTCGCCGCTGTCAGACTCGTTCTCGTCGGCGGCGGACGCTGCCGCCTGTGAATCCGGCGTCTCTGACTCGTGAGTCACTGAGCGAAACGAGTAGCCTTCGATGAACGACGCCGATTCGAGGTTCTGGAGCGTGGCTTCCACCGGGTTCGACATCGGCGCGGAAGCGAACCGCTCGGCGGCCGTCTCGACCACGTTCGTCTGTTCGGGAACGGACAGTCGAACGTCCATCTCGCTCATCAGACTCCACAGCATGGTGAGACAGAAGTCGTCTTCGTCGGAGACGACTTCGGCGAGCGTGAGGTACGTCTCCATCGCCGCGGATTCGACACTCCGCGCGCCAGTCTCGGAGAGCGCTTCGAAGACCGAGCCGGTGACGTCGTGACAAAACGAAATGTACCGCGTCCGTTCGTCGACCGAGTCGGTTACGAGCGACGCATCTGGTCCGTCCGATACCTCGTTGACCAACGGGTCGTAGTAGGGGACAGCAGGGTCGTAGCGGCGGAGTGCGTCTCGGTACTTTTTGGCGAGGTCGGCCGCTTCGCTCGCCGCATCACGGTCCGGAAACCGGAGTCCGGATACGACCGACGGTTCAGTACCAAGCTTCCCACACACCACCATGTAGTCGCCGTCGGGCCGGGACAGAGACCGAACCTCCGCCCGGATATCCCGCAGCGTCCCCCCGACCATCTCATTGTTAGGTATCGAAAGGCCCCGATTATAGGTTCCGATGTTCGTGACGGTCGGGACACAGTGACCCGAGACAGGCGCTCCCACAACGCTTAGTTGGTCTCGGGCAAACTCAGTGTCGTGGACGAGATAGCCGTCAGTACCGTCGTCTACTTGCCCCCCGAGGAAGTCTACGAGTTTCTCGTAGATTTCCCGCGGTACGCAAACTACTCCAAGCACCTGACCGACGTGCGGCAGTTCGGCGACGGAACACCCGGAACACGCTACCACCTCCAGTTCGCGTGGTGGAAACTCACCTACACCGCCGAGTCACGGGTGACAGACGTCGACCCGCCGAACCGCATCGACTGGACGGTGACGAAAGACATCCACGCGACGGGGCACTGGCGTATCGAGGAACTCGACGACGTCCCGGACGACGCCCCGAGTGACGCGGAGACGGCCTCCAGAGTCTTCTTCGAAGTCGAATACGACACCCAAACGGTCTCGGCTGGCGATATCGACCTCCCGAGATTCGTCTCTCTCGGCTGGGTCGTCGACAAGGTTCGACCCGTCCTCCAGAAGGAAGCCGAACGAATCGTCGAGCGCATCGTCGCCGATTTAGAGGGGCGACCCCGACGTGTCGAACTGACGGTTCATCGCTAAGCAGGCGACCGAACGGTAGTTGGTTGCCCGAGTCAACGTTCTCGACGACACAGCCTAGCGTGGGTGCGTCTTCCGCGGTGACCACCGAAGGGAAATGCACATACCCACCGCCGATACAAAGATGGGGTATGATAGGGGCTGGTCCCTCGTGCGCGTGATTATTATCGGCGCTGGACAGGTCGGGTCGTCGATTGCGGCCGACCTCGACCACACTCACGAAGTCGTCGTCATCGACTGCGACTCCGAACGGGTGGACGAACTGAACTATTCGCTCGACGTGCTCGCCATCAACGGCGACGGTACCTCGGTGGAAACGCTCGAAGAGGCCGGTATCGACAGCGCAGACATGGTCATCGCCTCCACGGACAACGACGAGACGAATATCGTCGCCTGTGCGACCGCCAAGGCGATTTCCGAGGCGTTCACCATCGCCCGCGTGAAGAACACGGAGTACCTTCGGACGTGGCAGCGCTCCGAGAAGGCCTTCGGCGTCGACTTCATGGTGTGTACGAACCTGCTCGCCGCCGAGTCTATCGTCCGCGTCGTCGGCCTCCCGGCCGCACGCGACGTCGACCCCTTCGCGGGCGGACAGGTCCAGATGGCCGAGTTCGAAATCGACGACGACAGCCCCGTCGCGAACCAGACGGTCCGCGAGGCCGACCGATTCGACTCGCTCACGTTCGCCGCCATCCTCCGCAACGGCGAAGTGACGATTCCGCGCGGTGACACCGTCATCAGCCCCGGCGACCGCGTGGTCGTTATCGGCAGTCCAAAGAGCGTCCAGCAGTTCGCGGCGACGATTGCGCCCGAGGAGTCGCCCGGAACCGCCGAAGAAGTCGTCGTCGTCGGCGGGAGCGAAATCGGCTATCACGTCGCTCGCCTCCTCGAAGAACGCGGATTCAAACCGCGACTCGTCGAACACGACGCCGACCGCGCCCGCGAACTCGCCGAACTCCTCCCCGGAACCATCGTCATGGAGAGCGACGCGACCGACGTTGACTTCCTCGAACGCGAGCACGTCGGCGACGCCGACCTCGTGGTCGCGGCGCTCGACTCCGACGAGAAGAACCTCCTCGTCACGCTACTAGCCGGTCGCCTCGGCGTCGAACGAACCGTCGCCGTCATCGACACGACGCCGTACGTCGAACTGTTCGAGGCTGTCGGCGTCGATATCGGCGTCAGTCCCCGGGAAGTGGTCGCCGAGGAGATTACGCGCTTCACTCGCGAGGGTGGTGCCGAGAACGTCGCGCTCATCGAGACGGACAAGGCAGAAGTCCTCGAAATCGAGGTCGACCCCGACAGCATCCTCGCCGGAACACCGATTCGAGAGTCGATTGCCGCCCTCCCCGAGGGCGTCGTCATCGGTGCGATAACACGCAGACGCGAGTTCATTACTCCCCGCGGTGACACGGTCATCGAACCCGGCGACCACGTCGTCGTCTTCGTCGACAGCACGGTTATCGGCGACGTGTCGCCGAAGCTCTGAGAACCGCGATAGCGCCCGCTGCGACACGGATTCACGGACCTGTCGCGGAATCCGAACAGGCAAAACCCCAGCGCACGGAACGTTCTGCCACAGATGAAACTTCGCGTCGACTATCGAGCAAGCCTCCGTCTCGTGGGGACGGTGTTGAAATATCTTGCAGTCCCCCTTTCTTTCCCACTTGTCGTCTCACTGTATTACGGTGAGTCGGTGATGCCGTTTGTCGTCACCATGGGCCTCACCGTGCTCGTCGGCAGCGGCCTCGAACAACTCTCTGAATCCTCTGATATCGGTGCCCGCGAGGGATTCTTGATGGTCGCGGCGACGTGGTTTGCTGTCACCGTGGTCGGAGCGATTCCGTTCCTCATCGAGGCCAACGGCATCCCGTTCGTCACGTCGGCGATTCACCCCGAATCGACGCTGGCGAACCCGGTGAACGCGCTGTTCGAGAGTATGAGCGGGTTCACGACGACGGGAGCGACCGTCCTCGGCGACATCTCGTTCGACTCGCACACTCGCGGCATCATGATGTGGCGACAGCTCACCCAGTGGCTCGGCGGAATGGGTATCGTCGTCCTCGCGGTCGCGATTCTTCCAGAGCTGTCGGTCGGTGGTGCACAGTTGATGGACGCCGAAGCGCCCGGTCCCGGTATCGAGAAACTCACCCCGCGAATTGCTGAGACGGCCCGTGCGCTGTGGGGTGCGTACCTCGGCCTCACCGTCCTCGAAATCGTCCTCCTGTACGGCCTCAACGTCACGGGGTTCGCGCCGAACATGGACGTGTACAACGCCATCGCTCACGGCTTGACCACGATGCCGACAGGCGGATTCTCTCCCGAAGCGCGGAGCATCGAGGCTTTCTCGGCTGCCGCCCAGTGGGTCATCATCCCCTTCATGGTCGCCGCGGGGACCAACTTCGCCCTCTTCTGGCACGTCCTTACCGGCGAACCGAAGAAACTCGTCCGCGACACCGAGTTCAAGTTCTATCTCGGCGTTATCGGCGTCATCTCGGCGATTCTCGCCGCCGTCCTCTTCCTCGGTGACGGCCTCGTCTCTGTCGCACCCTCGGGTGGGACGTACGACCAACTGTATCTCGAAGGCGTCCGCAACGCCATCATCGGCGGTCCCGAATCGTCGCTTCGACAGTCAGTGTTCCAGGTCGTCTCTATCGTCACGACGACTGGCTACGCGAGCATGGACTTCAACGCGTGGAGCGCGCCGACACAGTACGGCCTCCTGTTTGCCATGTTCATCGGCGGCTCCGCGGGGTCGACCGGTGGTGCCATCAAAATCGTCCGCTGGTACGTCATCCTGAAGTCGCTCCGTCGGGAGCTGTTTACGACGGCCCACCCCGAGGCGATTCGTCCCGTCCGACTCGCTGGCCGTGCGGTCGACGAACGGGCCATCCGCGGTATCTACGCCTTTACGCTCCTGTATCTCGTCTTGTTCTTCGTCTCGACCGGCCTCGTCCACCTTGACGCTGCGCGAATCGGGTTGCAGGTGAGCGTCCTCGAATCGATGAGCGCCGTCGCTGCGACGCTCGGGAACGTCGGCCCAGGCTTTGGTGTCGTCGGCCCGATGGGGAGCTATCTCGACTTCTCGAACAGTTCGAAGCTCTACATGGTCCTCCTGATGTGGGTCGGCCGACTGGAGATTCTGCCGGTGCTCGTGCTGTTCACACCCGAGTACTGGCGGCGTTGACCGCTAGCAGCGACCCCGACGGGCTGTCGTCGATGCGGAGGAAATGTTGATTGACGTTCCACGAGACATGTTAGTATGGAACAGACAGGGGCGAGACAGCCGTGCGCGTAGTCATCGTCGGGGCTGGCGAAGTCGGGTCGCACATCGCCGCAAGTCTCGCAGATTCACACGACGTCGTCGTCATCGACATCGACTCCGAGCGCGTCGAACAGATGAACTACTCTCACGACGTGCTCGCGCTTACTGGTGACGGCGCGTCGCTAGAGACGCTGGAAGCGGCCGACGCAGCCAGCGCGGACCTCCTCATCGCCTCGACCGACGACGACGAGACGAACCTCGCGACCTGCGGGACCGCGAAGGCGCTCGGCGATGCGTTCACTATCGCCCGCGTCAAGCACGTCGGCTTCCTCAGGACGTGGGAGCGCTCGCGGGGAACCTTCGGTGTCGACTTCATGGTCTGTTCGAATCTGCTCACCGCCGAAGACATCGTCCAAGTCATCGGTCTCCCCGCTGCGGTCGATGTCGACTGGTTCGCCAACGGTCTCGTTCAGATGGCGGAGTTCGAACTCGGCGAGGACAGTCCACTCCTGGGTCGGACGGTCAGCGAGGCCGACCAGTTCGAGTTACTCACCTTCGCCGCGATTCTCCGCGACGACGCGGTGGAACTCCCCCGCGGAGACAGCAAACTCGAATCGGGTGACAAGGTGGTCGTCATCGGGACACCCGAGACCGTCCACCAGTTTGCACAGCGTGCCGCGCCGAAGGCAGCGGCGGCGGACACAGAGACCGTCTTCGTGGTCGGCGGAAGCGAGATTGGCGTGCAAGTCGCCCGGCTACTGCAGACGCGTGGTATCAAGCCGCGACTCATCGAGCAGGACCCGGACCGCGCTCGCGAGGTCGCCGAGGAGTTGCCGGCAACGCTCGTGTTGAACGTCGATGCGACCGACACGAGTGCGCTCGACCGGGAGAACTTCGGGATGGCAGACACCGTCGTCGCCACGCTCGACAACGACCAGAAGAACCTCCTCGTCTCGCTTCTCGCCAAGCGACTCGGCGTCGACCAGACGATTGCGGTGGTCGAAACCGGCGCGTACCGCGAGTTGTTCGAGACGGTCGGCGTCGACATCGCAGTCAATCCGCGGGTCGTGACCGCAGAAGAGATAACGCGCTTCACGCGCGAGCAAACGACCGAGAAACTGGCGTTCATCGAAGACGACCGCGCGGAAGTACTCGAAGTCGAAGTCGGCGGCGAGAGCGTCCTCGTCGGGCGACCGATTCGCGAGTCGATAGCCGACCTTCCCGAGGGCGTCGTCGTCGGGGCAATCGCGCGGGCGGGAGCACTCGTCTCGCCGCGCGGTGAGACCGTCATCGAACCCGGCGACCACGTCGTCCTCTTCGTCGACGAGACTGTTGCAGCCGAGGTGACGGCTACGGTCTAGTCACTTCACCCTCGCCAGTACGACGGCGTGAAGATGATGAGGACAGATAGAATCTCCAGTCGGCCAATCCACATCAGGAGGACCATGTACAGTTTGGCCGCATCGGAGAAGGGCAGGAAGTTGTTCATGGGGCCGACGACACCGACACCCGGACCGATGTTACCGAGCGTCGCGATAGATGCACTCACCGCCTCGATAGCCGTCAGTTCGAGACCGATACGGAGACTGTCGAGGTAGATGAGCACCGTCGAGACGGCGAAGATGGCGAGGAACGTCATCGTGAATACGAACAGGCCGCGAATCGTCGATTCGTCGATAATCTCGTCGGAGAGTCGAATCGGGCGGACTGCGTCGGGGTGAACCGAGGTAAACAGTTCGCGAACCGCCGCCTTCTGGATGACGTACCAGCGGATAATCTTGATAGACCCGGCTGCGGACCCGGCGGACCCACCGAGGAACATCGCCAAGAGGAGGATGACCTGCGACGACTGGTCCCACGTGTTGAAGTCCATGCTCGCGTAACCGGTGGTCGTCACGACCGCAGCGGTCTGGAAGATTGCTTGTCGAAGCGAGTGTTCGAGGTCACCCGAAATCGGAGCGATGGCGTTCGGGACCGAGGTGAGTCCGACGCCGGTGAACAGAAGCACGGTGAGGAGCACCCCAACCGCACCCATCATGAACAGGTAGGTTCTGAACTCCGCGTTCTTCGTCAGGCGCTCGGGTTCGCCCGCGAAGACGTACCAAAAGAGGGCGAAGTTAGTCCCCGCGACAATCATGAAGAACGTGATTGCCCACTGAATCGCGGGCGTGAACGCCTCGACGCTGCGCCCCTCGGGTGAGAAGCCACCAGTCGGTAAGGTCGTCAGCGCGTGCGCGACGGCGTTGTAGAAGTCCATGTTCGGCGCGAAGCCGAAGAAGTGGAGTCCGTAGTAGACGGCGATTGCGGCGACGGTGAAGCCGATGTAGATTCGCCAGAGAATCCGGGCGGTGTCTCGAATCCGCGGCGTCAACTTCTCGATAGAGAGACCGGGTGCCTCCTGGTCGATGACTTGAGCACCACCGACCGAGAGTTCGGGGAGGATAGCAACCATGAGGACGATAATACCCATCCCACCGAGCCACTGCGTGAGCTGTCGCCACATCAGAATCGACCGCGAGTGCGTCTCGAAGGAGATGTCGCCGAGGACGGTCGCTCCCGTCGTCGTGAAGCCACTCATACTCTCGAACAGCGCGTTCACCGGGTGCGCGACGGTTCCCTGTCCAGCGACGAGATACGGAATCATCCCGACGAGCGGGACGGCGAGCCACGTCAGGCTGACGAGGAGAAACGCCTCTCGGTGTCCGAGGTCGGGGTCGGTTCGGAGGCGTTCGAGCCCCGCCCCGACGACAAGCATCACGCCCATCGCAACGAGAAACGGCAGTGGGCTTTCGCCGTAGTAGAGGGCGACGAGAATGGGCACCAACGGCGGAATCGCCATGTACTTGATTACCGACCCGAGGAAGCCCAGGCTCGTCCGGTAATCGACGTAGGTCGTGAAATCGACTCTCATGTGGTCTTCACGAATCCAGATTAGTAGCAGCCATATGATTCCTTAGGTATCCGACTGTCAGCAGACCGCCGGACGCGACTCGTCACAACTGCAACACGGACATGACATTTATTCACACACGACGAGATGTACACTGCACATGCGCGCCTCGTATCGGTGGCTAGACGGAGACGGTACTACGGGGGGAGTCCAGTGAGCCACTCTGGCGGCCGTGAACCGGCGGTGAGTCTCAGTCTGCTCGACGCGACGATGGTCGGTATCGGCGCGATGATTGGCGCTGGCATCTTCGTCCTGACGGGGCTCGCGGTCGAAATCTCTGGACCAGCAGCCATCGTCGTCTTCGCGCTCAACGGGGGTGTGACGACGTTCACGGCGCTGTCGTACGCGGAGTTGGCGGCAGCAATCCCGCGCAACGGAGGTGGATACGCCTACGTCCGCGAGGTCTTCTCCGCACCCGTCTCGTTCGTCATGGGGTGGACGCGATGGTTCACGTACATGATTGCCGGGTCGCTCTACGCGCTCGGCTTCGCGTCGAACTTCGTCGAATTCGGCCACCTCTACGGGTTCACGCTCCCCGGTCCACCAGTGCTGTACGCGCTGGGTGCAGTCGTCACGCTCGTGGCGCTGAACGCGCTGTCGACCGAAGCGTCGGGGCGAGGTGAGACGGCGATAACACTCGTCAAAATCGCTATCCTCGGCGTGTTCGTCGTCTTCGGGCTGACCGCCACGAAGGTCGGCGAGTTCGACCCACTGTTCACGGAGGGGCCGCTGGCAGTGCTCCCCGCGATGGGGCTGACCTTCATCGCGTTTCAGGGGTACGACCTCATCGCCACCGTCACCGAAGAGGTCGAAAACCCGCGGGTGAACATCCCGCGAGCGATTCTGCTTTCGGTTCTCACTACCGTCGTCGTCTACCTCCTCGTCGTCTTCGTCGCCATCGGAACGCTCGGTGCCGATGGACTCGCTGGGGCGGGCGAGACGGCCATCGCAGAGGCCGCAGAGGGATTCATGCCCACGTTCCCCCTCATCGGGACGGGCGCGGCGCTCATCGCCTTCGGCGCGGTGTTCTCGACTATCTCGGCGCTCAACGCCGTCGTCATCGGGTCGTCGCGCGTGGCGTTCGCGATGGGTCGCGAACGGCAGCTACCCGCCTCGCTGGGGCGCTTCCACCACCGGTACGGGACGCCACTCGTAGCGATTCTCGTTTCGGCGGTGGTGATGCTCGTCGCTGTCGTCGTCGTGCCGATTCGTATCGTCGGAAATCTGGCGAGTCTGTTCTCGCTTCTCGGATTTATCATCGTGAACTACGCACTGATTCGGCTCCGGCGGCGGCAACCCGACCTCCAACGCCCCTTCGAGGTTCCCTACTACCCGATTACGCCAGTTCTCGGCATCGTCTGCAACGCCCTGCTCGGACTGTTCATCGACCCGTTCACGTGGGCGCTCGCCATCGGCTGGCTCATTTTCGGTGGTGTCGTCTACTTCCTGCTCTCGCGTCGGGGCGATATCGGACCGACAGAGTCGCCCGAGATTCAGGACCCAGAGCCGATTCCGACCGCCGAACAGGGAGACGACTGACGCCGAATGAACCGCCGACCCCTCACAGAGCCACCCAGACGACTACTACCATTCGACACTAATACACACCAATGACCGATTCAGAGCCACACCACCTGCGCGTCGTCGTCGCTGGCGGCGGCGAGATGGGACTGCGAACCGCCGAACTGCTCTCTGACCGCGGCCACGACGTGGTCGTCGTCGAGGCCGACCCCGACCGCTGTGCCGAAATCTCCGAACAGTACGTCGCGACAGTTATCGAGGGCGACGCCTCACGCCCCGAAACGCTCAGACAGGCCCAACCGGAGCGCAGCGACGTCGTCGCCGCGCTCACCGACGACGAGACCACCAACTTCGCGGTCTGTATGGCCGCCCAGCGGATGTCACAGGTCCGGACCGTGATGCGCGTCGGCCACACGCCGGACGAACTGTACACCGAGTTCGTCGACGGTCTCGTCTTCCCCGAGCGACTCGGCTCTCGCGCCGCAGTGAACGAAATCGCGGACGGTGGGGTCAGAACCATCGAGGACATCGCGGGCAACGTCGAAGTCGTCGAAGTCGAGGTTGCGGAGGATGCGCCCGTCGCTGGCAAGCGTCTCGACGAAGTCCGCCTCCCGCGTGGGTGTCTCATCATCGTCGATTATCAGGGTGACCGCATCGGCGGCCCCGACACGGTCCTCGAAGCAGGCCACCGCTACGTCCTTGCGATTGAATCTCCCGTCGCGAACGAAGTGATGAATCTGTTCCGGGGGTGAGTCGCGTCGGCAATCGCGTCGCGTCCGGGAGCAGACAATCGCCTGAAAGCTTATTCCGAAACGTGTTCGGAGTGTGAACCATGCCCTCCGCATCGCCCACTCGCCGAGAGCTACTCGGTCTCGGCGGCACGACGCTCGCAGTTCTCACGGGGTGTTTGGGAACACCGACTGGGTCGGACGACGAGTCGCCGACGACCGAGCGGACCCCGACCACTGAAACGACTGGCGACAGGACCACGACCACCACCGAACCGGCCGACGTGACCGTCTCGAACGTCCAAATCACCCCCGAACTCGTCGGGCTCAACACCCCGGACTCAATCGGGACGTTCGGCGACCGAGACGAGCAGTTCGTTCTCGTCACCGTCCTCGTCGATGGCGAGTCCGGCCCGCCGGTCGAGGCGTTCGAACTCTCGGCCGACGGGCAGACGTTCGACCCGACGCTCCCCGAGAACCTTCCCTCGTACACGCTCTGGTCCCGCGGCGACCCCTACGAAGGGGAGGCCTCGGGATATCTCGTCTTCTCGGTTCCGAAGCCGCTCGAAGCGCCCGAGGTCGTCTTTCGAGGCCCTGGCGGGCAGTTCGAACTCGGCGCGGACGCCCGCTCGACGCTTGCGCGCCCTCCGACCGACTTCTCGGTCTCGGACGTGTCGGCCCCCGATCGCGTCGAAAGCGGCAGCGAAGTGACCCTGACAGCGACCATCGAGAACACCGGGCCGGAAGACGGAACGTTCGTCGGCGCGTTCAACCGCTCCGGGCCACTCGTCGCCTACACGCCAATCAAACGCGTCGAAGCCGAACTCGCAGCCGGGGAGTCGATGACGTGGACGTACTCGTACATCCCGTCTCTCGACGGCGGCACCGAGTCGAGACCGATGTACTTGCGCCTCAACTGGCGCGGTGGGTCGGTATCGACCGAAACGACGGTCAAGCCGCCGTCGTGATGGTGTGAGAGGCGGGCAAACTGCCGTCGTAAGTATGAAAGCGGGCGGCCCGCCGTCCGAAAATCAGTTCTCGACTGCGGATGCAGCGCGGACGATGGTCTCTTCGCCGAACTTCGGCCCGATGAGCTGAAGTCCGACCGGGAGTCCGTCGGTCTCGCCCGCGGGGACGGAAATCGCGGGGAGGTTCGCGAGGTTCACCGGGACGGTGTTCGCGTCGGCGAGATACATCTGCAGCGGGTCGTCGAGGCTCTCACCGAGTTCGAACGGCGGGACTGGCATCGTCGGCGACGCGAGCACGTCCACGTCCTCGAAGGCGGCGTCGAAGTCCTGCTTGACCCACGCGCGGGCGTCCTGCGCCTTCGCGTAGTACTTGTCGTGGTAGCCTGCAGAGAGGGCGTACGTACCGAGGAGGATACGGCGCTTGACCTCGGAGCCGAAGCCCTCCTCGCGGGCGCGAGCGAAGGCCTCGTTCCAGTTGCCTTCGTAGCCGCCGGACTTGCCGTATCGGACGCCGTCGAAGCGCGCGAGGTTCGAGGAGGCCTCGGACATGGCGATGACGTAGTAGGCGGCGACCGCCTTCTCGGTCGAGGGCATGCTGACCTCGTGGTACTCGGCACCCTGTGCTTCGAGTTCGTCGAGGGCGTCCCAGAACGCCGCTTTGACACCCTCGTCCGCGCCTTCGACCAGTTCGGTCGGGACGCCAATAGTGAGACCCTCTACGTCGCCGTCGGCGGCCGCGGCGAAGTTCGAGTCTGCTCCCTCCTCGCGGGTCGTCGCGTCGCGGTCGTCGGGGCCCGCGATGACGTCGAGCAGCGCGGCGGCCTCCTCGACGGACGGCGCAATCGGGCCAATCTGTTCGAGAGAGTTCGCGTAGGCGACGAGACCGTAGCGCGAGACGAGTCCGTACGTGGGCTTGATACCGACGACGCCACAGAACGCTGCGGGACAGCGGATGGACCCGCCAGTGTCGGTTCCGAGTGCGAGGTCGGCCTCACCGGCGGCGACGGCGGCCGCAGAGCCACCGGAGGAGCCACCGGGGACACGAGATTCGTCCACCGGGTTCTTCGTCGGACCGTAGGCCGAGGTCTCGGTGGTGGTCCCCATACCGAACTCGTCCATGTTGGCCTTGCCGACGATGGTCGCGCCCGCGTCTTTGAGGCGTTCGACGACCGTCGCGTCGTACGGCGGGACGTAGTCTTCGAGCATCTCCGACCCGCAGGTCGTACGCAGGCCCTCGGTCGAGATGTTGTCTTTCACGGCGATGGACTTCCCGGCGAGCGGGCCGTCTTCGTCGCTTTCGACCGTCTCCTTCGTGATGAATGCGTTCAGAGACATCAGGACACCCGTGGACCTTTGAAGAAGCCGTCTTCGGTCTCTGCGGCGTTCGAGAGCGCCTCCTCTTGGGTCAGTCCTTCGCGGACCTCGTCGGCGCGCATCACGTTCACCAGTTCATCCTCGCGGTCGACTTCGGGGACCTCATCGAGGGCGTCGAAGTACTCCAGGATGTCCGCGAACTGCGCCGCGAACTCCTCGACTTCGTCCTCGTCGAGGTCGACCCGCGCCAACTCGGCGACGTGTCGCACCTCGTCGGCGTCGACGGGCGTATCGCTCATGTATCGGAGGTGTCGGAGACCGGGAGTAAGGGTTTCGGTGTGCGCCGTTTCGTCTGGCATCCGGTCCCCTCGAACGCTCCCCAGCCCTATTCCGTCGTTTTCTAGCCGTCAGATATAAGTAATCGCCCTCGATACAAATGAGTGAGAACGACCGTTCGCAGTTGCTTCTCTGCAACCTAAAATGACAGAAAGTGTTCGACGTTTTACGACCGATAACGCGCGCGTGCGCAACAAGAACGAAGCCGAAACCGAAGACACCCGAGACCGAACCCTCGAATGCCCAGAGTGTGAGTCAGACGCGCTCGTATCCGACACGGAGCACGGCGAAACCGTCTGTGACGACTGTGGTCTCGTCGTCGAAGAAAACGAAATAGACCACGGCCCAGAGTGGCGCGCGTTCAATTCTTCGGAGAAGAACCAGAAGTCCCGCGTCGGTGCGCCGACGACCAACATGATGCACGACAAGGGGCTGTCGACTAACATCGGCTGGCAGAACAAAGACGCCTACGGCCGGTCGCTGTCCTCGCGCCAACGCGAGAAGATGCAGCGCCTTCGCACGTGGAACGAGCGCTTCCGCACCCGCGACTCCAAGGAGCGCAACCTCAAGCAGGCACTCGGCGAAATCGACCGCATGGCCTCCGCACTCGGCCTTCCCGAGAACGTCCGCGAGACCGCCTCGGTCATCTACCGCCGCGCTCTCAACGACGACCTGCTTCCCGGCCGCTCGATTGAGGGCGTCGCAACGTCGGCGCTCTACGCGGCCGCTCGCATGGCCGACACGCCGCGCTCGCTCGACGAGATTACGAGCGTCTCGCGCGTCGAAAAGGACGAAATCGCCCGCACGTATCGCTACGTGGTACGCGAACTGAAGCTCGAAATCAAGCCTGCCGACCCAGAGCAGTACGTCCCGCGCTTCGCCAGCGAACTCGGCCTCTCAGACGAGCCAGAACGCCGCGCGCGCCAACTCCTGAAGAACGCCAAAGAACAGAGCGTCCACTCGGGTAAGTCGCCGGTTGGCCTCGCCGCCGCCGCCGTCTACGCCGCGTCGCTCCTGACCAACGAGAAAGTGACCCAAAACGAGGTCTCCGAGGTGGCCAACATCTCCGAGGTGACCATCCGCAACCGCTACCACGAACTTCTCGAAGCCGAAGAGAAGGCACAGGTCCTCTAATACGGCCGTCTTTTCGAATCCGTTCCAGCCGGAGTCGATTTTCGAAACACCGATACACCTCCCTCGATAGCGTCGCGCATGGAGACGACCCGACACTTCACCGCCACTGTCTACATCGTCAACGACGGCGCTGTCGCCCTCCACGAGCACAAACGCCTCGGCATCCGCATCCCGCCTGGTGGCCACGTCGATAGGGACGAACTCCCGCACGAAGCGGGACTGCGCGAAGTCGAAGAAGAGACCGGTCTCGAACCCGAACTCGTCGACGACACGCCCGCAGTCCCGGCACCGGACGGTGAAGCCCTCCCGCGACCCCGTGAACAGATGCTCTACGACATCAACATCCACGACGACGGGTCCGTCGGCCACCAACACATCGACCACATCTACTACGCCCGCGTCGAGTCGCGCGATATCGACCCCGCGCCGGGCGAAGAGGGGCCAGAAGTCTGGGAGTGGTACGACCGCGACGACCTCCGCGAGAGCGACCTCGACCCCGACACGGTACAGTTTGCACTGGATGCAATCGAGGTCGTCGAAGCCGCGGACTAAGCGACGAGTCAGTTACTCGACGAGCGACCGGACGTACTTTTCGACGTGGTCGTCCATCCGGCGCTTGAACCCAGCCTGTCGGGCGAGGCGGTCGAGTTCCCGAGACGCGTACGTGCCGTACTGAACGGCCTTCTTGTCCTTCTCTGCGACAGATTCTGGGAGCACCTCGCGAGCGGCCTCCCGGAGCGCGACTTTTCGCCGGTCGCCATCGACGAGTAACTCACCGGGGAGCGGAAGCGCAGCCTCGACGACGCGGTCGTGGAGAAGTGGTGCGACGGGCTCGATGCCTGCAGCGCGAAGCACGAGGACGTCGCGTTCGAGTTGGTCTGGAAGCGTCTGGATGACCTCGCGGGCCGCGCCGCGAGTCGTCTCGGCCTCGACGCGGGGGTCGTCGGGTGCCTTGGCGACCTTGGCGTAGCCGCCGAAGAGTTCGTCCGCGCCCTGACCGACCGCGAGGCGGTCGTAGCCGTCTGCGGCGACCTGCTCGGCCAGCAAGTAGAGCGGGAGGACGATTTGTACGTCCATCGGGTTGGTTCGGCCGAGTGCCGCGACGATTTCCGGGACGGCGCGCTCGATAGCTTCGTGGGTAAGTTCGACGACGCGAAGGTCGCGACCCATCGCTTCGGCAGCCTCACGCGCGGCGTCGATGTCGTGTGAGCCCTCGAACCCCGCGACGTAGCAGGGTGCGTCGGGGACGCCCGCAGCGACGACCGCCGAATCGACACCACCGGAGAACGCGACTGCGAGACCGTCGTCGTCAACTTCGCGGACGGACTCCAAAACGGCGTCTCGCACAGCGGCCAGTGCCTCGTCGCGGTCGGATGCGACAGGTAGGTCTGGAAGTGTCCAGACCGAGCGATTCTCGTCGTCTCCGTCTGCGCTGATGGGGCGTACGTGACCCGCGGGGACCGAAACCGGGTCCGAGAGGTCACAGCGGTCGAACGACCACGCGCCCGGGTCGTCGCGCTCCCAAAAGAGCGGTTGCCGACCGAGAACGTCTCTGACGAGTTGGCCGTCGAGTACACCGGCGAACCCCGCTGTTCCGGGCAACGAGTCACCACTTTCGAGCGCCCGTCGAACGACAGATTCGTCCGCGCCGCGCATCACAGGAGGTCAGAAAGCGCGTGTTTCACGCGGCGCTTCGCACCGCCAGCGGCCTGCTGGAACGAGATGCGCCACGGGGTCTTGCTGCCGACGACGCTGGTCCGGCCGTCGAGGACGGCGTCGAGAATCGCCTCGACGCTCCGAGTGTCGGTTCCGACTTCGGTGACGGCTTGGCCAACCATCTCGGCGATGTGGGCGTCGCTTCCGGCGGTCATCGGAAGCCCGCGCCGCTTCGCGAAGCGTTCGGCGCGCTGGTTTGCGATACCCGTCAAGAGCCGCGAGTTGTACGTCTCGATGGCGTCCGCCGCGGCGAGTTGGCTCCGAGAGATGTGCGGGGCGACGCCGTGGCGAGACTTCTGGAACGGGTGTGGGACGATGGCGATGCCGCCAGCGTCGTGGATGCGGTCGAGTGTCTCGTCGTACGAGAGCCCTGCGGGGATGAGTTCCTCGACACCGAGTGCCAAGACGTGGCCCGCAGCGCACGTGACTTCCATCCCCGGAATGCCGACCAGCCCGTAGTCGTCCGCGATAGCTGCTGCTTCGAGACTCGCGTCGATCTCGTCGTGGTCAGTCACAGCGAGCGCATCCAGCCCCACCGCGACCGCCTGTTCGAGGAGGTATTCGACCGGGTCTCGCCCGTCGTACGAAAGCGAGGAGTGCGAGTGCAACTCGACCGATAACACGTGGTACCCTAACAACGGGGTCTAAAAAAGCGCCCCGGTCCCGGCTCGATACCCTACTTCCGGCGGACTAAGACGGTGACAACGCCGTCTTCCTGAAACTCACCGACACGGGACGTACCAGTAGAACGTGAAAAAATGTCATCACATAGATATAATATCACAACCGACGAACAACTAGTGTGGTGGTGAGCCACGAGTGTCGTGGCGGGGCCACCGAGGGGAGATCAGAGATGACAGTACGAGATATTGCACGACCGAAGGACGAACTGGTGACAGCGAAGCACGACACACCGGTCCACGAATTGGCGAAGCTAATGGAAGACCGGACCGTCGGTTCCATCGTCATCGCGGACGGTGACAACATCGAGGGCATCGTCACGGACCGCGACATCGCGCTGAAATGTGTCGGCTCGGGCGGCGACCTCAAAGGAATGACCGCGAAAGACGTGATGACGGAGCGGCCCTTCACGGTCGACGCCGACATGGGCGTCTTCGACCTGTTCCGCAAGATGCGCGAACACGGCGTCCGGCGTGCACCGATAACTGACGGTGGGAAGCTCACGGGCATCGTCACGATGGACGACCTGCTCGTCTTGCTCCAAGACGAGATGCACGAACTCACCGAGATTATCCGCGCCGAATCGCCGCCGTACACGCCCGCGTGAGCGACGTCGTAATCAGTGCGTGACCTCGACCACATTTTTGAGCACGTTTGTGCACATAGAAAGGGTTTACAACCTGCGTTCTGACCATACCAATGAATGACGCTTCCCGACGCGGACCGCGACCTCGTCGTCGCCGAACTCGGCCGTGACCCGACACCGGCCGAGGCGGTGCTCTTCGAGAACCTCTGGAGCGAACACTGTGCCTATCGGTCGTCTCGCCCCCTCCTGTCGGCGTTCGACTCGGAGGGAGACCAGGTCGCCATCGGCCCCGGTGACGACGCCGCCGTCGTCGCACTGGACGACGACACGTACATCACCCTCGGCATCGAGAGCCACAACCACCCCTCGTACGTCGACCCCTACGACGGCGCGGCGACGGGTGTTGGCGGCATCGTCCGCGACACGCTCTCGATGGGCGCGTACCCCATCGCCCTCGCCGACTCCCTGTACTTCGGCGATTTCGACCGCGAGCACTCGCGGTATCTCCTCGACGGCGTCGTCGAGGGAATCGCCGACTACGGGAACGCCATCGGCGTCCCGACGGTGACCGGCGCGACCTCGTTCCACGAAGATTACGAGGGCAACCCCCTCGTCAACGTGGCGTGTGTCGGCCTGCTTTCGGCTGACCGCCTCGTCACCGCCGAAGCACAGAAAGCCGGGAACAAACTCGTCCTCATCGGCAATTCGACCGGCCGCGACGGCCTCGGCGGCGCGTCCTTCGCCAGCGAAGACCTCGCCGAAGACGCCGAAACCGAAGACCGCCCGGCCGTGCAGGTCGGCGACCCCTACACTGAGAAACTCCTCATCGAGTGCAACGAGGCGCTTCTCGACGAGGACCTCGTCGAGTCCGCCCGCGACCTCGGTGCCGCCGGTCTCGGTGGCGCATCGTCGGAACTCGTTGCCAAGGGCGGCTTCGGCGCGCACATCGACCTCAACGAGGTCCACCAGCGCGAACCCAACATGAACGCCTTCGAGATTCTGCTCTCGGAGTCCCAAGAGCGCATGTGCTACGAGGTGACTCCCGAGAACGTCGAGCGCGTCCAAGAACTCGCCGACAAGTTCGACCTCGGAAGCGCCGTCATCGGCGAAGTCGCCGACGGAAACTACGTCTGTACGTTCGACGGCGAGACCGTCGTGGACGTGCCGCCGGAGTTCCTCGCCGAGGGCGCACCGATGAACGACCTCGACGCGACCGAACCCGAATCCGCCGAGCGCGACCTGCCCGACGCGGACCTCGTCGAGGCGTTCGAGGCGGTCGTCGCCGACCCCAACACGGCCTCCAAGCGCTGGGTCTACCGCCAGTACGACCACGAAGTCGGGCTTCGAACTGCCGTCCGACCCGGCGACGACGCCGCGGTTCTCGACATCCCCGAAGCAGACACGAAACTCGCCTTCACGGCGGGTGCAGACCCCAACTGGACGAGCGCGGCCCCGTACGAGGGGTCCCGCGCCGTCGCCTTCGAGAACGCGACAAACCTCGCCGCGAAGGGCGCGACGCCCCTCGCAACCGTGGACTGTCTGAACGGCGGTAACCCCGAGAAACCCGACGTGTACGGCGGCTTCAAGGGAATCGTCGACGGCCTCGCCGACATGTGCAGCGCGCTCTCGGTTCCGGTCGTCGGTGGCAACGTCTCGCTGTACAACGACTCCGTCTCGGGTCCGATTCCCCCGACGCCTACCCTCGCGATGGTCGGCACGGCAGACGGCCGAACGCCCGGCCTCTCGCTCTCTGGCGAGGGCGACCTGTTCGTCGTCGGCACCGCGGGCGACGCACTCGGCGGGTCGACCTACCTCAAAAACGCAGGCGGCGACGACGCCTTCCCTGAACTCCCCGAGGACGAAGACGCCGCGACCGCCGTCGAGACGGTTCGCACTGTCGCCGCGGACGAATCCACGCTCGCCGTCCACGACGTGAGCCACGGCGGGCTCGCCGTCGCGCTGGCCGAGATGGTCACCGACGATGTCGGCGCGGACGTTGCGGTCGAAGACGTGATTTCGCTCTTCGACGAGACGCCCGGCCGCGTCGTGGTCGAGACGACAGACGAAGACGCGCTCCGCGACCTCGCGGGCGACGTGCCAGTCGTCGAACTCGGCACGACGACCGACGACGGCACGCTCACGCTCTCGGTCGGCGACGAGGAACTCGCCTACGAGGCGGGGACGATTGCCGACCTGCGCGACGTGCTGACCCGCGAACTCGACTAAAAAGACGACAGCGTCGTCCTACGGTTCGAGGACGACCTTTCCGCTGCTCTTTCTGTCTTCGATGTACTGGTGCGCCTCGGCGGCGTCTTCGAGTGCGAACGTCTCGCCGACGATGATGTCGAGTTCACCGGACGCCAGTAGATCGGAGAGTTCTGGAACCGCGCCGAGGGCCGACCGCGGGCGCTTTTGCATGGCGTTTCCGAGATGGAATCCGATGACGGACTTGTTCTCGAAGAGGAGACGCGTCGTGTCGGCCTCCGCCACCTCGCCCGAGGCGGCACCGTAGGTGACGACGCGGCCGAAGTCCGAGAGCGCGTCGAGGCTGTGTTGGAACGTCTCGCCGCCGACGCCGTCGAGTACGAGGTCGAGTCCCTCGCCGTCTGTCTCGTCGGCGACCACGTCGCGGAAGTCCTCCTCGGTGTACTGAATCGGGTGGTCGAGGCCGAGGTCGGTCGCGAGGTCGAGTTTCTCCTCGGTGCTGGCGGTGCCGAACGTCTCCGCGCCCGCGAGGTCAGCGAGTTGGACTGCCGCGGTGCCGACACCACCGGCGGCCGCGTGAATCAGCACGCGCTCGCCCTCTTCGAGGCCACCCCACTCGTGGAGGCAGTTGTGGGCCGTGAGGAACTGCACGGGGAAGCCAGCGGCCTCGGCGAACGAGATGGACTCTGGGACGTCGAACAGCGCGTTCGCGGGGGCGGTGACGTACTCGGCGTATGCCCCGGTTCCGGTCATGGCGACGACACGCTCGCCGACCTCTCGTTCGACACCCTCGCCAACGGCGTCGATGGTACCCGCGGCCTCCAGTCCCGGCGTGTACGGCGGAGTTGGACCGTCGCGGTAGTGACCGCGCCGCTGCATGATATCGGCGAAGTTGATTCCTGCTGCCTCGACGGCGATTCGGACCTCGCCCGGACCGGGGTCGGGCGTCTCGGTCTCGCGCACGTCGAGCGTATCGCTTCGTCCGTATTCAGTGACGACGATGGATTTCACGTCACCCGTTGGTCACGGCTCTCATAAAAGCGGAGAGAAAGCGGAAGTTCGTACAAATTGCCGGTTCTACGCGAGGATGAACGGGAGGCCGAACGTAACGGCGACGCCCACGACGAGAACGATGAAGCCGGTCGTAACCTGTCCCATCGTGAAGTCTTGCATCGGAGAGGTGACGCGGCCTTCCTCCCCGGACTCGTGGTCGTCGTGGTCGTGGTCGCCCGAATGATGGTCGTCGCTCATGTTCGAGCCGACGTATTCGCGGTACAAAAACGCACCTAACCGTCGGTGCTGGTTGTCGCCTGCGCGTCCTGAAACCCCTCTCTGTGGCAGTATGCAAGACGTCCACACTCGGCACACAGACCTAAGTTTCGTCCGATACTCACGTCTCGTATGGCTTCGGCCTCCGCAGGCGGGGCGCGTCGGTGGTGGAAAGAGGCGGTCGTCTATCAGGTCTATCCGCGGAGTTTCAACGACTCAGACGGTGATGGCGTCGGCGACATTCAGGGAATCGTCGAGAAGGCCGACTATCTCGCGGACCTCGGCATCGATTGTGTCTGGCTCAACCCTGTCTACGAGTCGCCTAACGTAGACAACGGCTACGACATCTCCGACTACCGCGCCATCATGGACGAGTTCGGGACGATGGCCGACTGGGAAGCCCTCCGGGATGCGCTCCACGACCGCGACATCCGGCTCATCATGGACCTCGTCGTCAACCACACCTCCGACGAGCACGCGTGGTTCGTCAACTCCCGCTCGGCGATAGACGCCGACAAGCGAGACTACTACTGGTGGCGCGAAGGTCGCGACCCTGAAGAAACTGACCTCGACCCCGACGACTACGAGACACCTCCTGGCGTGGACGAAGTCCCACCGAACGACTGGGAGTCTTTCTTCGGCGGCCCCGCGTGGACGTACGACGAAGCCACCGGAGAGTGGTACTTCCACCTCTTCGACGAGCGACAACCGGACCTGAACTGGCAGAATTCGGCCGTCCGAACAGAAGTGTTCGACATGATGCAGTGGTGGCTCGACAAGGGCATCGACGGCTTTCGGATGGACGTCATCAACCTCATCTCCAAACCGGACGGACTGCCGGACACCGACTCGGAACGCGGCATCCAAACCATCGACCGCGTGACGAACGGCCCGCACATTCACGAGTACCTCGGCGAGATGCGCGACCGCGTCCTCGACGAGGACCTGTTGACCATCGGCGAGACGATTGGCGACGAACTTCCGATGGACGTTGCCAGACGCTACACGACGCCCGGACCGAAAGGCGACGGCCTCTCGATGGTGTTCCACTTCGAACACATGCTCCTCGATAGAGGCGACCACATCTGGGAGACAACAGCGTGGGCGCTCCCAGAACTCAAATCGGTCTTCGACCGCTGGCAAGCGGGTCTCGCCGAGGAAGGGTGGAATTCGCTGTACTTCAACAACCACGACCAGCCCCGGCAGGTCTCCCGATTCGGGGATGACGGTGCGTACCGCCGCGAGTCGGCGACGTTGCTTGCGACGCTTCTACACACACTCCGCGGGACGCCCTTCGTCTACCAGGGCGAGGAACTGGGCATGACCAACTATCCCTTCGAATCACTCGACGACTTCCGCGACGTGGACACGCTCAACCCCGTCCGCAGAGCCATCGATGAGGGGACGATATCCGACTTCGACTCGGTGAAAGACGCAGTCTGCGCCAACAGCCGCGACAATGCCCGCACGCCGATGCAGTGGGACGACAGCGAGTACGCGGGGTTCACCGACCCCGCCGCCGAGCCCTGGATGCCGGTCAATCCCAACAAAGACGAAATCAACGTCGCTGACGCCCGCGCCGACCCCGATTCGGTGTGGCACTACTACCGCGACCTCATCTCGCTTCGAAAGGAACGCGACGTGATTGTGTACGGTGACTACGACCCCCTCACGCCCGACCACGAGTCGCTGTGGGTGTACACGCGGACGCTCGAAACTGAAATCGCAGAAGACGCGTCTGCCGACCGAGACGCGAACCGAGACACCATCCTCGTCGTCCTCAACTTCGACAGTAGCGAGACACGGTTCGAACCCCCAAACGAACTCGATGGCCGTCCCGCCGACGTCCTGCTGTCGAACTACGACACGACTGTCGAGGTGGTCGAATCCGAGATGCTCCGACCGTGGGAAGCCCGTATTTACGACCTCGGACGCCGGTAGCGCCGGTAGCGCCTCCAGTGCGCTATTCGGCCAGTACGCACATCTCGAACTGCTGTTCTTCGACGTTCGCTCCGGCGAGGGACGCCTCCGTAACTGCAGGCTGCGACCCCGCAAGCGGAACGACGCGCAGGTTCGACACGTCGCCGACGACTGCCCGAATCGTCCGGTCGATTCGCTCGCGCGCCTCGGACGGGACACTCAACGACACCTCGCGGAAGTGGCAGTCGTCTGGGTCGCCGAGTTCCGAGACGAGGTCGCTGTCGGGCGACTGCAGTTCGATTCGGAACCCCCACGGCGTGACGAGGAACGTCCGGCGCTCGTTTTCCGTCACCGACCAGTCGCGGGCCGTCGCGCGCTCGACGACTGCGGACACGTCCTCGACGACGACGCCGAAGTGGTCGAACGCCAGCTTCGGACCGGGTGTGAGTGTCACGTCTGCCGTGCCGCCGCGATTCGTCTGTAACCGAAGTCGAAAGCCACTCGGCTCGTCTTCCTCGGGAGCCAGCGCGACCGACTCACCCTCGACCGAGCCAAAGCGCGCAACGGGCGTGATTCCGCACGACGAGAGAGCTGTCGCAGCAGCGTCAACGTCAGGGACGTGATAGTGAAGGTGGAACACCTCGGGGAGATTCATACCTCTGACAAATCGGACAGCGGCATGAAGATGGCGCTGCGCGAATCACCGCCAGCGTCGCCTGCCGTAGCCGAAACCGTGAAGCGACTCTTCCGCCAACGATTCGGTAGCGAATGCTCACGAAGCGCATCATCCCCTGTATCGACGTCGACCTCGACGAGGACGGCAATCCGGCAGTCTACACCGGTGTCAACTTCGAGGACCTGAAGTACACGGGCGACCCGGTCGAGATGGCAAAACTGTACAACGAGGCCGGTGCCGACGAGTTCGTCTTCCTCGACATCACCGCCTCCGCGGACGGCCGCGAGACGATGCTCGACACCGTCTCGAAGGTCGCCGACGAGGTGTTTATCCCGCTGACCGTCGGCGGTGGCATCCGAACCCGCGACGACATCAAAGAGACGCTCCGCGCCGGTGCCGACAAGGTCTCTATCAACACCGCCGCGCTGGAGAACCCCTCGCTCATCGAGGAGGGCGCACGCTCGTTCGGCAGCCAGTGCATCGTTATTTCGGTCGACGCCCGCCGCCGCTACGACGAGGAAGGCGAGTACTACGCCGAAGTCGACGGTGAATCCTGCTGGTTCGAGTGCACCATCAAAGGCGGCCGCGAGGGTACTGGCGTGGACGTGGTCGAGTGGTCCCGCGAGGCCGAGTCGCTCGGTGCGGGCGAACTCTTTATCAACTCCATCGACACCGATGGCACGAAGGACGGCTACGACATTCCGCTGACGAAAGCCGTCTGTGACAACGTCTCGACGCCAGTCATCGCCTCGTCGGGCTGTGGCGGTCCCGAAGACATGTACGAGGTGTTCACCGAAGCAGGTGCAGACGCCGGTCTCGCCGCCTCTATTTTCCACTTCGACGAGTACTCTATCCGCGACGTCAAGGAGTACCTCGACGACCACGACGTTCCGGTCCGTCTGTAAGCAGGGGAGCGCGGCCTTTCGACCGAAATTTTCCGGTCGTGCGCTCTCGGTGCAGTCGAAACCAATCTTCACCTCATCAGCGAGCGTACATTTCGTGTATGACTGACGATTCGTGGCGAACTGCCCTCCTCCAGCATCGCGAGCAGAAAGACCGCTTCCTCGCGACCGACCAGCATTCGCCGATTCCACCCGACCAGCGCGAGTATTTCGATGGCCTCGACTACTTCAACCCGGACCCGAACCTCCGGTTCGAACTCGCCCTCGAACAGTACGACGAGCCCGAGACCATCACCATCGGAACGACGACCGACGGCGAGCGCGACTACCTCGTCTGGGGGGCGTTCGAATTCGAAATCGACGGGGAGGCGTACTCTCTCGATGCCTATCGTGCGACACCAGAGGAAGACCGTCTCTGGGTGCCCTTCCGCGACGAGACGAACATGGAAGAGACCTACGGCGCGGGTCGGTATCTCGACCTCGAAGCGGCCGACCGCACCAACGACGGGCAGTGGGTGCTCGACTTCAACTACGCGTACAACCCCTTCTGTGCCTACTCACCGCAGTACGAGTGCCCACTCGTGCCCATGGAAAACTGGCTCGAAGTGCGCATCGAAGCCGGTGAGAAAGCGTACGAGGGGCCGGAGAGCAGTGACAGGAGTCACGAACACGGACACGGACACGAGGACGGGAACGACCACGACCACGAACACGCAGACTGAACATCCGCGACGCTCCCGACGACTGCACCAGTCGCTCACGAGTCGAACACGAAAGAGAGAATCCGGGCGCGCTTAGATTGCGGCTTCGTAGGCTTCCGTGAAGGCGTCGGCGGTGTGCTGAACGCCAGCGGCAGCCTCGGCGAGCGCGTCGAGTGGGTCGACGCCAGATTCGGTCTTAATCGAGAGGACAGGGTCCGTCTGTCCACCGGACTGTTCGGGGTTCACGTCGTAGGTTGCCGCCGTGACACCGTCGGTCTCGAGGAGTTCACCCTTCAGCACGTTCATGAAGGTGTGGTCCTCGCCACCGATTTCGATGCGGAGTTCCTCGTCGGTCTTGTCGATGACCCGCAGTTCCATGGCTCTCCGTTCCCTCCAACGGCGTTTTAACGTTTCGTCTCGGGTACAGCGACCAACTCCGACGCCTCGGCGTCAGCATCGGCGAGCGCGTACTCAGTCCCGTCCTGCTCGACGACGCCCGCTTCGACGAGGTGGTCGAGGTGTGCGAACGCCTCGCCGGGACCGTGGAGGATGTGGATGTTCGAGAGGTCACCGAAGAGGTGCGCGCTGACGGTCCACGCGTCTGCGGGGCCGTGTTCGTCGAGCACCGAGAGGACGCGCTCGGTGCGCTCGCGGTGGTGGTCCGCGATGACGCGTGCTCTCCCCGCGGGGTCGTCGATAACGTCACGGTGCCCCGGCCACGCCCGAGCAAAGTCGAGGTCGACGAGGCGGTCGAGACTGTCGAGATAGGTCGCAAGCGGGCGGTCAACACGGAGGTCCGCACCGCCGACGTTCGGCGTGTACTTCGGCAGAATCGCGTCGCCGACGAACGCCTCGCGACCCTCGTCGCCATCGAACGCGTAGGCGCTCAATCCGGCGGCGTGACCGGGAAGATGGACAACTTCGAGTTCGTCGTCTCCGGCGGCGATTCGGTCGCCGTCCGTGACAGGCGTCACGTCCACCGTATCGCCGCGGAGTTCCTCGTGACCGCCGAGGAACGTCGTCAGCTCGTCGAGCGGTTCCTCCGGAATGCCCCACTCCTCGAATCGGCGTTCGCTGATGCGCCGCTCTTCGGCGATAGCGTCCTCGTCACCGGCGACGAGGGGAGCGTCGTCTTCGTGTACGTACACGGCAGCGTCGCTCTCCGCTTGAATTTCACCTGCAAGTCCGGTGTGGTCGGCGTGCCAGTGCGTCAGGACGATTGCGTCGATGTCGGCGACGTCGTAGCCGAGCGCGTCGAGGCCGTCGTGGAGGTCCTGTCGAACTGCGTCGGTCGCGACGCCGACGTCGACAAGCGTCGGTCTGTCGCCCGGAATGAGATAGGCGTTGTTCCGCCCTTCGAAGACGGTGTTACCAAGCGGGATACGTTCCATACCGCTTCCTTGCCGTCAGTGTTCATGATTTTTCCGAACGAATTCGACGCCGACCGGTTCGCCCAATCGCCCGGTACATTCAAAAGCCGCCGTCGCATCGAATCGCACGTCGAATGCCGGTGGACTTCTACGAACTCCTCGGCGTCGAACGCGACGCCGAGACGGGGGAAATCAAGCAGGCGTTCCGTCAGAAGGCGCGGGAGTACCATCCCGATGTCAACGACGACGAACGAGCGACAGCGCAGTTCACCGTCGTCCGGAAGGCCTACGAAGTCCTCACCGACGACGCCGAGCGCGCCGACTACGACCGGATGGGACACACGAAGTACGTCAACAAGCGGCTCGATGGGCTGACGAAGTTCAAGTTCCCCGGTCGCGCCGGCGACGACGGGTCTGCCTCCTCGTCGTCGCAGTCGAGTTCCTCGTCGTCGCAGTCCTCAGAGTCGTCTCAGAGTGGGTCTACATCCCGGTCCACCGGGTCCAGTCGGACATCTTCGTCGAGCTCGCGCGGGTCTCGGCGGTCGTCGAACCGGTCGTCAAGTTCGTCGTCTAATCGGACATCCTCGTCGCGCTCTCGCTCGTCGAGTTCGTCGCGGTCCTCTCGGTCGAGTCGGAGTTCCAGTCGGTCGTCGACGGCCTCAACGTCGAGTTCGTCCGGCAGCGGTCGTCGGTCGTCTCGGTCCTCACGTTCCTCGCGGTCCTCGGGGTCGTCTCGAACAGGGTCGTCTCGCGGAAGCAAACGCTCCAGTGGCAGTTCGTCACAGGGTGGCTCCACAGGGACCAGCCGTCGATTCGGTGGCGAAGGACCGTCGTCGACTACGTCGTCAGATAGCACGAATCCACTGTGGTACGGTTGGGGGGTCTCGCTTCTCGTCTTGGTGTCGTATCTCGGAAGCCTCGGATGGTACGTCGCGCGCGAGGGGATGGCCCTCGTGACGATGCTCACCTCGCTCGATACTGCGTCCCCGGCCGCGACGCTCTTGGCGGCATCGCCGCTTTCGTTCCCGAGTCTCGCTGCGGTCCAGACGACTGCGGTCACGTCGCCGACGCTGCTGGTCGTGCCGGTGACTGCTGTCGTTCTCTTGATTTCACTTTTCGCGGTGGTCAAACGGTTCGGCCACGCGTGGGCGACGTGGCTCTACGTGGTCGCGGCGGCGGTCCCGATTGGCATCGTCGCCGCGGCGATGCTCGGCGTTCCACGGCCCGTCGTGGTCGACATCCTTGGCCTCGCGGTCTGTCCGGTCGTCGGTGCCGGTGGGTTCGTCGTCGACGTGGGACGCTATCTCTGGGCGTCGCGATAGCGGGCCGCGGTCACGACGCAGGAACGTCGATTCAATATTTCTCCCCGGAGACACGATTTTACTGTCAGCGACCGTTGCGGGCGTATGACCACGCTCGGCGGCAGCGTCCACCGATTTCGCCTCAGAGGAGTGAACGCGTATCTCGTCGAAGACGGGGACGAACTCGTCCTCATCGACGCCGGGACACCGTGGGACCGCGACCGAATCTTCCGTGGCCTCGCGGTCGCCGGGTACAACCCAAGCGACATCGACCGCGTTCTCCTGACGCACTACGACCCTGACCACGTCGGAACGCTGGGGGCGCTCGGTCTCCGCGATTCGGTCCGAATCCACGCCGCCGAACCGGACGCATCCTACGTGACTGGTGACGCGAAACCCTCGTTTGAGACCCATAAAGGCACGTTCCATCACCTCGTCGGTCCATTCCTTCGTCGCCCGACGAACCCCGTCGAACCCATCGACGACGGCGACGAAATCGGCGGGTTCGTCGCGTACCGAACCCCCGGGCACACCGCCGGGCACACCGCATTCGTCCACGAGGAACTCGGCGTCGCGTTCGTCGGCGACATGGTTCGCGAGTCCGGTGGGAAACTCGTTCCCTCGCCGTGGATACTCACCGCCGACACCGACGCGAATCGCGCCAGCATCCGCGAGTTCGCCGAGCAGTGCCCCCCGGTCGATGTCGTCGCGATGGGTCACGGAACTCCAATCGAAGAACACGGGTTTGGCGCGCTGAAGCGCGTCGCCGACCGCGTTTGAACGGTCAATCCGGTACTAATTTCAATGGCTCCACTCGTCGGATAGAGCATGCGAAAGCCCTCCAGGCGGTCGTTTCTCACAGGCGGTGCCACACTCGGACTCGCGTCACTCGCCGGGTGTACTGCGCCCAGTATCGAGACGCGCAAAGCGGAGACACGCGTCGTCTCCCCAGACGGATTCGATTCACTCGAAGTGCGAAATCGAAACGGAACCATCACTATCGAGCCGTGGGCGCAGAACGACGTCGAAGTACAGGTCGTCAAACGCGGGTTCGTCACGGAGGACCTCGATTCGGTTCGCGTCGATATCGGGGGCGACGAGTCGTTGACGGTAGAGCGAGTCGTCCGCGGCGACGACCCCGAACCCGTCGTCGTCGAACTCGAAATCCGTGTTCCGTCGGCCTTCCCCGTGTCTCACGCGTCGACGTCGAACGGCTCTGTCGATATCCAACGGACTGCGGGCGACCTCGAAGTCCAGACAACAAACGGCGACATCGACGTGCAGCGCGTAGACGGATTCGTCGATGCGACAGCCAGCAACGGGAGTGTCTCGGCTCGCGGCGTCGGCGGCCTCGACGGGGTGCGGACGACAAACGGGTCGATAGCGGTAGACGTCTTCTCGATTCGTAGCGACACGAGCATCGAGACGTCGAACGGGGAGATAGACGCCGCGCTCGCGGGCGACCTAGACGCAGAACTCGTCGCCCAAACCTCGACCGAGTCTATCGACGTGAGTGGACTCTCGCTGGCCGACGCTAGCATCTCCAGAACACACGTCGACGGGACGCTCGGAGACGGTGGGCCGACGCTCACGGCGTTGACGAGCAACGGACGTATCGAGCTATCGCTCTTAGGAGAGTAAAGAGCGGGGACCGCGGCCGAGCGCAGGTCCCCGGACTGACCAAGCCACTGCGAGGAGCACCAATCTCACAGTTGCCTGACGCGCCCGGCGGAGTTACTCGAACCACGCGCGTCAACTGCACATTTGACACTGGTTGTAAAAAGTCCTTTGTTTCCGCCAATTAGAACCATGGCATCCAGAAGCACTGTCTAAATGTGCCATTATGTGACTCATTTAGCCCAAATCACTGAACATATAACAACCATCATGGTTCTTACTGGACGAACAGTAGGTAGAATCGTGATGATTTCTAAAAATCGTACGACCAAGCCCCGAATGCGGCAAAAATAGAGGTTATCTGACCAGGTACGGATCGGAACCGGGGATGAACCGACCGAGGTCAGATTCGCGGCGGAAGTCGGTCGACTGGAGCGTCATCAAACCGGTCACGAGTTCGTCGTGGTCGCCGTCGTCCCACTCGATTGGGTCTTTGATTGGGACGATGAGGAAGCCACTTCCACGGAGTTCCTTCCCGTGGAGTGAACCCATGTCTATGTCCGTCTTCCAGGCGACTGCGGAGTAATTCTCTAGGACCTGTTTAGTCGCGACAGCACCCACCGGTAAGAGGACGTGTGCGGCGATGGCGCGGAGTTCAGCGTCGAAGAACCGCTCCATGTCGGTGTAGTCGGCTTTCGTCGGTTGGCCGTCGGGGACGCACATGTGGAGATACGAAAAGAACGTGGCGTCCACCGTCGGTTCGTCGCCCGTCGCGTCGAGGAGTCCCGCCTCGTGAAGTGCCGATTGGAGGCGTTTTCCCGCCTCGTCTGTGAACGGGACGCCGGTTTCGACGCCCCCGTGGACACCGGGATGGTCGCCGATGACGTGGAAGTCGGCGTTCGCGTCACCGTATCCTGGGACGAACTGGTCACACGACGGTCGCATGTCGAACGGGTTACGTGTGCGATCGGTTACGTTCCTCACGCTGTCCTCTGTGCATGCAATCGATAAAGAAGACGTGGTTTACCGCCCGTTTTGACACGAACGAGTGTAATTGTCGTTACCTAGAGTTCGACCCCAGAGGGGATGAGACTCTGGCCGCGAAGCAGGTTTCCGTCCACGTCGTAGACCAAGAACGTGGACTTCTCGAACGTCGCGAAGTGGTCGCCCTCGATTGCGACGTCGACGCGGTACCGACCGTCGTCGTGATCGGAGGTTCGACCGTACTCGCGCGCAGCACCGATAAACTGGAGTACGTCCTCTGCGGGTGCGTTGAGTTCCATCACGTAATCCCCGGTCACCCGGTTTGTGACGCTTACGACCCCTGTGGTCTCCGGGTCGTCGACGGACCCCTGCAAGCGCAGTGTGGCGTCGAGTTCCTCGGCAGCGAGAAGTTCACCGTCAGGGCCTACGAACCGCTCTCGGAGTTCCTCGGCGGGGCCGTAGAAGTCGATAGAAACCGTCGGTTGGAGAGGGGGCTCGTCTTCCCCGTACCAATCGACGTCACGGACGTCAAGTTCGAAGTAGTCACGCCGCATTCCGTACACCTCGTTATATTGCGCCACCTATTAACGTGACGCCATTTGCGTGTCGAGTTTTTAACGTGAGTATCGAGCGACTGCGGCGTCTCCGACGACGCGGTGTGGCCGTCACCACTGTCGGTAGCTTTTACCCATCGGCACGTGGCAATTCGGTATGGTCTGGGTCCGTTCCGAACACGCGGGTGCCCTCTCGGTCGTCGCGACGTGGGTCTGTGCATTCCTCCCGTGGAATCTGATGTATTCTCCGAATATTGCCGGTGGAAGCCTGCTTTTCGTCCGGTTTCCGTTCTTTCAGGTTCGGTTCGCGTGGGGTATCGACGTGGCCCAACGAGTCGCCCTGTCGGACCCGCTCTCCGCCACGGCGTTTCAAGCCGGACAGTCCATCGCCGTCGGCTATAAAGTGTGGTCGGTCGGTGCCGCGGTGATGGCGGTTGCTGTCCTCTTTTCGGTCGTGTACTACACCCAAGAAGAGCGCGTCGAGGACGGACCGGTCGACCCGGTTCGAGTGCTTGGGGGTCTGCTCGGCCTCGCGGGAGTGGTTCTCGCCGCCTCGACGTATCTCCTCGCTACCCGCGGGTTCCCCGGGATTCCGGTCCCGCTCGGCGTGGTTCTCCTCTTCGTCTTCGCTGGCGTCCTCCTGACTGTGGAGCGAGCCTGACAGTGAACGGCGTGGACTATTTAAGTTCTGACCGACCATACCACCCAACCGACTGATTCGGGTGACGATGCAACGAGATACTGCGAACGACGCGGGACAGCCTATCGAGACTCCGTCTGAGCGGGGCATTTTCCGTCTCCTCCGCGACGGCGACTTCGATGCGGCCGCAGCCGAGACCGAGCGCCTCCTCCGGCGCACCGCAGAGATGCTTCGCGGGTCACAGGTCGACGTTCGGCCGTTGAATCCGGACGACACTCCCCTCGGGTCGTTCGAGGTGCCGGACAACCACGAGGAAATCGACCGCTACTGGGTGAACGCCCCGTTCGCGTACGTGGTCATCACCTACGATACGGACGCGACCGCACACGAGTACCACGTGGTCGAACCGGACCTCGACGCGTTCGAAGTCGAACTCCTTCAACGCGTCCGCACAGACATCCGCGACCCGCTGTTGTATCGTCAGAACGCCGACCCCACACAAGAAAGCGCCCTCATTTCGGAACTCACGACGCTGCTGGAGCAGTACGGGCTGGAACTCGACATGAACTCGTTTTACACGCTCCTGTACTACCTCCGGCGCGACTTCCACGGGTACGGTCGTCTCGACCCCTTGATGCACGACCCACACATCGAGGACATCTCCTGTGACGGGTACGACCTCCCGCTTTTCGTCTACCACGACGACTACACCGACATCGTGACGAGCGTCATCTTCGAGAAGGAAGAACTCGACAACTTCGTCATTCGACTCGCCCAACGCTCCGGTCGCCACATCAGCGTCGGCGACCCGGTTCTCGGGACGACGCTTCCGAACGGTGCCCGTGCCGAACTCGCACTCGGCGAAGAAGTGACCCCGCGCGGGTCGGCGTTCACCATCCGTATGTACGCCGAAGAGCCGTTTACGCCCATCGACCTCGTCGAATACGGGACGTTCTCTATCGAGCAGATGGCGTACCTGTGGCTCTGTATCGAGAACAACAAGAGCCTCATCTTCGCGGGCGGGACCGCGTCCGGGAAGACCACTTCGATGAACGCGGTGTCGATGTTCGTCCCTCCGCGGTCGAAGGTCCTCTCTATCGAGGACACCCGCGAACTGGCCCTCTACCACGACAACTGGCTGTCGTCGGTCACGCGCGACCGCATCCACGAGGGGACAGACATCACGATGTACGACCTGTTGCGGTCGGCGCTCCGCCATCGCCCCGAGTACATCATCGTGGGTGAGGTGCGCGGGAACGAGGCCGTGACGCTCTTTCAGGCGATGAACACGGGCCACACGACGTTCTCGACGATGCACGCAGACAGCATCGAGACGGTCATCAACCGACTGGAAAACGAACCAATCAACGTCCCGCGTGCGATGGTCCAGTCGCTCGACCTGCTGTGTGTCCAGACGCTCACCCGCCTCGATGGAGAGCGTGTGCGCCGGTCGAAAGCCATCGGCGAAATCGGGACTATCGACCAGCGAACTGGCGAACTCGACTACTCGGCGGCGTTTTCGTGGGACCCAGAAAACGACTCGTTCGACCAGAGCGACAGTTCGCTTCTCGACCAGATTCAACGCGAAAACGGGTGGTCACGGACGGAACTCCGCCGCGAACTGCGACAGCGCGAGCGCTTCCTCCAGTATCTGCTCGACAAAGACGTCTCGGACTACCGCCGCTTTACCGCCCTCATCAACGAGTACTACGCCGACTCGGACGCCGTGATGAAGCGCGTCGAGGCGGACGAAGACGTTTCAGACGCTGGCGTGGGGCTTTGAGATGGACTTCGGCCTGTACTACCTCCCGCTTGTCGCCGCGGTGCTTCTCGTCTTACCGGTCGTCCTCGCCCCGGTAAGCCGCCGCGCCGACTTGCTCGTCTCGCAGGTCGCACTCCCAATCTTCGGCTTCTACGTCGCAAACGAGAACCCGCGACGGCGCATGCAACGCTGGCGACTCCGTGCTGCCCACGTCGACGTGACCCACCGCGTCTATGCGTCTCGAACGCTTCTCATGGCCGCAGTCTTCGGTATCGCCGGGAGCGTCTTCGGCGTCTACGCCGCGGGAGGGGTGCTTCAGGCGCTCTCGGTCTCGGGCGAGGCGATTCGGACCAGCCTTCCACCGGCGCTACAGTTCCTCGGAAACCTCACGACGCTCGACGAACTCTCACTTCGCGACCTGTTCGTGCTCTTGTTGTTCTCCAGTGCGACGATTGGGGCGCTTCTCTCGCTTGGCGTGTACTGGATTCGGTGGTACTACCTCACCGAGCGGACGAAGACCCGCTCGACCGAGATCGAGGCGACGATGCCGCGAACGGTCGCGTTCATCTTCGCGCTGTCGCGCTCGGGGATGCCGTTTCCGCAGGTGCTCGAAACGCTCGCGCGGAACGAAGCCGTGTACGGAGAGGCCGCACGTGAGGTCGCAATCGTCGTCCGCGACATGGACGGGTTCGGGACCGACGTGCTCACCGCGTTGCAGACGATGTCCGAACGGACCCCGAGTCCGAGCCTCGAAGAGTTCGCAGAGAACCTCGCGAGCGTCCTCGGAAGCGGTCGGAACCTCTCGTCGTTCCTCCACGAACAGTACGAACGATTCGAAGCAGAAGCAGAGGCTCAACAACAACAATACCTCGAACTCCTCTCGACGTTCGCCGAGGTGTACGTCACCGTCCTCGTCGCTGGCCCGCTGTTTTTCATCACCGTCCTCGTGGTCATCGGCCTCGTCCTCGCGGAGACGCTCACGTTCATCAGGTTCGTCGGCTACGTCGGCATCCCGCTGGCGAGTTTCGGCTTCGTCGTCTACATCGACAGCGTCACCCAATCACTTCGCGGAACGGTCGCGACCGACGACGAGAGCACGGCAGGCGACTCAGTGCTGAGTGCAGGCGGGGTGCAGGCAGGCCAACAACACTCGGTGACAGACGGGGGAGAGTCGACGACCGTACAGCGACATCGGGAACTACTCGAGGCCTACGACCGCCTGTACTGGGTCCGTAAGTGGCTCAATCGCCCGCTGGAAACGCTCAGCCGCTACCCCGCCGCGACGCTGGTGGTGACCGCCCCGCTCGGTATCGTCTGGGTCGTCCTCCAGTCGAACGTGGCACCCGGTATGTCGCCGGTCGACATCGTCGCGGCGGTCGACCGCCACGTGGTCGAAGCGACCATCGTCGCGCTGCTCGTCATCGCGGGCGTCCACGAGATTCGAAAACGTCGGATTCGGGCTATCGAGCGGAGCATGCCTGACTTCCTCGACCGACTCGCCAGCGTCAACGAGGCGGGACTGACGATTATTCAGAGTCTCCGTCGCGTGTCGTCGTCCGACCTCGGACCGCTCGGCGAAGAGATTTCGCGCACCGTCCGCGACATCGACTGGGGCGCAGACGCTCGGACGGCGCTTCACCGGATGGACCAGCGGACGCAAAGCCCGATGGTCTCACGCTCCGTCACGCTCATCACGAACGCCATGCGCGCGAGTGGCGACCTCGCGCCCGTGCTCCGAATCGCGGCCGACGAGGCACAGGACAGTCGCCGTCTCGCCCGCGAACGCCGACAGGAGATGGTCACCTACCTCATCGTTATCTACATCTCGTTTTTCGTCTTCCTCGGCATCGTCGTCGCTCTGACGGTCTCGTTCATTCCTGCAGTCGAGCAGGCGAGCGCCGGCAACGTCGGGGCTGGCGAGGTTGCTGGCGTCTCTTCGGGGGCGTTCTCCGGTCTCCGTGACGTAGACACGACCGCCTACACCGTCCTGTTTTACCACCTCTCGGTGATTCAGGGCCTCTGTTCCGGCCTCATCGCGGGCCAACTGGGCGAAGGACAGGTCGCCGACGGCATCAAACACGCAGCGGTCCTGTTGATAATCACCTACGCCGTCTTCCTCTTTATCTGACTGCGCGACCGGGAGGAGGTGATGTGGCGCGGCGTGGTGTGGCGCGGTGTGATGTGGTTCGGCGTGTCCACGCTGCACCCGACTGTGACACCGGCAACGACCCGTGCGGTCTTTGTCGTGGTGTCTCTATCGACCGACATGGACGAATCCCGAGCGGCGGTTCGCGAGACGTACGACCGCATCGCATCGCACTTCGCGTCCACGCGCGAGTATCCGTGGCCCGAAGTGGAGTCGTTCGTCACCGAATCGACGGCGGACTCGCCTGCAACGCGCGCGCTCGACCTCGGGTGTGGAAACGGGCGGCACGTCGAACTGCTCTCCTCGCACGCCGACGAAGTGGTCGGACTGGACGTGAGTCGCGGCTTACTGCTCGAAGCGACGTCGCGGGCGAGCGAGCGAGACTTCGAGGCGCGACTCGTGCAAGGAGACGCGGCGCGTCTCCCGTTTTCGGACGACGCCTTCGATTTGGCCGTCTACGTGGCGACGCTCCACCACCTCGCACCCCGGGAGACCCGCGTCGAGAGCCTGAACGAACTCGCGCGCGTCCTCGATTCGGACGGGCGAGCGGTCGTCAGCGCGTGGAGCACCGCCCACGACACCTTCGACCGGGAGGACGGTTTCGACACCGAAGTCGACTGGACGCTCCCCGGTGGCGAGACTGTGCCCCGTTTTTACCACATCTACGCGCCCGACGAGTTCGACGACGACCTCGCCGCGAGCGACCTGTCTGTCGTCGAATCGCGGGTTTCGAGCGGGAACTGTTACGCTGTTGTGTCTGGGTTGTAAGCGGCGGCCGTCTCGCCTCCTACGACTGTTGGTAACATGTAGCGAGTGGATACTGCGAGCGCACAGGAGGTGTGGGCTTAAGACGGGTGCGACAAATCAGATTGTATGACCGAAGCCGACGAACGACAGGAGTACGAGGTTGTCGTCGTAGGTGGCGGCCCTGCGGGGTTGCAAACTGCGCTCTACACGACGCGACTGGGACACGACACCGCACTCGTCGACCGCGGTGGCGGCCGCGCGGCGATGATGCTCGACACCCACAACGTCATCGGCGTCACCGAGGACGTCTCTGGAAACGAATTTCTCGAAACCGCACGAACCCAACTCGAAGACTACGGCACCGACATCCACCGCGACTTCGTGACCGAAGCCGAACAGTTGGACGACGGTCGATTCCGCCTCGTCGCGAACGACGGTGAGTTCGTCGCAGAGCGCGTCGTTCTCGGCGTCGGATTCAACGACAAACGTCCAGAGCCGCCGCTTCCGCGGACTGGCAAGGGACTGCACTACTGTCTCCACTGTGACGCCTACATGTTCGTCGACGAGTCGGTGTACGTCATGGGCCACTCGGACTCCGCGGCCTACGTGGCGATGATTATGCTCAACTTCACCGACGACGTGGACATTCTCCTTCGCGGTGAGGAGCCGTCGTGGTCCGACGAGACGGACGAACTCGTGCGCGCGCACCCTGTCGGTATCGTCTCCGAGGAGATTTTGGGCATGAACAAGCGCGACGACGGCTGGCTGGAGAGCTTCGAGTTCGAAGACGGGACCGTCCGCGAGTACAAAGGTGGCTTCGCGATGTACGGTTCGGAGTACAACACGGCGCTCTTCGAACAACTCGGCGTGGAACTGAACGACGACGAGACGGTCCCGGTCGACGACCACGGCCGGACGAACGTCGAGGGCGTCTTCGCCGTCGGCGACATCACGCCCGGGCACAACCAGATTCCCGTCGCAATGGGGAAGGGAGCGAAAGCCGGCATCGCCATCCACATGGAACTCCGCGAGTTCCCGAAGAGTCTCGACGAGATTCGCACCGAGGGGTCCGTCGGCGAGGCAGACGTGCCCGGCATCTCGCCGGAGTTGCTGGCGAAAGCAAAGCAGTTCAACGCTTCCCACGCTGACGACTAACACGGGCTATTCGGGTTATTGACCCCGTAATTCGGCGAAATCCGGGGAAATTCGGGGTTCGTAAATACCCTCCTCAAGTTCTCGGAGCGAGTAGTGTCTGTTACGATGAACACTCACAGATTTGCGACTGTTCTCGTCGCACTCCTGGTCCTCTTGGCCGGGTGTGCAGGCGGGAGTGGAACACTGACTGATGCGCCATCTGGCGCAGACGGTGACGGCACCGCTTCTGGAGACCAAGCCACCCAGACGGGCACACTGAACTTCTACGTGAGCGACGAGCAGAACGCAATCGCCGACTTCGAACACCTCAACGTCACCATCGAGCGCGTGACGTTGATGAAGGCGAACAGTGACTCGGATGGTGACTCCGAAGACGCCGACGCCGAGGCTGAGGCCGAAGCAGAAGCTGAAGCGGAAGCCGAAGCAGACGACGACGCGGACGACAGTGGGAAAGTCACCTACGAGGTCGACAACGTGACCGTGGACCTGACCCAACTGCAGGGCGACAAGGCATCGCTCGTGGGAAGCTACGACGTGCCCGAAGGCAACTACACGAAGGTGTTCGTCCACGTGGGCGAGGTCAACGGGACGCTCAAGACGGGCGAGCAGGTGAACGTCAAGCTTCCGAGCGAGAAGCTCCACCTCAACTCGAACTTCGAAGTCGGCAACGGTGAGGACGTGGACTTCGTCTTCGACATCACCGCGTTCAAGGCTGGCAAGAGCGGGAAGTACATCCTTAAGCCCGTTATCAGCGAGTCCGGGACGAACGTCCCCATCGAGGACGTCGGCGCAGATGCGGCCGACTCTGAAGGCGAGCACGAATCTGAGGACGAGTCCTCGGACGCAGAAGTAACCGCCAGTTTCGATGGCAACGTCACGGCCGGTGAGAACGCGACGCTCGTGGTCTCCCAGAACGAGACGCCCGTCGAGAACGCCACCGTCAACGTGAACGGTGAGGACGTCGGGACGACAGACGCCGACGGGGGACTCGTGGTCTCCATCCCCGACGCCGACGAGGTGACGGTGAAAGTCACTGACGGCGACGCAGAAGCCGAGTTGGAGTACGAATTCGGCGAAGACGACGAGAAGAAGCCCGATAACCCCGGAAAATCGGGAGACACGGACGCCTGACGAAAAAGGTAACATCCTTATTGGGGCGTCGAGAATGAGGGAATAGACGTTGCCTCAGAGCGCCGGTGTCTCGGCCGACCGAAGGTCGGTCGAGGCTCGGCGCGAACGAGTGTAACGAGTGAGCGCCGGTGTTGAGACGGACGGCGTCCGTCGATGCTCGGTGCGAATGCAATGAGCGCCGGTGGTCTAGTGGCAGGACCTGAGCCTTCCAAGCTCATGGCCCGGGTTCAAATCCCGGCCGGCGCACTTTCTGAACGGAACCAAACGAGGAGTCGTTAGACTCCGAGTTCCGTGGAGTGAAGAAGTGCGACCCAGAGGGATTTGAATCAGGGAGCGACGCGAGCGAAGCGAGCAGAGCGACCGAGGTTCAAATCCCGGTGAAGCCCTGCTTCACCGACCTTCGCAAACCTTCGGTTTGCTCAGTCCCGGCCGGCGCACTTCCGGCGAGACACGTCTCGCCGACGTCCCGTTCGCGTTGCTCACGGGACTCCCTGCGGTCGTTTGCCGCCCGATATCCCGCTCGCATACGCTCGCGGGACTCCCGGTGAGGCAGAGCCTCACCGACGTTCACCTCGCTTCGATCGGTGAACTCCCGGCCGGCGCACTTTCTGAACGGAACCAAACGAGGAGTCGTTAGACTCCGAACTCACAGTTGCAGCAACGAACGAAGCCGGGTGAGCAACCCGCCTTGCAACTCGAAGACCTGCTCCATCTCGTCTTCGGACAGTTGGAAGTCGAAGATATCGATGTTCTCTGCCAAGTGGCGCTCCTGAGACGCCTTGGGGATTGCAGCGACGTGCTCCTGTTGGACGAGCCATCGCAGGGCGACTTGCGCTGGCGTCTTTCCGTGGCGAGCCCCAATCTCTTGGAGCGTCTCGTCCGACAGTCCGGACCCCAGATTCAACGGACTGTACGCCGTCAGCAACACGTCGTTTTCGATGCAGAACTCCAAGAGGCTGCGCTGACTCTTGAACGGGTGGTACTCGACCTGATTGGTGAGTATCGGAGTCGCGGACGCCTGCATCGCCTCCCGTAACTGACTCACCGAGAAGTTGCTGACGCCGATGTGTTTCACCGCTCCCTGCTCTTGCAGTTCGTTCATCGCCCGCACCGACTCACTGACGGGAACCGACCGACTCGGGGCGTGAATCAACAGCAAGTCCACGTACTCCATCTGCAAGCGTTCGAGGCTCTCCGCGAATGAATCCAGCACGTCGTCGTATCGGAGGTTCCCCCGGAGAATCTTCGTGACCAAGAAAGCCTCGTCGCGGTCGACGCCCGACTGGGCCACCGCGTCGCCGACCGCATCCTCGTTTTTGTACATCTGCGCGGTGTCGATGTGTCGATACCCAAGTTCCAACCCGGTCGTCACCGCCTGACGACACTCGTCACCCCTCATGCGGGCGGTTCCGAGCCCCAACGCCGTGACCGCCACCCCGTGCACCGAAACGGACTCCATAAGCTGTATTTCGAGTCAAGAATGCAAGAAGATGCTGCTGGTGGGGGGTCACTGACGAATTTTGGGGGTAGTTCAGCCTGGTGACACAGTCCGAACCAGATAGCAGGTAGACTCGGCATCACCCAAAACCACCGTATATGGAGCCATACATAGCAGTACGTACGCCCGATATCACAATCGGCCGTCATCTTTTTCTTAAATTATCGAACACGAACGAACGCAGTGGAATCACGTTCCGATACTCTTCGAACCATACTCACAGTAGCAGTACTGCTTCTCGTGGCTACGACGTCGCCTGCGGCCGCTCTGACCGCAGGCCCGGCCGGTACGAACGCCGGTCCCACCGCCCCGGCGGACGTCGATTCGAACGCGACCACGAACGCAACGAACGCGACAACACTCACAGTATTGACGTACAACGACGTGCAGACCGCCGCGTCGAACCCGACGCGGATGGGTCGGTTGGTCGGCGTCGTCAACGACCGACGGCAGGCACACGATAACCCGACCGTCGTCGTCGGTGGCGGCGACCAGGTGAGTCCGAGTTCCTTCTCGCCGACGAGTCAGTGGCGCGTCCCCGTGGACGTGCTCAACACGCTCGGGCCGGACGCGGAAGTCGTCGGTAATCACGACCTCGACTACGGATTCGGTGCGGTCGAGAACTACAGCGCCGCCTCGGAGTTCCCGTGGTTGGTCGCGAACGTCGTCCACGAGGACGGCAGCGGCATCCCCGGAACGAAGAACTACACCATCGTCGAGCGCGACGGCGTCCGAGTCGGCATCGTCGGACTGGTCGACGACGCCATCAAGTCGAAGACGGCAGTCGACTTCGACGAACAGGGATACCGCGTCGCCGACTTCTCCCGCGTCGGGAGTCGCGTGGCGACGAAACTCAAAGACGAGAAGAACGTCGATGTCGTGGTCGCAGCGGCCCACATCGGCGTGCCCGAGTCCAAAGAACTCGCGCGCAACACCGACAATATCGACCTCATCGTCACCGGTGACGACGAAGTCGCCTACGCCCCGAAGACCGTCGATGGAACCACTATCGTCGAGGCCGAGGCTCGCGGCGCGTACGTCGGCGAGGTCAACCTCTCCGTGACCGACGACGATGTCTCGCTCGCAAGTGGGCGACTCGTCACGGTCGGCGAGAATTCGTCGGTGAACCAGACCGCCGAGACAATCGTCTCCGACGCGCGGTCGGCACAGCTCGGTGAAGTCGTCGGACGAACCAACACGACCCTCGACTCGCGGTTCACGTCCAACTACAAAGACGAGACTGCGTGGGGCAACCTCATCACCGACGCCTTCCGCAACCAGACCGGGTCGGACGTCGCGGTGACGAACGCCGGTGGAATCCGCGGCGACTTCGTCATCGACCGCGGGAACGTCACCTACGACGACGTCTACACCTCGCTCCCGTTCGGAAACTACCTCGTCACCAAACGAATGACCGGTGAGCAATTGCGGGAACTCCTCGCGAGCCAAGTCTCGACCACGGACGACAACTACGGCGCACAGGCACAACTGCAGGTAAGCGGCGTCTCCTACGAGTACGTCCCGTCCGAAAACGCCAGTCCGGTCGTCCGAGACGTGTACGTGAACGGCGAGCAACTCGACGAGGATGCTCACTACAACGTCACCGTCAACTCGTACATGGCCGGGTGGGCCTTCGAGGACCGGTACGGATGGAGCATGGCGGAACTCCCGACCACGAGCGAGGATTACACGCTCTACGGGACCGTCGTTGCGCAGTATATCGACGCCAACTCGCCGGTTGCACCCGAGGACACCAACCGAATTCGGCGCGTCGATAGCCACCTCGGAAACGTGACAGTCGCGAACCCGCCAGCCCACGCGGCGAAGGAGACAGTCACTGTCCGGAAGGCGGTTTCCTCTGATATCGACGGGGTGAACGCCTCGTCTGTCGTCCTCCAGAACGCGACCACAGGGGCGCTCGACGCCGAGTCAGCAACTGTCGAAGACGGCGAACTCGTCGTGACGTTCGACCAAGACGAGTTCCGACGGCTGAGTGACGACAGTCAAGAACTCGAACTGTACGCCGGATACGACAGTCCCGTCTACGGCGACGGCTACTTCCAGCATGCGGTCGCAAACGTCGACGTGAACGTGCCGCCGGGACAGGACGATTCACACCCCGACGGTCAACCGGGGTCCGGCAACGGCGACCCGCCGATTTGTACGGTGTGACCCGAACGTCGCGGTGTGACATCACTCCCTCGGCGACGATCAGCGCACAACTCGCGTCCTGATACACTAATTGACCGTCTTTTTTCTGTACATTTCCACCAACCAGAGTAACGACTATGTGGAATCGTGATAGTTGAATCAGTATGGCAAGCAGTTCCTCAGAACCGATGTCTCGCTGCCGAAAGTGTGGCTACTCGGCTATCTCGGGTGGGACCGAGTGGAGTCGAGTGGAGTCGTCACTCGGGACGATGACACAGTGTCCCGAATGCGGGAGCACCGACGTAATGACAGGTCTCTAACGTCGAGAAAAATCGTCCTGACAACTGGTGGCTTCGGTGGTGCCACCACGAAAATTCCGAGTGGCGCTCGCTCTCCAGCGAGGGCACTATTGCTGTCGCGGTGGCAACACGTGAGTCCGTTCCCCAGTGCTGCGACCACCCGCGTCCACGTTTTACACCCTTAAACGCCCACAACTGCCGATAGTGTGGCTGTGCGGCTCTTTGGGAGAGTCACAACGGCGCGAAATACCAGCGCGACAGACCGCCTCTCTTATCTTCCCCGCGAACGTAACCGAACATAATGTTGACACCCATCCCACTGTTTCCGGGGCTCCCCGGCGGCCCAGAACTACTCATCGTCCTGCTCATCGTCGTCCTACTCTTCGGTGCGAACAAGCTCCCGCAACTCGCTCGCTCGTCCGGACAGGCGATGGGAGAGTTCCGCCGCGGCCGTCAGGAAATCGAAGAGGAGCTGAAGGAAGGCGTTGAGGGCAGCGAGGACGAAGACGAAGACGAAACCACGACGGCCGCCGAGTCCGAATCGGAGACGGCCGAAGCGAAAGACGAGAACTAATCGCGTTTTTAGCGGGTCACTTCCGCTTCGACACCCAAGACGTGTGAGTAGCGACGCTGCACGTAGACGGAAGCTGCATGCTGCGCTGTCGTCCTACTCACTGTCGTCCTACTCACTGTTGTCTTGGTCACTATCGTCCGAATAGAGCGAGTAACGGGGCTCTCGCTCAGCGTGTGAATGAGGTATGAATGGGTGGACAGTGAGGTTGCCCGGCGTTCCGACGTGGGGAATCTCGGTTGCCTTCTCCACCCCGCGATCCCTCGAGCGACGCACGTCCGATGGTCCGCTGCTCGCTTCCGCGCCTGGCGGGGTACCACCGATGAACCGCGCGAACCCTTCCCTGCGGAAGGGGTACGCGGAACCGCTGTCCCCGAAGGACGAGGTTTCTACGTTGGCTTCCGAGGCCCGCGCCGGTCTGACCGGACGCGCCCGTGTTCGGTCCCCGCTAAAGACCTATTTCGCGGGTGAAGAGCAGGGCCTAACTGCCCGACCTAGTCCACCCCTTCCTAATCCACGGACTGTTAAGGGCCTTTCGACTCGTCGGAAGGAAAATCGTGGGACACCGTCGGGGTGTCTCCAGTGGTAGTACAGCCACAGATAGCTCCAGCGACGATTCGTTCGGAGTGACGTTGTGGTTCGCTTAGAGGACGCTTCTGGCGTATCCCGCGGTCCCGACGAAGAGGAGCGAGGCGGCTCCGAGGACGCTCCAGCGGTGATAGCTAATCCACGAGTACTGCTCTGGGAAACTAAACAGGACCGTTGGGTCGATTGCGAACGCCCACGTGACCGAGATACCGAGCATCGTGAGCGCGAGAACGAACGCCAGACCGGCAGCGGTCGCAGGGTCGGTGCGTTCTTGCCGCCCGGAGAGGAGAACGATGACCTCGACGAGCGCCAGCAATCCGACGATAGCGATTCCGACGGGACCCGAGGCGTAGTAGGCGGCCATCGGACCTGCTCCGGATTCGACGGCGACTGCTGGCACCGCGACGGCGGCCGCGAGAAGGACCGAGCCGACGAGGCCGACAGCCGGGGCGGTGCGTTCGATATCCATAGAAACCCGTTCGAAAGACCGACTGATAAACGGTTTGAGACGTGGTCGAGAGCAGGTGGCAGTGATTCGAGGCAGGTCGTCGAGGCAGGTCGTCGAGGCAGGTCGTCGAGGCAGGTCGTCGAGGCGTGACCGCGAGGGGATTGCCCGGTTTTAAATCTCGGTGCGACGACGTGCGCGTATGGACCGCGTAGCGATTATCGGCGCATCGATGACCCAGTTCGGGCAACGAGACGCCTGGATTCGCGAACTGCTCGCCGAGGCGGGACAGGAAGCACTCGCGGACGCCAACGTCTCGCCCGACGAAGTCGAGCACCTCTACGTCTCGAACATGGCAAGCGGCGAGTTCGAAGGGCAGACCGGCGTCCCGAACGCCCTCGCCCACGACCTCGCGGCGATGCCAGCCTACACCGCCCGAATCGACCAGACCTCTTCGTCCGGCGGCGCGGGCGTCTACGCCGCGTGGCAGTCGGTCGCCTCCGGCGCGTCCGACATGACGATGCTCGTCGGCGGCGAGAAGATGACCCATCGCTCGACCGCCGAGGCGACAGACGTCATCGCCTCGCTGACACACCCGGTCGAGTACAAACACGGCGTGACGCTGCCTTCCTTCGCGGGACTCACGGCGCGTCTCTACCTCGACACGTACGACGCCCCGCGCGAGTCGCTGGGGAAAGTCGCCGTCAAGAACCACAAGAACGGTCTCGACAACCCGCACGCGCAGTTCCGCAAGGAAGTCGACCTCGACACCGTCCTCGACTCGCCTATCGTCGCTGACCCGCTTCGCCTCTACGACTTCTGTCCCATCACGGACGGCTCGGCGGCGCTCGTCTTCTGTCCCGAGTCGGTCGCCCGCGAGTACACCGACGACTACGCCGTCATCTCCGGTATCGGCGGCGCAACGGACACCCACGTCGTCCACGAGCGTGCCGACCCGACCACCATGGGCGGCGTCGTCAACTCCTCCGAAATCGCCTACGAGATGGCCGACCTCGAACCCGACGACGTGGATGTCGCGGAACTCCACGACATGTTCACCATCCTCGAATTTCTCCAGTCTGAGGACCTCGGCTTCTTCGAGAAGGGCGAAGGCTGGAAGGCCGTCGAAGAGGGCGTCACGGACCGCGACGGCGAACTGCCAATCAACACCTCGGGCGGCCTGAAGTCGAAGGGTCACCCGCTCGGCGCGTCCGGTGTCGCACAGGTGTACGAGATTTACAAGCAACTCATCGGTGACGCAGGCAAGCGACAGGTCGAAGCGGACGTCGGCCTCGCGTGCAACGTCGGCGGCTTCGGCAACTGCGTCACGACCACCATCATGGAGTCCCGATAATGTCCGACGACATCCCACCGATGGAAGCGTACCGCTACCCCGACGGGAGCATCACCTACCCCGGCCACCCGGTCGGCCCGGGCGGCGAAGAACCGGTCGGCACCGTCGACCTGAGCGAATACACCGCGACGGTCCTCACGTGGACCACGTCGACGGCGACCCCGCCGGGCGTTCGCCAGCCTAACACGCTCGCTATCGTCGAGTTCGACGTCGACGGCGAGCCAGTACGTGCTATCGGACAGGTGACAACCGAGGACGTCGAAATCGGCGACGAAGTCGAACCGGTCTACGCTGAGGAACTCCGCGAACCCGGTGCTGGCATCCGCGAGCCGGAGAGCCAGGAGTGGGACGGCTACCGGTTTACGCCGGTCTGAGTCGGTTCTGTCCTGCACTCACAGTCCGAATCGCTTCACGGTTCGAATCCACTTTTGGGGTCCGAACCGACCGAGCCAATGTTGATACTGCTACACGTTCAACGTCGTGTATGAGCCACCCGCGCAGCGTCACCTTCGCCCGCGACACAGTCGTCGCAACGGCCGTGCTTGCCGGGTTGTACGGCCTCGCGTATGGCGTTCAGTTCCAACCCTTCCAAATTCCGGGCTACCTGCTCATCGTCGGCTTCGACCTGCTTGAGGTCGTCTTCGGCCCGGTCCAGCGTCACTTCGACCTCGTGTTTGGCGCGTACATCGTCGGCCTCGGCGTCGTCGGCGCGGCGGCAGCCCAGTTACTCCGCCTCGGGAACCGACGAACTGACGTCCCGCAATGGAAACTCGGTGTCGCGGGCGCGCTGGCTCTCGTCGGCGTCCTCTCGTTCCTGTTCGCCCTGGGTGTGCTCGTCACCACTACGCAGACGACGACCGTGTTGCTTACCGGCGCTGTCGGACTCACACTTATCGCGCTGGCAGGATGGGTCTCTGGACTCCTCCGTGTCGAAATCGGACCGGCTCAGTAGTCGCTCGGCTCTTTGTCGTCGCCGTCGTCGCCACCGGCATCACTGTCGTCGCCGTTGACCTCTTGCTTGATAGACTCCAGTTCGGCGTCGACATCGACCGTTGGCTCGTCTTCGGTGTCGTCGACCGACTCAGAGCCTTCTTCGGTCACGTCGATGCGGACTGGGCCGGTCCCGTGGTCCGTGCGGTCGTCGTCGCGAGCGCGCCGGTCGTCACTGCCGCGCCGCCACTGCGACTCGAACCGCTGTTCGTCCTGCCGCCAGCGGCGTTCGCGCGTGGTTCGCTCGCGTTCCGCGTCGGCGATGCGCTCGTCGAGTTCGTCCGCGAGCGACCGGGCGCGCTCCAGTACGTCTCGCGCTTCCGGATTCGACGGCAGGTCAGCCTCCGAGAGTGCGGTTCGCAGTTCGGTCAGAGCGCGGTCGACGCCCGTGACGGCGCTCCGCGGGACGTCGCGTATTCGCGCGTCGACGTCGTTTCGGGTGTCCTCCATCGCACGAGACGGGTCCGAAAGGCGCATCAGCCGCCGGAGGAGTTCGAGCGAGGCGATAGTCGCTTCGAGGACGGCGATGACCGTCGGGATGGTGTACGATTCGGTAAAGCGGAGTATCTCGCCGAAGCTCGGCGGTTGCGGTGTTCGCGTCCTGCGGCGACCCTCGCGGTCGCGTTCCTCACGAAGCTCCGTTCCGAGTTCGTCGAGCGTGTCACCGAGTTCGTCGAGCAAATCGAGCACGTCGTCGTCCCGGCGTCGGTCACTCATGGCCGTGGATTAGGCGGCCGCAGGGATAAGCGTTCGAGCCGTGTCGGTCGCAGTCCTAGTCGACGGAGCCGACGAACGCGCGTTGCTCGGCGAGGACGTCAGGGTCGAGCGTCCACACGAGGTCGCGTTCGTCTCGGTTCAGTGCCGCGGCGACAGCCCCGTCCGGCCTCACGACGAGAGATCGACCGGCGTACTCAGACTCCGCGGGCCCCGTGCGGTCGCTCCCGCCGGTTCCGGTCCGATTCGCGCCGACGAGCCATCGGACGCCGTCGAGGGCGCGAGCGCGACAGAGAAGCCGCCAATTCTCAGAGTGCGCTGCGGGCCACGCACCGGCGACGAACAGCGCGTCCACGCCCTTCTCGGTCATGGCAGCGCTGTCGGCGACGAAATTGAGGTCGTAGCACGTCAGGAGTCCCGTCTTTCCGACTGGCGTCTCGACGGTGACGAGTTCGTCACCGGGCGTGACGACGGCGGCCTCGTCGCCCCAGAGGTGTCGCTTTCGGTAGGTCGTGGCAGCCCCGTCGGGGCGCACGTAGGCAACCGCATTGTAGAGAGTCTCGCCAGCCTGTTCGAGGTAGCCCGCGAGGACAGCCACGTCGTTTTCGGTGGCGACCGCCGAGAGTTTCTCGGTCGCCTGCGCGGTTGTGAGCGCGGCGCTGTAGGCGCGGGTGTCGGAGACGAAGCCCGTCAGGGCGTATTCGGGAAAGAGCGCAACGTCGACGCTATCGGACAGTTCGGCCGTTCGCTCCTGAATCGCTGCCTCGTTCGCGGCCGTGTCGAGGTCGGCGACCGAGAGTTGCGGGACGGCAACGGTCGGATGGGTCACGCCCTGAGAGACGGTGAGCAAGCCAAAAAACACCCCGTCATGACGGCACCCATCTCCGGCCGCCGCGACGCGAAGCGAAGGGAAACGCTCTTTTTACAGACGGACGGACTTCCGGCATATGAGTGACGGGGACGACGATACGACAGCACTCTCGCCCGAGAGCCTCGACGAGCGTCTGACCGAGGCCGAAGAGGCCCTCGAAGCGGCTGAGACCGAAGCCGACCTCGATGACGTCGAGGCCACACTCGACGACATCGACGCAGACATCGACGCCGCCGACCTGCCCGAGGCCGAAGACGAAGACGACGAGGACCCTGCCGAGGAGCTTTCCTCGCGCCTCTCGGACCTTCGCGACGACCTCGAAGACCAGCGCGGCCCGTACGCCGAAGACGCCGTTTCTGAACTCGAAGACGCCGAGTCCACGATTTCCGACACCCGGTGGACCGAACAGGGTGAAGGCGAAATCGTCGAGGTCGTCGAAGCGTTCGTCGAGGACCTCAACGACGTGCTCGACGCGAGCGTCACGCTCGAAGGAAAGGGCGCAGACGCCCTCAACAGCGCTATCGACGACGCTATCGAGGCTATCGAAGCGGCGTCCCTCGACGCCGACGAGGACGCAGAGACCATCGCGGACCTCCTCGACGTGGCCGACACCCTCACGACCGGTCTCGACGACTCCCAGGAGTGGGACGACCTCGAAACCCGCGAGAAGCTCCAAGCGCAGGGCTTCTACGACGTGCTCGGCCACTACAAGGACTACCCGCCGGAGCTCTCGGCGCTCAAGGAACACGAAAAGCGCGGCAACGTCGACATGATTGCCCTCGCCTTCGACAGCTTCCAGTCCGACTTCATGGAGGAGTACTGCATCGAGGCGTTCACGCGAATGAACGACGATGCGGCCTTCGACGCCGTCGAACCGCAGGCCAAGCGCCGCGACAAGGGCGCTATCAAGGCAATCGGTAAGATGGCCGCCGAAGACGGCATCGAGATGCTCGTCGACTACGTCGACAGCGACAACGACCCGGCGCTTCAGAAGGTCGTCTTCAAGGCGCTCGGCGAAATCGGCTCCGAGGAAGCGACCCAGCCTATCGCGGACAAACTCGTCACGGAGAACGAAAACGTGCGCTCGGCCGCTGCGCGTTCGCTCGGCCTTCTCGGCGACACCCGCGCCGTCGACCCGCTCACGGACGTTCTCGCGGACGACGACGTCGATTCGGTGCGCGCCAGCGCCGCGTGGGCGCTCCGCCAGATTGGCACGCAGACGGCCCTCGAATCCGCCGCCGAATACACCGACGACCGCTCGTACATCGTCCAGCGCGAGTCCGAACTCGCCGCCGAGTTCCTCGGTGACGACGTCGAAACCGAAGCGACGGTCTGAGACGAGACCGCTTCGTTTTCTGACGCGACCAATCGACGAGAGCGACAGCTAGCCTGCGAACCTTTTTGACCCATACCGGTCCCATCGCGGCGTGTGTTCCACCGGGTCGTCCTCACCACACTCCTCATCGTCGCCACCGTCGCGCCTGCTCCGATAGCGGCGGCAACCGACCATCCCGACGCCCGTATCACCGCCGCACTCCCCAACCCAACGACACCGGACGACAGCGGCGAGTTCGTCGTCGTAGACGCCCCAAAAGGCGCGAACCTCACACTCGACGATGGCGAACAGCGTGTTTCTATCGTCGCGCCCGGCGGTCCTGTCGCCGTCGCATCTGACCCGGACGCAGCCGCAGCCCTCACCGACCACCCAATCGTCTCACCCGGCCTCTCGCTCGCCAACAGTGGAGAGACGATTACACTCCGCGTCGATGGCCACGTCGCCGACCGACTCGTCTACGACCGAAGCGAGGAAGGGGCGGTCCTCACCCGCCGTGACGGCCGCTGGACATGGTGGCCCAGAACGCTCCCCCGAAGACCTGTCACGACCCACCACGAGGCGAACGCTACACTGTTCGCCCTCCCTGACTCCCCCGCGGTCCCCATCGAGACACTCCGTAGTGCCGACGAGAGACTCCTCCTCGCCGGATACGTCGTCTCGTCGTCCCGCGTCGCCGACGAACTCATTGCAGCCCACGAGCGCGGCGTCCGCGTGGAAGTACTCGTCGACGACGCACCAGTCGGCGGCTTTCCGAAGCACTCCGCTCGCGTACTCGACAGACTCGTCGCCGCGGGCGTTACCGTTCGCGTCGTCGGCGACCCGCACTCGTTTCACCACGCGAAGTACGCCGTCGTCGACGACAGGGCGCTCGTCACGACGGAGAACTGGAAGCCCGCCGGAACAGGTGGGAAAAAGAGCCGGGGCTGGGGCGTCGTCGTCGATTCATCTGGCGTCGCGGCAGACCTCTCGAACACGTTCCGCGACGACGGCTCACTGCCAGCAACTCGACCGTGGGAGACGTTCCGCGTCGGCCGCCAGTTCGTCGTCACAGACGTGTCGAACGGAACGTACCAGACGCGCGTCGGTCCGGAGACGGTCCGGGCCGACCGCATCGCTGTCCTGCGCGCACCAGACAACGCCGAACGGGCGGTTATCGACCACCTCGATGGCGCGAGCGACCGAATCGACGTGATACAACCGAGTGTCGAGGCGGACGGCCCGTTCGTCCTCGCGCTCAAGCGCGCTGCAGCGCGTGGGGTACGCGTCCGTCTCCTGCTTGGCAGCGCGTGGTACGTCGAAGAAGAGAACCGGGCGCTGGCGACGCGATTGAACGACTGGGCCGACCGAACCGGAAACCCATTCACGGTCCGCATCGCCCGGCCAGCGGGACGGTACGGCGCAGTCCACGCGAAAGGCGTCGTCGCCGACGACACAGCCATCGTCGGAAGTATGAACTGGAATCGTCACTCCGCGCGGGAGAACCGCGAAATCGCACTCGCTATCGACGACCCCGCTGCGGCCGACTACTATCGGGGCGTGTTCGCGGCCGACTGGCGGGCGAGCGAACGCGGACCACCGACGAGCCTCCTCGCAGGTGTCGGTGTCGCAGCACTCGTCGGACTGCTGGCGCTCAGACGGGTGGAGTTCGCGGAATAAAATGAATCGTGGAGTCGCAGTCGCGGGTGTTTCTGCGGTGTCGGCGGCTTACGCCGTCGTCGACAGTTCTTCGTCGATGTCGGCTTCGGCCATCTTCTCGACGAGGCTGTCGATGACTTCCTCGCGCATGCCGCTGACGAACTTGATGGAACCGACGACGAGGTGGCCACCGCCGGAGACGCCGCCGCCGACGACTTCCTCGTTCAGTTCGGCGACCATCCGCGGGATGTCGAGGCGGACGCCGTCGGAGCGGAGCACGGCGAAGTCAGGGCCGTATCCGATGGTGATGACCGGCTCGCCCGTCTCCTGGACCTTTCGGTCGTGAAGCTTGCCCGTCGTCTTCCCCGGCGCGGGGTAGGTAAAGCGGTGGGCCCACTTGTCGAGGTCGATGCGGTAGAGGTTCGCACCACTGTCGAGTCGCTCGTGTTCGAGGTTGGGCTCGGCCGCTTCGAGTTGGCGGTCGACGTCGCGCTCGGCGCGCGTCGAGAGGAATTCGACGAGTTCCTCGTGGCGGGCGCGGTCGTCGCAGCCGACGTTGAGCACGTCGTTGACGATGGACGCACCGTCGTTGTAGCGCAGCCAGTGGGCGGCGTAGTCGAGTGCCTCGCCGATGTCGAGGAGCCCTTCGCGGTCGTAGCCTTCCGCTTCGGCCAGCGCGACGTAGTCGTCCATGACCTCGGCCTTCGAGCGGTCCGAGAGCCCGGCGACGGCGGGGACGTGACGAAGGTCGTCGGTCACGTCGGGGTGAATCATCCGCGCGAGTTCGACACACATCATGCCCGTCGTGATGCGGTAGTCCTCGTCGTGCAGGTACGGGTTGACGTGCGCGTCGAGAAGCGGGTCGACCGCCTCGGGGTCGGGGTGGTGGTGGTCGACGACGGCGATGGGCACGTCGTAGTGCGCGAGGTTCTCGTAGGCAGGCACGTCCTCCTCGGTCGACCCGTTGTCGAGCATCAGGAGGAACGGAAGCTTCTGTCCGTGACGGGCGCGGCCTTCCAGCGCGAAGTTCAGGTCGCGCGTCACGTCCTCCATCTCGTAGAACGGCGCCTTACTCGGCAGGCGCTTGAACAGGTGTCGCGGTGCGTCGGGGTCGTCGTGGACCTCGGTGATGAGGCGTTCGAGCGCCAGTTGAACCGGCACCGACGCGCACATCCCGTCACCGTCTGCGTGGTGGCGCACGCGAATCGGACGCCCTTCGAGGACGGTCCGGCGGAGCAGTTTGGCAACGTCTTCGAGGTCGTCTCGGAGCTTCTCGAATGCGGGCCACTCTACAAGGGGTTCGACCGACTTAGGGGCGGCGCGTTCGTCCAACGCGTCCTCGATACGGCTGCGCACGTCGTCGGCTTTCTCGCCTTCGAGCAGCGTGAGGCCGTCGACTTCGAGTTGGCGCGTTCCCTCGTGGTCTTCGACGTTGCCGGTCATGCGGACCGCGTCGTCGAGTTCGACGTTGGGGAACGCTCGGACGCCAGCTTCTTCGAACGCTGCTGCGGCGACGATACCCGAGTCGTCTGCGATGCGGAAGACGGTCGGGCCGCCGGTCTGCTTAATCTGGGCGACCGTTCCCTCGATGGTGACCGTCTCACCGACCGTCAGGTCAGCGATAGGCGTAATCGTCGGTTCGTGTTCGACCGTCCGCGTTCGGTAGTCGTCGGGTGTCTCCTCCGCGAACGCGATGTCGCCGTTCTCACGGATGTCGTCCAGACGGACGACGAGACGGTCGCCGACCTCGTAGTCGGTCGAGAGGTTCGATTCGTGAATGAGTCCAGAGACCGAGTCGGAGATGTCCACGAAGATGCCGTATTCGACCACGCCGTTGACGACTGCGTGGTAGTACGCGTCGGTCTCGACGTCGTCAACTGTACAATTCGGTGCAAGATCGAAGACGATAGGTCGTGAGTCCGAATTCGGACCCGAGTCGGCGCCGGAATACCCGGCGTGCTCGTCGCTCATAGGTTCGCTAGGTCCGGGGGTAGTGTTAAGCTTTACAAAAGCGTTTCGCGCGTTCGAACCACAGTTTTCGTCGTTTCGTGGGGGTGACACCCCTCTGTCGGGCGTCTCAGTATCCAATCGCGTTCAGTGCCGCTCGAACTTCCGGGACGTACTCAGACCCGAAGACCCGGACGTGTTCGAGGAGCGGAAAGAGTGCGTAGACGGGCGCCCGGTCGTCGAAGAATCCGGGTTCGATGGGCCGCTTGTTGGTGTAGGCGTCGAAGAAGGCGTCACCAGCACTGTCGAACCAGTAGACGTAGGCGAGTTCGACCTCCGGGTGGCCGTAGTAACACGCCGGGTCGAGAAACGCGACGACGCGACCGTCGCGCACGACGAGATTTCCCGCCCACGCGTCGCCGTGAACGAGACCGGGTTCGTCGGGCTCAGAGACGAGGTCGTCGAGGTCGCGGGCGACGTCCTCGATTCGCTCGGCGGTCGAGTCGGGGAGTCCAGCGGAGCGGGCAGCGTCGCACCACGGGCGGAGGCGCTGGTCTCGGAAGAACGAGATCCACGAGTCGGTCCACGGGTTGGGCTGTCGGTACGGCCCGGAGAGCGTGTCGTACGGGAATCCGAATTCGGGGGCGCTTTCGTCGTGTAGTGACGCGAGGTGGGCGGCGAAGTCGCGTTCGGCGTCCGCATCGAGGTCGTCGTCGCCCGCAACGTAGTCGAGGACGAGCAGGTCCGAGTCCGCGTGGTGGACGGTCGGAACCGGGAGGCCAGCTTGCGCGAGCGAGTCGAGCATCTGTCCCTCGACGTCGAGCGGGGTCGGGCCGGTTTTCGCGACGACTGGCTCTCGGTCTGCAAAGTCGAGGACGTACACGTGGCCAACGTGGCCACCGTCGAGTTCTGTGACGGTGTCCGGGGCGTGGTCTGTCCCGAGTGCGTTGGCGACGCGTTCGGCGACAGTGGCGGTCGGGGTCACAGGTCGCGTTCCGCGTGGCGGGGACCTCAGTATGACGGTAGAACTCGGAGGCGATGAGTCGCCGTTTCGGAACCCTTAGATGGAGCGCCCGCCGACGAACCGGTATGCGACTCTTCCGGTCGCGGGAGGTCATCGGCATCGCCGCCGACGCGCTCGACTTCGCGCTCGAAGCCTCCGCGGAGACCCACCCGAACGAGTACATGGGACTGCTCCGCGGCGAAGATGCCCGTCGAGTCGGACTCGACCGCGATGGTCTCGTCGTGACTGACGTCCTCATCATCCCGGGGACCGTCTCCGACCCGTACAGTGCGACGGTCAGAAACGACCTCGTGCCGAACGACTTCCGTGCGGTCGGGTCGGTTCACTCACACCCGAACGGCGTGCTTCGCCCGAGCGATGCGGACCTCGATACGTTCGGAAGCGGCACGGTCCACATCATCATCGGCGCACCGTACGGCCAGAACGACTGGGAGGTGTTCGACCAGTCCGGTGAAGTCCGCGACCTGCCGGTGTACAACGTCGACCTCCCGGACCCCGAATCGTTCTTCGACTTCACACAGGAAGATATCGACGAGGAGCTGGATACATGAGACGAGTTATCGCACAGGGGACGTTCGACATTCTCCACCCCGGCCACGTCCACTATCTCTCGGACGCGGCCGCGATGGGTGACGAGCTCCACGTCATCGTCGCCCGTGCAGCAAACGTGACGCACAAACCGCGACCGATTTTGAGCGACCAACAGCGAACGGACATGGTTGCCGCCCTCGACGTCGTCGACGAAGCACACCTCGGCCATCCCGACGACATCTTCGTTCCAATCGAGGAAATTGCGCCGGACGTCATCGTCCTCGGCTACGACCAACACCACGAAGAAGCCGCCATCGAGTCGGCGCTCGCAGAGCGTGGCATCGACTGCGAAGTCGCCCGCGCGAGCCCCCGTGACCCCTCCCACGACGACGAACTCCTTTCGAGCGGGCGCATCATCGACCGCATCGTCGAGCGTCGCTGCTAAGGCTCACATCGTATTCTCACGCAGCGCGATACCGGCCGAGTACCTACCGACTGACAGTGTGACAGTCAGCGTCGCAACTCGGCGGTGGAGAATGTGGAAGGAAGGAAGGAGACGCTTACTGGCTGGAGCTCTGCTGCTTCTGCTCGTCGAGCCAGTCTTGGTACTCGTCCTGCGAGACGACTTCGACCGTGAAGTACATCTGCGAGTGGGCGACGCCACAGTACTCAGTACAGTAGCCCTGGTAGGTGCCTTCCTCGTAGGCGACGGTCTTTATCGTGTCCGTCGCACGCGGCATCGCGTCCTGCTTGAGGCCGAGTTTGGGGACGTGGAATCCATGTATCACGTCCTGTGATGTCACCTGGAAGTAGACGGGGCGGTCCTTCGGGACGACGATTTTGTTACCCGTCGTGAAGTTGCCTTCTTCGGGGTAGTACATGTTCCACCCCCACTGGTAGGCCTCCGCCGTGACGACGACTGGGTCGTCGTTCATGTCGATGTCGTTCCCCTGGTGGGTAACGTTCTCGTCGGCGAGGACACCGTACGACGCGACACCGACGAACAGCAGCACAATCGCGGTGGCGATAGTCCATGTGATTTCGAGACGCCGGTTCTCCTTGGTCGGCAGAGCGCGCTCGCTGTTACGGTACTTGATGACCGTATAGATGAGGATGGCCTCGACCAGCACTGTAATCGGGATTGCTACGTAGAGGAGCTTCCCGTTCAGCTGGTTGATGAGTTCCGATGTGGCAGACGCCTGCGCCGCAACGGGGGTGGCGACAAGCGCCATCGCGACCGTCGCAAGCAGGGACGCGAGCGCGAAACGCGTCTTTCTCATGCTGAACGGGAGTTAGGAACAACCGCATAAATGCGTACCGACTCTCACGCCAGATGGTTGTACCCACCCCCTGTATACGATGGCTCTTTCGGTACCTTTGCGGTAGGAAAAAGCGCGGGTCCTAAATACGGGACGGTCCAAACGAATCGTAGGTGAATTACGTGGCCACGACTCGCGCTTCGAACAGATTCCACGGCCTTCTCGCCGCGACGGCGATGGGGGTCTATCTTCTCTTGCTCGTCGGCGCGACCACGGCGCTCACGGACGCGACAGCCGCGTGCGCCGCGTGGCCGGCGTGCGGGGACGGGCTCTCGCTTCCGACGTCGACCGACGGCTGGATTGCGCTCGGACACCGTCTCGCAGCCGTCTTCGTCGGACTGCTCTCGGTCGCAACGCTCATCTCGGCGTGGCTGAGTGACTCGTCGCGCCGAGTGAAAGCGGCAGTGACTGTGGCGGCCGTCCTCTATCCGGTACAGGCCGGAATGGGTGCGCTCGTCGCGACGGCGGGCACGACCCAACTGCTCTCGACAGTCCACCTCGTCGTCGGGATGGCCATCTTCGGCGGCCTCCTCGTCGCGCTCGCGTGGACGCTCGAAGAGGTCACCGGCGACCCGACCGACCGACCAGCAGAGCAGCCATCGATGGACGAACCGCTGGAAGACAACGGCGAACGCCCGCCGATTCCGACCGAGCCAGTCGCACGGGCCAAGGCGACCGCGTGGGCGTACTTCCGCCTCATGAAGCCGCGGCTGATGTGGCTCCTCTGTCTCGTCGCGTCGGCGGCGATGGCACTCGCCGGAACCGTCTCGCCCGGGCTGACGCCACAAGTAATCGTCGCCACGCTCGGCGGTGGCGTCCTGTCTATCGGCGCGTCGGGGACGTTCAACCACGTCCTCGAACGCGACATCGACCGCCGGATGCAACGCACGAGCGACCGCCCGCTGGCGGTCGACTTCGTCCCCGTCCGCAACGCTATCGCGTTCGGCCTCGCGCTGACGGTTATCTCGGTCGGCCTGTTCGCGTCCGTGAACTGGCTGGCGGCCGTCCTCGGACTCATAGCCATCGCGTTCTACAGCGTCGTCTACACGCTCATCTTGAAGCCGAACACCGTCCAGAACACGGTCATCGGTGGCGCGGCAGGCGCACTCCCGGCACTCATCGGCTGGGTGGCCGTCACGGGCAACGTCGGACTCGGCGGCTTCGCCCTCGCAGGTGTCATCTTCATGTGGACCCCGGCGCACTTCTACAACCTCGCGTTGGCCTACAAGGACGACTACGCCCGCGGCGGCTTCCCGATGATGCCGGTCGTCCGCGGTGAGACGGAGACGCGAAAGCACATCATCTGGTGGCTGGGCGCGACGCTCATCACCGCCGCAGGACTGGCCGTCATGGACGCGCTCGGCGTGGTGTACGTCGTCACGAGCCTGCTTCTCGGCGGCGTGTTCCTCTACTTCGTCGTCCGCCTGCACTACGAACAGGACGACACGGCCGCGTTCCGCGCCTTCCACGCCTCGAACGCGTACCTCGGCATGTTGCTCCTCGCAATCGTCGTGGACACGCTCGCGGTCTGATACGACTCCAACTACCGTTCAATCATGGCAACTGCACGCGCATTTCCGTCCCCGTCGCGGTCGACACTCTTCCGCGCCGCATTCGCGGTCAACACCACGCTAATTCTCGCGTTCGTCTATCTGCTCTTCACGCAGGCGAGCGTCGGCGCGCCGCGATACGCCATCTACGGCGTGACGTGGGTCGCAGTCGGTCTCTGGGTGCTGTTCGACACGGAAGTCGTTCCGGCATCGACAGCGACGAGACGAAAGGCTGCGGCGGTCGGATTCGGCTACTTCGTACTGCTTGCGGGCGCTGGTGGCCTCGTCACAACTCCCGTTCCGGGCGGCACGGGCGGATTCCGTGTCGCGTTCCTGCCTCCGGGATGGGGTCCGGCGCTCATCTACGGCGGCGACCTGTTCAACCTCGTCCTCATGCCCGCTCGCGTCGTCGGCTACGCCGCGCTCGCATACCTCGTCTACGAGACGGTCATCGAAGCAGCGGGAGCCGCCGTCTCGGGCATCGTGGGACTGTTCTCTTGTGTCTCGTGTTCGTGGCCCATCGTCGCCTCACTCATGACCAGTGTCTTCGGGAGTGGAACCGCCATCGTCGCCACGGTGACGACGCTCTCGTACGACCTCTCGACTGCCGTCTTCCTCGTCACGGTGGTCTTGCTGCGCTGGCGACCCGGCTTCGGTCGATAACTGTTTTCGACCGTGGTCAGTGGTGTGCTGGCCGCCGTCTCGTTTTTCAGTCTCCGACGAGTACGACCGCCTATGACCGCCATCGAAATCGAGTACTGCGTCCCCTGCGGCTTTCTCGACCGCGCAGAGGAGATTCAACACACGCTCCTCCAGCAGTTCGGCCAGCAAATCGAACGCGTCGCGCTCGTGACCGGTGACCACGGCGTGCTGACAGTCACAGTCGACGGCGAGCGAGTCTGGGACAAATCCGAAGACGAGTACGACCCGGACCTCGTTCTCCGGCGGGTTCGCCCGCACGTGGGTACCTGAGCCGGTAGCCCCGTGAAATCGCTCGAACACGCGGTCGTCGGTGCGGTCGTGGGCAGCATCGCGGCTGTCGCACTGCAACCGCCCGGTGGCGTGCCGTTTCTGGTCGTCGGGGCCGTCTTCCTCAGCGTCTTCATCGACCTCGACCACTTTCTCATCGCCCGCTTCGAGCGCGGCGATTGGCAGAATCTCCGAACGGCCGTCACCAACCCGCGCGTCGGGCTCGTCGACCAAGAAGGCGTGTTCCCCGAGTTCGGCCCGCGATTCAATCTGAAGCGACTCCTGAGTCACCACCTCATCGGCGGTGTCGCGGTCGGCGGACTCGCAGTCGCTGGCGCGGCGACGTTCGCGGCCTTCGTCGGCATCGTCCTCTACGCGCACGTCGTCTGTGACTTCCTCAGAGACCTCGAACTGGCCTAAAAGGGGAGCGCCGCAGCCAGCGACGTTACGTCAGTGCCCCCAGCGCCGACCGTCTTCGTCGTACCGGGCGTTCATGATGCGCTGCCACTGGTCATCCGAGAGGTCGACGTCGGCGGCACCGACGTTCTCACGGAGTTGCTCAGGCGTCCGCGCGCCGATGATGGGCACGACGGTCGCGTCCGGGTACTCCATCAGCCAGCGCAGGGCGACCTGTGCGGGACTCGCGTCCACCTCGTCTGCGACGGCGCGAATCTCATCGAGGATGTGCCACCCGCGCTCGGAGACGTAGAACTGCTCGAATCGGTCGTCGAACGACCCGCGTGCGCCGTCGGGAGCGACGTACTGCGAGGGGTCGTCCGGGTCGGCGCGCTCGTACTTCCCCGTCAGGAAGCCACCCGCAAGCGGCGAATACGGGCAGATGGCGAGTTCCTGGTCCTCACACACGTCGAGGTAGTCTTCCACGTCCTCGTAGTAGCCCGCGTGGAACAGCGGCTGGGTCACGTCGAACCGGGCGTAGTCGTTGACGTCGGACTTCCAGAGCGCCTTCGTGAGTTGCCACGACGCCATCGTCGAGGCACCGAGGTAGTTCACTTTCCCCTCCTCGACGAGCGCGTTCAGCGTCTGGAGTGTCTCCTCGATTGGCGTCTCGTCGTCCCAGCGGTGGATGTAGTAGAGGTCGAGGTAATCCGTTCCGAGGCGGTCGAGCGTCCCCTCGATTTGGTTGCGGATGTGCGTCCGTGAGAGACCGCGCCCGTTCGGGTTATCCTCGTCGAAGGGGAAGTACACCTTCGAGGCGACGACGTAGTTTTCGCGGTCGCGCTCGGCGAGCCAGTTGCCGATGTATTCCTCTGAGGTCCCGTTGACGGAGCCGTAGACGTTCGCCGTGTCGATGAAGTTCCCACCGAGTTCTTCGAACGTGTCGAGGAGTTCGTGTGCGTCTTCTTCGTCTGTTTCCAGTACGCCACCCGTCTGGCGACCGAAGCGCCACGTGCCGAAACAGAGTTCGGAGACGCGCGTCCCGGTTGAACCGAGTCGTCGATAGTCGAGGCTCATACCAGACGTCACGGTGTCCGGCGACTAAAGGGTGGAAGTTGCGGCGAGTGACGCGGGTTCGAACCGAACGACCAGTGTGTTCGACTCGAACGTCAAGTGTGGGACTCCCCCGCACGCTTTTGCGTCCTCCCGACGACATGTAAGGTATGTTTAGAGTCGCAGGTGTCGGAGTCGGGACACTCGGACTTGTAGAATGCCGCCTCCTCGACGAGATGGATGGCGTGAGTATCGTCGCCGGGGTCGACCCGAACGACGATGCACGCGAGCAGTTCGCAGACGAGTTCGACGTCCCCGTCTACGAGACGGTCGAAGAGCTTCTCGACGGGGAGTTTCTCGACGCCGTGACAATCGCATCACCCCACACAGAGCACTTCGACCAGGCGCTCGCGGCGCTCGAAGCCGGGGTCCACGTCCATCTGGAAAAGCCGATGGTGACGGACCTCGCCGGTGCTCGGGTGCTCATCGACCGCGCCGACGCAGAAGGACTCACGCTCGCTGTCGGCTACCAACGACACTTCGACCCGCGGTACGTCGAACTCCGGCGCATCGTCGACTCCGGGCGAATCGGCGACCCGCACATGGTCGTCTGCCACCTCGAACAGGAGTGGATTCAGTGGACTGAAAACGAGTGGCGCAGCGACCCCTCACTGTCCGGCGGGGGTCAGTTGTACGACTCCGGGTCGCACCTGCTCGATGCGGTGCTCTGGGTAACGCGGTCGAAGCCAGTCACCGTCTCGGCCGCAGTCGACCACCGCGGGTACGACGTGGACGTGAACTCGGCGCTGGCGGCCGTCCTCGACAGAGACGGCGCGAGTCTCACCGCCAGCATCGCCGTCTCGGGAGAAGGGTCGAGTATCCCCGAACCCGGCGAATCGCTCAGAATCATTGGCACCGAAGGGATGGTCACGTTCGACGGCGAGACCATCGAAGTGACGGAAGGAAACGTCACGTACCGGGCGACACCGGACGAACCCGACTTCGAGACGTTGACGCGGAAGAAACTCCGAAATTTCGTCGACGCCGCACGCGACGAGGCTGTCCTCGCGATTCCCGCGACCGATGGACTCTACGTGACGGCGCTGACAGAGGCGGCCTACGAGTCGTCGACGACCGGGCGGCGCGTCAACGTCGACGGCGACGCGTAGTTTCAGGCCACAGGAAGCCGACTCAGCACTCCGGGCGAACGCTGTCGATGGCCGTCGAATCGAGCGTTGATTCCGAATCCCTTACCACCCGACGCGTCCGTCCGATACGACATGAACGAGGTACTCGTCGCCGACGACCTCAGGAAATCCTACGGAGACGTGGAGGCGCTGTCGGGCGTCTCGCTCTCTGTCGCCGAAGGTGAGGTCTTCGGTCTCATCGGCCCGAACGGCGCGGGGAAGACGACGCTCGTCCGCGCGCTCACAGGCACGACGACGCCCGATTCGGGGTCTGCATCTGTCCTCGGCAGCGACCCGACGAGCGTGGACCGCCAGCGACTCGGACTGCTCCCGCAGGACTTCACACCAGCCGGTCGGTTGACGGCGCGCGAACTCGTCGCCTACTACGCCGGACTCTACGACGACGCGCGCGACCCCGACGAACTCCTCTCAGATGTCGGTCTCGCGGACGCCGCCGACACGTGGTACGAGAACCTCTCAGGTGGCCAGCAGCGCCGCGCCTGCATCGCGCTCACGCTAGCGAACGACCCTGACGTGCTCTTTTTGGACGAGCCGACGACCGGCATCGACCCTGCCGGGCGGCGGTCCCTGTGGTCGCTCATCGACGACCTCGCAGCACGCGGAACGACGGTCTTCCTCACGAGCCACTCGATGGCCGAAGTCGAACGACTCGCCGACCGCGTCGGCCTGCTCAACGAAGGCCAGTTGGTCACGGTCGGCCACCCCGACGACCTCGTGGCCGAACACGGCGGCGAAAACAGGCTCGTGGTGCAGACTGCCGATTCGATTTCTCTCGACGACGTGTCGCTCCCCGCGTCGCTCGCTGCTGAAGTGACCGCTGAAGGAGTCACCGTCTACGGCGTCGGCCCGCGTGAGATTGGTACGACCGTCTCCGCGCTCGACGACGCCGGTATCGTCTACGAATCGCTCGTCTGGAAACAGCCCGGCCTCGAAGAGGTGTACCTCTCGCTTACCGGCGAGCAGTTCGAGGGTGCCAGACCGACCGCCGCCGCGGTCGCAGGAGGGAGCCAATGAGCGCCCTCACCCGCGTCGCCTCGGAGTTCGTCGCCTCGTGGCACTCGTTCCTCCGGCGGCGAACGGCCGTGTTCTTCACGTTCTTCTTCCCCGCCATCATCGTCGTCATCTTCGGCGCGCTGGTGCAGACCCAACCGACCGGTGGCGGCCTCTTCGCCGAGCCGAAAGAGTACTACATCGCGGGCTATCTCGCCGTCGTCGTGCTCTTCACGCCGCTGTCGCGGGTCGGTAGTACCATCGCCCGCCACCGCGACGGCAACCGATTCGAGAAGTTGGCGACGACCCCGCTCACACGTGCGGAGTGGCTGCTCGCCCACTCGCTCGTCAACGTCGTCGTCATCGGCCTTGCTGCCTTGTTGCTCCTCGGTCTCTCGGTACTTGTGACGGGTGCGTCGATTCCCGTGTCGGCCGCAACGCTCGCGGTGATTCCGTTCGTCGCGCTCGGCGTCACGCTCTTCTGTGGCCTCGGAGCTATCATCGGGAGCCTCGCCGACTCCCAAGACGGCGTCATCGCCGCGTCGAACGCTATCGCGCTTCCCCTGTTGTTCCTCTCCGAGACGTTCGTCACGCCCGACTTGCTCCCGGCGTGGTTCGTTCCGGCACTGAATCTCTCGCCGCTGACGTTCTTCGCGCGCGGTGTGCGAGCCCTGACGTACTCGGGCGGAGAGTGGACGACCAATCTCGGCATCCTCGCCGCGCTCTCTGTGGCCTTCTTCGTCGCGGGGACGCTGGTGATTCCGCAGACTGACTGAAGGGAAACACAGGCGGACTGCGGGAGACACAGACCGACTGCGGGCGACCAACGCCCTCACGCGAGGGCACCGCCGACGCCCGCAAACTCAAGCCTTAACCCACGGCCGCTCCCACGTGGGGGCATGGTCGATACTGAGACGTACACCATCGAAGGACCGAGCGGTGACTCCGAAGAAATCGAACTCCCAGAAGGTCTCGTCGACATCTTCGCGGAGCAGGGCGAAGAGCCCACGGACGTCGTCGCCGACGTTCTCGTCCAGGCGTTCGCACAGCAGGCACACGTCGTCGCCCACCACAGCGAAGGTGAGGTTGCGAGCGACATCGCCGCAATCAACGACACGATGGAAGACCTGTTCGAAGAGCGGTTCGGCGTCGCCCTCGCCGACGCGCTCGGTCACTCGCACTAAGCGACGAGTCGAAGCAGCCGTTTTTGCAGCGATTCTTTTCGCGGGGAGCGAGACGCAGTGGAGAAGCGAGGGATTCCGGTAGTCGAGACGCTACTGGTGCGGTCAGAGGTGAGGGATACGAAGAAGAGAGAGGCAGTCTAGATGAACGCCAGCGGGACCATCACCGCGAATCCGGCAGCGAGGCCAGCGAGGAGTTCTGCCTTCCCACCGCGAGGGAGGTGTTCGCCGAGTTCCAGCGCCTCGGGGATGAACTCGGTGAGGACGAGAAACACCATCGCGCCCGCCGCGAAGCCGAATCCGAAGGGGAGGAACTCACGGGCGATGCGGACGAAGTAAAACGCGATGACCGCGCCGATTGGTTGCGGCAGGCTGGAGAAGATTGCCCACCAGACGAGCTTCCAGTTCGGGACGTTCATCGACCGAAGCGGGATGGAGATAGCCAGCCCCTCGGGGATGTTGTGGATGGAGATGGCGATAGTCATGAACACCGCGAGCAGCGGGACGGCGAGCCCGAAGACTTCGAATCCACCTTCTAATCCGAGGTCAGCGAAGGAGACGCCGACGGCGACGCCCTCGGGGAAACTGTGGACAGTGAGGATGCCGAGAATCATCACCAGTTTTCGGAAGTCAGCCTCCTCGTAGTTCTTCGGGTTGACCTCGGCACCCTCAATGACGTAGTGGGCGACCACGACGAGGACGACGCCGGCCAGTAACCCGATTCCCAGTTGCAGTGGCGTGCCGTTGGCGAGTCCTTCGAAGATGAGTCCGAACACCGACGCAGACACCATAATTCCCGACGCGACGCCCCAAAGGGCGACGTTCCAGCGGTCGCTCACGTCCGAGACGAAGAAGAACGGCAACGCTCCCAGACCAGTCGCGATAGCCGTGATGAGACCAGCAACAAACACGAAGACGAGAGCGGCAAATGGGTCCATACTCACACTACCAGTTGGGTGCCGATAAATATTATCATATTACAGATAGATTTTGGCGGGCCTAAACTGTGAAAGCGGCAAAAACGTGCGATTGTAGTTTCGTCTGGCCTAAAATCGAGGCGAGAGATTGTATATGGTATATGATATTTGTTCAGAATCTGGGTTCCATCTGGCGCTCAGTTCGATGCCCTCGGGAGACGACTCGTGAGAGGCACAGCTCGGTGCGAAGGAGCGACAAAAACAGTGTTCGGTTCGGAGGCTCGCTCAGTCGTCGGCCGCCGACGCACCTTCCGGTGAGTCGGAGTCACTGCCCATCGGCGAGACCGGCGAGGCCGCGACGTTGCGTGCCGAACCCATCCAGCGCTCGACGTTGGCAGCGACGTAGTCGCGGGCTCCGAAGGCGACTGCACCACCGACACCGATAGCGAGCGCGGCGGCGAGGCCCCACGCGAACGCCTGGGCGATGGTGAACAGGATGGCCACGTCGATACCCATCGTGCTCAGGCCGATGACGACGGCGGTGAAGTACAGGAACATCCGCGTCCCAATGGCGAAGAAGCTCGTGTACGAGGTCTCGGTCGCCGCGCGGGTGCGCATGATGGCGTCACCGATGAAGTCGGCGACGACGAACCCGAGAACGATGACCAACAGCCCGGCGACGAACGACGGCGCGTAGGAGACGGCGGTCGCGACCCACTCAGAGAGCAGGTCTATCGCCAGTACGTTCGCCGCGGCGAGCGTGGCGACGGCGTAGACGAACCACTTCCCGAGCGTTCCGAAGGACTTCGAGACGGCCTTCTCTGTGCCGCCAAGAATCTTTCCGACCGGGGTTTCGAGGACGGCCTTGTCTATCTGAATGCGGTCTGCGAGGCGCGTGATGAGACTCGCGGCAATCTGCCCGAGGAACCACCCAATGAGCAGGACGATAACTGCGCCGACGAGACGCGGCGTGAACGCCAGTGCTGAGTTTACGACCTCGGTGATTGTATCTGGAATTGTGACTTGTAGGACGTACATAGCCACCGGATGATACGACCTCAGATGGATTAGTTAGGGGTCAGTGACTTTGTATAAAACACTCTACTAATCCGTACGCTCCGAATTTTTCGATATTCGGGGGAATCGGGACGAACGGCAGTCTTGGGCTTGAGACTCTCTCGTCGGATAGAGTGACTCGACCGCAGGAACGTCTCTCAGTTCGACACCCAGTCGTCGGAATTAATCTTCTCCTGTGTCGTCGGGCGCCGTGGTCGCGTCCGACTGTGCTGCCGCGATTTCGCCGAGGTGTCTCGCGATTTGCTCGAACGCGATGACGAGGCGCGCGGCGTACCACAGTACGACGACTCCGAGGGCGAGAAACACCCAGAGGAGTATCTGCTGTGCGATGACAATCGCGTAGATGAACGTCAAGAGCAGAAAGACGGCGATGCTAATTTTCGCACCGGTCGTCTGGTGGAGCGGTGTCCTATCAGTGGAGGACGACATACCCCGCCATTTTCTGGACACACGTATATCGGTTCGGGGGCAGACGGCTTCGAGTTGCGACGAATCGAAGGATATTCCTCCTCGAATTGCTCCTCATTAATCAGCAATCTTCCCGATTAATTGCGGCACTGTAGAGTGCCACCAAAGGCCGTGAGACGGCCCACACCACCGAATTTATCAAGCAAAGCTGGGTATCTGCACGTGATGGGAGATCTATCTGAGTTGTTCGCACCGACGCGCATCGCAGTGGTCGGTGCGACAGAGCGCGACGGGGCCATCGGCCGGGCAATCATGGACAACCTCATCGCCGATTTCGACGGCGACGTGGTCCCGGTCAACCCCAAGTACGACGAACTGTTCGGCCTGCAGTGCTACGGCGACGTCGGCGAGACCGACGCCGATGTCGCTGTCATCGTCGTTCCGCCGAAGGTCGTCCTCCCCGCGATGGAGTCCGCGGGCGAAGCAGGCATCGAGAACGTCGTGGTCATCACCGCCGGGTTCGGTGAGACCGGAAGCGAAGGCGCTGCTCGCGAACAGGAACTCCGCGACATCGCCGAGAAGTACGACATGAACGTCGTCGGCCCCAACAGTCTGGGCATCATGAACACCGACGTCGGTATGAACGCGACGTTCGGCCCGGACATGGCGCTCGACGGCAAGATGTCCTTCATGAGCCAGTCTGGCGCGTTCATCACCGCCGTCATCGACTGGGCCAACGACGAAGACATCGGCTTCAAGGACATCGTCTCGCTGGGTAACAAGGCCGTCCTCGACGAGGCCGACTTCATCGAAGCGTGGAACGACGACCCCGACACCGAGGTCGTCATCGGCTACCTCGAAGGCATCAGCGCGGGCCGCGAGTTCATCGACTCCGCCCGCGAGGTGACCAAAGAGACGCCCATCGTCCTCGTGAAGTCCGGGAAGACCGACGCCGGTGCGCAGGCCGCGTCCTCTCACACGGGCACCATCGCCGGCTCCGACGCCGCGTACGAGGCCGGTCTCGAACAGGCGGGCGTCATCCGCGCCGACTCCGTCCAGCATCTCTTCGACACGGCACGCGTCCTCGAACACCAGCCACTCCCCGAGAACAAGGACGTCGCCGTCATCACGAACGCCGGTGGCCCTGGCGTCATGACGACCGACGCTATCGGCGAGTCGGACCTCGAAATGGCCGACTTCACCGACGAGACGCTCGAACAGTTCTCCGAGACGCTCCCGCCGGAAGGCAACATCTACAACCCGGTCGACATCGTCGGCGACGCCGACAACGCCCGGTTCAAGGACGCACTCGACGTGGCGCTCTCCGACGAGAACGTCGGCAGCGCAATCGTTTTGACAGCACCGACGGCCATCCTCGACTACGAACAACTCGCCGAGGACACCGTCGAACTCCAAGAGAAGTACGGAAAGCCAATCGCCGCCTGTTTCATGGGTGGCGAGCGCGTCGAGCCAGCTTCGGACCTGATGAAGGACGCCGGAATTCCGAACTACTTCGACCCCTCGCGCGCCGTCGACGGTCTCGAAGCCCTCGCGCAGTACGCCGACATCAAGCAGCGTGAGTACGACGAACCGACGGACTTCGACGTGGACCGAGAACGTGCCCGCGAGATTCTCGAATCCGTCAAAGAGCGCGACGACACCCGCCTCGGCGTCGAGGCCATGGAACTGCTCGACGCCTACGGCATCGAGACGCCCCACGGCGAAATCGTCGACGACCCAGCCGACGCCCTCGAAGTCGCCGAGGAAATCGACGGCAACGTCGTCATGAAAATCGTCAGCCCGGACATCCTCCACAAGTCCGACATCGGCGGCGTCAAGGTTGGCGTCGAAAACGAGGACGTCTTCGACGCCTACGAGGACCTCATCACGCGAGCGAAGAACTACCAGCCAGACGCCAACATCCTCGGCGTGCAGGTCCAAGAGATGGTCGACCTCGACAACGGCGTCGAGACCATCGTCGGCATGAACCGCGACCCGCAGTTCGGCCCGCTCATGATGTTCGGTCTCGGCGGTATCTTCGTCGAGATTCTCGAAGACACGACGTTCCGCGTCGCCCCCGTCTCCGAGTCCGAAGCCGACGAGATGACCAAGGAAATCGACGCCGCACCGATGCTCCGCGGCGCTCGCGGCAACGACCCCGTCGACACCGAGGGCATCGCGGAGACCATCCAGCGTCTCTCGCAGTTGGTCACCGACTTCCCGGCCATCCTCGAACTCGACATCAACCCCCTCGTCGCACTCCCAGACGGCGTCAAAGCGGTCGACGTGCGCCTGACGGTGGACCCGGACGAACTTTAAACACCTCACCAACCTAATCAGTCAACAATGAACACGGTACTCGTCACTTCGACCGGAGAAAGCACCGGCAAGACGGCCATCACGCTCGCACTCGGCCTGCTCGCGAAGGAACGCGGTCTCGACGTGGGCTACATGAAGCCCAAGGGGACGCGCCTGCAGTCCAGCACCGGCAAGACGCTCGACGAAGACCCGATGCTGGCGCGTGAACTCCTCGACATCGACGCCGAGATGCACCAACTCGAACCCGTCGTCTACTCGCCGACGTTTATCCAAGGTGCCATCCGCGGCAAGGAGAACAACGAAGAACTCTCTGAGGTCATCTCGCACCACTTCGACGACCTCTCGGCCGACAAGGACCTCATGCTCGTCGAGGGCGGCGGGTCGTACCGCACCGGCGGCATCGTCGACCTCACCGACGCCGACGTTGCCTCGCTGCTCGACGCCGAAGTCGTTCTCGTCGCCGACTACAGCCACCCGAGCGACCTCGACGACCTCGTCGCGGCCGTCGAAGACATCGGCTCGGACCGACTCGCTGGCATCGTCTTCAACCGCGTCAACGACTCCGTCTACGACGAACTGGAGACCGAAGTTGCGCCGTTCCTCGAAGCGCGCAACGTCCCCGTTCTCGGTGTCGTGCCTGCCGAGAAAGACCTCGCGGGTGTTACGGTCCAGGAACTCGCCGACGAACTCGGTGCCGACCTCGCGACCGACGCGCCGACCGACGCCTTCGTCGAGCGCTTCCTCGTGGGTGCCATGGGCGGCGACGCTGCCCTGCGATACTTCCGCCGTACCAAGGACGCCGCGGTCATCACCGGCGGCGACCGCGCCAACATCCAGCGCGCCGCGCTCGAAGCCCCCGGTGTCAAATGTATCATCCTCACCGGTGGCCACCGACCTGTCGGAGCCGTCATCGGCAAGGCCGAAGAGAAGGGCGTCCCCGTCCTCCTCGTCACCGGCGACACGCTCTCTGTGACTGACCGCGCCGAAGACATCGTCAGCACGGGCCGCACACGCGACGAGCGCACCGTCCAGCGGATGCGTGACCTGCTGTTCGAACACGCCGACGTCGACGCCATCATCGGTGGTATCGAGCCATCGAACGAACCCGACGGCGACGACGAGTAACTTTTCACCCTCTCTTTTCGATTCTTTTCTACACAAGTAGTCAACAGATTGAGAATCACCGAAGCAGTCATGTCATTATAGACTAACGACTCGTCAATGGCTGGTGTGCCACCAGCACCCATTGTACTCCTCGTGGGTGTTTCCCTCGCCGCACTGTGTGTTGCGAGGGCGTTCGTGAATCGGCGGCGAGACCGCCCGGGAGCGACTGAGCTGGGAGCTCTGCTCGCGGTTGTCGCGACGTGGTGTGGGCTCTACGCTGCGCAGCTTGCGGCAACCACGACGGCGACGATGGTCTTTCTGTACCAACTCATCTACCTCTGTATCGTCGCGGTTCCACCGCTTTGGTTCCTATTCGCGTCGTCGTACACCGGAAGACAGTCACTCCCACTGCTAGGGTGGCTCGTCGCAGGCATCATCTCGGTCGCGTACTTCCTCGGGGCACTGCTGTGGCCCGAAACGACGCTCGTCTGGACTGACGTGGCGGTCGTCTCACTCGGCTCACTTCGAACGCTCTCGCTCGAAAAGGGGCCGGTGTTCTACGTCTTTATCGGGTACACCTACGTGCTCTTGCTCTGGGGTGCGGTTCGAATCGGACGACACGCCATCACGAGTCATGGCGCGCTCTGGAATCAAACCCGGGTTATCGGGGTCGCGTTGTTCATCGTGTTAGTGCCGAACGCGGCGTTCAACCTCGGTTTCGCCCCGTTCAAATTCGACCCGACACCGTTCGTCTTTACCCTCTCGGTGTTGCTGTTCGTCATCGCTGACCTCCGGTACGGGCTGTTCAGAGCACACCCACTCGCCCGCGACGTCGCCCGCGAACACGTCATCGAGGAGATGGTCGACGGCGTGCTCGTCGTCGACAGAGCCAACATCATCACCGACGTCAACCCGGCGGCCGCAACGGCGCTCGACGTGTCACCCCAAAGCGTCATCGGTGAGGAACTGGACGCGGTCCTGCCGGCCTTCGCGACTCGCATCGAGAGTTCCGACTCCGAAATCGAGACGTACTATCACGCGTCGGGAGACGTCACCTACGACGTCCGAGTGTCCCCGTTTTCTCGCCCGAGAAACGGACTGCAAGGGCGGATTGTGACGCTCCACGACATCAGTGAGGCACGACAGCGAGAAGAACGCCTCTCCGTTCTCAACCGTATCCTCAGACACGACATCAGAAATGGACTCAACGTGGTCGGTGGCTTCGCTGACCTCGTCGCAGACACCGATACCAACGCCGAAATGCGTCAGCACGCCGCCTCACGTATCAAACACCGAACCGACGAACTCCTCGACATCGCGGAGAAAATCCGGGCGATAGAGAAAGGACTTGACCGACAGAACGAACGCCAATCGGCAGAACTGATGGGCGTTCTCAGGACCGTCACCGACCGAATCGACCAAGACTGGCCCGCCACGACGGTCACACTCTCCGGACCTGACGAGGTGACTGTCCTCACGACGCCAATCGTCGAATCGCTGTTTCACAACCTCGTCGAGAACGCCGCAGAACACGGTGGTCAGTCTCCGACAATCGACGTGGAGGTAACAGCGAGCGACGAGTGGGTGACTGTCGAAGTGGCCGACGACGGGCCTGGCATCCCGAAAAAGGAACTCGACGCCATCGAATCCGGGGAGACGCAGTTAGCACACGCCAGCGGTATCGGCCTCTGGCTTGTCACCTGGCTCGTCCGGCAGTCCAGCGGTACAATCGAGTTCGACGCCACCGACGAGGGGACAGTCGTCACCGTACGCCTCAAACGGGCGAGACCCGACGATGAGACGGTGGCGTAACCGCCGGTTCTCCCCGAGTCAGACTCGCCAACCGCGGTCGGTGTCGTTCAACAGTTCTGCGCCGTCCTCGGTGACGACCACCAGATCTTCGATACGGACGCCGAACTCGTCGGGGAGATAGATACCGGGTTCGACGCTGAAGACGTTCCCCACGTCGAGTTCGCGGTCGCTCCCGGCGACGATGTACGGTTCTTCGTGCACGTCGAGGCCGACTCCGTGGCCGGTGCGGTGGATAAATCGGTCGCCGTAGCCCGCATCCTCGATGACTTCGCGGGCCGCGGCGTCGATGTCGCCAGCGGCCACGCCGGGTTCGACGGCTTCGACTGCCGCGGTTCGCGCTTCTTGGACGACTTCGTGGACGCGCTCGAACTCGGCTGGCGGGTCGCCGGCGAAGACGACGGTTCTGGTCTGGTCGCTCGGGTAGTGGTCCACGCGCGTCCCAAAGTCGAGGACGACTGGGTCGCCCGACTCGATGATACGGTCGCTGTCGGTGTGATGTGGCATCGCGCCGTTCGGTCCCGACCCGACGATTGGCCCGAACGGAATCCTCTCGCCGCCTTCGTCGGCCAGCAGTCGCTCGATTTCGGCTGCGAGTTCGGTTTCGGTCATTCCGATAACGGCCTCGCCCATGGCACGCACGCGCTCGACGGCAGCGTCCGCGGCCCGGCCAGCACGGCGCAAGGCGTCGAGTTCCGCCTCGTCTTTGGTCGCTCGAAGCGGGGCGACGACGTCGCTGGCGAGACCGAACTCGGCGTCAGGGAGCACTGCTCGGAGGTCCTGCGTGAAGCGCGCCCACATCGTATCGTCGACGAGGATTCGACCTTCGGCCAGTTCGAGGTCCGAGGCGACAGCCCTGACGGCCGCGACTGGGTCGTCGTCGTCGCTCCACGTTCGAACGTCTGCGACCCACGATTCAGTCCGAATCTGTGTCTCGTAGAGGTCGGGGACGAGAAAGACCGGGTCGCCGTTTCGGGGCACGAACAAGAACAGATGTCGCTCGGCGGGTTCTTCGTCGAACCCGGCGAGGTACAGCAGGTTTCTACTGGGAAAGAAGACGGCGGCGTCTGCGTCTTCTGTAGCCAGTCGGTCCTGACAGGCGCGGGTCCGTCGCTCGAAGGGCGTCATATCGGTGGCTACGCGGCCGAGGAGAAAAGCGTAGGCGGTCCATCACGAACGCGAGAGACGTGGACACTGGCTGCCTTCCCCGACTAATTGTGTCCTTTGAATTTGGATTAATTGGTGTCGTGTGCCATAACAACCATGTTCAAACACTCCACAGGACGTGGTATGTCGCACCAACACAGACGGAGTTTCTTGAAGACGAGTGGCGCACTGCTCGGTGGTCTCTTCGCGGGGTCGAGCGTCGTCGCCGCCGAACGAACCGACCGATTCGTCGTCAAGGCGAAACACGCAGCAAAGTTAGAACGACAGGGAATCGACGTCGTCTACGACCTCACAGCCGCGGGGTTCGCGGTCGTCAAGGGGACCGAATCTGACGTGTCTGCCACCAACTCGTCGTATGCACCGGACATCGAAGTCACACTACAAGAGCCGTCGGTAAACGAGGCCACACCGACGGAGGCGACCGACGAACCGGGGTATCAAGCCCAGTGGGACAAACAGGACCTCTCGATTCCCGACGCGCACAGCATCACTCGTGGCGAGGGAACGCGTGTGGCTGTCATCGACTCCGGTGTCGCCGCTGACCATCCTGACCTCGAACACGCCGTCAACGAGGACCTCTCGCGGAACTTCACCGGCGACGGCTTTGGTTCGGGTGTCCCTGCTGGCGGCAGTCACGGAACGCACTGTGCGGGCATCATCGCCGCAAACGACGCCAACGACGAGGGCGTCGTCGGGTCCGCACCCGGGACGGAACTCGTCGATTGTCGCGTCTTCTCGCCTGTCGGGGGAGCGTCCTTCGCCGACATCCTCGCGGCTATCGTCTACAGCGTCGAAATCGGCTGCGACGTGGCGAACCTGAGCCTCGGTGCCTATCCGGTCCCCAGACAGGGCGAAGGCGACTTCTACGGCAAGGTACTGAACAGCACGCTGACGTACGCGAACAAGGAAGGCACGGTCCTCGCAATCGCGGCAGGCAACGACTCGGCCGACCTCCAGCACGACAAGAACTTCATCAGCCTCCCGAACGAGGGCGCACAGGCGTTCAGCATCGCGGCGACTGGCCCGAAAGGATTCATGTTCGACGCTGGCGACGACGCCGAGGGTCCCGAGAGCCCGGCGTTCTACACCAACTACGAGACGAACGCCATCGACATCGCTGCACCGGGCGGTGACGCACTGCTCGACGCGCAGGAGACCCACCCCGACACGTGGTTCTTCGACCTCGTCTACAACACGATCTCGGAGCCGGAATTCGACGACAACGGCGAGTACGTGGGGGCGACCCACGGGTACGACTGGAAGGCGGGCACGTCGATGGCGGCCCCGCAGGTCGCTGGCGCTGTCGCGCTCGTGAAGTCCGTCAAGCCCGGTCTCAACGCCAACCAAGTCAAATCGCTGCTGAAGCGGACTGCGAGTGTGCCAGCCGAGTACGGCAAGGAGTACTACGGGGCTGGCTACCTCGACGTACTCGCCGCACTGGAGTCCTGACAGCGCTGCGTCCACATCCAACAGCACCTCTTCCGCAGAACCCCTGACCCGGGGCGTCGGGCCGACCCCCATGCTAACATCTCGTCTCTCGAACAGCTTTATGCCGTGAGACGGGGAACTGTAGGATATGAGTTGGAAAGCAATCGACGCCCTCGACGACGCCCGTGACGCCACGGCGTCGCTCCTCCTCCCGTTCGACGCGGGTCGATGGGCGCGCCTCGCGATTATCGGCCTCTTCGTTGGGAGCCTCGGGAGCGGTGGCACGTCGTTCACTAACACCGGAAACACTGGCGTTACTGCACCCGGAGACACCGGCGCACCGCCGAGTGACCTCCCGATAGATGGGCTCCCCGGATTTGCGACACCCGAGAACCTCATGCTCATCGCCGGCGGAATCGTCGTTGCCGCTATCGTCCTCCTCCTCGTGTGGATGTTCGCCAGCGCAGTGATGCAGTTCGTCTTCGTCGACGGCGTCGTCTCGAAGGACGTTCGCATCCGCACGCCGTTCCGCGAGCGCCTCAGACTCGGTGCCAGACTGTTCGCCTTCCAAATCGGCATCTTCCTCGCCGTCGTCCTGGTAATCGGCATCCCGATTCTGGCCGTCGTCCTCGGCGGCATCGCCGTCTCTGGCCTCATGTTCCTGCTCGCCATCCCGCTTGTCTTCCTCGCGATACTGCTGTTCCTCGTCGCCGGTCTCATCCAGCAGTTGACGACCGACTTCGTCGTCCCGACGATGATTGCCGAAGACAAGCACGTGCTCTCTTCGTGGCGTCGAGTCGCGCCGCTGTTCCGCGCTGAACTCTCCGAGTTCGGCCTGTACGTTCTCATCCGATTCGTCCTCGGTATCCTCGCGAGCATCGGTATCGGCATCGCCACCGCGCTCGTGTTGCTCGTCGTCGCGATTCCCTTCGCTATCGTCGGCGGGGCACTGTTCCTCGCACTCAACGCCGCCGGATTCGGCTTCTTCGCGCCCGTCTCACTCGCCGTGTTCGGCGTGCTTGGGGTTCTGTTCGTCATCACCGCGATTGCCGTCAGCGCCCTCGTCCAGATGCCCGTGGTGACGTTCTTCCGGTACTACTCGCTGTTCTTACTCGGAAGTGCCGACGAGGAACTCGACCTCGTCTCGCAGTTCCGCACCGATGACGATTCGTCCGCGCCCGAAGGCGCGACGCCCGCCTGAGAAACCCCGGTTCGTCCCCCGTTTTTACGCAGTCGTCGCCGCAATCACTCGGTTATCCACCCGCGCGAGCAGTGCGAGAATCGGAAGCATCAGCAGTCCGCCGACGACGAACGGTGCCCAGAACGCGATTCCAGTGTAGAGGCCGCCAGCGAGGGCGGGGCCGAAGGTCCGAGCCAGACTGCCGGCGCTCTGTGTGAGGCCGAACGCCCCTCCCTGCTCGTCGTCGTCTGCCGAGCGTGAGACCAGCGTGTTCAACGAGACGTTCGTGAGCGCGTTGCCGAACGAAAGCGGCGTCATGACGACGAGCAGCGCGACGACACCTGCGGGGAGCGTGGGGCCGACCGAAACGAGTGGGCCAACTGACGGAACAAACTGCCCTAGCACCGGCGAAAACGGAACGGCGGCGAGCGTGAGGACCTGAATCGCAGTGCCGCCGACAGCCAGCCTGTACTCGCCGAATCGGTCGGTGAGTGGCCCGACGAGTCCGCCCTGAACGACCGCGAGCACGAGTCCGACGTAGGTCAGGATAACCGCGTTCTCGGTCGCACCGTAGGCGTACTGGTCGTTGGTGAGGAAGATAAACTGACTTTCGAGGGCCGAGAACGCGAACGACACGAGGAAGAACGCTGCGACGAGCGCCCCCAGCCCGGGCGTTCGAAGCGCAGACAGGAGTTGCTCGACTCGCGACTCGCGGGAGTCGGACGCGTCGGTTCGCTCGTCTGGCGGCCGCGACTCTGGCAAGACGACGTACGCGAGAAGGAGGTTGGTTCCGGTGATGAGCGCCGCCGCAAAGCTCGGAAGCGAGAACTCCGAGACCGGCACGGCGGCGGGGAGCACGTCGCGGGCGAGTGCGACGACCGGTTCACTGGCGAAGAAGCCGCCTAACGCCGGACCGAAGACGAATCCGAGCCCGAAGGCCGCGCCGAGAAGTCCGAGTCCCTTCGCGCGCTCTTCGGCACTGGTGATGTCCGCGATGTACGCCTGTGCCGTGGCGATATTCCCGCCCATCGCCCCGGCGAGCATGCGCGCCGCGAACAGAACGGCGAGCGACCCGGCGATACCGAAGAGCGTCCACGCGAGGACGCTCCCAGTGAGAGACAGCAAAAGCACGGGTCGGCGACCGCGCGCATCCGAGAGTCGGCCCAGAAATGGTGCGGCGAGAAACTGCATCGCCGAATAGGAGGCGATGAGGAGGCTCCCGACGAACTCCGTCGCGCCGAACGAAAGCGCGTACAGCGGAATGACCGGAATCAGGATACCGAACCCGAGGAGGTCGACGAACACGATGAGAAAGACCACTCCGAGCGCTCGACGCGGATTCTCGACTGTCATCGAAGTCACTGTTCGCCGGGGAAGCGATAATCACACCGATTCCTCGAATTCGGGGCCATAAGCAGTCATTAATTAAGATAGAGAAAGTCGTCAGTTCGACTATGTCCTTCGAGTGGGTGTCGTACTTCACGTGCCACGACTGCGGGCTCCAGAAACCGTCGCCAGAGGTGCCATACGACCATCTCGGATACGCAATCTGCCCCGCATGCGGCGCGGAAACCCGACCGACGACCGCCGCCGCGACAACACCCTCGACGATGGTGGATGGGTAGGCACTTGGCTCCGGCGTCCAACGTGACGGTATGAGCTGGACGGAGGTCCGCCGAGACGACCGTATCGTCGAGTGGGAACGAAGCGACGGGCACGCGACGATTCGACTCCGACACGGACCGAACGCGTGGCACGTCAGATTCGATAGACTCCATCAGGCACCGGACGGGCGCGGCTACGAGAGCGAGCGCTTCGACGACGAAGCCGCCGCTCGCGACGCTGTCGAGGCGTGGAAAACCGAGTACGACGTCGAGTAGCGCCCTCGCGTCTTCGACTGCCGTGTTCTTACTACCGCATTCTCGTCTGCGACTGCCGCGCCTTACTGAAGGCGGCGCGTGCTCTCGACGAGTGGGTGGCGAGCGTAATCGACGATATCGATGTCGTCGATAGACGAGAGCCCCTCTTTCTCTGCGGTTCGCTGCATGCCGAGTTCGATGGGGTCGTCGATGACGATGATGTACGCGTCCATCGTCTCGATGCCGGTGCGGTCCGCAGCGAGGACGCGGTGGTGGCCGTCTGCGAGGAGGAGCGTTCCCTTGTTGTCGATGACGACGAGAGGTTCTGCCAAGCCGCGTTCGAGTTCGTACCGTCTGCCCTCTAACTCGTCAGCGTACACTCGCGCCTGCGTCGGAATGAGGTCCGAAAGTGAGACAGTCCGGCGCTCTTGGTGGACAGTGATGCCGTGTATCTGTTCGAGGGTGCGCATCAGTTTCCCCACTTTCTCCGGCGTCGCACGCTCGATTTGGCTCCGTATCACGTCGGTGTTCGAGATAATTCCGACGAGGTTGCCGGTGTCGTCGACGACGGGGAGTTTCTGGATACCGGAACGGAGAATCACACGCGCGGCGTCGGTTACGTCCATTTCCGGGTGAGCGACGACCAAATCGGTCGCCATCACCGTGTCGATAGCCTCGCCCTCGTCCGAGAGGAGAATGTCACGGGCAGTCACGAAGCCTTCGACCTTTCGGCCGTCACAGACCGGAAATCCGTTGTGGCCGTCGCTTTCGGCGATGCGACGGGCGACGTCCGCGACCGTATCGCTCGGGGAGACGGTTTGGACCTCGCGAGTCATGTACTCCTTGACGGTCGCTTTGGCACTCATCTCCCCGACGTAGGGCGACCGACCGGAAAAACGTGTGGGCACTACTCGTCGAGCGGGAATTCGAAGGCGACGTCCGAGTCGAGAGTCGGTGCGGCCGGTGCGTGTTCGAGCGTCTCGAAGATGCGACCGGCGACGATGTCCGTCACGATGGTCGCCAACGACTCGCGAGAGTCGCCGCCGACAGCGTCGAGGATACCAAGCGGAATCTGCGCCCCGGCCATGTCCGCGTGGCCGCCAGCGCTCCCGATAGACCCGAGTGCGTCGCGCAGAACCTCGCCGAGGTCGACTGCGGTGCCGCGTGTTCGTCCAGAGACGTAGACAGTGCCGTCCATCACCCCGTAGACGATGGCGATATCGACGCCTTCCATTCCGAGCAGGTAGTCACACGCCTGCGCGATGGCGTCTCGGTCGCGAACGTCGCCGACGTTCGACGTCAGTGCGGGACCGCGCTGGTCGCGGTTCGAGATGGCACGCGCTAACGTCTCCATCGTCTCAGAGGTCATACTCGGAGTTTCGACGCGCTGTAGCAGGTCGGTATTGACGTACGGAACGAGCGAGGCGGCGGCCTCAAAGTCGGCCATCGAAACTTCGCGGGTGAAATCGTTGGTGTCGACGCGGATACCGAACAGGAGGGCGGTCGCGACGTGCTCGTCCGGGATGATTCCCAACCGGTCTAGATACTCCGCGAGGACGGTGCTCGTCGCGCCGACGCGTTGCCGAAGGTCCACGTACGCCGCTTCGACGGGCTCTCGTGGCGGGTGGTGGTCGATGACGATGTCGACGACGGTGTCCGGCGGCAGTCGGTCGTTGACGCCGGGGCGTGAGTGGTCGACGAGTGCGATTCCGTCGAACTCGTCGAGATTCGGTGTCTCGTCAAACACGTGCAAGTCTAAGTCGAGGAGATTGACCAGCGCTCGGTTCTCCTGGTGGCTGATATCTCCGAAGTAACACGCCGTCGCCTCGACGTTCGCACGCTTCGCAATCGCCTGCAGTGCCACCGCCGATGCGATGGCGTCGGGGTCGGGGTTGTCGTGCATTACGACTGCCAGCGGGCCGTTGAGATTCCGAAGGACCCGCATGAGTCGGTAGATGCGTTCGCTCTGTGTCGTCCCGATTGCGTCGCCGATGCGGTCGAGCACCGCCTGCCGGGGGTCGATAACCTCGTCTGCGAGGTTGACGAGTTCGTCCCGAATCGTGTTCGACGGCCCCCCGCCAAGGTGGACGACGAGGACCGCGTCGGGAAAGTTGTCGCGGGCGGCAGCGGCGGCGTCGCGGTTGGCTACTGGGTCGTCTCCAGCGACCACGACCACGTCGGCCGAATCGGGGAACGTCTCCGGGTCTGTTGGGTCACCGGGGAACGCTTCGATACCCTCGGCACGGAGGTCCTCGGCGCGACTCTCTCGGTCGGTGACGACCGTCACCGACCCAGGACGGTCGGTGAGCGTGCGCAGCAAGTCACCGCCGAAGAGGCTGCACCCGAGAACCAGACGACGGACCATACTTTCAGGGTCGGTCTCTGGCCGCAAAACCCTACCGTCATTCAGTTCGCCGATGATGTTATGGTCTGTGATGACATGACAAATGATAGGATGGAACTCGAATCGCATCTCGTCTCTGACACCCGTTCGGAGTCACTGGTCAGGGCGTGTCGAACCACTGTCGGCGACGACCTCCGCAGTGTGACGTATTTTACTCCCGACCGGTACGAACAGCTATACTTACGGTCGGACCTCGAAGCCGACGCCGACCTTGCAGGCTTCGTCGAGCACGAAACCGACGGCTTCCATGCGCGAACAGCCTACAAAGGCTCGGAACTTGGAAACTACCAATACACTGTTCGAGCGTTCGACCAAGGGTACATGACCCGCGTGACGGTGGCCGATTCCGGCGTCTTCGTGACGACGGACGGCCTGACACTCAGACGGTCCGAAGAACTGGCGTCGACACTCGGCGAGTTGTTGCAGTCCGAATAAAGAAAACCGCAGTCGAGTCTTTTCAGCCCGACAGCGCGCTCAGAAGAGCGCCGCTGCGACGGTCTGGGCCGTTTCGATGACGGGCTGGAAGCCGGGCAGGAGCAGGACCGTCCCGACGGCGGCGAAGACGACTGCGCCGTAGAGACCGACCGGCTGGCTGCCGATTTCGAGCGACTTCGCGGGCTCTTCGATCCACATCGCCTTGACGACGCGACTGTAGTAGAACAGCGACAGTGCGCTGTTCATCGCGCCGACTGCGGCGAGCCACCAGAAGCCGGACTCGATGGCCGAGTAGAACAGGGCGTACTTCGAGACGAAGCCGCCGAACGGCGGTAGCCCTGCGAGCGAGAACATGAAGACAGTCATCGCCGTCGCGGCGATGGGTGCCTTCGACGCGATACCGTTGTAGTCCTCGAACGTGCGGCCGATGCCCCACTTTTCGACCATGGCGATGAACAGGAACGCACCCGTGTTCATGAAGCCGTAGACGAGCAGGTGGGCCATACTCGCGCCGAGCACGTTACCGTTCGCGGCACCACCATCCACGGTGATGGCCGCGAGACCGATGAGTGCGTAGCCAGCGTGGCCAATCGAGGAGTACGCGAGCATGCGCTTGACGTTCTCCTGCGTCGCTGCCGCGAAGTTACCGAGCGTCATCGTGACGACGGCGAGAATCGCGAAGAGCAGCGACCAGTCGATGCCGCCCGGACCGAGCGATGAGATGGTCCCAAGCGGGAATGCGACCGTGAAGACGCGGAAGGCGACGGCGAAGCCAGCCGCCTTCGACGCCGACGAGAGGAACGCGCTGATGGGTGCGGGTGCGCCCTCGTAAGCCTCCGGTGCCCAGAAGTGGAACGGAACGGAGGCGGTCTTGAACGCAAACCCACCGGCAATCATCAGCACGCCGAGTCCGAGCACGCCGACGAGTTCGTCAGCACCCGAGAGGCCCGCTGCGATGTCGGGCAGCACGAGCGACCCGGTGACAGCGTACACGAGGCTGATACCGAACGCGAACACCGCCGACGACAGTGCGCCGATGAGGAAGTACTTCAGACCCGCTTCGACGCTGCCGCGGTTCTTCTTGAGGAACGCGACGAGCGCGTACGACGGCAGCGATGCGAGTTCGAGGCTGACGAAGACCGTCGCCAGCGAGTTCGACATCGCCATGAGCGTCATCCCCGTGGCGGCGAGGAGTACGAGCGAGTAGAACTCACCCTGATACTGCTCGTCGGCGAGGTAGTCGTACGAGGCGACAGAGACCATCGCCGCGACGCTGGTGAAGATGAGCGTGAAGAACAGGCTCATCCCGTCGACGATGAGGGCGTCACCGTACAGCGAGATTGCGCCACCAGTCGACTCCATGCCGGTTCCTGCCATGAGGAACCGCGCGGCGACACCGCCAGCGGCGAGCGACCCGAGGGTCGCCGTCGTGGCGAGCAGACCGTTGTTGGTCGTGTCGGGGTCGATGGTGTCGATGGTCAACAGGAGCAGCGCGGTCGCCGCGAGGATAATCGCGGGGGCCGCTGCCGTCCAGACGGGAGCGGTTTGCAGTGGCGTCATTAGAACGCACCTCCCAGTTCGAGAATCGGATTAACTGCGTCCTGAATCATCGTGAAGAAGATGTCCGGAGAGACACCGAGGACGATGGTGAGGAGCAGAAGCACCGCAAGCGGCGCGACGTCGTGGAACGGTGCCTCGGTGATTTCGTAGTCACCATCGAACTCGAACGGTCCGAACAGGGTCCGCTGCATCGCGAACAGCAGGTAGCCCGCGACGATGACGATACCGAACATCGCTGCGGCCGTAAAGAGCGGCATCGCCTCCATCACCGTGGACTCGAACGCGCCCTTGAAGATGAAGAACTCTGCCGCGAAGCCAGCCATGAGCGGGAGGCCCATGTAACCGAACGCGCCAGCGACGAAGATACCCGCCGTGACAGGCATTCTGTCAGCCACACCGGACATGTCCGTCACCATGCGCGTGTGGGTCGTGTTGTAGATGACACCGACGGCCATGAACATCAGACCGGAGATGAGACCGTGGGCGACCATCTGGAAGGTCGCACCGCCGACACCGTAGGTGGTGTAGGCGATGAGACCGAGGATGACGTACCCCATCGACGAGACGGAGGAGTACGCGACGATGCGCTTGAGGTCCTGCTGGGCCAGCGCGAGGAGTGCGCCGTAGATGACGCTTGCGACGGCCAGCAGGGCGATGGGCAGCGCGAAGCTTCGCGCCGTCTCCGGCAGCATCGTGAAGTTGAACCGGAGCAGGGCGTAGGTACCCATCTTCAGGAGAACCCCCGCCAGCATGACCGACACCGGCGTGGGTGCTTCAACGTGAGCGTCGGGCAGCCACGTGTGCAGCGGCGCGACGGGGACCTTCACCGCGAATCCGAAGAACATCGCGATGAAGGCGACCGACGCGAGCGCACCGGCCGAGAGACCGGCGAAGCCGCCGAGTTGACCGGCCTGCAGCGCCTGCGCGATTTCGGGCAGACGCAGCGACGAAATGGAGTCGCCGAGGCCGAACACGAGGGAGATGAACCCGATGAACATCACGAGCGACGCGATGTTCGTGTAGACGAAGAACTTGATTGCCGCGTACTTGCGGCGGGGGCCGCCCCAGACACCGATGAGGAAGTACATCGGGACGAGCACGGCCTCCCAGAAGACGAACCAGACGAAGAAGTCGAGCGCCGTGAAGACGCCAAGCAGGTTCGCCTCCATGAAGAGCATCAGACCGAAGAACTGGGACTGACGCTCTGTGATGGGAGTCCACGCGCTGACGATAGCGAGCGTGGTGAGGATGGTGGTCAGGACGATAAGCGGCATGCTGATGCCGTCGACGCCGACCAACCAGTGAAGGTCGTACTGGCCGAGTTGCAGCCAGACGATGTCTGTCTCGAACGCGGCAGACCCGCCGAGAAGGGCGTTCCCGCTCGCGTCGTACTGTTGCCACATGTAGAGGCTCCCGAGAACGGGAACCAGACTCAGCGCGAAGGCCGCCTTGCCGGCGTACCGGTCCGGCACGACGAAAGTGACCAGCGCGGCGAGGAACGTGACTGCGATGAGCGCTTCGATTATCATGCGAACCAACCTCCGATCAGACCGAGACCAAGGAGCAGCGCCGTCAGGCCGAGCGTGAGCAGTGCGGCGTAATTACTCACGACACCGGTCTGGATGCGCTTCATGCGGCTGCCAGCGAACAGGCTCACGCTGGAGATGCCGTTGACGACACCGTCGACGATACCCTGGTCGAACTTGTCGAGGACGCGCGAGATAGGCTGGACGACGCTCGTTGCGATCCAGACCTGATACTCGTCCTGGTAGTAGTTGTTGTACAGTACGGTCTTGATGCTCCCGAGCTTCTCCGTGTGTTCGACGGGTTCGGGGACGTTGTACAGTACGTACGCGAGTGCGGCACCAGCGAGTGCGAGGCCGAGCGAGACACCCGCACCGATTGCGACCGTCGTCGCCTCGCCGCCGATGTAACTCGAACTGTACGGGAGGATTTCGGCGTAGTGGTGCGCGTTCAGCGAACTGAAGCTTCCGTCGAGGAACTGGTGCAGGAAGTCGATTCCCTTGATGCCGAGGAGTTTCTCGACGGGAACCATGTTGACGAACCCTGCCGTCGCGGCGAGCACGCCGAGAACGGCGAGCGGAGCCTTGACGTTCCAGCGAACACCGTGGGGGTTGCGTGCCGTCTCGGTCCGGGGCTCACCGTGGAAGGTGAGGAACACCATTCGGAAGGTGTAGAAGCCGGTGAAGAAGACGGCGAGGAGGCCCATCGCGTAGGCGGCGAGCAGAATCGGGCTGCCGCCGAGGCCGTGGATGAGCGTCTCGTACAGGACTTCGTCTTTCGACCAGAAGCCTGCGAAGGGGACGATACCCGCGAGTGCGAGCGACCCGGAGAGGAACGCGTAGTACGTCACGGGCATCTTGTCCTTGAGGCCACCCATGTCCCACATGTTTTCGTTGTGGTGCATGGCGATGATGACCGAACCGGCACCGAGGAACAACAGCGCCTTGAAGAAGGCGTGCGTCATGAGGTGGAACGTCGCCGCGACGTAGCCACCGGCACCGAGGCCGAGCATCATGTAGCCGTACTGGCTGATGGTCGAGTACGCGAGTACCTGCTTGATTTCCTTTTTGACGACACCCATCGTCGCCGCGAAGAGGGCGGTGAAGCCACCGATGAGGGCGATAATGGCGAGTGTCGTCGGCGTCAGTGCGTAGAAGCCGTACATCCGGGCGACGAGGTAGACACCGGCCGCAACCATCGTCGCTGCGTGGATGAGTGCGGAGACCGGGGTCGGACCTTCCATCGCGTCCGGAAGCCACGTGTGCAGGGGGAACTGCGCGGACTTGCCGACGACGCCCCCGAGAACGAGGAGGCCGACGACAGTGAACCACGCCTCTTCGCCCATGCCGAGGAACGTGTTGACCGAGTGTTCGCCGTGGAGCGCTTCCTCGGCGAGCACCGGGAAGGCGTCGGGGCCAGCGAAGGCCGCAGAGCCGAACGTCGCGAAGACCGCGACGACGCCGATGAGGAAGAAGTAGTCACCGAAGCGGGTGACCAAGAACGCCTTCTTCGCTGCACTCGGCGGGCCGTCCTGGCGGAACCAGAAGCCGATGAGCAGGTAGGAACACAGTCCCACAAGCTCGAAGAACATGAACGCCATGAGCAGGTTGTCGGAGACGACGAACCCGAGCATGGAGGCGCTGAACAGGCCGAGTGCGGCGTAGTACCGCGGGAGGCCCGTCTCGCCTTCGTCGTTCATGTAGCCAAGACTGAAGACGTGGACGAGGAACGCGATGAGCGTCACGATGACCAGCATCATCGCCGACAGCGGGTCGATGAGCAGACCGAACGTCAGGTTGACTGCGTCGAGACCCTCCGCCCACGTGTAGATCGTTTGGTTGTACGTCTGTCCACCACTGACGGCGAAGAACGTCGCCACGGCGAGGACGAACGAGCCTGCCGTTGCGCCGATACCCGCCAGTGCGCCTCCCTTCGGCATGTACCGCCCCGCTCCGAGTGCGATCAGGAACGAGAGGAACGGGAGGAGGACGATGGCCGGAGCGAATTCGAGTATGCCTGCCATAGAGTTACCACCTCATCGTGGTCGCCTTCGTGACGTCCACGCCGTCGAAGTTGCGGTACAGTACGAGGATGATACCGATACCGACCGCGACTTCGGCGGCGGCGAGCGCCATCGTGAAGAGACCGAACGTCTGTCCCGTCACGTTGCCCCAGTAGTAGGAGAACGCGACGAGGTTGATGTTCGCGGCGTTCAGCATCAGTTCGACCGACATCAGGAACAACAGCGCGTTCTTCCGGGTGAGAAGGCCGAAGATACCGATGCAGAACACGGCTGCCGACAGGACGAGGTAATACTGTCCGGGTACCATTATCGGTCACCCTCCTCGTCGTCGAACAACGTGCGCTTGAGTTCGCGACCGCCGTCGGTCAGAATCGTCCGCATCGAGCCACCCTCGTCGCGGCGAGCGAGGAGGACGGCACCGACGAGTGCGCCGACGAGCACGAGGTCGATGATTTCGAACGCGACCAGCATGCTCTCGCCTTCGACGCTGCCGAACCCGAGGTTGAACATCGTATAGCCGATGCTCGCGGTCAGGTTGGCACCATCTGCGAAGCCCTGTGGGTTCGGGAACGACGCGCCGAGGAACACTGCCGCCATCACGGCGAACAGTCCGACGGCCGCCAGACCGGGTACGAGGTGTGAACCGAGCTTCAACTGCGGTTTCGTGGTCATGTGCTACTCACCTCCGGGTCGATACGCGTCAGCATCACGGCGAACGTGATGAGAATCAGTACCCCGCCGACGTAGACGAGGATCTGCATGGCGGCGAGGAACTCCGCCTGCAACATCACGTAGTGCACCGCGACGCTCAAGAGCGCGCCCCCGAGCAGGAGTGCGGAATGCCAGATGTCCCGCACGAGGACGACGCCCAGGCTGCAGCCCACGGTGATGAGGGCGAACAGCGCGAACGCGATGGTTTCATAAACCATTGTGTGTGTCTCCTTGAGATATCCCTTTGAACATTTCGAGAACGTCCTCAGCACCCCACAGCGGGTTGCAACGGACGAACCTCGGACGATTCGTTCCGGGTCATGTTACTGATAGTCGACCTCTCTCTCGCCCTCGCCGACCCACGCGTTGCGGTCGGGGTTGCGGGAGTTGAGCGGGTCGATATCCTTGTACCACGGGACGTTCTTGAGCTGTTCTTTGTTGTAGACGAAGTCGTTCTTGGTGTCGGCCGTGAACTCGAAGTTCTGCGTGAGCAGAATCGCGTCGACGGGACAGACCTCCTCACACAGTCGGCAGTAGATACACTGGCCGATGTGGAGGTTGTACTGCTCGCCGTTGCGCTTGTCGTCCTGAACGATCTGAATCGTGTCGTTCGGACAGACGTTCTCACACTGGCGACACCAGATACAACGCTCTTGGCTGAACTTGTGGACACCGCGGAAGCGCGGACTCACTTCGGGCGCTTGTTCAGGGTACTCGACCGTGAACGTCTGCCCGTCGAGCGCGTGCTTCAGCGTCACTGCCATGCCCTTCAGGATTCCAATCATGCAATCACCCCCACGATGATGGCCGTGAGAACCAGGTTAGCGAAGGACAGCACGAGCATGCCCTTCCAACCAACTTCGAGGAACTGGTCGACGCGAAGGCGCGGCACTGCGGACCGTGCCCACTGGGTGAACAGGAAGAACGCCCAGATTTTGATGACGAACCAGACGAACCCGGGCAGGAACGGACCTGCGGGGCCGCCGAGGAACAGCGTCGCCGCGATAGCGCCGCCGAGGAAGATGTGGATGAACTCGCCGAGGTAGATGAGCACGAAGTAGATCGAAGAGTACTCAGTCTGGTACCCGGCGACAATCTCGGTCGGTGCTTCGGGGATGTCGAACGGGTTCCGTCCGACTTCTGCGAGGTTCGCGATGATGAACAGGACGAACGCGAACGGGTTCACGAACGCGAACCACGTCGGAATCGAGACGCCGGCGATGGTCAAAAGCGGCTCTGCCTGCACGGCGACGATTTCGCTCATGCGCAGCGAACCGGTGAAGATGACCACCGACGCTGCGGTGATGACGAGCGGAATCTCGTAGGCGATGTTGGCCGCCACGGCGCGCAGTGCGCCGATGAGCGAGAACTTGTTGTTCGACGCGTAGCCGGACATCACGAGGCCGAGCGACGCAATCGATGCCGCCGCGAACGCGAACGCGAGGCCGGTTTCGGGGTCGGCGAGTTGGATGCCGCTTCCCATCGGGATGACGGCGAATCCAAGCAGTGCAGAGAAAGGAATCACCATCGGGGCGAGGTCCCATGCGGGACGGTCGACGCCCTCGGGGACGATGAGTTCCTTCGACATCAGGCGAACGGCGTCCGGGATGATGACGAGCAACCCGAACGGCCCGATACGGTTGACTGCGATGCGGTCACCGAACGCGGCGGTGATTTTCCGCTTTGCCCACGGGCCGGCGATAGCCGTCGTGATGAGCATGATGTTGGCGATAATGAATGCGCCAACGAGGCCACCGACGAGGTCGCCGAGGACTCCTTCGAGCCCCAGGAGGCCGCTGATGGTGTCCGGGAGCGTCGTCTGCAGTGTCGCACTCATTAGCGGTCCACCTCACCGAGAACGATGTCGAGGCTCCCGAGCGACGCAATCATGTCGGGGATGTACTCGCCTTCGGACATCTCGGGGAGCGTCTGCAGGTTCGAGAAGCACGGGCTCCGAATCTTGAACCGTCCCGGCTTGTCGGTGCCGTCGGCCCGGATGTAGATACCGAGTTCACCCTTCGCACCTTCGACGGCGCGGTAGATTTCGGTGTCTTCCTCGGGCTTGAGCGTGCGCGGCACGTTCGCCTGGATGTTCCGTTCGTCCTCGGGCCAGTCTTCGAGCAGGTCGACACACTGCTGGATGATTTTGGCCGACTCCTCGACTTCGCGCATGCGCACGAGCAGGCGCGAGAAGTTGTCGCACCCGTCCTCGACGACGACGTCCCAATCGAGTTCGTCGTAGTAGCCGTAGGAGTCGTCGCGGCGGAGGTCGTAGTCGATGCCGGAGCCGCGAGCGACCGGGCCGGTCGCACCGTAGCTCTTGGCAACCTCCGGCGGCAGGACGCCAGTCCCGACGGTACGGGCCTGGAGAATCTCGTTCGAGGTAATCATGTCGTGGTACTCCTCGAGTGCCTCCGGGAGGTCATCGAGGAAGTCACGAATCTTCTCGAAGAACTCCTCGCGCGGTTCGGGGAGGTCCCAGACGACGCCACCGAGCCGGAAGTAGTTGAACATCATGCGCTGACCGGTGAGGTCCTCCAGAATGTTCTGGACGATTTCGCGGTCCCGCATGGCGTACATGAAGATGGCGGTGAAGTCGCCGTAAACGTCGAGCGCGAACGTGCCGAGCGCAATCATGTGCGACGCGATGCGGCACAGTTCGGCGCTCATGGTGCGGATAATCTGTGCGTACTCCGGCACCTCGATGTCCGCGAGGTCCTCTGCGGTGCGGGCGTACGCCCACTCGTTCAGGAGACCGGCCGAGATGTAGTCCCAGCGGTCGGGGTACGGCATAATCTGGTGCCGGTAGGTCCCCTGCTGACACATCTGCTCCTCACAGCGGTGGAGGTAGCCGATGTCGGGTTCGAGGTCGACGACCTGCTCTCCGTCGACGACCGTCTCGACGTGCAGCACGCCGTGGGTCGCCGGGTGGTGAGGTCCGATGTTGATGTACATCGTGTTGCCCTGCTCACCGGTGTGGTCCTGTTCAAGCGGGTTCGCGTGTTCGCGAAGCGTCGCAATCTGTGGCCGGTCTTGGTCGTAGTCCAGCCCCAGCGGGTGACCCTGCCACGTTTCGGGGAGCAGGATGCGACGGAGGTCCGGGTGTCCCTCGTACTTGATGCCGACGAGGTCGTACGCCTCACGCTCGTGCCAGTCTGCCGTTCGGAAGACCGGTTCGGCGCTCTGGCTGACCGGGTCGTCTTTCGACGTGGGTACGACGACGCTGACTTCGTCGGTCCGGTCGTCGTACTTCGTGAGGTGGTAGATGGACTCGTAACGGTCCTCGTACTCCTCGGCGGTAACACACGAGAGGTGGTCGAAGCCAGCCTCGTCGCGGAGTTTGAAGAGCGCGTCCTGCACCTGATCCGGACGGATGACGAGACCCGGCGCGTTGAGGTGCTCTTCGCGACCGATGACGAGGTCTCCGAGGAGTTCCGCCAGTTCGTCTCCACGGGTCTTTCCGGCCTCGATTTCGGCTTCTGGTTGTTGTTCTTCCAGGCTCATGGTGAATCAGCCCAGTTGTATCGCATGACGAGATCGTCCTCGTCGATCTGTTCGGCGAGTTTGTCGACGATCTCGTCGCGCGGGAGGTCGCCGAACTGCTCCAGTTCGTACGGTTTGACCGTGACGGGACTGGACTCGCCGTTCGCAATACGCTCTTGGAGCTTTGCGATGCCGTAGATGAGCGCCTCGGGGCGCGGCGGGCAACCGGGGATGTGGATGTCCACCGGAATGACCTCTTCTGCGCCCTTGATGACGTTGTATCCTTCCTGGAACGGGCCACCGGAAATCGTACACGACCCCATGCCGACGACGAACTTCGGCTCCGGCATCTGGTCGTAGACCCGCTTCATACGGGGGGCGAACTTCGAGACAATCGTCCCTGGCACGATGATGACGTCCGCCTGTCTCGGTGACGCACGGGGCACACCTGCCGCGAAGCGGTCCAGGTCGTGCTTGATGGCGTACGTGTGCATCATCTCGATACTGCAGCATGCGATACCGAACTGCAGCATGAACATCGAAGACCCACGAACCCAGTTCATGAACTTGTCGAACTTCGTGAGGATGAACGGCGACGAGCCGAACGCCTCCCGAAGCTTCGAGTTGAACCGGTCGTCCGCGCCAGCCATACGCGCGTCGCGGGTCTCGGTCAGTACCTGTGAATCGTCTGTGACGAAGGGTTTCTGTTCGCTACTCATGCGTCTTTCCTCTCTGTCTTACGGCGACTGGCCTGCGGGCTTTTGACCCACTTGACAGCACCGTTGCGCCACGCCCACACGAGCCCGACGACGAGCACACCGATGAAAACGAGCATCGGCGTCAGAATCGTCGCCAGGGACGCGCCCTGTTCGAGGGCAGAGCGGTAAATGACTGTCCACGGGAAAATGAGGACAGTCTCGATGTCGAACACGACGAACAGCAACGCGACCATGTAGTACTGAATGTTAAACTGGACGCGTGCCGTGCCGGTCGGCACCTCACCACTCTCGTAGGTGGCACTCTTTCCTTGTTCCGGTACGCTTGGGCGCAGGAGCGCCGAGACTGCCATCATCCCCAGCGGGATGCCGACAGCGACGAGGCCCATCGCACCGATTGCAATCCATTCACTCATGCCGTAGTCTCCCTGACGTGCGGCGGTTAGAAGCGCTCCCCTATAAACATTGATTTGTGTGTTTCGGGCGCGAGAAGCCTTCTATTTGGAAAATACGCCAGAGAAGCCCGCAACGGTGCGCCGGTGACGGTTTGGACCGAATGACCGGCCGACGCCCCGGAAAAAGGCCCTTTCAAATGCGGGAGCGAGCGTATCCGACTGCGACGTGGCCAACGTGTTCGGCGAAAATCAGTGCGACACGACTGAGACTGGACTACACCGAGTCGCGGAAGCCCGAAACGCCGAGGTCGTGAAGTCGGGCCGACGTGTCCGCGACGTCGGCGACGAGGTCTTCGTGGTACTCGACGAGTCGGTCTTCGAGTTCGTCGTAGCCACGCGCGAGCATTTGGACCGCCGAGAGTGCTGCGTTGAACGACTTGCCCGCGTCGACGGCGACGATGGGTGCACCCGTCGGCATTCCGATGACAGAGTCAACCGACTTCTCCTGGACGGGAACGCCAACAACGGGAAGCGGATAGGCGATAGAGGCAGTCATGTTCGGCAGGTCTGCGGATTTCCCGCCCGCGCCGGCGATGATGACCTCGATACCGCGGTCGGCAGCCGTCTCGCCGTAGGCGTACATCAGGTCTGGCGTCCGATGTGCGGAGACGACGTACGTCTCGTAGGTAAAGCGCTCGTCCGGTGCGTCGTGGTAGTCCGTCTGTTCACCGAACCCGAGCGTGTCGAGCGCCTCGTGGGCACCGGACATCACGTCGAGGTCCGAGTCTGAACCCATGATGATACCCACGTCGGGCGTCGTCTCGGGGTCGGTGTCTGCGGCGGCCTGTTCGTGCAGTTCGTCGATGAGGTCGTGTTCTGTCGTCATGGAACGAGAGTGGTAGCGTGTGGTGTGCGAGTCGTCTTCGGCTCGTTACTCGAAGTGCAGTCCGTCACGAAGGTCTCGCGCGCGAGAGAGAAGCACGTCGAGGTCGGTGTCGCCGACGGCCGTGAGGTGGCCCATCTTCCGCAGCGGGCGGACCTGTTCTTTGCCGTACCAGTGCAGCGAGACACCGGATTCGGAAAGGAGGTCGTCGAGACCGCCGAGGTGGGCGGCACGGGGTTCGTCTACGGTTCCGAGAATGTTCGCCATCACGGTCGGAGCACGGCGGTCGGTCGCACCCAGCGGCCACCCGAGGACGGCGCGGACGTGCTGTTCGAACTGCGACGAGAGCGCCCCTTCGATGGTCCAGTGACCGGAGTTGTGCGGGCGCGGTGCGACTTCGTTCACCAGCACCTCGCCCTCGCTCGTCTCGAACAGTTCGATGCCGAAGACGCCGCGACCGGGCAGGTGCGAGAGTACTTCGCGCGCGACGCGGTCGGCCTCGTCGAGGACATCGTCGGTCGTCCGTGCGGGGACGATAGTCTCCCGAAGAATCTCTGCTTCGTGGACGTTCTCGCCGACGGGGAAGGTCCGAATCTCGTCGTCGCCGCGGACGCCGATGACTGAGAGTTCGCGTTCGAAGTCGACGAAGGCCTCTGCCATCGCCGGTCCGCCAACTTCCTCGATGGCGGCCTCGGCGTCGTCGGGATCGGTGACGGGGACGTTGCCGCGGCCGTCGTAGCCACCGGTTCGCGCCTTCAGCATCACCGACCCGAACTCGTCGAGTGCGGCCCGAAGGTCGTCGGCGTCGTCGACGCGGTGGAACGGCGGAATCGGAATCCCGGCCTCGCCGAAGGTGTCTTTCTGAATCAGTTTGTCCTCGATAGTCCGAAGTGCGTCTGGCGACGGATGGACCTCGATTTCCTCCTCGGCGGCGAGTTCGTCGAGGAGGTCGGGGTCCGCGAGTTCGATTTCGAACGTCAGTACGTCGGCTCGCGCGGCGAGTTCCGCCATCGCGTCGGGGTCGTCGAACGCCCCGACGATTTGGTCGGCGACAGTCGCTGCGGGACAGTCCGGCGTCGGGTCGAGAACCACGACATCGACGCCGAGCGGCGACGCGGCCTCGGCGAGCATACGCCCGAGTTGGCCGCCGCCGACGACGCCGAGTGTGGGTCCGGGTACGGAGACGGTCACAGTCGCGGATTCAGTATATTGGTGCATAAATGTTGCCACACTGTGTGCCAGAATATACACGAGCGTGCTCAAACAACAGACATTTCGAACCAGCTGTCGCTCGGAGGCGTCTTCCAATCCACGGAAAAGTTCAGCCGGGAGTCGGCAGGTGTCTGGGGTCGACAGGAGCGAGAGTCGAGGAAGTTCGGACCAGTCAGGCGTTCGCGTTTGCGTTCGCCGCAGCGAGCGCGTCGCGGTCGATGAAGACGACGACATCCTCGCTCCAGAGTTTGAACGCGTGCTGGCGGACTTCGTAGCCGTCGAGTTCGGATTCGAGTTCCGCGCGGTCCCATTCGTAGGCGACGACGACCGGCGGCGGATTCTGTCCAATCTCGCTCGCGGACGTCTCGGGTGCGCTACTGGTGCGCTCGACGTCAGCGCCTTCGAAGTACCACGGAAGCGGGAGGCGACTGTGCCACGACGGCCCACCGAGTGGGTTCGACTCGTCTTTGACGTAGAAGTGCGTCTCGTCGGCGTTGTTCGGCGGGTGCGTCCCGTACAAGAGCACGTCCGTGCCGCCGTTGGTGGCCGAGACGGCCGCGATATCGTCGAGCGTGGGCTTCAGGTCATTCTCGGGTTGGGCCCACTGGAGGACGACCTTGTCTTCGTCGGTCGAGGCGTTCCAGTAGTCGTAGTTGGCCGCAGCGACGCCGCCGACCGACGCGAGCAAGACGAGTGCCGCGAGTCCGACACCGACGGTGTCCTGTGTGTCAACCGCGTTCGTGGCGGCACGGAAGGTGAATGCGACGCCGACGGCTGCCGGGATGGCAAGCGGGACGACGGCGTGGACGACGACCCACGGCGCTTGAATGTCGGTCGCGAGCGGGTAGCCGAAGATGCTCACGACGCCCCAGTAGGTCGCGAAGACCACAAGCCATCGGAGACGGTCGGCGACGACGCCGTAGCGGTCCACGACGATGCCGACGAGTGCGAAGACGATGAGCACCGGCGCGCCGTAGACGAACGTTTCGAGGAAGTCCTTCAGATACGGGAGGTACTCGTGGGACTGGTGGCTGCCGTCGAGCCAGCTTCCGCCCATGCTCTCGAAGGCACCGAGAGACCCGGCTTCGACGACACCGGGGAGTGCGGCGGAGTTCCCGAAGGCGTTCCACAGGTCGGGGCGAGGCGCGTAGAAGAACACGAACACGGCGAAGAACGCTGCGATACCCCCGAGGATACCGACACCAGCACGGAACGTGCCCGCCGAGAGACTCCCCGCACCGCGTCGTCGGAGTCGGTCTTTGAGAGACGCGGGGATTTCCGTGAAGAGGATGTCGCGGGCTGATTCACCGGCGGACGTTCGCGCAAGCAGGCGATGGTCGAAGACGAGTGCCCCGGCACCGAGGAAACACAGGAGGTAGACGAGGTAGTTCTCTTTCGTCGCCGCGCCCGTCGCGAACGAGATGCCCGCCGGGATGAGGTAGGCGAGGCGACCAGTGTCGTACGCCCGGACAACGAATCCGAGGGCGACGAAGGAGAACGTCGCGACGAGGATGTCGTTGCGCATGAACCGCGAGTAGTAGACCAAAAGCGGATTGAACGCGAAGAAGAGCGCGAGCGCAACGAGTTCGTCCCGTCGGAGGTGCTTTCGGAAGAGCCACACCGAAAGCGGGAGCAGGCCGCCGACGAGCGCCACAGGCAAGCGGGCGGTGAAGTCCGTCGCGGGCAGCACTGCGAAGACGTAGTCGTTGACGATAGGGAGGAACGGTCCGTGGATGATAGGTCGATACGAGAACGAGCCGGTTTCGTGATACCGGAGAATCCAGTAGCCGACGCGGCCTTCGTCCCAGTGGAAGATTCGCCCGCCGAGGTCGACGAGGCGGACAAGGAGGCCCACGGCGACGATGCCGAAGACCGCGAGGAGGGCACGGGACCGAGTGACCATCCCGGGCCCACTGTCTGTACTCATGTGCCTTCCTCCCGCCCCGACTAATACAACTTTTGTGTTTACGCCTCGGCGACACGTTCTGTCGAGACAGACAGTGTGACTGGCCTGACGGTTCAGTGTGGGCGACTTGATGGTTCAGTGTGGGCGACTCGAACGTTCGACTCCGCCTGATGTTGTGACGAGAGGAGAGTTCGACACCGTCTGGTGTCGCGGCCAAATCAGTTGGTGTCGGTAGTTCTTTTAGCGGCCACGGGAAGGGTCGCGCATGGTCTCTCTCGGACTCGTGGTGGCCCGATTCAACTCGTCGGTCACCGAGCAGATGGAGGAGGCGGCCCACGAAGCGGCCGCAGAGCGCGACGCGGAGGTGGCCGAAACGGTCCACGTCCCCGGCGCGTACGACTCGCCCCTCGCGGCCGACCGACTGGCCCGCCGCGACGATATCGACGCAGTCGCGGTCGTCGGCGCAATCGTCACCGGTGACACCGACCACGACCGGGTTATCGCCGACGCGACGGCCAAGTCCCTGACGGAGGTCTCGCTCGACCGCGACAAACCAGTCACGTTCGGTGTCTCCGGCCCCGGGATGAGCGGTGCCGAAGCACGCGAGCGCGTCAGCAAAGGTGCGGAAGCGGTTTACGCAGCGACTGAGTTGGTGGAGGCGTTGGCATGAACTTCGACTTCAGCGCCCGGGTAGACCGGGTCGAACCGAGCGCCACGCTCGCCATCTCGAACCTCGCGAGCGAACTGGAAGCGCAGGGCGAAGACGTCGTCGACCTNTTTTACGCAGCGACTGAGTTGGTGGAGGCGTTGGCATGAACTTCGACTTCAGCGCCCGGGTAGACCGGGTCGAACCGAGCGCCACGCTCGCCATCTCGAACCTCGCGAGCGAACTGGAAGCGCAGGGCGAAGACGTCGTCGACCTCTCGGTCGGCGCGCCGGACTTCCCGACGCCCGAGAACATCGTTCAGGCAGCCAAGGACGCGATGGACGCCGGACACACCGGCTACACCTCCTCGAACGGTATCCCGGAACTCAAGGAAGCCATCGCGGAGAAACTCCGCGGCAACGGCGTCGATGCCGACGCCGACGAGGTCATCGTCACGCCCGGCGGCAAACAGGCACTCTTCGAGACGTTCCAGACCCTCATCGACGACGGCGACGAAGTCGTCCTCCTCGACCCTGCGTGGGTCTCCTACGAGGCGATGGTCAAGCTCTCCGGCGGCTCGCTGAAGCGCGTCGACCTCGCGCCGCACGACTTCCGCCTCGAACCCGCACTCGACGAACTCGCAGACACCGTCTCCGACGAGACGAAACTGCTCGTCGTCAACAGCCCGTCGAACCCGACCGGCGGCGTCTTCTCCGATGCGGCCCTCGAAGGCGTCCGTGACCTCGCGGTCGAACACGACATCGCCGTCATCTCCGACGAAATCTACGAGCGCATCACCTACGACGGCTTCGAGCACACGTCGCTCGGCTCCCTCGACGGGATGGAAGACCGCACCATCACCATCAACGGCTTCTCGAAGGCCTTCTCGATGACTGGCTGGCGGCTCGGCTACCTTCACGCACCCGAGGACCTCATCTCGCAGGCTGGCAAGCTGCACTCGCACTCGGTCTCCTGTGCAGTCAACTTCGTCCAGCACGCTGGCGTCGAGGCACTTTCGGACCGTACCGACGACACGGTCGAAGAGATGCGCGAAGCGTTCGAAGGCCGCCGCGACATGCTCGTGGACCTCCTCGCAGAACACGACGTGGACGTCGCCGTCCCGAAGGGCGCGTTCTACATGATGCTCCCCGTCGACGACGACGACCAAGCATGGTGTGAGGGCGCGATTCAGGACGCGAAGGTCGCGACTGTCCCCGGCAGCGCATTCAACGCACCGGGCTACGCCCGCATCTCCTACGCTGCAAGTGAAGAACGACTCCGTGAGGCAGTCGAGCGCCTCGCCGAGCACGACTACATCTAACCGCCGCGCTGCTATCTTTTCGCGTTCTTGAAGTCAAAAGCGGACGCAACGGTGGCCGCCGAACTATTTCCGTAACGCTTCGACGGGTCGCTCGTTGGCCGCTTTCCACGCCGGATACAGCCCCGAGAGGATGCTCGTCGCGATACCGAACCCGACCGCAAGGGCCACGTAGAAGAAATTAATCGGCTGGAACGTCGCCATCGGGTCGTTCAGGACGAACGAATTGAGCGCGACGCCCGCGCCGAGTGCGAAGAGTGCCCCGACGATGCCGCCGGCCGTGCCGAGCAGCCCCGCCTCGGCGAGAATCATTCGGATGATGTCACCGCGTTGGACGCCGACCGCGCGGAGGACGCCAATCTCCTGTCGGCGCTCGATGGTGCTCATGAGCATGACGTTCAGGATGCTCACGCCCGCGACGACGAGCGATATCGAGCCGATTCCGATGAGGAAGGTGTTGAGGATACCGAAGAACTGGTCGATACCGGCGGTAATCGACTGGAGTTCGAAGACGGTGACGCGCTCTTCGCGCTCGTTCAACTCCTCGCGAATCGCGACCGCGGACTCGTTTGCGGCCTGTCCTGACTCCGCGCTCACGACGACCTGCGAGTAGCCGGTCCCGTTTACGTCTTCCATCGGGAGGACGACGGCACTGTTCGGATTGACGAGCGAGATGCCTTGCTGTTCGGCCAAGACGGCCGAGACGCGGTAGGTACGACCGTCTACGGCGATGGTGTTCCCCGGCTCGATGTCCAGTAACTCGGCCGTGCCGGACCCGACGAGCGCCCCCTGTCGCAGGCGGTCAGGGACGCGGCCATCGCTCGCCTCGTAGATGGCTCCGGGGTTCTCCATCCCGTAGATTGTTGTCACTGTCTGTTGGTCACCTCGAGAGACTAACACCGCGTCCGAGCGTATCGGGACGACCGCCCCGTCAGAGACGGCCCGACGAATCTCGTCTACGTCGCGGTCAGTCAGTTCCTCGACGCCCTCCTGCAAGTTCGGCGAGATGCTGATTTCGTTGCCGATATCGCCGAGTTGCTGGTCTGCGCCGGTTCGGAGTGTCGTCCCGAACATGCCGAGCGAGGCGATGGCAAGGACGCCGATGATGATACCGAGAATTGCGAGACCAGAGCGAATCCGGTTGCGCGAGAGGTTCCGGCGCGCCATCAACAACGCGGGAACGCGTCGGAGGAGTTCTTGCAGCGGGTTCATTGAATCCTCCCGTCGACGAGTTCGACCGTTCGGTCGGTGTAGTCTGACAGTTGCGGGTCGTGTGTCACCGCGACGATTGCAACGTCGTCTTCGCGGCGAATCTCGTCGAAGAGGTCGAGGACGCTCCGCCCGGTCTCTTGGTCGAGATTTCCCGTCGGTTCGTCCGCCAGCAGGATGCGCGGTTCGTTAATCAGCGCCCGGGCGATAGCGACGCGTTGTTTCTGCCCGCCGGAGAGTTGGTCGGGCCGGTGGTCGAGTCGGTTGCCGAGGCCGACTCGTTCGAGGAGCGTCGTCGCTCGGTCGCGGGCGGCCGGGTCGTCCCCGAACAGCGTGGGAACCTCGACGTTCTCGAGCGCCGACAGCGTCGGAATCAAGTGGAAGCTCTGGAAGATGAATCCGATGAACTCCTTGCGTCGGGCCGTCATCTGGCGGTCCGAGAGGTCGGTCACGTCTCGGTCGTCGAGGAAGACAGTTCCCTCGGTTGGCGTGTCGAGCAAGCCGAGGACGTTGAGCATCGTCGACTTCCCACTACCGGACGGTCCCATGACGGAGACGAACTCGCCGGGGTCGGCGTGGAAATCCACGTCTCTCAGGGCTTCGACGACCTCGCCGCCGGTGTCGTATCGCTTCCAGACGTTCTGAAGTTCGATGATGTGCGACATCGTCGTTCAGCGCTGTCTGTACGCGTAGAATCCGACACCAACGACGACCAGCGCAGCGACGAGGCCGCCACCGAGAAGCAATGGCGTCCCGAGTCCACCACCGGAGTTCTCCTCGGGGTCCGGTGCGGAATTGGAGACGTCGTTTACGTCGACAGTCGTCCGTATCTCTTTCTCGCGGCCGTCTGAGAGATACGTCACTTCGACGGGGACGGTTTCGACGCCCGCCTCGACGTTGGCATAGAGGTCGAACGATGCGAAGTCACTCGACGGAACGGACCCGACGAAGTACTCCTTGTAGGGCCGTGCCGGAACGACGCCGTCGGTGGGAACCACGCGGACCACGACGCTCTGAGCGTCGCTGAGTCCGACGTTGCTCGCGCTCCCCGAGATGTGCGTCTTCCCGTCTTCGATTTCGACGTCGATGCCGGTGAGTTCTATCGTCCCCGGCGAGGCGACGTACTCGACCGACGACGACGCTTCTCCCTGCTGGTCGCCGGTCTCGTAGCTCGCAACCACGTCGAGAGTCGCGCGGTCGACCGACGAGACGTTCAGCCGGACGGTTCGCTCGGACTCCGCGGGAAGCGCACGAACTGGTTTCCGAAGGACGGTCTCGTCGCCGTCACGAAGCGTGAGCACGAGGTCTTCGAGCGGTGCGTTTCCGAGGTTCGTCACGTCGACGAGGACCGACGGGCGCGCGCCACTCCCGAGGGTGGGAGACAGTCGGACCTCTTCTCGAAGTTGCTCCGCGACGAGTGGGGCCGACGCCTCGGCAGTACGCGCGTTTCCGTCGGCGGTCGTGTATTGCAGCGTCGCGAGGATGTCCGACTCGTCTGTCTCTGGTGTAACCATGAACTCGAACGTCTTGGCGGCCCCCGAATCGAGCGTCGGCAGGACACGCGTGCTGTTTTTGACAGCGGCGCTCGCGGCAGCAACCGAGAGGCGCACGTTCCGAACCGCTGCGTCTTCGCCGTTCGAGACGGTGACGTGCACCGGCGTTTCAGTCCCGATGACGGCATCGCCGACATCGACTGCGACCTGTGGCCCGCCCTCACGGACGCGAACGACAACCGGGTACTGGAGTCGCTGGACCTGCCCGTCGCTCCGTCCGACCACGTTCACACGCAGGTCGTAGGTGCCCTGCTTTTCGAATCGCATCGACAGCGGAACGGTGAGGTCGCTCCCCGGCGGAATGACGCCGAGTTCTTCGACGCGTGTGATGTCGTCTGAGTCGTCGACACGTCGGACGTACACGTCGGTCACGTCGAGGTTCGAGGGGCTGTTCTCGGCGTTTTGAATCACCGTCGTCAACGTGAACCGCTCTCCCGGCGCGGGTTGTGCGGGCGAGACGGACACGTCGTCGATGTAGGCGGTCGCCTCCGCACCGAGCGTCGGCGAGGGAAGCCCAGCGAGAACGACGATCAAGACGAGGAAGAGGGCACTGCGGCGCATAGTTCTGACTTCATCTATCGGCCAGGTGAGGGAAATAGCTGCCGAGTGGAACCCCAAAATCGGCCGTATACGGCTTTTCGAGAACCGAACCAGTGCTTTAAGGCTCCGGTCGTGTCGGCGAAGATATTTAAGTGAATCCGGGTCCACCGTGTGACAGATGCGCGTGTGTGACCTCCCGCTGTCGGCGGACTTCGTCTCCCACTACGAATCGAACGGTATCGAGGAGTTGTACCCGCCGCAGGAGGCCGCCGTCGAAGCAGGCGTCGCAAACGGAGGCCGCGTCGTCGCCGCTATTCCGACCGCCAGCGGCAAGACGTTCATCGCTGAACTGGCGATGCTCACCGCCGACGGCCCGGGGCTCTACATCGTCCCACTTCGGGCACTCGCACGCGAGAAGTACGAGACGTTTGACCAACTTCCGGGCGTGAACGTCGGTATCTCCACCGGCGACTTCGACTCGGCCGAAGAAGACCTCGGCGAGTACGACATCGTGGTCGCCACGAGCGAGAAGGTCGATTCCGCGATTCGAAACGGTGCCTCGTGGGTCGAATCGCTCGCCTGCGTCGTCGTCGACGAGGTCCACCTCCTCGGCGCTCCCGGCCGCGGGCCGACACTCGAAATGACGTTGGCGACGCTCCAGCGTCGTGTTCCCGACCTCCAACTCGTCGCCCTCTCCGCGACGGTCGATAATCCCGAGACCATCGCTTCGTGGCTGGACGCCGAACTCGTCGAGAGTACGTGGCGACCGGTTTCGCTCAGGACAGGCGTCTATTCGGACGAATCAGTAGCCTTCGACGATGGCACCTCACTCGCGGTCGACGTACCACCGCTTGGTCCGAAAGACGACGCAGACACCGAAGCGACCGTCTCGCTCGTCGCAGACGCTGTCACGAGCGGCGGCCAGTGTCTCGCCTTCGTTCGCTCCCGCCGAGAAGCCGAGTCGCTGGCGGAACGACTCGCCGAGGAGGACCTGTCGCCTGCGACCGACCTCGGCGACGAACTGCGTGAGTTGGGGGGAACGGCGACCGGTGCCCACCTCGCCGACTGCGCCAGCACCGGGGTTGGATTCCACCACGCTGGCCTTCGGAGTTCCCACCGCGCAGCGGTCGAAACGGCCTTCAGAGAGCGCCGACTGGCGGTTATCTGCGCTACACCGACCCTCGCGGCTGGCGTGAACGTCCCGGCGCGCCGCGTCGTCATCCGCGACCAGAAACGCTACACCGGGGACGCGATGGAGTGGATTCCCGTCCTCGATGTCCACCAGATGTGTGGTCGGGCGGGCCGTCCACACCTCGACCCCTATGGCGAGGCGGTCCTCGTCGGCGACGAAGCCACCCACGACGAACTGGTCGAACGCTACGTCGAGGCGGACGCAGAGGCTGTCGACTCACAGTTCGACGACCGCGAGTCGCTTCGGACGCACGTTCTCTCGGTTGTCGCCTCCGGGTTCGCGGACTCCGTGGCCGGTGTCGTCGACGTGTTCGCCGCGACCTACTACGCTCACCAGCAGGCTGACGTGGACCTCACCGCGCTCGTCAGCGACGTGGTCTCCGAACTCGAACGGATGGAGATGCTGACGGTCGATGGCTCGACGCTGTCGGCGACAACGCTCGGCTCGCAGACCTCTCGGCAGTACGTCTCGCCGACGACCGGCGCGCGAATCGTCTCCGGCATCCGAACCATCCAGACGATGGCCGACGAGAACGTGACCCCGCGCACCGCGCTCGAAGTCGTCTGCGACACGCCAGACATGCTCGACACCTACCTCGGCAACCGCGAGCGGGCGCTGATGTACCAGTACGCCCGGACCCACGCCGCCGAGTTCACCACCGCGATGGGCGAAGCCGAGTCGTTCGAAGACTGGCTGACGGCCGTCAAAACCGCCCGCATCCTCCACGAGTGGTCGCAGGGAGAGACAATCGAAGACCTCGTCGAGCGCTACCGCATCGGACCGGGAGACCTCGAATCGCGGGTCGAGCGCGCGGAGTGGCTTCTGGGTGCCGCCGACGCGCTCTGTGGCGCGCTCGATAGTGACGTGCCCGAGTTCCGCGAGGTTCGGGCGCTACTGTCGCCCTGAGACAGCGTTTTACGCCACTTCGCAGAGAGATTTAGGTCACTTCGCGGAGAGGTTCATCCAACCATGCTCGTGGAGGTCGCACTCTTCGTCGCCGGACTCGCCGCACTCGTCTTCGGTGCCGACAGGGCCGTGACCGCCGCAGCAGAAGTCGCGCGATTCTACGGTGTCTCGGCGTTTTTCATCGGTGTGACGCTCATCTCGGTCGGAACGTCGGTTCCCGAGATGACCACCTCGATATACGCGGCCACCTACGGCGCGGGCGACCTCGTCGTCGGCAACATCGTCGGGTCTGAGACGTCGCAGATTACCCTCGCTATCGGCATCGTCGCGCTCATCTCGCCTATCGTCGCCGAGCGCCGCGACGTGATGATATACGGCGGCGCGATGACGCTCGCGATGATTATCATGCTGCTCACGCTCGAAGACGGCGTCATCCAGCGCTCCGAAGGGTTTCTGATGATGCTCGCGTACGTCAATTTCGTCTACACGCTCTACACCAACGAGGGCGGTGAGGAAATCGCCGAAGAGGTCGTCGAAGAGGAAGAAACGCCCGAGCGAGGACTGCCGCGTGTGGTGTTCGGACTGGTGTTGGTCGTCGTCGGAGGGCAAGTGATGGTGACAAACGGCATCGAACTCGCCAGACTCGTCGGTATCTCGGAGTACCTCATCGGATTGCTGACGGGGCTCGGGACGACCGCTCCCGAAGTCGTCGTCGCCGGTATCGCGGCCAGAGAGGGCCAAGAAGGTATCTCCGTCGGCGCGATTCTCGGCAGCAACATCACCGACCCGGTCTTCTCGCTCGGTGTCGGTGCGCTCGTCGCGGACGTAGTCGTCACAGACCTCGGGACGGTGACGACGTCGGGGGTCTACATGCTCGCAGTCTCGGTCGCCGTGCTGGCGCTGTTTTACTGGCGGCGGGGTATCGACCGTCGCGCGGCACTCCTCTGTATCGGGCTGTACCTCCCGACGTTCGTCGTGCTGTGAGGGCCGTCGTCGAGCCGAACCCTTAGGGTTCGTCCCCACCCCCAAAGTCGCTTTTGGATAGCGTTTTAAGATTCGTGGGGCCGAAGGCGAAGCTATGGGTATCACCTACGAAGACTTCCTGGACCTCGACTACGAACCGACCGACGAGGACCTCGTCTGCACTTTCCGTATCGACCCCGCAACCGGAATGACGACAGAGGAGGCCGCGAGTCGAGTGGCCTCCGAGTCTTCCAACGGGACGTGGGCCGCACTCCAGACCGGCGCGGACTTCACCGATATGGGTGCGACTGCCTTCTCCATCGACGGCGACACCATCGGCGTCGCCTACCCTGCTGGCCTGTTCGAACCCGGCAACATGCCGCAGATACTCTCCTGTATTGCGGGCAACATCATGGGCATGAAAGCGGTCGACACCATCCGCCTCATGGACTGTGAGTGGCCCGAGGCCATCGTCTCGTCGTTCGACGGCCCGCTCTTCGGCTCGTCGGTCCGCGAGGAGATTTTCGGCGTCGACGACCGTCCCATCACGGCGACGGTCCCCAAGCCGAAAGTCGGCCTCTCGACGAAATCCCACGCGCAGGTCGGCTACGACGCGTGGCTCGGTGGAGTTGACCTCCTGAAAGACGACGAGAACCTCACCGACCAAGCGTTCAATCCCTTCGCCGACCGCCTGACCGAGTCGCTCGCCCTCCGCGACGACGCCGAAGACGAGACGGGTGAGAAGAAGTCCTACCTCATCAACGTCACCGCGGACACCCAGACGATGCTGGACCGCGTGGACGAAGTGGCCGAACAGGGCGGCGAGTACGTCATGGTGGACATCATCACCGCCGGGTGGGCAGGTCTCCAGACTGTCCGCGAGCGCACCGAGAAACACGGCATGGCCATCCACGCCCACCGTGCCATGCACGCCGCATTCGACCGCATGCCGACCCACGGCGTCTCGATGCGCGTCCTCGCACAGATTTCGCGCCTCCTCGGTGTCGACCAACTTCACACCGGCACGGCTGGTCTCGGCAAACTCGCTAACGAAGACACTGTCGGCATCAACGAGTGGATGCGCAGCGACCTCTACGGAACGACCGACGTGCTCCCTGTCGCGTCCGGCGGTCTCCACCCCGGCCTCCTGCCGGACCTCCTCGATGCGACCGGAACCAACGTCTGTATCCAACTCGGCGGCGGTATCCACGGCCACCCCGATGGCACCCGCGCCGGAGCAGTCGCACTCCGGGCCGCAATCGACGGCTACGTCGACGGCAAGTCCATCCAAGAAGTCGCAGACGAGACGCCGGAACTCGCGGTCGCCCTCGACAAGTGGGGCACCGAGACGCCGCGGTAGGCACGCCGGTTCCGCAACGAACCCGTTTTTTCCCAGTCAGCGGTCGACTTCGCCCATAATCGTGTCGAGACTGCCGAGAGACGCGATGAGGTCGGGGATGTACTCGCCTTCGGCCATCTCGGGAAGCGCCTGCAAGTTCGAAAACGACGGGCCGCGAATCTTGAAGCGAGCTGGTTTGTCGGTGCCGTCGGCGCGGATGTAGATACCGAGTTCGCCCTTCGCGGCCTCGACGGCGCGGTAGATTTCGGTGTCTTCCTCCGGCTTGATGGTCCGGGGGACGTTCGCCTGGATGTTGCGGTCGTCCTCGGGCCAGTCTTCGAGTAAATCGACACACTGGGCGATGATAGACGCGGATTCCTCGACCTCGCGCATCCGCACGAGCAGACGCGAGAAGTTGTCGCAGTCGTCTTCGACGACGACGTTCCAGTCGAGTTCATCGTAGTAGCCGTAGGGGTCGTCACGGCGGAGGTCGTAGTCGATTCCTGAGCCGCGGGCGACCGGACCGGTTACACCGTAGCGCTTTGCGACCTCCGGCGGAAGGACGCCCGTATCGAGCGTTCGTGCCTGCAAAATCTCGTTGACCGTGAGGAGGTCGTGGTACTCTTCGAGCTTTTCTGGGAGTCCGTCGAGGAAGTCACGAACCTTCTCGAAGAACGCCTCTCGGGGCTCCGGGAGGTCCCAGACGACCCCACCGAGTCGGAAGTAGTTGAACATGAGCCGCTGTCCGGTGAGGTCTTCGAGGATACCTTGGACGAGTTCGCGGTCCCGCATGGCGTACATGAACGTCGCGGTGAAGTCGCCGATAACGTCGAGGGCGTAGGCACCGAGCGCGAGCATGTGCGAGAGGATGCGACTCAACTCGGCCGCCATCGTCCGAATGACCTGTGCGTACTCGGGGACCTCGATACCGGCTAACTCCTCTGCGGTGCGGGCGTACGCCCACTCGTTCAGAAGCCCGCCGCCGCCCCAGTCCCAGCGGTCGGGATACGGCATAATCTGGTGGCGGTAGGTTCCCTGCTGGCACATCTGCTCTTCGCAGCGATGGATGTACCCGATATCGGGTTCTACGTCGACGACCTGCTCGCCGTCGAGGACGACTTGGAGGTGCATCACGCCGTGGGTCGCGGGGTGGTGCGGGCCGATGTTGAGAAGCATCGTGTTATCCTCGCTCCAGCCGTCTTTGTGGAGCGGATTCGCGTTCTCGTCGTATTTGACGATTTGCGGGCGTCGCTGGTCGTAGTCGCGGCCGAGTGGATGGCCTTGCCACGTCTCGGGCAGGAGAATACGGCGCAGGTCCGGGTGGTCGTCGTAGTGGATGCCGACGAGGTCGTACGCCTCGCGTTCGTGCCAGTTGGCCGTCTCGAACACGGGTGCGGCCGACTCGCTGACCGGGTCCGACCGCGACGTGGGAACGACCACACTCAGTTCGCGCGTCGGGTCGTCGTACGATTTCAGGTGGTAGATAGACTCGTAGCGGTCTTCGTACTCCTGTGCGGTGACACACGAGAGGTGGTCCAACCCGAGGTGGTCCCGCAGCGTCGAGAGGACCGCTTGGACCTCGTCGGGGCGAATCGTCACCTCGGGAGCGTGGACATGCTGGTCGAGGTCGAGGATAGAATCGCCGAGCGTCTGTCGCAACACGCCGGCGTCGATGTCGGTGGTGGCGACACCGGCGGCATCCGAATCGGTCACGGTTTGTGGAGATTCGAGAGACATTGGTTGTGTTACGTCACGTTTCTCCGAAGACGCGATTCAGAATTCTGCCTCACGAGTGCGGCCGCTTTTTATACTCCATCTGACTACACCCGGACATGAAATCGGTCGGACTCCGATTCAAACCGGACGACGAGCAGATGCACCCCATGCACGAGTTCGTCGTCGAACACGAGGCGTTCGAGCGGACGAAGTTGCACCACTGGAACCCGACGGTGACTGACAAGAACACCATCATCTTCGAAATCGTCGGTTCCGATATCGACGCCTACGAGGAGGCGCTGGCGGCGACGCCGGGAATTCTCTCGTACGAGGTGAAACAGATGCCCGGCGACTCCTTTTTCATCGTCGTCAACGAGCGACTCGACGCCAAGGGTGCGCGACAGACGGCGGCGATTACCCAAGGCGACCTCATCGTCGTTCCGCCGGTCATCTTCGACGGCGACGGCTCGATTTCGGTGACGCTCGTCGGAACCGACGATGCCCTTCAGTCGGCGGTCGAGGACACGCCCGACGGCGTCGACGTGGAGATTCTGAAAATCCGCCCGTACTCGGGACCAGCAGACGTGTCGCCGGGGTCACTCTCACCGCGACAGCAGGAGGCAGTCGAGGTCGCAGTCGAATGCGGCTACTATCAGGAACCCCGAAGCGGGTCGGTCGCAGACGTGGCGGAGCGACTCGACTGCTCGACGAGTACTGCCGCAGAACACCTCCGAAAAGCCGAGATGAAAGTGATGTCCGAACTCGTCGGCCACCTGTAATCAACCGTCAGTCACCTGTCAGCCGTCAGGTCGCCGTCAGGCCGCCGCCAGGTCGCACTCAGGGTTCGGCCCACGGCTCCGACGTTCCCTCGCCGAAGAGTTCGCGCATCAGCGTGACGATGCTCTCGGGTGGGAACTGCCCGCGCTCGGTGACGATGGCGTCGACGTAGCGCGGCGGCGTCACGTCGAACGCCGGATTGACGACCTTCGGACTGCCGATTTCTTCGCGGCGCGACTCGTCGATAATCTCCTCGGTGTCCCGCATCTCGATATCGACGGTGTGTCCGGTGAGCGTCCCCGGATGGAGTTTGAGCGTCTGCGAGGCGACCATGATGGGCGTCCCTCTGTCACGGGCGTTGACCGCGAGCCCGCTCGTCCCGATTTTGTTGATGACGCTCCCGTCGGCGGCGACGGCGTCAGCCCCGACGAGGACGTGGTCGACGTCGTTGAGGTAGCGCCGCGCCGCTGAATCGACGATGAGCGTCACGGGAACGCCCATGTCGGCGAGTTCTTCCGCGGTGATGTGACCCTGATTTCGCGGTCGCGTCTCCTTGACGATAGCCTCGATATGTTTGCCCTGTTCGACGGCCGCCTCGACGCACGCGAGTGCGTCCGTCGAGTGACAGTGCGTCATGATGACGTCGCCGTCGCGGAGGCGGTTCGCGCCGACTTTACCCAGGTCCGTCTGTGCTCTGTCGAGTCGCTGGCAGAACTCCTCGGACGATTGGACGACATCTCGTTGCAGTCCCTCGACAGTCGTACTCGACATGCCGCGCAGGACGTACCGAAGCGCGTTGGGGAGACTGACCGCTGTGGGGCGTGTCTCGTGGAGCGCACGGGCCGCCGCGCGGAGTTCCGCACGGAATGTCTCCGGGTCGGTTGCGTCGCTCTCTTCGGCCTGTGTTCTGAGGGCCCGAGCCACCGCGTCCGCGATGGTCGCCGCGCCGCGAACTTCCATCGTGTCGATGTCCTCCGCGACGCGTCGGACCTCGGGGTGTACGCGCTCGTCCATATCATGGAGTACGCAGGTAGTGGGGAAAAATGGTTGCCGAGGTGAGGGGTGGCCACCGCGCGACGCGGAGAGCATGCCACTCGAAGCGACTCACTCGGTTCAGATACGGTCGACGAGCGCCTCGTCGGGGTGCCGAACTCTGACGGTGTCCACGCGACCGACCAAGTCCTCGGAATCTGCGAGTTTGTCAGGCGACTCCGCGTGGATAGTAAAGAGCGCGTCACCGACTGCAGCCGTCTCGCCGACGCGACAATGGAGGTCGATACCCGCACCTGCGTCTTTGGGCGCGCCGGCGCGTCTGGCGACTTCGTTGACGAGGCGGTTGTTGATGTGCGTGACCACGCCGTTGTTGTCGGAGCGGACGGTGTGAGTGTGGCGACCGGGCGAGAGGTCGGACGCCACCACGTCCGGGTCGCCGTTCTGTGCGGCGAGTATCTCTCGGAAGGTCTCGCGGGCCTGCCCGGAGTCGAGGATTTCGGTCGCGTCTGCGTCGATACCGGCACACTCGAACAGGAGTTCGGCGAGTCGTATCGACTTCACACGCAGGTCGTTCGGGCCGTCGCCTGCGAGAGTGGCGAGCACGTCGCGGGCTTCGAGGATGGGTCCGACACCGCGACCTACTGGCGCTGCTCCGTTCGTGATTGCGCATTCGATGGACATGCCGAGGTGGGTACCGACGCGTTTGAAGTCCTCGGCGAGTTCGCGTGCATCGGCGAGACTCGCAACTTTGGCACCCTCTCCGTAGGGAATATCGATGACGACGTGCGTCGAGCCAGCGCTTTCTTTCTTCGAGAGGACCGACGCGATGAGTTGCCCGCGCGGGTCGATAGAAAGCGGCGTCTCGACCCGGATGATTCGGTCGTCGACCGGCGAGAGGTTCACCGCGCCGCCCCAGACGAGACAGCCGCCGGTCTCGTCGACGATGTCGCGAATCTCGTCGATAGAGAAGTCCACGTCGCACAGCACTTCCATCGTGTCGGCGGTCCCGGCGGCGGACGTGACTGCCCGCGACGAGGTCTTCGGAATCTTCAGTCCCGCCGCGGCGACGATTGGAACGAGAATCGGCGTGACGCGGTTGCCCGCGACGCCCCCGATAGAGTGCTTGTCGGCGACGATGTCCTCGGACCACGACATACGCTCGCCGATGTTGGCCATACACTCGGTGAGGTGCATCGTCTCTTCCATCGACAGGCCCTGTGTGTACGAGGCGGAGACGTAGGCGCTGAGTTCAGCGTCCGCGAGTCGGTCCTCGTAGATGTCGCGGACGATACGTTCGATTTCGTCCGCTTCGAGTTCGATGCCGTCGAGTTTCTTCCGAATGTAGTACACCGAGTTTGGCTGCGGTGCGACAGATACCTCGACCGAGCCTTCGATGTGACCGAGTCGACGCGTCACCCCGAGCGTCCCGGGCTCGACGAGCTCGTCGGTGAGTTCGACGATGCCGATGGTAGTCCGGCCGTCGCGTCGGAGTTGCACGCGTTCGAGCGCGTGAACCCCGAGTTCCGCCGCGTCCGCCTCGTTGAGAAGAACCGTGGGCGCGCGGGTTCCGATGTCGACCGGGTCGGCGACGAGTTCCATAGCTGAGGTTAGCGCGAGAGCGTCATAAGCGACACCCGCGTTACCACTCACTGACAAGAAAACAGAGAATTGGAGACGGGGGACCGGTTACGCGAGGTGGGCGTCGATGAGGCCTTCGAGGTCGTCGTAGCCACGGACGCCGACAATCTGTTCCGCTGGCTCGCCGTCGGCGAACAGGAGGAGCGTCGGAACGCCGCGAACCTGATACTGGGCGGCGAGTTCCTGATTCTTATCGACGTCGACTTTGACGATTGCCGCGTCGGTGTTGGCGGCGAGTTGTTCCACCGTCGGTTCAAGCATCTTGCACGGACCACACCAGTCTGCGTAGAAGTCGACCAGCACGACGTCGTACTTCGAGACGGTGTCGTTCAGCTCAGACACACCGTTTACATACACCGGCTCTGACGGCACCCCACTGGGTTCTTCGACAGTACCAGCACCATCTCCGCGAATTTTGGATTCGAGTTGATCGCGTTTCTGCTGGCGAATTTCTTCGAGTTCGTCGTCGGACATATCTATCCGTACTGGCCCCATCGTAATAACAGTTTTGTGACTTTTGGGCAATATGGTCCTGTGTGTTGCCCCGTCACAAAACTGGTTCCGAAAGACAACGAGATGAGAAACCTCCACCAGTACACCGTCACGCAAGACCAGTACCGAGCGGCGAGAGAATAGTCAAACCAAGAGCGACAGCACAGTTGAACCCGAGGCGACGCGCCAGGTCTGATTCGCAAAAAGCGGTTAATCCACGTACAGCGAGTAGGTGATGACCGCGAATCCGACGAACGTCAGTATCGCGTCGATGAGGACGCCGGTCGCGAGGTCGATATTGAGGAGCACGTCGAACGCACCCGCGAGCAGCGCACCGAAGGTGACGATACCGAATCCGAGCGCGAGCGCTCGAAGCGCTGGCGAACGCGTCCGCCGGTAGGCCTTGTAGCTGAAGTACGTGATGAGGCTGCCGAGGATGAGAATCCCGGTCTTGACGACGATGATGAACGTCGCAATCGTCGGCGACGTGGTGAGGTGGCCCATCTACGTCTCCCTCCGAACCTGCGACCAGATATCCGCGATACGGTCCTCCGGTCTGCGTTCGGGCCGCCCGACGTTCACGGAGAAGTCCCGGTCTTCCGTGAGGGCAATCCGAACCTCGTCGAACGATACTTCGTAGGTCGTCGCGTGGTGACCATCCGCTCGAATCTGCGTCCCCTCGGTGAGGAGCGCAGCGTCGGTGAGCAGGTCCAACTTCCGGTACGTCGTCGAAAGGGGGATGTCACACGTCTCTGATATCTCGCTTGCCGTCATGGGTTCTTCGAGTCCTCTGATGATGGCTCGTGCGTCCGCGTCGTCGAGCGCTTCGAGCACCGCCGTTAGTTCGGCCGACTCCATCGCGGACCGGTCGCGCGCCATTACCGTGTTTCTCCGGCGAGAGCCTTATTAACGCTCCGGGTCGCTACCATCCGCTTCCGGTGGTTCGGGCGGTCGATTATACGCACCCTCTTTTTTAAGGGTTCCAGCGGCGCGGAGGACCGACGGCGTCCGACAGACGCCTCCGGCACCAGTCACCTGTGGCACCGCACAGTTGTTGCAACTCTCGCAGACGGCGCGCGTGTCGTCCGCAACGTCGCGGCCGAGGAGTCGCGCGGGGAGTTCGGGTTCGGCGTAGAACGGTCGCGCCATTCCAACGGCGTCGCAGGCATCGCCGAGCAGTCGGTCGATGTGACCACGCTCTCGAATCCCGCCCTCACAGAGCACGGGAACCGACACAACATCCCTGACGCGACGACAGAGGCGTTCGTTCCACGCCGGGTCGAAATCGTACCACGCGGCCTCGATACGGTTTCCGAGCGCAACGAGTCGCGCGCGAAGCGGGCCGCCGAACGCCGCCGCATACCCTTCCCGGTACTGCTCGTCGGACCATGCGCGGTCAGGATACGACCCTCGAACGATGCTCGCGTCCCAGAACACCGACCCGGAGACGGGGACCAGCGCATCGTACCCGTAATCGACGAGTCGGCGACAGATATCGACCGTATCGCCTTCGGTGAGGTGCCGACGGACTCCCGGTGGGGCGGACGTCTCTGCGGGCACCTTGGTCATGACCGGCACGTCGCCAGCCTGTTCGCGTATCTCGTCGTAGACGACTTCGAGAAAGCGGACACCGTCGCCGAATTCGTCGTCGCGCCGGTTGTAGAACGGCGAGAGAAACTGGTGGATAATCCCCATGTTCGCCCCGGCGAGATGGATGATGTCGTAGCCAGCATCGGTCGCCATTGCCGCAGACCGGCCGAAGTCGGCGGCGAGGTCGTACACCTCGTCAGTCGAGAGGACGTGCGCGTCGTAGTCGAGAAAGCCGAGTCCGTCGAGGAGGCGAAGCAGTCGCGGCGGCCGCGACACCGCGAGTTGCTGGAGGTCCGGGTGTTCCTGTCGGTAGCCAGCGTGCCACGTCTCCATGCTCCGCAAGCCGCCGTACTCCAACTGGATGGCGATAGCCGACCCGTGTTCGTGAATGCGGTCTGTCACCGTCGACAGTGACGCGGCGAACGCTGGGTCGGTGACGTAGGTCATGTTCGGGGCGGCACAGCCGCCCGGCTCACGGACGATAGTCGCACCCTGACAGATAAGTCCGGCCCCGGCGCGTGCAGCGGGTTCGAGTTCTGCCGCGAGCGTCTCCGCCGCGTCGGGACCGTTGCCCGCACATTCGAGAAGCGGCGCTCGATACAGGCGGTTCCGAAGCGTGACGCCGCCGAGTTCGAGCGGGTCGTCCACCCGAGGGGAAGCCATGGCAACACGTAGGAAGCGAACGACGTTAATCGAACCGGCGCGGTGAGGGTCGGCCGCGGAGGCAATCCGTCAGAGCGAACTGCTCATTCCGCCGTCGACGACCAGCGATTCGCCGTTGACGTAGTCCGAGCGGTCGCTCGCGAGGAATACGGCGGCGTCGGCGACATCGTCCGGTGTTCCAGGTCGGCGTGCAGGGATGCTCTGCATGAACAGCTCTTCGGATTCGGTGCCGAGGATTGGAACGTCGTCCGTCGTCATCTTCGTGTCGGTGAGTCCTGGGTGAATCGCGTTGACGCTGACCCCCTGTGGTCCGAGTTCGGCCGCCAGCGAGTACGTCAAGAGCTTTACTGCACCCTTCGACGCGTCGTACACCGAAAAGCCCGGTGAGCCGCGGAGTCCCGAGACGCTGGAGATATTGATGATGTCGCCGCCGCCGTCTTCGACCATCTTCTTCGCTGCGGCCTGCGCGCCGAAGTAGACCGCCTTGAGGTTCACGTCCATCGTGTGGTCGAAGTCGGACTCGGTCACCTCGAAGAAGTTCTGTTCGCGGAAGACTCCGGCGTTGTTCACCATCACGTCGACGCCACCGAACTCGTCCGCGGCGTCGACAGCCGACCAGAGTTGGTCGATGTCGCCCACGTCACACTCGACGAACGCCGCCTTCGAATCCGTCTCCGCCTCGATTCGTTGGTGGGTCGGTGTCCCGCCTGTTCGTGGCTCCGACTGGCAGTCCGCGACGACGACATCGCATCCTTCGCGGGCGAACGCCATCGAAATCGACCGCCCGATGCCACTCGCTCCGCCCGTTACGACTGCTGTCTTCGCATTCAGCGCGCCCATTGCAGTCGTAACTGTCAGAACAATTGATTAAATAATTGTTCTATTATTTTGATAGCTGTTGGGGCGGGGTTAGCTCGTCTCCTCAGCGACTCGGGAAATCGTCTCGTACTCGTCGTCAGCGTAGGCGACGAACCGAACATCTCGAAGCGTGGTCGGTTCGAACGCGCGAATCGTCTCGCAGATGATTCGCGCACCGTCTTCCAAGTCGAATCCCGCGACGCCACACCCGAGCGCGGGAAGGACGAGTGATTCGCACCCGCGTTCGTCCGCGGCACGAAGGGCGTTTTCGGTGGCGTCACGGATACTTTCGGCCGTCGCCTGCCCGTCGCCGTAGTGAGGCATCGCGGCGGCGTGAATCACGTAGTCGGCATCGAGGTCGAAGGCGTCAGTCACGGCGACGTCGCCGAGGTCGATTGATCCCTTCGCCATCGCCGCGTCGTTGAGTTCGTCGCCACCGCCCCGGCGGAGCGCACCCGCGACGCCCGACCCCATCCTGAGGCTCGTTCCGGCGGCGTTCACGAGCGCGTCGGCAGATTGGGCTGCGATGTCTCCTTGGATAACTGTGAACTCCATCGTCACTCCTCTAATCGGTCCATATCGTCGCTGTCGAGTCCGATGTGCGAGGCTGCGACGTTGTCGTGGAGGTGTGACACGCTCGACGTGCCCGGAATCGGGAGCATCACGTCAGACCGGTGGAGCAGCCACGCGAGTGCGATTTGCTCGGGTGTCGCGTTGTGCTTCTCCGCGACAGCAGCCACCGCGTCGGCTTTCTCGCCCAAGTCGCCCGCGCCGAGCGGGAACCACGGAATGAATCCGATACCGTAGGTTTCGCAGGCGTCGAGGACCTCCTCGAACTCCCGATTTGCCACGTTGTATTGGTTCTGCACCGTCGCGATGTCTACGATATCGCGCGCTTTGTCGAGTTGTTCGACGGAGACGTTCGAGAGCCCGACGTGCCGAATCTGTCCCTCGTCGCGCATCTCGGCGAGGGCGTGTACCGAGTCTTCGAAATCGACGTGCGGGTCGGGGCGGTGGAGTTGGTAGAGGTCGATGGTGTCCACTCGAAGTCTGTCGAGGCTTCCGAGCACGGCGTTGCGGAGGTAATCGGGAGAGCCGCTGGGTTTCCAGTCACCCTCGGTGTTCCGAAGGAGTCCGCCTTTCGTGGCGACGACGAGGTCCGAAGGATACGGCGCGAGCGCCTCGCCGATGAGTCGCTCCGAGACAGCGGGTCCGTAGGAATCTGCCGTGTCGATGAAATCGACTCCGCGGGCGATGGCCTCGTGGAGAACCTGCTTTGCATTCTCCACGTCGTCCGGTTCGCCGATGATGTCGTCGCCAGTGAGTCGCATCGCGCCGAATCCGAGTCGGTGAACGGTCAGGTCGCCGCCGATGTCGAACGTGCCGCTTGCGTTGTCGAGTACCATACGTTCCTGATAGACTGCCAACAAGGTGGTCGTTTCGGCGGCTTACTCGCCGCTCATACTGGAACGAAACGGTCCCTGGTCTCACACCGAGACGGACCATCCCCGGCCGAAACCGACACCCTCTGTCGGCCCAACTGTCTCGTATGGACCTGCTCTCGATGCGATGGCGACACACGCTGTTCCTGCACTGGCCGGTCGACCCAGCAGTCGTCGAGTCGCATCTTCCCGACCAGCTTTCGGTCGCGACCGCCGACGGGCGGGCGTGGCTCGGTGTCGTCTCGTTCGACATGGGGGAGATTCGCCCCCGGGGGTCGCCACTGGGCCTCGCGTTTCCCGAGGTGAACCTCCGAACCTACGTCGAACCCGCAGACGGGGGCAAACGCGGCGTCTACTTTTTCACACTCGAAGCGGCCGACCGACTGGGTGTGGCGATGGCCCGACTCGGGTACCGCCTGCCTTACAGCTACGCGACAATCTCGGTCGACGAGCACGACGGCAACATCGAGTTCAAGAGTCACCGACCTGCCTCCGGGAACTCGCCGGGTGCACGGTTCGACGCGACCTACCGACCGACGGGAGACGTCGAACAGGTCGAATCGGGGTCGCTCGACGCATTTCTCGTCGAGAACTATCGTTTCTACACCGACGACTGGCCGGTCGTCATCGGCGACATTCACCACGACCCGTGGCCGATTCAGGACGCGGACGTCGAGATACGCGAGAATACGATGTTCGAAGCCTGCGGGTTCGACCACCCCGGTGGCGACCCGCTCGTCCACTACGCGGGCGACCTCAGGGTGACGGCCGAACCGCCGAAGATTCTCCGGTAATCACGTCGAGGGCCGCACTCGCTGCCAACGACAGGCGGGGTTCACGGTGGCTTCGACAGGTGGCGCTCACTCCTCGACTTCGACGGCCGGGTCGTGACGCTCGTACCAGTCGAGAATCTGTTCGAGGCGGTGAGTCGCACGCTCGGGGTTGCTGACGGCGTGGTGTTCGTCGGGATAGACCACGAGTTTCGCATCGACGCCCTGTGATTTCGCGGCGGCGTAGAGCTGTTCGGACTGCGTCGGTGGGCAGCGCCAGTCCTGCCCGCCAGCCATGACGAGAAGGGGAGTGTCGATGTTACCGGCGTCCGTGATTGCCGACGCGGCGTCGATTGTGTCCGGGTTCTCCCACGGGGTGCCGAACTCGTGTTCGATAGAGAGTCGACTGTCGCCGGTCCCGTAATCCGAACGAAGGTCGTAGATACCGTGTTCCGGGACAGCAGCGGTGAGAAGGTCGGTTTGGGTCACAAGATACCCCTGTGCGATGCCGCCATAGGAGACCCCATAACCGAAGACGCGGTCCGGGTCGGTCCACCCGCGGTCGGTGAGGTCCTCAACGCCCGCGACGATGTCGTCGACTTCGGCGGTCCCCCACTGGCCGCGGAGTTCCTCGGCGAATTCCTGGCCGTACGAGGTGCCACCGCGGTAGTTCGGCCGGAACACGAGATAGTCACGCGAGGTGAACGCCGGGTGTTCGAACCTGAACTCGGGTTCGTCGTAGGACATCGGCCCGCCGTGGATGGCGACGATAGTCGGCAGCGGGTCCGGGTCGTCGAAGTCGAAGTCTGCTGGCGCGTAGACGATGCCTTCGACCTCCCAGCCGTCGCTCTCGTACGCCACACGCCGGGTCTGTGGCATCTCGTACTCGTCGACAAAGTCGGTGTTGAGCGCAGAGAGACGTTTGAACGACTCGGCGTCTACCTCGTCCGTAGCGTCGACGTCGTCGAGCGAGAGGCTGTAGATATCCCACCCCTCACTCGGGTCCGAGACGACGAGACCCGCGTGGTCGCCGCCGACGTCGAGCGTCTGAATCGCACGATAGTCTCCTTGTGCTTCGAACACTCGCTCTGGTGCGTCGGCGTCGGGCGTGAGACGGACGAGTCTGGTTTTCGCCTCGTCGGCGACGAGTGTGTAGAGTTCGTCGTTCGACGCCCAGTGGGGGCCTGCGCCCATCGCGACCGTCCGGTCGAGTGAGTTGGAGAGCGACCGCACCTCGTCGGTCCCGAGGTCGGCGACGTGGATTTCGCTAGGAACGTACCAGTTTTCGGCGTCGCCACTCACGAAGGCGACTTGAGTTCCGTCCGGACTCCACTTCGGACCGCCGAGGAGTTGGTCGCCATCGGTCACGTTCTCCACGTTCGAACCGTCGGGGTCGATGAGGAACAGGTCTGTGGCGTACGTGTCGTCGGGATGCTCGGCGTCCGACGTGATGTACGCAATGCGGTCGTTCGGTCCCCACGCGGGCTGAAGCCCCGAGGCGTCGGAGATTGGACCCGCTGCAGTGGCCTCGTCCAGTCGCTCCGTCTCGCCGGTGTCGAGGTCGACCACGAACAGGTAGGTCGTCACCTCGTCGGTCCAGCCGACCCCGTTTACCTTGTGCTGGAGGCGCTCGGTCTCGATTGGCCCACCGTCCTTGCGCTGTTCGAGATACTCCTGTTCTTCCTCGGTGGGGTCGCGAGAAGAGACGACGAGTTGGTCGCCGTCGGGCGACCAGTCGAACTCCGAGACGCCTTCGTCGAACGAGGTGAGTTGGGTCGCGTCGCCGCCGAGTTCGAGGTCGAAACACCATACCTGCGGTTTCGGTTCGTCGCCGTTTGGCCCAGCTGTCGCGTCGTCGGAATCGTCGCCATCCGCTTCGTTTTCGTCGGAATCGTCGTCGCCGTCTGACTCTGCACTCGCGTCGGCTTCGTCCTCGTCTTCGTCAGCCGAAGCGTCGGCTTGGCGACCGACGCGACGGGACACGTCCTCGTCACGCGCGGCGATGAAGGCGAGTCGGCTTCCGTCCGGCGACCACGTCGGCGACGACGCACCCGGAAGGCGGGTGAGTCGGTGCGGCTTGCGAGACCCGTCTGTCGGAACGACATACAGCGACGCGACGCGCTCGTCCTCGTCTGGGTCGGATTCGGCCACCGTGAAGGCGACCGTCTGACCGTCCGGGGACACCGCAGTATCTGTCGGGCGGGAGAGGTCGTAGAAAGACTCGACTGAGAGTTTGCCTGACATATACTGGCTTACCTCGCAGACGGCCATGAAATATGTTTGCGTCGGCGAAGTCCACGACGCCCAACACCATCTCCCGATTCTGAGGCGACGCAAACCCGAATCGAAGGTGAAACCTTCAAGACTCGGTGAACTAACCCGTCGGACATGGCACTTATCGACACTGTGATGGCCACAGTCCACATGCTCGTCGGCGGACTCTGGATGGGGAGCGTCCTCTTTTTCGCCGTCGGCGTACTCCCGACCGCTCGGGCCGGAAACATCCGCGCCGCGGCATTCGAGTCTGTTATCTCCCGACTGACGATGGGGTCGCGCGTCGGTTCCCTCCTGATGTTCGTCACCGGCGGCCACCTCGCCGGAACGCGCTACACCGTCGAGACGTTGCTCGGGTCGTCTCGTGGGCACCTCGTGATTGGGATGCTCGGTCTCTGGCTCGTCGTGACCGGACTCGTCGAAATCGGCGGAAGCAAGGCAAAGAGCGGACTTGCCGAGAAGAAAGTCCGAACCCCGGCAGACGACGCTGCGCCGTTCTATCTCGGGGCCGCGTTCGTCGCCACCGCCCTGCTCGTCATCGCTGGTCTCCTCGTCTCCTAATCGGACCTCACGACCTTCGTTTTCAGACGCTTCATGCCGCTTTCTACACCCGTCTCTGTAGTACTACGTAGTTTATCAATAGCTACATTCTAAAATATATATTTTATACGATATGTTTACTACCCTGCCTCGAATGGGTATTCGTGTATGCCAGAGGACGATGTGACTGACGTCCTTGAAACGTCACTTCAAATCGAGTTGTGCCGGGAATCGGGGAGCATCCGTGTGCATCGTGCGACCGAACTCGGGACTTATACACGGACAATAGACCGATGAGAACCGCCCACCCGCACACGCCGGGTCCGGTTCTCGCTCGTCTCGCTCGTCCGGTCTCGCGAACGCCGACTCGCCTCGCCGTTGTCTCCGACCCGCATGTCACGCCGACGGGTTCCGGGACGTGGAAAGTCTACCACCGGACCGAAAACCGCCTTCGAACGGCCGTCTCGACCATCCGCGACCTCGACGTAGACGGGACCATCCTTCTCGGCGATTTGACGCGTGACGGACGCCCTGCCGAGTATGACGTGGTCGACGAGATTCTCGCCGACCTCCCGGAGCCGTGGGCCTCAGTTCCGGGCAACCACGACGTGCCGAAAGAGTGGGACGACCACGAGGCGATAGCTCCCGATACGTTCGCGAGACGGTACGCTGACGGCTCGCTTCCGTTCGCGTGTCGCCTCGGCGGTCTCGACATCGTCGGCCTCGACTCCGCCAGCGGCGGGTCCGAGCGCCCACTTTCTGACACCCACGAGGGAGTCATCCCAGCCCAGCACCTCGATTGGTTGGACGACCACCTCACTGACGCGTCGGCCTCCATCGTCTTCCTCCATCACAATCTGTTTCACCCGCGCCAGCACACGGGGCAGTTCCCTGACGCCGATTTCTACCAACTTCGCAACGCCGACGAGTTGACCGGAATTCTCGCCGACCACGGTGTCCCCCTCGCCTTTTCGGGACACATCCATTGGCCGGCCACTGCCGTCCGCGACGGCGTCCGCGAACTCATCGCGCCCGCGACGAGTTCGTTCCCGCAATCGTTCCTCCTCGTCGAGGTCGACCGCGAGGGAACGACAGTTCGACTCGTACCGCTCGCCGGGCCGAAGGGGATGGCCGAAGCCTACACACTCGCATCCAGCGGAAATGCACACGGGCAGGGAATCGCGGCCCATGCCGACCGCGGACTCCTCTCGTCGCTCCCGCTCGTCGACGAGCGAACCCCGCCGAACCGAGTCGTCGGGGCGGACGTTCCGGGGGCGGTTCGATGGCGGTAAGCCTCGATAGTCTGGAGGCCGCAAAACGGGCGCTCCGACGCGAGCGTCGGCGCTGTGTCGACGAGCGAGAGGCGTTCCGTGCATTCAAACGTGAGGTCGGAAAGCTGAAAGCCACAGCTCCGACGGCCTCGGCGGCCTCGACGCCCCCACTCATCGGACACCAGCAAGCGACCGATGGGTCGCTCACGCGCGTTCGTCGGGCGTACGAACGAACTGTGATGTCGGTGCCGCACTACGACGAAGAGTACGGTGACCCGTTCGCCGACAGTCTCGCAGCAGAGTTCGGACCGGACGTCGCTGCCGCGTTCCAATCGGCGACCGTCTTCTCGCCCGCACTCCGGCAGACCGTTGCCTCTGCTGCGACAGAAGCAGTCGCCGACCGAATGGAGTTCGTCGATATCGTCGATGGGGAGTTCGAATCGGTCGAATCGATGGCCGACGAAATTTCGACGCTCTGTAACCGCCTGTCTTTCCTCGACGACAAACCGCTGTCTGAGCGGAGCTTCAACGAGTTGCTGGCGGTTCGCGAGAACGTCTGTCGACTCCAGACCCGTGTCGACGAGCTCGCAGCCACTCGTCAGCAGACGATTGCCGACCACCGACGGGAGCTGTCGTCACTCGTGCCGGACGTCGCCGAGTACCTCTATCAGGACCTCTCCGTTCGGTACCCGGTTCTCTCGACGTTGGCGGCGGTCGGCGAGACGCTAACCGAGGCGCTTCGGCGGGTCGAGAGACGCCTCGCCGCGACACCGTAGGCCGATTCGGCCACAGATATTTAGCGTCACACGACTACGCCCGAGTGTATGCTCTCGCTCGTGGAGGTGTCTCTGTGAACCGTCTCCATCCTCGTATTCGACTTCTCTGGGTCGCCCGCGCAGTCGTGGTCGCACTCGTCGTCGGCGGTCTCACGGGTGCTGGAGTCCTGTTCGCTCCATTTTCGATTCCTATCTACGCACCGGTCGTCACCGGCGGGTTTTTCCTCGTCACTGGCGTCGGCTTTGCCTTGCTTCGGTACCGTGCGTGGCGGTACGAACTCCGCGACGACTCGCTGTATCTCCAACGCGGCGTCTTCACGAAGGTCAACACTGTCGTCCCGTTCGTCCGCATCCAGCACGTCGATTCCGCCCGCGGCCCTATCGAACGGCTCGCCGGGTTGGCTTCAACCATCGTCTACACTGCCGGTTCCCGCGGTGCCGACGTGTCGATTCCCGGTCTCACACCAGACGGGGCTGAAGACCTGCAGGAACGACTGAAGCGACTCGCCATCCGCGCCGAGGGCGACGACGCGGTATGACCCATCTGTCGCCACTCTCTGTTCCGTACCGGGCGGCCCAGCGAAGCGTCAGCATCGTGTTCGCCGTCGCGTTCTTCGTCTTCTCCGGCGGGGCAGCCTTCGGCGGCTTTCTGGGTGCGTTCGGCGGCATCATCCTCCTCGGCTCGCTCGTGCTCGCCATCGCGGGCTACGAATTCGCCTACTACCAGCGATTCGAGTACGAACTCACGCCCGACACCTTCGACATTCGCTCCGGCGTCTTCGGTCGCCGAAATCGCGAGATTCCCTATCGACGCATCCAGAACGTCGATATCTCGCGGAACGTCGCCCAACGTCTCTTCGGCATCGCGGCGGTGAACCTCGAAACCGCCGGCGGTGGCGAGACCGAAGGCAGTCTCCGCTTCGTCGCGTACGACGAGGCACTCCGCATCCAGACGGAAGTCGCCCGACTGAAACGCGGTGAGTCGGCGGGGGAGGCGACCGAACCCGACCGCGAAGTCCTGTTCGAGTTGGCCCCGCGGGAACTGGCTATCGTCGGTGCCCTCTCGTTCGACCTGCGACTGCCCGGCCTCGTCTTCGTCTTCGTGACCTCTGCGTTTCCCGTCGCCTCGTCGTACATCGACGTTCCCCTCCCGACCAGTGGGGTCGTCGCCACGGCAGTTGGACTCGGGGGACTGGTCCTCCTCGTCGCGCTCGTCTCGTGGGGTGCCGGGTTCATCCGCGCCGTGGTCAACTACTACGACTTCCGACTGACTCGCGTCGGCGACGAACTCCAGTACGAACGCGGTCTCCTGCAGCGTTACAACGGGTCGATTCCGCTCGACAAACTCCAGACGCTCACCATCGAAGACAACCCGCTCAAGCGGCACTTCGGATTCGCGACGCTCCTCATCGAAACCGCGGGATACGCCCCCAGCGGTGACAGCCGAAACGGGTCGAGCGTCGGTCGCGGGTCGGAAGCAGCGATTCCCCTCGCCCGGCGCGAGCGCGTCCGCTCGCTCGTAGACGACCTCGAAGGCGTGGCTGAACCGACCTACGAGCGCCCACCGAAACGAATCCGACGCCGCTACGCCGTCCGCTACTCGCTCGCGCTCGGGGCAATCGCGCTCGCCCTGTTCGGTGCGAACACGCTTCTCGACAGAGCGATTCCGTGGTACGTCCCACTCGCGCTCGTCCCGGTCGCTATCGTCGCCGGAGTCTATCAGTGGCGACATCGCGGCTACGGACTGACCGATGACCACGTGGTCACTCGAAACGGCTTCTGGAAGCGCGAGACGCGCTTCGTCCCGTACTATCGGATTCAGACGATTATCGACACCCGAACGATTTTCCAGCGTCGCTGGCGCGTCGCCACCGTGACCGCAGACACTGCAGGTAGCCTCTCGCTCGTCGGTGGCGACGCCGCGGCCGTCGATATCGGTGGCGATGACGCAGTCGACCTGCGCGAGACGTTGAACGACAGGCTCAGAGATGCACTGGCGGAACGCCGCGAAGAGCGCCGCCGTGCACGACAGGCCGCCCTCGGCGTCAGTGTCGACGCGACGGACGAATCCGAACCGGACGACGACGGGCCAACTGAGACGTCCACCGACGACCGGGCGACCGAGACGCAGACCGATGACGAGCCAACTGAGACGCCAACCGACGACGGGGCGACGGAGACGCCCACCGAGTCGACGGATACAGACGATTCCTTCCTCTGGGGCGACGATGTGGAGGCTCCCGACGAAGAAGGCGAGGCTGCTGTCGAAGACCGCTCGGGCTCCGATTCGAACGACCGTTGACCAACGGAGCAAAATGCCTTTCTCCGGTCCTGCGTACGTACTGACATGGCCAGCAACGACATCGACGACGTGGACAGCGCAATTCTCCACGCGCTGCAGGAGGACGCTCGAAACATGTCGTCCGGCGACATTGCCGAGCGGGCGGGGACCTCGGGCAGCACGGTCCGAAAGCGAATCCAGCGCCTCGAAGACCGGTCTGTCATCAAGGGATACCGCGCCGAAATCGACTATCAGGCCTCTGGCTATCCGCTTCGGATGCTGCTGTTCTGTACTGCTCCGATACCCGAGCGCGGAGCCATAATCGACGACATCCTCGCTATCGACGGCGTCGTCTCGGTGCAGGAACTCGTCACCGGCGAGAAGAACCTCCTCGTCACCGTCATCGGCGAAAACGACGACGACGTCACACCGGTCGCACAGGAACTGCTTGACCTCGGATTGACCGTCGCCGACGAGGTACTCGTTCGAAGCCACAAGACGACGCCGTTCGGCGGGTTCAAGGGCGACGAGTCCTCGACGACCGAGTGACTGCGACTGGTCGCGCGGCGTAACTGGTCGCACAGGGTCACTGCGAACGACTGCGTTTTCTCCCGTCCCGTGTTCGGCGAACGATTTGCTTGAGATTGAGCCAAAACTCGAACTGTTTGTGAATTCAGCACGAGTTTCGAAATCTGGCACGGATGGCGTTGGACGGTAAACGAGGCTGAGACGGAGCGTAGCCGGTGGACAGAGTTTCTCGCCAGGACTCTCGCACACGTTTGGTAATTGCCACCACAGACCATAATGTTCTTTCATAGGCAATCTAGAGAACAAATTGTTCGGATAGAAGAGTTTAATAGTGAATGTGTTCGTGCTATAGGCAAGAAGAGGACAGTAAGTGATTGACCCACTCACGTCGAGCGGGACTCACGGACTGCCATAGCCCAAAACGATGACAGACGAGACGAGATTTACTCGGGTCGGATCGCTACCGAAGACGACGACGGCGACGCCGCAACTCCCCCAAGTTCTCACGCGAGTCGTGTGGCTTCTGTGGGTGGCGAGTCTCGTGGTAGCTTCCCTCCGACTGTCCGGTTCCGAGAACTGGTCGCTTCTGGGACTGTTCTCCGTCGATGGGCTGACAGTCGTGATGTGGGTGGTCGTGACGTTCTTCAGCGGAATCGTCCACAGCTACTCGCGGCGCTACATGGCCGGAGACAGCGCGCTCAACAAGTTCTTCGGCAACGTCTTCGCGTTCACGCTCGTCGTGATGACACTGGTCGCGACGGACTCGCTTGCCGTGTTCGCGGTGCTGTGGCTAACGATGGGCCTCGTGATGGCCAACCTCATCGGCCACGTCGACTCTTGGCCGCACGCTCGGACGGCGGCTGCACACGCACGTCGGTACTTCGCGGGGAGCAGTGCACTGCTGGCAGTCGCCTTCGCGACGTTGTGGTGGGAAACCGGTGCATCGACTGTCTCCGCCGTCGCCTCGGCGGAGATTGCACCCACCGGGGCCGTTCTGTTTGCGGTTGCGATGCTCCTGTTGGCGGCGATGATTCAGTCCGCACTGCTCCCGTTCCACACGTGGTTACTGTCGTCGATGACAGCGCCGACACCCGCGTCGGCACTGATGCACGCGGGATTCGTCAACGCGGGCGGTATCCTGTTACTCCGGTTCGCGCCGGTCGTCACTGTCGACCGCGGCTTCATGCTGGCAATCGTGGTCGTGGGCGCGACGAGTGCCCTCGTCGGAAAGCTCCTCAAGACGGTCCAGACGGACGTCAAGGGGAAACTCGGCTGTTCGACCGTCGGACAGATGGGGTTCATGTTCATGCAGGCGGGACTGGGCTTCTTCGGTGCCGCCATCACCCACCTCATCCTCCACGGGTTCTACAAAGCGTATCAGTTCCTCTCCGCGGGAGGTACCGTCGAACAGGGAAGCCCCGATGGGAAGTACGCCGCGAAACAATCGGTGGGAGTCATCGGATTCTCGGTGACCATCCTGACGGCACTCGCGGGCGGTGCCCTGTTCGCCGTCACGACCGGTGAGGGAACCGCCTTCGATAGCGGATTGCTGCTCGCGGGACTCGTCGTGCTGACCACGATGCACGCCACGCGTGAGACGATACGCCACGCGGCGCTCCCGACGGTCCTTCGGTTCGGAGCGATTCCGCTCGTGTTCCTGCCGGCAATCGGGCTGTACGCGTTTGTCTACAAGACCATCGAACACGCGTTAGTCGGGGTTCCGTTCGTCACGGCCCCGACCGAACTGACGCTCGTTCACGTCGTCGTCGCCGCGGCGTTCGCCTTGGCGTACGTCACCATCGAGAGTGGCGTCTACCGGCGCAGCACTCGGTTGTACATGGCACTCGTGAATGCGACGCGGCCCGCGCCCGGAACGACCGTAACAACCAGAGAGGAGTACAATGAGTACTAACGAAACGATTCGCGACACCATCGAACAGGCAGCAACCAGCGTCGGGTCGGTCTGGCCGCTTCACTCCTTCGTGACGGCGAACCCACTCAGCGGGTTCGAAGACCGCCCGTTCCACGAGGCCGTCGAACAGGCCGAACACCTGTTCGGCGGCCGCGGCTACCCGAGTGCAGACGTGTTCCGCGCCGCACTCGAAACGGGCCAAATCGACCGGGAGACGCTTCGGCGCGAACTACGCGACCACGGCTACGATGAGGACCCATCGACTCTCTTGTCGCGCATGGAGGACCAAACGGAGTCGGCCGCCGAGGACGACGACGAGTCGAGTCAACACGATGTCGTCGATACGGTTTTGACGAAATGGCTCGCCGCCTTCCTCGACGAGGGACACGCTTCGTGGCCGATGCCGAACCGTGAACGCGGGTTCTACGCCGCGTTTCAGTCCGTGGCACGCCACGATGGGTCGCTTCCCGACCCGAGCGCCGTCGCCACCTACCCCGACGACCCGACGGAGGCAATCGACCAGATTGTCTCCGCGTACCCGCGCGACCAGTTGGTAGACCTCTTCGAGTTCCACCTCGGACGGTTGCCGGGGTGGACCGGGTTCATCAAACAGCGGGCCGACAACGGTGGCGACTGGCAGGCTAACTATCCCATCACACTCACGGAGTATCTGGCCGTCAGGATGGTTCTCACAGACCTCTTCGATGCGCCACTCGGTCCGACGGATGCTGCGGCAGAATCGACGCAGTCTGAACGCAGCCACCAACACGACGACGTCCCGCTTCCCGAAATCTGGCTGGACGCGTGGGAGACCACCTACCGCACCGAACTGGTCGAGGCGATTGCCGACCAAAAGCACTCGCCAGCCGCGGCCGAAGGGGACGAGCCAGCCATCGCCCTCGAAGACGGTGGTCGCCCGGATGCACAACTCGTCTTCTGTATCGACACGCGCTCGGAAGTCATCCGTCGGCACATCGAGGACGCCGGTGCCTACGAGACCTACGGCTACGCGGGCTTTTTCGGGGTTCCGATGCGCTACGAAGCCTACGACTCCAACGTCGCGATAGACGCCTGCCCGCCGATTCTCGACGCACAACACTACGTCGCCGACCGCCCGGCCGAGGGATGCGACCACGAACACGACCGCTACGACACGTGGACGAACACGACCAGTGCCGCTGGGAACGTCCTCAAATCACTCACCTCGAACGCGGCGACCGTGTTCAGTTTCGTCGAGAGTACCGGCGTCGGCTACGGGGCAGCCCTCACGGCGCGGACGCTCTTCCCGTCACGCGTGTACGACTTCCTCACCGGCGCGTCAGAGCGGGTCCCCTCCCACGCAGACTTCTGCGAACCGGCACTCGACGAGGACTCGGCCGCCGACGCGGACCTGCCACAAGGTCTGTCCACGGCGGAGAAAGTCGAGTACGCCGAGACCGCGTTCGAACTCATGGGATGGGACGAGTTCGCGCGCATCGTCGCGTTCGTCGGCCACGCCAGCCAGACTGCGAACAACCCGTTCGAGTCCAGTCTCGACTGCGGTGCCTGTGCCGGCAACGCTGGCGGACCGAGTGCTCGTGTCCTTGCGGCCATCTGTAACGACGACGAGGTCAAGGCCGAACTCCGCGACCGCGGGTTCGACATCCCGTCGGACACCGTCTTCGTCGCTGGCGAACACAACACGACGACGGACGACGTGTCGCTCTTTACCGGGCCTGTTCCCGAGAGCCACGAAGCAGACCTCGAACAGCTCCGCTCGGACCTCGAAACCGCCAGAGCTGGTGCGGCTGCAGAGCGGACAGAGACGATGGACGCGTCCGAACCGGGGACTCGGGAGGCTGAACGCCGCGCCGCGGACTGGGCCGAGACGCGCCCCGAATGGGGACTCGCTGGCAACGCGGGCTTCGTCATCGGCCCCCGGTCGCTGACGGAGGGTCTCGACCTCGATGGTCGGTCGTTCCTCCACTCCTACGACTGGCGGGACGACGACTCCGGTGAGGCCCTCGCGGCCATCGTGTCCGGCCCCATGGTCGTCACCCAGTGGATAAACATGCAGTACTACTTCTCGACCGTGGACAACGCGGTCTACGGGAGCGGGTCGAAGATTACTCACAACCCGGTCGGCAACGTCGGCGTCTACCAAGGGAACGGTGGAGACCTGATGACGGGGCTGCCACTCCAGTCAGTCAAGGCGGCCGACGACGACCCATACCACCAACCGCTGCGCCTCTCGACGGTGATTCACGCCCCGGTCGACCGTGTGACGTCCGTCCTCGAATCGAACGCCGCCGTCACTGAACTGCTGGACAACGGCTGGCTCTCGCTGACTGTCGTGGACCCGACACAGAACGACACTGCATTCGAGTACGACGAGGACCTGACGTGGGTCGCTGCTGAGACGGCCGACAAACGTGGACGTGACGCGACCGAAGAGCCCGAACTGACTGCCGAACGTGCCGCGCCACCCGCCGCAGACGACTGATTGGGTGGCTGCCGGCCGTCCGTTCGGATGGAGTCTTGCGGTGACTGTTCGCCCCGTCGAAGCTATTTACGTCAGAAGAGCGTTAGTATGACGTAATGGCGAATTCGGTTCTGGAATCGCTCGTGGCTGGAAACAAATACCACGTCGAGCACCTCGACGCAGATTACTTCGAGGGGCTTCGAGACAGGCAAACGCCACAAGTGGTCACCATCGGGTGCTCGGACTCTCGTGTTCCAGTCGAAGCACTTTGGAACACCGACAAGGCGGGGGAACTCTTCAAATCGGTCAACGTCGCCAATCAAGTGTGGACCGAGGTCGACGGTCAACTCGTCGTCAACGACGTCGTCGGCTACGCAGTCGCCTCACTCGGCGTCTCAGATATCGTCGTCCTCGGACACACGGGCTGCGGCGGAATCACAGCAGCCTACGAGTTCGTCGTCGGTGACGGCGCGAACGACCTTCCGGTGGCCGTCGAAGCCGCCGTCTCGCGTCTCGTTCCGCTCGTCGAAGAGGCACGAGAATTGGGAATCTTCGACGAAGAGACGCCGACTGACGACGCCGTCAACCGTCTGGTCGAGTACGTCGTCGTCCGGCAAGTGGAGTTTCTCACCGAGAGTGACGAGGTTCCCGAATCGACCGACTGCTGGGGCTTCGTCTACGACTTCCAGCGCGCCTACGGCGACGAAGACGGTGCGGCGTACCTCGTCGCCGCGAACGGTGATTCGGACCCCGAGACCATCGTTGAGTGGGTCCCAGACGAGTTCGCAGACCGGATAAAATCGATTCGGTAATCCGGCGACTCGATTCGGTTACTCGGCTCGGGCGTCGTCGATAATCTGCGAGAATTCGCGGGCCGTCTCCGTGATGGATTCGAAGTCGCCGTTTTCGATAGCCTCGTCGTCCATGAGCGCGCCACCTGCGCCGACGACGACCGCACCGGCGTCGATGTAGTCCGCGGCGTTGTCGAGGCCGACGCCACCGGTCGGCATCATCGGAATCTGCGGGAGCGGGCCCTTCATGCTCTTGAGGTGGCCAGGTCCGAGCGACGACGCCGGGAAGACCTTCACGAGGTCCGCGCCCGCCTCGTAGGCGGTGACGGCTTCGGTCGGTGTCATAATTCCCGGCGCGACGATGGTTCCGTAGCGGTTGCACGTCTCGACGACGCCCTCGTCGAAGTTCGGGCCGACGACGAACTCCGCGCCGGCCTGAATCGCAGCGTTGGCAGTCGGCGCGTCGAGGACCGTCCCCGCGCCGACGATTGCCTCGTCGTCAGAGAACGACGCCGACACCTCGCTGATGAGGTCCATCGCGTCGGGATTGTCGGCGGTGATTTCGTAGGCAGTGACGCCGCCTTCGTGGAGGGCGTCTGCGACCTGGATGATGGTGTCCGCGTCCGCGCCTCGCATCACAGCGACGACACCGCTGTCGGCGATTCGTTGCATGTCCTCGTGTACGTCGAGTGCGACCATTTCGACCCGATATTTACTACAGATGGTATTAAAAAGGGCGGTGGCGGCCGAATTGTGACTGGGTGCGACGTTCTGTCTGCGCAACGTCCTTGTACAGTGTCACCACACGACATCCTCAAATCTGTCGGACACTAACCCGAGGTAAGCGCCGGTCGAGACGGCGAGATGTCGCTCTATCGACGCCCCACCATGTCCACACCTATCGACTTCGAAGGACTGTATCGCGACGTGATTCCGTCAGTCGTCTCCGTCTACGTCGGCGGCCGGCGACGCCCTGGCGGTGCGGGGAGCGCCTTCGTCTACGACGACCAGCATCTCGTGACCAACGACCACGTCGCTCGACTCGCTGACGGCAGCGACACGGGCCGTGTCGAACTCCGGTTCGCAGACGGCACGTGGCGCGTCGGCGACGTGGTCGGCACGGACGCCTACACGGACCTCGCAGTCGTCGCCGTCGACGACCTCCCCGCTAGCGTTGGCTCGCTCCCGCTCGCTACGCAGAACCCCGCACCCGGTCGGCAAGTCGCCGCGCTCGGCAATCCCCTCGGTCTCGACGGTTCCATCTCGGCCGGTATCGTCTCCGGGTCGAATCGCTCGCTTCCGACCTCGAACGGCTTCGCAATCCCTGACGTCGTCCAGACGGACGCGCCCATCAACCCCGGAAACTCCGGCGGCCCCCTCGTCGGTCGGAAAGTCGGCGGCGACGGTGACGGCGGCATGGGTGACGAGAGTGACAACGACGACGGCGACCACGACGGCGACATAGCCTACGAAGTCGTCGGCGTCAACCGCGCGAAACAGGGCGACAACATCGGATTCGCAATCTCCCCAGCAATCGCCTCGCGCATCGTCCCGGACCTCGTCTCCGATGGCCGATATCGACACTCCTACCTCCGCGCTCGCACCCTCGACGTGACGCCGACAGTGGCCGAAGCGAACGGTCTCGACGCGCCGCGGGGCGTCCTCGTCGTGAACGCGGTCGGCCCGGACGGCGGTGAGGCGTTCCTGAACGGCTGCCACGAGGCAGTTGCCCACCGTGGAGCCGAGATTCCCGTCGGCGGCGACGTTATCGTCGCAATCGAAGGCAACCCAGTTCGGACACACGAGGAGTTGATGCGCTATCTCATCACCGAGACCCGGCCCGGAGAGCCAGTCGCCGTGGACGTCTACCGCGACGGCGACCCGGCGACGCTCGTGGTCGAACTCGACGAGCGACCCGTTGCTGGCGGCCGCGACCGTGACGGCGACGGCGGCAGTCGAATTCCAATCGAGTAGTCAGTCGATTCAGCAGGTCCGGTGTCACTCTCGGACGGTCAACACGGGCACATCAGCGAGTCGGACGACTCGCTCTGTCGTACTACCGAGGAGGGCGTGTTCTAACCCAGTTCGGCCGTGGGTCGCCATCACGACGATGTCAGCACCGCCCTCCTCGACAGCGTCCAGAATCTCTCGATGCGGGACGCCGATTCGGAGTGTCGTCTCGCAGGGAACGTCGGACTCTGCTGTGAGCACGTCGATTTCTTCGACCGCCATCTCGGCGGCGTCTCTGAGGCTGGCCTGTACTCGGTCGACTGGAACGTCAGCAGACGTCCACAGGCCAAGGTCGCTGGCGTCGATGACCGAGAGGGCCTGAACCGTGGCTCCGTAGGTCGCCGCGAGGTCGATAGCGCGACGGGCGGCGGCACGCGACCGAGCACTCCCGTCGGTCGGAACGAGGACTGTTTCGTACATGACTGTCGATTGGTCTGGCAGTGTCATTGCTGTGGCGACCGAGTTGCACCGTTCAGTGAGTCGGGTCGCGGAGAATGGAGGTTACGAACGTGCTTCCGGCGGTATTAGACGCGGGTGCGCGGCGTCGGAGCGATTTTCGAGACGCTGGCGGCGGCCGCGACGAGCAGCACGCCGAAGACGATGCTCACGAGCAGTTCGGGCGCGATAGTCAGCCCCGAGATACCGCCGAGCGTTGCGAACAGTGCGTATCCGGCGACGCCCGTCAGGACAAGTCCGATGACGACCGCGACGCCGATTCCGACCTTCATCACGTCGAGCTTCATGGTCAGCTATACGTAGTCCAGAATACCCCATATATACGCAGACTGGTTCCCAGAGTGCGGGAAACTATCTTCGGTCACCGAGAGTTGCTTCAACAGTCGGTGTCTTTCAGCCTCTGCTCTAGTTTGGTTGCGGTTTCAGTCGCCACGTTTCGCAACTCCGCTTCGCCAATATCTCTCTCCCCGCGTAGCTCTGGGTTTTCACAATATGCCTCGGCTTCCGCAAACATATTCTGCAAAATTTCATACGTTTCCTCAGAGAACTCTCCGTCTTCTTCTATGAATTCATCCAGATATTCATCAGAAAATTCACTTGCAGTCGTTTCGTTTTGGATGAATCGCTGAATGAGCTTCGAATACTTTTGTATTATGTCTTTATCGTTCATCGGTAGGTCCTCACAGGTCTCCACTTTTTGTTAGGTGCTCTTCTTGTTTGTTACTGAGTGTCCATCCGGAGATGAACTCCCCGTCTCTTGTTGTAATGACGTTGTTTTTCGTTTCTGAGTTATAGAAGTGGAACACTTTCTCACCGCGATATGTTCCAGAAATCCGTTCTGTATCAGGGCTTTCGATGTGATTTATCAACGCCATATTGAATCGGTTTTTATTTTCTTTATTCCAGCTTCCATTTACTCCGAAGCGTTTGGCATGTTTGAATTTTTTCTGGAGCTGACGGTCTGGGAACTCTAATTCACTGGCGATTCCCTCTCTGTCGTCCCTACCACTTTTGCCATGCTCCAAGTCCTTCGCTCGTTGAACGTGCACCTCGGAGTGTCGCATTCGATGAATGCCCAACTTTCCACCGCGCATCACCTGCTCGGCAGTCTCTTCGGCCTCACGCTCTAAGCGCAGGTCTGGGTCAATCTCTAATTCACCTTTTTGCGGGAGCATCGACACTGCCCCTGGGTTTGCCGGCGGACGTGCGCGAGTTCGTAGGCTAAAACGTGTTGGCCCTCGGCACTCTCGGGATCGTACTCTCCAGCGTTGAAGGCGACGTGATTGCCAACGGTGAACGCTCGGGAGTTGATGTCCTTACACGCTTTGGCGACTGAAGATCTGGTGTGAATCCGTACGTCATCCACCTACGAATACGAAATCCCGTAGTTATTCTCTCTTGCGAACAGGATAATGTTGATACACTTCTCGATTTTTCTGTCACGCACGTCTATGATTCCTCCATCTGAATCCAGATTCTCACGAGCTGCCTCTAATGCCTCAACAAATCTCGATAGCCCTTCTGAGTCGTGGACGACAAACTCATCGTCGCGGTACTCGTCAAAGACGTGTTGAATGGGGGGTTCTGCGGCGTCTACAATTGTGTGAGATGCCTTTTCGTACACCATGAATCTCTCGTTCTCGTTCATTTTCTCTTTGAAATTTCGGTAGTCACGCAACTCCTCTGGTGACTTATCACTATCGTACTGAGAGTGGTCTATGTGAAACCGGTAACAGGCTTTCCCGATTTCTATGGTCTGTTCATCTTCAGGAACTATCAAACTGAACGTACCCATCTCACTTCACCTCGTTTACTACTTTGTACATGAGGTTGAACTCGACCGGGTTCCACCGATACTCCATTATTTGATCCTCGCTTATATTGTCTGCTGTCTCACTGTTGTCCATCCCTTTCGGGACAATCGCGCAAGCAGAAGCATTCTCAAAATCCTCCTTCGAGAGCCCAGATATGAGGGCATCATCCATCCACTTGTCGTTAAGTATCTGATTGATGCCTTCTTCTTGTATAGTTCTCAGATTATCTTCGGCCTGTAAAATGGCTCTATCAGCTTTTGAGCTGATTCCACCGCCTGTTTTCTCTTCGACGACGTGAGATACCTCTCCTGTTTCCTCGTTCAATAATACTTTGTCATACTCCGGATTCTCTCCATTGGGACACTGAATATCAACGCCTTTCGTGAACGTATTTGGCATTGGGATAGTGGTGAGATTCTCTATGTCACTCGTCTCAGTCATTTGTTTCTCGGCTAATCGTTTGGACAATCCCTTTTCAGAGGATAGTATTTCACCTACCTCTCCTTGGTCACTCCCAACGTCCTTGGTGGATTCATCAACTATTAGTTTAATATCTCTGATGAACACAGTATGATCGTTTGGGTCAACCTCTTGCCGTATCTGCCCGATTAGCTCTTCGCTCACTCCCATCTCACGAAGTGCCGAGAGAGACGAGACATCATCACGACCGGACTTGGAGGGCATACGCTGAACGTGCACCTCCGAGTGGCGCATCCGGTGAACCCCGAGTTCCCCACCGCGCATCACGCGCTGAGCGGTTTCCTCGGCCTCCCGCTCTAACTGTGGATCCGGATCGATCTCTAACTCCAGCCCTTCTTGGGGCAGCATCGACACCGCCCCGCCGGTCTGCTGGCGAACGTGTGCGAGTTCGTGAGCCAGCACGTGCTGACCTTCTGCCGAATTCGGGTCGTACTCACCGTGATTGAACGCGATGTGATTCCCGACAGTGAACGCACGAGCGTTGATATCCTGACAGGCTTTGGCGGCCTGCGGGCCAGTGTGAATTCGCACGTCACCGAGCGAATCGCCCATGCGCTCCTCGATGGTTTGTTGAATCGAGCTATCGAGCTGTTGGCCGGGCGACGAAATCACGTCCCGAACGCTATCGGGCACCTGCGAATCGCCAGCCTTCGACGCCTCGTGATGTGCGTTGCGGCTGCGCTGGACCGATTTCGCGTTCCGGCGTTCGATATCTTTCGGCACCTCGGCTGGGCGTTCTTTCTGACGCTCGCGGAACTGTCGCATGTCCCGCGGTTTGCCCATCGTGTCCACGGTCATTCCCTCGTCGGCCCACTGCCGCACTTGGCTGGCACCGTGGCTCTCGACGAGGCGTTGAACCTGAACGTCCATCCCGGGGCGATACGCTTCAAGTCCGAACCCAGCTTCACTGTCCTGCGCCGGTAGTGACTCACCTCCACCGCGACTGCGGTCGGACCCACCTGTCAACTCCTGAATCGACGGGACGGTCGAGGACTGTTGGCCCTCGCTCGTCTTCTCTTTCGCAGAGCGAAATCCCATCTTACCACACACTTGATAACCACCCTATATATTGTTTGTTGCCTGAATGAAATATTAAAATATATCTCATGAAGGTGCCGGAGTCTGTGTACCTCGATCCGCGAAAGAACTGCCCCTAGAAATCAGTTTGAGAAGCGAGGGGTGAGTAGACCTGAGGCCAGTCAAGGTGGTCACTAAATAGACAGTACCTAGTTGCTACCTGGGACAGGTGTCAGAAAAATAGTCGTCCTTGACGCCGGCCCCGACTCCGCGAGGTGAGGCGGGTCAGGGTGAGGCGGCTCGGGACAGGGTAGAATGGGGGTCGAACTCAGAGGCCAGTTATTGAGCCGCGGGAGTTGACTTCTCGCCGTACAGTCCGTACAGGACGAACAGCAGGGCGAGGAACAGGAACTCGATTACGACGACCCCGATGAGGGGGAGGTCGTAGTTGAAGAACCCTGCGACCGTGCGGAGTTCGATGGCGACCGGAATGCTGAACGCGATCAGTATGAGCGCTTGTGCTTTGGTGAATCTCATAGTAACACCCCCGCGAGCGCGGCAAACGCACCTGCGAGAACTGTCTTCACTATCTCTACGTCGGGGAACACCGTAACTGGGACGGGCAGCCCGCCGCCGAACAGTCCTCCGCCGTTTTGGATGATGCCCGCAATCGGGAGTGTGTAGGCGAGAATGACGAGGACGACGGCGATACCGGTCCACAGTCCGAGGTTGTCGAGGACGCGCGGGCTTCCCTCTGGCCCAGAGAGGGGTTCCGGGAGGTACTCGTCGACCGGGCGCTCGGATTTCTCACCGAACGCGGTCAGGAGCATGTTGAAGAGGAACAACACCACCGACAGGAACAACAGCAGCCCGCCGAAGGCAATCTGGACGCGAAGCTCGAAGATGCTGCCGATGGGCGTCACGAAGTCGAAGTTCTGGTACTGCGGTTCGGCGGTCCGCCGCGGAATCCCGGCGAGACCGGCGCGGTGCATCGCGTTCGACATGAAGACCATGCCGACGAACCACAGGACGACCTGCAAGAGTCCAATCGGGCGGCTGTAGAGCTTCGTGCCCGTGAGCTGCGGGACGAGCCAGTACGCAGCAGCCATGAAGGTCAGTGCGACCGCCGTTCCGACGGTCATGTGGAAGTGGCCGGGGACCCAAAGCGAGTTGTGGATGAGGTAGTTGATGTTCATCCCGGCGTTGATCATGCCCGAGAAGCCACCGGCGGCGAAGATGAGGCCAGCGAACGCCATTCCGGCGAACGCAGGGTCACGCCACGGGAGCGCACCGAGCCAGCTGAGATAGCCCTCACCGCCGCGCTGTCGCGCACCGTGTTCGATGCTCGCGACTGCGGTGAACGCCGTCAGAAGCGACGGGAGCAGGAGGAACATCGTGTTCGTCATGGCGATGAACTTGAAGCCCTCTGCGATACCCGGGTCGAGGTACTGGTGGTGGATGCCGACCGGGGTCGAAAGCAGGAGGAACAACAGGAACACCACGCGTGCGAGCGGGTCACTGAACAGGCGGCCACCAGCAAGTTTCGGCAGGACAGTGTACCACATCATGTACGCTGGCATGAGCCAGAAGTACACGATTGGGTGGCCGAAGAACCAAAACAGCGTTCTGGTCAAAAGCGGGTTGACGCTCTCGATGAGGCCAAGGGACCACGGGATGAGGAAGAACACCACCGACACGGCCACGCCGACGGTGGCGATGTACCACATAATCATCGTGGTCAGCACCATGAAGGCCTGCAGTGGGATTCGCTCGTTAGGGTTGTCTTCACGCCACGCGCGGTACGAGAGGAACCAGTCGGCACCCGAAAGCCACGTTCCGACGATGAACATCGCCAGTCCGATGTAGAATATCGGGTGTGCCTGCAGTGGCGCGTAGAAGGTAAACAGCACGTCTGCGCTAATTCCGAGACTTGGGACCAGTCCGCCGAGAATGGCAACTGAGGCGAGAACCGACCCAGTCGTCATCAGTCCAAACCACGCCCACGAGAAGAGACTACTCACCGCGGGTTGGTCGAGACTCCGTGCGGTCGCCCAGTGGAAGAACGCTGCAAGGCCGAAGATAGTAAACACGATGGCCAAGAGCACGCCGTGACCGGTCAACAGCGTGTAGTAGTCTGCCGAGTCGATGATTCGGAGGATATCGGTCCGGTGGAGTGCCTGGACGAGACCGAAGAATGCCCCGATACCGAGGGCGACGAACGCGACGAGCAGGTTCGCTCTCGCGACGGCTGCCTCGTCGGGGAACCGCTCGACGAACAGCGGTTCGTTACCAGATGCGGTCGCCATCAGTTCTCTCCCTCCTGGTTTTGTTCTGCGTACCAACTGTCGAATTCACTCTGTTCCATCACGACTATGGACCCTTCCATCACGTGGTGGCCCGACCCACAGTATTCGTTACACACAATCCCGTACTCCCCCTGTTCTTCGAATCGAACAGTGAACTCGGCGACCTGCCCGGGAATCGCCATCGTGTTGGCGTTCGTCCCGACGACGTCGAATCCGTGGATGACGTCAGCAGCAGTCACGTGGAACGTGACGGTACTTCCCTCGGGAACGCGGAGCGGTTCGGACGTTCCGGGTTCGAAGACGAACTGGCGAGCGACGAGATACACGTCGTAGCTGTTCTCGCCGGTCTTCTCGATGCCGGGGTCACCGAACTTCGGGTGGTCGTCGAGCGTCGCCGGGTCGACGGTGCCACCCTTGTCGTCTATCATCTCGATACCTGCGCCGGCGGCACCGTAGGTGATGGTGCCGATGAACCCGACGATGAGGACGAGTGCCAGCGCCAACCAGAGTTTCTCGTAGGCGTGAATCTCCATCTTAGCCCACCACCGTCACGCCGCGACCCAGGAACTCGACGAAGTACATAAACACCCACATCCCCAGGAGGATGGCCATGTAGATGAGGACGAGTATGAGCGTCCCAACTGGGTCGAATTCGTCGTGCCCAATTTCGCGGACGATGCTGTCGTCGGCCGTCCCGACGATAGAATCAGTAGGCGGCTCAGAGCCGCTCTGGTCCACCACGTTTACCCCTCCATCACCGACCAAGTCGGAGTCGTCAGAGGTAGGGGACGCGGTGCTCCCCTCTGTTGTCGAATCAACGGCCATACCCGGTGTTGGGTATGACCAAGACTTCAAGATAAGACCCTATTCTCACGGTGTTAGAATCGGCGAAATCCGAAACAGTACCCACAGTAACTCACTGATATGGAACTCACTCCGCGCCGTGCCGGAACGGTCGCACTGGTCGCGCTCCTGCCAGCAATCGTCTTCGGCGTGACGAAAAACCCCCTCGCAGGGGTCGTCACGGCTGTCAACGTCCTCATCATCTCCACTGTCATCTACCTGCTTATGAGTCCGACAGAGGGTGGACACGGACACGAGAGTAACCACGAACCGGACCACGAACACGAACACACAGCCTGAGATGGCCGGGAGAATGGTGGTCGGTAGCACGGTGTACACCGGAGGGACGAGAGCATGATGGACGGCGGCATTACCGCCCCCACGTGGGTCGCAGAGTCGCCGGAAGCGATTGCGTTCCTCTTCGTCGGACTACTCGGCGGTGCGCACTGTCTGGGGATGTGCGGTCCGCTCGTGAGCGTCTACGCCGACAGACTGAGCGAGCGCGAGCAGACTGACTCACTCACGCTCTTTCAAGTTCGACAGCACGCCCTGTTCAACGTCGGCCGGGCACTGAGCTACGCGGCACTCGGTGCCACCTTCGCCCTCGCCGGAAGTCTGCTTTTCGGGGCGGTCGACGCGCTTTCGCTCTTCGGAACCGGTGTTCGTGGAACGATGGGCCTGCTCGTCGGGAGTGCCATCATCCTCACTGGTGTCGGCTATCTCGTCGGTCGGTCGAGCGCGATGGACCGATTCACGCCCGCTCCCGTCACCCGCCTCTTCGGTCGCATCAGTGGGTGGGCGACAGCTCGCGTCGACCGCCTCGTCGGCGGACCACGAATCCTCGGACTCGGCGCGATACACGGCCTGCTCCCGTGTCCAATCATCTACCCGGCGTACCTCTATGCGTTCGCGACGGGCGCGCCAGTCCGGTCGGCTGCCTTGCTCGGACTGCTCGGCCTCGGGACGATACCGACGCTGTTCCTCTACGGGACGCTCCTCGGACAGGTGTCTGCGCGGCGGCGCAAGACGCTCCACCGCGCACTGGGTGCGTCGTTCCTCGTCCTCGGATACATCCCGCTTTCCCACGGGCTGATGCTCCTCGGCGTCATGGTCCCACACCTTCACGTTCCCTTCTACCAACCGTTGGGGTGACGATGGCGACCAAAACGCAGCCCCGTCGGTCTGCTGGCCAGTCAGATGACATCGATACCGACGGCTGCGACCTCTGTGGCCTCCCAACTCCGTCGCCACCGATTACGGGCGACGACGTAGACGGGGCGTTCTGCTGTCGCGGGTGTCTCGAAATCACGCGCACGCTCGGCGATGCTGCCACGGCAGACCCCGAGACCGTCGAACGCGAACTCGCCGGAGAAGAAGAGACCGTCCCCGACGGAGCCGAGCGAACCTACATGGCCGTCGACGGGATGCACTGTGCGACCTGTGAGGCGTTCGTCTCAGGGACGGCCCGAAACTGCGAAGGTGTCTACGCCGCGGATGCGAGCTACGCAAGCGACATGGTTCGGGTCTCGTACGACCCGGAACAGACCGACCTCGACGACCTCTCGTCGACACTCGCACGCTACGGGTACGGCACCCGTGACCCAGAAGAACGAGCGGCTGCCGAGCGAAGCGACAATCAGGTCGCGCGCTTCGTCATCGGCGGCGGCGTCTTCGGGATGATGGTGATGATGTGGTACGTCCTGTTTCTCTACCCGACGTACGTCGGCATCTCACCGGTCGTCGAACTCGGCTTCTTCGATGGGATGTACATCCTCGGCAACATCTGGCTTATGACCTCTATCGTCTTTTTCTACACGGGCTTTCCCATCCTTCGCGGGGCCGTCGTCAGCCTCCGCGCGGGCCAACCGAACATGGACCTGCTCGTCTCACTCGCGGCGACCAGCGCGTACGTCTACTCGACTGCCGCAGTCGTCCTCGGTGAGAGCCACGTCTACTTCGACGTGACCGTCGCCATCATCCTCGTCGTGACGCTCGGAAACTACTACGAAGACCGCATCAAGCGCAAGGCGGCCGGCATGCTCTCGGACCTCGCGGCGTCTCGCGTCTCAGAAGCTCGCCGCCGCACCGCCGAGGGTGTCGAGACAGTCCCAGTGGACGACCTCGAACCCGGCGACGCGGTCGAGGTCCGCCCCGGCGAGCGCGTCCCAGTCGATGGGACCATCGCCGAGGGGACCGCCGCCGTCGACGAAGCACTCGTCACGGGAGAGTCCATGCCCCGAACCAAACGCCCCGGCGACGAGGTGCTCGGCGGGACTGTCGTCACCGACCGCCCGCTGGTCGTGGAAGTCGGCGAGGACGCGACCAGCACGCTCGACCGACTGGTCGAACTGCTCTGGGACATCCAGAGCGCCCGCTCGGGCGTCCAGCGCCTCGCAGACAAACTGGCGACTATCTTCGTCCCGACGGTGCTCGTCCTCGCGGTGGTCGCCTTCGGCTTGACGCTCTACGGCGGCCAGTCGGCGACTGCGGCACTCCTCGTCGGCCTGACGGTTCTTATCGTCTCGTGTCCGTGTGCGCTGGGACTCGCAACCCCGCTGGCGGTCGCCTCGGGTATCAAGACGGCAGCGAGTCGCGGCATCGTCGTCGCCTCGGAAGCCGTCTTCGAGGCCGTTCCGGACGTCGACGTGGTCGTCTTCGACAAGACGGGAACGCTGACTGACGGCGATATGGCGGTCCTGCGGGTCGAGACTGGTGGAGACGCCGAGAGCGGCACCGAGAACGACTCCGACGCCGATTCTGCCCTCGAAGCGGCCGCCGCGCTGGAACGCTTCTCCGCGCACCCGCTCGCGACGGCTGTCGTCGAGGCGGCCGAGGGGCGCGACCTCGACGTTCCCGACCTCCCCGCCGACGCCGTGACTGTCCACGACAGGGGAGTCTCGGGCGTCGTCGAGTGGGTCAGAGGAGCCGGAGGCGACATAGGTGTCGTCGAAGGCGAAGACGGCACAGGAGTCGCCGAAGGGTCCGAAGATGACACAGGTGCCGCCAAGGGCGAGCGAGTCGTCGTCGGTCACCCGGCACTCCTTCGAGACGAGGGCATGGCAATCGGTGAGACCCTCACCGCCGCAATCGACGCTGCCCGCGAAGAGGGTGCAGTCCCGGTCGTCGTCGGTCGGAGAGACAGCGCACAGGCCGTCCTCGTGGTCGGCGACGAACCGCGAGACGAGTGGGACGACGTGGTCGCCGCCGTCGCCGACGACGGCCGGCGCGACGTGGTCGTTCTGACTGGGGATTCCGAGCGCGCCGCGCGCCGCTTCCGCGACCACCCGGACGTGACCGACGTGTTCGCCGGCGTTCCCCCGGAGGCGAAAGCCGAGACGGTAGACCGCCTCCGCAATCGCGGGACGGTCGCGATGGTCGGCGACGGGAGCAACGACGCCCCGGCGCTCGCGGCCGCCGACATTGGCATCGCACTCGGGACCGGGACGGACATCGCTGGAGACGCCGCGGACGCGGTGCTCGTCGGCCGCAACATCGACGCGGTCCCCGAAGTGTTCTCGCTGTCGGCCGGGGTGAACCGCCGCATTCGCGGGAACCTGACGTGGGCGTTCGGCTACAACGCGGTCGCCATTCCGCTCGCGGTGCTCGGCGTCCTCAATCCGCTTTTCGCCGCCATCGCCATGGGTACGTCGAGCCTGCTCGTCGTCGCCAACTCGTCTCGCTCGCTCGACTAACTGCCGCGAGCGCATTAGTCAAGTCACTGCGTGTCGTTCGTTCACGAACGATGACAGACGACCCCTTCTCACTCTCACTTCCGGAGGGGTGGACCGTCGAACTCGACGTGGACGCGAGCGTCGACGACCCCCGGTCACAAGTCGTCTACGAGTCGCCAGACAGTCGTTTCCGCGTCACTATCACGGAGTTCTCACGCGGACTCACACTCTACTGGTGGGTCGATATCTTCGCCCGGGCGGGCGGCGAGTGGCACCGCCGTGAATCCGGCGTCGGCGATTCGTTCCGAGACCCCGAGGCTGTCGCGGCGGCCGCACAGGACGCCCTCGACCGTCTCGGTGGGTCACTGGAATCGGAACTCGAATCGTTCACCAACGACTGACTTATCAGGTTCCTGCCTAACTAGCCGGTATGTACATCGTCGCCTACAACGGGTCACAGCTGTCGAATGCAGCGCTCCATCGAGCGGCGACCTACGCGAAGCAGACCGGCGACGACGTTCTCGCGGTCGCCGTCGTCCCGGTGGATGCAGAGTACGCTGTCGATCAGGGGTGGATACCATCGAAAGACGACTTCGACCGAGACGATATCGTCAGCGAACTCCACCGCACCGCGGTGAAAATCGCACCGAGAGCGTCGTTTCGGTCACTCGCTGCGGGTCGGTTCCCGGCCCCTGGCGAAATCGTCGGGAAACTCAAGCGAGTCGCCCACAACGAAGGCGCGGACGTCGTCTTCGTCGGAAGCGAAAACGCGGGCCGCGTCGTCACGCCACTCGCCAGCGTCGGTGGCAACGTCGCGAGCGGCAAGACCTACGACGTGCACATCGTCCGACACGCACCGCCGAAAGTTCGAGAGCGGATGCCCAAATCTGAATTCTACTTCACCGACTGACGGCGACCGTGCTTCTCACTTCGGCAGCCCATTCATGTGTCGGCGGCGCGAACCGACCAGTATGGACGATATCAGGTACGTCTACACGGTCGGGTTGGACGACGACGAAATCGCCGAGCGACTGGCGAACGCCTCGTCTGGCATTCTCTCGCTCGCCGACGACGGACGCGCCTACGGAGTCCCGGTTCACGTCGCATACGACGCAGAAGGTGGGCGACTCCTCTTTCGCCTGACCGACGACGGTGACAGCGAGAAGTTCGACTTCGTCGAAACGACGACCGAAGCGACGTTCGTCTGCTATGAAGACGCCGGTAAGGATTCCTGGAGCATCATGGCTCGCGGGTCAGTTCGAACCCTTCCAGACGACGAGGTTCCCGACGACGCCACTATCAACGAACTGTTCGGTGGCGTCCGCGTCTTCGACGAGGAAATCGACGACCTTCAGATTCATCTGGTCGAACTCGACTTCGACGAGCTAACGGGGCGAGAGACGGCCCGGTAAGCGCAGAGAAGGTCGGCACAGCGGGCCACGGGGGGAGGGAGACGGCACGGAAGGAGAGACGGCCACAGAAAGGGGAGACGGCACGGAAGGGGACGCCCACAGAAAGGGAAGACAGCCACAGAAAAGGGACGACACGGGAACCTCACCACAGGTCTGTGAGAATCGTCGGTGGACATACCTTCTCGCGTGTCGTTCACGTGAAACGTGTACGAGCAGGCGACGCGTGAACGACCACCCGACGGCGAGGCGACGGACATCTCGTGGCACGCACTCGACCCCGATGCAGCGCTCTCTCGACTCGACAGCAGTGCCGACGGTCTCGACAGCGACGAGGCCGAACGCCGACTCGAACGCTACGGGCCGAACAAACTCGCCGAAGACGAATCCGTCTCCCCACTGTCGCTTTTAGTCTCACAGTTTACCGGGCCGCTCATTCTCCTGTTGTTCGTCGCTGCGGGTCTCTCGCTCGCGGTCGGCCTGCTTCCGGGGCGCGAACCGGAGTACACCGACGCCGCGCTCATCTTTCTCATCGTGTTCGGCAACGGTATCTTCGGCTTTATTCAGGACTACCGCGCCGAGAAGGCGCTCGAAGCACTCAAAGAACTCACACTGCCGAGTGCGACTGTCCGTCGTGGCGGGTCGCTTCGCGAGGTTCCCGCGGAAGACATCGTCCCCGGTGACGTACTCATCCTCGATGCGGGTGACGCCGTGCCCGCTGACGCCCGGATTCTCGACGCCGCTGACTGCCGAGCAGACGAGTCGACGCTGACCGGTGAGAGCACCTCCGTCGAGAAGGGACCCGCGTCGGTCGCGGAAGAAACACCACTCGCCGAACACCGGAGTGTCCTCCACGCGGGCACGACAGTCGTTCGGGGGCGGGCCGAAGCGGTCGTCGTCGGCACTGCCATGGACACCGAACTCGGAGACATCGCAGACCAACTCGAAAACGTCCGGCAGCGCAAGACGCCGTTCGAGCGCGAAGTCGACCGACTGGGAAGTCGAATCGGCGTCGGCATCGTCGCACTCATCGTCGTCATCGCACTCATCCAGTTGTTCGTCACGGCAACGGACCCCGTTGTCGTCCTTCTCGTCGCGGTCACGCTCGCAGTTGCCGCCGTCCCCGAGGGGCTTCCGGCAGTCGTCACGCTCACGCTCGCACTCGGGTCGCGGACGCTTCTCGAACGAAACGCGCTCGTTCGAAACCTCTCTGTGGTCCAGAGCCTCGGCGCGGTGGACTTCATCGTCACCGACAAGACGGGGACGCTGACGGAGAACCGAATGACGGTCACGAGAGCGTGGTTGCCGGGAAGACAGGCTGTCGAATTCGACGGTGAATCCACCGAGACGGGCCCCGCACTCAGCGCGCTTCTCGCCTGCGGCGTGACGTGTAACGACGCGACGGTCCTCGACGATGGCACGCATCGCGGAGACCCGACCGAAATCGCGCTTCTCACGGCTGCCAACAGCGCCGGTGTCGATGGTGTCGACGACAGACTCACCGAGGTTCCATTCACGTCAGAGCGACGGCGCATGACTGTCGTCGTCGACGAGTTCGACGCCCCGGGCGAGGGTCCGGTCACACTCATGAAAGGCGGCCCGGAAGTCGTCCTCGACCGCTGTGACCGCATTCTGGTCGACGGCGACATCGAACCGTTGACCGAGAACCACCGCAGTGAAATCGAGGCCGCGACGGCCTTGTTCGCCGACGACGCGCTTCGCGTGTTGGGATTCGCGTACGCGCCCGCGGTCGACCCCGACGCCGACGAGGAGACGCTCGAATCCGGGTTGGTCTTCCTCGGATTGCAAGGGATGACCGACCCGCCGAGAGAAGGGGTCGCCGCCGCCGTCTCCGATTGCCAGTCCGCAGGTATTCAGGTCACGATGGCGACGGGCGACACCGCACAGACGGCTCGCGCCATCGCCACAGAGGTCGGCATCGACACCGACACGGTTCTCACGGGCAGCGACATCGCCCAGATGAGCGAGTCAGAACTGCACCACGCAATCGAGGAGACCCACGTGTTCGCTCGCGTCGAACCCGAACACAAGGTCCGTATCCTTCGGGCGCTGCAGGACGTGGGCTACACCGTGGCGATGACTGGCGACGGCGTCAACGACGCGCCGGCACTCGGGAACGCAGACGTGGGCATCTCGATGGGCGAACGCGGGACGCAGGTCGCACAGGGGGCGTCTGACGTGGTTCTCCGCGACGACAACTTCGTCACCATTCGGGACGCAATCGCCGAGGGGCGGGGTATTTTCGACAACGTCCGCAAGTTCGTCAACTACCTCCTGTCGGCAAATGCCGGAGAGGTACTCGTCGTCTTCCTCGGAACGTTGCTCGGCGCGTTGTTGTTCCCAGACGTGTTCGGCTCAGGGTCTGGACTCGTCATCACACCAGTTGCCCTCCTGTGGCTCAATCTCGTCACCGACGGGTTCCCGGCGCTCGCGCTCGGTGCCGACCCGAAATCGGGAGACGTGATGAAGCGCCCGCCGCGCCCACGAGACGAAGGCGTCCTCGACGACCGGACCATCGCGTCTATCGTCGGCATCGGCGTTGCGCTCACCGTGACCGGACTGGGCGCATTCTTCTATGCGCTCGCAGAATCCGGGAGCCTCGTCGTCGCACAGACGGTCCTGTTTACGTTCCTCGTGACCGCCGAGTTGGTTCGCACCCAGTCGGTCAGACTCCGCTACCGGCTCTCGGTACTGTCGAATCCGTGGCTCGTCGGCGCGGTCGGCCTCTCGCTGGCGCTTCACATGCTGTTGCTCTACACGCCCATCGCAGGCGTATTCGGTGTCGTTCCGCTCGGCCTCCGCGAGTGGGGGTGGGTTGCGGGCGCGTTCGTCCCATTCCTCCTTGCGAACCTCGTGGTCTTCCGGGTCAACGAGTGGCTGTTTGGTCGGTGACGAGGCCGAGGAGTTGCGTCCGATAGAGGTAGCCGAACACCGACGCCGCGGCGAGGAGTCCGATGGCGACCGCGAGAAGCGGTCCGTTCGCGTCGGCCGCCGCCGAGCCAGCGATGTTCACGAGAAGGAACCCCGGAAGTCGCCCGACTGCGGCGACTGCGACGATACGCCGGACGGGAATGTCGGTCAGCCCTGCCACGAAACAGAGTGCGTCGTCCGGTAGCCCCGGGACGAGAAAGAACAGAAACAGTACCGCCAGCCCGTGGTTTGCAACTAACCCGTCGAAGCGGTCGAGCGTGTCCGTGGCGACGGCTCGTTCGACGTAGGGGCGGCCAAAGTACCGCGAGAGGGCGACGGCGAGTGCTGTTCCGACGACGATACCAATCATACTGTACAGTGTTCCCAGCGCGGCCCCGAAGAGATAGCCGCTGGCGAAGCCAAGTGCCTGTCCCGGAATCGGTGCGACCAGAATCTGGAGTATCTGGACGCCGACGAACGCGAGTGGCGCGAGCGCCCCGAATTCGAGAAGCCACGCACGGAGTGCGCGCGGGTCGGCAAGAATCGGGACGCGCTCGACGACGACCGACCCACCGACGACTGCCGCGGCGACGAGGACACTTACGAGAACGAGCGTCCGCCATCTGTCACGGGGAGATTCGAAGAGTGTTGGGACACGAACCACGCCTATCACGTCTCGCGCCACTGAGAAAAACCCAGTCGCAGGAGTGCTTTTGTGTCGAGAGAGCGTAATTACGAACATGGCAGACACCATTCTCGTTCCCGTCGATGGCTCACCACTTTCGAAGCGTGCCTTCGAGGAGGCGCTCGGCGACGCCGAATCGACTGTCATCGCATTCCACGTCATCGACCCGTCCGACCCGGGGTACAGCGCGCCGTTGGACGTTGACGTAAGTCTCGAACCACTTCACGGGTCCTCCGAGTGGTACGAGAAGGCCGAACAGATTGCCGACGAGATATTCGAAGAACTCACCGCCCTCGCCGACGGGACCGGTGTCGACGTCGAGACAGAGACACGTCGCGGCGACCCCGCTCGCGCGATTGTCGAGTACGCCCAGGACACCGACGTCGACGCGATTTACGTCGGGAGCCACGGGCGCTCTGGAGAGACAAACCTCCTTCTCGGGAGCGTGGCCGAACTCGTCGCGACGCGCGCGCCGGTTAGCGTGACTATCGTTCGCTGACTGGCTACCGTTCGCTGACTGCGCCTTTTTCGCAGTCAGTCACCCCTCGTCCGCTGCGTCGTCCTCATCGGTTGGCGGGACACACATGACCGGAACGTCAGACAGACGAATCATTCGCTCTGCGACGCTCCCGATGAGGTAGCGCTCCAGTCCGCTGGTACCGTGGGTCCCCATCACGACGAGGTCCACGTCGCGCTCGTCGCTGTATCTCACGATTGTCTGGTGCGGAAGCCCGACCCGAATCTCCGTCTCGACGGGCACGTCGCGGTCGGCCGCAACGTCTGCGACCGCTTGGACCGCCTTCTGGCCGCGTGTCTGCGACTCGGAATCGTCGAGCGGCATGTCGGCGTGGGTGGTTCGAACGTCGACAACGTAGAGGACGTGGAGCGTTGCCCCATAGGCCGCCGCGATGTCAACCGCGTACTCGGCCGCCCGCAGTGCGTACCCGCTCCCGTCGGTCGGCACGAGAATCTGGTCGAACATATCGAACCAAACGCACGACTGAGCGATAAAACTGGACCCGGAACGAAGTTACTCTCCGTCCCGAAGCGAAGGCGAATCGGCTCAGGAATCGAGGTTCGACTCCGGGGCGAGCGTCGCACTGACGAGTTGGTCGACGCCTCGACGGAGGCGTTCGGATGTGGACTGCGCCGAGATATCCAACTCGTCGGCGAGTTCTGTCAGTGAGATTTCTCTCGGAACCTCGAAGTACCCACGTTTCGCGGCGAGTGACAGGACTTGGCGTTGTTTGGGGCTGAGTCCGTAGCCGTTTTCGTCGGTCGTGTCACCGCGGTAGATTCGGTGGACGAACATCTCTACGTCTCGTTCGGCACAGCGCTGCCGGTAGCAGCGCAGTGCGTCACGGTCGGGGAATCGCATCCGAGTGTGGAGACCGTCGACGGTGAACGAGGCATCGAGTCGAGACGCTCCGACTTCGGCATCGGTCGGAAACACAGTCGTGTCTGCATCGTCGGCGACGTACACGCGATAGAGACGCTGTTCCGGCAAGGACTCCATCAGTGTGGGGTCGACAACCGTCTCATCGTTGTGCAAACCAGCCTCGAAGGCGTCGAAATCGCCGCCGTCAGCCCAGACAAAGAGCACCGGTCGTCCCGACTCCGTGGTAATCGTTTGTTCCACGTCGAGTCGCATCTCGGGTGCTCGCTCGAAGGCCCCCATCAACGGGAGGTCCCAACTTCGAATCGTAAACTCCGCGATACAACTCATCTATAGGTATCCCGCACCCCTGGTGCGTAAAATTTCACATTTGGCACTCGAGTGTCGAGAACCAAAGACGGAGAACCGAAATGTGGACCCGGGCAAGATCCACAGTGTCAGAGGCATGCCCACTGGCACGACGGATGCCGGTCGAGTTTGTGGGCATCGATTCGTTCTCGTGCCATCACCCTATACGTACTCCCTGATTGGTCAGGCTGTTTTATACCAGTGGCGAAGCGTCACCCTTACTCGGTGGGCACGATTGGTGAGAGTATGAACGTGCCGTGCGTCCGCGTCCCTCGGGAATCGGGTGAAGAGACGCGGAAGCAACTCGCCGACGCAGACCTACTGGACCACGACCACCAGATTTCGGTCGTCGACGGGGACCTCTACATCCCAGTCGTCGACGCCGACGCCGTGCCATCGGAATTCGAGGTTGTCGAGTACGAGGCACCCGACCGAGACACACAGACGAACCCCGCCGACATCCTCGGGTTCGAGCCCTCCTACGAGCGACTCGGCGACGTGGTCATTCTCGACGAAGACGATGCCGAACGCGCCCACGAGATTGCGGATGCTATCGTCGCGTCCGACCTCCGTGCCGAGACGGTCGTCAACCGCGCGTCCAAAATCAAGGGCGAGCTCCGCGTTCGAGACTGGGACGTGCTCGTCGGCGACTCCACGGAGACGGTCCATCGAGAGTACGGCCACGAGTTCCACCTCGACATCGCGACGGTCTACTTCTCACCTCGTCTCGCCACGGAGCGCCATCGCGTCGTCGAGCAGGTACAGGAAGGCGAGCACGTCTTCGACATGTTCGCCGGGGTCGGCCCCTTCGCAATTCCGGCGGCGGCCAACGGTGCCGAGGTCGTCGCGTGCGACCTGAACGAATCGGCTATCGAGTATCTTCGGGAGAACGCCGACCGCAATGATGTCTCCGACCGCATCACTGCAATTCACGGCGACGTCCGGGAAGTCGCTGTCGACTACGAGGGATGGGCAGAGCGGCTCGTCATGAACCTCCCGCACAGCGCAAACGAGTTCGTCGAGACCGCGGTCAGACTCGCCGCCGACGAGTGTGTCGTTCACTTCTACGACATCCAGCACGAGGACGACCCGTTCGGCCCTGGACTCGACGCGATTCGAGACGCCGCCGAACCAGAGTTCGACGTGGAAGTGCTCGAAGAGAACATCGTCCGCTCGTACGCCCCACACGAGTACAACGTGTGTCTCGACGTTCGCCTGACGAGACGGCAGTAGGACGGTCGAGCGGCGTGCTGGCGACCACCAGACACCACGGTGATTCGCAAGTCTTAATTACGTAACCGGGGTACGGAAGAATGCATTCGGAAGCCCACCGCGCCGGTGTAGCTCAGCTGGCAGAGCGATTCCTTCGTAAGGAATAGGCCGAGGGTTCAAATCCCTCCACCGGCTTTTTCTACCGAACACAGTGAGGTTGAAGAGCCTCGCGTGGAGGAACTTGAAGCAAGGAGCGAACGACAGTGAGCGACTGTGGTTCAAATCCCTCCACCGGTTTACTTTTCCGCGAACTACACGAGGAGCGAAGCTGCGAGTTCGTGAGCGTCAAACGCAGCTACGAGAGAGTTGAACAAGGGAGCGACTGCAAGGAGCGACCGTAGTTCACAACCCTCTCCACTGGCTTACTTTTCACGCATACTGCATAGTCAGCACTGCCTAGTTAAACCAGTTTGAGGAACGAGAAGGTCGTTGAGTGATTTTGGAATGACGCTCGCAGACCTGCTCAGCGAGTACTTTGCGACGGATTTAGAAGAAACAACATGGGTACGTAAGTGACGGCGACGTTCACGAGAGCAGGGTTCTCGTATAGCCCATCAAAACGCTCTGCGTTCTGAAGACGCCTGCCAAGGAGTTTGCCGTCTAGCTCCACGCAACGAGTTCACTGAGAGAAATAAAACAAACTCTGTTTCCCAACAACCGCATCAAGCGCCCGATGTAGGAACTCCGGTTGGGAGGTTAGCAACCCGACAGTGTCCGCTGCCACAATATAACAATTCAAATACCATAATATATTGTACTGATAGACATTCCAACAGATTGATTATGCATGATAGTTGACTGAAATGCAAGATGGATAAAAAGAACGCAGTAGATAAAACTCGAAGAGAAGTTCTAGGGCTGATTTCTGGAGCAGGTGTGCTTTCACTGACTGCTAGTGGAGGAACAAGAATTGCGTCGGCAAAAACAGGTACAGAAGTACAGAATCGGCGGTATATCGATTACATCTCCTCAAAGGTGGAATCACATGGAGAGATTATTGAGGTGAGTGCGGTGAATAAATATTCGAATTCTATGCAGGTCTCTAATGCAGTGGAGCCTGATCAGCACGTCCCACCAAACGGCGGTAGTGGTAGTGGAGACGACGATGAGTGTGAGTCGGGTACGTATGATACCAATTCCGCTGTAGAACCTGATCAACACGTTCCTCCTAACGGTGGTGGTGGCAGTGGAGCAGATGACTGTGGGTCTGGAAGTGGTGATTCTGGTGGAAGTGGTGATTCTGGTGGAAGTGGTGATTCTGGTGGAAGTGGTGATTCTGGTGGAGATGATGAGCCAGAACCTAATGAAGAGCCTTCAGCAACATTCACCTTTTCACCATCTAAGCCCAAAGCATATGAAGTAGTCTCATTTGACGCAGGGAAGTCAAGTGACAGCGATGGATATGTTGAGTCGTATTCTTGGGATTTTGATGACGGGGATTCTAACTCTGGTCGAACAACAACGAATGTATTTCAAGATGATGGAGATTACGAGGTTGAACTAAAAGTCAAAGACAATAATGGTGGTGTTGACAAAGTCACAAAAAAGATTTCTGTCGCAAACCTAGCACCCAATGTTGACTTCAATATCAGTGGGACTCTAAAAACGATGAATCCGATCACATTTGATGCCTCGGACTCTTCAGATGTGGACGGTGAGATCTCATCTTATGAGTGGTCATTTGGAGATGGGTCGTCTNAATCCGATCACATTTGATGCCTCGGACTCTTCAGATGTGGACGGTGAGATCTCATCTTATGAGTGGTCATTTGGAGATGGGTCGTCTGACTCCGGGAAAAAAGTGACACACCAGTATGAACAAGACGGAGAGTACGATGTCTCACTTACAGTAACTGACAGTGACGGAGCGTCCCAGGAGTCAAGTACAAAAATCACGATAAAAAACAGTCAGCCAAGTGCCAACTTCAATATCAGTGGGACTCTAAAAACATTGAATCCGATCACATTTGATGCCTCGGACTCTTCAGATGTGGACGGTGAGATCTCATCTTATGAGTGGTCATTTGGAGATGGGTCGTCTNCAGAGATGTGTATAAGAGACAGCAGTTGGACTATAAAAACATTGAATCCGATCACATTTGATGCCTCGGACTCTTCAGATGTGGACGGTGAGATCTCATCTTATGAGTGGTCATTTGGAGATGGGTCGTCTGATTCCGGGAAAAAAGTGACACACCAGTATGAACAAGACGGAGAGTACGATGTCTCACTTACAGTAACTGACGACGATGGAGCATCGAAGGAAACAATCAAAAGCATTTCAATCAATAACCGTCGGCCATCTATTAACTTCCAATCGGAAAATGGGATTATGATACCTGGACTTGGTGAAAAGGCGATTCCCGTTGCCGCAGGTGCACCAGTTGAATTTGAAGTAGAGACCTCTGACGAAGATGGAGAGGTCATGAGTGTTTCGTGGGACTTTGATGATGGGGTACAAAAGAATGGGGAGACAGTCGAGCACAATTTCAGACAAATTTGCTTTTATAGACCTAAAGTAACCGTAACCGATGACGATGGTGGTAAGAGAACAAAGACGTTTAACGTGATCTCTGGAACAATCGAACAGGTGGAAGTGGTGTTCATGGACAAAAGCACTGAGACACACCAAGTAATCTCAGCATTGGCGCAAGGAAGTAAAAAATTCATTAAATTTGTCCGCACCCCAGAAGGTATGTACCAATATAACCCAGATAATCAAGGCACGCTCCTGGTGTAAAACAAGAAAACAATCATTCATTTTCATCCGGGATTATTTAAACACTGTCTTCTTATTAAGACTCTTAATTTCTTAATCTATTAGATGTTGATATTTAGAAATTTATATAATGGTTGGAATAGGTATAGTTTGTATGGCTGTAGACAATTCCCGTGATACAAATCATCAACAGTCTAGTTTAACTATCTCTCGTTGGTGGTTACTTGTCCTAATACCAGGATTAACACACATTAGCGTATTCGCATTCAGAGAGCTTGCACAGATAAGCCGTGGTACATTTCCAACACTAAGAATAATCTTTGCAATTATCACTGGACTTTTGATACTCATTACTGGATTGCTACTATTCCCGATGCCAATTAGTCTATTTCTTGATGCAAGAAGGATCAGAAAGAGTTCGGTCGCGTGGAATCCAAACCCATTTTTATGGGCGGGGTTGGGCATGGTATTTTTGATCAGACTCATAGTAACTAAAAATGCAGGCGCGATGTACGTAGCAGGAATCTACCTTCCGATCCGATTTTGGCGACTTAAATAGTGAATTAGTATCTACAGGTACTGTCTAGTTAACTCCTGAGTTGGTGATCGTCCGTCAAGCGATTGATCTGGTCGCTGAAAGTTATAGTAATGGACAAGCTCTACAACTATTGGCGGGCACTCATCCGACTTTCCACCCACGGGTTGTGGAAACAGCCGATCCAATATTGACGTCTGAAACCACTTTTTTAATCAGGTTTTGGTCTGTGTAGTCGACCCAATCGTTCAACCTTAATCGAGAGAAGGCAGTCCGATAGCCTAATGCATCAGATAGAAACACCATCTCTGAACAGTCGTGCTTCTCACAGACTCCGTGGAGAAACGCAGCCGCTGGAGCAGTTCCATAACGCTTGAACAGCGCGACATCAAGAACCACTTTTTGTGTCGAGGTCTACTGCAGCGTACAACCAAGACCACCCGCCGTTGGTTTTGACAGCGGTCTCGTCGTCTGCGACCCGTCTCAGTGTCACCTTCGACGGGTCTGAAACGGTGTCAGACAATCGACGAACCCAATTTAAAAAAAACTGCTTGAAACGAGCGTTCTACGCCTAATAGCCGAAGAACCGTTTCTGTCTTTTTGAGTGAAAGACCGGCAGCATGGAGCGGACGGCGACGCCCGTCCGGGCGTTCGCCGCTGCTCCCGCTGCCAACATTCAAGCGTAGCTGTGTCCAAACTCTCGCTGAGCAGGTCTGAGAGTAGCATAGGAAGCTAGCTCTTCGACCGATTTATTCCTTAGCTAGACGGTGCTTTCTACATATGATGTCAGAAAGACACTGAATTTGCAGCAAAATTGGCAAAGATAGCAGATCCTAATGCAATACCGATAGCCTGCATTTCAGTTGATCCTGCAGCCATAATTGCAGCACCGAATAAACTTGTGCCAGATGCAAAGACGGCAATTAGCAAAGCTGCAAGAATAATGGTTAATATAGCCATTAATATGGGATTATCACCTATTGCAGACTGTACCTCTTCAGATGCTAACATTGCGTGTTTCATGATTTCATACCCAGAAGGTGCCAAGTCCACTAGGCTCGGAGATGCTGAAGGGGGCTCTATGTCGTCAACGCAGAAGACTTCCTGACATTTGTGTACACCTGGAAGTAAGGAAGTGCCAGCAAATATACAGGCATCATCTACGTTTATTCCAAAAAATCCACCTATACTTAAATTAACGGTTCGAGAACGGCAATCATTTATTGAAAGTCCAAGGAGGTTGAACCCCATAGTAATCCCATTTCCAGGTGTGAGTTTCCCATTACATCCTGCATCAACTATATTCATTGGTTTAATGCATATCTCATCAGTTGCAACCCCAGGAATACCAGATGGGTCGAGACACACAGTTGTTTTTTTCGCAACTGATTTAGCGATTCCAGACACTGATATCTTACCTGCCAGTTTAGGTTCTTCACCAACACCAGGAATGTCTGGACCCGGAGAACCAGGGGAACCAGGAGAACCAGGAGAATAACTTTCTGTTCCGATAGTATCTGAAGAGCTATTTTGTGAGTATTCTCCGAGCGTTAGATCAGCTTCCGCCATTTTTGTCATCTTATCAATTGCCGTCTCTGCTTCTCTTTGTGGGAACGATTTGATATGAGCCACAAAACTCACGTTTCAATGCATATACATTATTTTTACGGAATGTATAGAATGGCTATGTGTGTCTGTACCTTTGCATACGTCCAATTACATCCATATATTTGGGAAAGACCCCATTATTTATCTCCATCTCCCACATTATAGGGCGTGGTAGCAACTAGTAGTTCTCAAATTTCAATCCCTCTCGCACCAATCCCATACTGAGCGAGGGTGATTCACCGGTACAATCCCAATATCAGTCAGCAATTCTCCAGAGTTGCGCGGGAGCGTCGGGTCCAGTTGCTTCAAATCGGAAGACAAGAGAGAGAACCTACAATTGACCAGCTGCTGGTACTTCAACGCGTTCTCTTTACTACCCTCTTACTACCTCCCCTCGACCCAACACACCACCACTTTCACCAGAATTAATTGTCGGGCGAAAGGGATTTCACGCGATGCCCTCCACGAACGACATCGAACGGCCACAAGAAGCGCTCGCGGTCGCACAGCGATATTACAGGCGCGAGCGTCTGTTGAGTTTCCTCGTCGTCTCACTCGTAACGTCGCTGTTCCTCGGGAGCTACCTGCTGACGTCACTGCTGCCTGCAGTCGTCGTCGTCGCTGCACTCTTGGTCGTCGTCGCCCGCGCTCCAATTCTACAGTCGTATGGGACGGTTCGACTCCGAACTGACGATGCTCCGGAAGCTGTCGTCAACGAGTTCGCCAGCCCGACGCCGCCGATGCTCGCGCTTCAGTGGGGTGTCGCGGACGAGGTAACGACGGGAGACGGAGACGTCACGTACCCGATTTCGTATCTGTTCGGGCTGCGCACTGCTGAGATGGCCCTCCAAACACAAACGGAGCCGACACCAGACGGTGCGCACCGAGTCACCGTCGAGATTACAATGAACGACCAGCCGTGGGCGACATATGTCGCGACAATCGAGGGCAACGATGGGGCCAACGGCAGCGATGCCAACGGTAGCACCGACAACAGCAACGGCCAGACAACAGTCGACATCGAGTATACGTCGAATCGACGATTCGGACTGCGGCGCTTCCCGCAGCAGTTCTTCACGGAACGATACCGCGACGAGGCGCTGTCGGTCCAAGGGTACACAGTCGTCGGGCGCGATTCACACTTCGGTCTCTGAACGGACGTTCTGGTTCGTCACTCTCCTGTATCAGTCGAGTGTGGGGACGGCTGCAACTCCTCGTCGCCTCACCCAAGAACGATACACGTGCTCGTCCGACCGACGCCTTCGAACTGTTGAATGTCGTCGGAGATGAGCCCGAGTAGGTCGCGCTCCGAGTCGGCTTCGACTTCGGCGACGATATCGAACTCGCCAGCGACGATGCTCGCTTTCACGACGTTGTCGAGTGTGCGCAGTTGCTCGACGACATCCCGTGCGGTTCCCGCACCGGTCTGGATGGTGACGTATGCCTCGACCATTTGTAACTATAGCCTGTCAACCAGTATAAATGTACGTCCGGCTGTGAGCAGCCATCGAGCGACCCAGACATGTACGTCCTTTCACGTCGAGTCGAACAGTTGGTCCCAGACAGTATGACACTCGCGGCAGAGGTACCCCGTGAATCCATCGACCGTATGTCCGAGCACGGTCGTGTCGGCACCGCATCGTTCACATCTCATACACTCGCGTTCCACTGACTATCGTATTGTAATGAGTCTCATAGAATCCGTCCAATCGAACTTGAAAACCGGTTGTAACGGACTAAAACGGCAGACTGCGGTTCAGTAGTCGCCCAGCCCGCACACGCCCGCCTCGTCGCCCATCCGCTTTACGCCGGGTGCGAACCGACCCAACTTCCAGTCGGGGTCGTGGCCCGTTTCCTCGCGATGGTCTTCGATTCGTTTCCGTGCCGCGGCTAGTTTTTCGAAGGTCTCTTCGAGCCCACAGTCCGGACAGTGAACCGTCGCACGGGGGGTCGTCATTGTCCGAATACAGCACAGCCATCGGCATAATTGCGTCGGACACGCTGTACAAGTCGATATGTGGGGATTTCGTACACAGAACAGTGTGTCAGATGGCCACAAGTGCCGAACGAGGACGGTTACTACGAGTACGGCTACTGGAACACCACCGGACTGCTTCGGCAAAAATGGGGTAGACAGCAGTGGTCGTCAACCCATGACGAGTGACATCCAACGGTTCTGTTGGACGAACTCCACCTCTTCGAGGTACGCGTCGACTCCGAGGATACGGCCCGCACCAAATGCACCGAGACCGAACAGGAGCACGGCGTAGACCATGTGGTCGTCTACGACCCAGCCGTGGGCGAGGGGCAGGCCCGCGAGGAGGCCGCCTTGCAGCGATGCTGCCCAGTAGAACAGCATCATCACCGCACCCCAGAACGCACTCCATCGGACGAACGCGCCGAGAATGAGCGCTAACCCAGTGAGGGTCAGCCCCCACATGTTCAGCATGTCGATAAGCGGACTTCCAGCCATCGAACTCCACAGCCCCATCAGTGGGTTCCCCGGTGGAATCGCGTTCGCGAGGAATCCCGCGGCCGTCCAGTCGTTCGACGGGTCAGCGTCGAGGTAGGTGATGAGTTTCGTGACACCACCTTGGAACAGTGTCCACCCCATCACCACCCGTAGGAGGAACAGCGAGTAGCCGACCCACCGCTCCGAGTACTCGAACTGTACGTCCTGTCCGAACATTTCAGTCTCTAGCGTGCGACTACTCGTTGCCATACAGATGGACGTACTATTTTCAAGTCAAAATAATGTGGTTGTTATTCTCACTCATTAAGAGCGACAACGAAGGTCACGCTGTTTATCATCGCCGACGACAGAGCACCAGCATGCTCACCTTCATCGGACTCGGTCTGTACGACGAGCGGTCAATCACAGTTGAGGGGGCAGAAGCTCTCGAAGCCGCCGACCGTGCGTTCGCAGAGTTCTACACCAGCCACCTCGTCGGCGCGAGTGTCTCCGACCTCGAAGCATACCACGACATCGACATCGAGGTACGCGACCGTGCCGGTGTCGAACAGGACCCTGACGAGATTCTCGATGCGGCCGAAGCCGAACACATCGCCTTCCTTACCGCCGGTGACACGATGATTTCGACGACGCACGTCGACCTTCGATTGCGTGCCGAAGAACGCGGTATCGAGACAAAACTCGTCCACGGTGTGACGGCCCAGTCAGCCGCAAGCGGTCTCACTGGTCTCCAGAACTACCGCTTCGGAAAAGCAGTCACGCTTCCGTTCCCCTTCGTTCACGGTGGCGACCCCGTCCCACAGAGCGTCGTCGATTCCCTCGAAGCAAACCGCGAACGCGGTCTCCACACGCTCGTGTATCTCGACATCAAGGTCGAATGGGAGGGTCGCCGCGGCGTCGAAATCGACGGCGACGAGTACATGACGGCCGACTACGCAGCCGAGTTGTTTGCCGAGCACTGGGACCCCGACGCACTCGGCGTTGCTGTCTGCCGAGCGGGCAGTCCGAACCCTGTCGTCGCCGCGGACCGGCTCGAAGCACTCGCCGAGCGTGACTTCGGTGACCCACTCCACATGCTCATTATCCCTGGGGAGGTCCATCATGTCGAAGCCGACGCGCTGATGGCTCTCGGGGGGGCACCAGAGAACCTCTTCGGCGACTTCTAAAACGGACCAGTTCCGCGAAACTCGTCTCCTCCGAGACTATGCTCGCCGGTCGTCCGGGACGTCGATACCGAGTTCGGCGCGCAGGTCGTGTTCTTCTCCGGTGATCATGTAGAGAACGTCCTCGATGATGGTGAGCAGTTCTGGCACCTCTCGGACGACCAAGTACGTGATTCCGACGAGTGCAACCACCGCGAGCACTTGGCTGATGATTCGGTCGGAGATGAAAAACGAGACCATGTAGGGGTCAGACGACCCAAACAAGAAGAGAATCTCGTCGACGAACAGTTGGAAGTACTGCTTGCCGACCGAGATAGTGATGAACGTCGTCCGGAACAGGTTTAGGGCGTAGATGATTGGAACGGCAATGGCAAGCCCACGAGCCTTGCGGCGGAGGGGGGCATCCACTGCCGCGATGAGGCCAGCGAAGATGGCGATACTTCCGAGCCCAGTGCAGGCAAGAACGACCGAGACCTCGATACGGTGCGAGCCCTGCATCCACAGGAAGGTGTTCAAGTAGCCTTCGTCGCCAGTAATCATCGTCGTCGAGTAGCCGAGCGACTCGATGAGGAAGTTCGTCTGTGCGGCGACGGTCTCCATCAGTACCCCGCGTGGTGCAGGAATCGTCGTTCCCAGAAGCGTCAACGCTGGTATCGTCTCGAAGGGCAAGTAGACCACACCCATCGCTGCAACGGCACGCGAGAGGACGAAAAGTGAGTCTCGTCCGCTGTAGAGGAGCCATCCAGCGTAGAGCGATGCTGGAACAGCTGCGATAGTCAACAACCCCTCGATGTAGCTCTTGTGAACGAGCGTAAAGTGCGGAATGAGTTGGAGCCAAAAGAGTGCAAAGAGAACCCACCCGGCAGTCATCACGTTGCGGCCGAGTCCGCGGTCACGACCGGTCGCAACCACACCTGCCACGAAGGTCGCAATGACCACCCAAGCGAGGATATCAGAGAGCAGTCCGGGCATACGTGTTGGGATGTCGTGCAGCCACTAAATCCCTTGTCGTTGCGTGCGCCCAGTGCGCTCGACCGGTTGGGGAGGGTGACCTTCTGTGCGAACGGAACCTGACGCTATCGCTCCCGGTGGAAGCACGATAAAAGAAATTTGAGGGGACCGGGAAGTTCCCGGTGGTAGTTAGCTATCGGAGTTAGTCGCGGCGGACTGCGAGGAGTGCCGCAGCGACGAGGGCGACGAGGGCCACAGCGATACCGAAGCC
>NZ_AOLK01000014.1 GCF_000336755.1 Haloferax elongans ATCC BAA-1513 | reverse complement strand
CGGACGAGAACGTTCCGTCAGCCTGGACGTAGGCCGTCGAGGTCTTCAGGAAGCGCGGCTGGGTGTCGCCGTCGGACTTCACGCGGATGGTGAGCGACGTACCGGGTGCGACCGAAGCCGTACCGGAGATGGTCTGCTCAGCAGCAGCCGCGACACCGAACTCGTCCTGGTCAAGGTCGAGCGTCGGCTCGACAACTTCGTACTCTGCGGAGACGGACTCATCGTCCTCGGCGAGGTCGCCGTCCTCAAGGACGGTGAACGTCGCGTTGAACGCGTCGTCGTCTTCAACAGCGAACTGCTTGGAGCCGTTGTCGTAGTAGTCCGTACGCGAGGACGAGACGTCGTCGAGGTCGTAGGCGATGAAGTACGTGTCGTTGTCGCCGTCAGCGANGATGACCGTGGCGCTGGAGCTGTTGATGCCCAGAACCTTCTCATCGCGGTTCGGACCAGGGTTGGTCTGCTCGACGGTGACGTTGAACTGCGAACCCGTGAGGGTGTCGAAGTCAGACTCGTCGAATGCGCCTTCGAGACCCGTGGCGGAAATCTGCTGGACGACGAAGTCGCCGTTGGCGACAGCGTCGGATTCCGTCAGGTTGCCGTTGTCGATGGCGTCGTAGACGTCTTCGGTCTCAGTGAGGTCTGCGCCCGTCGGGGCCGTCCAGATCTTCTGAGACGCCGTGCTGCGTTCTTCGAGGACGAGGGTGCCGACGTTGTCGGCGTCGCCGCCCGTCGAGACTTCGAGGTCGTAGTCACCAGCGTCGAGCGTGGTCGTGACGCCCGTCGTGATGTTCGAGTCCTTGATGGTCACTTCGTCGTCGCTGTCGTCGACACTGAACGAGTCAGCGTCGTCAGCGTCGTACGTGTTGAACAGGAGGATAACCTCGCCGTCGTCGTTACCGTCTTCGACGGTTGCGTTCGCGGTGTAACCGAGGTTGTCGCCGCCGATCATGACGTCGGCTTCGTCCGTGCCTTCGAGGGTCACGGTGATTTCAGCGATGTCGCCAACCTGTTCGGTGACGACGGAGGTGTCGAAGTTGGACGTGGAGTCCTTTGCCTTCGAGACCGAGACCGTGTCGGATTCGACGGTAACACCGGAGAAGGTGTCCGTCACTTCAACGGTGTAGTCGCCGGCATCCAGAGTGCCCAGGTCGAAGTTGGCTTCACCCTGACCGTCGAGCGTGAGGGTCTGGGAAGCGCCGTCGACTTCGTCACCGTCATCGTCGAGCGCGACGACGTCGACGGTACGGCCGTCGGCGTTCGCCGTGAGCGAGCCTTCGAGAGCGTCTTCATCCGTGATGTTGAGGTCGTCGACAGAGACTTCGAGACCGAGGTCACGGACGTCGACGGAGGACGTCTGGCTGTCGAATTCGAACTCGTAGGAGTCGAGTTCACGGTCGGACGTGTCGAAGAGGAAGACCTTGCTGTTCGTGCCGGTGGAACCGTCGAACACGTAGTCGTTGTCTTCGTCAACCGCTTCGACTGCAACGTCTTCGTTCGTGTTGTTCGAGACGACAGCAACAGTGGAGCCCTTGTAGGCCGTGTTGTTGTTGGTGCCGCTCACGTAGACAGGCGCGAAGGTGACGTCTTCGGTGCCGGTCATCGTGTTACCGGAGGAGTCGGAGACGTTGTACTCAACTTCGAGGTCCTGCGTGTAGACGTCGCTGAGCTGGAAGACAACGCGACCGTTCTTGTTGACGTCTTCGCTCGTGTCGCTGAAGTCTTCACCATCGGTCAGGTTGATGTTGTTGATGGTGACGCCTTCGCTGAATGCGACTTCGACCTCACCGTCAGCCTTTGCGCTACCGTTCTGGTAGTGGATCGCCGAAAGGACGGACGGCTTCTCAGACGACTCAACGGTGAGTGCGTCGGAGACGTTCACATCTGCGGTCTCGCCTCCGCTGAGGCTACCGGCAGAGCTGTTGAGTGCCGAGACGTTGTAGGTTCCCGTGCTGACATCCGAAAGATCGAGGTCAGAGGAGAACGAGGTCGGGTCAGTAGAAGACACAAGAGGCTCCGAGGTGTCGTAAGCCCCGTCGTCGTCTTCGTCAACCCACACATAGTAGTTGTTAGCGCTTCCGTCAGTCTCTGCAACCGAACTCACACCGACAGACGCACTGGGACCTGCTTCAACGGTAGAGGTCGCCAGAGAAACGCCTTCGGCGTCAGCAACAGCCGTGCCCGTGAACGCGATGGACCCGGCAAAGACCGAGAGAACCATCAGCGCAGAGAGCAGGACTGCGCGAATCTGTTTATTGCGTGTCATTGTTTAGAGATGTTTCTGCAAGCGGCGAAGCAGCTTTCGTCCCGAATACGCCCAGGGGTAGGTCAGGGCGCGGGGTTACTCGCTGGAATCACCTTGGGTAGGGGTACGCCCGGACCTATCTCGGGGGCATATAAATGCTTTGTGTATTCTATTGGTAACAATACACTCCAGATACGAATAATGTTGTCTAGCTGAAAATAAGTACCAAGAGATGATTTTATGCCGAACGCCGGAGTGAAGATGTCACTAATTATTCGGGTGATTCGAAATCCGACGGCAGAATCTCTATCTCGTGGCCGTCGGGATCCTTCGTGAAGGCGTACCGGTCGTCACAGGAGGCTGGGTCACGGTAGTCTTCGGCTTCTCGTTCCATCAGCGACTCCCAGTAGTCGTCGAGGTCGTCGGCACGGACGGCAAGATGACCCCACGCGTCACCCATCTCGTAGGTTCGGCCGTCATAGTTGTACGTTAGCTCGACGGCCATCGCCTCCTCCGCGGCGTCCTTCGGCTTCATGAAGTAGTTCGCGAAGGTGTCGGACTCCCAGCGACCGGTGTGTTCGTACTCGAACTTCCGCGTCCAGAATCCGAGTGCCTGGTCGGCGTCCTCGACTCGAATCATCGTGTGGTCGAGACTCCACGTAGCGCCCTGATTCCGCTGGACGATTTCGACCTCGTGGCCGTCTGGGTCCTTCACGAACGCGTAGCGACCGCCGCACGACTCGGGGTCGCGGTAGTCTTCGACGCCCTCGTCCATGAGTTGCTGGTAGGCGTCTTCGAGTTCTCCCTCGGGGACGCGAACGGCGATGTGCCCCCACGCGTCACCCATCTCGTAGGTGTGGTCGCCGTGGTTGTACGTAAGTTCGAGGACTGCACCATCCTCGTGAAGGTCTTCCGGACCGAGATAGACGTTGGTGAACGTCTCGGCTTCCCACCGACCTTTCTCCTCGTAATCGAGGTGGGTCGTGTACCAGTCGAGCGATTCGTCGAGGTCTTCGACGCGGAGCATCACGTGGTCGAGGGTTCCGGACATACCCGAGAGGTGTAACTCACTGTCGAAAAGCATACCGGACCCGGAAGCCTTCGAATGTCGTTCACACGGTGTCTAGCCGGTGGTGTGTAGCCCAAAGACGTGCCGCATAAGTACTCTCCACTGGAACAGCGTAGTCGTGTCTGGCCTCCCCAATCCAGTGCGGCTTCTCATCCTCGGTATCGGCCTTGCCCTCTCTCGGCTCGGCCTCCTCGACCGCGAGCGAGCGGTCCGTACGACCGACCTCGCGTGGCCTCGCATCGTAACGGGCATCGCCCGCATGTCGAAGAACGCCGTGGACGTTGCGATGGTTGGGCTTGCATCTGGGACCGTCGCAATCACCGGTGTTGGATTCGCGGGGCCGTTCTGGGGACTCGCATTCGCCCTCGGCGGCGGTATCGCAGGCGGAACTATCGCACTCGTCTCACAACGATACGGGGCCGACGCACTGCACGAGTTAGGGCTGGCAGTGCGGTCGAGTGCGTTCTTGACCGTCGTGGCGACACTCCCCGTCACGGCGGTGTTCTGGCTGTTTCCGACCGAACTGTTGTCGCTTTTGACCGACAAGCCTGATGCTATCAGACTCGGCGCGGAATACCTCAAAGTCGTTGGACTGGGCGTTCCATTCGCGGGACTGAACCTTATCGGAAGCCGTGTCCTCGTCGGTGCCGACGACGCCTACACCGCGATGACACTGCGCGGGAGCGGGGCCGTCATCAACATCGGCATCAACGCGGTGCTCATCTTCGGACTCGGTCTGGGCGTCCTCGGCGCGGCACTGGGAACCGTCCTCTCGAACGTGGTCGTAACGAGCGCATTCGCTATCGGCTTGTCGCGTGGACGACTCCCAGGCATCGGGGCGTTTCCGGTCACTATCGACCCCTTCGGCCAGTTCGTCGACCCGGACACACTCCGTGACCTCGTCGACATCGGTCTGCCAGTGATGGGACGGGGATTAGTGTGGACGGTCGCAGAGTTCCCGATGCTCGCCATCGTCGACAGTTTCGGTCCCGACGTCGTCGCGGCGTTCGTCATCGCACGGCGTATCTGGGGGCTGATGAACACGCCCGGGTGGGGCTTCGGACTAGCGTCGTCGAGTCTCGTCGGACAAGCACTCGGGAAAGACGACGAACGGACGGCGGAAATCTACGGGCACGAAGTCATCCGGTTCGCCGTGGCGACGTACCTCGTCTCCGCACTCATCGTCGCGGTGTTCGCACGACCCATCGTTCTCGGCTTCGTCGACGACCCGACGAGTTCAGCGGTCCCTATCGCGGTCGACCTCGTGCACGTCGCGTGTCTCGCCGTCATTCTGCAGGGTGTTTCTGGCGGGTCGGCAGGCCCGCTCGACGCCAGTGGAGACACTCGATGGACGTTCGGGAGCCAGTTCGTCGGGATGTTCTTAGGGTCAATTCCGCTTGCGTACATCGGGTCCGTCACGTCGCTCGGTCTCGTCGGACTCTACCTCGCGTTCGTCGCCGAGACGACGATTCCGGCGACGCTCAACTACTATCGGTTCCAGACGGGAACGTGGAAAGCCGTCAGTCGAGACTACCGCCCAGAGTCGCACGCGGACGACTGAATCACCGTTTACGCGACCAGTACAGATACCCCGCGACGGCCCACAGAAGTACTGTCCCAAGTGGCCACGCAGTTCGTCCCGGTTGCACGGAAAATCCTCTCGCGACTTCGAGTTGGGTAAGCCCGGCACAGACGAGTCCAGCGACAGTAAGCCGAACGTCTTCACGGTCGAAGAGCAGTCCTGAAGTAACCCCTGCAAGCGCGACGAGATAGCAGGCGACGCCCAGCGGCCAGACGAGAATATACTCTGGGAGTCCACGTGTGAACCGGAAGAAGAAGTCAGTAATCGTGGTGAGACTCACGGGTGATGGTGTGAAAAGCCCCCACGCAAAGAGGAACGTAACCGACCCGGACACGTACGTCTGGATTGACCACGGGGCGACCCCGGCGAAGAAGACGAGAAGGAATCGACCGAAGCGAGAGTCGTCGGGAGCGGAAGAAGAGCCGTCGGCGGTTTGGGTGGTCACCGCTGGGCGATGATGCGGAGCACGTCTTCGTCGGCCAGTTCGTGGTCGCGGCCGACCTGCTGGTCGTCGTGCTTCGCACTCGGTCCAGAGACGCGGGCGAATCGGAAGCGCTCGTCGAGTTTGGCCCCGAGTTTCTGAATGGCGTCGTCGATGGTGTTTTCGCCCTCGTGGAGGACGAGTGGCTCCTCGTAGTCGACACCGCGTCCAGGTTTGTCCATGTAGACGCGAATGAGTCCGAGCGCGTCCCAAACCTCCTCTTTCAGCGAGTCGAGGCCCTTCTCCGCTTCGGCGCTGATGAACGTCACCTCGTCGGGGTCGAGACCGACGTCGCGAAGGTTCTCTTCGACGGTCGGGAGATAGTCCTTGTCGATGAGGTCCGCCTTGTTGACGGCGACGATAGACGGCAGGTAGACGCGATTTTCCATGATGCCGTCGATGAGTTCGTCAATCGTCGTCTCACCGCGGAGCGTCACTTCGGCGTTGACGAAGCCGTGTTCGCGAAGGATGCCCTTTATCGTGTCCTCGTCGAGGTCGACACTGTCGCTCTTCGTGACGTTGATTCCACCTTTCCCTTTCTTCTTGATAGAGAGATTGGGTGGCGTCGTGTCGAGTCGAATCTTGTTGTTGTAGAGTTCTTCGCAGAGTCGTTCGTACCGCTCGATTTCGAACACCGAGAGCATGAAGACGACGAGGTCGGCAGTGCGGACGACAGAGAGAACTTCCTTTCCGCCACCGCGGCCGCCAGCGGCACCTTCGATGAGACCCGGGACGTCGAGTATCTGAATGTTCGCACCTTTGTACTTCAACATCCCCGGGTTGACGTCGAGCGTCGTGAACTCGTACTCGCCGGTCTCGCTGTCGGCGTTGGTGAGCGCGTTGATAAGCGTCGACTTTCCGACGCTGGGGAACCCGACTAGCGCGACGGTCGCGTCGCCCGTCTTCTCGACTGCATAGCCTTGGCCGCCACCCGCCGAACTCTGGTTCTCGAGTTTCTCTTTCAACTCCGCGAGCTTCGCCTTCAATCGACCGATATGGCCCTCAGTAGACTTGTTGTAGGGCGTGTTGGCGATCTCCTCGCGGATATCTTCGATCTCTTCCTCCAGTCCCATCGTCACAAGTTCCGCCGCGTCCGTCGAAAAACCCTTTCCTTCCGACCCGAGGAAGTAGCACACCCCCGAACCCCCGTTCTTCATCCATTGCTCGCGTCACCAACGCGAGTTCTCATATCGTACTGCCTGTTCTCCATATTCCTCATACCGAAACTCCTGTTCTCTATATTCATCTTTGGCGCCCTCGCGTGTGTATGCGAGCCTCAATATCACTCAAATATATTCGGCACGATTATTGTTGGTGAATTCGACGCGCCGATGAAGGCAATGCCGGACCCCAGAACGTTCCGTGACAGCACACAGATACTCATCCCGTGCGAACTTCTCGCAGACCTTCGCGAGGAGATCAAAGCCGAGTTCGTCGTCACAATTTACGAACACGCGCCCGGGATGTGTCGAATCATCGGGAGTCCGGTCGAAATTCGCGCCGTCAGCGACTTTCTTGCACGGCGTGGTATTGCGACCCCCTGACGACCGGTCTCCGAATCTTGCGCATCCGGCGGCGTTCGAATCACAGTTCCGAAGGGCTTGTTATCTCACAGTCCAAGGGGCGGGTATGGACGAAGCGCCGGGTCTCTCTGACCAGTACCGCACTGCCAGCCCATGGCCAGTGTTCGTCGCCCTCGGCATCCCAATCTCCGAACTCGGTCTCCTGTTCGGTCTCTTCCCCCTCGCAGTCGGGGGACTGTTGTTGTTCTGCGGGAGCATCGCGGGGATGCTGAAAGAGTCCGGCTACGTCGAGTCGACGATACGCTCGCTGGTCGTTCTCTCGGCGATTCTGTTCGCCTTCGGCGGCGCGCTGGCGTTCACCGAAATCAACCTGGTTACTCGCGGATACGCGACGATTGCCGCCGCCGCGTTGCTCCTCGTCGGTGGTGTCGCGTTCGAACTGTTCGTTTGGGACAACAAACAGGCAATCTGAGTCAGGACGGGAGGTGTAGTTGACTCGATACCGCGCGAGAAACCAACAATCTATTTGAACAGCCTCCCCGAGAGACCCAATATGGCAACCAAGACGTTCGACAAGGACACCATCCTCGACTTGACGGTCAACATGGTGCCGTTGGCCATCATTCTGTTCTTCGTGGTGGCCTTCGCCGTCGTCAACCCGTTCGGGTTCGAATCGCTCGCCTCTGGGCTTCAGTACACGCTGCTTATCGCACCGTTCGTGCTGCTCGCGGTGCTGACGTACCTCTCTGGGAAAGCTATCGCGGGGTCCGAGAAGTCCGACACTGTGTACCCACCAGGACAGGCGACGGTTCCGGGCGTTGGACCGCTGCACGAAGAAGAGGAAAAAGCAGAAGCGGCACTCGAAGAATCGGCCGACGCCGACGCGGAAGAGACTGCTGAATAACGGGCTTAAAACCCCCTGTAGCGCAGGGCGTTCCCGAACCTTTCATTACCCTGCACTCCTCACCCACTTCCATGGAGGTTAACGGACAGTTAGCACTGACGGTGCTTATGGGGGTCTTCCTCATCACCGTCGCCGCGTGGCTCGCGCGGATCGAAGATTGGCGGTCATATACCCCTCTCGCTGGTGGTGGGGCCGTCGGAGGTACCAAAGAGCAGTACGTCTCGGAGGAGAAGCCTTCAGGACTCATCCGCTGGTTGACAACGGTCGACCACAAAGACATCGGGATGCTCTACGGCGTCTACTCGCTCATCGCGTTCGCCGTGGGTGGCCTGATGGTCGTCGCGATGCGTATCGAACTGGCTGACCCCTCGATGACGCTGCTCTCGAACACGTTTTACAACTCGTTGCTCACCAGCCACGGGATAACCATGTTGTTCCTGTTCGGGACGCCCATCATCGCGGCGTTCTCGAACTACTTTATTCCGCTTCTCATCGGCGCGGATGACATGGCGTTCCCGCGTATCAACGCTATCGCATTCTGGCTCTTACCACCGGGGGCACTGCTCATCTGGGCCGGGTTCTTCCCCATCCCGGACATAATCCCGGCACAGACTGCCTGGACGATGTACACGCCGCTTTCGGCGGGTGTCGGCTCCGGGAACCAGATGAACGCGGGTGTCGACCTGATGCTCCTCGGACTGCACCTCACCGGTGTCTCGGCCACGATGGGTGCGATCAACTTCATCGCGACCATCTTCACCGAACGCAACGAGAAGGTCACGTGGGCGAACCTCGACATCTTCTCGTGGACCATCCTGACGCAGTCGGGACTCATCCTGTTCGCGTTCCCGCTTCTCGGCAGCGCGATTCTGATGCTGCTTCTCGACCGGAACTTCGGCACGGCGTTCTTCTCGGTCGATGGCGGCGCAATCCTCTGGCAACACTTGTTCTGGTTCTTCGGTCACCCCGAAGTGTACATTCTCGTGTTGCCCCCGATGGGTATCGTGAGCCTCGTGCTCCCCCGCTTTGCGGGTCGTCGCCTCTTCGGGTTCAAATTCGTCGTGTACTCCACGCTGGCAATCGGCGTCCTCTCGTTCGGTGTCTGGGCGCACCACATGTTCGCGACGGGTATCGACCCCCGTCTCCGCGCCTCGTTCATGGCCGTCTCGTTGGCTATCGCGATACCGAGCGCAGTCAAGACGTTCAACTGGATTACGACGATGTGGAACGGGAATATTCGACTCACGACGCCGATGCTCTTCTGTATCGGCTTCGTGTCGAACTTCATCATCGGTGGCGTCACTGGGGTCTTCCTCGCGTCGATTCCGATCGACCTCATCCTCCACGACACGTACTACGTCGTCGGTCACTTCCACTACATCGTCATGGGTGCGATTGCCTTCGCTGGCTTCGCTGGGCTCTACTACTGGTTCCCCATCTACACCGGCCGGATGTACCAGACCACGCTCGGTAAGTGGCACTTCTGGCTGTCGATGATCGGGACCAACCTGACGTTCTTCGTGATGGTGCTCCTCGGCTACGGTGGCATGCCGCGTCGCTACGCGACCTACCTTCCGCAGTTCGCGACGATGCACCAGCTCGCGACTGTCGGCGCGCTCATCCTGCTCGTCGGCCAGATGATCTTCGTCTGGAACTTCGTCCAGTCGTGGCTCGAAGGCCCCAAGGTCGAAGACGGCGACCCGTGGGACCTCGGCGAGGACAACCTCACCACTGCGGAGTGGACCTGGTTCGAACGGAAGCTCCAGACCGCTGTCACCGACGGCGGTGAAGAAGAAGAAGCAGAACTCGCGACCGACGGTGGCGAAACCGTCACCGACGCGGACGACGAGTAATCGCTGACACGAACACTTCGGTTTCTTTCTTTCGACCGCTCAGTCCCGAGCGGTCGCTATCGAATTCACGCGGTGACTGGACCCCTCGTCGAGCGACGATTTGGGTGTGACTACGGCGCTCTGTGGGCGCTGGCAGCGACCAGCGCAGTTGCTCATTTGACGACAGTGAAAACGAGTCGAGTCTCAGACGACGAGCAGAATACCCACGACAAACATCAAGAGCGCGATTCCGCCGAGGATGATGCCGAGGATGTCCGTGTCCGACATACGCGACCGTTAGTGTGTGCGAAGAAAGGTGCATCGGTGTGTCCGCAGCGAACGAAAACCGCTAACTCCGTCGCCTACACATCCGAGGACGTGAGCTCGAACGTCCGCGGTCAGCGATTCGTCATCGGGTTGTATGCGGCGCTCGTCACCGTCGCCGGTGTCGCAGGGTTTCTCACGGGGACGTTCGTCTCGGGACTTCAACCGCCGAAGTTCCTCTTTCTCGTGCCATTCCCTGCGACTCCCCTCGGATTCGCGGCGTACGGTGCACTGACTATCGCACTCGTTTTGGGACTTCCACTCCTCCTCGTGGTCTACGTCTCCAGCCAGATAGACGACGTAGCCGGATAATTCGAACGACAGTGTCGGGGTCGAGGGACGAAAATCAACACAAACACTAATATCGGCCCGTGGGACGTGATAGTATGTATCACATCGTAATCGGCGTCGACGACGACACAGAACACGCACTCGCCTGCGTCGAGGAGGTTGTGAACCTTCCGGGTGACCCTTCCGAAAAGGAGGTGACGCTCGTCCACAGTTTCACCGACAATCCGAGCGGTGCGTCCGCGACACAACTGCACTCGGTCAGAGAGGCGAGTGAGTACCTCGAAGACAACGGAATCGCCTACGACGTGAACGAATCTTCTGGCGACCCCGCAGACGTCATCGTCGAATTCGCAGAGAAAGAAGAGGCAGACCTCATCGTCACCGCCGGGCGAAAGCGGTCTCCTGCAGGAAAAGCACTGTTCGGCAGCGTCACGCAGTCGGTCATCTTGAACTCCGACCGCCCCGTCATGGTGACGGGAGAGACGAAGCGCTCGTAACTAGTACACGCGGTCGGCGAGTCGTTTGTCGCCGATATGGGAAGTTCTTAGAACACAGTCACCAACTGTCGGTTCGACGTACAATCGCTGAAACCCCCGTCGAAACCGCCTGACGGGACGTGGGGGCGACTACCCTTGTCCGACCATCCGCCCCTCGTCTTCCCACTCGCGTTCTCGCAGCTCGTATTTCTGAATCTTCCCGGTTGCGGTCTTCGGAAGTTCAGCGACGAACTCGATTTCTTTTGGCACCTTGTAAGTCGCGATTCGGTCTCGACAGAAGTCGATGAGTGCTGTCTCGGTCACACCGGGGTTGTCCGGGTCACCACTAATCGGGACAACAAACGCCTTTGGCGACTCACCCCACTCGTCGGACGGGACCGGGATAACTGCGACGTCAGACACCTGCTCGTGGTCGAAAAGCGTGTCCTCCAATTCGATGCTGGAGATGTTTTCGCCGCCGGAGATGATGATGTCCTTCTTGCGGTCTTGGATACTGATGAAGCCGTTCTCGTCGACAACCGCGAGGTCTCCCATGTGGTAGTACCCCTCTCGTCGTGCGGTGAACGCCTCTTCTGTCTCTTCTGGCTTGTTCCAGTATTTGTCCATCACCTGATTGCCCGCGACGACGATTTCGCCGATAGTCTGGTCGTCCCACGGCACGTCCTCACCGTCGTCGTCGACGACGCGAACGTCGGTACCGAGATACCCGATTCCCTGTCGCTTTTTGATGGAGAATCGGTCCGCATCGCCGTCGAGGAAGCGTTTGGCTTCTGACGTGGTGATGAGTGGCCCCGTCTCGGTCGCCCCGTAGACATGCATCAGCCGCCAGCCGAACTCGTCTTCGACGGTACGAATCGTCGCCTCTGGCGGGGCTGCACCCGCGGTCGCCGCCCGGACTGGATTCGCCCCAGTCGTCTCGACACCGCCTTCGTCGCGGTAGTGTTTCATCAGGATGTTGAGCACGGTCGGTGCCGCACAGAGATACGACACGTCTTCGGTTCGAATCGCGTCGAGAACGTCTGCCGCCTCGACACCGCGAGTACAGACGTGTTTCGCCCCGTGTCCAGTGATGGCGTAGATGTGGCCCCACCCGTTGACGTGGAACATCGGGAGCGTCCAGAGGTAGACGTCGTCGTCCGAAATCTCCTGGTGCATAGAGATGAGGTACGCGTGAAGCGTCTCGGCGCGGTGGGTTCGACAGACGCCCTTCGGGTCTCCCGTGGTCCCAGAGGTGTAGTTGATGGTGATGATTTCGTCTTCGGACATCTCCGGGCGGTCGTAGTCGGTCGACTCGGCGACGACCTCGTCGAAGTCCAGCCAATCGCCGTCCACCTCGTCGGTGTCGTTGGTGATGAACACCTCCGTCGGGACTTCGTCGCGAATCTGTTCTATTTTCTCTGCGAAGGCGTAATCCGCGTAGATGGCCTTCACGTCGGCGTCGCTCAGCATGTACTCGAAGTCGGCCGGAACGAGACGGTAGTTCAGCGGCATGTGGACCGCGCCCACCTGCATCGACCCGTAGGCCGCTTCGAGGTGGTAATGCGTGTTCGGGTCCAGAACCGCCACTCGGTCGCCTTTCTCGATACCGCGTGCCTGCAGTGCAGCAGCGAACCCGTCCGCTCGCTCACCGAGTTCCGCGTAGGAGAAGCGTTCACCTGTCGTCGCCACGACCGCCTCCTCGTCGGCGTAATACCGACGAGCGCGGTCGAGGAAGTCGGTCACGAGAAGTGGTTTTTCCATATGTGACATTTCCTTCAATAATATTCGTGATAAACATGCAGGGTGATTCCAAACGTCGTAGGATACACCGCGCTCTAGATCGTGTGGATAGTTCACATAAGTAGCAGACAATATCCCTCGAATACCGTGGCTAGAGACTATATTTCTACAATAACTATACAAGAAAATAACTTATTCGTGGAGGCTGTAGCCGTCGTATGGCTCTGTCGGACTACACCGGACTCACTCTCGCCGGCGACGGCGAGACTATCGTCCGCGTCGCGCCGCATCGACTCTGGCGACCGGGCGACGACCGAATCGAACCGTGCGCGTACAGTGGCGAACACATCGACCTCTCGGAGAAACACCTCATGGTCGTCCTCGAACGCGACAGCGTCCGCGAGCGACTGTACTTCCGTGACGAAGCCTCGCTGTCCGCTTGGATAGAAGAAAACGAGCAGACCGACCTCTGAGGTCTGCGCCGGTTACCGAGCGTCAGCCTTGCGCTGGATTTCCTCGACGATTTCGGGGTTCCGAAGCGTCGTCGTGTCTCCGAGTTCCTCGCCGTTCGCAATCTCTTCGAGGAGACGGCGCATGATTTTGCCCGAGCGTGTCTTCGGCAGTTCTGGCGTGAACAGAACCTGCTCTGGCCGTGCAATCGGTCCGATAGCGTCTTCGACGCCTTGCACGATTCGGTCGCGCATCTCGTCGTCTTCGGCTTGCCCCTCTTCGGTGATGACGTAGGCGTAGACGGCCTCTCCTTTTACGTCGTGTTTACCTCCGACGACGGCCGCTTCCGCGACGCCTTCGACGCCGACGATTGCCGACTCGATTTCCATCGTTCCGAGGCGGTGTCCAGAGACGTTGATGACGTCGTCGACGCGACCGAGAATCGTGATGTAGCCGTCGTCGTCGATTTTCGCCCCGTCTTCGGGGAAGTAGACCCAGTCGTCGGGGTCGTCGCTGTCGGTATCGGAGTACTCGCGCCAGTACTCGTCGATGAATCGCTCGTCGTTCTTGTACAGCGTCCGAAGCATCCCCGGCCACGGTTTGTTGACCGTGAGGTAGCCGGCGCGTCCGGCCTCGACTTCTTCACCGCTCGTATCGACGACCTTTGCGTCGACACCGGGAAGTGGCGGTCCGGCAGAGCCAGGCTTCATGTTGCCGACGCCAGGGAGCGTCGTAATCATCATGCCACCCGTCTCAGTCTGCCACCACGTGTCCACGACCGGACACTCCTCGTTGCCGATGTGCTTGTAGTACCACTTCCACGCACGGGGGTTGATTGGTTCACCCACCGTCCCGAGCAGGCGAAGACTCGACAGGTCGTGTCTCTCGGGGAACTGTGTTCCCCACTTCATGAACGCCCGAATCGCCGTCGGCGCGGTGTAGAAGATATCAACGGAATACTTCTCGACGAGTTCCCAGAGGCGCGAACGGTTCGGATAGTCGGGGGTGCCTTCGTACATTACCGTGGTCGTGCCGAGTGCTAGCGGTCCATAGACGATGTAGGAGTGGCCAGTAATCCAACCGATGTCCGCTGCACACCAGTAGGTGTCTTCTTTCTCGATGTCCAGCACCGCATGCGAGGTCCACGCCGCATACGAGAGGTAGCCACCCGTCGTGTGCTTGACGCCCTTCGGTTGCCCCGTGGTTCCAGAGGTGTACATCAGGAAGAGCATGTCCTCGGCGTCCCGTTCAACCGGGTTGACGCGGTCTCCCGAGTGCTCGTCCAACAGGTCGCCCCAGTCGTGCTGATTCCCGCGGAGGTCGTGGCCGAAGCCGTCGTCGCCGAGGCGGTCGACCACGACCGCCGCATCGACACCGTGGTCGACGCCGTCGAGTCCTTCGTTCGCTTTGTCGAGATGGTCAAGCGGGTCGCCGCGGCGGTAGTAGCCGTCGCAGGTGACGAGGAATCGAGAGTCCGCGGAGTTCATCCGGGTCGCAAGCGCCTCGGCCGAGAATCCGGCGAACACCACCGAATGGGGTGCGCCGATGCGGGCACACGCCAGCATCGCGATCGGCAACTCGGGAATCATCGGCATATAGAGCGTCACGACATCGTCTTCCTCGACGCCGAGTTCGCGGAGGGAAGCCGCGAATTCGTTGACCTCGCGGTGGAGGTCCTGATACGTGTACGTCCGTGTGTCTCCGTGTTCGCCTTCCCACTTGATGGCGACCCGGTTCTTGTCGCCGTTTTCGACGTGTCGGTCGAGACAGTTGTAGGAGGCGTTCAGTTTCCCACCTGTGAACCACTNCTTGATGGCGACCCGGTTCTTGTCGCCGTTTTCGACGTGTCGGTCGAGACAGTTGTAGGAGGCGTTCAGTTTCCCACCTGTGAACCACTTGTAGAACGGCGGGTTCGAATCGTCCAACACCTCCTCGTAGGGGGCGTCCCAGTCCAGCAACGCGGCCGCCTGCTCCCAGCACCCCGGCCAGTTCTCTTCGAACTCGTCGTAGATTTTCGGGTCGGAAACGTTCGCCTGCTCGACGAACTCCCGCGACGGTTCGAACTCCGCTTGTTCCACCAACCGCGCCTCGAGTTCCCCCTCTTCGTCACTATCTACCATAATACATGCTAACTAGCAGTATTCTACATGATAAATGTATGTTGTGTCGCCAGTGCCGGGCGATTTCTTTCCGCAGACGACGCTTCGAGTCGGTGGTTTCGTTCAAAAGAAGAGTGGTTCGACTGGGTATGCGTGGCGTGACAGACAGCCGCTACATCACGCCGATAGTCTCACGGTACGTGCCGTACTCGTCGGCGAAGACGTCCATGATTTCGCCCATCGTGACGTACGTTTTGACCGCGTCGACGAGGACGGGCATGACGTTCTCGCCAGCTTCGACCGCGTCTCTGAGTTCGTCGAGGGCTTCCTCGACCGCTTCGTCGTCGCGCTCGTCTTTGACCGATTCGAGCCGTTCGATTTGGCGGTCCTGTATCTCTTCGCCGACGTGCAGTACGTCGGGGCGGGTGTCTTCGTCCGACGTGTACTTGTTGACGCCGACGACGATTTCTTCTCCCTCTTCGACGCGCGACTGGTACTCGTAGGACGCGTCGCTGATTTCGCGGTGGAAGTACCCCTCGTCGATACCATGGAGGATGCCGTCGCGAACCGAGCCATCGCCCATCTCGCGAATTTCCTCGATGTAGGCCATCGCCTCTTCTTCCACTTCGTCGGTGAGTTTCTCGACGAAGAAACTGCCGCCGAGCGGGTCGATGGCGTCGGCCGCACCGGACTCCTCGGCGATAATCTGCTGAGTTCGGAGAGCGACGGTGACTGCCTCCTCGGTGGGCAGCGACAGCGCCTCGTCGAAACTGTTGGTGTGGAGCGACTGCGTCCCACCGAGGACACCCGCGAGTGCCTGAATGGTCACGCGAACGATGTTGTTGAGCGGTTGCTGCGCCGTCAGCGACTGCCCGGCCGTCTGGGTGTGGAACTTCAGTTGCTTCGAGCGCTCGTCTTCGGCACCGTACCACTCGGACATGACGTCGTGGTAGATTCGCCGCGCAGCGCGGAACTTCGCGACTTCCTCGAAGATGGAGTTGTGGGAGTTGAAGAAGAAAGACAGTTGCGGCGCGAACTCGTCGATGTCGAGGCCGCGGTCCATCGCATCCTCGACGTAGGCGAAGCCGTCAGCCAGCGTAAATGCGAGTTCCTGAATCGCCGTCGAACCAGCCTCTCGAATGTGGTATCCAGAGATGGAGATAGGACGGATTCGCGGGGTTTCCTCAGCCGCGAACTCGACGGTGTCGGTGACGAGTTTCAGCGAGGGTTCCGGCGGGATAACCCACTCTTTCTGCGCGATGAACTCCTTGAGCATGTCGTTCTGGAAGGTCCCACCGATTTGGTCCCGAGACACCCCGCGGTTGTCGGCGAGGGCGACGTACATCGCGTAGATGACGGGTGCAGAGGGGTTGATGGTGAACGACGTCGTGACTTCGCCGATGTCGATGCCGTCGAAGAGAATCTCCATGTCGCGGAGCGTGTCGACCGCGACGCCCTCCTTTCCGACTTCGCCGTCCGAAAGCGGGTCGTCGGAGTCCTTCCCCATCAGCGAGGGCATGTCGAACGCCGTCGAGAGCCCGGTCTGGCCGTTCTCGATGAGATAGTGGAACCGTTCGTTCGTCTCTGTGGCGGTTCCGAACCCGGCGAACTGTCGCATCGTCCACGTCCGCCCGCGGTACATCGTCGGATACACGCCGCGTGTGTATGGTGCCTCGCCGGGGAACCCAAGGTCCTCCTCGTAATCGAGGTCCGCAATGTCACCGGGCGTGTAGAGGTCGTCGACTTCGTGGTTCGAGACGGTCGCAAAGCGGTCTTTCCGCTCGCCACCCTTCTCCAAGAACGGGTCGCGGGTCTCCTCCTCCCACGCGTCGCGAGCCTCCCGAATCGATTCGAGGTCCTCGTCGTCGTACATACACAGGGAGTCGTATGGACGATGATTAAGGATTCGGGTATCCGACAACCCGCTTCGACGGCCAGACCATCGCGCCTATCACTGACCCCTCCCCTAGAGGAGACGAACACTCGATGGCGTTCGTAACCCCGACTGCGACGCGATGGGTCGCTGGCGTGGCCGCACTCGTGCTCGTCCTCGCCAGCGTCTCCTTCGTCGTCCCAGTGTCGGGCACCGTCTCGCCCGTCTCCTTCGACGACACCGTGAAAACCGGTGGGACCGCAGTCGACGTCCAGCAAGCCAAGGCCGACGGATTCGAAGTTCCGGTCGCACAAGCGCATTTCTCCCGGTATCGGTACATCATCGGCTACTACGGCGTTGGAACCGCTGCCGCGGATGTCGCATCACCAGAGAGCGCTCGTCAGTTCGGCGACCCGCTGGCGGTGTTCGTCAGCGACTACGCCACCGTGTCGCCAGTCCTCGACGAAGACGACTATCTCCGAACCGAACACAACCGCCACCCCGGCTGGGTTGCGGCCTCCGACGCGGTGTTCGTCGTCGAGTCTGACGCCCGCATCCCGTCCGGGCCAATCGTCGTTCCCTTCTCTGACCCCGCGGCAGCACGGTCGTTTACCGACGAATACGGTGGCACGGTCGTCGACTGGGAAACGCTCCGCGAGCGGTCCGAAAACTCGCTCTCGGGACGACTCGACGCCTTCGAATCGTCTGTCGCGTCCCACCACGACTGGGCCGACCAGACCACTGCTGCACGTGAACCGCTGTTCGACCGGCCCGTCTCGACTGTCGTCGGCGAAGACGCACCGACCATCGCGGCGGCTGTCGAATCGGCCCCCGAAGGGACGACCGTCTACGTCCCAGCAGGGAACTACTCGGTCGATAGCATCGACGTGAATCGGTCGATTACGCTCCTCGGCGCTGGGAACGCGACGCACCTCGTCGGCGACGGAAACGGCACGGTCGTCCACGTCCGGGCCGACGAAGCGGCAGTCGGAAACCTCTCGATTTCCGGCGTCGGCAGCGTCGGCACCCGGCGCATTCGAGCCACGAACGAGTCGGTCGATTGGGACACGCGCGTCCAACTCGCCTACGGCCGGGGCGACGCCGGTGTCGTCCTCGATGGTGCCAACGACTCGGCGCTCCGCAACGTCACTATCGACACGCCCGCAAGCGGCGTCATCGTCCGCGAGAGCGCCGACAGCGTCCTCGACAACCTCACAGTTCGCGGAGCCGAGATGCCCTCGGAGGGCTTCATGGGCATCGTGCTCATCGGCGAACCATCGGTCGTCCAGCACTCGACGCTCCTCGAAGGCCGAGACGGCGTCTACACCCACCGCGCCGACGGGAGCGTCGTCCGAGACAACTACATGGAAGGTGGTCGCTACGGCGTCCACGAGATGTACACCTCGGATATGCTCGTCGCCGACAACGTCGTCCGAGACGAGCGAATCGGGGTCATCATCATGACCCGCCCGGTCGGCAATCTCGTGGTCGGAAACGACATCCGCGACTCCGACTTCGGGTTCATCCCCGCCGGGAGCAACACCTACGTCGCCGACAACGTCTTCGCGAACAACGAGTACGGCATGGACGTCAGCGGCGACCGGCAGGTGTACACGCGAAACGTCGTCGTCGGCAACGACATCGGCGTCCGAGGCAGTTCGACCTTCCCGACGAACGTCGTCGTCGGAAACGACATCGTCGGCAACGACGTGCAGGTCGAATCGACGCTCGGACCCATGCGAACGTGGACGACCGACGGCGAGGGCAACTACTGGGGCGACCTGCCACTCGCCGACGAAGACGGGGACGATGCATACGACCGGGCGTTCCAACCCTCCGGGCCGGTCGACTCGGAACTCGGTCGCCATTCGGGGGCGCTCGTCCTGTCCCGGTCGCCCGTGATGGACGCCCTCCGCAGCGCCCGCGACGAAGTCGCTGGCCTTCGTGGGTCTGGCGTCGTCGATGCGGCACCGCGAACTGAGCCAGTTCGGCCGGAGACACTGGCCAGTGTGAACGAGACTGAGACTGCGAACACCAGCGAAGCGATGACTCACACGGAGAAACCCAATGTCTGACCGAGATGGAATGGTCCGCGAAGTTGCGTCCGAGAGGGATTCGACGAGTGAGTCTGTGTCCGCGCCGTCTCACGTCGCCATCGAAGCGACCGGACTCTCACACGCCTTCGGCGACGTGGTCGTCCTCGACGACGTGACACTGTCGGTCGAACCGGGCGAGATTGTCGCGCTCGTCGGCCCGAACGGGTCGGGGAAGACGACGCTGCTCCAGTTCCTCTCGAAGGTTCGGGCACCGGATTCGGGGACAGTCACCATCGGGGCAGGAGACCGAACTCGCGTCGGCTACCTCCCGCAGCGCCCCGAGTTCCGCGAGGGATTCACTGTGGCCGACACGCTCCGGTTCTACACGCAGTTCGTCGAGGAGGGTGTGGACATCGGCACCACGCTCGACCGGGTCGGCCTCAGCGGGGCTGCGGACCGCCGCGTCGAAGCCCTCTCGGGTGGAATGACGCGACTGCTCGGACTCGGTCGAGCACTCGTCGGCGACCCAGACGTAGTCGTCCTCGACGAACCCGCGAGCGGGCTCGACCCGGGGATGGTCGAACGGCTCTTCGAAATCGTCGCGGAGCTTGCAGACGAAGGAACAGCCGTCGTGCTCTCGTCGCACAACCTCGGTCCCGTCGAGCGGACGGCCGACCGCGTTGTCATCCTTGATGGCGGGCGCTTCGTCGCAACCGGGTCGCCACAGGAGTTGGTCGAATCGGCGGGGGCAACTGACCTCCAGACTGCGTTCGGGGCGCTCGTTTCGACCGAGGAGGTTGAGGGTCGATGAGCACCGCCGAGGACCTCACGAGCGCCGTCGACGATCTCTTTACTATCGCGACTCGCGAACTCCGAACTGTCGTTCGAACGCCCGCGGTGGTCGCGCTCGCAGTCGTGTTCGCCCTGACTGTCGTCGGCGTCGCGGCCGCGGGGTCGGGTGCTCGCGGTGGGTACGTCCCACTCGTCCTCGACTTGCTCCCGTTCGTCGAGGCGCTCGTTCCGCTTCTCGGCTTCGCGCTCTGTTACCGGACAGTACTTGCGGACCGACGAAGCGGCGAGTTGGACGTGCTACGGACCTTCGGCGTGGAGCGTGCTGCCTACATCGGCGGCGTCTTCCTCGGCCGGAGTCTCGCGCTCGTCGCCGTCGTCTTCGGGTCACTCTTCGTCGCAGCCGCGACTGTTCCGGTGTTGTCGCCGCCGGACCCGACGTTCCTCGCCCTGAACGCCGCCGCCGACTCGCCGGTCGCGTTCGTCCGGTTCGCCGTCCTCACAGTTGTGTTCGCACTGACAACCGCGGCGGTTGCGCTCGCTGTCTCCGCCGCAGCACGGACGGCCCGACAGGCAATCGCCCTCGCCGTCGGCCTGCTCGTCGCCTTCGTCGTCGGCGTCGACGCCGCCACCGTGGCCGGACTGGCCGCGGGACGGTTCGGCATCGACGCTGTCCCGTACCTGCTCGCCGCGAGTCCCAACGGTGCGTTTCGGTCGCTGGTCTTCGGCGTGGCCGTCGAGACGGGACAGGCGACGACGCCGCTGGTGGCGCTCGTGGGACTCGGCGGCTGGCTCGCGGGGGCACTCTTCGTGGCAGTGGTGACCGCGTGGAAGCCGGTCGAGTAGCCGTCTGTTCTCCCAGAGGCCGGTCTTAGGACTCCCGTTCACGTATCTCGTCGAGTGTCCTGAACACACGTGTCCGCATCCACTCGCCCATCTGGTCGCGCTTCGTTGGCTCGACGGTTTTCTGAAGATAGAGCGACTCGATGAACGCGACCGTATTCAGCACGAGGTAGACCTCTCGTCGTTGCTCGAAGCCAGCGGGAAGCGCGTGGACAGATTCGTATCCCGCTCGAAACGCATGCAGGACGCGCGAGTCCACGTCGTCGTCGGCTTCAATGTACGGCAGCACGGTCCGCCAGTAGTCGTACTCGGCCGGTGCGACGAGCGCGTGCTCGAAGTCGATGGCAACGGTGCCGCCGCGACCGGCTCGCACGACGTGCTCAGGGTGTACGTCTCCGTGGCAGAGGACTGGTCCGCCAGCACCATCGAAAACGTGTGGATGGTCTCTGAAGAACTGCGAGACGGCGTCCGCGACGTCAGCGTATCCGACGGTCGAAAGGAACGGACGGTGGTGTGCGATTCGCTCTCGGACAGCGTCGACCCAGTCCTCATGGACACTGAGTTCGAGAGTGTCGTCTCCGGCCCGGGGCTGTCCAAACCCGCCGAATTCGCCAGTGGTGTCGGCGTGCAGGGTTCCGAGCCAAGCACCTGCAGCGTGTGCCCAGTCGCTATCAATAGTTTCAGACGACTCTTCAAATTCACCGCGCCATTCCGTGAGATAGTGGTCAGAGCCGACGGCGAGTACGTCAGGAACCGGTGCCGACGTTTCTGTCGCGACGTATTCGTGGACACGTCCCTCAGCTGCTGCGTGACCACGCGGATGGTCGTCGATTTTGAGAACCGCCCGCCGGTCGTCGAGCAGGACTTCGTAGACGCGGTACGGTGGAACGTCGTGTAACTCGCGGACGATTCGACTGTCGGAAGCGTACTGTGCAAGCGTAGCCGCTATTTCGTGTGCCATTGGGTACGCCGCTGACGGGCGGTGGCCGGCCGGGACGGCATAGCGCGGCCGCTCCGGCCGGAAGAAGACAAGCGATTAGTATCGACGGTGACAGTTAAACGTGCTGGTAAACGAGACCGTTCAGCCGAAGTTCTCGACCTTCGCCGCGTCGGCGTCGCCGCCCGCGGCTTCGATAGCATCGGTCGCGGCTTCGACGAACCCGGCGAACCCGTAGACGAACACCTGTTCTCCTTCGGCACTCGTGAGTGCGTCAGCGACTGCGTCCGCGAGGTCAGCTTCGTCGTCGGTGACGACCACACTCGCACCCTCCTCGCGGAGCGCGTCGAGACGGGCTTCGTGCGCGGGCGCGTCGTCGACGTAGACGACTGCGGCTTCGTTGCCGTCAGCGCGCGCGGCCTCCGCGATGCCGACTGCCGGGCCGACACCGGGGCCGCCCGCGAGGACGACGACGCGCGCGTCACCGTCGTAGTAGCTGTTGCCGAACGGTCCCGAGAGGTCGATGTCGTCGCCCGCGGCGAGCGATTCGAGGTGGTGGCTGAAGGGGCCGCCCTCCTCGGGGTCGATGCCGACGGTGACTTCGAACGTGTCCGTCACGCCCGGCGACGAAAGGGTGTAGAAGCGCGCGTACGACTCGCCGTCGATGGTTGCGGAGAGCTTCACGAACTGTCCTGGTTCGGCCTCGAACGCGGCCGGTGTCTCGAACTCGATAGCGACCGTGTCGGGTCCAACGTCGCGAACCGCGGCGACGGTGACGGTTGCATCCATGTGGCCCGGTTGGACGCAGGGTCACAAGGACCTTGCCTTCATTAACGTATCAATAAGTTATGGTGTTCTGAAGAACCCGCCATACTTGCCGCGAGAGTCCCGAATACGAAATAATTGGACACTTGTCCACCGCATGGCGATACAGTGCCTGTTCGACTTACTGAAACCATCGGAATGTACACCCTCAAGCCCCCTAAGACGGGTTTTCGTTTATGTATTGGAGTGGCGTTTTACACAAATTTTCAGAAGGCTTTTGACCCGGCTATGGGTAGATTTCAGTCAGCATGCCAGCGGACTTCAACTGGGCCATCGGCGGCGAGGCTGGCGATGGCATCGACTCCACGGGGAAGATTTTCGCTCAGGCACTCTCCCGGGCTGGACGACACGTGTTCACCTCCAAGGACTTCGCTTCGCGAATCCGCGGCGGGTACACTGCCTACAAGGTTCGGACTGCCATCGACCCCGTACAGAGCGTCGTCGACAGACTCGACGTGCTCATCGCACTCACACCACGAACTATCGAGGAAAACCTCGACGAACTCCACGACGATTCGGTCATCATCTACGATGGCGACCGCTCGACGATGGCGGACGTCGAGATCCCTGGGGAGATGGTCGGGCTGGACGTTCCCCTCAAGGCACTCGCAGAGGAAGCGGGCGGCGCCATCATGCGCAACGTCGTTGCGCTGGGTGCGGCGTGCGCCGTCACCGACTTCCCCATCGAGAACCTCGACAGCGCCCTCAAGAAGCGCTTCGGCGGCAAGGGCGAGGCAATCGTCGAGAACAACAAGGAAGCGGCCCGCGCAGGGCTCGAATACGTCCACGAGGAATTCGACCACGAGTTCGACTACGACCTCGATACGACGGACAACGACTACGTCCTGCTCAACGGTGACCAGGCAATCGGTATGGGAGCCATCGCTGCCGGCTGCCGCTTCTACGCTGGCTACCCCATCACGCCCGCGACGAACGTGATGGAATACCTCACTGGACGCATCGAACGCTACGGCGGCCACGTCGTGCAGGCGGAAGACGAACTCGCGGCCATCAACCTCGCGCTCGGTGCGGCACGCGCCGGTGCGCGCTCGATGACGGCCACGTCCGGTCCGGGCATCGACCTCATGACCGAGACGTTCGGTCTCGTCGCGACCTCTGAGACGCCGCTTGTCATCGTCGACGTCATGCGCTCGGGTCCCTCCACGGGGATGCCGACCAAGCAGGAACAGGGCGACCTGAACATGATGCTCTACGGCGGCCACGGCGAAGTTCCGCGCTTCGTCGTCGCCCCGACGAGCATCGACGAGTGTTTCTGGAAGACCGTCGAGGCGTTCAACTTCGCCGAGAAGTACCAGGTTCCGGTCTACGTCGCGGCCGACCTCGCGATGGCCGTCACGGAACAGACGTTCCCCCCAGAAGCCTTCGACATGGACGAAGTCGAAATCGACCGCGGCAAGGTCGTCGACGACGACTCCATCGACGAGTGGCTCGACGACAAGGGTCGATTCCAGCCACACGCGATTACGGACGACGGCGTCAGTCCGCGTGCGTTCCCCGGAACGGACCAGGGCGCACACATGTCGACCGGTCTCGAACACGACGAACTCGGTCGCCGGACGGAAGACACCGAGATGCGTGTCGAGCAGGTCGACAAGCGCGACCGCAAGGTCGAGACCGCGAAGAACGACGAAGACCTCTCGCCGCGTGAGTTCGGCAACCCCGACTCTGACACGCTCATCATCTCGTGGGGCTCCAACGAAGGTGCGATGGTCGAAGCGATGGAGTTCCTCGAAGAGGACGGCGTCGACGTGCGTTTCCTCTCTGTCCCGTACATCTTCCCGCGACCCGACCTCTCCGACGACATCGAAGCGGCCGACGAGGTCATCGTCGTCGAGTGTAACGCGACCGGTCAGTTCGCCAACGTCATCGAACACGACACGTTAACCCGTGTCAAGCGCATTAACAAATACAACGGCGTCCGCTACAAGGCGGACGAACTCGCAGAGAGAATCAAAGCCACCCTCGAATCCGAGGAGGAGGTTTCAGCATGAGCTCCGACGTTCGCTTCACTGACTTCAAATCCGACAAGCAACCGACCTGGTGTCCCGGCTGTGGGGACTTCGGGACGATGAACGGCATCATGAAGGCGCTGGCCAACTCCGGCAACGACCCCGACAACACGTTCGTGGTCGCCGGTATCGGCTGTTCCGGCAAAATCGGGACGTACATGCACTCGTACGCCATCCACGGCGTCCACGGGCGCTCGCTCCCTGTCGCCGCCGGCGTCAAACTCGCCAACCCCAACCTGACCGTCGTCGCCGCCGGTGGTGACGGTGACGGGTACTCGATTGGTGCGGGTCACTTCATCCACGCCGTCCGCCGCAACGTCGACATGGCCTACACGGTCATGGACAACCGCATCTACGGGCTGACCAAGGGTCAGGCCTCGCCCACGTCGCGCGAGGACTTCGAGACCTCGACGACCCCCGAAGGGCCAAAGCAGCCCCCGGTCAACCCGCTCGCACTCGCGCTCGCGGCTGGCGGCACGTTCATCGCACAGTCCTTCGCGACCGACCACAAGCGCCACGCCGAAATCGTCCAGCAGGCTATCGAGCACGACGGCTTCGGCTTCGTGAACGTGTTCAGTCCGTGTGTCACGTTCAACGACGTGGACACCTACGACTACTTCCGCGACAACCTCGTCGACCTCGCGGACACCGACCACGACCCGACCGACTACGACGCGGCCACCGACAAGATTCTCGACTCCTCGAAGGAGTACGAGGGCGTCATCTACAAAGACGAAAGCTCGGTCTCCTACGAAGAGAAGTTCGGCGTCACCGAGAACATGTCCGACATCCCGTCGGGCGCACCCGACGACGCCATGGACCTCGTTCGCGAGTTCTACTGAACCGCGTTCGACCCTCCGAATTCTACCGTTCTTTCGACCGTTCCCGGATGTTCGACAGCGCTGGCTAGCGCCTCGACTGCGTCCGTCTCGTCGACGTCTGCACCGTGGACGGCGATGACGACGATAACGTCGCCCTCGTGTTCGACTGTCGCCAGATGAATGCGAACGTCGAGACTGCCACCCTCGTGCTCCACAGAGTCGCCATCGACAGTCGTCTCGCCGGGTTCGACGACGACAGTCCCAGCGTACGTGACGAGTTCAGTCTCCTCGTCGAGCATCGTCACGGGCCGCGAGTCGACTTCACGGAGGCCGTTGACCTCAGAGACGTTTCCGAAGGCTTGTGCGTCCGCAAGAAGGTCGAGACCAGCGCCGACCAGTTCGCGGTTCCCGAGGCTCGCCAGTGGGTTCACCGACTGACCGGCGACGCGGACGTTCGGCGACGAGATGACGGCCAGCCCGGTGATATCCTCGTCAGCGGTCGTCTTCGAGTAGCCGGAGGCCCACACTTCGACACCCACCGTACGCGAGACCGGGCCGACGCCGACGCGCTGGCCGAGCGGAACAAGCGTACTGTTTCCGTGGACGTACCCGTGTGATTCGTACGCCGAAGCCGGAATCGTCGCCGGTTCGGCCGTGAACGTCGTCGCGCCGCCGAGGCAACCCGAGAAGAGAACGACGAACACGAGTGCGACGGCCGGAACTGTTCGTTTGTGTGGCATGCTAGCAATAGGTGCTCGACAGACATGAAGAGACACTCTCGGCGGCACAGTCGGTCGAGGAACGTCCTCAGACCGTCCTACTCAGGTGTTGGCTCCTCGACGACGTCCACGCTGAGTCGATAACGCGTCCCGCATTCGAGACAGCGGGCGTCGTCCGACTCGATGAGTTCCGTCAGGAGTACCTCACCGAACTCACAGTTCGGACACTCGTAGACGAGTGAGTCACCCGCGATACGGTGTGCGAACGCGTTCGTGTTCTCCTCGGTCAGTGGCTCAGATGTAGTGGACATCCCAAATCACCCAACATAGTATATGCTACCATGTCACATGAAAACTCTGTCGCCGGGGTATCGGGTGACGACGAGGCGATTTGGCATCGAACTCCTCCACAAAGGCGGAAATCCAGTACCCTTCCGTTACCCCTTTTCAACTCGCTGCCGTGGTCACGGGTATGTCAAAACAGGCGCTTTCTGCGGACGACGTGCCGACAGCCAACGGGATGCCGATGCTCGGTCTCGGGACGTGGGAGAACACGGACCCCGACGCGTGCGCGAACGCGGTGCAGACGGCGCTGGAGATGGGCTACCGTCACATCGACACGGCCCAGATTTACGGCAACGAAGAGGACGTTGGCGCGGGTATCGCCGCCGCCGACGTGGACCGCGAGGACATCTTCCTCGCGACCAAGGTCTGGATAAACGAACTCGGCCACGACGACGTCATCGAGAGCACGAAAGAGAGCCTCGACAAACTCGGCGTCGACTACGTCGACCTGCTGTACGTCCACTGGCCGGCCCGTGAGTACGACCCGGTGGAGACGCTTTCCGCCTTCGACGAACTCGTCGAGCAAGGGCTCACGAAGCGCGTCGGTATCTCCAACTTCGAACCCGAGCAGGTCCGCGACGCCGTCGAACGCTCGGACGCCGGTATCTTCGCGAACCAAATCGAACTCCACCCGCTTCTTCAGCAAGACGAACTCCGCGAGGTCTGCGCCGAGGAAGACGTCGAAATCGTCGCGTACTCTCCACTCGCCCGTGGGACCGTCTTCGATGTCGACGTCCTCTCCGACATCGCCGACAAACACGGTGCGAGCGAGGCACAAGTGTCGCTCGCGTGGCTCCGTGAGAAAGGTGTCACCGCCATCCCGAAAGCGACGAGCGAGGCGCACATCCGCGACAACTGGGAGTCGCTCGCGCTCGACCTCGACGACGAAGATATCGACGCGATAGACGCTATCGAGCAGGTCGACCGCCGCGTCGACCCCGACTTCGCGCCCTGGTAAGTCACCGGCGCGTTATCCCCCGCTGTCCTGGCTGGGTGTCTTTTGTCTCGAACGGGCTTCGAAAACCAACCCGCAGCCACAACCGATTTGTTACCTGCGTGCCGACGGATTCGTATGGAGTTCACCCTTCCAACGACAGTTGCACTACTCGTCGGCCTCGTCGCACTCGGAACCGCGGCGCTCGTCGGGATGGGCGTGATGGCGACGAGTACCGTGTTGATGATGGTGACGCCGGCGATGCTCGTGTTCGGTGCGCTCACGCTCGCTATCGGCGTCAAACACGGTGAGTTTCGGGCGAGCAACTGACGGCAGACTCCTCACCCTTCGTTTCTCCCGTTGACCACCTCTTCGAGCGTCTCGTCCGAGACGGTCGCCGAGATGCGGACGCCGACGAGGCTGATGACGATACCCGCGAAGATGAACATCGTCAGCCGTTGTATCGGCGTGAGTTCGAACCGTCCGAGTAAGACCAGATGGGCGAGTTCCGCCTGCCGTTCGAGCAGGAACCCGGCGAAGCCGCGGACAACGAGTCCGATTGCGATGACGCCGAACGGGAGGTTCATATACGACGTCGAGATGGATTCGCTCCCGATGAGTTCGTCGAGGAGTCGCCCAGCACTGGCCGTGAGCGCAGCGAGTGCCAGCCACGGGACGCTGTGGTACACGAAGAGAAGCGACGGGACCAGCACTTCGTCGCCCGCAACGTCGAGCGTCCGAATCGAAAGTGCCCCGAGAAACAGTCCGACGATGGCGAGTCCGGCCGCGACTGCGTAGGTGACTACGGACACCTGCCCGGAGTAGAGCGCGTCGCGGGCTTGTTCCGGGGCATTCGACAGTACCTCGTCGATTGCGAGTCCCTTGTAGAGGAAGACAGCACCGAGAAGCGCCGCTAGCCCCGCCATCGCGACCGCTGGCGTGAACTGGACGAGCAAGAGCGGAACGAGAAGCAACCCGACACCGACGGGGACGAGAACCGTCGAGCGCAACTCCTCGTCCGCGAGGAACTGCTTGAGCAGGTAGTACGTCGATTCGATGTCGTGGGCCTGTCTGACGACCACTCTGTCCACGGCGTCGACGCGAAGGCGACTTTCGACGACAGGGACGAGTCGCTCGTCTTCCGCACTGTCGATGACGACGACAGCAGACTCTACGTCGTATCGCTCGACCAAGTCGTCGAGTTGTTGGGAGACCGCTCTGTCGGCACCCACAGTCGACTCACTCGACCCCGAGATGACCGCGACTTCCGCCGATTCGCGGTCGTCGCGGAGTTCGCGAGTCACACGCAGCGCTTCGAGGAGGCAGTTGACGCTCGAATCCTCCGGGTCGGCGAGGCCGACGTCCGTGACGAGCGACCGAACCGCTTCCCAGCCGACGACGGGCGTCGAGAGCCCCGTCTTCCGGCCGATATCGTTCGCCCGGTCGACACAGAGGACGAGCGTTGTCACGTGGAAGCCAAATGCGACCGGGGGCTAAAAACCCTCCCGGTTGTCAAAACCTGAAGGTAAATCCGTCGTCAGCGTCGAGCGTCGAGGCGACACCGGCACCGAACGAGTACGCGACGCGTTCGGCCCCACCGCGAAGTCGCGCCATGAAGCCAGCCTCGGGCGTGAACTCCTCGACAGTCACGTCGTCGCGGTCGAGCAGGTCGGCCAGTCTGTCTTCGACGCCGTCTCGGGTTCCGAGTTCGTCTACGAGTCCGATTTCGTGTGCCTCGTCGCCGAGGTAGACACGTGCCTCAGTCTCGCGAATCGTCTCGGGGTCCATTCCGCGGCCTTCGGCGACGGTCTCGACGAAGTCGTCGTAGTAGTCGTCGATGAGTCCTTGTAGATACTCGCGTTCGTCCTCGCTCGGTTCCTTTAGCACGTTGCCAGCGTCTTTGTACTTCCCGGCGGCGAAGCGCTCGTAAGTAATTCCGAGTCGGTCCGCGAGTTCCGACGCGTTGACCGACGAGCCGATGACGCCGATAGAGCCGACGATGCTCGCGTCGTGGCTCCAGAGTTCGTCACACCCACTTGCAATCCAGTAGCCGCCCGAGGCGCACACGTCGGTCGCGTAGGCCACTGTCGGCCCGTCGAAGGACTCGGCAGCCCGCCGAATGTCGTCGCTCGGGAGCACCTCTCCGCCCGGCGTGTTGAGTTTGAGAAGCAGTGCCTCGACGTTGCTGTCGGCGGCAGCGGTGTCTATCTGTTCGACGATGTCGTCGGCTGGCGTCCCGATAGCACCACCGGGAAGCGGTCCACGTCCACCGTCACGGGTAATCGGCCCCTCGACGGCAACTTCCGCGACGTCGTAGGAGGGGAACGCCGACGCGGCGATTCGGCCACCGAATTGAATCGCCGCGATGACCGTTGCGATGACCAAGAGGACGCCTAAGAGGTCCGCGAGGTCACCCGGGAGGTCGAAAAAGACGATCCATCCGACGACCGCCGCGACGACTGCGGCGACGAGGATAATCGCAAATTGCAGTACGCGAGTGAGTGTATCAGTCACGGTGAATCACGTAGCCGACGCTCGGGGCGCGGTCGCCTTAAAAACAGGGTCGTCGCAGACGCGACGAAGAGAGAGAAGAAAAACCTGACCGGGTTTAGAGAAGCCCCGCTTTCTGGAGCTTCATCAGGTCCTCGGTTTCGAGCGTCTCGCCTTCCTTGAACTTCTGGTAGATCTCCTCGGCCTCTTCCTTGGCGGCTTCGCGTTCCTCGGCACGGGAGTCCTTGCGCTGACGCTCTTCCTTCTTGTCCAGTTCGCGGAGGCGCTTCTGGACGCGGACGAAGTCTTCGTGGTGACGGTCGGCGGCTTCCTGGGCTTCGACGAAGAGCTCGTGCATCTCGTCGGCCTTGTCACGGATGTCGTCGGCCTCGCGGTAGGCCTCGATCATCTGGTTGTGGTGCTCCTGTGCGTCGTCTGCCAGCTCAGTCACCTTCTGGTGGTGCTGGGACGCTTCGGAGCGGACCTCTTCGGCCTCTTCGATGAGTTCTTCGAGGTCACCGCTCTCTTCGACCTTATCCTTTTTTTGGCGAAGCTCGTCGCGCTTGTTCTCGATTTTCTCGATGAGTTCGCGCTCGTCTTCTGTCGAAAGAACTTCGGTCTGCTGGCGGAACTCGAGTTGCTCGATCTCCTCTTTGAGCTCGTCGATGTCCTTGCCGTCGTCGAGTTCGAGGTCGCTCTTCATCTCGTCGACCTCGTCGAACAGCTCGTTGGCCTGCGCGTTGAGCTCGTTGCGCTTCTGCTTGTGTTCCTGCACCGCAGCGTTCATCTCGTCACGCTGCTCGCGGTGCTTCTGCGCCTCGTCGACCTTCTCGCGAGTCATCGCGTTGAGGTCGTCGCGCTTGGAGGCGCGCTCAGAAGCCATCTGGTTCAGCTCGTTACGTCGGTCGCGGAGTTGACCGGCAAGTTTGATGAGCTCTCCCTTCGAGCCGCTCTCGAGTTTTTCTTCTGGGAGATCGATGTTGTTGTTTTCTGCGAGTTCCTGTACGTCGAATTCTTCTAGCACTTCCTGCTTCGTTACCATTGGTTAATCAAGCCTCGATACCATCACCACTCCGTGCGTGGCGGCTGCTCTTTGGAGTGCGACCGACCGTGGATAAGAATTCCCGATCATTCTGCGTGCGATGCCGCCGGAACGCCGGAGGCGCTCAGGTATATGTCCATACAGGCGTCGAAGTAATAAGTACTTCGGTGCTGAAACGGGTGAAAACAGTTACCACACCGCTTCTCTCTACAGAATTCACCATGTGAGTTATTCACACGATAATATAAAAAGGGAGCAAATCGAGGGGGCTAAACCGCGTCGTTACAGACGGGCATCCATGAGAGAGACGATTCGCGCACTCGGCCACGAACACGTCAGCGCCGAACACGCGAGTACGTTCGAGGTCACGTCGGACGACTGGCTCACTCCCGCTGGTGATTGTATTCTCGCCGTCGAGGCGGACCGGACGCCGGCAGACTTCGACGACGCATTCGTCGACGCGTGCCAGTCGCACGACGCCACTATCGAAGTGGCTATCGAGGTAGATTCGGGCGCACGCACGTACGAGCAGGTCGTCACTGGCCGCGGCCACCCCGACCTGACGTTCGAGGGCGACCGGAGTATCGTCTTCCGAACGAGCGACTACATCGACGAGCGAACCGGCATGGTCGGCGCGGAGCACGCCGCCGCGGGCTTCGACCGCGAACTCGTCGACGCACTTGCCGACGGTGCAGAGCTAACGCTGACGATACAGGTCGAGTAACTCCCTCGAAAAAGCCAAAAGCGCCGAAAGCGGCAGTCAGCGATACCCGAGGTCGACCAAGCGCTCTTGGACGATGTCGTGTTCGACAGGGTCATGTTCGACGTGCGCCCGCGTTCCCGCCACGATGTCGCGTCGGCGCTCGAAAGGCAGTTCGACCCACGGAACGTCGACGAGTGCGGGAATGTAATTGCTCGGCGGGTGGCCGTAGGTCTTTATCGGGACTGGGAACCCTCGCTCACCCATCGCTTGACCGTGGTCAGAGCTGATGACGACCTTCCCGTCTATCGACTCGACTAAGCGCTCGACTTCGGGGAGGGTCACTTCTAACGTCTCTTTGTACGCCTGTTGCACGATTTCGTCGCTCGCACCCTCTCGTGTCTCCCAGTCGAACGCGAGACTGTCGCCGCGGAAGTGCTTCTGGGCGGTGGGACCGAGAAACGGTGCGTGTGGTTGGATGTAGTGGACGATGACGCGCTTGTCGGGGTACGTCTGGTGGGCCTCGATGGCGGCGTCGGTGACGCACTCGGGTCGAACAGTTCGGACCTCGTCGTCCCAGTTGTCCTTCCAGACGTCTATCTGGGCGTGGAACGTCACGTCGACTTCGCCGCGGTCGTACACCCCGTTGTTCAACCGATACAGTTGCGGGTTCGCCGTGACGTAGACCGTATCGAGGAGGTCTTTGTCCTCGAACGTGCCGCGGAGGAACTCGATAGTCTGTGAGCCGCGCGACGTGCGCGTTCCGACCTCGGCGTCGAACGGGTTGCACTGGCGGAGCACGTCGGCGCGACAGGCATCGAGCAGGACGAGCGTGTCCCACTCTTCGGTGATGAAGTCGACCCCGTCGTCGTTGTACGACTTCGATCCGAACTGTGAGTTGTAGAGCCGGTTAATCTCCTCGGCGATTAACCGTGGCCTCCGCAACCCACGTGCGACCTGCGCAGCAGAATACATAGGAATGGTAACGTTTGGCAGGTATTTGTTTGTTGTTCTACTATATCTCTGCAGAGAATGACCATATTTCTGATATGTTTCGTATGTTGACGGTGGCTGCTGACAGGCTGTTTATCCCCACGGAATCGTAACTGACAGCTATGCCCGGCGAACCCGACGAGAACATCAGCGGTGGTCCCGGTGGTGGCGGCCAGGAAGTCGCGGTCGACCTATCGGAGTCGGCAACCACGCGCGCCGCTGTCGTCGTCGACCGCCTCGGCGACTTGTACTGGCAGAAAGCCTACGGTGGACAGGACGGGTTCGAGTGTCTGGTCCGCACGATTCTCAGCCAAAACACGAGCGACAAGGCCAGCCAGCCCGCACACGACAGGCTGATGGAACGCTTTGGCGGAGGTGACCTCGCTGAGTCGCTCGCGGCCGCCGACCGCGAGGCTCTCGTCGAGGCGATTCGCTCCGCGGGGTTGTACAACCAGAAATCGAAACTCATCATCGGCGTCGCCGAAGCGGTGCTGGCGGACTTCGGAAGCGAAGCCGACTTCGACACGTACATCCGCGAGGCCGACCCCGAAACCGTCCGCGAGCGACTCTTGGAGATGAAAGGCGTCGGGCCGAAGACAGCCGACTGTGTCTTATTGTTCGCGGGCGGGCGCGACGGTGTCTTTCCGGTCGATACCCACGTCCACCGTATCTCGCGTCGCATCGGCCTCGCTCCCGCAGATGCAGACCACGAGGGCGTCCGCGAACGACTCGAACGCGACGTCCCCGGCGAAGCGTGCGGCTTCGGACACACTGCGATGATTCAATTCGGTCGTGAGTACTGTACGGCGCGCAAGCCCGCGTGTCTGGATGGCCCGGAAGCCTGTCCGATGGCCGACGTGTGTGATATGGTCGGTGTAGACGTCTCGACAGGCGCGGTGACCGACCCCGCGTCCGCGGACGACTAACACTTCGTCGTGTTCACGCCCTCCACCGGCGACCCGTCGTCTTCGTAGCTCGAATCGATGCCCGACCCCGAGAACATCGGGAAGTCGAGCGAGAAGTCGTAGACGACGCTAAAGCGAGAAAACGGGTTCGAGAGGAAGTCCGTCAGTGGACCGACTCCATCGAAGACGACACCAGCACGAAGTTGGATAATCTGCTGGTCACCGATGCCACCGGCCGCTTCGAGGCCGAAGCCACCGGGGCCGCCGAGATTCTCGACGATGGAGAGAAAGACCACGAGGTCGATAGTGCTGCCCTCGTCACCGATGTCGAATTGGTGTCCCTCACCGGGGAAGCATGGAGACGTCGCGTTCGCGGCCGCGGCGGGGGCGGACGCCACGGTGAGTACCAGCACCACCACCACCAAGAGGCGAAACGCAGTGTGCATACACACCACTACCGCGAGCGCTTACTTAAGATTCCGCGACAATTATCACTGCTGATACGTGGCTACGACTCGTCAGAGAGCTGGTCGAGCAGTTCGTCGAGGACCGCGTCCGCGCTGGCGAGGTTGGTCGCCAGTGGCGTGCCGTGAACGTCGCAGATGCGCAGAAGCGCCGTAATATCGGGTTCGTGTGGTTGGGCCGTCAGCGGGTCCCGAAGGAAGATAACGCCGTCGCAAGTCTCGCTGGCAATCTCAGAACCGATTTGCATGTCGCCGCCGAGCGGCCCCGACTGCTTGCGCTCGATGTCGAGTCCGGTGGCGTCGATGAGTCGCTGTCCGGTCGTTCCGGTCGCCATCAGTTCGAACTGTTCGAGGTCCGCCTTCCGGTCTTGGGCGAACTTGATGAGGTCCGGCTTCTTCTCGTCGTGCGCGATGAGTGCGAGACGCATAGGTTCACTCGTGAGAGTGTACTCATGAATCTTACTCGAACAGTCGCCGCTGGCGAGACGCGACCAACAGAGATACCGGAGGGCGAGAAACGTGCTCTCTGAGGCGACGCGCCGTTACTTGAACCGGAACGTTTCGAGGTTCTTCGGCGCGAACGTCCGCATGTTGTAGTTGTGGTAGAGCGCCGACGAGAGGTCCTGTACGGAGCGCTCGTCGCCGTGGACACACAGCACCTTCTCGGGGCGTGGGTTCATCGTCTTGACGAAGTTTTCGAGGCCCTGACGGTCGGCGTGACCGGAGAACCCGTCGACCGTCTCGACGTCCATCTTGAGCTTGAGAGTGTCAGAGCGCCCGCGGCCGTCGCCGTCGTTGACGGGAATCTCGTCCCAGCCGTTCTGGATACGGCGGCCGAGGGTCCCCTGTGCCTGGTAGCCGACGAAGACGAGACGCGAGTCCGGGTCCGGACCGACGTGGCGAAGCCACGACATGATGGGGCCACCGGTGACCATACCGGAGGTCGAGAGGATAATCGCCTGGTCGCCGTCGGCGACGTCCTGACGCTCTTCTTCGCCGCCGTCGATGTGGTTGAACTCCTCGGCGAGGAACGGGTTTTCGTCCTCGTGGAAGATGCGGTCGCGGAGGTCATCACGGAGGTACTCGGGGTAGGTCGTGTGGATGGCCGTCGCCTCCCAAATCATCCCGTCGAGGTGGACGGGCATGCTCGGAATCTTCCCGGAGCGCATCGCCTCTTCGAGGACGAGCATAATCTCCTGTGACCGACCGACTGCGAACGCCGGGATGACGACCTTCCCGCCGCGTTCGTACGTCTCGTTGATGACGTCGATGAGCTTTTGCTCGGAGTCTTGCTGGTCGGTCTGGTAGTCGTTGCGACCGCCGTAGGTCGATTCGAGGACAAGTGTCTCGACGCGCGGGAAGTCGTTGACGGCACCGTTGAACAGGCGCGTGTCCTCGTAGTGGATGTCGCCGGAGAATGCGACGTTGTAGAGGCCGTCGCCGATGTGGAAGTGCGTGACCGCCGAGCCGAGAATGTGGCCCGCGTTGTGGAACGTGAGCTTCACGTCGGGCGCGATGTCGGTCACGTCGCCGTATTCCAGCGGGATGGTGTGCTTGATGGCCTCGCGGACCATCTCGGACTCGTACGGCGGGGTGCGGCCTTCCTTGGACGCGACATCGAGGTAGTCGAGCGTCAGGAGGCCCATCAGGTCGCGCGTCGGTTCGGTCGTGTAGATGGGGCCGTCGTAGCCGTACTTGAACAGAAGCGGAA
>NZ_AOLK01000013.1 GCF_000336755.1 Haloferax elongans ATCC BAA-1513 | reverse complement strand
CAGAGATGTGTATAAGAGACAGGACCCGGGCTTGTCACCGCAGTCGACGAGAATTCGCGTCTCGGGCGTCGAGACGATGAACGACGCGCGACCGACCTCACGACAGCAACCGAGCGTCGTGATGCGCACCCATTCGTCGTCCGACAGTTGCTCGCGGTGAATCTGTCGTCCAGTGCGTTCGAGAATACGGCGGCGGTCTTCGCGTTCTTGTTTCAGGAAGTTGCGGACGTTCGAGACAGTCGAAGATTCGATAGGAGGAGTGCGGACGACTTCGGGTGTCCAGCCGACTTGCTGTGTAATCTCTCGGAGCGTCGAGCCGTGTCGGCCGATGACCATCCCGGGCTTTTCGGCTTCGATGACGACTTCGCCCGTGTCAGCGTGGAAGTCGAGGTCGGTGACGCCCGCTTCTTCGGGGATGACGTTGAGAATCTTGGGTTCGGCCTCGCGCGGGTCCGACAACACGTCGGGGTCCGGGCGAACCGTGATGCGTTTTCGGAGTTTGCTCGCCAGTTTTCGGATGAGATCACCGTTCTTGGCGAATCGCTTGGGGTCACGCGTGTAGACGACGAGTTCAGGACCCTCGTACTTCACGTCGGAAACCGAAATGTCGCGTGGGAGTTCGTTCGTAATCTCTGCTTTCAGATTTTCGAGTTGTTTATCTACTGAGCTCATAGTTACGAGCAATCCGCCCGGTCCAGCGCCGGCGGACTTCGGGAACCGCTGCCTCAGGAGCGCGGCCGCGAGACTCTCCACACGTGGTGGTGCCAGTCTCGGGCAACTGCGGAGAGAGCATAGTGAACTGAATACGGTGGTATCTCGACTGCGGGAAGAGGCAGGGAAAACCCGCTTATGCGACCCTACCACATCGTCAGTATAAAACCCTTCGCAAAATCGAAGCACATCGGCCCCAATCAGCGGATATGGAACTCACTCCAGCGGCCGTCGCAGACGAACATCAGTGGGTGCGTGACCGAGCAGGCGTCATCGTTCCGCTCATCAACGAGACGCGCGACAAACTCGGCGATTTGTTCGACACTGACGTCGGTGTCGTCGACGAAGCCGCGTATCTCGCAGCCGTCGACGACGTGTTCGCCCGCGGCGACGTAGCCGTCAACGTCGCCGCCTACGTACGCATCCTTCGGACTCTCGATGTAGAAGACGATTACCCCGGGTTCGTCGTCGACGAGGTTCTCGGCCGACGACTGGCGGCCACTATCGCCGGCGGCGACCCCCTCGGGTTGCTCGCGGAGGCGACCTTTCACTTCGCAGATGTCGCCGTCCACACGGACGGAGTCGCTGGGGAAGACGACTTAGACGCCGCACTCGCGGCCGGATTTCAGACGCAACTCCCTGGGTGGTCGTGGCAGGAAGGCGACAGCCCATTCGAGAGTCGACTGTAAGGAGAGAGATTCGAGCTTCGGACGACGGAGAGAAGACTGAGACCGAACTCCCGAGCCGGTTACGACTCGACAGTGACTGGTTCGACGGGGTGCGTCCGGTCGAACTCGTCGTCGAGGTCGCACACGCGGTCTCGGAGTGCGCCGACACACTCTTCGCACGCGGTGACGCGCGCGAGGACGCCATCTTCGTACTCGGCGAGGACGGCGCGCGGCGCGCGCCTCGTCAGTCGTTCTGGTCCCATTCGACCGACGCCCTTGACGACTGGCTCGCCCAAGCCCGGGAGCTGTTCACCGTTGAGGACGGCCCACCGCGCAAACGACGTCAGCCGTTCTCTGACCGTCTTTTCGCGGGGAGACAGTTGACCCGACAGGTCCACGTGCCGGTCCCACCCCTCGACGGAGAAGCCATCTATCACGCCACGTCGTTCGGCGTCCTCCAGTCGGTCGATGACTGCCTCGAACTCTCCCCGCTTGCCACACGGAACCCAGAGTTCGACCCGGACCGACCCACTGCCTCCACGGGGGCGCTCACTACTCCACGTTGTGTCTGTTGCTAACATGCCACCACCAATCCGGAGGTACGATAGCTCACGATATGTAACTATGCGTCCGTCGCAACGAGCGACAATCGGAGTGGACTGGTGTTCATCCAGACATATCCTGACTCGTAACTGAGTACAGAGACGAGTCGCCGCCCCCTTCGGGGCGTTTAAGGGCGCGCTGCGGCTATCGGAGGACAATGAGCGACGAGCAGGAACTTGGGATAACCAAGTCGAAGGAGTACAACACCGGTGAGTGGTACGCGGAGGTCGTCCGAAAATCGGGACTCGCGAACTACGGTCCGGAGGGCATGAGCGGCTTCATCGTCACTCGCCCGCGCGGGTACGCGCTCTGGGAGTCCGTCCAGAACTTCCTCGACAGCGAGTTCAAGAAGACCGGCGTCCAGAACGCGTATTTCCCGCTTCTCATTCCGGAGAGTTATCTCGAACGCGAGAAGGACATCGTCGAGGGCTTCGACCCCGAAGTCGCGTGGGTCACCCACGGCGGCCACGAGGAACTCGAAGAGCGCCTCGCAGTCCGACCGACGTCCGAGTCTATCATCGCGCCGTACATGGCGCAGTGGGTCCGCAGCCACCGTGACCTCCCGCTTCGCGTGAACCAGTGGGCCTCGGTCATTCGCTGGGAAGCGACCGAGACAAAGCCGTTCTTCCGTACGAAGGAGTTCCTCTGGCAGGAAGGCCACACGGCCCACGAGACCCGCGACGACGCGTGGGACGAGACGATGACCCGCCTCTCGCAGTACCAGTCTCTCTACGAAGACGCGCTTGCGATTCCGGTGCTCCGCGGCGCGAAGCCCGACCACGACAAGTTCCCCGGTGCCGACACGACCACGACCGTCGAGGCGCTCATGCCCGACGGCAAATCCGTGCAGGCCGGGACCTCCCACTACCTCGGGACCTCCTTCGCCGAAGCGTTCGACATCACCTACACTGACGAAGCCGAGGACGAACAGCCCGCCCACACGACCTCGTGGGGTCTCTCGTGGCGCTCGCTCGGCGCACTCATCATGACTCACTCCGACGACCAGGGTCTCGTTCTCCCGCCGACTATCGCACCCGAGCAGGTCGTCATCGTCCCTATCTGGCAGGCAGACACCCAAGAGAAGGTCCTCGACTACGCCGAGGGCATCGCAGACGAACTCGAAGACGCCGGCGTCCGCGTCGAACTCGACGACCGCGACGAGCGCAATCCGGGCTTCAAGTTCAACGAGTGGGAACTCAAGGGCGTTCCCGTCCGCTTCGAAATCGGCCCGAACGAGGTCGACGACGAAGTCGTCACCGTGGTCCACCGTCCCGACGGCGAGACGGTCGAACTCGACCGCGAGAACATCGCAGAGGGCGTCCAAGAGCAGTTCGACGAAGTCTACGCCAAGCTCTACGCCGCCGCAGAGGAGAACCTCGAATCGAACGTCCGCGAGGCCAGTTCGCGCAACGAGATTCTCGGCACCATCGGCCAGCACGGCGGCTACGTCAAGGCCCCGTGGTGTGGCGACGAGTCCTGCGAAGAGGAGATTAAAGACCAAATCGCCGCGGAAATCGTGATGGTTCCCCTGAACGACGAAGACGCGGAGATTCACGACGGCGAAGACTGCGCCGTCTGTGGCGAGACCGCAGACGAAACTGCATATTTCGCTAAATCCTACTAAACAACCTGTAGAAGAGTTCTACACGGTCTTTTATATATTTCGTCGGCTGTCGAATTATGATTAGTGTACATTCCAACACTCATTACATCCTTATATGGTATTGAAACACCCTTATGGTTTCAGGAAAAGGGGCTTATGTTGGTAGTGAATTTTTGGAGGTATGACCAAGCCACACATAGACGCACCCTCCGCTCGAAGCGGGTTGGCCGACCCGACCGACGAGCGGTCGAACTGCGGCGTTGGGGCCGTCGTAGACCTCGAAAACGGCGCTTCGCACCGCGTCGTCTCGGACGGTATCGAACTACTGGAGAACCTCGAACACCGCGGCACCACTGGTGCCGAAGAAAACACCGGCGACGGCGCGGGCATCTTGCTCCAGCGCCCAGACGAATTCTTCGAGACAATCGTCGAACATGACCTCCCCGAGACGTACGCTGTCGGCTCCGTGTTCATGCCGACCGACGACGAAGTCCGAGAGCGCGTCGCGGCCGTCTTCGAAGACGCACTCGCGGAGCACGGCCTCTCTGTCTTCCACTGGCGCGACGTGCCGACCGACAACTCCGGCCTCGGCGCGACCGCACTTGAGTCCGAACCCGATGTCTGGCAGGTCTTCGTCGAACCCGACGAAGACGCGTCGGCTGCGGACGACTTCGACACCGACGAGTTCGACCGCGCGCTCTACGTCGGTCGCCGCGCCGCCGAGAAGGCAGTCGCGAACCTCACGCTCCCCGGCGCGGGGCGTTTCTACGTCTGCTCGCTCGACCGCAAGACCATCGTCTACAAGGGACTTCTCACCGCCGAGCAACTCCCGAACTACTACCCTGACCTCTCTGACGAGCGCATGGTCTCGGAACTCGTGCTCGTACACGCGCGCTTCTCGACCAACACGCTCGGCGCGTGGCATCTCGCCCACCCGTACCGCCAGGTCATCCACAACGGCGAGATAAACACCATCCGCGGCAACGTCAACTGGATGCGCGCCCGCGAGACCGACCTCGAACATGAGGACTTCGGCGCGGACCTCGACACGCTCCGGCCAATCACCAAGGCCGACCAATCCGACACCGCGAGCGTCGACAACGCGGTCGAACTCCTGCTCAAAGGCGGCCGCGACCTCCCGCACGTCCTCAGGATGCTCATCCCCGAAGCGTACCGCAACGACGACGCGATGAGCGACGAGCGCCGCGACTGGTACGACTTCCACGCCTCGCTGGTCGAACCGTGGGACGGCCCCGCGCTCGTGGCGGCCACTGACGGCGACCGTATCGCGGCCGTCCTCGACCGCAACGGACTCCGCCCGTGTCGCTACGAAGTGACCACCGACGGTCGCCTCATCGTAGCCAGCGAAGTCGGCGCACTCGACACCGACCCCGCGGAAATCGAGTCGCGCGGCCGTCTCCGCCCGGGCGAGATTTTCATGGCCGACCCCGAGGAAGGCCGCGTCATCCCCGACGCCGAAGTGTTCGACGAGCTCACCGACGAGAAGTACGGCGAGTGGGTGCGCGAACAGCAACGCCACCTTGACGACATCGCCGAGGACGACGACCCAACCTCCCGCGGCGAAGTCGAGAGCCTGCGCGCAGCACAGGCGTCGTTCGGCTACACCCACGACCAACTGAACCACATGATAGAGCCGATGGCCCGCGACGGGAAGGACCCCGTCGGGTCGATGGGCGACGACACGCCGCTTTCGGTGCTGTCTGACCTCAACCGCCCGCTCTTTACCTACTTCAAGCAACTCTTCGCGCAGGTGTCGAACCCGCCTATCGACTACATCCGCGAGAAGTTGGTGACGAGCCTCGAAGCCCGCCTCGGAAACCAGCGCAACCTGCTCGACGAATCTCCCGAGCACGCTCGCCAACTCGTCCTCGACTCGCCCGTCCTCATGGACGCGCAGACGGCGGCCATCAAAGACCTCGACGACGACATGCAGAGCGCCGTCGTGGACATCACCTACGAGAAGGGGACCGACCTCCGCGAGGCTATCGAAGCCGTCCGCGACGAGGCCAAGGCAGTCATCGAAGACGGCGCGGACATCGTCGTCCTCTCGGACCGCAACGTCGGCGCGGAGCGTGTGGCGATTCCGAGTCTCCTCGCAACGGGCGCGGTCCACCACAGCCTCGTCCGCAACGGCCTGCGCAACCACGCTGGTCTCGTCGTCGAATCCGGCGACCCCCGTGAGGTCCACCACCTCGCGACCCTCGTCGGCTACGGCGCGGGCGCGGTGAACCCCTACCTCGCCTACCAGACTATCGAAGACGTCGTCGCCGGACCCGACGGCGCAGACCCGGCAGAAGCAATCGAGTCGTACGTTCACGCGCTCGAAGACGGCCTCCTCAAGACGATGGCCAAGATGGGCATCTCGACGGTCGAGAGCTACCGCGGTGCCCAAATCTTCGAGGCGGTCGGTCTCGACTCCGACTTCGTCGCCGAGTACTTCGAGGGCACCGAGATTCGCACCGAGGGCATCGGGCTCGACGAAATCGAGTCCGACCTGCTGACGCGCCACGCCGCCGCGTTCGGTGCCGACCCCGAACTCGACCGGCAAGGTGAGTTCGAGAACCGGTCCGGTGGCTTCCACCACGGCTGGAACCCCCAGACCGTCGGCACGCTCCAGCAGGCCGTCCGCGCTGGCGACTACGAGAAGTACCAGGAGTTCGCCGAACTCGTCAACGACCAATCGGAGCAACTCCAGACGCTTCGCGGTCTCCTCGAATTCGACCCCGACCGCGAACCCGTGGACATCGACGAGGTCGAATCCGTCGAGTCCATCGTGAAGCGCTTCTCGACGGCCGCGATGTCGCTCGGCAGCCTCTCGCCCGAAGCGCACGAAAACAACTCCATCGCCATGAACCGCATCGGCGGCAAGTCCAACTCCGGCGAGGGCGGCGAGCCGCCAGAACGCTTCGGCACCGAAAAGGAGTGCAACGTCAAGCAGGTCGCCTCGGGACGCTTCGGCGTCACCTCCGAGTACCTCTCGTCGGCCGGCGAGATTCAAATCAAGATGGCCCAAGGCTCGAAGCCCGGCGAGGGCGGCCACCTCCCCGGAAAGAAGGTAAACGAGATGATTGCCCACGTCCGCTATGCGACGCCGGGCGTCGGCCTCATCTCGCCCCCGCCGCTGCACGACATCTACTCCATCGAAGACCTCAAACAGCTCATCTTCGACCTGAAGTCCGCGAACCCCGACGCCGACATCAACGTGAAGCTCGTCTCTGAGGCGGGCATCGGCACCATCGCGGCCGGTGTCTCGAAGGCCAAGGCCGACGTGGTCCACATCTCCGGCCACGACGGCGGGACCGGCGCGTCGCCGAAGACTTCCATCAAGAACGCGGGCCTTCCGTGGGAACTCGGCCTCGCCGAAGCCAACCAGATGCTCCGTGCGACCGGCCTGCGCTCCCGCATCCGCGTCTCCGCCGACGGCGGGATGAAGACCGGCCGCGACGTTGCTGTGGCCGCGCTCCTCGGCGCTGAGGAGTACGTCTTCGGGACCGCCTCGCTCGTCACCTCGGGCTGTGTCATGGCCCGCCAGTGCCACGAGAACACCTGTCCGGTCGGCGTCGCCACGCAGGACGAGAACCTGCGCCGCCGCTTCCCCGGCCAGCCCGACCACGTTATCAACTACATGACGTTCATCGCGCAGGAACTGCGCGAAATCATGGCCGAACTCGGCTTCCGCACGCTGGACGAGATGATTGGCCGCCCGTCGGTCCTCCGCCAGCGCGAGACCGACCACGAGAAGGCCAAGCACCTCGACCTCTCGGCCGTCCTCGCGGAACCCGACTCCGGCGCGCGTCGGAAGACCGAAGACCAGACGCACGCGGACGTGGACACCCACATCGACCACAAACTCATCGACGAGGCGAGCGCGGCCATCGACGACGGCGAACCCGTCGTCATCCGCCGCGACCTCTCGAACGAAGACCGCGCTGTCGGCGCGATGCTCTCGAACCGCATCTCGAACGAACACGGCGGCGAGGGCCTGCCGGACGACACCATCCGGTGTGAGTTCTCCGGCGTCGCCGGGCAGACGTTCGGCGGCTTCCTCGCGAAGGGCGTCACGATGCGCCTCACCGGCGCCTCGAACGACTACGTCGGGAAGGGGCTCTCGGGCGGCCGCGTGGTCGTCCAGACGCCCGCCGAGGCCAACTACGACGCCGCCGAGAACATCCTCATCGGCAACGTCGCACTCTACGGAGCGACGCAGGGAGAGACCTACGTCAACGGTGTCGCGGGCGAGCGCTTCGCCGTCCGCAACTCCGGTGTCAAGGCCGTCGTAGAAGGCGTCGGCGACCACGGCTGTGAGTACATGACCGGCGGCGTCGTCGCCGTCCTCGGTGAGACGGGCCGCAACTTCGCCGCAGGCATGTCCGGCGGTGTCGCGTACGTCTACGACCCCGACGACGAGTTCGCCGCGAAGGCGAACACCGGCATGGTGACGCTCGAAGACGACCTCGACGAGTCCGACGAAGCGATGCTCACCCGCCTCGTCGAGAACCACCTCGCATACACCGACTCCGACCGCGCGGCGGAACTCCTCGACGACTGGGACGCCGCCCTCGGCGACTTCGTGAAGGTGATGCCCGACGCCTACGCGGCGGTCATCGAAGAAGACGCCCGGCAGGACGTGCGCTCCGAACTCCCCGAGAGTGCGGGCGCAGTCGTCGATGTGCCTGCAGAGAAGGTCGGCGCAGCGACGACGAGCGACGACTGAGTCGCTCGCGCGGACGACTCCTCCAGATTTTTTGACACTGACCGAGAGCCACTGGTATGGCCCGTGAATACGACAAGCTCGTCCGCGACGACATCCCCGCGATAATCCGCGAATCGGGGGAGACACCCATCACCCACGCTGTCGAAGGCGACGAGCTCGACCGCAGACTCCGCGCGAAACTGGTCGAAGAAGCTGAGGAGTTCGCCGAATCGGGACGCGTCGAAGAACTCGCAGACGTGTTCGCCGTCGTAGATGCGATTCTCGACCGTCGCGGCGAAGACTGGGAGACCGTCGAGACACTGGCGGCCGAGAAAGCCGCCGAGCGCGGCGGGTTCGAAGACGGCGTGGTGCTCGAACGCGTGGAGTAACCCCTCCAGTTCGGCACGTGAGACGCTGCGGAATCCGCCGCCGGTTCTCTCACGTTTTTCACGCCGCACGCCTTCGACCCAGACATGGATACTGCACTCGTCATCGGCGGCACTCGATTCATCGGCCGCCATCTCGTCTCGGACCTCCTCGACCACGGCTACGACGTGACCATCTTCAACCGTGGAAATCACGACAACCCCTTCGCCGACAACCCGCGCGTCCAGCACATGCAGGGCGACCGGGCCGACGACGAGGCCCTCCGGACGGCGAAGCTGACGGTCGAACCCGACGCCGTCTTCGACTGCGTGGCATACAACCCCAGCGAGGTCGCTTCGGCGGTGGACATCTTCGCCGACGTGGACGCCTACGTCTACATCTCAAGTGGGGCAGCCTACGGCCGCGAAGCGATTCCGAAGCGCGAGGGCGTCACGCCACTCTGTGACTGCACCGACGAGCAAGCAAGCGACGACTCGCCGGAAAGCTACGGCCCCCGCAAGGCCGAAGGCGACCGCGTCGTCTTCGAGGCCGCATCTCGCGGCATCAACGCGATGTCGATTCGGCCGTGTATCGTCTACGGCCCGCACGACTACACCGAGCGCCTCGACTACTGGATTGACCGCGTGCTGAACTACGACCGCGTCGTCGTTCCCGGCGACGGCACGAACGTCTGGCACCGCGCCTACGTCGAAGACGTGGCGAGCGCGATGCGCGTCATCGCCGAAGAAGGCGAGGCGGGCGAGGCGTACAACGTCGGCGACAGACAGCTCGTGACGCTCGAAGAGATGGTCGAAGTCATCGCCGACGTGGCTGGGACGGACGTCGAAGTCGTCCACGCGGGCGAGCGCGAACTCGCCGCAGGCGGTCTCGACCCCACAGACTTCATCCTCTACCGAGAGTACCCACACGTCCTCGCGACGAACAAACTCGCCAGTCTCGGGTGGGAGTCGACGCCGGTCGAAGAAGCGATGCGTCGTTCCGTCGAGTCACACCGCGATAGTGACCGAGACGGCTCTGAACACGACCCCGGACGCGACGCCGAAGCGCGCGTGCTCTCGATTCTCGATACGCTCTGAGACGAGGTTGCGACTACAAACAGCGGTGAGTTCTGAGACGGGGCGCGGTCGCGTTTAGAGCAGACCGTCTTCGTGGTCCATCTGCGGAACCTCGTCTTCTAACCACTCGCGGAACCATTTGACGCGCTTGAGGCGCTGGTGTGCGAGGCTCTGGCCGCGTTCGGTGACGATTCGGTGCGACGCGTCGTGGCCACGCTGGAAGACGCGTTCGACCATCTCCGCGGCGTCCATGTGGGTCCGCGCCTCGTAGCCCATCCGCAGGAGCATCAACGCAGTCCCGTTGGCACCGATTTTGTCGAGGATGTCCGCCTCGATGAGACACCGCATCTCCAGCGAGACGTCCATGAGCGACCCCTGATAGGAGTGGTCAGCGATAATTTGACACACCTGGTCGACGAACGACGCCGGGTAGTCGCCGTGGGTTTCGAGATACTCGCGTGCGACGCGAGCACCTTCCTCGGCGTGGACTTCCTGTTCGGCTTCGAGTTTGGAGATGTCGTGGAAGAGCGCCGCAACTTTGACCACGTCGACGTCTGCACCCTCGTGTCTCGCGATATCGGCAGCGAGGCCGACGACGTTCAAGATATGGTTGAACCGGTACTCCGCGGAGTGCCACGGGTACCATCGCATCCGACCGCCGTCGTCTTCGTTCTCGACGCTGGCGGCGAGATAGTCCGAGACGAATCGCTTCATCTCAGCGAATTCCGTATCAGAGACGGACGACTCTTTTATCTCAACGCCCACGGTGACACCTCCGTGGGAGAGGGCTCGTATGTATTCTCATTATACCGAATGAGGACCGTTTTACTCTTAGGCGTTACGACACCCTGAGTTCCCGAATCGCCGACATCGACCGAACTCGGCGCGTCTCACGGTTGCCACTGTCACAGTGTAACACTCTCGAATCCGAGAAATACAGGCCAGTCGAAACGCCCACCGCGACCCTCGCCACCCGTTCACTGTGACACTCACCGCTCAACCACCGTGACTCTCACCGCCAGGCCACCGCAGTCCTCATCGCCCGGAGTCACACCTAACTCCGTTCGACACCTGCTTCGCCTGTGACCGACGCACGCTATCTCGACGACGCCGACCGCCTCACGTTCGACGCCACTGTCGAAGCGGTTCGCGGGACCGACCGCGTCGTCCTCGACCAGACGTACTTCTATCCAACTGGTGGTGGGCAACCCCACGACACGGGAACCCTCTCGACAGCCGAACAGGAGTGGACCGTCGTCGACGTCCAGAAACGCGACCGAATCGAGCACGTCGTCGCGGGCGGCGACGGCGACGCACCCGAGCCGGGAGCGACCATGGCGGGGGATATCGACGCCGAGCGCCGCCGGGCGCATATGCGCTACCACACGGCCCAGCACCTCCTCTCGGCGGTTCTGCTCGACGAGTACGACGCCGAGACGACCGGTAACCAACTGTACACCGACCACGCGCACCTCGACTGTGCATACGAACGATTCGACGATGCGGACCTCGACCACATCGAGTCGCGATTGAACGAGTTGGTCGACGCTGACCTCCCCGTCCGGTGGTACACCCTCGACCGCGACGAAGCCGAGGCGACGCTCGACCCCGAGCGAACCCGTCTGCACCTGCTTCCCGAGTCGATTCGAGAGGTCAGAATCGTCGAAATCGGCGACGAAGATGACCCATTCGACCGAACCGCCTGTGCTGGTACCCACGTCCCCTCCACGGGTGAAATTGGGACGGTCGTGCTCACTGGGCGCACGACACAGGGCTCTTCACACGAGCGCGTCGAATTCGTACTTCGATGAACGTTCGGCAGGTCATTCCGAAGGATGCGATTCCGAGTGTGGACGACCCGCAGTTCGTCCCGTCGTACGATGGTCCCAGTGACGACGAGGTCATCGTGGTCGATATCGAGGGCACTGCCCGTGCGTACCCGATTCGCTACCTCCACTACCACGAAATCGTCAACGACGTCGTTGCCGGTGTCCCAGTCGCCGTCACGTGGTGTCCACTCTGCGGCAGCGCCGTCGTGTACGACCGCCGCGTCGACGGCCAGACGCTCGAATTCGGTGTCTCGGGAAAGCTTGCGGACGACGACCTCGTGATGTACGACCGCGAAACCGACTCGGAGTGGAAGCAGTCGCTCGGCGAGTGTCTCGCCGGAGAGTTGCAGGGGGCGTCGCTGACTGTCCTGCCCGCCGCCGTGACGACGTGGGACGCCTTCGAGGAATCGAACCCGGACGGGCGCGTCATGGCACCGCCGGGTGGGAAAAGCGAGGCCGCTGGCGAGGGCGACGACCCCGAACCAATCGACTACGACCTCGAACCGTACGAGCGCTACTTCGAGATGGATGGCTTCGGCCTCGGTGCGCACCGGGGGACCGGCGGCCGCGAGTGGGATGCCGATGGACTCGACAGTATCGACCCCAAGGATGTCGTGCTCGGTCTCGAACGCGATGGCGAGGCTGTCGGCGTCACTGCTGACACTGTCGAATCGGCTGGTGGCGTCGTCTCACTGGACGTCGGCGACGACCGTGTCGTTGTCTTCGCCACCGACGCCGGTATCCACGCCTTCACCACCCTGGGTTACTCGTTCGACTCGTTCGACCCAGTCGGCGACGGGCGGCGTTTCAGCGCCGACGGAACGCACTGGGACGGGGCAACCGGAGTTTCCGAGGACGGCCGCTCACTCGACCGCGTCCCTGCGCGACGACTCTTCGCGTTTGCATGGTACGACGACCACGGCGCGGACGCATTCTATCGGGCGTGAATACGGACGCACGCAGAAGGATTGAGTCCAGCCACGCTCACGCCGACTTCGGCGTCGTGGTCTTGGCTGTCGGCTCACCAACCCATCCTTCTCGGACGGGAATGAGTTCGTACCCGGCCTCGCGGAGGAGATTCTTCGCGACTGACTCGTCGTGACCACCGCGCGAGTCGTGCAGTTCGAAGTACACAATCGGCCGGTACGTGCGCAGCACGCGCCTCGCCCCACGGAGGACGTTCACCCCGAACCCTTCGACGTCAATCTTCAGGTGGTCCGGTGGCGGGACTGCGTCGGATTCGACTAGCGAGTCGAGACTCCGCATGGGAACCGGCGTCGTCTCGACGACCTGCGCTTCCCACGCGCTCGCGTGGGCCGACGAGAACGACCCCAACTCGTCGTAGTTCGAGAGGTGGAACTCCCGCGTCCCGTCGGTATGACCGAGTCCGCACTCCAACACCCGGATACGGTCGTCGAACGGATTGGCCTCGACGTTCGCCCGGAGTTGGTCCGCGACCTCCGGGTTCGGTTCGACTGCGACGACTTCGGCCGAGGGGGCGTTCGCCGCCGCCGCGAGCGAGTACGTCCCGGTGTTGGCACCGACGTCGACGACGACGTCACTGCGGTCGAGGTTGAGTAAAAGCGCCTTGAGAAGCACGTCGCTTCCGTGGCGGTTGTACAGTTCGTAACTGCGGAATTTCGTCTGTCCAACCCGCTTTTTCGGTGCGACCAGTCGGTACTCGTAGTTCTTGCGGACGAGCCCGTAATGGAGCAGATAGCCGTAGTGGCGGAGTGCCGTAAGCGGGTGACGGAAAGACACCTTATCTGTTTGTCATTGTGAGGGAGTAAAAATTGTTCGTTGGGGGATGCTATGAGGGAATATTGTTTTCGACCTCGTCATCGACGTTCGAGACGGTGCGACTTCTCCCTGCAGATGAGGAAGAGACCGTCGTCGTCGCAGACGCCGGGTGTGAACCTCACGAAGTGCTGAGCGTCGCTCCCGACGCACCGGACTACGTCGTTCGTGGTGCGTATCGCGAGTTGCTGCAGGAACGCCACCCCGACAAGGGCGGCTCGCAGGCGGAGTTCCAAGAGCTGCAGGAGGCAAAGGAAGGAGATGCTGGGGTGACTGATGTGAACATCTGCGTGGCTGGCAGGAGGATTGTACTTACGACTTGTTCAGACCTCACAGAAGCAAGTGCCTGCAGTGTGGGGGCAGGGTTTGTCCATCGAGAAGAACGGAGGTGGTTTGGGCGATGAACGCCTGGAAATCACGCTTTCTGTCTCGTAGACAGACACGACTCCGCGGCTGTCGGGCCGCGGGACGCGCACGATTTCTTTGGAGCGCACCGACACTTGTGGCTGTGGCAACACTTATCTCATCACGACTGAACGTATCGCAGATATGAATAGAAATAAACCAATATGACCAGAACAAGTAGCAATATGATGTTTAGAACATTTAGATTGTACAACTCTGGCGAAGATTCGTCTAAGTCAAACACTGAGATTATCAAGAATACACCAACATAGATTAGAAACAAGTATCGGGCCACCTGTTTTTGATTCATCATTTTCAATATGAAGTCTAAGATAATGATTCTACTGGAGAATATATTGGCGTTGAATGCACCAGAAATTTTCCCATATAATATTCACACAACCATGTATTCATGAATACAGTTTAGTCTTGTAGACCAATAGATATATCTGGAAGCCATCAGATTGCAAACATGTATGCGAGGAAAATCTGACATTACTCGGCGTAAAGCCCTCAAAGCGATTAGTGCTAGTGGCATTGGTGGACTAGCACTCTCAATTTCACCAGTTCAAGCTACTGCAAAAAAGATAGAAGAATCGAATATTAAAGAGGTCACTGGTGAAAAGCATCAAAAGCTGACGAAGAAGGCAAAAAAACTCTCAGGAGTACAATGAAATCAAATCAAAAGTGGGTGAATATTTTGAAGACGAATTAGAAATCCAAAATACGATATCCGCCACCAATACTAAAAATAAAGCAAAGATTGTTCAATTCGACATAAATGAGAGTGGATTTAAACCGGAGAGAAACAGCGACAGAAAAACATTGGATAGCTCGGTTATTGTTGTCCAAATATCTAAAGGAAAATCCACTGCAGTTGCTAATCTAGTTCCGGATATGGATGAGTTCAGTGGTAGGTACCATTTCTCTGTGAAAAATGAAGAAGTAAAGGTTCAGACACCAAAGAAAAATACAGACACAACTACATCGGGTGTGAAAACTCGGTCTGATGTCGGAACCAGCTGTATTGGGTGTGACCCAGAAATAAATTGTAAGGTTTGTGAGGGAGCATACGATGTGATTTGTGATAACAAAGATCTGTGTACTGGAGTAAAAGGGTTGGCACCACAAACATTGTGCATACTTATTGGAGCTGGGAATTTTGGGGGAGGAGTAGTCTGTACATACTTTGTACATGGTGCCTGTAATGTTGATTGTGAGAAAACTGGAAAGAAAGAGTTCTGCAAGGACTGTGAAACGCCAATATTAAATTAATATATTGAAGATTCTTCTTTAACTATCTATACCGAGTTCTAATTTGTATCATTGAGCGGTTCTACTTTGTGATATGTTCTGCTAGGATGTGTTGAGATCTACGTGAAATCATACATATTCTATGTGATTCCCAATTATAATTTTGTCACAGGTGTCACCACAGTCCCGCACTTGTCCGATTTCAGCGAACAAGACACACCACCGTCAGTTCCTGACCGCAGGGGGTTGCCGACAGTATCGTATACTACAGCTAGGGAGGTTACGATGTCAACGAGCTAAATTTCTCGGGAGAGGTTGACCCGTTGCTCAACTCTATAACGTCACATTCGGAAGGAAAGGATTCAGCGTAAAACCGCATTAGTTGAGTCGTATCTCTGTGAACTCCCCCCATTCCTAATTGGTCTCTTGTCACGGTTCCCTCTGGGAGTGAGTCAAAGACCTCCCGAAGAGTTGTCTCATCTAATTTCACCCAACCCGTGCGAGTCGAATATCGCCGACTAGGTGAGTACTCATACACATCACAAGAGAGAATCCATGATGTCCAATCAGAACGCTCTTCGACCATTACAGACTCAAAGGTACATTTTCCCCATACATCAACCAGAAGCACAGTTGTATACTGCGGCACTAATCGAATACGAAACACATAGTGGCAAAAACGACGTGACAGTCGAAGAAAGAAGAAACATTGAGTACGACGAAGACTGTCGTGGGAGAAAGTGTTGGTTGAGGAAGGTTAAGTCGAGAACGGGACTCAGAGAACCTACCAGTACATTCCCGAATCACGGGTCTATCGGGTCGAGAAAACGAAGGAACCAGAAACGCGACTGTCTCGTCAGTCAGTGGGCGCGTAGATTAATCATCACTGAGCAACTTTCTCAGAACTGCTCGACGACGTGCCGACTCAGGTCCCAACTCTACGGCACGAACGCCTCGCCATCGTCGTCGATGGGCTGCTCGTCGGAGTTGGTCTCGCGGTTGTCCTCGAACGATTCGACGACTTGATTCGGCGTGCGTTATTCGGTACGACAGAGTAGCACAGGATTTGTATTGAGAGAACACGAGAAACATTCTGAATCGTACTCTGAAACAGCCGCAGCCAGGACTACGAGACACGGCCATCAGGCTGACACCTCTGTTTGGGAATAGCCAGAACCAGGTGCGCAGACTGCCCTCTCAGAGCGTTGGACTATGTAAGAAGTTTGAGTAGACCCAGGCGGATTCGAACCGCGAGAACTCGCGTTACTCGTTCTCTGGGTGTCGAATCCACTGTCGGCTATTCGTTCTCACTTCGTTCGCAAAAATAGTCCCAGGCGGATTCGAACCGCCGTCAGCGGCTCCAAAGGCCGCTATGATTGGCCACTACACCATGGGACTTCGCTCACGTCGTTCGCATGCTCCGCGTCCGACTGCGGAACTTCGCATTTTGAGGTAGCGAGGTGACGGCACAATAAGCTTACTTTTCGAGTCGTGCGGTTCGGTCTCATATTCGCCGGACGTGACTGGATTGCGACGAAGAAGGTCATACACGGTACCCAGCACCTCACAGAAGGAATGCTCGCTCGAAGGCCTCTTAACCACCTACTCGTTTCCCACAATCTTGGAACATCTGTGCAATAATATGGTCGCTCGGAACCTCTCATTATCTGTGAGCAACATGACTGGCTATGCAATCGTCCTCGAATCCGCACGACTCGAACGGCTCCAAGCAGTTGGTAACATCGCGGCTATCGCCGCCGCGTCTGAGGTCCCAGTCGACATCTTCGCGACCATGGGTGGTCTCGAAGCGTTCGACAACGAACGCATGGCGTCGATGGACTACGAAGTCGGCGAGGTCGGCCGCGCGATGATGGCCGCCGAAGACGTTGATATGCCGATGTTCTTCGAGAGCATCGCGCAAGCGAAGGAAATCGGCCCGCTGCACGTCTACGCCTGTGAACTGTCGATGGACATGCTCGGGAAGTCCCTCGACGACTACCACGAGGTCTTCGACGACGTACTCGGCGTCTCGGGGTTCCTGACCCACGCCCAAGACAAGCAGGTGATATTCGTCTGAGGAGGGTGTCCACAGCCACCGACCGGTGCGTACTGCTGTTCGAACAACCCACACAACCACACCAAGACAATGACCGAATCAATCACTCCCGACGTAACAATCGACTCCCGCGGTGCGACCTGCCCCGGTCCGCTCATGGACCTCATCGGCAAAGTCAAGAAAGTCGACCCCGGCACCGTCGTCGAACTCATGACGACCGATACGTCGTCCAGCCACGACGTGCCCGAATGGGTCGCCAAAGCCGGCCACGAGACGCTCGACGTCGTCGAACACGAAGACGAGGGCTACTGGTCCGTCTTCATCGAGACCACGAAGTAACGCTTGGGTCGACCCAGACACCCGCGTCGCCCGGCCTCCCGGCCGAACTACACCCACTTCACTCACAACACCATGACAAAACGAATCGTAATCGTCGGCGGCGGCACGGGTGGCACCGTCCTCACCAACCGCCTCACCGACGACCTCGCCGCAGAAATCGACGCTGGCGACGTCGAGGTGACGCTCGTCAACGACACGCCGGAACAGACGTACAAACCGGCGTTCCTCTACGTCGCCTTCGGCAAGAAGACGCTCGCAGAGGCGCATCGCCCACTGACAGACTTAGTCGACACTCGGCGCGTCGACCTCGTGGTCGACCGCGTTAGCGGCATCGACACCGAGAACAAACACCTGACACTGGACGCCGCCGACCGCGGACTCGACTACGACTACCTCGTGCTCGCGACGGGGGCGAATCTCGTCCCCGACGAGGTTCCGGGGCTGAAAGAAGGCGGACACCACTTCTACGGCCCCAACGGTGCCGAACGCCTCCGCGACGCGCTCGCGGACTTCACTGAGGGACACCTCGTCCTCTCGGTTATCGGCGTGCCGCACATGTGCCCCGCCGCACCGGTCGAGTTCGTCCTCATGGCCGACGCGTGGTTCCGCGAGCGCGGCCTCCGCGACGACGTCGACATCACGTACACCTACCCCATCCAGCGCGCTCACGGTATCCAGTCGATTGCCGATTGGGCGACCGACCTCTTCGAAGAACGCGACATCAACCTAGAGACGTTCTTCAACGCCGAGGAAATCGACCCCGACGCGAAGGTCGTCGAGACGATGGAAGGCACTGAACTCGACTACGACCTCCTCGTCGGTATCCCACCGCATGCAGGAAGCGACCTCGTAACCGACGCGGGACTCGGCGACGACGGCTGGGTCGCAGTCGACAAACACACCCTCGAAGCCGCCAACGCCGAGGACGTGTACGCCATCGGCGATGTTGCCGACCTGCCGACTTCCAAGGCCGGGAGTGTCGCCCACTACGCGGCCGGGACAGTCGCCGACCGACTCGCGAGTCGCGTCCGCGGGCTCGTTCCCACGGCGACCTACGACGGCAAGACCATCTGCTTCATCGAAAGCGGGATGGACGAAGCCACGTTCGTCGAGTTCGCCTACGGAGACGAGCCTGCAGTCCGTGAACCGTCGAAACTGCTCCACTGGAGCAAACTCGCGTACAACGAATCGTACTGGCTCACCGCTCGGGGGCTCATCTGAGGTGATTCGATGAGTGATTCAAGCACGACCACGAACGGACAAAATCAGGAGACTGCTCCGAGAGAAGCCCTCGAAGCCGCAATCGCAGAACACCCGGAGGAGGTCGTCGCGTTCGTCGAACGAGTTGGTCTCGTGAACGAACTCCTCGATACGACCCAACTGGCCACCGGCGCGATGGACGACGAGATGGTGACGAGGCTCGCCGGTACGTCCTCGCTCCTCCTCGAATCGGCCGACAGCTTGGCCACCCGCGAGACGGCTTCACTCGCATCGTCGGTGGGGGAGAACGCCGAGGATTTGGAGAGCGCACTCCAGACACTCGTCCGACTCGAACAGACCGGCACGCTGGACGAACTCGCCCAGATTGCCGACGCAGTCACGCTGCTCACCGCCGCGTTGGACGACGAAATGGTGGCGACACTGGCCAAGACGGGTAGCTCGCTCGGCGAAGTCGCCGACACCGCGAGCGACCCGGATACAGTCCACGCCATCCAGACGATGCTGCGCGGGATGGGTGACGCCGGAAGCGAACCGCCGAAGCAAACCGGAACTCTCGGCATGGTTCGGTCACTGCGCGACCCGGACGTCCAGCGTGGGATGCACTTCCTCCTCGCGCTCGCCCGCGGTATCGGCAGTGACCTCGACGAAGAGGGTGCATAGTACCCACACCCCAGTTCGGGTGTTTAGTTATCCGAGGAAGTCCACCTCGGTTCGTTTCTCGGCTCGTTCGGCTTCGATGTGGTCACGGAAGACGGCGACGGGCACGTCGTTCTTCTCGCGCTCCTGACGGTCGCGGACCGACACCGTCCCCGACTCCGCCTCGTCGTCGCCGACGATGAGCATGTAGGGGACGCGGTCTTCGTGCGCCTCGGCAATCTTCCGGCCAATCGTCCAATCGCGGTCTTCGACCTCGACACGGAAGTCGGACAGTTCCTCGGCGACCTCGTGTGCGTACTCGTGGTGTGCCTTCGATATCGGCAAGACGCGGACTTGCTCGGGCGCGAGCCACAACGGGAAGTTGCCCTTGAAGTGCTCGATGAGGACGCCCATGAAGCGCTCGAAGCTTCCGAGTAAGGCGCGGTGGATAGCCACCGGTCTGTGTTCTTCGTTGTCCTTCCCGACGTAGACGAGATCCAGTCGTCTCGGGATGTTGAAGTCGACCTGAACCGTTCCAATCGTCCACTCGCGGCCGAGGGCGTCGCGAACGTCGAGTCCAATCTTCGGCCCGTAGAACGCGGCCTCACCCGCTTCGACGTCGTATTCGATGCCCTCGTGTTCGAGGGCGTTTCGAAGCGAACTCGTCGCCGTCTCCCAGATTTCGTCGCTGCCAATCGCGTCGTCGCCTTTCGTCTCCAGTTTGTAGAGCACTTCGAGGTCGAACTGTTCGTAAATCTCCTCGATTACCCGCACCGTCTGGCGAATCTCGGCTTCAATTTGGTCCGGGCGAACGAATGCGTGGCCGTCGTCCTGCGTGAGGCCACGAACTCGGAGTAGCCCAGACAATTCCCCGGATTGCTCGTTTCGGTAGACCGTCCCGAACTCAGAGTACTTGAGCGGAAGGTCGCGATAGGAGTGGCGCTCGTTGCCGTAGATGTGGGCGTGGTTCGCGCAGTTCATCGGCTTCAGGCCGTATTCAGTGTCGTCTTGGTCCCATGCGAACATCTCTCCTTCTTCTTTGAACGCGTCGTAGTGGCCCGTCGGCTTCCACAACTCGGCTTTGTTGAGTTCGGGCGTCCACACTTCCTGATACCCGAGTTCCTCGTTCTTCTCGCGAATGTACTCCTCCAGTTCGCGGCGAATCGCCATCCCGTTGGGGTGGTAGTGGACACACCCCGGTGAGTAGTCGCGGACCGAAAAGAGGTCCATCTCGCGACCGATTTTCCGGTGGTCGCGCTCTTCGGCTTCCCGACGGCGTTCGAGGAAGTCCTCCAGTTCGGACTCGGATTCGAAGGCCGTCCCGTAGACGCGGGTGAGTTGTTCGTTGTCCTCGTCGCCACGCCAGTACGCAGCTGAGATGTCGAGCAACGCGAACGCACCAATCTCTCCCGTCGATTCGACGTGGGGACCCTGACAGAGATCGACCCAATCGTCCTGCCGGTAGAACGAAACCGGGTCTTCACCGGCGGCTTCGTTCTGGAGAATCTCGCGCTTGAATCGGTTCTCCTCGTACCGGTCGAGGGCCTCCGATCGGTCGACGAGAACGCGCTCCATCTCGTAGTCGGCTGCGACGATATCGGCCATCTCGGCTTCGATGTCGTCGAGGTCGTCGCGGTCTATCTCGACGCCGTAGATATCGTAATAGAACCCGTCGTCCGTCGGGGGGCCGATAGCGAGCTTTGCGTCCGGATACAGTCGCTGGAGTGCCTGTCCGAAGACGTGGGCCGCGGTGTGTCGCAGGCAATCGAGATACTCGTCGCTGGCGGCGGTGACGATTTCGACCGTCGCATCCGAGTAGAGTGGCGTCGCCTTGTCGGCGAGGTCACCGTCGACGACGCCTGCGACGGTGTCTCGGCCAAGTCCGGGACCGATTTCGAAGGCGATGTCCTCGACAGTCGCGCCTGCGTCGACTTCGAGTTCGGAACCGTCTGGAAGCGTTACCACTATCTGTCCGTGTTCTTGCGTAGACATGGTCGAGAATCGAGGATGGAAGTGGCTAGGAGTGCGGGCTCAAACCCGGCGTGTAAAGCAGCCACCAACCATCATTGCACCTTCACTTTGCGGTCGAGAGTGATAAGCGTGTCTCAGAAAGGTCTCAGGAGTGCTCCGAGAGTCGTCAGTCTGCAGCTTCAGTCTCGGTTTCCGCCTCGGCGTCGCACACGTCGAGGAACTCGCAGGCGTCACTCTCCGGGTCGAAGCAGTCTGGACACTCCGACTTTCGGTCGATGATGGTGTCGAGGCGACCCGCAATCATGTCGTCGATGACCGGTTCCAGTTCACGGGCCTCCCCGCGGAAGTCCTCGACGTCAAGGACGTTCGAGAGGAACCGCTCGATGATGCAGTACGTCTGGAGCGCGTCGCGGGCCTGGACGATTCCCTCGTCGGTCAGCGAGACGCCTTTGTACTTCTCGTGCTCCGCGAGGCCGCGGGATTCGAGTTTGCCAATCATCTCGTTGGCACTCGCCGGGCTCACGTCCATCTTGTCTGCGAGCGTCCCCGTCGCCGCAGGACCGTTTTCTATCTGCTGCAACAGGTAAATCGCTTTGACGTATTGGTCTGCCGTGTTCATTGTTTCACTCGCGCCCTTCCATGATTCGCGTCACCTCTTCGACGCCATCGGCCTCTTCCTCCCGAAGCTCTCTGAGCGTCGTGAGGAGTTCTTCGCGGTCGATGGTAAACTGTGCATCACTCGCCTCGATGGCCTCGATAACGTCGTCGTAGAACTTGTACGCCGTCTCCTCGTTGCAGAGTTGGTCGTAGAGGACGCCGTCGAAGTCTTCGGGTTTCGTCTGGCCGTACTGCGCTTCGACGAGTGCCTCTATCTCTTCGAAGGGGACGCTGTCTACGTCGAGTCGGTCGATGACCGCTTCGAGACGTTCTCGGTGTTCGTTCGACTCCTCGGCAGCGTGCGAAAGCAGGTCTCGAATCTCCTCGTCGAGCGAGTCGTCGCCCATCTCCTCGTGGTGGTGGTAGGCGCGAGCCTCCACGACCTCTTCGAGGACGATTCCAATCTGGAGCAACCGCGCGAGTTGGTGGTCCGAGGTTACTTGGTAGCCCACACTCACGCGAGACACCCCTGATTCGAGCGCGATACCTCGTTCATGTCTCTGCATCTGTGGGGGATTGACTTAACTCCTCCACGTTCTGTGCTGCACTGGCCGACTCTGGCGGCCGTAAAAGAAAGCAGAAGTCGATGGTGAGGTGCGCTTACTGCAAGCGCGCGGCGATGAGTTCTTCGAGGTCGTCGCGGAACTCGTCGACTTCGATTTCGTCGAGGACAGGAACGAAGAAGCCTTCGACGAGCATGTTGCGAGCCTGCAGTTCGGGGATGGACCGAGAGACCATGTAGAAGAGATCCTCTTTGTCCACCTGCCCGACCGTCGCGGCGTGCGACGCTTCGGTGTCGTGGTTGTGGATGATGAGCTTCGGCGACGCGTCTGCCTCGGACTCGTCCGAGAGCATCAGCGTGTTTTCACGCTGGTAGGAGTTCGTACTCCATGCGTCGCGGCCGACGTCCTGCACACCCTCGTAGACCGAACGGGCCTCATCGTCGAGGACGCCGCGGGTCACGAGGTCTGCGGTCGTGTTCTCGGCCTGGTGCCAGACACGAGCGTTCACGTCGAAGTGCTGGTCTTCGTGGCCGAAGAACGCGCCGACGATTTTCGTCTCGGAGGCGTCACCGTTGAGTTCGGTCTCGATGTCGCTGCGGGTGAGTCGAGAGCCGAGGTTGCCTTCGATCCAGTTGATGGTGGCGTAGGTGTCTGCGTCACCGCGCTTGAGCGTGTACGTGTAGGTCTCCTCGTCGAGGTTCTGGAGCGACCCGTACTGGACGTAGGAGTTCTCGCCCGCGTCGATTTCCACGAGGTTCGAGAAGTATCGGTCCTCGTCGGCGTCCTCGCCGGAGGCGATGCTCTCGAGGATGGTGACCGACGACGACTCCTCGGTGACGACGAGCGTGTGGCTGAACAGCGACCGAGAGTTCATCTCGGCGCGAACCTTCACGTCCTGCGCGTCGACGCCCTCGGGGACGTAGACGAACGTCCCCGTCGTGAAGAGAGCAGCCGACAGCGCCGTCAGGTAGTTCTCTTCGAGGTCGATGACGGAGCCGAATCGCTCCTCGATGAGGTCGCCGTGTTCGTCGAGCGCTTCCGTGAACGGAAGGACGACGACATCGTCGGGTGCCTCACGAACGGTCTCGTCGGACTGGTTCAGCGGGTCGACGAGCGACTCGAAGTCGAGAGCTTCGAGGTTCGTCCAGCGACGGCCGGGTGTCTGGATGACGTCCGGCAGGTCGAGTTCGTCGAGCGCGTCGAGGGCTTCGAGGCGGGCCTCGAGGAGCCACTCCGGCTCGTCCCGTGCGTCCGAAATCTCTCGTACTGTCTCTTCAGACAGGTTTGCGGGAAGTTGCGCACTCATTGGTTATCCGAGGCTACCCTCCATTTCGAGTTCGACCAGTCGGTTGAGTTCGACTGCGTACTCGATGGGCAGTTCCTCCGTGATGGGTTCGATGAACCCGGAGACGATCATCTGCTTCGCGTCGTCGTCGTCGAGACCGCGCGACTGGAGGTAGAACACGTCCTCGTCGCCGATTTTCCCGACGGTCGCCTCGTGAGCGACGTCCACCGTGGACTCGTTGATCTCCATGTACGGCATCGTGTCCGAGGTGGACTCGTTGTCGAACATCAGCGCGTCACACTCGACCGAGGTCGAGGAGTTCTTCGCGCCGTTGGCGATGTGGACGAGACCGCGGTAGTTGGTCCGGCCACCGTCCTTCGAGATGGACTTCGACTCGATGGTCGACTTCGTCTCGGGAGCGTTGTGGTAGACCTTCGCGCCAGTGTCGATGTTCTGGCCCTCGCCCGCGAAGGCGATGGTGATGTGGTTGTCGGACGCGCCGCGACCCTTCAGGATGGACGCGGGGTACAGCATGGTGGCCTTCGAGCCCATCGAGCCCGAAATCCACTCCATGCGGCCGCCCTTCTCGACGATAGCGCGCTTGGTGTTGAGGTTGTACGTGTTCTTCGACCAGTTCTGGACGGTCGAATACTGCACGTGTGCGTCCTCGCCGACGAACACTTCGACGCCGCCGGAGTGAAGGTTGAACGCGGAGTACTTGGGTGCGGAACAGCCCTCGATGTAGTGGACTTCGGAGCCCTTCTCGGCGACGATGAGGGTGTGTTCGAACTGGCCCATCCCTTCGGAGTTCATGCGGAAGTACGCCTGCACCGGCATGTCGACGGTGGTGTCCTCGGGGACGTAGACGAACGAGCCGCCGGACCAGATAGCACCGTGGAGTGCGGCGAACTTGTTGTCGCTCGGGGGGACGCACTTCGTCATGAAGTACTCCTTGACGATGTCTTCGTGCTCCTGGACCGCCTGGTCCATGTTCATGAAGACGACGCCTTTCTCCTCCCAGCGCTCCTGCATGTTCTGGTAGACGACTTCGGACTCGTACTGAGCGCCGACGCCAGAGAGCGCGTTCTTCTCTGCTTCCGGGATGCCGAGTTTGTCGAAGGTGTCCTTGATGTCGTCCGGCAGGTCACGCCAGTCGTCGACACCGCCGCGCACTTCCACGTCGGGGCGGATGTACGGGACGATCTGGTCGACGTCGACCTCAGAGAGGTCGGGCTGGCCGGGCCAGTCGGTCGGCATCGGCATCTTCTGGAACTGCTTGAGGGCGCGGAGACGCCGCTCGAGCATCCACTCGGGTTCGTCTTTGTCTTCGGAGATGACCCGGATGGTCTCTTCGTTGAGACCCTTTTCGGCCGCGAACGCGGCCTTCTGCTCCTTCTTGAACTCGAAGCGAGCTTCGGTGTCAGTCTCTTTGAGGTGGTCTTGTTCGGAACTCATGGTGTGTATGGTTTACGCGGTCTCGTAGACTTCCTCACGGACCCAGTCGTAGCCCTTGTCTTCGAGTTCGGACGCGAGACCCGCGTCGCCGCTCTTGACGACCTTGCCGTCCAGCATGATGTGGACGTGGTCGGGCTCGACGTACTCGAGGATACGCTGGTAGTGAGTGATTTGGAGGATACCGGTGCCCTGCTCGTCGCGGAGGGCGTTGATCCCCTTCGATACGTCCTGCAGACGGTCGATGTCGAGACCGGAGTCGATCTCGTCGAGAACAGCAATCGAAGGCTCGAGAATGGCGGCCTGAAGCACTTCGTTCTGCTTCTTCTCACCGCCGGAGAAGCCGGCGTTGAGGTACCGCTGCATGAACTTCTCGTCCATGTCGAGCAGCTCCATCTTCTCTTTGAGAAGCTTCTGGAATTCGGCGACGCCAATCTCGCCTTCGTCGACATTGCCCTCCATCGGGGAGGTGTCGTAGCCGACGTCTTCGTCTTCTTCTTCCTCGTCCTCGCCGAAGAGGAGTTCCTCGCGCTCGTCGATTTTCGCGTTGAGCGCGGTTCGGAGGAAGTTCGTCATCGTGACGCCTTCGATTTCCGCGGGGTACTGGAAGCCGAGGAAGATACCGAGCGCGGCGCGCTCGTTCGGCTCCAGTTCCAGAAGATTCCACGTGCGGGCGTCTTCAGGAATCTCGATGCCGCCGAAGTCGCCCTCCTCAAGGTGGAGGAGGATTTCGCCTTCGGTGACCTCGTAGGCCGGGTGTCCGGCGATTACTTTGGAGGTTGTCGACTTTCCGGACCCGTTGGGACCCATAAGCGCGTGGATCTCTCCGGAACGAACTTCAAGGTCGACGCCTCGCAGAATCTGCTCACCATCGTCCTCCGCGACACGTGCGTGGAGGTTTTTGATCTCGAGAGTTGCCATCGTTGGTTCGTTGCCTCGTATTGGAAGCGTAGGGAGTATCGGCCATAATGCTTGCGCATTTACCCCCGCCACCTTTTGTAGATAGAAAATTTGTTTTCAAAAGTAGAAAGAAGAATAGGAGTTTTGAGACGTGTGTTCGGGTTTCGGTGAACCGAAGGATACTACGCCATCTGTCCAAAGGAAACCATATTCAGTTACTTAGCGCGTGATACCGGCGATTAGACGAAACTACCGAGCCCAGTCTGCTCTTGGCCGCTCTTGACCTCGTCCCACGACATCCCAAGCGCCTCGATGATACGCGAGATTGGCCCTTCGAGTGTCTTGTCGAGCATGGTGTCCCAGTCGACTTCGAACTCGTCTGGAACCTGGTCTGCGTACTCGAAACAGATGACGTCTGGGTCACGTTTGAACGCTCGGTAGCGGTCGTCTCGCTGTGGGTCGAAGTCCTCTTGATTCTCCATCTTCCGGAACCACGACGGGTGGACTTTCTTGAGATAGAGACGCTTCGGCTTCGAGCCCCGGCCAAAGTTGGTACCGAGGAATGCGTTCGCGTACTGCGCCCCGCGCACGTGCGCGGTGGGAGTCTCATATGCCGTGAGTTTCTTCCCGATGCCGCCGGGGATACCAACCTCATCGAGCGGGAGGTTCCCGGACTGGAAGTCTGTGATGATATCGTGGAGGTAGTCTTTGATGACCTCGGTGTCCTCACCGTGGACAATCATGTCGATGACTTCCTTCTGGACTTCCTTCGTAATCTGTGCGATGTCCGATCGTTTGTACTCGAAGCCCGTGATGTCGATGTCGTCGACGTCTTTGCCCTCTTTCCAGACGATGTGCCCGGCGTAGCGCTTCTTCTTGCCCGCTTGGAAGAACCGTCGGTAGAGCTTCTCGAACTCGATTTGGAAGCGGTGGTGGTGGGCGTCTAACTGTTCCAGCGCGAACTCGTCGTACGACTCGTTGATCTGTTCTTCCAGTTCGTAACCCTTCAAGATGGTCGCCGCGAGCGACTCGAGTTCCGCTTCGGACATCTCCGGGTGGGCCTCGCGCATCTCGTCTGTGACCTCGACGTCGCCGTCGACGTCGTCCGGTGATACGTGCCCGACTTCCAACATGACGCTGTCTGTATCGCCGTAGGCAACCTCGTAGCCAGCGTCGTTCGCTGCCGATTCGGTATGTTCGATGACGCTCCGCCCGGTCGCCGTCACCGCGGCACCCATCTCCTTGTCGTACAAACGGAAGCGGTCCCACCCCAGCACGCCGTAAAGCGACTGGCCGACGAACTGGAACTTCCCGTTGCGCCCGGCCAGGAGGGTATGGTTGTCGGCGACAGTCACACAGTACGCGCCGTCTTCGGCCTCGCTCCGTCCGCCCGAGCGGTGCATTCGGAAGCTATTTTTCGCGTCTTCGGTGCAGTAGATGCGCCACGACCCACTATCGTGGTTGTAGCTCGCCGTCTTCCCGAGGTGCGCACAGAGCCTGAGGACGTCGTCCCGAAGGCGCTCGCTAGATGTCGTGTAGCGCCAACTGTTCACCTGCCTGTCGCCGTCACCGGCGACCAGCGTGTCCAAGAAGCGCTCTTTTTGCTCGTGGCTGGCGTCGAACACGAGGTCGGGAATGTGTTTCTCGAAACTGTTGCCACCGCAGGTGTCCTCCAACCAGCCACCGAGTGCTCTCGACGTGAACTTGAATCCCTTCTCGTCGACGTAGTAGTTGAACCCCATTCGGTCGAGGAGTTCACCGATGGCGGTGTGGTCGTCGTGTCCGCCACCGTCCGCGATGGCGTCCTGCGCGATGTTGACCGTCGTCGACGAGCCACGGACGTTCTCGCCGAACGTCTTGTCCTCAGACGTGTACACCGACCCTTCCGTGATGTACCACGCCAGCAGGTCGAGGAAGTCGTTGGCGTCGTAGAACCGCGGAATCCACTTTCGGCCGCGTTCGCTGTGGACGTAGAACTCCGAGCAGACCTCGTCGAGATACTCTCTGTGTTCCTCGAATTCCTCGGCAGAGAACACGTATCCTGTGCCGGACTCGCCCTGTTTCTGCATTTTGTCCGGGTACCAGCCAATCTCGGCAGCGAGGGTATGCCCGTGGACCTCGTTTTTGGCCCACACCTCGTAGCCGTCATCGAGGAGCTCCGTGAAGTCGACCGTATCGAGGTGAGTCCCGTCGGGTCCCTCCCATCCGTGTGGGAGTTCGTAGTGCGACGACTCGTTCAGGTCGCCCGCCTCGACGAACCGGAAGTCGTCCCACGATGCCCCGTTCTTGTCGTCTTTTCGGACCAACATCCGGTGGTTCGGCGTGACGCTGAAGTCGGTCTTGCTCGTCTGGATATCGACCATCTCACCCCGGTAGTCGGGGTACTCGTGCGTCTCGACGACCGGTTTTACCTCCATCCGCATCGTCTCGGGGTCGAGCGAGTACACGTCGTCACCGACGTCGAGGTCGCGGATGTTCCGGATGCCGTCCGGCGTGAGCACGTCGGTGTCCGGCGTGAAGCAGTTCATGATGACCTTCACTGCGGCCTGCTGCCGGTCGAACTGCTCGTACTCGGACGTTCCGGGGTCGTGACCGTTGCGGAGGCTCTTTTTCTCCTCGCGCTCTGCGAGGAGTTCGTCGACCATCTCCCGAATCATGCCGTCTGGCTCTTGTCTGAAGTGCGTCCCGTTGGGGGCGTGGAAGGTTTCCCCGTCGTATGTTTCGGGGTCGACTTTCGTCTCCGGCGACGCGTTGACCGTCACCATACACATCGGGTACAGCGACTTCAGGTCCAGCACCGTCACGTTCTCTTTGACGCCCGTGATGGGGTCGAAGACGGCCCCACCTTCGTAGTCTTCTGACTCCTGTTTGCCCTTCGAGGGGAGCGCGAACTCGCCGTGAACCTTGTGGAGGACGTAGATGTCGACCGTGTCGCCGGGCGTCGGCGCGTCTTCCAGTTTACACCCGACGAAGGTTCGCACCTCGTCCCAGAAGGCGACAATGTCCTGTTTGCGGTCGATTTCGACACACAGCTCCACGTCCCGAAGGTTGTACTCCAAGAGGCGCTCTGGGTCCTGTTCCCAGAGGTCGCCGATGTCACCGGAGTAGCGTTCCTTGCCAACATCGAGTTCGAGTTCACCAACGGCGTCGAGTCGGTAGGATTCGAGTTCGGTGAACTGCGTTCGCTTGTACGCATAGAGCAGGTCGAAGACGACGCGTCCTTTGATGTCTGGGCCGCCCCAACCGCTCCGCCAGACTTCGCCGAGACGCGACATGCGGTCCGGGTCGAGGTCGTAGTCGCTCGTCGGATTCAGTACGTCCAACCTGTCGAGGAAGTACGGCGCGTCGAAGTCCTCGAAGTTCCAGCCGGTGAGGATGTCTGGATTGGTTTCCTCGATGTACGTGAGGAACGCGTCGAGCATGGCGTCCTCGTCGTCGAAGGTCCGAACCTCGACCTCGGAGTCGTCGTTGAGGAAGTCGTAGTTCGGAAGCGACCCGGGGCGCTTCCCTTCGCCGTCGGGGGCAACGGCGTGCCAGACGATGTACTCGTCAAGATAGGAGTCGTGACTGGTGAGACAGATAATCGGCTCTTCGCCGTCTTCGGGGAAGCCGTTGCGGTCGTTCACCTCGATGTCGAAGGTGTTCACTCGGAGGTTCGCTTCGACGGCTGCCGGTTCGACTTCCTGATGCGGGACCTGAATCGACCCGTCCTCGAGGCGGCGGTCCGGGAGGCGGACACCGCTTTTGATGTCCTTGTCGATGAGGAGGCGGTTCGGGAACAGAATGTCCGCCTCGTAGTGGTCGAACTCGTCGCGAATCTGCCCAACGTCGCGGGGGGTCCGAGTGTGAATCCTCGTCAGGTCCTCACCGCGAATACTCTCGTATCCATCTTCGGTGCGCGTGATGACGTCTTTATCCAGGAGTTCGTCATCGAGACTCGCTGTGGGCGCGTAGAAATACGGTTCGAACCCGAGGACGCGAACGTGTTCGGGCTCGTCGTCGTCCGCCGTCCGACCGAAGATGTGGATTACGGGGTACTCGTTTCGGCCGCTCCCCTCGATAGTGTAGTCTACCTGGGTGACAGCCAGCTCGACCGTCCCTTGGGGGTCGGGGAATCGTACCTCGTCCGTGTCGATAACGCCGGAGACGTGCTGTCCCGCGTCGCCAGCGACGATGGCGGCCTCTTCGTCCGGCCGCGTGTCGCCGACGCCCCCGGCGTCGTCTTCCCCGAATTCGTCCAAACCCGTCTGCGTCATGGCAATCGATTTGGCGGGGCCGATTAAAATCCTCGTGTTTCTGTGGACCCTAGCTCTCAGAGTACACTCTACTCGTTATTCAAATTACGGAAAGACATTTATATATGTGTGACATTCGTTGACACGCGATATGACCGACCACGCAACTTCGGAACGGTGGGATGGCACGATCGACGGCACTGGACCTAGTGGTCCGACAGGAGCCGAGACGATCGAATCCTACGATATCGACGGAGGCGTGGTGTTCTACGATGCGGAGAACCCACTTGCTTGGGTCGAGGCAACTCGGTCGATGAGCCTCGACGACTGCGCCTGATTGGTCCTCGAAACGGTCCCTTTTTCTCGGCACGGTATCTCGGTGAGAGCGTGACGGACGACGAGCGGCGCGACGAGGACGACGCCCCCGAAATCGACCCTGTTGCTCGCTGGGGGGACCCAGAGGAGCGCTGGGGAGACCCAGAAAAACGCTGGGGAGACCCAGAAAAACGCTGGGGGAACCCCGAAGTCGACCTTCCGAACGTCCCGCGCGTCGACATCCCCGGTGAGGATTCGGATTCCGACGACGACCCCGAGTTCACCGCCGATATAAACCCCGAGCAGTCGCGGATGTTCTGGGCCAGCGTCATCCTCGCAAACGTGGGTGTCGCGGGTATCACAGTCGGGCCGATGCTCATCTACTTCCAAGGAGAGACGCTCGTCGGCGGCGGCGCGACGCTCCTCGGCGTGCTTGCGCTCACCCGCGTCTATTCTCTCTACCGAGAGTACCAAGCACACGACTGGTCGAGCGATGAGGACAGTGACGACGGCGAGGGAAACAACAGCAGTGAGAAAAGCAGCGGCGACGACGACGCCAACGACGACACCAACGACGACGCCGACGAGCGCAACCGCTAACAGTCGCCGACGCTTTCGACCGACCATGCGCACGGTCCGCGGGCCTGACGGCCGCACGTACTTGCTCGTCAAACGCTCCAGCGACGCCAGTCGCGTCCGCGACCCGAAGACCGGTGAGGAGCGCCACTTCCCGAACGACGAACTCGAAGACGCGGGCGGTGAATCACCACTCGAAACCGCCGCACGCGCCGTTCCCGAATCAGCCCGCCGGGTGCTCGTCGCCGTCCCGACCGAACAGGGCCTCGGTCTGCTCGTCGAACTCGTCGAGCGCGGTCCGCTCTCTGTCGTCGAACTCATGGACGCCTACGACCTCTGCGAGAGCGACCTTCACGGCCTCCTGACCGAGTTCAAAATCGCGGGACTCATCGAAGAGACGCGAGTGTACGGCGAGCGCGGATACGAGGCAACCTCGCTTGCCCACGAGGGCATCGACCAGCTTCGAGGCTGAAGAACGGAAATCGCTGCTTCTCAGTCGTCTGCCAGCGCGCTTTGGAGGTCGGGTGCGTCGGTCCGTTCGACCGACGACCGGTTGGTCGTCGGATTCTTCTCGACGCGCACGAGGTCGTCCGCCGCGCCGACGAGTTCGTCGTCGTGGCTGACGATGAGAATCTGCTTGACGCCGCGGCGCTGCATCTCCTCGACGAGGTCCACGAGCCGCGAGACGTGACCGTCGTCGAGGAAGACGGTCGGTTCGTCGAGAATGAGCGGCGGGAGGGGTGCAGCCCCGTCGATACCCTCGGCGAGAAGCCGGTAGATAGCACACCGGAGGCTGAGATTGAACAGGGCCCGCTCGCCACCCGATAGCTGCTCGGGTTGGAGTGCGGTTCCGTCCTTCTGGAACACCGTAAGCCCATACTCGCCGTCGAGACGGATGCGCGAGTAGGCGTCGTTGCCGTAGACGAGGTCGAACGTCTCGTTGAGCATCCGTTCGAGAATCTCGACGTTCCGCTGGCGGAGTTCCGCCCGGAGGTCGCCGTAGGTCGATTCGAGGTCCGTCACCTCGTCGTGGAGAGACTGGAGCGCATCGACGCGCTCGGCGAGTTCCTCGCGGCGTTCACGCAGTTCCGAGAGGCGTTCGAGGTCGGCTTTCACGCCGCCAATCTTGCTCTGGAGGTCGTCACGCTTCTCGCGCAAGTCGGGAAGCACGTCAGATTCGACCTGGCCGATGTACGATTCGGCCTTCTGCTTGCGCGAGCGGGCGTCTTCGACCGCGTCTTCGTCGACCGCCTCGCGAAGTTCGGCACGGCGGTCGCGGCGGTCCTGCAGGTGTTCGCGTCGCTCGTCGTTGACCTCGGCGAGCGTCTCGCGCTTCTCTCGGAGTCGGTCCCGGTCGTCGATTGCCGCCTCGCGGTCGTCGAGCAGCGATTCGACTCGGTCGAGGTCGTCGCGGCGGTCACTGAGTGCTTCGAGGTCTGATTCGAGGGCTGTGACCGTCTCTTTGACCGTCGCCGCGCGGTCGGCCTGCGTCGCGGCCGCCTCGCGTTTCTCTTCGGCGTCGGCTTCGAGTTCCGTAGCCTCCTCGCGCTTCGTTTCGGCTGCGTCGCGGCGCGATTCGACCGTTTCCTCGCGGTCGGCGATTCGCTCTTCGGCGAGCGAGAGACGGTCTTCGAGCGATGCGGCGCGGCTCTCGGCTTCTTCCAGTTGTTTGGCTGCTTCGACTGCCGACCGGCAGGATTCGACCTTCGATTCGAGCGACTCGCAGTTTGCTTCGAGTGACTCGACCGCCGCCTCCCGCTCGGCGATAGCATCGACGTGTGGCGACCCGTCGACCGGTTGCCCACACTCGGGACACTTGCCAGCATCGCGGAGTTCGCGGGCCTCCGCCAGTCGCTCGCGCGCATTCTTCAATTCAGTCTCTGTCTCGGCGAGCGACTCGCGGGTCTCCGAGAGCGTGTCCCGACGCTCGGCGAGGAGGTCGGCCGCGTCCCCTCGGTCGACAGGCGCGTCTTCGAACGTTTCGTCGATGGACGCCAGCGACGACTCGATGTCTGCCTGCGTCTCGCGGAGTTCGTCGAGGTCGGCCGCCGCGTCGCCCGCGGCCGCTTCGTCCTCCTCGGCGCTCTCGCGCTTCTCCTTCGCGCGCGATTCGAGGTCCTCCGCGCGCTCTTTGAGGCGGTCGGCCTGCGTCGTGAGTGCCTGCGCCTTGGTCCGCGCCTCCGACAGTTCCTCGCGAATCTCGGCTTCGCGGTCGTCGAGTGTCTCTCGCGCTGCTGCGAGCGCGTCGTCGCTTGCCTCATCGAGGTCGGTTTTTGAGACGGCCGCCTCGATGTCGTCGTCGAGTTCGTCGACATTCTCGTCCAGTTCGCGGATTCGCTCTGTGAGTCGGTCGCGCGTTGTCTCGTCGTCTGCGATTTTCGCTTTGAGTTCGTCGATGGCCGATTCGACCTCTGCCAGTCGCTCGCGTTTCTCCTCGTGTTCGTCGAGTGTGGACTGGGCCGCTTCGAGCGTCTGCCGGGCCTTGTCGCGCTGGTCTTCGTAACGCTCGATTTTCGACGTTACTTCGGAGAGTTCTGATTCGAGTGCGTTGAGCCTGCTGTGGAGGTTCTCGTCCTCCTTGGCCTCGATTTGCGACTCGACGTCTTCGAGGACGCTGCGCTTGCTCGTCAACACGTCTTCGACTCCCAACCGGGCGTCGCCAGCGCGTTCGCGATAGGTTTCGAGTTTGCCGAGTTGCAGCAGGCCGTCTATCATGTCCTGCCTTTGGGCAGGTGTGGCGTTGATGAGCTTGTTGACCTCGCCCTGCTGGACGTACGCGCAGTTGACGAACGCCTCGTTGTCCATTCGCAGGAGCGACGCGACGGCCTTGCGAACGTTGCGCGCACCCTCGATAGTCTCGTCGGGACCTTCGAGGACACACTTGGCCGTCGTCGCGCGGTCTCCCGAGACGCGAACCCGGCGGTCGATTCGGTACTGGCCGCCCGCGTGGACGAACTCCAGTGTGATTTCGGCGTCGTCTTCGCCGGTCGTCACCACGTCTTCGAGCGTCCCGTCGAGTGCCTTCGACCCGTAGAGCGCGAAGAAACACGCTTCGAGGAGGGACGATTTCCCGCTCCCGTTGACGCCGTGGATGACCGTGACGCCGTCGCGAAGGTCGAGTTCGGCGTCCTCGTAGGGTTTGAAGTTCTGGAGGGCGATGTGCGTGAATCTCATGCGAAATCACCCAGCGAGCTATCTTGGGCGGCTTTCGGTTGTTCCGGTGGCGAGTCGTCTTCGGTCTCCGTCTCGGCTGTTTCTGGTTCGTCCTCGTCCGACCCGGGTTCGTCCTTGGCTGCCTCGGATTCACCCTCGTCCTCGACTGCCTCAGATTCACCCTCGTCCCCGGCTCCCTCAGATTCGTCAGCACTTTCGTCGGGTTGACCGGTGTCTCCTGCATCACTCTCGTCACCGCCATCGTCGGCGGCGACCAGCGCATTCGGGTCGTCCGAAAGCAGCGTGGTGACACGCTCGCGAACCTCGTCACGAACGTTCGAGTCGGCCGTCTTGCTCGCGCGAACCGTCTCGTCGACGTCGAGGGCGGCGCTCGACAGCCCCATTTCGCGGAGTCGGTCGTTGACCGCGTCGTCGGGGTCGGCGAAGGAGACATCCGCGAGTTGCTCTGCTTCGGTGTCGACCTCACGGCGGTCGGTCACGCGCGCGACGAGCGCACCCTGCTCGACTGCGAACGTCTCGACTGCGGCGGGCGTCACTGACTCGCCGTCACCAGTCAGTTCCACGATAGCGACGGCGTCTTCGAGGTCGAACTCGCGGACGCGCTGGCGGACGCGTTCGATTCCCTCACCTTCGGCGAGGTCGACAGTGATGAAGGCGAACGGACGGGTTTCGAGCGTCCGATGGCGAATATCGACGGTGTCGTCCTCGAAGGTGACGAGGTTGTACCCGCGCGGGTCGCGTTCGCTCGCGCTCGCGCGCTCGGTCGAGCCACAGTACGTGACCCACGTGTCGTCGACGGTCGTCACGTCCGCGACGTGGTTGTCACCGAGGAGGACCGCGTCGAACTCGACGTTCGACTCTTCGAGGACCGTCTCGGTCTCCCAGTCTGCGTGCGCGAAGGGCGTGAAGAGTCCGTGCCCGACGAGAGCGGTGTGGGCCGCGTCGTGTGGCTCGAACTGGTAGTCCAGTTCGTCGCGTCGGGAACGCGGCACGTGGTCGAGTCCATAGAACGCCACGTCGCCGACGAGAGCCGGGTCGTCTCCCAGGCGGGTCGCCAACCCGAGACGCTCGAAGAGGTCGAGCCACTGGCCACCGCGCGTGGATTCGTGGTTCCCGACGATAGCGAGAAACGGGATACCTGCGTCGTCGAGCCGACGCAGTGCAGAGAGCGTGCCGAGTAAGTCGGGGAGTTCGGGTCGTCGGTCGTGATAGAGGTCACCCGCGTGGACGACTGCCTGTCTCTTATACACATCTCTCAGC
>NZ_AOLK01000012.1 GCF_000336755.1 Haloferax elongans ATCC BAA-1513 | reverse complement strand
GATGTGTATAAGAGACAGTCGCCGGTGTGTATCCCCCGTGTCATCTATCCGCTGCTTCGCCGCCGCCGCTGAAAACCGTTGTGCGACCGGACTGAGCAGGGCGTCTCTCGGAGACGGAGCTGGAACTGTCGAGAGACGAACGCAGAGAGTCGAGGGCGTCCAGTAACGCTCGACCCTCGCGCGCAACGTCGTGGTCACCCTGCCGCGCTGCGGCTCCGACGGCGCGGCGAAGTCGCTCTTCACCACCATCGTCGAGAAAATCGGCCGCGCGTTCGAGCGTGGAAAACGCGTCGCGCGCGGCGGCAACGACGGCTTCGTGTTGGCGACGCCGAGAAGGAGCGTCCCCGTCGGCGAGTTCTCGGAGTGCGCGGCCGACAGTGGCGTGGTCAGTCATGGGGCGACGTGGCCCCGTCTTTTGATTTAAAGTTGCAGGGTGTAGAGCCGCTTGCGCGCGTCCGAGAACGAAAACCGGGAGTCCACAGCACCTTCTTCTTCGAGGCGGGAAAGCGCGTACCGCACGGTGCGCGGCGGCAACAGCGACTCTTCGGCGATTTCGCTCTGGGTGAGCGTGTCCTCGTAATCGAGGATTTTCGCGACCAATTTCGCGCTCGGGGGCATGTCTCGAACCGCATCCCAGCGGTCTTCTGAGTGAGGTTCGGATTGGCGTTCGACTGCTTCGGTGGTGCTCATCGTACCACACACGATGAAATGCTATTAGATAATATTTGCTATCCAGATTTATTACTATCAGGAATTTGTATGACACGCGTCAGACTCGTTATCCCCCGCAGAGAAGGCCTACAGGCGGCGAAGCCCACACACACCCGAAGCCTCTTATGAGCCTGCGTCCTACCCCGGGTGATGACCGACACTGTGGACGACGTCGACCTTCCTTACGATAAGGACGCGGCGTCGCAGCAGGAGAAGATCACCGCCCTTCAAGAGCGGCTCGAGGTTCTCGAATCGCAAAACGAGGAGATGCGGGACAAACTTCTCGATGCGAACGCCGAGAATAACAAGTATCAACAGAAGCTCGAGCGTCTGACGCACGAGAATAAGAAGCTCAAGCAGTCGCCGCTCTTCGTTGCGACGGTACAGGAAATCACGGACGAGGGGGTCATCATCAAGCAGCACGGTAACAACCAAGAGGCCCTCACCGAAGTGACCGACGAGATGCGCGAGAAGCTCGAACCTGACGCGCGTGTCGCGGTGAACAACTCGCTTTCTATCGTCAAGCGACTCGACAAAGAGACAGACGTCCGGGCACGTGTCATGCAAGTCGAACACAGCCCCGACGTGACCTACGAGGACATCGGCGGACTCGAAGACCAGATGGAAGAAGTCCGCGAGACGGTCGAGATGCCGCTCGACCGCCCCGAGATGTTCGAGAAGGTTGGCATCGACCCACCGTCGGGCGTCCTCCTCTACGGGCCGCCGGGCACCGGGAAGACGATGCTCGCGAAGGCTGTTGCGAACCAGACCAACGCCTCGTTCATCAAGATGGCCGGGTCCGAACTGGTGCACAAGTTCATCGGTGAAGGTGCAAAGCTCGTTCGCGACCTGTTCGAAGTCGCCCGCGAGAACGAACCGGCAGTCATCTTCATCGACGAGATTGACGCCATCGCTTCGAAGCGGACCGACTCGAAGACCTCCGGCGACGCCGAGGTCCAGCGGACCATGATGCAACTCCTCGCGGAGATGGACGGGTTCGACGAGCGCGGGAACATCCGCATCATCGCAGCGACCAACCGCTTCGACATGCTGGACCCCGCTATCCTCCGCCCCGGTCGGTTCGACCGCCTCATCGAGGTTCCCAAGCCGAACGAGGACGGCCGCGAGATTATCTTCAAGATTCACACGCGGAAGATGAACGTCTCCGACGACGTGGACTTCGAGGAACTCGCCGAACTCGCCGAGAACGCCTCCGGTGCCGACATCAAGGCTGTCTGTACGGAAGCCGGGATGTTCGCTATCCGCGACGACCGCACGGAAATCTACATGCAGGACTTCGTCTCTGCCTGGGAGAAGATTCAGAAGGAAGCAGACGACGGCGCAGAAATCTCACGCGCGTTCGCGTAACCGGATTTTACCCTTCGTCTCAATCGACTTTTCAGCCGGCTCGTGACACTGAGTTCCAACAGTGGGCGCATCCGACGAGCGACGGGTTCGTCGGCGGCAACCTACAGGGCTGTCACGACGACGAACGGGAGCACGAACAGGGCAACGAACATTCCGGCGAGGATGAGGCCGTACCCGCCGAGCGTCGCTGCCGCGGTCAGCCACGCTTCACGACGACCGGGGAGTTCCATCGCAGACATGGTTGGGGTGTCGCGGTCGTCCATGATAAATCGTTGGTCTTCGTCGGCGCGAGAAACTGCAAGTGCGGGAACCCGAAAGCGACGTCACACCGCGTCCTGCTCGGGGACAGGAGCCATCAGATAGCCACCGAACCCGAGCGTCCAGAGGAGCGTCGGATACGCGACGTACCGTTCGACGCCACCCATCCCGAGGAACGCCAGTGGGTGTGGGATGCCGAGCAGGCCCAGCACGATGAGACTCCCGAGGAGCAGGAGGACGAATCCACCGATTGCAGCAGAGAGATACTTGAACGGTGTCTCGATTACGCGGAACGCGACGACTGCCGACACCGCACCAGAGAAGAACGTCAGCAGTGCGAACATCCCATGCATCGGGGCTTCGCTGCCGTCGAAGACACCGACGCCGAGGACACCGAGACCGAGCAGTCCGAGGGCGATGGTAACCACGCGGTCACGGAATGCCTGGTGTACAAAGTACGTCGCCGCGAGTACGAGCACGCCCGAGACCATCATCGTCGTATTGAAAATCGACGCAGACGGCTGGAGGATGACGCTGTTCGGTGGTCTCGTCGCTCCAAGGTCGCTAATCTCCTGTACACCGGCATTGTAGCCGGGATAGAACGCCTCAGCGGTGATGATTCCCATGAGTGCGATGAGTCCGAAGAGGAACAACAGCGCGCCAGCGACGAATCGCTGGCGAGCAACGCCGTAGAAGACTCGTGACTCCGATGCGTGCTGTGTCGCCTGTGTGTGAGGTTGTGTCGAGTTTGTCATGGGTATTCCCTCACTAGTACAGACGAGCGGCAACGAGAACTTCGAATACGATGGCTCTCAGTCGATGAGAACCGATTGGGGCCGCCGACTATCCGCCTCAACCCGAACAACTGAAATCGAATCGGTTGCACCCACAGGTATGGGCACGCCACTCGACTCCCGCGAGGCGCAAGCCGAGGAAGTCCTCGACAGATTGTACGAGGAGTACCCGGACACCACCATCTCGCTTTCCTACTCGAATCGACTCGAACTCCTCATCGCCGTCATGCTCTCCGCGCAGTGTACCGACGAGCGCGTCAACAAGGTCACCGCGGAGTTGTTCGAGAAGTACGACGGCCCCGAAGAGTACGCCAACGCCGACCAAGACGAGTTGGCCGAGGACATCAACTCCATCACCTACTACAACAACAAGGCGAAGTACATCCGAAGCGCCTGCACCGACATCGTCGAGAAACACGACGGCGAGGTGCCGGACACGATGTCCAAACTGACCGACCTCGCGGGCGTCGGCCGTAAGACCGCGAACGTCGTCCTCCAACACGGTCACGACATCGTCGAGGGAATCGTCGTCGACACCCACGTCCAGCGACTCTCGCGGCGACTCGGTCTCACCGAAGAGGAGTACCCCGAACGCATCGAAGAAGACCTCATGCCGGTCGTCCCCGAGTCGGACTGGCAGCAGTTCACCCACCTGTTCATCAGCCACGGTCGCGCCGTCTGCGACGCCCGCAACCCAGACTGCGACGACTGCGTTCTCGAAGACATCTGTCCGTCGTCAAAACTCGACCACAGCGTTGACCTCGCCAGCGCTGAGCAGTGGTGACTTCACGGGAGAATCCGACGGGAGAATCCGGCGGGGTCAGACCAGAATGTAGCCCGTCACGTACCGGTATACACCGAGTATCCACGCGAGAAACCAGAAGATGACGTAACCGAGGACGCCGACTCTGAGACGTCCGCGCCACGCACCCATGTTCTCGTGGAGGTCGTCGAGGGCGATGTCCTGGTCGGGGTCGCGATATAGGTCAGCTTTCCACTTTACTTGGAAGATACGGACGATACCCGTGAGCGCGAACACGAGCATCGCGTACGCCTGTAACCCGAGAATCGCGTGGAGGGCAGTCAGACCGCTCAGTTGCTCGAAGAGTCGGGGAAGCATCCACGTCACGACGGGGACGGTGTTCAAGATGAGTCCCGGGAAGATGATTTTCAAGTGGTAGACGAGCACGTCCCACGACACCGTCTCGGCGTCTATCATAATCCACGCTCCGTAGAGGTAGAATGGAAGACTGGCCGTGACGGTGACCGCGGCAAGCGTCGCGAAGGTCGTCTCGTCTGCCATCGCCCGGCGTTAGAACCCGGTCGGCCTAAAGGAACCGATGCGGTGATTCCCATTCGAGCGCTAGACCAATTTTGACAGTCGATTCGGGTGGCCTGACGCCGATGGCGACCCGTACGGGTCGGAACACGTTTAGGTTCGTAGGGCTTACCCCGGGTAATGGCAGATTCGTCTTCCGCACCGGCTGAGGGACCCGAGTCGTCCGAGGCGGGTGTCGACGACGCGGTGTCCGAGGACGAACTCGAAGCGCTCCGCCGCGAGGTCGAGTCGAAATACGACTTCGACAACTTCGGCCCGGCCGATATGGCAGAGATGTCCGCCGAGGAGTGGGAAGCCGCCTTCGACCCCGACTCGTGGATTGTCGGCGAAGAGTTACTCGACCGCGTCGAAGAAGAGCTCCGCTACCGTGTCGCGATTCGCGAGGTGTTCGCCGTCCTCGAACGCGTCACCGAAAACGGCGAACCGCGGATTCTCGCGTACTCAGACGAAGGATACGCGGTTGTCTACCCGGACGGAAGCGTCGAAGGCGAGGGAACCGTCCTCCGTGACGTGAAACCGACGGTCGCACTCTGTTCGATGGACGATTTCGAGGTCAACAGTGCGCCGGAGAACGTCACACTCCCCGCCCCGGACGAAGTCGCACAGGGCACAGGCGACTTCGGGAACAAGATGCTCCAAATCGTCGCATTTGGACAGGTACTCGGCGGACTCGCACTCATCGCGTCGTGGCCGTGGCTTCCAAGCCCGAAGACAATCGCCGCGCCGATTGCTGGCTTCGGCTTCCTACTCGTCGGCATCTTCCTCTTCGTCGTCGTCGCAAACGCTCGCTTGTCCGACCGGTTCCGGGCCGAAGAGTACCGCGACCGTCTCCGTGTCATCGGGCTCGAAGAAGGTGAGCGCCCAGCGTTCCTTCCCGAATTTGACGACACCGAAATAGAGCCGCTCGTCGAGTCGCCGACGAACGATACCCCTCATTCTGAGGGGCAGTAACCGCTCTTCTTCGCGTCCTCGAATCACCCTCCGTGACGGCATAGTCGGTGGGTTTAAGCGCGAGGCATCCTGACGAACGGCTGTATGAAAAGGCGGGAGTTTCTCCGAACGGCTGGCGGTGCCACAGCCGCCGCGACCGCTGCCGCCGGGACCGCTGCGGCTTCAGAGGAAGGCGGCGGCGGTGGTGCGCAGGTGCAACCCGACTTCGGTGGTTGGCTCGACGGTATCGACGGAGGCTACGAAGACCTCCGTGGCCAAAGCGAAGTCACCATCGAGGTTGGTGCCTCCGGAAACGGTGGCGCACTCGCGTTCTCCCCGGCTGGCATCTGGATCGACCCCGGAACGACAGTGACGTGGGAATGGACCGGCGAGGGCGGTGGCCACAACGTCAAGATGGAAGAAGGCCCCGCAGGACTCGACTCCGGCGCTGCNTCGACCCCGGAACGACAGTGACGTGGGAATGGACCGGCGAGGGCGGTGGCCACAACGTCAAGATGGAAGAAGGCCCCGCAGGACTCGACTCCGGCGCTGCAGTCGGTGAAGCCGGAACGACCTACGAATACACCTTCGAAGAGGGTGACGCTGGCATCTCCAAGTACTTCTGTGCGCCACACAAAGCACTCAACATGAAGGGTGCAGTCGCCGTCGGCGGCGACGTTGCGACCGTCGAGGTCGGTGGCGGTGGCGGACGAAAGGAGCTTCACGAACTCGGTGTTCCGATTCAGGCACACTGGGTCGGCTCGGCGACCATCCTCGGAATCATCGTCACGCTCGTCTACACGTTCTACATCCTGAAGTACGGCGAGTCACCCAACACGGGTAACACTGGAGGTGGCGAATAATGTCTTCGACAGGAAGCACGTACGGCGATATACACCGATACGAACCGGCACGCGAGAGCACTGCGGCGGCCATCGCAATCGTCCTGTTGACGATTATCGAGGTCGTGTTCGTCTTCCTCTTCACCTACGGGTTCGTCTCCGGGTGGGGACTGACGGACACGGGTAACATGTTCCTCGGTGGCATCCTCGCCGTCATCTTCGTGGACCTCGCGTTCATCCTCGCACTGTACCGCAAGGAGTTCCTCCCAGACGTCATGATCGTCAAGAAGCGGCGTCGCAAATGGGAAGACCTCTACGTCCGCGAGGAGGACGTCGACGGGAACACGCTCGGTGACGGCGCGTGGGAACAGGTCAAGCGCGCGGTGTACCCCTACTACAAGCGATAAACCATGAGTCTCGAACGCAAAGACGACCACGACCACAAGGCCTGGATGAAGAAGAAGGACCTCACACCAATCGAGGCCACCTTCCTCACCACGCTCATCTGGCTCGACAAGCGACTTCGCATCGTCGACTATCTCGAGCTGCTGGAGACGCTCTACTACAGAGTCAACCTCCAGATGCCCAAGAGTCACACTGAGCAGTACAACTTGGACAACAAGTTCTGGTACTGGTACCCGCTGTACACGCTCGGGCTCTTCTCGACGCTCGCGTACGTCGTCGCAGCCATCAGTGGTGCGCTTCTCGGGTTCTACTACTCCCCGGCGACATCGGGTGACCCGACGACGGCCTACAACAGTATCGAATTCATCATGCGCGACCTCCAGTTCGGCTTCATGCTCCGTTCCGTCCACCGGTGGGCGGCACAGGTCATGGTCGCCGCGGTGTTCCTGCACATGCTCCGTGTTTACTTCACGGGCGCGTACAAGGAACCGCGCGAACTGAACTGGCTGCTCGGCATCGTCCTGATCAGTCTGACTATGGTGTTTGGGTACACCGGGTACCTCCTGCCGTGGGACCAGCTGGCCTTCTGGGCCGGTCAGATTGGCGTCGAAATGTCGCTGTCCGTTCCGCTCGCTGGTGAGTGGGTCGCACAGCTCCTGTTCGGCGGCTTCACGCTGAGTCAGGCGACGCTCCAGCGCATGTACATCCTCCACGTCTTCCTGCTCCCCTTCGTCGTGACGACGCTCATCGCGATCCACATCGGCATCGTGTGGGTGCAGGGCATCGCGGAGCCGCACTAAGGTGATAGAAATGAGCGACAACGAATCCCAACCCAAGGAAGTTCGCACGGACGGCGGGGGCATCGTCGCCCCGGACAACGAGACGCCCACGTGGAGCGAGCGCAAGGCTCGAAAGACGGGGCTTTCCCGACTGACGTACGAGTACTTCGAGCGCTCCCGGCGCGAAGACCAGGACCTCCGCACGGAGTCCGACTACGTCGAGCGCGACGTATTGGCGTTCCCGACGTGGCCGCACGAGACGGTTCGGAACCTCTCGATTGCGTCGTTCTTCGTCGGAATGATTCTGTTCCTCGCGGCGACGATGCCACCGCACATCGGCGCGCCCGCGAATCCGAGTCAGACGCCGGCAATTATCCTGCCCGACTGGTACCTCTACTGGTCGTTCGGGCTGCTCAAGCTTAACCCGCTGAACCCCGAACTCGCCATCCTCGGCGGGCAGAAAATCATGGCCGACCGTACCTACGGCGTTCTCGCAAACGGCGTCGTCGTCGGCTTCATCGCCATCGTTCCGTTCCTCAACAAGGGGAGCGCGCGGCGTCCCGTCGAAGAACCGCTCTGGGCGGCAATCGGCATCTCTGGCGTGGTCTTCGCGATGACCATCTCGCTGCTGGCAGTCAAGAATCTCATGCCGATGAACGTCGACCTGCTGTTCGACCTGACGTTCCTGCTCCCAATCGTCTTCGGGACCATCACCTACGCGGTGCTCAAGACGATGCGTGAGGGCTACATGTTCGACCTCAACCGCCGCTACTACCGGCTTCGTCCGCCGAAATAGAGCGGAACCACTACCAACTATCCCTTCGTAGAGTCACCAATGACAGATAGCGACGCGACCAGTCGAACCGAGGCCACGGACGGCGGTGCGTCCCGTCGTGGTCGCCGCGATATCGTCGTTCCGATGCGCCTCTACAAGACGATAACCGTCTTCTCGACACTCATCGCCGTCGTCGCCGTCGTCCTCGGCTTTGTCTTCCTCGACGCAGCGACGCTACAAGTGAGCGCGCTGCGGTCGCTCACAATGAGTCTGTTTCAGGCCATCGGTGTCGGCGTCGCGGACGGAATCCTCAGTACGGTCTTCGCAGTCATCGGACTGACGAGTATCGCGTTCGGGGCAGTAGTCTACACACTCGGGACCAGGTTCCGTGCTCGCGGAATGGGAAAGTCTCAAGAGGACTCCGGCGAAGATTCGAACAATGGCTGACGAATTCATCAAAGGGCTTGGTATCCTGACCGGGGCCGGTCTCGCGTGGATGGTGCTTGCGTCGTGGTACCGGACGAGCAGTTTCGAGAGCACGGAGCAGCTCATCGAGCCGCTGCAGTCCGGGGCGACAGAGGGAATCTTCAACCTCATCGGCATCACCCTGATGGACGCGTTCCTCTGGTTCGCGCTGCTCGGTACGCTCACGTTCTGGGTTCTCATCCCGGCCGGTCGCCAGGTGATGGACGCACTCGAAGAGCGGAAAAACGCGCAGTAAGAACCACGCCGTCTTTTTCGTCTTTCTTCTCTCGGAGCATAAGAACGCCCCCAGGATAGCGGCTGCCCTCGCGTCGGTGAACCGCGACTGATTGGAAAAACTCTAATGAGTCTCGCTCTGAGAATCCTGTATGCAACCACTACAGTTCCTCGTCCCGCTCGACCAGTTGGCGGCGGTCGAACCGGTTGTGCCACACATCGCGCTCGCGCTCGTGGTGGCAAACCTGGCGACCCGCTTCCTCGGACACAAGGCACACGTTCGACAAGCGGAGGAAGGTGGCGAAGAGGCGCTCTCGCGGTACCTGCCGCACACGCTGACGAGCGGCGCGCTCGTCGTCACGTCGTTTCTCTTCTTGCTCCTCGAACCGCACGGCGGGATGGTGCTGACCGTCCTCGTCCTCGGGATGTTCCTCACCGACTTCTTCGAGTTCGAAGCCCGCAAGGTCGAAGCGCGGAACGGTCGTTCGCTCGACCGACCGAACGGTGGCCTCACGGCGTCGGCAATCGTGCTTCTGTACGCCGCGTACCAGAGCCTCTTCTTCCTCATCGCCGACGTCTGGAACGCCGTCATCTGAAGCTCCGCGTCGGTCGTTTTCTCTTCGAAGCCCGCAGCGACAACTGCGCGGAATCTGCCGATAAGTGCCAGTAGAGGAGAGTAACGTCCCAGTAGAAACTCGAATACGTAGGCGAGCGCAGCGAGCGCCTCGAACGCGCTCAGTTAGCCGACGAGGAGCGACGCTGTTTCGACGATTTCGACGACGACTGATTCGTGCGGGGCGACGGGACGGGCGACCGTGTCGTCGACGACGAGCGAGACGGGGGCGTCGTCGCGTTCGACCGAGAGGCGAAGCGGCGGGTCGAACACCCACGAGTCGGTCCGGGTCGCGTAGGGCGACACAGGAACGACGCTGAGCCCCGCGCCGACGCCGACGACGGACCCACCCGCAGCCCGGGCGTAGCCGCTACTCCCGAGCGGTGAGGCGACCACAACGCCGTCGGCACGGAACTCGTCGGCGACTCGCCACTCGGCTGTTTCTGCAGTCGCATCGGCCGTCACGTCGGTGTCGTTCTCGTCGCGGCCGTTCAGAACTGCCGCACCCCGTCGTCGGTGGGAAACCGCGTACTCCGAGATTCGCGCCGGCTCACTGGTGACGAGCATGACGTCGAACAGCGCTCGACCGACGTGGTCGCCGTCAACACTGACAGAGAGTATCGGGTGGTCCACCGCTCGAATGTCTCCCGCGAGGAGCGAGTCCACGGTGTCGCCGAGGAGGCGACGCGGGACCGACCACGGCGTGCCGCAATCGACCGGAAGCACCGGCCCGGTCGAGTCGAGTGTGGCGTCGACGACCGCTTTCTCGCCGACCGCGACGACGATATCGCTACTCGTCGCTTCGTCGGGGTCGACCACTGTCGCACCAGTGGCTCGAATCGCCCCGACGACCGACTCGTCACCGGTAACGGCGAGTCTCATCGCCGCCCTCCTGCGGCACGGCCCTTGCGCATCGTCACGTGCTACGCCGCCCCGAATAAAAGCCCTCGTGGTTCGAACCGAACGACGCGAGGGAGAACAGTCGTGGTCGTTAGAACGGCCAGTCGCCGGTGACTTTCATCCCCTCGGCCTGGTCTTCATCTTCCAGCGCCGCAGCGATGTCGTCGGGGTCGGCGTGGGGAATTTTGCGGTCCTCGCGTGCGAGTTCGACAGTGAGTTCGGTGAGGAGAATCGCCTGCTCGCGGAGCGTCCGCGATTCCAGCTTTTCGATGGTGTCGGCGTGGGTGTGTCCCCACCCGCGTCCACGTCCCTTGCGCTCGCTGCCGACCATGAAGGCGGGAACGCCGTAGGCGACGAACGGCCAGTGGTCGCTGTGCGGAAGTTGCTCTGGAATCGTCGAGATGTCGTGGTCGAAGCGGTCTTCGACCGTCTGGACCGTCGCTTCGAGTTCGTCGAAGCCGTGGGTGTGAAGTTTGAGCGTCCGTCCGGCGACGACGCCGTCGTTGTTGACGATAGCCTTCACGTTCGCACGGTCATCGCCCAGTCGCGTCGCCTCGTGTTCGGAACCGACGAGACCGACTTCTTCGGAGCCGAAGCAGACGAAGCGGACACGCGTTTCGAGTTCGTCCTCGCGGGCGGCGAGTGCGCGGGCGAGTTCGACGACCATCGCGGTGCCAGCGCCGTTGTCCATCGCACCCTCCGCGATGTCGTGGGCGTCGAGGTGGCTCGTGACGAGTACTTCGTCGTCGGTGTCGGGACCGAGTTCCGCGTGGACGTTCCCGCTGTCGGTCGCTGGTGTCTCACAGGTCACTTCCACGGTGACTTCTTCGCCCTCGAACCGGCGACCGAGTCGCGCACCGACTTCCTTGCTCACGCCGACGGCCGGGATATCACCGATTGGTGCCTCGGCGGTGCCGACGCTTCCGGTCGGTGGGAGTTGACCGGGGACGTGGTTGGCGAAGACGAACGCCTCTGCACCGGCCTCGGCCGCGTAGTAGTACTTCTCTCGGCGGTGGATGAAACGGTCGTAGTGGTCGGGAACGGTCGAGGAGACGACGACGACTTTCCCCGAGAGGTCGCGGTCGAAGTCTTCGGGAAGCCCGTAGCCGAGGTCGACGAGTTCGCCCGTCACGGTTGCGGAGGGGCTACGCGGGAGCGCGATACAGTCCTGTGTCGTGTTGTGCGCGAAGATGGCGCTGTCGCCGCGTTCCCAGCCCTGAATGTCGAACGAGTCGATGTGGGCGTTACGTGCGCCGACAGATTCGAGGGCGTCTCGCGTCGCCTCCATCGCCTCGCGCTCGCCGGGCGAGCCAGCCATCCGATTGCCGATGTCGACTAAGCGTTCGAGGTGGGTCCACCCGACGTCGCTCGTGAAGGTATCTCCAATCCAGTTACTCATACGCGCAGGTCACGCGGTCGGGGGGTAATTTTTGCGATGGCGGCGCAGTCGGGTGGGTTTCGGGGTGAGCGCCGGCCACTACGCGCCAGAGCAGTGTGCTGGTTAGTATCCGCCGGTCGGCTGGACGTTTACAGAGTAACGGCAAGTTCAAGGGCCATCTATCACGTACAATAATCCATGAAAGACGTGCGAATCGCCGGTGTGGGATTGACCAAGTTCGGGAGTTACCCCGAGCGGACCGGTCGAGACCTGTTTGCCGAGGCAGCGCTCGCCGCTCGGGACGAGTCCGGTGTCTCTCGCGACGACTACGACAGCATCTTCTACGGGAACTTCATGGGGGAGCTGGCCGAGTCGCAGGGCCACCAAGGCCCTGTGATGGCCGAGGCCGCGGGGCTGGAGTGTCCGTCGACGCGGTACGAACAAGCGTGTGCATCCGCTGGCGTCGCCTTCCGGCAGGCCGTCCAGACGATTCGAGGCGGTGGCGCAGATGTCGTCCTCGCCGGTGGAATGGAGCGGATGAACAACCTCGGGACCGCGAAGGTCACCCAATCGCTGGCCATCGCGGCCGACGAGTTGTTCGAAGTCCGCGCGGGCGTCACCTTCCCGGGTGCGTACGCCCTCATGGCTCGCGCCTACTTCGACGAGTTCGGCGGCGACAACGAGGACCTCGCCCACATCGCGGTGAAGAACCACGCCAACGCGATGAAAAACGAGTACGCGCAGTTCCACCGCGAAATCACGCTCGACGACGCCCTCGAAAGCCCCGTCGTCGCCGACCCGCTGCACCTCTACGACGCCTGTCCCATCACCGACGGGGCGAGCGCCATCGTCCTCGTCAGCGGCGAGTACGCCGACAAACACGGCATCGATGCGCCAGTCTCTGTCGCCGGAACCGGACAGGGCGGCGACAAAGCCGCGCTTCAGGACCGCGAATACGTCGCACAAACCCCCGCCGCGACGAAAGCTGCAGAGATGGCCTACGAAGACGCTGGCATCTCGCCCGATGACGTCGACGTGGCGGAAGTCCACGACTGCTTCACCATCGCCGAAGTGCTGGCACTCGAATCGCTCGGCTTCTACGAACCCGGCGAGGGTATCGGTGCTGCCGCGCGGGGCGAGACGACCCGCGACGGCGACCTGCCCGTGAACCTCTCGGGCGGTCTGAAGGCGAAGGGCCACCCTGTCGGCGCGACGGGCACGGCGCAACTCGTCGAGATGACGAAACTCCTGCGCGGTGACCACGCCAACAGCGACGCCGTGCCGGATGCGGAAGTCGGCGTCACCCACAACGCGGGTGGGACCGTGTCGAGTGCGGTTGTCCACGTGCTGGAGGTGATGAACTGATGGCAGACACTGGCTACGACGAGTGGCTGGCCGCCATCGCGGAGGGAGACGGTTACTACCTCGCGTGCCCCGATGGACACGGGTCGCTCCCGCCGCGACGCTCGTGTCCCCACTGCGGGTCGTCAGAACTGACTGAAGAACCGCTTTCGGAGACGGGCGAAATCGTCACCTACTCCGAGGTTCACGTCCCGGCACCGACGTTTGCCGACGAGGCACCGTACGTGACCGCTATCGTGTCGTTCGGCCCCGTCCGACTCACGGGTGTGCTGCGCGACGCCGACCCGTCGGCAGTCGACGTCGGCATGGAAGTCACGGCCGACGTGGGCGAAAACGCCACCTCGGGCGACAGACTGCTCGTGTTCCGGCCAGCCGACGAATAGACCTCGGTCGCTCGTCTCAGAAATCAGCTTTTTCGACGCTCACTCGGTCGACAAGCGTTGCAGTTACTCAGCGTCGCGGTCGAATCCCGCATCGCGGTCCAGTGTAGTATCACGGTCGAGCGCAGCGTCGTGTTCCTGTACAACGTCACGCGGCGAGGGCCAGCCCAGTAGACGAGACCCAGCAATCCACAGCCAAAAGCCGAGCGCGAGGAACCCGATGGCTCCGTAGAGGAGAATCGACACGAGGTCGAGGAGGGCGAGTTCCTCGAACACGGTCACACGAGCGCGTCGCGGACCGTATCGACGAACGCAGTCGGGAACTCCACGTGGGGCAAGAGCAACGCGTCGTCGAAGACCACGAGCGTGCAATCTGCCGCCTCTGCGAGTTCTCGACCCTGTTTCAACGGCGTGATGTCGCTCTCGCGACCCCAGACGAGCGTCGTCGGCACGTCGAGGTCAGAGAGGGCCGCTTCGAGGTCGATATCGGAGTTCAGATACCCGGAGATGAACGACGCCGGAGCGAACCGCGCGCCCTCCTGATGAGCGGTCCGCCACTCGTAGTCTTCCCACTCCTCGCTCACCTTCGAAGAGTCGTAGTAGCCGTGGTCGTCGTTGAAGTACCGAATCGACGGCCGTGACGCGATGAGATTAAACGCCGCTTCGCCGACGACGGGTGCGCGGAAGAGTTCGCGGAGCCACTCTTTTGGCTCGGGACCGCCGCGCTCGCTCGGACAGACGAGGACGAACTGCGAGACAGAGACGTCGTCGCGGGCGGCCGCCGCGACCGCGTAGGACGCGGTGAGCGACGACGCGAGGACGGCCGGGTCGTCGTACTCCGAGAGGAAGTCGCCGACGAAGTCCTCGTAGAGGGCCGCAGAGTAGTACAGCGCCGGACGGTCCGAGAGGCCGAATCCGGGCAGGTCGGGTGCGACGACGTGGTAGTCCTCGGCGAGTTCGTCGAACACCTCCCGGAATTCGCCCGACGACGCGGCGGCGTTGACGCCGTGCAGGAGGACAAGCGTCGGGGCGTCCGTGTCGCCCGCCTCGACGTACGAGACGGACATCCCGCGCCAGCGGTAGGTTCCGTGGTCGCCAGAAAGCGGCGGTTCGAGGGGTCCGGCGCGCTTCGAGAGGGCGGCGTTCGCGACAGCAGCGACACCGACACCAGCAGAGAGCGCACCGATAGCTCGTCGGAGTTTCATGTCATCCAGATAGTGCGCTGAGGCCTTAATTCGCCCGCCGGAATCGGGGTGGCCTCGCAGAAACGCCGAGCGACCGCGTCAGTCGTCGTGGTCGCCGAGACAGTCACGAAGCGGTTCGAGAACCTCTTCGGTGACGGCGTATGGGTCTGTCTCCTTTTCGACCACCGAAGCGGCGAAGTCGTCGACGCCGCCCTGTGCGTCGAGTTCCTGTTCGAGTAGTTCGCCCACGTCGCTTCGGAGCAGTTGGCGAATCTCCTCGGCGGCGCGCTGTCGGGCTTTTTCGTCCAACTCGCCCGAATCGGTCAGATAGGTGTAGTGGTCGTCCAGCGTCTCCACCAGGGTTTCGATGCCCTCACCCTGCGTGGCGACTGTCTCGACGACCTGTGGCTTCCAACTCGGGGGTTCGCTGTCCGCGTCGGCCGCCTCGTCGGACCCGCCGGTGTCGGCTTCCGCACCGTGGCCGTGGTCGTCGTCGAACGCGTCGTGGCCGTGGTGGCCCGTATCGAGGTTCGCCCGCGGGTCGTCGCGGAGGTGAATCATCTCCTCTAACTCGGCGACCGTGCGCGACGCGCCAGCCATGTCGGCTTTGTTCACGACGAACACGTCGCCGATTTCGAGGATACCCGCCTTGAGCATCTGCACGTCGTCGCCGCTGCCGGGTTGGACGAGGACGACCACCGTGTCGGCGGTCTTCACGACGTCCACTTCGTTTTGGCCCGCGCCGACGGTCTCGATGATGATGCGGTCTTTGCCGAACGCGTCGAGCGCTTTGACGGCGTCAGAAGTCGCAGTCGAGAGGCCGCCGAGTTGGCCGCGCGCGCTCATCGACCGGAAGAACACGTCCATGTCGCCGACGTTCGAGGCCATGCGAATGCGGTCGCCGAGGACCGCCCCGCCCGTGTACGGCGAGGAGGGGTCGACCGCGATGACGCCGACGGTCTCGCCTCGGTCGCGGTAGAACTTGGCGAGTTTGTCGACGAGGGTCGATTTGCCAGCACCGGGGCTTCCGGTGACGCCGACCACCGAGGCGTGGCCTGTGTGTGAGTGGATGTCGGAGATGATGTCGCGGTAGCCGGATGCACGCGACTCTATCTTGGTAATGACGCGCGCCAGCGCCCGGTGTTCGCCGTCGAGGAGTCGCTCGACGAGGTCGGATTCCGCCGCCTGACTCATCGTCACGTCCGTTCGGGCGCGTTTTCCTTCACGAAGTCAATCGTCTCTTGCATCGGCGTCCCGGGGCCGAAGATGGCGTCGACGCCTTCTTCGAGAAGTCCCGGTCGGTCTTCCTCAGGGATGATGCCGCCGACGATGACGAGCGTGTCGTCGAGTGCGCCGTACTCTTCGAGACCGGCCATCACCTTCGGGACGAGCGTGTTATGCGCGCCCGAGAGGATAGAAATCCCGAGCACGTTAACGTCCTCTTGGACCGTCGCTTGGATAATCTCGTCTGGGGCACGGTGGAGGCCCGAGTAGATGACCTCGAATCCCGCGTCGCGGAAGGCGCGAGAGATTACGTGTGCTCCACGGTCGTGCCCGTCCAGTCCCACCTTCGCGATGAGACACCGGATAGTCTGTTGTTCCGAGTCCGCGCTCATGGACAGAGCTTCGGTGTGCCGTGGTTTGACTCTAACGGAAGATAAGGCAGTTTACCGAGCGACTGCTGACCACTATTGGTCGCGGACGACGACAGTGTTGGCGACAATGTCACCGAGGCGCTGTCGTTTGTCGGTGCTAGCCATCGAAACAAAGCCAACGAGGTAATAGAGTATGGCGTCGACGACGCGGAGCACGTTTCTCACCAGCGACGATTTGAGGCCACAGGCATCGCCGTCGACTGTCACGACTTTGATTTGGAACAGACGCTTCCCGAGGGTTCGCCCGTCCCAGAGCCCTTCGAGCAAGAAGGAGTACACAAAAGCCACGACGAGGACCAAGAGGTCACCATATGGCCGAGATGCACCAGCCGCGTCGCCGAGCGGAACGCTCACCGCGAACATGAACACCAAAATGACGAGCGTGTCTGTTATTCGCGCCCCAATTCTGGCACCGACGACGGCTGTGTCGTCACGGTCGGGCGTCCGGTCGTAGCCGCTCATGTATCAGGCGGTGAACCGTGGCCCGAAGTAAACGGTTTCGTCTACTCTCTGTATTGACATTCCCGAATCGACGGTCCGAAAAGAGCGACCTCGAACGGTCCGATTAGACGAACTCGTCGAGGAAGTCGGCGATTTGGGAGTACGCTTCGATGCGGTTTTCGAGCTTCGAGAAGCCGTGCCCCTCGTCGTCGAAGATGAGTTCGCGGACGTGCGCGTGTTCGCGTGCTTCCTCGACGAGTTGGTGTGCTTCGCTCACGGGCACGCGCGGGTCGTTCTCGCCGTGGAGGACAAACAGCGGCGCGCGAATCTTCTCGATGTTGTTTATCGGCGAGATAGATTCGAGGAACTCGCGGTCGTCTTCGAGAGAGCCGTATTCGGCCTCGCGGAGTTCACGCCGCCAGTCGCCCGTGTTTTCGAGGAACGTGACGAAGTTGGCGATGCCGACGATGTCGATACCGGCAGCCCACAGGTCGGGGTACTCGGTCATCGACGCGAGGACCATAAAGCCGCCGTAGGAGCCACCCATCGCGACGATTTTGTCGGGGTCGACCGCCGGGTGGTCGTGGAGCCATTCGACCGCCGCCTCGATGTCGGCGACGGAGTCCATCCGATTTTCCACGTCGTCGAGGTGGCCGTAGGCCTTCCCGTAGCCCGCAGAGCCGCGGACGTTCGGTTCGAAGTAAGCGTAGCCCCGCGAGAGGAAGTACTGCTTGACCGCCGAGAACGAGGGTCTGCGCTGGGATTCCGGGCCGCCGTGGATATCGACGATGACCGGTGTCTCGCCTTCTGGCGACTCCTCGGGCAGGGTGAAGAACGCCGGGATGTCGCGGCCGTCGAAGGTCGGGTAATGGACGAGTTCCGGCGGGACAAACGTGTCTCTCGGGATGCCCGCCGTGGCTGCGCGCGTCCAGCGTTCCGCCTCGCCGGTCTTGAGGTCAACGACGTAGACGTTTGCCGTGTCGGCGCTTGCGGTGACGGTGACGGCAGCGCGGTTACCGTCCGGTGAGAACGAGATTCCGCCCGCGACACCTTTCGGGAGGTCCGGTTCGGGATACGCGTCGATTTCGTCTGGGGCGGTGAGTTCGCCGAACGTGAGTTCGGTGTAGCCCTCGACGTTGCGGGCGTAGACGATACGCCGCGAATCTTCGTCGATACCGACGCCTTCGATTTCGTAGTCGCCGCCGGATTCGACGAGCGAGAACTCGCCCGAGTCGAGTTCGTAGCGGACGAGTTCGAGCGTGTCGCTGGCGCGGTCCGACACCATGTAGATGTTCTCGCCGTCTGGCCCCCACGTAGCGCTCTGGAATCGAACAGTTCCCTGATGAGGCGTGATGTGCGTCAGTTCGCCCGTCGCGAGGTCGAGGACGGAGACGTCTTGGTCGAAGTTCGAGTACGCTTCGGCGACGATGAGTTTCGAATCGTCGGGGGACCAGCCACCAATCGTGAGCCATCCGTCACCTTCGTGAACGAGTTGGGCGTCGGCTTCCGTCGCGTCGCGGTCCTGAACGTACACGTCGAAAACCGAGTTGTCCCGGCGGTTCGATGTGAAGGCGAACTGCTCGCCGTCGTGACTCCACCCACCCCAGCGGTGCTTGGCGTCGGGACTCTGGGTCAGGTCGTCGATGACGCCCGTATCGGGTTCGAGGCGGAACAACTGCTGGCGCTCGTTTCCGCCCTTGTCCATCCCGAAGATGACCTCGTGGTTCTCCGGCGACCACGACGCGAACGTGACGCGCTCCTCGTAGAAGGTTCGCTGTTCGGGCCACGCACCCGGTTCGTCTACAGTCCACACCTGCGGGACGCCCGTCGTATCCATGAGAAACGAGAGGCGCTCACCGTCGGGCGCGAAGGAGGCACCGTACGCGCTCCTGATGTTGAGATACCGCTCGATATCGTAGGTTCGCATACCACCAGTGTTGGCGCGGTGGCGAGAAATCGGTTTGGGTGTCAGAAGTCCGAGAGTCTCGTGTCCTCACGGTCGGTCCAACCACGCATTTTTGCGTACGCCTCGGGGTTCGTCGGCACGCCCTCGGTGTTCAGGAGTCGCTCGGGAAACAGTTCGAACGCGATACCGATGAGTTGGTATTCGAGTTCTTCGAGGTACGGCCGGGTGTCTGGATACGGACCCTCGGTGCCGACTTCCCACGGTTCGACCCAAAAATACACGGGCTCGCGAAGACGAGGCGGGTCAGCCGACTCGAACAACTCCGAGACCCACTGGTCGTACTTCCCCGGCCCGTCGTCGCTGAACACCGCCGCAGAGAGGTCGCCGAAGTGGTAGTATCGGCCGTATCCCCAGCGCGCGAGCTTTCCGTCGTTCGTCTCGACGCTCTTGAGGTTGCTGTTGAGGGCGGTTCCCGATGCGCCGAACTTCCCGCACTTGCCGAGGTAGCGGGGAACGACCGCATCGTCGTCAAGGGTGTACATCATGTAGACGAGCCCTTCGTAGCGACCAGCCTGTCGCTCGTGGTCGGCGACGACGCGGCCACCGGCCTCGCGGAGAACGCGCTCCATCCGGTGGCCTCGTTCGAGCACAGGACGGTTCGACCGGCCGTACTCGATAGTTTGGACTGTTCCGTCGTCGGTTGTCTCGAAAAGTGGTATCGGGTCGGCAGCGTCGACGAAGCGGTCGACCCACCGTTCCCAGAGCGCTCGTTTCGTGTGTGTCACGGCGTGGGTGCCGTGATTAAATCATCCCTTCTTCCTTGAGTCCCGCGATAACGTCGTCGACGAGACTCTCGGCGTCTTCGTACGGGAAGTCCTGGTGCTTGCCGAGCTTCGCGGCGAGTTCCATTGCCGTAATCGTCGTGTCGCCAGCCTCGAACTTCGTGCCCGGACCGTTCGGGAGCGCGGGGACGAGCGACATCTGGTTGTTCACCGGGAAGCTGGCGTTTTCGAACGCGTCCATGAACTGCTCGCGGAGCTGGGATTCGACATCTGACATACACGCTACGTCCGTGGTGAACTCCAAAAGGGTTCCGGAACAACCAACAACTCGTTTGGTGTTTGTTAGGACGTGACGAACGTTCGGTCGAGACTGATGGACTTATCTACAGTGGCAAATCATGCACAACCATGAACTTCGATTTCGACAAACTGAAAGAACTCACCGAGACCAGCGGCGTCCCCGGCTACGAAGACCGTATTCGCGCTCTCGTACGCGCAGACCTCGAAGAGACGACAGACCGCGTTCGCGTCGATGCGATGGGGAACGTCGTCGGGACCATCGAGGGGTCCAGCGACTACGAAGTCGCCGTTGCCGCCCACATGGACGAAATCGGCTTCATGGTCCGCCACATCAACGACGACGGCTTCCTCCAACTCGACGCACTCGGCGGTTGGGACCCCCGCGTGCTGAAGGCCCAGCGCGTCACCGTCCACACCGGCGACGAGGACCTCACGGGCGTCATCGGCTCTGTTCCCCCGCACACGCTCACTGAAGAGCAGAAGAAGAAAGAACCGAAGGTCGAAGACGAGTACGTCGACCTCGGGCTTCCGAGCGAGACGGTCGAAGAGAAGGTGTCCGTCGGCGACCTCGTGACGATGCAGCAGACGACCGTCCGCATGGGCGACCACGTCACGGGCAAGGCCATCGACGACCGCGTCTGTCTGTTCGCGATGCTCGAAGCCGCAAAGCGCATCGAGAACCCCGAAGTCACCATCCACTTCGCGGCGACCGTCCAGGAAGAGGTCGGCCTCCGCGGCGCACAGGCACTCGGCGTCGACCTCGACCCCGACCTCGCGCTCGGTCTCGACACCACCGTCGCGAACGACGTCCCCGGCTTCGACCCCGCAGACCACGTCACGAAGCTCGGCAAGGGCGCGGGCATCAAGCTCAAAGACTCCAGCGCCATCGCGAACCCGAAGGTCCACCGCCGACTCCGCGCGGTCGCCGAAGAGAACGAAATCCCGTTCCAGATGGAACTGCTTCCCGCAGGCGGCACGGACACCGGCGGCTTCCAGAACACCTACGGTGCGAAGCCCGTCGGTGCCATCTCGATGCCGACGCGCTACCTCCACACGGTCACAGAGAGCGTCCACAAAGACGACGTCGAAGCCTACATCGACCTCCTGACCGCCTTCCTCGACAGCGAGACGGGCGACTTCGACTACACGCTCTGAGCTGAGTTCGCGGACACACTGTACGGTCTCGGCACACACTACACGGTCTCGACGCACACTGCGGCGATTTTTTCTCCGGGCGGGTGGTGCTGCCCTGTAAATTGAGGTCCGCCCCGTGGGTGGTGACGGACGAGAACCAAAGTATTCACTACAGGCCCACACCAAGCGCCGGACATGACCGACGGCAACGTGGATATGTCTCGGCGGGCGTTCCTCGGGGCGGCCGCTGGTGGCGCGGCGGTTGCCGCCACCTCGGGTACGGCCGCGGCGCAGACAGAAGAACCCGACTTCGGCGGTTGGCTCGATGGTATCGACGGGGGCTACGAAGACCTCCGCGGCCAGAGCGAAGTCACCATCGAGGTTGGTGCTGAGGGGAACGGCGGCGCACTTGCGTTCGCTCCCGCTGGCATCTGGGTCGACCCCGGAACGACAGTGACGTGGGAATGGACCGGCGAGGGCGGTGGCCACAACGTCAAGATGGAAGAAGGCCCCGCAGGACTCGACTCCGGCGCTGCNCAGTGACGTGGGAATGGACCGGCGAGGGCGGTGGCCACAACGTCAAGATGGAAGAAGGCCCCGCAGGACTCGACTCCGGCGCTGCGGTCGCCGAAGCCGGAACGACCTACGAATACACCTTCGAAGAGGGTGACGCTGGCATCTCCAAGTACTTCTGTGAACCGCACAAGGCACTCGGCATGAAGGGCGCAGTCGCCGTCGGCGGCGACGTTGCGACCGTCGAGGTCGGTGGCGGTGGCGGTGGGTCGAACCTCCCGAGTGTCCCGGACAGTGCGAAGGCGCTCGGCGTCGCCACCTCGTTCGCGATGGTCGCGACGCTCGGCCTCGCGTACTTCTTCATGAAGTACGGCGGCGACTACGAGATAGACGAGTAATCTCGCCGTCTTTCTTCAATTATCACTGACCGCGAGCGGCGGTGCTGTCCCGCTCTCTCGCTGCTTCGTTCTACTGGAAAGTGAGCGCCGTCAGAAGAAGCCGTAGTCGTCGATTTCGGTTTGATACACGCCTTCGAACTGGTCGACGACGGTACGGAAGTCGTAGTGAGCGAAGTCATCGTCGACAGTCTCGTGGTCGAATCTGCGGGCGGCGACGATTTCGTCGGCGAGTTCCTGCGGATTCGTGACGAGCGACCCGCGTTCGCGGCCTTCGACGAGTTCGTGGGCCGACGACCGCGCCTGATATTCGACGATGCAGACGCACCCGCACGCGAGCGCCCACAGGAGGTTCGTCGCGAACGGCTCGACCGTCGCCGTCTGCGCGAAGACGTGTGCGCCCTTCATAATCGGGACCGCTTTCTCGGCTGGGAGTTCGCCGAGGAACTCCACGCGGTCGTCGATGCGCAGGTCGCGGGCCGTCTGCTCGGCCGTCCCTCGCTCGGGACCGTCGCCGATGACGGCCGCACTCCAATCTTTGTCGCGGAGTTCGGCGAGTGCGAGCAGGAAGCTCTCGACGTTCGCGTGTTCGTCGAGGTCGCGGGCGTAGACCACGTCTGCGACCTCCTTGACAGGGGCGTCGCGGACGAGGCCCATGTTGAGCGGTTCGGGAACGAGGCGCGTCGCGTCGGCCGACGCGCCCAGTTCGCGGACCTGCGTGCGAATCATCTCGGAGGGAACGATGACCGCGTCGGGGGACTTCGCGGCCCGCCGATACGCCCGGTTTCCACCCCGGTCGTCGCGGTTCCACCAGTCGGCGACGACCGGTGTTCGGAGGAATCGTGCCGCGGTCTTGACCGCCGAGACGTGCGACGGCGGGTAGCTGGTGACCTGAATCACGTCGGGCGCAACGTCGCGGAGAACGAAGGGGACTTTCGAGGCGAACGCACCCACCGACGGCGACTCGGTCACGCGGCGGTAGGTCACGTTCTGGTGCTCGAACTCCGGCACCTCGCCGTCCCACCACTGCGAACAGAGGACGACCACCTCGTGCCCCCGGTCAGAGAGCAGTTCGGCAGTCCGTCGCGTCCGTCTCGTCGCCCCCGTCTCTTCGTGGTGCGTCGTGTACATCGAGACGAGCGCGACTCTCATATTCGCCGCCACTACGCGATGCAATAAAAATCCACAGCTTTCGGTTCTGGGCGGACCGTCGCTGTCGGGTCAGGCGACCGCCGGAACCCACTCAGACGACGACGGGAACGACGAGTGCGGCCGCCCGCGAGACGACGTACTCCCAACCGTAGACGTGGTTGAGAAGCAGGTACGTGACGACACCGAGCGCGAGCGAGAGCAACCACGCTCCCGCGGCGATACGGCCGACTTTCCGGTGCGGCGTCTCGGTCCTGAGTTCGCGCTCGGAGTGCGTCAAGCCGAGGACGAGCGCGTGGAGGACCACCGGTACCGAGACGATAGAGAGGATGATGTGAATCGCCAGCATCGCCAGGTACGGGTATTTCGCGAACGCCGGGCCGACGAACTCCTTGGTGCCGCCACCGCCGATTTTTGTGAGGTACATCACGAGGAACACGAGGATGAGCGTGAACGACGTTATCATCGCCAGCTTGTGCTTTCGGACCTCGTTGCGGCGAATCCAGCGCCACCCCATCGCGATGACGAAGACGTTCAACGTGTTCACCGCAGCGATAGCGTCCGAGAGGCGGTTTACCTGTTCGAGCGACAACTCTGGGAAGACAGTGCCGGGGACCCACCCGAGGAAGGTGCCGACGACGACCGTGTACCCGACGACCGAGAGGATGGCGGTCACAGCCGTGGCGTGTTCCTTCAGCGGATTATCGGCGCTCGCAGTTGCCATAGCCGGGGGTTAGGAAGGGGCCGTCTTGCCTCTTCGGGTTCGGGACGGTGTTTGAGAGTAGTACCAACAAGACTCGACTCACTCCAGCGGCTGTGCGAAGTCGACTTGCTTCGGTCGGAACCCCGTGTCACGGTAGAATCGGCGCGCACCCCCGTTTTGCCATTCACAGGAGACTTTGAGGTGGTCGCACCCTCGGTCGCGGGCGATGTCTTTCACTCGTTCAACAATCTCCGTGCCGTGACCCCGGTCTCGGTACGCTTCATCGACAGCGAGATTCACGATGCGAAGGTACTGTGAGTACTGCCGGGACGGGTGGTTGCCCTCGCGGAGCGTGACGAACCCGATGGTCTCGCCCTCATGGACGACGAGATAGTCGGTGACTGCCTCGTCGTCGAGATGAGCGCGGAAGCCACTGTCGGCGTTTTCGGTGACATCCGCGACGAGAGCGTTCAGTTCGTCGTGTGCTTCCATCGCTTTCGCGAGTGAATACCAGCGCTCGACGAGCGCGTCGAGGTCCGACGCGGTGGCTTCGACGAGTTCCATACTGTGTGCCCTCGACGCTCGCCCTTTAGACTTCACCCGGTCACGAGAGCACCACGTCGTGTGATACGAAAGCGCTGTACCACGAGCGAGGCCGGAGGCCGAGTCTCGTGGCTTTTTCCCTCCACCGTGAGACGCGCCGCGTCTCACGAGCCTTCGCTCGCTGACGCTCACGAAGACAGGTTTTTGCGCCGAGTGGTCGCTCCGCGACCCGAGGCGTAAAAAGGTGGGTTCTAGATAACGCCCGTAATCGTCGCCGCCTCGATGGCCGCGTCCTCGCTGACGCCGTCGCCGAGGATGGTGTAGCGGTCGCGAATCTCGTGGGCGGTCGTGAGCGCGTCGATGACCGTCTCGTCGTCGATACCGAGTTCGTTTGCCGTGGTCGGCGCGCCGACTGTCGAGAGTGCGTCGCGGATGTCCTGCCACTCGCCGCGGGGGCCGCTGTGGAAGTACTCGGTTAGAATCGAGCCGACACCGACCTGATGCCCGTGGAGTGCTCGGTTGGGGGCGATGCGGTCGAGTTGGTGCGAAAAGAGGTGCTCTGCGCCCGACGCGGGGCGGGACGACCCGGCGATTGACATGGCGACGCCGGAGGAGACGAGCGCCTTCGTCACAATCCACGCGGACTCTTCGAGCCCGGGTTTGATGGAGTCGGCGCTCTGGACGAGCATCTCGGCGGTCATCTGCGAGAGCGCGCCCGCGTACTCGGAGTACTCGACGTTCTTCAGCCGGTGGGCGAGTTCCCAGTCTTTGACCGCCGTGTAGTTCGAGATGATGTCGGCACAGCCGGCGGTCGTGAGTTCCCACGGCGACTCCGCGAGGAGTTCCGTGTCGGCGACGACCGCCAGCGGCGGGTCGGCAGCGACCGAGTGGCGAGTGTCGCCCTCGGGAATCGACGAGCGCCCGGAGACGATGCCGTCGTGGCTCGCCGCGGTCGGAACCGAGACGAAGCCGCAGTCCAGTTCGTCAGAGGCCATCTTCGCCACGTCGATTGGCTTCCCGCCGCCGAGGGCGATGAGGTAGCCCGCGTCGTGCTCGCGGCCGACCTCGACGACTCGTTCGACCGACTCGAAACTCGCACGGTCCAGAGAGACCGTGGCGACATTGTCGAACTGCGCCCGCACGCGGTCGCCCGCGATGCGTTCGGGCGACGGACTCGTGACGAGAAGCGGGTCGCCCGAGAGGTACAGGTCGGCGACCGCGTCGGCGAGGTCGTCGAGCACGCCGTGGCCCTGCAGGACGTTCCGCGGGAGCTTGATCCACGTCGATTTGTCGAACATAGCCGAGAGTCGGCCACGATGGTTCATAGTGTTTCTCGTCTCGGGAGGGTATCCAGCCGCGCCCATGTGTGTATTAGTCAGTGTATCAGACCGTAGTTTGATTTATCATGTTCCGGTGTGCACAGAAGATATCCGCTATCATACGGGTAAGCATACCATGGCAAGCAGACGACGATTCCTCAAGACGACAGCAGCAACGATTTCAGGATTGACCGTCTTCGGTGCCACGTCCGGGGCGGCCGCGTCGACGCCGTACATCTCGACTCGCGACCACTTCGACGACGACGCGAATCTCGCGTCCGGCCACACCGCACGGGGATACGACACCTCCGGTGACGTTCCGGTCGTCGACTACGGGAGCGCATCCGAGATTTTCGTGTTCGCTCACGGGTGGGACAAAAACAGCGACAACCCCGAACAGGACGCCCTCGAAAAGATAGCGAAGGCCGACACGCAACTCACTGACGCCGGATACGACTATGAAGTCGTCGGGTACACGTGGGACAGCGACAAGGGCGACGGCTGGGAGTTCGGCTGGTTCGAAGCCCAAGAAATCGCCCAGAAGAACGGTTGGAAACTCGCGCAGTTCGCACTCGACGTGAAGCGTGCCTCTCCCGAGACGACGATTCGGTTCACCAGTCACTCACTCGGCGCACAGGTCATCTTCAGTGCGCTTCGGACTCTCGACAGTCGCAGCGCGTGGGCCGACTCGGGATACAAAATCGAGACGATGCACCCCTTCGGAGCCGCCACCGACAACGAGGTGCCTGGAAAAGAGGAAGGCCGTGACACGTACGAGGCAATCCAAGAGAGCGCCGGACACGTCTACAACTACTACAACGCGGCCGACAACGTTCTCCAGTGGGTTTACAACACCATCGAGTTCGACCAAGCACTCGGAGAGACCGGCCTCGAAAGTGGCGACACGCCAGCCACGAACTACACTGACCGCGACGTCGAGAGTCAAGTCGGCGACGACCACGGAAACTACCTCGACACCATCGCTGACGACATCGTCAGCGACACGTAACCTCGCGGAGAAGCAACAGACGGCTCTTCTTTTGGAGCAAAAGACGCTCTTTCGAGCGCGAAACGCGCGCCTCAGAGGACGAGCGACTGCATCGCGTCCCAGAGGAAGAAGACGCCGAACCCGCCGAGGACGACGGCACTGAGAGCCGCGACCGCCGGTGCGAACGAATCGACACGCTGCTCGGCCGCGACGAGTGCTGCGGGGAAGCCAGTCGCCCAGATAGCGATTCCACCGAAGAAGCCGACGATGAGCGCTGGCGTCCCGGTCTCGACAATGAGGAGATTCGTGAGCGACGCGCCGACGTAGGGCATGTGCGAGAGCACGTCGACCGTACCGGTTTCGAGCAAGCCGACACCGATAGTGAGCCAGAAGAGAATCTGGTAGGGGTTCGTCAGTGCGAGCACGAACGCTTTCGTGAATCCGGCGCTGTCGGCGTCGTGGTCGGCGGCCTCGCGGAAGGTCGTACTCGTCTCCTGTGCAGCACCGTACGCGAAGTAGAGCATGAGAACACCGCCAGCGCCGACCATCACGCCGCGAATGGTCGGAAACTGTTCGACGAAGGCGACGAGACCGAGCGCAGCGAGCACGAAAAACAGCGCGTCGGCACTCATTGCACCGAGTCCGGCACGCGCCCCGGCAGCCCAGCCGCGGACGACGCTCTCCTCGGCGATGACTGCGTTCATCGGGCCGGGAGGCGCCGCGAGGGCGAGGCCGAACACTAACCCGGCACCGAGTGATGGGAGCGTTGACATCGACTATTCTTGGGCGCGAAACCGTGAAAAATGACGCGAAAGCAATGGAACCGGCCCGTCCGAGCGTCAGATGAGCGAGAGAATCACGTCAGAGACGGTTCCGACGAGCGTCTCCCACACCGAGAAGTCAGTGACGATGGCGAGTACCGTATCGGCGGCGAAGAAGGCGAACAGCGCTGCGGCACCGAGGTAGGCCTTGCGCTCGTCGAAGCGGTCCGAAAACCGATGGAAGAAGTACGCGTTGGCGATGCTCACAGGGATGATTGCGAGCATCTCACCGAACCAGATTGCCGGGTGTGCGCCGTACTGCACGGCGAGTCCGATAGTTACCAACTGCGTCTTGTCACCGAACTCACCGGCGGCCATCATCGCAAAGATGGGGAAAAACCCGCCGAACCGGGTGCTCGTGAGTTCGTGACCGAAGACAGTCGGCGTGAAATCATCGTCCACCAAACCGCCGTCAGTCGCCGAGGCAGAGCCAGAACCGGACGGTGCAGCCCGAAACAACAACACGGCAAAGAGCCCGAACAGTATCGCTGTAATCGAATCGAGAACGACCGGTGGGAGAGCGTTTTTGAGAGCCTGTCCGAGCACGATTTCGAGTGCGGTCCAGAGGGCGAACGCCGACGCCGCCGCCGCGACGACGACCTTTGGGTCGAATCGCGTCGAGAGTCCGGCGATGATAAACTGGACTTTCTCACCGGGGAGCACAGCCAACTGAGCGACGAGCGCGACGACGAGAATCTCTCCCCACGAGGTCACGCCATAGACACCTCTTCGTCCTCGCCCTGACAGTCGCCGTCAGGTTCTCGGACGCGAATCGTGCGAGCGACGGATTCGGGAAGGCTCTGTTCGGATTCGGTTTCGACCACGCGTACCGTGACCATCCCAAAGGGTGCGATGTCGGTCACGTCGATGGTCGTCCCCGGAGTGATGCCCGCCTCGGAGAGGTACTCCAACTCCTCTGGGTTGCGGTCGCTGACTCGGCAGACGACGACCGTGTCGCCGACCCCGTGGTCGGAGAGCGTCGAAAGACCCGACGAGTCGGGGGGAGTGAGGTCGGCACTCGGAATCGGGTCGCCGTGAGGGTCCACTTTCGGATTCCCGAGCGCGGCCGCGACGCGCCGCTCGAACTCTTCGCTGATGTGGTGTTCCAGCGCGTCGGCCTCCTCGTGAACCTCGCTCCACGAGTAATCGAGGTGTTCCGTGAGATACGCTTCCAGCAGGCGGTGGTGCCGAAGCACTTCGAGCGCGACGGTCTCTCCTTCGTCGGTCAACTCGACCCCCTTGTACTTCTCGCGTTCGACCAGCCCCCGTTCTTCGAGTTTTCCGACCATGCTCGTCACCGTCGGGGGCGTCTTCCCGAGGTACTCCGCGATATCTGACGTGGATACCGGCGGGCCGTGTTCCATCTGAAGCGAGTAAATTGCCTTCAGATAATCCTCCATCACGTCGCTCAACATACCCCGGATTAGACGCGTCTAAAACAAATACCTGATGGAGAAGTGTGACGGGAGAAACCCCGGTTTGAAAGCCTGATTCGAGGAGTTTCCGTCGTAGTCGTTAGATGCCCTGCCCCATCAGGTGACTCCGAAGAATGTCGGCGTTCTTCGACCCCGACTCGGTGTTGACGACGACCACGGTGTCTTCGTCGTCGAACTCGTCTGTGAGGTCCCAGACGGCCGCGAGCGCGACACCGCCTGCTGCGCCGACCTCGACGCCCGCTTTTTGGGCTGCGGTCACTGCCGATTCGAGGGCGTCGTCGTCGCTGACGGACGCCGCGAGACCGCCTGTCTCCTCGATAGCGCGGAGTGCGAGCGCCCCACCTTCGGGGTCGGGAATCTCCAGTTCGCCGACGATGGTGTCCGGGTGGTTCCACGCCTCGGTGTCGTCGTTTCCTGCCTCCCACGCGGTGGCGATAGGTGCACAGCCAGCAGACTGCGCCGCCACCAGTCGGGGAACGTCTTCTACGAGGCCGAGGTCGGCGAGGTCGCGGAAGCCCTTGGAGATGCCGTAGACGAGTTCACCCGTCGCGGCCGGGACGACGACCCAGTCGGGGACCGACCAGTCGAGTCGCTCGGCGATTTCGTAGGCGATAGTCTTCGCCCCGTCGTGGCGGTACGGGTTGTCGAACTCCTGAAGCGTGAACCAGTCGCTTTTGAGTTGCTCGTGGAGCGCCGAGAGCGCGTCCGGGTAGCGCCCGCCGACGACTTTCATCTGGCCGCCGTGGACGTTCACCATCGCCTTGTTCGGGAACGGCGTCCGCGAGGGGACGAACCCATAGGAGCGAACATCGACGAGGCCAGCGTAGGAGGCTGCCGACTGGGCACCGTTGCCGGGAGAGGCGTGCGCGACGACCTCGGCCTCGGCTTCGCGGGCTGCGGTCGCCGCAAGAGAGAATCCACGGTCGAGGAACGTTCCCGTGGGGTTTCGCCCTTCGTCCTTGATGAGCAGCGTTCCCACTTCGGCCTCGTTGCCGAGAGCGGACGCTTCGACCAGCGGGGTCGCCCCCTCGTTCGCGGTCACGGGGTCCGAAAAGGGAAGCAGTTCGTGGTATCGCCACATCGAGTCGAACGCTCGGCCAGAGAGCGTATCGGCGTCCCAATCGACCGCATCGAGGTCGTACGTTGGGTCCAGTGGCGCACCGGCCTCGCTGCGACCGGTCACGTCGGCGTCGTACTTGGTGCCGGTCTCCGTACACTCCAGCCCGGAGAACGTGTCGGACGGTTGCATAGGCGGCCCTTACGGGGGGAGGGACTAAGCCCTTCTCGTCGGCCGACGACGGGGACCCGCAGGGGCTTTGTGTCGTCCGTCCAAGAAACGGGGTATGGACGATAGCCACATCGTGGTTGTTGGCGCGGGACTCGCGGGACTCGTCGCCGCACGCCACCTCGCCGCCGACGGGGCAGACGTCACCGTCGTCGAACGTCGTGACGACGTCGGTGGTCGCGTTCGAACCCGGACCAAGGACGGCTTCACACTCGACCGCGGGTTTCAGGTCCTCTTGACCGACTACCCGTCGGTTCAGCGTGAACTCGACCTCGACGCCCTCGACCTGCGGCGGTTCACCCCGGGTGCGACGCTCTGTCGGCCGAGTCGGCGCTCGGTGCTCTCGGACCCGCTTCGGGACATCGAAAGCGTCCTCGACTCGCTTCGGAACCCGGAAATCACGACGAGCGACAAACTTCGGACGCTCGCGCTCAGACAGGACGTGAGCACCCGCGACGAAGCCGAGATATTCGACGGTCCCGACCGGAGCACCCGGGCACACCTCCGCGACTGGGGCTTCTCCGAGGACTACATCGAGCACTTCGTCGCACCCTTCTACGGCGGCATCACGCTCGACCGGTCGCTCTCCACGTCGAAGCGCGTCTTCGAGTACACCTTCAAGATGCTCTCGACCGGGTCGACCGCCGTTCCGGCCGCTGGAATGCAGGCTATCCCCGAGCAACTCGCCGACAGCGCCCGCGACGAGGGGGCGACATTCCGCCTCGGCGAGCGCGTCGAGTCGATTCAGAGCGACGCCGACGGTGCGGTCGTCACGACCGGGCGAGAGTCGATTGAAGCCGACGCGCTCGTCGTCGCGACCGACCCGAAAGAGGCCCGGCGACTCACGGGCGTCGAGTCGATTCCCACCGACGCGCGCGGATGTGTCACCCAGTACTACACGCTTCCGTCTGACAGCGGTCTCGACGCCGGGAAACGCATCATGCTCAACGCCGCCGACCCCGACCCCAACACCATCGTCCCGCTCTCGACGGTCGCCCCCGAGTACGCACCCGGGGGGACAGAACTCCTGAACGCGACGTTCTTGGGCTCTGCTGTGCAGGACGAGTCGGAAGACGCGCTGTTCGAGAAGACGCGCCGGACGCTCGAAGCGTGGTACCCCGAGCGCTACTTCGACGACCTCGAACTGCTCCACACCGACTACGTCTCGTTCGCGCAGTTCTCCCAACCGCCGGGCGTTCACGACTCGCTTCCCGACGCCCGCGACCCGGCAGGCCGAACCTATCTCGCGGGTGACTACACCGCGTGGTCGTCGATTCACGGCGCAATGCGAAGTGGCCGGGAGGCGGCCGACGCGATTCGTCGAGACCTCCCGAACTGACCCCGAAACCGGTTTCTCGTCGTACAAACCGAACGACCGTTACCAGTCTGACCCTCGAATAAACTTTAAATTAGTTTTTTGTAGTTGTTGCCTTATTGTACAAAAGGTTATCGGTTTCGATAACCGCCGCCTCGGTTTTATTTACCAGATATTTTTACCCCTTCTGTATGCGGGTTACTAGGAGACAGACGCTTCGTGGGGGTGGTGCGCTGTGTGCGGGTGCATCGCTCGCTTCGATTACGGGGTGTCTCGGAAGTCGGGGAGACACGTCCTCGTCAGGAGACGGGACAGCGGTCACGATTGGTTCGAAATCGTTCACCGAGAACGTCATTCTCGGCTACATGGCGTACGAAGCCATCACCGCGACGACCGACGTGCCACTGGTCGACGAAACGAGGTACGGTGGGTCGAGTGCCGTCTGGGGCGGGCTTCTCGAATCGGCGCTGGACCTCTACTGGGACTACACGGGGACGATTTGGAGTTTCTACCCACCGCAACACGAGTCGTCGCCGTCGGACCCGGCGACACTCTACGACGAGATGAAGACCGAAATCCGCGACGAACACGGGTTAGAAGCACTCGACCGCGGACTGTTCGACAACACCTACGCGCTTCTCGCGTCACCGGAGTGGATGGACAAAACCGGCGTGCGAAGCATCAGCGACCTCGCCGAGCACGTCAACTCCGGCAATATCGAAGACAAAATCGTCCTCGGCGAGGGGTTCTTCGGGCGCTCTGACGGCTGGCCGGGGCTCGCCGACTACTACGGGTTCGAAGACGACGCGCTCGCAGCGTGGGAAGACAACATCGAAGTCGTCGATTCCGGGTTGACCTACGAGTTCCTTCGAACCGATATGGCCGCCGTCGGAATGGGCTTCGCCACGAACCCGCAGATTCTCGTCTACGGGCTGGAAACGCTGGATGACGACGAGAACTTCTTCCCGGTGTACAATCCCGTCCCGATTGGGCGCAAAGAGACGTTCGAGAAGCACCCCGAGATTCGGACGGTCCTCTCGAAGATTGGTCCCGCGTTGAAGGACAACGAGACGATGCAGGCCCTGAACAAACAGGTCGCCCTCGACGGTGCCGACCCACAGGTCGTCGCCCGCGAGTTCCTAACCTCGGAGGGAGTCATATGAGCAGACTCGACCGTGTTCTTCCGAGTCGAATCCGGGAATCGTACCTCCTGAAGTTCGCGCTCGCGTTGCTCGTCATCGTCGTCCTCATCGCCGCCGTTGGCGTCGGTGTCCAGGGACAGACAGAGAGTACCATCAAAAGTGACGTGCGTGCCGACCTCACCGCCCGCGCCGAGGCGGAGTCGTCGTCTATCGGGCAGTGGCGCGAGCGCCACGCCGCAGTCACGCGAATGCTCTCCGACCATCCGACGCTCCGCACCGGCGACAACGCGGCAATTCAGTCGCACCTGCGAAGCGAGATGTCGAAGAAGCTCCCAGCCGGGACGCAGTCCGTCCACTACATCGACACCCGTGAGGGGACTGTCGTCACGAGTACCAACGACGCCGCCGTCGGCAAAGACCTCTCGTCGCAACCGTGGTTCGGACGCCTCGGATTCTCGAACTTCGAGACGGTGTTCGTCTCGGACCCGTACGTGAACGAAAACGGGAAGACTGTCGTGGCGTTCGTCAGCCCCGTCAACCGCGTCTTCAACGGTGCTGTCGTCATCACCGTCGACGTCAGCGACCTCTCGTCGCAGTTCAACGCGGCCGACAACGGGAGCTTCACCTACGTCGTCGACTCCGGCGGCAAGGTGCTTTTCGCTCGTAACGAAGACAAACGCCTCACGTCGTACCTCGCCGACGACAACGCGTCGTCGACCGCAATCGAGCAGGGTGCACGCGGCGAGTCGGGATTCATCACTGACGGCGCGAAAGAACAGGAACTCGACGCTGACTACGTGGCTGCCTACGCGCCCATCCAAGGCACCGACTGGATTCTCGTCAAGCACACGCCGACGTCGAGCGCGTACGAAGTCGTCTCAGACGTGCGAAACGGTATCCTGCTCTTCATCGGCATCGCGCTCGGAGGCGTCATCGTCCTCGGCGGCACGATTGGACGCGGGACCGCATCGTCGCTCTCGAAGCTCTCGGACCGCGCTCGCGACATCGAAGCCGGTGACTACGACGTGACGCTCGAATCTGACCGCGAGGACGAACTCGGCGTCCTGTACGATTCGATTGCAGGGATGCGTGACTCACTCGTCGAACGCATGTCCGCCGCGCGCGAGTTGAATGAGACGCTGGAGCGCAAAGCCGAGGCGTACGAAGACGCGATGCAGGAGGCCGCGGCAGGCGACCTCTCTCGTCGAGTTGATACCGAGTCCGAAAACGAGGCGATGGAAGCGATTGGCATCGCGTTCAACCAGATGCTCGACGACCTCGAAGCGACGGTCGCGCAGGTCCAGACCTTCGCTGACGACGTCGTCGAGGCGAGCCAGCAAGTGTCCGACGGCGCTGACAGAGTGACCGAAGCCACCTCGGAGGTCAACCAATCGATTCGAGAGATTTCCGACGGGACGGTCGAACAGGCCGACAAACTCGACGGCGTCGCCAACGAGATGAGCACGCTGTCGGCCACTATCGAGGAGATTGCCGCCTCGGCGAACGAGGTCGCAGACACCTTCGACCACGTGGCGAGTCGCGGCCGCGTCGGCCACGACCTCGGACAGGACGCGCTCACGAAGATGAACACCATCGAGGCCGCGAGCGACGAGACCGCTGGCGCAATCGAGGAACTCGACGAGCAGATGGCCCAAGTCGGTGAGGTCGTCACGCTCATCGAGGACATCGCCGACCAGACGAACATCCTCGCGCTCAACGCGTCTATCGAGGCCGCACGGGCAGGAGAGGCCGGTGAAGGCTTCGCTGTCGTCGCCGCCGAAGTCAAGGACCTCGCCGAGGAGACGCGTGAAGCGACCCAAGAGATTTCCGAACTGCTGGCCGGGCTCAGAGACCAGACGAACACGTCTGTCGACCGTATCCACGAGATGAGCGACCACGTCTCCGAAGGGAGCGACAGCGTGGACGAAGCGGTCGACGCCTTCGACGAAATCGTCGATGGTATCGAAAACGCCCACGACGGCGTCCAAGAGATTACCCACGCAACCGACAGCCAAGCAGACTCCACCCAGCAGGTCGCAGAGATGGTCGACCACATCTCTGCTATCTCCGAGGAGACGACCGCCGAGGCCGAGACCGTCGCCACCGCGGCCGACGAAGGTGCATCGGTGACCGAAGACGTTGCCTCGCAAATCGACCGCCTCGCGGCCCGCTCCATGGAGTTGCAGTCCATGCTCGAACACTTCGAGTCCAGTGTAGACACCGGCGAGAAGGGACTCGGCGCGGACGAGTCTACGGCGTCAGAACAAGCGCACGCCGACGAACCCGCTTCCGTCGCGGCCGATGGTGGCGAGGGTGAGGCGGATACGGCCACAGAGGCACCCGACGAGCAGCACTGAGCAGTCGCCTCAAGAGCCACATTCCCGGCCAACTTCTCGGTCGTCAGCCCGCCAACTCAGAGCATCCGGCGCAGTTTTTGTAGCGGCGGGAACGTGAGCGTCTCGCCAGCGTCCTCATCGCGGACGAGTGGCCGAAACACGTCCGCGTCTTGGACCAGTGGGGATTGAAAATCGTCGGCACGCATCTGATTGACTTCGACACCGCCAGCCAATCGGGTGAACGACGGAAGTAGCAGCACGTCCGCGCCGCGGTACGCGTCGGGACCGTAGAGCACACAGGGTCGCGTCCGGCCGTCGATAGTGATTGTCGGGTGGTCGTGTCCGATGACGTGGAGGTGCGACGAGCCATCGGGGTGGCGATGGCCGTGCGAAACCAGTGTGTCGTCCGAGAGTCTGTACTCGTCGTGGATGTTGCCCGGCCACGCGTCGGCGAGGACAGTGTCGTGGTTCCCCGCGACGAACACGGGGTTCGACCCGGCGTCGCGGCACGTCTCGGCGAGTGATTCGACCGTCTCGGCGACGCGGTTCGAGACGTGAGTGAACTGGTGGAGTACGTCCCCGGCGAAGACGACTTCTGCCGGTTCGAACTCGGAACACAGCGCGTCGAGTCGCTGGCTGAGGTCTGCACGCTCACCCAGCGGGAACGACACGTCTGAGGCCTCGGCGCGCCCGGCGTGGAGGTCGGCGACGACGACAGCGTCGGCTGCTGGGAGGTAGACAGCGCGGTCACGCACGGCAACACTGAGCACACGGGAGATAACGGGGGTGGTGACAAAGCATCTCCGCCACGCCAGACTGGGGACAATCCGACGCCACCGGAGCGCGGGCCTTTTTTATGAAACCGGTCCTTCTACCGGATAATGAGCGGTGCCCTCGAGGACAAGCGTACAGCGACGAGACTCCGCATCCTCGCCGAGATTGCCGAGCGCCAGCCGGCCGTGAGTCAAGGCGAGATTGCCGAGGCCGTCGGCGTGACGAGTCAGGCCGTTTCGGAGTACATCCGCGGCCTCGTCGAAGACGAACTGGTCGAAAAAGAGGGTCGCTCGCGGTACCGCGTCACCAAGGAAGGCGTTGATTGGCTCTTCCGCGAGGTTCGCGCCCTCCAGCGATTCGCCGACCACGTCACCGACGACGTACTGGAGAGCGTCAACGAAGACGCCGCCATCGCCACCGGCGACGTCTCGGCTGGCGAGACGGTGACGCTCTCGCTCCGAGACGGTCTTCTCCACGCCGAACCGGGCGAAGAAGGTCCCGCCGTCGGCGTCGCAACCACCGACGCCGAAGCGGGCGAAGACGTGAGCGTCACTGGTTTCGAGGGCGTCATCGAGATGGAACCAGGTGCCGTGAGCGTCCTGCAAATCCACCCGGCCCGACTCGGCGGCAGTTCAGAAACCGACCTCGACGCGTTCGCAGAGCGGTGTGCGGAGGCAGATATCGTCGTCGCGAGCGGCGTCGAGGCCGTGGTCGCCTGCCGGAAAGAAGACGTCGAGGTCGCCACGTGGTTCGCACCGGGAGAAGTCGCAGCGGACGCCGCCGCGCGCGGCCTCGACGCTGTGGTCGTCGCCAGCACCGACACCTCTGGGCGTGTGACGGACGCGCTCCGAGACGCGGGCGTAGTGTTCGAAGTCACGGAGCCGTAAGGGAGGACGCGCTCAGCGGGGGTGCCACAGTGTAGTCCTCGGCACAGGCATCCAGCGTAGTCCTCGGCGTAGAAAGCTAGCTTAGTCCTCGGCGTGGTCGCGCGCCATCGTGTAGGCTTCACGAAGCTGTCGGAAGCTCTCTCTATCGCCGCCGTGGTCCGGGTGCACGTCTTTCACCTGTTTTCGATACGCGTCGCGGACCGTCCCCGACGACGCGTTCGGCGAGACACCGAGTCTGTCGAACGCGGCTGAGACGGGGTCGTCGAGGTCGGCCAGTTCAGGTTCGATAGTGGGTACGTCGAACGGGAGCCGTCGCCCGAGTTGGTGGCCCGGCATCTCGTGTTCGCACAGAACGGTATAGACACCAGCGCGTTCGAGTCGGAAGAACGCCTGTGCGTCGAACGTGATGGCGACGCCACGCTCCGGAAGGAAAAACGCGACCTCTTCGTCGTTGATGCGCTGGTCCTCGACGAATCGCTCGCCGATGGCTGTGAGATAGTCGCGGATTTCGTACCGGCGGCGACCCACACCATCGACGCGAGTCGCAGACGAGACCCGCGGCTCCGGAAAGAGGCGATTGCCGACGACGAAGATTCCGGCGACCACGACCGAGGCCACCGCGCCCACGACGAGCCCCACGACGAGCCACGACGGGAGCAGAAAGACCCACTCCGGAAGCACGCTAGCAATATGGTGGCGAACGACCAAGAACCCCTCGCTACCCGTCCCGTCTTGTCGCGTCTATCGCGTTTCCCGCTCCCGAATTACGTCCCCTGATTCGCTTTCGAATTACGCCCTCAGACACGCACTCAAATTCACACGCCGCGTCTCCCAACGAGAACTCGGTTTCGGCTGCTGTTGGTCGAACCCGAAGATACATTGGGGTTCCAAACAAACATTCGAGAAGTATTCCGCCACCCCTGCATTGTCGCCTGCTGTGAGGGCTGAGGCCCCTAAATTACGGTTCCTGCAACAATTTCATACTCGCCCGCGAGTTATTTTTTATTCATAGATGTGACGTTCGCAAACTTCTTTATCGGTGTGTGGGACCATACGAACACCACATGGCTGTAGTCTGGCTGGACGACGTACGGGCCGACGACCTCGACTTGGTCGGCGGCAAAGGCGCGTCACTGGGCGAACTCACGAGCGCGGGGCTTCCGGTCCCGCCGGGGTTCGTCGTGACGGCGGGCACGTACCGTTCCTTCATCGAGGACTCCGGAATCGACGACGAACTCTTCTCCGCGGTTGACGTCGACCACGAGGACTCTGCGGCGCTGAAAGCGGCTCACGAGGCAGCACACGAACTCATCATGGAGACGCCGATGCCCGAGAGCGTCCGTGAGGAGATTCTCGACGCATACGGAAGTCTCGGCGAAGGGGACGCGTTCGTCGCAGTTCGCTCCTCTGCGACGGCGGAAGACCTCCCTGACGCCTCCTTCGCGGGACAGCAAGAGACGTTCCTCAACGTCACCGAGGAAGCCCTCCTCGAACGCGTCAAGGAGTGCTGGGCCTCGCTGTTCTCCGAGCGCGCAATCTACTACCGTAATCGGAAGGGCTTCCCCCACGACAAGGTCGATATCGCGGTCGTCGTCCAGCAGATGGTCGACTCCGAGAAATCCGGCGTGATGTTCACTCGCCACCCCTCGACGGGTGACGAGCAGATTATCGTCGAAGCCGCCTGGGGCCTCGGCGAAGCCGTCGTCTCCGGCACCGTCTCGCCCGACAACTACGTCGTAAGCCGCGAGACCGGCGAGGTGGAGACGGCCACTATCGCCGACAAGAAGATGATGTGCATCCGCGACGAGGAGACCGGCGAGACGGTCGACCGCGAGGTGCCGAACGAGAAGCGCCACGCCCGCGTGCTCTCGGACGCTGAACTCGACAGACTCGTCGAACTCGGCGAGTTGGTCGAGGACCACTACGAGACCCCACAGGACGTCGAGTGGGCTGTCTACGACGGTGAAGTCTACATGCTCCAGTCGCGCCCGATTACGACCATCTCGGGCGACGGTGAGGGCAGTGCCGCCGAGACTACGAGCGGTTCCTCGTCCGGGAACGGCGACGTCATGCTTCGCGGCCTCGGCGCGAGCCCCGGCATCGCCTCGGGACGCGCCCGCATCGTCACGAAACTCGACCACCTCGACCAGGTCGGCGAAGGCGACATCATCGTCACCGAGATGACGATGCCCGACATGGTGCCCGCGATGAAGCGCGCCGCCGGCATCGTCACCGACGAAGGCGGAATGACTTCCCACGCCGCCATCGTCTCGCGCGAACTCGGCGTTCCGGCCGTCGTCGGCTCCGGCGACGCCACGAAGACCATCTCCGACGGCGAGGTCATCACCATCGACGGCGACAAGGGGACCATCCGCGAGGGCGAAGAACCCGAAGAGAAGCAGCGCCAACCCGTCGAAGAAGCGCGTCCGAAGACGCCAGTCAAGCCGATGACCGCGACAGAAGTCAAGGTCAACGTGTCGATTCCAGAAGCCGCAGAACGCGCTGCGGCGACCGGCGCAGACGGTGTCGGCCTGCTCCGCATCGAGCACATGGTGCTGACGCTCGGCAAGACGCCCGAGCGCTACATCGAACAGAACGGCGAGCGCGCCTACGTCGACGAAATCATCTCCGGCGTTCGCGAGGTCGCAGAAGAGTTCTATCCGCGACCCGTCCGCGTCCGCACGCTCGACGCTCCGACAGACGAGTTCCGCCAACTCGAAGGCGGCGAGAACGAACCGCGCGAGCACAACCCGATGCTCGGCTACCGCGGTATCCGCCGCGGCCTCGACAATCCGAACATCTTCCGCCTCGAACTCGACGCCTTCCGGCGACTGTTCGACATGGGGTACGACAACGTCGAAGTCATGTTCCCCCTCGTCAACGACGCCGAGGACGTGCTCCGCGCCAAAGAGCACATGATAGAAGCGGGTATCGACCCCGACAAGCGCGAGTGGGGTGTCATGATAGAAACTCCCGCCGCGGCGCTCGGCATCCGTGAACTCGCCGACGCAGGCATCGACTTCGCCTCCTTCGGGACGAACGACCTGACCCAGTACACGCTCGCGGTCGACCGCAACAACGAGCACGTCGCTGGCCTCTATGACGAACTCCACCCGGCCGTGCTCAAACTCATCGGCGACACCATCGAGACGTGTCGCGAAGAGGGTGTCAAAACGAGTATCTGCGGCCAGGCCGGTTCGAAGTCGAAGATGGTCCAGTTCCTCGTCGACGAGGGCGTCAGTTCCATCTCGGCGAACATCGACGCCGTCCGCGATGTCCAACACGAGGTCAAGCGCGTCGAACAGCGCCTCATCCTCGACTCGGTTCGCTAAGTCGCGGACGCTGTTTTCTCGCCTCCGCGCTACAGCATCCGAAACGAGCCGACGCGCGCTTTTTTGTCCGACACCGTCGTCTCTCTAGGCTGACCGATTCGTCTGTCTCCCATGCCCTCCATCGCAGCGGTCCCCTCCCGCACGGGTGTCCTCGCTCGCGTGCGCGCCGTCGCCGTGGCACTCGCCATCGTCGTCGCCGGTCTCGTACTCGGGGTCGTCCTCACTATCGCCGCGTTCGTTCCCCTGTTAGCACTCGGAATCCCGCTCGCCGAAGAGCCATCAGTCGTGCTTCTGGTCGCGTTGATACCCTCTCAGCTCGGATTTGCCATCGTCGGGGTGCTCGCCGCCATGACACTCCTCGATGGGGTGCCGATTCGCGTCCCCACGCGGCGCGACCTTACGTGGGTCGCAGTCGGACTCGTTGGTAGCTTCGCCGCCGTCGCCGGCCTCCTCGTCGCGTCGACGGTTGTCGACCTCAGTCCGCTTCGGTCGGTCTTCGGTGCATCCGGGACCGCAGACTCTCGGCTGCTCGTCGCGCTCGCGCTCCTCTCTATCTTCGTCATCGCGCCCGGCGAGGAACTGCTCTTTCGCGGCGCGGTTCAGGGGCGACTCCGTGCGACGTTCGGCCCCGTCAGTGCGATTGCACTCGCCAGCGCCATCTTCGCGTCGCTCCACGTGTTCAACTTCATCGGCGGCGGCGTCCTCGTGGTCGTCCCACTCACGACGCTGTTTCTCGTCGGTGCGGTCCTCGGGACCGTCTACGAACGGACCGGCAATCTCGTCGTTCCCATCGCGGTTCACGCACTGTACAACGCGACGCTGTTTCTCTCGACGCTGGCCGTGGGATGAACGTGAACTCGACATCGAGTTCGTGGTGAGCCACTCCGTCGCAATGGAGCGGAACCGATATACTGGGTGCCCATATACAGGGATGCATGCAGCGCGCGGCACCGCAACAATTCGACCGCGTCCTCTCGTCGATGTGCACGAAGCCACATCCGGCCGCCCGCGAGGCCGCAGAACGATTTCTGGCGACGAATCCTGGCGACCCAGCCACCTACCAAGCGGTGGCTGCCCAGGAGGAGGACGCCCTCGCATCCCTCGGGGAGATAACCGGCCTCGACGAGCCACACGGCTACATCGCCAGCGGTGGCACAGAGGCGAATATTCAGGCCATTCGGGCCGCGCGAAATCTCGTCCGAGACGACAACCCGAACGTCGTCGCACCCGAGAGCATCCACTTCAGTTTCCAGAAGGCCGCAGACGTACTCGGCGTCGAGTTGCGAATCGTCCCGGTCGACGGCGATTACCGAGCCGACACCGAGGCGGTTCGCGAAGCGGTCGACGACCATACGATTCTCGTCGCGGGCGTCGCCGGGACGACCGAGTTCGGTCGCGTCGACCCGATTCCCGAACTGACCGACATCGCACACGACGCCGGCGCGCTCATGCACGTCGATGCCGCGTGGGGCGGCTTTATCCTCCCCTTTACCGACCACGAGTGGTCGTTCGCCCACGCACCGGTCGACTCCATGACTATCGACCCGCACAAGTACGGGCAGGCGGTCGTCCCCGCTGGCGGGCTCTTATTCCGCAACAAGGAGGTTCTCGACGCGCTCGCGGTGGACACACCGTATCTCGAATCCGCGTCGCAGGCGAGCCTCACGGGCACGCGAAGCGGCGCTGGCGTCGCATCCGCCGCGGCCGCGATGCGCGAACTGTGGCCCGACGGCTACCGCGAGACGTACGAGCGCCAGCAGGCGAACGCGAACTGGTTCTACAACGAACTCGTCGCGCGCGGGTACGACGCGGTCGAACCGGAACTCCCGCTTGTCGCCGCGCGCCTTCCCGAACCCGAATTCGACTCGCTTCGGGACCTCGGGTGGCGAATATCGCGGACTGCCTCCGGCGAACTCCGCGTCGTCTGCATGCCGCACGTCACCCGCGAGTCGCTTCGGGCGTTCCTCGCCGACCTCGACGATATCGCACGCGGGCCGGCGCGCAACTGACCCGAACCTGAAAGCTTACAACCGCCTAGTTGTGACCCTCTGGTGTGACTCTGGACGCACTCGTGTCGCTCGCTGACCTGACACTCGGTGTTTTCCCCGACTTCGCGTGGCTCTCGTCGCTCGTCGAGACGGCGACCGGGTGGGTCGGTTTGGCCATCATCTTCGTCTACTCATTTCTCATTGCGTTCGCGCTCCCGGGCGTGAGCGAAATCGTCCTCGCGGCACCGCTCGACCTTGGGCTGTCCCGTGGTGCCCGCCTCGCACTCATCATTCTCGTCAGCGGCGCTGGTAAGTCGGCTGGCAGCGTCTTCGCGTTCCACATCGGCCGCGAGACGAAAGAATCGGGCTACTTCGAGCGATTCCTCGCACGCCTCCCAGTAGACGTGATGGGATGGTCAGAACGCAAAGCGGTCGAAATCGCCCAGAACTGGGGCTTCGCCGGACTTGCCGCCGCCCTCTGTGTCCCCGGATTCCCCGACACGCTCTCTATCTACGCCTTCGCCGTCCTCGAAGACGACTACCTCAAGTTCGCCGCCGCAACGTTCGTCGGCTCTTGCGGGCGACTCATCGTGACGCTCGTCGGTATCGAGGCCATCGCAGCGGTTATCTGAGTCGCGACAGAGCGGCCGCGAATTCTCTTCTCGGCCGCGAGTCTGACTGTTTCCCCTCAAGCGCCGAATCTGACTGTCCCCCCCCCCTCAAAATGTGAGAATCGGCTGTTTGGGTTATCTCTCCGTGCCGTGTACTAGAGCCATGGCCTACAGACGCATTTCGAATCAGGTCGTCGTCGGGGGCGCAATCGTCCTCGTCGGCCTTGTACTGCTCGCGAACACCACCGGCCTCTACGACACGACCGGACTCCTTCGGTACGTCCCGTCGCTGTTCGTCCTCGCGGGCGTCTACGCGCTCGCCGCCAGCGGCTTCCGAAACGTCGGCGGCCCGCTGGTCCTCATCGCCGTCGCGGGAGCGTGGCAAGCCGTCGCGCTCGACGTCGTAACCGGGTCGCAACTCCTGTCGTTCTGGCCGGTCCTGCTCGTCATCCTCGGCCTCTCGATGGCACTCGGTCGGTTCCGCTCGTCCGTCGAACCAATCACGGGCGACCGTGTCGACCTCGTCGCCGTCTTCGGCGGGCGCGAAGCACGCGCGACGACCGGTCGGTTCGCCGGTGGCGACATCACCGCGCTCTTCGGTGGCGTCGACCTCGACCTCCGCGACGTAGTCGAACTCGACAGTCCGGTTCGGGTGAACACGACGTGCCTGTTCGGTGGCGTCGAAGTCGTCGTCCCGCGCGACTGGAACGTCCAACTGGACGTGCTGCCCGTCCTCGGCGGGGTCGAAGACGAACGGCCGAGACAGGAACCGACCCACGACTCGGTGGACCTCGTCCTCTCCGGGTTCTGCGCCTTCGGCGGCGTGACCGTCAAAGACTGAACTCGGTGTCGCTGGCCGTCGACGATAGTAAGCCCGACATTTTATATTCGCCCTCTGCTTTCGTTTCGGTGTGACAGCGACGGGCCTTCCCGACAACATGCGCATGTGCTCTTCCTTTTAGCCACGGGTGGACCCGTTCTCGGTGCTCGCCGCGGTAACACATGGCGAGTCCGAACCCGGCGAACCCCGGGCCGTCTCCGCATCGACTGACAGACACATCCGTACCGGCGGGCTTTAGGCCCGCATCCGAGATACACGACACATATGAGCCACGAGGACTTCCCCACACAGAACCCAGCGGTGGTGACGTGCGGGTTGCCCTACGCCAACGGCGACCTGCACATCGGCCACCTTCGAACGTACGTCGGCGGCGACATCTACAGTCGCTCGCTGCGAACACTCGGTCAAGAGACCGCCTTCGTCAGCGGTTCGGACATGCACGGCACCCCGGTCGCCGTCAACGCCGAAGAAGAGGGCGTCACGCCCGAGGAGTTCGCACTCCGCCACCACGAGAAGTACGAAGCGACGTTCCCGCGGTTCAACATCGACTTCGACAACTACGGCCACACCCACGACGAGACGAACACCGAACTGACGCAGGAAATCGTCCGCACGCTCGAAGCCGAGGGCTACGTCTACGAGAAGGAGATTCCGGTCGCCTACGACCCCGATGCGGACCAGTGGCTCCCCGACCGCTACGTCGAGGGAACCTGTCCGTACTGCGGCGAACACGCCCGCGGCGACGAGTGTGACGAAGGCTGTGGTCGCCACCTCGAACCCGGCGAAATCGAGAACCCAACTTCGGTTCGCACCGGCAACCCCGCAGAGTACCGCGAGCGCGAACACAAGTTCTTCGCCGTTTCGGACCTCCAAGAGTACCTTCAGGAGTTCATCGACCGCCTCGAAGGCACCTCGAACGCGCAGAACCAGCCCCGCGAGTGGATCGAAGGCGAACTGCAAGACTGGTGTATCACCCGCGACATGGACTGGGGTATCGACTACCCCGACGACGACGAGGGCGAACTCGTCCTCTACGTCTGGGTGGACGCCCCTATCGAGTACATCGCCTCGACGAAGCAGTACACAGAACGCGTCGGTGCCGACACCTTCGACTGGGAAGCGGCGTGGCGTGACGGCGGCGACATCGTCCATATCATCGGCCGCGACATCATCCAGCACCACACCGTCTTCTGGCCAGCGATGCTCAAGGGCGCAGGCTACACGGAACCGCGCGCCGTCATGGCCTCCGGTTTCATCACGCTCAACGGCAAGGGCTTCTCGACGTCACGCAACCGCGCCGTCTGGGCCGACGAGTACCTCGACGAGGGCTTCCACCCCGACCTGCTTCGCTACTACCTCGCCACCAACGGCGGGTTCCAGCAGGACGTGGACTTCTCGTGGTCGAAGTTCCGCGAGCGCGTGAACAACGAACTCGTCGGCACCCTCGGCAACTTCCTCTACCGCTCGATGCTCTTTGCCTACCGCAACTTCGAGGGGACGCCGGAAGCAGACCTCTCCGCCGAAGTCCGCGACCGCATCGAGGAAGCCATCGAGGAGTTCGAAGCCGGTATCAACGACTACTCGATTCGCAAGTCCGGCAACGCCGCGGTCCGCCTCGCGCAGTTCGGCAACGAGTACATCCAGCGGAACGAACCGTGGAAGCTCACCGACGAGGACCCCGAGACCGCCGCGCAGGTCATCCGCGACTGCGTTCAGATTGCGAAGGCCGTCGCCGTCCTCTTCCAGCCCGTCGCGCCCGACAAGATGCAGGCACTCTGGGAGCAACTCGGCGAAGACGGCGCTGTCGCGGACGTGGGCGTCGACGCAGCCTTCGAGGCTCCGGCGGCGTCGTTCGACGAACCCGAGGCACTCTTCGAGAAAATCGAAGACGAGCGCGTCGAGGAACTCAACGAAAAGCTCGCCGAGCGCGTCGCTGCGACGGAATCCGAAAGCGACGAGGCGGAGGAGGACGCAGACGACGATATGGAAGCCGACTCTAACCTCGAACCCATCGCCGACGACCGCATCTCCTTCGAGGAGTTCCAGGACCTCGACCTTCGCGTCGGCGAGATTATCGACGCCGAGGGCATCGACGGGGCCGACAAACTCGCCAAGCTGACCGTGGACATCGGCGTCGAAGAGCGCCAAATCGTCGCCGGTATCAAACAGCTCCACGACCTCTCGGAGCTGGCTGGCAAGAAGGTCATCATCGTCGCCAACCTCGAAAAGGCCGAACTGTTCGGTACGGAGTCCAACGGCATGCTTCTGGCTGCCGGTGAGCAGGCCGACCTGCTGACGACCTACGAGGACGCCGTTCCCGGCACCAAGGTCCAGTAAGTCTCCCGAGCGGGATTTCACCCTCGAATCCCAGCACAGTTTCGCAGCCGATATCTGTCCTGACTGCCGAGCGATGGCTATGGAACTCGATGGCCGAACTGTCGGTGGAGTCGTCGTCGTGGCCGTCGTGGCCGTGGTCGCGTTCGGAATACTGGGCGGGTCTGCAGGAACGCTGACCGTCGAACAGGTAGACGACCTCCCGCAGGGACAGGGTGCAGTCTCCTTCCACAACCTCGACCCCGACCAACGTGAGGCCTTCCGAGAGGCGCTCCAGACGGGAGGCGGCGTCGAACTACCGAACGAAGCCGCGCGTAACGAGTTCATCGACCCCGGCTACGTCCGTTACGACGGGGGCATCTACAAGACGACCGTCACGTCGAACTGAGTCGTCGCACGCGGCTTTTCTGCCGGTCGTACCTCGAATGTCGTAGCATGTTCGCGTCTCGAATGTCGCGCCGCAACCGGAGTCACTTTTATTCCTACCGGCGGACCGTCGGGCATGCGACTCACTGGTTCGTTTACCGTTTCACTCGTCGTCGTGCTCGTCGTGCTCTCTGCGGGCTGTCTCGGCGGGAGCAACGGGACGGGCCAGTTGACCGTCGAGGTGGTTGACGAACTACCAGCGGGCGAGGGTGCCGTCTCGTTCGAGAACCTCTCGTCGAAGCAGCAGTCGGTGTTCCAGCAGGCGCTCGAAACAGACGGGAGCGCGACGATTCAGAAGGGAACCGACCGAAACGAGTTCATCGACCCCGGCTACGTCCGCTACGACGGGAACATATACAGGACCAGCGTCGCGGTCCCGTGACCAAAAGCCCCTATCGTGGCGGTCTGAGCCGGTAGTAACGGCGGTTGAGGTTGTACATGTAGCCCTCCTGCATCGTCTTGAGCACCGCGTAGGTGACGATGCCGAGGACGATTGGGAGCAGGAACGTCAGGTCGAACAGCAGGTCGACGTTCATCGGCATGAGGTTCTTCACTGCCAACAGCGAGATGGTCAGCGCGAAGACCACACCGAAGACACCGACGGCCGCCCAGAACGGCTCTTCGACCGGGCGTCTAGCGCTTCCTTTGTTGAGGAAGGGGACGATGGCGATGAAGCCGACGACGACGCCGTTCGCGAGAACGCCGTAGGTACGGTCAGCCATGATTTTCTGCCCGCCGAGGATGGCGAGGTCTGGATTCAATGGACTGAGTTTGAGCAGCCCGAACGACCAGTAGAGGTACCAGTCGGGCAGGATAATCGCTGGCGTCTGACTCGGATTCGCGGGCGCGCCAATGTGTGGCGGCATCGTCGCCGAGAGGAACAGAATCATTCCGACGAAGAACGACGCAATCGAGAGGTTCCGAACCGTCTCGTGCGGCCACGTCGGGAACGCCAGTACGTCGCGCTCGACGTAGTCTGACGACTGTCTCAGCTCTTGGTCCTCGTAGCGAGAGCGTTCGAAGTACTCGTACGTGAGCCGAGCGAGTCCTGTCTTTCGTTCCTTTCGTTCGCGCCACGTCGGCGTCTCGTCGTCCGGTGGAATCGGTCCGGTCGGAAGACCTCCGTCGGCTTCAGGTGAACTGTCCGCCCCGGACGTGTCGCCCGCACCGGTTCCCCCATCGGTCCGAAGTGGGCCGTCAGTTCGGCGCATACCCCTATGTTGGTTTCTGAGAGCAAAAACAATGCGGCACGTTCACAACCACCAAATAGAGAAAACGCCGGGACTGCGTCTCAATAGCGTACGTATGTGAACCAATTACTCGACACCGAGTTTATCATTGGGCTTTTTTATTTCTCGGCCGTAGGTCGCGCTATGCGAAACGCGAAAATCGTCTGTACTCTCGGTCCGTCTTCCTTCGACCGAAAGACGATTCGTGGGCTCGCCGACGCTGGAATGAGCGTCGCCCGGATGAACGCGAGCCACGGAGACGTCGAACACCGGTCGGAGGTCATCGACAGCATCCGCGCTGTCGACGACGCGACCGAGGAACCGCTCGCGGCCATGCTCGACCTGCAGGGCCCTGAAGTACGAACCGCCCCTATCGACGACGACATCTACCTCGAAACGGGAAGCGAGGTTCAGTTCTACGAGGGTGACGAGGCGACACCCGAAGCAGTTGGTCTCTCGTATTCTATCTCCGCCGCAGAACCCGGTGCCCGAGTGCTCCTCGACGACGGTCGTATCGAAGCGACCGTCGAGCGCGTCGAAGACGACTCCGTCTACGCGAAAATCGTCTCCGGCGGCCAACTCGGCTCCCGGAAGGGCGTGAACGTCCCCGGCGTCGACCTCGACATCGACCTCATCACCGACAGCGACTACGAGAACCTGAAACTCGCCGCCGAGAAGGAAGTCGATTTCGTCGCGGCCTCGTTCATCCGCGACGCGGCCGACGTGTACACCATCAGCGACACGCTGGAAGAACTCGGTGCCGACATTCCCATCATCGCCAAAATCGAGCGCGTCGGCGCTGTCAACAACCTCGACGAGATTATCGAGGCGGCCCACGGCGTGATGGTCGCCCGCGGCGACCTCGGGGTCGAGTGCCCGCTCGAAGAGGTCCCAATCATCCAGAAGCGAACTATCCGAAAGGCGCAGGCCGCTGGCGTCCCGGTCATCACCGCGACCGAGATGCTCGACTCGATGGTCCGCGCTCGTCGGCCCACCCGTGCCGAGGCCTCCGACGTCGCAAACGCCGTCCTCGACGGCACCGACGCCGTGATGCTCTCCGGCGAGACGGCCGTCGGCGACCACCCCGTGCGCGTCGTCGAGACGATGTCCCGCATCGTCAAGGAAGTCGAAGCCAGCCCCGAATACGACGAGAGCCAAGAACAGCGCGTCCCGACGGCCGACGAAAACTCACGAACCGAGGCACTGGCCCGCTCTGCGCGCTACCTTGCCCGCGACGTGAACGCCGCCGCCGTCGTCGCCGTCTCCGAGTCCGGGTACACCGCCCGGAAGACCGCGAAGTTCCGCCCCGGTGTCCCCGTCGTCGCGGTCACTCCGAACGACCGCACTCGCCGACAACTCTCCCTCTCGTGGGGTGTCTCCGCCGAGTACTCCGACTACAGTGATAGCGTCGAAGCCGTGATGGACGACGCCGTCACGGCCGCCATCGACGCTGGCGTCGCCGAGTCCGGCGACACAATCGTCGTCCTCTCCGGGATGATGACGGAACTCGAAGGGACGAACACGACGAACATGCTCAAAGTCCACGTCGCCGCCGAATCCGTCGCCAACGGCCGGAAAGTGGTCGGTGGTCGCGTCGCCGGCCCCGTCTACCGGACGAGCGACGGCGACCTCTCGGACGTGCCCGAGGGTGCGATTCTCTCGCTCGCTGCCGACTTCGACGGCGAGTTCGACGGCGACGCCGACAAGCTTGCAGGTATCGTCGATGCCCGCGCCGGGATGACGGGCTACCCTGCACTCGTCGCCCGCGAACTCGATATTCCGATGATTTCTGGCGCACCCCTCCCGACCACGGTCAGCGACGGGTCGCTCGTGACGCTGCACGCCGAACGTGGTATCGTCTACGAAGGCGACGTCATCGGGTTCGACCGCTCAGAGCGGGACTAGTTGGGTCGCCCACGTCGGACACGAGTTCGGTCGTCTGCTCCGACCACGAGTGCGGTAGCCCTTTCAGAACGCATCGCGTATTCGAAACTGATGTCACGTTCCCCCAGTTCCGAAGCCGACAACGACGGTGACTGGCGATTCGGCGTCGACGAGGTCGGACCAGATGGCCTCATCGAAGACCAGCCCCCGGAGGAGGAGCCAATCGAACCGGGGTCGCCGAACGCCGAAAACGTCCTATTCGTCGTACTCGGGGTTCTCTTGACGGTCGGGCTACTTCTGGCCGCAGTGTTCCCGAACGCGCTCTGACTGTCGGCCTCGCTGGTCACACCAACACGACCGCTCCAGAGCCGTGTGAACCGAGCCGCCGCCCATCGAATTTCCGATTTTGATAACCGAGCCTCTTGATTTATAACCTCCCGGTTGAAATCCTCGTCAACCCCCAACCGGGCATACGACATGAGTTACGCAGTCCGCATACCCTCGCTACTCGTCGCCGTGATGGTCCTCGTCGCGTCGTTCTGGGTTCCGGTCTCGGTAGTCGCGGCCGACGGACCGAGTGCGTCGTTCGACAAGGATGTCACGACTGTCACCCGTGGTGACGAAGTCGAGATACAAGTCTCCCACTCCGAATCCGGCACCCTCCACATCGGTGGTGACGACTACGGTTACCATCTGACGGTCGAGCTTACCGGGTCAGGAACGACCACCGTCACTATCGACACGTACAATTCGACCGCCAACAACGCGTCTGATTACATCAGCGGCGGCGGTGCGAAGAACCTCACGACCGCTCCACTCGACGAACCCATCGAACCCTCGACGTACCTGATGAACGTGACCATCGGTGGTGTCGAGCGGGCAATCGGCCAGCTCAAAGTGACGCCGCGTGGGAACACCTCCGCAGCGACCCACGTCGCACCAGCGAGCCTCAACGAATCCGACGACGGCATCTCGGCCGACTCACTTCCGGGTTCGATGACGAAACGCCAGGTGGTCGCAAAAGGTGACTACGCGGTCATCAAACTCAACGAGAGCGGCCTCGAATCGGCGTTAAAACCCGATGACATTTCCGGTGGCCCGACAGCCAACGGTATCGAAGTCTCGATGAATCAGCTCGAAGTGCGACCAAATCACGAGCAAGAGACGTTCCTGGCGACGCCAGAAAACGGGGCGACGGTCGTCGAGGACCTCGAAAATGACCTCATTTACGTCGTGTGGGACACGTCTGACCTCCCGCTCGAAGGCGACACAGAAGAGTACGAGGTGACGGTCACGCTCGAAGGCGAGAACAACAGTCTCGTCGAAGAAGACACCATCACTGCGCGGTCGCGTGTCGAACTCGTCGAGCCGACTATCTCTATCGACGTCCACAACGAGACGACCTACCCGTGGGAAGCCCTGCAAGTCAACGTCACCGGCGAGACGACGATTGCACCCAACAGCGTCCTCGAAATTCGTGCCCGTGCACCCGGCCAACCGTTCTTGAAACTCATCCCGGTCACGGTGAGCAAAAACGGGACGCTCCGCAAGAACATGACCTTCGCCCCTGAGGACCGCGGCCTCTCGTTCCCACTGTGGATTCGTGGGGATTACTACGACCTCCGCGACCAGACCGAAACGAAGCTCGAACTCCTCGAATCCGACGCCGGAATGCGCTTTGTCGACCAAGAGACCGACGGGACGTACGTCACCGTCAGTGAAGTGACGCTCTCTGTCGGTGGCTTCGTCCGCGTCGAGACAGCGGACGAAGAGCCGCTCGGGACCAGCGCGTACCTGCCACCGGGAACTCACGAGAACGTCATCGTCGAGTTCGACCGGCGGCAGTTGGCCGACAGCGAACTGCTCGCTGTCGCTCACACTGACCAGAACCGCGACAAGAACTTCTCGGTGAGCGACGACCCACCGTACCGAACGAACGGAACGAACGGAAGCATCGTCGCCGACGACGCGATGGTGCGCCTCGAACCGGACGCGAAGACGCCGACGCCGAACCCGACGACGGCGACCAGTACCGAAGAAGCGGCCGAACAAGTGACGGCGACGGCGACGGCGACACCGTACCCCGTCACCGAGCGGACGCCGTTGGAACCCTCGGGGTCGGCGACGAACACGGGTATCCCGCTTTCGCCCGGCTTGGTCGTCGTCGCGCTCGTCGTCACGGGACTTCTCGCACGGAGGCGGCAATGAACGACACGACGCATCACAGCAGGCTATCGAGGATGAACGAACGAATCGAGACCGACTCAGACGAACGCGTCGAGCACGGTGACTGCGACGGTAGTTTTAATCTGAATCCTGCTCGTCACTCGAACAGATACGAACGTGACATGGCCGGACACGACGAACATCCCGACCGTGCAGGTGGCGAGGTGAACTGGTAATGCCGCGGTTGGTCGAACTCGGGTCGAAGCAGTTCGTCCGCTTCCTGTCGGACCTCTGGACCCAACGCAATTGGCAGACCAAGATTCAACCTCGTGGCGAAGGTCGATTCCTCGTTCAGGGACAGCGCGCGGACGGGACGAAGGGGATGATGCTGGTTCTCCCAAGCGTCGACACAGAGGTGACGGAGGACCACGTTCGCGGGTTTATCGCACACGCCAAGAAGCGACAAATAGACGTCATCGTCGTCGCGTCACAGGGTGAGTTCGCAGACGAGGTTCGCGGACTCGCCACGAATCACGACGTGAAGCTCCTCGACCGCGACGAACTCGGTGAGACCGTCGAAAACGAGGGCATGGAAGAGTCGGTCAGACAGTACACCGACGGCGACGTGTACGAGACCGCAGAAGTCGAGTTCGGACTGCCGTTCGACCTCCCCGAACCAATCGAAAACGCGCTTTCGTCGCTTCCGTTGGAGACCATTCAGGAGCGCATCAGTGAACTAACTGGCGGTGGCGATGGAGATGGTGGTTCGGGCGGCGGTTCCGACGGTGGCTCGTTCCGTGACCGCCTACCGTCCTCGCTCGACGACCTCAAATCGAGCTCGCCGCCGAGCGTTCGCGTCGTCGTCGTCGCCGTGCTGCTTCTCGTTCTCGCTCTCGGGTCAGTCGCCGCACTCGGCCCCGTCGTCAACGGGTCCGGTGGGTCCGGCGGTCCGAGTGGCGTGGCTATCTCTGCAGTCTCGACCGCGCCATCGTCGTCCGCAGACATGACTGCCCGGTGGAACGCCCAGACGACGTCGTCGATAACGGTCGGAAACAACACGTTCACCGCCCCCGAGGGAGAGCAGTTCGTCGTCGTCGCGTTCAACGTGACGAATCAAGGGTCTTCGCCGGGGTCGCTTTCGCAGTCAGCCGTGGTCTTAGAATCTGATGGGGTCCGCCACGGCCACCAGCCGCTTCGAAACGTGAGTGCGTTCGGTGGCGGCCTCTTCGCACCGAACGACTCGAAGACAGTCTGGACCGTCTACGCCGTGCCCGAAGACACGAAGACCGGCACGCTGGTCGTCCAGCCGTCGAACGAAGACACCGTCGTGTTCATCTACGACGACTCGCTGGCGGCAGAACCACAGACCGAGTCGTAAGCCGGCCGCTGGTTTTTCTGACGCGACTCACGCAGTTCGACCCTCAACCCTTAATCAGGTCACGTCCCTAGGGCCTGTATGGTTTACCCGCCGTTCCCGTTGCAGGCTGGTCTCATCGGCCCCGAGACACTTCCGTTGCTCTTAGTTCTCGCCGGGCTCGGCCTGTCACTCGCCGAAGCAATCGTTCCCGGTGCGCACTTCGTCGTCGTCGGGGTTGCCCTCCTCGCTGCGGGTCTCGTCGGGTTGCTGTTCCCGCCGCTCGCAGCACCGTTCGTCCTCGGACTGCTGGTGTTCGCCTTCGGTGCCCTCGCACTGTATGGCTACCGCGAACTCGACATCTACGGCGGCAAAGGAGAGGGTCGGACGAGTGACTCCGACGCGCTGAAAGGAAAGACCGGCCGCGTCACAGAGCGCGTCACCCCGACCAGCGGCGAGGTAAAACTCGACGAAGGTGGCTTCAATCCCTTCTACGCAGCGCGCTCGGTCCACGGCGATATCGAAGTCGGAAGCGAAGTCGTCGTCGTCGACCCCGGCGGCGGCAACGTCGTCACCGTCGAAGGGTTCGACGTCGGGCAGGACGAAATCGACCGCGAACTCGCCAGAGAGCGCGTTCGGCAGGCGGAAAGTCGAGAACAGGAGCGCGAGAAAGAACGCGAAGGCGCAGAAGAGGTCTAACCGACGCACCCCGGGGACCTCGGCAGGCCGAGTGTTCCACCCTAACGGAGAGCAGAAACCGTCCGACGTGGCGGGGCTGGCACACGAATACTTATCACATGGCCAACCCTAGACCGGGATATGGACCTACTTGCCCTCCAGGCGGGGCTTGGGTTTGGGAGCGTCGCTATCGGCGTTCTCGTCCTCGTGCTCGCCATCGTGACGGTGTACCAGATGGTCGAAATCGTAGACGCCTACGAAAAGAAGGCCCTCACCGTCTTCGGTGAGTACCGGCGTCTGCTCGAACCGGGTATCAACTTCATCCCGCCGTTCGTCTCGCGCACGTACGCGTTCGACATGCGTACCCAGACGCTCGACGTGCCGCGGCAGGAAGCAATCACCCGCGACAACTCGCCGGTGACCGCCGACGCTGTCGTCTACATCAAAGTCATGGACGCCAAGAAGGCGTTCCTCGAAGTCGACGACTACAAGCGCGCCGTCTCAAATCTCGCCCAGACGACGCTCCGCGCCGTCCTCGGCGACATGGAACTCGACGACACGCTCAACAAGCGCCAAGAAATCAACGCACGCATCCGCAAGGAACTCGACGAGCCCACCGACGAGTGGGGTGTCCGCGTCGAGTCCGTGGAAGTCCGCGAGGTCAACCCCAGTGCGGACGTGCAGCAGGCGATGGAGCAACAGACCTCTGCCGAGCGCCGCCGCCGCGCCATGATTCTCGAAGCGCAGGGTGAGCGTCGCTCCGCCGTCGAGAAGGCCGAGGGTGAAAAGCAGTCGAACATCATCCGCGCACAGGGTGAAAAGCAGTCGCAGATTCTCGAAGCGCAAGGTGACGCTATCTCGACTGTCCTGCGTGCGAAGTCCGCCGAGTCGATGGGCGAGCGCGCCATCATCGACAAAGGAATGGAGACGCTCGAACGCATCGGCCAGGGCGAGTCGACGACGTTCGTCCTGCCGCAAGAGCTCACGTCGCTGCTCGGCCGCTACGGCAAGCAGCTGACCGGCTCGGACGTGAAAGACGCAGAGAGCCTCTCCAGTCTCGAATTCGACGAAGAGACGCGCGAACTCATCGGCCTCGACGACATCGAACAGATTCTCGGTCAAATCGACCAGGCGGCCGAGATGGACGTCGAGCAACTCGAACAGGAGGCAGAGGCCATCAAATCGGGTGCCGAAGTGAACAACATCAAGTCGCCCGACGAGGTTATCGCCGAGGCCGACGAAGAAGACGAACAATCCATCAAATCCGCCGACGAAGTCGTCTCGGAAGCTGACACCGACGAGACTGCGGCCACGTCGAACAACCAATCTGGCAGTGACAGCGGCGGCGCAGACAGCAGCGACGACGAAGAAGCGATGGAGTTCGAGAAAGACCTCGAATAGTCGCTGTCACCGTCGCCGTCGGTATCGTTGTTATTGTTTTTATTGCCGTTATTGTCGTCGGATACAGACTCATTCTAATGACCGACAGTCATCGTTTCAGGCGAGTGAAATGCCGAAGCGCTTTTCTTCCGTGCACGTCCTACTTCGGGTAGATGTCGGACCGCCGGATAGATGAAGACAAGCGTGCGACGCTTCGTCGCTTCGCCGCGCTCGGGGCTGCGACGCCGCTCGTCGGCCTCGGAGGTGGCAACGGAAGCGACGACTCGTCGAAGTCGAGCGACGCGCGCGACGCCATCGTCGGCTACGTCGCGGCCACGCCCGGCGCACACTTTTCGAAAGTTCGAGACGACCTGCAACTCGGAACTGGAGAGACGCAGTACCACCTTCGAAACCTCGTCGACGACGGCACCCTCGACGTGCGGCGCGACGGTGATTACAAACGATTCTTCCCCGCAAAACGGTTCTCGGAGTTCGAACAGGTCGCGCTCGGCTATCTCCGGCGCGACACGCCGCGCGGAATGCTGATTCACCTCCTTCAAGACCCAGACGCGACCGGGAGCAAACTCGCCGATACACTCGACGTCTCGCGCGCGACAGTGAGCACCTACGCGAAAGAACTGGATTCGGTCGGCCTCCTCTCGCGGGAGGACGGCTACGCAGTCAGCGAACCTGAGACGGTTATCACACTCTTGATTCGGTACGCCGACTCCTTCGGCACCGACGCCGCGGCGTTTGCGAACGACGCCGCCGGGTTCATCCGATTCGACCCCTGAGGCGGCAATCGCTCGTTTTAGCGCACACTGGCCGGTGAGCGACGAGCCTCGACTGCCTTCGATGTCACTCGACGGTAGCAGGCGACAACAACTCCGAACGAGAAAGGAGGAGACGACGGCGTCAGCGGTGGCAGGCTAGTGGGCAGTCAGACAGTGACTTTCCACGTCGTTCCCGAGGAGTACCCCCACTTTTCGACGTTGACGTCGAAGTTCCCGTCGAGAAGCGGGCGCATGTTGGCTCCGACTTCCTTCGCCGAGAGGCCGAGGTCGTCGGCGATGAGACGAGATTTGAAATACGTCTTCGTGGCCGCGTTGCGGCGGAGATACTGGAGGATGCGGTGCTGCTTTTCGGTGAGGTCGGTGGGAACCTCCGAAACGTCTGCTTCGACGGCAGTTGCCGTGGCGGTCGTACTCATACTTTCAGAGAGTACCGTATCGCCTATCAGGGGTTTGGTACAGGAACTTAACACGGCGCTGTCTTGCGATTAGGTGCCGTCACTGAGGGTTCGGAGTGCCGTCAATAGGGGTTCGGGTGCGCTGTTCGGGCCGCCGCAGGTACAGTCAGCTAACACTCGGGGAAACCGGAGAATCCAGCAGGGAGACACGCTCCCGGGGCAAGACAGAAAATACATACGCCGATAGCGGCCATAGGACGATAATGGGTCGCCCGACAGATGGGCGCTCGGCCACCGCTACGCCGGCCAGCGTCGACGTGAGTGTCGTCCTCCCCGCGTACAACGAGGAGCGGACCATCGAAAACACCGTTCGCGTCACCCTCCAGACGCTCGAATCGTTCCTCCCCGCCGACGCCTTCGAGGTCATCGTCGCCGAAGACGGCTGCGACGACCGCACGCCAGAGATAGCCGACCGCATGGCTGCCGAAGACTCGCGCGTGCGGCACTTCCACAGCGACACGCGACTCGGGCGCGGCGGCGCGCTCGAACACGCCTTCGCGGCCGCACACGGCGAGACACTCGTCTACTTCGATACGGACCTCGCGACGGACATGCGACACCTCGAATCGCTCGTCGAACGCGTTCGATCGGGAGAGTGCGACGTGGCCACCGGGTCGCGGTGGATGCCCGAGAACGTCGCCGACAGACCAGCCAAACGCGGCTTCCCGAGTCAAGTCTACAACAGTCTCGTTCGCGTCTTCCTCCGGTCGGACCTCCGCGACCACCAGTGTGGGTTCAAAGCGTTCAGCCGAGAGACCTTCGAGACGCTCCGCGACGACGTCGAAGACGAACACTGGTTCTGGGACACCGAGATGCTCGTACGCGCCCAGCGCGCCGGGTTCCGGGTCGCCGAGTTCCCCGTCGATTGGGAACCGAAAGGCGACACGAAAGTCGACCTCGTCCGCGACGTACTCGGGATGGGCAGTCAGATTCTTCGGACGTGGTGGCAACTCTCGGTTCGGCCACGTATCACCCGCGAGGTGACAATCGTCTCCGGGTTGCTGTTGACGCTCGTCGCAGTGGCGCTGATGACGCTCTACATCGACCCCTCGGAGGTCCTGAGCGTCCTCGGCGACGCCGAACCGACGCTCGTCGCGGCCGCCGCCGCCATCTACGTCCTCTCGTGGCCGCTCCGTGGACTTCGCTACGGCGACATCCTCGGCGAACTCGGCTATCACGAGAAGACGGGCTTTCTCACGGGGGCGATATTCATCAGTCAGACCGGGAACCTCGTCTTCCCGGCCCGTGCCGGTGACGCGGTGCGCGCGTACGTGGTAAAAGCACGACGCGACATTCCGTACCCCTCCGGATTCGCTTCACTCGCCGTCGAGCGCGTCTTCGACCTGCTCACAATCGCGGGTCTCGCGGGCGTCGTCCTCGTCGGACTCGCCGCCACCGGCGGTCTCAACGACATCGCGTCGGTGCTCGCGACTGGCGTGAGCGGCGGCAACGTGGACGTGTCGGCCAGTGACGTACGTACCGTGGCCTACGTCGCTACGGGCGTCGGCGTCGTCGCCATCGCCGGAGTGCTCGCTATCGCCCTGTCTGCCCGTGCCGACAGCAACCTCGTCCGCGCCGTCGTCGGTCGGTTCTCCTCCGACTCGTACGTCGAGTACGTCGCGGGCGTCATCGAGCAGTTCGTCTCCGACCTGCAGGCCGTCGCCGGAAACCGCGCCGCATTCGGCCGCGTCGGTGTGTCGAGCCTCGTCATCTGGACGATAGACGTGGTGACTGCCGTCGTCGTCCTCTTCGCGCTCGGCGTCGACATCGACCCCGTGGTCCTCGTCGGCGTCTCCTTCTTCGCGGTGAGCGTCGGCAACCTCGCGAAGGTCCTTCCCCTGTCGCCGGGTGGCGTCGGTCTCTACGAAATCGCCTTCACCGTGTTCATGGTCGCGCTCGCGCCCGTCACACCTGCGATGGCACTCGCCGCTGCCGTCCTCGACCACGCGGTGAAAAACGCCGTCACCATCGTCGGCGGCGTCGCGTCGATGCTCTCGCTGAACGTCTCGCTGACGACTGCTGTCGAAGAGAGCGCAGACGTCCGCGAGCGTGAACTCGCCGAATCGGAGTAGGCAGAAAACGGGAGGTTTCGCGGCGTTTCGCAGTTTTCTGAGTTCAGTAGAGGTCGCAGTTGTCCACCGGTCAGTAGAGGTCGCAATTGAACGGAGCGAGCGCGGCCGTCACGGCCGACTGGAGCGCATCCGTCCGAGTGACTTGTCCATCGGTGAACACGCCCGCGGCACCCTCGTTCGTCGCGATATCTTCGGTCCCGAGCACGTCGTCCATCACCGGCCCGAGTTCTTCGCCGTCGTGAATTCGGTCGGCGATGCGGTCGGGGAGGAGGAAACTCGGCCCAGCACCGTGGCCAACTTGGGTGCCGTCGGTCGCCGCGGCCCACATAACCAAATAGAGGTCGCTGTCACTGGCTGTCTCGGTGTCGGTCGAAAACGACGCGACGCCGCCTTCGATACCGACGCCGAAGTGGTAGTCTCCGGTCTCGAAGACGCGCTCAGCGCGCGTGATAGCACCAGTCAGTGTCTCGTCGTGGCCGACGGGTTGCTCCGAAACGCCCGAATCGACGGCAACAGCTGCGACGCGGGCGTCGGGACAGGCCAACTCGACAGCGCGCCGCTTTACCGGATTTCCGCTTCCGACTGCGATGTCCATATCCGCAAGCGATTGGGAACTCATATCGCTCCATCGGATTCTGTCTCGGCGGTCGGAACCCACGGTTCGGGGAGGTCGGCGTCGGGGTGGAACAGTCGGGCAAGCCGGTCGACACCGCCGACGAGCGCGGGACTCGGTTGATTGAGAAGCGAGTCGTCGACAGCGTGGACGGCCGCATCGACGTTCCAGCCGCGAGATTCGAACGCTTCGGGGTCGCCGCGTTCGCCCTTGCCGCACGGGTGGAGAACGACGTGGTCCGGGTCTTCGGCGGCAACTTCGTCGCCGGAGACTTCGGTCGAGCGCTCGCCCGCATCGACGAGTGAGTACGACCCACCGGCGGCGCGAACCACGTCTGGAACCCAGTTTCCGGCCGCCATCGGCGGGTCGGCCCACTCCTCGCAGTAGACTTCGGGAGCGTCGCGGCTGGAGACAGCGTCTGCGACACGCGAGAGGTGCGCTCGGCAGTCGTCGGCGAGTCGGTCACCGGCGCTGGCGTCGCCCGCGGCCGCACAGATTCTCGGGAAGGTCTCGAACACCTCGTCGAGTGTCGATGGTTCGACGTGGTGTACCTCGTAGCCGTGGTTACGGACCTCGGTAGCGACGTCCTGCTGCAGTGGGTCGCTCGTGCAGACGACGTCCGGGCCGAGTTCGTCGAGACGCTCGAAGTCGGGGTTCAGCCATCCCCCCACGAGGGGTCGGTTGAGCGGAGAGTGAGCGGTCGCGCCGACGATTCGAGCGGCGAGACCGGCCGCGTCGAGGATGGCCGCCGCACTCGGGGCCAACGAAACGACTCGGGGCGGAGAGTCCGTGCGCATAGTCCGCAAACGCACCTGCGAGAAAAATATGTATCGTGTCCCCTGTGTCCGGAGGAGACACGAGTTCGGGAGGCGAGTAAATGGTCCGTGTGGGGCGTCTACACACAAAAATTGTGGACAACCGGCGGGCGATACCAAACCATTTATGCGTTCGTCTGCGGTCGTACGTGTTACGGACCGCCTCCGGGTTCTAGCCGAATCTAATCCCCCCTTCCGGAGCACCCGCCGTCGTAGCCATGAGTGAACGAATTTGGACCCGAAACCCCGGCGCACAGGAGCAGAAACAGAAACAGCGAGGCCGACGACAGAGCCAAGAGGAAGAAGAGACCACCAAGGGAGACACGCTCAAGTGTCCCGAGTGTGGCGGCCACGTCGTCACCGACGACGAACACGGTGAGACTGTCTGTGACGACTGTGGTCTCGTCGTCACCGCCGATTCGGTCGACCGCGGCCCCGAGTGGCGCGCGTTCGACGCTCGCGAGAAAGACGAAAAGTCCCGCGTCGGTGCACCGACGACGAACACGATGCACGACAAGGGTCTTTCGACCAACATCGACTGGCGCGACCGTGACGCCTACGGGAACTCGCTGGGCGCTCGCCAGCGCCAGAAGATGCAGCGCCTCCGCAAGTGGAACGAGCGCTTCCGCACCCGCGACTCCAAGGAACGCAACCTGAAGCAGGCACTCGGTGAAATCGACCGGATGGCCTCCGCGCTCGGTCTTCCCGAGAACGTTCGCGAGACGGCATCTGTCATCTACCGCCGCGCACTCGACGACGACCTGCTTCCCGGCCGTTCTATCGAGGGTGTCGCCACCTCGTGTACCTACGCCGCTGCCCGCATGGCCGGCGTCCCCCGTTCGCTCGACGAGATTGCGGAAGTCTCGCGCGTCGAGAAGAGCGAAGTCGCCCGTACCTACCGCTACATCGCCCGCGAACTCTCGCTCGAAGTCAAGCCCGCCGACCCCGAGCAGTACGTCCCCCGCTTCGCCAGCGAACTCGGCCTCTCGGACGAGTCGAAGATGCGTGCTCGCAAACTCCTGAAGAACGCCAAGGAAAAGGGCGTCCACTCGGGTAAGTCGCCGGTCGGCCTCGCTGCCGCCGCCGTCTACGCTGCCGCACTCCTCACCAACGAGAAGACGACGCAGGCCGCAGTCAGCGAAGTTGCCGACATCTCGGAAGTCACCATCCGCAACCGCTATCACGAACTCCTCGAAGCCGAGGAGAACCTCGGCCTCGTCTAAGGTATCACTCCGCGACGGCACTTTCAGACCGGTCGCGACATATCCTCGCTTATTCGATAGCTGAGCGGCGGCGCTGTCGGCTGATTCCGGTGTGGTTTCGAGCTCAGTCGGGGAGAAACGTTTTGACGTGAGAGCGACACGTCCGTACGATGCGCACGGAACACGCCCTTCGCGTGGGCGACGCCGCCGACACCGAACTCGACGACGGGAGCGTGGACCTCGTCGTCACCTCCCCACCGTACCCCATGATAGAGATGTGGGACGACCTCTTTTCGGCTCGCGACGACGCAGTCGCCGACGCGCTCGACGCGGGCGACGGCCAAGCGGCGTTCGAGGCCATGCACGACCAACTCGACGCAGTGTGGGACGAACTCGAACGCGTCCTCGCACCAGGTGGCCTCGCGTGTATCAACGTCGGCGACGCGACGCGCAGCCTCGGCGGGTCGTTTCGGTTGTATCCGAATCACGCCCGCATCCTGACGGCGCTCTCCGAGCGTGGCCTCTCTCCGCTTCCCGATGCACTCTGGCGAAAGCCGACCAATCGCCTCACCAAGTTCATGGGGTCGGGGACGCTCCCGACCAACGCCTACGTCACGCTCGAACACGAGTACGTCCTCATCGTGCGCAAGGGCGACTCGCGCTCGTTCCCACCGGGCGACGATGACCGCTACGAGAGCGCCTTCTTTTGGGAAGAGCGAAACGAGTGGTTCTCCGACCTCTGGGAGTTCACGGGCACCGAACAGCGTCTCGATTCAGGGGACAGAGAGCGCTCGGCCGCGTTCCCGGTCGAACTGCCGCTCCGACTCATTCGGATGTACTCGGTGTACGGCGACACTGTGTACGACCCGTTCGTCGGAACCGGAACCACCACGTTGGCAGCGATGCTCGCCGGGCGAAACTCGGTCGGCTACGACCTCGATGCAGGGCTCGTGGACGCGTTCGAAGACCGGCTGGCGGATATCTGTGACCGCTCGCGCGCTGCGGTCGAAGCCCGACTCGACGCACACCGTGACTTCGTCGCCGACAGAGACGACGAACCGGGCTACGACGCGACCTACTACGACTTCCCAGTCGTGACCAAACAGGAACGAGACATCCGTCTGTATGCCGTCTCGTCGGTCACGAAGACCGAGTCGGGTGACAATCGCCGGTTCGTGACCGAGCACGAACCGGTCGACGACACGGACGCACGCAGTACGCACGGTGACGCGGTCGCCGACAGCGACGCGACTGAGGAACTCGACGCGGACGACGACTGACTGCGCACTCGTCGGCGACGCGCCACTCTCTTTCGCCGCCGACGCCTGACTGTCCCACGGACGTTTGCAGGCACGGACACCGATTTAGTCCCCGCCGACACAGTTTCGAGTATGGACCTCTCGTTCGATTCGTTCGTTCTCGCAGCGAGTACCGCCGGCCTCGGCGACGAACCCGCCGCCAGAGCCGACGCAGACGCCATCGAATTCCGGATGGACCTCGCCGACGACCCCCTTTCGGCGCTCGACGACTACGACGGGGACCTCCCGATTATCGCGACGAACCGCGCGGAGTGGGAAGGCGGTGAGGCCGATGGCGACGAAGTCGACCGCCTCGATGCACTCGTCGCGGCCGCGGAGACCGACGCCGTGGCCGCTGTCGATATCGAACTCGAAAGCCTCCACAAAGCGGTCGGCGTCGACGCCGCGACTCGCGCCCGCGCAGTCGACGTCGACGTCATCGCGTCCGTCCACGACTTCGACCGAACGCCAGCTCGGTCGGAACTCACACGACTCCTTCACGAGGCGGCCACGCTCGGCGATGTCGGGAAACTCGCCGTCACCGCCCACACCGACGCAGACGCGCTTCGCCTGCTGGACGTGACACGCGCGGCGACCGAGTGGGATGACACCGTCGCGACGATGGCGATGGGCGAGGCGGGCAGACACACCCGCGCCGTCGCACCAGTGTACGGGTCGAAAATCGGCTATGCGCCGGTCGACCCCGAAGACGCGACCGCGCCGGGACAGTACGACGTCGCGACGCTCCGAACCCTCGTCGGCGACCTGTCCAGCAAACCGGACGTTTAAGGCGGCAGACAACGACCGCCACGCACGATGGCCGATGCTCGTCGTCGCGCGCTCGTGGCCGCCCTCGTCGGGATTCTGGGTGCATCGCTCGGAATCGCCGGCGCTGGGCACGTCTACCTCCGCGAGTGGCGACGCGCTATCGCGTGGTTCACGTTCGTCGTCGGTGCCGGGCTGGTCTTACTGTCGGCATTTGCCGACCCGGCGACGGCGACGCTCAGCGAACTGCCGACCGAAGTGACCGTCCCTATCGTCGGACTCCTCTTCCTCAGCGCGCTGGACGCCTATCGAATCGGAATGCGAGGACCGGGGCACCAGCAGAACGACGGGCAACCAACCTGTCCTGCCTGCGGCGGTGGACTCGACCGGAATCTCGACTTTTGTCCGTGGTGTGCCGAAGAACTCGAATGGCACACCGAAGAGCAGTAAAACGGCGCGTTACTTCTCGATGATGCTCTCTTCGACCGCTTCGCCGAAGTGCCGAGCAGTGTCTTCGTAGTAGATGAGTACCTCGTCACCGGGTTCGAGGTCGGTCACTGCGGTTCGTCCCTCTTTGGTGGGAACCTTGATGGTCTCGGCGTTCTGGAGGAGCGTCGCGACTCGGTCGCCCTCGTAGTCGGCGACGACGCGGAACATCGGCCGCTTTTCTATCTTCACGCGTCCGACGATGGCCTCGCGGGTGTGGCCGTCAGTGTCGATGAGTTGTACCTCGTCGCCGCTTTCGAGTTCCGAGAGGTACGTCGTCCCGCCGTCGGGGGTTCGGGCGTACGCGTGGACTGCACCGGCGTTGACTCTGAATGGCCGAGACGCGACGTACGGGGACTCCGCCGTCTCGGCGTGCACAAAGAAAAGGCCGCGAGCCATCGACCCGACGAGCATCCCCTCGTCGTGTTCCATGAGCGAGCCAGTGTCGACACAGACCCGGTCGGCCATGCCCGTGCGTTCGACTTCCTGAATTTCGGCCCACACGAGGTCGAGCGACTCACGCTCTGCCTCGTCGCGGACCTCGACGGTCTTTCGAATCTCGTCGTGGTCATCGCTGTCGAGGAGGACGCCGTCGGACCCAATCTCCAACGTCTCGAAGGCAGTCTTCGCTTCCTCGGCGGTCGTGACGCCAGCGATGAGTTCGGTCTCTTCGCCGATGCGGGCGATGAGATTCTCCAGCGGGATGATAGTCCAGTCCTCGCCGACGACGATTGTGTGGTCGCCGTCGCGGGCGGCCTCTTCAGCGAACGATTCGTAGTCCTTGCTCAGAATGCGGATGTACGACCCGTTTGCGTGGTCGTCGCCGCGGCGGAGCGTCGTCAGATCTGCAGACCCAGAGAAGTCAGAGGGGAGGTCGACTGTCGCGTCGCCTTCGCCGTCTTTGCCGACGATGTAGGCGTCGGCGAGCGACCCGCCGTCTTCGTCACCTTCTGCTTCCATCACGTGGACGTCGGCGTCGGTGCGGAACGCGGCGACTTTCACGTCACCGAGTTCGCGCACCTTCTTGACGTCGTCCTCGTCGACGAGGACCCAGTCGACACCGGCTTCGAGGCCCGCCGTGATGCGTCGCTTCCGCGTCTCCCAGTCGCCGACCGTGTCGTCGGCTTTGAGCCAGACGCTGCGTGTCATTATCGACTCCACTCGGTGGTCAGGCTTGAACGTGGCGGATGAATCAACAGCGGGCGGGCAGAATACTCACTTCTCGTTGAACCGAGAATGTCGATTTTATATCGTGGTATATGATTTATCGAGGCGATATGGCACAAAAATCGGCTCAGTTGAGGGCTGAGTACAGTAGAGATAGACAGCGACGCTGCTACCCGGAGAAGACCGTCACCGAGACCCACGAATATTCGCAGCGAGATGGAAACCCAGGTTAGGGTAAGACCGAGGATTGAGATGGAGAGGAGGGTTGAGATGGAGAGGGGTTCGCTATCGCAAGAGCGAGTTTACGATTCGAGTTCCGCTATCGGGAGCCTCGCTGATGGGGCGATTCGTTTGTATCCCCCAATGTCACACCCACGTTGAAGACGCCCGGTCGGGTGACTCGTGAGCACTGTAATCCAGTACGCAACTCCGGGGGGTTCACACCCAGAAGAAGTCATTCCGCGTGAGGTGCTTCGTACGAGATACTGGTTCGTCAAAGCTAATTGCCGTCCTACAGGGAACTCGATTTCGGGGTATGCTATTTTGCGCGACGCTCGGCAATCCACCGAACGGCGCCGATAGAACACAACACGATGGCGTACACACTCGTCGAGACCACGTCGACGAATCCCAAATAGTCTGCACCCGCGAGTAGTATTACTGTCAGGCCGACGAGTTGCATCCACCTGCCGATGGTCGTCTCAGAGGCGAACCGTTCGACACTGAGTGTCATCAGACTCGTGTATTCGACAGGGGTTCTTTAATTTTCAGTTGGGTGGTGTCGTAGACATCTCGCTCCGCCCCGGCACCGGGCAGACGTGTCTCGAAGCAGCACGGCGCACCGTGTCCTACGCTCAGATGCGACTCTGTTTTGGAACAGAACGTCTCCAGCCCACCTAATTGAGTTAACAGCAGAAAACCTTCGGTAGGACCGTTGAGAGTGTATTTCTTCATCTTCAGAGGCATCCCAGCCCCGAGGTGTAAATCCTATACTGCGATATGAAATCTCAAAATTGTGCTACTGACCCGCCTTTGTGAGTGAAACGTGGATAGACTCGACGTCGAGCGCGAGAATCGCCAGGGCGTCAGTTAGCGTGGTGGAGGAGGATGCGTCCCTCTCGCGTGTCGATTAGGAACGATACGCAGACAGGTCTGACTGTGTCGTCTCCCGGTCGCGTTCGTGTTCGAGGAGTGCACGCTTTAGGTCGGTCCCACCGGCGGCAGAGAACCCACCAAGAGAGTCCGAACCGACGACACGGTGACACGGAACGACGACCGGGACGGGGTTCCGCCCGCAGGCCTGTCCGACGGCGACAGCGTGGCCGCCTACCGACTCGGCAATCTCCCCGTAGGTTCGCGTTTCACCGTACGGGATGTCGAGCATCGCTCGCATCACCGCACCGGTGAACGAGTCGGGGATGCAAACGTCGGCGGCGAACGACCGGCGCGCGCCCGCTTCGTACTCAGATAGCTGTGTGCGCAGGTCGTCGGAGGAGGTGTCGACCAGTTGCTCGTCCAGTTCCACGTCGAACCCCCACATCGTCACGTGCATCGACCACCGTTCGCACTCGGCGACCATCTATCTATGGCGTGTGGATGCGGACGATGCCGATATGCGATGCGAGAAGAGGAAACAGCCGTGACAGAAACGCGGCGTTACGCTTCGAGGCTCAGTCCGGCGCGTTCGAGCGCCGAATCGATGTCGGCGTCGTCGTGGATGACCGCGCTCACGGCGCGGGTGATGGCTTCGGGGTCGTCGTGCTGGAAGATAGACCGTCCCATCGAGACACCGGCAGCACCGGCGTCCATCGTCCCGCGGACCATCTCGACCGTCTCGCGGTCCGTGCCGCGACTGCCGCCAGCGATGACGACCGGGAGGCGCGTGGCTTCGACGACGCGGCTGAACGACTCGGCGTCGCCGCTGTAGGCCGTCTTGACCACGTCTGCGCCGACTTCTTCTGCGAGGCGGACGGCGTGGGCGAGTGCTTCGGGGTCCTGTTCGTCGATGTCGGGACCGCGCGCGTAGGACATCGCGAGGACGGGGACACCGAAGTCAGCAGCGCGAGAACAGAGGTTTGCGAGTTGCGTCATCTGGTCGGGTTCGTGTTCCGACCCGACGTTGATGTGGAAGGAGACGGCGTCGGCACCGACGCGCAGCGCGTCTTCGACGGTCCCGGTGAGTCGTTTATCGCTTTCGTCCGGGCCGATAACCGTCGAGCCGTTGACGTGGACGATGTATCCTTTGCCGTTTTTATTCGGGTGTACTCTGGGTGCTGTCCCTTTGTGTGTGAGGACGGCGTCAGCGCCGCCCCGTGTGATACCGTCGATTGTCGATTCGATGTCTACGAGGCCTTTGACCGGGCCGAGTGTGATGCCGTGGTCCATCGGGACGACGAGGTATCGTCCGTCAGTGGAGATGCGTTCCAGTCGTGCCGAGATTCCAACGTCAGTGTTCATGTTTGTGAAAGGGTGACAGAGCAGTTATGTGCGTTCCGAATGCGGTGGGCGTTGCGAGACGCCATCTACCGCACCTGATTTGAGTTCGCGAGCGAGCGTTTCGAGGCGTTCTGCGGTCGTTTTCGCGGAATCACCGTCCTCGTATCCTTGGGCGACGATGTCCACGAGTGCGCTGCCGACGATGATACCGTCAGCGCCGCCTCGGACGATGCGTTCTGCGTGTTCACCGCTACTGATTCCGAATCCGACGGCCTTGGGTACGTCGTAGTCGGACAGGCGGTCGAGACTGGACCCGGTCTGGTCGGACACGTTCGACTTTGCGCCCGTCGTGCCGAGACGTGCCTGCACGTAGACGTAGCCCGAAACCTGCTGCATGATGCGGTCGAGGCGGTCGCCGCGCGTCGTCGGCGCGACGATGAACACGAGGTCGAGACCGAACTCGTCGCAGGCCTCACGCAGCGGGTCAGCTTCCTCGGCTGGGAGGTCAGGAACGACGAAGCCTTCGATACCGACTTCGGCCGCTTTCTGGACGAACGGGCGCGGTCCCTCCGCGTCGCCGTAGCGGTAGATGAGGTTGTAGTAGGTCATGCAGACGACCGGAATCGACACGTCGAGGTCTTCGACGAACTCGAAGTAGCGCTCCGGCGTCATCCCGCCTTCCAGCGCGCGGACGATGGCGTTCTGGATGGTCGGCCCTTCCGCGATTGGCTCCGAGAAGGGCAATCCGAGTTCGATAACGTCGGCACCGCCGCGTTCGAGCGCCTCGACGTATTCGAGCGACGATTCGTAATCCGGGTCGCCAGCGACGAGGTACGGGACGAACGCCGGGCCGTCCGCGAAGGCGTCTGCGAGCGACATCACAGTCCCCCCGTGAACTCGTCCATGTTCGGTGCGATATCGATGTCGCGCTCGTAGGTCTCCTCGATGGCCGATTCGAGGTCCTTGTCGCCGCGACCGGAGAGGTTGACGACGACGAACTCGCCGAGTTCCTCGGAGTGTTCCTCCAAGTAGCCGAAGGCGTGTGCCGACTCCAGTGCAGGGATGATACCCTCTAACTGTGAGAGGCGGTGGAAGGCGGTCAGCGCGTCGTCATCGTCGACGTTGACGGCGGTGACGCGCCCGGTATCGACGAGGTGAGCCAATTCCGGTCCGACGCCCGCGTAGTCGAGGCCGGAAGAGATGGAGTGTGATTCCATAATCTGCCCGTCGTGGTCCTGCAGGAGACGCGTGCGAGCGCCGTGAAGCACGCCCTCGGACCCGGTCGTGAGCGACGCGGAGTTCGGCGCGACGCCCGCCCCCTCGTCGACGTCGAGCGTCGAACCGCCCGCTTCGACGGCGTAGAGTTCGGTCTCGTCGTCTTCGACGAACTCCGCGAACGCACCCATCGTGTTCGACCCGCCACCGGCGCAAGCGAGGACGGCATCAGGGAGACGACCCATCTTCTCGCGGGCCTGTGTTCGCGCTTCTTCGGAGATGACAGATTGGAAGTCCCGAACCATGCTCGGGAAGGGGTGCGGACCGACCACAGAGCCGATGACGTAGTGGGTGTCTTCGACGTTCGTCGCCCAGTCGCGCATCGTCTCGGAAATGGCTTCTTTGAGCGTCCCGCGGCCGACAGTGACGGGATTGACCTCGGAACCGTTGAGTTTCATTCGGAAGACGTTGGGGCGCTGGCGGTTGATGTCGCGCTCGCCCATGTAGACTTCACAGGGCATGTCGAGGTGCGCGCAGGCCATCGCTGTCGCCGTCCCGTGCTGGCCAGCGCCGGTCTCGGCGATGATGCGGTCCTTGCCCATGTACTTCGCCAAGAGGACCTGACCGAGCGCGTTGTTCAGCTTGTGTGCACCGCCGTGGACGAGGTCTTCGCGCTTGAGGTATACCTCGCGGTCGTATCGCTCCGAGAGCCGGTCTGCACGCTGAAGCGGAGTTGGCCGCCCGCCAAAGTCCCGCAGTCGCGCCCGAAACTCGTCCATGAAGCCGTCTTCGTTGTTCAGGACGTATCGCTCGTACGCGTCTTCGAGTTCCTCGATGGCCGGCATCAGGGCCTCGGGAACGTACTGTCCGCCGTAATCGCCGAATTTTCCGTCTACACTCATGTCGATGTGGTCAGTCTTCGTGTGTTTTGTCGTACGTTACCATCCATGATGGCGGTTCCGACGAGGAGGGCGTCGGCCCCGGCCTCGCGCATNCGCATCCGCTGAACGTCCTCGGTGGTGTGGACGCCGCTCTCTGCGACGAGAAGTACGTCGTCGGGAACCTCTGGAGCCAACTTCTCGAAGGTTCCGAGGTCGACTTCGAGCTTGCCGAGGTCACGGTTGTTGATGCCGACGATGTCGGCACCGGCGGCGAGCGCCGCAGTGAGTTCCTCTCGGGTGTGGACCTCGATGAGCGGTTGGAACCCACGGTCGCGTGCTGCTGCGACGAGGTCTGGGAGGTCGTCACCCACGAACCGGGCGATGAGAAGCACGAGGTCCGACTCGACGGCGTCGAGTTGCTCCTCGCGCAGGATGAAGTCCTTCCGAAGCACGGGCACGTCGACTGCCTCGCGGATGCGAGAGAGCGATTCGGTCGACCCGCCGAAGTGCTCGGGTTCAGTGAGAACCGACAGCGCTGTCGCGCCGCCAGCGACCATCTCACGAGCCAACTCTACCGGGTCGTCCTCACGGACGCCGTCTGTCGTCGGACTGGTCGGCTTTACCTCGGCGATAAGCGGAACGCGCCCGTCCGCCTCGGTGGCCGACACGGCGTCCGGGAACGACCGCGCCTCGACCGAGACGCGAGCGTCGCCGCCGGGTCGCTCCCGCGCGGCGTCCAAAATGGAACGCACCTCCGGGGCCAATTTATCTCCACTAGCGTTCATTGATGTTCACTAACGGACGTATCTGTACATAAGGCTTGTGTCAGAGGTACGTATTTCTTTGTCGTGCGTGCGGGCAGGCACGGCGGGAGCGCACAGCCACGCGGCAGCAGACGCCGGAAGGGTCAAGCGTCCGGCCCGGTGAGGCGAACACATGGACCTCGCCGGAATTTACGCCCGCGAATCGTCGGCACTCGACCGCGCCGTACAGATTGGCGTGGTCAGCAACAAACTCATCAGCGTCTCGTTTCCCGAGACGGTCCCCGACGACGCAGAATCGGACCACGAGTACCTCGATTCGATTCTCGCTGCACTCGACGGCGAGGAGGCGAACCTCTCGGAAGTTCCCATCGGTCTCACTGTGCCGACGGACCAGCGAAGCGTGCTCGAAGCCCTCAGAAACGTCCCTCGCGGCGACACCATCGATAGCTCACTGCTCGTCAGAATGGCCGGTCTCGACCCCGAAGACGACGAGTCGGCCCGGACCGTCAGGACCGCACTCGTAGGGAATCCCGTCCCGGTCGTCGTCCCCGACCATCGGGTGACAGATGGCCCGAGTGCTGCACCCGAGTCTGTCGTCCGGGTGCTGCAGCGGGCAGAAGGAATCTAGTCGGTGTGAAGCAGACTCTCGGGTCTTCTACTCGACGGGGTCGAGCGTCGCCGCTCCGAAGGGGGTCGAGAACCGGTCACACCAGATTGCGACGCCGCGGAAGCGCGTGGGGTCGCCTACGTCTTCGAGTCGCTGTGTGAACGTCCCGAGTTTCGTGCTCTCGCCCCCGTCTTCTCCGCCGTCGATGAGGACTTTCACCCCATCGTCGACGGCGGCTTTCGTGTCTGGGTCGGCTTCGGGCGTTAGGTAGACGAACACGTCCGGGCCTTGTGTCTGCTCGTAGTCTTCGAACTGGAGGAGATGGCCGTCGTCGTCGCGGGCGAGCGTGACTGTGCCACTGACATCGTGGCCCGCTTTCCCAACGAACGACCCACGCGAGAATGGTGTCGCGTCGGCAGCCTCTCCTTCGTCAGTGACTCGGGTCGCCTGCTCTGGGAGGAACAACTCCGCGGCGGCCGCCCCACCGACGGTGAGGGCGACACCGCCACCAACCAGCCCGAGCAGTGTTCGACGTTTCATACCACAAAAACGGTCGGCTCAAAGCATAACCGCTGTGCCAAGTTGGTGCAAAGTCAGTACCAAATCTCGGCACAGCGTCCCGTGTTTCGCTCAGAACGGCGCAGCGTCGGTCTGTCGCCGCAAGACGAGGTAGCCGAGAAGCCCGCCGAGGAGGAACAGCGTGCTCGCGAGTCCGATTGTCGGGTCGCCGACGACCAGTTCGGCAAACTGAGCGAGTCCCGCGAGGAGGAAGCCACCGCCTGCGACGTACTTCAACTGGTTGTCGACGGGTATCCGAAGCGTGACGACGCCGAGGAGGAGAGAGACGACGCCGAAGGCGATGTCCACAGCGAGTCCGACCGTCGGATTTCCGGTGACGATGGACGCGACGACGAGCGCGACGTACCCGATGAGTCCCGCCTGTGTCAGCGTCCGTGTATCGATATCCATACTGGATACCCGGGGGCAGGGGACTTGAACACCCTGCCTCGCAGGACAGTTTACCAGCCGAACACGTCGTGGCCGACGAACTCCAGCGCGTTCACGAGATAGTGGGCCACGATGACGACGAGCAGGCTCTGTGTGAGGACGAACGCCGCCGCGAGGGCGAACCCAAGTAGTCCAGTGACGACGATACCGAGTCGCCCCTGCGCGCCGTGGCCGACGCCGAACGCGACAGATGAGACTGCGGCCATGAGCCACGGCGACACGTCGAATCCGACAGCGATGGCACCGATGAGCGCCCCGCGAAAGAGGAGTTCCTCGAAGCCCGCGATGAGCGGTAGCACCACGAACAGCAACAGTGCCCATCCGGTCGTCGTCTCCGGCGTGAGCGCGTCCCGCAGCGATTCGTCGGGGACGAGACCGAACTCGCGGGAGACCGACGACCCGGCCCGGTTCACTGCGTAGAGGACGCCACCGAGGGCGACGCCCACCGCGAGTTTCGACGGGAGCCCCGAAAGCGAGAGCCCGAGCGCCGACAGCGGGACGGACGTGTACCACGCGCTCGTGACGAGAAACGCACCCAACAACCCCTGCGAGACGGCGACGTTGGCGAGCAACATGTGCGGCGGGATGTTCGCAGACGATGGCTCGTGACTCTGGTCGGGTGCTGGCTGGGGGGCGTGAGTCGTGTCAGTCGCCGCCCGCGACTCGTGGTCCTCGTCTGGGGTCGGCGCTGGCGAGAGAGACGCGAGCGACGGGCCGTGTTCAGTTGCGTCGGTGGTCTGTGGACTGTCGTCGGAAATGCGGCTCTCGTCTTTACCGTCGAGAACGTGCTCAGAATCAGTATCGTCGTCGACAGCGGTCGCTGCCGAATCGAGGTCGTGTGCAAAATGTGTGTCGCCACCGTCGGCGTGGGGAATGCCACGCGAGAGGTGTGCGAGCGTGAGGAGGACGGCAAGGATGACGCCAGTGAACCCAGCGAATGCCGCCCAGTCTGTCATTCGGCGTTACTGCGGACTCGGGCTGGAGGGTCCGACGCCCTTGCCCTTGTTGAGTGCAGAGCCGGTGATGCTCTTGAGACGGTCGACGAGCGAGTCCTTCTCTGGTTCGCCTTCGAGGGCGACGTCGAGGACTTCGCTGATGTGCGAGACGGGGATGATGTCCACCATCTCCTTGTACTCGTCTTCGATCATGACGTCCTGCTCGTTGGCGGCCGGGATGATGACCGTATCACAGCCAGCCTTGGCGGCGGCTTCGATCTTGTGGGTCACACCACCGACCGGGAGCACGTCACCGCGCACCGACAGCGAGCCGGTCATGGCGACCGACTGGTCGATGGGGATGTCCTCTAGCGCCGAGATGACGGCCGTCGCGACCGTGATAGAGGCGGAGTCGCCGTCGACGCCCTGCTGGCCGGTCTGGACGAACTGCACGTGCACGTCCATCTCAGAGAGGTCCTGGTTGGAGAACTTCTTGATGATGGCCGAGACGTTCTGGACGGACTCTTCGGCCATCTCCTTGAGTTGCCCCGTGGCGATGACCTGACCGGGGCCCTGCGATGGCGTGACTTCGGCCATCACGGGGAGCATGATACCGGAGTCCTGACCCATGACTGCGAGGCCGTTGACGCGGCCGGTGACGAACCCCTCGTTGACGGAGAGTTCGTAGTCCTTGCGGCGCTCGATGTACTGGTCGGCAATCTGCTGCTCGATGGAGCGCGCGCGGCGCTTTGCCTGCAGCACGTGGTCGCGGGTCGTCGCCTCGGCGCCTTCGCCGCGGGCGATGTCGCCTGCGACGCGGACGAGGCCACCGAGGTTACGGAACTTGAGGGTCAGGTGGCCCTTGCGGCCAGCGCGGCGGCGGGCTTCGAGGATGATTTCCTCGACCGCTTCCGCGGTGAACTGCGGCAGGCGACCGTCGTTGGCCACTTCCTGCGCGACGAAGCGCGCGTACTTGCGGCGCATGTCGGGCGTGTCCTCGATGGTGTCGTCCATGTACACCTCGTACCCGTACCCCTTGATACGGGAGCGGAGTGCGGGGTGCATGTTCTCCATCGCGTCGAGGTTACCCGCAGCAATCATGATGAAGTCCGTCGGGACGGGTTCGGTCTGGACCATCGCACCCGAGGAGCGCTCGGACTGGCCGGTGATGCCGAACTCGCCTTCCTGAATCGCCGTCATCAGGTGCTGCTGGCTGCGCACGTCGAGCGTGTTGATCTCGTCGATGAACAGCACGCCCTTGCTGGCCTTGTGAATCGCACCGGGTTCGACGCGGTCGTGGCTCGGCGTCTCCATCCCACCGGACTGGAAGGGGTCGTGGCGGACGTCGCCGAGGAGTGCACCCGCGTGGGCACCAGTCGCGTCCTGGAAGGGCGCGGCCTTCTGGTCTGCGTTGTTCACGATGAGGTTCGGAATCATCGCGTCGCTGCCGCGCGACCCATAGCGGAACGCGAGGTAGATGATACCTGCAGCGAGGATGCCGAGAAGAACCTGCTGGGCGATGATAAGCGAGTAGCCCAGCACGATGGCGATGATGATCCACATGAGGAACGAGCGCATCTGGTTGCGCTTGCGTGCCTCTTCTTTGTGCGCCTCGACGATTTGGTCACCCTTGCCCGCGGGGACAGTGCGGACCTTGGGTTGGTTCCCGTCGTCGGGGTTGTGGTAGACGAGAACGTCCTGTAACTCCTCGCGGGGGAGGAGTTCGGACATCGCTTTCGCGAGCATCGACTTCCCCGTACCCGGAGAGCCGATCATCATAACGTGGCGGCGCTGTTTGGCCGCCTTCATGATGACGTCGCGGGCGTGTTCCTGCCCGATGACCTGGTCGACAAGCCGGTCCGGGACGGAAATCTCGTCGGTAGACTCGATATCGAGTCCGCCGAGGAGATCGTCTTCGCCCACGTCTTCGCGGATGTCGGCCTCGATCTCGACGTCGCTCCCGAGGTCGTCGATAGTCTTCTTGTCGACCTCATCGGCCTCCTCGTGCTGGTGGAACGACCCGCTGTCGCCGCCCGTGTCCTGGGGCGCGTCGTCGGGTGAATCCTCCCGCTCGCGGAGGCTGTCGTCGGTGTTCGTATCGTTACTCATAGAACTGTCGTCGCTACTTCTAACGTAGGCCCTACGCCTGATATACTTTCTCCCCGATTGCATCACACGTACCGGGCCGTATTATCCGGTTTCGACAGTCCTACCACCAGAATACCGAAATTAAGCTAACTCGGCGTATTTATAAGTGGAGCAACCGAAGCCCTGACCAATGCGGGGGTTCTACATCGGCCGGTTTCAGCCGTACCACAACGGCCACCACCGGATGGTCGAAGAGATAGCCGCAGACGTCGACGAACTCGTTCTCGGTATCGGGTCCGCTGGCGACTCGCACTCGCCGCGGAACCCGTTTACCGCCGGCGAGCGCATCATGATGGTCACGAAAGCCGTCAAGGACTTCGACGTCACAACGTACGCGGTTCCAATCGAGGACTTAGACCGCAACTCGGTGTGGGTGAGCCACGTCCAGTCGATGTCGCCGGCGTTCGACGTCGCCTACTCCAACAACCCACTCGTTATCCAACTGTTCAAAGAGGCGGGCGTCGAGGTTCGCCAATCGCCCATGTTCAACCGCGACGTGCTGGAAGGGACCGAAGTCCGCCAGCGGATGATCGAAGACCGAGATTGGGAGTCGCTCGTCCCCGATGCGGTCGTGGACGTCGTCTACGAAATCGGCGGTATCGAGCGCATTCAGCGCGTCACCGCCTCCGACGGGTCAGAGCACGTAGCGTCCGACGACGACCCGAACCCGTGCTGAGATGATTACGCTCGCGTCCGACTTCGGGTCGGCGTACCCCGCGGCGATGAAAGGCGTCGTGCTCTCGCGAACTGACGCCCGCCTCGTCGACGTGGCGCACGACCTGCCCAGACAGGATGTTCGAGCCGCTGCGTTCTGGCTTCGTGAGACGCTTCCGTACTTCCCACCGGCAGTCCATCTCGTCGTCGTCGACCCCGGCGTCGGAACCGACCGTCGAGCAATCGTGCTCCGCGTCGGCGACCACGTCCTCGTCGGGCCGGACAACGGCGTGCTTCGACCCCCAGCGCGCCGCATCGCCGACGAAGCCGACGGCGGTCCGACCATCGACGCCTACGAAATCCGCGTCGAAAATCCGGCATCCACCACGTTCCACGGCCGGGACGTGTTCGCCCCGGCCGCCGCGGACGCCCACGACGTGGCACCCGACGAACTCGGCGACATCGAGCGATTTTCGCCCCTCGATACGGACGACCTCGTCGACCTCACGCTCCCGACTGCGACGGTCGATTCTGAAACTGGAGTCGCAACCGGCGACGTGCTCGTCGTCGACGACTTCGGCAACTGCATCACGAACGTGCCGGGCGAGTTCGTCCGCGGATGTGACCACGTCACGGTGAACGGCGAGGACGTACCGGTCGGCCACACCTTCGAGGCCGTCCCGCGCGGTGAGCGACTCGTCACCGTCGGGAGTCACGGAAACGTCGAGTGCGACGTGAACCACGGCCGCGGCGACGAGGCGTTCGGTCTCGCTCCGGGCGACAGCGTTCGCGTGGTCCGCGACTGATGGTCGACCTCGCCCCCTTCGCGGTGATGAACGTCGTCGGCCTCCTCGCGTTCGCCGTTGCCGGGTCGCTCAAGGCGGCCGACGCCGGGCTCGACGTGTTCGGCGTGGCCGTCCTCGGCGTCGTCACGGCGCTCGGAGGCGGGACCACCCGCGACATTCTGGTCGACCGCGTCCCGGCGTCGCTCGCGACGACCGGCGATATGTCGGTCGCGCTCGTCGGCGTCGGCCTCGCTATCGTTCTCATCCACATGCTGCAGGGTCGCGTCCGCGACCACCCCGCGTTTCTGACGTCCGACGCAATCGGTCTCGCAGCATTCACTGCCACGGGCGCGCTGGTCGGTGTCGAAGCCGGAGTCTCGCCGTTTGGCGTCGTCATCCTCGGAACTATCACGGGCGTCGGCGGCGGTTCTATCGCCGATATCCTCATCGGTCGCGTGCCGGTGGTCCTCCGCGACGACTTCTACGCGACACCTGCTGTCGTCGGCGGTCTCGCGTTTCTCGCCGCGCAATGGGTCGGTGCGCCGACGGGGATTCCGTCCGGGCTGTGCGCCGCGATAGTGTTTCTCGTTCGGATGGCGGCGCTTCGGTACGAGTGGCGACTCCCGCGGGTGTGATAGTGAAAAGTTTGGGCGTCGAACGTTATTCTGCGGCGATAACGTCGTCGATGCGGACAATCATCGTCGCGGCTTCGGTGGCGGATTCGATGGCTTCGCGCTTGACCGCCGCGGGGTCGATGACGCCGTATTCGATTGGGTCGCCGATTTCGCCCGCCCGGCCGGTCGAGATGATGCCTGCGATGCCTTCGCTGTCGTAGCGGGCGCGCAGGTCGACGAGTGCGTCGATGGGGTCCAGACCAGTGTTTTCGGCGAGGGTGCGCGGGAGTGCCTCCACGGCGTCGGCGTAGGCCTCGACGGCGAGTTGCTTGCGGCCCTCGATACCGGCGGCCTTCGACCGGATGCGGTCGGCGATGGCGATTTCGGTCGCGCCAGCACCGGGGACGACACCGCCCTTGTCGACGGCGGCGACGACGACATCTACAGCGTCGTTGATGGTGCGTTCGAGTTCGTCGACGACGTGTTCAGTGCCGCCGCGGAGGAACAGCGTCACAGCCTTGGCCGCCGCACCGCCCTCGACGAAGGTGAGTTCGTCGTCGCCGAACGTGCGGAGACTGACGGAGTCGACGTGGCCGAGGTCGTACTCGTCGATGTCTTCGAGCGAACCGAGGCGCTTCGCACCCGTTGCACGGGCGATAGCGCGGGCGTCGGTCTTCTTGACGCTCTCGAACGCGAGAATGCCAGCATCGGCGAGATAGCCAGCGACGCGGTCGTCGATGGACTTCGTACAGAACACGACGTCGACACCGGCTTCTTTGAGCGACTTCGCGTAGCCGCGGAGTTCGGCGTCTTCGGCGTCGATGGCTGCGGTGAGCTGGTCGACCGAGGTGATGTTGTACTCGGTGTCCATCTCGCTTTTGCGTACGTCGAGCTTCATGTCGAGGACGGCGACAGCGGCGTCTTCGACCGACTTGGGCATATTATCGCTGGCGGGGTCTTTGTCGAGGACGACACCCTCGACGAGTTCGGTCGCAGACGAGGAGGCACCCGTACGGGTGAGGACGCGAACGTTGTCGCGGTCGAACGCGCCATCGTTGTCCTCGTGGACCATTCTGACACCCTTGACGACGTGTTTCGCGAGTACGTCGGCGGTCACGTCACCGGTTCCTTTGCCGGTCATGGACGACTCGGCGACCTTCTGGAGGAGGTCGTCGTCGAGTTCGGCGTCGAGAACACTCTCGTCGATGGCATCCTGTGCGATTGCCGCCGCTTCGGTGTAACCTTCGACGATGACAGTCGGGTGAAGGTCGTCGTCGAGGAGGTCCTCGGCGTGGGCGAGGAGTTCGCCGGTGAGGACGGCGGCGGTGGTCGTGCCGTCGCCGACCTCCTCTTCTTGGGTCTGAGAGACTTCGACGATCATCTGGGCAGCGGGATGTTCGATGTCCATCTTCTGAAGGATGGTCGCTCCGTCGTTCGTGATGACGACCTCGCCCGAAGAGTCGACGAGCATCTTGTCCATCCCGCGCGGTCCGAGGGTGGTTCGGACGGCCTCGGCGACCGCCTTCCCGGCACGGATATTCGAGTCCTGCGCGGACCGACCGCGTGTTCGTTGCGAACCCTCTGCCAGGATGTACATCGGTTGCTGCATTCGTGATGCCATGTTGAAACCTCAACCGCTATCAACGATTGCAGTTCTATAAATATCTTTCCCCAGTGAATGCGCAGTGTAATCACGCGACAGAGCGCCGCTTACGTCGATTATTCTCCGATCGCCAGAACTAGCTAGCCTCCTTCTTGGTCGACGGTGAGAGAGCCATCGCCAGCGAGTGTGACGAGGTGTCCTGCGTATCGAAACGTGAAGGTCAGAGACTGGTCGTGAGTGGTCCCGAAAAGTGTTTCAAGTGCTTCAGGGTCGACTCCAACGTCTGCCAATGGTGGAAGGTCGAGTGGGTTGAGTTCTGCTGCCGTCGCCACGGCCGAGGTAACCGCGACCGCAACCTCTTCGTACCCGTCGAGAGACACTGAGACCACGGACCCAGCATTTCCATCGCGCTGGTTATCCATACTGTGTTAACGAAGATTGGGTACCTATGCGTATGGGTTGACTATGAAAGATATTACACTCTGCCTTCACTATCGGGGGAAATCCTGTTCCTGTGTTGAATAAACTAGTGAGTAGTTAGAGAAGTTCAATAGTCGACATCTCGATTGCGACGTTCGCTTTGGACCGTCTCCTCATGCACCTGTTCTGCGAGTGTCCGATATGCCCGGCGAAGTCGGCCGGAGACGGCCTGCCGCGAGATATTCAGTTCGCGGCCGAGTTCGTCGAGTGACGTGCGCCGGTGGTCGTCGAAGTAGCCGCGTTCGAGTGCGAGCACGAGCGCTTCGCGCTGGTCGTCGGTGAGTCTCGTTCCAAGCGGTGCGGACTCCTCTTCGACCGACGTAATGCGGTCGAATTCGAGTGAGATGTCATGGGCCTCACAGCGTGTTCGGAGGTCACTGAGAGACGTATGTGACGGTGCACGGAGTCGCAGTTCCCACGACTCGTTCGTGCCGACACACTCCAAGAGCGTGATATCGAGGTCCGTCAGCGCCGTAAGGAGTGTATTTTGTGCGGCGTCCCACTGGAGTCGGTACAACGCCCCACCGGGAATTGACTCGAGACACGAAACGTCGCCGAGGCTGGAGTCGAACACAGCGTGTGCGTCGAAGTTCGACGCCCCCGGTCCCCACACCCACAGACGCTGCTGTCGCCGCTCGGCCGTCGGTACCGTCCGTTCGAGTTCGAGCTCGAGGTCACCGAGCGCGTCTGCCTCGACGAGTGGAAGCGCCGAGAACGGGGCGATTGCCTCTGCAATCAGACACACACTCTCTCTCTACGTGAGATTTAGTCAAAAACCTGAGTCGTTGTGTACCACCGAAGAAGAAAGGTAGAAATGAATGTTTTCTCGTCTTACAGGACTCTTGCGCTGTGGTTTCTAAACCTATTTGGCGCTCACCGATGAGCAACAGACGATGTTGGAGTTGGAACACGGGTTCAGGGTCGTCGACGTGAACGCCCGCCTCGACCCCGACGAACACTCGGTGGCGACGCGGGGCAGGGAAATCAGTCCAGAACGGTTAGAGCGCGAACTGCACCAAGCGGGTGTCGTCCGCGCACTCGTCTCGCCGGGGACACAACCCGAGGGGCAGAGTTACCTCCGACCGAACAACGCCGTCGCGCGGATGAGCGTCGATAGACCGTTTCTGGCGTTTGCCCGCATCAACGGGCCGCGCGACCCGAGCGCCAAAGCGACCGCCCGCCTTCGCAACTTCACGTCCTCGCGGGCCGACCACCACGCCGACCCCGGCGACATCGAGCAGTACGCCTACGACGACCGATTCCACGGCTTCTGTCTCGCCCCCTCGGTCGACGGTCTCCCGGACGAAGAAACGTTGGCGATGCTCGAACAGGTCGGACTTCCCGTGTTCGTCCACGGCGGCCAGTCGTTCGAACCGTCCGCTGTCGAGTCGTCGCTTCTGGGTCGGTTCCCCGTCATTCTCTCGAGTTTCGGCGGCTACCCACTCGACCGAGACCTGATGCACGAAGCTATCGACCTGCTCGACGACCACGACGACCTGTATCTCGAAACAGGGTTCGTTCGGTATCGAAGTGTTCTCGAACGTGCGCTACTGGAACACCCCGACCGCGTGCTCTTCGGCAGCGGTGCCCCCGAAACGCACCCGAACGTAGGCATCATGGAGATACTGACACTCGACGTCTCGGAAGACGCGATGGCGAAAGCGTTCTCGAAGAACGCCGCCCGCGTCATCGACGCGCTCGCGCCTGGTGGAGAGTAAGCGAGTCGCTCTCGTGAGCGTCGTCAGCGGCGACCCTGAGCGTCACCAGAACCAACAGTCGTGAGCGCCGCCAGAACCAGCATCCGCCGATGCCTTACCGCCAATCGTAGCGCGCGACTGCGCGGTCGGCCCGCTTCGAACACCCGTGTGGGTTCCGTGTCCGCGACCGGTCGCGGGCCCTCGCAACGAGACCGTCGGACGCCCCCGTCGCGATTCCACCGAGGACATCGCCGCCGGTTCCAACCCACCCAGACGGCGTGACGTCACCCGTGAGTACACCGTAGGCAGCATCAGCAGCGTCAGAAAGAGCGTGTTTGAGTGTTCGTTTCGCCATCGCAGGTCGGGGGCCGTAGTTCTTCACGAGTCGATATGTGAGCGCTCGATACTTCCAGCCCCAATCTCGCTCCGAGATACCGCCGTCGGCCTCGAACTCCCGGCGAACGCACATCTCAGGTGCCCAGACGACCTCTTTTCCGAACGCAGCGAGTCGGTGAGCAACGTCGCGCGCGCCACCAGTCTCCAGATACTCGTCGAAGCCGTCGAGCGACTCGATAGCCTGTCGGCGGAACGCGACGTTCCCGCCGTTGAAGTACGTGACCGTGCGTCCGGCAATCGTGTTCTGTTCGAGTGACTCGGTCGTCATCCCGTTTTTGAGTGTCTGGTGGAGCGGTCCGGTGACAACGTCGGCATCTTCGATGCTTGCTTCGAGCGCCGAGAGCCACGACGACTCTACAGAGAGGTCGTACCGAAGTAGTGCGATGACCTCGCCGCTCGCCACTTCGAGACCGGCATTGCGGGCGACGTTGAGATTTCGGTCGGAGAGTTCGACGAGTACGTCCACGTCGTCGCGTTCTCGTACCATCCCGGTCGTCCCGTCCGCCGACGGGCCATTGACGACGATGACCTCGGCGTCAGGGGCGTGGGCAGCCAGCGCGTCGAGGCTGGCCGCGAGACGGTCCCGACCATTGAGGGTCGGGAGCACAACCGAGAGGTCCATACCCGACACTTGCGGTGGACGTACTTAAATGTAAATCGAGAATCGTGGTAATTTCTCCCGCAGCGAACGTCACTCGGCGTCACTCGCACGGTCCGTCGCACGAGTGTCGGCGGCGGCCGACTGGGTGACGTGCGCGTTCCAGTACGAAACCGACGCGACGTCGTCACCGACAGTGGAGTCGCCGATTGCCAAGTCGATGCCGCGGAAGGGTCGTGCGACGCCGTTGGGAATCTTTCGGTAGAATCCGAAGGGGAGGACGAAATCGTGCGCGGCGTCGACGAGGTCGAGACCCGCGTCGTCGAGGAGTCGCTGCACGTCGCGCTCCGAGTAGAGGTGCGAGCCCATCGGAAGCAGCCAGTTGTAGGCGACCCGAAGGCTCTGGTCGTTGAACGTATCGAAGAAGACCTGCTCTTTCGAGACGCGCGCCATCTCCGCGAGGAACTTCGCCGGGGTGTCCGCGAGGTGGAAAAACCGCATCGCGAACACCGCATCGAAGTGGTCGTCCGGGAACGGAAGGCGAGCAGCGTCACCGCGGAGGAATTCGATTCGGTCAGCTACACCTGCTGCACGAGCCTTCTCCCGTCCCTGTGCCATCATCGCCCGCGAGATGTCCAGTCCGACGATGTTCGCCCCCTCCTGTGCGAGCATCACGGTGAACCGACCCGTTCCGCAGGCGATTTCGAGAATGTTCTTGTCCTCGACTGGGCCGAGCGCAGCTAGGACTGCCTCTTTCTCGCGCCGGTCGATGAGCCGACCGCCCTTGGAAAACCGCTTCGAGTCGTATTCCTGGGCGACGTCGTCGGCCTGGTACCACTCCTTTCCTTTCACGCTACGGGTAGTCGCGGGGGCGACCCTAAAACGGTACTGGATACGTCTCGCCGTCGGGGGATACGTTTTCACCGCCAGAGACCGTAGCATGGCATATGCCAACGTGCCGAGTGTGTGGGGCGACTCACGACGCAGAAGACCTGGTTCGCCACACCCGCGGTGAGTGGTTGGTGGTTCACTGTCCCGACTGTCACGCGGGACTGGGCCGGTATCGAACACAGACGCCAGCCGTCGATACGATGCAAGAATCTGCATAACCTCACCGCCAGTTAGTATCCATATTGTTTCTTCATGATGATTATATGTGTATAAGGTGTCTGGATTGTTTTGACACACTTGAAGCTAACCCTTAACACAGAGGAGGTTGCTGTGATGGATATGAGCACCACCACTGCAGAGCCCGATACTGAAGACTTGCTCTCGGAAGCCGAGTTCCGTGAGCGCCTCCGTGAACTCCCACCGAGCGCGAAGCTCGTCGCAAAGGTCCTCGAGAGCGATGCACCCCTCTCGCAGGGTCAGCTCGCGGACGAGTCGCTGCTGCCGGACCGCACCGTCCGCTACGCGCTCAACCGTCTCGAAGAGTCGGACCTCGTCGGCTCGCGTTACTCCTTCAAGGACGCGCGCAAGCAAGTGTACTTCCTCAACACGTAAGCTGCCGACACAACCGAACACCGCCCGTGGGGGCGTACTCCCACAGACCAAGCCACCATTTTGCGAACCGGATAACTTCCCCCCGAGCGTAGCCGCCGCCATGCAGGTCACGCGCGTCTCCGTTCCGGTCGCGACTCGCGCTCCAACCGGTGCCACGAACGCCTATGTCGTCGCCAGCGGCGACGGGAGCGCCACAGACGGCTCGCTCCTCGTCGACCCGGCCGCACGGACGCCCGAACTCGACGCGGCGGTCGAGGAACAGCGGGTCTCGCACATCGCCGTGACGCACACCCACAGCGACCACGTCGGCGCGGTTGCCTCGTATGCGCGCGAGACTGATGCGACCGTCTGGTGTCGTCGCGGGCGAGAAGCAGCGTTCACGGCCGCAACCGGCATCGAACCAGACCAGACGTTCGTCGAGGGGACCACCATCCCCGTTGGGACTGGTGTTACCGTCCTCGACACGCCCGGCCACGCCCGCGACCACGTGACCTTTGTCGCCGCCGACGACTACCTGTGCGGCGACCTCGCGGTTGCCGAGGGGAGCGTCGTCGTCGGTGCGCCCGAGGGCGACATGCGCGCATACTTGGTCGCGCTCCGGCGACTCCACGCTCGCAACCCGCAACGCTTACTTCCGGGCCATGGACCCGTCATAGACGACCCGTGGGCAGTTCTTTCCCGTCTCATCGACCACCGCCGTGCCCGTGAGCAGTCGGTTCTCGACGCAGTTCGCGCTGGTCACGAGACGCCCGAGACAGTGACCGACGCCGCCTACGACAAGGACATCTCCGGCGTCCGCGACTTGGCGCAGGCGACGGTCGTCGCGCACATCGAGAAACTCGCTACCGAGGGGTCGGTCCGGTGGGACCCCGAGACAGGCCGCGTCGAGCCAGTCTGACTCCGAAACCGCGCCCCTCTTGGGCGTCGCGCTCGCAGGACGTGTATGGACCTCGAAGCCGAACTCGACCGCGCCCGCGACCTCGACGTGTCGGAACTGGCCGACGCCATCGAGTCCATCGGCTTCGAATGCACTCGCTGCGGAGCGTGCTGTAAGGGCTACGAGACCGACGACGGCTCCGAACCTCATACGGCCACGGTGTTTCCCGACGAGGTGCGAAGTCTGCAGGAAGCGGCCGACGAGAACGACGACACTGGCGGCGACGATGTCGCCGCGGCCTCCACCTCGGACACCTCGATGGAGTGGAGAGACGTCGCCCGCCCGATGCCCTACGGACTCGTCGACGGCGACGACGGCCCGGAAGGAGAGACGTTCGAGTGGGCGCTCCAGACCACCTCGTGCGGCGATTGCCGATTCTACGAGGAAGACGACGCGGGAATGGGTGCCTGCACAGTTCACGACGCCCGGCCACTCATCTGTGAAACCTACCCGTTTAGCGTCGCACTCGGCGGGACGAGCCAACCGATGGGCGAAGCAGTCGACGAAGAGGGAGTAGTTCGCGCCCACGAGTGCGAAGGACTCGGTCGCGACATCTCGCGGGAGGACGCAGAGGAACTGGCCCGGGCGCTGAAGACGCGTGCTATCAAAGAAGTCGAAGAAGCGATACGTCTCAGCGAGTCCTACGCGCCGGTCGAGACGGACCCAGGCGAGGTCGTCGTCCACGACTCCGAGGGTGCCAAGCAACCGGACGGAACACCGCTCGAACAGTAGAATCTGCCTGACGGCGGTACATCTTTAAGACTTCGAACTGACCTATATGTGGAGGTCTAACGGTGGAAATCTCAGATAAACTCCTGTGTCTGTTCAACGCGGATGTTCGCGCCGAGGACGACCGATACGTCGTCGAGATTCCTCGCCGCGAGGTCGATACCGGGACGGTCGAACCCGGCGAGACGTATCGCGTTGCTCTCATCTCTCGTACCGACTCAGAGACGACGGCGTCAGAACCGAGCGACGGTGCGACACCGTCTGCCGAACCACAGCCCCCCGTCGAAACCGGGGAACTCCGATACGTCGAAATCGAGGATATCGGCAAGCAAGGTGACGGTATCGCCCGCGTCGAGCGTGGCTACGTCATCATCGTCCCCGGAACCGAAATCGGCGAGCGCGTGAAGGTCGAAATTACGGAAGTCAAATCCAACTTCGCCGTCGGCGAAGTCGTCGACGAAGACTTCTAATCCGTCGTTTCTTTCGGAATTGGCGTCTGTACATCTCGTCGACGATTATTTCTCACACCGTCTCGTCCGGCAATCACACTGGACAGACCACCGGTACAAGTGAACAGCCCCCGCAACGGACGAACACCCCACCACGATTTCGAGTGAACACAGAGCACCGATTCAAGTGAAGAAAACAGGGAGAAGACCTCAAACAGCTATCGAACGTACTTCGAGAGGTTCGCCTTGGTCGGGGCTTCGTCGGGCGTCTCGTAGGGGCGATTAACGACGATGTCGCCTGCTGTCGACCGACCAATTCCCGGAATCGCAGTGAGTTCGTCCATCGACGCTTCGTTGAGGTCCATCGGGAACGGGATGCCCGTCACAGACCGGTAGCCGTGGTCGACGACGGCGGCGTCGATGGTCTGGCCGAGTTCCAATTCGCCCGGAATTCCCACGAGGAGCGGGTAAGTTCCGAGTTGGCGACCGAAGGTTCGGCCGTCTTGGTGGTACTCCAAGTGGACGTTGGGAAGGACGGTTCCCGGCGGTGCGACCCGACGGAGCATCGGCCGGTCGATTTCCTCGCGGACCTCCTGTTTGTACTCCTGGAACAGTTTCTTGTGGTCGCGGGCGATGTCTGCACCGGTATCGGACATATCGGTCCCGTCGAAAGCCATGACCTGCCGGATGTTGATACGGCGGACCATCAGCCCCTCGTCGTAGACACGCTGGAGGAACTGTTTGTTGTGCTCGAATGTCTCCTCGCGTTCGCCTTTCAGACCGTGGAGGAGGTTGATTCCGGGGAGGAGTTTCGGCAGTCGGTCGGCGGCATCCGGGCCGTGTGTGGGGGCGTCTGCCGGGTCGTCACCGGGTCGCCAGCCAGCGACCTCGTTGACGATTTTGACCGCCTGGAAGCACTCCTCGGCGGAGACGTTGAGGTTGTTCTCCTCTTGGACCACGGGGTCGGCCGATTCGAGGCCGAACGCCGCGGTGTCGCCTGCGGTGTTGTGCTCGGCGATGATGCGCAGTGCCTCGCGGGACTTTTCTGGCCACCCGACGATAGTGATGGGGTTGACGTTGTCGAGGTGGAGTGTTCCGAGGTCGGGTGCGACTTCGCGAATCCCGCCGTAGAGTCGGCGGAGAGCGTCCGGGTTCGGAGCTTCGCCGTCGCCGCCGAACGCGAGGATGTCGGCCTGTCGGCCGAGACGGAAGTGTCTCGCACCGCGGTTGTAGAGGTTCTCGACCTCTTTTACCACGGAGTCGGCGGTGCGGAACGCAGGATTCCCATACAGCGGTTCGGTACAGAACGAACACCGGTAGGCACAGCCCCGGGAAGTCTCCATCTCGCAGATGAGGTGGTCGGGGTGGTTCGGGTGTTGTTCGACCACGAACGCGCCTTTGGCGGCCCAGCGGTCGAGTTCCTCGTTGTCGCGCATCCGGTTGCCGAAGCCTTCGAGGCCGGAGTCGACGAGGTCGTAGGCGGCCGCCTCGATGTCGCCTTTGGCGACGAAGTCGTAGTCGAGGTTCTTGCGCTCCATGTCCTGTGCGCCGGCGTTCTCCTCGCCGACGCCGAAGCGAATCGGGCCACCCATCAACGCTGTTCCCTCGGCGACCCACGCGAGTTCCCGGACTTCGTCGGGTTCGGCCGGGGTGCCGCCGACGTACTTTCCGGGGACAGTCATCCCGCCGATGTAAATCATCAAGTCGGCGTCGGCGACGTCGCGCCACTTCTGTCGGTCCTCGCGGAGTTCGTCGATGGTGTGGTAGACGACGTTGGACTCGGAGACGCCCGCGTCGACCAGCGCACCGGCAGTGAATCGCGGGTACGTCGAGATGTACGGCGGCACACCGAAGTGCGCCGGTTCGTCTACGTACCCGTCGACGATGGTCACAGTGAGGTCGGCGGGGTCAGTCATTGGTCGCGATTCGAGTTCGACGCTGAAAACGGAACCGGTCGCGAGTCGCCGGAGCGGCCGAGTCACACGCCGGAGCGGAGCGTCCCGACATCGACCGACAGCACGCACCTTCCGCCTCCAGCGCGTTTATGGGTGTGGGAGCGCAACCAATTCCTATGCCCGCGACCCTCGAAGTCAAGTGCGCCAACGCGGACTGCGAACTCGACATGTTCGAGTTGCACTACACCTACGATATGCCCGACGACACGACGGTGGCGGACTTCTCCTGCCCGTACTGTGGTGAGGGGCAGTTCCTGGAGGAGATAGCGCTATGAGCGACCTCCGAAAGTTCGGTGAGTCGGCCGCCAACGCCGTCCTCGAACGCGTCGGCCGCGGCGTGAGCCAGATGCAAGAGCGAAAGCCGCTCGCGTACGACCTCCTCGAATCCGAAGACGCCTATCTCGTCGTCTTCGACGCCCCCGACGCGCGCAGCGAAGACGTCCAAGTTCGATTCCTCGAAGGGGAAGTCGAGATTCGAATCGACCGCTTCCGCGACTTCCACGAAGGGTTCGAAATGCGCTTCCCCGGCCGCGGCCTCACGCTCTCCGGCAGTGCCAAACTCCCCTCCGACGCCAACGTCGAAGCCGCCGAGGCGACCGCGACCGTCAAGAAAAACGGCACGCTGCAGGTCGAAATTCCGAAAGACGGCTCGGCGAGCGACATCCACGTCACCGAGGAAACCGACGAAGAAGTCGAGGCGGACGGCGACGACCACTCAGACGTCTCGCGTCCTGACGACGACCTCGACGACCAAGACGCCTAAGAAGCCCCGGCCCCGGAATCTGACTGCGACTCACTCGTCGAACGTCATCCCTTCGACCACCTCGAACTCCTCGTCCCCGTCGAATCGGCGAGGGTCGAACGTCTCTGGAACTGACTCGTCAGCGCCGAGCACGTCGGCTGCGAGCAGTTCACCGATTGCGGGTGCCCACATGAATCCGTGGCCGTGCCAGCCGGTGGCGACGTAGACATCCGACGCGACGGGACCGACCAGCGGATTTCGGTCTGGCGTCGCGCCGCAGAGCCCCGCCCACGCTCGTTCGACCGTCGGGTCGGTCTCGGTTCGGTGGCGGACGGCGGCAGTCGACTCCGTGACGAACCAGTCGTCTGCGGCCGGGTCCCAGTCGTCGAAGTCGGCTTCGACCGCTTCGACGCCGTCGCCCGCGAGAACACCGGCAGGGTGCGGCCGAAGGTACGACCCGTCGGTGGCGTCGTAGACAGTCGGCCCGTCGTACTCACACTCGGCAACGAGCGCCTGTGCTCGGTAGGGCTTGAGTGCGATTGGATGCCCGACCGCAGCGAGCAGCGCTCGCGAGTGGACGCCCGCCGCGACGACCACTGCGTCGTAGTCGACGGTCTCGCCATCCCCTCCAACGACACCCGGTGGGTCAGTTCGAATCGAGACCGCCTCGCCGACGCGGAACTCGACGCCTTCGTTTTCGCACTTGTCGACGAACAGGTCGACGTACGCTTTCGGGTCAGCCCAACCGGCACTGTCGCTCACACCCGCGAGGCCCACGTCGTCGGTGTGCATGGAGAACCGCTCGCCCAACTCGTCGGCGTCGACGAGTTCGACCGACCGGTCGTGGACCTGCATTCGGTCGACCGCTTCCGAGAGGGCAGTCGCGCCAGCGTCGTCGCCCTCGCGCGCGAGGAAGACGTACGGCACTTCGTGAAACTCGAATTCGTGGTTGCCATCCAACTCCCGGAATCGACGCATCGCCCGGTCTGCAACCGCGACGTCCACGTCCTCAGCATAGGCGTCGTAGCAGATGCCAGCCGCGCGGCCCGTCATTCCTGACCCCGGAGTGCCTCGTTCGAAAACCGTGACAGCCGCGCCGCCGGCGGCGAGGTCGTACGCAGTCGTGAGACCGACCGCGCCCGCACCGACGACCGCGACTCGCTCGGGAACGTCCATACCCGGTTTGGGTCCGCGAGTGACTTGAATAGCTGTTGCTCACCGGTCGTGTCGGAGCATCGTCGAGCGCACGTCGCAGTCGCTCACGGTTTTAGAGAGACGGGGTAGGTTGACCAGCAGTAACCCGCGTGGAAACCACGTGGGTCGAAAGGAGCCGTCCAACCGTGCCGTCACTTGTCTTCTCCGGTGGCGGCGTAAAACACCTCCGGTACTCGAACTGGCAATTGTCTGAACACACTGAACGCAGCCCGGTGCGAGCAGCGGAAAAACTGAATCGGGTGCGTGCGAGCGACGTGCCCAACTACCCGACGAATTCGTCGACCCCGCGAGCCGGGTAGCCGACGAAGATATCGACACCCGTCTCGCGCAGTTCGTCGACACGACCGCGGACGTCCGCGACCGAGCCGATGAGGGCGTAGTCTTTCGCCGCTTTCAGCAGTACCTCGCGAGCGCGTCCGTCAGCCGACGAGTCGGTGGCGGCGTCGTCGGGAAGTGCCCGAGCGACGGGTCGCCGACGCGAGACGTAGGCACCGACAGCGTCGAGGATGTCGTCCTCGTCGTCGGTGAGAACCGTCGGCGCGTAGACGGCGATTTCGCCGTCGAATCCGGCCGAGCGGAGCGCACGAACGTCTCGGCGCGTCGACCGCGAGAGGAGTTCGTACTGCGTGCCGCCCGCGGCGAGCGCGATGCGCTCGATGCCTTCGGTGCCGACCCACGCGTCCGGTGCGCGCTCTCTGGCCGCCCGGAGGCGAGGTGCAATCGGCCGTCGCGCCTCGTCATCGGTCAGGTACGCGCTGTGGCCAGCGACGAGCACCTGCCGAACGCCATCTGGGAGCCCCTCGAACAACGAGTCGTCACCGAGCGGGTCGAACCCGTCTGCTCGGACGGGCGTCGTCAGGCGGACCTCTTTTTCCGTCGCGAGTTCTTCGAGGACCGACGATGCCGGGAGGTGCTGTCGGCCCTCGTAGTCGATGGCGACGACATCGAGCGGGATGTCGAGCGCCCGACGCACGTCGCACTCTTTGGGTTTGAGTGCGACTGCGTCCAATCCTGCGTTCGAGACCGCACGCTCGGCGGTCAGCATGCTATCACCACAAAAATTTCAGTACCGTCGCGGAACGCGATCCATCGTCTGTGCGACCATGTGATACCGGATAGCGCAGATGACGGCAAAACCCTATCGGTGACGGCATCGCTGGCGACTCCAATGACTATTTATATACCCGAGTGGGGCAGTCGAGGGCTGCTACTCCAAACACCATGAGATCCACAACCACACAATAGACCAGCTAGTACAGGACTTGAAACGCCACGATTCGGCATCGAACATATTCGGAATAGAGTAAAAACCGGCCGAGTTCGAAACACGACCTTCGAGAATCAATTTCGCTCGTTCCCAGTTCCATGGAGTCGAAAACCACACACCCTTTATATAGTCCTCTCGGCCGACGCTTCAATTGTAAGGTGAACTACGATGGCTGAACCCGCACAAATCGAGATGATGGGGAACCGCATGGAATTCGACTACTCAGAGGGCGTCACCGGCTACGTCCTCGTCCTCGTCCGTCTACTGACGGGCTATTGGTTCCTCCACGCTGGCTGGACCAAGCTCGTCGGCCCCGAGGCGTTCGACGCTTCGGGCTGGATGATTCACGGAGCCGAGGGTGCACCGATTCACGGCTTCCTCGTGTGGGCCGCCAACACGCCGTGGATGCTGGAGCTCACGAACTTCATGATTCCCGCCGGTGAGTTCCTCATCGGCCTTGGCATCATGGTCGGCCTCCTGACCCGCCTGGCCGCCTTCTTCGGCGGCTTCCTGATGGTGTTCTTCTACCTCGGGAACGCCGACTGGGCGCACGGCTACGTCAACGGCGACCTGTTCGGCCTCCTGCTGTTCGTCATCGTCGGCACCCTCGCCGCGGGACGAATCTACGGCCTCGACGCCATCGTCGAGAAGATGGAGTTCGTCCGGCAGCGCCCCATCCTGAAGTACCTCCTCGGCTGAACCGGGGACAAGACCTCCCCGGCTTCGCGGCCGGGAGGTCGCGGGCGCAGCCGTGACGAAGCGACTTTTTACGTGAATTTCACCGAGACTGGCGAGGCGATAGCTCACTCTGGGTCTGACGATGTGATTACTCACTCTGAGACAGGCAGGACGAACCTCTGAGAACCTGACTGAGCGACCGGAGTCGAGACGCTACACCCGAAAGTCGGCGTCCGGGTCGACCACGCGGTCGACCTCTGGCGGTGCCTCCCACTCTGTCGTGAGTTCGAGGAGTTGCACGAGCATCCGGCCGGTCGCACCCCAAACGGTGTAGCCGTCGACGTGGAAGAAGTGGAGGCGAATCTCACCGTACTGTGGGTGGTCGCGGAGTTCGGATTCGTAGTTCGGTCGGTCGGTCAGGTCGTCGACCGAGAGGACGGCGATTTCCGCGACTTCGCGGTCGTCAGGCTCGTACTCTCGGTCGGGGACCGTGGCGACGAACGGCGAGACTGCGTAGTCCGTCACCGTGAGGATGTCGTCGAGGCGGCCGTAAAACGAAGGTTCGTCGGCCCGAAGTCCGATTTCTTCGTTGGCCTCGCGGAGTGCGGTCGCTCTGAGGTCCACGTCACTGGGCTCGCGCCCACCGCCGGGAAAGCTCATCTGCCCGGGATGTTCGCCGAGGTGGTCGGCTCGCTTCGTGAACAGCACGTGCGGCCGGTCGCCGCGCATCACGACCGGCGCGATGACCGCTGCGTGCCGCCCCGCCTCGACAGTCACCGGGTCGTGTTGGGCGACTCTCGCGAGGTCCATCGTCACGACAGAAAAAGCGGCGACACGACTTAGGCCTGCCCCTCTTCCGCCAATGCTGCGTCCAGACGCTCGCGAATCGAGGCGACATCGGTGTCTGCCCACGCTTCGAGGTCGTATGTGATATCGAGCAGTCGAGCGGCCTCGTCGGTGTCTCCCGACGAGACGGCTTTCGCCGCCGCGGTGCGAAGACGGCCTTCGACCTGCTCGACCAGTTCGTCGCGCGGGACCGTCCGCGTCGGATAGTCGAGAATGTGCGGGAGGTCCTCCGCTCGCGGCGGCAGCGTCGGGAAGGCCACCGGGCCGACCGTCAGCAACTCGGCATCCGCCTCGTCCGACTCGTACGGGACGAGGTAGTACGCGTCCACAGCGTCCGAAATCGCACCAGAGAGTGCGTCAGTGTCGGTCTCGTGTCCCTGTTTGAAAGCCAGTTCGTCCAGCGCGTCTTCGAGTTCCTCGCGAGTGAGTGCACCAAAGAGGTCGACGACGCCTGCCAAATCGTCGTAGGTCTCCTCGCTCATCTGTCTCCTCGAATCGTGCTCGGTCGTCGCCTGTGTGGTGTTCGAGTGTCGCCTGTGTGGTGCCCGTGGGTCGTCATTAGCCCGGTGGTCACACGCAGCGAATAAAAGTGCGATGGGCGTCAGAGCTGGTTCTCAGCTCGGCCGTTGTGGGAGTCAGGCGCCACCGTTCGGAATCCGTCCGGCGCGTTGCAGGACGAGGAGTCCAGCGACGATGACGCCAAGTCCGACCGCGAAGCCGACGAACACCTGGTCGAACGTGTACGCGATGTCGGTCAGGTACCCGACCGCACCCGCGCCGGTGGCCTGGAAAATCATCATCCCGAACGAATACACCGAGTAGGCGCTGCCGCGACTCTCGTCCGGGAGCGTGTCGAGCAGGTAGGCGTCGAGTGCCGGAAAGAGGCTGTGGATGACGTACCCGAGGATAGCCGTGACGACGAGTAACGGAACGAGCCCCCGCGTCTGTGTGAGGACGAGGACCGACGTGACGAACGCGACGAGAACGCCGAGGATGTACGGAACGCGCGGGAGTTTGTCGGCGAGGCGGCCGGAGAGGAAAAACGCCGGAACGCCCGCGCCGAAGACGACAGTGAGCATGTTGCGCGCCGTCGCCTGTGGCAGTCCCTTCGAGGTCATATACAACTCGTAGAAGTTGAACACGCCCTGCCAGACGAACCCGGTCGCGCCGAGGATAACGACGCCAGTGAGGATGACGCGCCACTCCTTGCGGACGGCCCCGAGCAGGTCGCGGTCGTCGGCCCCGGCGTCCGGCAACTCGGTCGAGCGAGCCGTCAGATAGAGCACGACAGTGACCACGGCGGCCGCGAGGCCGACACAGACGAACACGAGTTGCCACGACGCCGAGATGAAGGGAACGTCGAGGTCGGCACCGACCGCGAGGACGAGGGTGACGAAGGGAGCCACACCGACGGCCGCGAGTTGGCTCGCAGTGCCGTGAATGCCCATCGCGCGACCGACGCGCTCCGGGTAGAGTTCGCTCACGAGCGGGTTCGCAGCGACGAAGTACGCACCGGAGGCCAGTCCCATCGATGCGGCACCGACCATCAGCATCTCGATGGACCGGGCGCTGGCGGTGAGCGCGGATGCGAGAACGAGAACGATACCGGTTCCGAGGACGACGCGATGACGCGGAATTCGGGTGAGGAGCCACCCCGTCGGAACGCGAAGGCTGGCGCTGCCGAGCCAGACGAGCGTCGCCACGAACCCGACGGTGGCCCGGTTTACGTCGAAAAAGACGATGAACTCGCCGAGAAGCGGCGCGAAGACGACGCGGGCGAGGTTGACGAGCAGCACCATCCCACAGAGCGTACCAAAGAGACGGCCACGAGACACGGTCGGAGACGCGCACCGCGTGGTGACAACCCTTTCGAACGGGGATTCGGTTGCCGGGTCGGCGGCGGCTTTTTATGTTCGTTGGACAAACCAGCCGGTATGAAGACAACGCGGAAAGGGCTTCGTGACGGGGAGCTGAAAAAGGATACCTACGGGCGATTGACCTGCTCCGAGTGCGGGGAGTCACTGAAGAAGAAGAACGACCCCGACGAAGTGTTCTCACTCCGAATGTGCCCGAACTGCGGAAGCGAGTGGAAGGAACTCCGATAGCGGTACAGCAGCAACTAAGCGGACACTCACTCGAAGACAGCGTCGAAAGACCGCGCCCCAAGCGGGTCGAACGTCCCGGCGGCGACGTTCTCCGCGACGTGCTCGGGCGACGCCGCACCGACTAACGCCGCGGTCACACCGGGCGCGCTCCGCGAGAAATTGAGTGCCCGTTGCGCAAGTGTCTCACCCGTCAGTAACTCGTTTACCGATTCTGGAATTTCTCGTGAGAGGTCTCCCTGTGCGAGACTCGCGCTCGTGAACACGTCGAGGTCGTGTTCGTGGGCGTACCACAGCGCGCTCGTCTGTTCTCCGTCGTCGGTTTCGTGTGCGTCCACCGTGAACGCGTCCGCCATCACGACGTTGAACGGGAGTTGAACCGCGTCGAGGCTGGATTCGTCGTTGCCGACGGTTTCAGCCGCCTGTTCAGCCCGCCGGACGACTTCTGGAAGCGAGAGATACGAGTCGTGGTCCGCAGGGACGCGGAACGCCTCCCACGTGGCGATGCCGTACCGACCGATGTCGTCGGCCGCGACGCGCCGTTCGAGCACTTCGAAGGCGGCTTCGATGCGGTCGTAGACGGTTTCTCTGTCTGCGATTGCGAGTTGCGTCTCCGGGTTGTGGAGGTAGTACAGATCGATGTGGTCGAGACCAGTCAGGTCGAGCGAGCGGTCGACCATCTCGTCGATGAACGCCGGGGCGATGGTGTGGCTGCCGTGGGCGAGTTCGTCGCCAGTGGCCAATCCAGCGTCGAGGACCGTCTCTCGGACGTACTGGGCGGGATTCTCCGGGCGAGTGCGGTCGAACGGGACGAATCCGGCTTTCGAGGCCACGGCGATAGCGTCGCGGTCGATGTCGGCCTCGCGAACCGCCTCGCCGACGACGCGCTCGGAGCGCCCGTGACGGTAGTTCGACGCGGTGTCGAGGAGGTTGATTCCGCTCTCCAGCGCGAGGACGAGCGACTCGCGGTACTGCTCGTCGACTTCGTCGGTCGGGTCGCCGAGGTACGTCCCGATGCCGATACTGGAGACGACGCCCGGCCCGAAGCGTCGGAAGAACGTGCGGCCGAAACTGTCGCCGAAACGGTCGCGGTACGCCCACGTGCCCCGTGCTGTAGCCATAAGCGGGCGTTGGAACGCGGACGGTTAAGGCTCACCGGTCGCTGTCGGGGAGTCACGACAGCAGACAGAACGAGCCTCAAATATCGCCAGAGAGCGCTTCGAACACCCGCTCGACGAGTTCGTCGCGCGGGACGTGGTTTCCGTTGCCGCCGTCTGTGACGGCGTCCGGGCGGAGAATCTGGCCGCCGCCCATTCGGGCGTGGCCACCGGCGCTCGCACCGCGATAGTCTTCGAGTGCGGCTTCGAGCGTTCGACCCATGTGGACGCGGTCATCGCGGGAGCGACCGGAGAGATAGACGTTGTTGTCTCGCTCGCCGCAGATAACCGCGGCGGTGACGCCTTCGAGTTGGATGAGTTCGTCGGCCGCCTGTGGGATGGCGTCGACGTTCGAGATGGTTCCGATGTCGGCGACGGCGAAGGGGCCACGGACGTCGCGTCCGGCGATTGCGCGGGCTTTGGCTTCGAGCACCTCCCGGGACACCTCGGGATTGGCGATGCGGTCGAGGTGGTCTTCGTTGACGCCCGGGAAGAGATAGCCCGCCGCGTCGAAGTCGGGGGCAGAACACCCGGCAGTGAGCTGTTTCGTGTCGGTGAGAATCCCGTACACGAGGCCTGTCGCGACCTCCGAGGGAACGGTGTACGAGGAGTTGACTTCACTGGCGTGCATGTCCGGGGGGACGGGTTTCGCACCCACGTCGCGGAAGTACTCCGCGATGATGCTCGAACAGGCCCCGTAGTCGGTTCGGACGTCAGTGAACGCCTCGCCGGTCCCGTCTCCGGGGTGGTGATCGACGACCGCGTAGGGAAGGATTCCTTCCGCACCCGCGAATCCGCGAGGGGTGTTGTGGTCCACGAGGATGACCGCTTCCGCAGCGAGGTCGCTTACGTGGTCGATAGAGTCCAAATCAAGGTCGAGAACGGTCCGAAACGCGCGATTTTCCTGATGTCGAATCTGCCCGGCAAATTGAATTGTCGGTGTTGTACCGACCTGTTCGGCGAGACACGCGACACCGATTGCAGCGGCCATCGCGTCCGGGTCCGGGTTCGGATGCATGAGCACCGCGACTTCGTCGACGTCTGCGAGCGCCTCGGCGAATCGCGCACCCATCGGGCGTTTGAATCGAATCGCCGCGTACGCCGCGAGTACGAAAGCAGCGAGACCGACGACGACAGCAGCGACTACCTCTGGATGGGTATTGACGAACGACCCGACAGACTCGGCTACCTGTGCCGAGTCGACTTGTCCCACCGAACCAGCCATACCCAACACGTCCAACCCCGGTGTCATCAATATTCCCCCTAATCTATCGTTTCCGTGTGACAAAAAATCGGGGACCCAGCGCCTTTCGGTTGCAGGCGTCTCAGGCGTGGTCGTCGCGGTAGGCGTCGATTGCGGCGCGGTATCCCTCCCGATACGTGGGATACCTAAATCCGTAGTTGAGTTCGTGAAGGCGGTCGTTCGAACAGCGCTTACTCGTCAGAATGCGCCTCCGAGCAGCCTCAGAGAGACCGTCATCCGCCAGTCGCTCTTCTTTCGAGCGCTTGTCCGGCCGTGGGACGCCGCACTCGTCGGCCAGCCAGTCGGCGAACTCGTGTTTCGAAACCGGTTCGTCGTCGACGACGACTACGACCTCGTCGCGAGCACAGTCTTCTTCGAGGACGAACCGGACTGAGCCTGCCGCGTCATCTCGGTGGACCATGTTGAGATAGCCTGCAGTGACGGGGCCGGACAGATACCGCTCCAGCCGGTATCGGTCGGGGCCGTACAAGCCTGCAAACCGGGCAACTGTTCCGTCGATGCCCTTCTCTGCGGCGTACTCGCGGGCGACACGCTCGGCCTCGGCGAGGACCTGCGTCTTGTCTGTCGTCGGTTCGAGTGGCGTCTCTTCGTCGACGAAGTCGCCGCCGTGGTCGCCGTAGACGCCCGTGCTGGACGTGTAGACGAGTCTGTCGGGGGCGTCATCGCGGGCGGCGAAATGGTCGATAGCGGTTCGGAGTCCTTCGACGTAGACGGTGCGGGCTGCCTCTGCTCCGCGACCGCCCGAACTGGCGGCGAAAACGACGTGGTCTACATCGGGCACCGACGACAGCGATTCGGAATCCGTCACGTCGGCGCGGACTGCTTCGGCCCCGGTCTCGGAGACAGCGTCGAGCCCCTCGTCAGAGCGCCTGACACCCCAGACCTCGTGACCGTCGGCGACGAGGTCGCGGGCGAGTTCGAGGCCGACGTATCCACACCCGAGGATGGCGACTCTCATCGCTCGTTACGGACGGCGATAGCGTGGTGGATGGCAGCCAGTTCGTTCAGCGTGACGGACGTTCGGCCTTCGATTGCCTGTTGAACTTCCTGTCCGCTGAGGTCGAGGTCGACCGCGGACGCGAGGCTGTCCACGTCGAGAATGCCCGTCGTCATCCCCATGAGAAGGTGGTCGCGGAACTCCCAGACGATGGCGTCGGCGTCCGGGTTCTCGTCGGTCAGCGCGAGGATTTCGGCTGCCTGTTCGAGCGTCAGTTCCAACATCCCGTTGGAGAGTGCCTGTTCGGAGACGTCAGCCGCCGCTGCGGCCGCGTCAGCGCCAACCGTCTCGACCGCCGCGCGAAGTTCGTCCTCGTAGGCGGCTCGAAGCTCGTCGGCCGAGACTGCACCGGGTTGCTCCACGGCGTCGTACAACATATGCCGGGTGTGAGGCGTGGGGCGGGAAAACGATTGTTACTCGAACAGCACCGTGGTGACAACAATGGAATCCGGTTATCAGGACTGCCGACAGTCCCCGACAGCGGTACAGCCGGGGCCGCCAGCCCAGCCAGCGGAGCGTTCGTCGGCGTTGCCGTCGATGTCGCCGACACCGATTCCCGACGGTGGGACGGCGACCACGATAGCTGTCTCGACAGTGAAGTTAACGCGCTCACCGCGTCCAACGGCTTCGCTGGTCCCGTCGCCGTCCCAGTCGAGTGCCACAGAAGCCCCATCGCGGGCGTAGGTCAACGACTCCGTGTCACCGCGAGCGTGGACACGGAACTGCGCGAACTCGCCCGCGAGTTCGACGTCCCACACGTTGACCGTCGCGTACCAGTATCCCGGCACGGGCGCGACCGGGAATCCAGCGGGAACGCGCCGGAAGTTCTTGCCGAGTCGGGACGAGAGCGTCTTGTTCACCCGCTTCGACACTGCCTTTTCGGTTGCACTCATCGCGGCGTCCGTCGCAACGGTCGCGACTGCGTCTTCGCGGACCGACCGAGTCGTGTGGACCGTCCGGTTCGTGAGTCGCTGCGGGACCGTCGCGCCCGTCTGCTTGCGGGCGGCCCGAAATGCCTCATCGAGGCGGAGTTCGAGGAGGTCGGCCTCCGTGGTTCCCGCGCCTGCGGCTTCGATAGCAATCGCCCGTGCCGCCGACCCGTTCGTGACGGCGAGCGCGCGGTGAGCCGGACTCTCCCAGCGGCCGAGTGCGGTTCGAAGGACGCGCCGACGTTCGGTGTTCGAGAGGTCGGTGTGTTCGGTGAGCGTCGTTGCGGCTGCGGTCGTGGGGGGCCGCATCGCTCGGGTGACCGCGGCTTCGAGCCGGGTGTGGCGGGTTTCGAGACGGTCGTGACGTTTTTCGAGGCTCTCGTTGGATGCGTTCGACGCATCGAGCGTCGCATCCGCGGCGAGAAGTGTCCGCGCTGCGACTCGGAGCGGGACCCGACGACGAGCGCCGAACACGGGTTCGAGGACCGTGTCGGTCGCATCGCCGTAGGGGAGCGTGAACAGATTGGTGTTGCGGGCGACGAGCGGGTGATAGGTCCCCGACGAGTCGACAGCCGGGAGCGACGAACCAGCCTGGCCGTCGAGCGAGAGATACATCGGGTCAGCGTCGGGGACGTACCGAACGCCATCAGCCGACTGGGTCGCGTTCGCGGAGCCGAGCGTGTCGCCTGCTGCTCGTTTCGCGGCGACGGCCGCAGAGAGTGACCCGACGTTGGAATCCTGCGACGCATCGTCTGCGGCACCGGTCGCGTCGGCGGTTCGGTTCGCGCGCCGGTCGAGTTCGGCGAGGACGTGATCGAGGTAGGCTGCACGGACTGCGACGCGGGCGCGGTCGGCGACGCCGTCGTAGGTGGTCGGCGCATCGAGAAGTTCGTCTTTGTCCGCTCGGATGTCGGCCGCGAGTTCGGCCGCGGGGTTAGATTCACTCGCCGCGAGCGACTGCGCCGAGACGGTCACAGTCCGGTTGCGGACGCGCTGGTGAAGGTCGAGCAGGTCTCCGCGAAGCCACGTGTCGAGCTTCGATGGGCGAGTCACAGCAATGGAATCCGGGGTGGGTTCGTCACTGGCAGCCACGTCGCGTGCGAGTCCGTCGAAGCCGCCGCTCGTTTCCAGCGTGTCGGTTGCGACATCCGCCGCAGACTCGTAGTTCGCGCCATTCAGTGCGCCGCCGCGGGAGAGTGCAGGAGAGATGTTTTGGTCTGGGCCGGGCACGCTTTGCGGGTCGACGACGACAGCCAGGTCGACGCGAGTTTCGGTGGTCGACCGCGCTTGCGACGAGAGCGTTTCGTTCCCGCGACGCCACGTTCGCGTCGACGTCTCGGTCGTCGTGACCAGACGGGATGCGGAATCGACGACGACAGTTTCCACGTGCGTGTCCGGCGTCCGGGTCGGCAGCGACGTGACCGTCGTGTTCGACTCGGTCTCAGTGCCGACGAGTTCCCAGCCGTCGCCCGGCTGAGTCATCGGGGTCGTCGTTTGCTCGACTGTTCGCTCCGCGACGACTGCAGCGTCCGCACGATAGGCATCGGTGACGACGCTGTCGAACGATTCTGCGTGGTCGCCATTCTCGCTACCGCGTCCGTCGCCGTCGAGCAGCGCGACGAGCGCGTGGTCTGCGGCTGGTCCGACAGACGAGTTGATGCTGCGGTTCTCTGGGTCGGTCGGTTTCGGGGTATCCGAGCTTTCAGATGGATTCGGTTCGGGAAGCGCGTTGGCCAGCTTGGGTGCGGCGGGAGACCCGGTCAGCGTCAAGAGGTCGCGTGCGCCGGTCTTGACGGCCGCTCGGCCGAGTGCGCCAGTCGCGTCGCGGTCGGTCGCGCCAAATGCCTGCTTCTCGGCGAGAAGGACGCCCGCGTTCGCTGCCAGCGCGGCGTGGTCGTTCGTGACGACGTTGTCGATTGGTGCGCCCGCGTACTGTCCCCAGCCGCGAGTCCACGCGGAGGCCCAGAGTGCGGTCGTGACCGTCGCGTCCATGGTTCCGCCGTCAGTAATGCCCGCGTCGAGTCGGTGTTCGAACCGCTCGGTTCGGTCGTGGAGCGCGAGTACCGGCGTCTGGACGCCGACGGTCGTCGTTATCGTGTCGTCGACCACGTGACGACCGTCGCGCCACGCATCGACCGAGACGTTCTCGACAGTGACGACGAGCAGCGTCCCGTTTTCTCGTTCCTCGATTGCGACGCGGTCGAGTGCCGCCCGAAGCGCAGATTCGTTCGGCGTCGACGGGAGCGACGCGGTCGCACACACGCCGCCACGTTGGACGGCAGTCGTTTGCAGATGCTCGGACGCGGCGAGTGCGATTCGGAGTCGGAGGTAATCGCGGAACGTATTGTTCGCCGAGAGGAGTCGGCCGACGGTCGTGTTCGACCGTTTCGTGACCGGATTCGCGGCCGCCTCGCGCGCAGCGTCTCGAACTGCAGCGCGGACTGCGGTATTCGTCTCGGCAGTGACCGTCTCGACTGCCTCGTCGACGCGTCGGTCAGCAACCGGGTTGTGGGTCGAGAGCGCGCCGGAGAACGTCGCGCTGGCGACGAGCAGAAGGATGCCGAGGAGTGCGAAGGGAACGCGTCCCCGGTCGTCGTCCGCGAGTCTCACAGCGACCACGTCCTGACAACGATGTCTACGTGGCCGACCGAGATGGCTTGTGCGGCCTCCCTCGGTGTCTCGTAGTTCGCCCGCATGTCGGCTGCGAGTTTGGGCGCGAGCGCCGCTTCGAGGTCGGCGTTAGCGGCACGAGGCTCGACACTCGCGACTTCCGGTTCGACAGACGCATTCAGAAGCGTGCCCGCCCGCTCGTAGCGGTGGGCCATCAGCGTCGAAACCGGCTCGTCGCCGTGAAGCGCCAACCGAGCCTGTTCGGGTGGGAACAAGCCCGCAACCGTCCGTTGTGCAACCACTCGCGCCACAGCGTCGAAGCCGTCGTCGCTTGCGGTGACCGCGTCTTCACGTGCTGATGGGAAGCCACTCGGAACGCGAAGCGACGCCGAGTGAACCGTCGCGGCCTCGGAAGGGCGAGGACCGAGTGTATCGGTCGCTTGCACCGGTGCACCGGGGTACGGTGCCCACCGAACGGCGACGTTGACACCGCGGACAGGAAGTTCCGAAGCGATGCGTTCGGCGACGCTCCGACGCATGTCGTCGCGGGCGTGAGTGAGTCGAACGCCATCGATAGCGACTGTCCCGAGGGTACTGCGGGCGAGTAACCCGGCGAGACTACCGTGAGCAGTGCGGTCGAGTTCGCGCGCATCGACGCCACCAGACTCCAGAAGCGACGGGTCCGCGGCTTCGACGCCGGGTTCGAGGTCGTAGTAGACTGTCGCCGTGCTGGTCGCCAGCGACGTTGCGATACCGTCTGCGTCGAGCGCGTTGTCAGCGCCCGTGAGGCTACCTTCGTCTGCGGTGACGACGACGCCGACGCTCGCACTCACGAGGAGCAGACAGAGCGTCACGTCGAGGACGAGGTCGGTCACGCCCAGACCTCCACGCGAAGCGTCCCGAAGCCAACGTGACCGGGTTCGGAGCGAACACTCACCTGCGTACTCGCCGTGTCGGTCGTGGCACCGTCCGGCACCTCCGCGCCTGCGACGCGTCGCTCGTCCCCGACCGCTACGACGAGACGGCACGAGTATCCGGTCGGGCACGCATCGAGGCCCGCCGAGAGACGTGCGAGTTCGACGACGCCGGAATCGTCGGCGAGGGCCGACTCGACAGCGGTCAGCGTCGAGGGTTCGAGGTCACGGTCGGCGGTCGGAAGCGACCGGTCGAGAACCGTCGCATAGCCCGAGATGGCTGCACACACGACGACGAGACCGACGAGCGCAGACATCGGCGACAACTGGCCTCTACGCTGCGACGATAGTGACATCGACTCCCTCCCAGGTGACGTGACGGACGACGAGCGATTCAGGCGCAGAACGCCACGAGCGACCGGTTTCGTGGGTCGCGGCCGTGGCGTCACGAGTCGCGGTCGCAGTCTCACGGGTTGCGGTCGCGACCTCACGGGTTACGGTCGCGACCTCGCGGGACTCGGCAGCAGCCTTCCGGAATGCGGCTGGCGAGTCGAAGACAGTACTCGGGGCTGCGCCCGTGGCGACAGCACCGAGCCGCGAATCCAACGTCGCGGGGGTGACGGGGCCGAAGGCGAGTGTCGCGTGCGCGACACCGCCGTCGTTCCGCAGGCCGATTCGCTGCGGGTCGAGCCGAATTTCGGCTGCGCCGAGCGGAACCTCGGCCGTCGCGTCGTACTCGGCGACTGCGACGTCGTCGATGGTCTCAGCGACCCCCTGCGCATCCGGTGCTGGTGTCGTCGGGAGCCCTGCCACGACGCCGACGAGGAGCGTGGCACCCACCGAGAGCGCGACCAGCGTGTACATCGATTCGAACGGAACGTCCAACATAGGACGGGGTGGTCCCGTTCGAGTATTTAAACCTCAGCACCGGGTGGGCCGGGCGGGGTATCAGAGCAGCGTCCCTGCGGCGACGAACGCAGCGAGGAACGTCACGGTCGCCGAGAGGAGCGCGCGTCCGACGCGGGCCGCGACGAGGTGGCGATCCAGTCCGTTCGCCACGCCGACCGAGAGCGTCGTCAGGAGCACCGCAGAGAGTAAGACGTAGACGCCGACGGCCAGCCCGAGGTCGGCAGTCGCGAGCGGTGCAGTGACGGCAGCCTGGTCGAGCGTTCGCGCCGGAGCCATCCCATCGGCGAGAGCGACCGTCGCGCCAGCGACGAGCGGCCCGAAGACGGACGCCGTGTTCGACAGCGTCTCGGTTACAGTTGCGAGTTCGCGGCGAGCCTCGGCGTCCAGCCGAGCGAGTGCGTCGAGTTGGTCAGCCATCGAGACGATGGCGCGGCCCGCGGGTCGGCCCTCGTGTGCGGCGAGTCCGAGGAGTGTCACGACGCTGGCGACGCGCGGGCTCGGCAGCGATTCGAGAACGCCGTGGTCGCCGCAGAACGAGTCGACGACGCCAACCCGGAGTCGGCGCTGCACGCCGACAGCGTCGGAGAGCAGGTCGCCAGTCGCGCCGGGTGTCGTCTCCGCGGCACGGGCAAGCGCCGATTCGACGGCTTCGCCCTCACCGACAGCCCTGCCGACGAGGTACATCGCGTCCGAGAGACCGTCTTCGACCGCTCGAACCTGTTCGCGGAGTTTGACGACCGGCCGGGAGCCGACGACGAGCGCCGCACCCGACGCGAGTCCGACTGCGCCGAGCGGGGCCGCCCACGGCGCGACGAGCGTGTTAGCACCGACGAATCCGGCACCACCGGCGACGAGGCCGGAGACAGCAGCCAGTAGTCGGGTATCCTCGACTGCCGGATTCGAGGCGTCGATAGAGAGCGGTGCGAACGCGACAGGACGGCGAACTAACACCCACGCGACAGCAGCGAAGAGGCACGCCGGAAGGACGACATCGTAGAGCGCGACGACGTGAGCGAAACCAACCCCGACGCCAGCGACACGGGCTGCTGGGAGCGCCCCGACCAGTGCGAGCGGGAGCAAGACGCCGAACGCGTACACGGCGGTAATCGGTCCACGAATCTCGCCGACGAACGCGGCAAGTCGGTCGCGCGTCTCGACGCGAACGACCTCGTGGGCTCGTTCGAGCGTTCGGTCGCGTTCGCCAGCAGGCACGTCTGCTGCGGTTTCGACGAGCGCGGTCGCCCGGTCGAGCGCAGGGAACCACGAGCGCCACGCGGCAGCGAACTCGCTGAGGCCGCTGGTCGGCGTTCCACGGGCACGTTCGACGTGTGTGTCGAGCGAGTTCGCCAAGGCGTCGTCGCCGGCGTTCGCCGCGAACACCGCCGCGCGCTCGACAGACGGTTCGAGTCGCATCCGAAGCACGAGTCGCCCGACGAGTTCCGGGGCGCGGCCGAGTGCCCGCGTTCGGTGGAGTCTCGCGAGCCAGACTGGTGCGGTGTGAATCGCGTGCGTCGCACCCATCGCCATGGCGAGGAAGACGAGTCCGATAGTCAGAGGCGGAACGCCGACGAGCGCCGCGAGCAGCCCGCCGACGAGACCGCCCGGAACGCTCGCGCCGTATCCCGCGTCGACGACGGTCTGGGCGTCGAGGTCGGTGGTGAGAAACGCCAGCGATTGCGTCAGTTCGTCGCCGGGGTCGACAGAGACTGGCGAGAGGCGTGCGAGCGCCGGGAGGACGGTGTGAACCATCGTTCGCGTCGCTGTGGTCACCATCGGGACACACCCCCTGCGCGGGCGTCGGCGAGGTCAGTTGGCGTCGTTCTGCCCGTCGCGGCGAGCGATTCGAGTCGGCGAGCGCGCTCGTCGATTGTGTCGAGCACGTCGGCGTACGACTCGCCCGGTCGGGCAAGCGTCTCGATTGCGGCGCTGTTGCCGCGAGAGACACACCCGGTCGGCGTGAGCGACGCGCCATCGTGAGAGAACAGCGTCTCGAACGTCGCGTCGCCGTCGGTCGGGCGCACCTCTTCGATTCGGGCGACGCGATGCTCGTCGGCGCGTTCACAGGTGACGACGAGGTCGGTCGCCGCGAACGACGAGGCCGGAACGCCGAGGTCCGACACGACCCGCTCGCGTACGTCGGTCGCACCGTCGCCGTGAATCGTTCCGAGGACGGCGCTCGCGTTCGCGCCGACGCGCATCGCTTCGTAGAGCACTGACGCCTCCTCGCCGCGAACTTCGCCAACTGCGAGCGCACCGTCGCCGAGCCTGAGCGCGGCGTGGAGCGCCTCCTGCGGCGTCGGTTCTGGCCCGCCAGTCGTGTCGGTTCGAAGCGTCTGCACGTCTCTGTCCGCGGCTCGAAGTGCCGCCGCCGGAAGCTCGGGCGTGTCCTCGATGAGAACCGTTCGAACCGAAGCGGGCAGTTCCCAGACGAGCGACCCGAGGAAGGTCGTCTTCCCCGCTCCGCGTGCGCCAGCGACGAGGACCGACGCACCGCGCTCGACAGCAAGCGAGCAGAGGGCGGCGGCGTCGGCCGAGATGGTTCCGTTTTCCACCAGCGCGGGGAGCGTCAGTGGCGTCTCGTCGTGTCTGCGGAACGCGAACCCGAGACTATCACTTGCCGGTGCGGTCACGCCCGCGACGCGAACCGTCGCCCCGCCGGCCTCGACGACGGTGTCGAGCGTCGGGTCCGCGCGGGAGAACGACGCGCCACTCACGCGACGGAGGCGCGACGCCAACGACTCGGCACCGCCGGGCACGAGTCGGACGTTCGTCGGCATCGATTCGCCATCGACGACGACGCGAATCAGGTTCTCGTCGGCTGGCGTCGAGACGTACACGTCCGACACCGCCGGGTCGGAAAACAGATCGTCGAGGACGCCGTGACCGTGGGTGTGCTTCGCCAGAATCGACGTGAGCACGTCGACCGGGTCGTCAGCGTCGGCAACGAGACGCACCGCGCGTCCGGGTGCTCGCTCACCGGCCTCGACGCGGCCCTGTGCAAGCGCGTCGTGGGCGTCTGCGAGCGTCTGCGCCGAGTCGGCATCGAGCGTCGACGCCAGTGGGTCGAGGTGGTAGACGGGGCCGTTCGGGGCCTCGTACCGGCGAGCAACCGCACCCGAGTCGAGTTCGCTGGTGGAGACGAGTCGCGCGTCTGCTGGCGGTTTCGGGTCGATACGCGAGCGGGCAATCGTCGGTCCGACTACAGCGCGGAGTGCGTCGTCGTAGTCGGCAGCGCGGGCCGCTCCCTCGGTGAGTCCGGTTTCGACGGCGGCGCGCTTGACCGGCCCGGCACGGCCAGTTGCTTCGTGTGCGGCGGCGAGCGGGTCGCGGCGAGCGCGTTCGGCCAGTCGGTCGTCGCGGAAGCCGACGCGTTCTGCAAATCTCCCGGCAGCGACGAGGAGGGCAGTCGCGGCGTCGTCGTACCGCCACTCCCGGCCGCCTTGGCGGACGACGACCGAATCGGCGTCGCGGTCCTCCAGCGCACCGATTGCTGTCGCCCGACACGGCGGCGAGGTTGCGAGCGACCCGCCGTACGGGCACGTGCTCGCGTCGACGAGAAGCACCGCATCGTCGTCGTGCAGGTCGTCGGTCGGCGTCGAGAACGTCGGCGCACAGCCACACGCCGGGGACGAGTCGGCGTCGCTCGAAGCGACGAGCGAATCTGGAAGGGAGTCCGCGACGGGAGAATCCCCGAGGTAGTCAGACACCGTGCGCGAGAGAGACCGTCCGACATCGGGCGACGAGGAGTCGTCCAGTCCGAGTGCGGCGGCGAGGTCGAGAGGCATACACCGGCGTGATCCCGTTCGGGTATTTGAACCTACGCCCGGGGATTCGAAGGTGAAAACGGTCGATAAATGGGGTTGCAAACGCCGATTCACGCCGGTTCGACCACGACGACCGAGCCACGCGAATCGGACTGGAGCGTGAGGTCCAGCGTGTGCGTGCCGGGACCCAGTGAGAGTCGTTCGCCGACCACGTGAACGCGTGGCCCGCCGACGCGACGAACGACAGTCGGACCCCCCGCTGTCGTCGCCGTGAGTTCGACACCGTCGCCGCCGCGAATCGTGAGCTGAGAGACGCGGGCCGACCGCCACGACCCAGACGGAACGTCGAGAACGACACGTCTCCGGGCACCGTCGAGGCCGACCGGGGGCGGGTCTTCGGTCGTCGCGAGCGAGGTTGCCGCCTGCGCGAGTGTGTCTGCCATCGACCCGACGCTGACGGCAGTCGCGTCCGCTCTGGCGGCGTCGGCTGCTGGGAACGCGACGCCCGCAATCGCCACGGCGAGACAGCACGCGATGACGACGCGAATCACAGCACGTCGCGGAGACGAGCAGCCAGACCGCTGTTCGTGGCGTCCGCGTTGTCGCCAGCCGCGGAATCGACTGGCTCGTGTTCGACACCATCGGTTGGCTCGGGAGACGCCGTCGCCTGGGCTATCGACGACTGCTGACGGGCAGCATCGGATTCGTCGACGAGCGCTTCCTCCAGCGACTCGGCTTTAGCGAGTGCCGCGTCCGCCCGGCGCTCGACCGACTCGTTGACCGCGCGAACGCCGCCGAGGTACCCGCGGATGGCCTGCGTCGCAGCGTCGATATCGTCCATGCGTTCGGTGAGGGTCTCGACGGTCGATTCGAGATCCGAGACGCGTTCTTCGACCGCGGCGAGGTCTTCGAGGTCTGAGACGGGCGCGTCGGTTCCGGTCAGTGTCCGTTCGACAGCGTCAAGGCGAGCGACGAGTTCAGCTGTTCGGTCGGCGGCCGCAGCATCTGACGTTGCTCGGGTGTTCTCCTCGGTGGTCGTGCGACCGGTGGTGCGTGTCATACGCCGGGGTGGTCCCGTCATATGGCATAAACCTGCGCCTCGATTGGGTGTCGTCACGGCACCACAGACAGGTGCGGTCGCCCACTTTTGAGAAGAGCGGTCACTCACTTTCGAGCGGGGGCCGACTCGCGTGGGGAACGTTGAAGAGCAACCCAATAGTGGTGTTGGATATGAAGACAGTCCTGATTGGTCTCGGCCAAGCGGGTGGGAAGCTCACGGCGGCCCTCCAGTCGTTCGACGAGCGAATGGGATTCGGTGCTGTCCTCGGTGCAGTCGGGGTTAACACCGCAAAGGCTGACCTCAAGCAACTACCGTTCGAGACGGTTCTCATCGGACAGGACCGTGTCAACGGCCACGGCGTCGGCGGCGACAACGAACTCGGTGCCGAAGTCATGCAAGCGGACAAGACGGAAGTACTCTCGGCGCTCGACGGCCGTGTCACGGCCGAAGCCGAGTCGATATTCATCGTCGCCGGACTCGGTGGGGGGTCCGGTTCCGGTGGTGCGCCCGTCCTCGCGAAGGAACTCCAGCGAATCTACAACATCCCGGTCTACGTCCTCGGCATCCTTCCCGGCGAGGACGAAGGCGCGATGTATCAGGTGAACGCCGGACGGTCGCTCAAGACTGTCGCCCGCGAATCAGACGCCGTCCTCCTCGTCGACAACGACGCCTTCCGGTCGTCTGGCGAGTCGATGAGCGAAGGATTCGACGCGATAAACGAGGCTATCGCCCGTCGCGTCGGCCTCCTGCTCGCCTCCGGCGAGGCGACCGAAGGCGTCGGCGAGAGCGTCGTCGACTCGTCCGAGGTTATCAACACCCTCCGTGCCGGGGGTATCGCGGCACTTGGCTACGCAAGTGCCGAAGCGGCACCGAAGGCAGAAGAGAACATCAATGCCGTGATGAGTATCGTCCGTCGAGCCGTCCTGACGGGGACGAGTCTCCCGGACGCGAGCAACGCGGACTCTGCGCTCGTCGTCGTCGCCGGAAAGCCCGATTCGATTCCGCGAAAAGGTGTCGAGCGCGCCCGACGGTGGGTCGAGGAAGAGACCGGCAGTCTACAGGTCCGCGGTGGCGACTTCCCACTCGAAAGTAACCGACTCGCGTCACTCGTCCTCATGGGCGGCGTCGAGCGCTCTGACCGCGTCGAGTCGTTCATGGAGCGCGCCCGCGAGGCCATCGACGAGGCGAAAAACGAGACGCGCGAGGACCCGAGTGAGATGTGGCAGAACGACAAGATAGACGACCTTATCTGAGCGTCGTGCTCGCGCTGGTCGGCAGCTGAATCGGCGAAAGAAAGACTGGTTTTCGACGGAGTCGCGTTCGACTGAGAGACGATTCGCTCGCGTTACTGGTGGACGAGACTCGCGCCGTCGAGTTCGGTGCGCGCGTAGTCGATTTCCATCAGGTCGAGGATGGTCGGTGCGATGTCGTAGAGGTCGGCGTCTTCGATTTCGGCGTCGGGGTTGTCGATGAGCAGCGTCGCGTTGTCGAAGCTGTGCATCCCGTTTCGCGGGCCGACACCGAAGACTTCGTCGTGGCCCTTGAACCCGGACTTGAGGTCGAATCCGTGGTTCGGGACGACGACGAGGTCGGGTGCGATGTCGTCGTGGTCGCCGCGGAAGGCTTCTTCCTTGACGACGACGCGGTCTGCGACTTTCTTGCCGTCTGGGCCTTCGAGGGCTTCGAGTTCGGCTTTCAATTCGTCGCGGACTGCCTCGTATTCGTCCTGCGGGACGGAGCCGCGAGGTTCGCGACCTTCGAGGTTGATGAAGAAGCGACCGGGGATAAGCGAGTACGCGCGAGACTCTTCGGCGATGTCCGAGAGTGCCTCGTGGTCGTCGTCTTCGTAGGAAAGCCAGCCGTTCTCTTCGAGCCACGTGTTGCAGTGGACCTCGTAGTCGAGCGACGTGAAACCGTGGTCGGACGCGACGACGAGCGTCACGTCCTCGGGAAGGCTGTCACGAATCTTGCCGATGTAATCGTCGACCTTCCGATAGAACTCCATGAAGGCGTCTTTGTTCTCACCGTCGCGCTCGTAGTCCTTGAAGAGGAAGTGGTTGAGGCGGTCGGTCGTCATGAAGACGCCGAAAAAGAGGTCCCAGTCGTCTTTTTCGAGGTAGTGTGTGAACGCCTCGTACCGCTTGTCGAGCGTCTCGTGGGCGTCCTCGACGAAGTCGGACTTGTCGTCTTTGTGTCCGAGTTTGGCGTTGACGTCGATTTTGTAGCCGATGTCCTGAAGCGTGTCTCGGAGTTCGTCGGGGAACGCCGCCTTATCGACGCCCGGCGAGAGGAAGCCAGAGACCATGCGCTGGACGTTTCGCTGCGGTGGGAACGTCACGGGCACGTTCATCACAGTCGCGTCGCGGCCAGCGTCGGTGACGCGGTCCCAGACGCGCGTGGCCTGGACGTCGCGACCCATCGGGACGTACGTGTCGTACGACCGAACTTCGCGGTCCTGGAAGCCGTACACGCCGGTCTCGCCGGGATTGACACCGGTCGTGAGCGCCGGCCAACACGCGCTGGATTCAGGAGGGACGATGCTGTCGATGGCTCCGGCAGCGCCTTCGTCGGCCAGTGCCGCGACGTTGGGGAACTCTTCAGGGTGGTCAGAGAGGAGACTAAAGGGCACCCCGTCGATGCCGATGAAAGCGACACGCGGATGGTCCTTACCGCGGAGTCGGTCGAACAAACCCATACTTCACGATATCCAAGATAAGCATAAGAAGGTTCGTCTCTGCACGCGCGTTTGCGGCGATATACGACGGACTCCGTGTGCCGACCGAGACTGCGGCGAGTTTCGCCGGGCGAAGAGAAACATGCCGAGAAATCGCCGAGCGAAGGGAGTCTCTCCGAAACGACTGCTCGTCTGTGCTACTCTGGCGTCCGAGGGCTCCCCGGCACCGTCAGCGGCCGTTCCTGTGCGAGTGAGGTCCGACCGCTCACGCGGAGTTCGCTCGTAGCGACGAACGCCACCCCCCACGCAACGAGTGCAACAGCCCAGACGGCATCGATACTCGACGCTTGCGCCGGGAACGTCAGCGAGAGCGCGCCGAAGTAGACCGCGAGACCCGCAGAGAACCACGCGACGATGCGGTGGCCGGGTGCGCCCGCGGCGGCGACAAGCCCCGTCAAGAGCAGCACGATGGACATGACCGCCATCTCCATGTAGTGGCCCATCATGGCGTGGCTGTCGCCGGTGCTCTGAAGCCCGAACTGGTTCACTGCGTAGGCCAACACGGGAACCGATGCGACGGCGACGAGGCCGAGCAGTGCCGGACTGTATTCATCGCCGACCGAGAGGATGTCGCGTCCCGCCGGGTGGAACAGCGTCATCAGACCGGTCAGCACGAAGAACGGCACGACCTCTTCGACCGGACCGTTTCCGATAATCGTCCCGGCGAGGACGAGCGTCGTCACGACGAACGCGATTTGCATCAGTGCCACACGCTTCAGCGGGCGGTACAGTTGCGTCGCGACGCCGAGGATGATTATCCAGACTGTCGAGGCGATGACCATGATGTGCAGGCGATGTATCCCGAGTTCTTCGCCGCCTGCACCCCACCCAACTATCGAGTACGACAGCAGTTCAACGACGAACGCGGCCGCCATTCCGAGCGTCACGAGCGCGAGAAGATAGAACGTATAGAGGCGTGCCCGAGCGAACGTCATCGGCGTTTCATCGTCCGATGCCTCTCCCCCGTTAATAGTCTCACCAGACATGATTCGTGTTGATAATACAACGGAGCGCCGCATAACCATTTTTCAGCAATTACAGACAGTCTGGCAAACAGTTGAACAATGGTGAGTACTCGACTGACGCTGTGAGGGTGGCGGCGAAGGAGCGAAGTGCCACGCACGGCAAGGTCAGGTCGTGAAGGAGTTCGAGCGCAAGCAACTGTTAGAACGCGTCAATCGGGAGGGCGCGACGGTAGGCGTACAGATTCCCGAGACCATCGAGATACAGGGTGAGATGATAGACCTCCGGGAGTTCGTCTTCGAAATCAAGCGTCGAGACACCATCCCTGCAGGTGAACGCGAGCGCGTCGACCAAGCGAAGCGGAACCTCCGGCGGGAGCGACTGGAGCGTCTCCAGCCTATCGAGGACAACGAGGTGAGCTACGAGGAGGGCCGTCGTCTCATCGACGACATCGTCGGCATCGACCGAGCGTTGAACGCGCTCGAACAACTCCGCCCGGTCGACCTCGAACAGGAGTCGAAACTTCAGAACGCGGCCGATCAAAAGCGCTGGATGAGCTTCCTGAAGAAGGCGCTCGGCCGCGAGGGAGGCGCAAGTAAGCGAGGCGGTCGATGAGCCGGAACGACGAGATTGCGACACTCCTCGAAGAGTTCGCAGACCGCCTCGACGCGACGGGCGTCGAGTACAAACCGTCGAGTTACCGTCGCGCAGCGGAGAACATCCGCGAGCATCCAAAGCCCATCGAAGACCTCGCCGCCGAAGGCGAAGACGCGGTTCAAACAATCGACCGCGTCGGCGACGCCATCTCCTCGAAGATTGTCGAGTACTTCGAGACGGGCCACATCGAGGAGTTAGACGACCTCCGAGACGAGTTGCCCGTGGACATGGCCGGGCTGACGAGCGTCGAGGGTGTCGGCCCCAAGACAGTCGGCACGCTCTACGAAGCGCTCGGCATCACCGACCTCGACGAGTTGGAAGCTGCCGCCCGCGACGGAGAGATTCAGGAGGTCAAAGGCTTCGGCGCAAAGACCGAGCAGAACATCCTCGACGGCATCGACTTCGCCCGCAAATCGACCGGCCGAGAACTCCTCGGAAAGGCGCGCCCCGTTGCCGACGACCTGCTGGCCTATCTCAGCGAGAACAACGCCGTCGAGCGGGCCGAACCCGCCGGGTCGATGCGTCGCTGGCGCGAGACGGTCGGCGACATCGACATCCTTGTCGCGAGCGACCACCCCCAATCGGTCATCGACTCCTTCGTCGACTTCGAACTCACCGGCGACATCATCGAAGCGGGCGAGCAGAAGGCGAGCATCCGGGTGAACGCGATGCGGGTCGACCTCCGCGTCGTCGACCCCGACGAGTACGGGGCCGCCCTCCAGTACTTCACCGGGAGCAAGGACCACAACGTCCACCTCCGCAACATCGCCATCGACCGCGGCCTCAAGATGAACGAGTACGGGATGTTCGACATCTCAGCTGTCTCCGACGCCGACGACGGCCCCCGCGTCGGTGAGCGAGTCGGGGGCGACACCGAGGAGTCGATGTACGCCGCGCTCGACGTACCGCTCGTTCCGCCCGAGATGCGCGAAGACACGGGCGAGATAGAGGCCGCGACCGACGGAGAACTCCCGAGTCTCCTCGAAGAAGGCGACGTTCGCGGCGACCTCCACACCCACACCGAGTGGTCCGACGGCGACAACACCATCGCCGAGATGGTCGCCGCGGCCGAAGAACGCGGCTACGAGTACCACGTCGTCTCCGACCACGCGACCGGCCCCGGCATGGTCGGTGGCGTCGGCGTCGAAGACGACGAGTTACTCGAACAGGCCGAGGAAGTCAGACGCGTCGCGGAAGACGCCGATATCGCAGTCTTCCACGGTGTCGAAGCGAACATCGACGCCGAGGGCGGTATCTCCGTCGCGGACGACGTGCTCGACCAACTGGACGTGGTCGTCGCCTCGCCCCACAGCGCGCTCGACCAAGACCGCGAGACAGCAACCGAACGGCTCGTACGTGCGATTGAACACCCCGCGGTCGATATCCTCGGCCACCCGACCGGCCGCCTCATCAACCAGCGTCCCGGGCTTCCGCTCGATTACGAACGAATCGCCGAGGCGGCCGTCGAAAACGACGTTGCACTCGAACTCAACGCGAGTCCGTACCGACTCGACTTGAACGGCGAAGCGCTCAAAATCGCTGCCGAGGCGGGCGCGACAATCGCCATCAACACCGACGCACACCGGCCCGCCGAACTCGACCACGTCCGGTACGGGGTTCACACCGCCCGACGCGGATGGGTCGAAACGGCGGATGTGCTGAACGCCCGCCCGGTGGAGGAACTTCGAGACTTCGTGCAGTGACCGACGAGCGCGAGACCACCGCTACCGGCAGCGACGAGGTCGGACCTGACCATCCGGGGACCATCGCCTCGGGTATCGAGGGTGGGTGCCCAGACAAAACGAGATTCCTTCTGGACGTGATGCTCGGCAAGCTTGCCACCTACCTGCGGATGTGCGGGTACGACACGGCTTACGCGCTCGACGAACACGACACCGACCCGGGCGATTCGACCCTTCTCGACCGCGCCGCCGAGGAATCTCGGGTGCTCCTCACGCGCGACGTGTCGCTGGCCGAACGAGCGTCCAGAAGCGTTCTGGTGGCGTCGAAACGCCCACTCCACCAGTTACGCGAACTCGAATCGGTCGGCTTCGACATCGCGCTGGACGAGGAACCAACCCGCTGCGGCGTCTGCAACGGGCCTGTCGAAGAACTCGGCGACGACGCGCCGATTCCCGAATACGCCCCGAGCGACGGGGAGACGAGGTTGTGGCGCTGTCGCGACTGCGGACAGGTGTTCTGGCGCGGAAGTCACTGGCGAGACGTCGAGTCGAGGTTGAACGAATTGTGAGAAGTGAACCGCCCAGTCGAGAAGAAAGAGTCGTGAGAACGGGTCCGGCGTCGTTCTACTGACGCCCGCGCGGGAACCACGCGTCGCAGGCTTCCATGTCCTGCATCATCTCGTCGTGGATTGCGCAGTAGGGTTTGAGTCCGTCAGAAGTGCGGACGTATTCGAAGTACGCGCAGTTACCACAGTAGCGGTCGCCGACCGTCGCGTTCTCCGGGCGGTCTGCGGCGGGATGTTCGGAGGCGTCCGAGGCCTGCATGTTCTGACCCTGTGAGGGCGACGAGGCACTGGCGCTCGCGGTCGTCGGCCCAGATGGGCTCTGGGTTTGGCTCGGCCTCTGAGTTTGGTTCGGATTCCGTGTTTGGTTCTGACTCTGAGTTTGGTTCTGACTCTGGTTCTGGGCTTGGCGCTGGCCGTCGAGCGGAGACGAGATTTCCTGAGTCGATGCGCCGCCGTCGGTGGCTCCGGTCGTCGTCGCCCCGAACGAATTCGACTGCGAGTTCGAGGGCTGCTGGTTCTGTTGCGACTGTGCGTTGGTTTGGGTATCGACGTCGCCGTCGGGCGTGCCGCCGAGGAAGCCGATGCCGCCGAGTCCTCCGCGAACGCGTTTTTCGACTTCGACGACGCGCGTCTCACCCTTCTTTGTCACCTGGACCGTCGCGGTGCCGCCGGGGTCGTTCCGCGTCTTGAAGTTGGCGACACCGACGAACAGACACCAGAAGGTCGTGATGGCGCCGAAGAAGTAGACGCCGACGGTCTCCAGTGTCAGGTCTCTGAGCCCCTCGCCGCAGGTGGCACCCGACCACTGACACGGGTACGCGTGCGAGAAGAGCGCGACCCCGAGGATGGCGATGCTCGCGCCGATGATGGCAGCAGCACGGGTCCGACGGCTGGCGGGGAGGACGGTGAACACGCCGAGGAAGACGGCGGGCACACCCACACCACCGAGGATGCCCCCGAGTTCCCGTGCTTCGCCGAGCGTCGCGCCACCCGACGTGTACACGTCAGTCGTGGCGACTACGATGCCCGCGATGACGAGCAACGCGCCGGAGAGGAACACCCCGAACCCCAGGGAGAGCCGTCGGAGACTCGGGCCACCACGGCCACCGTGATACGCCTCCGAAAGACTGGTCATGAGACCGTATATGGAACGAGTCCCTAAAACGATGCGTCAGACGATTGTCTGTTCCCCGACACGTAGCGGGCTATTGATTTCGGCGGTGACGCCGAATCGATGCGAATCTCGAAGGGATTATCATGCGCGGTAGCCAACCGTCGCCCATGGCTGACGAGGAAGCAGACGAGGAACCTGTGGTCGAACTGGGTGAGGGCGAATCCGTCGAAGGAGCGCCGCTCGCACGCGTCGCCTCTCGGCTGACGTGGCCCCAAGAAAAGAGCAGCATCCTGAACAAAGAAGGCGACGCGGTCATCCGCACGCCGTCCGGTCCCCAGACCCTCGAAGCGATACTCGAAGACGCTGACGAGACGTACTTCGACACCCGCCAGACGTTCGTCGAGGACGTGCTCGACATCGTCGGTCGGGAACCGGTCGCAACCGAATAACGGTGCTTCGCCGCCGGTTCGCGCGACTTCCGTGGCTCCATCGCGCCCTCCTCGCCGGGGGCGTCATCGGGGCCGCATGGAGTCTCTGGCCGATACCCGGCGGTGACCTCACGTACCGTGCGGTCCACGACGCGCTGCTCTTTATTCTCCTTCCCGGCGCGCTCGCCGTGTCGCACGGCCGCAACCTCGGTTGGACAGTGGACCGAACCGCGCTTCGAAACACGGTCCTCCTCGCGTTGTTCGTCCTTCCGTTCTATCTCGTCGGGTCGTCACTGCCGTCGATTCGGACGTACTACCCGATGTGGCACACCTCGACGGCGCTCGCGGAGTTCCTGCCGCACGCTGCACAGCAACTCCTCATCGTCGTCGCCGCCGAGACGTACTATCGCGGCTTGCTCTGTGTCGGCGTCCGCGACATCGGCCGCAAGAGCGCGCTCATCAGTCCCATCCTCTATGCGTTCCACCACGTCGGTAAGCCCCCGATAGAGCTTCTCCTGTCGGCTCCGACGGACGTGCTGTTCGGTCTCGTGGACTACGAGAGCAACTCGATTCTCCCCTCTATCGTCGCCCACGGGTTCGGACTCATCCTCCTCGACTGGTTGGTGCTCCACCCGCCGATTTTCCCCCCGGAGAAGGTCGTCGCGGCGCTTCAGTGGCTCCCGATACCGATATGACCCGAGACGAAAATAGCGACAACTCCTCCGAGACACACCCCCATCTCGGCCTCGCCCGCGGAACAGTCGAACTCGTCGAGTACGACCCTGCGTGGCGCGAGGCGTACGAATCCGAAGTCGCTCGACTCCGCCCGCGACTCGGCGAGAGCGTCCTCGGCTTCGAGCACGTCGGCAGCACCTCGGTTCCAGGACTCGCCGCCAAGCCAATCGTCGATATGCTCGTTCTCGTCTCCGACCTCGACGCGACTGAGGACGTTGCTCGCGTCCTCGCCGATGCGGGCTACGAAGAGCGCCCGAACGACGACGTTCCAGACCGGCGGTTCTTCGCCCGCGGGCCGCCGTCGTGCCGGACGCACTACCTCTCCGTGACCGAACGCGGAAGCGACTGCCACCGCGAGCAGGTCGCGTTCCGCGATGCACTCCGGGAAAACCAGCCACTCGCCGCAGCGTACGAGGAACTGAAACGCGGCCTCGCGTCGGTGCACCCGGACGAGCGCGACGTCTACACCGAAGCGAAGTCGTCGTTCGTGCAGTCAGTCCTCGACGGGACGGACACCGTGGTGGACGAGCAGAACCACTCCGGCCAGTGAGTGCGCGAACTGCACAATACAGGTAGCTTTTCCACGCCGGGGCGTGAAAGGGAATCCATGACACTCCCAATCGACCCGACAGCCATCAAACCGGAGGACATCGGCGAGGAGAGCGTCGTTCTGGACATGGAACACGAGGCGGCAATCGAGCACGTCCGCGAGGCCTTCACGGACGCCGGGTTCGGTGTCGCTACCGAATTTTCGCCTTCAGAGCTACTCAACGAAAAGGTCGACGCCGACCGCGACCCGTACTACGTGCTCGGCGCGTGCAACCCCACGATGGCCGACCGCGCCCTCGACGCCAGCGACAACCAACTCGGCGCGCTCTTCCCCTGTAACGTGGTCATCTGGGAGGAAGAACCCGGCACGCAGGTCGTCTACCACGTGAGCATCATGCGCATCGCTCGCCTCGTCGGTATCGCCCCCGACGACGAGGAGATGGCCGATATCGTCGCCGACACGGGCGAACTCGTCGACGCGGCACTCGCCAATCTCGACGCTGTCGAGGCGTAAGGACCGCGTCGCCGACACCGTTGCTTACACCGAGTCTAGTTCTTCGAGCGCATCAGCGATTCGCTCGATATCGCCGCGAATCTTGTAGAGGAGATAGATGCCGACGACTGCCGCGACGACCGGCAGGAGGCCGACGACGGCGTATAGGAGGAAGATAATGAGCAGTTCTGGACCGCCGGGTACCTGTAACGGGAGCATACGCTAATTTCCCACTCGGCTGTCAAAATACTTCACTCGGCCGAAGTCGAAGTCGCTCGCTCACCCGGCGGCGACGGCCGCCGTTCAGCCGAAGTCGAAGATGTTCGTCTGCAACCCGGCCGCCATCGTCGACTTTCGCTTGAGGTCGGCCAGCGAGATAGGAAGGTACTCCGTCACGTCGCGCACGGCGTCGCCGAACGTCTCGGCCTCTGCTTTCTCGCCGTCGAAGGCGTTGCGGACGGACTCGCGGACCTGCCAGACGCCGACCGGCCCCCAGTACTCGTCGGAGACGTGTCGCAGGACGATTGCCTTCGCCTGTCGGCCCCGGTCGTGAAGGTGTTCGAGCACTCCGAGCCGTGAGGCGTGGTACGCGCCGGCCGTCTCGTCGACGTATCCGGACCGACCTTCGTAGCCCTCGCTGTCGGCGGCGAGGTACATGCCTGCCTGCGGGTCGGGGTTCCAGACGCTCCCCGGTGCTTTCATCTCCACCAGTTCGAACTCCCAGCGACCCGGCGCGAGAATCACCCAGAAAGCGTTGCCGAGGAACTCGTTGCGGTAGATTTCTACGCTGTCGATAGACGGTGCGTGCTTCACTTGCCCGCGGATGTACTTCCCGACAGTGTCGTCAACGGCGGTGATAGACCACCGGGTCGGGACGAGTCGGCGCTGTTCGGTCTGACCGAGCGCCCCAGCCGAGAGGATGGTGTTGATGTCGTACACGTCGAATCCACGGCGGTAGAGAAACGCCATCGCGCCCTGTGCGTTCCAGTCGTCGTCTTCGAGCGTCTTTTTCACCAATTTGGGGACGTGCGGATTCTCCGCGAGGTCGGCCGAGCGAGCGCGGGCGCGCGGCCCGACCGGTGTCGCCACGTCGTCGGCGCTGGCGTCGAGGTTCAGGTCCGGTTTGCCGTCGAGTCCGATTTCGACGGTGACGGGTCGGTCGGCGATGGCGACTTCGCGCTGGGTTCCGAGAAAGCCGTCCCACGAGTCGGCGACGTTCGTCACCTTCGTCCCGCGGTTCGAGTTTAGGAGCGACGTTCGGCGCTGGAACACGTCTTCGATACTCACGCCCTCGTCGTACCACGCGGCGCTCGTCTCGAACGCGGCGGCGTCCTCGTCGTGGCCGACCGGCGAGAGGATACCTGTCGAGACACGCGGGTAGTTCGAGCGCCCGACGAAGATGGACGGTGAGACACCACCGTACAGCGAGTCTCCCTGCACGGTCTCCTCGAAGCGGTCCTGAAACGTTTCGAGGTGGTCGAGGATGCCGTAGGACTTCTCTTCGGCGAGGCGGCGGCGCTCGGCGCGCTCGTCTCGCTCGATGTCCATGTACTCGTCGAGCCGCATCACCGGAAGTGAGTCGTCCGGCGGTATGAACCTTCGGCGACGGCGCAGAAAATGGAGTCTGGTGTGTGAACTCGAAACGACGGCCCGCTTAGGTGTGGATGCCCATCGCTTCGATTTGTTCTTGGTAGCGATTGCGGATGGTGACTTCGGTCACCTGCGCGACGTCGGCGACTTCGCGCTGGGTTTTCTTCTCGTTACAGAGGAGCGAGGCGGCGTATATTGCCGCGGCGGCGTAGCCGGTCGGTGACTTGCCCGAGAGCAAGCCCTGCTCGGCCGTCGTCTCGATAATCTCGTTGGCCTTCGACTGGACCTCCTTCGAGAGGTCGAGTTCCGACGAGAATCGCGGGACGTACTTCTTCGGGTCGACCGGACGCATCTCCAGGCCGAGTTCCTGTGAGACGTACCGATAGGTGCGGCCAATCTCCTTTCGCTCGACGCGAGAGACCTCGGCAATCTCTTCGAGCGAGCGTGGAATCCCTTCCTTCCGGCAGGCGGCGTAGAGACAGGCGGTTGCGACCCCCTCGATAGAGCGCCCGCGAATCAGGTCTTCGTCGAGTGCGCGGCGGTAGATGACCGACGCGACCTCACGGACCGACCGCGGTACCCCGAGCGCCGACGCCATGCGGTCGACCTCACTGAGTGCGAACTGTAGGTTACGCTCACCGGCGTCTTTCGTCCGAATCCGCTCTTGCCACTTGCGCAGGCGATGCATCTGCGACCGCTTTCGGGACGAAATCGACCGCCCGTAGGCGTCTTTGTCCTTCCAGTCGATAGTCGTCGTCAACCCCTTGTCGTGCATCGTCTTGGTCGTCGGCGCGCCCACGCGCGATTTCTCTTGCCGCTCCGAGTGGTTGAACGCGCGCCACTCCGGGCCGGGGTCGATTCGGTCTTCTTCCAATACGATACCAGTCTCCTCGTGGATCAACTCACCGTCTGCCGTGCGGACGACCTCGTCGGAGTCCAAATCGTCGATATCGATGTCCGTCTCGGCTTCGTCGTCCGCTGACTCGTCTCCCCATCGAGTCCGTTCGTGCTCGCGCTCCCGCTGGCGGGTGGGCCGTTTCATCGCATTTATATACTGTCTGGAGCTTTCCACTTCAAACTTATCCCGGGAGAGGATAGTTTCCAGAAATCTATAGAGGAGCGAACGAACCGACTTTACCCTCCCACCGGCGAGGTGTGGATATGCCGACGGTCGAGTGTGACTCCGACGAAGCGCGACGACGGCTCGAAGAGGCGGGTGTGACCGTTACTCCCGGAAATACCGACCACGAGCGGTGGCGAGCCGAACGCGGCGATGCGACCGCGGTCGCCTACGACGGAAAAGTCGTCGTGCAAGGCGGGTCACCGACGGACATCTTGCCTCTCTTGGAACCCGGTGGTGGCCGTGCACACGTCTACTTCGACGGAGCGAGCCGGGGGAATCCCGGTCCCGCGGCGATTGGGTGGGTTATCGTCACCAGCGACGGTATCGTCGCCGAGGGGTCGAAGCGAATCGGAAAGACGACGAACAACCGCGCGGAGTACGAGGCACTCGTCGAGGCGCTCACCGCCGCGGCCGAGTACGGGTACGACGAAGTCGACGTCCGAGGCGACTCGCAACTCATCGTCAAGCAGGTGCGCGGCGAGTGGAAGACGAACGACCCCGGACTGCGCGAACACCGCGTGACGGTGCGCGAACTCCTCGACCGGTTCGACCGCTGGTCGCTCGAACACGTACCGCGAGAGATAAACGACCACGCCGACTCCTTGGCCAACGAGGCGCTCGACAATGCCTGAGTCAGACGATATCCCGGAAGACGTGCAACAGGAGGCCGAGCGGTTGACGAGGCTCGCACGCGACGCCGTCGACCCCGACGAGCGTGCGACGTACCAGTCGGCGCGCGACGAACTCGTCGAACCGCACGGCTTCACCGCGCGAGTCCGCGAAGAAGACGACGTACTCGTGTTGCATCCAGAGTCGTGGATTGACGAGGACGGACTCGTCCACCCGGACCAAATCGACAACGTCGACCGCGGCATCGAACGGCCGCTTCGCGGAACAGGCGAAGACCACGAGTGGAGCGCAGTCGAGTCGCACAACGCCGAACTCGTCGAGTCGGTCGCGGAGGAACATGGTCCAATCCACGCGGCGAACGCCCGTGCGTTCGCAGACTTCCTCGGAAACCACTACGTCCGACGAATCGAGACAGCAGGCGCTCCCGAAGTTCGTGAGTTCGTCGAAGAATATTATCCACGCAATGCGTGGCCGACCGATGAACAACGGTCGTTGCTTCCCGAGTCGTTACAGTTGCTCTTCGACGCCGCAGGCGCCGAAGTGCCCGAGTACAACTAACGAGCCCGGTGTATGCCAGATTACAGCTTGGCGTTTACGCGTTCGATGACCTTCTCGGCGCGTTCGTCGTCGGTGACGAACTTCGCGAACATCCAGTCGAAGCGGTCGAGAACGGCCTGGAGGCCGTCTTCGGTCAGTTCGTACTGGTTGGTACGCTTGTCGAGTTCGCTTTTCTCGACGAGACCCATCTCGACGAGGTCGTCGAGGTTGGGGTACAGGCGCCCGTGGTTCACTTCGGTGCCGTAGTACGTCTCGAGGTGACGCTTGATTGCCAGACCGTACATCGGTTCCTCGGCCAGGATGACGAGGATGTTCTGCTGGAACGCGGTAAGGTCGCGAGCCGCGCCAGATTCGTTGCCAATTGTTTGTGCCTCTGACATGGATGTGGAAATGTCACCTATCTATTTAAACTTTGTCAACGCAGGGCCTTTTTTCCAATGTGATAATAGGCATAGCACCGGCAAAATCAGGGTGGAAACCTAGTGAATCGGTTATTATACTGTAAAACCACTCGGTGGTATATATTTCGCCAAGATAGGTGGTATGCTCTCGACATTCCCCAAAGAATACTTGGATGCTGTTGTGTGTGGCACCCAGATAATATCTCAAGAACACCTCTGATTCTGGATACGTCTAGAACAGTACTTTCTCTACAAAATTAGCCTTGTTAGTTCCTGACACACCTAGTGCGGGTGTGGCATCAGTCGTGCAATTATGTCACCGGCGACCGATGCCGAAAGGACTTTTGCTCGTATCGCGGATGGGTTCGATATGGTGAACCTCTGGGAAGATATGGAGACCGGCCCGAACGCGCCGGACGAAATCTACGCAGTTGTCGAGTGCCTCAAAGGCGAGCGCAACAAGTACGAGTACGACAAGGACATCCCTGGCGTCGTCCTCGACCGCGTGCTCCACTCCAACGTCCACTACCCGTCGGACTACGGCTTCATGCCGCGGACGTACTACGACGACGAAGACCCCTTCGACGTGCTCGTCCTCGTCGAAGACCAGACGTTCCCGGGCTGTGTCATCGAAGCCCGTCCCGTCGCCCTCATGAAGATGGACGACGACGGCGAGCAGGACGACAAGGTCATCGCCGTCCCCACCGAGGACCCACGCTACGACCACATCGAAGACCTCGAAGACATCCCGCAGCAGACGCTCGACGAGATTGACGAGTTCTTCGCGACGTACAAGAACCTCGAAGCGGGCAAGGAAGTCGAGACCCTCGGTTGGGAAGACAAGCAGGCCGCGAAGGACGCCATCGAACACGCGATGGACCTCTACGAAGAGAACTTCGCGTAAGCGACTCCCGAGTTATTTTTTCGACCGCGAAACCGAGAGCGACTGCGTTCTCACCGTCCCCCGACGAAATCGACAGCCGTCGTCACCGAACATACACACCGGTTATCGGACCCCCACGAGGGGATGAATTATGCGCATGGGTAATTATTAGTCACTTCGACGGGTAGCAACTGATGAGAATGGCAGCCAAACAACCCCGCCTCGGTCTCCACCACACGACCGTCGTTCCGACGAACTTCACGCCCGCATCCGCGGAGAACGGAGACGCCGACGAAGCGTCGTCCGACGACGAGTAAACCATCTGTTTTCTCTGGACACCCGCAATTTGAGCGGTTGCGCCGGTCTGCGTCGCCCACGAAAGGTGTGTGACATCGACGCGCAGGAGGCAACCCCTTTTTATCTCGCCGCTGCAAGTCGTCACTAATGGCTACCTGCGACGAGTGCGGTCGGCACGAGAACTTGCCGTACCGCTGTTCTCGATGTGGCGGGACGTTCTGTTCGGAACACCGCCTTCCGGAGAATCACGAGTGTCCGGGGCTTTCGAACTGGGACGACCCGTCCGGTGTCTTCGAAAGTGACTTCGACGACTCGGTGAGTTCACAGCGTGGCCGCGCGAGCGGTCTTGTCGACTCGCTCACCAGCACGGGCGGGTTACTTGGATACTTCCGCGGGAATATGGCCTACGTCTTCCTCGGGGTCATGTGGATTATGTTCGCGCTGGAGTGGGCCGTCATCCTCGGAACGCAGGCTGGCATCTTCCCCCGCGGGACGTTCAGCGCGCTGTTTACGCTGAGTACGGAGAACCCACTCTTCGTCTGGACTTGGGTCACCTCGGTGTTCTCACACAGCCCAATATCGTTCTTCCACATCGTCGGCAACAGCATCGTCCTGTACTTCTTCGGCCCGCCAGTCGAACGCTACATCGGGTCGCGGAAGTTCACCGCTCTGTTCGTCATCGCCGGAATGGCCGCAGGACTCGCGCACATCGGGAGTAGCTTCGTCCTCACGCCGGGTGTCACCACGTCGGTCCTCGGCGCGTCAGGTGCCGTCTTCGCCATCCTCGGGGTTCTCACGGTCCTGAACCCCGGGCTTCGAATTTACCTGTACTTCGTGATTCCAATCCCGCTGTGGCTGTTTACCTTCGGCTTCGCGGCTCTCTCGGTCGTGTTCTTCCTCTCGCCCAACTCTGCCGCGTCGGTCGGACAGGGCAACGTCGCACACTTCGCCCACCTCGTCGGCCTCGTCATCGGCCTCGCGTACGGCCAGCGCGTGAATGGAAAGCGGAATATCCCCAACCAGATGTCGCTCGGTGGCGGGCGTCGCGGTGGTCCCGGCGGCCGCTTCTAAGATGCGACCGGCCAACCCGGACCTCGCACCGCGCCCCGGCCTCTCGCGCGACGAGATGGAGGCGCTTCAGCGCCGCGTTGCCGAGGCAGCGGTGTTCGAAGACGAACTCCCATTCGACCCGGCAAGCGTCGCGCTCGACGACCCCGGTGCCACGACGCTCACGGGGACTGACGCAAGTTCGGACACCGGCCCACCCCTCATCGCTGGCATCGACCAAGCGTTCCTCGATGACCGCGCCGTGAGCGCCGTCGTCGTCCTTCGGGGCGGCGAGGTCGTCGAGCGCGCTTACGCCGTATCGGACCTCGATTTGCCCTACATCCCCGGCCTGCTGTCGTTCCGCGAGGGCGGCCCTATTCTCGACGCACTGGCCAAACTCGAACACGACCCGGACCTCCTCGTCTTCGACGGCTCCGGGCGCATCCACTTCCGGCAGGCCGGACTGGCGACTCACGTGGGCGTCGTCTGCGACGTGCCGAGCATCGGCGTCGCCAAGTCGCTCCTCTGTGGCACCCCCGACGAAGACGTGGACGGACACCCAAAAGGATGGAACACGCCAATCCGCGCCGACGACGCTGTCGATGCGGTCGGTGGCCACCCTGCCACGCCGGAAACCGTCATCGGGTACGCGTTCCAATCGCGGCAGTACGACTCACAGCCCATCGTCAACCCACTGTACGTCAGTCCCGGCCATCGCCTGTCGCCGGAGACGACCGTCGACCTCGTCTCACGACTCGGCGGCGACTACAAACTCCCCGAGCCAACGCGCCTCGCGGACGCCTACGCCGACGAAGTGAAAGCACAGTACGAGTGAGTTCGGGGATGTTCTCGTGGCGAACCGCGTACACTTAACAGCGCACAGTTCGACCACCCGACGTGCATCAGAAGTCGGTCCTCATCACCGGTTGTTCCTCGGGAATCGGGCGCGCGGCCGCGCTCGAATTCCTCGACGAGGAGTGGGAGGTCTACGCCACCGCGCGAAACCCAGCAGACATCGAGACGCTGGGCGAACGCGGTGCGACCATCGCGACGCTCGACGTCACAGACCAGTCGGACGTCGACCGCGTCGTGGACCGCATCATCGACGAACAGGGTCGTCTCGACTGTCTCGTCAACAACGCTGGCTACGGCCAGTTGGGTCCCATCGAGGACGTACCGACCGAGATGGTCCACGACCAGTTCGACGTGAACGTCTACGGCCCACACCGCCTCACACGCGCCGTGCTGCCGCACATGCGTACACAGGAGGACGGGACCATCGTCAACGTCTCCAGCGTCATCGGGCGCGTCTCGCTGCCGGGAAGCGGCGTCTACGCGGGGTCGAAGTTCGCGCTCGAAGCGATGACCGACGCGCTCCGCAGCGAGGTTGAAGAATACGGCATCGACGCCGTCCTCGTCCAACCTGGCCCGGTCGAGACGAAGTTCAACGACCGCGTCGACGCCGAGGTCAACGGTGGCGAGAAGTCAGACGGTATCGAGCGCTCCGGCGCGTACGAGACCATCTACAAACTCCTCGATGACACGGCGGCCCTTGGCGGGAGCGGACCGGGGGCGATTCCGCCGGAACGAGTCGCAGAAGACATCGTCGACGCCGCGAGTTCGACGAAGCCGCACGCTCGCTACCAACCCGGTGCAGTCGCCCGAATCGGCGTGCTCGGTCGATTCGTTCCCGACGCGTGGCGCGACGCACTGTACGGGTTCGTCCGAAAATTAGTGTAAGCGGCTTCCGTTCTCCCGTCAGTCGAGACAGGCGGCGACGACACGGAGCGCGTCTTCACCTTGCACCTGGTCTGCGAGCAGCGGGACGCGTTTGACGTCGCGGCCGCGGAACAGGTCGGTCGCGGAGCGAAGTGCCTGTTGTTGGACGTCCCAGCGACGCTGGCAGAACGAACAGTCGTCGAGGTCGGGCGAGACGAACCATCGGGGGTCCACGTCGGCCACGTCGTCGACGGGTTCCATGACGCGATTGACGACGAGCGTCTGGACCGGAATTCCGAACTCATCGAGGCGCGACACGAGGCGGTTCGACTCGACGACGCTCATCTCCTCGGGAATCATGACGACGCGGAAGTCCGTCTTCGCCGGGTCCCGAAGGATGGCCCGAAGGCGCTCGATGCGCTCTCGAAGGTCGTCGAGGTCGGCCATCCCCGCCTGTGGGTCGTCCGGGCCGCCACCGAACATGCCTTTGATGTTGTCCATCATCCCCGAGAACTTGTCGCGCATTCGGACGATGCGGCCGAGCATCGAGTCCATTATCTCCGGCAGTTCGAGCAGTCGCAGGGTGTGACCGGTCGGCGCGGTGTCGATGACGACGCGGTCGAATCGCGGGTCGTCGAGATATTCGAGGAGCTGCTGCATCGCCGCCGCCTCGTCGGCACCGGGCATCGGGCCACCCATCCCGAGCGGGCCGTCGCCGCCGAGCATATCTTCGAATCCGCCCATGGCGTCGCCCATCCCGCCGAACGGTGAGTTCGAGCCGTCTCCGTTGCCGACGAACGGGTTGTCGGCGTCGTACTCCGAAGTATCGTACTCGGTTTCGTCGGTCGTGTCCGCTACATCTCCCGCTCCGGCGTCCGCGAACGGGCCTTCCATCACGGAGTCGGGGTCGATTTCGGCCGCGTACAGTGGCATGTCCTCGTTAAGGCGCGTTGGTTCCGCGGGAATCGAGACGCCGAGCGTGTCCGAAAGCGAGTGTGCGGGGTCGGTCGAGACGACGAGCGTCGCAGTGCCGTCGGCCGCGCTGGCGAGGGCCGTCGCCGCGGCCATCGTCGTCTTTCCGACACCACCCTTCCCACCGTAGAGGACGTACTCGGGCGCGTCGATACCGCGCGGGAGGTCCGCCCCCTCGGTCGTCGCCGTCTCAGGGTCGGTGACCTCGACTTCGATTTCGGCAGGGCCGCCGTCGTCGCCGGTGTCGCCGTCGCTGTCGTCGTCCGGGTGCTCGGTCGGTTCGACGTCGATATCCATGTCGGACCCTGCACGGCCCGCACTTGTGTACTTCTCGGTCTCGGAAGCCCGTGCGGGCTAGTGGTGGCCTCGGCGGTCGAGTGCTCGCGACGACCTCGACGGTCGAATGGCCGGGAACCCTCAGCGGCCGGATTTTTGTCCCGTCCGAGCGTCGGCGTACCTATGCGCGAATTCGCATCCGACCCGCCCGAAGAAGAGCGCGTTGGCGACGCCCTCCGCGACGCTGGCCACACTGTCGCCACCGCAGAGTCGTGTACGGGCGGCCTCATCGGGTCGCTCCTCACGGACGTCCCGGGGTCGAGCGACTACTTCGACCGCTCGCTCGTCACCTACTCCTACGACGCCAAGCGCCACGAGCTGGCCGTCTCACGCGAGGCGCTCGACGAAGACGGGGCAGTCTCCGAGGCTGTCGCCCGCGAGATGGCCGCTGGCGTTCGCGACGTGGCGGACACGACGTGGGGCGTCGCCACGACCGGAATCGCAGGGCCAGAAGGTGGTCTGCCGGGGAAGCCAGTCGGGACCGTCTTCGTCGGCATCGCCTACGCCGCCCCGTGGGGGTCCGGTGACTCCTACACCCGCGTCAAGCGATTCGAGTACGATGGGTCGCGGACGCAAGTGAAAGAACAGATTGCGCGCGGCGCGCTCAGACTGCTCGCCGAAGAAGTTGCATCGGTCGGCGGCGACTAACAGCCAGCAGTCTCCATCGCGGTCGGAACACCATCGGCAGACCGCGTGGGAAACCTTTGTATCACGTGCGGCCACTTTCAGCCTATGAACAAGAAGGGACACGTGCTCAACGCCATCCTGTTGGCGCTCGGGCTCGGCGTCATCCTCACTGTCGACCCGCGGTCGTTCGAACCGACTGTCGACTCGCTGTTTCTCCTCGCGCAGAAAATCGGCCAGTTGTCGCTTCCGGTCGTCCTCGGCGCGCTCTTTCCCGACGTCGACACCGCCTTCGGCAAGCACCGCAAGACGCTCCACAACCTTCCGGTACTGATTGCGTTCCTCGCGTTTCCCATCGTCTTCGGCAACCTCCACTTCGTCTGGATTGGCGTCGCCACCCACTACGTCCTCGACATGGTCGGTTCCAAGCGCGGTATCGCGCTGTTCTACCCGCTGTCGCCACAGGAGTACGACTTACCGACCGGCGTGGCGACGAGTTCGAAGTACGCCGACATGGTGACTGTCGTCGTCACCGTCGCGGAGCTCGGCGTCCTCGCGGGCATCCACTACTACCTGTTCTCGCTCGACGTGTCGCTGGCGGCGGCGACGGCGTCGCTCGTCGGGTCGTTCTAACGCAGGCACAGACATCGGGCAGTTCTCTTAATAGACGCTCACGTCGTCGAACCGGCCGTCGTACGCGATGTGTCGCGGGTGTGTGGGTTCCATCCCGGACAGCAGAAGTCGGTCGAGTTTCCCCCACGAGTTCTCGTAGCCGAGGTGAGCGAACTCGGCTGCACCGCGAATAGTGTGCGAGAGACCGGAGCGGCGCATCGCCCGGCGCTCGACTCCCTCGCGAAGTGCTTCGACGAGGTCGGCTTCCGAGTCGATAGCCCGGTCGAACTCGGTCCACGCCTCGCCGAGCGTCCAGCGGACGTGGGCATATGACGAAGCGAATCCGGGGAGTCCCGTCTCGGCCGCGATTTCGCGTCCTCGTTGGTTCTGTCGCGAGAATGCCTTCGCGTTGTACGTCTCGACGCCGTGGATATCGTCGCGGTACTGCTCGATGTCGGACAAACTCAGGCTCACGTTGAGCAGTTCAGGGTGGGGGATGAGAACGGCAGCACCCTGTCGGTCGAACTCGGCCATCGTGCCGTCGAGGGTCAGGAAGTCGGGGACCGGTTCGGAGAGGCCGACTGCGAGTACGTGTTTGCGGTCGCGCCACGAGCCAGTGAACACCTCACGGCCGGGGACGACGAGGAGGTCGTCGTCAGAAAACCGGGCTGCACGGGCGCGAATGTCGGGGAGACGGACGAAGTGCGGGGCGTAAACCAACACGTCGATACCGCGGGCTTTCGCACGCGAGACGACTCGCTCGTCAAGAATCTTCACGTGCATGTCTACCCGAGTCGTCGTACTCGCGGTCACGCGAGAATCTCTGAACAGGCGACAGTTAGTGGTTGCTATTTCGCTAACGTCGGCTCCCCGAAGAAACGATTTTGTCCCCCACGGCCGTCGGGTCGCACATGTCCCGGTGGAAATGCGGTATCGAGGGGTGCGATGCGCGATTCGAAGACGTCGAAGGTGCCATCATCCACCAGACGACGGAACACACACGCCACGAGTGCAAGGTATGCGGAACGATTGTCCCGGACGGCTACTTCGCCATCCGTCACGCGTTCGACGAACACACCCGCGCCGAGTTCGTCCGCGCCTACGACGCAGACTCCTCTGCGGTCCGCGTTCGAGAGGAGATAAAATCGGACGTCGAGGAAGAAGCAGACCTCAACAGCGTCGTCCAAACGCTCCGCGAGCAGGGCGCGCTCTGAGCAAGATAGTACCTGTTCAACGTCGAGACAGCGAGACGCGCCGCTGGTGGGGAAAGCACAAAGAGAGAAGAGAGATATCGCAGGCGCGGTCTTACCGCTCTTCGGAGTCGAGGACGCGAATCTGGTCCCCGCGAACCGTGACCGGAATCGGAACCGTCGCCTCGTAGAGTTCGACAGTAACCTGGTCTTTCGTCTCGTCGATGCGCTGGACACGCGCCTTCTCGCCTTTGAACGGTCCGGCGATGAGTTCGACGATGTCACCCTCGGCGATCCCTTCGACGTCCGGCGTCGGCGAGAGGAAGTGCTCGACTTCGGCCATGCTGGAGGTACCGACCATCCCGCCGCTTTCGACCAGTCCGCGAGCGTGCGGAATCTCGTCGAGGACGCGAGAGAGGATGCCGTCGTCGTCGGCTTCGACCATCACGTAGCTCGTGAGCGAGTCAGGGGCCAACACGGCGTGTATCTCCGCGAAGTCCTTCGTCGCAATCATGTCCGCGACCGTTCGCTCTTGGCGAGCGGTCGTCTTTACGGCGAAGATTGGCATCTCAGATTCCCCCGGGGAGGAAGCTCATGACCGCGAAGATGATGAAGCCGACGAGGCCGATGAGGAAGATACCGGCGCCGGCAATCTTGGCGATTTGAGAGAACTCCTGCCAGGACGGGGTGCTCGCGAGCTTCAGCACGCGAATGTAGCTGGTCAGGTCGTACTTGACGTCCATGTTGTCGAGGCATAGGGGGTCGCCCTTTTTCTATCTATTGATGCCACGACGAGAGTACGCGCGCGTCTGCGGCGGCGCGAGTAACAGCATGCGGCACGCGAGTAACCATGCGGTAGCGCAAGTGACGGCATGCGACGGCACGAATAATGGAGACGGTGACGCGCGAGTCACAGCGATGCGACTCACGGCGCGGGGATGACAGGGCAAGAGCGGGCGGGGACCCAAACGGACCCTATCGACAGCGTGCGACCTCGATTACTCGACGTAGTCGATATCTTCGAGGCGGCCGCCCTGCTGTACCTGTTCCTGCGGTACTTGCTGTTGTTGCTGAGGCTGCTGTTGCTGCTGTTGCTGCTGTTGGTCCTCACCACGACCGCCGTAAATCTGGGGCGACTCGACACCCGTGACGACAATCATGGTTCGCATCATGCCTTCGAGTTCGTCGTCGACCGACGTCCCCCAGATGATGCGTGCGTCGGGGTCGATGCGGTCGTAAATCTCCTCGACGACGCCCTCTGCCTCTTCGATGCTCATGTCGGAGCCACCGGTGACGTTGACGAGCGCGGAGTTCGCGCCGGAGATGTCCACGTCGAGGAGGGGCGAACGGAGGGCAGACTTGACGGACTCTTGGGCCTTGGACTCGGAGTCGGACTCGCCGAGACCAATCATGGCGACGCCACCACGTTCCATGACGGTCTTCACGTCGGCGAAGTCGAGGTTGACCAAGCCGGGCTTGGTGATGAGTTCGGTGATGCCCTTGACCGAGCGCATGAGCACTTCGTCAGAGACCTTGAACGCCTGCCGAACGGGAAGCTTCCCGACGGCGTCGAGCAGGCGGTCGTTCGGAACGACGATGACCGTGTCGGAGACGTCGCGGAGGCGTTCGAGCCCCGCTTCGGCGTTCGTCCGCCGAACCTCGCCCTCGGCCGTAAACGGCGTGGTGACGATGGCGATGGTGAGTGCGCCGGATTCGCGCGCGGCCTTGGCGACGACAGGTGCAGAACCAGTTCCGGTCCCACCGCCGAGACCAGCCGTGACGAACACCATGTCCGACCCCTCGATGGCGTCGTAAATCTCCTCTTGGGATTCGAGTGCGGCCTCTTCGCCGACCTGCGGAAGCGACCCGGCACCGCGGCCCTGCGTCTTCTGTTCGCCCATGAGAATCTTCGTGTCCGCGTTGATTTCCACGAGGTGCTGTACGTCTGTGTTAGCCGCGACGAGCTTTGCGCCCTTGATGCCCTCTTCGTGCATTCGGTTGACGGTGTTGCCACCCGCACCACCGCACCCGACGACCGTGATATTGGTCTGGAGGTCTTTCAGGACAGCTTTCAGTTCGTCGTCGGTCATGGTTCCAGAGCGGTTAATCTCCGTCGGGTCGCCGACTTCAGGCGTCCCCTCCCCCATGTCCTCGGCCTCATCGATTGCGTCGTCGACGATAGAGTCCATATTTGTGGAGACGGTTTACGGAGGACCACTAATTATCTTTCTCCCTTTCGTCAGACATCTGTCCGACGACATGGCGGTGGGTTGGGAGGTTAACGCCCCAGTTGTACAAGATTATGGATAGATTATGGGCAGAAATTGCATCAAACCGAGAAATCGACGATTCGTTCCTTCGAAACCTCCGCGGGCGAGATAACCTCGTCATCGACCTCGATTTCCTGTCCTGCCGAGAGCTTTCCGAATGCCGGTCCTTCGGGCACCCCGCGCCTTTTGGCCGCCTCAGGGTCGAACGCGGTCATCGAGGCGACGACGCGGCCGTCGTCTCGCTCGACCGAGTCGTACTTCGCGCGCAGAATTTCGCAGAGTCGCGCGACGAGTTCGTCGTAGCTGTCGCCCGCGACTGCGGCGCGACCTCTCGCGCGCGTCCCACTTTCGACGGTCTGGTAGGCGACTGTCGTCTCTGCGACAGCATCGAGCGCAGCGTCGATGTCGATGCCTTGAGCTTCGGCTAACAGCGGGTCGGGGAGCGAGATGACGTCGTAGTCGGCAGCGTCGATGTCGGATCCGAACCGAAGACCGTCTTCGATGCGGACGAGCGTCGATTCGAGGTCGTGGACGCGTTCGAGTGGCACGCCAGCCGTCTCTCGAACCCACGTCTCGGAGACGACGCGGTAGCCTTCGTCGTCCAGTACGTCGGCGAGGTTCTCGCGGTCGCCATCGACGAGTGCGACGTCTGCGGCCGAGGCGTCGAACGCGCGGCGAAGCACGTCTCGGTTCTCGTCGGGGTCGCCCATCGCCTTCAGTTGCCAGTCGGCGGCGATGTGGCCGACCGACCAGTCTGTCTCGCGGAGGATACGCTCGAACCGGGGTGCGTAGTGGCCGCCGCCGAACCCGACGAGTTGGCGGTCGGAGTCGGGGTCGACACCGTCGATGTCGAGAACGGCCGCCGCGACGGCGCGCGCGCCCTCGGAGTCCTTCCACTCAGCTTCGCCACTGCCGAGTTCGACGAACATCGAGGGCACATCCATCTCTGTCGGCCCGTGGTGAGTCGCCTCGATGCCGACCTCGTAGCCGTCAGGCGCGTGGTCACGCAGGGCCGAAACGACGGCTCGCTGGGCGTTCGGGCAGGCTCGGGCGAATCGCCCGGGTTCACCGCCGTAGTCGGCAGGGCCGAAGTTCCCGGTGAAGTGTGCGGTGAGAAGCGGTCCGGTCTCACCAGAGTGCCGCGAGACGACAGCAACGAAGTCGGGCGTTTCAGAAAACGCCTCGGCGGGGTCGTCGAGGTAGATATGCAGGTCGTCGAACTCGCGGAGTTCGAAGCCAGCACGGCGGTAGTATCGGCCACCGCCCGCTCCGTCTGGACGCGTGTCGTCCGTCACTTCCTCCCACTCCACGAGGTCTCGCAAGTGCTCGCCGATGTGAACCGATGCGCTGTCGGCGCGGCTGACGACGATTCCAATCACGTTTCGAGGGTCGCCGAGACCAGCGAAAAGCGCGTCGGAAACGGCGAGGATGAGAGCAGGCGAATGGGCGTGAGAAACACCGCGCCGAAGACAGCCGAATTACGGGAGGATGAGCCAGAAGAAGACGAGATAGCCGACGACGAGGATACCACCATCGAGTCGAGACACGTCGCGGTTGCGGAGCATCATCGCGATGACACCGAACGTGAACACGAGGAGCGCAGGGAAGTCGAGAGTGATGGTACTCTCAGGGACCGACACGGGGACCATGATTGCGAGGATACCGAGGACGGCGACGACGTTGTAGATGTTCGAGCCGACGACGTTCCCGATACTGAACTCGGCTTCGCCGCGGACGGCACTGACCACAGAGGCAGCGAGTTCCGGCAACGACGTCCCGAACGCGAGGATCGTCAGTCCGATAAAGCGCGTACTGAAGCCGTAGGCTTCGAGCAGTCCTTTCCCACCCTGGATGAGCCAGTTCGACCCGACGAACAGAAGGAGTAGGCCGAGGCCGAGATAGAGCACGTCTTTGAACGTCGCCGACACCTCGTCTTCGTCTTCGATGTCGATCTCCTCGGTTGCGATGGCGTCTGCTTTGGCAGCCTGCGCCCGGTAGACGAGATAGCCAGTGAACGCGACGAGAATGATGAGGAGAATCCCACCGTCGAGCGGGCCGAGCCGTCCGTCCATGCCGAGCAAGACGAGCGCGAGCGCCGCCGCAATCATGAACGGAACGTGTCGCCGGAGCGTCGTCGTCGAGACGCCCATCGGTTGAATGAGCGCCGAGATTCCCAAGACGAGGCCGATGTTGGCGATGTTCGAGCCGACGATAGCGCCGAGTCCGAGGTCAGCGCTGTAGCCGAGGCCGCTCAATACGGCGACGAACAGTTCTGGCGTCGTCGTCGCGAACGCGACGATGGTCACGCCGACGATAGCCGCCCGAAGACCGAGGCCGATAGCGAGCCGGGACGCACCCTCGACGAGGGCCTCTGCCCCGAGGTAGAGTGCGACGATACCGGCCACGAGGACAGCGGTATCGAAGGAAAGTAAGCTTGCGAGTGCCGACATAGGCGGGAGTAGACCAACGGGAGACCAAAAACACGCCGGTACAGGAGGCGAGCGTCACTATGTACCACATTAAAAATAACCATCATTTTGCGCAGCCGCTTCGACGCTCCAACCCGGTTGATAGCTGCACCGAACAACAGCCGAGTCCCGGCGGAATCCGACGCAGGCGGGCGAGTTAAACCGTCTGCCAAACACCACCTCGGTATGCACGTCTACGGTCTGGTCGGGAATCCCGTCGGCCACTCACTCTCACCGCCGATGCACGAAGCGGCCTACGAGACGCTGGGGCTGGATGCGCGATACGTCACGTTCGAGCCCGAACCGTCGGCGCTCGCCGACGCCATCGCCGGTGCCGACGCACTCGGAATCGACGGACTCAACGTCACGATTCCGTTCAAACAGGACGTTCTCGAACTGGTCGACCCCGACCCACTCGCCGACCGTATCGGCGCGGTCAACACCATCGCCTTCGGCGACAGCGCATCAGGTGACGGTAGCACATCGACGGATAACACACCGAAAGGATACAACACGGACGCCGCGGGCGTCACGCGCGCTTTCGAGCGTCACGACATCGACCTCGACGGGTCGAACGCTGTCGTCGTCGGTGCGGGAGGTGCTGGTCGCGCCGCTGCGTTCGCCCTCGCAGACGCCGGTTCGTCGGTCCACGTCGCCAACCGAACCGCAGCGAAAGCAGTCGACCTCGCAAACGACGTCCCCGGTGCGACCGGCGGGGGTCTCGACAGCCTCGACCGCATCCGCGACGCGACCGTTCTCGTCAACGCCACGAGTGTCGGGATGGAAGCACCCGACGAGACACCCGTGCCGGCGGAATACCTCCACGGTGACCTCGCGGTTCTCGACGCGGTCTATACACCTATCGAGACGCGTCTCCTCCGGGAGGCCGCCGACGCTGGGGCAGTCACTATCGACGGCGCGTGGATGTTACTCTTGCAGGGAGTCGAGGCGTTCGAACTGTGGACCGGCCGCGACGCTCCCGTCGAAGTGATGAACGCCGCACTCCGCGACCGTCTCACCGCATGACGCTGCCGCAGGTTTTTAAATAACGGCACCGCATACAGAGAACTAATATGGGTTTGCTCGAGAGTATCTCGTCCTTTCTGAAATCGCTGCTCGGTGGCGACTCGTCGTCCGCGTCGAAAAACGGCCGTGACACCGACGCGACAGTGACAGTCGAACGAGATACGCGAACGGAACGCGCCGAACCGGATATCGAGGCGGAAGCCGCGGTGAAGGAACCAGTCGAAGAGGCGTCAGCCGACGCTGAGGAAGACGAAGAGACTGAGACGGAGGGGACAGCCGCTGAAGCAGACGAAGTCATCGAAGAAGCGGAGCCAGAGTCCGACGCAGAGGCGGAATCTGAATCGGAGACGGAAGACGAAACTGAGCTGGAAGACGAAACCGAACCAGAGCCAGCGGTCGAAGAGGAAGCCGAGTCTGACACAGCCGAGGAAGAAGTCGAGTCCGACGTAGACGAAGGCGAAGACGAACCTGACGCAGACGAAGAGGAATCCGACACAGCCGAAGAGGAAGCAGACTCAGAGACGGTCGAAGAAGAGACCGAGTCCGAAGCGACCGAAGACACCACCGACGCCGCGGACGAGTCCGAAGACTCACCAGCCGTCGAGACGGTTCGCGGCATCGGTCCGGCCTACGCGGGTCGGCTCTCCGATATCGGCATCGAGACCGTTTCTGACCTCGCCGTCGCGGACGCTGACGACGTCGGAGACGAAATCGACGTGTCGCCCAAGCGCGTCCAGCGCTGGATTGACCGCGCGAACGAGTAGCCCGGCACCGCCTGACACGTCACGAAACCGTTTACCCGACGCACGAACTGGTGCGAGTAATGACCGCACCGACCGTCGTCACCGAGCGCGACGACTTTCTCGCGACTGCCGAAGGCGCTCCCGCCGGGAGTCGCGTCCCCGTCGAAGTCAGGGTCACCGTCGACGACCCGTTCGACGCCTATCGGCGCACGCGACGCAGTTCTGGTGGCTTCTTCTACGAGACGACCGGCGGCCAATCCGGCTGGGGGTATTTCGGCGTTTCCCCCGTCGAACGCCTCACAGTCAGCCCCGATGCCGTCACAGAAACCGGCGAGTCGCCGACACTCGCCGCACTGGAAGGACTCGTCGAGTCGGAGTCGCTCGTTCGCGGCGACTGCGACGTGCCGTACCCCTGCGGCCTGTTCGGCTGGCTCTCGTACGACGTGGCTCGCGAACTCGAATCGCTCCCGGACGACACCGAAGACGACCGCCACCTCCCGCACCTACAACTCGGACTGTACGACCTCGTGGCTGCGTGGCAGGAACCGCGGCGTGGAGGCGATGAAGATGAAGGCGAGAACGAGAGCGACCGAACCGAACTCCGAGTGACCTGCTGCCCGCAAGTCACCCCCGACGCCGACCTCGACAGCGTCTACGACGACGCACTCGCACGGGCGACGGAATTCGCCACCGAGGCAGTCGAGGGCGACGTCGCTCCAGTCGAGCCAGCCGTGGTCGCCGACGAAGCCCGGTTCGAGAGCGCCTGTGGGCGCGAGGAGTTCGCAGAGCGCGTCCGAGCCGCGAAACAGTACATCCGCGACGGCGACACCTTCCAGGCGAACCTCTCACAGCGACTCGTCGCACCCGCCGCCGTCCATCCGGTCGATGCCTACGCCGCACTTCGCCGCGTGAATCCCGCACCGTACTCGGGGCTGCTCGAACTCCGCGGCGTCGACCTCGTGAGTGCCAGTCCCGAACTACTCCTCCGCGTCGATGGCGACCGGCTCGTCACGGAGCCAATCGCCGGGACGCGCCCGCGTGGAGCAACCACAGAGGAGGACGCAGCACTCGAAGCAGACCTCACGACCGACGAGAAAGAGCGCGCCGAGCACGCAATGCTCGTCGACCTCGAACGCAACGACCTCGGGAAGGTGTCGGAGTACGGCACCGTCGACGTGACCGAATACCGCCGCGTCGACCGCTACTCTGAGGTCATGCACCTCGTCTCGCTGGTCGAAGGACGCCGCCGAGACGGAACTTCACTGGCCGATGCCATCGCCGCCGTCTTCCCCGGTGGCACCATCACCGGCGCGCCGAAGCCCCGGACGATGGAGATTATCGACGAACTCGAAGCAACCCGCCGCGGACCCTACACGGGAAGCATGTTCGCCATCGGCTTCGACGACCGGGCCGTGTTGAACATCATCATTCGGACGCTCGTCCGCTTCTGCGACGAGTACCACCTGCGCGTCGGCGCGGGCATCGTCCACGATTCGGACCCGAACAGCGAGTACGACGAGACGCTCGCGAAGGCGCGGGCGCTCGTGAACGCCATCGACGAGGCGCTCGGCGAACAGGCGCAGTTGACCGTGGGGGCAGAACGATGACGCGTATCCTCGTCGTGGACAACTACGACTCGTTCGCCTACAACCTCGTCCAGTACGTCGGCGAGTTCGCCGACGACGTGGTGGTCTACCGCAACGACGACCTGACCGTGGACGACATTCGGGACCTCGACCCCGACGGTATCGTGGTCTCGCCCGGGCCGGGAACGCCCGCTGAGGCCGGTGTCTCCGTTCCTGTCTTCCGCGACCTCGACTATCCGACCCTCGGCGTCTGCCTCGGCCATCAATCGCTGTGTGCCGCACTCGGGAGTCGCGTCGGCCACGCACCCGAGGTCGTCCACGGGAAGCCATCGGTGGTCGAACACGACGGCAAAGGCGTCTTCGCTGGTCTCCCGGATCGTATCGAAGTCGGTCGCTACCACTCGCTCGCGGTCGAACACGACGACATCCCAGACGAACTGGTCGTGACCGCAACGACCGTGGGCGACGAAGACGGCCACGACGCCGGGGAGAGGGCGGTCGTCATGGGCGTCCGTCACCGCGAAAAACCCCACGTCGGCGTCCAGTTCCATCCCGAGAGCATCCTGACCGACGCGGGCAAGGCCATCGTTCGCAACTTCGTCGCTATCGCGGCGGGCGAAGGTCCAGCGACCGAAGCGTGGGGAGAACGTACGCACACGGAGGATGGACAATGAGCGACGACGAGACAGACCGTGTCTACTACGTCGACGGCGACATCGTTCCCGCCGACGAGGCGTCGATTCCGGTCACCGACCGTGGATTCCTCTACGGTGACGCAGCGTTCGAGACGCTTCGCGCCTACGGCGGCGACGTGTTCCACTGGGAAGCGCACGCCGACCGACTCGCCGAGACCTGCGACGTACTCGGTATGGACCACGGCCTCTCGGATGCTGACCTCAGAAGCCGCATCGACGAGACGCTGGCCGCGAACGACCTCGAAGACGCGTACGTCCGTCTGTCGATAACGCGCGGGAGCCAGCCGGGTCGCCTGACCCCCGCCGAAGAAGTAGACCCGCGAGTCGTCGTCATCGTCGAACCCCTACCGCGTGGCGGCCGCGGGTCCGAGCCTGTCTGGGACGGCCCCGCGACGGCCCAGACCGTCCGAACCCGTCGGATTTCTGACCGCGCGCTGCCCGCCCGCGCGAAGACACACAATTACCTCAACGGCATCCTCGCACGAACCGAACTCCGAGTCACGGGTGCCGACGAGGCGCTCATGCTCGATTCGGAGGGCTACGTCACTGAAGGCGCGACGAGCAACCTCTTTTTCGTCGCTGACGACGCACTCTGCACACCGAGTCTCGACGGTCCGGTCCTCCCTGGAATCACGCGCCGTGTCGTGTTGGACCTCGCCCGAGAGGAGGGAATTCCGATTCGAGAGCGGCGCTTCACGCCTGACGAAGTCCGGGATGCGAACGAAGCGTTTCTCACCAACTCGACGTGGGAACTCCGCCCGGTCGAAACGGTCGATGGCATCACCATCGGCGACGGCCCGGTAACGACGCTTCTCTCGCGGCTCTACGACGACTACGTCGAACGGCAGTTCTACGGAACAGAAGAGTAGGTCGCCTCAGAATTCGACGTTCGAACTCGAACTGCGGTCGGCCGGGTCCTTCTCGACGCCGCCCTGTCCCACGAACGAGTAGTCGTCGTCAGAGAGGAAGACGTGGTCGCCGTCGACGGTGATATCGAGGTCGTCGAGAACTGCGCCCTCGCAGGGGCCGTAGTTGCAGTAGCCCGTGTCGGCTTCGAAGTACGCACCGTGGTTCTCGCAGATGAGTTCGCCGTTGCGCATCGACGCACCTGAGCCCTTGTCGATTTTGATGTGCGTCAGGTGCATGCAGTAGTTCAGCCAGCCGCGGATGTCGCCGTCGGTGCGAACGAGAATCGCCTCGCGCTCGTCTTCGTCGTCGCCCGCGACACGGAACAAGAACGTCGTGTCCGCGGGCACGTCGTCGACCGAACAGATTCGTTCGAGGTCGCTCATTGGTATCTGGTCGGTAAGGTGCGGAAAATCTTCTTCGGAAACGGTCGGCGGTGTTGGAGGTAGATTTGCTACTCGTCACGATTCGCAGAGAAACACGTCGTCGCAGTGCGACAAGACGCACTGCTTGGGAGTGTGGTTTTCAGGAGAATAGCGGGAGATAGATTTGAACCCCGGTCGCTGACGCTCCCCGGTTCAAATCTACTGTGCTATGAAGCCGACCTCAGGGGTCGCACCGAGACGAGACTCGGTGCTCAGGAGTTGAGGTCGGCAAAACCATAGCGGGAGGTAGATTTGAACTACCGATCTCCGGGTTATGAGCCCGGCGGAATCTCCTGGCTATCCCATCCCGCTGAATCAACAAACGCGACATCCATTGTTAAGACTTCTGTTTCGGGAGCCGTGTGTCAATTTTCACCGTGACTACCGCTGACTCGAACCGGCAGCAATTCGCCACGTGAACAGGCTCTCAGCGACGTAGTTCAGAAACATCGACGCGGCGATGGCGATGGGCAACGGGATGAGTTGCCAGAGGTCGATGCCGAAGACCGGAATCGACACCGGAACCTCCCGAAGCGCGCGAACCACGAGCACCTGCACTGCGAGGCCGCCGCTCCTGACGAGATTCGACTTCAGGAAGCGACGACCCTTCGCCATAAGGTGGTCTGCGCCCGCGCCCGCGAAGGTCCAGCGGTCGTTGATGATGAACATCACCACGATGGCGACCTCCGCGCCGGCGAGTTTGGCGTACTCGCCGAGGACGCCGAAGAAGATGATGAGGATGCTGCTCACCGTGAGGTCGAACATCGCGCCGACGACACCGACGGAAGCGAACTTCCCGAACCGAGTGCCGGAGGCGAGCGCCGAGAGTCGGTTAGTCATCCGTGGCCTCTGCGGAGAACTCATCGACGAGGGTACACTCGTCGTTCTGGGCGGCGATGAACTCGTGGAGGCGGTCCTCGCGAATCGTCCGGGCGCGGTGACGCGACCGGAGGAGACCGCGTGCCATCTTGATGGTCGTATCGACCGGCGAGACCGTCGAGTTGGGCTGGTCTTCCCAGACGACCGGGACCTCGGCGACACGGTGACCGAATGCACCCGAGACGGCGATGAGTTCGATGTCCCACGCGAATCCGGGTTCGTAGAGGTGGCTGCGAACGTCGTCCCACGCGTCGGCGGTTATCGCCTTCGCGCCGCACTGGTAGTCGTACAGCGGCACGTCGAGCAAGCGACGGGCGAGCCACGCGAAGCCGTCGCCGAGATAGCGGCGGGCAATGGTCTGGTGCGATGCGACTGTTGCACGGGGATGGCGACGCGAGCCGACCGCGAGGTCAGCGCCTTCGCGGACGGCGGCGACGACGTTCCCCATCGACTCCGCGGGTGTACTTCCGTCGGCGTCGGCGAACGCGAGGATATCCGTGTCGAGCGCTTCGAATCCGGCGGTGATGGCGGCACCTTTGCCGCGCCGGGCATCGACAGCGTTCACGTCTACGACTGGAGGGAGGGCAGAGAGAGAGTCGAGTATCCCCGCTCGCGGCGCGTCGAGTTCGACACGGACGACTTCCGGGTCGAACTCCGCGACGAGGGCGCGGACGTACGGGACGAGACGCTCGGGGTCGGGCCGATAGGCAGGGACCACCACCCCGACAGACTGCGACATACCCGTCCATTCTTCGAACGTGGTAAAAAGCGAACCGCTCTCGCGCGCACACCATCCACAACACGTTTACCGCCGGACGCACCTTTCTCTGACAGATGGAATACGCCCTCGTGGCCCGCTGGCTGGCGGTGTTTGCGGTCCTCTGGGCGGTCGGTCTTCCCCTCTCGAACCGACTGTTCGCCCGCCTCCCCGGCCGCGGTGCCGGCCTCACGCTTCCCGTGTCGCTCGTCGTCGTGACCCTCCCAGTGTACCTTGTCGGCCACCTCGCGTTCAGCCCGGCGATAGCTGTCGGTGTCGGCGTCGGCACGCTCGTGGTAGTCTCGGCGCTGGTCGGACTCGACCGCGACGCTCTCCGTGACGGCACAGTTCGACTCGCCCCTGAAATCGACATCGACAGACGCGCCCTCACGCAGGCAGCCACCGTATTCGCTATCGCGTTTCTCTTCGCGGTGACCCTTCGTGCGCTCGACCCCGCAGTCCACGCTGGCGGCGGTGAGAAGTTCCTCGACTTCGGCCTCCTGAAGTCGCTGGCCCGGTCATCGACGCTCCCGCCCGAGGACATGTGGTTCGCGGGTGAATCGGTTCGCTACTACTACGGCGGCCACCTCGTCTCGATTCTGCTCGCGTGGCTCACGGGCACCGACCCTGCGTTCGCCTACAACCTCGCGCTCGCCGGGTTCTTCGGCTTCCTCGTGACCGGAGCGTTCGAACTCGGACGCAGCATCTCGCTGAGTCGCGGCCTCGACGGTCGACTCGGCGGCATCCTCGCGGCGTTCTTCGTCGGGTTCGCGAGCAACCTCGTCACGGTCGGTCGGTTCGTTCTTCGACTCCTCCCCGAAGGGATTCAGCGACCAATCGCACAGGCAATCGCCGAGCGCTCGCGCTACACCGTCTCGCAGATTCTCGCCGGCACGTCGGACTTTTCGTACTGGACTGCGAGCCGTGTCATCCCCGAGACCATCAACGAGTTCCCGCTTTTCGCGTGGCTCAACGGTGACCTCCACGCGCATATGATGGGTACGCCGTTCTTACTCCTCGGCGCGGCGCTCGCGTTCGCGTACTTCCGAACACCGGAAGACGCCATCAGTGAGCGCCGCCTCCTCGTCGGCGCGACTGCTGTGCTCGGCGGGCTACAGGTCGTCATCGACACGTGGAGCTTCCCGTCTATCTTCGGCGTGCTCTTCCTTGGGGTGGTGTTCGCGACCGCACGCCCGTGGACACTGTTCCCCGGACGCGACCGACTCGCCGAACTCGTCGGCGACGACCCAGTCCGCAGCGAGGGTGCGAGAGTGCTCGGGACGACCGCAGTCGTCGGTCTCGCTGGCGTCGCCGCGGTCGCGATTGCGAGTCCGTTCCTCCTCGGCAGCGTCGCAGGCGGCGGGAGCACGCGCACAATCGAGATTCTCACGCCAGCACAGCGAAGCGGGGTTGGTGCGCTCCTCCTCGTCCACGGTGCATTCATCGCCGCGTTTGCGCTTCACTACGTCCGAAACCTCGGTGTCCGCGAGGCGCTTCCGGTCGGTGCGGGCGTCTTCGTGTTGGCCGTCGTCGCCGCCGTGCACTCGTTCGCCGCGCTCGTCCTCTTCGTCCCGTTCGTCCTCGTCGGCTGGGTACTCCTCCGTGCGAGCGACGACCCGCAGTTCGCGACGGTGCTCGTCGTCGCCGGGGCGGGACTGGCGATGCTCGTCGAAATCGTCTTCGTGAACGAGCAGGCCGGTCCGGGTCGGATGAACACGGTGTTCAAGACGTACATGCAGGTGTGGGTCCTCTGGGGTGTCGCCATGGGGCCCGTCCTCGCAGGGCTGTTCCGTGAGGCGGCCGCCGCGAGCGACCTGTCGGTTCCGAAAGTCAACCTCAGCATCCGCCGAGAAGCAATCCGCGCGATGGGCGTCGCCGTCGTCATTCTGTTCGTCGCATCGACGTCGGTGTACGGCGGCCTCGCAGTCAGTGAACACGCCAGTTCGCCCCGAGAAGAAGTGACCCTCGACGCGACAGCGTTCACCGAGTGGCGGCATTCTCAGGAGGCAGCCGCGATTACGTGGCTCGACGAAACTGCCGACGAGGAGACGGTCGTTCTCACGGCACCGGGAACGAAGTGGTCCGAAGCAGTCACAGACGAACGAGAACACGTGATGTACGCGTGGCGCGCGAACCCCGAATCGAGTCTGACCGGTGTGCCGACCGTCGCCGGGTGGGCCCACGAAGTCGGCTATCGTGGCCCTGAAGCGTACTACGAGCGAGTCCGACACGTGGACACGATGTACGTGGGCGACGAGTCGGCCCGCGCGCAGTTCATCCAGAAATACGACGTGCAGTACGTGTGGGTCGGACCGGGAGAACGAGCCCGCTACGGCGACATCGACACCGACGTGCCGTGGTTGACGCCGGTGCACCGCTCTGGCTCTGTGACAGTCTACGAAGTGGAAAAGTCGGAGTTACCCTGAGACAGGGTTAGGCCGCACCGCTCTTTTTGATGACTTCGATGGCGTCGGCTTCGACACCCTCGGTGTCCAGCCAGTGCGGGACGAACTCGCGCTTTTCGAACGCCTCGCGCTCGTCTTCGGTGCCGATGGTACACCACAGCTGGACGCGGTCGGGGCCGTGCCAGTCGCCCTGCCGGTCGATGGCGAAGCACGTGTACTCCTCGCCGTCGTATTTGATGACGGCGTCGCGCCGAATTCCGGGGTCGCCGTGGATGATGAGCTTCTTCATGCGCCGGGATTGGCACACTCACCGCTTAATCGCTTCGGCTTCGGGCGTGGAGGTCGACACTGAAGACCAACATACTGAGGCCTCGAACTAGGTCGGCTATCAGCCGGGTGACTGTGGGCCGTTGTCACGGCTCAACGGGGCACGGAAGAGGATTTTGCGGCCGCGTCGAACCAAACGGGTTTTAACGGGCCACGTCAAAACCCCCACAAGGTCGATATCTATGCAGATGCCACGCCGTTTCAACACGTATTGCCCACACTGCAAGGCACACCACGAGCACGAAGTCGAGAAGGTCCGCAAGGGCCGACCGACCGGTATGAAGTGGAACGCCCGTCAGACGCGACGCGGCAAGGCCACCATCGGTAACGCCGGTAAGTTCTCTAAGGTGCCTGGTGGAGACAAACCCACGAAGAAGACGCACCTGAAGTACATCTGCTCGGACTGTGGCAAGGCCCACATGCGCAAAGGATGGCGCGCAGGCCGCCTCGAATTCCAGGAGTAAATCGATGGCAGGAAACTACTACAAAGTCGCGTGTACCGACTGCGAAAACGAACAGACCATCTTCGGAAAGGCCTCTTCGGTCGTCAACTGCGCCGTCTGCGGGACGACCCTCGCCACGCCGACCGGCGGCAACGCCGAGTTCCACGGCGAGGTCGTCGAGACGGTCGAGCGCCGAGACAGCACCGAGCTCGAGGCGTAACTTCTTGGAGGACGCTTCATGAAGTACAGCGGATGGCCTGACTCCGGCGAACTCGTCGTGGGGAAGGTAGACGAGATTACGGACTTCGGCGTCTTCGTCGACCTCGAAGAGTACGAAGACAAGCGCGGACTCGCCCACATCAGCGAAGTCGCGAGCGGGTGGATCAAGAACGTTCGTGACCACGTCCGAGAAGGCCAGACGGTCGTCGCGAAGGTCCTCGACGTCAACGAGGGGTCTCAGCAGATCGACCTCACCATCAAGGACGTCAACGAGCACCAGCGCAAAGAGAAGATTCAGGAGTGGAAAAACGAGCAGAAGGCCGACAAGTGGATGGCCATCGCGTTCGGCGAGGACGTCTCTGACGAAGAGTACGGCACCGTCGCGAACGCGCTGCTCGCCGAATTCGAGTCGCTCTACGACGGGTTCGAGCAGGCTGCTATTCACGGCATCGAAGTCCTCGAAGACGTCGAACTGGACGACGACGACCTCGAATCTGTCGTCGACACAGCACGACAAAACGTCTCGGTTCCCTTCGTCAACGTCACCGGCTACGTCGACCTGCGCTCGCCCTCGGGCACCGGCGTCGACGACGTGAAGGAGGCGCTGAAGGCCGCCGAAGGCGACGGCGACGTCGGCGACGAAATCGAACTGTCTGTCACCTACGTCGGTGCGCCAGAGTACCGCATCAAGGTGAAGGCACCCGACTACAAGACGGCCGAATCGGAACTCGAAGCGAGTGTCGCACGCGCTCGTGAGGCCATCGAGGCCGTCGGCGGTACCGCCGAATACCACCGCGAACGCAGCGGCGACGAAGAGTAATGAAATCGGACATCCGGGTGTGTAGCGCGTGGCGCGGTCGCCACGACCGCCCGGTGTACTCACTTTCTCAGACGTGTCCGGAGTGCGGCGCACCCACAGAGAACAGCGCGCCCGCTCCGTACAATCCCGACGACACCTACGGCGAGTACCGTCGCGCTCGAAAGCGCCGGGCGGTCGAGGAGTCGCAGGCGACCCACGACTCACAGGCGACCGAAGAGTAGCCGAATCCGGGGTCGGCTACCGACGCCCTCTTAACCAGTGCGTCCGGCACTACGTGCATGGACGACATCGAAATCGAGGCTGTCGCAGAGGCTGACCTCTCCGACGCGGTCCTCATCGAGGGACTTCCGGGCGTCGGAAACGTCGGAAAACTCGCCGTCGAGCACCTGCTCGAAGAGTTCGAGGAGGCCCAACTGGTGCGGCGAGTCTACGCCGACGTGTTCCCACCGCAGGTGAGCATCGAAGACGGCGTCGCCGAGTTGACTCACACCGAGATTCACGCCGTCGAGACACCGGGCGACGGACCCGACCTGCTGTTGCTCACGGGTGACCACCAATCGCAGTCCAACGAGGGCCACTACCACCTCACCGACGCCTTCCTCGACATCGCCGAGGAGTTCGGCGTCGAACAAGTGTTCGCACTCGGTGGCGTCCCGACGGGAGAACTCGTCGACGAACCCTCGGTTCTCGGGGCCGTCGCCGACGACGCCCGAATCGAGGAACTCGAAGATGCGGACGTAGAGTTCCGTGACGGCGAGCCCGCGGGCGGCATCGTCGGCGTTTCGGGACTCATGCTCGGTCTCGGCAGCCGTCGCGGTCTCGACGCGACGTGTCTGATGGGCGAGACCAGCGGCTATCTCGTCGACCCACAGAGCGCACAGGTCGTCATCGAAGTGCTGCAGCAACTCCTCGACTTCGAAGTCGACTTCGAGGCGCTCGAAGACCGCGCCGAGGAGATGAAGGAAGTCGCCGGAAAGATACAGGAGATGCAGCAGCAACAACAGAGTATCGCCAGCGACGACGACCTGCGGTACATCGGCTAATCGCGGTACACGGCGAGGCCTCAGGCCTCGATGATGTCGTCGGATTCGGACTCCGGCACCACGAGTTCACCGTCGAGCGACTGCACCGCGCGCCCGCCGACTTCGATTGATTCTGCGACGCGAACCGAGATGTGACTGGGTCGGTCGACGAAGTGACCCTGTTCGAACTGGAGTTCGTCCGGCATAGAGTCGAAGGCACCGACGTGTCGGAGATACGCACCGCAGGCACCACTGGCGGTCCCCGTCGCGGGGTCTTCGGTGATGCCGACACCGGGGGCGAAACAGCGCGCGTGGAGCGTCGAGTCGCCGTCGATGGCGTCGAAGGTGAACGCGTAGACACCGGCAGCGTCGTACTCGGCGGCGAGTTCTGCGAGCGCGTCGTGGTTGGGGGACGCACCAGAGAGATGTTCGAGAAAGTTCACCGGGACCATCACGAACGGGAGACCGGTAGAGGCGAGTGCGACGGGCATGTCAGCGCCGATATCTTGGAGCGCAGCAGCGTCGATACCGAGCGCGTCGCCGAGGCGACCGTAATCGACATCGAGTTCTCGGACGGTCGGTGCGTCCTGTGTCATCCACACCTCGCCGAACTCGCTGACTTCGACGTCGAGCGTGCCGACGTTCGTCTCCAGCGTGTGTGTCCCCGGTTCGATGGCGCGCTCCGCGGCGAGATGTGCGTAGGCGGCGATGGTCGCGTGTCCGCAGAGGTCGACTTCCTGTGTCGGGGTGAAGTATCGGATTCGGCGGTCGGCCGAGGGAGACGAACAGACGAACGCCGTCTCGCTCGCGCCGAGTTCCGCCGCGATTGCTCGCATCTGTTCCGCGTCGAGGCCGTCGGCGTCGGGGACGACACCGGCGGGATTCCCCGTCAACGGTTCTGTCGTGAAGGCGTCGACGAGAAGGGCGCGTCGGCTATCCATGGAAGTGCGCACTTGCCCGCGCGGTATCAAACCAGCGGGTCACGGAGACGAACCGACGCCAGCGGGTCAGCAGTCAGACGCGAGGTGAGAATGAGATGAGAGCGATACGGAGTCGTGACTGGAGACCGGTCAGTCACGCCCGCGTCCAGCGGACGCCTTGAGAGCGTCGGGCAGCGCCCTCTCCTTGCATCACTTCGCGCATGTTCATGCATGCCGGGCAGCCAACGACTTCGTTGTGTTCGTTTCCGAACACGCGGACGAAGTCGCGCGAGACGAATTCACCACAGTTTCCGCACGTGTGCATCGGTTTTTCACCTACGGCCTGTCGTACTCACCCATCAGACATAACTATGCTCCTTGTTAACATGGGTTAGCTTCTGCCTGACCAGAATGTCATATCGAACAGAACAGCACAAAACAGGGTTAGGAACGAATTAACCGGCTGTTTTGGCCTCCTTTGGTAATCATACACACTCCTGGGCCGAGTCGTACAGATTAAAGGGCGTCAGGCGCCGCAGTATGGACGGTGAACGGAAGTTATGGGCAGCCTCCCCGACGAGTTTAAGTGTACCATCACGAACTGGGAGTACATCTACGGACTCTGCCGAGACGTCTCTGACGACGTCAAGGAGTCCGAATTCGAACCGGACGTCATCGTCGCACTCGCGCGGGGCGGGTGGTTCGCAGGCCGGTGTATCTGCGACTTCCTCGGGCTCGACGACCTGACGAGTCTCAAGATGGAACACTACGTCGGTACGGCCCAGAAATCGAACGAACCCGAAGTACGCTACCCGATGCCGGAGGGCAGCGTCGAAGGCAAAGACGTGCTCATCATCGACGATATCGCCGACACCGGCGGGTCCATCAAGCGCGCCTACGAGTACGTGACCGACCGCAACGCGGGCGAGGTTCGGACGGCCACACTCCAACTCCTCCAGACGAGCGAGTTCGAACCCGACTACGTGGGCGAGCGCCTCGAAGAGTGGACGTGGGTCGTCTACCCGTGGAACTTCATCGAAGACATGATAGACCTCGTCTCGGGCGTGATGGCGAAAGCCGACGAGGAAACCTTCGAGATGGAGGACATCCGCCACTACCTCACGGAGTTCCACGACGTCGACCGAATCGAGATGGAAATCGCCCAACCCGACCGCATGCCCGAAGTCATGGCCGAGATGGAGCGACGCGGCTACGTCGAATCCACCGGTGATGACGCGTGGCGACTCGTCGAAAACGACGGCGTCGGAGCCTAAGGCACGCGGACAACTGGGTTACGTCGTACCGTACGACGTTTCGCTACGACTGTGCCGGAAGCGTAACGTTCGAGAGCGCGAGACACATCACCACGCGTGTGTCGCTTCTGTCTATCTTCGCGACGGCGCTGCTCCCTATCCTCACTATCGGCGCGGTGGGGTTCGCGCTGGGTCGCCTGCGAGACATCGACCCCGACCCGCTCAACACGGTGACGGTGTACGTTCTCGCCCCCGCACTCGTCTTCTACAGCCTTGCGACGACAGACCTCGCGAGCGAGACGCTCGCCACTCTCACCGGCGGTATCGTCGTCTACCACCTCGTCATGATTCTCGTCGCGGGCGTCGTCGCTCGCCTGCTCGGTATCTCCGAGCCGATACTCGGCGCGCTAGTCCTCGTCTCCGCCTTTCCGAACTCCGGGAACTACGGCCTTCCCGTCTCGTCGTTCGCGTTCGGAGCGACCGGTCGGTCGACGGCAGTCGTCTACCTCGCCGTACAGGGCGTCCTCATCTACACGCTCGGCGTCTACATCGCCGGACGGGGTGGGAGCGACGACGGTGGACGTGCGACGTGGCGCGTCGGCCTCGGTCGTGTCCTTCGCATCCCACTCGTTTACGCCGTTGCCCTCGCACTCATCGCTCGGTGGCTCGGCGTCGTCCCGCCGACCGACATCGCAGCCATGCAGACGCTCAAACTCGTCGGCGATTCGGCGATTCCGGTGATGCTTCTCATCCTCGGCATCCAACTGTCGGACGCCGACCTCGGGTCGACGCTCTCGAAAGTGGGCGTCGTCTCGGGGCTCAAGATGGTCGTCGCGCCCGCCGTCGCAGTCGGTGTCGCGCTCGTCGCTGGCTTCGGCGACCCAGTCGTCGCCCGGACGTTCGTCCTCGAATCGGCGATGCCCGCCGCGGTGACACCGCTCATCCTCGTCGCAGAGTTCGGAGACACCGAGGTCGGCGGAGCGATTCCCGTCGCCGAGTTCGTCTCCGCGGCCGTGTTTGCGACGACGCTTCTCAGCGTCCCACTTCTCTCGGTACTCATCTTCCTCCTCGACGCTGGCGTCGTCGTCTGAGCGTGCTGGGCGCGGGCGAGTCGAACCCCGATTCGCCACGATTTTGTGCTCGGTCATCCACGTTCGTGTATGAAAATCGGATTCATCGGCGGCAGTGGAATCTACGAAGCACTCCCCCTCGAGAACACCCGCGAAGAACCCGTCGAGACACCGTTCGGCGAGCCTTCGACGACGCCTATCGTCGGTGAGTTCGGCGACACCGGCCGCGAAGTCGTCTTCCTCCCGCGTCACGGTCCCGACCACCAGCACTCGCCGACGACGCTCCCGTACCGCGCGAACATCTTCGCGCTGAAGAAACTCGGCGTCACCCACATCCTTGCCAGCAACGCCGTGGGGAGCCTCAAAGAAGACCTCCCGCCGCAGACGCTCGTCGTCCCGGACCAGATTTACGACCGTACCAAACACCGCCCGCTTACGTTCTTCGACGAGGGCATCGTCGTCCACCAGCCCTTCGCAATGCCGTACGACGGAGAACTCGTCTCTATCCTCGCGGAGGCCGCCGAGGAGGCGACCGACGCACAGGTCCAAGAAGGCGGCACCTACGTCTGCATCGAAGGCCCATCGTACTCCACAAAGGCCGAAAGCGAGTTCTACCGCGAACAGGGCTGGGACGTCATCGGCATGACCACGATTCCAGAAGCCAAGCTGGCTCGTGAAGCTGAAATCGCCTACGCGACCATCACCGGCGTCACCGACTACGACGTGTGGAAAGAAGACAGCGAAGTCACGCTCGACGAAGTCCTGAAGAACGCCGCCGCCAACGAGGAGGCCATCAAAGAGACCGTCGAGGCGGCTATCCGCAAGATTCCAGACGACCACGAGACCGACAGCCACTCCGCGCTCGAAGGTACCATCAACACGCCCGACGAGGCTATCCCCGAAGAAACGAAAGAAATGCTCGCACCGCTTATCGACCAGTACGTCGAGTAATTGGGGCAACCGGTTCGTATCGAAAGATTCGTTTTTCAGTCGTCTGCGATAGCTTCGACAGCCGCCTCGTCCGCTTCAGCCTCGCCTTCGGGTGACTCTTCGTCGTCTTCGACTTCGTCGAACACCTCGGGGTTCCGAATCCAAAGGTCGCCGAAGAGTTCGTCCTGGTTCAGGTAGACGGTGCTTCGGTGGGCGAGAAACAGCAAGGCGAGGTACGTCGTCATCACGGTGTCGCCAACGTCTCGAACCTCGGCGAAGAGAACCTCGTCGCGGCCCTTCTCGTAGTGCGTCGAGAGCACGTCGTGGACCGCGTCGACGACCGCCTCGATGTCTTCGTTGTGGGCGGTCCCCGTCACGTCGTCTTCGGTTGGTTCGCCCGCACCGCGCATGTCGCCAGCGGAGTGGTAGTCGAGCGTCTGCGTGCCGCGGGAAAAACCGCGCGGCGACTCGGTGGTGTCGTATTCGCGGCGGCGCTTCCACCACGACCCGCGTTCTGCCTCGCGGAGTTCGCGGACGAGTTCGTCCAGCGTCTCCGGCGACCCGCGGGCGTGCTTGCGTTCCAGCCGACGGTCCATCTCGGCTTCCAGCGCGCTGATGGGGTCGAATCCGGGTGCGCCGTCGTCGGGTGGGCGTTCGTCGTCGTCGCCACTCTGCATGGCGAGTTCCCACGGTTCGAGTTGTTCTTCCTCGGGGTCGTCCGGCGAGAGGAGTTCGTCGGATTTCATCCGAAGGAGGACGCTCGCGTAGAACAGCGCCCGCCCGGTGGTCCGAAGGTCCATCGCGTCGAGACGGTCGAGGAAGGCGTCTGTCACCTCGACGATGTCGATATCCCACGGGTCGATGTCGCCGTCCTTGGCGAGTTGGACGAGCAGTTCGACCGGTTCGACTTCGTCGTCGTCACCGTGTTGCACGTCGTCAGGGAGCACGTCGTCCATGCCGTCGGCGCTGGCGTCGGCCGTCGCTTCGGCCGTCGCTTCGGCCGTCGCTTCGGCGTCGTCGCTCCCGTTCGTGCTCTCACTCCCGTCGAACGAAAACGGCTCGTCTGCATCGGCGGAGTCTGCGTCGCGGTCGTCGCCATCGCGGCCAGCGCCGCGGTCGCGGGTGAGATTGAGCGACGGAATGTCGTCAGTCATTCGCCAGCACCTCTGGTTCCGGACCGTCCGTTCCGTCGCCGGTGTCGGGTGCGTCGTCGCCGCTGTCGTCACCGCCGTCTCCTTCGTCCTCCGGTGAGAACTGGATGCCAGTGACGGCGCTGACGTTGTCGCCCTGCATCGTCACCCCGATGGCGCGCTCGGCGCGTTCGAGGAGCGCAGAGCGGTGCGAGACGACGACGAACTGGGCGTCACCAGCGAGGTCGTCGACCATCTGGCCGACGCGCTCGGCGTTGGCAGCGTCGAGGAAGGCGTCAACCTCGTCCAGCGCGTAGAACGGTGCGGGGTTGTGACGCTGGATGGCGAAGATGAACGCGAGCGCCGTCAGCGACTTCTCGCCGCCGGACATCGCGTCGAGACGCTGGATGGGCTTGTCGCCGGGTTGGGCCTTCATCGTCAGGCCCTCCTCGAATGGGTCTTCGGGGTTTTCGAGGTGGAGGTGGCCCGTCCCGTTCGAGAGGCGCTCGAAGATGTCGGTGAAGTTCTCGGCGATGGCGTCGAACGACTCCATGAACGTCTCTTTCTTCTGTGATTCGTACTGCTCGATACGCTCTTGGATGGCGTCGCGCTCTTCGACCAGCACGTCGCGGCGCTCTTGGAGGTCTTCGAGGTCGGCCTTTACGTCGTCGTACTCGTCGATGGCGAGCATGTTGACTGGTTCGAGCGCCTCCATCTCCTCGGTGAGTCGCTCGATTTCGGACTCAACGGTGCTGTGGTCGGGAATCTCGTCGGGGTCGTAGTCGCCGACCTGTGCTTCGAGTTCGTCGATTTCCCACTCCAGTCGCTCGGTCGCCGAGCGCAGGCTCTCGAGTTTGGATTCGACGGCGTTGACGCGGTCTTTCTTCTCGTCGCGGGCAGAGCGCGCTTCGCGCAGGTCATCCTGTAACTCGCTGCGGTCTTCCTTGAGGTCGACCAGTTCTTCTTCGAGTTCGGCGACCGCCTCGCGTTTTTCTTCGAGGTCGGCTTCGCGGTCTTCGATTGCTTCTTTCGCGTCCTCGATTGCCTCTTTGGCCTCCGCCTTCCGGTTCTGGGCAGATTCGACCGTGTCGTGGAGGTCGTCGACCGCCTCTTCGGCGTACTGCTTCTCCAGTTGGAGTTCGTTGAGGCGGCCGTCGAGCGAGCCCATCCGGTCTTCGAGGTCGTCGATATCGGCGCGAATGTCGTCGGCTCGGGCGGTGAGTTCCGGAATCTCCGAATCTTCGAGTTGCTGTTCGATGTCGGCGATGTCGGCTTCGACGGCCTCGATTTGCTCGTCGAACGTGGCGATTTCGTCGTCGAGGGTAGCCATCTTCTCGTCGACCGACTCGCGTTCCGATTGGAGTTCGTCGAGGCGGTCTTCGAGACGCTCGATTTCCGCTTTCGCGTCCTCGATGTCTTCCTCGGCGTCTTCGATTTCGCGCTCGATGGTTCGGACGCGGTCTGCCGCGTCGGACTTCCGGCCGCGAGCGTCTTCGAGGTCGCCCTCGATGTCGCGAATCTCGCTGTTGAGCGAGCGACGGCAGTCTTCGAGTTTCGTGATTTCCTTCGCGATGCGTTCGAGTCGGCCTTCGCCGGACTTCGAAAAGGAGTAGCGAGAGCCGCCACCGGACCCACCGGTCATCGCGCCGGAGCGCTCGACGAGGTCGCCATCGAGGGTGACCATCCGGTAGTCGCCCATCAGCGCGCGAGCAGTCTGCATGTCCTCGACGACGAGCGTCGAACCGAGGACGTACGAGAAGATGGACTCGTACTGCGAGTCGTAGTCGACGAGGTTGCGGGCGAAGTCGACGACGCCAGGATGGTTCGGCTTGCGCGGGAGACTCCGGTTGTCCATCTTGGTGATGGGCAGGAACGTCGCGCGACCCGCGTTCCGAGACTTGAGGTGGTCGATACAGGTCGAACCGACCCCGTCGTCATCGACGACGACGTTTGCGAGACGCCCACCGGCGGCCGTCTCACAGGCTTTCGCGTACTCGCCGTCCACAGAACCGAGTTGCCCGACTGCGCCGTGGACGCCAGAGAGACCGGCGTTGAGAATCGTCGTGACCGCGCGCGGCCACGAGTTGTCGCCGTCGGACCCGGCGCGGGCTTCGAGGCGGGCGTACTCGGACTGCTTGGACTGGAGTTCGTCCGTGACTTCCGAGAGTTCGTCCTGTAGCTCGGCCTTTTCGTCCTGTAACTCCTCGATGATGCCGTCTATCTTCGCCTCGTTCTTCTCGGCGGTGTCAAGTTCGCTGTGGAGGTCTGACAGCGTCGCCTTCAGTTCGGGAATGCGCTCGTGTGCGGCCTCGATTTCGTCTTGCGTCTCCGAAATCTGGTTCGAGCGCCGACGGGCGTCGTCGAGGAGACGGTCTTTCTCGCGTTGACGGTCGTTTTTCTCCGTCTTGTACTCCTCTCGCGTCTCTTTCTTCTCTGTGAGTTCAGATTTCAGCTCGTCGAACTCGGTGTCGACGGAGTCGATTTCGGCCTGAACTTCGGAGAGTTCGACCCGCTTAGACTGGATATCGCTCTTGACAGACGCCTTCTCGACTTTTATCTCCCGGATGTCGGTTTCGAGGTCGTCTATCTTCTCCTGTTTGCGGTCGATGTCGACGAACGCTTTTCGTCGCTCGGCCTCGGCGTCGTCGCGCTTTTCTTCGGCCGCCTCGATGGCGTTTTCCAGGCGCGCGATGTCGCCTTTTATCTCCTCCATCTCCGACTTGATGCGGAGTTGCTCGTCTTCGCCCTTGCGCTCGATTTCGCGCGTCAGGTCTTCGAGGTCTTCTTCGAGGCGCGTGACCTTTCCTTGGCGTTCGTCGAGTTCGGCCTGCAGGTCCGCGAGGTCGGATTCGGTGGACTCGATGCGCGATTCAGTCCGCGAGAGGTCGTCGCGCTTGTCTTCGAGTTCCGCGGCTTTGAGATAGCCTTCGTACTCTTCTTTCTCGTCGCGAAGCCCCTTGTATTCGAGCGCGGTCTCTCGTTCGTCGGCAAGCTGGTCGAGGCGCGTCTCTTTTTCCTCGATTCTGAGGTCGGCCTCGTCGACGCGTTCTTCGACCGCTTCGAGTTCCTCGAAGGCGGCTTCCTTCTTCGCGTCGAACTCGGCGACGCCGGCGATTTCGTCGATGATGCCCCGCCGCTGGTAGGGCGTCATGTTGATAATCTCGGTCACGTCGCCCTGCATGACGACGTTGTAGCCCTCCGGCGTGATACCAGCCTGCGCGAGGAGGTCCTGAATATCGGAGAGGTTGACCGAGCGCTCGTTGAGGTAGTAATAGGAGTAGTAGTTGTCCGAGGTCTCTTTCACCCGGCGCTTGATGGTGATTTCGTCGACGGAACCGACGTTGTCGGTCCCAGCGGCGTTGACGACCTGCGACCGGTCGAGCGCGCCGTCGGAGTTGTCGAGGACGACGGTGACGCTCGCCTCTTTGGTTCCCGTCGCAGCCTCGTCGCTCCCGTCAGCGTGGCCGGGGTTGTAGATAAGGTCTGTCAGTTTCTCGGCGCGAATCCCCCGCGTGCGAGCGAGTCCGAGTGCGAAGAGGACGCCGTCGATGATGTTCGACTTGCCCGAGCCATTCGGACCCGTGACGACCGTGAAATCCTCGTAGAAGGGGATGCGAGTCGGTCGTCCGAAGCTCTTGAAATTGTCGAGGACGAGTTCCTTGATGTGCATGTGTTGGTGTTCAGGCGGGCGACACCCGCAGTCGAGCGCACCGCATGGACACGAAGCACGCTCGTCGCTAGCGACGGACCCAGTTACGCGACGATGATGTCGTCGCCGAGGGTCTCGGTTTCGCCTTCGTCACTGTCCTCGGTTTCGTCCGTTTTAATTTCATCGTCGTCTACCTGTCCGTCCTCAGCTTCGGCGTCGACGAGTTCCGTCTCGTCGGCGGCGTCCGACTGGGGCTGGGCCTGCGACTGGGACTGTGTCTGGGACTGGGCCTCGGCATCGCCGCGTCGCTGTGCAGCGCGCGTCGGAATTTCGACGTCGTTTGCGTCTTCGAGTTGTCGAAGCCGCTCTTTCGTCTCGACGAGTTCTTCGGTGAGTCCGTTCACCGCGGCCTGTAGTTCTGCAACCTTAGATTCGAGTTCCTCCACCCGATTGCTCATGCGTATTGTAGCGCCGCGCTGGAGACATAAATGTGCGTCAGACAATCACCGAAAATGTGATACGTGTGCGAACTGTTATCGCCCCCGATTTTCGGTCGTGGCGACTCGATTCGGCGGTGACGGTTCGGCGGTGACGACACCGTCTCACGGGTCCGTCCCGTTAGTCTTTAGCCCACCGCCGTCGAAGCGCGGCCAATGACTGCGCAAGCGCTCGAACAGCGCGAACTCGCGGTCGTCATCGGGTTGGAGGTTCACGTTCAACTCGAGACGGCTACGAAGATTTTCTGTGGCTGTTCGACCGAGTCCGCCGACGACGAGGAGCCGAACACACGCGTGTGCCCGGTCTGTCTCGGTCTCCCGGGTGCGCTCCCGGTACTCAACGAGAAAGCGGTCGAATCGGCCGTGAAGATTGGAAAGGCGCTGAACGCCGAAATCGCCGAAGACACCCGGTTCCACCGGAAGAACTACTACTACCCCGACCTGCCCAAGAACTTCCAGATTACCCAGTACGACGCGCCCATCTGTGCCGACGGGACGCTGGAAGTCTCCGTCGAAGGCACGCGCCGCGATATCGGCATCACGCGCGCCCACCTCGAAGAGGACCCGGGGAGCCTCCAGCACAAAGGCGGCAGCATCGACACCGCCGACTACACGCTGGTCAACTACAACCGCGCCGGGACGCCGCTTATGGAAATCGTCACGGAACCCGACTTCCGTAGCCCGCAGGAGACCCGCGCGTTCCTCGCCAAACTCGAAGAGGTGCTCGAATACCTCGGCGTGTTCGACGCCACCCGCGACGGCTCGCTCCGCATCGACGCCAACATCTCGCTTGTCCCCGCCGACGAAGTAGACGACAACGGCGACATCTCCGACGAGGCGCTCGAAGCGGCGAACCGCACCGAGGTCAAGAACATCTCCAGCCACAAGGGCGCAGAGAAGGCGCTAGCTTACGAGGTCACCCGCCAGAAGAACGCCATCAAGCGCGGCCGGGCAATCGAGCAGGAGACCCGCCACTGGGACGAATCCCGCGGCATCACCGTCTCGATGCGCTCGAAAGAAGAGGAAAAGGACTACCGCTACTTCCAGGAGGCCGACCTCCCGGCGCTGCAGGTCGCCCACTGGAAAGAGGAAATTCCGATTCCGGAACTCCCCGACGCGCGACGCGAGCGCTTCCAGACCGAGTACGGACTCGACGAGGAATCCGCCTCGAAGCTCACCTCCACGAAGGAAGTCGCCGACTTCTTCGAGGATGTTGCCGCGGAGTTCGACGCCAGCCTCGCCGCGACGTGGGTCGCCGACAACCTGCTCGGCGAACTCAACTACCGCGACATGCTCATCACGGACGTGTCGGACCGCCTCGATGAGTTCACCCGCCTCGTCGAACTCGTCGACGCCGACGAAGTGACGACGAAGAACGCCGAGGAAATCGTCCTCCGGAAGATGCTCGACGAGGAGAAAGACCCCGACACCATCGTCGACGAAGAAGGTCTCGGCAAGGCCGACGACGACGAAATCGTCGGCTTCGTCGAGGAAGCCATCGACGAGAACCCCGACGCAGTCGCCGACTACCACGACGGCGAAGGCGGCGCACTGAACTTCCTCGTCGGACAGGTCATGCAGAAGTCCCAGGGCTCTGCGGACCCCGGCACGGCGAACCAGTTGCTCCGCGAGAAGTTAGACGAATAACGACTGCAACGGGGTTTTCACCACCCTACAGCCACTTTCTCACTGCGGTTCGTTTCCCACCGTAGGGACGGGCGTCGAATTACTGCGTCCGCCGCCGTACGTACTGCTCGAACTGGATGAACTCGGTCGTCCCACAGGCGGCGCACTCGTCGGGGGCGCTGTAGTGATACGACCCGCTTTCTCTCGTCACTGTGCCAGCGTAGACTGCGTGACAGCCATCGCAGACGTAGCGCTCCGGCAACTCTGGAGTGTGCGACATGCCAATACGTTCGGCGTGTCGAAGTATGATACTTCGTCACACTCTCGGAGCGTGAGAAGTCAGTCGTCGCTCGCGGCAGGCGTCGCCCCACGGTCGATGACGCCCTCGCGCCACGTCCCGAGTCGGAACCAGACGACTGCAACCGCGAACGAGGCGACCGCGCCAGCGACGTAGGCCCACCAGAGTCCCTCGACGCCCCACGCGAGGCCGGAGATGGGACCAATTCCGGGCACTGTGACGGTCCACGCGAATGCGACGGCGAGCGCGACGGGAACGCGGAAAATCCACCGCGAGAGGAACGACAACGCCATCGCGGCTTTCGTGATTCCTGCACCGCGGAACGCGCCCTGAATGACCATCACGCCGCCGAAGAACGCCCACGACGGAGCGACGATGCGGAGGAAGGTGACTCCCTCGTCGATGACCGGCTGTTCGCCGATGAACAGGCGCATCGCTTCGGCGGGGAAGGCGACGACGAGACCGGCCGCTGCGAAGAGGATTCCCATCGTCGTCGCTGTGGCAGTCCACGTGACCGACGCCGCCCGGTCGGGTGTTCTCGCGCCGAGGTTCTGGCCGACGCCCGTCGCCGTCGCCTGTCCGACGGCTCCCGAGACGGACCACGAGACAGACATCAGGCGCAGGCCGATGCCGTACGCTGCGGTGGGTATCGGGCCGAAACGGGCGACGAGCGCAGCCATCACGACCGCTGAGAAGCTTCGTGCCCAGCCGTCGAGAGAGGCCGGATAGCCGACGTCGACGAGTTTTCGCAGGCGGTCGGGGTCGGGCCGGAGGTCCGCGAGGTGGAGTTGGACGCCCCAGTCGCCGCGCAGGAGGATGTAGACGCCAGCAGCCGTGGCGAACAGGCGGGCGATGAGGGTTGCGACGGCCGCACCGCGGGTTCCCATCCCCTCGATTGGTCCCCACCCGAGGATGAAAATCGGGTCGATGACGACGTTGAGCCCGGCCGAGGCGACCATGAGCCACATGGCAGTCTTAGTGTCGCCAGCGCCCTGTAACGCCGCCCGAAAGGCGAAAAACAGGAACGTGAGCGGAAGCGAGAGGAAAATGACTTCGATGTAGGCCAACGCCTCGGTGTAGACTGCACCCTCCGCGCCGATGAGGCTCAAAAGCGGGTGTCTGAAGACGTATCCGAGGATAGCGAGCGCGACGGAGACCGCGAGCGTGAGAAGCACGGTCTGGCCGACGACGTGGTCTGCCTGCCGGTCCTCGCCAGCGCCGACGTGCTGTGAGACGAGTGCGATAGTGGCTGCCGTGATGCCCATCGCGGTGGAGACGAACATCCAACTCGTCGGGAACATGAGCGAGACTGCCGCGACAGCGTCGGAGCCGACGCGGCCGACCCAGAACACGTCCGCGAGATTGTAGAGCGTCTGCAGGAGGTTTCCAGCTACGAGTGGCCACGACAGGGCGAACAGTTTGGGGGCGATAGCCCCGTCTGTCATGTCTATTCGTGAATCGCTCGACACGTTCGGAGGTTCGAGTCAGACGGGTTAGCCCTTCGGGTTGCGGAACGCTCTCGGGAAGTGTGCGGAACACTCTCGGGACGTGATTACACCTCTCGCGCGCGAGCGTACCGCGCCCTCGCCTGTACACCCACATACGCGCGCGTTGGCCCCTCTATTTGCCGAATTCGCCCACGAAAGGTTTAGAACCTCCCCCGACATATCGCCGGGCAATGAGTCGCGGCCCCGACCTCATCATCACGGAGAAGGACAACGCCGCGAGGCGTATCGCCGACATCTTGAGCGGCGAGACAGCCTCCGCAGAGCGAATGAACGGCGTGAACGTCTACAAGTGGGGCGGGAAGCGCTGTATCGGCCTGTCTGGCCACGTCGTCGGCGTCGACTTCCCGCCGGAGTACAACGACTGGCGCGACGTGGAGCCGGTCGAACTCATCAGCGCCCCCGTCGAAAAGCACCCGACACAAGAGAACATCGTCGCCGCCCTCCGACGCCTCGCCCGTAAGGCGGGGAACGTCACCATCGCGACAGACTACGACCGCGAGGGTGAACTCATCGGCAAGGAGGCGTACGAACTCGTCCGCGAGGTCAACGAGGACGTGCCTGTCGACCGGGTTCGCTTCTCGTCGATTACGAAACGCGAAGTGACCGAGGCGTTCGAGAACCCCGACGAACTCGACTTCGACCTCGCGGCTGCCGGCGAGGCGCGACAGATTATCGACCTCGTGTGGGGGGCTGCCCTCACGCGCTTCCTCTCGCTTTCGGCCCGCCAACTCGGTAACGACTTCATCTCCGTCGGCCGGGTGCAGGGGCCGACCCTGAAGCTCATCGTCGACCGCGAGCGCGAAATCGAGGCGTTCGACCCCGAGGACTACTGGGAACTGTTCTCCAAACTCACGAAGGACGCCGACGGGGCCGCCGAGTCCTTCGAAGCCCAGTACTTCTACCTCGACGACGACGGCACCGAAGCAGAACGTATCTGGGACGAGGACGCCGCACAAGCGGCCTACGAAGACCTCCTCAGTGTCGATGCGGCCGAAGTCACGGCGGTCAAACGACGTACCCGGACTGACAAGCCGCCCGCGCCGTTCAACACCACCCAATTCATCCGCGCTGCCGGGTCTATCGGCTACTCTGCCCAGCGGGCGATGAGCATCGCAGAAGACCTCTACACCGCCGGTTACATCACCTATCCGCGGACGGACAACACCGTCTATCCGGACGACCTCGACCCGCGCGAACTACTCGGCGCGTTCGAGGGCGACCGCCGCTTCAAGGAGGATGCCGAGTCGCTTCTCGAACAGGAAGAAATCGAACCCACCGAAGGCGACAACGAGACGACCGACCACCCGCCGATTCACCCGACGGGCGAACTTCCCTCGGCATCGGACCTCTCGGAGGACGAGTGGGACGTGTACGAACTCGTCGTTCGGCGCTTCTTCGCCACCGTCGCCGAAGACGCCGTGTGGGAGCACCTCCGCGTCGTCGCCGAGGCGGCCGGTCGCACCCTGAAGGCCAACGGCAAGCGCCTCCTCGAACCGGGTTACCACGCAGTCTACCCGTACTTCAACTCCACCGAGTCGTTCGTCCCCGACGTGGAGGAAGGCGAAGAACTGCAGCTTTCGGACACCCACCTCGACGCCAAGCAGACCCAACCACCCCGTCGCTACGGCCAGTCGCGCCTCATCGAGACGATGGAGCAGATGGGTATCGGGACGAAGGCGACTCGCCACGACGTGATTCAGAAGCTCTACGACCGTGGCTACATCGAGAGCGACCCGCCGCGTCCGACCCGTCTCGCCCGGGCCGTCGTGGAGGCCTCCGAGGACTTCGCCAAACTCATCGTCAGCGAGGAGATGACCTCGCAACTCGAATCCGACATGATGGCTATCGCCCGCGGCGAGGCCAGCCTCGAAGACGTGACCGAGGAGTCCAAGGAGATTCTCGAAGACGTGTTCGAGGGCCTGATGGAGTCCCGCGAGGAACTCGGCAAACAACTGCAGGACTCTCTGAAGGCCGACAAGACCGTCGGTCCGTGTCCCGAGTGCGGCGGCGACCTCGTCGTTCGAAAGAGTCGCCGCGGGTCGTACTTCATCGGCTGTGACTCCTATCCCGACTGTACGAACACGCTCCCGCTTCCCTCGACGGGCAAGCCGCTCATCATGGAGGACACCTGCGACGAACACGACCTCCACCACATCAAGATGCTCGCCGGGCGCAAGACGTTCGTCCACGGCTGCCCGCTCTGTAAGGCCGAAGAGGCCGACGAAGAAGAGGACCTCGTCATCGGTTCGTGTCCCGAGTGTGGGGAGGGTGCGACGTCGGAGACGTCGCAAGACGAAGGCGGTGAAACCGCCGAAGAGGGTGGCGAACTGGCTATCAAGCGCCTCCGCTCTGGCTCTCGGCTGGTCGGCTGTACCCGCTATCCCGACTGCGACTACTCGCTTCCGCTCCCCCGTCGCGGCGACATCGAAGTGACCGACGAGTCGTGCGACGAACACGACCTGCCGGAGCTTCGCATCACTTACGACGGCGACCGCGAACCGTGGGAACTCGGCTGTCCCATCTGCAACTACCGCGAGTATCAGGCCCAACAGAACGGCGAGGGCGGGTCTGAGTTAGAGAGCATCAAAGGCATCGGCGCGAAGACCGCCGAGAAACTGAAAGACGCTGGCTACGAGGACGTGAAGACGCTGAAGGCTGCCGAGCCTGACGACGTGGCCGCGAACGTTGAGGGTGTGGGTGCGGATACGGTTCGGAAGTGGCAGGCGGCGGCGGATTAAGGTTCCTGCCAGAGGTACGTCTTCTCTCGACCGTTCTCGACTGATACCTCCGGCAGTCGGTCGAGCCAGACGCCGACCGAACTCGCCCGACGCTTCGCACTACTCCGTGACAATTCTGATTCCGATTCAATACGTTCGATTAGCGTGCTGTGACTGATTGACTCAGATTCTCTGAGTGTGCGAGTGAGTCGAGTGATAATCTCAGTATCTCGAATCGCATCGATAAGCAGCTGTTCCGCTTCCTCGTCGATCTCTGCTGCACGATACGCAACGTAGCGAGCACCATTCCGAGTTAGTGACCATCGTCGCTGCCTGTGCGTCTCATCGTCAGGCCACTCTTGATGGACGAACCCGAGAATCCACCCAGCGACTGCGTATAGATCCGCGTGGCGAGATGACACGTCCGCGTTGGCGACGATGTCTGCTTTCGTACCCCGGGTGTTGCCGATAGTTTCGAGCACGGAATCAAGCGTCTCGAACGAGTTTGCAAGCGGGATCTGTTTTGATGGTATCGAGCCATCTTCTTCCGGCGTTCCGAACAACTCCCAAAATGTATCGTTGGGCTCGAATCGTTCAGTTTCCCGATGAACGCCGACCTGCAAATCCACCATCGACTCAAACAACGACCGGCCGTTCACCAGATGAATCCCTGCCCGTTGGGCACTTTCGATGGCAGGGTCGGTAAACGAACTCGTGGTAATAACCGTGCCAGTGTCACAACCAGTGTCGGATAATGCGCCCTGAAACCGCTGAATCTCGGGCGATCCGACTGTGTTCGTCGGGGAGTATTGTTTCACTTGAACGCCCAGGGAGATATCGAGAAGCGAGTTCTGGACGCTCCCGTCGATGTCGATACCACCGTCCTGTCGGAAAGCAGTCACCGAAAATCGTGCTGGAGGGAGTGATTCCGTGAGCACCGACTCGCAAAGTAATTCAAACTCTTCCGCAGAGAGGGACAGCGTCCTATCCTGAATATACTCCGTTGCTGCGGCGGTATCCATCTTAACAGCTGATTTGGTAGCAGATAGTTTTAAATTCACTTTCGTCCGAGTGTCTCCCACCACTTCCGCACGCTTTTTAGGCCCCCTCAAGCATAGACCGACCAATGAGCTATCCCTGGGAAGACTGGGACCACATCACCAAAATCGACCCCGACAAAGACCTCGTCGACGGCGAAACGTTCGAAGACGTCTGCGAGACCGGCACCGACGCGCTGGAAATCGGCGGCACGCTCGACATCACCGAAGAGAAGATGGAGCGCGTCGTCGAGGCCACGGCGAAGTACGACGTGCCGATTTATCAGGAACCGTCGAATCCCGGCGTCGTCATCGACGACCCGGCGCTGGACGGCTACCTCATCCCGACGGTGTTCAACGCCAGTGACTCCTTCTGGATTACCGGCGCGCACAAAGAGTGGGTCCGCATCGAAGACGGCCTCGACTGGGACCGCACCCACACCGAGGCGTACATCGTCATGAACCCCGACTCGTCGGTGGCCGAGTACACCGACGCCGACACCGACCAGTCCGCCGAGGACGTGGCGTCCTTCGCCCGCGTGGCCGAGAGGATGTTCGGTCAGGACATCATCTACGTGGAGTACTCGGGCACCTACGGCGACCCCGAGAAGGTCTGTGCAGCCCACGACGCACTGGACGACGCGACGCTGTTCTACGGCGGCGGCATCCACGACTACGAGTCGGCCTACGAGATGGGCAAGTGCGCCGACGTAGTGGTCGTCGGGAACCTCCTGCACGACAAGGGTGTCGATGCCGTCCGTGAGACCGTCGAAGGCGCGAAAGACGCCACGGCGGAACTCGTCGACGCGGAATAACGACCGAACGGTCTCCCTCCTCTCCTCTTCTCTTCTACGCCGACCCGACCGCATCGACAGTTGAGTCTGGGCGGGAGGCGCTGTCGTGTGCTGCGAGTTTCGAGGCCCCCCGTCCGAGGAGCGCCGCGGACGCGACGAGTGCGAAGAACGACACGAGAGCCGCGAGCACGCTGCCGACGAGCGGGAGCGCCCCGAAGAGCGCGGCGAGGAGCCGACCGGCGAAGACGACCAGCGCGACAGCCGAGACGACGGGGACGAACGACATGTCCGAGGCAAGTTCGCGGGTTGTGGGAACAGCCGCGACGAGCGACCGTTCACGCGCGACTGCGACTGTTGCTGCGGCGGAGAAATACGTCCCGACGAGTGCGGCACCGCCGGCCGCGACGAGTCCGACGACTACGAGAACAGAGTGGCCAACGACGTGCAGTGATTGCATCTCGGCGGCGTACACGAGCGTCGCGAACGATGCGCCGGCGAGCTTCGCGACGGCGACTGCGATACCCACCGCCGGAAGCTGCAGGGCGACGAGGACCCCCGAAAGTCGCACCCCATCGACCACCACGCCCCCGAACTCATCGAACGCGGGGAGCGCAGTCGTAGTTCGGCCCCCGGCGCGAACCAGTCGGACGACGTAGCCGACGAGCACGATACCTGCGAGGGGCGTGACGAACGAAGCGAGTGTCGCGAGCACGCCGACGGCCGCCGTGTCGAGCGACGTGTCCTCGGCGAGCGGGAGTGCGAGCGCGGATTCGAGGTCTGAGAAGTCCATGTTCGCGCCGGAGTGGTCCCGGTATCGTACATAAACCTCCGTCCCGGCAGAGGAGTGTGGTACCAAATGACTCGCAAGAGCGAAACGACCGTGTTTAAGGCGCACGGTCAGGAATCACGTCGTATGCGAAACCGAACGTACACGGCCGACGCCGAACCCGGCGACACGGTCACCGTCGCCGGCTGGGTTCACGAGATTCGTGACCTCGGCGGTATCGCGTTCCTGATTCTCCGCGATACGACGGGCAAGATTCAGGTCAAGTTCGAGAAAGACGAGATGGACGAGGACCTCGTCGAGACGGGGCTGGGCGTCCACCGCGAGAGCGTCATCAGCGTCACCGGCGACGTCGCAGAAGAGCCGCGCGCGCCGACGGGGGTTGAAGTCACGCCTGAGAGCCTCGACGTCATCGCCGAGGCCGACCCGCAGCTTCCGCTCGACCCCTCCGGCAAGGTCGACGCCGAACTCTCGACGCGTCTCGACAACCGGACGCTCGACCTCCGCAAGGACGAGGTGAAGGCAATCTTCGAGATTCGCGCCGAAGTCCAGCGCGCCGTTCGCGAGAAATTCCGCGACCTCCGCGCAACCGAGATCAACACGCCGAAAATCGTCGCCACGGGTACCGAAGGCGGCACCGAACTCTTCCCCATCACCTACTTCGGACAGGAAGCGTTCATGAACCAGTCGCCGCAGCTGTTCAAGCAGCTGATGGTCGGCTCCGGTCTCGAACGCGTCTTCGAAGTCGGCCCGATTTTCCGCGCCGAAGAGCACAACACGCCGCGACACCTCAACGAGGCGACCTCCATCGACTTCGAGTCAGCCTTCATCGACCACACCGAAGCGATGGACGTCTGTGAAGCGGTCGTCAAGGCCGCCTACGAGGCAGTCGAAGAGAACTGCCAGGACGAACTCGAAGCACTCGGCCTCGCCGAGGAGTTCGAAGCGCCGTCCGGCGAGTTCCCGCGTCTCACCTACGAAGAGGCCATCCAGCGCATCAACGCGACGGGCGAACTCGACGAGCAGCTCGTCTGGGGCGACGACCTTCCCACGGAAGGCGAGAAGGCGCTCGGTGAGGACGTCGGCGAGCACTACTTCATCACCGACTGGCCCAGCGAAATCAAGCCGTTCTACATCAAGGACCACGACGACGACGACACCCTCTCGACGGGCTTCGACATGATGCACCCGAACATGGAGCTCGTCTCGGGTGGCCAGCGTGAACACCGCTTCGAACACCTCGTCGCCGGGTTCGAGCAGCAGGGTCTCGACCCCGACGCGTTCGAGTACTACACGAAGATGTTCAAGTACGGCATGCCCCCGCACGCAGGCTTCGGCCTCGGCGGCGAGCGTCTCATCATGACGATGCTCGGACTGGAGAACATCCGAGAGGCTGTTCTCTTCCCGCGAGACAGACAACGCCTGAGTCCCTAGACGAAGGCGTTTCTGCGAGCGGGAGCAGGGAGCAAATCTCCGATTTGCGACCGAGTTCCCGCGCGACCGTCAGCGTCTGTCGCCGTAGGCGACGACCTGACGAACCAACGAGGAGCATTCTTTTGCGGCCACAGCAGCGAAACAGTCGTTACCCTCCCGACGAGTGATACCACCATGTACCAGTCCGGTCTCCGACGGAGGGGTCGATGAGCAACCGCGGCAGAATCGTCGACAGCCTCGACGATGACGATTCACCGCTCGAAGAGTTAGTCGCCGGCGTCGTCATCGGGCTTATCCTCCTCGTCGGCTTCGGCCTACTCGCGCTCGACGTCTCGTGGTTCTGGGTGGCGTTCCCGATTGGGTTCGCAGGCGTCCTTCCCGCAGCACTCGCGCTCGTGAAAATATACGAGTCCCGCCACGAGGAAGACGCTGAAGACCCACAGCAGTCCGAGACGCAAGACGCGCTCGAAACACTCCGGCAACGCTACGCAGCCGGGGAGCTCACCGAAGCGGAGTTCGAAGCCAAGGTCGAACGGTTGTTGGAAACCGAGACGGTCGCCGACGCCAGAAAGCGAACGGCCAGCGACACCCGAGAAGAGACAGCTATAGACGCCACCAACGAGGAACTCGACCGAAACTGACGGGGAGAGAACTCGGACCGACGAAACGCAACACCGTTAACCGACCCCGGCCGAGGGGATGACGATGAGCGACGACGCGACGGCATTCGTGCCCGGTCACATCACCGGCTTCTTCAGCGCCCACCCCGCCGACGACCCAGCAGTCGCAGGGTCGCGTGGTGCGGGGGTAACGCTCTCTCACGGCGTCACCGTGACCGTCGAACCGGCGGCCGAATCCGTCGTCACCCTCGATGGTGAGACAGTCGAAATGCCGCCCGTCGCGGACGTGCTTCGGCGACTCGGCGTGACCGCCACCGTCCGGGCCGAGAGCGAACTCCCGCTCGGTGCCGGGTTCGGCGTCTCAGGAGGAATGGCACTCGGAACGGCCCTCGCAGCTAACGCCGTCTTCGACTGTGGTCACTCCGAAAACGACCTCGTCACCGTCGCGCACGAAGCAGAAGTGCGGGCTGGAACCGGACTCGGTGACGTGGTCGCACAGGCACGCGGCGGACTGCCCATTCGCGTCGAACCCGGCGCGCCGGAACACGGGCGGATGGATGGCATCCCGGCACGCCCCCAAATCGAGTACATCGCCTTCGGCGGTCTCTCGACGGCTGACGTACTTTCGGGAGATACGACTGCGCTCACGGCCGCGGGCGAGGCGGCCCTTGGAAACCTCCGGGATGAGCCAACACTGAGCCGGTTCGTCACCGAGTGTCAGCAGTTCGCCCGCGACGCAGGGCTGCTCACCGACCGCGTCGAGAACGCCATCGAGGACGTCTCTGCTGCGGGCGGAGACGCCGCCATGGCGATGCTCGGCGAGACGGTCTTCGCCATCGGAACGGGCCTCTCCGACGCGGGCTACGACCCCGAAGTCTGCCGCGTGCACCCGGCGGGTGCGACGCTGGAAAGCCAGTAGTTCTCGGCACCCGGCGGTATCGCGGTGGGGGAAATGAGAAAACGTGTTAGACCCCCGGCGACGACTCCTATCCAATGAGCGACATCGAGATTCCTGAAAGCCACCCCCGCTACCAGTCGCTTCTCACTCGACATCGTATCGAAGACGGCGTGGAAAAGGGCATCACGAGCAAGCAGGGCCTCATCGCACAGGGTCGCGGCGAAGCGTTCGACTACCTCCTCGGCGAGCAGACGATTCCCAGTGCCGACGCCGCCGAGCGTGCTGCGGCCGCGCATCTCCTTCTCGCCGACCACCCGGTCATCTCGGTCAACGGCAACGTGGCCGCACTCTGTCCCGCGGAAATCGGCGACCTCGCCGAAGCGGTCGGTGCCGACGTGGAAGTCAACCTCTTCAACCGGACCGAAGAGCGAATGCAGGCCATCGCCGACCACCTCCACGAACACGGCATCGAGCAGGTGAAGGGACTGACCGCAGACGGCCGCATTCCTGGGCTGGACCACGAGCGCGCCAAAGTCGATGCCGACGGAATCGGAAGCGCAGACGTCGTCGTCGTCCCCCTCGAAGACGGCGACCGCGCGGAAGCACTCGGCGAGATGGACAAAACCGAAATCGTCGTCGACCTCAACCCGATGTCGCGCTCGGCACAGGTGGCGACGGTGCCCATCGTGGACAACATCATGCGCGCGGTTCCGAACATCACCGCCCACGCCCGCGAACTCCGAGACGCCAGCCGTGAAGAACTCGAAGCCATCGTCGCCGAGTTCGACGCCGACGAGGCGCTCGAAGCGGCCGAGCAGGCGATTCGCTCGGGCGAAGGCGGCGAGTAGCGATTCGGAACGATAGCAATCGGAGGGCCGGATAGATTACCTGTTGAGCATTTCGACAAAGCGCCAGTTAGTACTCGCGCGGTTCTCGAAACGGGACAACAGGGATGTTCCGAACGAGAAACGTCTCGCCCCCGTGTTCAACAGGTACGTTGAGTGTTTGTGGAAGGATTTCACCGAGACGGTCGAACGGGAACGAAGGCGGGTTTGGAACCGCAGGAACCGTTTTCGGGTCGGTTTTGTCGATAGGATAACTGACCGCCACCCACAGAATCCGTTCTGGGAACGCTGCCGTTCCGATAGCGGCCTGTGTACCAGCCCGCACAACCGCTGCTTCATCACCGAAATGGTCGGACAACAGTTGGTTGACGGTCTCCCTCGCCGACTTTGTCGCTTCGACGAGAAGCCAACTCTGGAACGACATCTCGTTCGTTCTCGTGGTTGACTCACCCGGACCAGGGTCACGCAGACCGCCGTATTCTCGTGTTACTGAGCCTTTCGAGGCAAGGAATTCAGGCGGAGACCGCTGGCTGATTTGCTCACCTTCTGGGACCGCCACGTCATCTAGAATCTCGTCTTCCACACCAAGTTTGATGGCAGCTACCGTCAGTTGGTCTGGGTCTATATCGAACTCACGGGCAATTTCAGCAAGTGGTGTTGGGTCAACCGAGCCCCGCTGAATAAGTAGTGTTCCAAGCGCGACTGCAACAGCAGCGTCCTCGTGGAACGGAACGAGTTCGAAAGTCGTGTTCATGCTCTGTGGGAGACAGTGACTGATTTGACACTTGGCCATTTAGAGATTCAGCAGAGCGACTTCAGCTAAACCCACTCACCAGCACTGCCACCCACTGTGCCGGGTCGCGTCGCCGCCGCACCTCGATTGTTGCTATCCACTTGACCCACTGGAAGCCGCGCCGATTCGGGGCGACGAGTCGAAGCGGTGCACCGTGGCCGTGGGAGAGTGGTTCGTCGCCGACGCGAGTCGCAAGCAGCATCTCGCGGGCTTCCGCGATGGGGAACGACCACCGATAGCCCGTCACCGACCGAATCGTGACCCAGCGGGCAGCCTCCTCGACTCCGGCCGAATCGAGCAGGTCGCCGAGGCGAATCCCAGTCCAGTCCTGTTCTGTGTACCAGCCACTCGTGCAGTCGAGGAGGACCGACTGCGTCTCGTCGGGGTCAAGGTCGGAGACGCCGAATTCGAGTGGGTCGGAAACGAGACCGACGACCGAAAGCGACCACCTGTCCGGGTCGATAGGGTCCGGGTCGTCGGCGACCCAACTCGTGACCGGGAATGAGGCGTTTCCAGACCCCTCCGGGAGCGGGCGCGACCCGGTGAATCGCCGTGTCGTCCCTTGGACAGTCCCGGCGATTTCGGTCGCTCGGTATGCGGCCGCACCGAAGACGAGGAGCGCCCCGTACTGGAGCGCCCGGCGACGGCCCTCGAAGTCGGCTCTGCTCGGCGTGTGAAACCGCGACCGGAGATGGACGAGGAGAATCGGAATCACGAGGAGGCCGAAGCCGATGTGGACGTTGAGGAGCGTCCAGAAGCCGACCCGAATCTCGACGCCCGCAACCCACGCGATTCCGGTTCCGAGTGCCGCGAGCGCGACGATGGCGAGCAGGACAGAGATGGCCGTCGTTCGGTCGTGGAGGCGCGAGTCGAGGACGCGGTGGCGGACGCGATAGAGTTTGAACCCGACGAGGGCGACGAGCGAGAGGCCAGCAACACCGTGGGTGACGAAGAGGAGAGCGTTCGCGGGATGGCCAGCGCCGAGGCTGAGGACGCCGGAGAGCGTCTCGAACACCACGAGTACGAGAATCGACCAGTCCACCGCTCGGGGTGGCGGTTCGAGTCGATTTCGAAGCTGGGCTATTCGACCGGCCATGTGAACACCTAGCGCTGGAGACCGGAAGTATTCGTCGCGGGGGAGAGAGAAGCGAAAACGGAGTCGGTGCCGTGCTTAGTCGTCAGCAGCGATAGCCGGCGGGAGGTCGGCGTCGAGGCGGTCCCGGTCGTGCGGCGCGGTGAAATCGAGGTCCGGGCCGACCCCGTAGATACGCTTGGGGTTGATGTCGCCGTGGCTGACGAAGTAGTGGCGAACGATGTGGTCCATGTTGACCGTCTGTTCGACGCCGGGCAACTGATAGAGTTCCTTCGTGTAGTTCCAGAGGTTGTCGTACTCGTGGATGGCCTTCTTGTTGCACTTGAAGTGTGTGTGGTAGACGTGGTCGAAGCGAATCAGCGTCACGAACATCGCGATATCGGCCTCGGTGAGCGTGTCGCCGGCGAGGTATCGCTGGTCTGCGAGCACGTCGTCCCAGTGGTCCAGCGCGTCGAACAGTTCGGTGACGGCGTTTTCGTAGGCTTCCTGCGTCGTCGCGAATCCGGCGCGATAGACGCCGTTGTTTATTGGCTCGTAAATCTCGTCGATGAGGCGGTCAACCTCGTCTTCGGACCCCTCGGGAAGCAAGTCGATGTCGGTCGTGGCGAGGTCCGAAAACGCGGTCGTCAGCATTCGCATTATCTCGCGCGACTCGTTGTTGACGATGGTCTCGCGTTCTTTGTCCCACAGCACTGGGACCGTGACGCGGCCGGTGAACTCGTCGTCGGCACGAAGGTAGATATCGCGCAGGAACTCCTCGCCGTAGAGGGGGTCGGGGTTCTCCTCGGAGAACTCCCACCCGTCGTCGATGCGCACTGGGTCGACGAGCGAGAGGGAGATGACGTCTTCGAGTCCCATGAGTGCGCGCGTCATCGCAGTGCGGTGTGCCCACGGACAGGCGCGACAGATGTACAGATGGTACCGACCTGATTCGACGGGGAACCGCTCGTCCTCGCCGACCCAGTTTCGGAACGTCGTGGTCTGTCGCTCGAACTCGCCGTCTTCGTTGTTGGCGACGAACTCGTCGGTTCGCCACTCACCGTCGTAGAGCATGTTCATGCGACTGCCACCTCTGATACAGGCATTGACACATCGTACGGACCTCGCCAACAAAAAGAGGCAGGCGACATGGATGTAACCGGGGTCTACGGGGGTTTTGCCGTATCTCGACGGAGAAGTGTGCGTGTCGAAACGTTTTACTACTAAGTAATATCACTAGGTAGTATGTCGTTCGATGGATTCACCGACGCGACAGAAGCACAGGTCACTCGCGCAATCTCCGATTCGTGGATGGAGGAGTTCCGCGAGCGAACGGACACCGAGGTTATCATCGTCGGCGGCGGTCCCTCGGGTCTCGTCGCAGCGAAGGAACTGGCGGAACGCGACGTCGACGTAACCATCGTCGAGAAGAACAACTACCTCGGCGGCGGCTTCTGGCTCGGGGGGTTCCTGATGAACAAGATCACCGTCCGCAGCCCCGCTCACGAAGTTCTCGACGAACTCGACGTTCCGTACGAAGAAAGCGACGAGGCCGACGGACTCTACGTCGCAGACGGCCCGCACGCCTGTTCCGCGCTCATCAAGGCCGCCTGTGACGCCGGTGCCGAAATCCAGAACATGACCGAGTTCACCGACGTCGTCCTCCGCGAAGACGACCGCGTCGGCGGCATCGTCATGAACTGGACGCCGGTCCACGCCCTCCCGCGCGAACTCACCTGTGTCGACCCCATCGCCGTCGAATCCGACCTCGTCCTCGACGCGACGGGCCACGACGCCGTCGTCCTCTCGAAGCTCTCCGAGCGCGGCGTCCTCGACGTGAGCGGTATCGAGCACGCCAAAGAGCACAACACGGGCATGGACAAGACGAGCGACGGCGAGTACGGCGCACCCGGCCACGACTCGCCCGGCCACGACTCGATGTGGGTCTCCGAGAGCGAAGACAACATCGTCGAGCAGACGGGCGTCGTCCACCCCGGCGTCGTCGCCTCCGGTATGGCCGTCGCCACGGCTCACCACCTCCCGCGCATGGGTCCGACCTTCGGTGCCATGCTCCTGTCCGGTAAGCAGGCGGCGCAGTCCTGCCTCGACGAACTCGGCCGTGACGCGCCCGAAGTGACCATTAGCGGCCCCGCTGCTGCCGACGACTAACCGACACTCGAAACCCGTCTCCCAAAACCGAGAGCGCGGACCCCGGGGATTCAACATGACAGCCTCGGAACGTGCCTCTGACATGAAAACCGCGCTCTCGTTCGAATACGCACACGACGAGGAGTTGCCCCCACCTCACACGAGCGACTTTCGGACGCCAAACGCGCTCGTGGAACACGTTCTCCAGACGTACACCGACCCCGGAGACGCCGTTATCGACATCTTCGCAGGGTACGGAACGACACTCATCGAAGCCGAGCGGCTCGACCGAATCCCGTTCGGTCTCGAATACGAACCTGAGCGTGTCGCATACATCCGCGAACGACTCTCGACACCAACGAACGTCCGCGAGGGCGACGTCCTCGACTTCGACCCGTCGTGGGTCCCCACCTGCGAGATGTGTTTCACGTCGCCGCCGTTCATGGAACAGACCGACGACCGCAACCCCTTCGAGAACTACGCGGGCGAGAGTTCGTACGACGCGTATCTCGACGACATCGAGACGGCGTTTTCCAACCTCGAAGGCGTGATAGCTCCCGAAGGGCACCTTGTCGTGGACGTCGCGAACATGAAACACGAAGGCCGAGTGACGCCGCTGGCGTGGGACGTCGCAGAGCGCATCTCGAACGTGTTCCACTTCGACGGCGAAGTCGTCGTCTCGTGGGAGGGAGACGATGCGCCGGACGGGACGTTCGGCTACGGCTACGACCACTCCTACATGCTCGTGTTCACGAACGAAGCGTGATCACGAACGAAGCGTGACTGCGGGGCAACTCACTCGACGACGCCCGCCCTGACGCGCGCGAATCCAAACACGTGCGTCGCCCGGTGTGTCACCCGACATCGAGATTCCAGCGACCGGTGCGCAGAAACGAGTCGTTCATCGAGCATCGCAGTCGGCGACCCGCGCATCGTCCGCGTGCCGGGCGGTGCAGTGATACGAACGAGTGCTCGAAACACTGGATTGAGCACCCGCCACGTCGAGTCCGTCGTCTCCGCGAGGTCGACGAGACAGAGCCGCCCGCCCGGTCCGACGAGGTCGGCCCACGACGAGACGACTGCTGCGGGGTCGTCGAACATCCCCGAGACGAACGTCGCGAGAATCGCGTCCGGGTCGGCGAGAGGTGGCTGGGTCGCGTCGGCGCGGACGAGGTGGACGTTCGGGTAGTCGCGCACGCGCTCGCGAGCTACGTCGAGGACGCCGGGTGAGAAATCGACGCCGACGACGGTTCCGTCGGTGCCGACGCGCTCGGCGAGGTACGGGAGGTTCGCACCGGTTCCACAGCCCATCTCGACCACCGTGTCGCCGGGCGAGAGGTCGAGAGCGTCTGCTGCCTCGGAGCGAACGGTCCCGACACCCGGCGCTCGGCGGGCGAGCGTGTCGTAGAGGCGTGCCCAGCGAGTGTAGAACGATTGGGCGATAGTCGCTGGCGAGCGGGCGTTCGAGTCAGTAGACTGTTCGGCCGCGGTGTCGGGAGCCATCGTCCCTCAGAGCAGCACGCGAACCGCGTCGGCAACAGTCGGTGCGTCGGGGCCGAGGACGTAGGTAATCGGTTCGATGCCGTAGCTCCCGGTCTGGTAGACGACGAACGTCTCCGGGAGGTCGTCGTCACGGGCTTCGAGCACGGCGCGAACCGGGTCCGTGGGGGCGTCTGCATCGAACTCGATACATTCGTAGCCAGCGGCTTCGAGTTCCTCGACGACACCGGCGTCGTAGACGATGTTGAGACCGGCGTTCACGTCGGCACCGGCGGCGCGGGCCGACAGGAGCACGGACGCGACGTGTTCGCTGACGCCGAACTCCGGTTCGCCCGGAACGGTCGCCTGTCCCTTCACGTCGAAGATGCGGCCCGGGATGCCAGCGATGTCGTCGATGCCCTCGGCGTCCGGTAGCGACTCCACCAGGTTCGACCCGACGTTCGGGATAAGGCCCGCGAAACCGGAGGTGTTGGTGAGCTTTCGAAGCCCCCGCCGAACCGACGAGCGAACCTGCTCGACCGTCCGCAGGTGGCTCTCGGGGTCGTGGATGTTGTGGAAGCCGTCGTACGAGGCCAGTTCGGGCATCGCCTCTTCGTGGAGGTCAGAGAGGAGGTCCGCCTCTTCGAGTTGCCGGATGAGAACCTCGGCTTCGACCAGGGCTTGCACGGGCGTCATGTCGCCGGTCGCGAGTCCCTCGCCGACTCTGTCGACCAGTTCGCGAACGCGCGTGTCGTCCGCGACGCGGGCGTTCACGTTGACCTCGCCGTGGGCGTACTTCGAGACGGCGCTCTGGCTGATACCGAGCGCGTCTGCCACCTCAGACTGGGTAAACCCGCGGTCGCGGAGGTCCTCTGCGAGCAACGCGCGGAACGTCGGGAGGAATTCGTCGACGACGAGCTCTTCGATGAATTTCATTTTTCCGTGTCTCCGAACTCGGGGTCAGAGCCGATACGCGACGCCTGCGGGCCGCGCTGGCCCTGATACTTCGACCCACGTTCAGCACCGTAGGGCCGGTCGGCGGGCGACTTCATCTCCGTGAACACGAGTTGCGAGATGCGCATTCCTGGCGTGAGCGCGACGGGCGCGGAGCCGAGGTTCGACAGTTCGAGCGTAATCTGTCCCTCGTAGCCGGGGTCGACGATACCGGCAGTCGCGTGGATGACGATGGCGAGGCGGCCGAGCGACGACCGGCCTTCGACCGTCGCGAGCAGGTCGTCGGGAATCTCGACGCGCTCTTTGGTCGTTCCGAGCACGAAGTCACCCGGATGGAGGATGAAGTCGTCGCCTTCCTCGACGTAGGTCTCGTCGACGTAGGTCGAGACTTCGTCTTCGCGGTTCGGGTGGATACACGAGATGTTCGTTCGCTGGAACTCCAGGAACTCCGTCCCCAGTCGGAGGTCCACACTCGCCGGCTGGACCTGCATGTCGATGTCGTCGAGCGGGTCGATTACGAGGTCCCCCACTTCAAGGCGAGCGAGGATGTCGGCGTCGGAGAGTATCATGCTCGAATGAGCGCGACGTACGTAGGTAAATCCATCCTCTCGTTTCGGCGGCATAGATGATGTGACACGACTATCGAGTCGAGTGTCGAGAGGTGCTGTTGGTCACATGAACTCGAAGAGAAGGCCAACAAGCGACAATCCGACAGTGACGACGGCTGCATTCTCCACAGACAGGTCTCGGGCGCGGGCGAGGCCATAGGTTCGAATGTACGTCGCCCACGCGACGACGACGAGCATGATGGCTCCGGAGACGAGGTCGAGACCGCTCAGTGACGCCTGAATCGCCTGAGTCGCCCCTTCGGGGTCCGATGGGAGCGATAGATTTCTGAACTGGTACGTGATGAACACCCCCACGGCGAGTATGCGACCGACCGTCGGGACCATCCCCCATCCGGCCACAGCGAGCGAATCAGTGAATCGGCCTTCACCGCCGACGAGCGAGCTTCCGACGTGAAGCATCGAACCCTCGACGAGCCACACGAGTGGGACGAGCACCAGCGTGGCCCACGGAACCCACGAGAACTCTTCCCAGACGAGTTCGCCCAGCGGTCGTTGAATCTGCTCGGAGACTGCCGGGTCGCATCCCTCGGGCGAAGACATGTCATCGAACGGGCCGCCGTCTTCGTACTTCTCGCACGCCCACTCGGGGTGGTGTTCCGGGTTGTCGACCGTGATCTGTTGGTCGAGTTGGTGTGTGAACGTCCAGAGGATACCGCCGATACCGGCAGCGAGGACGAGCGTGACGACCGCGACGGCGACGACTGCCTTGCCGAGGTCGAGCGGTGGTGTCTTCGACGCGAAGTATTCGCGCGGCTTGAGGAGGGGTGTTCGGGGACCAGTCATCGACTGAACGTGGGTAGTGTCAGGTAAGATTCTTTTGACCCGAAGGTGGGAGACAGCGTGTCTGCACGGCTCAGCGATGGGAGGACATTTACCGCGTCGGCGGGGAGTAGGGCGCATGAAACAGGCCATCGTCGCACGAGCCGACATCGGCATGGGCGAGGGGAAACTCGCCGCGCAGGTCGCACACGCGTCGCTGTCTGCCTACGAGGACACGGACTCACGGACGCGAAAGCGCTGGAAAGGTGAAGGACAGAAGAAGGTCGTCCTCAAGGCGAACGGCGAATCGAAACTGTTCGAACTCGCCTCGAAGGCCGAACACGAAGGTATCCCGCACGCTATCATCCGCGACGCCGGTCACACCCAACTCGAACCGGGCACGGTGACGGCGCTGGCAATCGGGCCGGGCGACGACGACATCATCGACCGCGTCACTGGCGACCTCTCTCTGTACTGATGCGCGAGGCGCACCCCACAGAGCAGACGGTCGGTATCGACCACTACGTGAGTGACGCTGACGGCATCGGCGGCGTGCTCCGCGTCGAACCCGAGGACTTCGGCGTCCGAGAAGTCGAACTCGACTCGCTGAACATTCGCCCGGCGGACGCACCGACCGGCGACTTCCCGAATCTCGTCCTCCGCGTCACCCTCCGCGGCTGGGACACCAACGACTTCGCGGGCCACCTCTCGGACGAACTCGGCGTCAGCAGAGAGCGCGTCTCGTGGGCGGGCACGAAGGACAAACACGCAGTCACGACGCAGCTATTCACGGTCCACGGCGGCGACGCCGACGACGTGCCCGAGGTTCGAAACGCGGATATCGAAGTCGTCGGCCGACTCGGGCGCACCCTCGATTTCGGCGACCTCGCGGGCAACCACTTCCGTATCCGCGTCCGCAACCCAGACCACCCCGAGAACGTCGCGGACATCACCGACTCACTCCGCGAATTCGGCGGTCGCGACGACATGGTCGGCGTCCCCAACTACTTCGGCCACCAGCGATTCGGCAGTATTCGGCCTATCACCCACACAGTCGGCCTGCACGTCGTCCGCGGCGAGTGGCGCGAGGCTGTCCTCGCATACTGCGGCGGCCCGACCGAAGACGAACCCGAGGAGACACAGGACGGCCGGGCCATCGTCGACGAGGAAGCAGCGTCGTCCGACCCGGATTGGCACCGCGCGCTCGACGCGATTCCGGGCTATCTCGGCTACGAGCGCGGCATGCTCCACCGACTCGCAGAAGACGGCGCAGAGACCGACGACGACTGGCGCAACGCGCTCGAATCGGTGCCATCGAACCTCCAGCGCCTGTTCGTCAACGCCGCGCAGTCGTACGTCTTCAATCAAATTCTCTCCGAGCGACTCGAACGCGGCCTCCCCTTTGACAGACCAATCGAGGGAGACGTTGTGGCTTTCGCCGACCGCGACGCCCCCGACGGAATCGAGATTCCAGACGTGAGCCGTCTCCAGTCGGCCACCGGCCGCCGGGTCGACGTGATGGCCCGTCACATCGAGCGCGGCCGGGCGTTCGTCACGGCACCCCTCGTCGGCACCGAGACGGAACTCGCCGAGGGTGAGCAAGGAGACATCGAACGCGAGGTTCTCGACGACCTCGACCTCGAACCCGCCGACTTCGACCTCCCCGGGAACTTCCGTTCGACCGGGACGCGCCGGGCGATTCTCGTCCGCACGGACCTGACGGTCGAAGACGAGAGCTTGGTCTTCGACTTCGGCCTCCCACACGGGTCGTACGCGACGGCCGTGATGCGCGAGTATCTGAAGGCCGGACCACTCGACCTCTGAGGCGCTCTTTTTCGAGTTATTCGTCTGCCGCTGCTGACGCGTTCGGGGGCGCTTTCGTTGCTTTCGTCGTTCGCGTCGTCGCGTAGCCGATGGCAGCAAACGGGAGCGACAAGAGGACCGCAGCGATGGCAAAGCCGACTGCTAATCCGACGGTCCCGAGTTGGAAGCTCGAAGCCTCTGCGGCGGGTGGGAAGTACGTCCACGCCGGGATGGCGAACGCGAGCGTGGAGACGAACGCGCCCGCAGTCGGGCGGCCGTGCGCGCTAGCGACGCCGAGAGAGTAGCCGACAGCCAGCGGGAGTGCGAGCGTCGCAATCTGTGCGACCGACGGGCTGACGAAGAGGTACGCGACAGCCCCGCCGACTGCAATAGGGGCGACTGCGTACAGCGAACCGGTGACGACGCCTTCCGTGTTGGACCGGCCTGCGAAGACGGCTCCTGCGGCCGCGAGGAGGATGACACCCGTTCCGACGACCACCACGGGACGGTCGCGGGCGAAGACCGCGACGAGCGGAACGGTCGCCGACGCGACGAGGGCGAAAGCGAGTTCGGCCATCGTGCGCGTATCACCGTGGTCGCGGTGGACGAAGAACGCGCTGAAGGTGCTGGCGGTGAGCCACGCGAAGAGGGCGAACAGGCCAGTCGAGATGGGAGCCGCCCGACGGAGATACGAGGCGACTGCGCGTGCCAGTGCCAGCAACTGATTCGCCAGTTCGGTGGCGAGCCGAATCGTCGCTTCGGGGTCGAGGGCGAGGGCGAACAAGCCGACGAGACCGACCAAGGCGAGCGGGAGGAGAGACGCGAGAAGAGCCCCCCGGTGTAGACCCTGCATACGCGTGCCTCACGGACGGGGAACCAATAGTTTTCGCCACCGTGTCAGTCGAGCGAGGAGAGATGAGGGGCCGGTCGATGTGCAGAACACGAAGGGGCGGTCAATGTATAAACGACCTTTTGTAGACGCACGCCCGAGGGGGATTTATGCACTGTCGGCGGTGTGGAACGCCGTTAGCGAAACCGGGAGACTACTGTCTCACCTGCAACACCGCCAACTGCGACGCCGTGGTCGCCGTCTTCGAAGCCGACCGAGCGACGCTGACGTATCTCGACGAAGACGACGTCGTCGGCGAGACCACCGTGACGACGATTCCGGAGTCCGGCGACGAGACGAAGGTCGTCCAACTGCGGAACTTCGCCGGGCTCGTCGCCGACGAGATTCGCCGAAAGCGCCCCGAGACGGTCTACGCCGCTGGCGAGCGCGACCCGCTTCGCGAGACGCGGGCGCAACTCCACTACGAATTCTACCGCGTCGCCGACGACGACCCCGTGGCTGCCGTCCTCGAGAGACGGGGCGAACGGGCGCTGGAAGTCGTCGATATCCCACCCGCCGAAAAACTCGGTGGGAGTCACACGACGCTTATCGGCGACCGGAAGGGTCGCCGCGCGATTGGCGTCGTCGCCGGACATCCGCACGTCAAGAAGGTCATCCCCGGCCCTATCGACGCCGGCGGAAAGGGGTCGCAGTCGGGGCTCCGGGCGAAGGTCACCCGCGCCGACAACAACGGCAACGTTCGCTTGCTCCTCCGCGATGGGTCGAGCGTGCAGGAAAACCGTATCGTGACGACCGCGATGGACCGGGAGACGGGCGAGCGCGTCAGGGACGACCTGAACGACGCGCTCCGCGAGGCGGAGTTACAGGACGAATAACGCGCGAGCGTGTCAGGGACGACGAGCGATGTCGTCCCACACAGGGCGGCGACATCGCCGACTCGACTCGTAGGGTTTATCCATGCCGCTGGGGTAGTAGGCGGTACTATGGCCGAGAATAAGGCACGGTCCGTCGGAAGTGCCGGGCGCTTTGGCGCACGGTACGGCCGCGTCGCCCGCCGCCGCGTCAAGGAAATCGAAGCAGAGATGCGAAATTCCAAGGTCGACGGCGACGACGTCACTCGCGTTGGAACTGGCATCTGGAAGAACGAAGAGACCGGTGAGGTCTTCACCGGCGGTTCCTACCGCCCCGAGACCCCCGCAGGCAAGCAGGTTCGTCGTTCCATCCGCGCCGCGCTGACCGGCGAGGACGAATAACGCCGCAGCAGCCTCGATTCCTCACACTACCAATGAGCTACAAGTGTTCCCGGTGTAAACGCGACGTCGAACTGGACGAGTTCGGTGGCGTACGCTGTCCGTACTGTGGGCACCGCGTCCTCCTGAAGGAGCGGTCCCCCAACGTGAAAGAAGTCGCCGTCGAGTAACGTGCGCACAGCGCATTGCGCTGCTCTCGAATTCGACTACCCCGACGAGCGGCGCGCACGCATCGTCGAGCAAAGCATCGCGGTCGAAGTCGGCGAGATAGACGACGCTCGCTCGGGCGCGAGCGTCCACCGCGAGGGCAAGACAGTCGTCGTCACCATCGAAGCCGACGACCTCGTCGCCCTCCGTGCCGGCGTCAACACGTGGGTTCGCCTCGTGGAGGCCGCAGAGACTGTTTTCGACGCCGCGACAGACCGCGGCCAACTCGCGTAGGAGACCGCGGGTGTTTTAGGGCCGGCGGCCCGTCGGTTCGGGTATGCAGGGAAGTCTGCCGCCGGAAGCGCAGGAGAAGCTCGAAGAACTTCAGAACCTTCAGGAAACCGCCCAGAACGTCGCTGAGCAGAAGCAGTCCTCCGAGACTGCGCTCAACGAGGCGAAGACGGCACTGGAGACCCTCGAAGACATCGACGCGGACACGAAGATGTACCGCGAAGTCGGCGAACTCCTCGTCGAAGCCGAGTACGACGAAGCGAAAGACGACCTCGAAGAGAAGGTCGACAGCCTCGAAGTCCGCGTCGAACAGCTCACGAAGCAGGAGACGCGCGTGCAGGACAAATTCGAGAGTCTGCAGGAAGAACTCCAGCAGATGCTGCAGGGCGGCGGCGCTGGCCCGATGGGCCCCGGCGGCGCGTAAATGCCACAGCCGAGCGACGAAGAGGTCGTCGAAACCGCCGCAGAGGCGGCTGAAGGCCTCATCTTCGACCGGTTCAAACAATCCCGCGTCAAAGACTTCGACGTCACCGTGACGTTCGAAGATGGCGTGCTCGACGTCGACGTGTACATCAACGCACCCGACGACGCCGAGAACGCTGCCGCGGTCGCCGACGAGGCGGCCAAGACAGCGCAGGAAGCCGTGGACGAACTGTTCGCGGCCGCTGAAGACGAATAGGGTTCTCGCGGGCACCCCCCGTGACTCGCCGACCGCTGAGCGGAGCGGGCGCTCCGTCCGTCACGGCGTCGGCCTGTCCAACGTTGCTGTGAGTATTAACTATCTTCAGTGTCCGGCGGTACACCTATACCACTTAATGTCATAAGTTAACGCATGTCAACCAGGCGGACACGGAGAGGGACGACAGCGTTAGACCGACTGCGCGACCACTACACCGACGCCGACCGCGAGTGCTCGAAGTGCGGGTTCGTAGACGAAGACGGTGAGTGGTCCGCGAAGACGACAGGCAACCGAATCGACTACCGACGCGTCTGTCCGAGTTGTGGCGCTATCGAAGTTCGGACACTCAAACTGAAGTGACGTGACGGGCCGCTTTTCGTCACGCACCTCACTCGCCGAGTGGCTATGCGAGGAAGAACACGAGAAGACTGACAGCCATCGCAGCGAGGATGACCGCCAGCGCAAGCGCCCCACCCATGGAGACGACGGCGTTGGCGTGGCTGGCGAGTGTTTCGGTTCGGTCATTGCCGAAGATAGTCACTTCTGCGCGCCGGGTAGCCATCCCCGCTGTGACCGGTTCGCAGTCGTCGAGCGCCGCGTCGGTGAGGCGTTCGATGGTCGCGAGGAGTTCGTCCTGGTCGATGACTGAGCCGACCTGATTTTCGGCTTCGACGGTGTTGACGATATGCGTGTCCGTCGTCATCACTTCGGCCACGTCGACGTGGCCGTCGGCCGTCGTGAGCGCGTCGACGATACGGTCACGGAGTCCCGGTTCCATGTTGTTGCCGTCGATGAGGACGTAGGCCGTCGTCTGCCCGTCGACTCGGGTGACAGCCACGCGAATGCCGAGCGGGCCGATTCCCTCGCGGGGAACCCAGTCGGTCTCCTCCCACGCGGTCCCCATCGAAAGCGACCCTCGATTTGCCTCAGTGAGTCGTTCGCCTGCAAGTCCCGCCGCGGATATCATGTCGAACGAACGCTTGCTGCCCGGCGTGACGTGGCCGAGGTCGGGACCGGAAAGTCCGTTGTTGCAGTTGTGAGCGTCGACTAAGAGCACGTCGTCGAGGCCGGTCGTTCGGGCTTCAGCGGCCGCCGAGAGACCGACCGCGTACTCGACGTCGTCGGCGAAAAGCGGAGCGTACGTCGAGACGAGGACGGCGTCGTCGCCGAACGACTGCCCGAGCATCTTCGAATCACCAGACTCGACGCGGACGCTCTGTGTCGCTTCGGACGTGTACTCGATGTCGTCGGCAGCACAGTCGATGGCGTCGAGCACCACGTCGACTTCGCGCTCGGTTACGAGGTTGAAGTCGTGTCCGGCGGTCGCGTGAGGTGGGAACGCCAGTCCTTCTGAGCGGCGAGCAACGCGTTCGGGAAAGTTCCCACCGCCGATTTCGCCCATCGGTCCGGGGTGAATCATCGGCAAGACGAATCGGGCCTTCTCGGTGCCGTCGTCTCGCCGGAACGAGAGGACCGTCACAGGGACGATAGCCTCCTGTCCGAGTTGTTGGAAGAAGTCCTCTAACTCGCGGGTCCCCTCGGCGACGTGGCCGATGAAGCCGCGGATGAAGTCGAGGACCGAAACGCCGAGGCTGCGACGCCACGGTCGGTCGACGACGCGGAGGAACGCGTAGACGGCCAGCGCGTAGATAACACACGATATCACCAGCAGTTGGAAGTGACTGAGGGCGATGACCGAGAGTTCCGGCGGGGCGCGCGATGGGCGCGCGAGATACGGCATCAGGTACGCTTCGAGGAGTGGGCCGCCGACTTCGAAGAAGCGAAGCGTCCCGCTGTAGACGAACAGGAGCGCCGCGGCGGTGAGCGTCTGGATGCTCGCGGGAACCGCGGCGATGAGCAGGGACGACCGCGACACCGCCATGATGATGAGGAGACGGAAGGCGAACACCGATGCGAGGGCCACGACGAGCGCGTCGAAGACGAACCGCTGGCCGAGACCGGTCCCGACGGACACGATAGCCGCCAGCGTGACGACCGTGACGATGATGACTTCGCCCGCCAGTGCGAGGAGCGACGAGCGATTGTGCGTGAGTTTTCCGCCGACGAATCGGTCGACGCCCGTAGTTCCGAACGCCGCGACGACGGTGGGAATGCCGATGAAGAAGATTCCTTCCCACGCGTCCCGCCCGAGGAAGAAGAGTCCTCGCCACGACCCGGCGAGGTCACCGGAGTCGAACGCCGCAACACCCGCCATCGCAGCGACGAGCAGGGCGAAGCCGAGACTCGTATACCAGTTGGGTGCGCGGAAGATGAACCGCGACAACCCAGCGAGGTCGCTCTGCGTGGAGGTCATTTTTCGAACAGACAGGGTGGAAGGCGGTAAATGTCTCGGCTTGTCTCAGAGAAACGACGATGAGAGACACTGTCCGAAATCGGACGGCGTCGGGTTCAGGTGAAAGTCAGCAGAACCGAGTAGTCAGATTTCTTACTGTTCGCAGATGTCGATGAAGTTCTCGAAGACTTCCTCACCTTCGTCGGTGTGGGCGACTTCGGGGTGCCACTGGACGCCGTAGAGGTTGCGCTCGGTGTCGCTCATCGCTTCGATGGTACACACGTCGCTCGTGCCCGTGTGGGTGAAGCCCTCGGGGACTTCCTTGACTTCGTCGGCGTGGCTGGCCCAGACGCGAGTCTCGGGTGCGAGAGAGCCGATAAGTGGGTCGTCGTCGTCGAGAATCTCTACGTCGACGTCGGCGTAGCCGCCGTAGTCGCCGCCACCGACGCGGCCACCGAGTTCTTCGGCGAGAATCTGCATGCCGAGACAGATACCGAGGACGGGAACGTCGAGGTCGAGATAATCGGGACTGCGACCGATACGGTCCATGTCGGGGCCGCCGGAGAGGACGATGCCGTCTGCGTCGATGTCGTTCGGGTCCGTGTCGTTGTCGACGAGTTCGGTGTCGACGCCGAGGTCACGGAGTGCGCGCCGTTCGAGGTGGGTGAACTGCCCGTGGTTGTCGATGACGACGATGCGGGTCATGTGCCGGGTTGGACTACCGTGCGTAAAAGTGAATCGAAGACTGGCCGAGATGAGCGTATCCGTGCATCGAATTGGCACATTCACCGATTCCTATCTGTCGCTGGCGCGGTCACGCGCCGACTGAAAACCCAACTCCGATTGCTCTTTTGTTCGGCGGGCTTCACGTGCAGCGATGGCCTCCGGGTCGGGCGAGGCGTCGTCGTCAACGCGCGCGAAAGACTTGTGGACTTTCGTGTGACACCACCGGCAGAGCGCGACGGTAATCTCGTGAGACGGGCCTTCACCGTCTGCGTGCGAGGCACTCGCGCCGCTCCCGTAGGAGAGATGGTGCTCTTCGAGGAGTGGCTGGGCTGTCGAGTCGTGCGCCATCCGAACCTCTTCGAGTCCACACCGAGTGCACTCGCGGCCCGAGGTGGTCGATGCGTAGTGCGGGCAGTCACGGAAGGCACAGCCCTCCGCGGCGGCGATGCAGTCGTAGTTCTCGCGTGCGCGCTCGCGTGCGAACTTGGGGTCGCGGTCGGCGTACTCGCGGGCGAGTCGGCACGCACCGTCGCCAGTCAGGTGGTCGCATCGGCCGGCGTGGTCGTAGGGGTCGTCGACTCCGACGGGGGTTCCGGTCGGCGTCCGCTCCATACCCGGCGTCGGGTCGGTGGCAGGGTAAACGTTGCTCTCGATGGGTCAGTGGCAGAGAAGCGTCGCTCTCGCTGGGTCGTTTTGGGGTGTCGCGGCGGAGGTTTCATCACGAATCCCACCGAATCCGCGGCCGTGAAACTCGTCCACCGACGGAATGGAGACCACACGACGCTCGCCTCGGACGTCGAGACGGCAGATTCGTTCCTCACGAAGGCGCGCGGGCTGATGTTCCGCCGCACGATTCCGGACGACTACGCGCTCGTCTTCCGCTTCGACGACGTGGACCGCCACAGCCTCCACATGGTGTTCGTCCCGTTCGACATCGACGCCCTCTGGCTCGTCGGTGGCGAGGTCGCCAAGAAGAAACGGCTCTCGGCGTGGACCGGCATCGGCTTCGGCATGGCCGACACCATCGTCGAACTTCCTGCTGGGGCGGCAGACGACGTGGAAGAAGGCGACCTCGTCGAAGTCGAATAAGGGTTCGGGCCGTCGGTTTTCGAAACGTGACACCAATTTCTGTCGGAACCCGCTCTTTTATACAACCGACAACACATCTGTACAACTACCATGTCGGGAGATACCACACCGGCGGAGGATAGAGTAAGTCGTCGCGAGACGGCTGGCTGTGAAATTCAACGGTTCCGCTGACTCACGAGGATACGATTCTACCGTGAACGAGCTATTCGGGGAGCCTGCTGAGCACACCCTTACTTCTGATTCCGTCGAACTGTTGGACACCACACTCCGCGATGGCGAGCAAGCGCCGGGCATCTCGCTGTCGCCGGACGAGAAAGCAGATATCGCACGCGCACTCGACCGTGCCGAAGTCGGGTTTATCGAGGCCGGAAGCGCCTGTACCGGTCCCGGCGAGCGAGAGACGATAAAGCGCGTTACCTCGCTCGGACTGGACGCGACGGTCACGAGTTTCGCACGCGGCGTCAAAGGAGACGTCGACCTCGCGCTCGACTGCTACGTCGACGGTATCACGCTGGTTGTTCCAGCGAGCGACCGCCACGTCGAGTCGAAGGTCGGAACGACCCGCGACGGCGTCGTCGAGACGACCACCGAACTCGTCACCTACGCGAAAGACCACGGCCTCTGGGTCGAGGTCATCGGCGAGGACGGGTCGCGGGCAGACCCGGACTTCCTCGAAGACGTCGCGCGGGCGAGCCACGACGCCGGGGCAGACCGCTTCTGTTTCGCGGACACGGTCGGCCACACCAGTCCCGAGCACACCTACAACGTGGTCTCGCGCCTCGCCGAGCTCGGACCTACCTCGACGCACACCCACGACGACCTCGGACTCGCGATGGCGAACGTCCACGCCAGCCTCTCCGCTGGCGCGGACCTTGTCCACACCACGGTCAACGGCATCGGCGAGCGCGCCGGGAACGTCGCGCTCGAAGAGGTCGCAATCGCGCTGCACCACTGCTATAACGTCGAGACGGTGAAACTCGACGAACTCTACGCGCTCGCACAGAAAGTCGCCCACGCGACGGGCGTCGTCTTACCGCCGAACAAAGCCGTCGTCGGCGAGAACGCCTTTACGCACGAAAGTGGCATCCACACCGATGGCACGCTCAAAGACGACGCGATGTACGAACCGTACCCACCGGAGACTGTTGGGCGTGAGCGCCGTCTCGTCCTCGGCAAGCACGCCGGACGCGCCGGTGTCAAAGCGGCGCTGGAAGAACACGGTGTCGACGCGACCGACGAGGAAGTCGCCGCCGTCGTCCAGCGCGTGAAGGAACTCGGCGACCGCGGCAAGCGCGTCACCGACGCCGACCTGCTCGCGTTCGCCGAGGACGTACAGGGACGCGAACGCGACCGACAGGTCGAACTCCTCGACCTCACGGCCGCCTCCGGCGGTGGCACACCCACTGCGAGTGTCAGACTCCGCGTCGATGGCGACGAGCGTGTCGCCTCCGGCACGGGGTCCGGCCCGGTCGACGCCGCGGTCAAGGCAGTCCGAAAAGCGCTCGGTCCCAACGCAGACGCACAGTTGGACGACTACCACGTCGACGCGATTACCGGCGGGACAGACGCCGTCGTGACCGTCGAAGTGACGATGTCAAGCGGCGACCGCAGCGTTGCTGTCGCCGCCTCGCACGCGGACATCACCCGCGCGAGCGTGCAGGCGATGGTCGATGCGCTCGACCGCCTGCTCGCACCGACACCGGGTGTCTCGGAACCTGCGGCTTCGGCTGACGACTAGACTACTGCAGAAGCTTCGATTCGACGCGTTTCAGCGCGTCTCTTTTGCGACGAGGTAGGTCCAGCCACCGCGACGCTCGAACCCGATAGCGGCGTCGCCGAGTTCCGTCTCCGCGAAGTCGGCCACGCGGCCGGTACGGACAGTCGTCACGTTGATTCGGCGCGTGCCGCCCTCTTCGCTCGTGTTCGTCTCTGCTGCGTTCGCACTCATACCTCCCCCAATGGCCGGAACGGTTATGTATCGAATCCTAGGAGAGTGAAAGTGAAAATCGGGAGACTGAGGCGTGACGGGAGAAAACAGCGCCCTATTCGTGCTCGCTTGCCGTCGCCGACGTTCAGTTCGAATTCACCGAGACGAAGACCAGTACCCCCACTAACCCGAGCGGAGCCAGTAGGATACCTATCGGACCGACCGCCTGGTACGTCACAGCCACGAAGATGAGAGCAAGTAGCGCGACGATACTGTCTAGTCTCCGCCTGAGCACGGGGTCCATACGCGACAATATGAGAGTTCATTGAAACTTCTTTCGAGAGTACTGAGAGAGGCAGGAAACGTACCAGAACCGATATGCAATCGAGACAGTTCTATAGCAAGTATGGTTGGATTCGACGCATCCGAGCGGGCTGGCGTCTACAAATCGGTGTATGCGCGACGGGACATCAGGCGGTTCAGCGGCGACCCGATTCCCAAGGAGACGCTGGCGCGAATTCTCGACGCCGCGCACCACGCTCCGAGCGTCGGATTTTCGCAGCCGTGGGACTTCGTCGTCGTCGAGGACGACGAGACGAAATCGGAGATTGCGTCCATCGCAGACCGGGCGATTTCGGCCGCTCGTGAGGGGTATCGAGAGCCGCGGAAGTCGGATTTCGGGCAGTTGAAATTGGAGGGTATCACCGACTCGCCGGTGAACATCTGTGTCACCTGCGACCCAACCCGCGGCGCGCCGCACGTTCTCGGACGCAACACGATGCGCGAGATGGACGTGTACTCGACATGTCTCGCAGTGCAGAACCTCTGGTTGGCCGCCCGGGCCGAGGGCGTCGGCGTCGGGTGGGTGTCATTTCTCTACCCACACGAAGTTCGGGAGGTACTGGACATCCCGCACCACATCAAGCCGATTGCGTATCTCTGCGTCGGCTATCCCGAGGATGGCTTCCCTGAAGAGCCAGTGCTTCAGCAAGAAGGGTGGCGCGAGCGCATCGACGTGGACGAGCTCGTCCACTGGGGACGGTGGGAGTCCGGGTCGGAATCTGGGAAGTGAATGCAGAGTGTTCGTCTCACGGACTGCATCCAGAGGCGTCTCGTCGCTATCACCGCTGTCTCTTATACACATCTCTGATGG
>NZ_AOLK01000011.1 GCF_000336755.1 Haloferax elongans ATCC BAA-1513 | reverse complement strand
CCTCCCTCGCGCCATCAGAGATGTGTATAAGAGACAGCTACTACACCGAGCGCGTTAAGCTGTTGTTCGAGCGAGTACCCCATACACGTCTTCGTGGTGGTTTACTAACAATTCTATCGGTCAGTCACCTCGCGTCACGGAACCGAGAGTGGCTGACGGAATGAAAACGTGAACGACTCCGGCGACGAACAGCAGTGCGACAAACACACCGGCCAGACCGGCGAGTTGGTATCCCTCGAACGCGAGCAGCGTGAGAATAAGCAGGATGAGGACATCGAGGCGCTGTCGAATTTCGGGTTCCATATCTCCTGTAGTGACACTATAATAACAAATCTTTTGTGAGACGATTTGCTCAGTGACGAAGTTCGAGAGAGGGCTGAGCGCCGAGAGTGAGATGTACATGCGGACACGCCGTCGCGGCGCGACGAGACGCGCCGCTCGAAATATTGTGTCCGCGAGAAGCGCCGAGGGTGAGATTTGAACTACGTCCAGACGTGCTCGCTTCGCTGCGCGCGACTGACCTCGTTAAAATCTCAGACAGTCGTACATCCTCGTCATCCGGGGCGAGAGACACGGCGGTCTCTCGCAGGGTGACGTTCGGAAGAAGCGCCGAGGGTGAGATTTGAACCTCACTCGCAACGCTTCGCGTTGCTCGCTGGTTCACATCTTAGGTCGGAGTACACGCGGACACGCCGTCGCGGCGCGACGAGACGCGCCGCTCGAAATGTTGTGTCCGCGAGAAGCGCCGAGGGTGAGATTTGAACTCACGTGTCCGAATGGACAGTAGATTTCGAATCTACCGCCTTGGCCGGGCTAGGCTACCTCGGCTTCCATCACCTCGTATCCGCCGGATAGTTTAATCCGTTTCGATTTCCGGAGACAGCGAGGGGTGTCGACAGGCGTGACGCAGGGGTCGAGGTGAACATGATTTGAGAGCTACCAGTGAGACTAAGACGCATGCGCCCCGGAGTCGTCACATGGATATCGACACGGCGGCAACGACGTGCGACCAGGTCCTCGACGCCGTCTCGGAGGCAGTTATCGCCGACCGATTCTTCCTCGAAACCGTTCTCACGGGCGTCCTCGCCCGCGGTCACGTCCTCCTCGAAGACGTTCCCGGAACCGGAAAGACGCTGACGGCGCGGAGTGTCGCCACCGCGCTCGGCCTCTCGTTTTCCCGTATCCAGTTCACGCCGGACCTCCTCCCCGCCGACGTGACCGGGACGAACATCTACGACGAGCGCGACCGGTCGTTCGAGTTCTCACCCGGCCCAATATTCGCGAACGTCGTCCTCGCCGACGAAATCAACCGCGCACCGCCGAAGACGCAGGCGGCCCTCCTCGAAGCGATGGAAGAGGGACAGGTGACCGTCGACGGCGAGACGCATTCCCTCCCGGAGCCGTTCTTCGTCATCGCGACACAGAACCCGGTCGAACAGGAAGGGACGTTCGCGCTCCCCGAAGCACAGGTAGACCGCTTCGTGGTGAAGTCCGCCATCGGCTACCCCGAACTGGACGGTGAAATCGAACTGCTCCGCCGACGGGCGGGCCGCGAAGCACAGAGTCCCAGTATCGAACGTATCCTCGACCGCGAGGACGTGCTCGCGATTCGCCGCGCTCCCGAGGACGTCCGCGTCGACGACGACCTGTTTCGGTACATGGCTGAACTCGCGCGTGAGACACGCACCGACCGCCGCGTCAGAGTCGGTGTCTCACCCCGCGGAACACAACGGCTCTTCGAAGCTTCCCGCGCCCGTGCCGTCATCGAGGGCCGTGAGTTCGTCACCCCGGACGACGTGAAACGCGTCGCGCAGTCGGTGTTGGCCCACAGGCTCGTTCTCTCTGCGGATGCACGGGTCGAAGACGTCCAAAAGTCGGACGTCGTCGCCGACGTCCTCGAACGGGTCGTGGTTCCGACCCTCGACTGACTCGCCCCCAAACGAAGGGAAGTTGGGTGCGTGTTATCGTCGGAATCGACTTCGGCTACGTGTCATCGACGCAGCCCGGCGACGAGCGCGATAACACCGACTAACAGCAACACGACGGCCGTGATGGGCTGGCCGCCCGACGCCGCGGTTCCGATAGCGAATACCATTCCTGCGCCGACTGTGAGGACGACCAGTGTCGCTGCCGCGTGGACGACTTCGAGGCGAGTTGTGTCCGTCTCGCGACCGAGGTGGTCTCCAACTGAGAGCGCGTTTTCGGCGATATCCCACGCGAGAATCGACGCGATAGCAGTTAGCAAGAGCACTTCCGAGCCAGCGTCTCCGAGACCCCCGACGAGGAGTGCTAAGACGTAGATACCCCCCGCACCGTCGAGGATGCGCCGTGACCCGCGGGTGAGCCCACCGGCGAGAACGACACCCGCAAGAAGCGAGAGGAGTGCCGCGGCCGGCGACGTGACGGCGAGGACGAGAACCGAGAGCCCCGCCGCAGAGAGTGCCATTGCGGTCCCCGGCCGAGTCGGCTGGCGAGTGATTTCGCTCATCGCGACCACCCCGCCTCCGCTCGTTCGAGCGAGACACCGAGTGGTTCGTCACCCCAATCGACGACGCGAACGCCAGCGCGACGAAGGTCGCGGAGGCGCAGGTCCCGCTCGATTCGGGCGAGGCGTGCACCGAGCGACTCGGTCGACGTTGGGTCGGGAGAGACGACGGTGACGGCGTGTCCGTACGCCTCCAATCGCCGCGCAACCGACACGGCGTAGTCGTCAGTCAGCGGCGAACAGAAGATGACCTGCGCGTCACTCGACAGTCGGCGGCGCAACCGACGCATCGCGATTGAAGGGAAGAACGCCGCATCAGAGGGCGCTGGTGAGAACGCCGAGTGCGTAGCAAAGAGCCGGCGTGCACGGGCGCGATGGTCACCACCACCAGACGGGGGCAGCCAACACTCCTCGGGACCGAATGCGGCCACACCGACCCTGTCGCCGCTGTCGAGAAGCGCCGGGAACGCGATGCTCGCCGCATCGACACAGCGTTCGACCGCAGTCTCGGCATCCGTCGTCGGCGCGACGTGCGCCTCGGAACGGGTGTCGACGACGAGTACGACCGTCGCCGCACGCTCTTCTCTGAACTGGACTGTCGCGAGTTCGCCCGTCCGGGCGCGTCGATTCCAGTCGATGCGGCGAATCGGGTCGCCGTGGCGGTACTCGCGAATCGACGCGAACTCCAAGCCCGACCCCGGGACGTCAGTCTCGACGCGACCGGTGTACTGCGAAGTGAGTCCCCGGAGCGGAAGGTCGGCGGTAGCCGCGAGTTCCGGTTCACACCGCATCGTCGTCTCGGTGTGCCGCGTTTCTCTGCGTTCGAGAGCCCCGCTCGGGTCGCGGGCGATGACGACTGTCTCGTCCCACGTGTGCTCGCCGCGGATTGCAGTCACGGTGTAGGTGGTAGACGCAGTCGCACCCGGGCGAAGAGCGGTCCCGAGTCGAGCAGTCCCGTCTGAGACTGCCAGTGCTGGCGGCACACCATCGACGAGCCTGAGGTCGAATAGCGTCCTCGTCCCCTCGTTGGTGACGCGGAACGTGACAGTTACCTCGTCGTCCGCGTCGGGCGTCGAGTCAGAGAGTTCGCGTTCGACCTGAACCGAGACCTCGTCGAGCGTCGCGATTCGGATGTATCCGAGTAGGACGATGCCCAACCCCGCGAGGAGAAGCAGTGGGGGAGCGCGCATGAAGACGCCCGCGGCGGCAGTGACGAGAACCAGCCCCTCGACGCCGTGCCATCGTTCGGTGTCGAATCCCTGCGTCATCGTCCCACCTCAGCTTCGAGTCGCTGTGTTCGTTCGTGGTCGGTCGCATCCAGGGTGTCCTGTCCGGAACGTGGTTCACGTCCGATTCGGTCGATAGCATCGACAGTTCGGGCGACGCGAGACGTCAACACCGTCTGCCCAGAGACGAAAAAGCGGAGGCGCTGCCGAAACGAAATCGGAATATCCGCACCCAAGAACCGAGCAGCGACCACGTCGTCGGTCCACGCACCCGTTTCGATGAGCGTATCTGCCTCGTCCGGCGTTCGGCCATCCCGGAGGATAAGCGCGCGGCGCGCAGCCGTTTCGAGACGGTCGTTTATGTTGTCGCGAGCAGACCACCGCGTTCGGCGCGACGTGGCTGCGACGAGTTGGTCGTCGAAGTCGGAGCCCGGCACCGGCACGGCGACGCGAACTTCTGGGTCACTCGTTTGGGTCGTTCGCACTGTTGTTTCCCGGCGTCGCTGGACGTATCGGAGCCCTTGAATCGTCGCCAGCGCCGCGACGAGAGCGAGAAACACGTCGGTGAGGCCGAGACCCAGTCGAACGCCCACGACGACCGCCAGTCCAGCCACTGTCGCTACGACACCGACGAGCACGGCGAACGAACGCCTCGAAATCATCGGTCTGCCCCCACGTTGTCGGCCGCGTCGTCTGTGTCGGCGTAGGTCGCTTCGATGTTCCGAAGTGCATCTACGGCGCGGCGCTCGCGTTCCGCAGTCGCCTCGACGCCGCCGTACCGGACTGCTTCGAACAACGTCGTCAGTTCGGTGACGTCGTCTCGGTCCATCCCAGCGTCGACAGCCGCAGTGGCGAACTCTTCGGGCGTCGCCGCCGACCGATTCGGAACGTCGAGGAGAGCAGTCATCTCACCCCACGCGCGGAAGACTTCGTTTTCCACGTCGGCATCGCCGGATTCGATTCGTTCCGCCGCGGCTCCAGCCGCCCGCCCCACAGCAGCAACATCGGGATGTCCATCTTCAGGGGGCATCTCTGGGTCGTCGTCCGACGGAGACGAGTCTCCGGTAGACGTGACGAGCATGATGACCGCTGCGACGAGTGCGACCAGCAGGAGGAGACCGAAGAGTGCAGTCGGTGGCGAGACGTTACTCGCACTCCCGGCACCGCCTCCGGGGAGGCCACCGCCACCCGGAGGAATCAGTGAGATGTTTCCGACCGTGTCGGATGCGCGCGACGAAAACGAGAAGTCGCGCTGGCACGCCGTCAGGAGTGCGAGTACGAGGATAACCGGCGGTCCAAGCGCCAGCCCAATCGCAATCGGTGGGAGAAACGACCGCGACTTCCAGTAGGCGTACGCGCCGATGAGAAGAAACACACCGGCGATGAGTCCGAGTGCTGTCGGAGAGAGAAGCCACGGGAGACACGGTGTCGGAATGCTAAATCCACCGCTCGACCCCGAAAGCGGCTCGAACCCCGTCGATTCGCTCTCGCCTGCAACGGCACCGTCGCTCGGTCCTGCACCGAACCCGGAGGAGCCACCTTCGGTAACGACGGTCGAGTCGATAGTCGCAGCGACCACCGCGAGTGCGACCACCGCGAGGAGGGCGAGTGTAAGCGTACGGAGAGCACGTCGGTCCACGACAGGAGTTCACACTCCCGGTGGCCTAAAGGGCGAGGGTTCGATGGCGTGACAGTCTGCCGATTTCTGGTGAATTCGTGTGAGTCTGTGACAACGACAACGTCCAATTGGTGGTGTGTCGAAGCGAGCGACCCTACCTCACCCCAGCCAACCTCGCCCATCTCATCCTACCCAATCCCACTTCACCCATCTCACTCCACCTCATCTCCCACCCCACACAGACCACTGATGCAAGTGAATGCGGCGATACCGAAGCCCGGTGTAACCGACGAACAGGCAATCGCACACCACGATTGCAAGTGAACCCAGTCGGCGGTTGGGAGGTATCGAGAGCAGACAGACACCACCGATGCAAGTGAAGAAGAGTAAGTGTCTGGGTGGGGGGTAGTGGGACAGACCACCAGTGCAAGTGAACTCTCGATTCGTGTTCCACTGTTTACCCACCACAGTTTCAGGTGAATCAGGCGCGTAGAGCGCTCCTCCCGTCATAAACCGACACTGCAATTCAGTTGCTATCCCGCCACCACCTCAACAAGTATCAACGCTTTAGTTGAAAGTGTGCACTGTTGTTCTTCTAGACACCCTCGTAGAAGACGCTTCACTTGCAACAGTGGTGTGTGTCTGTCCCAGACCGATGGAATGACACACTCGACTCCGCTTCGTTCGGACCAGAAAACAGAACCGAGAAAGAATACAACCGAAAACAAAACCTCGCAAACAGTCATTCTCTGATTGTCTGTCATACTAAGTCATCATTCAGTAACATTTCTAGAGACAGTTCGCAGACAACACCGACAGACACCCGTCTGAACCCGTCTGTCGTCCGAACACGTCCTCTGTGTCTCCCCGATCAAATTCACATGTATCAGATGAAATCGGGGTTTTAAATAAGGGGACGGCACAACGACCCGACGCCAATGCGCCGGTTCGAGCGAAAACAAAACATCTTCACAAACAAGGACGCCCTCGGGGAGTCCTACAAGCCCGAGCGCATCCAAGAGCGGGACGACGAAATCTCGGAGTACATGGATGCGCTCCAGCCCGTCGTCGACGGGTGGGAACCGAACAACGTCTTTCTCTACGGGAATACCGGCGTGGGCAAGACGGCAGTAACCGAGTTTCTCCTCGAGATGCTTCTCGAAGACGTCTCTCAGTACGACGACGTCGACCTGAGTGTCATCTCTATCAACTGTAAGACACTCAACTCGTCGTATCAGGTCGCGGTGGAACTCGTCAACGAACTTCGCCCACCGGGTGCCGAAATCAGCTCGACCGGCTATCCACAACAGACCGTCTTCAAGAAGTTGTTCCAAGAGTTAGACGACGTGGGTGGGACGATTCTCATCGTCCTCGACGAAGTCGACTCCATCGGCGAGCGCGACGAACTCCTCTACGAACTCCCGCGGGCGCGCTCGAACGGGAAACTCGAAGAAGCCAAAGTCGGTCTCGTCGGCATCTCGAACGACTTCAAGTTCCACGACCAACTCGACCCGCGCGTACAGGACACACTCTGTGAGCGAGAACTGCACTTTCCGCCCTACCAGGCACCCGAACTCCAGAACATCCTCGAATCGCGTGCCGACGTCGCTATCGCCGAAGACGCGTGCGAAGAAGGTGTCCTCAACCTCTGTGCGGCCCTCGCCGCCCGCGACAGCGGGAGTGCCCGGCAGGCGCTGGACCTGCTCAGACTCGCTGGCGAACATGCCGAGAACAACGACGACTCACAAATCACGCTCGACCACGTCGATATTGCCCGGCAGAAACTCGAACAGGAGCGCGTCGTCGAGGGGATGCGCGAACTCACCGAAAACGGGCACTTCGCGCTCCTCGCCGTCGTCTCGAAGGCCGCCCACGACGAGACGCCCTGCCGGATGCGCGACCTGTACCAGGAATACCTTCGGCTGTGCAACTCCGCCGGTATCGACCCGCTCGCCCAGCGCTCGGTTCACAACCACCTCTCGGACCTCCGAATGCTCGGCATCCTCTCGGCCGAAGAGAACCGCACCGGGTCGCGCGGGAACTACTACAGCTACGCGCTGGACGTGCCCTTCTCCAGCGCGATGGAAGCCCTCTCGGACGTGCTCGCTCTCGACTCCGTCTTGGAAGAGATTCGCCGGACGGCACAGCAGGCCGAGGCCGTCTAACGGTCTCACGCTTCGCTGCGCGTTGCAAACACGAACTCACTCTGACTGCCGAGTGGGTCGTCCGCGACTCGTGTCTCGACCTCTTCGAATCCCGCATCCCGGAGTTGCTGAAGCGTCTGTGCACGCCCCGGTGCCGAGAAGAACATCTCGCCGCCCATCCATCCACGGCGGACCGTCTGGAAGCGCCCAGACGGGAGCGTCATTAGCAGCATCCCTCCCGGTTTCAGCACGCGGGTGAACTCCCGATAGACTGCCGGATGCGACTCTCGCGGGACGTGAAAGACCGCGTGGTACGCGGAAATCGCATCAACCGACGCGTCTCGAAACGGGAGCGAGCACATATCCGCCTGCACGAGTCGCGCGTCCGGCACAGTGTCGCGGGCGAGGTCCAACCCGCGGCGAGAGAAGTCTAGCCCGACGCTTCCGGATGGGAGGTTCGCGAGCGTCCGAGCACCGTCGCCGCAGCCAACGTCGACAACGAGTGGGTTTTCGGGCAGCATCTCGACGAGTTCCGAGAGGAGGGCCGCGTCCGACCCGGTCGGGTCCCGGGTTCGTGCGTACGTTTCAGACACCTCGTCCCACGCCTGTCGAATCTCGTTTCTGTTCATGACAGTCGTACGGACGGAGCGGAGATAACACCCGCTGCGAGCGTGCAGACACGACTCACACTCACTGTGAACGTGCAGTCACTGTGAGACGCTCGCCGAGAACGTGCAGTCAAAAGTAGGCTGTATTGCGCTATGCGAGTCCGAGGACGACGGAGCCGACGAACATCGTTCCGAGCATCACACCGAGGCCGAAGCCGATAATTCGCGCCATCGCCCGACGGGCGTCGGGTTCTGTCCACCCGGTTTGGGTGTCGAGCGTCTCCTGCATCGACTCGATGCCGCGGCCGAGTGCGACCGCACCCGACCACCCGAGCAAGCCGAACCCGAACAGGAGCGAGCCAAGCGCGAACGCCGTCTCGACACTCGCAGTCGGGTCCGAGAGCACCGTCGCGGCGACCACCGATACGGTGGCGACGACGACGCCCGCGACGAGCGCCGTGCCGACCAACCGAAGTCTGACACCCAGTTGTTCACTGAGCGGTGGGCGTTCGTCCGCCGAGTGGTCGGGCGCGGCAGTCATCGATTAATCGACCGCTTCCCGCATCCGCGGGTCCAGTGCGTCACGCATCCCGTCGCCAAGGAGGTTGAATCCCAGCACGGTGAGTGCGAGGAAGAACCCGGGGAAGAACGACCACCACCAGACACCCGTCAGCAGGCCCTGGCTCACACCGTTCGAGAGCATCAGACCCCACGAGGGCGTCCCCGCCGCGGCACCGAAGCCGAGGAACGAGAGCGCCGCGAGGTCGATGATGGCGAGCCCGAAGTTGAGCGTGCTCTGGACCGTAATCGGTGCCAGACAGTTCGGCAGGACGTGCCGAACGAGCACACGTGGGTCGGTCGCGCCCAGCGCGATGGTCGCGTCGATGTACTCGTTTTCGAGGACGGTCAGCGCCGCCCCGCGAACGACGCGGGCGAACCGCGGCGTGTAGACGAGCGTCAGCGCGGCGACCGCACGCCACAGCCCGAGGTCGTCCGGGAAGATGGCGACGAGCGCGAGCGCCAAGAGGAGCGACGGGAACGCGAGCAGCACGTCCATCGTCCGCATGATGACGTTGTCCGTCACGTCGCCGTAGTACGCCGCGATGATGCCGAGACCGACACCGAGGGTGGTCGAGGCCGCGACGGTGACGGTTCCGAACAGCATCGCGTACCACGCGCCGTAGGCGACCCGCGGGAGGAGGCTGCGCGCCTGACCGTCAGTCCCGAAGAGATACTCGAGACTGGGTGCGGCGCGGTTCGGGTTCGTCCCCAGTTGCGACTGGGTGATGGCGTCGAGCGAGATGAAGAGTCTCGCGTAGATGGCGACGACCACCATCGTGACGATGATGGCGATACCCGCCAACGCCAAGCGGTTCGACAGGAGCTTCGAGACGAACGGCGACGCTGTCACACGGTCGATAAGGCCGCGTTCGCCAGTCCCCGTCGTCGTCTCGGTCGTGGTTTTCGTTTCGGTGCTCATTGTTCAATCCTCGGGTCAAGGATGGAGTAGGTGATGTCCACACCGAGGTTGACCAGCGTGAACAGGAACGCGAACGTCAGGACCGTCCCCTGAACGATGGGGTAGTCACCGACCTTGATGGCCTCGACGAGGAGCGTTCCGATGCCACCGATGGCGAACACCGTCTCCGTCAGCACTGCACCGCCGAGCAGGCCACCGAACTGGATGCCGATGACCGTGATGACGGGAATCATTGCGTTGCGGAAGCCGTGTTTCAGGACCGTAATCTTCGCGCCTTGGCCCTTCGCGCGGGCAGTCCGAATGTAGTCTTGGCGGATGACCTCCAGCATCGACGAGCGCATCATCCGCGAGATGAGCGCCATCGAGTAGACGCCGATGACCGACGCCGGGAGAATCATGTGCCGGACAGCGGAGACGAACATGTCCCACTCTCCAGCGATGAGCGTGTCCACGGTGACGAGACCGGTCACGCGGATGGCCTCTACGTTGTAGAGGACTGAGATGCGACCACTCGTCGGGAGCACGCCGAGCACCTGCGCGAAAAGCAGGATGAGAAGCGGACCGCTCCAGAAGATTGGCACGCTGATACCGGCGAGCGCACCGATACGGGTCAGGTGGTCCGTGATGCTGTCTTGCTTGACGGCGCTGAGGATGCCCAGCGGAATGCCGAGGAACACGCCAATAAGCTGGCCGTAGATGGCGAGTTCGAGCGTGACCGGCAGCTTGTTCACCAGAACCTCACGAACGGTCGTGTTCCGCTGGATGATGAACGACTCTCCGAACTGGAACTGGGCGGCGTCGGCGATAAAGCGGCCGTACTGCACCCAGATTGGGTCGTTCAGGCCGAGGCTCTCTTCGACCTGCTTGACGAACTCCTCGCTCGCGCGCTCGCCCGCGATAGTAAGTGCGGGGTCGCCCGGAGAGAGGTGCAGGATAGAGAAGACGAGCGATGCCACTCCCACCAGCACCGGAACGAGCAACAGCAGCCGCTTGAGTACGAATCGTGACGAAATCATGTGTCGAAAAGTGGTCAGTCCTTAGTTCAGGCTGACCAGGTTGAGGTACGGTCCACTGATGGCCGCGGGCTTGAACCCGCTGACACGCTTGGAGACGCCGCGGAGTTCCTCAGCGTAGTCGAGGTAGACCCACGGTGCCTCGTCGTGTGCAAGCTGGTTCGCCTGTTTGTACAGCTCTTCACGCTCGGCATCGTCGTAGGAACTCTGACCCTGCTCGACGAGGTCCATGTACTCCTTGTTGGCCCAGCCCGAGCGGTTACTGGTGTTGTAACCCTCGGTGTCGAAGCTGACCCAGTTCTGTCCCTCGGTGAGTTTGTCCTCTTCCACCTGCGGGTGCAGGAGCACGTACATGAAGTTGTCCGGGTCGGCGTTGTCGGTGTACCAACCGAGGAAACAGGCGTCGTGGCGTCCCTGTGCAGTGTATTCGAGGAACGGACCGAACGACTGCTGGTTGATTTCGACGGTGATGCCGACGTCGCTGAGGTTGGACGCGACCGTCTCTGCGGTCTGGATGGGCGACGGGTTGTATCCGCGCGGGTTCTGGAACGTCGCGAGTTCGAACGTGAAGCCGTCACCGTAGCCAGCCTCTTCGAGGAGGCTCTTGGCCTTCTCGGGGTCGTACGGGTAGGGGTCGAGGCTGTCCTTGTGACCGAGGACGTTCGGCGGGAGCGGCTGGCTCGCCTGCGTCGCGAAGCCGGAGTAAATCTCGTTGACGATGGCTTCGGTGTTGATGGCGTAGCTCACGGCCTGCCGGACGCGCTTGTCGCGGAACTCTTCGCGGCTGGCCATGTTGAACGCCATGTAGCCGATGTTGATACCCTCGGTGCGGGCGAGTTCGGCGTTGCTCGCGTTTTCGATCTGAATCGACGACTGTGCGCCGAGTCCGTCGATGATGTCGAGTTCGCCGCTCGCGAGCGACTGCGCACGCGTGGAGTTCTGACCGATAGTGACGAAGACGACTTCGTCCACGTCAGGTCCGTCGCCCCAGTAGTCGGGGTTCGCTTCCAGACGGATGAGCTCGTTCGCGTCGTCGAGGTTGTTGAGTTGGAACGGCCCCGTACCGACCGGGTTCTTGTTCAGTTCGGTGCCGTACTCCTCGATGGCGGCCTTGGAGTGAACGGCGGCCGCGAACATCGCCAGATTGCGCAGGAACGGCGCGTACGTCTGGGTCAGCTGAATCGTCATCGAGTAGTCGCCGTCGACCTGAATCTCGTCGATCCACGCGCCGAGCGTGAACGGACCGTATGCGGAGACGTAGTCGTCGCCAGCGTAGTGTTCGTAGTCGCTGTCGACGAAGCGGCGATACGTCGCCACGAAGTCCTGTGCGGTGAACTCCTCACCGTTGTGGAACTTCACGCCCTCGCGGAGCTTGATAGAGGCCGTCTTCCCGTCGAGAGAGTACTCCGTCGCAAGCCCTTGGGTCAGCGTGGACTTGCCCGGCTCGAAGTTGATGAGCGTGTCGTACAGTTGCTCTGTGACTTTGGCAACCTCGCCGCTCGTACTGTTCTGGAAGTCGAGCGTGGGCGAGTGACTGCCGCGGCCGTAGCGGAGCACCTTCGGCGACCCACTGTCGCCACCGTCGGAGCCGCCTTCCTCTGCAGTGGTGTCCTCGCCACCGCCGCCAGTATTCTCCTCAGCGGTCGTCTCAGTCTCTGAGGTTCCACTACAGCCAGCAAGGGCCGCGGTAGCCGCGGCCGTACCCGCCGCGCTCAGGAAGCGACGTCGGGAGACAGTATTGCCATCCTGTGACATACGAGTAACTATCTACCACACGGTATAAAAATAACGGAGTCGGCCAAGGACGATTGGAAGACGGCATCGGGGTGGTGAGGAAAATATACGCACTACCGAAAATTGCGCTTCTGGGGTCTGTCGCCCCAGATTTGTTAGTCGTCGAGAAGGTGGCAGGCAGCGGGATGTTCGTCTGTCCCGAGGGTCGGGGCGTCACGTTCACAGACACTTTCGAACCGCTCTCGGAGTACCTCGCTGGCGGTGTCCCACTCGTCGTCGACGACGTGACCGAGTGCGCGGTCGACGACAGCGCGGTTGTCCGGCGACAGCGTGTGAGAGAGGTGTGACTCCCGAAGCTGTTCGACGACAGCATCGCGGTCTGTGACGCCGCCGTCCGCAGAGACCGTGGCAGGCTCTTCCGGCTCGCCATCTATCGACGCACCGTCAGGTGCGACCGACGTGTCGAGCGTCTCGCGCTCGATACGCTGTCTGAGGTCCATGACCTCGCGGTACGCCTCCTGTTCGATATCGATGTCTTCCGGCGGGATGACCTGCGGACACCGCGTTCGGAAGTGACAGCCCGACGGCGGATTGATGGGGCTCGGAACGTCGCCTTCGAGGATGATTCGGTCGCCAGTGTCCGCAGACGGGTCGGGTTCGGGAATCGCCGACAGGAGCGCCCGCGTGTACGGGTGTCGCGGGTCGTCGAACAGTTCGTCCGTGTCGGCGACTTCGACGATTTCGCCGAGGTACATCACGGCGACACGGTCGGAGATGTGGCGCACGACAGAGAGGTCGTGGGCGATAAACAGATACGTCAGCCCGAAGCGCTCTTGGAGGTCTTCGAGCAGGTTGATAATCTGCGCCTGCACAGACACGTCGAGCGCAGAGACGGGTTCGTCAGCGACGATGAAGTCGGGGTCGACTGCCAGTGCGCGGGCGATGCCGACGCGCTGGCGTTGCCCGCCGGAGAGTTCGTGGGGGTAGCGGTCGTACTGCCCCACTTCGAGACCGACTGCGTCCAGCAGTTGGTGCACACGGCGACGGCGACGCTCCCGGTCGGAGTGCCCCGGCGAGACGGTCACGTCGACAGCCGAGACGGTGTCGCCGGTTCGTTCGACTTCGACGTCGAGTCTGAGTCGCTCCTCGACCGAGACATCGACTTCTCCGTCGGCGACTGCCACCGAGACGTGGGCGGTCGCAACCCCGTTGGACGAGCCGACGATGGCGTCGATTTCGTCGTCTGCAGTGACGGTCACGCTACCGGAGTCGATGCCGGAAACCTCGACCTCGGCTTCGCCGCGAACCTCGGGGTCCGAGACGGGGAGGTCGTGAACGTCAAGCGGCTCTCGGATAGTCTGTCCGACAGTCATCCGCGGGTCGAGCGACGACAGCGGGTCCTGGAAAATCATCTGCATGTCGCGGCGCATTCCGCGCAACCCGTCGCTATCGAGGTCCGAGAGGTCAGACCCCGAGAAGACGACCCGGCCGTCGGTCGGCGGAGTGAGATGGAGCAGCGCACGCCCGGCCGTGGACTTCCCACAGCCAGACTCCCCGACGAGCCCGAGTGTCTCGCCCTCGTAGACAGTGAAGTCGATACCGTCGACTGCTTTCACGCTCTCCTTGTTCGACCCGAGGACGCGGTCGAGGACGCCATCGCCCTGCTGGTAGTACTTCTGTAGGCCGTCGACTTCGACGAGCGGTTTGTCGCTTGGGCCAGAGTCGGACCACGCGCCGATACCGTCGTGGCCGTACTCGCTTTTGTCGAACTCGTCGAGGACACACTTCGAGCGGTGGTCGACTCCCTCGCCGCTGTGTTGTTTGTACGGAATCTCGCCCGTCGTACACTCCTCTTTCGCCCACGGACAACGCGGTGCGAAGTGGCACCCGTCCGGCATATCGATGAGGTCTGGAACGTTGCCGTCGATGGGCGTCAGGCGCTCTTTTTCTTCGTTCGGGAGCGATTCGAGAAGCGCGTAGGTGTACGGGTGCGACGGGTTGTGGAAAATCTCCTCGACCGGCCCCTCCTCGACGATTTCACCGGCGTACATGACCGCGACCCGGTCACACGTCTCGGCGACGACGCCGAGGTCGTGGGTAATCATCAGAACCGACATCCCGAGGTCTTCCTGCAGGTCGTCGATGAGGTCGAGAATCTGCGCTTGAATCGTCACGTCGAGTGCCGTCGTTGGCTCGTCGGCGACGAGAATACGTGGTTGACACGCGAGCGCGATGGCGATGAGGACGCGCTGGCGCATCCCGCCGGAGAACTCGTGGGGGTATTCGTCGACACGGGCACCCGGTTCCGGGATGCCGACCGATTCGAGGACCTCGATGGTTCGCTCGACGATTTCGTCGTCGACGTCCCTGCTGATTCGGGGGAGCAGTTCACGCACCGCGTTGAACCACGAGTCCTTGCGACGGCCGCCGTACTGGTGGAGACGAAGGCTCTCGGCGACTTGCTCGCCGACCGTCAGCGAGGGATTCAGCGAGGTCATCGGGTCCTGGAAAATCATCCCGATTTCACTCCCCCGGATGGTTCGAAGCGCCTCTTCGGGCGCGGAAACGAGGTCGACGATGTCACCATCGACGAATCCTGGGTCGTTGTAGTTCTCCCGGAATTCGTCTGCGAGGTGCGGACTGTTCAGTTCGACGCTCCCAGAGACGATTTCTCCCGGGTCGTCGACGAGACCCATCGTCGAGAGGGCTGTCACACTCTTTCCGGACCCCGACTCGCCGACCAGTCCAACCGTTTCACCTTCTCGGATGGTAAGGTCGAGTCCATCGACTGCTTTGACGCGACCACGGTCGGTCGAGAACTGAGTTCGGAGGTCCGAAAGAGAGAGCAGACTCGTCATTGACTGTGAATCACCCTCATGCCATCATATAACTTTCCAATCTTTGCCGCGACCACGAATCAGTACTGTTCGAACATTTCGAACAGGTTAGTTCCGAAAACACAGGACTTCGTTGGGGTCGTCGAGTAGCGACCCCACTATTTCGGCAGATTTCTGGCCAGCAGATGATATATAAAATCATTCTTTGTTACGTGTGCGCGAAGGGACAGAGAAGCGAACGTTTACGTATCGCACCCCGACACCATCCCACATGGAAGAACATCCGCTCTCCGAGTCGTCGAACACGTGGGATACCGTCGTCGAAGAGTGCGAGTCCATCGCCGACGACTATCGAGAGCGCGGCTGGCGCGTCGTCGTCGCCACTCCCGGTGACGTAGTTCCCGTTCCGCAACCCGGAGATTCGACCGTCGACCACGTCGGTCTCGACATCGTCGTCGGCGACGACGTGTACACCGAACTCGAATCGGCCGTGGAAGGAGCGTCGTTCGACGAGTACGAGGCGTTCCGGGCCGTCACGGGCGGCCTCGTCTACCTCACGCTCGTCGTCCGCGCGACCGACGACGAAGTCGCAGTCTGTCTTCCGGTGTACTACCGCCTCGCCGAGTCCGAGCGCATGTTCTCGCTTGTCGACGACGGCGAGACGATGAAGACGAAAGTCCACCCACTCGACCCCGAACAGGGCGTCGAATTCGTCCACGACGACCCCGAACCACTCCTGCCGCCGGACCGAGAAGCCGAGTAGACACTGTACAGTAACTGCGTCGAGGATGAGATAACAGCTTAGGACTGCGATTCGTCCGACGCTTCCGAGTCGTCGTCGGGCGTGTCCGACTCCACTGAGTCGTCAGTGGTTTCTGTCGATTCCGCCGACTCTGCCAATTCCTCCAGTTCCGCCGCTTCCGCAGACTGTGCCGCTTCCGCCTGCTCTACCGCTTCCGCAGACTGTGCCGATTCCTCGCCACCCTCGTCTGGCGCTGCCTCGCGTTCCTCTGTCCGACGTTCTTCAGCCCGCAGTTCAGCTCTTGTGTAGGCGTCGTATATCGCAAAGAGCCACACCACGGGTACCAGCACAAATCCCACGAAGGCGAGCGTAGAGAACGTCGCGATGATAATCCCGACGGCGAACGCGAGCGCCCGTTCGAGTTCGCGGTTGTACAGTTGGCCGAGGCCGGGGAAAATTGCAGAGAGAAGCCCAGCCACGAAGGGGTTCCCGCCCTCGAAGAGGTCATCGAGTGCCGAATCGACGGTCGATTTCGGCGGGTCGCGCTGGCGGACGCCGCACGACGGGCAAATCTCGGCGCGTTCGTCGATAATCGCACCGCAGTCGCGACAGAACACTTCGTTCGGGCCGCGCTCGCGGTCCGATGGTGTCGAGGAGGGCGTAGACATACATCGGCTACGAGATGACTACGTGTAAACGTACTGCTAAAGAAAGGGAGTTCGGGAACGTGTTGGGGTTCTACTCCTGAGGAGTCGACCCCCTGCCGTTAGAGAGGGCACCGTCGAATCCCTGTTCGGTCTCAGAAGCCCTGTCAGGGTCAGCGTCAGGTTCGCTGGCAGACGGTGACGACTCATGTTCGCTCTCGATAGTGGACGCATCGAGGTTACCAGTCGTCTCAGACGCGGCCGTGCGGTCGTCATCGAGCACGGTATCGTCGACATCGAACTGGTCGACGAGGTCACGCAGCGACTCCGCGGACTGAGAGACTTCTTCGACGTTTCGACGCACTTCGTTGATGGCTGCAGACTGTTCTTCGGCCGCCGCCGACACCGTCGCGGTCTGTGACGTCGTCTCCTCGCTCACACTGGAGACCTCGTCCACCATGGACACGACCTCTTCTGTGGTGACTGCTTGGTCCTCCGTCGCCTCCGAAATCTCTTCGACACCGTGTTCGGCCTCCGTGACGGCCTCGGCGATGTCGTCGAACATCTCGATAGCGCTCTCGATGGTTTCGGCACCGCGTTCGACGTTTGCTTGCATCTCCTGCATATCGTCGACCGTCTCGTCGGTCTGTTCGTGAATCGACTCGATGCGTTCTTCGACATCGTCGGTCGCCGACCCGACCTCGTTCGCGAGCGACTTGATCTCATTCGCGACGACAGCAAACCCTTCGCCCGCCTCACCAGCGCGTGCAGCCTCGATAGATGCGTTGAGTGCCAGCAGGTTCGTCTGCTCGGCGATGCCGTGGATGAGTTGGACGATTTCGTTAATCTCGTCTATCTGCGCCCTGAGGTCTTCGACCTGTTCGACTGCCGCACCTGCCTCGGACTCGATTGCAGCGATTTCGCGCGTCGCACCGGCGGCGTTTTCTCGGCCGCGGCCCGCGAGCTCGGTGGCGGCGCTGGCAGTCTCGACGACACCGTCGGCGGATGCCGCAACTTCTTCAATCGTCGCCGAGAGGTCGTTCATCTCACCTGCAGCCGTCTGTAGTTGCTGTGCCTGTTGTTCTGCACCGTGGGCAATCTCTTCGACTGATTGTGCGGTCTCTTGGCTCGCAGCTTCGATTTCTTCTGTGCTGGCGACCGTCTGGTGAGTCACGGCGGTAAACCGGTCTGCGACGGCCTGCACTTCGACGAACCCAGCTTCCAGTTTCTCGACCCCGTCTTCGATGTCCGTCATAATCGCACCAAACTCCCCGGGGAGGTCGGTTCGGACGGTCTGGTTCAGCGTTCCGTCACCGAGGTTCTTGCCGACTGCACGGAGTTCGGCGACCTGCTGTTGGAGGTTCGATTGCATGTCGTCGAACGCTTCGACGAGGTCGCCGATTTCGTCGTCAGACGCCTCGATGTCGGTGTCGTCGTCGAACTGCCCCTGGGCGAGTAACCGCGCTCTGTCTCTGAGCTGTTCGATTGGCTCGGAGAAGTGTTTCGAGGCAGTGTAGCCAGTCCCACTCGCGACGATGACGACACCACCGATGAGCAACAACAGAATGTTCCGAGCCGATGCAGTCTGGCTGTCGACCTGCTGGCCGAGCGTCTCACTCGGCCCCGTCACGTCCGATTCGGGGGCTGTTGCCATCAGTTCGTACCGCTTGTCACCGAACGAAAGCGGTGCGTACCCGACGTAGTAGCGTTGCTCCACGCCGCCTTCGCCGGTCACAGAGTGCGTCGTCAGACCTCTCTCTCCGGCGAGGATGTACTCTTGTCCCGAGATGCTCTCTTGGGCAGTGGCCATGGTCTCGTGGGTAGTGGTGAGTACGGTTCCATCACTGTTGACGATGCTGAGGCGACCGGTCTCACCGACTGTGACGTCGCTCACGAGGGCATCGAGCAGACCGTAATCGAATCGGAGCGCGATAGTCCCCGCGAACTGACCATCGTGGTACACTGGGGTCGCAACGTATGCTCTCTTCTCTCCGTCGCGCGTTCGAACCGGACCGACGTGGACAGCACCCGAATCAAGTGACTTCGTCGCACTGAACCACTCAGCGTCCACGTACGTTACACCAGTAGTCGATTCGGCACTGACGTCGTCGCCAGTGCGGGTCGCTTCGACGACACCCTCACCGGTTTCGTCGGTGAGGATTATCTTGTCGAACACGGGGTGTTTCTCACCGTTGACGTCGACTGTTCGAGACTGGAGATACGTCCGGAAGGAGTCGGAGATACCGCGCTCTGCATCCTCGACCGCCGTCGTCTGCAGTTCGTAGTAATAGACGCTCGGCGCGAGCACCCAGTCGAAGTCCTCGTAGTACGTGTAAGCGATGAACTTCTCTTCGACCGGGTTGCCGTCCTGCGTGGTGTCCTCCCAATCGTACTCGGCGATACCCCACGTGTCGCCGCGTCTGATTGCGGGCGTCTCCTCGATTTCCGAGTGGACGTCTTCGAACACCATCAGGTTCGCGTCGTCTTCGAGGTCGAAGCCGTCTTCGATGCCGTGGTGGACGACGACCTTCGATTCCCCGTCGATGATGTACGCGTAGCCGCTGTTACCGATATACCCAGGTTGGAACATACTGTAAACAGTTCCGCTGGGTCGCGTCATGTCCCCACTCGTCCCAGCGAGCGTCTCTTCGACCTGCGTCTTCACTTGGCGCTGTTGTTCCGGTGTGAGTTCTTCCCAACTTTTACCGTCGTACTCTTCTTCGAGAATTGCTCGCTTCGTGCTCTCGATAGTCCCGTGAAGCTGAAGCGCCATGTACCCGAGTTGCTTCTGGTTTTGCTCTTGGATGAGTTTCATCTCCCCAGCACTCGCCGCCTGATAGTTCTCGACAGGAGACGAGTGTGCTAGTGAGCGAGCGTCTACCTCGCGCGAGTCGAGGACGTTCTGTATCTGTTCTTGCCTCGCATCGACACTGTTGTTCAACTCACCCGTTATCTGTGCCTCCAGATGGGAAGCACTCTGGTCTTGTGCGAACGACCCAACTTGGTTCATGTTGTATACGCCTGCAACTCCGATTATCGTCACTGGGATAAGTGAGAGTGCAAGAAACAGTGCGATGAGTTTCGTTCGAATATTCATCAGTAGTTACACCGACCCATATTTCGAACTTCCCGTTCTCGTCCCGCAATAATTGCGATTTAGACTGTCCAACCCCATATGACAGGACTCTAAAAATGCGCTATTAAACTGCTCGCCCTAATTCTGCCTGTTGATACTCACAGTGCCATTCGATAGCAACATACATATGCGGAATAGAACATATTCGGTCTTGGTCGAGTATTTCAATTCAAATGGACTTCATGTTGGGTGGCACCAACTACCAAATTATTGGTGAGGCCCTGACGCTCGACGTGGCGTGGACGGTCAACAACAGAACATGAACGGGTAGACGAGACCGACCCGGTCACCGTCTTCAAGGTGTGTGTCGAGACCGTCGAGCAGTTCGTTGAACCGACCATTGACGAGAACTCTCGCGTACGCGCGAATCTGTTCGCCTTCGGGGTTCTTTCGCCACGTTCCGGGAAGACGGTTGGCCGACACCCATCCGGAGGTCGTCGCCTCTGATTCTCGCTGTGCCATCACGAGATCGCGCACGTCATACTCGTCGAAGAACGCGTCAAGAAATCGTCGAAGAGTCTCTCCGCGGAAGGTGAACTCGAGTTGGTGGGTCCCAATTGCTGACCGGACGTGGCCGGTGCAGCCAACCTCGACAGTCGTCTGAGGGAGAACTTGGTTCGACTCTCCAGTCGCTTCGGACACGTTCGTCGTCATACACGCGAGTACGACGCGCCAGCGGATGAGCACCCTCCCGAACACGTTCGAGGAGGTCAACGACGACGGCGAGCGTATTCGGGAGTCCCGAGGACTCGGTTAGGAAAGTTATACTACTCTGACAATTTCTACCTACCCACTCGAAGTAGGCAGGAAACCTGGCGAAGGAAGCCAGTAACGCTGTGAAGTGGGCTACTAATTCCGTACAATACATCGGCGTATCTGCGAGAGGAAGTCGACTGCGCAAAGAAATCGGTGTGTTCACGGGCACAAGACAGTGCAGTTCACTCCCGAAAATACGTCCAACCACCTGAACCGAAAGCGAGGAAACGACCGCATTTCAGGGTCTCCTTAGAGAGTCAGAACACCGCGCTGGCTATTGAAACGACCGCGATGAGCGACGACTGTAGCGGTAACTCACCGGCGGGGAAGGGCACCTCATAACTAATTCTTGTCAGCTAAATTGTCATATTGCAATGAAACTTGTTGTCCCAAAACAGCTATACGCAGCAGTCGTGCACAGCTCAGTGTTCCTCGGTATTGCCACCATCGGAGAGATTTACGTCGCGTCGTCGCTCGCGGGAATCGAACCCAACGCGGCGCTCCTGGTGGGATTCCTCATCACTGTCGGCATCTACAATTTCGACAAGCTCGCCGACCTCGACGCCGACGAAGCGAACTACGCCGGTCGAACCGCCTTCGTCGCAGCGCACCCGAAACTGTACGCCGGCTTCTCGGCGCTCGCAATCATCGGCGCGCTCGGTCTCTCTATCTCTCGTGGCGGCGTCTACGGACTCGGATTGACGCTCTTTCCGGGGGTCGTCGCCGTCTTCTACAGTTTCCCGTTGCTTCCAATTCCTTCTGCGGATCGACTGAAGGATATCTTCCTCGTCAACACGGCGGTCGTCGCCCTCGCGTGGGCCGTCCTCGTCGCGTTCGTCCCGCTCGCGGTCGTCGCGGGCCAATCACAGTACGTCGCCGGGGCAGTTGTCGCCGCAGTGTGGTTCTTCGTCCGCTCTGCGATTTCAGTCGAAGTCCACAACGTCAGAGACGTCGAGGGTGACAAAGAAAACGGCGTCGCGACCCTCCCGACTGTCGTCGGTGTTCGTCGGACGCAACTGATTCTCTACGCGATGGAAGTCGTCTCACTGGGACTGCTTGTCGGTGCGGCGTGGCTCGAATACGTCCCTATCTGGGCACCGATTGCGCTCCTCCCTGCAATCGTGTACTCCGTGTGGATTACGTACGCGCTCACCGGAACGAACCGGTCGGTAGAACGGCTGTGTACACTCAGAGACGGTGAGGGGGTTCTGATGGTCCTCGGTGTTGTCGTCGCGATGTCTGGCGTCGTATCGATTCCTGTATAAATTTCCACACATACTTTTGTTGTTCGCAAAGAAATTCAGTATAGTGAACGCGAATCCCGGCGGAGGGCCACTGTGGGAGGTAGTTCTTGTCGCTCAATCTTCCCCAGTGGTGGCTTTCGTCGTCGGGCTGATGATTCTCTCCGGTATCATTAGCATCGGCGTCACTGCGTACACGTGGCGTCATCGCAAGAAGCCGGGTGCGGTCGGGTTAGGCACGCTCGCCGCTGCGAGCGGGCTGTGGTCGGTCGGGTACCTCACCGAACTCCTCCTCTCGGACCTCCAACTCAAATTACTGGTCGCAAACGTCCAGTGGATTGGCGTGCTCGTCGTCCCCGTCGCGTGGTTCGTCTTCACGTTCTCATACACCGGGCGTGACCAGTACACCACGCCGGGACCGCTTCTGCTTGTCTCGTTTCTTCCGATGGTCACGCTCATCGCTGTCTGGACTAACCCCGCTCACCACTTCATGTGGGTGACTTCAGAGGTCGTCCCCACCGCGACCGGGGTAATCACGCTCATGGAACACCAGTGGGGGACGCTGTACTGGGTAGTTCTGGCGTACAGCTACCTGCTATGGCTCGCTGGTGCGCTCGCGCTTTTCCAGACGATGCTCGGCCTGCCGACGATTTACCGACTGCAGGCGATTACACTCATTGTCGGGACACTGATGCCAGTTCTCGGGAGCCTCAGCACAGTGTTACTCGAACTGTACGGGGTGGCACTCGACGTTACGCCCGCGACCTTCACGTTCGCGGGACTGGCGTACGCCATCGCACTCAGTCGGTTCGACCTGCTTGGGTCGCGGCCGGTTCCGCGGTCGATTGCCTGCGAGCGGGTCGTCAAGTCGATGGCCGACGCCGTGGTCGTCACCGACACCAAGTGGCGAATCATCGAACTCAATCAGACGGCAGCAGACATACTGGAGCGCACCTCTACCGACCTCAAAGGGCGACCCATTAGCAGCGTTATCTCAGGCACTGCCGCGGAGAAATCGAACGGCAACGTCGCCGTCAAACTGGGAGAGAGCCAACGAGACTTCGAACTTCGGACGAGCACGTTCACCGACTTCCACGGGCGACCAATCGGGAATGCGCTCGTCTTCCGCGACGTGACCGACCGTCGCCGAAACGTCCAACAACTGGAGGTGATGAATCGCGTGCTTCGCCACAACCTCCGAACCGAGGCGAACATGCTCTTTGGGTACGCCGACCTCGTCGTCGAAGCGCTCGCAAACGACTCTCTGGAGCGAGCGCAGCGCTACTCAGAGACCGTCCGCGACCGTGCGTTTAGCCTCGTGACGATTAGCGAGAAAGCCAGAAAGATTGCCGCGCTCCAGGGAAACGCGACCGAGGACGACGAGACGGCGACACCGGTTTCCGTCGGCGTCCAACTGAAACAGGCAGCCAGCACAGTCAAAGACGACCATCCAGGGTGTGTCGTCGTCGTCGAGTCCGACCTCGACGACCACACCGTCTGTTCGCCGACACTCGAACACGTCGTGCAGGAACTCATCGAAAACGGCATCGTTCACAACTACTCCGACACGCCGACTGTCCAAATCGAGGCGTTCGAGTCGGACGATACCGTCGAGATTCACGTTACCGACGACGGACCGGGAATCAACCCGAACGAACTCGTCGCCATCCGCGCCCACGGAGAAACGCCGCTTCAGCACGGGAGTGGGCTCGGCCTCTGGCTCGTCACGTGGGGCGTCGACCAACTCGATGGTGAGGTGTCGTTCAAGCGCAACAACGGGAATGGAACCACCGTCTCGCTACAGATTCCTGTCCGACGGGTCGCGGACGACTCGGAGACCACGGGTGCACAGAACGGCGAGACAGAACACGGCCACGCCGAGGGCGGTTAGTTCGATGCGCCCTCGGTGTCGTCGCGGAGTTCAGTTCGGCGAATCTTCCCCGTCACCGTCTTCGGAAGCTCCTCACGGAACTCGATTTCTCGCGGATATTCGTGAGCTGCCAACTCAGATTTGACGTGATTTTGGATGTCCGTTGTGAGCGATTCTGACGGACTCGCGTCATCGCTCGGGACCACGTACGCTTTGACGATGTTCCCGCGTTCTGGGTGTGGTTTGGGAACGACGGCCGCCTCGGCGACAGCGGGATGTTCACCAAGCGAACTCTCCACCTCGAAGGGACCGATGCGATAGCCCGACGAGAGAATCACGTCGTCGGCGCGGCCTTCGAACCAGAAGTATCCATCTTCGTCCTTGTGCGCGAGGTCGCCAGAGCGGTACCAGCGGCCGTCGGGGCCGTCGACGAAGGCCCCGCGCGTCTTCTCTGGTTTTTCCCAGTACTCGGCGAAGAAACACGGATAGTCGCCTCGCTCGGCGATTTCGCCGGTCTCGCCCGGTGGGAGAACTTCGCCCGTTTCGGGGTCGATGATTTCGGCCTCGATACCCGGAAGCGGCTTGCCCATCGACCCCGGGCGTAGTTCCATCGTCGGGTAGTTGTTGATAATCATGTTCCCCGTCTCGGTCTGCCCGTAGGTGTCGAGGACGGTGACACCGAGGGTCTCTTCGGCCCACTCGACAACGCCCGCGCTGAGTGGTTCGCCGATTGAGAGCGCATGTCGCAGGTCGAGCGAGGTGTCGTCGAGAACAGACTCGTTCTCGCGGAGCATCCGGTAGGCTGTCGGCACCGAAAACAGGACCGTGATGGGATAGTCGTCGAGGAGGTCGGCCCACGTTTCGGGGTCGAACTCGCCCTCGTAGGTGAACAACGACGCGCCCCAGAACCACGCACCGAGGGTGTTGATTGCGCCGGTCAACCACCCGAGGTCGCCCGTGGACCAGTAGACGTCGCCGGGTTGGAGGTCGACCGCGTAGCGCTGTGTTGCTGCCACGCCCGCGAGCCAGCGGTGTTTGTGGAGGACGCCCTTCGCAAGTCCCGTCGTCCCCGACGTGTAGTACAGCAGAGCGTCGTCCTCGCCGCCGGTCTGCGCCGTCTCGTACTCGGTGCTCGCGTCGTCGAGTGTTGGATTGAAGATAACGTCGTCCGCGGGCGCACCACCGCCGCGGTCCACCGTGATGACGTGCTCGACGCTCGGCGCGTCTTCCAGCGCGTCGGCGATGGTGTCGCGGTTGTCGGTGGTTGTCACCACGACCGAGGCGTCGCAGTCCGAGAGTCGATAGGAGATTCCATCGGGACCGAAGCGCTCGTTGATGCTCCCCCACACGGCCCCGTGTTTGAGTGTCCCCACGAGCGCGACGTAGTGTTCGGGAATCCGCGGCATGTAGGAAAACACCCGGTCGCCCGGTTCGACACCGAGTTCGGAGAGGACGTTCGCAAACTGGCTCGACCGGTCTGCGAGTTCCCAGAACGTCAGCGTCGTGAGTTCGCCGTCCGTCCCGACCTGATACAGGGCCACCCGGTCCCGTGCGGTGGCGTGGCGGTCCGCGACCTCGTGCGCGATGTTCAACGACTCCGGCGCGTCCCACGATGCCTCGTCGTAGATGTCCTCCCACGAGAAGTCAGCCCGTGCCGCCTCGTAGTCTGCTAAATTATGTTCCACCATTGCACGTGTCACCACACTTCAATATTTAATAATGATTATGGATGGGAACTTTCAACGAAGTGGATAGTGGCTGGATGGGAGAGAATGTACGATAGTCACCTAGCGGTCGTACAGACCGTCTCTCGCTATTCCTGCTGCGTATGAACGAGCTTTGTTCCCCAAAACGCAGCCACAGATAGTAGCAGTACCACAAACGTCTCGCTCGCGTATGCCCCTTGAGTCAGCAACTGATACACGGTAATCACCGCCAACAGTACTGCTGCGGTGACGAACCCATTTCGAGCACTGAGATAGTCTCTTTTTTCTTGACTGTTCATGTTCTGGCTGGTTGTCATAGAGATAGTATAGCTTTGTTTGCTGAGATAGCCCCGCAGGGGCGTACCACTTTGTTCAGCAGGTAGAATTGCGACTACTGTGGAGCCGGTGTGAGATAGTTCTCAATCAATGGAGTGGCGAGAGCCTGTCGTCGTCCAAATAGGAAATGATAACTTGCTAACTAGAATACCGGAAATAGAAATGCGTCGACGTGATTTTTTGTGTGGCATCGCTGCATCCACCCCGATAGCTGTCGCGGGTTGTTCAGGGGTGGTTGGCGAACGCGAGGCTGAGAAAACGACCCACCACCACGTGCGGTCGAGTACCATCTGGAACGGAGTTCCATCTGGTATCACGCAGACGGTGTTCATCCTGGACCTCGTCGAGAAGAACGAAACTGTGGAGCTGTTGGTGTCCCCACGAGTAGACTTTGGGGGATACCATGTCTCGGGAACGAAGCAAACGACGGTCCATCTCGTCATCGACGATTTTGTCGACCAGTGGCAGCAACAGTGGACTGAACAGAGTGGGCTCGCGGGGACTCTTTCGTTCGAGTCACGGCCTGAGTTTCCAGTTACGATTATCGCGAAGACAGAATTTGCGGAGGGCGGTTCGATAGAAACCAGTCGCTACGAAGAGATTCAGTTCGCTTCGGACAGCAACTGAGGAGGGAGTGTTCGACCACACTCGTTGCGTCCAATTTGGTTACTAGCTGTCGAACAACGACGCTGTCTGTGTCGAAACCGATTGTATCTGAATTGATTTCTTTCGTTAGGCCCGCACCACTCCCGACAAGCAGTTTCGCGAGTTGGTAGTTAACTAGACAATGTCACTTTTAGTGCTCTTAGACTGCACCTGAATATATGGCTACTGTCCTCTCTGAAACACGCCCAGGACGAGTGGTCGACAGTATTCTCGCCGCAGTCGTTGTATTAGCTACGCTAGACCACGTTAGCGTGGTTGAGATTACTGCGACGAACACCTACATATTCTTCTTGATTACTCCTCTTGGGTTCCTCCGTTTATACGTCGATTACCGATACAAGAAGCGGCCCACCAGACAGACAAGTTGATGCTTCGCTCAGGTGGTCACCAACAGGACCGTGGTCTATTGCAGCGTCCCACCGAGACCACTCGCCAGTGACTGTGGCAGCAGTCTCGTCGACCTCGCCGTCCGCTCACGCTCCGCAGTTTCTTCTAAATCCGTCGCAAAGCACTCGCTGAGCAGGTCTGCGAGCTTCATCCCAAACACACTCAACGACCTGCTCGTTCCTCAAACTGGCTTAACTAGACAGTGCCTCCCACTTGGAACATCCAGAAGGACAATCAAGACATCGTCCTTTTGTAACGATTTCTTTACCGGATGTCGAACAACGACGCTGTCTGTGTCGAAAACGATCGTATCTGAATTGATTTCTATCTCAGCCATAGGACTCAGAACATCGCCTACTGTGAGTCTGGGTCAAGAAGCTGAATGAACTTTTCCGCATCAGCATCCTGAGCGATACTCAGTGGACTCTCTCCAACGTTGTTTTCATGGGTTGGGTCTGCCCCGTGTTCCAAGAGTAATTTGGTCAGTTCGTAGTTCGCTTTGAAAACAGCCCTCCAAAGCGGCTGGTTTCCATGTACGTCCTCGATATTCAGATCTGCATCACTCTCGACAAGCAGTTTTGCGAGTTCGTAATTCTCGACATTTAATGCCCTATGGAGCGGTGTTGACCCTTCATCGTCTTGGGCATCTATATCTACACCTCGTTCAATAAGGTCAGAGGCAATTTCAGTTTCTCCAGAAAAGGCCGCTTTATGGAGTAAATTGCTTCCATTATCGGACCTGTGTTGGACATCAGCGTCTTCAATCAGCGAATCATATCGCTCCTTGTCCCCTTGAATGATTGCTGTTTCCAAGTCCGTATGGATGTAGATGTCATCTTCTCCTTGGTCGTCGCTCATATCGAACGTAACCTAGCCGAAGCCGTAATCAAAGACGCCATCAGTATATGCACTGCTTACTGCACTCGCTAACGCAGAACTTCAATCATCTCAGTCGCTTCGATGTTCTTTGCGATATCGAGAGGCGAGACACCACCATCAGTTTCTATCTCTGGGTCTGCCCCATTCTCTACCATCAGTGTCGCTAACTCCACATCACCCCGATAAATTAGCTTGAGTATCGGGACTGTTCCACTGTTATCTTGGATGTTGAGGTCAGCACCCCCTAACACAAGCGTCTTTATTACGTTTCTATGGCCCTCATCAACCGCCAAGTGGAGTGCTGTTTTCCCACCTTGATTTTGGATGTCTGGGTTGATGCCGTGGCTAAGAAGCTCTTCCACCATCTGATCATTTCCGACGCTTGCAGCTTTATGTAATAGTGTACTCCCGTTGTCTGAGCGATGACCTAGCTCAGTATCCTCAATCAGTTCGTGAAACCGCTCGATGTCGTTTTGTATGACTGCAACCTCCAAGTCCGAGTGCTGGTAGATGTCGTCTGTATCAGTCATTGGTCACCCCCAAGTTTTCCCCACTTCTGTATCCAGTATTCGCCTTCACGGTCGTATTGACCACTTCGATTGGTTGTTGGATGTTGCGGGTGATAGTGACTGGGGTCTTGGTACTCTCGAACAAATTCTTCTTCAGATATTACTCCTTGTAAATAATACTCTATTAGGTACTGATATTCTCTTCCTGGTTTGTGACCCATCTCCCAGTCTCCCTTTCTATTGCCGCCATCCCATTCTAAAATCCGCCACGGTTCAAATGGATCTGGGACCTGCCCATCGGGGAGTTCACTAGCTTCTTGATCAGCTTGTTTCCATACAGTCTCTACCTGGCCGGGGGCATACGGCGGACGCTTTCTCCTACCGTATTTTTTCCCATCGTACTGTTTCTGGTCCTTCTCGTCGAACCGCCCTATAGCGTCACGCGGTTGGTTTTTCCATCGCTGAACATGCACCTCGGACTTCCGTATCCGATAAATCCCGAGTTCACCACCGCGCATCACACGCTCGGCGGTCTCCTCAGCCTCACGTTCCAACCGCTCATCGGGGTCAATTTCCAACTCGCCCTTCTGTGGAAGCATCGACACCGCGCCGCCAGTTTGCTGGCGAACGTGTGCCAACTCGTGGGCCAGCACGTGCTGTCCCTCAGCACTTGACGGGTCGTACTCGCCGTGGTTGAACGCGATGTGGTTGCCGACGGTGAACGCCCGCGCGTTGATGTCGTCACACGCTTTCGCAGCACTCGGTCCGGTGTGAATCCGCACATCACCGAGTGAGTCCCCCATTCGCTCTTCCATCTCTCGCTGGATGCTCGTGTCGAGTTGCTGGCCGGGCGAGGAAATCACATCCCGAACCGAGTCGGGCACTTGTGCGTCACCGGCTTTCGACGCCTCGTGGTGTGCGTTGCGACTGCGCTGGACTGACTTCGCATTCCGCGTTCGATATCTTTCGGAACCTCAGCAGAGCGCTCCTGCTGGCGTTCACGAAACGCGCGCATGTCTCGCGGTTTTCCCATCGTGTCCACAGTCATGCCTTCGTCGGCCCACTGCCGAACCTGGCTCGCGCCGTGACTCTCGACGAGGCGTTGAATCTGGACGCCCATTCCGGGGCGATACGCTTCAAGACCGAACCCAGCTTCACTGTCTTGTACTGGTAGTGACTCACAACCACCACCACGGCTGCGGTCTGACCCGCCTGTCAGCTCCTGAATCGACGGGACAGTCGAGGACTGTTGACCCTCGCTCGTCTTCCCTTTCGCAGAGCGAAATCCCATTCGTATCACTGACATGATGTCCTACCCATATGTTATTTGTTGCTTGAATGATGTCTCAAAATATATCTATGAGAGCGGTTGATTCTGGATTGCGCGACCAACGGGGGAATTGCTTTGGGTGGGGGCTTGAGGAGTAGGTGAGTTGTATTCACTCACAGCACTCCACAGTTCTCACACCAATCTGGTAGCGAACGGGACTCGACTATCTCGACCACAATCCAAGTTCTGATAATCTTAACAGTATCTACCAATAGTAGGTAATCGTCCCGGGTCACGGGAATTAATCCAAAACACTCGCCTTAGTCCCTCGAATCATCTCGTATACCGGTTTTACAGATGCGGTATCGACAGCGACCTCTATCAGCTAATTATTAAATACGAAAACCTAGCAACCCGTGTAGTATGCCTACCCAAGGTGAGTCTGACGGGACGGAGCCACCCACTCCGACCCTCGAATTCGGCACCCCCTCGACACCCAACGAGGAGGATGCCGTTCCAGCGCCAGTGCCGCCGGACGACCCGGCAGCGTGGTACGCGCCGAACGTCCGTGCACAGTACGAAGTCGCTCCCGATACGGTCGTCACGATTAGCGACGCCGACCACGGGTTCGACTACGACGTGCGGGAGCCGGTACTCGGTGTTCGAGAACACCGGGCACTCGAAACAGTCCGCGACCACTTCTCGACGGTCACGCGCCGCCGCCCGCTCACTCGTGAGGGTGCGGCCGAGCGCGCAGCAGACGGACTGTCACCCAAGTATCGACGCGTTCTCGACCGGCTGCTCGACCTCTCGCCACCCGCCCGACGGCGCGTCGAGTATCACACCCTCGCCGACCTGCGATTGCTCGGCGACGTGACGCCGCTCGCGCTCGACGAGAAAATCGAAGTCGTCGACGCCGGTCGAGGCGACGGCACCGAGCGACTCGTCGTCCACACCGAGAACTTCGCCCCGGCGACGACCGCGTTCGACTCCGACGTGGCGTTTTCCGACCGTATCGCCGCAGAGCGCGTTCAACACTACACGGTCCCGTTCGCCGGGTACGACGTGGACGTGGTCGTCTACCGCGACCGTCTCCTCGGCGACGACCGATTCGCGACGAAGTACGCGGTCCTCGAACCCGACCTCGTCCCCGGCGACACGGACCTCATCGACGCCTGTAAAGAGCGCATCTGGGAAGCCAACGTCGACGACGTGGTTGCCGACCGAATCGGGTTCGTCCGCGACCGTGCGCGTGAGTTCCTCTCGCGGCAACTCACCGCCCGCAACACCAAGGCGTGGGTGGACGCGACGCGATTCCGACTCAGGACGGCGCTTTCGGAGTACGGACTCGCGTTGCCGCCGGTCGACCGCCGGTTCGCACAGGACCGCCTCGACGACCTCGTGTACTACGTCCTCCGGGACTACGTGGGCGAGGGGATCCTGACGATTCCAATCCGCGACCCGAACCTCGAAGACATCGAGGCTAACCGCGTCGGCGAGCGCGTGAAGGTCATCCCGCGAGCCGACGTGACCGGCCGCGGCGGCCTCCGCGTGCCGACGAACCTCGCGTTCGAAGACGAGACGGAGTTCACCAACGTCGTGACCCAACTCGCCGCCGCCGACGGCGTGGAGTTGAACGCCTCGAACCCGAGTGCGAAGGTCAACCTCCGACCCGGTGAAGTCGATGGCTCGACGGCGACCGAGAGCGACGAGACGATTCGCTGTGCAGTCGCACTCCCGGTTATCTCCGAAGGCGGTCCGCACGTCTCGATTCGAAAGCAGTCGAAAGACGTGCTGACGCCCGTGGACCTCGTCGAAGGCGGGTCGCTGTCGACCGAACTCGTAACGCTGCTGTGGCTGTGTTACGAGCACCACCGCGTCGTGCTGTTTTCGGGCGCGACGGGTGTTGGGAAGACGACATTGATGAACGCGCACATGCCGTTTATCCCCTACGACCACCGCCCAATCAGCATCGACGAGGGCTCACGCGAAGTCCACCTCCCGCACGAGACGGGTATCTCGCTGACGACCCGCGACCACGAATCCGAGTTCAAACGCGTCTCGATGGCTGACCTGATGACCGAGGCGAATTACCTGAACCCGGACGTCGAGGTCATCGCCGAAATCAACACGCCAGAGTCGTTCGCCACGTTCGCCGAGACGCTGAACACCGGCCACGGTGTCATCGGAACAACTCACGCTGCGGACATCGAAACGCTCGTCAACCGCGTCATCGAACAGGGGCTTCCGCCGTACCTCCTCCGCGAACTCGACCTCGTGGTCTTCCCGCACAAAGTCGATGGCGAGCGATACGTCTCCGAAGTCGTCGAACTCGTTCCCGAATCGGAGTTCGACGAGACGTGGGGTCGCCGCGGCGTCGTCGAGAAAGACGGTCGAAAACTCCACTGGAACACCATCGCACGCCGCCGTCCAGATGGGACGTTCGACCTCTCGTACGAACACCCACAGCTCGGCGACGACCACCGACGCGTCGGCCTCCGTCTGTTCCATCGTCTCGCGAACGCTACGGACAGAGACGTCGAGGCCGTCGAGCGCGAGTTCCACCGCAAACACCGCTACGTGGAATACCTCGTTCGAGAAGACGTGAGCAACGTCGACCAACTGTTCGGGTTCCTCTCGGACCTCCGAACCGACGAGGCGGCGACCGTAGAACGCGTCCGTCGCCGGATGGCCGAACGCGCCGACGAGAACAGTGGCGACACTACAGCTGGTGAACCGTGACTGGGTTCGACACCTCCATCGACGACCGGCGTGTCTCGCGCATTCGGTCGCTTTCGGTGTTCGACAGGGCGCTCTACGCACTCTTCGCCCGACACGCCGACGCCGACAGACACGACCGAGACCGGCGTCGGTACCGCGGCACTGACCTCCGAATCAGCTTCGACCTCTATCTCGCTCGCACCTACGGGCTCGCGTGGGCGACGGGGCTGTTCGTCGCATTGCCAACCCTGTTGGTCGCGATGGCGATTCCGGACGCGGCCGTCGATGCAGTACTGGACCTGCTCCGCGCAGTCGTTCCATTCTTCGACCGCGTCCCGGTTCCGGTCGTCCCGCGAACGCCAATCGCGGCAGGGGCCGCGCTCGTGACTGCGGTACTCACTCGGCGAGTGGTCCTCACCGTCGCAGGACGGTACCTCGGCTGGCGGGCCACGGCACGCAGAGAGAACATCGAGCGGACACTTCCCGGCGCAGTTCGCTATCTCCACGTCCTCGCATCGGGGAGTGACGGTCCACGGGAGATGCTCCGCCGTGTCGCGGAAACTGACGCGTACGGCGAGTCGGCCGTGGCGTTTCGGAGCGTCCTCAACACTGCTTCGCTGACCGGCAACGTGAACGAAGGGCTCAGACGTGTCGCCCGCGACACGCCCTCGGAAGGGATGCTCGCGCCCTTCCTCCTGAAGTTCCGCGAGCACGCCGGACAGGGTGACGACGCCCTCCGGAACTACCTCCGCATGGAGAGCAGAATGCTCGGACACAGACAGGCCCGCGCTCGCGACCGTGCCGAGGGCTTTCTCGAACTGCTCGCGGAACTGTTCATCGTCCTGCTCGTCCTCCCGTCGCTTCTCGTCATCGTCCTCACGGTGATGAGCGTCATTGCGCCCGGACTCTCTGCACCCGTCGTCACGCCGCTCGGAACGACGACAGTCCGCGGCGTGGTCGTCTACGCGAGCGCGTTCTTCATCGTCGGCGTCGGCCTCGCGGCGAGCATCCTCATCGCTGGCCTGCGTCCGCCGGACCAGTCAGTCGAGTACGAGAGGCCGAGCGAGACTCTCGAACTACTCGGAACAGCGACGACGAATCCAGCGAGCGCCGCAGTCGTCTTCGTCGGTCCGGCGCTCGTCGTCAGCGTTGCTGCCGCACTCGTCGGTGTCGACGCATTTGGCATGGCTCTCACCGGGTACGTGGCGTACGCGCTTCCCGTTGGTCTCGTCGGCGTCCGACGCGCCCGCATCGACGACGCGAAAGACCGTGAACTGAAAGACTTCGTCCACGCCGTGTCGGGACACGTCAGTCTCGGTCGGCCGTTCGCTGCGGCCGTCGAGCACGTCGGGCAGGATGTCGACCTCGGACCGCTCGACCCCGACGTGGCCGACCTCGCGCTCAACTTACGACTGACCGCACCGAGTGCAGGAACGGACGTCGACCTCCGAACCGCCGCGCTCGAACGCTTTGTCGATAGAGTTGGGACGCCGATGGCCGAACAGACGATTGGCCTCGTCGTCGGGGCGCTCGATGGCGGCAGCGACACGGGAACCGTCTTCGACACGCTCCAGAGCGAAATCGGCCGCCTCTACCACGAAAAACGGGCGCTTCGGTCGAGCCTACTCGTCTACGTCGCGGTCGGATGGACGACCGCGCTCTTGGTCGTCGGCATCACCGTCGCCGTCAACGTCCACGTCTTCGACGGGTTCGCGCAACTGTCCACACTCTCGTCTTCGGGGTCGTTCGCTATCGACGCCGATGCCGTCGACCTGACCCGCGACCGCTATCGAATGTACGTCGTCACACAGGCGACGATGCTCGCGTCCGGGTGGTTCGCCGGGACGGCGAGTCGCGGCCGCTACGAAGCGCTACTCCACTCTGCCATCCTCGTCACTGCCTGTTACGTCGTGTACGCGGGGGTCGGTCTGATATGACCGGCCCGACGAGTCGAACCCGAACAGCGAGTTCGAGAAGCGAGACCCGCGCCCAGTCGAACGTCGTCGGTGTCGCGCTCCTACTCGGCATCGGCGTCGTCGCGATCGGTCTCGTGACCGCGAGCGTCGGCGGCCTCGTCGACGCTCAGCGCACCTCGGCAGACGCCGGTGCCGCAGCGGACGGGTTCGAATCACTCAGAGACGGGACGTTTGCAAGTGAAGACGGCGCGTACCCCATGCGCGTCACCGACGGCAACCTCGTCCGTGTGAATCGAACGGTCCGAGTCATCGCCGACAGCGGCGTGAACCGAACCTACGACGCCGACGGCTACGTCGCAACTATCGGGAGCCACCGAGTCGCGTTCGTGGGCGGTGCCGTCGTACGTGGGACGGGTGAAAACGCACAGCTCGTGACACCTGTGCCTCTCTCCAGCGCGGGCGACGCAGCGTTTCTCCCGCTCCCAGTGCTGAACGCCTCGTCGAGCGATGGCGGCGGTCTCGACGCCGGAACCGAACTCCAGACGCAAACGACACGAACCGTGAGTGAGCGTCCGGTCGACACCTACACCGTCGCCGTCGAAACCGCCGCACCCACCGCGTGGGAGCGAGCCTACGAACGACGCGGGTTCGACACGACACGGTCTGACTTCGACGGCGATGGCGTTCCAAGCGTCGTGGTGACGCTTCCGGCGGACCAGACGCTCACGGTCGTCCAGTACGACCTCACGGTGGAGGTGCGGCGTGGCTGACCGTCGGCCCCTACGGCAATCGTTGGCCTCACTCCGAGCCGACCAGCGCGCAGTCGTTCCCGTCGTCAGCAAGGCGCTCGAAGCAGCGGTCGTCGTCCTGTTCGTGGGCTTGCTGACGACCGTTCTCTTCGGCGGTGTCGTGCCCGACCACCGAGATGCAGTCGCCGACGAACTCGCCGACAGGACGCTCTCGACCGCAGTCGAGCGAACCGAGACGGCCGCTCGACTCCCCGACTCGGTGACTCGTGGCCACCGAACCGTTATCGTCGACCTTCCACGGTCGATTCGCGGCCATAGCTATCGAATTCGATACGTCTCGAACACCTCGTTCGATTCTGACTCGAACACTACCACACCTGCGCTCGTCCTCGACCACCCCCAAGACGCGTACGACCGGCAGCTTCCGGTTTCGCTCCCAGATTCGGTCTCCGTCTCGGGGACGTGGGACAGCGGAAGCGACGCTGCTGTCAGAGTGACCGCCGAAGACAACGGAACGGCGCTCGAACTGCTGAATGGTCCTGATACGAGCCGCGTGGAGGACGGCAATGAGTAGAGAGCACCGCCACCTGAGCCAGCCCACTTCGTGCCGGGGACAGACGACGCTCGCTGGCCTCGCTATCGCGCTGGTTCTCTTGACCGCGGTGACGACCACGAGCGTCGTTCTGGCGGACCAAGCGCTCGTGGACGCGACTGGCAACCCGCTCGAACAGCGCCACGCAGAGAGTGCCGCGTCGGCGCTCGTCACCGATTCGCCACTGACCATGGCAGACGGGACACTCTCTGCGGAGCGAGTCAACCAAACCAATGCATCGAAACTCGCGTCGGCGATTCCAGCACTTCGAGGAACCGACTTCCGCGTCGTCGTCGACGACGACGTGGTCGCAACTCGCGGCGACATCAACAACACGACAGGCACGACCGCCACTCGTGGCGTCGGACTCGTCAGCACGCGTTCCGACCAGATTTCGTTCGCCATCGACAACGACAGTCGCGGGAGTCTCGACGGCCGGACCGACCAGCTTCACATCGACGTCGACCCAGCAAACGGCACCACTGTGCGGGCCGTCACCGTCAACGACCGGGTCGTCCTCCACAGACCGACCGGCGTCGAAGGAACCCACACAGTGAACGTCTCGACGTACGCCGACCCAACAGTCGGTGTCGAAGCGACTGGCCCAGCACCGGCTGGGCAGGTGACTGTCTCGGCAACCATCATCGAGCGACAGCCGACTCGCGTGGAGGTGACAGTCGATGCGTGAGCGTGGCTTCAGTTCGCCGAGTGGTGAGAGTCGCGGCCAACTCTCGCTGACCGTCATCGAGGCTGCGGTTGCGACGCTGCTCGTGCTCACCGTCGCAGCGGGCTTCGCGCTGACGCCCGAGTACCCGACCGCGACACTGGACCAATCGTCCACACCGCTCGCCGAGCAAGCGCGTGATGCCGCCGCACTCGTCGCTGAAGCGCCAGCAGACGGTCCCGGAACGCTCCTCGGGGTTGCGTGCGCGTCTGAAAGCGACTTCGACGCTCGCGTCGCGCAGTTGCGAACGGTCGCCAAATCGGGAGTCTCACCGGGTGCGTTCGTCTCTATCCAGACGGACGTTGGCGAGGCAGGAACGCCACCACCGGCGGACGCGCGAGTCGGGTCTGCGTCGGTCGTCGTCCCGCGGTGTACGGCGACGCTGGAGGTGTGGTACCCGTGAGTCGTCGGTGGCGAGCGTGTTTGAAGCGAGGCGGCGACACCACCGCCGCAGACCGCGGCCAACTTGTCTTGGTCTCCGGCGCAGTCGTCGCCGTCGCGCTCCTCGCGCTCGTCTTCGCACACGCGCAACTCGCCTACGGCGGGTCGGCTGACGCACCGGAACTCTCGGACATCTCGGCGGCGACCGAGGACGCGGTTCACGCCGCGACTGCCCACGTCGCCGGGCGGTACAGTTGGGGCGCGAGACAGGCAGCCGTCTCCGACTTCAGGGACGAACTCGGCCCCGACCTCGCGCGAATCGAACGCGCCCACACAGGTGCTGGTGGGGTGGCGGTAACGACGAACAACTCCGCCGCTGGCGGATGGGCGCTCAGAAACTGTCCGAGCGGTCCGTACCGAGCCTTCGGTCCCTGTGTCGCCGACCGCGGAGTCGTCGTGCAGGAGCGCGCCGGGGAGACGACGGTTGTCGCTGTGGCGGTCGATGTCGTGGTGTCGACGCCGCGTCACGAGACGGACGTGACGCTTGCGGTGACGGCGGTGTGAGAGTGAGGTGGGCTACGACGTATTGTACTCGTCTGAGGTTTTGTACTCGACGCCTCACTTTCGGTCTGCGAGACATCAAACACGGGAACTGACTTGAAACTGAGCAGCGCTGTCGACCAGTCGTCGTACGGAACGCCGTCGCTTGTACACTCGTCGTCGTGTCTGGATTTCGTCTCGCCACAGACGGGACACGTTTTTGCGGTGATCGGTGCCCAAATCCAGATTGCAGACTTTCCTTTCGAGACCTGCCTGTCGAATTCGTCTTGCCACGTTCTGTATCCTGCAACGTGGGTGGCGTGGGGACACTGCAGGGCAATGAGGAGACTATTTTGGGTGGAGTAGTCGTGAAAGCGACGCTGGATATCTAACCACTGTTGGAACGCCTCGCTGTTGTGTGCGTCTTCGGTGTCTGCAATGAGGTCTGAAATCCACTCTTCGGCCGTGGTCTGCATCTCGTCATCACGAGTTTCGCGATTGTCGAACGAGACCACTCTCTGGGTGGGTTCTGTCGTTGTCATCAGAATCAGCGAGGCCACCGTTAAGGTGCGCCCCGCACTACTCAGGGGCACAAAGACTACAAATATCCTTTTACTGAATTTAACGGCTATTCGGGTATCTACTACCCTCAGGAATACCCGCTGTGTGATTAGATTTTTGTCACGGCAGTTAATTCGGAATCCGATTTTCACTACAAATATTTAGCAAAACTACCGAATTAACATCCTGAAAAGTCGAAAGAGAGGGATTTGACCTCAAGATTGATGAGTTCGTGTAGGACACTCTCACGTCAATCGGCGGGGTGGGTGAATAGCGACAGCGACTACACTAAGCGCAAGAGAACCTAAACAGAGTCTACGGGTTGCAAAGGGGATGGTAGTGTGACACAGCTCAGAGACATGTCATCATAAGCTGCGTCGGGCGATGATTTCTCACGCTGGCGCCATCTGCCAAAGTAGGTCAAACCAGCGACAGACGGAGAGTAGGATACAACAACTGATCTGAGCTGGGGTTGTCCCTAATCGCGTGCGTACAGTGTCATACACCAGCTTTCAGTCCGCTAAATTTGGAAATGAAATAAATAACTATTTATTTTCGAACCTATTCGCCTTCAACTAGCTCTAAGAACGAAGTCTCAGCAGTCTCATTAACTAAGACAAAGTCTTCACAAGGACAATAGCCCCCTAAAGACGGAATTCGGAATGTGAAGGCTGTGTCTACAGAGATATCCGTGTACTCACCAGATCCAAGGCTTTCATTCTGTATACTAGCTTTGACACCGCCTGTCTCCTCCCGAGTATTTGGGAGTCCATCCAGGCCTGAGGTACCATCTAGAAGGTACTCCCACATGTACGTTTCTTTAGAGCCCTGGGGACGGGAGAACTCAATTGGGTCCGGCCTGTCGCCGGTAAGCAAAACACCGATACCAGTTGCAGTGAGAGCACCCCATGGAGGTGCAGACGCACTACCGACAGCCAATGCGAGTGCTGCTAAGTCGGCATAGTTGTTATCTGGATCTCCGTCGTTTGGCCACGGAACCGGTTCAGCGAGATTGATTCTTTCATCACCAGCAGATATTGTATAAGTTACTGAATCTGGTGAGGGTTCTAATGGGATTCCCCCAGTCGAGAACGAACAACCTCCTAAAAGGTTTGAAGGACGTTTTGGGAACATATCATGAATGTGAATATCCACATAACCGCTATCTCCAACATAGATCTCATCCCGGTCTCCTTCAACGGAGATTGCTGCCGCGTATTCCCATTTAGTTGTTTGCTCAATATCTTGGATGCAACCGTCGGAACCAGTGTCGATTGACTCACTACCACTATCAGGAAACTCAGAGACTACTGTGATATCTTTGTCTGCCATTATTTTTCACCTTTCTTTTTAAGATAAGTATTTGATTTTTCAGGCTTCATTTTCATATTTAGCATTGAGGTTTCTTTTGGGATTCCTTTTTTAGGTATATTTGGGTTTTTATCAAATTTAGAAAGGTCCTTTGGATTAAGGGCTTTCTCTACCTTATCCATAGTTGCACCATTATCTACAGCGTTCATTGAGAAGCTGAGTTTTGCGAACTCTTGTGAAGGACGAGTCATCCATCCTACCATTCGATCACCGTCGAAATGGAGTCTAATTTGAAGTTTTTGTCCGTCCTGTTCGAACTTTTTCCCGTCTTTTTCTACCCAGTAGGACCACATATTGTCGTTGGAGTTTGGTTCTACCTCTCCATCATTCCCTACAGGAATATTATAACCTGCAATTTTCAATATCCCACTCAATTGACCATCGGATTTGTAATTGAGATCTGCAGTACATTTCCGTTGTGTGATATGTGTTCTAGTATCGTATGAGACTCCGACGTACTTACGTGATCCTTTTGCAGACACCTTCTCAATACCATATTTTCCAATTGCACTCACTCCTACTGCAGCGCTGGCACCTTGAATAAACCTTCTACGTCTAATTATTGACTGTTCATCGTCTTGACCTTCGTGTTTAATATTTTTACTTTCTCTATTTCTAACCATACGCATTTGGGTTGTAGTACCGGACCAATATATAATTGATGGCCAGATGACACCTTTAAAATAATGTGTGAAAAGACGTTCTGTCGGGTTATTACACCAATATGATGGCGGAATTATACTCAAAGTATTTTCCTCCCTCCTCCCCAACCCCTCTGTATGGCAAGCATATTTGGGGCGGTTTTTATGTTGGTAGCCGTATTGATGTTTATTTACCCAGAAAAGTTCGCTAGGTGGAGATTGAGTGGTGCTAAAAATCCTGAACCTACTGCCGGTCTAGTTAGATTCACCAGATATGTCATTTCTGTTCTTCTATTTTTAATTAGTTCACATATGTTCTTCAACTATTAATTACGGAAGGATGGCTAGCTCCTACTCCTCTAGCTCTTAGCAAACTAACCAGGCGTCAGTTGGTCAAACTTGATCCGCAACCCCGTTCAATGACTTCAAAATCAGCTCTTTGCCATAACTCAAGCAACCAGTTATTTACTATATTTTGTATGTTGTGGTTCATATTTGACAGTGTGAAGAAGTTGCATCATTCGGGGATTTTTCACCCAATGATGAACCAATCAGAATTGAGAACTATCTTGAATGGTCTTGATAGAGTGATTTGATTGGATTGTGCGCGGGAGGGAGACGCTTCGTCCTTGGCGACCGCCGGTTCTCCACCCGTATCCTGACATTCGCCCGATGAAATGTTTTCTGGGAAACAGGAACCCCTCGTCAGTCACAACATTCATGCCATCATCCGGCCCAAAATGTTACTACAGTGACTAATTATCTCACCCGCCGCGGTCTTCTGTCAAAAGCCGCTATCGCATCCGGAATCGGTGGGATTGCGGGATGCCTCGGCTCAGTTCGCCGCACGAAATTCCTGTTCAGTACGTTTCCAGTTGGTGAGTCACTGGCTGAACTCACGAATTCCTTTATCGAAGCGGACCCAACACAAATCACGTCGCATTTTTCAATTGACTATCCGGCCTCATATAAACGCAAAATCGTCGCCACACTCATCGAGGAGAAAACCGTCGATGTCGTCGAGTGGCAACTCGCCTACGACCGCTCGTTCGGGACGACGACGCACCCGGAACCGCAGTTTATCGAACGAGATGGGACGTACTATTCGGTGACAGAGACTGGACGGACTGAGAGCACGGAGACCCGGTGGGTGTTTTATCTCGACCTCGTCGATGAAACGCCGACTTCGTCAGACACTGTCGTTACCGAACCTCCTTCTTCGCTCTCTGAGACGGACCAACTCCTCGTCGAGCGTGCTCTCGAACCGGTCTGGGGACACACGGGTGCTGTCGATGTCGACGAGCGCCCACTCGGCGGTCGAGGCCCGACTTTTCACCACCAGATGGACCCCGACGCGAGCGAACTCGTTCCCTCGGCACCGTTCGACTACCTGAACCAGGGTGACGCCTACTTTGTCCCCCGCGCCGAACGTGGTCCCGTCCAACTCACCCGCTATACCTTCGAGGTCGAACCAGTTGCGTCCTCACAGGCAGAACTGGAATCGTACGTCGATTCGACGGTTGTGGACGCGACCTTCGACGCAGACAACAGCACTGACGGTGTGATTTCCATTCTCGAAACGGCGACTGACATCGGCTCAGGGCGACTATACAAAGAGCGCGGTTCGATGTCTGACGAACTGACGACGATTACCGACCGACTCGGGATGACCGACAACATTCCGACCGAGCAGTCGGGATACGTCTCGCTGAACGGTGCAGTGATGTCGTTTTCGGGGACGTGGTACCGCGCCTCTCTTTCGAGACGGTAACTGTGGAAAAGGTCGACGTGACGCTTGCGGTGACGGCGGTGTGAGAACAGAGAGTCAGATAGTTCACGTATCGATTAGATACCGGCACCCACCGGGCGAGTCGAGTGGGCGGTCTCTTCGCGGAGGGGTTGAGCACCAAACAGCCATAGTTCTCGCTGGTTTGGTTACTAACGACCAATGACCGAGAGACTGCCCACTCCAAATCAAGTTCGAGGATGATGGCCGGTTCCGATAGTATCCTCGATTCAGCAACCGTCTTGCTCGCCGGGACGGGCGAGTGGCTCGACCAGTTCGAAAGCAGACTCGAATCAGAGACGGCTGCAACAGTGGCGCGCGTGCGTGACAAAAGTGAGGCGCTCGAACACTTCCAGACCCAGCCGATAGACTGTCTCGTCAGTGGGTACGCGCTCGAAGAGACCACGGGAGTAGACCTACTCAAAGAAGTCCGGACTGAGACGGCCGCACTCCCGGTGATTATCGGTACCGCGTCTGGAAGCGAGACGATTGCAAGCGAAGCGATTGGGGCAGGAGTCACTGATTACGTTCCCGTGTCTGGGTCGATGGAAGCGGCGGTCGAAGCGTTGCTGACCCGCACAGAACGTGCAGTTCGGTCTGCACGACGTGCGTCGACGCAGCGTGACCGGGCGCGACAGTTCGACGCGATTTTCAACGATTCGCGAACGGCGACGTGGGTTCTCGACCCAGACGGCTCACTCGCTCGCGTGAATCAGACGGCACAGGAGATGGTCGACGAGGATATCGAGCTGCTCGTCGGCGAGTCCTTCTGGTCGCTTCCGTGGTGGACACACGACGAGACGACGCAGGCCGAAGTACGACAAATCACCGAGAGAGCGCTCGACGGTACGTTCGGAAATGTCGTCGTCCCACAACCGCCGCATCTCGACGACCCCCGCGTCTTCGACCTCTCAGTACGCCCTGTCGAGAACGAACAAGGCGAACTCGTTTCGATTGTCGTCGAAGGCGTGGATATCACTGAGCGAGTCGAGTTAGAACGAGACCTGCGACAATCAGAGGAACTCCACCGGGTCACGCTGAACAACATGACCGATACGGTCCTGATTACGGACGAATCTGGGGAGTATACCTACGTCTGCCCCAACGTGCACTTCATATTTGGATACACGGCTAGAGAGATTCGCGAACTGGGGACTATCGACGAACTGCTCGGTGAAGACCTGTTCGACCGCGACGAACTTGCGGACAAAGGCGTCCTCAAAAACATCGAGTGTACGGCAACCGACAAGGCAGGTCGTGAACACACGCTCTTAGTCAACGTCCGCGAAGTGTCGATTCAAGACGGGACGCTGCTCATTAGCTGTCGGGACATTACCAAACGAAAACGACGCGAAGAGGCGCTCGCAACCCTCCACGAGACGACTCGTGACTTCCTGTATGCCGAGACACACCAAGAAATCGCACAGCAAATCGTCGACGACACAGCAAGTGTGCTGAATCTAAACGCGAGTGCAGTCTACCTCTTCGACGCAGAAACGAACGCCCTTCGGCCTGTTGCGAACTCGCGGGCGATGCGGGAACTGAACGGACCACTTCCAACGGCCCGTGCCGACGGTAAGAGCCTCCCGAGCTACAGCTTCGTCGAAGGGACAGAACTGCTGTACGACGACGTCCACGAAGCGAGCCGTCTCGCAAACGAGGCAACAGATATTCGCAGTGCGATTTACATTCCCCTCGGAAACCACGGTGTGTTCGTCGCGGGGGCAGAACAAGTCGGCGCGTTCGAAGCGGTGACTCGGGAACTAGCGGACCTCCTGGCAGCGACAGCCGAGGCAGCCCTCGACCGAGTCACCCGAGAATCGAGGCTCCGTGAGCAAGACCGGACGTTACAGCGACAGAACAAGCAACTCACGGAACTGAATCGAATCAACGAGACGATTCGAGAGATAGACCAAGCACTCGTTCAGGCTGAAACGCGAGACGAGATTTATCACACCGTCTGTGAGTTGTTGACCGCGGACGATAGGTTTCGGTTCGCGTGGGTTGGAACGGTCGATTCAACGACAAACACCGTGGAGCCACAGGCATGGGCAGGCAGTGAAAGAGGATATCTGGACAGTCAGACGTTCACCATGACCAAATCAGCGACGGAACCTGCCAGCAAGACAGCAGCGAGTCGGGAGATAACGATGGTGAGCAACGTCGCATCCGGCCTCCGAGACGAACCATGGCGCAAGGACGCTCTCGCTCGGGATTACCTCTCTGTACTGAGTATCCCGCTCGTCTACAATGACCTCACTCACGGGGTACTGACGGTGTACGCACCGACCCAGGAGGCATTCGGTGACACTGGTAAGTCGGTCCTCGCAGAACTCGGAGAAACGATTGCATCTGCACTCAGTGCAATCGAGCGAAAGAACGCACTTCTGACGACATCCATGACGCGCGTCGAGTTCGCCATCACTGACCCAACGTTCGTCCTCACTCGTCTTGCACAGGAGGCAGCGTGTACGCTATCGTACCAAGGCGGCGTCCAGCAATCGTCGGAGGGGAGCTACGTGTTCGTGACGGTTGCTGATGCCCCTATCGACGAGGTGGCCGAAACGGCATCACAGTTGGTCGCAATCGACGACGTACAGCAAATCAGTGCAGATGGGACCGAGGGAGTCCTCCGTTTGCGCCTCACACAGCCGTTTTTCGCCCTCGAACTCGCAGACCACGGTGTCGTCTTCCAGGAGGCAACTGCCGACCCGACGACGACGGTTCTCGTCATCGACATCCCGACGAGTATCGACGTTCGAACGATTACACAACTCGTCGAAGAGACGTTCACGTCCGTGGAACTGCGCGCGAAGCAGTCACTCGACCAGTCGATGGAACACGACCTCTACGCGCGGTTTTTGGAAAAACTGACCGACCGGCAGTTAGAGGTCATTCAAACAGCCTACTACAGCGGGTACTTCGAATCGCCACGTGAAAATAGCGGTGAGGAAGTTGCGGACACACTCGGGGTTTCGCCACCGGCGTTTTACAAACACGCCCGAACCGTCCAGCGAAAGCTGTTTACGACACTGTTCGAAGAGAGCACGCTCTCAGTGACGACTCCCTGAGAGGGTTATTTAACAAACCAGTAGTACACGGTGTGGTTTGTTATTCAACCAGCTGTTATTCCCTAATACACTTATTATGGTCTCCCAGAGTGCCCCAGCCAACCCCGCGGCACTCGTGACCCAACCATGAACGATGTCGAACCTAAGACGGACGAGGAGAGTCCATATGAGTGCTTCAAATGTGGGACTATCGTCGTCGCAGAAACCCACCCGATGACGTGTCCTGACTGTAATGCTTCGATGCGAAATCGGCGGACGCCACTCGAGTGAAAATGTCGTCAAACTCGAACGCGAGTCGTGAGGCCACCGAACAACAGGCCAAAGAATCACCGGTGTCGGAGTCGGCGCTCGAAACTGCCCGCCGACAGTTGCACCACGCTGCTGAGTCTCTCGACATCGACCCCAATATCGTCGAGCGACTCAAGCACCCAAAGCGAGTACAAGAGGTCGCAGTACCCATCAAGCGCGACGACGGGAGCGTCGACGTGTTCAGCGGGTATCGAGCACAACACGATAGCGTCAGAGGACCCTACAAAGGTGGGCTGCGGTACCATCCTGAGGTGACGAGAGACGAGTGTGTGGGGCTGAGCATGTGGATGACGTGGAAGTGCGCAGTGATGGACCTCCCGTTCGGGGGTGCCAAAGGCGGCGTCGCCGTCAACCCAAAAGAGCTGTCAAAGGCGGAAAAAGAGCGGCTCACACGTCGGTTCACAGAGGAACTTCGCGAGATAATCGGTCCGAATCAAGACATCCCCGCCCCAGATATGGGGACCAACCCACAGACAATGGCGTGGATGATGGACGCGTACTCCATGCAAGAAGGTGAGACGACTCCCGGCGTCGTCACCGGAAAGCCGCCCATCGTTGGCGGGAGCGAGGGCCGTGAGGAAGCCCCCGGACGAAGTGTTGCGCTCATCACGAGACTCGCCTGCGAATATTACGACCGCGACCTCGACGGGACGACCGTAGCAGTCCAAGGCTACGGAAGTGTTGGGGCAAACGCGGCCCGTCTCCTCGACGAGTGGGGAGCGACTATCGTCGCAGTCAGTGACGTGAACGGTGCACTGTACGACCCAGATGGAATCGACACGGACTCGGTCCCGTCTCACGACGAGGAGCCAGAGGCCGTGACGAGAGACGCGGACACCGTCATCTCGAACGACGAGTTACTGACCCTCGATGTGGACGTGCTCATTCCCGCTGCACTCGGGAACGTCATCACACAGGACAACGCGGCGGACATCGAGGCGGACCTCGTCGTCGAAGGTGCCAATGGGCCGATAACCGCAACGGCTGATGCTATCCTCGAAACGCGAGATATCTCGGTCATTCCCGACATTCTCGCGAACGCTGGTGGTGTCACGGTCAGCTACTTCGAGTGGTTGCAGGACATCAACCGACGAGCGTGGTCGCTCGAGCGTGTGTACGACGAACTCGAGACGGAGATGGAACGTGCGTGGCGTGCTGTTCAGACAGAGTTCGAACGCCACGACGTGACGTGGCGAGATGCAGCCTATATCGTGGCGCTGTCGCGCATCGCAGCAGCCCACGAGACACGAGGGCTCTGGCCGTAGAGGCTGCACTCAGTACACGGGCTGCGTGTTATACCCCAAAAGAAATTCGTGTATCATCGCACCGCCGGGAGCAACTCGAAGACTATCGTCGCCGTGCGAGGAACAGCCCTAACACGAGGAGTGCGACGACCGCACCCACGGCTTCGAATCCGGGGACCGACCCGAGGGTGGGCTTTTCGCTGACGGCGTAAATTCGGTTGTCGGTGAACGCTTCGGAGCCGCTTTCGTGCCACTCCGCAGTGTTGCCATCGACGGTGTCGGCGTTCGAGTCGGTGATTTCACCGGGCATCGTCAGATAGTAGTCGACGGCGAATCCGCCAGACAGCGCGCCGGAGTAGCCTTCGCTCCCGTCAATTGAAGCGGCCGTCTCGTTGGCGAACGTGGTGTCTTCGTACGTTATCTGTCCGTCCTTCGTCGTGACGTTGATGCTGCTGTTTCCGTCGGGGACGAAGTTCTCACGCGTCAGCGTCAGCGTGACTTCGTCGCCGTTGAACTCTTCTGTGTACTCGATGTCCTCTTGCTCGCTCTCGTTGAAATCGGCGAGAATCGAATCTTCGACGCTGTCGTATCCGTCTGCCTCAGCCGACTCTTCGAGATAGCCGTAGGCCGTCCGGGACATGTTGATTTGATACGTTAGCTCACCGACCTCACCGCTTGCCTTGACTTCGGAGTGGACAGTGACCTGCGCACACCCAGCGAGAACCAAGAGAAGTGCGAGACCGGCGAAGGCCGCTGTCTTTCTGCGGGGACGTTCCATAACGAGAGATATTCGTCTGCACGATTATAAACAGTCATCTATTTGTTCGTTTTCGATGCAGAGGCGAGTCGAGTGACTCTCATCGTCACTGGACTGTCGCGTACGCTTATATCACTTGACGGGCACACATCCAGACGTAGCTATGAAGAAGGTCCTCGCGAGCATCGGAATCGGCAACGCCACTGTAGACACCGTCCTCCCCTCCGAGACGGTCCGACCAGGAGAGACAATCGACGCGGAAGTCCACATCACGGGCGGAAACGCCGAACAGGAAGTCGGCGCGATTCAGTTCGAAATCGAAACCCGATATCGAACCGAAGACGGGTATCAAGAGGCCGATATCGGTCGGGTTAGCCTTGCAGACGGGCTGACTATCGAGCCCGGTCAAGAAGAGCGACGACCAGTCTCCATCGACATCCCGTACAGTACGCCGATTACCGTCGGTCAAATCGACGTCTGGATCGAGACGGAACTCGACATCGACCTCGCGGTCGACCCCGAAGACAAAGACTACCTCGACGTGCAGCCGACCCCGCGACTCCAAGCCGTCTTCGACGCGATGGACGACCTCGGCTTTTCGCTGCACAGTGCAGAGTGCGAGGCCGACCCCTACGGCCGCTACACATCCCAGCAGCGATTCGTCCAAGAGTTCGAATTCCGGACGACGTCCGGTCCCTTCCGCGGCAAACTCGACGAGATAGAACTCGTCGCCCAACCGGGGCCGAACGAACTCACGCTCTTCCTCGAAGTCGACCGCCGCGGTGGGCTCTTGAGCGAACTCACCGATATGGACGAACAGAAGGTTCAGACGACGATTCGCTCGGAGGATAAATCGACGGTGCGCGAGGAATTAGAACGCCTCATCGAGAAACACGCCTGACGGCGCGCACCGTCCGAAAACCGTCGGTTACTATTTGAACCAGCCGAACAGCGACCAGCCACCGCCGTCCTCGTCGTCCTCGTCGTCGGTCGCTTCCAACTCGCGTCGTCGCCTGCGTTCTTCTGCCAGTTCGTCGCGTAATCGGTCGTTCTCCTCGACGAGTGACTCCACGCGCTCTTGCAACTCGTTCAGGCGGCGTTCGCGGTCGGCGGGGTGGTCACCGGAATGAGTGTCTGAGTTGTCGCCGGAGTGGTCACTGGAGTGAGTGTCTGAATGGTCATCCGAGTGTGCACCCGCCGTGTCGTCTGCGTCCGCGGCTGACGCTGTGCCAACGTCTCGGGTGCCGTCGTGGCCATCCGAGTGGTCGTGGCCGTCTGAGTAGTCGTGCCCGTCCGAGCGGTTGCGGTCGCGACCCGCTTCCTCGGAGGAGTCCGACGCTCTCGGCTCGCCTTTCGACGCCGTCCGCCGGACTGCACTGGAGAATCCCGACGGGTCGTAGAACTCGGTCGCCTCTTCGAGAGCGCGAGCAATCAACTTCTCGCCGTAGGTCTCTCCGTCTGCGAAGTGGACCTCGTCCCACTTCCCGTGGTAGAGCCCGGACTCGCGAAACAACCGGTCCATCTGCTCTGGGTCGCCACCCGTCCAGAACGCCAGTATCGAACACAGTGCGCTGTCGGCGTCTTCGCGACTGTCGTAGGCGTCGGCGTCGCCAGCCCACAGCCGTCTGAACTCCAAACTGTTCGCCGTGTTCGTCGCCCGCTCGACGACCGCTTCGTCCGAGAGGTCGTTGCCAGGCGCGTCGAGGGACGCCAGCGACGTCGACTGTGGTGGTTCGCTATCAGCATCGACGAATGACGGATCGTCTGGTGACTCACCCGACTCGACGTAGGCCTGATAGATGGCCGTGAGTTCGGCCGTCCTGTCGGCGACGCTGTCCGGCGTTTCGTCCACCCGGTCGCCGGTGACTGTCAAGAAGCGAGCGCGCTCGTACAACTCCAACCCGCCGGTTCGGTCACCACCCGGTGGGAGCGACCCGTGAACGATGACGTGATACCCGGTCCCCGCCAGGTCGACTTCGGTGTAGGAGTCCAACCGGTCGACGATGACCTGTGCCCAGTCTTCGGTCGCGCCCGTCTCGCGCTCGCGGCAGGCATCGAGCGCGACGCCGACGTAGGGGTCATCGTCGGTGAACACGAATCCCACGCCGTCGGCCTCGCCGTTCGTCGCGTACGCCAGCGCCTCGTCGAAGGTCGTCCACGTCGAGGCGTCCGTGGCTGACGCGTAGCCGCCGCTTACGTCCAGCGGGATTTTCGTCTCGTTGCCGCCGGTCGTCTGTGTGCGCCAGCCAACCCACTGCGGTCTATCGAGAAGCTCGTCCGGCAAGGCTGCCCGCGTTGGGAGTGGTGGCGTCATCGATACCGTTTGTCTGACGGCACCCAAGTAAGGTGTTTCGCGCCCAGCGGAGATGCACCCGTCTCAGACGGTCCTCGGCGTCAGCCCCGAGATACCGCGCAGCTACCGGGCCTGTACTTCGGCCGGGACCGACACGTTCGGCACCCGGACGGTGGCGACCGACCCGGAGGGCTGGCGATTCTCGAACGTCACGCTTCCGTCGGCGATATCGACGCCCCACGTGACGAGCCACAGACCGAGTCCGCTGCCGTGTTCGAGCGGGGACTCCTCACCCTGCGCCAGAACGCGACGCTCGTAGTCACCGATTCCATCGCCGTTGTCGACGACTCGTATCTCGACTGTGCCTTCGACCACGCGGGCAGACACCTCGACCCACGGCACGTCGGTCGAGTTGTGCTCGACGCTGTTTTCGACGAGGTTCAACACGACCGGTTTGAGAACGGCCAAGACGGAGGCGTTCGTCGGCGCTTCGCCGACGACGATGCTGGCCTCGGGATACTCGGCAGCCACGTCGGTCACACAGGAGTCGAGCAGGGTGGCGACATCACGCGGTTCGACCTCGGACCAGTCTCGCTCGAAGAGTTCGACGACTGCCCGACCTTTGTCGCCGACGTCGATGATTCGTTGCGTGCGTTCCTTGATGAGGCTGCTCTCGTGTGCCTCGTCGCCGTCTGCGAGCAAGTCGGCGTAGCCGGCGATAAGGTTCGCTTCGGTCCTGAGGTTGTGTCGGAGCACGCGATTCAGTACTTTGAGGCGCTGGCGCTCGCGCAGGATATCGCTCACGTCGTGAAACGAGATGACGCGGCCGAGTGGCCGGTCGTGAACGTCGTCGATTGGAACCACAGAGACGTCGTATCGGCCGACACCGCGGTCCGAGTCAATAGACAGTGGCGTGGACAGCGCGCCTTCGCTGGGGAAGTCGTCGTAGGAGGGAATAACACTGGTCGCCGGTGAGCCGAGTGCGTCCGACGGTGAGACGCCGAGTACCTCGGTCGCCGGTTCGTTCATGTCCACAACCGTGTCATGGCGGTCGACGACCACCGCGCCGTCGTGCATCTTCGTGAACACGAGTCGGCGCGCCCGATGTGTCGGCGAGGGGCTCGCACCGAAGAGTCGGAATCGCGTGACTGCGGCGAGGTACGCCACACCGGAGACAGAGAAGGCGACGGGAGTCGGGTCAAGTCCAGAGGTGTCGTAGAATCCGAGTAGGAAGAACACGTTGCTCATCCACGGCGCGAGCGTTCCGAGGAGGAGTGCGAAACTCTGCCCGCGGAACGGTCGTGCGTCACTCGACAGCAGACTGAGAATCGGGATGCCACCGAACAGTCCGAGAAGGTAGGTGTAGCCCGTGATGAGCCAAAACCACGGGCCGACGGTTCGATGGATGCGGAGAGATCCGTTTTGGACGAGCAGTCGTGATTCGCGGTAGAATAAGTCGTGGTACTCGCCGGTCAGCGCGAGGACGATTGTGAGCGCTGGGACGAGCGAAACGAGAACGAGATATCGGCATTGGAGGTACTCGTCGCGGCCAGTGTACTGCAACGCGAACGCGAGCCATGCCACGGGGATGACGACGACGCCGACCCACGAGATATCGACCCAGAACATCTTGGCTTGGAGGGTTGTCGCCTGTACCTGGAAGACGAGACAGGTCGACCACCAACTCTGTCCGGCGAGCATGGCGACAAGCGGAAGCGAACCCGGCTCTGGACGTGCACGCCACGCGGTGAGCGTCGCCGCCACACCGATGACGATAGTGGCAAACAGCACCACAGTGAGCGGGGCGATTGGCACCATGTATGGACGGTACATGGCCATCACAGTATAATAAACACCAGCAGACACGCGAAAATTTGTTTAGTTGTTATCGTGTTTCGTGGTCGTCAGAGTGCAAACGGGACCAGGGCAAGCGCGACGACGACGTACTCGGACTCGGCGGCGACCGTGAGGAGTTCTTCTTTGGTCGTTCGGCCGACGAGCGAGGTGACAGTCAGCGAAAACGCAAGTCCGAGGAGAAGCGCACCTACGAACATGGCGTCGAGCACCCCAGTGACAGCAGCGGCGACGAGGACCGACGCAGTGAACGCATCGATGCCGAGGAGGACGTGTCGCGTCCGATGCACACCGAGAACGACGGGGAGTGTCTCGACGCCAATCTCGCTGTCACCCGCGGCGTCGCGGACGTTCGGAATCTCGACGTTGACGAAGATGCCGAGGAAGAAGTAGACGAACATGACCGCGGCAGCGGGCGTGAAGGGTGCATCCGCAAACGCCAATGGGAGGACAGTCAGTGTCAGCGCCCACGCGAACGCGACGACAAACGAGTTGACGAGAAGCACGTCCTTCAGCCTGCGGAAGTGCGACGTGACCGATGGAAGCCACTCCGATGCGTAGAGAATCCAGAACACGCCGGGGAGAAGCGTAATCGCCAGTGCGACCGGGCCGCCAAGTACAGCGAGTGCGATTGCGAGTCCGTACGAGAGCGAGACCGCGTGTTGTAGCACGCGCTCGTAGCGTTTGATAAACGCCGTCCGCTCGGGATTCGTCGTCGCGTCGGTGTCGGCGTCGGCGATGCGGTCACCCACGTAGACGGCGAACGTAACGAGTCCGACGACGGCAGGCGCGAGCGTGGTCTCCAGCGAGAGCGCGGTCGTCACGAGAAGCACCTGTACCATCGCGATAACGGCGAGATACGCCGAACTGTACCTGAAGGCCGTAATCACTCCCTCGGCAGGGTTCGTAAACCACTGCGTAGACTCTGCCTGAGAGGGTGCCCGGTTCGAGACGCTGCCTGCGACTTCTTTTGCTTCTCCTGACATGTATTTCCCGCGGCGAGGGACATGGATTCCGCCGTGACACCCGCCGGTACTGACACATCTAGTTTTATTACATTCAAATATTTCGACACAGGTTGATTATCCCTATTTACCACATTTATAAGCAGTATAAGTAGGGCCGAATCCTGCCGGGGGAAAACACCTCGGCAAAGAGACTGCCAACCCTCGACGCAGTAGGCTCGGCAGAAAAGAGCGACACAAGTCAGGATTGCTGAGACGATAGCGGTAACTCAGGGTCGTTTGAGAAGAGAGTGCAGATGACCGGGCACCCATCTGCACTCCACGGACACTGGGGGAACGAACCCCATATACGCAACCCAAGTGCAGGTAACTACCTGCGATCGACCCAATGCTCTCCGGTGTTAAAACATTTTTCAATTGTCATTTGCCGGATGGCAGCCTATCTCACGGTGTTGGACGAACCGCTGACACCTAAATATTGCGGCAGTATACACCAACGGCATACGGACACACGCCAGCCACAAAGACGGCCAACGCTACCGGTCAGTACCGCGTTCCGCCGTGTGCGACATCGTCTGCCTCGTCGCGCCCGGGCAGTTGCTCGTCGTCGTCATCGACGAGGGCCGATTCGAGGCCCCATTCTTCGGCCCGTGCCTGTGCCTCTGCCCGCGCCTCCGACTGGATTTGCTCGATAGCCTCCGAGTCGGAGAGAAACGCTTCGAGCGCGCTCTGGTCGCGCCCCGCTTCGCGTCTCGATTCAGGGGCGGCGTCGAGCGTCCGGTCTGCCAGCCGTTCGTCGCCAGCGAGGACGCGCGCAGGTTCGTCCGGCGCCACGCGGAACGCCTCGGTTTCGTGCGCCTCGGCGAGGTCGTCGGCGTCGACGGCGTGGACCGCGACCCGGTGAGGGCCTGTAACTGCGAAGCCCTCCAGTCCGTCGCGACCACCCTCGTCTCGTTCGGTGTCGTACGCGAGAACGGGAATCCCATCTTCGAACGTCACGATACCGCGGGTCGACTCACCAAGCAGGAGTGCGTCCTGTGGCTCGAACACGACGTAGCCGGTCAGCCCCTCGTCGAGAACCTCGGCGAGCGCGTCGCCGGGGTCGTCGACGACGCGTGACCGAAGTAGTGCACCACGTGGAATTCTCATACGCGCTCGGGGACGACGGCGCTTCGGAAGCGCTCGGCGACGTCGTGTTCGTCGCCATCGCGAACGTCGAGCCGTGCCGCCGCCTCTCTGAAGGCGTCTGCCGCCGGGTCGTCGGGGGCGTGCGCCAAGAGCGGTTCACCCGACCGCCGCGCAGCGCGGACGGCGTCACTCTCCGGGACCGACGCGAGCGTCTGCCCACCGAAGTACCGACCCGCCTGCTCGGCGATTCGCTCTACGTCCTCGTCGGCGCGGACGCGGTTGAACACGACACCCGCCGTCTCGGTGCCGTAGGAGTGAGCGTACTCCTGGACTTTCAGCCCGTCAGAGAGTGACGGCACCGTCGGTTGGAGGACGACGACGATTCGGTCCGCGAGAACGATGGGAAGCACGGCACTCTTCGAGCCGAGTGCGGCGGGTGAGTCGAGAAGGAGGACGTCGGTGTCGGCGGCGAGTTCGGCGACTACGTCGCGCAGGCGCTTCGGGTCGGCCGCTTCGAACGCCGTGAGGCTGGTTCCACAGGGGACGACCGACATGCCGAACCGGTCGTAAACGGCGTCTTCGACCGCCACGTCTCGGTCGGCGATGAGCAAGTCGTGTAAGGTGACGTCGGCGTCGTCCAACCCGGCGTGGAACAGCAGGTTCGCCATCCCCGTGTCGGCGTCGATGACCGTCACGTCGTACTCCTCTGCGAGTGCCATCCCGAGCGCGAGCGTACTCGTGGTCTTGCCCGTCCCGCCTTTCCCGCTGGCGACGGCGAACGCCTCTACCATGCTCTCTGGTGGCCGGTGTCGGGTGTTAAGTGTTCGGAAGGAACTAGCCACCACTGCCGCCGCTGCGGTCGAACGCGACGCAGACGGCGTTCAAATCGCCTCGGTGAGCGCGTCGAGGAGCCTGTCGTTTTCGTGCGGTCGGCGAACCGCGATTCGGACGTGTGAGTCCAGCGACCGATAGTATCTGGCGTCGCGGACTGCGAGGTCACGCTTCCGCGTCTCGTGAAGGACGCGGTCGACATCCGGTGCTTCGAACAAGACGAAGGCGCTGTCGGACGGGGACGGGTCGTAGCCGAGACGCCGAAGTTCGGAGACGATTCGGGGGCGCTCGGTCTCGACTCGCTTGCGAGTCGCTTCGAGGAACTCAGTTTGGCGCAGGCAGAACGTTGCGACATCCACAGCGGGCTTCGACAGCACCCACGTACAGCGCGCGCGGTCGAGTTTGTCTCGGAGGTCGCCTGTGGCCGCAGCGAATCCCGCTCTGAGTGACGGGACGCCGAAGACGTTCGTCACCGAGTGGAGTGCGATGACACCGTCCAGACCGGCCGTACTCGGCAGTCGGGTGAACCCGAGTTGCGACTCGTCGACGAGAAGTGGAGTACCTGCACAGCGACACATATCGACGAACGCTCGAAGTTCGTCCGCCGAATACGCCGCCCCGAGTGGGTCACTCGGATAGCTCAGCACGACTGCGGCGTGCGCTTCGGGGTCGACGTCGGTGGGTATGTCCTCGTACGGGACGTGGTACGGCTCACCGCCCTGCAATCTGACCTCGCGGGCGTACTCGCCGGAGCAGGGTTCTGGAATTACCACCGATTCGCCGGGCGAGACAGTCACGCCGATAGCGAGGCGCAGTGCCCCGATGACGCCCGGAGCCGGAACGACGTGTTCAGGGTCGCAGCCAACGAAGTCAGCGGCCGCGACGCGGAACGCAGCGTAGTCGTCCAACGCGTACCGCCGAGACGTAGAGAGGGCTGATTCGTAGACGCTTGCGAGCCCTGAGGGTCGCTCGGGATTCGACCCGAGGCTGAAATCGACGAGCGAGTAGTCGGCAGTTCCGCCGTGCGTCACTGGGTCGACGTCTGAAACGGAACTGGAGTCCATGAGTACATGCTAGATATGAACCATATTCAAATCTTCTTCACAGACCGACTGGGTACCACCGACGATTCGATGGAAAAATCAGGTTTTTTCTGTCTAATCTGTGTTCCGCTCACGGCTCTTGGCGGCCACCCACTCGGGAGCAGTCGCGCGTACCTCGCCGGTTAGTCGACGTTCGAGACGGTCGCGTGTTCGTCTGCGACGACTCCGTACTGTGCGTCTTCGACCGACGTCGGCAGTTCTCTGTCGGCGTATCGCGAGTCGAGGCTGGCGAGAATCGCGTCGCGAACGCAGACGCGGGCGGCGTTTCCGATCTCGGTCGCGCTCCCCGAAAACGATGCTGCCTCACCCGCAGGGTCGCAGGCGGCCACAATGGCGTCGGTCGTCGTTCCGGGCGACCCACAGCGCGAAAGCAGTGTCGCCGCCTTCGCCTCGGCAGCCACTGCGACGAGATTCGGCAACGCACCGGGCGCGAGCGACCGCGTCGTTCCGACGACCACGTTCACGGTGCCGAGTTGCGGCTCGTCGGAGTCCGACGAGTCGTCAGCGACACCATCGACCGGCTCGTTCTCGCGCCCTCCGTCACGAAGGCCCTCGACCGGCAGTTCGGCGGGGTTCGAGACACCCGCCGTCGCGACGACCTCGACGGGTCCGAACCGTGCCCGGCGAGCATGTTGCTGGTCGACGCCGGTGAGCAGTGCCGGACCACCATCAGTAAACCCTGCATCGGCGAGTCGCCCCTCGACGTACGTATCGAGGTCCGTCTCCGGCCAGCCCTCGGGAACAGAGATGTTGTACGCGACGTTCCCGTGCGACTCACCGCCGTCGTAGCCAGTCGAGAGCCACCGCGTCTCGGGCCGGAAGATTCGGCAGACGCCGTCGCGGCACGTGACCTCAAACATCGGCGAGTGCGCGGAGCAACTGGTCGTTTTCGTCCGGGCGCTTCACGGCCACGCGGACGTGCGAATCGAGCGTCGGAAACGTCGTCGCGTCGCGGATTGCGACGCCTCGCTCGCGTGCCGTTTCGACCACGGTGGCGACGTCGCGGTCGCCAACGTCGAGCAGGAGAAACGGTGCATCCGACGGGAACACGTCGAAGTCGTCCGACAAGGACTCGCGGAGTCGTTCGCGCTCGGCCGCGACTCGCTCGCGAGTCCTGGAGACGAACGCCTCGTCGCGCATGCAGTGGGCACCCACTGCGGCGGCGGGAGTCGAAAGCGACCACGAGCGCCGGGCAACTGCGAGTCGCTGGCGGAGTTCCCCGACCGCGACGGCGAACCCGGCACGGATTCCCGGCAGCCCGAACATCTTGGTCAGCGAACGCGCGACCACGACGCCCGAAGTACCAGCGAGACTGGGTACGTCGGTGAAGTCGAGAAACGCCTCGTCAACGACGAGAACAGTGTCCGACTCGCGGCACCGGGCGGCAAATTCCCGGAGTTCATTGGGGGATGCGACCGCTCCGGTCGGGTTGTTCGGCGTGCAGACGACGGCGACCTCGTGGCGCTCGGGGTCTGCGTCGAGAATCGCGTCGTGTGCGACCGAAACCGGCTCGGCACCCTGCAGACGGATTTCTCTGTCGTACTCGCCGAAGCTCGGTTGCGGAACCAGTGCCGAGTCGCCCGGGCCGAGCGTGACCTCGAACGCGAGGCGAAGCGCTTCGAGACCACCCGCGGTCGGAATCACGTCGTCGGGCGAACAGGCTGCCTCAGCTTGGTCGCGGGAGACGTACTCGGCGGCGGCGACCCGAAACTCCCGATACTCGTCGTCCGGGTAGCGAGTGGCGTCGTCGAAGGCGGCCGCGTACACGTCTCGAACACCCTCGGGACGCTCCGGGTTCGTGTTCGCACTGAAGTCGAGGACGGACGTATCCGTGGTTCCGCCGTGTGGCACGCGACTCGCCCGGGAGACGGCGTCAGGGTCCATCGGCGACCTCAGGCATCGTCTTCGACCGCGTCGGCGTCGACTGCCTCCGGGTCGAGACGCGAGAGTACGTCCAGCGTCGCCGCCTCGACGTCGTCGAGGACGCCCATCCGGTCGGCGAGCATGAGCGCGCCGCCCATACACGCGCCTTCCTTGGCCTCGCCAGCGGCGTATCGGTCGAGCGGGTGCGACTCGAACTCGGGGTCGGTGACGACGAGGTCGAGGTCGAACGCCTCGGCCGCGTCTTCGAGGTGTGGCACGTCGTCAGCGAGATAGCTGGTCGTCGCAAGCGACAGGTCGCCGACTGCGCCGGCGTGGCGGGCGAGCGCCGCGGCCGTGAGCAGTTGCGTGCCACCGCCGAGTGTCACCTCGATACCCGATTCGAGCGCGCCGACGGTCAGCCCGGCGACGACGGGAAGCACGGGGTCGCCGAGGTACCGAGCGGCGCGCTTTGGGGTGTGTGCTGCGTCGCCCGGCGAGAGACCGCTCGCGTCGAACGCGTCGGCGACGACCTCCTCTTTGAGGTCGGTCGGATTCTCCGGGAGCGACGAGGAGACGCCGAAGTCCTCGCCGAGCGCGCGGAGGACGGCCATCGCCGTCGTCGTCCCGCCGGGGACGGTCTCGCCGATGACGAGTTCGTCTTCTGGAAGTGTGGTGGCGAGTTGGCGGGCGGCCTCGAACGCACCCGGTGCGGTCGGAACCGGCTGTTCCTCGCGGATGTCGCGGCCGGGCATCGCGCCCACGTCGATAGTCGGCGCGCCAGTCGGCTCCGAGAGCCCGCCGTCGACCACGAGCGCGTCGAATCCAGTGAGTTCTCGGACGGCGCGCGTGATGGCTGCGGGCGTCGGACACCCTGTCGGACTGACGGGCGTCACCGGCGAGCGGACGGTCTGGCCGAACTCGACGATTTCGGCGTCGGCGCTCGGCGTGTGGCCGACGAGCGACGGGTCGGCACCGGCGGCGCTGATGCCGGGAATCTTCGCGGTCTGGGTCGTACCGGCGACGAGGATTACTCGCATCGGTCCTCCGCGAGTGCGATGTCTGTCTGACGGTTCACGTTGAGTGCGAGTTTCGGGTCTGCAGTGAGGTACACGGTTGAATCGGAAGTGGTTGTAGTCGGTGAGTCTGTGCTGTCTGTGGTCGGTGAATCTGTGCTGTCTGTGGTCGCTTCGGTGCTACTGTCCGCGGTCGCCGCGTCGGGACGTGGTTCGGAGTCTGTCCGTTCTGCTGTCTCGGCCCCGACGATGCCCAGTCCAGTCGGACACACCTCGCGCCCGCGGTGTTCGAAGACTACCAATTCGTCGATGCTGGCACCGAGCGACCGCTTCAGCGACACCGGAACACACGCCGTCCGGGTCGCGCCGGCGGCATCGTCGATGAGGTCGTTCACGTGACTCGCCTCCAAGAGTGGCAGGTCGGAAACGACGGTCAGAACCGGGCGACCGACTTGTTCGAGGGCGAACCCGAGGTCGGCGACGTAGCCCTCGCCGGGCGCGTCGATGACCGAGATATCTCTCGCGTTCGCGTGAGCGCGCGTGTCGGGCGTGTGTGGTGAGACCACTGCGTGAATCTGGTCGATACGCGACTGGCGAAGCGCGTCTACGACGCGGTCGAACATCGGTCGGCCACACACCTCGACGAGGGGCTTTTCGACCGGTGCGTCGAGGCGGGTTCCGAGGCCACCGCACATCACAAGAGCGTCCACGTCACCACCCCCACGTGAATTGCAGTTGCCCGCGCGAGTTCGTTCGTCGCGCCGATGAGGTCGCCCGAGACGCCGCCGAGGTGTTTCCGTCCCCACGAGCGAACCACGAGGGCGACGAGCGGGCCGCAGGCGAGCGCGGTGAACACAGCAACCTCGCCCGTCAGCGGGGCGAGTGCGACCACCGGGAGGCACGCGACAGCGACGCGGAACAGTCCGAGTGGGCCGTTTGCGCCGACCAGCGCGGAACCCATGCCTTCGTGTGCCGGGTCGCCGAGACAGACGAGCGTCGCCATCCCGGCTTTCGCGCCGACCTCGGCAGCGACCGCGATTGCGACGCCCGCGGTGAGCGCCACGCGCCCGGCGGCACCCGCGAGGCCGAGCGCCCCGAGTGCGAGGACGACCAGCGTCAGCCCGAGCGCGAGAAGGCCGCCGACACCCGTTTGCGAGTCTTTCAGTACCGACATCCGGCGTTCGTCGTCCCCATGGACGACAGCGGCGTCGCCCAAGTCGGCGAGGCCGTCGGCGTGGGTGACACCGGTCACGAGATACAGCGTCACGAGGTACAGCGCGGCGGCCGTCGAGACCGGCAGGGGAGCGATAAGCGGCAGGGCTGCGAGTCCGCCGACGACGTAGCCGACCAGTGGAAACGCGACTGGTGAGCGTCTGAAGGCGTTCCACTCGGTCTCGCCACCGCCAACCGGGAGTCGCGTGAGGAACCCAAGCCCACCGCGAATTGCGCTCAGAACCATGCAAACACCTCCACAGGCACGGGCGCACTCCCCGTTGGCGACAGCCACGCGACCACGCCCGCAAGCGCGAACGCGGCCAGGCCTGCACGTGAGACGAGTCGAACACCTCGTGCAGCCGTCTCCGAGTCCGGGAAGTCGGGGCCGCCGTCGAGACAGTAGTGTCCGGGCTTCTCAAGTCGCGTTTCCAAGAGGACCGCGAGCGTCGCCATCGGCCAGCCAGAGTTGGGCGAAGCCGGTCGTCGCGCCAGCGACCCCACGCGTCCGAGGACACTCGGAGACCCGCCGACGGCGGCGAGTAAGACAGCCGACACACGGGCGGGAAGCCACATCGTCGCGTCGTCGAGTCGGGCCGGAACGCGACCGACCGGCTTGTGATGGTAACCGAGCATCGAATCGAGCGTGTTTACGGCCTTCACCCACGCTGCCGCGCCGGTTGCGAGGGGAAGTGAGAACGGCACGACGAGCGCGAACGCGAGAAGCGGCGCGACCAGCCCGTCCGCGAGATTCTCGGCCGCGCTCTCGACGGCAGCACTGCGAATCTCGCCCGCCGAGAGCGACGCAGGGTCGCGTCCGGCGAGCGCACGGAGTTCCGTTCGAGCCGCATCGACGTCTGAGGCGGTCGCCGAGACGACAGCCTCGGTCGCGTCGAGGAGCATTCGGAGGCTCGTCGTCGAAAAGAGCACGAGCGCGGCGACGGCCGCACCAACCCACGGAGAGACGGACGACCCGGCCCACGTCGCGGCCGCGACGACACCCGCAGCCAGCGCAGGCAGCGTAAACGCGGCACAGGCACCCACAACCGTCGGGGACGACCACTCGCGGTCGAAGAGTGCGACCAGACGCCCGAACAGGGCGACAGGGTGGACGCTGGCCGGTGGTTCGGCGAACAGTCGGTCGAGCAGTGCGGCGGCGGCGACAGCAACCGCGGCAGTCACGGGCATGGGCCGTCACCTCGCCGTATTCGGGCAGCGAACGCGTCCAGCGTCGTCTCACGGAGGTTCACGAACTGTCCGCCGAGGGCCTCGATACCGCCGTCCGTCGCCGGGTCGTCGCCGACGTGGGTCACGTCCGACGGGGCGACACCCAGTCCACGGGCCGAGGCTTCGAACGCCTGTTCGTGCGGTTTTCGCCATCCGCAGGCGACGCTCGTCGTGATGTCGTCGAAGTCGCGTCGGCCGAGGTCCGACCGGATGAGCGTCCGTGAGACGAGTTCCGGGACCGAGCAGTTCGACAGCAAGCCGACTGAACCACACTCACGGGCAGTCTTGACCGCATCGACCGCACCGGGGCGCGTCGTCACTTCGGGATCGAACGCGTTGACGACCGCTCGGCGGGCGGCGTTGTCGGGAGACGTAGCGCCGCGCGAGCGAAGCGCCGCAGCGACGTGCGCCGGAAGCGGGACTTCCGCACCGTCGGGGGCATCGATGTGGACCTCACGGTACGCATCGTCCCAATCGTCTGGGACCGAGACGCCAAGTTCGGAGAGTTCGTCTGCGACGGCCGAACTGGGGCTGTCAGGATACTCGGCGTCGACGAGCGTGCCGAAGAGGTCGAACGTGATGGCCACTAGAATTGCATTGGTGAAACTCTACTTGAAGATAGCGAAGCGGGTGGTCCCACACCGCTCGTCGAGAAGAGAGGTAAGCGTCAGCGTTCGACAGAGAGTGTGTTCGACTCGATATCGCGGGGGAAGTACGTGAGCATCTCCGTCCCCGAGTTGGTGATAGCGACCGTGTCCGAGTGTCGATAGCCGGTCGTCTCGGTGTAGAGTCCCGGTTCGATGGTGTAGACCTGTCCGGCGGCGATTTCGGCGTCCGACTCGGTGAAGTCGGTCTCGTCGTCGAGGCAGTGGTCAGCCCAGCCGCGGTCGATGTACGGCGGTTCGTGCGCGCCGAGGCCGATGTTGTGGCCGACGTGGTGCTGTGCGAGGTCGGTGACGCCCTGTTCTTCGAAGTACTCCCAGACGAGGTGGTCGACGTAATCGACCGGAACGCCCGGAGCGAGCGCGTCGATGGCGATGTCTTGCGCCTCCAGCATGAGTTCGAAGTAGTGTTCGTCCTCGTCAGAGGGGTCGCCGACAAACATCGTTCGCTCCAGTTCGGAGTAGTAGCCGTCGACGATGGCCGTCGCGCCGGTGATGATAGCGTCGCCCTCCGAGAGTCGTTCGTTCGGCGTGTGTCCGTGCGGGAGCGCGGTTTCGGACCCGGAGATGTAGCCCGCGTGGACTGGGCCACCACCACGGGTGCGAGGAACGTACCGGTCGCCGAGAGTGTCGAGCATGGCCCGCGACGCCTCCATGGAAGCACGCTGTGAGACCGTCACCGGGTGTGCGCCAACTTCGGTGAAGTCGGCGAGGTATCGGTGTCCCAGATTGGCCCATCGGGCAGACTCACGAATGCAGGCGATTTCGGCGTCGGTCTTCTCCCAACGCATTCGCGGCACCCACTGCTGCGTCGTCACCTCGACGAACTCCGAAAGAGCGGGACCCTGATAGCCCATCACTCCCGGTGCGCCGTCGGCGTCGGCCGCGACGTGGTCTACACCGAGCGCGTCGAGGGTGTTAGCGAGCGTTCCCATCGGATTCCCACCGGGGTAGTCGAAGTACGTACGCACGCGGTCGATTTGTCGGACGTTACTCGCTCGTTCGAGTTCGAGTCGTGGTCCGACGAGTTCGACCCGGTCGTCGGTGACGACGAGCGCGACGGGACGCTCGGTCTGAATATGGTGAAACCCAGACAGGTACTCGATACTCGTCGCACTGAACCAGACGCCCGCATCGGCAGCTGTGTCGGCGAGGTTGCCGCGAACGGCGTCGAGTCGAGTGGCGAATTCACTCGACGAGAGGCTGGGAGACATACTCGGAGAACGTCGATACGTGTTGATAAATCGGCTGATGAATGATGACTGGCTGATAATTCAATCGGAACAGTTGCGGTAGCAGTGCTTCGATGGGCAGAAACGACTCCACGCTCCCCGATTTGAACTCACTCGCAACGCTTCGCGTTGCTCGCTGCCTCCCGTTCGCTTCGCTCACGGGAGCGGGGGACAAGTCGACGGCTCTGGCTCTCAGAGTTGAACTGGTGAGAAAGTCCGCTCTCCCCGATTTGAACGGGGGACAAGCCGATCTACAGTCGGCTGCTCTGCCAGGCTGAGCTAAGAGCGGTCACTGAATCCTATCCGGTCGGCAGTTTTAACCATTTTCATTCGCCGCGCACCAGACGTGTGACTCACGTCCGACGGGAGCGAACATTGATAAGGTGCCGAGATAATCTCGGAACAGATGACGAAAATCACGTTCCGCGCCGACGACGCTCTCGTCGGGCGATTGGAGGACCTCGACACCTCCAAGAGCGAGGTGATGCGCGAAGCCCTGCGCCAGTACCTCGACCAGATGGAACGTGACCAGACTGACGCAGACGAGTCCGACAGTCAGCCGACGGACTTCGACGACGTGCTGACTGCCCGAGTCGACGAACTCGTGGAACGCCGATTGGAAGAGCGACTCCCCGCGTATCTCGACGACGCACTCCCCAACCACGAGCATGGCAACTCGTCTGAAGTTACTGTCAACATCAACGTCGACGGTGCAGACGGAGATTCTGGCGTAAACGCGGAGTATGAGCCCGATACAACGGCGAATGCAAAACGTAAGACGCCCGATGGACCGGGTGACGACACCCACCACGACACGGCGAGAGTAGGCAACGTCCCCGAAGAGACCGAACTAACGTGTGGGCAGTGCGGCGAGTCCATCGACGGAGACCACGTCTACTGCCCGAACTGCGGCGAGAAAGCGACCCAACGAGTATTCTGTGAGTGTAATGCCGAACTTCGTTCTGACTGGGCGTTCTGCCCAGACTGCGGCCGTCGGACGCCAGCAGCAAACGTCCTCGAAGGCCCATAATCCCTTATTAAATACTGTATATAACCCATTCAAGTACTGTCTTACAACCGCCGTTACATTTATATCCCGTCGCTTTGTGGTGACTATCGCGTAAGACGGTTGTCTTACACCCTCCCGATGGGCACCCCGAAACGGGTGCTGTCCGTCGGTTTTGGGACGTATGACACTCGCACTCACGTGCGGCGCGCCGTCTTACCGGGGGAATGTAAACATGGAGCGTGTGACACTACGAATTCCGAAGCAGCAGATCGAGGAGGTCGAGCGAATGGTCGAGACGGGAGAATTCCCGAACCGATCTGAAGCCATTCGATCCGCCGTCCGCGATATGCTCAACGAACAGACAGCCGACAACCGCCAGCGCGAATCTACCAGCAAGCGCAGCTGGGCAAAGGTGTAATTATGCAGGATATTGTTCGCGAGGCGATGGAGCGGGACGAAGCAGAACGCCAATCGCAGATGTCGTCTGACGACGACGACCAGTTTGGTGACCCGCGTATCGTCATTGTTGGTGCTGGTGGTGCCGGTAACAACACCATCAACCGGCTCTACAATATTGGCGTCGAAGGTGCTGACACGGTCGCTATCAACACCGACAAGCAGCACCTGAAGATGATCGAAGCGGACACGAAGATACTCGTCGGCAAGTCCCTGACGCAGGGGCTCGGTGCCGGTGGCGACCCCTCGATGGGCGAGCGCGCTACGGAGATGGCGCAAGGTACCATCAAGGACGTCCTCGGCGACGCCGACCTCGTGTTCGTCACCGCCGGCATGGGTGGCGGAACCGGTACTGGTGCGGCACCGGTCGTCGCCAAGATTGCCAAAGAACAGGGAGCTATCGTGGTCGGCATGGTCTCGACGCCGTTCAACGTCGAGCGTGCCCGGACGGTCAAAGCAGAGGAAGGTCTGGAGAAGCTTCGCAACGAAGCCGACTCCATCATCGTCCTCGACAACAACCGTCTCCTCGATTACGTCCCGAACCTGCCCATCGGTAAGGCGTTCTCGGTCATGGACCAGATTATCGCCGAGACCGTCAAGGGTATCTCGGAGACCATCACTCAACCGTCGCTCATCAACCTCGACTACGCCGACATGTCTACTATCATGAATCAGGGCGGCGTCGCGGTGATGCTCGTCGGTGAGACACAGGACAAGAACAAGACCCAAGAAGTGGTCAACGACGCGATGAACCACCCGCTTTTGGACGTCGACTACCGGGGTGCATCCGGTGGTCTCGTCCACATCACGGGCGGCCCCGACCTCACACTGAAGGAGGCCGAGGGAATCGCGAGCAACATCACCGAACGACTCGAGGCGGCTGCGAACGTCATCTGGGGCGCTCGCATCCAAGACGAGTACAAAGGCAAGGTTCGCGTAATGGCTATCATGACCGGTGTCCAGTCGGCACAGGTCCTCGGTCCGACGACGCAAAAGCAGGCAGACAAGTCCCGCCAGAGCATCCAAGGACAGGGACAGGGTCAGAGCCAGCAGCGTCAGGAATTCGATAGTTCGCAACGTGTCGAGACGGCGCAGAGCGGTACGTGGTCCGATGGCGGTCGCGACGAAGTCGAGAAGAACAACGGTCTCGACGTAATCCGGTAACGCCCTGTCGGCCCCGCTTTCGATACCGCCGCGTCCGTCCGACACGGCCGCGGATTACCTCTCTTTGTTCGATTTTCAAACTGTGAGCTGTGCGGCTTTGAAGTAGCGTCTGTCAGAACAGGCGCAGCCGAGACGGACTGCGTTGCTCGGTCAGACAGCCTCTATCGACTCAATAAGACGGCACTTCCGACATACGTCACCCGCCGTCTTCGACCCGCAGCGTTCGCAGTCGTTGAGGTTCACTTGTCCGTCACCGCGGTATTCGCGGGCGGTCAACTCGGCGAGTTCCTCGTAGCCCGCCATAATCGAGTGACGGGTACCCGGGTGGTTCTCTTCGAGTTTCAAGAGCAGTTGTTGAATCTCGCCGCGGTACGCTTCCGAGGAGTGGGGACACTCCGTGATATGCGCGGGGAGGTCCTTGAGGTGAGCGTAGAGCGCGACTTCCTTCTCGGGAATATCGCGCAGCGGCTTGGCTCGCGGGATGAAATCACCTTCGTCTCGGCGCTTGTCGAATGACCCAATACTGGCGTCGAAGTGTTTCGCGACCTGTCTGACGTCGCCTTCGAGGAAGTTCATCAGCGCCGTCTGGGCCTCGTCGTCGAGGTTGTGGCCGGTCAGTAGTTTGTCTGCGCCGTACTCGTCGGCGAAGGTTTCGAGTAGGTCGCGTCGGAAGACGCCGCAGTAGGCGCACGCGGCCATGTTTTCGGGGTCTTTCTCGACCACGTCATCCATCCGAACGCCGAACTCGTCTTCGTACGACACCATCTCGTGACGCATGTCGAGGTCGTCGGAGAGTTCGACACAGGCGTCGACGGACTTGTCGCGGTAGCCCTCGATGCCCTCGTGGATGGTGAGCGCGATGAGTTCGATTCGCGGGTCGCGCCCGAACGTCTCGTCGAGGATGTGGGTGAGCACGACGCTGTCTTTGCCGCCCGAGAGGCCGATAACCCACGTTTGGGGGTTTTCGGGGCTCGCGTCTCGGGGGAGCATATCGTCCTCGCGGATGCGGCGGCGGACTCGTTTCTCGACCGAGGCACAGAAGTGGTCCTCACAGAGATGTGCCCCGGAGTAAGCCGCGTGCATTACCGCGTCGCGGCCGCACTTGTCGCACTCCATTGCCGGTCGCTTGCCCGGCAGGAGGGATACGGGTTTCGCCTCGGAGTGGCGGAATACTTTTGTCAACGCGGGAGACAGTACGGTGCATGGAGACCCTCTCCGTCCGCGTCTGACTGCGCGTTCACGTGTTGGTCAGCCCGTCCTCGTTCTCGCGCCGACTCCGACCACACCACAGTCACAACGACGGATGTATTCACGCCTCTCCGACCTGCTCGCATCGCTTCGTAGTCACTACGCCACCCTGTCGCATCTTCGAGACCGGACAGTAGCAGTCCTCGCCGTCTCGAACCTCCTCGACCACGCGTCGAACTCGTTTGTCATCCCGCTTCTCCCGGCCTACGCCGCGACCTTCGGTATCGGCCCCGTTGCGCTGGGGCTCTTGTTTTCGCTTCCAGTCGCGTCGCAGGCAGTATTTTCCCTTGCGTTCGGGTCGCTCTCTGACCGCTTCGGCAGACGGCCGTTCATGGTCGTCGGCATGCTCGTCGGCGCAGTCAGCGTCGTCGGCCTCGGCGTCGCCGATTCGGTTCCAGCCCTGCTCGCGCTCAGGGCACTCGATGGCGTCGGTGCGGCGATGCGCGGTCCCGCGACGAGTGCCTACCTCGGCGACTATACCTCCGACGACGAGCGGGCAGGGGTGATGGGAGCCTACCAGACGTCCGGAATGGCTGCCGTCGCACTCGGTCCCGCGCTCGGTGGGGCGCTCTACGGCGCTGGCCCGGAAGTTCCGTTCCTCGTACTCGGAGGTCTCACCGCCCTCGGCGGCCTCATCATGGTCGGGTTTCTGCCGCCCGTCGACACCGAGTCAGACGAGGACGAATCCGAACCGTCCGGTCCACTCGTCGAACGCGTCCGACGCAGTGTGTCGGTCGTCCGCGACCCAACTGTCGCGGCACTCGTCGTCGGTGGATTCGTGGCCTCAGTCGCCGACGGCGCGTTTGCACCGACGCTCGCACCGCTTTTGGAACAGTCAGTCGGTGGCGGGCCAACCTACGCCGCACTCGTCTGGAGCGTCCTCGGCGCGACCATGCTGGTTGTGGTTCCTGTCGGTGGGTCGCTTGCGGACGACTTCGGGCGAAAGCGCGGCGTCGTCGTCGGGAAACTCGTGTGGGTCGCCGTCCCCATCGGCATCGTCTTCGCACCCCACCAGAGCGTTCCAATCGCGCTTTTCGCTCTCGGCGGGGTCGGGTCCGGACTTGCTGGCCCCGCACTGGGTGCGCTCCGATACGAAATCGCACCCGACGGGCGAGAAGGAACCACACTCGGCCTTATCTCGACCGCCGCATCAGTGGGTGGTGCGCTCGGCCCAGTCCTCGGTGGTGCCCTGACGGCGTCCGCGTCGCTTGGTGCGACCGCGTTGGGCATCGGCCTGCTCTGGGCGGTCGACCCGGCACTGCTGTACTGGTTCGTCCCAGACGACTCCCCGGCGGTGGACGAGGAGGCGGCAAGCGAGGGTGCAGCGACAGATATCGACGCGTCGTAACCGACGCGAAACCGGTTTCCCCCTCGAACTCCCACCGTCACGCGATGGACAGAGACGCTGCCCTCGACCGCGTCGAAGCAATCGTCGATGCGGTCGAATCCGAAACGCTCCCCGTCCCCGTTCGCGAGGTGTGGGTCTACGGCGACGTCGCCCTCGGTCTCGACCCGCTCGACCGACTCGACGTGTACGTGACGAAAGACATCCTGCTCCGCGGTGATGGCGACGCGGCCGCCGAATTCGAAGCCAGCCACGGCGTGAAGGGTGTCGGAAAGAGCGTCCGTGCCGAGTGGGCGCGGGAGAATCCAGACCTGCTCCGGGCGAATTCGAACGGCTACGCCGCCCCAGAGAAGTGCCTCGCTGCACACCTGCTTCCGGACGACGAACCAATCCACCTCGAAGTGTGTAACGCCTCGTTCGAGGACAACGTCACACAGCGACTGAAGGGCGCGATGGCCCGCGAGAAGTACGAGCAGATTCTCGACCCTCGGGGCGTCTGCCTCTACGCGGACGGCCAGCGCTCGCCAAACGCGATGGAGAAGCTTCGGAACGGCGAGTTCGCGTTCCCGACGCTCACCGGGGCACTAGAGATGCTTGGCGTCGAGTCTGACGAGGCCAACGCGGCCGTCGAAGCGATGCGCGAGTACCGCGCCGAACAGACCGGGGCGACTGTCCGCGGCGATGTTGTGTAGGAATTTCAGGATACGTTCTCAGACGCGGCCCGTCGTCACGTCGAAGGGGACGACCTCTGCCCGGCGGTAGTCGCCGTCGCGAATCTGTCTGACGACGTCGCGGCCCATCTGTCGCCACTCGCGTCGGACTGCCTCGTAGGAGTCGTCGTCACCGAGGCCGCGCCGGAGGTCCGCCTCGTGGCGGTCGAGTCCCTCGCCAGTCGCCTTCTTCGCCGCACTCCGAACGTCGTACCCGTCGTACGGTGGCTCCACGACCTTGCGATGGTGGTAGCGTCGCGTGCCGACGACCGACAACCCGGCGTCTGAAAACAGGTTGCTCACGCGCTCGCCGAGCGCCACGTCAGTTTGCACCCCATCGAGGAACGCGTCTCTGACGCGGCGTTCGAGTTGGACTTCGGCATCGACCGTGGAATCGACGCCGACGGCGGCGTTGTCGGGTTCGACCGTCGCCACGAGGTCAGTCGAGACGCGAGCGAACTCCGCCAGCGCGGCCGCCGGGTCGGGCAGGTTCACGAGGAGCGCCTGACAGACGACGAGGTCGAAACTGTCGTCGGCGAAGGGAAGTCGCGTCGCGTCGCCCGCGACAGCCTCGATTCCCTCGCGGTTGGCGGCGACCGAAAGCAGGTCGGTGTCGGCGTCGACGCCGACGACGCGCGCGTCGGACGACTCGGCGAGGATGCGCGTAAACTCGCCCGTCCCGCAGCCAACGTCGAGGATGCGCTCGCGCCCGTCGAGGTCGAGGTCGGCGAGTGAGGCGCGGGAATCCTCCCACATCCCCTGTCGCGTCCGCCGGAGATACGATTCCGAAAAGCGTCGCACACCCGGATTCGGGCACGGCGAGGCAAAAATGAGTCGGTGTCGAGGACTTCGGCGCAGTCGTCAGTCGTCAGCAGTCAGTCGCTAGTCGTCAGTCGTGCTGCCGAGCGCGGACGACGGCGACGACCAGTGCGACGAGTGACGCGAGGATGCCGAACCCAGCAGCGTCTGCCGACGTCGACGTTCCATCAGTTGGGGAGCTGGTCGGTTGCTCGGTCGGCGTACTGCTCGTAGTCGGTTCGGGCGACGGCTGCGTCGTCACAGTCGGTGTCGGGGTCGCCGAGGGCGACGCAGTTTCGATAGGCACGGCATCGAGATTCACCACGACGCCCGCGTGGTCGGACGGCCACCGCTCTCCCTCCGGCGTTTCGATTCGAAGGTCGTCGCTGGTGACGAACCGAGTTGGGTCTGTTCCGTCGAACCCTCGGACGAAGACGTGGTCGACCGTCCGCGAGAGGTCGCCACTGGTCAGGTCGCTGCTTCGGCAGCACGTCGGTCCAACGTCGCCAGTGACCGATTTGAGCGAGGAAGCGAGCGTGTCGTAGGCTTCGTCACCCGGTGTCGCATTGACGTCTCCCGCGACGACGACTCGGCCGTCGCGCTGGTCGGCCCACGCAGCGAGTTCGGTCGCCTGTGCGGTTCGAATCTCGCTACTCGCTCGTTCGAGGTGTGTCGAACCGACGGCGAACGTCGGACCACCCGAGACAGACACGCCCGCGGCGGCGACCCCACGGGAGATTTCGACCGTCTCGCCCTCCTCACCGAGTGGCACGGCGAGGGTAGCATCGAGCGTCACGTTCGGCATCTCGGTCGATTCGACACCCCCACGGACGAGAATCGCATCTCTGTCGCGGAGTGTAACAGTCGTCTCCTCGTCGTCGATGAGACCCGGAAGCGAGACGCTCGTCGTCTCGGAGACGGCCGCGACGCGGTAGTTTTCGTCAGATCCGTCGAGTGCCTGCGTCAACTCGTCGAGGAAATCGACCGAGTCGATACCATCGGCAGCGACCGACGCGGCCTCTTGCAGGGCGACGACGTCTGCGCCGGTTGCGGCGAGTTCGTCTGCGAGCACGGCCATCCGGCGAGGGACGTCACTCACCCGGACTGATTCGTACAGGTCGCCGACGACACGGCGGCGTTGCGTCGCATCTTCCGCGAACAGGACTGGCGTGAGACTCACGCCGAGACCGAGGTTCAGCGTCGCGATTCGTGCGCCGCTCGATGGCTCTGCGCGGGCGACTCCGGTAACAGACGCAGCAAACGGGACTGTCGCTGCAGCGTGGAGGATGGTCCGGCGAGTCAGGCCGGGAGTCGTATCCGACGGGGAGGGCATTCAGAAGGCGCTTGGAAAGCGCACCGGATAATCGTTGCCCGAGGCATCAAGACGCCGTTAGTTCTCGTCAGCGCGAAGTTCACGGACGCGGTCGATGTTCCACGCGAAACTCTTGCCGTCTTCCGTCGGCGTCTCCAAGACGAGCGGGACCTCGTTGCCGACGATGGCGTCGTGGTTGATGAACGCGCGCATGCCTTCCTCACCGATGAGGCCCTCACCGATGTGGGCGTGTTCGTCCTTGTTCGTCCCGCATTCGTGTTTCGAGTCGTTCAGGTGGACGCACTTGAGGTGCTCCAGACCGACTTCGGCGTCGAGTTCCTCGAACGTCTCGTCGACGCCTTCGGGCGTCGAGAGGTCGTAGCCCGCGGCGAACGCGTGGGCGGTGTCGAGACAGATGTCGAGGTCCTGTTCGGACTCTTCGAGGACGTATCCGAGGTGGGCGAAGTCGCCACCGAGTTTGGTTCCGGACCCGGCGTCAGACTCGATGAGAATCGTCACATCGTCGGGAACGTCGATTTCATCGAGGACGGAGACGGCGTTGTCGAGGCCGCCGTCCACGCCCGCGCCGGTGTGGGCACCGAGGTGGACGTTGACGTACGGGATGTCGAGTTTGGCCGCCGCGTCGACTTCCTTCTGCATGGAGTCGAGAGACTTCTCGCGAAGGCCGTCTTTCGGCGTACAGAGATTGACCAGGTAGGAGGTGTGGATGACCCACGGTCCTTTCAGAGACTCGCCCGTCCCGGTTCGGAAGGCGTCGGCTTCGTCGTCGCCGATGTTGGGGTCCTGCCAGACCTGTGGCGAATGCGTGAATATCTGTCCACAGTTCCCGCCGACGTCGAGTTGGTTTCCGACCGCGTTGTCGACGCCACCGGCGATAGAGACGTGTGCTCCTACTCGCATGCCGAACTCCACGGGGTACCCGAACAAAGGGACTTCGGAGTTGGTCGGTTCGGTGGCCGGAATCGATATGGCGTTCACGAGCTATTTCTGTGTATGACTGGGCTTTCCGTCGGAGCGACCGCCGACGACATCACACAGACGCTCGTCGAGCCGGGAGGAGAGACTGTCTCGCGGAGGCTCTCAGACCTCGTCGAAGAGAAACCCGTCCTGTTGTGTTTCTACACCGCCGACTTCAGTCCAGACTGTACGAAAGAGTGGTGTGCAATCCGCGACTTCGATTGGTTCTCGACGGGAAGTGACGTTCACGTGGTCGGCGCGAGTAAATCGAGTGTTGGAATGCACCGCCGATTCATGAACGAACACGACCTGAACTTCCCGCTGTACGCTGACACCGACCTCGAACTGGCGTCGGCATTCGACGTGGTCTATCGAACCTTCGGCGTCTCGAAGCGCGCCCGGCGCTCCTGTTTTCTCCTCGACGAAGAACTCACAGTCCGCTACCGCTGGCTGGGCGAACACTGGCTCGACCCCACCCGAGATATCCCGCCGCTGACCGAAGTGTACGAAGGCGTGGTCGAGGCGCTCGACTTGGACTCCCAAGAGACGTTCGGGTTCTGAGGGTCGGTCGAAGCAGGCGTTTTCAGCCGCTCCCGCGTTCAGTTGGAGACTCTCACGCCGACTTCGACTGTGGATTCCGGCGAACCCAGTCGTCAGTGTCGTACTTCTCTTCGACTCGCTGTCTCGCTTTGTCGAGTTCGTCGTCCGTCCACGACCCCTCCTCGGCCTCGACGAAGTCGGCGAGTGTCGATTCTAATTCCTCGACGAACGCCTCGCGGGAGACGTCGGCGAGTTCGTCGATGCCGACGACGCGCTCGCGGAACTCCTCGGGTGTCACGTCGTGGCCCTCGTGTACGCCGAGGTGCGTTTCGGCGTCGACCGAGTAGGTGAGAGAGCCGTGTTGGATAACTGCGTCGCGGCGGCGGTACTGGGCGTTCCCCGCGACTTTCCGCCCCTCGGCGACCATGTCGTGGGCCGGGTGGAGCGCACGGAGGTAACACGCCGGATGCCAGATGACCGGCATATCGTCCTCGACGAAATCCACGTCGACGCCGACCGACCGAATCGCGTCGAGAATCGGCTTGCACAGCAGGTGATAACAGTCCATGAGGTCGCCCGGTAACTCGGCTTTCGGCGCGACGATGGAGTACGCGACGTCACCGTAGTTGTCGTGATAGATGCCGCCGCCGCCGGTCGGACGGCGTGTCACGTCGATTCCCTCGCGTTCGCAGTAGTCCCAATCGACTGTCTCTGGGTCTTGTCCGTACCCAAGCGAGAGACAGCTCGGCTTCCACGAGTACACGCGAACCGTTCGAGGACCACCCGCAGCAGCCGTCTCCGCCGCAACTTCGTCGAGAGCCATCTGCATCGCCCCGGAGTGGACGTCTTCGCGAATCAATCGCCACTCTCGGTCTGCAATCGCATCCGGCGCGTCGTTCATAGTCGAACATGGAACATCTGGGGGAAAGCGATTTCGACCGCGGGCTATGAAGCCGACGCGACCGGCCCAGCGCGTTTCTCCCCTCAGTCGAGCGATTCGATTAAACCACGCCGCCGTGACGTTCCCGTATGCACTTCCACCGCGTCGCCTTCGCCGCGAGAGACCCAATCTCCCTGTGCGAGTTCTACGCCGAGACGCTCGGATTCGCTACCGTTCCGGGGTCGCAACGCTCCGTGACCGCTGGCGAGACGACAGTCTGGTTCGAACTCGGTGACACGGACCCGGGCCACTTCGCCTTCACCGCCGACGCCGACATCGACTCCGTGGTGGCATGGCTCGACGACCACGATATCGACATCCTCGAAACCGACGAGGGAGCGAGCATCCGATTCGAGTTCATGGAAGCCGACTCGGTCTACTTCGAGGACCCCGAAGGAAACATCGTAGAATACGTCTGTTACGATGGGCAGTCGTCCGGCGAGTTCGACCCGGCGACGGACCTCGTAGGCGTCACAGAAGTCGGGATGGTCGCTCGGGATGTCGATGCGTTCGTCACCGCGCTGACCGACGCCCTCGACGTGGACGTGTGGAGCGATTTCGGCGAGGGAAGTGTCGTCTTCGTCGGCGACCAGACCGCACGGTTCGTCGTCGCAGCAGAGGGCCGCCCGTGGTATCCGACGGACACCCCGGCAACCGTCGTTCCCGTGTCCGTGCAGTGCGACGCGACTGGAACCTTCGAACCTGAGGGGTTACCGCACCGCGTGAACGTCGAACAGTAATTCTATCTCGAACAGCAGCGTCTCCGACTACTGCTTCGTGGATTCGTCTCGGTAGGCTTCGACGCGCTCGACATCGCGTTTGAGGTACTCGGGCGCGTCGTCGTGGCGCTGAATCTCCTCGGGTGAGAGCCAGTGAACCGCGGCTACCTCGTCCGGCGCGCGGACGTGTGCTTCTCCACTTTCGTACTCGCACACCGTGACGACGTTGATGCACTGCGTGCCGACGGCCTCGAAGGTCCGACTGAGAACGTATTCGACCGACCCAACCTCGACACCGACTTCTTCGTTCAGTTCGCGGCGGGCGGTCGATTCGATTGGTGCGGTGTGTCCCGGCGACTGCTCGACCTTCCCACCGGGGAACGCCAGCATGCCAGCCGCGTGTTCTTCTTCTGCTGCGCGCTCGATGAGGAGATACTTGCCGTCTCGGACGACCGCTCCCTCGACGTTCACGATGTAGGCGTACTGGTCCATGTGACTGAGTGATACTTCGAACCAAGGATAGTGGCTTCCATTTTGATACTCCTTTGGAGAGTTGAGACGGTGTGGTCCTCACCTCTTTCTGAGTCTCTGTGTACCGATAGCCGCTTTTCAGCCACAGTTTCGGATTTTGGGTTCCGTTGCGCGCCTAATTTCACATTGTTAACCACGGTGAGAAAACACAGAGAAATTTTCTGAGTGACACAAACTCAGAAGGTTAACTAGACGATTCCCAATTAAGAACCGAGTAAATGATTTAGTGTAGTCTTTGGCCAGTAGATATACCATCATGTAACTCAAGGATGTAATTGGGAAATCAAATACCAATGACAGAAAAAAAAATTCCAATTCCCACTTCACTCGACGAAACATACTTCGTGCGAGTGCAGGCAGTGTGTCTATTCCGTTCGTAGTTGGCAATGCTTCTGCGAACCCACCAGAGGACCCACCGGTTAAGAGGTGGCAAGGTTCCTGGGATAGCCCACTTAATGTGGGTGAGATGATGAGTGAGAAGCAAACTCTACTAACCGAACGTGCGAGCGCAGCTGGGCAGAAAACAATGCCAGATGTACAGATTATGGCCACACCCGAAGCCTCAGGGGAGGCTCGACTGGTTGATTACATTGTTGGCGTACTCCCTAATGGTCGCCCGACCCAGCATGCGGCTTGGGCTGGTTGCCCAGACTCTGTACAATCAGTTCAGAAAGATGCAGATGAGAAAGCAGCTCAGATACGTCAGCAATCCAGTGGCGGAGTACAATTGCTCTCGAGTGACTGGATTCACATGCTCGACGATACCGCAACTTTCGAAAAGTGTCCTTATGGCGAAATAAAACATAACTTCAGATGGAGGAAACGGAGCGAAGAAGATGATGATGATGGTGAAGACGTGTTTGCCTTCAAGCAAATTTGTTCAATGACCCCAGGTAAAAACAAATATAGTGACTGTGACGATGACTGGTGGCATAACGAATGGATGAAGGCAGTGAACAATTACGATCAATCAGAATTCAACAACGTATCATTATTCCAATCATCTCCCGATGACGATAGTGGTAGGACAATTGACGTAGGAATTGAGTATAAAAACGCATCATGGAGTTGGTCATTCGATACCAACGGTAGTGTATACAAATCAATTGATGGGCAACGTCCTATCTGGGAGGTTCACGAGATCAAGGGCGCTCCCCTCTCACAAACTCAGGAATTGGAACCAGGGTCAGTAATGATCATGGACGATGATATTGATGGTGAACGGAAACTAACCAACCTTCGTTTTGAAGGTCACTTCGAGAACGGTATGTCGCTGGAAGACCATTATCTATACCATAATTGGAATGTATATCTAGATAACAGTATTCAGGATTAGGAAGTAGTATCGGCAACAGGATCAACCTGAGGAATTTTTCCAATCAATAAAATAATGAAACAACATACACTCCAAGTTGTCGTTGTTGGCTTATTGTTGATTAGTTGTGGCTGCTTGGGTATAGTTAACTCTTCAAACAGTCAAGATGATAAAACACCATCCGCATCAATACTTTCGTCCGAACGTGTTACTTCTGAGTGCCTGGACAAGAGTGGTCTCGGACGGGAAACAGAGGATATTAAAACACCTAACGGCCGGCGCTTACACCTGAATTGGAGCTATGAAGTACCGAGTCGATCGGCCCGCTTGAAAGCGGATCTCAAAAATACCACAACCAGTGGCGATTTGTCGTACGAGCTGGCGTTCCGAACCGTGGGCAACTCGACTGGGTGTTCTGGCCGCGTTAAATATGAGACAATCATAGAATTGAACAACATCAGTGATCAATACCGTGTCACGGTGACTGTCGATGGAGACCAAGTTGGTAACATTAGGTCTAGCTCTAGTAGTAGTGGTGTTGGAGCAGATTCCAACACACGAGAATCAACAGGAACCTGACGCGCTTTCGGGGCGGTTGTAGTGGTTTTAGGGCAGAATCAATACGTCCGGTTTGAGGAGTACAGTCTTATACACACCGTACACTCGGCAGTCATTATCGGTCTCCAGTAACCCTCTACTTAGTGTTCGTGAATAACGGCGGCATCCACATCGGGCCCCTCGACAGCCTTGAAGATACGCTCACCATTCTCGACAAAATAGCGCAAAGATTCCTATCATCCGAGGTTGTGTTTCAGCGCAACACCTTGATTCTGTATCGCCACATGGAATTTATCGCCTGTCGACTCGCCGACTCGCGGGCCTTTTACCCCTTGGTCGCGGAACACCTCACATGGTACGGAACGTCGCCGGCGTGATGGCCGAACTCGACGCCGAGGACTTCTATCTCCTCTCGGGCGTCGAGCAGGGCATGCGCTTCAGCGAGTGGGTCAACCGCGAGAAGCTACCGAAGAACTCCGGGTTGACGAAAGAGGAGGTCGACTACCGCATCGACCGCTGTATGACCCGCGAACTCATCGAGCGCAAGACCATCCAGTACGAGGGGTACAAACTCACGGTCGAGGGGTACGACGCGCTTGCGCTGCGGACTTTCTCACAGCGAGATACCATTCAAGGCGTCGGCGCACCCCTCGGCGTCGGGAAGGAAAGCGACGTCCTCGAAGTGCAGTCGTTCAAGCCCCTCGCCCTGAAGTTCCACCGCGAGGGCTACACCAATTTCCGCGAGGTTCGCCGCGAACGGGACTACACCTCCGACAACCACCACGTCTCGTGGCTCTACACCGCACGCAAGGCGGCCGAACGCGAGTACGACGCGCTGGAGACGCTCTTTCCCGACGTGTCCGTCCCCCGGCCGGTGGACCACAACCGCCACGCCATCGTGATGGCGAAACTCGACGGCGTCGAACTCTCGAAGGCGAAACTCGCGTCCGAACAGGTGACGGGCGTGTTAGAGTTGATTCTCGACGAGATGGCCTCGGCGTACGAGGCTGGATACGTCCACGCCGACATGTCCGAGTACAACGTCGCCGTCGGCGAGCGAGGAATCACCATCTTCGACTGGCCGCAGGCAGTCCCCACCGACCACGATAACGCCCGCGAACTCCTCGCGCGCGACGTGAAGAACATCGTCCGCTACTTCCGCCGAAAGTATCCCGGCGAGATGCCCGACGAAGTCGACTTCGACTCGCTGACCGACGCCATCGCCCACAACGACTTCGAGCGTATAGCTGATTTCGACGCCTGAGACGCCGGGTTACCGCCCCTTCCGTGGTGTACTTCGGGTTCAAAAACAGCCAAATAGTCAGCACGTTTTCAAAAATAAGCTATAGGAATCTCGCTTACAAAATATCAGTTCAGCGACTTCTTTTGTAGCTGATTACCGTAGGACCCGGTAATGCATCACACAGCAGAGCCTCGCGTTGTCGCTATCTGTGGCAGTCTGCGCGACCACAGTAAGACCCGTATTGCCCTCAGAGAAGCGCTCGATTCGGCGAATAGCGCGGGTGCATCGACGGAACTCGTCGATTTACGTAACTACGAGCTACCGGCATTGAAGGCAGTCGACTCTGACGTTCCGGATGCAGAGCGACTCCGAGAAATCGTTAGCGACGCGGACAGCATTCTCCTCGGGACGCCCAACTACCACGGGTCGTACTCGGGCGTGTTGAAGAATGCACTCGATTACTGTGGTCGCGACGAGTTTTCCGAGACGGTTGTCGGACTGCTCGAAGTTGCGGCGGGCCAGTTCCCGGGCACTGCCCTCGTTCACCTTCGAACAGTCTGTCGAACGCTCCGCGCGTGGACGCTTCCGACCGAAGTCGCAATCCCTGATTCGCACACGATAGTCACCGAAGCGGGAATCCAAGAACAGGCGATTGCAGAGCGAACCGCCCGTTTGGGGCGTGAACTTGTGAGGTTCGCTGGTGTATCCGACTACCCAGAGTTGGCCAGGCACGGAAGCGAGCAAGCGGCTGCTGGGCCAGGTGAGTGATTTCGCGGCCGCGCAGTGGGCCGCTGAACAGGTCCCCACAGTAGCTTCGAGTGAGTCGAGTCCGGAAACTGAATTCGTCGTCGAGACGCTCTAGTACCGCAGAATCGGCATTTTTCGGCTGTCCAGCCATTGCAGTCCGTTCTTTCTCTTATATCATATATTGCGATAAGAAATCGATGACACGACCGGTGAAGGCACGGCGATGGTACAGACAAAGCGCAGTGAGAAATAGACAAATGTCTAATAATATAGAATTTCCCACTACTACATAAATAGTCCATGACCAATAAAGCCACAATTTCTCGAATTATTGTGGATGATATTTTGAACCCGGAGGTTATGTTACCAATTCCATATTCGTAGATGTGTTACGAACAATTTCGCAGCTCGTACCGGAACGGTTCCACGAGCGGTACCTGTACAAACTCGCAGCAATGCTGAGTGTACTCATTGTGCTCACCGCGGGAATCAGTGCGTACACATACGTGAGTGTGAGCGACGAGTTACACGACTCAGTAAAAGGAGAGTTGGAGTCGACGGCGACACTTCAGGCAGACGAATTCTCCGTGTGGCTGGACGAGCGCTCGCAAATAGCCCGAATGCTCTCGGGATACAGCATCCTCGACACCAAAGACCCGACTGAGATTTCGACCTTTTTCGACCACGAGATGTCGAATCTTCCGGGCGACTTCACTGCAATCCACTACATCGACACGGACTCGAACGAAATTCTCGCGAGTTCGTCGCGCGAACGTATCGGCGAGACTGCAATCAGCGCTGACCGCCGCTACGTCCACGGCTCTGCGGAGTTCTCCGACGCCGACAGCGTTGCAATCACCGAGATGTACGACCGCGGCGACGGGCGATACATGTCCTTCGTGAGCCCAGTTCCCGATGCCGAAAACCGAGCCGTCGTCGTGGTCTCGTCGGTGGCACACCTCCGTGAGGTGTTTCACGCACCGTTCGAGGGTTCGTTTGTCCAGATAATCGACAGCGATGGTGTAGTGGAATTCGACGAACGCGGCGAGGACGAAGGCGAAGCGTACGCCGCCCAGGACGCCAACGCACTCACCGACGGACTCAGTGGCGGTGCTGGTGCATACGAGGCAAAAGCAAACGGCGTCTTCGACCAGAAACACGTCGTCGCGTACGCGGGGGCGAGCGAGATGGTCCTCGTCGTTCACGCGCCAACCAGTACGGCGTACCACATCCAGCAGACCGTCGCGACCGACCTCGGAATCCTGCTTGTGGTTCTGCTCTTTGGACTCGGAGGGGTGGCGATTGCGCTCAAGCGAAGTATGCTCGACCCACTCGACGACCTTCAGGTCAAGCTGTCACGACTTCGTGGTGGAGACCTCGAAATCGACCTCAGAACCGACCGCCGCGACGAGTTCGGGTCGGTGCTCAGGTCTGTCCACGAGTTGCGCGAGGACCTGCTCGACCAGCGACGCGATGCGAGCGACTACAGCGACGTGATGGACGTCACCGCCAGTGGTGACCTGACCGCGCGGATGGACCCCGAGAGCAACTCCGACGACATGCAGACCATCGCGACGTCGTTCAACGCCATGATGGACGACCTCGAATCGACCGTCGGTGCCGTGATAGACTTCGCCGAAGACGTAGAGACTCAGAGCAACCACGTCGCAGCGGGTGCGAAAGAAGTCAATACGGCGAGCGAGCAAGTCGCGCAGTCGGTCGAACAAATCTCCCACGGTGCCAACGAACAGGCGACGAGCCTCACCCGCGTGTCCCAAGAGATGGACACCCTCTCGGCATCGGTCGAGGAGATTGCCACCGCCGCAGAGCAGTTGGCCGCGAACTCCGCCGAGGCAGCCGAAATCGGGGCAGACGGGCGCGTCGCCGCGGAAGACGCACTCGACGGAATGGACGCCATCCGCGAGGAGACACACGAGACGGCCGCAGAGGTCGCGGAGTTCGGTGCGCTTACCGAGGAAATCGGCGATATCGTCGGCGTCATCGCGGACATTGCCGAGCAGACGAACCTGCTCGCACTCAATGCCAACATCGAGGCCGCGCGCGCCGGCGAGGCAGGAGAAGGCTTCGCCGTCGTCGCGAACGAAGTCAAGCAACTGGCCGAAGCGACGACCGAGTCCGCCACCGAAGTCGAGTCACTCATCGACGAGATTCACGACCAGCGCGACGCGGTGGTCGACGGCGTCGAACGGATGGAAGACCGCGTCACCGAAGAGTCCGAGTCGGTCGAAGCGGCAATCGGGGCGCTCGACGACATCACCGAACGCGTCGAAGAGAACAACGCGAGCGTCCACGAGGTCACCGAGGCCACGGACGCGCAGGCGTCGTCTACAGAGGACGTGACTGGCATGGTCCAAGAGGTCGCGAGCGTCAGCGAAGAGACGACTGCCGAAGCGGAGACGGTCTCTGCGGCCGCGGAAGAACAGGCTGCCTCGCTCACGCAGGTCACCACGAGCGCGCAGGAGTTGGCGTCGAACGCCGAAGCACTGCAAGCGTTCCTCGACCAGTTCGAGGTGGCGACCGACGAAGCGGGTTCAGTGAGCGATGGTAGTGACGATTCCAGTGCTGTTCCCGACGTGGCGACTGGACAGGCCGCACAGTCACCCGCAGTCAGCGACGGTGGAACCGACTCGGAGTAAAACTCCCGCTGGGTCACTCTCGGATGTGCTGCTCTCGCTGGGACGCTTTCGGATTCGCTTGGCGCGTTTGACCGAGCGTCTCGTGAACCGCGAGGACGAACGCCGGGACGACGACCATGAAGAGGTGCTCTTCGAGCGGGATGCCGAGCAAGTCGATGCCCGTCCGCAACTGGATGGCGAAGATACCCACTTCGAGCGAGTACCAGTCCCAGACGTACGCGACGGGGTAGACGACCGCGATGGTCCGGAAAACCCGACGGGCCGCCTCGCGCCCGGCGCGGGCGAGAACGACGGCGGCGACGCCCCCGAAGAAGATCTCCGTCGCGAGATAGGTGTACGGGCCGAGCACGCCGATATCGGGAAGTCGAACACCAGAGAGCGGGCGAAACGCCACGGCGACGACGAGAAGCGCGAGAAAGACGTACGACCCGCGGACGAGCAGCATCGTCGCCAGTTTCGGCGTCGCACCACGGGCGACGAGCACGACGAGTGCGAACGGGAGGGTCGCAACCGCCGCGAAGGGCGGGAACTGGCCCGTTATCGACCCCGCGACGACGAAGAAGAGACCAGCGCCGATGAGGACGTAGGCGAGTTGAAACGCGGAGTCGATTCCGAGGACCACCGAGACGGTTCGTTTGTCGATAGACCGGTCGTACTCGTAGTCGTCCGCGTCGTCGATGATTTTGATGCCAGCGAGGACGAGAAGGAGGACACCAGCAAACGCGAGCGGGGCGGCGGCGAGTGTGGCCGTCTGGACGTAGAACCCGCCGAGGATACTGAGCGCGATGCCGAGTGGATAGCCGACCGTCGCCGTCACGGGATTCGTGTCCAGTTGCGGGGCGTGGAAGAAGCCGAGGAGCCACCCCGGAAGGGTGAGAAAGACGATGCCGATATCAACCACGCCGACGAGCGCCGCAGTCGAAAGCGCGAACCCGAGCGTCGCGCCGCCGAGGCCGAGATAACACCCGCGTCGAGTCATCGGGTGGTCGTCGTCCTCGCCGCGGTGATAGAAGTCGATGTAGCCGTCTTTCACGTGCGCGGTGTACACGCCGAAGAACACCGCGGCGGCGTGGAGCGCCCCCGGCAAGAGCGAGAACTCGCCCGCGAGGATGGCACCGAACCACGACGCCGCCAGTGGCGGAAGCATAAACACCGGATGGACCTGCGATGCGAGCGCGCCGAGCGCCGCTTTCGCTCCCGTGCCGTGTCGTGAGATAGACATACACTATCATAGTTGTCAACTACCTAAAACACTACACAGGCCTCGTACCAGACCACGATTGCAACTGAAAAGACGACCACACGGGCTGCAAATGCGACTTCGACCGGCGGGGGAATCACTCGCTGCGACTGAAACAGCGCCGACTCAGGAGACGCGCTTGAGTTCGACGTACTCGGCTTCGAAGTCCTCGACGAACGCGCCGAGTCCACCGATACTGTACGTGCCGTCGTCCGTCTCGATGACGAGCGTGTTCTCGACCGGGAAGGAGTTGTTCGCAGGTTCGAGCAGCCCCTGGCGGATATCGACGATTCGGCCGTGGAGTTCGGTCGGGCCGTCGGTGTGGACCATCCGACCGTGGGCAGTCACTTCGAGGTCGAGATCCTCGCGAGCACAGAGCGCGGCCTGCAAGACGGCGTGGCGGAAGTTGTAGTAGGTCGTCGGAAGCGGGTCCGGCTCGGAGATGTACGCCTCGGCGGCCATCGGCCAGTAGTTCCCGAAGAACGACCCGACGATGACCGGGCCGAGATGCGGTTGTGCGAAGACGATAGCCTGCGAGTCGGTGTTCGACCGCGCGACCATCTCACCGGGCGCGACGAGACCGATTCGAGAGTCCACGGTGAGCATCGTCGGCATGGGTTCGTGCCAGACGCGGACGAGCGACGCGAGCCCATCGAGCGAGAGTTCGTCGTGGGGTTCGACGCCGCTGATGACGAGCGAGATGAGAACGCCGCGTTCGCGAGCGGCACGCAGTTCGTCTTCGACTTCGTCGATGACGTCGTACGGCAGCGAGAGCGTGATTTCCGACTCCGCACGACCGACGAGTTCGGCGATGCGCTTGATGACAGTTACGCGCGACTTGATGACCTCGAATCGCTCTTCGTCGCGCGCGGTGGCCGTGTATCGCGCTTCGAGCGCGGGTCGCATCGACGCGACGTTTTCGGAGAGCGATTCGATGACTTCGGCCGGTGGGCGGGGGCGAATCGTCGTCGGCACAACGTGGTCGTTGACCTCGACGAAGCCCCGCTCTTCGAGTTCCTTGCTCACGCTGTAGACGTAGCGCTTGGAGACACCCGCCGCGTCGGCGATTTGACTCGCCTTCGCCTCCCCGAGTTCGAGGAGGGTCAGGTACGTGTCGACGACCTTCTCGGAGAGGCCGAACTGCTCCAAGTGGTCGGCGAGTTCGCGGTCGTCCATGGTGGGAGTGTCATCGACCACGGTACTTAATCACTCGACTCCGACGCGTCGGCGACGGTTCTGCGACGGTTCTGCGGCACTGCGCCTCCCGTACATCTGGTGATAGCAGTGTGACGTATCATACTGCGACGTTCACCGACGGGTTTGATAGCGTTTCGGGAATCCATGAAAGTTTGAATGAGCATTACACCAAAGTTATTACTCACCGGAAAGAGACGAGTTACCAATGCAACTCCGTGACGCACTCGCCGATTACAAACGCCATGCGGACCACCCGACGCGGTTCCCTGGCGAACGACGAACGACGAGCGGCCGCTTTTCTGGACTCGGGGACAGACTCGTCCACGTCGAGACCGACGGCTCGGTCCGCGATTTCGGATTCCCCCTGACCGGACGCTGGGGTGTCGAGCGCTCCCGATTTGGCGTCCGACCGCGAGACGAAGACACCGAGGTCGAGTGGTTCGACGACGACGCGACCCAGTCGTACGCCGGTGACGGCGGGCTCGTCGTCACGGAACACGAGACGACCCTCGGGGACGTAACGCAGTACGACCTGACGACGGACGACGCGCACGTCACGCACTTCGAGACGGACGCGGACGTCGAACTCGTCGCCTTCGTCCACTTCCACCCGGACGGCCGCGACACACTCGTCGGGCAACTCACCCACGGCGACGCGGTCGAAGTGTACCACACCGAGGAACACGATTTCGTCGCGTCGTCGCCCGCATTCGACACCGTCGAAGGCCGCGTCCCGGAGCAGTTCGACGAACTCCTCGCCGACACGCACGTCGAACTCCCCCGACCGCGCTCCGACGACCGCTACGAAGAAGGACAACTGAGCGGTGCCGTGGTCGCGACCATCCCGTTCGAATCCGGGGCGGCGACCGTCGGTTCGCTCGTCACCGACGAGAGCGAGACAGACCGCGACGAAGCGCTCGAAACCGTCCGGTCGCTCGTCAGCCTTGACCGCGAGGAACTCGAAGCGCGCGCTGGTGCTGGTATCGCCGGGACCGTCCCCGACCACGCCGATGCGAGCGCGATGCGCGACGACCTACGCGTTCTCTCACTTCTCTCTGGCCCGCTCGGTCTTCGTATCGCCGGCCCGGACTTCGACCCCTACTACGCCTATTCCGGTGGCTACGGCTACACGTGGTTCCGCGACGATGCGGAAATCTCTCGGTTCCTCTTCGAATCCGACGAACGACTCGGCCTCGACCTCGACGACTGGCACGCCCGCAGCGCCCGCGCCTACTGTCGGACCCAGCGCGACGACGGGTCGTGGCCCCACCGTGTCTGGCCGTTCGACGGCTCGCTCGCGCCCGGCTGGGCGAACGCGCGGCTCGAATCGGGTGACGACGCCGACTACCAAGCCGACCAGACGGGCAGCGTCATCGCCTTCCTCGCGACGTTCTACGACGAGTGCGACGACGAATCCCTGCGCGCCGACATCGAAACGACGCTCGAGGCCGCGCTCGACAGCCTCGACGAGACGCTCGGTGAAGATGGGCTCCCAGTCGAGTGCCAGAACGCGTGGGAGAACATGACCGGGCGGTTCAGCCACACGGCGGCGACGTTCCTCGAAGCCTACGCGGCGCTCGCCACTTCGGGCCTCGACGACAACCTCACCGACCGGGCCGCTACGCGCGCCCACGAGGTGTACGACGGCGTGGACCTGCTCTGGAGCGACGAGCGCGACTGCTACGGACTCCGACTCGCGGACGGCGAACTCGACGACCGGTACGACTCTGCCGCGCTTGCGCTCGTGTCTGCCCACCGCGCCTACGACCGCCTCGAAGCCGTCGGCGACGAGCGCGTCGACCGCCTCGTTACCCACGTCAAGTCCGTCTTCGACGGCCTCTGGCACGACCCCGACGAGAGCGACGTGAAGGGGCTTGTCCGCTTCGAGGGCGACGACTGGCGGATGCGCGAGCAGTCCTCCGAGAAGATTTGGACGGTCTCGACCGCGTGGGGTGCGAACGCCGCCGTCGAACTCGGCGCGCTACTCGCTGCCCACGGCGACGAGCGCGCGGGCGACTTCTTCGACGAGAGTCGGTCGCTCCTCTCGCTCGTCCTTCCCGGCGGTCCCCTCTGCACTGACGAAGGCTACCTCGCCGAGCAGTTCTTCGACGACGGAACGCCCGACAGCGCGACCCCGCTCGGCTGGCCGCACGCGCTTCGGCTGGCGACGCTGGCGACACTGGAAGTCGAAGCGACGGAGGTCGAGGCGACGGACGCGACCCGCTAATCGGGAGCAGTACCGAGAACAGCGAAACGCCGATTTTTCGACGCAGTCAGTTCAGGTAGCGTCTCTTAACAGCCGCGCTTACTGGACTGGGGCGGCTGTCTGCTTCGACTCGCGGTAGAGCAGCGATTCGCCGGTCTGTTTGTCGAAGACGTGGAGGTCGGACTCGTCGAACGTGACGCGAATCGAGTCGCCAGCCGACGGTTCCACGCCGGAGTCGACGCGGGCGATGAAGTCGGGCGCGACGTCGAGGTGGAGGTAGTTGTCGGACCCGATGGGTTCGACGACTTCGACGGTGGTTCGGATAGCCTTCGAGTCGTCGGTCGTGGTGGTGATGTCCTCGGGCCGAATCCCGACGCGAACAGCTGGTTCACTGATTTCGTCGCGGAGGTGGGCGGCGAAGTCGTCGGACAGTTCGTAGGAGAACGGGCCGTCGTCGGCGACGAGGACCGTCGAATCGCCCTCGCGGTCGAGCGTCACGTCGACGAAGTTCATCGACGGCGAGCCGACGAACCCACCGACGAACTCGTTGGCGGGGTTCTCGTAGACGTCTTTCGGGCGGCCGACCTGCTGGAGCTTACCGTCTTTCAGGATGACGATACGGTCGCCCATCGTCATCGCCTCCTCCTGGTCGTGGGTGACGTACAGCGAGGTGATGCCGAACTCGTTTTGGAGGCGCTGAATCTCGGTGCGCATCGTTGTCCGAAGTTTGGCGTCCAGGTTGGACAGCGGTTCGTCGAACAGGAACACGTCGGGTTCGCGCACGATGGCGCGGCCGAGCGCGACGCGCTGTTTCTGCCCGCCGGAGAGTTCGTCCGGTTTGTCGTCGAGCAGGTCTTCGATGCCCATCATGCTGGCCGTCTCGCGGACGCGCGCTTCGCGTTCGTCCTTCGAGAGGTCGGTGCTCATCCGCAGGCCGAACGCCATGTTCTGCATGACGGTCTTGTGCGGGTACAGCGCGTAGTTCTGGAACACCATCGCCACGTCGCGCGTGCGGGCGCTCTGTTCGGTTACGTCCTCGTCGCCGATGCGAATCGTCCCGTCGGACGGCGATTCGAGACCGGCGACCATTCGAAGCGTCGTCGACTTCCCACACCCCGACGGTCCGACGACGGTGATGAACTCGCCGTCGTCCACCTCGAGCGAGAGGTCATCGACGGCGACGACGCGGCCCCTGTCGTACTCCTTCCGGAGCATTTCGAGCGTGATTGTTGCCATTATCTCCATGACTCGGTGTGCCAAAGTATAGTTCTTCCCCTATTTTTCGAATGTGTGAAGCACAATTTCGTAGTAGTTTTATACCGGGGCGAGAGAGCGTGAGACGCGTCTGAATGAGAGAGTCCGTCCCTGTCCGGGGACCAAGACGCACTTCTGGCACTTTCTTTGTACCCGCGAGTCGGTCGTGCGGCGAGCGGGGAGCACGCGTGTCGCGTGGAATCGAGAATGAAAGTTTGTGGTGTATTCGAATGATTTAATATGTGAACTACTTATTCATCATCTATTCACACCATGGCACTGAATCGCAGAACCCTACTGAAGAACCTCGGCGTGGCTGGCTCTGCCGCTGCGCTCGCAGGTTGTGTTGGCGTCCAAGAGAGCTCCTCCGGCGAGTCTGACGGCGACTCCGGTAGCTCCGGAGACTCCGGGAGTTCGAGCGACGAGACCACAGAAAGCAGTGCGGACGAGACGGTCGAAGCCGGAACGGCCTCGGTCTGGTACTCGCTTCCCGAACCGGAGATTCCCGGTCGCAAGTCGGCACTCGAACTGTTCAACGAAGAGTCGAAGCACACCATCAAAGGCTCCGACATCTCCGACATGCGCAAGAAGACGACGAGTGCGATTCCCGCGGGGCAGGGTCCGCAGTCGTTCGAATGGGCGCACGACTGGGCCGGTGATTACTACCAGCGCGGGTTCGTCGTCGACCAGAGCGACCAGGTCGATGTCGACCTCGACGTGTTCACGGGTGCCGCCCGCGAGGCAATCCAGTTCAACGGCAACCTCGTCGGTCTCCCGCACGACGCCGAGACCGTGGCGCTCGTCTACAACAAGGACATCGTCGACGAACCGCCAGAGACCGTGGCCGACATGGTCTCCGTGATGGAAGAGTTCCACGACCCGGACAACAACCAGTACGGTCTAGGCATGCCCTACGCTGACGGGTACTTCCTCAGCGCGTGGGCGCACGCCTTCGGCGGGTACTACTTCGACGACTCGGCGGACGAGCGCATCGGCGTGGCACTCCCCGAGACTATCAAGGGCGTCCAGTTCACCGTCGACAACTTCGTCCCGTACATGCCGAACGACCCGGCCTACGAGCCGCAGGCGGCCGCGTTCGCAGAAGGCAACGCCGCGTTCGCAATCAACGGCCCGTGGTACCTCTCGACGCTCAACGACAAGGGCGTCAACTACGGCGTGACCAAGCTCCCCACCCCCGAAGGTGGCTCGCCGAAGCCGTTTACGGGTATCACGATGTGGTACTTCGCCAAGGCGATGGAGGAAGGCGGTGCCGACGCCGCCGCCGGTCGCTCGTTCATCGAGTGGTTCGCGACCAACGAGGACCTCGCGCTGAAGTCCGCCGAAGAACAGGGCAGTATTCCGGTCCTCAAGAACCTCGTCGAGAGTGGCGACCTGCCGGAGAACGTGCAGGGCTTCTCCGAAGCCGTCCAGCAGGGACAGCCGATGCCGACCCACCCGGACATGGGCAAGGTGTGGGACCCGGTCAAGGCCGCGCTCACGAAAGCCTTCAACGGCAAAGACGTAAAGAAGGCGATGGAGACCGCCGACGCAGAGATTCGCAGCAACCTCGAATAACGACCTAAGCCAATGAGCACCGCATCACGTGTTGCCCGCCGCGTCGAGGACATTCCGTTTCTCGACAAGCGAGACGCTTCGCTCCTGTTCGTCCTGCCGGGACTGTTCGTCTTTTCGGCGTTCATGTTGTTCCCGGTCGTCTACCTCATCGGTATCTCGTTTACCGATGCAGCTCCGGCGAACCTGTTCGCTGGCGATGGCGCGTTTTCTGTCCTGACGTTCGGCGAGGCGACGTTCATCGGCATCGAGAACTACGCAGACGTGCTGTTCGGCGGGACGTTCAGTATCGTCCTGTTCGACCGCACCATCGTGACGCTCCCAATCAACGGGCAGTTCTGGAACTCCTTCGGAGTCACCTGGCTGTTCGTCGCCACGAGCGTCACGTTGAAGATTGTCTTCAGCCTCGCGCTCGCCCTCGTCGTGACCAGCGAGCGCGTCCGTGGCAAGCGACTCATGCGCTCGCTTATCATCCTCCCGATGGGACTGCCGTCAATCTTCACCATCACCGTCTGGCGCGGTATCTTCAGTTCCGCAGAGTTCGGGCTGGCGAACCAGATTCTCGGGATGTTCGGCTTCGACACCGTCTCGTGGCTCAGCGAGCGCTGGCTGGCGTTCGCCGCGTACAACGTCACCGAGATGTGGCTCGCCTACCCGTTCATGGTCATCATCACGGTGAGCGCGCTGCAGGACGTGCCCGACGAACTCCACGAGGCGGCAATCGTCGACGGCGCGGGGTACCTCTCGCGGTTCTTCCACGTCACGCTGCCGTCTATCAAACGGCCCGTGTTCTTCGCGTCCATCCTGACCGCGGCGGCGTCGTTCCAGCAGTTCCTCATCCCCTTCGTGTTCAACGAAGGCGGTCCGGCACGCCAGAACGAACTCATCGTCGTCTACGGCTACCGCGAAGCCCTCTCGTTCGCCGAGTACGGGCGTGGTGCGGCGATTAGCATCATCGCCCTCATGTTCATCGGCGCGTTCATGTGGCTGAACGTCAAGCGGGGCCGACTCGCCGACGGGGTGAACGACGCATGAGCCTCCTCGAGACGGTCGGCAAGAAGGTGAAAGAAGACGCCACGAACGTGGCGAAAGCCCCAGTGGAAGCGGCACAAGACATGCGGTACACCGCTGAAGCGGTCAGACGCGGCGACATCTCGCCGATAGAGCCGCTGAAGACGGTCGGTGCGACGCTGGGCGCGTTGGTGCTGGTCTGTCTGCTCTTGTTCCCGATTTACTGGATTCTCATCGCCGGACTGTCGGGAACGGGCGGGTCGATATACTCGTCGAGCGGGCTGAAGCTCTTCCCGGAGGCACCGTCTCTGGTGCCGTTCCTCTGGGTCGTCGGCGACCTCATCGTCCCCGGATACGACATCTCGTTCAACATCCCGGCGACGAACTCAGCCATCGTGTTGAGCACGCCGCAACTCGCGTTCCTCGACGTGAGCGCCTTACAACCCGGAACTGTCGGGCGAATCGCGTTCGGGTCGGTCGAGTTGTTCCCCGGCTTCGGCGTCGAACCCATCGAGAATCCGTCGTCGTTCAAGTCGTTCTTCTGGAACAGCCTGACGGTGGCGATTCCGACGGTCATCATCGCGATGATTCTCATCGTCCCGGCCGCCTACGCGCTGTCGCGCCGCGAGTTCATCTTCCGCCGGAAGATTCTGTTCATCTACGTCCTGTTGACGCAGGTCGGCGGTGGACTCGGAATCGCGCTGCTCATCGGGCTGTACACGGTGTACGTCCAACTCGGCATCAACGACAGCAAACTCGCGTTGGCAGTGTACTACGCGGCGACGGCAGTCCCGTTCAACACGTGGCTCTTGAAGACCTACATGGACGGGATTCCGGTCTCCTACGAAGAGGCCGCGCTCGTCGACGGTGCGCCTCCGTGGCGCGTCGTGGTCGAGATTATCCTCCCGCTTTCGACGGCGGGACTGGCGACGGTGTTCATCTTCACGTTCCTCACCGGATGGACCGAGTTCGTCGTCGCACAGACGCTCCNAGAGATGTGTATAAGAGACAGGGCTGTACTCGCTCATCAGCGAGTACTCCATCCCGTGGGCGCGCTTCTCGGCGTTCGCCCTCACGTTCGCCTCTCCCATCATGCTCGTGTACCTCTTCGCACAGCGGTACATCGAAGGTGGGCTGTCGTTCGGCGGCGTCGAAGGCTAAGCCGGAACGCCCCCGGTGGTGCTTTCTTTGTATTTGTATGGATTAGTAATAGAAATATCTCAAATTTGTCTTAAACTAATTTATCTAGAACTAGAAGATAACTATTTGTTATGTGATACTCATTCACGAATTATGCCATTCGACAGGCGAACGTTCCTGAAAGGGCTCGGATTGAGTGCAATCGGTATCGCCGGAAGCACCGGCGCTGGAAGCGACGACCTCGCAGTCGTCTCACAGGCGTCTGCGGCGACGCCGCCCGGTCACGCGGTGAACTTCGCAGACGACGTCATCTACCAGATTATCTCCGACCGATTCCACGACGGGAACTCGGACAACAATCCGACTGGCGAACTCGGAAGCGACTCCTGTTCGAACCTCCGGAAGTACTGCGGCGGCGACTGGCAGGGCATCATCGACAAGATTCAAAGCGGCTATCTGACCGACCTCGGGGTGTCGGCCGTCTGGATTTCCCCGCCGTTCGAGAACATCACCGCGGTCGATTCGGACATCGGAACCTCGTATCACGGCTACTGGGCGCGCGATTTCACCGACGCGAATCAGTTCTTCGGCGACATGGAGACGTTCGAACAACTCGTCAGCGTCGCCCACCAAAACGACATCAAAGTCGTCATCGACTTCGTGCCGAACCACACGTCGCCATCGACTTCCGACGACGAACTCGAAGACGGCGTCCTCTACGACAACGGAAGCTACGTCGCCGCCTACAACGACGACCCCGAGAGCTACTTCCACCACAACGGCGGCACCGACTATTCGAGCTACGAGGGACAGATTTACCGCAATCTGTACAACCTCGCCGACTTCGACCAACACGAGACGTACATCGACCAGTACCTGAAAGACGCCATCGAGCAGTGGTTAGACCTCGGCATCGACGGCATCCGCGTCGACGCGGTCGCACACATGCCGCCGAAGTGGCAAAAGACGCTCGTCGACACCATCTACGACCACAAACCGGTGTTTACCTTCGGCGAGTGGTTCCTCGGCGCGGACCAGTCGAATCCGCGGTACTACGAGTTCTCGAACGACAGCGGCATGAGCCTCCTCGACTTCCGATTCGGACAGGAGATTCGGCAGGTCCTCCGCGACTTCACCGACGACTGGCACGGATTCAAAGCCATGCTCGACGAGACTGCCGCGGAACACGACCAAGTCATCGATCAGGTGCCCTTCATCGACAACCACGACATGCCGCGGTTTACCGTCGAGGGCGGCGACACACGAAACACCGATATGGCGCTCGCGGTCCTGTTGACCTCGCGTGGGACACCCACCGTGTACTACGGGACAGAACAGTACCTCACCGGCGGCAACGACCCCGACAACCGCAAGCCCATGCCGTCGTTCGACACGACGACGACTGCCTACGAGGTAATTCAGGAACTCACCGCGCTGCGCTCGTCGAACCCGGCGCTCGCCTACGGAGACACCCAAGAGCGGTGGATAAACCCGGACGTGTTCATCTACGAGCGCGAGTTCGGCGACAACGTCGTCCTCGTGGCCATCAACCGCAGTCTCGACTGGTACGACGTCTCCGGACTCGTGACGTCGCTTCCGGAAGGCACCTACGACGACGTGCTCGGCGGCACCCTCGATGGGTTCTCGACGACCGTCAACGCCGACGGTTCTATCGACACGTTCTCGTTCAGCCCGCAAACCGTCTGCGTCTGGGAGTACACCGGGACCACGACTGAGCCAGCACTCGGCCACGTCGGCCCGACGATGGGACAACCCGGCCACACGGTCGTCCTCAGCGGCGAGGGCTTCGGGAGTACCGAAGGCACAGTCGAGTTCGGCTCAACCGCAGCATCCATCGTCTCGTGGTCGGACACGGAAATCGAGGCTACTGTTCCCGCCGTCGCAGGTGGCTATTACGACATCACCGTCACCGACGCGAACGGCGTCCAGAGCGACGCGTTCTCGGGCTACGAAGTCCTCTCGGGCGACCAAATATCGGCCCGGTTCGTCGTCAACGACGCGACCACGGACATGGGTGAGAACGTCTACGTCGTCGGCAACGTCCACGAATTGGGCAACTGGGACCCAGACCGCGCAGTGGGGCCGTTCTTCAATCAGGTCGTCCACGAGTACCCGAACTGGTACTACGACGTGAACCTCCCCGCGGGGGCGGACATCGAGTTCAAGTTCGTCAAAATCGCCGACGACGGCACCGTCACGTGGGAGTCTGGGTCGAACCGAACGTACACCACGCCGACGGACTCGACCGGCGAGTACACTGGCACGTGGAAGTGATGACCGGGGCGTGGAAGTAACGAGTCGGCCCACTGAGTCGGCCTAAGTGCCTACCGCGGCACCGACCGCGTCGTCTCGATGACCGACCCTTCTTCGTCCACGACGACTCGAAGCGTCTCGTCACCCTGCCGAATCGGAACCGACACCGAAAGTGGGTCCTCCGAGACGACCGTCACGTCGCTGTCGTCGATGCAGAAGTCGAACTCCCAAAACGGTCGGTCGTCGGGGCTGGTCCCGTGGTCCGCGAGGAACGTGACGACCGCGGGGTCGGCCAAGAGTCGGAGTCCAATCGTCGTCGCGATAGACGCACCGCAATCGAGGCAGTCACTCACCGCGGGATAGTCGAGGTGGTGGTCGGATTCGGCTTCGACCTGCGTGCGCATGCGGCCGCGACAGTACGGACAGACACCCCGGTACGCGAGTGTGAAATCCCGCCAGAGACATGTCCCGTAGGCGTCGAACAGTGAGTCGGCGTCGCGGGTGGTCCGCCCGCGCGGCGGGAAATACCCGTAATGGACGAGCGTCGAGCAGTCGGGGCAGGCGATTTCGACGTTCTCGTCGGCGTATCGCGCGCGAAGTTGGCTTCCGCAGGACGGGCACGCCGCATCGACAGGGCGCTCTTCTGGCGGCGGCGACTCGCCGAAGCGTTCGTCGGTGACGATATCGACTGCCTTCGACCCTGCCGCCCGGAGTTCGTAGCCGTCCTCGTGTTTGGCGACGAATCGCCCGACGAGTTTGTCGAGATGGTAGTTGAACCGGCCGCTGTCTTCGAACCCCGCCGCCGACTGGAGTTCGACGAACGACTGTCGGCCGCCGTTTCTGAGTGCGACGAGGATGGCGATTCGGTCGGTGTCTGCGAGCGCGCCGATTGCGTCGGCCGCCTGCTCGACGTCGACGGTGAGTGAGTCCTCGTCAGCCATTACTCCTCACGCGGGCGCGGACGCGAAAACATCTTCCGCTCGGCGGGTGCGAACTGAAGAAATCTTCACACGCAGCATACTGGACAGCCGCACCCGGACACTACGATTGCCGCACACAGAGACCACAACAGCCATATCGCCGCGCTGGCTGTCGATTTCCCACTCGTCGCGGTCGCTGTATGGTCGCAACACGGCACCCCGTCGAAACCACATCTGGGTAACAGAAGAAACCTTCAGAATAGGTTTAATGAGCAGTGTTGCGCCCGAATAGGTAATGCATCACCCCGGACCGCCGCGGTTCACCACCGTCGGTGAACCAGTCGAACTCGCACCGCGAAATCCCGACCCAGATGCGACCTTCCAGTGGACCCTCACCGACGCACCCGAGGAGTCGGCGGCGACGCTCTCGGACGACCCAGTGGTCCACCTCGATGCGGACGTGCCGGGCGTCTACGTCGCCGAACTCGACGCCCCCGACGGGACTCACCGTGTGACCGTCCGCGTCTTTCCCGACCCGCGCCAGCCAGCACGGTTCTCCATCACGGCCGCCGAGGTCGAACAGAATGCCGAAGGGTCGGACGACGAGGACGGCACTGTCGCCGACTTCGATATCGACGCACTCGAATCGGCGTCCGTCATCGGACCCTTTAACGACTTCACGATGGGCGCAGACCGCGTCGAGCGCGACGGCGACGAGTGGGGCGTGGACGTTCGACTCCCGCCGGGCGACCACGACGCGATTTTCGCGTTCGACGACGAGTTCGACCCGTACGCGACGGCCGAGGTGACTATCGAGGGCGCAGGGCGACCGAATATCCGGCTTGCAGGTCGTGTCGAGGGCGACGAAGTCGTCGTCAAGGCGACTGCCCGACCGGCACCCGACGGGAGAGAACCGACAGTCGAGTTCTACTTCGACGACCGCGACGACCTCGCCGAATCGGCAGTCGAAATCGACGGCGACCGCGTGGTCGTCGACCGCGAGGACCTCCCTGCACTCTCGCGAGTCCATGCTGTCGCTGTGAGCGAGGAACCACTCCCCGGCGAGGATGGTGAGACTATCGAACGGGCGAGTATCGCCGACACGCTCGAAATCCGTGCCGACGGGGAGACGGTCGATTTCTCGAATCCTGCCGATGCGCCCGAGTGGCTGGACGATGCGACGATGTACCAGATATTCGTCCGCGAGTTCGCCGGGGAAACCGTCGAGACGACGTTCACTGAAATCGAGCGTCGTGTCCCGTACATCGACTCACTCGGCGTGGACGTGGTGTGGTTCACGCCCGTCTGTGAGAGTCCGACCCGCCACGGCTACCACATTACCGACTTCTTCGACACCGCAACAGACCTCGGCACGCGCGAGGAGTTCGAGTCGCTCGTCGATACCCTCCACGAAGCGGGAATCACGGTCATCTTCGACCTCGTCATCAACCACACCTCGCGGGACCATCCGGCGTTCCAACTCCACCGCGCGGGCGTCGCCGACTACGAGGATTACTACGAACGCGTCCCGGCCGAGCAGGACGCGTCGGGTATCGACTGGGCGGGCGACGACGCCCCCGGAATGTACTTCAACTGGGCGGGGATTCCGAACCTCAACTACGATTCGCTGGACGTGCGAGCGTGGATGCTCGACGTCATCGACGAGTGGGTCGACGTGGTCGATGGCTTCCGATGTGACGTGGCGTGGGGTGTCCCCCACGGCTTCTGGAAAGAGGTTCGAGAGCGCGTGAAGGCCGAAGACGACGACTTCCTTCTCCTCGACGAGACGGTTCCACGCGACGTTCAGTTCCGAGAAAACGAGTTCGACTACCACTACGACACCGACCTGTACGACACGCTCCGCGACATCGGGACCGGCGACGCCCCGGCATCTGCGCTCTTCGACGCGCTCGTCGAGGCCGACCACCACGGCTTCCCGGACGAAGCGGTCCACATGCGCTACGTCGAAAATCACGACGAGACGCGCTATGCGACCGAGTGCGAGGACGGGACGCTTGGCCCCGCCGCAGCGGCGACGTTCACCCTCCCCGGCGTGCCCATGATTTACTACGGCCAAGAACGCGGCGTGCCGGAACAGCGCGGCACGATGCGCTGGTACGACGGTGACGCCGAGTTGACCGACTTCCACCGGCGACTCGTCGCCCTGCGGAACGAGCACCCTGCGCTTCGCTCGAAAGACGTGTCCAAAGCGAGCGTCGAAGTCGAATCCGGCGATGCCGACTCGGTTGTCGCCTACCGTCGCGCGGGCGAAGACGAGTCGCTACTGATCGTGCTGAACTTCGATTCGTCGCCCGCGACGGTGTCGCTGGGGGCGGACTGCGGAACTGAAGACCTCCTTAGTGGAGTCGATGTGGCGGCAGACGCTGCTGGTGAGGTTGCGGCAGACGCCAGCGTCGAAGTCACCGACGTGGTCGTCTTACGGGAACGAACGCAATAGGCTACGCGAGGCCGATGTAATCGACCAAGTGAGGCCACGGTGAAACTCAGTCGTCGCCCAAGAGAAACCGCATCGCATCGGGGAACCGCCGTGCCCACGCGTGTTCTCGGTGGACGCCCCCTTCGTCGATGACGAATTCGACATCGTCGTATCCCTTCTCGCGCAGTTGCTCGACCATGCGTTCTGCGTCGTTGAGGTACAACTCACAGCGCTCGGGGTCGTCCATGGATTCGGTGTCACCCACGTCGACGTAGATGCGAGCAGGGGTGAAGGACTGGTCCGCGACGTACTCGAATATCTCCTCACCCGACCACCAGAATGCAGGACTCATGGCTCCGAGGAAGCCCACCTTCTCGGGATACTCGAACAGCGCGTAGAGGCTGATGAGACCGCCGAGCGAAGACCCGAGCAGTCCGGTCGATTCCGTCTCGGGGCGCGTCCGAAACGTCTCGTCGACGAGCGGCTTTACCTCCTCGAAGAGGAACTGCAGGTAGCTATCGGCACCGCCGCCACCGAACTCCGGGTGCGGATGGGGCGTGTACTCGACCGTCCGGTCGTCGCCCGCGTTCGGGACGCCGACGACGATTGCGTCGAGGCCCTCGTCGTGCAGTTCGTCCATCGCCTGATGGATGTCCCACGACCCGGAGTAGCTTGTCGCCTCGTCGAAGACGTTCTGGCCGTCGTGCATGTAGCACACCGGGTACGTCCGGTCAGACTCGTCGTAATCGGGTGGGAGATAGACGAACAGATGCCGGTCGAAATCGAGATACTCCGACGAGAGCTCGTCGGAGATGCGGACGTCGCCCTCGACGGGGGCCTCGTCGTCGAGGTCGTACGGCCGCCAGTCAATGTCGGTGAGCATGGTCCACAGATTCGAAAGCGGGGTAAAAAGTCACCTGCATGAATGTTTTGCGTCTGCGGCCACCGTTCAGAGGACGACTATCCACCGACGAACCGTTGGTACACTGCTGTTTTGGCTCCGTACGCCAGATAGCTCGCCAACCCAAGTGAGAGGACAATCGGCACGAAGAGTGTCGTGAGCGACGAGTTGAATCCGAGCGCGGAGACACCGATAATGGCGAGGGCGACCGAACTGAGACCCATTAAGAGAGTGAGTGCGAGGACCGACGGCAGAAAGATGACGAGAAATTCGACAGCGCGGTCACCAGTACTGCCCCTCCCAGTGAGCACGTAGCCACCAACCGCACCGAGACAAGTGACCACGGCGATTCCGGTCCCGCCATCGAGACTAAAGCTGGTTCGAGTTGCAACCAGGTACTCGCCGTACGCGACAAAGCCCGCCATTCCGAGGAAGAACCCAGCAACGGCACCCGCTACTGCACCCAGTAGTCGCCCTCGGTTCTGACGATACCACTCCGTATCGACCCGGTAGGCCAGCACGTACGACCCAACGAAGACAGATAGCGCTGTGAGACTCGGAAGGACGAAGAACGGAACAGTGTACAGTCGTTCTCCGAGTATCGACTGGAACGCCATCGTCGGAACGATTGCGAGCGTCCACCCGGCGACGAGCGACCCGACGAACACCACGCGATTGCGGTGTGCCGACGCCGAAGTCGCCGCGTTTCGGTTGGTCACCCAGCGGTAGCCACCGATTCCACCGACGACGAGGGCGAGCGGTGCTGCGAACTGAATCGATATTACCCAATCAGGTGGGAAAAACGCCTCAGTCGTCGCTCGGTAGTAATTTCGGAGCAACCGAGCGAACGTATCCAGCAAAAACGCCTGCACCAACCCCCACTGGAGGGCGGCCACACGCGCCTGTTGCTTCATCGAGGGAGCATCCGGGGACGACATATGCAACACGTTTCCTCACAGTGTTTTTATAATATGTTGACACGAGATTCGCGGAGGTATCTCCCGCGTAGACTGCCGTGTGGACGCCTTGCACGCCAGCTCTCAATCCGAAGTTCTTAACCCTCCCCTGTTGGTAGTTCCGCCAACTCGCTGGCATGCGGGCACGCCAGAGGGCACCCGTCACGTACGGGACGAAATGTGGTCATCGAGGGATGGTCCCTCAACCGACTGAATCGCAAGCGCCCGCGGTGATATACAATGGCACGAAGCTTCTATTCCCACATCAAGGAAGCGTGGAAGACCCCGAAGGAAGGCAAGCTGGCCGAACTCCAGTGGCAGCGAAAACAGGAGTGGCGCGAGCAGGGCGCTATCGAGCGCATCGAGCGTCCCACCCGTCTCGACAAGGCGCGTGAACTCGGCTACAAGGCTAAGCAGGGCATCGTCATGGTCCGCGTCTCCGTCCGCAAGGGTGGCGCGCGCAAGCAGCGACACAAGGCTGGCCGCCGTACGAAGCGCCAGGGTGTCAACCGCATCGGTCGCCGCAAGTCCATCCCGCGCATCGCGGAGGAACGCGCCTCGCGCAAGTACCCGAACATGCGTGTGCTGAACTCCTACGGTGTCGGTCAGGACGGCTCCCAGAAGTGGCAGGAAGTCATCCTCGTCGACCCCGAGCACCCGGCCATCCAGAACGACGACGAACTCAACTGGATCTGCGACGACGCCCACGACGGCCGCGCCTTCCGCGGTCTCACCAACGCGGGCAAGAAGAACCGCGGCCTCCAGAACCGTGGTAAGGGTACGGAACACGTCCGTCCCTCCATCGGTGCGAGCCGCGGCCGCGGTAAGTAACCGCCCGCGCACCGCAGCAAATTCTCTCCTTTATCGACCGCTGAGCGACTGCTGTCTCGTGAGTACGAAGCCGACGACTCCCGGTCCCACGACAGCGACGACGAGTTCGAGAGCGACGGCCACGAGAAGGGAGACGCTGAGCCCACAGAACCCGGCGAGACAGGTCGTTACGCCGTCGAGATGAAGCAGATGGCCGCCCGTTGGCCCACCGGGTGCGACGAAGAGTCCGAACACGACCAGCATTGCGACCAACCACCCGTACGTCACCTGACGCAACGCCGTCTCCGAATCGATACCTCGCAGGTGACGAACGAGATACTGACCGAGGAGAAGCGGAGCCGTCCACAGCACGACGAACGCAACGACACCTGAGGCGATGAGTGCGGCCGCAACACCCCACAACGAGCCACCGCCCGCGACTTCCCAGACGATTGCCGTTCCGACGAGGTACAGCAGGCTCACGCCCAAAAGTGAGCGTCGAAGACCGGCGCTGAACGGCTGCGACCCACGACGCCACGAGAGGTGCGCGCCGAGCGTCACAAGTGTCGCGATGCCGGCGGTTACGACGAAGACGAAGACCGGGAGCAGTCCAGTCGGGAGGGCCATACCTGGAACGTCACTTCACTGTCAGAAAAACGTGGGTGCTCAGAACGGTGCCGACGGGCCGAGGTCCGCTTCGCTTTCTTCGGTTCCCTGTTCGACTTCGCCGTCCCAGCCGTCAAAGCCGCCGCGGAGGCTGCTCACGTCGGCCTCGACGTTCTCGTCGAGGACCGAGGCGACGCGTTTGGAACTCTTGCCGACGTAGCAGGAGACGACGACTTCGTCGGGCCACTCGCGGTCGAACACTTCGGGACCGAGCGTCGCCGCCGGGAGGTTCTCCGACCCGGGGATGTGCCCCGAGGCGAACGAAGAGGGGTCTCGGATATCGACGACGGCCAGCGGGTCGTCGTCAGCCAGTCGCTCGCGGAGTTCGTTGGGGGTCGTCTCTGCGACCATACGAGGCAGTCCGACCGAAGCGGGAAATGCACGTCGCTTCCGGCGAGGGGGAACACCGGACTGCACGTGAGAGTGACTCCAACGCGGTGCCGCGGGTTTATTCTGCGTGACTGCCAACGTCGGCCTATGACACTCTCACTCGACGCCACGCAACTCGAACGCTACTCTCGTCACATCATCATGGACGAGGTCGGCCCGGACGGGCAGGAGCGGCTCCTGTCGGCGCGGGTCGTCGTCGTCGGGGCGGGTGGGCTCGGGTCACCGGCTATCGAGTACCTCGCCGCCGTCGGCGTGGGCGAGTTGGTGGTCGTCGACGATGACGTCGTCGAGCGAAGCAATCTCCAGCGACAGGTCATCCACCACGACGAGGACGTGGGCGAACCGAAAGCCCAGAGCGCCGCCGAATTCGTCCGCGGCCTCAACCCGGACGTGAGCGTTGAGCCAATCGAAGCGCGCGTAGACAAATCGAACGTCCACGAAATCGTCGCGGGCGCGGACGTGGTCGTCGACGCCTCCGACAACTTCCCGACGCGCTATCTCCTGAACGACGTGTGCCGATTCGAGGAGATTCCGCTCGTCCACGGCGCTATCTACAAGTTCGAGGGGCAGGCGACGACACTCCTTCCCGACGGTCCCTGCTATCGGTGTCTGTTCCCCGAAGCGCCCGAACCGGGGACGGTCCCCGACTGCGCGACGACCGGCGTCATCGGCGTGCTCCCCGGAACGGTCGGGTGTATTCAGGCGACTGAAGCCGTGAAGTTGCTTCTCGATGCGGGCGAGCCACTCGATGGGCGGTTGCTGTTCTACGACGCGATGGACATGACCTTCGAGACGGTGCCGTATCGAAAGAACCCGGAATGTCCGGTCTGCGGTGAGGGTGGGCTGGACTCTATCGCCGATATCGAGTACGTCGAGAGTTGTGCTATCGACCTCAATTAACTGGCTTCGGAAGACAGGACGCCGCCCGCTGAAAAGAGAGTCTCCCCCTACCGGTCGAAATTGAACGTGTCGTCCGAATCGGCTCCGTCCGACCCGGTTTGGCCGTTCGCAACGCTGCCTTCCGACGAAGCATCAGTCGCGTTCGACCCGTTGGAGACACCACCGGTACCCGCCGAGCCGAGGTCGGAGACTTCCGATTCGAGCGTCTCGACTTCGTCGACTGCGTCGGCGTCGCCGCCGACGAGTTCGTCGACGCGCTCTGCGAGCACGTCGAGCGCGATAGTCTGGTCCGTCGTCGCGTCCGTGATGTCCATAGTGGCTTCTTCGGCAGAGCGGGCGTGTTCCTGCGCCTGCTGAATCGTCGTCGTGACTTCCTCGATATTGGTCGCCTGCGAGTCGGTCGCGCGGGCGACTTCCGAGATACCGTTTGCGGCCGAGTCCGCTGCGTTCGCAATCTCGTCGAGCGATTCGAGAACATCGCCGATTTCGCCGGAGGCGATTTGAATCTGTTCGTGGGACTGCTCGGAGGCCATCACCGTCTCGTCGGCCTGTTCTTGAATCTCTTCGATGCTGGTGGCAATCTCTTCTGTGTGTTCGTGGGTCTGGTTGGCGAGTTGCTTGACCTCGTTTGCGACGACCGAGAAGCCTTCACCCGCTTCGCCCGCGCGGGCAGCCTCGATGTTCGCGTTGAGTGCGAGCAAGTTGGTTCGGTCGGCGACTTCGGCGATGACCTCGACGACCTCCTCGATTGCGCCCATCCGCTCTTGGAGTTCCATGACGCTGTCGAGCAGTTCGTCGGAGATTTCGATGACCTGGTCGGTCGCGGTTCGGATGCTCTGCCCCGCCTCTCGTCCGTTTTCGGCGGCCGCTTGTGCCTGATTCGCCGCCGAGGCGACTTCGTCGGAAGTGGCTGCAATCTCTTCCATGCTGGCCGAGAGGTCCTGCATCTCTTCGGCACCCTTCGAGAGCAGTTTGGTCTGTTCTGTCACCTGCGACTCGATGTCGGTCGCGGCGGTCGCCGCCCGCTGAATCGCCGTCCCGAGGTCGGCGGTCGTATCGTCGACGTCGGAGGCCAGTCGTTCGAATCGCGCGGCCATCTCGTTGAGGTGGTCGAGGACGAGCACCACTTCGTCGTCGAGGACGTCGTGTTCGTCTGTGAACTCCGCGCGCGCCGAGAGGTCGCCCTCGGTGATGCGCTGCATCGTCGTCGACACCTCGTCGACGAGTGCGAGCGACGCCTTCCCTTTGTTTACCTCCTCAGTTCGGTCGTGAATCGTCTCGATGACGCCGATGAGTTCGTCGTCCTCGAACAGCGGTCGCGCCGAAAACGAAATATACCGCTTGTCACCGTTTCGGTCCACCATCTTGCTCGAATCCTGGTAGAGATACTGCGACTTGTCGGCGAAGGTGAGACCGTACGCTTCGTCTGCATTTCGCGGTGCGTCGATAATCTTGTCTGCGAGCGTCTTCGCTCGGCGGCCGTCGGGGTAGAAGAGTTCGCTGACGTGTTCGGACCCGAGCGCCTCGTCCGCAGAGACACCCGTCAGCTCCGAAATCGGCTTGTTCCACGCGATGACCCGGTTGTCCGCGTCGAGCATGAACACCGGTGCACCAATCCCGTTGAGCAAGCCACCGAGTTGCATCTGCTCTGCGGCAGGAGTGACTGTCGCTCCTGCCGTCGTTTGTACGCCACCGTCAGCACGCGTCTGAGTCCCAACCCCGGGGACCAGCGCCGCAATGCGCGAAAGCAGGTCCATATGTTTCCACCACGACCATTTCCACTATAATGCTATGCAATTAGTTATCATGTATGATAACAGAAAAGTGAGACGAGGAGCAACGAGAGTCGAGTATTCACCAGAATTATACCCGACGAGTACGCCGACTCTCGAACTATATAGCAGCGTGTGATGAATCCACGAGAGCGAACGGGCGAAAAAGTGGGTCGTGGGTGGGGGGAGTGCCCAGAAGTGGGTCGCAGGGAGCGAGTCGCTACTGAGTGTCGTCGTCGCCGCCGTCAGTGACGGGCGACTCGGCGGCAAGGGCCTCAGCAGTATCTATCCCGTCGTCGTCGATTTCGACCGACTCGTCCAGTTCGGTCTGCTGGGCGTCGACTTCGAACGACGAGATGAGCGACATCAGCCGTTCGGCCTGTGAGGCGAGGCGGTCAGTGCCGCTGGAGACCTCTCCGAGCGAGGCCGTCTGTTCTTCCGCGGCCGCGGCGACGGATTCGGACCGTGCTGCGGTGTCGTCGCTGATGTCGGTGACGCGGTCCATCATCGACGCGACTTCCTCGGTCGAGGCGGCCTGTTCGTCGGTCGTTCGACTGATTTCGTCGACGCCGTCCTTGGTCGCGCGGACGTTGTCGACGATAGTGTCGAGCGATTCGCGGGCGTTTTCGACCGCGTCGACGCCGGATTCGACGGCGTCTTTCGTCTCGCGCATCTCGGTGACCGAGGCCTCGGACTTCTCTTGGACCTCTTCGATGGTCGCTTCGATTTCTTCGGCGGACTCCTTGGTCTCTCCAGCGAGGTCTTTGACCTCGTTGGCGACGACCGAGAAGCCTTCACCCGCTTCGCCCGCGCGGGCGGCCTCGATGTTCGCGTTGAGCGCGAGGATGTTCGTCTGCTCGGCGATGTCGGTGATGAGTTCGACGATGTCGCCGATTTCGGCCATGTGCGCTTCGAGTTCTTCGATACGCTCGGCCGTCTCGGCGGTCTTCTCTTCGACGTTCTCGATGGAGTCGATAGCCTCGACCGTGGCGGTGTGACCCGCCTCGCTCGCTTCGAGCGTGTGTTCGGCCGTGCGCTCGAGTTCGCTCGCCGAGGAAGCGACTTCCTCGATGGTCGCCGAGAGGTTGCTCGTCTCGTTCGTGGTCTGGCGGAGGTTCTCCTGTTGTTCGTGTGCGCCTTCGGCCATGACCTGCGTGGATTCGCTGACCTGGCGACTCGCGCGTTCGATTTCCTGCGCACTCGCGGTCACCTCTTGGCTGGCTGCCGCGACGGTTTCGGCAAACCCGGACACTTCGGCGATGGTGTCTTCGAGTTCGGTGGCCATCTGGTTGAACGACCGCGCCATCTCGTTCATCGCCTCGTTGTCGGCGTCTTCGCTCATGCGAGCCGTGAGGTCGCCGTCGGCAGCAGCAGAGAGCGCCTCACCGAACTCTTCGGCCTTCGTTTCGAGTTCGACGATGAGCGCTTCGAGGTCTTTGTGGGTCTGACCCATCGCCTCACCGAACGACCCTGGCACGTCCTCGTCCAACACGGGATCGTCGAACTCTTTCGCCGCAAGAGCTTCGGCCTGCCCGGCGACCGTCGTCAGGTACGACTGCATCTCGGCGAACGAGTTGTACAACTGCCCCATCTCGTCGATGCGGGCGGTAGACGGCACCTCGCCGTCGACCTCACCGCTGGCGATTTGGTCTGCGTTCCGTGCGACCGTCGCGAGCGACTTCGCGGTGCCGCGGCCAATCGTCACGCCGACGAGGAACAGCGACCCGACCGCGAACGCGAGGAGGAACGCGAGGTTACGCGTCACCGTGGTCTGGAGCGAGAACGCCCGTTCCGTTGGAACGTGGTAGGTGAGTACCCAGTCGGTGCCGGTAATGGGCGCGTACGCCATCGCGTACTGGCCTTCTTCCATTCCGGTCCGTGCAGAGACTTGCTTGTAGCCGCTCTGTCCGTTCAGGGCAGTTTCGATGGCCGTGACGGACCCTTCAGACGCGGAGTACTGTTCGAGAAGCGACGCCTTCCGGTTGTCTAGGAGGATGTTCCCTTCTGCCGTGACGACCTTCACGTCACCCGTCGGAATCGGCGACTCGAAGTCGTGGGAGCGCGCTTCGAGCGACGCGGTCAGGACGATGAACCCGTTAGACCCAGTGACCGGTGCGGCGAAGGCGATAACTGGCTCGCCGTTCACGTCGTAGGGTTCCGAGGTCACAGGTTGGTTCGAGCCCGCGACGGAGACTGCTTGGTCCGCCCACGGGGTGTCGAGGGAGTCGAGCGACGTGCCGCTCGTTCCGTCGGTCGTACTCGCGACGACCGACATGGAGTCTGCATCGACGTAGTGGAGCGACCGAACGTCACTCGGGAGTTCGATGAGCTTCTGTTCGAGCCACCGTTGGTGTTCTGTGGCCGACGTACTCGCCGGGCGTTCGCCGAGCGACGCCGAGAGGAAGGTGACGGTCGATTGCTTGGTTTCCGTCCAATCGGCGACAGAGCGCGCTTCGGACTTGGCAATCCCGCGAATCTCTTCTTCGGTCTGCGTTTCGACGACCGACTTGGTATCGAAGTGGATGAACGCGCCTGCGGCACCCATCACGATGATAATTGCGAGGAGTGCGAGGCCGAACTTCGCCGCGTACCGGCGGCGAATCACGTTCGGCAAGAGCCGCTCGAAGGCGTCGGCCAACTGTTTCAGTGGTGAACTCATTGGTTTCCTCCTGATTCGAAGAACTGCCGCTGAAGCAGCTCTAACTGCCTGACTTCGTAGTTGTGGACTTTCTCCACGACGTACGGACTCAGCGGTTCGAGGTCTTCGGTCAGGTCGACACCGCTTGCTGCACCCTGATAGTTCAGTTCGCGTCCGGCGTCAGTGAGTGAGCGCACGCGGCCGAAGTCGCCGACTGAAACCGTGTGTCCGGTCCCGCCGGAGACGGACTGAATCGTGTCGGCAATCGCAGCCCCAGTCGCCTCACCGGCCTTCTCGGCGGCCGCGGCCATGAGGAACAGTGCGTCGTACGCGTTGACGGAGTAGGCCGCAAGCGGTGCGATGTCGGACAGGCGCTGCGAGAGATGGAAATATCCGTCAGTGCGGACGCTCGAAAGCGACGCGCTGTAGAATCCTTCGTAATACTTCGGAACGTCGCTTCCGAACATCCCCGCGGAGAACACCCACGGTGCCTCGTAGTCGGACGACCCGTACGCGTCGAGGACGCCCGTCTCCTGTCCGGCGACACTAACGAAGCCGACTGCGTCGGGCGAGTTCTGGAACACCTCGTCGATGACGCCGTCGAACGACGACGCCGTCGGGTCGTACCGAACGTCCGAAACGACCTCTGCGTCGGTGCTTGTCTTCATCGAACTGGCGAGACCGTCGCCGTAGGCGTTGTCGGTTGCGAGAATCGCAATGGAGTCGGCGTTCGCGTACTGCGGCGCGTCGAGGATTTTCGCCATCGCGATGGCCTGAAGCGCGTCACTGGGGACCGTTCGGCCGAAGTACTTCCGACCGTCCGCTCGGCCGGCATCCGTGAGCGCAGGGCTCGTACTCGCTGGGCTCATTTCCATGATGCCGTCCGAGGCCGCCTTCGGTGCGAGCGCGATGGAGGCGTCGCTGACGAGTCCACCGACGAACCCGACGACACCCTCGTCAACAAGTGTCTTGTATCCTTCAACAGCCGTCTGAGCGTTTGCTTCCGTGTCGACGGCCGTCAGTTCTACCGGCCGGTCCAGCACCCCACCTGCCCGGTTGATGTCTGCGACAGCTTGTTCCACTGCACGCATTCCGTGCGTCCCGAGCGTTTCGAGGGAGCCGCTGACCGGTAGGACTGCCCCGAACCGAACTGGTTCGTTTGCTTGGTTATCGAGTGCCCCCACACACCCCGACAGCGACCCGAGCGCAACAGCGCTCCCGGCGGCGCGGAGAAGCCCTCGTCGATTGTACGAGAGAGTCACACCAGACCGACTAGCGAACTTGCATATAACTTTGGGCCGCCGATTATCAGTCGATATATTCTGGTGTCAAGTAAATGCCGATATTTAGATTAAGCGCCGTTATTTGAGGGATATATTGGCGAGAGATTCACACGCACATAAATGGGGTTGTGCGCTGATAGTATCCAACTGATAATTGGAGTTCGCTCACCGTCAGTGGGCGGTAACAAGTAGTCTGAGCGCCACAACTATTGGCATCGAAACAGAGTTTATTTCTGCATGACACAATTTTCAGACAGAACGTTGCGGTGTGGAGCACTCGTCACAGCACTGCTGGTCATCGGGATGGCCGTTTCGAGCGTTCCTGTTGCAGGGGAACTGGGGGCCAGTGGTCAGCAGGCGAACTCGACGGTCCAGTGCCAAGTCTCGATGGATGTCGCGAGCATGGCGTTGATGACCAAGGGACTTCTCACGTTTTCCCCATACGGTGTCGTCATCAAGGCAATCGAAGTGTTTCAGGAACCGGTCGGCTACGTTTCGGTTCCCGCGGGGGTGAACTGTAACACCGTCGTAGTGGCCTAAGCACCCAGACGGTATCGTTCCCGTCCGCACGCCATCGTAGCGTTTTATCCGCCCGCCGACCCACGTGCGCACATGACTGCTCAGGGAATCGTCGGCCAGTTCCTCTCGTTGAAAGAGGAGACCGACGCCGACCTCCTCGCCATGCAGTGTGGCGACTTCTACGAGTTCTTTGCGGACGACGCCGAGACGGTCGGGCGCGAACTCGACCTCAAGGTGTCACAGAAGTCGTCGCACGGTTCGTCGTATCCGATGGCAGGCGTGCCGCTTGCCGACTTGACGCCCTATCTCAAGGCGCTGGTCGAACGCGGCTATCGCGTCGCCGTCGCCGACCAGTACGAGACCGAGTCGGGCGACCTCCGACGGAAAATCACGCGCGTCGTTACGCCCGGCACGCTCCTCGAAACCTCGCGGGCCGACGCTCAGTTCCTCGCCGCCATCGTGACGGGTCGCAGCGGCGGCCTCGGTCTCGCGTTCGCCGACGTGACGACCGGCCAGTTCCTCGTGACCGAAGCCGACACCGTCGAGGACGCCGCGGCCGAACTCTACCGCTTCTCGCCGGTCGAAGTCCTCCCCGGCCCGGACCTCAGAGCGGACGACGAGACGCTCTCGCAACTCCGCGACGCCACGGACGCCTCCTTCTCGCTTTTCTCCAGCGACGCGTTCGCACCGGGTCGCGCTCGCCACGCCGTCCGCGAACAGTTCGGCGAATCCACCGTGGACAGCGTCGGTCTCGACTCCGAACTGGCGACTCGCGCTGCGGGTGGCATTCTCGCGTACGTCGAAGAGACGGGCGCTGGCGTCCTCCGGTCGATGACGCGCCTTCGTGTCTACCACCCGAGCGACCTGCTCGAACTCGACGCGACGACCCAGCGAAACCTCGAACTCACAGAGACCATGCACGGCGACCGCTCGGGGTCGCTGTTCGACACTATCGACCACACGGTCACCGCGCCGGGTGGGCGACTCCTCCGCGAGTGGCTCACCCGACCGCGACGCGACCGCGACGAACTCGCCCGCCGACACGACGCCGTGGAGTCGCTGGCCTCGGCCGCCCTCGCCCGTGAGCGCGTGCGCGACGTGCTCGATGGCGCGTACGATCTCGAACGCCTCGCCTCACGCGCTGCCTCGGGGAGTGCAGACGCGTCGGCGCTCCTCTCTGTCCGCGACACCCTCGATATCCTCCCCGCACTCGCCGACGCTATCGAGGGGACCGAACTCGCCGACACCCCCCTCGCGGATGTAGTCGCCAGACCCGACAGAGACGCCGCCGCAGACCTCCAAGCGGAACTCGACGACGCACTCGCCGAGGACCCACCGAAGACGGTCACACAGGGCGGACTCTTCCAGAAAGGCTACGACGAGGAACTCGACGACCTCATCGAGCGCCACGAGTCGGCGAAGTCGTGGATAGACACGCTTGCCGACCGCGAGAAGCGTCAGCACGGCCTCTCGCACGTCACGGTCGACCGCAACAAGACCGACGGCTACTACATTCAAGTCGGTAAGTCCGTCGCCGACCAGGTGCCCGACCACTACCGCCAGATTAAGACGCTCAAGAACTCCAAACGCTTCGTCACCGAGGAGCTAGAGGAGAAAGAGCGCGATATTCTCCGCCTCGAAGAGGCACGCGGCGACCTCGAATACGACCTGTTTCAGGACCTCCGCGAGCGCGTCGCCGCCCACGCCGAACTCCTACAGGACGTTGGCCGCGCACTCGCCGAAGTCGATGCCCTCGCCTCGTTGGCAGCTCACGCCGCCGGAAACGGATGGACACGCCCAGAACTCACCGAACCCGGTGTCCTCCACGTCGAAGCGGGTCGCCACCCGGTCGTCGAGACCACGACCGACTTCGTCCCCAACGACCTCCACATGGACGACGAGCGCGGCTTCCTCATCGTCACCGGCCCGAACATGTCGGGGAAATCGACCTACATGCGGCAGGCCGCGCTCATCACGCTTCTCGCACAGGTCGGGAGTTTCGTCCCCGCCGACGCCGCCACTATCGGGGTCGTAGACGGTATCTACACCCGCGTTGGCGCGCTGGACGAACTCGCACAGGGGCGCTCGACGTTCATGGTCGAGATGCAGGAGTTGTCGAACATCCTCCACTCGGCCACCGAAGACTCGCTCGTCATCCTCGACGAAGTGGGCCGCGGAACCGCGACCTACGACGGCATCTCTATCGCGTGGGCCGCGACCGAGTATCTCCACAACGAAGTCCGCGCGAAGACGCTCTTCGCGACCCACTATCACGAACTGACGAGTCTCGCCGACCACCTCGACCGGGTTGCGAACGTCCACGTCGCGGCCGACGAGCGCCACGGCGACGTGACCTTCCTCCGAACCGTCGTGGACGGGCCAACAGACCGCAGTTACGGGATTCACGTCGCCGACTTGGCGGGCGTTCCGCGTCCTGTCGTAGACAGAGCCTCCGACGTGCTCGACCGACTCCGCGACGAGAAGGCCATCGAGGCGAAAGGCTCGGGGTCGTCCGAACCCGTGCAAGCCGTCTTCGACGTTGGAAGCGGACAGATGAAAGTCGAGAGTGAGAGTAGCGAACGGAGTAACACAACTGGTGCACCCCAGAACGGGTCGGTCGAGTCTGCCGCAGCGGTCGCAAGCGAAAGCACCGAAAGCCCCGAAAGCCCCGAAAGCCCCGCCCCCGCCATCGACCCCGAAACCGAAGCGGTCCTCGACGAACTCGAATCGGTCGACGTGAACGCCACGTCGCCGCTGGACCTGATGGCGAAGGTGCAGTCGTGGCAGTCGAAACTGGAGGGTGACGAATGAGCGATATCGTCCAACTCGACGAGAAGACCATCCAGCGAATCGCTGCCGGAGAGGTCGTCGAACGCCCCGCCTCGGTCGTGAAGGAACTCGTCGAAAACAGCCTCGACGCGGACGCGACGCGAGTCTCGGTCGCCGTCGATGCGGGCGGTGTCGAAGGCGTCCGCATCCGCGACGACGGCGTTGGAATGTCCGAAGAAGAACTCGAACTCTCCGTGCGCGAGCACACGACGAGTAAGATTTCGGACATCGAGGATTTGGAGGCCGGTGTCGGAACCCTCGGCTTCCGCGGCGAGGCGCTCCACACCATCGGGGCAGTCTCCCGCATGACGATTCGCTCCAAGCCACGCGGTGGCGATGTTGGGACTGAACTGCAGTACGAAGGTGGAGAAGTCGAAGAGGTTCGACCCGCCGGGTGCCCGGAGGGGACCGTCGTCGAAGTCGAAGACCTCTTTTTCAACACGCCCGCCCGCCGGAAGTTCCTGAAGACGACGGCCACCGAGTTCGACCACGTCAACACCGTCGTCACGCACTACGCCCTCGCCAATCCCGACGTGGCCGTCTCCCTCGAACACGACGACCGCGAGGTGTTCGCAACCGAAGGACGCGGCGACCTCGCATCCACGATTCTCTCGGTCTACGGCCGCGAAGTCGCCGAGGCGATGGTCCCCGTCGAATACGACTCGGCGGACGTTTCGGTTTCGGGACTCGTCAGCCACCCCGAGACGACGCGGAGCACCCGCGACTACCTCTCGACGTTCGTCAACGACCGCTACGTCACCGCGCGCGTCCTCCGCGAGGCGGTTCTCGACGCTTACGGCGGGCAACTCGACGCCGACCGCTATCCTTTCGCGATCCTGTTCGTCGACGTCGCCCCCGACGCCGTGGACGTGAACGTCCACCCGCGGAAGATGGAAGTCCGATTCGACGACGAGACACAGGTTCGACAGGCCGTGACCGATGCGGTCGAAGACGCCCTGCTGTCGAACGGCCTCGTCCGGTCGTCGGCACCGCGTGGGCTGTCGAAGGTTGACGAGACGCCCATCGCACCCGGCAGCGAGGATGGTGCAGTCGGCGGCGACGATTCGAACGAACAGGTTGCCGACCCGAACGAGGAGAGTACATCGGCCGACGACCCGCACGACGTTCACGCGGCGGCGGCCGACAGCGAGGATTCGGACACCGAGCGGCCGAGCGCGAGAGACGTGCAAGCCGAGCGCGACCACCCACAGGGCGTCGGCGAGCAGTCGCCTGATTCGGGCGCGACAACGGCTTCCAGATCGGATGCGACAGCGTCTGACGATTCGAGCCAGTCGTCCCAATCGCCGCCGCCGACGCCGCCCCGCGAATACGACCTCGCCCCCGGGCCGGAGCGAACGTCGCAGTCGTCGCTGGATAGCGGGCGGTCGTCGTCGGATAGCGGGTCGCAGTCATCGCCGAGTAGCGGGACGCAACCGTCAGCAGACGCCGGGGTGCAGTCGTCGTCCGATGTCGGTACATCGTCGCCGGACACGGGTGCTGGCAGCAGCACCGACCACCCGACTGACTCGACCGCGGGTACCCCACCTCGCCGTATCTCGGCCCCGACGACCCAACGCGACCTCTCGGGCGAAGAAGCAACGCTCGAACCCGAGTTCGACTCGCTCCCGTCGATGCGAATCCTCGGGCAACTCCTGGACACCTACATCGTCGCCGAGACGAGCGAGGGGTTGGTTCTCGTCGACCAACACGCCGCCGACGAGCGAGTGAACTACGAGCGCCTAAAGGCCGAAGTCGAAGGCGACACGCCGACGCAGGCGCTCGCTGACCCCGTCGAACTCGAACTGACCGCCCGCGAGGCCGCTCTGTTCGAGGAGTACCGCGAGGCAGTCGCGCAGGTCGGCTTCCACGCGGGGCGAACTGGCGAGCGAACCGTGACCGTGCGGACTGTTCCGGCGGTCTTCGATGCGGCACTCGACCCCGAACTCGTCAGGGATGCACTGACCGCGTTCGTCCAAGACGAATCCGAGGGTGGCCAACAGACGGTCGACGCCGTCGCCGACGAACTGCTCGCGGACCTCGCGTGCTACCCGTCGATTACGGGCAACACCTCGCTTCGGGAAGGGTCGGTCCTCGACTTGCTGTCGGCGCTGGACGACTGCGAGAACCCCTACGCCTGTCCGCACGGCCGCCCGGTCATCGTCGAGTTCGACAGCGACGAAATCGAAGCGCGGTTCGAACGCGACTACCCCGGTCACGGGGGGCGACGCACAGAGGATTGAAGTCAGGCCGCCGAGAGAGACGAACCGATGCACCCGCTGGTCTTCGTCGGCATTCTGTTCGGGCCGCTGGTTTTGGTGGTTTCGTACCTCTTTACCGCCGCGACCGGACCGAGCGTCCCCCCGTGGGCCGACCCCGTCGGCGAGGCGATTCGATTCTACGGCACGGTACTCGCCGTCATCGTCGGCCCGGCCGCGCTTCACATGGACCGCATCAGGCTGGCCCGCGAGTCGAACTGGATACCGTCTCCGCTGTACTACCTCATCGGGATTCCCTTCCTCAGTCTTCCAATCTCGTTTATCTACCTCGTCCGGCGGCTGACCGGGGCGTAAGGAACCAGAGACGGGGAGCGTCGCGCTGACGGCAACACACCGACTCAGTCGCGTGATTCGACGCCAACGCCGGACGTTTATACAGTGCCGTCGAACGCATCTGCATGACCGACCTCGTGACCTTCGGCGAGACGATGCTTCGCCTGTCGCCGCCGCGTGGCGAGCGACTCGAAACTGCCCGCGAGTTCGAAGTCCAGGCTGGCGGCGCAGAGAGTAACGTCGCCGTCGCCGCCGCCCGACTCGGCTGGGATGCGGCGTGGTTCTCGAAACTCCCAGACTCACCGCTCGGCCGCCGCGTCGTGGGCGAACTGCGAAGCCACGGCGTCGCCACCGATGGCGTCGTCTGGGATGACGAACACCGACAGGGCCTCTACTACCTCGAACACGGTGTCGAACCGCGACCGACGAACGTCGTCTACGACCGCGGTGACGCCGCGGTGACGACTCTCGAAACGGGCGAAATCGACCTCGATACCGTCCGCGACGCCGACGTGTGTTTTACCAGTGGTATCACGCCCGCGCTCTCCGAGACGCTCCACGAGACGACGAAAGACGTGCTCGAAGCGGCCCAAGAAGCGGGGACGACTACCGCGTTCGACCTGAACTACCGGACGAAACTCTGGACTCCCGACGAGGCCGCCGCGGTGTACCGCGACCTGTTCGACGCCATCGACGTGCTGTTCGCCGCCCAGCGCGACGCTGAAACCGTCCTCGGACGCGACGGCGACGCCGAATCCATCGCTCGCGGGCTCGCGGCCGACTACGACTTCGAGACGGTCGTCGTCACCCGTGGTGCGGACGGGTCGCTCGCGTTCTCTGACGGCGACGTGTACGAGCAGGGTGTCTACGAGGCCGAAACACACGATGCAATCGGCACGGGGGACGCCTTCGTCGGTGGCTACCTTGCCAAGCACCTCGACGGCGGTGACGTCGCCGACTCGCTGCAGTGGGCCTCGGCGACAGCGTCGTTCAAGCGAACTATCGAGGGCGACGTGGCTGTCGTCACGCCCGAAGACATCGAGCGCGTCGTCGCCGACGAAGGCGACGGCATCTCGCGGTAAACGAGCTTCAAACGTTTTTCGCTGGACGAAATCCCGACCAGCAGTGCGATTTCCGCGCACCCCGTCCCAACGACTAAGCGCTCTCCGCTCGCGCGACACAGTATGACACACGTACTCATCATCGGTGCCTACGGGAGCGCCGGGGTCGCCGTCGCGGACAAACTGGTCTCGCACGTCGGCGACGACATCGACCGACTCACGCTCGTCGACGACGGCGACCCGGCGGGCGGGCTCTGCATCCTCCGCGGTTGTATGCCATCCAAGGAACTGCTCTCGGCGGCGGGGCATCACTATCAAGCACGGCACGACCACCGACTCGATGGTGACGCGCCCGAGATGGACCTCGATGCAGTCGTCGAGACGAAAGACGAACACATCTCGGGGTTCGCCAGTCACCGCCGGGCCGCGGTCCGAAAGCTAGCCGAGACGGATGGCGTCGAACTCGTCCGCGAGCGTGGCCAGTTCGTCGACGAGCGTCGCATCCGGGCTGGTGACCGTGAGTTCGACCCAGACTACGTCGTCGTCGCCACCGGGTCGTCGCCGTTCGTCCCTGACCTTCCCGGCCTCGACGAGGTCGGCTTTTTGACCAGCGCCGACGTGCTCGACGCGACCGACCTCCCCGACTCAGGCGTCGTGATGGGATTCGGCTACGTCGGTCTCGAACTCGTCCCGTATCTCGCAGAGGCGGGCGTCGACCTCACAGTTATCGAGCACGACGAACGCCCAATCGACGAGGCCGACCCCGAGTTCGGCGAGGCGTTGCTGGACATCTACCGCGACGACTTCGGCGTCGAGATTCGAACTGAAGTGTACGAAGAGCGCGTCGAACAGACCGACGACGGAGGTGTTCGCCTCCACCTCGACGACGGGTCGGCAGTCGAGGGCGACGAGATGTTCTTGTTCACCGGGAGAGAGCCAAACATCGACGGCCTGAACCTCGACGCAGCGGGCATCTCGCCGGGCGAGGACTGGGTGGACGACACGATGCGCGCCGTGGACGACGACCGGGTGTATGTCGTGGGCGACGCGAACGGCAAGGAGCCGATTCTCCACGTCGCCAAGGAACAGGGCTTCGTCGCCGCCGACAACATCCTCGCCGACGTTCGCGGTGGTGAACTCATAGCGTACCACAACGTCCACCATCACGTCATCTTCTCTGGGGCGACAGTGTACCCCTACGCCCGCGTCGGCCACTCGGAAGCGTCGGCGAACGAGGCGAGTCTCGACCACGTGGTCGTCACCCAAGAAGCCCGCGACGACGGCGTGTTCAAGACCAAGGCGACGCCGAAAGGATTGGCGAGTCTCGTTGTCGGACGCGACGGAACCGTCCTCGGCTATCAGGGTCTCCACTATCACGCCGACGTGATGGCGAAGACGATGCAGGTCGCCGTCGAGATGGAACTCGATGTGCGCGACCTTCCAGACCGGGCGTATCATCCAACGACACCGGAAATTCTTGACTCATTGTTTCGAAACGCATCATCTGGGTTGGATGATTGAGTAACGATAACGGTTATTTATAGCCTACAAAGGGCCAGATTGAAATTACCTACCATGGAAGACGGTACCGGTAATGGCAACTCTCTCGTTCGAACCGCTGACCTACGACGACATCCCCGAGGATGAGCGACCGTCGCTCATGCAGGCGCTCGTGCCCGTCGTCGGGATGCTCGTCTTCCTGAGTGTCGGGGTCATCTGGCTCGGCCTCGACCCGCAGTTGCCGCTCCTGTGGGGTATCATCCTCACCGGTGCGGTCGGACGATACTGGCTCGGCATCCCGTGGTCGCGCCTCTCGGAGGGTATCCGGGATGGCATCAACATGGGGATGTCCGCACTGCTCATCCTCCTCGTCGTCTACATGCTCATCTCGACGTGGACCGCGGCAGGGACGATTCCCGCGCTCATCTACTACGGGCTGGACTTCCTCTCACCGGCGGTGTTCCTGCCCGTTGCGACGCTGCTTTCGGCTATCGTCACCTTCGCTATCGGGTCGTCGTGGACGACGGCCGCAACCCTCGGCGTCGCCTTCATCGGCATCGGGTCCGGTCTCGGCATGCCGAACGCGATGACCGCGGGTGCAGTCCTGACGGGGGCGTACACCGGTGACAAGGTGTCGCCCTTCTCGGACACGACGAACCTCGCTGCCGCCGTCACCAACACGGAACTCCTGACTCACGTGCGGACGATGCGCGTCGGGACGAGCATCGCGCTCGCCATCTCGCTCGTCGCCTACACCGCCCTCGGTCTCACGGCCACGGGGAACATTCCCGCGGGTCGCGTCGCCGAGATTCAGACGGCGCTCGCGGGGTCGTACGTCCTCTCGCCGCTCGTCTTCGCGCCGCTCGTGGTCACGTTCGTGCTCGCGCTTCGCGGCTACCCCGCGCTGCCGTCGATCATCGCGGGCGTCGTCGCCGGGACGCTCACCCAGTTGTTCATACAAGGTCCCGTCGCCATCGACACCTTCGTCGGCGCGTGGAACGTCGCATTTGCTGGCACTGAGCCTGCGACTGGCGTCGAGACGGTCGATTCGCTGCTCGACTCGGACGGTCTCCTCGGGTCGTCGTGGACGATGACCGTCATCATCGCGTCGCTCTCGCTGGGTGGCATCCTCGAACGAACCGGCTGCATCGCCGTCATCGCGCACAAACTTCGAGTCGTGCTGACCTCGGTCGCCTCGCTCACCGTCGGGACGGCCGCCTCGTCGCTGGCGATGAACGCCATCGCGGCAGACCAGTACATGAGTATCGTCGTCCCCGGAATGAGCTTCCGCGGCCTCTACGACGACTTCGAACTCGAAAGCCGGAACCTCTCGCGGGCCGTCGAATCCGCCGGGACGACTACCAGCGCGCTCATCCCGTGGGGGACTGGTGGTGCCTACATGGCCGACGTGCTCGGCGTGCCGACGCTCCAGTACGCGCCGTACTACTTCCTCGGATTCCTCTCGCCTGTCATTCTCGTCGTCATGGGACTGACCGGGTGGCGAATCACGAAGGAAGGTTCGGACACGCAAGCCGGTCTTCGCGGCGCTATCGCGTCGTTCGCTGACGACGACGACTGAGCCACACGGTTCTCCTTTTTCGGACACGCACACCGGACCGGTAGTCGTATTTTCGTCCGTCGAGTAGCCGCGGCCATGGAGGTCACGACGGCCGGACAGTTTCGGGTCTACCGCAGTCCGCGGGACCGAGATGAGACGCTCTTGCTCGAACGCCCCGACGACGACGTGGACTGGTCCGACCCCAGTACCGCGACCGAGGCCGAGGAGGCATTTTCGCCGACGTACGTCCCGTCCGACGGGTACGAGGGAGAACTCGCCGAGACTGTCGCGGCGCTCGAACCCGGACACGTAGTGGACGCGACGCTCGCGTGGGACGACGGCGACCCCCGCTTTGCGTCGCTCGATATTCTCGACGAGACGCGATTCCGGTTCGTCGGGGCCACGACGGGACTGTTCGACGCCGCCAAAGAGACGTGGCGGTCGGTCCAAGACGCCGGGGAAGCGATGGGCTCGCGCGTTACCTACAGTACCGAGCGCGACCCGAACGCGGTGCTCTACGTCTTTGCCAAACAGTCCGGCGCGCGCGACCTGTTCGAGGAGTTCAGAGACGGCGTTCTCCCACTGGACCCGCTCGTGGGGAGAGTGGACGAGCAGGCCGACGCTCCCGACGCCCCCCGAGAGGTGTTCGTGATGCGTCCCTTGGACGAGTCGTTCGTCCTCGTCGCTATCGCGTTCGACAAGGCGGGACTGTTCGCGCGGACGATGCGCGAGACGTACTGCGAGGGGTGACACAGGGCCGCCACGTCAGAAGACGAAGTACACGCCCGCACCGACGAGGGCTCCCCCGATGATGAGCCGGACCGCACTGGTACCGCGAACGAAAAGCGCGAACGTGGCGATACCCAGTCCGATTCTGAACGGGTCGAACGCGCCGGTAGCGGGGACGACGAAGGCATCGCCCGCGAGTGAAACGGTCGCGCCCAAAATCGCCCCGACGACGGCCGCGTTGACGCCGACGAGCGCCGTCTGTACAACCTTGTTGTCGCGGATACGCGCGAAGTAGGGAAACAGAATCGTGACGAAGAGAAAGGAGGGGGCGAACGCCCCGAGCATGGCGACGAACGCGCCGAGGACGGCTGTAGGGACGCCTTCGGGAAGCATCAACGCGTACCCGACGAAGGCCGTGGTCATCACCACCGGGCCGGGCGTGAGTTGCCCGATAGCGATGCCATCGACAAACTGACTGCCGGTGAGCCACCCGAACTCGGCGACGACGTACTTCTCGATGAAGGGGATGAGAACCAGTCCGCCGCCGTAGATGAACGACCCGGTGTAGAGCATAAACAAGAAGAGTTTGACCCACGTGTTCGCCCAGAGTGCGGCGGCGACACCCGCGACCACGCTTCCGATTCCGGTCGCCGACTCTCCGGACGAGAGGTCCATCAAGAAGCCCACGAGTCGGTCACGGAACCACCAGAGTGCGCCGACGAGAGCGGTGGCGATGCCAGCAAGAGAGAGTTCCCGAGCGTTCTCGGCGAGCCAGTCGCGGCGGTAGAAGCCGAGCGCGACGAATCCGGCGACGACGAACTCGACGAGCGGGTTCGGGTTCACGACGACAGTTGCTGCGAGCGTCGCCGCGAGGAGGACGACCAGTCGAAGGTCAATCTCCCACTCGTCGTCCAGTATCGCGAACGTGAGGTCGATTTCGCCCTCGGCGAGCGCGCTCTTGCCCATTCGGAACGACGCGCCCGCGATGAGGCCGATGACGACGGGGTTGATACCGTAGAACAGCGCCTCCTTCGCCGGGAGCGTTCCGTAGGCAAAGTAGAGATATGAGAAGCCGACGACGAGGAGGAACGTCGGGAGCATGAACGCGGCCCCCGCCGCGATAGCGCCGAGGGTCCCCGCGCGGACCCACCCCATGAGGATACCGAGTTGCGTCGATGCGGGACCTGGAAGGGTGTTGCAGATGGCCAGTCCTTCCATGAACCGCGACTGGTCTATCCACCCGTCGTCGCCGACGAGTTCGTCTTCCATCATGGCGATGTGAACCAGCGGGCCGCCGAATCCGACGATGCCGAGTTTGAGGAAAAAGCGGACGATTTCGACAAGCCGGGCAGGCGTAGGGTCGCCTCGGAAGGCGGCGGTTGCTGTCGAACCGCCATCGGACTTTGGCACCGTCTCCCTCGGCGCAGGAGACTCATCCGTCGAATCTGTCACACAGGACTAGGTGGGGCGAATCCCCAAAAAGACGTGCCTCAGAGTGCTTTGGAGCGGTATCGAGTACTCCCGAAACTCGGTAGCGTAGTTGGGTGTGGCGACTCCCCGCAGAACGTCCTCTACTATTAGAAACAAATCTGTCTACGAATTTTCTCGATGGGGGTTGGTTCCCAGCTCCCGCGCAGCGGTCAAGCGACCCGTGCTAGCAAAGTATCTGTGGGTGCCGTTACCCACACAGAAATTTGAATATGTGAATTTGGCTGAAATTCAAATTCAGAAACATTTATCATTGACAGGTTAGAGATACGAATGTATGTCCCCCCAAATATGGAACACGGCGTGGTGTTCTGAAAGGTATCGCTGGCGGCTTTCTGATGTCCGGCTTCAGTTCAACTGTTAGTGGTAAAGAGACTTCTAAGCGCCAAGGCTCCGAGGTTGCTGTTCTCAGAGGAACAGCCGAGAACCCAATTAAACCGGGTGATATCGAAGACCTAAAACAACGGAATAGGCAGCGGTTTGAAGCGGCAACCTCTACACACACGGATGCTGCTGCTGTGACTGGATATCCCTCCTTTGATCTGGAGAATCATTTTGTTGCAGGGTTTGCCCAGAAGTTTGGCACAGGTGGGAAACCGATGACCTACATCGGGTACGGTACTTACGATCAGGCTGATGAAGACGGTCGTCAGACCTCTGGTAACTCCGTCAATAGTTCTGAAGAGTCCGCGAGTGAGAACTCTGCTGCAAGTGTCCATGCAGAGCTCGACGCAGTTGTCCGATCTTTCGAGGAGACAACGGCAGTCAGCAAGGACAATCAGAATGTATCGATTCAATCTGAAGGTGATGTTGAGCCCGATGTTGGTGATAATTGGCACCAATATAATAAAATCATCAGTAGTACCTACTGCAAGTTAGGGAAGAACCAGTTGCAGGGTAATTTGTACCGGCTAGAAGATGATCATGACTCAGAACCGAATCAGAATCTGTGGGGATCGATCTTCTCACATAACGCTTACTACGATGATTGTAGCGGGTGTGTAAGTGGACACTACACATCCTCAATGGAGGCAGAGCACAGATGGGGTAACCATCATGCAAATCCAAGTCAAGACGGCCTATCGGGCTATTATCCGAATAACCCTAAAAATGGAAGTTACAGCAATGAATTCACACTATCGTTGACCGGAACTGGTGGTCCCTCTGCATCAGTCACCTTCGACTACGACCAACAAGATGTGGAAGTCACACCTAGTTCGGAGAATAACAATGCAGTATGGGAGTTCTCAACTAATCACGCCGAGTCAAATAGGGACCTGCTCGTGAATCTCGGGAGTCAGTGTTGGATTTTAGACGATATTTCCGACCTTAATGAAAAACCTGCAGTTGGATCCGCGTACAACAAATCAACATGGCAGGAACTCCCAGGATACACAACTTCTGCAGAGACAGAAGTGGTGTACAAACACGAACTTGAATAATTAAATTCTTAAAATATAATATTATTGGGGCTATTCAGTTTTTGAAGCAAACCTAATTTGTTCGTAGCGACTTGTTTCAATTGAACTCCCTCCCTCAAATTCTGTTTTTGCAATGATTGTAACTGGGAATTCAGGCTTCGACTCGACTGTGAGAGAACCGATTAATTCGCTTTGCTCTGTCCAATTTTGTTGCCACTGGTCAACAAAATCATCAATGACTAGACTGACTGTCGTCTCCTTCGCCACAGATTGGTAGTCTCTTTGTAGATGTAACTGTGGAGATACCAACATCTCTACTGTTCCCTCCTTCTCGAAGAGATCTAATATGAACACAGTTTGCTTGATGTCTGATGGAACACCATTTCGGATGGTACTTGACCGAACATGATGGTGAGTCGTTTTTTCCGTCTCATCTTTGTCAGCGATTGCTGAACAACCTGCGACAGCTATCGGGGTGGTAGCCGCAATACCACACAAGAAATCTCGTCGACGCATTTCTATTCTATTAGTTTTCTAGTTAGATATTTATCAATTTCTGTTCTGTATCCTATGGGAAGTGACATATTCCACAACATAGCGCCTTGAAGGTGCTATAGACCCTCACGATTTAGATACCAAGATAATTTCTTTCGCCACATCAATCAAATTTCAACAGCACTGTAAATTTTCCCACTTTAAATCTATTATTTTTATACTATATTTTATTTAACTAAGTCTAATAGAGATACATGTCTAAGCCGACTGAGCAGAGTGTTCATAGACCCCCACCCGACAGATTCACCATAGTTGATTAGGAGGAACTTGAAAGCGTGAGCAGACAGCAACGTGGCGAGACGCAACGCGTCTCGTTCGCACCTCGCAGAATCGTGATTCTGCGGACTCATCGGAAAAACGTTGGTTTCAGAGACACCAAAACGCAAAGCGTTCTGAGGACGCCCGTCAAGGTGTTTGCTCTTCAGTTCCACCAATCGATTGTTCACTTAGAGGAACAAAGCAAATTCTTCGCTATCTCGGTGTTGAACGCTCTCACCGAGTTATTTGGAAATACGACGATTCAGTCCCACTCGGGTTCGACTTTCGCAGTCGGTTCTTCGCCCGCGAAGACGCGCTTGATGTCCCTCGCGGTCTGCTCGTTGACTTCGGCACGAGCCTCGGCCGAGCACCACGCAGCGTGGGGCGAGAGAACCGCGTTTTCCAGTTCGCGGAGCGGTGAGTCCTCGCGGAGCGGTTCGGTCTCGAACACGTCGAGTCCGGCGGCCGCGATGTCGCCCTCGCGGAGCGCATCCACGAGTGCGGCTTCGTCGATGACTTCCCCGCGGCCGGTGTTGACGACGATAGCGTCGTCGTCGAGGGCGGCGAAGGCGTCGGTATCGACCATGCCGCGCGTCTCGGGCGTCGCGGGCGCGTTGACAGAGAGGTAGTCGGCGCGGGCGTAGAGGTCCGAGAGCGTGACGCGCTCGACGCCGTATTCGGCGAGGGTGTCGTCGTCGACGTAGGGGTCGTAGGCGACGAAATCGAGGCCGAACCCACTGCATAGTTCGGCGGTTCGCTGGGCAATCGCGCCGAACGAGAGAAAGCCGAGCGTGCGACCCTTCATGCGATGGAGTTCGCGTCCGGGCGTCGCGGGCCACTCGCCAGCGCGGACGGCCCGGTCGTAAGAGGGTGTCGCGCGGATACACGACAGGAGGAGCGCGACCGAGTGGGTTGCGACCTCGTCGGTGCAGTACGACGGGACGTTCGTGACGACGACGCCGCAGTCGTCGGCGGCCGCAACGTCGATGTTTTCGAACCCGACCGCCGCGCGTGCGACGACGGACAAATCGAGGGTGTCGAGCGCGTCCGCGGTGACGGGCGTGTTGATGTCGGTCACGACGGCGTCGGCGTCGGCCGCCTCGCAGGCCTCCACGAGCGCCTTGACCGACCCGAGTTCGGCGGTCGTGACATCGGCCACGTCGCCGAGGATGCGACGCTGGTGGGTGGGGTCCACCATGTGAAAGTCGCTGAGCACGACAGCGTAACTCATATTCGAGTGAAGAATTTCGCCATGGCTACTTGATTGTGTCTGGGATTCCCAGAATATGACTGATTCAAACGTTGATGACGGATTTTACGCGAGGGAGAATAGTGAGACGAGCACGGTCGGTTCGTGTGGAGTGTGTGTCCGGTCAGTGCTGTTGTGACCAGCGTTGGTAGACGGCAGACCCACCGAGGACGGCGAAGACGAGCGAGGCGAGAAGCGGAGCCCCGGCGTCGGTGAGGAGCGGCACACCGACAGCGACCGCAATCATGAGAACGATTCCGAGCGCAGCGAGTGCAGCGTAGTACTCGCTCCACGAGAGTTCGCCCTCGGGAACGACCTCCATGTAGACGGTGACGTCGGACGCCTCCTCCAGCGCGACGACTTTCGAGTTCTCGTCGTAGGAGACGATGTCCAGTTCGGACAACTTCGGGATGTGCGTCTGTTGGAGTGAGACGTACGCGCTCTGTCTGATGTTTCGTGGGGGCGGCGTCTCCCCCGTCTCTGCCTCCGCAATGCGCTCAGAAAGGTCACGGAGCGTCAGTTCTTCGGTGTCCTGTAGGAATTCGATCGCCATCCGTCGGCGGTCGTTACTCAACACCTCGTGGATGCGGGTCTCGGATAGGTCGGAATCAGATGTGCTCGCCATACGAGGATTCGACTGGTTCGTGACTGGTCGCTTCTTCTATATCAACGGTTCGCCTCAGTTATCTCGGTTGAAAACAGTCGCGTTAGAGTGAATGTGCCGAAATCGACCGACAGGAACCAGTTCGCAGGTACTTTTTCGATGTCTGTGGGTAGTCCAAATTCGCTGAAACTTCGTGCCGAAGACGGAGATTTACTGACGAGTCTCCGACACACCAACTCAGTTGATACCAATATTTATCATTCGAAGGCATTCGAGTTAATATATGACCGTCGTCAGTGTCTCGATGCCGGAGGAATTACTCGAACGAATCGACTCGTTCGCCGGAGAACACGGGTACACCGGCCGCAGTGAAGTCGTCCGAGAGGCAGCGCGGAATCTCCTCGGGGAGTTCGAAGACAAGCGCCTCGAAGACCGCGACCTGATGGCCGTCGTCACCGTCATCTTCGATTACGAGACGACGAGCGTCGAAGAGCGTATGATGGGACTCCGCCACGAGTACGAGGGTCTCGTCAAGTCCAACTTCCACAACCACGTCGGCAACCACTACTGCATGGAACTGTTCGTCCTCGAAGGACAACTACAGGATATCTCGACGTTCGTCGGACGGATTCGCGCGACGCGAGACACGCTGAGCGTCGATTACTCGGTCATGCCCATCGACGAGTTCACGAACGTCGTCAACGAGTGAACACCGAATTCTGAGTGCGGTTCTGACTGCTCAGTCGTCGTCGCTCCACGCGACGTCCGAGGGCGCGTCGGCGTCCTGACGGCCGAGCATACTGTCGCGGAGGTCCGACTCGATAGCCTCCAGCGACCGACCCTTCGTCTCGGGGACGAACACGTAGGTGAAAGCCAGCGCCACGGCGCTGAGAATCCCGTACACCCAGAACGTCCCGGCTTTCGTAATCGCGCCGACCATGATGGGGAAGGTCAGCGAGACGGCGAGGTTGGCGACCCAGTTGAACACGGTCACGACACCCATGGCGGTCCCGCGAACCTTCAGCGGGTACACCTCCGAGATGAGGAGCCAGAAGACCGGGCCGAGGCCGATAGCGAAGAACGCCACGTAGAGCATCAGACTGCCCGTGGCAATCCACCCGACGAGACCAGACAGGCCGGGGAGGTAGAACGCTGCACCCAGACCGAAGAGCGTGAGCGTCATCCCGACGAGACCGACCGACAGGAGCGGACGCCGCCCAGTTCGGTCGATGAGCAAGACAGCCACGATGGTCATCACCACGTTGACGACGCCGATACCGACCGTGGCGAGGATGGACGCCGAAGACTCGAAGCCGGTCGATTCGAGGATGGTCGGCGCGTAGTAGATGACCGTGTTGATACCGGTAACCTGCTGGAGCACGGCGAGGCCGACACCCACGACGAGCGCCGGGCGCATCCACGGTTCGAGGAGGTCGCGGATGCTCCCATCTTCCTGTTCGATAGTCTCTCGAATCTCGTCGAGTTCGGCGCGAATCTGGTCGTCAGTGCGGGTTTGCGAGAGCACGTCTCGCGCTTGCTTCTCGCGCCCGTGTTCGACGAGCCACCGCGGGCTCTCCGGCATAAACACCATTCCGGCACCGAGGATGAGCGCGGGGACCATCCCCGTCCCGAGCATCCAGCGCCACTGCCCGGCGTCGGCAAAGGCGTAGTTGACGAAGTACGACGAGAGGATACCGACGGTGACGGCGAGTTGGTTCAAAGAGACGAGCGACCCCCGAACCTTCGGCGGCGCAATCTCCGAGAGATACAGCGGGCCAACGATGGACGCAAAGCCGATAGCGACGCCGTCGATGAGCCGCCCGACGACCAACACCTCGACGGTCGGTGCGATGGCCATCACGAGCGACCCAACGAAGAACACGACGGCGCTGACGAGAATGAGTCGCCGCCGCCCCCAGCGGTCGGCGAGGTGTCCACCGAGCGCGGCACCGAACGCAGCGCCGAGGAGCGCCCCGCTCACGACGATACCCTGGGCGAGCGGGCTCATCGTGAACGTATCTTTGATGTACAGGAACGCCCCCGAGATGACACCCGTGTCGAACCCGAAGAGGAGTCCGTTGAGCGCGGCAAGTGCGGCCGTTACGTAGACGAACCGGTTTCGCCCACCCCCGGAAGCTGATGAGACACTATCGTCTGTCATAGTTCGTACTTGACAATGACATTTCTACGGTGGGCTTAGAAATGCTGCGACATTTTATCAAACAATGAATATTTACATTATTGACTGATATATTACCCAAAATCGCATGACAAAGGCGGCTTTTGATAATCATAGTGAATTCATAATAGATGTATTTGACAAGTACTCTACTTAGTACACGAGTGTATAGAATATCGTAACTATTCGGATAATTCAGTGGTTACAGAGACACGTTCCGCCGAACAGAGATGGACTAATGAGCGGGCGTACCCCACTAGTGACCCAATGAGCGACCCTGTCCCAATCGTGATCTACACACGCGAGGACTGCCACCTCTGTGAGGTCGCCGAAGAGACCATCCACGAGGTCGCAGCGTCCACGGGCGTTCCGGTCGATATCGACGTCGTCGACGTGGACACAGACAGAGCACTCGCGGAGGAGTACGGCGATCGAGTCCCGTACGTCTACGTCGATGGCCGTCCGGCGTTCAAATTCCAAGTCGACCCCGAGCGACTGCGAGAAAAGCTAGACGCGGCCGCCGACTGACGATCGGCTCAACGACCGACTTGACGACCGACCGCGACAACTGAACACAATCGTCAGTCGTTCTGTACTTCCTGTTCGTGGGTGGGGTTGTCTACCCATTCGACACCCCTGAACTCGAACCGGGCACCGCCGCAGTCACTCTCGGAGAGGTGAACCGACCAGCCGTGTGCGTCGGCGATGTCTCTCACGATAGCGAGACCGAACCCCGTTCCGGTCGTGCTGGTCGTATAGCCGTGGTCGAACACCTGTTGTCGGTCGTCCTCCGAAATTCCCGGTCCGTCGTCTTCGACGTAGAAGCCCGAGTCGTCGTCGAGTCGGCCGACTGCGATGTCGACCGCTGACCCACCGTGTTCCACTGCGTTCCGAAAGAGGTTCTCGAACAGTTGGAGCAGGCGACTCCCGTCTCCGACGGCGACACCCAGTCCATTCGCTTGGAGCGTCGCGTCGTTCGTCTCGACGAAACTCCACGCGTGAGTGACCACGGACCGAAGCTCGACCGCCTCCCGCTCGACACTGGGCGAGCCGTGGCGAGCGAGCGTGAGCAAGTCGTCGACGAGCAGGTTCATTCGGTCGAGCGCCGTCTCTATCTTCTCGAAGTGCTCTGGGTCGTGCGTATCGAGCGCGATTTCGAGGTATCCCTTTGCGACCGAAAGTGGGTTCCGAAGGTCGTGAGCGACGACCGAGACGAACTCGTCGAGGCGTTCGTTTGCGGCCGCGAGTTCGGACTCTCTATCTCTGAGTTTCTGTTCGCGCTCGGCGCGCTCGATGGCCGACGAGACCGTCGCCGAGAGGATGCGAAGCAAGTCGACGTCGATGTCCGAAAACGAATCCGACTCGCTCGACCCAGCGACGAGCACGCCGTACTCCCCGAGCGGAACGTGCACTTCGGACTCCAGCGGCGTGTCCGGATTGAACGCGTCTGTCTCCGTTTCGAGACGGTCGTAGACCTGTATCTCTCCCGTGTCGTAGGCGTCCCAGACGAGGCCCGTGTCGGGGGTGAAGATTGGCGCGTCACCGACCATCGCTCGCGCCGAATCGCTCTCTGCGGCCGGGACAAGCGACTGGCTTTCGTCATCGTAGTACCAGACGGCAGCAATCGGCCATCCGACTACCTCTTTGACTGCATCGACCGCGACCGATGCCACCTCGTCGCGCGTCTCGACCTGAAGCAGGTCGCGTGCGACCGTCTGGAGGTCGCGGAGTGCGTATTCGAGACGGGCGCGGTCTGTCACGTCGATTGCGACGACGATGGCCTCTTCGACAGTCCCGTCGTCGTCGAAGACTGGCTCGGCCCACGCTTCGAACGTCTGCCCCTCGATTTCGACCGTGAAGTTCACCGCCTCCCCGTCAAGCGCGCGACGCAATCCATCGACGATGGGTGGCACGTCGGCGTAGAGGTCGAAGATAGATTCCCCAGCGGCGATTTTCGGCGTTATCGAGAGTGGCTCCAGCGCCTTCCCCTCGGAGAACGTGACGGTTCCATCGGTGTCGACGACAGCCGAGGCGACCGGGAGGTTCTTGACGAGTGTCTGCAGTCGTGTGTGTCGGTCACGAAGTTCTTGGGCCGCCTCCCGTTTCTCGGTCGTGTCGCGGAAGTAAACCGAGAGTCCCGACTCCGACGGGTACAATCTCGCCTCGTACCACGCGTCCGAGAGCATGCCGTGAAATTCGAGTGTCTTCGGCTCGCCGGACTCCATCGCTTCGAGGTACTCCTGATGAACCTCGGTTCCGACCAACTCTGGAAACGCCTCCCAGAGGTGGTCGCCGAGTTCGACGTCGCGGGTCCGGTTCATCAACGCCTCGGCGCGGTCGTTGACGTAGGTGAGTCGCCACGCGTCGTCGACGGCGAAGAAGGCGTCAGTCATCCGCGAGAAGACCGCTTTGTGCTCGGGGTCGAAACGCTCGGCATCTGTCCCGTCGCGCACGCAGACGGTCAGGCCATCTTCGTCGGGGTAGATGCGTGCTTCGACCCGAGCATCGAGCACGTCGACGAACGTCTCGATAGTCTGGGGCTCCTGTGTCACCATGGCGCGTTCGAGTGCGTGGGCGATATCGGACTTCCGTGCCTTCGGAAAGAGTTCGCGGAGGTCGTGACCGCGAATTTCCTCGGCAGAGATGTTCGTTTGTGCCTCCAGCGGTTCGTTCCAGTAGACGACGCGCCAGTTGTCGTCGACGGCGAAGACGCCGTCAGAGATTCGTTCGTAGACCGCTGTGAGCGTCGAGTCCGACTCGACGAGTCGTGACTGAACGCGGTGTTGGTCGACAGCGTTTCGAATTCGGTTGGCGAGGAGGCGGAAGTCCTCGTTGCCGCTGTCGCGACGAACGTAGTCGCTCACGCCCATCGAGATGGCGCGACTGGCGACCGACTCGTCGCCGTCGGCAACGTAGAGAATACACGGAAGCATCGGAGACTGTGCGCGAACCGCCGTGAGAAGTCCTAAGCCGTCACCGTCGCGAAGGTGGTTTTCGCAGACGACGCAGTCGAAATCACCGGTTTCGACAGCCGAGATACCGTCGATGAGAGACGTTTCGGTTCGAACGTCGAACGCGTCGACGTGCCGTTCGAGTGCCGTCTCGACTAAGTCGGCGAAATCCGGGTCCCGACCGACGTAGAGGACAGCCAAGGGAGAATGGTCCTCGGCCGGCGGTCGTTGTTCGGGACCGTCCATACGAAACGTGCGAGAGGTAGTTCAATAGAAGTTGTGGCACCCGGCGGTTTTGTCACCAGTGACTCGGGTGTCTCGATAGAACGCGTCCGAGTGAAGGACCGGCGGAGTCGGTCAGCGCCGACGAGGCGGTGCAGTCAGCCACCAGCCGAACACTTTCGACCAGTACTCTTCGGGGTCTGACGGCGGTTTCTTGGTCTCGACGTGCGTCTTCCCTTCGAGCAACTGCCGTTCGACGACGTTTCGAGCGAGATGCAGCGCGTGTGACGCACCGTATCCCTCCCCCGTTCCGAGGAAGTGGCCCTTGTCCGTGTAGAGCCGTACCCGAGCCAGGATGAGTGGCGTTCCACGAAGCTTCTCGTCGTGTTCCTGCAAGTGGATGTTGGCTTCGAGCAGCGTGATACCGCCGAATTTCCCGGTCAGCCCGTCTATCATCTCGACGACTTCGTCGCGGGAGATGTCGTCCAACAAGTCGACGTTCGTAATCTGGACGGGCGGCCGCGTCTCGCCAGTCCACGTCAGCGAGCGAAGCACGTCTGTTTTGGTGACGATGCCTGCGGGCGCGTCCTCCTGAATGACGATGAGCGACGAGACACCCTCGGTCAGCATTCGCTCGACAGCGTGGTCGAGTCCCTCTTCGGGGAGTGCCGTCTCGATTGGCGCGCTCATCACGTCGGCGACCGGCAGGTCGAGCAGGCGGTCGATTTCTCCGGCTCGTTCTCCCATCCCGCCGGGTGAACGGAATCCCGGAGCAGCCTCACCAGCGGCGACGTCGAACCCGCTCGACGCACCGCCCGAGGCCTTATCGACAGCTCTCGTCGTGAATCCAAGCACGTCGTAGAGGCTGACGACGCCGACGACGGTGTCGCCGTCGGTGACGGGGAGGTGAGTGATGCGGTTCTTTCGGAACGTGTGGAGCGCTTCCCCGAAGGTGGTGTCTTCGTCGATGGTGACGAGCGAGTCGGTGTAGACGTCCTCGACGGTCAGCACGCTGAGGTACTCCTGTACTTCGGCCAGTACGTCGTCGGCGGAGACGATGCCGACGAGGTCGTCGGCTTCGAAGACGGGCAGGACCTCACTCTGGCTCGCGAGGATGAGGCGGGCGACCTGTCGAACGTTCTCGTCCGGCGCGACCGTCGCCGGATGCCAGAGGATACTCCGAGCCTTGGCGTCGGGGTCGCGATGGGCGGCGTTCAACTGCCGCAGCGTGACCAACCCGTGGTACCCGTCGTCGGCGGCGACGACGATGGCCTTCGTCCCCGTCTCATGGAACACGCCCTGTAACTCTGAGACGCGCGCGTCGGGCCCAACAGTCGGGAACTCGTCGGTGACGATGTTCGAGATGTCCATGTCCGATACTACGACCGACGAGCTGTTGAACTTTGTCAGCAGAAAAACCAGTCCGTCGTGACCGTGGGAACGGTTATGCGAGTCGTTGTCATATGTGGACACGGTGACAACCACGTGGAACCCGTCGAAATCGAGCCGAACGTGTACGAGATAGCGCCGACAGGGGAGATGCGCGTCCCTGCCCGTGTCTACGGCTCGGAATCGCTCGTCGAAGCGATGCGAACAGCAGACGACCAGACGCTCGCTCAGATTCAAGACGTGGCGACCCTGCCGGGCATTCAGCAGTTCGCAGTCGTGCTCCCCGATGGCCACCGTGGGTATGGATTTCCGGTCGGGAGCGTCGCCGCCGTCGACGCGGACGACGGCGTCATCAGTCCCGGTGGCGTCGGATTCGACATCAACTGCGGCGTCAGACTCCTCAGGACGGGACTCACGTTTCAGGACGTCGCCGGACGCGAGTCGATGCTCGCCGACCGCCTGTTTCAGACGATTCCGACGGGCCTCGGACCGGGAAGCTCCCTCGACACCGACATCTCCGACGTTCGCGGGGTTCTCGAAACCGGGGTCGAGTGGCTGCTCAACGAAGGCCACGCGAGGAAAGCCGACCTCGAACACTGTGAGGAGAACGGTCGGCTTCCGGGCGACCCGAACGCGGTCCCAACGGAGGCGTTGAAACGGGGCGTCGACCAAGTCGGGTCGCTCGGGTCCGGCAACCACTTCCTCGAAGTCCAGCGCGTCAGTGAGGTGTACGACTCGGCCGCGGCAGCGGCGTTCGGCATCGACCTCGACGAAATCGTCGTGATGATTCACGCCGGCTCTCGCGGACTCGGCCACCAGACGTGTTCGCACTACATCGACGAGTTCGAGCGCGCGTACCCCGACCTCGCCGAGTCGCTACCGAACGAACAACTCGTCTACGCGCCGCTTTCCGACAGACTCGCCGGAGAGTACCGGTCGGCGATGAACGCCGCCGCGAACTTCGCGTGGGCCAACCGACAGGTGATGACACAGGCCGTCCGCGAGGTGTTTTCCGACCTGTTCGAAGAAGCCGACGTCCAACTCGTCTACGACGTGGGCCACAATATCGCCACAGAAGAGCACCACGCCGTCGGCGACGACGAACAGACGCTTCTCGTCCACCGGAAGGGGGCAACTCGGGCGCTTCCAGCCGGCCACCCGGACGTTCCCGACGCCTACGCCGACATTGGACAACCGGTCTTCGTCCCCGGAGACATGGGGTCTCGCTCGTACGTGCTCGCTGGCGGGTCGCGGTCGCTCGAACGCAGTTTCGGGTCGGCCCCGCACGGTGCCGGCCGAGCGAAGTCGCGGACGCAGGCGAGTCGAGAGTACGCTGCCGGCGAACTACAGCAGGCATTGCGCGCCCGTGGTATCTTCGTCAGAGCACAGTCCGGCGAGACGTTGACCGAGGAGTCGCCCGGCGCGTACAAGAACGTCGACGAGGTCGTACACGTCTGTCACGAACTCGGCCTCGGGACGAAAGTCGCCCAGACCACACCACTGGCGAATATCAAAGGGTAAACTGCTCCATTCGAGCGTACTGCTTTGGTCATGGCGACCGTGTACATAGCTATGGACGCAGATAGGGAACTCCTCCGGCGTGCTCGTGACAACCTCGACGGCTGGATATACGCCGCTCGCGACGAGGCGTACCACGACCTGTTCACGGGAGACGACGCCGCGGTCACTCCCGAAGAGCGCCAACTACTCGACGACATCGACTCGGAGCTCTCGGTCAACGGCGACGAGGGACTCTGGGGCGCAGACGAGTACGCCATCGTCCGCGGGCACCCGAAGAACCACCCGCTTTCGGTCGTCTGTACGCAACACCCCGAAATCCCCACCGAATGGTCACGAGGAGAGACGAGCCTCACCGAACCCGAACGCGAGCAGTTCAACGACCTGCTGTGGGACTACTGCGAGCGGATTCGTCGGTACGTGCAAGACGAGGTCAACGAGTTCGTCGGTGCCGCCGGAATGCCAGAGAACTGACCTCCCCGCGAAAACGGAGCGCGCCGCAATTTTGCGTCTGTCGTGGAGTAGCTTCGCTCCGCGTCTGGACCCCCGGTATCTCTCTCCGTCTGGACCACCGACTTCTCTCCCCGTCCTAACTCTCCAATTCCACACACCGAGCCCACACCGCAGTTGTTCGCCCCGTTCCGAGATAGTGAGAACAGCTAATCGTTTCAAGACTGCTGATGCCCTACAGCCAGTAATGGTAGATTCAGACCCGTTCGGTGCGATCCGTGAATTCGAACACGGTGACACCACATACAAGATGGCGGACCTGACAGTCCTCGAAGAACAGGGCCTTTGCGAACTCGACAAGCTACCGGTCAGCATTCGAATCCTCCTCGAATCTGTCCTTCGGAACGTCGACGACGACACGGTTTCCGAAGACGACGTGCGAAACGCGGCCTCGTGGGAGCCCGACGTACCGAATGTCGAAGTTCCGTTTACGCCGTCTCGCGTCGTCCTGCAGGACCTGACGGGGGTCCCGGCCGTCGTTGACCTCGCAGCACTGCGCTCCGCGGCAGACCGCGCTGGCGAGGACCCGAGAATCGTCGAGCCCGAGGTCCCGTGTGACCTCGTCATCGACCACAGCGTGCAGGTCGATTACTTCGGCAGCGAAGACGCCTACGAGAAGAACGTCGAACTGGAGTACGAGCGCAACGCCGAGCGCTACAAGGCGCTCAAGTGGGCGCAAAACGCCTTCGACAACTTCAGCGTCGTGCCACCGGGAACCGGCATCGTCCACCAGGTGAACCTCGAACACCTCGGGCGCGTCGTCCACGACCGAGAGTGGCGCGACGACCAGTGGCTCCTGCCCGACACCCTCGTCGGCACCGACAGCCACACCCCGATGATTGGCGGTATCGGCGTCGTCGGCTGGGGCGTCGGCGGCATCGAGGCCGAAGCGGCGATGCTCGGCCAGCCGATTACGATGAAGCTCCCCGAAGTCGTCGGCGTCAAACTCGAAGGCGAACTGCCCGAGGGCGCGACCGCGACGGACCTCGTGCTGCACGTCACCGAGCAACTCCGCGAGGTCGGCGTCGTCGACCGCTTCGTCGAGTTCTTCGGCCCCGGCGTCCAGAACCTCTCTGTCCCCGACCGGGCGACCATCTCGAATATGGCCCCCGAACAGGGCTCGACTATCAGCGTCTTCCCGGTGGACGAGGCCACGCTGGACTACCTCGAACTCACCGGCCGCGACCCGGAGCACATCGAACTCGTCCGCGAATATCTCGAATCGCAGGGCCTCTTCGGCGAGCAGCACCCCGAGTACACCGAGACGGTCGACGTCGACCTCTCGGCTGTCGAACCGAGCCTCGCCGGGCCGAAGCGCCCGCAGGACCGCGTCCCGATGGGCGACATGAAGACCCACTTCCGCAAACTCGTCCACGGCGAGTTCGAAGACCAACTTGACGACTACGACGAACGCGAACTCGAACAGTGGTTAGGCGAGGGCGGGAGCGACCCTGAACTCGCCGGTGACGGCGGCGCGGCCGCCGCAGTCGAAGCCGATGCCGACCTCGACCCCCTGACGAAGCGCGTCGAAGTCGACCTCGGCGACGGTGAGACGGCCGAAATCGGCCACGGAAGCGTCGTCGTCAGCGCAATCACGAGCTGTACGAACACCTCGAATCCCTCGGTCATGGTCGCCGCGGGACTCCTCGCCCGAAACGCGGTCGAAAAGGGACTCGACGTGCCAAACTACGTCAAGACGAGTCTCGCGCCCGGAAGTCAGGTCGTCACGGAGTACCTGAAGAAGGCCGAACTGCTTCCGTACCTCGAAGACCTCGGCTACGACGTGGTCGGCTACGGCTGTACGACCTGTATCGGCAACGCCGGACCGCTTCCCGATCCTATCGAGAACGCCATCGACGACCACGACCTGTGGACGACGAGCGTCCTGAGTGGCAACCGGAACTTCGAGGCGCGCATCCACCCGAAGATTCGCGCGAACTACCTCGCGAGTCCGCCACTCGTCGTCGCCTACGGCCTCGCCGGACGGATGGACATCGACCTCGAAACCGACCCGCTCGGCACCGACGAAGACGGCGAACCGGTCTACCTCGCCGACATCTGGCCGGACACGACGGAAGTCCAAGAGACCATCCACGACAGCGTCGACCCCTCGATGTTCCGCGAGAAGTACGCGGAAGTGTTCGAAGGCGACGAGCGCTGGGACGCGCTCGAAGCGCCGACCGGCGACGTGTACGAATGGGACGACGAATCCACCTACATCCGCGAACCGCCGTTCTTCAAAGACTTCCCGCTGGAGGAACCCGGCGTCTCGAACGTCGAAGACGCCCGCTGCCTCCTGACGCTCGGCGACACCGTGACGACCGACCACATCAGTCCCGCCGGACCGTTCGGGTCTGACCTCCCGGCAGGCCAGTGGCTCATGGACCACGGCGTCGACCCCGTCGACTTCAACACCTACGGCTCTCGCCGCGGCAACCACGAAGTGATGATGCGCGGGACGTTCGCCAACGTCCGTATCGAGAATCAGATGCTCGACGGCGTGGAAGGCGGCTACACCATCCACCACCCGACGGGCGAGGAGACCACGGTCTTCGAGGCGAGCGAACGCTACCGCGAGGAAGACACCCCGCTTGTCGTCCTCTCGGGCGTCGAGTTCGGGACCGGTTCGAGTCGTGACTGGGCGGCCAAAGGAACGGACCTCCTCGGCGTGAAAGCGACCATCGCCGAGAGCTACGAGCGCATCTACCGCGACAACCTCGTCGGCATGGGCGTTCTGCCGCTCCAGTTCGAAGACGGCGACTCGTGGGAGTCGCTCGGACTCGACGGCTCTGAGCACTTCGACATCCGCGGCCTCGACGACGGCCTCGACGTCAACGACGAACTCACCGTCGTCGCCACGAAAGACGACGGAACCGAAGTCGAGTTCGACGTGACCGCACAGGTCGGCACTCCGGCCGCAGTTCGGTACGTCGAAAACGGTGGTATCCTCCACTACGTCCTGCGCCGCCTGCTCACGCAGAACTGAGGGCGTTCCGGTGGGGTAACTCCCGAGCGGGACGACTACTGCTCGCCGCGGCTCACGTCGCGGCCCTCGTCGTATCCTTCTAAGAAGAGCGCGATTATCCCGTAGCCAGCGCCGACAAACAGGAGGAGACCGACACCCCCCCACAGGAGGTTGCCCGTTGCGAGTTCCCGAAGCAACCCGAATCCGAGTATCGCAACAATCCCAAGCAGGGTACCAAGGATTCCTCGCTGGAGAGTGGACGCGAACTGGCCGGTCTTGGAGTCGGTAGCGGTCACACTATTTTCATCAGGGTAACAGATGTAAACCACTTCGGTCTGTCTCCGCGCTCCGCCGAGCGCATCTTCATGCTCTTTGGTGGCGTAGTCTGTGCAGCTATGTCCACAGTCACACCGACCGTCCAGCCAACCCTGTCAGTGCTCGCCCGACGCGGTCTCACGGCCGTCGCCGTCTCCATCGCTGGGAACGGACTCCTCTTGGCGCTCGTCCTCGCAAGTGGGGTAGTACAACCGTTCATGCCACTTTCGTACCCGCCGGTGCTGTTCCTCTCCGCGGCGGGTGCTATCGGTGCGACGCTCGTGTATGGACTGCTCTCGCGGCGCGTCGAAAATCCAGACCGGACGTTCCTCCGGGTCGCAGTCGCGGCATTGGTGCTGTCGTTCCTCCCGGATATCGGCCTCCTCTTCGGCGACCCGCAAGCGACGATTCTAGGCGTGCTCGTGTTGATGGTGATGCACGTCGTCGTCGCCGCCGTGTGCGTGGGGACGTTGACTCGGCTCGGGCGAGCACGTCGCAGCGGCTAAATACGATTCAGACGCTGGCGAGCGCTTGTATCCACTTCTTGCTGTGTTGGTCGATACTGATTGCTCCGAAGCCCGCATCGTCGAGAAGTGACCGAATTTGCTCGGGACGATAGCGTTCGAAGTACCGACCGGTGGCGTCGAATCCGCTCTCGTCGCCGTGTTTCAACGATAAGTAGAGCGTCCCATCATCGTCGAGCACTCGGCTGAACTCGCAAAGCGTCTCTGGTGCGTCTTCGCGTGGAACGTGGAGGAAGGATGCACAACTCCAGACGCCGTCGAACGTGTCGTCTGCAAACGGAAGCCGTCGCATGTCACCGCGGGCGAACGACGCGTCGGGGACCTCCGCGGCCGCGGTTTCGATGAACGACGCCGTGAGGTCGAATCCGGTGACCTCGAACCCGTCGTCGTTGAACGTCTGCGTATCACGTCCGGGACCGCATCCAGCGTCCAACACACGCTCGCCCGAGAGGGCTTCGTAGAACTCGTCGCCGAAGCGTGCAGCGATAGATTCGGAGCGATATTTCTCGACGAACGCGTCGGCGTCGCTCTCGTAGACGGTCGTTGTGCGAGAGACTTCGTCCATGGCGTCCGGTCAGCGACGATGGTTGTCAATTTTCCGCACCCGTCGTGGTGCTCGACTCCTCGAACGTTATCGAACGTGGCTGTACGTTGGGACCGGGGCACCAACCGTGAGCAGTGTATCTGGCCAGAGCCATGCTTCGGGTTTCTTCGTGTCGCAAATAATCTCGAACAAGAGCCGATATAATCTCCTTACACATCCCTAGTCACAGTGTTTTTGTGTCAGAGCTGATTCGGACGTGATACCCACCAGCACGCCCGTCTCAGGGCACTGTGGACCCATCTATCAATGCGTACTGAAGCACGAGAATTAGCGACCGACCTGCAGTCGATTTCCACGTTCGACGACTTCACCGGCTACGAAGACGGCCGCGCGTTCGTCATCTGCGACACGAAGAACCCGAACGCGTGGATTCGCTCCGACGAGACGCGACCGGTCTCGGACTGACGGCTGCGCTGACGACGGCGGACTCACAGTGGCGTCTTCAGCGTAAGAGTCGTCTAAATCAGCGGCAGTCCCGACAGACGTACTCTGTCGTTGCTCCCAGATGCGCCCACTCTGGACGCGCGATGTACGCGCCGCACTCCATACACTCGGTCCAGTAGACCATGTGGTCGTGTTCGAGAACACGCCCAGCCGCAAGGCCAACGTCTACCGGTTCGCGACTGATGACGACGTGCGTGTCGGTCACTGCCGCGACCGTCCCGTCGAAGGGTGCGTGCTGGGCGTTGCTGATACCGTCTTGTCCCGGCACCGAAATCATCTCACCAGCTTCGACCCATTGTCCGACATCGACAAGTGGCTGGCTGGGTGCGACGAGTGAGCCGAATCCGGGGTTGGTGATGAGTGGGATGCGAACCTCGTTCGGTTCGAGCGTGCTCGGTTCAGTCTCGTGGTCTCGGTCCCAGTCACGGGCGTTGAGGACGTTGATTCGCTCGTTGCCCAGCGTGTTCTCTTCGACTTCTGTCCTATCGAGAACGAGCAGGCAGTTGGTGCGCTTCGTGACGCCGAATTCCTCGGGCGGGCCTTCGATTTCGAAGCACCACCCTGGCCCGCCGTCAGCGAGCACCTCGTCGTCTCGGAGGTCGTCGGGTGACCGCCCGGCCGCCTCAAGAAGGTCGGACGCCGGGGTCCCGACCGGAACCTTGAGGAACCGGTGGCGGGGAACGTTGCCGTCCACGTGGACGTACTTGTGCGTCACCGACTGTCCACTCTCCAGCGCCCGGTAGATGTTGAACATCGTCTCCGTGTTCTGGACGAGCCATCCCTGGTCCATCGGCAGTTCGTTGCGCAGGGCCACGCCAGCAACGACACGGAGCAGCACGCTCTCCATGCCGTACTCGTACCTGTCGTCCGTGTACGCGATGACGAGTCCCGACTCTCCAGTGGGGTCTATCGGAAGGTCCTCCGGAAGATACACCGTCGCATCGGTCGCGCCCTCGACGTTTCGCATCCACCGTTCGCGGTGCTTCGCTTTCGCACACACGACGACGAGTTCGACCGTGTTCTCCAGAAGTAAGTCGAAGAACTCGGCGTACAATTCGGCGTGCGTGTCACCCAGCCACTTGTCGATGTAGTAGTTCGGCTCGCTCTCCTGGTGGTTCATCAAGAGGGACGACACCTCGTCGATGCGCTCCCACTTCGCATGCGTCGGGAACCCAGCACCGCCCGCCCCGGCGATACCAGCGTTCTTGAGCGTCGTCGCGAGCGCTGATACGTCGGCCTGTTTGAGATTCTGAAGGCTCACGCTCATGGTTCTATGTAATAATATGTGTGGACACATCTATACCAGTTTCGTTATTCATAGCATATTTGGAATGGTTGATAGACAATATTTCGCACAATTTGGGCACGAACATATTCGATACCGTTCTTTCACTCTCGGAATCGCTGTGTCTCTTAATCGAACCAGGTCTCGAAGCGCTAGCTGTACCGATGACTATTGTCTCACCCACCTCACGGCGGCGACTGCTCTCGACAACCGGAGGCGTCCTCGTCGCGGGCGTACTGGGAGGCTGCCTCGGTGGGTCGAAGCCAGGCAGCGACGGGTCTGCTCCCGAAACACTCGACTCAGGCCTCCCGTCGCGGGTAGAGGTCACGATGACATCTCGACCGACCCCGAAGTTCGAACCCCGTCTGGCCCACGTCGCGGTCGGCGGGACCGTCGTCTGGACGCTCCACTCCGGCGACCACGACTCGACGGCGTACCATCCCGACACCTATGGTCCAGACCGTATCCCACCCGGCACCGAGCCATGGGCTAGCGACACGATGAGTTCCGTGGGCGAGACGTTCGAACAGACGTTCGACACACCCGGAGTGTACGACTACGTCGATACACAGGCGGTCTGTACAGCTCACGAGCAGATTGGAAACGTCGGCCGCGTCGTCGTCGGATGGCCGGAACTCGATCCGGAGACACAGCCCGCGCTTCGACCGCCGCAGTCGGAACTCCCGCGAATCGCGCGAACCAGAATTGAGGAGTTGAACGACCAGACGCACTCGTTGCTCGCCGACGAGGGCACCACGACCACTGAAGAATCATGACTACTCCATCACGCCCCGTCAGCCGACGAACAGTGCTGAGGGCGGCTGGCGTCGCTGCAACCATCGGCGTCGCCGGGTGCCTCTCCGGACGCAACCGACCAACAAACGTCACGTTGGACCCGCCGGAGAACTACGACAAGCTCGTCGAGGCCGACCTGCCGTATCCAATCTACGGCGAGAAACTGCCGGCCGTCACGGTCCCCGGCGTCGTCCACGACCGACCGGTCTCGACCCGGGAGTTCGTCGGCGAGCGTCATCTGCTCTTGACGTTCGTCTACACGCGGTGTAACGGCATCTGTCTCAACTTAGGACAGAACCTCGTTCACGTGCAAGCCCGCGCTGCTGACGCCGGCTTCACCGAGGACATCGCCGTCGCTGGAATCTCGTTCGACCCGGAACACGACACACCGACACGACTCCGGGCGTGGGGCGCAAAACGCGGCCTCGACTACGACCTCGGGAACTGCTATCTCATGCGCCCCGAATCACCAAAACGAGCGAGGACCGTCGTCGAGGATACCTTCGGCGAGGCGTACAAACACGAAGAGGGGGCCAAGATGCCGTTTCTCCACAGTGGTCTCATCCTCCTCGTCAACGACGAAGGCGTGGTCGAACGGTCCTACGCCGGGGACCCACCGAACCCGACGGCCGTCATCGACGACGTCGAAGCGCTCGTGGAGGTGTAGACGATGCGTCGCCGCGACCTCCTCGCTGGACTCGCCGGAGCGGCAACACTGGGGGCCGGAGCGTACGCCGTCGGCGGGACCACCGGTCTCGGCAGTGGCCCGAGGGGCGTCGAACCAGTCGCGTTGACCGCCATCGAGGCACCAAGAAGTCACGGAGAAACGCTAACGGTTCCCGAGCGGGGACGAGTGACGCTCGTCGAGTTCTTCGCTACGTGGTGTGACGTCTGCGCCGCATCGATGGCCCCGCTCGGCGAGGCCTACGACCGCGTCGGCGACGACGTGCAGTTCGTTTCCGTGACCAACGAACCGCTCGGCCACGCCGTCACCCGCGCCGAGATTCGTGAGTGGTGGGTCGAACACGACGGGACGTGGCCTGTCGCACCCGACGAAGACCTCGCGCTCACAGAGGCGCTGGGTGCCAGTGCCGTTCCGATGGTCGTCGTCCTCGACGCCGACAACGTCGTCACGTGGAGTGCGAAGGGCAAGCACTCGGCAGAGACGCTCGTCTCCCGTATCGAAGAGGCCCGCGGAGGGAACGATGATTAGCCCGGAGACCGCAGGCGCGGCCATGCTCGCACTCGGTGCAGCCGTGGCGACGTTCTTCTCGCCGTGTGCGTACGCCCTCCTGCCGGGGTACGTCGGCTATTACGTATCGAGCGTCGAAGACGAATCTGACGCCGGCGCTCCAGTCGTCGGTGCCACCGTCCGCGGTGGAGCGGCATTCCTTGGCGTCGTGGTCGTCTTCACCGTGTTATCCGTTGGAATCCTGCTCTTGGGGCGTTCAATCGAACCCGTCCTCGGCGTCCTCGAACCACTCGTCGGCGTCGGGTTACTCGCGCTCGGTATCGCAGTCCTCGTCGGCTACAGCCCGGATATTCACGTCCAGTTACCCGAGCGCCGGGCGTCGAAACTCGGCTTCGTGCTGTTCGGTGGCGGCTACGCCATCGCCGCCGCTGGCTGTGTCGCACCCGTGTTTCTGGCGATTGTCCTCCGGGCGGTGACGTTCCCGCCCGGTCCGGCACTCGTCGCCCTCGGCGCGTACACGGTCGGCTTCGGCGGACTCCTTCTGGGTACCACTGTCGCTATCGCAGTGGGTCACAGAGGACTTCTGGACTGGCTTGGTCGTCGAAAGCGGTATCTCGATGGCATCGCTGGCGTGGTGCTCGTCGGCGCAGGAATCTGGCAGGTCGTGGTCGCGCTCTGATTCGGTTAGGGTTGGTCGCGGGTGAGCGTTCCGAGCGAGAGTGCCGCGACGATGGTCAAGAGGTCGGCCGTGACCAGTTCGAGTGCGAACCTCCAAAGGAGGATGACGAACGGATGGAACGAAGTGAAGTGCCAAAATTCGGACCGGGTGACCAGTCCCAGCAAAAGATCTCTCGTGCCCGTCCAAAAGACGAAGTATGCAGTGGCCTGTCCAAGAAGCGACCCAGCAAGTATGACGACGACGATTCCGGGGAGAATAGATTGTACGTCGAGCGGCGAGTCGAATCGGCGAGCGACGACGAACAAGACGACAAATAGGATAACCGGATCGAACGGAAAGGCTCCCATCACGAATACAATCCACTCGAACAACGAGAGACTAAACGTGTGAGACTGCACGCCGCGGAGGTAAACTTCGTACGTCGCGGCGAACCCGCCGAAAAACAGGGTGAGAGCGATCACCCCCGAGCGTGATTGCGACGTTCCGGTCTCGATAGGGGTCGAGGAGAGACGAGTAGCGAGACATCTCTCCAAGTATTATTCGATTTGACATGTATCTTTGGTGTTACTGTCTCGCCCACACTCGGCTCCAGGCGATTCGATAACAGGAGATTATGGGCCCCATGGGGTTCGAACCCATGACCACCCGGTTATGAGCCGAGCGCTCTGACCAGACTGAGCTAGGGGCCCTCGGTCGATTCTTTCCCCCGGTTCCTCTTATGTCTTATCAGAAGGCGTCGTCGGAAAGTACGAAAGACCATCAACTCACGACGCGAGAGACAGAGAAGCGCCACCGCCAGGACTCGAACCTGGGACAACCTCGTGACTGCGGACGGCAGCCGAAACTGCAATCCCTAACAGCGAGGTGCTCTACCAACTGAGCTACGGCGGCTCTCACCTCACCGTACCGACGGCTGGCTAAAGTGGATTTCGTTTCGCTTCGAGCGTGAATTCACCGACGAGCGTCGAGAGAGTCGCAGAAGAGACGCGTCACTCGAAGGCGTTGAAAGTGAGAGAAGCGCCACCGCCAGGACTCGAACCTGGGACAACCTCGTTAACAGCGAGGTGCTCTACCAACTGAGCTACGGCGGCTTTCGTCCGCACTCCTTCGTATTCGACGTTTCTTGATAGGGCTTTCGTTTCCACCCGACGGCTGTCGGGTGCCATCGTCTCACGCGGCCGCGGCAGCACCGTCACGCTTTCGCCCGCAGGCGCGGAAGCGTCGCCCATGACGAATTCGGACCTCGATGCAGTCGTCGCCGCGGTCCGCGAGCGCATCGACCCCGACGAGGAGGAACGTCGGGCGCTCGCGGATGCGGCGGCGGAACTGGAGTCACGCGTCTACGACGCCCTCGACGACCTGCCGGTGGATGCCGACGTGCTCCAAGTCGGCAGCACCGCCCGCGGAACGTGGCTCTCCGGTGACCGCGATATCGACCTCTTCGTTCGGTTTCCCGAGGAGCTCCCCCGAGACGAACTGGAGTCCTACGGTCTCGACATCGGCCACGCAGTCCTCCCTAACGGCCACGAAGAGTACGCCGAACACCCCTACGTGAAAGGCGACTACGACGGCTTCGACGTCGACCTCGTCCCCTGTTACGACGTGCCCACGGCCCCCGAGATTCGCTCGGCGGTCGACCGCACGCCCTTCCACAACGAATATCTCGTCGAACATCTCGACGACGACCTCGCGGCCGACGTGCGCGTGTTCAAGCGCTTCTTGAAAGGCATCGGTGCGTACGGGAGCGACCTCCGTACAGAGGGCTTTTCGGGCTACCTCGCAGAGTTGCTCATCCTCGAATACGGTGGGTTCGAACCGCTTCTTCGCGCCGCCACCGACTGGCACCCGCCCGTCGAGTTCGACCCCGAAGACCACGGCACGCGCTCGTTTTCGGACCCGCTCGTCGTCATCGACCCGACGGACCCCGAACGAAACGTCGCGGCCGTCTGCTCGGCCGAAAACGTCGCCCGTCTCCAGCACTACGCCCGCGACCTGCTGTCGAATCCGCGCGAGGCACTCTTTTTCAACTCCGCGCCACCAGCACTCGACGCTGACGGAGTCCGCAAGCACATCGACCGGCGCGGAACTACCCCGCTCGCCATCGTCTTCGACGCGCCGGACCTCGTCGACGACCAACTGTATCCGCAACTCAGAAAGTCGATTTCGGGGGTCGCTGACGGACTCGACCGACGCGAGTTCGACGTGTTCCGCGCGACGACGTTCGCCGCCGACGAGGCCGTGTTGTTCGTCGAACTCGCAGTGTCCGAGCGACCCGCAGTCGAACGACACGTGGGACCGCCCGTCCACGTCCGCCAGCACGCCGAAGGCTTCTACGGGGCGTACGCCGAGGGCAACGACCACTACGGGCCGTTCCTCGACGGCGACCGCTACGTGGTCGAACGAGACCGCGAGTTCACGTCCGCGACTGACTTCGTGACGAGCGACGCGCTGTTCGACGTGGCACTCGGAAAGCACGTAGAATCGACGCTGCGAGAAGACGGCTACGAGGTGTTCGTCGGCGACGAGGTGGCCACCCTCGCCGAGACGTTCGGAGCCGAGTTAGGTTGGTTCTACGACCCGAGACCGTGAACGTCGCGAATTTCGTCGATTAAGTCGAGATTCTTCTGCTCTGGGTCCTCGTCTGGGTCCATCGCGAGTCGGCCGTCGAAGGTCTCGTGGACGATAGCGACGCCCTCCGAAAGTGTGTCAAGCCCGTAGCCGCCTTCGAGAACGAACGAGAGTGCCGTGTCGGTGTCGTCACACAGGTCGCGAACGCGTTCTGTGAGCATGGCGTAGCCTTCCGTCGAAACGCGCATCCGAGAGATTGGGTCGTGTCGGTGTGCGTCGAAGCCAGCGCTGACGATGAACAGGTCGGGGTCGAATCGCTCGACTGCGGGGGCGATGGTCTCCTCGAACGAGTAGACGTAGTCGGCGTCGCCCGCGCCAGCGCGAAGCGGGATGTTCAGTGTCGTCCCTTCGGCACCGTCCGCGCCCGTCTCGTCGACCTCACCGGTACCGGGGTAGAGGCCGTCTTCGTGAATCGACACGTAGAACACGTCGTCGCGGTCGTAGAAGATATCCTGCGTGCCGTTTCCGTGGTGGACGTCCCAGTCGAAGATGGCGACGCGCTCGGCGAGGTCGTCGTCGATGACGGCCTGTGCGGCGACCGCCGCGTTGTTGAAGAAACAAAAGCCCATGGCGTCGTCTTCGACAGCGTGGTGACCCGGCGGACGGCCTAAGGAGAAGGGCGTCCGGCGGCCGTCGTCGCCGGAGAGCGCGGAGCGAGCGGCCCATTCAGCGAGTCCCGCAGACGCGAGTGCGGCGACCCACGTCTCCTCGACGGCGACGGTGTCTGGGTCCCAGTTGCCGCCGCCGCCGCGACAGAAGTCGTGGAATTCGTCCACGTAGTCGTCGTCGTGGACGGCCGCGACGGTGGATTTCACGGCGGGCGCGGCTTCGACGTATTCGACGCCGTGACGCTTCGCCAACCCGCGTCGAATCGCGCGGAGTCGGTCGGCAGTCTCTGGGTGTCGGGCCCCGGTATCGTGGTCGAGACACGATTCGTTGTAGCCGAAGCGCATTATTCGAAGAGAGAGAAGTAGGTCTCGATGTCCTCGGCTTGCACGGTTCGGCGACCGGCGTGGTGGGTGAGTTTGACGGCGGCACTCGCCACGTTAGTCGCGTAATCTTCGAGGATATCGGCCAGTGCGATTCGAGCATCCATTGCGACCCGATAGCGGTCGTCAATCTGGAGGCGAGCGATGCGGTCGATTGGTGCGACGGGGAGTTCGAGGTCGTCGCGCTCGACGACCTGTTCGACACCGAAATCCTCGGCCATCAACGTCTTGCGACCGTCTTCAGTCGCCCGCTCGGCCGCGTCGATTGCCAACTCGGCGCCGTGTTCCTGAATCCGGCGCGCGAGCTCCTCTGCGGCACCTGCACTGACGCGAAGGTTGCCCGCGTTCTGCCGGATAATCGCGTCTACCGGGGCGAACGGTAGCTCGACACTCATACCCACATATCGGGTCCGACCGGCGTATAATCCTTTCCGTAGCGGCGTCCATTGGATTTTACAAACCGCCGGCTCACCCGAGTCCACACGAGCGGTATCGGGATGTGACAAACACACCCGGTAGCGAGTGGACGCTCGTTACCGCTTTGCGCCGGTGTGGATTTCGACCGAGTCGGCACTGATTCGGCCGTCGGTCTCGGGACCGCTGACGGTCACTTCGTCTCCGAGACCGAGGTCGGCGTCGGTCTCGACGGTCTTCGTCTCCGAACCGTCGTCGAGGATGACCGGGTTCCCGGCCTGAACGACGGTGCCGGTGAACTCGACGACCTCGTCGCTGGATGCCGTGGTGTCGTCGGACGACTGACTGGACGAACTGGTCGACGATGTCGAGGCGGTCGACGCGTCCGATCCGCTGGACTCGCCCGAGAACGCGCCGAGTCCTTGCGAACTTGTCTGGTCTGCACCAGCGTCGTTGTCACCACCCGCGCCTGCAGGTGCGTCGTCCATGACCGTCACAGACGAGCGCCAGCCAGCGGACGCTTCGAGGTCGTCCTGCCAGCCGTCTTTGATTTCCACGTCGGTGATAACGACGTAATCGGCGAGGTCGACGTCGGTGTCGGCTTTCTCGCCCCAGAGGGCGACGCGAATGTCGCCCGTGTCGTCGCGGACGCGGATGTTCCGAACCTGCCCTTCGGAGCCGTCGTCGCGGTCGAAGGTTCGCTTGGAGTCGGATTCGATGACGCCGCCGGCGATATCGACCGTCTGGCCGAGTTCGAGCGCACCGATGTCGGTCGTCTCAGGGACGTACTCGATATCCTCGTCGATGACTTCGACAGCGCCGCGCGACCCGACGTGGAGTTCGAGCGACCCGTCGCGCTCGCGGACGTAGCCGTCGACGATTTCGACCGACTGCCCGGCGTCGAGTTCCTCGACGAGGTCGGCGCGCTCGTCCCACATCGTGACGCGCACGCGACCCGTGGCGTCACCGACAGAGAGGTTCGAGACGCGGCCTTCGGAGCCGTCGTCGCGGTCGAACGTGCGGACGGTCCCCACGTCTAGAATCTTCCCTTTGAGGTTCACGTCCGAGAGCCCGAGTGCCAGGTCCTCGACGCGATAGGTGTCGAGTACCTTGACGTCGACTTCGGCGTCGGGGTCCTCTTCGACCTTGCTCGCGCTGACTTCGACGCCGCTGTAGCCGTCTTTCGGGCGGCCACCGATGCGGAGGACGGTGCCGACTTCGAGGTTTTCCTCTGCGCCAGCGGCCATCTCGTCCCACAGCGAGACGCGGATGCGACCCGTCTCGTCGGCGACTTCGATGTTGAGGACTTTGCCGTCTTCGTCCTCGCCGTCGCGCTCGAAGGTTCGAACGTCGCCGACGCTGACGACCTTGGCGAGGAACTTCACGTCCTCCATCCCCGGTTCGATGTCGGCGATGCCGTTTACCTCCTCGTCGCGGAGTTCGTGAGCGATGAGCATCGCCGCCGTCTCCTCGTCGGCGAGGCCGCCCATCTGCTCGACTTTGTCGTTCACCGCAGCCTCGAACTTCTCGAACTCGACATCCGTGTCGAGGTCGTCGTAGACGTCTTCGATGACGCCCATCAGGCGCCACCTCCATCGACGAAAGACGCACCGCGTCGCAGAACACACGTCGTACTCATTCTATGCACGAACAGGGAAGGCCGGCGCTTAAGCGTTGTTTTCCTCGTGATTCGGGCTTCGAAAAGCGCCCCGGAATCGAGTGACATAGCGGACCTGGAGTCGTCTTCCGGGATGAACCTTCGGTGTGCCATCGAAGGCACCTGCCGCGGGGAATCGTCAGGCGTCGTCGAAGTCGATGCGGGCAATCTCCCGGCGACCGTCTACATCGTCGTGCTCGACGACGAGCTCTCCAGGCAGTCCGTTCTCGAACTGAAGCCGGGCCTCGTAGCCGACAGGTTTGAGCGCCTCGGTACACGCCTCGTCGGGGTCGCGGTCCTCGACCGTCTCGACGAGGAGTGACGCCACGTCGGATTCAGGGTCGTAGGTCGCCCTACCGAGTCGAGCGATAGCGCACCCGTTCGCACCCCAGAGACATCCCTCGACGAGGACGCCAACCGAGATGTAGCTCGCCTGTGCAGCGCCGCCCTGCGGACACTCTGGGTCGTGCCGCGGCGAGAGTGAGTTGTCGACCAGTCGGGGTTCTGGCGGGGTTGGTGTCGGTGTCGATGCGGTGGTTGTGGTCTCTGTGCCGTCGTCGGTTGCGTCGTCACTCGTACACCCTGCGAGGGCTGCACAGAGGCTTGCGGTCCCGGTAAGCAGGGCGCGTCGGTTCACGACCAAGGGTACAGCGGGGCAGGAAAAAGTCCTTGTGTCGGAACACGTCGCTGGCGGACCGGAGAGACTCTGGCCCCGCTCTCTGTGTGCACCTCCGTACCGTGGTCCCGCGGTTCACTGGAAGTACACATCGTAACCGTCTTAAGTAACCGTCGAGTACCGAAGAATGCAGCAAGACAGTCCTGGTAGGGTAGTGGACTATCCTCTTGGCTTGCGGAGCCAGGGACCGGAGTTCAAATCTCCGTCAGGACGTTTTCCTTCCGAACACTAATCTTCGAGAGACTTCCGTGTCTCTCGGTCGTTATCTCTGACACGGACTCTACGGTACGGCGCAGTCGCTCAGCGGCTAGTCCGGCAAAAAATGGGTGTTACTCGTCGTCGTACGGTGGTTCGAGGGTCGGTGTGTCGTCTTCGTCAGGCTGAGTAACCGACGAGACGGAGGCGGAACTCTGTGGGCGGGGACGGGGGGCATTCTCAGTCCGAGGTTTCGACGACCACTCTTCGTTGCAGTCGGGGCAGTAGTTACCCTTGTAGGCTCTGGAGAACAGGTACGCGTCTCCACAGCTAATGCAGACTGGCGAGTTGGTCATTAGTCGACACCTCGGCTGAGGGGAAAGAGGGCATTCATGTGCTACCATATCACATATGGCCTGAAGACGGATAAGCATGTACACCCTACCAATTGAGGGAGCCGGTTCCCGCGGAATCTTTACTCGTCGCCGGCGAACGGCGACCATGGACGATTCCCTTCGCGCTGGTCTCGCTATCTACAACGCCGGAGCCTTTCGAGCGGCCCACGGCGCGTGGGAGTCGCGGTGGCTCGACCTCCCGGACGGCAGCGCCGACGAGCGGTTTCTCCACGGACTCATCCAGTTCACGGCAGCCGTTCACCACGCGCGAGAAGAGAATTACTCCGGTGCAACAGGGTTGGCCGAGAGCGCACAGGCGTATCTCGACGGGTTAGCCGACGACTACCGGGGTGTCAACCTCGGCGACGTTCGGCAATTTCTCTCCACACTCGAAGCTGACCCTGCTGCCGCACTCCGCGACGGGCCGGTCGCGCTCCGCCACGACGGGCAGGTACTCACCTACGACGACCTCGACTTCGATGCTATCGTCGTCGCTGCCGAGACGCTCGCCGAGGAGATTTCGGGATTCGACGAATCGGTCGTCGAAGACGCGATTGCCTACGCCCGCGAGGAGGTCGCAGACGGAACACAAACACAGTACACCGCACAGGTGTTCGACTTCGTCCAAAACGAGGCCCAGCGAGGGCTGGTCTACCAGCGGATGGCAGAACACGTCCGCCGGAAGCGACGACGCGAGGACGACGTGAGCGGCCTGTTCGATTGAGTTCCGTTACAGTTCGTCGTCGGTTCCGGCCGCACCGACCAGTGCCGACACGAGATTGGCTTCGATTCGCTGTAGATGCTCACTCACAGTGCCGGGTGCCACGGAGAGTTCGGCGGCGATACCCCGGTGTGTCGCTTCTCGGGGCACCTCGTAGTAGCCAGCCCGAACCGCGACATCGAGGACCTCGCGCTGGCGGTCGGTCAGTGACGACAGTGGGTCGTGGGCAGATGCCTCGTATCGGCCGGTTCGAACGAGCGAAACGTCGATTTCGGCCGGGATAGTTGCGATAGCCTGACTCAGTGCGTCTTCGGTGCCGAGCAGGGTGAGTTGCGCCGAGAGGTTCCCGTTCGACCGGGCGAAAGTGACCGGCCACGTGAGGACGACTGCGTGGTCGAAGACGACCGCCAGCAGCCGGTCCATGAGCGGCGACGCCTCGTAGTGGATGTACGCGATACCTGCAGCAGAAATGTCGAACGCCCGGACTTCGGGAATCGAATCGAGGATGTCTCTCGCCGCGTCAAGGTCGCCACGGAGATGGCTCAGTTCGGCGTAGCCGCCGTCACCGACCGAGTTCACGTAGTGAAGTGACTCGATGGTGACGCCCGCGTCGGTGAACGCGGCGGTCAACGGGTGCAGTTCGGTGTCGTCCCAACCGAGACGCAGTGTGGTGTATCTCATCGCTAATTTCGGCCGCGATACTGACGGAGAGTGGGGAGACTGAACTTATAAATACACCTCGTATGCTCGGAGTCAGTCACATTTCATCAGTGGACGAAGGTGTATCTATGGCAGTAAACGCCTCTCGACGAATCGCACTCTTGTTGACCGTCGTCACCCTGCTTCTGGTCTCGCTCGCGCCGTGGGGTCCAATCGAGACGCGGTCCTTCGAACACCTCTCCCCGACCGTCTATTGGGGGTTCAACGCCTTCCTCATCCTGTTGGGGCTGGGAAGCTTCGCCACCGCGTATCGCCTCTGGTCGGGGAATACCAGCGCGCTGCTCGCTGCAATCGTCGCCGGCGTGCTCTATATCGCCGTGTACGGCCTCGATTTGGCTGGCATCTTCCCGACCTCGCCCGACGCGATGCCGCCGCTGCTGTTAGCCATCGAAATCGTCGACACGGCGCTCGCGGTCGTGCTCGTCGTATACAGTTACTGGGTCTGGAACCGGGCAACACCACGTCGCGGGCGGGCCGAGACTCGGGCGTCCTGACCTGCGGCGGGCGCGCTGATGGCTGTGAAATCTGTCGTCCAGAAAAAACCGTGCCAGCCCTGAAACCTACGCTTCGTCCAGCGGTTCGCCTTCAAAGGTGTACTCCGCGGAGTTGTCCTGCGGGTCGTAGCCGAGCACCTCGCGGGCGCGCTCGATGGAGTAGTACTTGCGGTCGTTGTTGGAGATGCCGTAGACGATTTCGAAGTCGTAGTCGGCGTCGATGCAGCACGCGAACAGGTGGGCGCAGTCGCGATAGGAGAGCCACATCGCCTGGCCGCGTTCGTACTCCTTCGGCGGATGGTGCTGGGTGAGGTTGCCGATACGGACGTTCACGACCGAGATGTCGTGGTGGTCGTGGTAGTATCGGCCGAGCGTCTCACCAGTCGCCTTGCTCACACCGTAGAGGTTGCTTGGGCGGGGGAGTTCGGTCCCGTCCAGTCGGAACTCGTGGTGGGGTCGGTACATCTCCGGCGTCCGTTCGTCGGTCTCGTACGCACCGACGGCGTGGTTCGACGAGGCGAACGCGAACTTCTCGACGCCCGCGTCGATAGCCGCCTCGAACATATTCTGCGTGCCGTCGATGTTGTTCCGAAGGACACTGTCCCACGGTGCCTCGGGACGCGGGTCACCGGCGAGGTGGATGACTGCGCCGACGCCCTCGATGGCGTTTCGAATCGCAGTCTCGTCGGTGATGTCCGCGACGTAGACGTTCGTCTGGTCGACGGAGTCGGGTATCTTCTCGTCAGACAGCGGCTCGCGGTCCAGCAATCGCCAGTCGTAGGCGTCGCCGATGTGCCCCAGTATCGCCTGGCCGACGCGCCCGCCAGCCCCCGTCAGCAAAACCGGCTTGTCCATTCGAGTCTACGTCCGACAAGCGGGACTAAGTAAGGACCGGTTCGCGCCCGCGAGCGGCCCGACCGGCGAACTTTAGGCCCGAGCGACAGACTCGCAGACATGGTCACCGACCCGCAGTCTGCCTGTTTCGAAGCGGGCATCAAGTTCGGCTCGCTCTACCACCAATTCGCCGGGACGCCGGTGTCTCCCGACAGCGCTCGGAGCCTCGAACGAGCGATGGCGGAGTCCATCGAGAACCAACCCCACTGCGAGTCTGTCACCGTGGACATCCTCGACGACGAACTCGAAGCGACACTCGCCGATTCGGCGGCCGACTACACCGAACTCACAGGGTCGCTGATGAACGTCGAGATGCGAATCGAGTACGAAGACGTGACCGTCCGCACGAAGATGGAGATGGAAGACGGCTACCCGCTGATGAAGCTCGTCTCGGTCGAGGAATGAGCCCCCGAATCGCCGCTCGCGGACTCGTCGTCGACGACGGCGACCTCCTGACCGTCCAATACGGCTCCGGCGACGAGGTCTGGTATCTGACGCCCGGTGGGGGACAACAGACAGGGGAGTCGCTTTCGGAGACAGTTCACCGCGAAGTTCGCGAAGAGACAGGGTACGAGGTCGAGGTCGAATCGCTCGCGTTCGTCCGAGACTACATCCCGTCGAACCACACCGAAGACGGAGACGACGACGACCACCGGGTAGACCACTTCTTCTGGTGCGAACTCATCGACGACGACCCTGTCCAACCGTCGATGAGAGACGCGAAGCAAGTGGGCGTCGCGTGGCTCGCGGTGGACGACCTCGACGACTACTGGTTTTTCCCGCGTGAACTGCCAGACGCGCTTCAGAGCCGGGAGAAGACCGCGACTCGGGACGCGCGATATCTTGGCGACATTCGCTGAGCAAATCGGCCGCGACCACGACCGAGTCCCTCGATTTCACTTTCACTTTCGGGGTTGTTTTTAAACCCCCACGTGCCGAATGTGCTGGCATGAGTCAAAGCACGCTCGGCGACGACGACCTGTTCGGAGAGGCAGCAGCGGAGATGCGAGCCGACGTCGAGGAACACCTCGGCGAGGCACGCGCGGCCCTGCCCGATGCGGACGACGTGTGGGACGCCGAGGCGGACAACGTTCTGGGCGTCCTCAACGGCCTGCGCTCGTCACTTGACGTGGAGGGAGCCGCAGAGCACGTCCGGCAGGCCAAGAAGTGGTACGTCATCGGCGAGCGCGCCGACGCGTTCGACGACCCCGAGGACCTCGAAGAAGCCATCGAGGAACTACAGGAACTCCTCGAAATGGTCGAGGACGCACACGAACTCGTGGGCGAACTCACCAACACGATGCCGCAACTCCGCGGTGCACTCACCGACGCTGCCGAGGCAGCGGACGACGACGACGAAAGTGAGGAAGAAGAGGAAGAGGAAGAGGAAGAGGAAGAAGAGTAGAGTAACCGAGCGTCGGCCTCCGCCGACTGTCTCGCCTCAGTCGAGTGATTTCTCTCTTACTGCCGTCAGCAACTTCGCAAGCGATTCAGCGGCGAGTGACTCCAGTTCTGCCCCACGTTCGGCATCGCCGTCAGCCGGGTCGCCGACGACGCCGTTTTCGGTGAACTCGTCGGAGTCATGGGCGAGATTGACGCCCGCGACCCACTCGCCCCAGCGGTCGGCCGCACCCTCGCGGGCCTCGTCGATGCGGTCCTCACGGACCAGTTCGGGGTGGGTGTGTCGGAGCAGTGCGGTTTCGAGTGGTCCGCCGTGTCCCATGTCGGAGGAGTGGTCGCCGACCGCGTTGAACCACGTGAACGAGACGGTGTAGGCCTCACCGGTTCGAGAGAGGCGACGACAGCATTCTGCGAGGGCTTCGATGTTGCCGCCGTGACCGTTGACGACGACGACGCGGTCGAAGCCGTGGTGGGCGAGCGATTCGATAGTCTCGCGGACGTACGCGCGGAAGGTGTCTGGGGAGACCCAGAGCGTGCCGTCGAAGGCGCGGTGTTCCTCGGCGACGCCGACCGGAATCGTCGGGGCGACGAGCACGTCGCTGTCGAAGGTTTCAGCCCCTGCCTCGGCGACTGATTCGGCGTTGAGAGCGTCCGTACCGAGCGGTGCGTGTGGGCCGTGTTGCTCTGTGCTTCCGACCGGAAGGAGCGCGAGGTCGGTGTCGAGGTCGGCGACCTCGGTCCAAGTGGCCTCAGAGAGTCGCATGCCGGGAGAAAGCGGGGCGCGGTCTTAGTGGTAGGCGCTTCGGGCGAGCGAACTGGGTCGGTCAGTCGTCGCTCGCATCGACTTCGGCCTGTCGGCGGGCGGCGCGCTCGACGAACTCGTCGGGGAGTTGGTCGATTTCGCCCGCCTGTACACCCCAAAGGTGAGCGTAGAGGCCGTCGTCAGCCAGCAGGTCGTCGTGGGTGCCGCGTTCGACGATACGACCGTCTTCGAGGACGACGATGGTGTCTGCGTCCTTAATCGTCGAGAGTCGGTGGGCGATACTGAAGGTCGTCCGGTCTTCCGTGAGTGTGTCGAGCGACCGCTGGATGAGCATCTCGGTCTCGGTGTCCACGTCCGAGGTTGCCTCGTCGAGGACGAGGATATCGGGGTCTTTGAGAATCGCGCGGGCGATAGAGACACGCTGGCGCTGGCCCCCCGAGAGTTTCACGCCGCGTTCGCCGACCTTCGTGTCGTAGCCGTCCGGGAGGTTCGAGATGAATTCGTGGGCCTCGGCAGCCTTCGCGGCCGCAACGATGTCCTCTTCGTCGGCGTCGAACGTTCCGTAGGCGATGTTCTCGCGGACCGTCCCGTAGAACAGGAACGTCTCTTGGCTGACGTAGGCGATGCGCTGGCGGAGACTGGAGAGCGTCACGTCGCGAACGTCCTGTCCGTCGATGCTGACGGTGCCCTCGTCCGTATCGTACATTCGCATGAGGAGTTTGAGGATGGTCGATTTGCCCGCCCCCGTCGGGCCGACCAGCGCCAGTGTCTCGCCGCCGCCGACTTCGAAGGAGATGTCTTCGACGATTGTCTCGCCGTCGTCGTAGCCGAAGGAGACGTCGTCGTACTCGACGCGACCGTCGGTGACGGTGAGGTCCGGTGCATCTTCTTTCTCGGCGAGGCGTGCGGGTTCGTCCATCAGGCCGAAGATGCGCTCGCTGGACGCGTGGGCACGCTGGTACATGTTGATGATTTGCCCGAATTGGGCGAGTGGCCAGACGAACTGCTGGGTGAGCAGGATGAACGTGACGAACTCACCGACTTCGAGTTCGCCGGTGAAGGGGCCGGGGCCCTGTCCCTCGATGACCCACAGGCCACCGACGACGAAGGTGAGCGTGAAGCCGATACCCGCAAGGATGCGGAGCGCCGGGAAGAACTTGATTCGGGTGTTGATGGCGTCCCAGTTCGCGCCGAAGTAGTCCATCGAGACGCCGTCGACGCGGTCTGACTCGTGGGACTCGGCGTTGAACGTCTTGATGACCTGAATGCCGCCGAGATTGTTTTCGAGACGGGAGTTGAGCGTGCCGACCGACGAGCGAACCTCGGCGTACTTCGGCTGGATGATTTGGACGAACTTCCAGGTGAAGATGGCGATGAGCGGAACCGGCACCAGCGCGACGAGCGCGAGTTGCCAGTTGTACGAGAGGAGCACGACCGCGATTGCGAGGACCATCACCGACAGGCGGAAAAAGGAGTTCATGCCGTCGTTGAGGAACCGTTCGAGTCGGTTCACGTCGTTCGAGAGGATAGACATCATCTCGCCGGTCTGCTTGTCGGCGAAGAAATCCATGTTGAGCCGTTGCATCCGGTCGTAGGTGTCGGTGCGGACGGCGTGCTGGATGTTCTGAGCGAAGGAGTTCCAGCCCCAGTTGCGGAGCCAGTGGAACGCGGCCCCGCCGACGAAACTGAAGACGATTATGCCGACAGCGAAGAAGAACTGACCGCCTCTGGCGGCGGGGACGAATGGTGCAAGCCACGCTTCAGGAACGACGGGGAACGCCGCCGCGAAGGACTTCTCCTGTCGGATGATGGCGTCGATGGCGAGACCGAGGACGACCGGTGGAAGGAGGTCCAAGACGCGAGCGGCGACGCTGGCGACGACGCCGAGGACGAACTGCGGGAGGTTTTCCCGCCCGTACTCGGCGAAGAGCCGTCGCATCGGGTTGTCGACCCGCTCGCGCTGGTCCTCGAAGGGGTCGTCGTCCGAATCAGGGGACATGCCAGTGTTGGAAGGGACGACGACAGTAAAGGACTCGGGTGGGGGCGCGCTGCGCCGGTTCTACAACTGACGGGCTTCGGTGTCGGGGTCGACGCCCGCGTCGTCGAGGTCCTGTCGCACGCGCTCGCGAAGGGGGTCTGGCACGGACTCCCTCCCGACGGGGACCGCCACCTCGCCGTCGCCTTTCACTTTCCAGTAGAGAACGCAGTTCGACGGCTCGTAGTATTCGATGCTGTAGGCGTCGTCAGCGCCGCGGTAGTGGACGCGCGCCGCGAAGTCCTCGGCGCGCCAGCCTTCGAGGTCCGCCAGTGCATCGACGTGTTCGCCCATACCGGGGACAGACACCCCGCCCCCTCGGTCGTTTCGCTTTCAGTCGAGGACGACTCGGTCGCCTTCCTCAATACCCGTCTCGTTGGTGTAGCCATAGGGGACTTCGAGCACGTACGTCCCAGTCCCGCGATAGCGGGTGAGGTCCGACTCGCTCGTCCCCTCGGGGTCGAGTTCGGCGTGGTGGATGGTCGTGATAGTGCCGTTTTCGGCGACGAAGAGGATGTCCAGCGGGAAGTCCATGTCGCGCATGACGTAGGCGTAGGTGCCCGACGAGTCGTGGACGAACCACATGCCTTCGCCCGCTTCGAGAGATTTGGTGTCGCTCAGCCCGGTGTATCGCTTCGCGTGGGTGTCGGCCACGCGGGCGTCCACGCGGGCGAGCGTGTCACCTGTTTCGTCGTCGACGATGGTGAGCGTGGTTCGGTCGTAGTCGGAGGTCGAACCGGGGATGATGGCCGGGTTCGTGAGATAGACGACGCTTCCGGCGGCAACGAGGACCGCGGCGAGGAAGAGGACGGTTCGCGCCCGAGAGGTCATTAGTTGGGTGGTAGCGTACCGTATGTCTAAGGGTTCCGGGGTCCGGTCGAAACAACAACCGTTATGAGCGCGAGCGGATTTCTTGCAGATACAGGGCTCGTGGTCTAGTGGTTATGACGCTTCCCTTACAAGGAAGAGATCGGTGGTTCGACTCCGCCCGAGCCCATCAGATTTTGTGACGAACCGAACGGTGAGTCACAAATCTGTTCCGCGAGGGCGGGAGAACCTTGCGGCAACCGAGCGTAGCGAGGTTGACGGAGTGGTTCGACTCCGCCCGAGCCCACTAATTCTGTGCGAGCAACAGCGAGCACGAATTCGTGAACCGAGGAAGGAGTCGAATCAGGGAGCAGCTTTGCTGCGACCGGGGTTCGACTCTGCCTGTGCCCCGTAACAACCACTCCACCAACACGAACCATTTTACCCGATACCGGTCCCACACCGACCTAGTGACCATCATCGCCCGCGCCCGAGAACACCCGTACTCGGTCGTCGCCGTCTACACCTACGCGATAGCCATCCTCGTCGCCTCGGTGATACAACCAAGCGGGGCCGACCTCGCTGCACTGGGGCCGCTTGGACTCGTCGGCATGGACAAGTGGTTACACGCGGGTGCCTACGTGGGATTAGGATTCGGCGTCGCGGCCGCCCTGCGCGCCCAGAGAGCGACGGTCCTCGTCGCGGCCATTGCTATCGCGACTGCCTACGGTGTGGGCGTCGAACTCTTTCAAGTGATGGCACCGGATCGGATGTTCTCCGTGGCAGATATGCTCGCCAATGCACTCGGGGCAGTGGTCGGTGGACTGCTGTGGACGGTCGTGAATATTTTCGAATTCGATACTCGGAGGTAACATTATCATACCCTCTGCCGAACGTGGGTCTACCAGAGGCACAATGGGTATCGAACGACTATCACGGGCACTTGGAATTGCGGGCGCAACCCTCGCGGGGAGCTACCTCCTCGCATTGCGGCCGTGGCACAGACGGTGGGGAACGACCGACGACGAAGCATCAGAGACACTTCCGGGCGACGATTTCGTCGACGATGCGGACTGGCAATCGACGCGGGCGATTACCATCGCCGCACCAGCGCGGGCGGTCTGGCCGTGGTTGGTGCAGATGGGACAGGGCCGCAGCGGATTCTACAGTTACGAACGACTGGAGAGTCTCTTCGGATTGCAGATAGACACTGCCGGGGGCAATCACGCCAATCAGCAGCAACTCGACATTGGAGACGAGGTGCGGCTCGGTCCGCGTGGGTCGGGACTTCCCTCGTTCCACGTCGCGGTCGTCAATCCTGGAGAAAGTCTCGTGTTGAGTGCGCCCGGTTGGGAAACCGGCGAGAGTGACGCGACGTGGACCTTCGCACTGCACGAGGTCGCCCCCGGAGCGACGAGGCTCGTTATTCGATTCCGCGGGCGTTCCGAGACACTGTACGGGCGAGTGATGAATCGCCTCGTCACCGAGCCGATACAGTTCCTCATGGAACGGAAGATGCTGAAAGGCATCCGAACTCGCGTCGAACGCGGGCGCTCGGCCGCCATGAACGGTCGCTATCGGTGACCCGACGCCGACGGCCGATTCGAAAGTCTTTTTGACTGGCTCCGGCTTCGGAAGAATGCGAGCCGCCTTAGCTCAGACTGGGAGAGCACTCGACTGAAGATCGAGCTGTCCCCCGTTCAAATCGGGGAGGCGGCATTTTCCTGCGAACTACCGAGGAAGCAACGCGACCGAGTCGTGAGCAGTGAAAATGCTCCCGACCGGATTTGAAGTAGACCTGGAACGCGCAGCGAAGCGAGCATTTCCGGGCGTAGTTCAAATCGGGGAGGCGGCACTTCTCTGAACCCGACCACCGAGCGAAGCGAGCGTGGCGGGTTCTGTACGTTCGGCCCGACCGAATTCTGAACCAGGGAGCGAGCGCAGTGAGCGACCGAGGTTCAAATCGGGGAGGTGGCATACTTTTTCGGCGAAATTACCATCCATTAACCTCGACTGAAGGTCAAGCTGTCCCCCGTCCCCGCGAACGGAAACTGAGGTGCAGATTCGGGGGACGAGAGTTAGAGATTCGGGAAGAAAAAGAAGTAACCCAAATCAGCGTCGAAGAGGCTGGTTGTTAGTCGCTTGAAGAAACACTCGTCCAACTAGGAGCGGATTTCCCTAGATAAGTTGTATTCGGGGCTGCATATCGGCTTCGTTCGTTCACAGCTTCACAAGACTTATGAGTGCGTCGTGCGGCTATCCAAAAGCAATGGCGAAAGGTAAGGTTGACTTCTTCAACGACACTGGCGGTTACGGTTTCATCTCTACTGACGACGCGGACGACGACGTGTTCTTCCACATGGAAGATGTTGGCGGCCCGGACCTCGAAGAGGGACAAGAAATCGAATTCGACATCGAACAGGCCCCCAAGGGTCCCCGCGCGAAGAACGTCACCCGCCTCTAAGCAGGTTTCAGTTCCACGCGGTACTCTCACAGACGAACGGACTTTCTTCGGTTTTTCACACTCCTGAGCGGCGGTACTCGCGAACTGTTCCTCGTCATGACCCGACGGTCGAGTATGCGGAAAGATTAACCGTCCGTGGGACCCCCATACAAAGGCAATGGCGAAAGGTAAGGTTGACTTCTTCAACGACACCGGCGGTTACGGCTTCATCTCGACAGACGACGCGGACGACGACGTGTTCTTCCACATGGAAGACATCGGCGGCCCGGACCTCGAAGAGGGACAGGAAGTCGAATTCGAAATCGAAGACGCCCCGAAGGGCCCGCGCGCGAAGAACCTCGAGCGACTGTAACTCGCGGAGATTCACGCAGCGGTAGGAGTATCGAGTTCTGAGACATTTTCTACCATCCGTGAGTGGCAACGCTCGGCGGCTGCACCCCGAAGCAGTTGTGCAGTGTACGTCGGACCACCGCGAAGGCAGAAGGCTCATATTCTCCGACAGTATTGCATAAATAGAACAACAATGTCTGACGAGGGGGAGTCACCAGAATCACCGTCGCCACCCGACTCACACATCGGTGCAGGCGTCTTCGAGGAGTCGATGGGGCCAGGGTCGTCGTTCGCCCACCTATACCGTGGTGAAATCCACCGAATGAAGTCCTGGCGCGAGCGCTTAGACCGGACGAGCAACTGGGCAATCACGCTGATGGCCGGTATCCTCACGTGGTCGTTTTCCGCACAGAACCACCCGCACTACATCATCCTACTCGGCGTCGTGACGCTGAGCATCTTCCTCTGTATCGAGGCGCGTCGGTTCCGCGCGTACGACATCTGGCGGTCGCGAGTGCGCATGTTCCAACAGAACGTCTTCGCCTACGCGCTCGACCCGGAGGGTGGCGTCGTCGACGACAACTGGCGACAGAAACTCGGTGACGACTACCGGACGCCCAATCTGAAGATACCGTTCGAGGAGGCGCTCGCCCACCGACTCCGGCGTGTCTACCTCCCGCTGTTTCTCGTGATGCTCGTCGCGTGGGTCATCCAGTTGACCGCATACGCCGACCAGGCGAGTCTGGTCGCGAGTGCTGGCGTGGGAGGCATCCCCGGCAACGTCGTCGTCGCGCTGGTCGCCGGGTTCTACGCGACAATCGGTGGCGTGGCGTTGCGCCCGCGGGACTGGCACGTCAACGGTGAGTTGGTTCCGAGCGACGTGACCGGGTGGGAACCGACCGACACGTAGGCGGAATTCGAAATCGTTTTTTCGTCCCTGTGCTTCTTCCAAGTTGCGCCGCCTTAGCTCAGACTGGGAGAGCACTCGACTGAAGATCGAGCTGTCCCCGGTTCAAATCCGGGAGGCGGCACTTCTCTGAACCCGACCACCGAGCGAAGCGAGCGTGGCGGGTTCTGAAAGTTCGACCCGACCGGATTCTGAACCAGGGAGCGAACGCAGTGAGCGACCGAGGTTCAAATCCGGGAAACAGCCCCCTCCCTGTGAACGACAGCGTACGTATTGCACGGAAGGACACAGAAAGCTGATAGCGGAACTTTGCGGCGACTTCGTGTCGAAGAGTGGCTGTCCAACACAGATAGCAGTGCCCATTCCACGGGAACAGCCATTATTTCTCGGTGAAAAATAAATTACTCAAGATAGTCTAGCAAGTCGAACATTTAAATGAATGAGAATAAATCAATCAGTTGCAAATGTTAGAAGATGGTCTGAGTTATCCCCTCTCTGGGGACAACACACTCGGTCGCATCGTTATCGGTTCACTGCTCGTTGCCGGGAGCATCTTGGTCATCCCGATGTTCTTGCTGTTCGGGTATCTCGTTCGCGTCCTCGAATATACTGCACGCAACGAACCAGAGCCTCCAGAGTTCGACGATTGGGGGAAAATGTTCGTCGACGGTCTCAAGGGAGTCGTCGTCACACTGGTGTACGGAATCCTGCCCTTCGCGCTCATCGGTGTCAGTTTGACTCTCAGCGCCGGTGGTGCGAGTAGCGGAAACGACGCCGCTGCAGGCATCCTCGGCGGCGTCGGTGTCATCGGCCTCTTGGCGAGCTTCGTCGGACTGTTCGTCCTGTACTACCTCGTCCCTGCCGCGCTCACGAACATGGCCGTCGAAGACAGCATCGGCGCAGCGTTCGACTTCTCGCTTCTGAAAGACGTGCTTCTGAGCTTCGACTACCTCATCGCGTGGCTCATCCCGTTCGGCATCGCGTTCGTCGCGCAGCTACTCACGAGCGCACTGGTGACGTTCACGTTCGGCATCGGAATCATTCTCGTCCCGACCGTCCAGTTCTACGTCAACGTCTCTGTGTTCTACATGTTCGGCAGCGCGTTCGGGAAGGTCACCGGAATCTCGCCCTCCCGCTCGGCTAGTACCGCCGGTATCGCGTAACGCCTCTCCACCCCGTCGAAACGTTTTCTTCACCCGGCGTACAGCCCTCAGCGAACTCAGTTGTCGACGAACGAAAGTCGCACTTCCAACCCGGACGGAGAGACAGAAACCGTCACGTCGTCGATAGCGCGTTCGTACTCGGAAGTGTGCTTCCCAGACCGGCAGATACGGAGTTCCTTGGAGACGAGGTCGGAATCGGTGAGTCGGTCGAGTTTCCGATAGGTCGTCGAGAGCGGCAATTCACACGCCTCGGCGAGTTCGCTCGCGGACATCGGATTCCCCTCGGTCACGTCGAGAATACGTCGGCAGTCAGGGTCGTCGAGCGTCTCGAAGAGGACGTCGATGGTCTCCTGGTCGTCGACGACTTCGGACGGAGACCCACTAGTGTGCGAACGAACAGACGGCGGAAGCGTTGCCTGACTCATACTCCAACGAACTCGCTAAACCGGAACGAACGGTCATCCCCGATAGCAGGGGTGGTTTATATACCCCCGCGTCGAGGGGCGATTGAGGACAGAGTGGACTGGAGTAGTCAGGACCCTTCTTCGAGAATATCTTCGAGTAATTTCGACTGGGCGGCGACGAGGTGTTCGGCGAACGTCGATTGGTTGATGCCGAGCGTTTCGGCAACTTCAGTGGCGTTGGCCCGTCGCGGGCGTTCGAAATAGCCCATCTCGTAGGCAGTCTGGAGAACCTCTAACTGGCGGTCGGTGAGTTTCCCGCGATTGACGAAGACGTTGTCCTCGGCAGCCTCTCCCGTCGGAGAGCGGACGAGTCGCTTGATATCTACGTCGGGGTACCGGTCGCGGAGTTCGCCGATGACCGCCTGTAGTTGGTCATAGTCGCTCGCGTGAAAGACGAGCGTGAGCGACCCGCGGGCGGTGAAATAGCGGTCGATTGGGCACCCGAACTCGCCGAGACACTCACACGGACAGTTGGCACTCCCGTCGTGTTCGATTCGGTAGACGTGCGTGTCACCGTAGGAGAAGACAGATTCGACGGGAATGTCGTCGGGAACGTCCTCGGAGTCGACGACGAATTCAGAGATGCTGACGGTGTCGGGCGTGGGTGCGACACTCGTCGAAACCGAGTGTACGGTCGAGTCGGTCGCGTACGCAACCGCCGTAATCGGGCAGATAGATGGCGAGTTGAACTCGACTGTCGCACGTATCCCAGCAGGCATCGCACTACGCCCGATTCGGCTGGCGACGTACTTGAGTTTGCGGGTCCCGGCGGGCGGTTACGTCAAGACTCAAGAGCCGAGTGTTTCGGGTGAAGAGACGTTCAGTGGAGCGGTGTTCGGTGGAGAAGCGTTCGAGTGGGTCGTTCCACCACTGCCTCATTCTTCGTCTTCGTCAACGACGACCTTACGGCCGCTTAGCGTCTCGGCGTCGAGTTCGAAGAGCTGGATATCGAGGTTACGCTTCGTCTCGCCCCAGATTTCGAACAGTGGTCGCTTTGCATCCCCGTACTGGACGATGTGTTCGACAGTCATCTCGTCGGGGTCGACTTGGTTGAGCGTCCCTTCAGCGATGACACTCCGGTAGGTCCGGCCCTCCTCTTCGTAGATGACGAGGCGAGCTTGTGGCGACGACGTCAGGAACTGCCGTTTCTCGCTTTCGGGTGTCGAGACGAGACGGAGGTAGAATCGATTCGATTCGGGGTCGTACCCGTAGGAAATAGGAATCGCGTATGGCTCGTCACTCCTGGCGAGCGTCAGCACACCGGTCTCGTGCCGGGCCAAAAGCTCGTCGATAGCGTCAGACGAGAGTTCAGTCTGCTGGTCCAAAGACATCTGTTATACCCCTCAAACTGGGGTGACAAGTAATCACTGTTATCCTTGTGTCACGGGCGACGGGCCCGGGAGCAAACCGCAGGCCAGCCCGAAGCGATGAGGAAAAGCGCGCCGACTGCTCACGCGGTGGAAAACGATTGCTGTGAGACGGTCGACCCACAGATGACACACCCGTTGTCGATGAGCGCGTCCCGCATGGAGGCGTTGACCATCATGGACTCGCCACACTCCGGGCACTCGAAGGTGTAGTCCGCGCTGTCGGTCATAGTAGTTTGTAGTACGGTAAGTCGTAGTATATGTAGCCTGCTGTTTCTCCGGCGGTGGGAACTCCGGTCGAGGTGTGTGACTCTCCGATGTCACGACATCGTGGGGAACGACACGATGCCGCCGTTGGGGAACCTCACTACGTCATCGCTGCCGAAAACGCGTCGTTGGGGACGGTCGCAGCACAGACCGGACAGCCTCGTTCCAAGAGCGCGTCTCGCATTCCACCGTTTACTTCGAACCGTTGTCCACACTCCGGGCAAGTGAATTCGTATTCTTGTTGTGAGTCAGTCATGATTAATCAACCTCTGGTGACGCGAGTGCGTCTTCTAACCCCGTTTCACGGACAGTAATCGAGATGTCCCGCATCAGTTCGATGTCGGCCGTACCGAGTTCGTAGCCTGAACGCGTGTCAGTCTCTTGTTCCTCCGTGAGCGTCGACTGGCCGGTGACAGAGACGAACAAGTCACCCAGCGAGTCCGTGGAGTTGCGGGCGGCCATCTCACTCAGCGCTCCTCGGTGGTCGACCCACCGTCGGTCGCAACGTTACGGAACTCGACTGCGACGTCGCTGCCAGCCGCGAGCGACAGCGAGAGCGTGTCAAAGCTCGTCGAGTACTCGCGGGGGTGGTGATTCGCCGCCTGAATCCGGCGACTCTCTTCGAGGAGGGACGCATCGGAGAGCGTGCCAAGCTTCCGGTACACCGTCGAAAGCGGCACGTCACAGGCGTCTGCGCACTCCTGAGCAGTCATCGCCTGTTCGTCACAGGCGGCGAGGATACGCCGGCTATCGTCGTCGCTGAGGGCGGAGAGGACGACGCCAGGGTCAGCGTTCTGGGAGTTGTGAGCCGCGACACCACCGACGGAGAGAGACGACGAGTTCATACTTCTATTGACGGCCGTATGCCGGAGGTATCCAGTCCCGCGCTATCCGGGGTGGTTTAAGTAGGGGTGCAAAAAGAGGGCGGAACATCGCTGCTCGACGCTCGGGGGAATCACCCTCGCCCACCGGCCAACTTCGTTGCGTCGGGGTGACCACGTAGACGCAACATCGCGAACGTGCCGATAGCAGGGCCGACAGCGAGCGGCGCGAACGCCCACTGCCAACCGACGAGGGTGGCGACGACGGGCGTGAGTTGAATCGAAACGACGGTCAGGAGGAACCCGAAGGCCGTCTGGAGCGTGAGCGCAGTTCCGAGGTAGCTGGGGTCCGCAAGTTCCGAGACGGCCGCAGAGAACTGCGCCGAGTCGGCGACGATGGCGAACCCCCACCCGAGGACGAAGGGGACGACGACGAGCGGCGACGCACCGAAGACGAGACCTGCGAGGAGGCTGGCGAGACCGCTTCCGACCATACTTAGGGCCGTGACGGTGGTCCGGCCCCAGATGTCGGCGGCGCGGCCCGCAACGAGTGCACCAACGCCACCGATGGCAATCGCACCGAACGCGGTGAGGGCGGCTGCCTCGGGAGTCGCCTGCGGGTGGGAAGAGGCGTCGAACGCGAGCGTGAGAAACACCGGAAGCCACGTCCAGACGGCGTAGAGTTCCCACATGTGCCCGAAGTAGCCCGTGTTGGCGAGGAGCGTCGGCGGGTCGCGGAGGATGCGCCGAACCGCCGCGGGGTCGAACGGTGCCGCAGGCGACTGGTACGGGCCGGGACGGACGCGAAGAACGAGAAGCCCGCCGACAGTTGCGAGAGTCGCTGCCCCGAGGAGGACGAGTCGGGGACGGTCGATACCGCCGACAGCACGGAGTAAGTGCGGCAGGGCGGAGCCGACAGTGAGCGCGCCGATGAGGGCCCCGATTGCGAGCCCCCTCCCCTCGCGGAACCACCCCGCGACGAGCTTCATTCCGGGTGGGTAGACACCGGCGAGAGCGACACCCGTGAGAAACCGCAGCGACAGCGCCACTGCTGGCGTTTCGACGACGGTTCCGAGCACGACTGTCGCAGCAGCACCGACCAGTGAAGACCCCGCGAGGAGATATCGCGGAGGAACGATGTCAGAGAGGGTAAGCGCCGCAGAGGCGAGCGCGCCGACGACGAATCCGAGTTGGACGGCCGTCGTCAGCCACGCTGCCTGACTGAGCGTCAGCCCCCATTCGACTGCCAGTTGCGGAGCCACTGCACTGGCGCTGAACCACAGCGACATGACAAATAGCTCCCCGATGGCGACGACAGCCAGAGCGTACCACTGCGAGCGATTCACACTCGATACGACGGGTGGCGAAATAAAAGAGCAACTGCGGCAGTGCGTTCGCTCCGCGCAGACGGGCGTCTCACGCCTGTCGTCGCTGGAGGCCGGAGCAGTGGTCGATACGGAGTTCCCACCCGAGCATATCCTGCATGGGAGAGGTCTCAGAGAACAGACTCGGGAACCAGGCGTTGTCTTCGAGAATCTCGTTGACGCGCTCCCAGTCGTCGTCCTCAATGTGGTGGAGTTCACCTTCGGCGACGATACTTCGCCACTCGAACCGCGACGGCGCTTCCCAGACGGTGAAACTCGCTCGCGCGGTCTCCTCGGCGAAGTCGGACTTCTTCGAGGAGTCTCCAGGGCGGAGGAAAACGAAGTAGAGCTTGCTTCGCTCTTCATCGTAGCCGAAGGAGATGGGGATGCCATACGCGACACCCTCGTCAGCAAACGAGAGCACGCCGACGCCGTGGTCTCGGAGCATGCGGTCGATTTCCGAGTCGGTCATCTCGACTCGATTGCTCTCTGGATATTCGGGGGCCATGGTACATATACGCATGGGGGTGACATAAGCGTAGCATCGACTCCCACGCCTCGGGCGACGACGCGGTGTTTATCCCCTGTGGCGACGAACCGCACGACGACATCCGGATGACGGTGAACACACTTCACCGGCCGACCCACCGCGACGCGCTCGTCCATCTCGAAGCCGCCTTCGAGCGCGAAGACATGATTACGGTGTTCGGTCGTTGTACGGTGGATTACGACGGTCGCGCGACGAGTGAACTCGGCCCCGGAGACCGGCTGGTGGTTCTGAAACCGGACGGCTCCATCCTCGTCCACACCGACGAGAAGCGAACGCCCGTCAACTGGCAACCGCCGGGGTGCGAACACACCGCCAGCGTCCGCGACGGTCGCCTCCGCGTTCGAAGCACGCGCTCGAATCCAGACGAACGACTCGACGTGTTCTTCGAGCGCGTCGACCAGTGTTCGACCTACGCCGTCGACGACCGAAGCGACCTCGAACTGTTCGGCAGCGAAGAAGACCTCAGACAGCACATCCTCTCGGACCCCGACATCCTCGAAACCGGGTTCGAACCACTCGAAACCGAGCGCCAGAGCGACGCTGGCCCGGTCGACATCTTCGGTGAGGACGCCGACGGGAATCCCGTCGTCGTGGAGTTAAAGCGAAGGCGGGTCGGCCCCGCCGCGGCGAGCCAACTCCGCCGGTACGTAGACGCGTTCCACCGCGAGTTCGGCGACGGCGAGACGATTCGCGGCATTCTGGTCGCCCCGTCAGTCACGGACCGAGCCGCGGAGCTACTCGACCGTGAGGGACTGGAATTCGTCGCGCTCGACCCGGAGACAGGCGAGCGGCCGCCCGAGGCTAACGACGAGAGTGGACCAGAAACCGAGGAAGAAGAAGAGTAATCAGTCGAGACCGGCCACGAGCGCGAAGTTGTCGACGGTCTGTGCCGCGTTCACGTCCGAGAAGTCCCGTTCGCCGTCCGTGTCCGGCCAGCCGAAGTCGTCTGCAACACGGTCGAGCAGTGACGCCGTGAACTCGGGGTGGTACTGGACGGTCCAGACCGGGAGCGACTCGTGTCGGGTCGCGAGGTGGTCGTAGTAGTCTGCCGAGCCGATGACCTCCATGCCGTCACCCGGCTCGACCACGTAGTCGCCGTGGACGAGCGGGATTCGTTCGGAGAGGCCGCCGAAAAGCGGGTCGTCGTCGAATTCGACATCGACCAGCCCGCGTTGTTGGTCGCCCGCTTCGACCCTGCCACCGAAGGCGTCGTTGACGAGTTGGTGGCCGAAGCAGACGCCGAGTGTGGGAATCTCTCGTGCAGCGAGGTCGCGGACGAGCTTTTTGGCACCGTCAATCCACGGCCGGTCGTCGGCCTCGTAGACACCTGCGGTGCTCCCGGTGACGATGGCTGCGTCGACACCCGAAAGTGCCGGGAGGCCCGCATCGGGTATCGAGTGGACGACGCCCTCACGCCCGTCGAGCGCCATGGTGACGAGGGCGTCCGTGAAGTACGTCGGACCGTCCGACGGCATGGTGTCGCAGACGAGCAACATCGTCCGAAACGAAGTGAGGAAATCTGATAAGACTGTTCATCGGTATCACGAGCCACGAGTTGTGTCAGGAACACGTCGATTCGGTTCGGCGGGGGAGTGCATGTGAGAAAATCACACGACGAGGCGTCCGAACGACGCTTCGAAGCGTTTTTAGCCCGTGTGACCCTCACACCTCACAAGTAACTATGTCAGACAAACCCGCCTCTATGTACCGGGAGATCAAGAACCCGGCGTACACGCGACGCGAGTACATCACGGGCATTCCCGGTTCCAAAATCGCACAGCACAACATGGGCGACCTGCAGGCGGACCCCGAGGACTACCCCGTCGAGATCAGCCTGATCGTCGACGAGGACGTCCAGATTCGCCACGGTTCGCTCGAATCCGCACGTCTGTCGGCGAACCGTACGATGCTCAAGAACGCCGGCGAGAAGCAGTACAAGATGGTCCTGCGCAAGTTCCCGCACCACGTCATCCGCGAGAACAAGCAGGCAACCGGTGCCGGTGCAGACCGTGTTTCCGACGGGATGCGCCAGTCGTTCGGTAAGGTCGTCGGTACCGCCGCTCGCATCCCCAAGGGCGAGAAGGTCTTCACCATCTACTGCGACGTCGAAGACGCCGCAACCGCGAAGGACGCCTTCCGCCGTGCGTACAACAAGATGTCGCCGCCGTGCCGCATCGTCGTCGAGCGCGGCGAAGAACTGCTCGTCGCGTAAGTTCGCCACGAACCAGCCACTTTTTGACCCGGCGCTGCCCCTCGTAGCGTATGCTTCGGCTGGCCGTCACGACCAGCAGCGAGACGTTCGAGCGGATGCGCGAGCCACTCGCGGCGCGCGGTATCGAGGTGGGTCACCTGCGCGCCAAGCAGTTCGCGCTCGACCTCGGTCGCCCCCCGAGCGACGAGTTCGATGTCGGGTTCGTCTTCCCCACGCGCGCGATGGAAGGTGGTGTCGTCGCCGCCCGACACGACATCCCGTGGGTGAACACTCGCGAGGACGTGCTCACGTCGCGGAACAAGGCGGACGTTATTGCACGACTCTCTCGTGCTGGACTTCCGGTCCCGGAGAGCGTGTACGTCTCGAATCCGACCGACGGTGAGGAACTCCTCCGGGCCGTCGCCGACGCCGATATCGACTACCCGGTCGTCGTCAAACCGAACTCGACGACCCGCGGCACCGGAATCGCGAAGGCCCACGACCCCGACTCACTGCTCGGTCTCGTCGACCACCTGAATCTCGTCCACGACTATCGCGCCACCGGCGACAAATCGTATCTCGTCCAAGAGTGGCTGCCGGACGCCCGCGACTATCGCGTGATGGTACTGGACGGTCGGGTCGTCGGCGCAGTCGAACGTCGCTTACCCGAAGGCGCGCGAGACGAGGGGCGATGGAAACACAACGTTCACCGGGGAGCCGAGGCAGTCGGCATCGAACTCCCAGACCGACACCGGCAACTGGCCGAGTCGGTCGCCGACGAACTCGGGATTCGCTATCTCGGCGTTGACCTCCTCGAATCTGACGGCCGGGTCGTCGTCTCGGAGACGAATGCACGACCTACTATCGACGACGACGCGAAGTACGAAGCGGGCTTTTTCGACAGACTGGCGGCGCTGGTCGAGCGGGTCGCAAAGAAGTCGTAAATCGGCCGTTCCGGCGGCGAGCGCGTTACTCGACGTCGATTTCGGCGGAGTCCTCAGCGCGGTCGAACGTGACCTGCAGGACGCCGTTGTTGAAGGTGGCGCTCGCGGAGTGTTCGTCGACGTGTGCGGGGAGGCGGACACGTTCGTCGTACTCGCGGCGGTCTCCGGCGGCGCTGATTGTCAACGTTTCACCGTCGCACTTGAGGTCGATTGCGTCTTTATCGACGCCCGGGAGGTCCGCGACGAGTCGAAGCACGTCACCCTCATCGTACACGTGGATGTGGGTTTCGGAGGCGAATCCGGCGTCGCCTCTCGTCATGTCGTTCATCATCCGTTCGATTTCGTCGAAGATGTTGTCGAACGGGTCGTCGCGGTCGTCTCTGACCATGGGGGCCGCTATGGAATGGGAGGTTATAACGTTTCTGTCCGCGACAGTCACATCTCGGAGAATCGGCACGAACAGGGTTCATGCGGCCACTGACGACCGCTTCGCCGTCTGCCGAAGAGTAGAGCGGTTTGTTTGATTTTGATTGATTTTTGTGTATGGTTGTGCGGAGACGACAGCTCCCGCTTGATTCTCTGCGTTTTCCGAAACAGATATACTGTTGGCACCTGGATATCTAGCTGGAAACTACTCGAACATGAGTGAAATTTCTTACCTCAACGCGGACGAGAGCGTGGACGAGTCGGACGTGGTGCGGGTGGCACTCAACGGGTTCGGCCGAATCGGTCGGAACATCTTCCGTGCCGTACAGGAGAACCCGAAGGTCGACCTCGTCGCTATCAACGACGTCATGGACTTCGACGACATGGCGTACCTCGCGAAGTACGACTCCGTCATGGGTCGTCTCGACGGCGTCGAACGCGACGGCGACTCGCTGACTATCGGCGGCACGTCCGTCGGCCTCTACAACGTCCAGAGCCCGGCAGAACTGCCGTGGGACGAACTCGACGTGGACGTCGCCCTCGAATGTACGGGCATCTTCCGAACGAAGCAGGACGCCTCGGCGCACCTCGAAGCCGGTGCTGACAAGGTCGTCATCTCCGCCCCGCCGAAGGGCGACGAACCGGTCAAGCAGCTCGTCTACGGTGTCAACCACGACGAGTACGAGGGCGAAGACATCGTCTCGAACGCCTCCTGTACGACCAACTCCGTCACGCCGGTCGCGAAGGTGCTCGACGAGGAGTTCGGCATCGAGAACGGTCTCCTGACGACCGTCCACGCCTACACGGGCAGCCAGAACCTCATCGACAGCCCGCACGCCAAGCAGCGTCGTGGGCGCGCCGCCGCCGAGAACATCGTCCCCACGACGACCGGTGCCGCACAGGCGGCGACCGAGATTCTGCCCCAGCTCGACGGCAAGCTCGACGGGATGGCGATTCGCGTCCCTGTTCCGAACGGGTCGCTCACGGAACTCGTCGTCCGGCTCGAAGACAAGCCGTCCGTCGAGGAAATCAACGACGCCTTCCGCGCCGCCGCCGACTCCGGCCCGCTCGCTGGCGTCCTCGGCTACACGGACGACGAAGTCACCTCGCGTGACATCCTCGGCCTGCCGTTCTCCAGCACCGTCGACCTCAACACGACGAACCAGGTCAACGACGGCGGTCTCTACAAGATTCTGACGTGGTACGACAACGAGTACGGCTTCTCCAACCGGATGCTCGACGTCGCACACTTCATCACGCACCAGTAACCACGTCCACGACTCGGCCGCCGACTCGGCCGCGACACCCGTTTCGGATTCGACCGCGACACCGACCGAACAGTCCACGCCTTCGGTCCAACCCGACCACCACTAAGTAACACCTCTTCGTTCTCTCACCTGATGTTCAACACCCTCGACGACCTCGACCCAGAACAGCGCGTCCTCGTCCGACTCGACCTCAATTCTCCCGTCGAAGACGGCGAGGTACAGGACAACCGCCGCTTCGACCGTCACGCCGAGACGGTCCGCGAACTCGCCGAGGGCGGCCACCGAGTCGTCCTGATGGCCCACCAGGGTCGCCCCGGCGGGGACGATTTCGTCTCGCTCGAACAGCACGCCGCCATCCTCGCCAAGCACATCGACCGCGACGTCCAGTTCGTCGCCGACACCTTCGGTGACGAGGCCATCGACGCCATCGAGTCGCTGTCCGCAGGCGAGGTTCTCCTCCTCGAAAACACCCGGATGTGCGACGAGGAACTCCCCGAAGAAGCCCCCGAAGTCAAAGCCGACACCGAGTTCGTTCAGACGCTCGCGCCCCTGTTCGACGCCTACATCAACGACGCCTACTCCGCCGCCCACCGGTCCCACGCCTCTCTCGTCGGCTTCGCGCTCGAACTGCCCGCCTACGCGGGTCGCGTGATGCAGACCGAGTACGAAGCGAACTCCTCGATTGCGACACGCGAGTTCGACGGGCAGGTCACGATGGTCGTCGGCGGGACGAAAGCCACCGACGTCATCGACGTGATGAACAACCTCGGCGACAAAGTCGACCGCTTCCTGCTCGGCGGTATCGCGGGCGAACTGTTCCTCCGCGCCGCGGGCCACGACGTCGGCTTCGACCTTGACGGCATGGACTTCTTCGACGACCAGTGGGAGGCCAACCGCGAGACCATCGAATCGCTCCTCGACGAGCGCGGCGACCAGATTACGCTCGCCGCGGACCTCGCGTACGAAGACGACGAGGACGAGCGCGCGGAAATCACCGTCTCCGACATCGACGAGAAAGACCGCGCCTATCTCGACGTTGGTACCGAGACGGTCGAGACGTACGACCACGTCATCCGCGACTCCGAGGCTGTCTTCGTGAAGGGCGCACTCGGTCTGTTCGAAGACGAGCGCTTCTCTGCCGGGACTGTCGGCGTCCTCCGCGCCATCTCCGAGACCGACTGCTTCTCCGTCGTCGGCGGCGGCGACACCTCCCGCGCTATCGAGATGTACGGCATGGACGAGGACGACTTCGGCCACGTCTCCATCGCTGGCGGTGCTTACATCCGCGCGCTGACGGGCGCGCCGCTGGCTGGCGTCGAAGTGCTGACTCAGGACTGACGACGTTACTCGGACGCGGTTTTTCTGACTGTCATCCGACTCGCCGAACGTTGATACCCGATGCCGCCGAATCGAGAGACATGAAACTCGGCGTCGTCTCCGACACGCACGACAACCTCGACTACGTCGAGGCGGCGGTAGCGTACTTCGAAGCGGAAAGCGTGGACGTGGTCGTCCACTGCGGCGACATCGTCTCGCCCTTCTCTGCGACCCCGTTCGACGCGGGCTTCGACTTCCACGCGGTCCGCGGAAACAACGACGGCGAGTGGAAACTCCGAGAAATCGTCGAGTCGTTCGGCACCTACCACGACGATTTCGCACACCTGACGCTCGATGGCGAGGAGATAGCCGTCTACCACGGCACCGAAGCGGGGTTGGTGGACGCACTTATTGAATCGGGGTCCTACGACTACGTCCTCCGGGGTCACACCCACGAACGGGTGGTCGAACACCACGGGAAGACGACGCACCTCAACCCTGGCGGACTTCCGATTTCGGGCGCTGACGACGACTTCCACGTCGCGGTCGTCGACCTCGGGACGGGAAACGTGTCGTTCGAGCGGCTGTAAGCGGGATGCGAGAATTGAGAACGAAACGCGAGAACCGAAACGCGAAATCCGAGAACTGAACAGGCGATTCGCCGACTAGTCGTCGTCAGCGAACTCCGCGCGCGCCTGCTCAGAGAACCCAGAAGGGTCGCCAGTGATACCGACGCCGAGTTGGCGGTCGGTGCGCTGCATGCTGGTCTCTTTGTCTTCGAGGTCGAACATCGCGCGAATAGCGTCGACGTTCTCCGGAATCACGTCGGATTCCTGGTGGATGGCCTGGAACAGATAGAGGTCGCGGCCGTTCACGCCGATGGATTCGCCCCACACGCAGTTCTCCCAGAGGTCGCCACGCGGGCGGCCGGCGTCGAGTGCGAGGTCCTTGAGCTTCCCTGCACCGTCGATGCCGAGCCCTTCCGGAATGACGTAGATGCGGTCTTCGTCTTCGAGCAGTTGGCGGACGTGCGCGCCCGTCACGTCGTCGCCGAGCGTGACGTTCAGCGCGTGGACGTGCATGAGCGTCGCTGGGACTTTCAGTCCGAGCGTGTCGATTTCGAGGTCGGGGAAAATGGTCTTGACGTCAGGGCCGTGGTGCGAAGGAACTTTGATTGGGTTCGGGAGGATGTCGTTGATTGGTCCGCGAGAGTTCTGTCCCGGGTCACCGCCACGGCGAACCAGTGTTGCGCGTACCTTCTCGACGCCGTACTCCTCTTCGAGCGGGGCGATGACGCGAGAGAGTCCAGTCGTGTTACAGGAGACGACGCGGACGTAGTCGGCGTCACGTGCGGCGTCGAAGTTCGAGCGAGCGTTGAAGCTCACGTCCGCGACGTCCGCACTCTCGCCGCCCTGGAAGATGGCGGGCGTGTGGTGGGTTTCGTACAGTTCTCGGTTCTGCTCCCCGATTCCGGAGGGCGTGCAGTCGACGATAATGTCCGCTTCCGCGACGAGTTCGTCGACTTCACCGGCGACCTCGATGCCAGCTTCGGCGAACAACGGAGCACGTTCGGGGATGGCGGCGTACATCGGGTAGCCGCGTTTGACTGCAGTGTGCGCTTCGAAGTTGGGCTGGGTCTTGGCCACGCCGATAATTTCCATGTCGGGCTGCGCCTCGACCGCGTCGGCGACGCGCTTTCCGATTGTACCGTAGCCGTTGACACCCACTCGTATCATGGCTGAAACACGGCCGTAGCCGACCATAGTTATTTCGATGGTTAGTGAGTAGAAATTAACTCCAATGTGAGTGAGTCGTTGGACAACTCCCGGCGAGAATGTCGAGGTGATTGACTGGCAAAATTCGCCGACCGCATGGTGGCGAGCAGAAACGAACCCACAGTTGACTCACGGATGGGAACGCCTAACCGGACCGCTATCACACGTTCGACCATGGCAATCGACGACTCCGACCTCCGCGCCGCCAGCGAGACGGCGGTCCACCAGTGTCTCGACCTGCAAGCCGACGAATCGCTCGTCGTCGTCACCGACGACACGCGCCAGCGCATCGGCGAGGCTCTCTACGAAGTCGCAAGCGAAGTGACCGACGACGCCGCTATCATCCGCTACCCGCCGGGGAACCAGCACGGTGAGGAACCACCTGCCCCAGTCGCGGCGGCGATGGCCGACGCCGACGCCTTCCTCGCGCCAACGACGAAGAGCCTCAGTCACACCCGCGCACGCGGTGACGCCTGCGAGGCCGGTGCCCGCGGTGCGACCCTTCCTGGAATCACAGAAGAGGTGTTCGTCACGGGTCTCGACGCCGACTACGACGCGATTTACGACCACAGTAAGGAGATGCTCGACGCCGTCGGCGACGCCGACGAGGTGCGCGTCACCACCGAGAAGGGAACGGATATCACCTTCGTCCGCGGTGACCGCGAATGGCTCGCCGACACCGGCTCTATCGCCGAGTCCGGGTCGTTCTCGAACCTCCCCGCGGGCGAGATTTTCCTCAGTCCCGAGTCCGCGACCGGGACCTTCGTCGTAGACGGGACGATGATGCCCCACGGCCTCCTCGACGAGGGTCAGGAACTCAGCTTCGAGGTCGAAGACGGCTACGTCACTCACATCTCGGACGACGACATCCGCGAGCAGGTCGAGGAGGCCGCCGAGGAAGTCGGACAAGACGCGTACAACCTCGCCGAAATCGGCATCGGGACCAACGTCGGCGTGACCGACCTCGTGGGCTCGGTCCTCCTCGACGAGAAGGCCGCCGGAACCATCCACATCGCCATCGGCGACGACGCGGGCATCGGCGGCGACACTGACGCACCGCTCCACCTCGACGGTATCGTCCGCGACCCGACAGTCTACGCCGACGGCGAAGAAGTGGACCTGCCGCAGCCCTGAAACGCCGCACTGGGTCCGACTTACCCCCGCTCCGAACCCTGACAAGCCGCGCTGACTCCTGTTTTATCCGTTCCTAACACAGCGCCCGAGGACCGAGACATCGCAGGCTTCGAGACACAGGAGTTCGCCGCTCCCGAGTCCGACGTAGCCCGCGCCGTCGACGACTGCGAGCCCAGACACGGTCGCGGAGCGTGAGACTCGCCCCGACCCACGGACCCGCCCAGAGGCTGCATCCAACGCGTAGAGATAGTTCGGGCGGCCGTTTTCGGCGCGATGCTCTGCGAGGGCATAGACGACGTTCCCGGCGACGACCGGCGTCCAACCGAGCGAGACGCGGGGAGTGGGGCCGAATGACCAAACGAGGTCGCCGGTGTCGAAGCGACGCGCGAGCAGCATTCGGTCGGCGCAGTAGTAGACGCGGTCGCCAGCGACGGCGACACCAGCCTCGGTGTGTCGGACGCCCGACGCTCGCCAGCGAACCGCTCCGGTTCGGCGGTCGACTGCGGCGATAGCTTCGGGGTCGCCGTCGAGCGGGATGAGTAGCGTGTCGCCCGCGACCGTCACGGGGCCTTCGACCGGGAGCGAAACGGACCACTCGCGCCCACCGGACTGAAGGTCGAGTGCGACGACCCCCGCGTTACCCTCGAAGAACGGGACGTAGACTATTCCCTCGCTGGCCGCGAGCGTCCACGGTATCTGCCGGGAGTTGAACCCGACGCGCCACCGTGGGGTCCCGGTCTCGGCGTCGACTGCGGCAACGCCAATCGGCGGCGTTCGCTCTCCGTAGGTGGCTGTGACCGCCACTCCGTCGGCGACGACCGGCGGAGCTACAATCGGATACGGCTGTGCAGTCGTCGGAATGGGGTGTCGCCACAGGCGGTCGCCGTCGAGCGAGAGCGCGTAGAGGGCTTCGAGCGTCCGAAGATAGAGACGGTCGGCGACGACCAGCGAGTCGTGGTGGTACGCGAGTTCGTCGTCGTCGGCCACCGAAACGATAGTTCGCCAGCGCTCCGTGCCAGCCGCGGCGTCGAACGCGGAGACGACCGACTCGTGAGGGTGTCCCCTCCCGCCGCGTGTGTGGTGGTAGTAGACCACTCCGTCGGCGACGACCGGTGAGGTCGTCGGATACCCGTCGAATACGTCCGCGCGCCACGCGACAGTGAGGGGGCCAGTGGGTCCCGAAGCGGGCGCGAACCCGGTCCGGGCGTCGTCGAATCCGGGCCGCGACCACGTGCCCTCGTAGGTCGCCCCGCTGCCGGAGACACACCCGGCGGTCGCCGAGAGTGCGGATGCACCGAAGGCGGCGAGGAACTGGCGACGGGTCGCGTGAGACACAACCTAGAAATAGGCTCCGCGGCGGGAAAAGCGTCGAACGTCGAATAGCCGGGCAGAGTGTGCGGGCGTCGGCTATCTGGGTTAGCCGAGTAAGCAGTGACTGAATGCGCCTGCTGCGCAGTCTTCGAGACAGACGAGTTTGTCGTAGCTGTGAGAGAGGTAGAGCGCGCCGTCGGCGACTGCCGGAGTCGACATGTTAGGTACGACATCGTTCCACGGAATTACCCGTCCGAGTTCAGTTCCCGTCTCGGGGTCGAGAACGAGGAAAAATGTCCCGTCGCCTTCGTTTTCGCCGAGGGAACGATACGCGCTGACGTAGAGTTTGTCGGCGGCGATAACGGGTGTCGACTGATGAATATAGCGGTCGTCTGTGCCACCGACTCTCCAAACCTCCTCGCCGGTGTCGAGTCGACGTGCGACGAGATACTGGAATTCGTTGTGATAGACCCGTGTTCCGTCCGTGACAATGGTTCCTTCGAGCACCCCGGCGTTGAGGTCGACACTCCACTGTTGGGTTCCAGTGTCGATATCGAACGAGTACAACCGTTCCTCCGGCCCGTGTTCGGAAAGGACGAGTAGTTGGTTATCAGAGACGGTGACTGCCCCAATAGGGCCAGCGTCGTACGTTTCAATCACCTCACCAGTCGTCGCGTCGAGCGCGAGGACACGACCATCGCTGGAGAGCGGTGCGTAGCACGTGTCGCCATCGAGTGTGAGTCGCCAGAGAATCCCATCGAAGTTCTCTAACGTCCGTTTCCAGACGCGTTCGCCGGTCTGGTGGTCGATTCCGTACAACACCTCGGGGCGGCCACTATCGTCAGTCCCGTACGAACCAGCAACGACGAGGTCGTCAGTGACGACCGGTGATGCGTGGTCTGGCAGCGGTTGGTGTGGGCCGAGGTTCTGGAACGTCCACAGGAGTTCGCCATCGGTCGAGACGGCCTTGACGCCGTCGTGTGTCTGGGTGAACAGTCGGTCGCCATCGAAGACCGGCGGCCCCTGATGGTAGAAATAGTAGAACTCGTCTGTCTCCCATAGACGCGTCACCCACTGCGTCTCGCCGGTTTTGGCGTCGAATGCGGAGAGCCACGTTCCACCGGTCTTCTCACGTCGTGCCTCGCGAGAATCGAGATGGTAGACCGTGCCGTCGGCGACGACAGGCATCGTCGGTGGGGACGCGTCCCGCATCTCCCGAGACCACGCGATGTAGGCATCCGACCCCGGTCCAGAAACGTCGGTGACGTACCTGTTCGGCTCAGGCGGCCAGCGTCCCTCGTGAGACGGACGGTCGTAGGTCACACATCCAGCAGTCGACGCAAGACCGGCAGCACCGAGAGTGGCGAGGAACTGGCGACGAAATGGGGAGGGCATGGCAGAATAGTTGGATATCCAATACAAAAACGAACCGGCCGCGACCATCTGGTTCCCACCTCAAGCATCAGCGCCCGCCCACTCCTCACCAGCACCACCACCCACTCCTCGCCATCGACTCCCACGCGCACGAGGAGAAAGGCGGCTTTTTACGGCCTGATGGGGTAACACCCTCTATGAGCCTACCCGACGCCGGTGAGCGCGTCCCTCTCTCCTGTCCGACGTGCTCGCCCGACGAACCCACCGTCCACGAGGTGCTGAAGCCCGGCGGTCACTCGACCGTCCGCTGTACCGAGTGCGGCCACGTCCACAAAGAGAAAATCGAAGTCCCGAACGAAATCGACATGAACGTCGTCGTCTCGCAGGACGGGTCGTCCGTCTCGACGAAGGTCTCCGCGCCCGCCGAGGCCGAGATTGCGAAAGGCGAGGAGTTCATCGTCGACACTCCCGAAGCGATTCAACTCGTGCGCATCACGGGCATCGAAGTCGGCCCCGAAGAGCGCACCGAGGAAGCGCAGGTCAAGGACGTAAAGACCGTCTGGACCCGCGTGGTCGACAACGTCGCCGTCAACGTGACCGTCCACCCGAAGGACGGCAAGCGCGAGGACACCCGGAGTATCACCGTCAACGTCCCCGGCGACTACGAGTTCGTCGTCGGCGAGACCGAGTCCTTCGGCGACGAAGAAGTGGAAATCGAAGGGCTGGTCGTCCGTGAAGACGCCCCCGAATACCGCCACGGCAAACTCGACCACCCCGGCGACATGGTGTACGCGAAAGACGCAAAGCGCGTCTACGCGCGGGACCAGACCTCGACCGCGTGGTCCGCCTGGTAAGACGGCGACACCAGCGACGCCCGTCTGCGGAACACGAAATCACCTAACTTCTCGCACCTCGTCGGTGCGGATATGCCTACCCGCGACCGGTCGCGTTTCTCGGTCGAATCGCTTGCGCTCCTCTGGGCCGCCCGCGAGAGCGGCGTCATCGACGCGCTGACGACCAACGCCGGGACTGTCGAAGCCGTCGCCGAGACAGCCGGTATCGACCGCCGCGCGGCCCGAATCACAGTCGAAGCGCTCGCGTCGATGGGCTTTATCAAGCGCGTCGGCGACGAGTACGAGATTACGAACCGCGCGCTCGGCTTTCTCGCAAAGCGCGACGTTCGGTCTATCGGCCGCCTTCCGAACGCGCTCGACAGATTCTCACTCTACACTGACCTCCCAGAGACGATGGAGCGCGGCGAGCCACCGGCACTGCCCGAGGAGTGGACGCGAAACCGCCTCGGCGCACACGACGCGACAGACGACACAGTCGTTCGCGCGTGCGTGACCGCCGCTGTTCGTGCGGCACCGGACGCGACTCGCGTTCTCGACCTCGCAGGTGCATCGGGTACCTTCACCCGCGAGTTCCTCGCACGCGGCCGTGACGTGACCTTTGTCGACACACCGGAGACGGTCGAAGTCGTTCGACCCCTCCTCTCTCGGGGCGGTGCCGAACTCGTCGCGGGCGACCCCACGGACCCGCCCGTAGCGAATTTCGACCTCGTCTTCGTCGGCGACGCGTTCGCCGGACGCGACGCAGACGAGGCGGCCGAGATAGTCGCCGCCGCGCACGACGCCCTCGAACCGGGCGGGACGGCAGTGTTCGTCGATGCACTCCACGGTCGGTGTTCGACCGACGCGACGACGCAAGCAGCGGTCGACGCGCTCGCACTCGGCCACGGCGACCTCCACGACGAGTCAGCGGTCCGGTCGTGGGTCGAATCGGTCGGATTCGCCCGACAGACAGTCCAAGACGTGCCCGGAACCGACTTGCAGGCGGTCGTGGCCGAGCGTGCGGTTGATTAGGGGCGACCGCCGAGACTTTGTATGGACCACTCGGTGCTGCGCGAGGACATGGTCGACGGGTTAGAGCACTCGCTCGACCAGTTCGACGAGGCCGTGGACCTCGCCATGCGAAACGTCCCGCGCCACGAGTTCGTCACCGACTCGCCGTACCAAAACAAGCCGACGGCACACCGGAAGACGAACACGACGATTCTCGCACCCACCACCGTCGCACGCCTCCTGAACGCGCTCGCCGCCGAACCCGAAGACGACGTGCTCGTGGTCGGCGCGGGCGTCGGCTACACCGCGGCCGTTCTCGCGGAAATCGTCGGCGACGCGCACGTCCACGCCGTCGATATCACCCGCTCGCTCGTCTACGAGGCGCGGACGAATCTCCAGCACGCGGGCTACGATGCCGTCCTCGTCGACTGCCGCGACGGGGCCGACGGCCTCCCGGAGTACGCCCCCTACGACCGGATTCTCGTCGAAGCCTCGGCCGTTCGACCGCCGCGACGACTGCGCTCGCAACTCGCGGCCGACGGGCGACTCGTTATGCCGAAAGGCACGACCGACCAGACACTCGTCGCCATCGAAGGTGGCGAAGTCGTCGAGACGTTCGGCCCACTGCAGTTCAAACCACTCCTCGTCGATGGCGAGCAGACAGGCGGTGTCGTCCGAAACCGGACGAAACGCGAAGACCCTGAGTACGAGGGCCGCGGCTGGCACGCCGGGAGCGGCTGGGAGCAAGAGTGGATTGACTGGGGCGGCCACAACTGAACGGCTGTTGCTACGACATATCCAGCCGAGTGATAGTCACGATTCCCCACTTCCGGGAACCTTCGTCGGTCGCTATTGCCGTGCAACCCATACTCTCACACGGTGACAAACCATGGAGAAAAACGTCGGTGGATACGATAGAATTGCTCGCGCCATCCTCGGACCGGTGCTCATCATCGTCGGTGCCGCGGCGCTCGCGGGGTTCCTGACCATCGCTGCGGGGACGCTCGGACTCGTCATCGCAGGCGTGGCGCTCGTCGTCGGTGCGGTGCTGGCGACGACTGCAATCACTCAGAAGTGCCCGCTCAACGACGCGCTCGGCTTCAACACCTACGAAGGTGAGATGAAGACGGAGGCCGAGAATCCGGTCGAACCCCGGATGCAGTAACTATTTCTTCGGAACGACACCCGGCCGTGACTCTGGGGAGCGTCCGCGCTACGATTTGAGGCCGCTTCCCGTCAGTGGGACGACCACGTCGTCTTCGGCGTCGATTTCGCCCATCGTCCGAAGTTCGCGGAGTGCCGCGGGCGCGACGGCGCAGGTCGGTTCAGTGTAGAACCCATGGCGGTGGAGTCTGTCGAGTTCGTCTTCGACCGCGTCGGCCGAGAGCGCAACCGCGTCGCCGCCGGTCTCGTCGAGCGCCTCGTGAATCTCCGTCACGCGAACGGGGTTCTCGATTTGGATGCCGTCGGCCACGTCGTTGGTTTCGTCCGGCGTGTGGTGTCGCGCATCGGCGATAGGTGCGTATCCGGCAGCCTGTGCGCCGTACAGTCTCGGAATGCGGTCTATCCATCCGGCGTCGCGGAGTGCGCGGAAGCCGCGGTACGCGCCGAGGAAGAGCGTGCCGTGACCGAGCGGGGTGACGATAGCGTCGGGAACGTCCCAGTCGCGCTGGGCAGCGATTTCGTAGGCGACGGTGGCCGTACCTGCGAAGAACGCCGGGTTCCACGCGTGGCTCGCGTACCACGCGTCGCCGGTTTCGACCGCCTCGACGCAGGCGTCGGTCACGTCCTGTCGAGTTCCTTCGACGCGAATCGGTTTCGCACCGGCGCGTTCGATAGCCTTGAGTTTCGAGGGCTTGACCGACGCCGGGACGTAAATCTCCGCCTCGATGCCCGCGCGGGCGGCGAAGGTCGCGACGGCGGCCCCGGCGTTCCCCGAGGAGTCTTCGACGACGCGGTCGATGCCCAGTTCGGCCGCAAGCGAGAGCATCGTCGTCGCGCCGCGGTCCTTGAACGACCCGGTCGGGAAGACGTATTCGAGTTTGAACGAGGCGTTCCACTCCGGGGCATCGACGAGCGGTGTCATCCCTTCGCCGAGGCTGGCGCGTGGGTCGGTCGGGAGGAACTCGTCGAACGCCCAGAGGCCGTTTCGGTAGTCGAGGTCGGCGTCGTCGGGAGTCGCCGCGTTCGGGGACGGCGTGGTGGCGAAGTCGAGCGGCGCACCGCAGGTGCAGCGCCAGCGCCACTCGTCGTACGTCGAGTCACAGGTGGGGCACGCGAGACGGAGGTGAGCAGGGAGTGAGTGTGCAGACATTGGTCAGTAGGTGTCGGTGTTGATACCCACAGAACAGACGTATTCGCCGGTCGCGACCTGCGGGAGTCGGCGCGAGCGCCAGAAGATTCCAGCGTGGTCGGCCGTGACGCGGGCCTTGAGTTGCCCGAACACGTCTGTCACTTCGAAGAGAACGTCGCCAGCGGAGACTTCGTTTCCGAGTTCCTGTTTGAACCGAACGACACCGCCAGCGGGCGACCCGTACTGGTCGAAACCACGAGCGCGGGTCTGGGCTTCGAGTTCGACGTCGCCGTCGAGGAAGCCGTACTCGTGGAGGACGTTGTAGACGCCGCTGACGCCCTTCTGGATGCTCTCTTCGTCCCAGCCGACACAGCCGCCGAGTTCGGGGTCGATAGTCGGGATTCCGGCGTCGGGACCGGCGCGGGCGAGTTGTCCGTCGGGGCCTTTCTGGTCGAGGACGTAGCCGCAGCCGAACGTCTTGGCGAGTCGCAGGCACTTGGCGTGCATGCGGTGGTGACGGCCACAGCGTACCCGGACCTCGTTTATCATCCGACTCGTCGACCCCTGATGGAGGTCCAAGATGAGATCGGCGCGCTGGGCGGCCTCGAACGTCGCCGCGGCGATGCGCTCTGAGGAGGTGCCGCGCTCGTCGCCGGGATACGCCCGGTTCATCTTCGTGTCGTCGATTGGGTTCCGGTGTTGTGCCACCTGAAACGCGTGGTAGTTGACGATGCCGACGACGAGAATCGTCCCCGAGAGTTCGGCCGGGTCGAGTTGCGGGACGACCCGCTGGATGACGCCGACCCCGTTGAGTTCGTCGCCGTCGGAGGCTGCCTGCATGTAGAGCGTCTTTCCGGGAGACGCGCCGTTGATGACGGCGACGGGCAGGCCGACAGTCGCGCCGTCGCGCGATTCACCCACCTCGAGACGGCCCACGTCAATCTCCCCGGGGGCCGCGCTCGCCGTTCCCAAGGTAATCATACCGCGAAACTCGGACCCATTTCCCTTTAGGGGTTCGGTCCGGCGAAATCGGCACCGAAGCGGTGGCGCTTTGGTCGCCGGGCCGTAACCACCGGTTGTGACAGACGACGTTCCCGAACGCCCACCGTCCGCCACGCTCGTCGAGGCGCTGGACGTCCCCCGAAACGCCGCTATCGGCGTCGCTGTCGGTCTCGCACTCGCCGTCGGAGCCTATCTCTTCCGCGTGCTGGAGTTGTTCGGCCCGTTCGCGGGGACGCGCGAGTACCCGATTCTCGGGCCGGAAGGTTGGTTCCTCATCCTCGCGTTCGTCCTCGGGTCGGCGACGGCGCTGCTCGTGGCGACGGTGCTCACGCTCGTGTCCGCGTATCGGCTGAGTAAAACGCTCTAAAGTACGGTACCTGCCCGTTCGCTACTCGTCGAACTCGCGTTCGTCGCCGACCAGTTCGCCGAGGCGCTCGGCCCCCGCACGGGTTCCTTTGGCAATAATGAGGTCGCCAGCGTGGAGTCGCGTCATCGGCCCCGGTGAGACGACCCACTCTTTGCCGCCCGCCCGTCGGACCGCGATGACGCGCATCCCCGTCTCAGTCTTGACGCGCCTATCGCCGAGCGTCGCGTCGGCGAGATGGCTTCCGGGCGCGACGCGAAGGCGGATGATGACCTCGTCTGACTCCTTGACCGCCGCGGCGACGACGGGGTGTGCGTCGATACCGCGAAGGACGCCTTCGGCGATTTCGAGGGCGGCGTCGCTTATCATCTCCGTCGCGCTGGCGAGTTGGACGAGGCCGCGAAGCGAGACAGGGTCATCGACGCGACTCGCGGCGCGAAGCGTCCACGCCTCGAAGCGGGACTTGAGCGCGTCCACTTCGGCTTCCAGTTCTTCGACCTCTTCGGCGACGCCCTCGCTGTCGAACAGCACGGCCCCGTAGGCGAGGTCGACGGCGAGTTCGCTCATGTCCTTCATCAGGACGATGGAGTCGACGGCGCGTTCGAGGTCTCCGATGGCCGGTTCTTCGAGTTCCGGCGGGTCGTATCTGAGTCCGGTCGCCGCCTCGTGGACCGTCCGAAGCCCGTCGTCGCGCCCGCGAAGAAGCAACACGTCGTCAGCCCGGAGGACCGTCTCGTGGTGGGGGTTCGTCACCCACTCGCCAGCGCGGTGGATAGCGACGACGCGGACGCCCGTCTCGGTCTCCATGTTGATGTCGCCGAGCGTCTGGTCGGCGTAGGAGGAGTCGGCGGTGAGTTTGCAGCGAATCGTCGTCTCGACCGCTTCCGGGAGGGCCGCGCGGATGGCGTCCGGGAGGCCGATGTCTTCGATGACGATCTTGGCGATGTCGCCGGCGGCGTCGGAAATCTTCTCCGCAGCGCCGACGACACCGAGCACCGGAGCGAGTTCTTCGGCGTCCTCGGGGCTTCTGGCAGCCATCATCAGGCTCATCCGCGCTTGCAGTTGGAGGATGTCCATCCGCTCTTCGAGGTCCAACACCTCGGCTGCGAGTTCGTCGTTCGCGTGGAGGACCGACGAGTACGAGAGGTCGATAAGTAGCTCGGCCGTGTCCTTCATCTCCGCGAGCACGGCTTTCACGCTGACGGGTTCGTACTCGACGTCCTCCGGATTCATGCGCCCGCCTTCACGACGTGACGGGAAAAGACTTGCCAGGAATATCGGTGCCACCGTTTCTCGTGTAGTCTACGCGGGCCACCAATATGACCTCTCCGCGAGTCGTGTCTCTAACCGCTCCGCCGAGAACCGGTCACTATCGCCGTCAACGACCCTCACGAATGATGATGGATACCACATTCTAAGGACATATAAACCCTCCAAAATTATCGACGAACGTCGAACGTGAGTATAGACAGCACAGTCGTCTAAATCGCCAGACAGCGTCGGGGGAGCCACCAATTGGTGGTCGGTAACAAATCCGTGGAAACGATAACGCTTTTTTGATATGGTAGGCAACGTTCTGGGTATGTCAGGTGAACTGAAGCGGGGGCTGGAAGGTGTGCTGGTCACAGAATCTGAGCTCAGCTTCATCGACGGCGACGCGGGACAACTCATCTACCGCGGGTACTCCATCGAGGACCTCGCACGTGATGCGAGCTACGAAGAGGTCCTGTACCTCCTCTGGCACGGGAATCTTCCGAATAGTGAGGAACTCGACGACTTCGCTTCGGAACTTGCGGCGCATCGCTCTGTCGACGACGGTGTTCTCGACGTTGCGCGTGAACTCGCAGCACAGGACGAGTCGCCGATGGCGGCCGTCCGAACCCTCGTGTCGGCGATGTCGGCGTACGACGAAAACGCCGACTTCGAGGACGTGACCGACCGCGAGGTCAACCTCGAAAAGGCAAAGCGCATCACGGCGAAGATGCCGTCTGTGCTCGCCGCCTACGCGCGATTCCGCCGCGGCGACGACTACGTCGAACCCAAGGAAGACCTGAGCCACGCGGCCAACTTCCTCTACATGCTCAACGGCGAGGAGCCGAACGACGTGCTCGCCGAGACGTTCGATATGGCCCTCGTGCTGCACGCGGACCACGGTCTGAACGCCTCGACGTTCTCCGCGATGGTCACCTCGTCTACCCTCTCGGATATGTACAGCGCGGTCACCTCCGCAGTCGGGACGCTCGCAGGCTCGCTCCACGGGGGCGCGAACGCGAACGTCATGCGGATGCTGAAGGACATCGACGACAGCGACATGGACCCCGTCGAGTGGGTCGAAGACGCTCTCGAACGCGGCGAGCGCGTCGCCGGGTTCGGCCACCGTGTCTACAACGTCAAGGACCCCCGCGCGAAGATTCTCGGCGAGAAATCCGAGGCGCTCGGTGAGGCCGCAGGCGACATGAAGTGGTACGAGATGTCGGTCGCAATCGAGGACTACATCGGCGAGGAGAAAGGCCTCGCGCCCAACGTGGACTTCTACTCCGCCTCGACGTACTACCAGATGGGCATCCCGATAGACCTCTACACCCCCATCTTCGCCGTCTCCCGCGTCGGTGGCTGGATTGCACACGTCCTCGAACAGTACGAGGACAACCGACTCATCCGCCCGCGCGCTCGCTACACCGGTGACAAAGACCTGACGTTCCCCGGTATCGACGAGCGATAACGAAGGGCGAACACGACACGGCTGGACTCGTTTTCTTTTGTCGCTGTGGTGACTCGGACGACGGTGGCGGTGCCGCTATCGATTCGCGACGACACCTGAACGCGAGACGCTGTCGACCCTGAATCACTGAGATGACGAGCGAATGCCGTGTGTCTGACGGAAATCCGACCATCGCCGCCGTCTTTCGATTTCACTTTCGCTCCGGGTGGGGGACGTTTATATGGTCGGGCCTCGCAACAGCAATTGCACGTCACACGCGTGCGTTCCCCCCTTCCCCCTTAGGACTACACCCCAGAGCAGCAGCAGTCGCCAGACGGTGCGTGCGATTCGACACCACAGACCGAATCTGCGAGTATCCCGAACGATTAAACACTAACGGCAGCGAGTCGTGAGCATGCTCTCTCTCTCAGACATCGAAGACGCCCGCGAGCGCGTCGAATCAGTTGCTCGCCGGACACCGCTGGAGTACTCTCACACGTTCTCCGATATGAGCGGGGCAGAAGTTCACCTCAAGCTGGAGAACTTCCAGCGGACGGGGTCGTTCAAGATTCGTGGCGCGATGAACCGCATCACGACGCTCTCTGAGGAGGAAAAATCCGCGGGCGTCGTGACCGCGAGCGCCGGCAACCACGCGCAGGGCGTCGCTCTCGCGGCCTCGCGTGCAGGCGTGGACTCGAAAATCGTGATGCCGGAGCACGCGCCCATCTCGAAGGTGAAAGCGACGCGGCGCTACGGCGGCGACGTCGTCCTCTACGGCAGCGATTACGACGACGCACAGAAGCGCGCCCACGAAATCGAGGCCGAAGAGGGTCGGACCTACGTCCACGCGTTCGACGACGAGTACGTGATGGCCGGACAGGGAACCATCGGCCTCGAAATCGCCGAGGACTGTCCCGAACTCGATACCGTCGTCGTCCCCATCGGTGGGGGCGGACTCATCTCCGGTATCTCGACAGCCATCAAAGCGAAGCACCCCGACGCGCGCGTCATCGGCGTCCAGGCCGACCGTGCATCGAGTGTCGCGACTTCGCTGGAAAAAGGAGAGATTCAGGCACTGGACGAGGTGGACACGATTGCCGATGGCATCGCGGTCCGTCGAGTCGGCGAGCAGACGTTCCCGGTCATCGAAGAGCGCGTCGACGAGGTCGTCACCGTCTCGGACGAAGAGATTGCCGTCGCGCTCACGTACCTGCTCGAACGCTCGAAGACGCTGGTCGAGGGGGCTGGCGCAGTCGCGCTCGCGGCGCTCATCTTCGAGAAATTCGACTACGACGCCGACGAGGTTGTCGTCCCCGCGCTCTGTGGCGGCAACATCGACATGAACACGCTCACGACGGTCGTCATGCGCGGCCTCGTCGAGACAGGTCGCTATCTGAAGATTCGAACCGAACTCAAAGACCGACCGGGGTCGCTCGAAAAGCTCATCGAAATCGTCGCCGAGGAACGCGCGAACATCTACGCGATTCGGCACGACCGAACCTCGCGTAAGATTGCGATGAACGCCACCGAGGTCGAAGTCGACCTCGAAATGCGCGGCCCGGACCACGTCGATACCCTGCTCGAATCCCTCCGAGACGCGGGCTACGACGTCGAAGTGCTCGACTGACGGCGACGTTCCAGCGGACCAATTTTCGACGTTAGTCGCAGTTCGTACAGACCTTCTGGGATGGTTTTCAGTTTCCGGGAACCGCCGAGTACATACACGTTCCCGTCATTCTAAGGTGCTTTTTGAAGGGTGTCGAGGCTCTCTCGTCTGCACACAGACTGCGCCGCCTCCCTTCCCCCTGCAACCATGCTCGACCCAGTCATCGCAAGCCGGGCCCAGTTCGCGCTGACGACTATCGTCCACATCATCTTCCCCGTGATGAGCATGGGTCTCGCACCCTTCCTCATCTACTTCACGTGGAAGGACATCCGCTCGGGCGACCCAGTGTACGAACAGTTACGACGGTTCTGGACGAAGATATTCGCCGTCTCGTTCGTCGTCGGAACCGTCACCGGAATCGTCCTCGAATTCGAGTTCGGAACCAACTTCGCGGCGTTCTCCACCGCCGCTGGCGAGTTGTTCGGCGGCCCCCTCGCAACCGAGGGGATGATGGCGTTCATGCTGGAAGCGACGTTCCTCGGCGTGTTCGTCTTCGGCCGTGAGAAGGTCTCCGACGCCCTGTACATGGTCTCCGCTGTCGCTGTCGGCCTCGGAACGTGGCTGTCGGCCGTCTGGATTCTCGTCGCCAACTCGTGGATGCAGACGCCCCGCGGCTACGAACTCGCGAGCGAGAGCGGCCAACTCGTCGTCTCGCTCGTCGACCCGATTGCTGCCTACGCCAACCCCCGCTTCCCGTGGATGTTCGTCCACATGCAGAACGCCGCCGTCCTCTCTGTCGCCCTCTTCATGGCGGGCGTCGCGTCCTACGTAGTCTGGCGACGCGGTATCGACGCCGACTCTGACGAACAGGACGCCCGCTTCTGGCGAAAGACGCTCAAAATCGCGCTCGTCGTCCTCCTCGTGACCGCCCCGTTTCAGGTGGTCCACGGCGACGCCTACGGCCGCCACGTCGCCGAGACGCAACCCCAGAAGTTCGCCGCGATGGAAGCCGTCTGGGAGACAGATAGCTATGTCCCCGAGTACATCATCGCTCTCCCGACTGACCTGAGTCAAATCACGGACCCACGCGCCAAGGAACTGTTCGGCATCGGTATCCCCGGCGGCGCGTCGTGGTTAGCCAGCGGTGGGGACCCGCAGGCCGAAATCACCGGCCTCAACGAGTTCGAGACCGAGGCCCCACCCGTAGCTATCGTCTTCTGGTCGTTCCGCCTCATGGTCGCCGCCGGATTCTGGTTCGTCGTCCTCGCCTTCTGGGCGGCGTACCGCTGGTGGACCGGCGAGTTGTACGACGACGACCTGCTTCACAAGGCGTTCGTCGGGTCGTCGCTCCTCGGCATCTTCGCCGTCGAAGTCGGCTGGATTGTCACCGAAGTCGGCCGCCAACCGTGGGTGATTCAAGGCGTCATGAAGACCAGCGACGGCGTGTCGCCGGGACTGACCGGTCTCGAAGCCACCATCACGCTTGTCGGATTCGGCGTCGTCTACACGGGGTTGCTGACGCTGTACGCCTACATCGTCAGGCGAATCATCCGCGAGGGGCCGCCAGACATCGACGGGACCGGTCCGACCGAGTCACCAACCCCGGCGGAGGTGACCGCAGATGACTGACTACGGAACCCTCGCGACGGACCCGATTTTCGGCCTGCCGTTGCAGGAACTGTGGTTCGGACTGGTGTTTTTCATTCTCGCCATGTTCCTGTTCCTCGACGGGTTCGACTTCGGCGTCGGCGCGCTGTTTGCGACCCGTGATGACGAAGCGGAGCGCGAGACGCTCCTCGCAGCTATCGGCCCGTTCTGGGACGGCAACGAAGTGTGGCTCGTCGTCTTCGGCGGTGCGCTCTTCGCCGCGTTTCCCGCGGTCTACGCCAACCTCTTTAGCCGCCACTACCTGCTGATGTTCGCCATCCTCGGCGCGCTCATCCTCCGCGGTCTCGCGCCGGAGATGTACGAACAGCGCCACGACGAGGCGTGGCAGACGTGGTGGGGACGGTCGTTCGTCGTCGGAAGCGTGACCACGCCGTTCTTGCTCGGCGTGTTCGCGGCACACTGGCTCCTCGGCGTCGAGACGCTCGTGTCGCTTCCGGGTGTCGTCGTCGGCCTCGCAGTCGTCGCGCTGACGGTCGTCGCTGGTGTCGGATTCCTCGGGTTGAAAACTCGCGGTGCACTTCGCGACGACATCGTCGGCTACGGTCCGAAGGCGTTGGCGGCCTACCTCGCGCTCGTCGTCGTCACAGTCGGCTACCTCGTCGTCATGCGCCCGGACCTCGGCGTGCTCGCACCGATTCCGCTCGCGCTCGTGGCCCTCTCACTCGTCGCGGCGGCAGGCTACGTCGTCGCACTTCGAGAGAGTCGGTTCACGCTCGCGTTCGCGACAGTTCCGGTTCTCGTCTTCGCGTTCGTCGCGCTCGTCGCGGTGCTCATGTTCCCGATGGCCGACCCCGCCGCAGGGCTGACTGTCTCGGACGCGATTATCTCGATACTCCCGCTGAACATTATGAGCATCGCATCGGCGTTGTTGCTGCCGCTCGTCTTCGCGTACTTCGGCATCCTCTACTCGTCGTTCAGCGGCCCTGTCGAAGCAGGTGAATCGTACTCGTAAGCAGCGCCAGTAATTCGGACTCCAACTGTCCCACAGACCGGATTTCAACCACACCCAAAGCTCACCCACCAGCCACACACCAAACCCATGGTTACACTCCCACCCACACAGCCCACCGTCGAATCGCTCACGAAACCACTCACGCTCCTCGGTCTCGTCCTGATAGCAGTGAGTCTCTCGGTCGCGGGCGTCGCACTCGGCGACGGCGACATCGTCACCGCGCTCGGGATGGGACTCCTGCTCGTTTCCGGCGTCTTCGCCACCGGCATCGGTCTGTCGGGGAAGTCCGTCTGAGGCGACCGCTCGGCCACGTCGTGGCCGTTCTCACTTATTCGAGTGACAGCGGCTCACTCGTTCCCACCTAATTTATCACGCCGTGGCGAATTCTGCCGGATATGAAGCGCGTCATCGAAACAGACGAAGCGCCGGCCGCAGTCGGTGCGTACAGTCAGGCAACGACCAACGGTTCGCTCCTCTTCACCGCGGGCCAGATTCCCATGACGCCGGAGGGCGAACTCCTCGACGACGAGGACATCGCCACCCAGACGAAGCAGTCGCTCGACAACCTGATGGCCATCCTCGACGAGGCTGGCGCGGACGCGAGTGACGTCATGAAGACGACCGTCTTCCTCGCCGACATCGACGACTTCTCGGAGATGAACGAGACGTACGCGACGTACTTCGACGACGAGCCGCCGGCCCGCTCGGCCGTCCAAGCCGGAAACCTCCCGAAGGGCGTCGGCGTCGAAATCGAGGCTATCGCCGTCGTCGACGAGGAGTGAGTCGCCGCCGACGTTCCGCCATCGTCTGGGGACTCGTGAGCGTCCTCCTCGTGGGCGTCATCGTGCAGACCTCGATTCTCCTCGGACTCGGCCTCGACCTGTCGTTCGAGACGGTTGCGACGGTGGCACTGGTCTCCGGTGTCGTCGTCGCGTCTATGACATACGTCATCGAACCTCGCCTCGAACGGAAAGGAAGGGCTTAAATTATCCAGGCGGAAACGTTGCATTGTCAGCCAGGATGGCCGAGCGGTAAGGCGCACGCCTGGAAAGCGTGTTCCCTTTGGGATCGGGGGTTCAAATCCCTCTCCTGGCGCTTCTTCCGAACTCAACTCGCATAGCAGCGCGTCTCGTCGCGCTGCGGACACCGAGTTCGGTGAAGCGTCCCAGAGTGATTTGAACCAGGGAGTGTCGCGAGCGTCAGCGAGCAGAACGACCGCGGTTCAAATCACTCCCCTAGCGCTTCTCCGTAAACTACGCCCCCGAGACACCTGCAAACGTATTCTGTGCCCATGACTATTCTCGACACACCAGAATCGCCAGCAAGTATATTGGCGTGAGACGGCAAGACAAGGTGGGCAAAACTCCCATGTCACTGTCCGGTGTGACCAGGTTACCTTCCGGACCGTGTCAACTCTGTATCAGCATAGCGTGCAAAACATTCATCCCTGTGGGAACCAATACCACGTTTGACAATGCCTGACACCAAAAGCGGCCGAGAGAAGAAGGGTCTCAACAAGCAGTCCCAGCTCACCGAACGGCTGTACGAACAAGAATTATCGGTGTTAGACGGCGACGAAGAGGAGGACGAACCCTCGCTCGAAGACACCTCCGGCGAATTCATTGCTGACGAACTTCCGGAAGACGACTGACGCGCGGCAACTACACAGGCGATTTTTTATCGACGGCAGCGTAACCCGAGAGCGTGCCACACCGCGCGAACTACGCGACGCTCTTCGTCAGGTCGCATCTCCACCCGCCAGACGAAACGCTCGACCTCGATTGGGCTGCCGACGTCGGCGACGCGACGGACGAATTCGAATTCGACGTGCCGACCGACGACCCGCAAGACCCCTACATCGGGATTCAGGCGTTCGACGTCGGCGAATACGGCCACGAGATAGAAATCAATGGCCAAGCACTGTCCGGGTTCGACATCCCGCCGAACGACGGCTGGCAGTACTGGGTCGACACGATTACCGGAGCGCAACTCGTCGGCGGAACGAACACGATTCGCTTCGTCCGCGACGAGGCAAGCGACGACGCCTTCGCTATCGGAACGATTACCGTCCACTGGAAAGCGCCGGTCGACGAATAATATATAAACACCAGCCGTAGCCGCCCAGTATTGAGATATGGTGACTTATACCAAGGGCGAGGATATCCCCTGAAAATCCAACGCAGTCTATCGATTAGGTGGTGAGTTGCTCGGTGACGCGCTGTCACCTCGTATCTGTCCTCGGCGACAGATTTTTATAGAATCACAAACAATCAGGCGATGACTATGAGCCAGCGAATGCAACAGGGTCAGCCGATGATCATTCTCGGTGAAGACTCCCAGCGCGTCAAGGACCGCGACGCGCAGGCGTACAACATCCGCGCCGCACGAGCGGTCGCAGAGGCAGTACGCTCGACACTCGGACCGAAGGGGATGGACAAGATGCTCGTCGATTCGATGGGCGATGTCACCATCACCAACGACGGTGTCACCATCCTCAAAGAGATGGACATCGACAACCCGACGGCCGAGATGATCGTCGAAGTCGCCGAGACGCAGGAAGACGAAGCCGGCGACGGAACGACCACGGCAGTCGCCATCGCGGGTGAACTCCTGAAGAACGCCGAGGACCTCCTCGAACAGGACATCCACCCGACGGCCGTCATCCGCGGGTTCAACCTCGCCGCCGAGAAGGCCCGCGAGGAAGTCGACGACATCGCAGAGCACGTCGAACCCGACGACCAAGAGCTCCTGAAGAAGGTCGCCGAGACCTCCATGACGGGCAAGAGCTCCGAACTCAACAAGGAGCTTCTGGCGGACCTCATCGTCCGCGCCGTCGAGCAGGTCACGGTGGAAGCCGACGATGGTACCTACGTCACCGACCTCGAGAACCTCTCTATCGAGACGCAGACCGGTCGCTCCGCGTCCGAATCCGAACTCCTCACCGGCGCTGTCATCGACAAGGACCCCGTCCACGACGACATGCCGGTCTCCTTCGAGGAAGCCAACGTCCTGCTCCTCAACGAGCCGGTCGAAGTCGAGGAGACGGACGTCGACACGAACGTCTCCATCGAGAGTCCCGACCAGCTCCAGAAGTTCCTCGACCAGGAAGAGGCCCAGCTGAAGGAGAAGGTCCAGCAAATCGTCGACTCCGGTGCTGACGTCGTCTTCTGCCAGAAGGGCATCGACGACCTCGCCCAGCACTACCTCGCGAAGGAGGGCATCCTCGCGGTCCGCCGGACGAAGAAGTCCGACATCAAGTTCCTCAAGAACATCACCGGTGCGGCTATCGTCTCGGACCTCGACTCCGTCGACGAAGCCGACCTCGGTGTGGCATCCGTCCGCCGCGACGACGGCGACGAGCTGTTCTACGTCGAAGGTGTCGGCGATGACGTCCACGGTGTCACCCTCCTCCTGCGTGGCTCGACCGACCACGTCGTCGACGAACTCGAACGCGGCGTCCAGGACGCCCTCGACGTCGTCGCCGCGACGGTCACCGATGGCCGCGTCCTCGCTGGCGGCGGTGCCATCGAAGTCGAACTCGCCTCGCGCCTCCGTGACTACGCGGACTCCGTCTCCGGTCGCGAGCAGCTCGCCGTCGAGGCGTTCGCCGACGCGCTCGAACTCGTTCCGCGCGTCCTCGCCGAGAACGCCGGTCTCGACTCCATCGACACGCTCGTCGACCTCCGCGCGGCCCACGAAGACGGTCAGGTCCGCGCTGGTCTGAACGTCTTCACTGGCGAAGTCGAAGACGCCTTCGAAGCTGGCGTCGTCGAGACGGCCCACGCCAAGGAGCAGGCCATCGCCTCCGCCTCCGAAGCCGCGAACCTCGTCCTCAAGATTGACGACATCATCGCTGCTGGTGACCTCTCCACCGGCGGCAACGACGACGACGAAGGCGGCGCACCCGGCGGCATGGGTGGCATGGGCGGTATGGGCGGCATGGGCGGTGCGATGTGAAGGTAGGCACGCACCCGTCACACTGACACACGCTCTCTTCCCCCAACTCAACCGCCGTACCGCGCGACGACCCGATTTTCTTTTGCAGGTCTAATCACCAGACAGCGGCGGCACTCTCTCGTACGAGACTGTGTGGCAACAAATCACACAGGAAACAAGTTGGATAATTCTCTCACTTTTTCCAATAGCCTTGGACTTCCATGCAGAAATAGAACAAACTAAGTAGGAGGTACGGCAACGTTTCTCTATGCGCAAGACGCTGCTACTGAACAAAGACGACGTTCACGAGAACGTCCAGATGCCGGAACTCATCTCGGCTATCGAAGACGCCTTCGGTGCCTACGAGTCTGGAGATGCCCAGATGCCGCCGAAGTCCTACATCGACCTGCCGCAGTACAACGGCGACTTCCGGTCGATGCCAGCGTACCTCGACGCAGGCGACTGGGACGCAGCAGGCATCAAGTGGGTCAACGTCCACCCCGACAACGGTGACAAGTTCGACCTGCCGACGGTCATGGGCACGATGATTTACTCCGACCCCGAGAACGCGTTCCCCCTCGCGCTCATGGACGGGACGGAACTCACGATGCTCCGCACGGGTGCGGCCGCGGCCGTCGCCACCGACTACCTCGCCGTCGAAGACGCCTCCTCGATGGGTATCATCGGCGCTGGCGTCCAGTCGTACACGCAGCTTCGCGCTATCAGCGAAGTCCGCGACATCGAGGAAGTCGTCGTCTCCGACCTCGACGAAGAGCGCGTCGCCGACTTCATCGACGCCTTCGAAGACCAGTTCGACATCCGCGCGGGGTCCATCGAAGAGGCCGCCCAGTGCGACGTCCTCTCGACCGTGACGCCCGTCGAATCGCCCATCGTCCCGCGTGACGCGGTTGGCGAGGACACCCACATCAACGCGATGGGTGCGGACGCCGAGGGCAAGCACGAACTGGCCGACGAGATTCTTCTCGACGCCAAGCTCGTCATCGACGACCACGCCCAGACGACCCACTCCGGCGAAATCAACGTCCCGTACCACGAGGGCGTCCTCGACGACGACGACATCTTCGGCGCTATCGGCGAAATCGTCGCCGGTAACAAAGACGCGCGCACCGAGGAAGACGGCATCACCGTCTTCGACTCCACGGGCCTCGCGATTCAGGACGTCGCTGCGGCTCACGTCGCCTACGAACACGCTATCGAGAACGACAACGGCTACGCGTTCGACCTGCTCGGCCTGGCCGAGGAGTAAACGCGACCCCAGTCCCTATCGCGGCCGGGCTCAGTGTCTGGCTATTCTCCCGCGCCGCGTTGTGCACCGAGATAGCCGAAGGCTTTCGATAGCACGTACACGATGGCGATGAACGGCAGAAGCGGGATTATGAGGACCGCAAGAAGACCGAACATCAGCCACCCGACTGAGTCCATCTCGCCATCCGGTCGGCTGTCGAAGCGCGGCGTGACGGTGTGGTAGTCGTCTTCCTCCGATAGGGTCAGCGATTCCTCTTGACTCATGTTACCAAATAGGTAGGGAAAGCCGATAAGATGAACGCTACCTCCGGCAGTATCGGAACGTCACACGTTCGAGAACGTCGATAAAAGTAGAGAGCGTCAGCCGCCTATTCGAGGTGGACGGCGGGACGGAACGGAATCGCCTTCGATGCGCGGTCCGCGGGGTCGACGATGTCGTCGGCGTCCTCGGCGAACACCTCGACGTCGGCGTCGAACTCCCGGGAGAGGAAGTCCGCAGCGCGTTCGTAGAGTTCGACCTCGTCGAGGTCGAGTTGCGCGCGCAGGGTATCTTCGTCCCGCCCGCGAGTCTGGCTCACGAGGTCCTGCACGAGGTCGTTGACCGCGTTACCCTTCTCACGGAGGTCAGGGTTCTGCATGACCTGCCCCATGATAGCACCCACGTTGTCGCCTTGGTCCACAACCGTCTCGAAGACGGTTCGCTTCCAGTCGGCGGCGACGTAGACGCGAATCGTCTCGGGGTCCGAGTCGGTCACGTCGATGATGTCGCGAACGTCCTCGGTTAGGCGCTCGACCTGTCGTTCTTCGAGTTCGACCGCCTCGTCGTCGAACTCGGTGTCCGGTTCCGGCCACGGTGCGTCTTCGGCCGGCGTGCCGGTCAACTGCTCGTGGAGTTCGTTCGTCATGAACGGGACGAACGGGGCGAGCAGGCGCAGACGCGTTTCGAGGACCTGTCGGAGCGTCCACTTCGCGGCGTCGCGGTCGAGGTCGGTCCGGCGGCGGTACCAGCGCAGGTCTTCTTCGAAGTTGTAGAACGCGGCTTGGCTGGCAGAGCGCGTCTCGGCTTCGTCCATCGCGTCGGTCACGTCGCGGACGGTGTCGTTGAGCTTCGACAGCAGCCAGCGGTCCACCGTCTCCAGTTCGGGCTGTTCGTCCGGGCCGGGGTCGGCGATAATTTCCTGTGCGCGGTTCCAGAAGCGTTCGAGCTGATTCGCGACAGAGCCGACGAGGTCGTCGCGCCAGTCGTAGTCCTGCCACGGTTCGGCGGAGTTGAGCAGGAAGAACCGGACGGTGTCGGCACCGTACTTCTCGATGGCCTCGCCGGGGAGGACGACGTGGCCCTTCGAGGAGGACATCTTCTCGCCTTCGAGCAGGCCCATGCCCATGATGACGATTCCCTGCGGCCACTGCGCCTGGTCGAACAGTTCGCCGTGGTGGAACTGGTAGAACGTCAGGTGGTTCGTGATGAGGTCGTTCGCGGAGAACCGGTAATCGACCGGGTACCAGTAGTCCCACTCCTCGCGCAGTTCGAGCGCCTTCTCCGGCGCGTCGTCTACGGCCTCGGGACCGTAGAACAGCGTGTCGAAGAAGTCCTGCGTGAGTTCCTCGGTCGGAACCTCCTGCAGGCGGTGGGCGATGGTGTAGTAGGCCATGTAGATGGTCGAGTCCGAAAGCGGCTCGATGACGAACTGGTCGTCCCACGGCAGGCGAGTGCCGAGGCCGTAGTTTCGGATACACGGCCATCCGTTCAGCCAGTCGATGGTGTGGTGGTACTCGTCGCGGGTGTTGTCCGGGATGGCGTCGAGACCGTCGGCCACGTCGTGAGCGGTTTGCTTCCAGTCCTCGTCGTCGTACGAGAGGAACCACGTGTCCTGTTCTGCGACGACGACGTCACCGCCACAGCGACAGACGACTTCCTCGGAGAACTCCTGCATCACGTCGAACTGACCGGACTCGACGCCGTCGGCCTTGAAGTCGTCGCGGGCTTTCTCGACGAGTTCGCCAGCGTACTCGCCGTAGAACTCCTTGAGGTGGCCAGCGTGGAACTCCTTGTTGTAGAGGTCCTTCGTCGCCTTTTCGAGCGCGGGGTCGTCCGACGACTCGATACCGCGGTTCTCGACGATTGACTGGGCGGGAATCTCGCCGTAGTCGTCGTCCTCGGAGTCGATGTCGAGAATCGGAATCGGCTCGATGGCGGCGACATCCTCGGGGTCGATACCGAACGATTCGAGGTAGTCGGTGTCGGCTTTCGCCTCCTGCAGCGCCACGTAGTCGTCAGGGCTGTGGGCCGGGACCGACATGACGACACCCGTCGCGTTGTCGGCGTCGACGAACGAGGCCGGGAGGACGAGCACGTCGTCACCGGTAACAGGGTTCTCGACGGTCTTTCCGACCAGTTCGGCACCCTCGATGGTGTCCAGAATCTCCACGTCGTGGGCCTGGTACTCCAGTTTCGCGGACGCGTACTCGGAGACGAACCACGTCTCGCCGTCGACTTCGGCGACCACGTAGGTCGCTTCAGGGTCGATGTAGGCGTTCGTCACGCCGTGGACCGTCTCGGGGCGCAGCGTCGCCATCGGGACGACGACGGACTCGCCGTCGCGTTCCCAGCCGAAGCGAACCAACGTGTACTCTTGGAACTCCGCTTCCTCGCCTTCCAGCAGGTCGTGGGTCGTGACTGGCTGTTCTTCGTTCGTACAGAACTTGACGGGGTGGAGTCCTTTCTCCAGTCGGCCACGCTCGCGGAGCGTCCGGTACTGCCATTCGATGAATTTCGAGTAGCGCTCGTCGTTCGTCGTGAACTCACGTCGCCAGTCGATAGAGAGACCGAGCGACTGCATTCCGTTCTTGTAGTGTTCCTCGATGAAGTAGCGTGCCCACCCCATCGGCGTCTCCAGTTCGGGGAGCGTGTCTTCGGAGACGTTGTAGGTGTCTTTCAGAACCGACAGTTGCTTCTCTTCACCCTTCTGCAAGCGCTCGACAGCGCCGATGATGGGTGTTCCGGTGACGTGCCACGCGATGGGGAACAGAACGTTGTCGCCCTGCTGGCGTCGGTAGCGAGCGTACACGTCGGGGACAGTGTAGGTTCGGGCGTGCCCGATGTGCATCCCACCGCTCGGATACGGATACGGAACTGTGACGAACGTCGCGTCGTCGGCGTCTGCGTCCGGGTCGGCCTCGTATCGGCCGGTCTCGGACCAGCGCTCCCGCCAACGCGCTTCGAGTTCCTGCGGGTCGTAGTCCATATCCGTGGTAGTGGCACCCCGGCCTAAAATAACTCCTATACTCGACTTGTGGGTCTGTCTGATTGCGGCAGGTATTGCCAGATATTGTCACGCAGGTGTCGAAGGCAGTGGCTGGTCAGCGGTGTCGCAGTCTGGTCAGCACGGAAGCAGCATCCAAAAAAGGCTGTGCGACTCGCAGTTCGTTCAGGGCACAAACAACGACTGGGAGTCACCGCTTCGACGACGCTAGCTCGCCGTTACTCGATGTCGATGTGGCGAGAGTCGTCGGGCTGGGCGTCCAGTTTGGGCAGCGTCACAGTGAGGACGCCGTTGTGGTACGACGCTGAGGTGTTTTCCTCGTCGACCATCTCGGGAAGGCGGATGGTGCGGCGGGCGGACTCGTGGCGGCGTTCGCGACGGAGGTACTCGCCCGACTCGTGTTCGTCGTGCAGTTCGCGTTCCGCGTCGATAGAGAGAGTGCGGTTCGCAATCGACAGCGAGATGTCGGACTTCTCGTAGCCCGGCAGGTCGACCGTGACGATAATCTCGGTCTCAGTGTCGGTGATGTCCACGGCCATGTCGTGTGTGCGGACAGACGACATCATGCCCGAGCGGTCGAACTGGCGACCCATCTCGTCAAACTGGCGGGACATTCGCTCGAACAGTTCTTCGAAGTCGTCGAAGGGATTGGTACGTCGCATCATTGGTAATTCACCGAGGGGTACGAACGTCGTCTGAGGAGATAACCGTTACCAGACCTAGTCTATCAATTCGCACGCACCACGGCTTCTACGTCCAAAATATCGAGAATAAGCTCAAAAGAGATGCTGGTCTTTCGGAGCGGTTCACGTGTTCTGCAGCCGCCTCGTTCGGACCACTTGCGTCACTCGATGTCGATGCGGTGGGAATCGTCTGGTTCGGCCTCTAACTTCGGGAGCGTCACAGTGAGGACGCCATTGTGGTACGACGCCGACACCTCGTCGCGCTTAATCTCCGCTGGGAGCGTGACTGACCGAGAGACAGAGCGGTGTCGTCGCTCGCGCCGGACGTAGCGTTCGTCGTCCACGTCGGTCGATTCCTCACGCTCGGCGGAGATTGTCAGTTGCCGACCGCGGACGGTCACGTCGATGCTGTCCTTCTCGTACCCGGGGAGGTCCGCAACCACCTCGATGTCGCCGTCGGCTTCGACGACGTCGAGGGAGATATCCTGCATTCGTGCGAGACCAGTCTCTTCGAACGACCGGCTCATTCGTTCGAACAACTCCTCGATATCGTCGAATGGATTTCGCTGCATGCGTGCCAACGTAGGGCATGCACGATTAAGAGAGATGTGGCTATTCCCACACGTTGGCAGCAAGAAAATCGGGTAGGTGGCCACCCGAGAGGCGGCAGTCTCAGTAGAGGACGTGGCGCGTGTCGTACGAGCCGAGCACGCGAACCCAGCCGTTTCGGGCGATGCCTTCGACTTCGTCGAGGGCGGCTTGCATCCGTTCTTCGTAGAGACCGGCGTCGGCGTCGATGTGGAAGAGGTAATCGCCGAGGCGGTTACCGCTGGGACGCGACTCGATACGCGAGAGGTTGATGTCGCGCTCGGCGAACGCTTCGAGCAGTTCGAGGAGCAGTCCGGGGTAGTTCGCGTTCGGGTAGACCACGAGCGACGTCTTTCCACCGGCATCGGAGCGGGCGGACTCGGGAGCGACGACGAGGAAACGCGTCGCATTCGACGAGCGGTCTTGGATGTCCTCGGCGATTATCTTCAGGTCGTCGCCAGCATTGTCCGGGTGTCCGATACCCGCCACCGACGTGTCGGCGCGAGCGCGTTCGACACCGCGAGCGGTGCTGGCGACTGCTTCGAGCGCCACGTCGGGGTAGTTCGCTTCGAGGTAGGAACGACACTGTGCGAGCGCTTGGGAGTGGCTGGCGACGGTGTCGAACTCCTCGGACTGGGCGAGAAGGGCGTGTCGAATCGGCGTGACGATTTCCTGGACGACGCTCACGTCGGAGTTCGCCACGGCGTCGAGGCTCTCGGAGACGCTGCCTTCGATACTGTTCTCGATGGGGACGACACCGCGTTCGAACGCGCCATCGGCGACGGCGTTGACGATAGACGTGACCGATTCGCGGAACGCGACGTCGTCGGCGACCGCGCGGGCAGCGCGATGAGAGTAGGTGCCCGCCGGGCCGAGCGTGACTGCCTGCATGGGCACTCCTTGACTCACGGATGACAAAAGCGCGTCGGGGGCGGTGAATTCGGCCTACTGCTCGGCGCAGAACTCGACGAAGTTCCGCAGGATAGTCAGGCCGGTCTCGCCGGACTTCTCGGGGTGGAACTGAGTCCCGAAGACGGTTCCTTCCTCGTTGGCGACGACTGCGGGGAACTCGACGCCGTAGTCGGTCGTGGCGACGATGGCGTTGTCGTCGTCGGGGTCGGCGTAGTAGGAGTGGACGAAGTAGGCGTATTCGCCCTCGACGCCGTCGACAATGGGGTGGTCGCGCTCGACGTGCAGTTCGTTCCATCCCATGTGCGGAACCTTCTGTCCCTCGGCGAACCGGACGTTGCGACCGGGAATGAAGTCGAGCCCTTCGACCTCACCCTCGCCAGCGTGGTCCGCTTCTTCCGAGGTGGTAAGAAGCATCTGCATCCCGAGACAGATGCCGAAGACGGGCGTTCCCGACTCGGCGGCTTCGGCGAGTGGTTCGCGGAACGGCCCGGCGTTCTCCATCCCCTCGGAGAACGCGCCGACGCCGGGGAGAACGATACCGTCGGCGTCGTCGAAGTCGGCTGGGTCGTCGGAGATGATGACGTTCGCACCCGCGCGTTCCAGACCGCGGCGGGCGCTCCGGAGATTTCCAAGCCCGTAGTCGACCATCACCACGTCGGCGAGGGTCTCTTCGGAGGCCTGTGTCGTGCTCATGTGTGTACCCTCGGTGACCGGAGGCAAGTGAGTTTCCGTCCCGGCGACCGTCGCGGATTGAGACAACTTGGCACGCGTTCTATGGTTACTCACGAGATTCACGAGATGACCGAATAACTACCGACAAATATAGAGAAAAAATAGGAACTTTTAACCTCAATCTACAATAGCTTCCGTACGAATCACATGTCTTCCCGACGTAATTTCCTCAAGACAGCCGGTGCGGCAGGGGTACTCGGCATGGCGGGACTCAGTGGGTGTATTGGGAACTTCGGTGAACAATCGTACGGAAACGGTGAAATCAACTTCATGATGTCACCGTCTGAGCCGCAAGACTACATGCGGTCGCAGTACAAGCCGTACGCGGGCTATCTCGAAGAGGAGACCGGGACGTCGGTCTCGCTGAAGTACGCTGCCGACTACTCCGCAGTCCTTCAGGGCCTTGGCTCGGGGACGGCCGACATCGCAGAGACCGGCCCCTTCGCCGCCGCGCTCGGTGTGAAGGCTGACAAAGCGAAAATCGCTCTTCAGCGCCACGCCTACGGTTCGTGGGACTACACGAGCGTCATCGTGACGAAGAAGGACTCCGACATCGAGTCGCTGACCGACCTCGAAGGCGAGAAGGTCGGCTTCGCAGACATGACCTCGGCCTCCGGGTCGCTGTACCCGCTGTACATGCTGAAGCAGGCAGGACTCACTATCGGTGAAGCGCCGGTCAGTGACTCCGGCGCAGACTTCACCGGTGTCTGGTCGGGACACGCCGAAGCGTTCGCCGCCCTCGAAAACGACCAAGTGGCCGCCGCCGGTGTCGGGCAGTTCATCACCCGTGGCGACGACGGCGAAATCGCAGACGGCTACGAGTACGTCGAGACGTACGATGGCATCCCCCGCGCGCCGATGGTGGTCAACCCGAACCTCTCCGAGGAGGAGACAAACAACATCGTCGAGACGCTTCAGGGCGCCCCAGACGAGATATACTACGGCGCAGACGGCGAGCAGGACACAGACGACGACCTCTGGTTCGACGGCGTCCGCGCGGCCGACCTCGAAACCTACAAGCCTGTCATCAAAGTCGCCGACGAACTCAATCTCTCTACCGACCTTCTGAACCAAGGTTGAACGCTCTTTCGACGTGGCACAGGACGTAACAACCAATTGCTTTCTTTCAGACAACAAACCAATGCCTGCAGTTTCGGTACAGAACGTCACGAAGCGGTTCGGCGACACGGTCGCCTTAGAGAACATCTCCTTCGAGATTCCCGAAGGGGAGTTCGTCATCCTCTTAGGACCCTCCGGGGCCGGGAAGTCGACACTCCTTCGAATCCTGAACGGCCTCAGTCAACCGACAGAAGGGACAGTCCACATCAACGACCGGGCTGTCACCGGTCAACGGTCGGATGTGGGGATGGTCTTTCAGATGCACTACCTCGTCGAGACGATGAGCGCCTATCGAAATGCTCTCACTGGCGCTCTCTCGCGTGTCTCGTTCGCCGAAAGCCTCGCGTCGCAGTACAGTGAAGAAGACAAGCTAGCCGCGCTCGAAGCACTCGACACGGTCGGACTGCTTGACGAAGCGCGGCAGCGCGCCGGGTCGATGTCCGGCGGCCAGAAACAGCGCGTCGGAATTGCTCGCGCGCTCGTCCAGAAACCAAACCTGCTTCTCGCCGACGAACCGGTCGCGAGTCTCGACCCGAAGGCCGCAGAAGAGGTCATGGGCTACATGAAAACGGCCGCCCACGAGCGGAACTTGACGACCATCGCGAGTCTCCATCAGGTCAATCTCGCCCGCGAGTTCGGTGAGCGCTACATCGGCCTGCGAGACGGAAAAGTCGTCTTCGACGGCCGACGCGAAGACCTGACGATGGACGTCGTCGACGACATCTACTACGAAGAAGGTGAGACTGGTATGGTGGAGGCGATGGGATGACCGACGACGAACTCCGCGCCGACGGCGCTGGCGAGAGTGCGTCGGCACCGCGACACATCCAAGACGCACTGTCGACCATCGAGCGCGCGCAGTTCATCCGCCGCGTGCTCATCTTCGTGGGCATCATCGCGCTCTTGGCGTTGACGGGAATCGGGATGACGTACCTCGGGTTTACCGTCGCCCAAATCTACCGCCAACTCCCGCAGTTCCTGAACAACGTCGCCGAATTCCTCTCGCCGGACTTCCATTACTTCACGCTGTTTGCCATCCAAAACGACCTCCACGGCTTTTCCGCCCTCTTCGAGAGCCTCCTCGCTCCCGGGTCGCTCCTCGACGCCGTCCTCAACCGTGACCAAGGACTGAGTATCATCGGTGGCGCTGTCGCAACCATCGTCATCGGGTTCACTGGGACGGTTATCGGGTTCCCACTCGCCCTCATCTTCGGTGTGCTCGGCTCCGAGCGCGTGACGCCGTTCCCGTTCAACTTCCTCTTCCGCGGGACGATGTCCGTCATCCGCGCCGTGCCAGCACTCGTGTGGGTTCTCATCTACATCCCACTCGTCGGCATCACCCCCGTCGGGGCGATGCTGGCTATCGGGACCGACACCATCGGGAATCTCGGTCGCCTGTTCACCGACGAACTCGAAGAGGTGTCCGACGGCCCCATCGAGGCGATTTCCTCGACCGGTGCGGCGTCCTCTCAGACGGTCGTCTTCGGGATGCTGAGTCAGGTGTCTTCGTCGTTCGTCGCGTGGACACTGTACATCCTCGAAATCAACGTCCGAATCGCCGTCTCGCTCGGTGTCGTCGGTGCTGGCGGCATCGGACAGTACGTGAAAGGACGGCTCAGCCTCCTCGCGTACGACCAGGCCGCGGCCGGTATCGCGATGATTATCGTCATCGTCCTGTCGGTCGAACTCACGTCGTCTCGCCTCCGCGCGCGACTCCGACCGGGTGAGACAGAGTCCAAGGGTATCGTCGATGCCCTCCTCGACCTCGCAGACACCGGAAAGTGGCTCGGCACGGGCAACAAGAAGTGACGAGACACGGCGGTCAATACCGACCGTGACCGTCTGAAAAGAGACAACTTTTCCACAATTATCGCGTCGGTGCGAGCGCATGCGTTGGTCCTCGGCCCCTTCGTCCCCGCTCGCCCTCGCCGCGCTCGTCGCCGCGAACGGCCTCCCCCTCGCTGGCGTCGTCTGGTTCGACTGGAGTCTGAAGGCGCTTCTCGTCGCCTACTGGCTGGAAAGTGCCGTGGTCGGGGTGGTGAACGTCCCGAAGATTCTGGCCGCCTGTGGGTCAGACGACGAAGACCATTTTTCGGTGACGGTCGGTGGGTACCGACTCAACCTCGCACCGCCGCAAAATCCACGCGACAGAGTCCACCTCTATCCGACGAACATCCCCGCGGCGGGCTTTTTCGTCCTGCACTACGGTCTCTTCTGGGCGGTCCACGGACTCTTCGTCTGGGACTTCGAGTCGTTCGTCGGCGACATCGGCGGGGTGCCGCTGGTTCCTGTCGGTCTGGCCGCCGCCGCGACGCTCGTCAGTCACGTCGGGTCGTTCGCCGTCAACTTCGTCGGCGACGAAGAGTACCGGTCGGTCGCGCCCAAAACTCAGATGTCGGAGCCGTTCCACCGAGTCCTCATCCTGCATCTGACTGTCTTGTTCGGCGCGTATCTCGTCGCGGCCTCCGGTGCGCCCGTGGCGGCGCTGGTCGTGATGGTGCTCGTGAAGTCGGGACTCGACGTGCGGGCACACCTGCACGAACACGCCCGAGCCGAGAAGCGAACACAGCAGTCGGAAGACGGGACAGAAGAGCTGTCGGCGTAGAATGGTGGTTCCGACCCCTCTCAGAAACCGCCGAGCCTACTCAAAAGTCACCGAGACTCGACTGCCCGCTCGACGAGTCGGCGAGACCGGAGAGTTCGGCGGCCCGCGAAATCGTCTCGAAGAATCCCTCGCGCTGGCCGCGGTCGTAGAGAGTCGCAGCGGGGTGAACAGAGAGAAGCACGCGGTACGACTGGTCGCCGAGGCGAGCGTCGGCGACCGAGCCCGCTTCCTTCGTGATTGCGACACCCCGGTCGAGCAAGTGCTGCGAGGGCACCTTTCCGAGCGTGACGACGAGTTCCGGGTCTACGAGTTCGAACTCGCGGGCGAGGTAGCCCCGGCAGTTCGACAGCTCCTCGCTTCGAGGGTCGCGGTTCTCCGGCGGGCGACAGCGGACGCAGTTGGTGATACGAACGTCTGCGCGCGCGAGGCCAGCCTCTCGGAGCGCGTCGTCGAGGACGGTTCCCGACCGGCCGACGAAGGGTTCGCCGCCCTCGTCTTCTTTCGCTCCCGGCGCTTCGCCGAGAAAGAGCAAGTCGGCGTCGTCGGGGCCGACCCCGTTGACGATTCGACTCCGCGACTCGACGAGGTCCGGGCAGCGCTCGCAGTCGGTCACGCAGAGGCCCTCCATATGTTCCATACGTCACCCGACGGCGGGGGGCGCTTAATCTCCAACGAACTGCCGTGCCGCACGCGCGGCCATCCGCGCCACGCGAATCGGCTCTGGTCGCCCGCCAGTCGGCGTGAACGCTCGGACGACGCGCTCTGCCTCGGCGGTGTCACAGCCAGCAGCCCGCACGAACAGTCGTTCGTCGTTCACCTCGACGGGGGTTCGGGGCGGGGCGTCGCGGTAGGTCTCCAGACGAGCATCGAGGGCTGCACCCGAAAAGTGCTCTCTGAGCGCCGGTTCGAGGCCGTCGCTCGCTTCGAACGAGACAGAGATGACCGGGCGGTCGAGGTCGGAAGCGAGTCGGGGACTGTCGACGAGGTTGAACCACGCAGGGGCGATACCGGAGACGAGTACGTAGCGCGCGTCTTCGCGGCCGAGTGACGACCACAGCGAGGCGATGGCGTCGGTGGCGTCGTCGCCGCCGACAGTACACGTCTCGAAGGCGAGGCCGTCGACGACGCGGTCGGCGCGAACGACTGCGCCACAGAGCACACTCGTCGGGGCGGAAGCCGGGATGTGACTCTCGGCAGTCGTCGCCTCGAAAGAATCAGTGTTGTCTGGTCTCTCGGTTGATTCGTCGTTTTCGTCAGGCGCGGTGCTGGCGGGCGGCGGTTCGGTGGCTGTGTCGTCAGTGCTTCCGACGTACGATTCAGCGACCCCCAGTACGCGCGTCCCTGACTTCACTCCTCTTTGATATCTTTGAGTTTGTCGAGCAGCTCGTCGTTCGATGCGCCAATCTCGAAGTCGACTTCCCCCTCGTGGTTGCTTTCACTCGTCTCTACGCCATCTTCTTCGTCAAAATCGACGTTCTGGTCGCTCTGCTCAGACTCGTCGTAGCTCCCGAATCCCATACATCTAGTCATAAGGGACCGACTGTGAAAAATGGTTTGCCGAACGAATCCCGGGAACTGTGGCCGAAGAGACGCGACGTGCCTACCGATTTTTTTCGCTCCGGGCCGTACGTGACGTATGCGCGTCATTCCAGTCACCGCCGACGCCGAGGTTTTCACGTGTAACGCCTTCCTCGTCGTGGGCGACCGAACCGTCCTCGTCGACGCCGGGTCGATGTCGGGAGTCGAAGACGTCGTCGCCGAGCACACAGACCACCTCGACGCCGTCGTGGTCACGCATCAAGACCACGACCACGTCGGCGAACTCGACGCCGTCGTCGAGCGATTCGACCCCGAGGTGTACGCCTATGCCGACCACCCGCTTCGAACCCACGAACTGCCGGACGGCGAGACAGTACAGATAGGCGACGAGGCGTTCGAGGTCGTCTACACGCCCGGCCACACCGACGACCACGTCTCGCTCGTGAGTGAGCAACGGCTCTTCTCGGGCGACGTGGTCGTGTACAACGACACCGCGTTCGAAGACGGCAGCTTCGGCAAGACCGACCGACCGGGGAGTTCTCGGGAGCGCCTCATCGAGAGTCTCCAGACACTTCTCGACCGACTCCCGGAGACGGTCGAGACGATGTACGCTGGCCACGGCGACGTCTTCGAGAGTAGAACCGGTGGCGACACCGTTCGCGACGTCATCGAACGCGCCCTCGAACGGGCTGAACGCCGGCAGCCGAAATACCCGGAGGCCTGAGATGGCGACCACAACGTCAGACGGCGGCGAGGTGACGCGCCTGCACTACATCGGCGTCGCCCTCGCGGCCGTCACGGGACTGATTCACCTCGCGCTCGGTGCTGGCGCACTCGCGTCGAACCTCGCTGACCCGCTTGGGTTGGCGTTTATCGCTGCCGCTGCTGGGTTCGCGGGTGGTATCGTCGCGGTCCTCCGCGGTGACGAGCAACTGCGCTCGCGAGCAATCCTGCTCGGAATACCCTTCGTCGCCGGACAGGTCGTGTTCTACGTCGTCCTGAACTGGCCCGATATCTTCGGCATCGGTGGCGTCGTCGACAAAATCATCCAGCTGGCGCTTATCGGCGTGTTGGTCACGCTGTACCGTCGAGAATCGTAGGAAGAACGGGGGCGCTTACGCAGCGCGGCGTTCCTTCGACTTGGGTCGAAGGTGCTTGTAGCCGCACTTGCGGCACTTCTTGGCGCGCTTGGGATTGCGTGCGTTACATCGCATGCAAATCTGCTTTTCGAGCGTCCGTTCCGTCGCAGCGTCACTAGCCATGGTTACGATTCCCCACGCCGGTCGTATAACGCTTGCGAGACGCCCCGCCAGCGACGGAGTCGGGACTGGCGGTGTCGTGAGTACTGCTGAGAAGTCGCGGGCGACGTGCGGGCCTACGCGCCAGCCTGCTTGAGCGCGTCTTCGATATCTTCGCGCTGGGTCACGCCCACGAATCGGTCGACGATACCATCGTCGTTTTCGATGATGAGCGTCGGCAGCGAGCGTACCTGATATTGGTTCGCGACGTCTTGCTTCTCGTCGACGTCAACCTTCTCGAAGGAGACCTCTTCGTAATCGGCCTCGAGGTCGTCGAGAATCGGGTCCTGCGTCTTACATGGGCCGCACCAATCTGCGTAAAAGTCCAAGAGTCGAACAGTCATCGTATCCCGGCGGAGTTTGCTTGCCCCCGCGCATAAGGATTACTCATGGGGTTGCACGTTCCGCTTCGAGGGACGCCCGAGAGCCAGATTCGCTGGGTCTGTCGCGCCCGCGAGCCGAAACGTTTAGGCGGTGGACGAACAGACGACAGAGCATGAGCAAGGGCCAGAACTCTGGCGGCCTGATGTCGAGTGCGGGTCTCGTCCGCTATTTCGACGCCGAGGACCGCAACGCGATTCGAGTCGACCCGAAGACAATCGTCGCATCGGGCGTGCTGTTCGGCATCGGCATCCTGGTGCTGAACGCACTCGCGTTCTAACGCGAAGCGCCGACGAACGGACGCTTTTTGTCCTCCCGTTCCGCAGTTTCGACCATGAGTACGCTACGCGCCGGTGTCGTCGCCGTCCAGGGTGACGTCTCCGAGCACGCCGACGCTATCGAACGGGCAGCGGACGCCCACGGCGTCGAGGCAGACATCGTCGAGATTCGAAGCGCGGGCCTCGTCCCCGACTGCGACGTGCTGTTGCTGCCGGGTGGCGAGTCGACAACCATCTCGCGTCTCCTCGACCGCGAAGGCATCGACGAAGAGATTATCGACCACGTCGCGGCCGGAAAGCCCGTCCTCGCAACCTGTGCGGGCCTCATCGTCTCCTCGCGCGACGCGAAAGACGACCGCGTCCAGCCACTCGACCTCCTCGACGTGACCGTCGACCGCAACGCCTTCGGCCGACAGGTCGACAGCTTCGAAGCCCCCCTCGACGTGGCGGGCCTCGACTCTCCGTTCCCCGCGGTCTTCATCCGCGCGCCCCTCATCGACGAGGTCGGTGACGACGTGGAAGTGCTCGCCGAGTGGGACGGCAACCCCGTGGCAGTCCGCGACGGTCCCGTGGTTGGAACGTCATTCCACCCCGAACTGACCGCCGACAGTCGCATTCACGACCTCGCGTTCTTCGACGAACTCGAAGTCGAAGCGTAAGTATCAGCGCCGACCACACACCGTCTCCGCCGGAACCAGAGAGTCTTTTTCCGCCCACGCCTGTTTCGGACCATGGACGCGGACACTCCGACAGACGAGGTTCTCGACGAACTCGTCGCGACTATCGAGTCGCGGAAGGCCGAGTTGCCCGAGGACTCCTACACGACGACGCTGTTCACCCACGAGAAGGGCAAAAACTACGTGCTCGAAAAGCTGGGCGAAGAGGTGACAGAAACCATTCTCGCGGCCAAGGACGACGACCGCGAGGAACTGCTCTACGAGAGCGCCGACCTCGTCTATCACCTGCTAGTCGTATTGGCGATGCACGACGCGTCGCTCGACGACCTTCGAGAAGAGTTGAAAAAGCGGTTCTGAGTGCCGCTCGTTACTTGAATTCGATTCCGAGGTCGTGCATCCCCTCGTTGTTCTGTGCGACGTTGATGAGAAGCGGCGTCAGCGCCTCGATTTCGCTGGCATTGGCGAGGCCACCGGCGTCGAGGGGGCGGAGTCCGTCGATACCGTCTGCGAGGAGTCGGACCGTCTCCTTCGCGTCGGGGTCGTCGGCGACGAGGAGCGTGTCGATGCCGAGGTCGGCGTCGAGGTCGGCGAGGCGACCGGCCGAGAGGTTGTGGAACGCGCCGACGACCGGGATGTCGTCGGGTGCCGCGTCGGCGACGAGCGCGGTCACACTACCCGCTTTCGGCGGGTGGTAGTGGAAGCCGTCGTCGTCGCGTTTGATTCCCGCCGCGGGCGTGACGAGCACGTCACCTTCGGACAGCGAGTCAGAGACGGCTTCGACGGTGTCAGAGACGTGGTACGGCGGCACCGCGAGGACGACGACCGAGGCTCGGTCGGCGGCCATCTCGTTGGTGAAGCCGTTTACCTTCACGTCGCGGCCGCGACTGGAGAGTTCCGTCTCGTACTCGTCGGCCTTCGCGCGGGCTTTCTCGGGGTCGCGAGACCCGATGATGACCTCGTGGTCGGTGTGGAAGGCCCAGCGTAGGGCGAGTCCTTCGCCGATATCGCCGGTCCCACCGAGGAGTGCGATTCGCATACCACCACGTGAGAACCGCGGCGACCTAAATGGTTACACGTCGGAGGGTGCTGCCACGAATTGAGACGCGCCGGGTGACGAGCGGTCGCAGCTCACTCCTCGTCCGGGTCGACGACGCCTTGCAGACGGGCGAACCCGTCGCGGTAAACCAGCCACCACGCGATGGCCGGCGCGAGGAGGAGCGCAGGACCGACGAGCAGCAATTGCGTAAACGGGTCCGGCGGGGCGACGACCGACCCGACGACGAAGACGACCGCGTCGAGCGCGAGGAGCGTGACCACGAAGGCGCGGAAGTTTCCCATGGTCGGCTACTCGAGGAGGTCGGGGACTTCGTTGACGTCTTCGACGACGGCCGCAGCCCCGATTTCGGAGAACTTCTGTCGGCCTTCGTCGCCGGACAGGCCTCCCGAGAGGACGCCGACGCCGTAGTATACGCGTTCGGAGTCCGCCGCGTCGGCGTTCAGGGCGGTCTTCACGTCGTCGAGGGTGTCGCCGACGAAGACGACCGACTGCGCACCGAGTCGTTCAGCGACAGTGACGAGGGCCGCGGGGTGCGGCTTGCCTTCTTCCCAGTCGTCCATCGTGAATCGGTGGTCGTCGTCGAGTTCGAGGGTGACGCGGTCCAGCGCGATGTCGGCCTCGGCCGAGGGACGACCGGTGACGACACCGAGTTCGCGAACCGAGAGTGCGTCGAGCGTCGCCTGTTCGAGCAGCACGGGTTCGTCGTGGATATAGCCGGACGCCTCGAACGGCGGGTCGCCACCTTCGAGGTCACGGTAGAGGTCGGAGCCGAGGTAGAGTGCCTGAAACGTCTCTCGGAGGGCGGTCGGGTCCCACTCGTCGAAGACGGGTTGGGGGTCGTCGAGCACGTCCTCGGCCACCGCTTCGGCGGCGTCGAGACCGCCGCCGCGTTCGGCAATCTGGGCGGTGAACTCCGAGAGGGGAAGGTCGACTTCGCGGGCGGCGAGAACGTAGAGCGCCGCAGCGTAGGTCAGTTCCCAGTCGTTGTTGAACCCGCCTGCGTCCTTGAACAACTGGACCTCTTCTCGCGAGATGGTGTCTCCGTACAATCGGTCGACCGCCTCGACGATGGCGCGTCGGTACGAATCGGCAACGTCGACGAGCACTCCGTCGATGTCGAGAACGACAGCGTCCGCGTTCATACTGGAACGGTGAGACGAGAGAGCAAGTGCCTTACCCTTGGTGACGGCGAAGACAGCAGTCACCCACGGCGAGAACCGGGTTCGTCGGTCGCGACGAAGAGCGTGTCTTCTGCGAGCGACTCCCGGCGAACCGGAATCGAAGGTTCGTCGTAGCCGAGCGTCGTAAAGAGGAAGTCGGCCCCGGCACGGCGGGCGACTCGGGCCGTCGGGCGGTGGAGTTCGACTGGAAGATTCAACGCGTAGACGGCCTCGACACCGTTGTAGGGGCCGAGGGAAGCGTCGTCGCCGCGGGCGGTAGCGTCGGCGCGGGCGACCACGTCGTCGCGAACGAACACGACACCCTCGGGAACGGGCACGTCGTAGACGTCGACAGCGACGACATCGACCCCGTTGTCGGCGAGGCCGGACGCGACGGCAGACTGTCGTCCGATGCCGACCTCGACGACGCGCTCGTACTCCGACAATCGGGTGACAATCGTGTCACGCAGTGAATCTCTCACGTCGGGATATTTATGGCGCGCCACCGCTTAATCCCTCGCATGCTTGTCGATATCGTGCCCATCGGAGACGTCTCTGCCGGGGTCAAAAGAGAGGCGTCCGCTGGGCTTCGGTCCGTCTACGACTGTGACGTGACCGTCAATTCGAATCAACCCATCCCCGAGGGCGCGTTCGATAGGAGTCGAAATCAATACCGGGCCGAGCAGTTCATCGAACTCGCGAGTCGCGTCGGGCGCGGCGAAAAGAACATCGGCATCACGGCGAAGGACCTCTACTACCGCCGCCGAAACTACGTCTTCGGCCTCGCGTATCTCAACGGCAACGGCTCTGTTATCTCGACGTACCGGCTTCAGACCTCCTCCGACGGCGGTATCACCTCCAAACCCGCCGACGAAGTGTTCTCCGACCGCGTCCGCAAGGAAGTCGTCCACGAGATTGGCCACACCCTGGGCCTCGAACACTGCGACAACAACAAGTGCGTGATGTCGTTCTCGCCGACGGTCCGCGAAGTCGACGTGAAAGAAGAGAATCTCTGCGGCTCGTGTAGCAGACTCGTTCACTAATTCCTTCGCCTCCCCTTTTTTCTCGTCTCGGCACCTGTATTCAGGTATGAACTTCATCGTCGCAGTAGATGGGTCAGAGCCTTCCGAGCGCGCGCTCGACCACGCCCTCACGATAGCCGAGCCGTTAGGCGCTCGCGTCACGGTCGTTCACTCGGTGGAACCTCACGTCCTCGTCGAAGGCGGCGAGGAACCGGTCTCGGGAGCACCCGGGGCGGGCGACCGAATCTTCGCTGAGAGCCTCGAAGACGCCGAAATCCGAGCCGAAGAAGTGCTCGAAGCGGCGGCCGAGCGCGCCAGAGACGCCGGTGTGGAAGCGACGACCGAACTCCTCTACGGCGACCCCGTCGAGTCGATTCCAGAGTACGCGAAAGACGCGACTGCGGACGGCATCTTCGTGGGCCACCGCGGTCTCGACGAGCGATACGAGGGCCTCGTCGGCAGCGTCGCCAAGGAGTTAGTCGAACGGGCGACCTGCCCGGTCACGGTCGTCCGCTGAATGTATCGACTCGATGGCGCTGCGGGCGGTGGACAGCTCCTCCGAACCGCACTCTCGCTGTCGCTCGTGACTGGCGAGGCGTTCGAGATGGAACGCATCCGGGGCAACCGCCCGAATCCGGGGCTCCGCCCGCAGCACGTCGCGTGCGTCGAAGCCGCAGGCTCAGTCGCGAACGCCGAGGTTTCGGGCCACGACGAAGGTTCGTCCACACTCCGGTTCACGCCACAGACGGTCCGCAGCGAGCCTGTCGGTGTCGCGGTCGGAACCGCCGGGAGTACCACGCTCGTCTGTGAGACTCTCCTTCCGGTCGCAGTCGCATTGGACGACCCACTTCGGCTCACCGTGACTGGCGGAACCGACGTGCGGTGGTCGCCACCGGCGGAGTACCTTCGCCACGTGAAGCGGCCGCTCTGTGCGACGTTCGGAGTCGACTTCGAGGCCGACGTGCACCGACGCGGGTTCTACCCGGCCGGTGGTGGCCGACTCTCGGTGCGAATTCGTCCCTCGAATCCAGCCCCGCTGTCGTTGGAGGCGCGACCGCCGCTGGCGGAACTCCACGTCTACTCCGTCGCCAGCGACGACCTCGCCGACGCCGCAGTGGCGGAGCGGCAGGTCGAAGGCGTCCGAACTGCGCTCGCTGATGCCGGAATCGACCTGTCACCGCAGTCGTCCGCATCGTACGTCGAAAGCGACTCACCCGGCACAGCCGTGGTTCTCGCGGCTCGGTGTGGAGATATCGTCGCTGGCTTCGACGCCTACGGCGAGCGAGGCGTCCCGGCCGAGTCGGTCGGCGCGCAGGCGACCGAGGCGTTTCTCGACTGGTACCGCGGCGACGCACCCGTGGACCGGCACATGGCCGACCAACTGCTCGTCTGGGTCGCGCTGGCGGGCGGGACAGTCCGAATCCCCGCCGTCACAGAGCACGTGCGGACGAACCTCGACGTGATTCGAGCCTTCGGCTACGACGTGGACGTCCGAGAGACGGAGACGGGCGCGGTTATCGAAGGGTAAACGGCCGCGAGCAGGAGGCTCGCGCGTCGGCATCGACGCGCCGTCGTGTCAGGGCGCGTACGTCCCGGTCAGCCGCGCCTCGTCGAGGACGTGAGCCTCGATAGCCGATTCGAGGTCGGCTTTCGTCGCCCCCGGTTCGAGGTCGAGTTCGGTGTCGAGAGCGTACAAGACGAATCGATAGGTGTGCTCTCGGTCCGGCGGATTGGGGCCGCCGTAGCCCCGCTCGCCGTAGCTGTTCTGCCCTTCGGCCGCACCGGAAATCGGGTCGCCTTCGTCGATTCGGGTGGTCGCCGGGTCGACGTTCCAGACCACCCAGTGGTCCCACACCTTCCCCGCCGGTTTCACCGCGTCGGGGTCGTCCATCACGAGCGCCAGCGACTCGGCCTCGCCGGGAACACCCGAAATCCGCAACGGCGGACTCGCGTTGTCGTTCGTATAGCCGTATCGTCTCGGAATCTCGCTTCCGTCGTCGAACGCGGGACTCGAAAGTGCGAGTCCCCCGGACGCACCGCTCTCGTCTGGTGGTGCCATACGACACACTTGGCGGGCGAGTGACAAAATGGTTCGTTCGCCGATTTCGACGTGTCTATCGACCCGTTCGCAACCGGACGCCAATACCGTCGGGGTCGGCCACCGTCAGGCCCTCCTCGGTCTCTTCGACCGAGTGCCCGCGTCGCTGAAGCGACTCGCGGACGGCGGTTAGCGTCTCTTCGTCGGGGACGACGACTTCGAACCACTCGATACCGCGAGCGTTTGCGGCGGGGGAACTCCGACCGTTCCAGCGATTCAGTCCGACGTGGTGGTGGTACTCACCAGCTGCGACGAAGGCAGCGCCGGGGTAGCCGTCGTCGCGGAGGGTCATCCCGAGCGCGTCGGTGTAGAACTCGACGGCGCGGTCCACGTCTGTCACTTCGAGATGGACGTGTCCGAGGTCGGTTCCGCCGGGGGCGGCGTCGTCGCCGCGGGCATCTGCGAGGACTGCTTCGAGGTCCAGCGGGAGCGTATCCATCGCGACGCGCCCGTCGTCTTTCAGCGGCCACTCCTCGCGGGGGCGGTCGCGGTATATCTCGACGCCGTTCCCCTCGGGGTCGCGGAGGTACAGCGCTTCGCTGACGAGGTGGTCCGACGCGCCCGTCAGCGTGGCTCCGTCGCGGATTCGGGCGAGGGCGTCGCCGAGTGCAGGGCGGTCGGGCACGCGAATCGCGAGGTGGAACAACCCCGCCTGGTCTCCAGCGCGGGGCGGTGCGTCCGGGTCTTCGTCGAGGACGACGAGAGCTGTACCTCCTGCCGAGAGGACGGCACGGGACCCATAGCGTTCGACCGAGAGGCCGACCACGTCGCGATAGAACGGGACGACTCGGTCGAGCGAGCCAACACGGAGCGCGACGCGGCCGAGGCGGGTTGCATCAGTGAGCGGTAGTGTCTCGGGAGTGGTGTCAGTCATGCCCGAAACTTGGAGCGTGCGCGTCAAAGCCATGCCAGTGACACGGGTGTAACTGACGAAGCGGCGTAGTTTGCAGAAACGGAAACGCTGGGTCGTCCGTGACGCGGACGACGACTCGGACTACTCGGCGTAGTAGTACTCGCCGGCGCGCTTCTGCTCGCGGTCGAGTTGCGAGTCGGGTTTGTTGATACGCGGCCGGGAGGTGCGCTCGTCGCGGCGGAACGTGATGTCGAGGTCCGACAGGAAGTCGTTCATGCCGTCGCGCATCTCCTGCGGCTTGGAGGCGTGCCCCTCGACAGACGGCTCGCCGTCGAAGACCATCAGGCGGTCGGCGAGCAGGTCCATCATGTAGATGTCGTGGTCGATGACCATGACCGTCGCGTCGTGGTTCTCGGCGTAGCGGCGGATGGCCGAGGTGGCCTGCACGCGCTGTTCCACGTCGAGGTGGGCAGAGGGCTCGTCCAGGAGATAGAGGTCGGCGTCCTGCGAGATACACGCCGCGATAGCGACACGCTGGCGCTCACCGCCGGAGAGGTCGGTGAGGTTTCGCTCCATGATGCGGTTGAGTTGCAGCGGGTTCGCCACCTCGGTGTTCCAGTACGACGAGCCGAACTGGTCCGTGATAGACGAGAGGAACGCGTCGACCCGCATGTGCTGGTCGATTTCGATGTACTGCGGCTTGTACGAGATGTCGAGTTCGAAGTCGAGTTCGCCCACGTCGGGCGTCAGGTCGCCCGTAAACAGCTTCGCGAGCGTGGACTTCCCGATACCGTTCGGACCGACGATGCCGAGCACTTCGCCGTTGTAGATGGTGCCGGCGTCGACGTCGAGCGAGAACTCTCCCTCGCCGTAGGACTTCCGAATCTCAGGGTACTCGATGAGGGGCGCGGCCTTCGAGGTCTCGCGCGGCGCGTGTTCCTCGAAGGTGATGGCATCCGGACGGATGCGCATGTTCTCGTTGGAGAGGTAGCCCTTGAGGTACTCGTTGATGCCGTTTCGGACCGATTTGGGGTCGGTGACGACACCGTACGCACCGGGTTCACCGTACGCGACGTGGAGCGTGTCGGCGAGCAGGTCCAAGATTGCGAGGTCGTGTTCGACCACGAGGACCGCCCGGTCTTCCTCTTCGGCGAGTTCGCGGATGAGACGCGCCGCGGTGACACGCTGGCCGATGTCGAGGTACGGCGTAATCTCGTCGAGGAAGTAGAAGTCGCGGTCACGGGCGAGCGTCGCCGCGAGGGCGACTCGCTGGAGTTCCCCGCCGGAGAGCGTGTCGATGTGGTTGTCGACGACCGGACCGATGTCGAGGCGCTCGATGTACGAGTCGAGCGCGCCGCGTTCGTCGGTCGCATCGAGGAGGTCGATTGCCTTCCCGTCGAACTGCTTGGGAATCTGGTCGACGTACTGGGGCTTCCGCGCGATGGAGACGTCACCGTCGCGGACGCTCTCGATGTAATTCTGGAGTTCGGTGCCGCGATAGCGGTCCAGAACCGACTCCCACGTGGGTTCGTCGTCGTAGTTTCCAAGGTTCGGGACCATCTCGCCCGCGAGAGCGCGAACGGCGGTGGTCTTACCGATACCGTTTGGTCCGAGAATCCCCGTCACGGCACCCGATTCGGGCACCGGGAGACCGTACAGCGAGAAGGCGTTCTCGCCGTAGCGGTGGGTCGGGTCTTCGTCGAGTTCCGACGGGAGATTGATAATCTCGATGGCGTCGAACGGACACTTCTCGACGCAGATACCACAGGTCTCACCGAGACAGATTTCCTCGGAGATGCGGACCTGGTCGGGACCGCCCTGTTCGGCGTCCTCGCCGCGAAGCGTGATACACTCCTTGCCCGTCCGGTTAGGCGGACAGAAGTTCGAACACTCGTAGCTACAGCGGTCGGGAGAACACCGGTCTAAGTCGACGACGGCGATACTATCGTCTGCCATGATTACAGCTGAACACCCGACGTCAGCAGGATGGCGAACGAGATGAACCAGAGCGCGAACGTCATGAAGACGACGTAGAGGTAGTCTTTCACGCCGAAGTCGCTCACGTCGACACCGATGACGCGGAGCACCGGGAACTGTGCGAGAACGAACGCTCCGAGGATACCCACGGCCAACTGATTGGTCGCGGCCTCGACGCTCGTCCCCACCAGAACCCCGGAGAGCACCGCAGCAGCGATGCCAGCGAGGCAGGCGAAGGTCGTGACCGTCACTCCGCGAAGATGACTCGGGAGTCCGGTCTGCGTTTCCGTGGCCATGTGTTCCCGTGCGATACCCGGCGTCAAAAGGCGTTCGTTCCTCCCCTCGGGCCAGTCGATAAAGCGTTGTCGGGTACTCTCAGCCAAGAAGATTTATGCTGGTCGCGCGTTTCGATTCGTAACGATGGATGGAACAGAAGAGGAGAGTCTCGACGACCTCCCACCGAGTGCGAAGTTGGTTTTCAAAGTGCTCGAATACAACGGTCCGCTGACGCAGAAGGGTATCGTCGAAGAGTCGATGCTCTCGGCTCGGACTGTTCGCTACGCACTCGAACGGCTGGAGGGAATCGGCATCGTCGACGAAGACGTCTACTTCGCCGATGCTCGCCAGAACCTCTACCAGTTGACCGATATCGCTCCGGAGAAAGCACAGGCCAAAGCCGACGGCGGCAAAGAGAAAGCCTGCTGCGCCGAATAGCGGCGTCTTACTCTCGCGTCACTGCGGACCGGACCGACGTGTCGCGGCGCTTCGGACGAACCACTTCGACTCGACCGACTGCAGGGTCGAAGCCGGAATCACCGGTTGCGGACGTGTTCAGGCCGGAACGACCGTAATCTGCATCTTTCTGTCGATTGCGTTCTCCAACTCCTCAGCGATAGCGCTACCGCGAGAGACCTGAATGTCGCCGCCACGACCGACTGTCGCGGTGAAGAGGTACTGGTCGTCGGCGCGGACTTCGACTGTCTCGCCGACGTGGCCGTCCATGTTGACGATGACGTGTCGCGAGGTCACTTCCGGCGTGACCACGATGCCCTCGCTGGACTGACTGCCACCGGACGAGCCAGCTGCTCCGCCGCTGTTTCCGGCACCCGCTCCGCCGCCGCGACTCGGGTTCTCGCTGTGGGTTCGGACGTCGATATCGATGCCGAGTCTGTCTTCTACGTCGGAGATGCGGCCGCCGCCCTTGCCGATGACGTACGAGATGTCGTCTTCTTCGACGTAGACGACCGCACGGTTCTGGCCCTTGAGTTCCACGTCGACGTGGCCGCGGGCGATAGACCGAATTTCGCGTTCGACCTCCTGCCGGGCGAGACGCGAGACACCGCTTTCCTTCTTCGTGCCACCTTCGCCGTCGAGCGGGACGGTGACGACCTGGCGGTTGAACGTGTAAATTTCGTACTTCGGCGTGCCGGTCTCGAAGTCGCGGACCTGAATGACCGGGCGCGCGAGGTCCTCGGCGGTGAGGCCTTCGGGGACCTTCACTTCAGTCGTCACGTCGTAGACCGTGTGGACTTCGCCGTCTTCGATGTAGACGACGGTGTCGACGACCTGCGGAATCATCCCGAGTTCGACGCGGCCGACGAGACGCTGGAGGGCGTCGATAGCGCGGGTCGCGTGGACGACGCCGACCATCCCGACACCGGCGAGGCGCATGTCGGCGAACACCGAGAAGTCCTCGGTCTTTCTGACCTCGTCGTAGATTGTGTAGTCGGGGCGCACGAGGAGCAGCGAGTCGGCCGTCTTGGCCATGTCGCCGCTGAGGGCGGTGTACTGCGTGATGTGCGGGCCGACCTGCAGGTCACGCGGTTTCTCCATCGTCTTGACCGCGTAGTCGCTGTCGTTGAGGAACTCGGCGACCGCCTGTGCGAACGTGGACTTCCCGGCACCGGGCGACCCGGCGATGAGGACGCCGCGTTGGCGCTCTGCGAGTCGGTCGCGGAGTTCGTCGGCGAACTCGTAGTCTTCGAGTTCGGTCTTGACGATTGGCCGAACGGCCGTGATTTCGATGCCGTCGGCGAAGGGCGGCCGAGCGACGGCGATACGGTAGTCGCGGAACTGGACGATGTGCATCCCCTCTTCGGAGAGTTCGATGAAGCCCTCCGGGGAGGCGCGGGCGGAGTTGACGATGTCGTCGGCCCACTCTTTCATCGTCGCCTCGTCTGTCACTTCCTCGTCGATGGTCTGGTAGTGCATGTGACCGACGTCGCCGCGTTTCGCTTTCGGCTTCGTGTCGGTCTTGAGGTGGACAGACATCGTCTGGTCGTCGAAGAATCGCTCGATGATGAGGCCGCCAGAGCCGCGAACCTCGGCTTCGACGAACTCGACGCGCAGGCCCTTCGCCTTCGCAACTTCGGCCTGTACCACGTCGCTCGTGAGGAGGGTCGCCGAGCGCTCGGCGGCGATGTCGCGGATGAGCGCGTCGATGTCGCCTTCGTGAGCGCCTTTCGTCTCACCGGCACTCGGGCGGCGACCGACGTACTTGAGTTCGATGACATCGTCGTCCGCAAACTCGGCGAGGCGCTGGAGTTCGGAGAGCCCTTCCCAACCCGTATCGCGGCCGTCGTTGGCCTGCGATTCGAGTTCGCTGACGACTGCTTCGGGGACGAGCACGTCGGCACCATCGTAGGTCCCGTCGTCGACTCGCTCGGACACGCGACCGTCGATGACCGCGCTCGTGTCCGGCACTATCTTCATGCGCGGGGATTTGAGCGGCGAACGGATAAGGTTGTAGATAAAGCGGGTGACAATCGACGGACGAAGCGTGTGCTACGGGAACGAGTGCCCTACTCAGTCGTCGGCCGGGGCACTGACAGCGCGCTGTTCGTCGAGCACCTCGAACGACCCGACGAGCCCTTCGAGATTCGCCGCTCGCGACGACAAGAGTGCAGCCTGGTCGGCGAGGTCGTCGATAGAGTCCGACTGCCGGTCGGCCGTCTCGACGACTGTCTGGGACTGCCCGGCCGTCTCCTCGGAGATGTTCGCCACGTCGTCGACGCGGATGGCGATATCCTGTGCGGACTGGGCCTGTTGGTCGGTCGCGTCGCTCACTTCGGCCACGCTGGCGTCGATGTCGGCGACCATGTCGACGATGGTCTCGAACTCCTCGATTGCCTCGCTGACCGTTTCCAGACTGTCGGACACTTGTTGGTTCATCTCCCGCACGTCCGCGAGCGTCTCCTCGGAGTGTTCGGTGATGGTCTCGATGAGTGACGAGACTTCGTCTGCGGAGTCGCGCGTCTCCTCGGCGAGCGACTTGACCTCCTGTGCGACGACGCCGAACCCGTCGCCTGCTTCCCCGGCGTGGGCCGCTTCGATGGCGGCGTTGATGGCGAGCAGGTCGGTCTGTGACCCGACGTGGTCGATGAACGCGGCGATTTCGTCGATTTTCTCGATACCGTCGGCGAGTTCGGCGACCGCTTCGGCCGTGTGGTCGATTCGTTCTTCGACCGCGTCTAACTCCTGCATCGCCTCGGTCGCAGCGTCGCGTCCGGCCGCACCGCGTTCGGACGCCGTCTCCGCCGTGTTGGCGACTTCGTCAGCTGACGCGGCAATCTCTTCGACCGTCGCCGACAGCGTGTTGAGTTCGTCGGCGACCGTCTGGAGGTGTTCGGTCTGGGTAGTCGCGCCGTCCGAAATCTCGGTGACAGAGGCGGCGACCTCCTGACTGGCCTCGTTCGCCCGCTCGACGTGTTCCTTGGCGGAAGCGCTCATCTCGGACACTTCCTCGGCGAACGACTGGACTTCGCCAATCGTCCGCGAGAGCGTGCGAACGAGTTCGTTGTACGTCTCTGCGACTTCTTCGTAGCGCTCGTCGTCGACACCCCAGTCGTTGGTGTCGATAGTCGCCGTGAGGTCGCCAGCCTGCGCCCGCGAGGTCGCTTCAGCAAAGGCCTCGACGAGATGCTGGAGGTTCCGCGTGTAGTCGGCTAAATCGCGTTGCATGCGGTCGAGTGCGTCTCCGAACTCGCCCGGCATCTCCTCGTCGAGCGAGGGGTGGTTGAAGTCCTGGTCGGCCAGCGCCGTCGCCTGCGAGGCGACCGTACAGAGGTGCTGGTGCATCGAACCGAAGTCGGATGCGAGCGTCGCAACCTCGTCGTTTCCAGCGACCTCCGGCGGCGTCGCCGACAAGTCACCGTTTGCGACGCCTTCGGCCGACTCCGAGATGGCTTCGATTGGGTTCACGATGTCTTTGCGGGCGATGAGGATGGTGTTGACGAACGCGAGAGCAGCCCCCGCGAACAAGAGCGCAGAGAGCGCGAGTCGAGTATCGCCGGTCGCAACCCACGGCAGTACTACCTGTGCAATCGACACAGCGAATTGGATGCCGACGGCCGCGACGATTTTCCGTTCGACTGAGTCAGAGACCCTGAGAGCGTCCATGGTCCCCCACAGCAGTCGTTCGTACGTCGAGAGGACACTCATATCTCGACGTGTTCTGTGATAGCTATAATCCATCCTCCCGATTCTCGATGCGTGGGAACAGCGGACCCCGTCCCCGGTGTTGTGGTTCTTCACATTGAGAATGATGGTTCTTCGAACTGAAACTTCGAGCCCCGTGACGGCAGGCACGTTTTTTCGGGCTGCTTCACGTCGTATCGATATGGACGAACTCGAAACGCTCACGGCCGACCTCGTCTCGATTCCGAGCCACGAAGACGAGACCGAGGCTGGGGACTTCATCGAGTCGTGGCTCCGCGCCGAGACGGACGCGACGGTGACCCGCGACGACGCCGGGAACGTCATCGCCCGCGTCAACCCCGGCGTCGGTGACTCGCTCGCACTCGTTGGCCATCACGACGTAGTCCCGCCAGCGGCCAGACAGATAACCGACGACGGCGAGTACGTCGTCGAGGCCGACGACGACCGACTCTACGGCAGGGGAAGCGCCGACATGAAAGGTGCCGTGGTCGCGTCGATGCTCGCCTTCCGCGACGCCGCCCAGTCGGCGACCAACGAAGTCGTCTTCGCCTCGTTCGTCGGCGAGGAACTCGGCGGTATTGGCGTTCGTGACGCCCTCGATGCCGGACTCGAACTCGACTACGCAGTCGTCGCCGAAGGCTCGACTAACTACTCGGGACCGGACCGCACCGACGTGGTCGTCGCCCATCGCGGCCGCCGGGCAAGTACGCTCCACGTCCACGGAACCGCCTGCCACGCGAGCATGCCGGAAGAAGGCGAGAACGCGGTCTACCGCGCCTGCGACGCGGTCGATATCGCCCGCGACATGCAGTTCCCCGAAACAGAGGTTCTCGGCCACACCGTCTCGGGAAGCATCGCCGTCACGGAAATCGACGGCGGGAGCGCGTGGAACGTCATCCCCGACCGCTGTGAAGTGACCATCGACGAGCGAACCGTCCCCGGCGGGTATGCCGACCTCTCGCAGACCGAATCAATCGACGGCGTCGAGTGGGTCGTCGAACAGGACCTTCCTCCGATGGCCTGCGACGACGCCGACTTCGCCGACCACGTCCTCGACGTTGCTCGCGCGGTCCACGAGTCTCGCGGCGACGCGGACCCACAGCAGGTGACGAAGCCCCACGCCACCGATGCCGGATGGTTGGTACAGGAAGGAACGACGTGTGTCGTCTACGGTCCCTCGGAACCCGGCGAGGCGCACACGAAAGCCGAGAGCGTGTCGCTCGACGTATTGGAGCGGTGTTACGAGACGTACCGGGGACTCGTTGAGGGGTGGTGAAGTCGTCTGGAACAGCCAGAACACTGTGCCCCGGTTGACAACAGGGAGTAAAGAACTTATCAGCGAGTGATCGACAACACAGACTGAGACCAGTTATAAAACACCCCATACGAAAGAAGCGCTATGCTGCTACTCTTCTCGATGGGGTGTCTTGTCCTAGGTATCGTATGCATCATTACTGGGGGCAGAGTCTGTCTATCGCCCAAAGCAAGACCTCGACAAGTCGTTCGACCACTGGTCATCGTATAAAGAACCTGGGCCCATCACGTTACGAGTAGTACAGGTTCTTGGTGTATCACTCATTCTCGGTGGTCTAATGATGTTCTTGATTGTGGTTTTTCTGTTAGCATAGCCAGTCAGAAAGCCACCCGAAATCGCCGTCACCTGCGATTTAATACACTCCCGAGACCATCGTCATCGATATGGCACAATCCTCCACCGAAGCGGAATCGGCGTACGACCAACTGCTCTCGAAGTACAAGCGAATTGCCAACGTGGAGAACGCTGGCGGCATTCTCTCGTGGGACCAGCAGGTCATGATGCCCGACGAGGGGACGCCCGCGCGCTCCCAACAGATGTCGGCGCTCTCGGCGCTCAGACACGAACTCCTGACCGACGACGAGTTCGGTGAGCTGCTGGAAGCCGCCGAGGAGGACGACCCGACAGAAGAGCAGGCCGCCGTGCTCCGTGAACTCCGCCGCGACTACGAACGCGCCGCGCGCGTGCCGAACGACCTCGTCGAGAAGATTTCGGCGGCGTCCTCCGAGGCGATTCCGGCGTGGAAGCAGGCGAAAGCCGAAGACGACTTCGAGAAGTTCGCGCCCCATCTGGAGAAGCACGTCGAACTGAAGCGGAAGTACGCCGAGCACATCGACCCCGACCGCGACGCCTACGAAGTGCTCTTCGAGGACTACGAACCGTGCCTGCCGCTCGACCAGGCTGAGGATATCCTCGCCGACGTGCGCGAGGTGTTGGTCTCGATGATAGAGGATATCCGCGAGTCCGACACGGAACTCGCCGTCGATTCCTTCGAGGGCGAATTCGACGAGAGCGAACAGGAGGAACTCGTCCGCGACGCGCTCTCGACGCTCGGGTATCCGTGGGACCGCGGCCGTCTCGACACCGCACCGCACCCGTTCTCGTCGGGCACGCAGTTCGACGCCCGCGTGACGACCCGCTACGACGAGTCGGACCCCCTCGGGTCGCTGTTTTCGACCATCCACGAGTTCGGCCACGCGCTCTACACGCTCGGCCTGCCGGACGAGCACTACGCGACCCCGCTCGGTGAGGACCGCAACCTCTCGGTCCACGAGTCGCAGTCGCGTCTCTGGGAGAACCACGTCGGTCGGTCCCGCGCCTTCTGGCAGCACTTCCTGCCGACGTTCACCGAACACTTCCCCGAAGTGGACGCGTCGGTCGAAGAAGCCTACGAGGCAGCCAATCAGGTCTACGACGACAATCTCATCCGCGTCGAGGCGGACGAGCTGACCTACCACCTCCACATCGTCATTCGGTTCGAACTCGAACGCGAACTCGTCTCGGGCGACCTCGAAGTCGAAGACGTACCGGAAGCGTGGAACGACAAGTACGAAGAGTACCTCGGCATCCGCCCGGAGACCGACTCCGAGGGCTGTCTGCAGGACATCCACTGGGCCTACGGGAACTTCGGCTACTTCCCGACGTACTCGCTCGGCTCCATCATGGCGGCCCAGTTGTTCGCCGCCGCCGAGGAAGATATCGACGGCCTCGACGAGAAAATCGCAAGCGGCGAGTTCGGTGACCTCCGCGAATGGCTCCGTGAGAACGTCCACCAGCACGGCCGTCAGTACGAGACGAACGACCTCGTAAAGCGTGCGACGGGCGAGGACTTCGCGGCCGACGACTTCCTCGACTACGTCGAATCGAAGTATAGCGAGATATACGACCTGTAGGGCCTCGAGACTGTCTGTACTCCCGATTTTCCGGGAGTTGTAACCGCCGCAGGAACTAAATAGTGCTGTGGCATACCATGCCATGTATGGCCTCAGCACCCAGTGACGATTTGTTCGACCAGTTCTTGGCCGACCGCGGTCACGAGACGGAACCGGTACGCTGGGATCGATCGTATAACAAACTGCAGTGTCCCGACTGTGGGGCACTACACGACGAAGGGGCGGCGACCTGCTCCGTCTGCGGGTGGGTGCCGGAGGCCTGACGCGTCCGGACTGACCAAGCCAGAGCACCGTTTTTTTCCGGGATAGCAGGTGACTGCTGCTGTTCCGTTGCAAGCGCCCGGCATACCGAGACTCCGGCCGCGTTTTTCCCTCGTCGGAAGCACGTTGTTTATCACCGATAAGGCCGTGAACGTGGACAATGAGCGAATCCGACGTGACGGTCACTCGCCTGTTCGGGGGACCGGGTAGCGGGAAGACCACGGCCTTGCTCGACAAGGTCGAGGCGATTCTCGAGCAAGACGACGTCACCATCCGCGACATTCTCGTCGTCTCGTACACCCGGGCTGCCGCAGCCGAGGTCCGTGAGCGTCTCGCCGAACGACTCGACATCAACCCGCGGTCGCTGAAGGGGAACGTGTCGACGATGCACGCGAAGGCGTACGAACTCCTCGGGCTCTCGCGTAACGACGTTGTTGGCGAGAAAGACAAACAGGAGTTCTGTGAGGAGTACGGCATCGAGTACGAAGACGAGTACGGCGGCGCAGGTCGCCGAACCGCCCGGTCGACGACTATCGGGAACAAGGTCATCGCGACGAGCCAGTGGCTCCAGCGGACCCGCCGCGACGTCGCCGACTGGTACGACGTCCCCTTCCAGTGGAACGTCGAAGAAGTTCGTCTCCCGCCGGAAGTCGACCCCAACGCACAGGAGGGCAACAAGTACACGCCGACGTGGCCGTCCGACGACGACCGCGTCGATATCCCCGAGGCAATCCGCGCGTGGCGCGCCTACAAGGGAGAAAACGGTCTCGTCGGCTTCGCCGACATGCTCGAACGGGTCAAGCAACGCGCGCTCGTCCCGAACGTCGACTACCTCGTCATCGACGAATTCCAGGACATCACGACGCTCCAGTACGACGCGTACCTGGAGTGGAAGCCCCACATGAAGGGCGTCCTCATCGCCGGCGACGACGACCAGGTCGTCTACGCCTGGCAGGGTGCGGACCCGAACCTGCTTCTCGACGCCGAGCGCGACAACGACGAAGTGCTGCCGAACTCCTATCGGCTTCCGTCGAACGTTCTCAACGTCGTCAACAGAGAGATTCGACACATCGACAAGCGACAGGAGAAAGACCTCAAGCCGCGCAAGGAAGGCGGTTCGGTCGAGGCAGTCCAGAACCCGTCGATGCTCGAACTCGCACGGAACATCCGATACACGGTCGAGCAACGGGATGGCACGATAATGCTGCTGTTCCGTGCTCGGTATCAGATGTTCCAGTTCATCGACGAATTCCTCCCGTCTGGAATCCCCTTCTCGACGCTCACCGACCAGCGGATGTGGACCGACCGGCTCACGCAGTACGTCCGCGCCGTCGAGGCGATGGCCGACGACGAGCCTGTCGATGGACTACAGGCTCGCCGACTCGCCGACATGCTTCAGGACTCCGCGTTCGGGACGAACGACCGCGACGACCTATTCGACCTCATCGACGAGCGCCAAGAAGAGGAAGGCGTCGAGGACATCACCGAACTCGAATTCACGCCGAAGGAAATCAAGAACTTCGCGCCGTTTGCGCCCGACACCTCTGCGGCCTCCGATATGGTCCGCAAGGTCACGAGCTTCCAGCGCAAATCCATCGACGCCTACTTCGCCGGAGAGTATCAGGGCATGGACCCCAGCCGCGTTCGCGTCGGGACCATCCACTCCGCGAAGGGTCGTGAGGCCGACCACGTGTTCATGGCGACCGACCTGACCGAAAAGGTCGTCGAGCAGATGGCCGCCTCCGTGTCCGACGAGGAACTCGAAGCCCGCGGAATCGACGAGTTTACGTCGTCGACGAGTCCCGTTCCCCTCATCACCGACAACGAGCGACGTGTCTTCTACGTCGGCATGTCGCGCGCTCGCGAGCACCTCGTCCTCCTCGAAAATCTCGTCAGCGGTGCTCCGACGCTCCCGATTAGCGTCCTGCTCCACAACGAGATTCGCGACGAAGAGGCCCAGGAACTGGTCGACGCGGCGCAGGAACCGCCTGCACCCGAACCCGAGGCGTAAGTCGCCGTGCCGTCCGGTCCCCGCGGCGGTGACGCGCTCGACGCCGCACTCGACGACCGAGACGCGCTCGGATACGTCTTCATCGGCCGCGGCCCAGACCCGACCCTTCGGTACCTCACGGGTCGCGGGTTCGACACCACCGTCGTGTACGTTCGCGTCGCTGGCGAGAGCCATCTTCGGGTTCCATCGACGATAGAGACACCCGAGGTTCCGGGTGTCGCGGTCCGAATCGACGACAAACCCGCGGGGAAGGCCGCAGCGGCAGTCCTCGGTTCGGAGGCGACCAGCGGAACGGTACTCGTGCCGCAAACGATTCCGCACGACGCCGCACTACACCTCGAATCGGCCGGGTACGACCTCGCTTCGACTCCCGTGCTCGACAATGCGTGCGCGGTCAAAGATGACGACGAGCGCGCCGCTATCGAGACGGTTCAGCGGGCCGCCCGACGCGGAATCGCTCGTGCGGCCGAGATACTTGCCGATGCGACCGTTGACAACGCTACAACCACTGACGACGACGCCGACGCGACCGACGACGACACCGCCCACACGGCCGACGACGACGGCACGCTCGTCTGGGACGGCGCACCACTCTCGACAGAACGCATCCGTCGACAGGTGAACGTCGCGCTCGCAATCGAGGGCGTCGATGCCGCCGGTGCGACGACCGTGGACGTTGGCGGACGCGAACGGAGTGGAGAGACAACACCTGAAGACGACGCCAGTGCGGTCGTCCTCCGGGCCGACGACCCGGTCGTCGTCTCGGTCGCTCCCCGCGGCCGCGACGGCTACCGCGGCGCGCTCGCTCGAACGTTCGTCGTCGATGCCGACGGCGGATGGGAGCGCCGCGCGCACGTCGCCTGCGACGCCGCCCGAGACGTTGCACTCGTCGAAGCAGGCCCGGGAGCAGACGCCGCGTTCGTCGGCAGCGAAATCCGTGCCGAGACCGCCGCGTTCGGGTTTTCACCGAGCGAAGAAGTGGCGCGAGACGTCGGCGGCGGCATCGGACTCTCGCTGTGTGAATCCCCGCCGCTCGACGGCGACACAGAGCTGTCGGCCGGGAACGTTATTCGAGTTCGGACAGCCGTCAGCGACCCAGAAAACGGGCGTATCGAACTGGTCGACGTGATGGCAATCGACGACGACGGGCCGGTGTTTCTCGGCGACCCGCCGACGAGTCTCGACCCGGCGGCGTGGTCACAGTAGCGACCGCAACTCGGGAGAAAAAGCGGTTATTCGTCTTCGTCCGGGTCTTTTGCGACCCCGCCGATGACTTTTTCTGCGGCAATCATCGGGATGTCCTGCGGCGTCGTCAAGTACTTCGGGAGAGCGACCATCAGGACCGCGAGGAGGAGCATTCCGCCGCCGAAGACGGTCTGGCCGTCGGTGAGGAGTTGCACCCCGAAGATTCCGACGGGGATGGCGAAGATGAGCGTCGCCCCCAGCCCGAGCATCTCCAAGATTCCAAGTCGCATCGAGCGCCGGTAGTCCGCGGGCAGAGAAAAGTGTCGCGACAGCCGGGTGTACCTATCAGCCGTGCGAACTCCTCACCCGAGCAACCATTAAGCCGTCTCCGAGTCCACACACGGCATGGTCGCGGTCACATCCGGAATGCTCGTCGTCTTCGCACTCGTGGTCGTCACGATGGTGCTGTTCGTGACGGAGGCGACTCCGCCAGACGTGACCGCCATCGGCGTCATCGTCGCGCTCGTCGTGCTCGAACCGTGGACACAGGTCGATTTACAGACCGGTCTCTCAGGGTTTTCGAGCACCGCGACGATTACCATTCTCGCGATGTACGCCCTCAGCAAGGGTATCCAGAACACCGGTGCGATTCGACTCCTCGGCGACGCCGTCTCGAAGTTCACCCACGGAAGCGAGCGCCGACTGCTCGGGGCCGTCGTCGGTCTGACCGGCCCTATCGCGGGTGTCATCAACAACACGCCGGTCGTCGCCGTATTCATCCCGATGGTCGCCGACCTCGCCGACGAAGCGGCCGTCTCGCCGTCGAAACTACTCATTCCGCTTTCGTACGCGTCCATGCTCGGCGGGACGCTCACACTCATCGGAACCGCGACGAACCTCGTTGCGAGCGAGGCGTACGCGACTGCGACGGGCGAGCCACCCTTCTCGATGTTCGTGTTTACCCCGCTCGGGATAATCGTCCTCCTCGTCGGCGGGGTCTACCTCATGACCGTCGCGCCGCGTCTCATCCCCGAACGAATCCCACCGGGGAACCGGACAGCGAGTTACGGCGTCGAACCGTTCCTCGCCCGGGTGTTGGTTCCATCTCGGTCGCCGCTCGTCGGGTCGCCCGCGAAGGAAGTCGCCGACGACGCCCACCGTGACCTCAACGTGGACATTCTGGACGTGTTGCGGGGGCAAACGCACTTCATCGCCACCGATTCCGACCGCGACGTAGAGGCACGGGACATCCTCACGATTCGCGGCGACCCCGCGACGATACGGGAGTTCTGCCGACTCGCAGAACTGCGGTTTCTCCCGCGGGCGAGCGTCACGGACGAAGAACTCGACCGCCCGGAACAAGTCGCGCTCGTCGAACTCGTCGTCCCTCGCGAATCGGGACTCGTCGGCGAGACAATCGGTGGGGCACGCCTCCGCGAGCGGTACGATGCCACGGTCCTCGCGGTTCGTCGACGCGGCGGCGAACTCATTCGCGAGCACTTCCGCGACGTAGAGCTGCAGGTCGGTGACTCGTTGCTCCTCCAGACGACCGACGAGACGGCCCGGTATCTGAAGGACACCGACGACTTCGTCGTCACGAGCGAAGTCGTTGAGAGCCTCATCGAGGACGGTGAACTCTCTCCATCGGCGCTTCGGGCGTTCGCCATCGTCGCGGCCGTCATCGGCTTGGCAGCCGTCGGAGCAGTGCCAATCGCCATCGCCGCACTCGGTGGGGTCGTCGCGATGGTCGTCACGGACGTCCTCTCGGCGAGCGAAGCCTACGACGCCGTGAGTTGGAACGTCATCTTCCTCCTCGCGGGCGTCATCCCACTTGGGCGGGCGCTCCAACTAACTGGTGGGGTGGCCCTCATCGGCGAACTGGTAGGGCAGACGGCGATGGTCCTCCCGATTCTCGGCGTCCTCGCGTTGTTCTACGTCCTGACTGGCCTGCTGGCGAACGTGATTACGCCTGTGGCCAGTGTCGTCCTCATCTTACCCATCGCCATCGATACGGCACTGCGACTGGGGGCGGACCCGTTCGGGTTCGCTATCGCCGTCACGTTCGCCGGAAGTACCGCGTTCATGACGCCAATCGGGTACCAGACGAATCTCATGGTGTACGGACCGGGCGGCTACCGCTTTACCGACTACCTTCGGGTCGGTGCACCACTCCAACTGCTGCTCGCGGGGGTTACGACGGTCGGTATCGCGTTCCTGTGGGGCGTGTGAGTCGAGAGGTTGGGGGTAGGAGATTGGAGGTTGGAGGTGGGAGGTTGGAGGTGGGAGGTTGGAGGTTGGAGGTGGGAGGTTGGAGGTGGGAGGTTGGAGGTTGGGGGTGGGAGGTTGGAGGTGGGAGGTTGGAGGTGGGAGGTTGGAGGTTGGGGGTGGGAGGTTGGAGGTGGGAGGTGAGAGGTAGGAGGTAGGAAGGTCGTCACTCCGTCGGGTCGGCCTGAGAGCCTTCCGACTGTCCACGTCCTGACTTCGACTGCTCTGCGTGCTCACCTTTCGAATTCTCGGGCGAATACGCCGCTGGCCCGGAGGGGAGCGTCTCGGGGTCGTCCACGCTCAGCCCGGTCGTGACGAGCAATCGGAGTCCGCGGCGGACGGGCATGTCGAGTTCCCGAACCTCGTCGGGCGAGACGACGATGAGTGCCCCTGCAGTCGGGTTCGGGCTGTGCGGCACGAACACGGTGAGGAGTTCTTCGCCCACTTCGTTCGTCATCGCAGATGGCGCGTCGTTGGTGACGAACCCGAGCGAGTAGAGTCCTTCACGCGGGTACTCGACGAGGACGACGCGGTCGTATCCGGCGGTCGGTTCGGTGAGCGACTCGGAGACCTGCCGGACCCCGAAGTAAATGGTGCGGACGAACGGAAGCAGTCGAACCCCGCGTTCGAAACTCCCGAAGAGTTGCTGGCCGAGGCTCATCGACGCGAGATAGCCGACGAACGTGATGGTGGCCGCGATGACGAGCGCCGAGAGGACCTGCGAGATGAGAACGATATCACCGGAGTACGACAGGACCTCGGCGAGAACGGGATTGACCTGTCGAACGAGCGGGCGAATCGTCGCCGCAATTCGGTTGAATGCAAATTGCAGGACGAACACCGTCACTGCCAGCGGCGTGACGAGCACGAGACCCGTGACGAAACTACTCTGAAGTCGAGACCAGACGCCCATACCGCCTGTGGGTGCGACGACGACAAAATGGTATGGGAGCACCTGACTCATCACGAAACTGTGATAGTGAACAGAAACGATGGGCATTAAATGCCACCACCCGAAGCCGAGTGTATGTTCACCGGCATCGTGGAAGGGGCGGGCGAAATCGTCGGCGTGACGGACGCCGAGGGTGGCCGACGCCTCCGCATCCGCACCGACGTCGCGTTCGACGACCTCCACCACGGCCAGTCTATCGCCGTCTCGGGCGTCTGTCTGACCGTCGAGGAGTTCGGCGACGACTGGTTCGACGTGTTCCTCGCCGCAGAGACCGTCGAGAAGACCTATCTCGGAACCGTCGAGGAAGGCGACCGCGTCAATCTCGAACGCGCGCTCGCGGCCGACGCCCGGTTCGACGGCCACCTCGTCCAAGGCCACGTCGATGGTACGACCACGGTAACGGCCATCGAGCAGGTCGGCGACGACTGGTACTTCGAATTCGACCTGCCCGAATCGCTCTCGCAGTACGTCGTGCAGAAGGGCTCTGTCTGTCTCGACGGAATCAGCCTCACCGTGGCCGACCGCCGCGAGGACTCCTTTGCGGTCGCTATCATCCCAACGACGTACGACCTGACGACGCTCTCGAACAAAGAGGTCGGCGACCCGGTCCACGTCGAGGTCGACGTCGTGGCTAAGTACGTCGAGTCGATGCTGGACGGGTACGCAGAACAGTTGCTCGCCGAATAGCGCTGCGTCCGAGTGAACTACCCCACCCTACTCGCTCACCGCTGACGCGGTTCGCTCCTTGAGGGTGGGGCTTCCTGTTTCCACGACGCGCTTTGCAGATACAGGCGTATCCACAGGGAGCGCAGTCTCCACAGGCGTTGATTCGGAGTATCCCACACCTACATCTTCGAGACCGCGAGAAAGAATGTTCCACGCCGCATTCGCGTCCCTATCCGCCTCGAACCCACACGAAGGACACGAGTGTTCACGAACCCACAGCGGTTTGTCTGTCTTGACACCGCAGGACGCACACTCTTTCGTCGTATCTTTCGGGTCAACTGCGACGAAGTGCGTTCCTTCGCGCTCGCACTTGTATTTGAGCATCCGCAGAAACGTCCCCCACGCCGCTCCTGCCCGGTTGCGCGAGTTGCCCGGCAGTTCGACCAGTCCCTTCGCGTCCAAATCCTCAACGGCCACCAAGTCGTACTCAGTGGCGTAGTAGTTCGAAAGTTTGTGCAAGAAGTCTCGCCGTTTCCGCTTCAGGTCGGCGTGGCATTCGGCAACAACCCGACGTTGTTTTTTCCAATTCGCAGAGCCGCGTTCCTTCCGCGAGAGGTCGCGTTGTACGCGTTCGAGTCGCTCACGTTCCTCGCTGAAGTCGGGACCCTCGATAGCGTACCCATCGGTGTCGTGGGCGTACTTGAGAATCCCCACGTCGATACCCACAACTTGCTCTGGTTTCTCAGGTTTCTCCGTCGTGGCTTCGTCCACGTCGATGCCGAACGTGGCGTACCACCCACCCGTTGGTTCCTGCTTGACCGTGACCTGTTTGATGGTCGCGTTCTCGGGGATGTCTCGGTGGAATTGAATCGGTATTTCTCCGATTTTGCTCAACCACAACGTAGGCCGACCACTCGTATTCTTGAGTTTGAAGCCGGTCTGGTTGTAGGTGAGCGACCGATACTCCCGAGGCGGTTTCCACTTGAGCATCCCCACGGTACGTCCGTTCTCCTTCTGCGCTTTGAGCGTGGAGAGGTTGTCATAGACGCGCTTGACGACCATCTGGAGAACTTTCGAGTGAACGCCTCCGAGATCAGTCCACCATGATTTGAGGTCGGGAAGTCGCCCCTGCACTTCGTAGCGGGCGGGGATGGTGTCTGCCTCGTTGAGTAGGTGGAGGACGTGGTTGTACAGTTGCCTACAAGTATCGACGTGGTGTAGAAGCGTCTCAGCGACGTCTTCTGTCGGATTGAGTCGATACTTGTAGTTGTACTGCATGTCTTACTCGTCTGAATCGGGTTCGGAGACGCGGACGACTTTCACGTCGGCTCCGCGCCAGCGTTTGGGAACGATGACGTGGGCGCTATTCCCCGACGGTTTTGCGGTTCCGTCGAGGACTTCTTCGCCTTCGATTTCAAATCGATCCATAAGCGATGTATAGACTTCGGATAGACATAAAGGTGGGGGTGGCCTGTGGGCCGGGCGGTGAACGTGTTTGAGAACCGTGCGGCGCTGTATCCCCTCCCTACTGCGCTACTCGGTCGCTTCGCTCCCTACGTTTCTCCTTGAGGAAGGGGACTTAGCGCCTAATTACAGTTAATCTTCGAATTCAGTCGTCTCGGAGCCGAGCGACGCGGCACTCGGGCCGGTCGCGTTGGCAGTGTGGTACGCCCGGGCGTATCGGCGAATCTTCCCGACCAAGTAGAGACCGAAGATGCCGTCGTAGATGATGACGTAGACGAGGAACGACGCGAGGACGCCGAGACCCGTAAACGACGAGATAAGGGAGGCACCGATACCGACCGTCGAGTTGTACGTCGCGTGGACGAGTGACGCGAGGATGAGTCCCTTGATGACGATTGGGCCTGCGTGCTGTTTGTTGAATTTGGCGAGTCCGAGGTAGTAGCCCGCGATAGCCGAATAGATGACGTGTCCCGGCCCGGCGAGGGCGCGGACGGCCGTGATAGTGCCGCCAGCACCGATGATTCCGACACCACCTGCTGCGCCGAGGTCGAGGCCGGATTCGGAGATGTTCCGAGTGATGTACAGGGCGTTTTCGATGGTCGCGAATCCGAGGCCCGCCATCGCGCCGTAGACTGCCCCGTCGACGACGGCCGAGAAACTGTCGTGGGTGTAAGCGTAGAGCCTGACCGCGAGCAGCTTCACCGTCTCTTCGACCGGTCCGACGACGAGATAAAAGAAGATGAGAGAGCCGAAGAAGCCGACCGAGAGCTGGAAATCGCGGGCGATAGTCTGGCCGACCTGGCTCAGCAGTGAGTTGGCGACGGCCGCGAAAGTCGCGGTGAGCACGCCGAGAAGGAACGTCACAACCAGCATCGAGATGGGTTCGCTTCTGGTGACGTCGCTGTAGTAGACGTACGCGGCCAGTCCGAGCGCGGGGAGCGCAGAGAGGAGTGTAAGCGCCCCTATCTGCGGGTCGGTGATGGCAGAGAGGCCACCGATACCGACGAGAATGAGAAAGGCGGCGAGAATGACCGTCGCGCGGGTCGAAGCGACCAAGAGGCGGTAGAGCGCGACCGCCAGCCCGTCGACCGACGTTCGCTCTTCCCACGTGGCGATGTCGTAGAGGTCAGTCGAGTCGCCCGTCGCGCGCTCGACCGGGTCTTGGCTGCGGTCCATTGTCACCCAGAACGGTCTCCCGTCGGGTAATAGCTTCGCCCTGCGGAGGCGTCACGCCAGACCGAGAGAGGTTAAAAACCCGCAGGACGAACGGCCGAACATGCACTTCGACCCCCGCGAACAGGCGGCGCTCCGCGAGGTCGGCCTCGACACTGACGACCTCCGAACGGCTTCGGACCTCGTGAGCGACGCCGTCGACTCGGACGCCGAGCAACTCGACCAGTTCTTCGGCGATGGTGGAACGTTCTACTCGAACATGGAGATGGCCCACAGCGCCAGCGACGTACAGGAACACACCGTCGACCACGTCGACCTCTACACCCACGGCGCGGAACTCCGCGGCTACCTCAGGTTCGACTCCTGGGGCGTCCCCATCGAGGGTGGACGCATCCTCTCTGAGGACGTGGTCGAACTCACCCTCGGACCGACCGTGGACGGGCGCGTGAAGTTCGCCCGCGACGCCGACGACCTATGAAGGTCCGCGTCCGCGGCATCTACACCACCGCGTTGACGCGGTTGTTCCTCGAAACCGGCCACGACGTGGTACAGGCGTCCGACCCGATTCGAGAGCGATTCGACGCCGAGTTCGACGCCGCAGACCACGACGTCGCGGTCGAGACGACCACCGACCGACAGGGCGTCGGCGTGAGCGGAACGACCGACGCTGTCGCCGAGGCGACCGACCTCCTCTCGGACCTCGGTATCGACACCTTCGCGTGGGACGACCCCGCGCCGACTGGCGCAGTGTTCGACGCTCGCGTGACCGAAACCCTCGGTGGCGGCGCTATCTGCGACCTCGGCGAGACGGAGGGATACCTCTCGTACGGTGACATCGACGGTCGCGTCGAAGTCGGCGACGAAGTCCGGGTTCAGGTCTCAGAAGCGGCCGCCCCGTGGCGCGACCGCAGACACGACCTGACGGGCGAAATCCGCGCTATCGCGGGACTCGCAACCCTCGACCCCGACTCCGAGGGCGTCCGCGTCGATACCCGCGACGAGGCGGCCGCCCGCGAACTCGCCGGAATGACCGACCTTCTCGGCGGCGACCCACCCGAAGGCTGGGGAATTCGCTGGCACCGCGACGCCGTCGACGCCGACATGGGTGCGCTGGACGACGCGCTCGACCGAGCGGCCGACATCGCTACCGAACTCGACGCCGTCCTCGACGAGCCTATCGACGCCCCTCGCGTTGTCGCCGCCCCCTCGGCGACCACGTGGGTCTGGTTCGGCCGCGAGACGCGCTTCGAACTCGACGAGCATCGCCGCGCAGTCGAGACGACGATGGCGGGCCACCACCGAACCAAGGCCGCGTCATCGTCGGCCTCGGCTGGCGTCGACCTCGCAGAAGCCCTCTGCGACGGTGTCGAGAACGGCGAGTTCCCGTTCGACGTGGTGACGGCGCAGTTCGGCCCCCTCGAAGGCGACGAGGTCGAAATCGGCCACGGAAAGCCGGACGGCCGACTCATCACGCTCGGAGCGGGCGAAGTCGTGGAACGCGACCCCGAGGGAACCATCGAGATTCGACGCCAGATGTCCGGTGTCGGGACGTACGACGCCCTCGGCATCGACCAGGAGACGGGCGACGTGGCCGTGACGAAATTCCGCGAAGGGCGTTGGTGGTATCCGACGACCTACCGCGATTCGGAAGGGAGCGTGAAGGGCACCTACGTCAACATCTGTACGCCCGTCGAGTGCTTCCCCGACCAGATTCGCTACGTCGACCTCCACGTCGACGTGGTGAAACACGCCGACGGGACGGTCGAACGCGTCGACGACGACGAACTCGACGAGGCGGTCGAAGCAGGGAACATCTCGGAAGAACTGGCCGAGAAAGCTCGGTCGGTAGCGTCGAGTCTGGAGTCCGCGCTGTCAGAGTGAATCAGGAGTCGGCGCTGTCAGAGTGAATCTGGAGTCGCCGTTGTCGGGATGAAAGGCAGACAGCACACTCACCGCGACTCGCGCACGAACTGCAGAACCTCGTCGGCGAACAGGTCCGGCGCGTCGTAGTACGCGAGATGTGTTTGCCCCTCCAAGACGGCGATTCGACTGTTTGGGAGGGTTTCGTCGAGGTGGGCGGCAGTCTCTTTGTCGGCTGTCGGACTCTCACCACCAACGAGCAGTAGGGTTGGAACGGTCACGCCGCGACGCTGTGCTGTGTCGAATTCGTAGTCGGCGAGCGTTCGATACTCCCGGAGTACCGTCTGGGCAGCTTCGACGCGCTCTGGCCAGACGTCGGACGATTGGAGCGACGTAATCCCGTCTTCCGACAGCCCGTCAACGACCTCGCGGAGGAACACCAACAGCGCCTCCTCGTTTCGGTCGTCCGCGAGGAGCGCCTCAATATCGTCGGCGACGGCCGCCGAGTACAGCCCGTCGGCCGAACGCAGAACTGTGGGTTCGTACAGTACGAGCGACTGGAGATTGTCCGTGCGGAGCGCCGCTTCGAGCGCGCAGAGTGCGCCGAACGAGTGCCCGAGGAGCGTCACCGGCTCGTCGAGCGAATCGACGACTGCGGCCACGTCCTCGGCTTCGCGTTCGAGACTGTACTCGTCCGCGTCACCGCTTTCGCCCCGGCCGCGACGGTCGAGCGTGTAGACCGTGGCGTGTGCTTCGAGCGTCGGGCGAATCGCGTCCCAACTCGTGTGGTCGCCGGCGGTTCCGTGGACGAGGACGAGCGGCGGTCCATTTCCTCCCCGCTCGTACGCGATGGCGGTCCCATCTGCTGACGTTATTGTGTGCATCGTGTCACCAATGTGAATACCACGCTGGTGAGCTACAATATCCTTCTGCAGAGTGGGTTCAGGGTTCGAACGGAGAACTCCGAGAGCTTAGAAGTGACCGGGGTCTTCGGTCCCGTACTGCACCTCGCCGCCGCGGCCGCCTTCGACGGTGCTGCTACCGTGGTCGCCCGAACTGGGGACTTTGACCTGTACGTCCTGAATCTCGTCGAACGTCATGATGAGGTCGGACTGGATGTTCTGTGCGGTGATGTTGGAGATGCCGCAGCCGGCGCAGGCCCCACCCAGTTCGACGACGACCTCGCCTGTCTCTGGGTCGGCCTTTCGCACGACGCTGTTGCCGCCGTGCATCTGGATGATGGGCATCTGACCCACCATCCACGTCTCGACGCGCTCTTTGAGAGTCTCCGACTCGTCGCTCATGTCTCGAAGCTTCGAATCCCACGGATTAGAATGGAACGGTTCTCCCACCGCGCGGCCGGGTGAGAGAAAGGCTGTCGCGGTCGTTCGTGATAGATTCGGTCTTGCGGGTCGAGTCAGTCCTCGCGGCGGGCGCGGTGTCGATACCACAGGCCTGCGGCCCCGAGTGCCGCAGCGCCGACGCCAACCCCGAATCCGGGTGCGTTCGTGGCCGATGTCGCCGTCTCGGGCGCACTCCCGTTGCTCGACTGGGACGTCTCCGTCGGCGTGTTGACGAGCGAGTCGGTCTTCGTCTCGGGGGCGAGCGCCGGTGGGTTGAGTTGTTCGCCAGCGTGGTCGGGGAAAGTATAGAGCGCGCCCGGCACGTCGTCGAAGCCCCAGCTGGATGCGACGAAGACGCCCTCGTCGGCGAAGGGATAGGCGTACTGCGCGGTCCAGAAGTTCGTCTGGTCCGGGTCGCGCCACCACGCGAGTTCGACCGGGTCGCTCGGGTCCGACACGTCGTGGCGCTTCACGCCGCCGCGATACCACGACGTATAGAGGCGGCTGTCGTGGAAATCGAAGTTGTGCGCGGTGGTCCAAACGCCACCCAGCGTCGGGTCTGGACTCGCCGGTGGGTCGATAGTCGAACGCTGTACCGGAGCTGTCGGGTCCGACACGTCCCACAGTTCGACACCACCTGGTCCACCGACGAGTTCGGTCGATGGCGTGGTCGTCTCGTCGCTCGTCTCCCCGTCGTCACGTTCGACTTCGAGTGCCCACGACTCGATGCCGATGCCGAGCAGGTCGCCCGAGTCGTCGGTGGCGACGTAGTGATGATTCCCCGGAGGAGTTCGCCCGACGCGGCGACGCTCTCGCCCCGAAAGACCGGCGAGTTCCGCGGGGTCACCGGGAGAGATGGACCCGAGCGTCGTCGGGTTCGTTGGGTCGGATACGTCGACCATCCACGTACCGGCGTCCCAGTGCGCGATGAACACCACGTCGTCGTGCACCCACACGTCGTGGATTGCCCGCACCGACGACCCAACTTCGGCCCACTGGCTGTCTTCCGAGACGAGTGACCAGCGGCCGAGTTCGGCTCCGGTTTCGACGTCGAGGACGACAAGAGGGTTCCTGTCGCCGTCGTTGGCCGTGAGGTACGCCCGCCCGTCGGCGGCGAAGCAGTTGTGAATCGGAAAGTCAGTCTCGTAGAAGGCCTGTTCGGTCGGGTCGCTCGGGTCCGACACGTCCACGACGAGGACGCCGGACACAGCGCCCGGAATCGGGTTCGCCGGGCCGACAACGAGCAACGTGTCGCCGTCGAGTTTGACGTCGAAGATACCTCGAAGCGGGCCGTCATCGTGGTCGGAAAGACGGTTTCGTCGCTCGGCGAGGACAGTCGGCCTGTCGGGTGTCGAGATATCGACCGTCACGTAGCCCGTCGTCGCGGCGACGAACGCGGTCTGGCCGTCGGCCGAGCAAACGGCTTCTTTCGCACCCTCGATATCGACGCGGCCGAGCGGTTCGAAGGGGCCGGGGTGGGCGGCAGCACGGTGGGACGCACCGACGGAGCCTGCAAAGAGGGCACCGCCGGTTACGCGGAGGAACTGGCGACGGTCCACACACGTCCTCGGTGCGGAGAGGAGAAAAGTCGGACGGACGCCACGCTCGGGAGGCGAAAGGGGTGAGAATGGTACGACACCGACCGGCGGTGGGTGGGTGGGTGGTGGGAAACCGCCGACGGTGTCGAACGGTCGGCAGTGGTGGTGGGGGGAGGTGCCGACCGAATCCCGTCCTAGCTTCCGGTGGAACGCCCGTGCACCGTCGTCGGCGATGGGAACGGGACCATCGACGACCGCACCGCGTCTCTCGGCGGCGACGGGTGCACACCTCGAGTATCCCACACGGGGATTATAAGCCTGTACCATCGAATATCAATCGAGATAATACTATTCGGGGTGCTCGGTTCGGCTCGTCGCAACACAGCGGCGGGGGAGAGGTGTCGAATTATCGTTCGACCTCAGCTCGTTCTCGAAGTTGTGTCTGCCAGACGTATCGTTTTACAGCCGCGAGCGGTCACCAGTGCCACCAGCGCTCCCACTGGTGAATATCTGCGGCCTTACAGCCGCGAGCGGTCACCAGTGCCAGCGGTCATCGCACTCGCGAGCGCCCCCTCGACCACGACTTCGTCGCCCAGCGTCGTCAGCTGAATCTCGGGAATGTTCGACATGACCATCTCGCTCATCTGCTCTCGTATCGGGTTCAACACGAGTTCCGGGTTGTTGAGTGCGACTGCGCCACCCACGTAGATGATAAGCGGCGCGTACGAGTGGACGATGTTCGCCACGCCCATCGCGTTCCAGTGAGCGACTTGCTTGACGACGTGGTCGGCGAAGTCGTCGTCACCAGCGTGTTCGAACACATCGACCGCAGAAAAGTCGGGGTCGTCTATCGGCAGCGAGGTTTCGACCGGGTCTTCTTCGTGAAGTTCGCGCGCGTATTTCGGGATGTTGTTCCCGGAACAGTATCCTTCCCAGTGGCCATCGTGACCACAGCCACACGTCATGAATCCGTGGGGGTCGAGCGTCATGTGACCGACTTCGCCAGCGTTGCCGTCCCACCCGGCGAGGACGTGGCCGTCCACACAGACACCAGCGCCGATACCCGAGGAGATGGTGAGATACACCATATCGTCGGGGTTGCGGTCGGAGTGGAAGCGCTCGCCGATGACACCGGCGTTCGTGTCGTTGTGGAGATACACCTCGTCGGTGTCGAGAAGGACCGACAGCGGGCCGGTCAACGGAATCCGGTCGATAGTGTCGGGAAGGTTCGCCGGGTTCTCCACTGCACCTTCGGCCAAGTCGAGCGGGCCAATCGCGCCGATACCGGCCGCGACCGCGTCGCTCGGGTCGATACCTGCTTCACCACACGCCTCACGGACGACGCCGAGGACTGCCTCGGTGACTGCGATACCGGTCGGCCCTCGCGGCGTCCGGTCGCGCGCCTGTCCGAGGAGTGTTCCCTCGCCGTCGGCGACGACCGCACGGACGTTCGTCGCTCCCAGGTCGACGCCCACGTAGTACGCCATTGACTGCATAGGGATTCGCGCGGCACTTAACTAAGCGGGATTTACTGCAGATTTACTCGGTGTCCGATAGCGATTCACAAAATGTGCTGCGGCGAAGTATTCGGGGTCTACCGCGCCGAGCGACGTGGTAGCCTCCTGCGAGAGGTTGTTCGTGTCTACTGCGAGGAGTTGCCCGTCGGCAGTTGCGGGATGAGCCACGAGAGGAACGCGTCCATGCTCCGCGATTGCAACCAGACCGACCCCGGGCCGGTGAACGTACAGACCAGTCCCTCACCGCTGAACAAGGTGGATTTCAGCCCCCCGACGCGCTCGACGTCAAAGTTCGTCGTGCCGTCGAAGGCGACGATGTGGCCGGTATCGACCGTGTACTTCTGCCCTTCGTCGAGTTCGACTTCGTGAATCGCGCCGTAACTCGACAGGAACGCGTCGCCGGTGCCCTCCAGTTTCAGGAGAAACAGCCCTTCACTCCCGAAGAAGGTGCGCGCACCGCCGAAAGAGGTGTCGAGGTCGAGGGCCGTATCGGAGGCAAGATACGACCCAGACTGGACATACAACACCTCGTCCGAGAGGTGGCTCTCGACGACGTCACCGGGAAGCGGCGGGGCGAACGAGACTTCTCCGGGTGTCGTCGCGGTGAACGTGTTCTGGAAGAACGATTCGCCGCCGAGGACGCTGCGCTTGAGCGACCCGAGTAGGCCGCCCTGCGCACTCGTCTCGATGTCGATTCCCTCGTCGTAACTCACCATCGCACCCGCTTCGGCGCGTATCGACTCCCCCTCACCGAGGGAGACAGTTAGGAGGGCGAACGATGGCCGGTACTCGATAGAGTAGTCCATACAGACGTGACGACGCGCCGAACCATGTGCGTATCGCAGAAATGACAGAAACGACGAATACCAGTGGAACTTACTTGGTATCTGCGCGGACGAACGTCACTGGGCACGGAGATTCGAGCATGACTTCCTGTGCGAGGCTTCCGAAGACGGCCTTTCCAGCGGGAGAGCGCTTCCGACCACCGACGAGAAGGCGGTCGGCGTCGATGTCCTTTGCGAGGGCGACGAGTTCGTCGGCGTAGTCGCCGACAGCCCCTCGGACGATATAGTCGACGTCCGCCTCTTCGAGTTTCTTAACGATGTCTCGGACGGTCGCGTGTCGGCGGGCGACGTCGTCGCCGGATACCTCTTCGGCCGTTACGTCGAAGTCGAGGTTGTCCAGTGCGTCGTTGTACTCGCTTTTCGTGAAGACGTGGCCGATGACCACGGTCGCGCCGGTCGGACCGGCGACGTCGATTGTCTCCTCTGCGAGTCGGTCGAGTCGGTCGGTGTCTCCGGCACCGACGGCGAGTAAGATAGTTTCGATAGCCATACCAGTCGGTTCGCTCTCGGCCTACTTAACCGTGGCGGAGAATTTACTCAGTTCCGAAGTAAGAATTTTGCGACTGTCGGTGTCGCAGTCGCTCGTCGCTAGTATGACGTTTGTTAGCACTATGTATCTTACTTCGGTCCAGATATTTGTCGGTTCGGTCGGTGTGTCTTTGGTTCCCGACACCGACATCGACGTATGCTCTCGGTCGACCTCTCGGACCACGTGGTGTTGGTGACAGGCAGTGCGAAGGGTGTCGGTCGCGACCTCCTCCTCGCGACCGCCGACGCGGGCGCGTCGGTGGCAGTGCATTACAACACGAGCGAGGCGGAGGCGACGGCGACGATGGAAGAGGCGCTCGAACGCGGTGCATCCGACGCGACGACCGTCTCCGGCGACGTGACCGACCCCGATGACGTGGACGCGCTCTTCGACGCGGTCGAGGCCGACCTTGGTCCGGTTACTGCGCTCGTCAACAACGTCGGCGCGTTCGCACCGCAACACTGGGAAGACATCGACTTCGAGACGTGGCAGACGGTCGTCGAGACGAACTTCTACGGGACGTATCTCTGTTCGAAGCGCGCGCTCGGCCCCATGCGCGACGCCGGGTTCGGCCGCATCGTCAACGTCGGCTACGCCGGCAGCGAGAAAGCGCTCGTCTACCCCGTCAACTTCCCGTACTTCGTCGCCAAGACGGGCGTTCTGATGTTCACGCGAATGCTCGCTGCCGACACCACGGACGACGGCATCACCGTGAACGCCGTCTCGCCGTACGTCGTCGAGAACTCGGACAAATTCCCGGACGAGGCCCCCCGCGGTCGGTGGGCGTCGACCGACGATATCGCACAGGCAATGCTGTTCTTCCTGCATCCCGCGTCGGACTACGTGAGCGGCGAGAACATCGAAGTCGACGGCGGGTGGTTACCCGAACGACTCTGACGTGGGTCGGCGCGCGCACATCGCGGGCGCTGTCGCTCTGGACGTGATTGGTGAGAGAAATCGAGTCGCAGCCGACGTATCAGTAGTCCGGCGCGTCGTCTTCGACGGCGCGCTTCATGGAGTCGCGGCGCGATTTGGCGTCGCGGCCCGTCGCTTCGAGAAGGAAGTCGTTCTTTGCGCTGACGGCCTCACCGGCGGCTTCGAGGTCGTCCGGGCCGAGTTCGGTCGGGTCGGCCTCTTCGAAGTTGACCGCGAGGCGGTCTTTCTTCCCGCTGTACTTCACCGCGCCGACGACGACGCGCTGGAAGACGGGATTCTTCGGTTCGCCGACGACGTAGAGGTCGCTTCCTTTGTACTCCTCGGTCTCGGTGATGGGGCCGAAGTAGTCCTCGACAGTCGCTTCCATGTCCGGGACCCGCTCTTCGAGCGTCTCCCCACGACGCATCTTGTATTCCTTCATGGGCGCTCTTTCGATAGCCGGTGGTTTACCTGTTTCGTGACTCTACGAAGCCTGCGACGGCGTGACGGGGGTCAGGCCTGTCGCTCGGCGATATATCCTTTTCGGCACTCGGGGCAGATGTCGCCCGCGCGCATCGACGACGCGGAGGCACCGCGGGAGTGGCCGCAGTTCGGACAGTAGTACTCGACTGCCTCGTCGGGCGTCTCGGTGCCGAGGTTCGGGTCGTCGGCGCGCACGAACTCGTCGTCCGCAGCCTCGATGTACTCGTCGTTCGAGTCGGAGTCGACAGCCCCGTTTGCCTCGGGGCGCAGGCCGCCGCCGAAGGAGACCGACATTGGCTCGCCGTCGTCGGGCTGTGCGTCCCAACCGGTGTCTTCGCCCTGCTGTTCGGGCCACGCACCGTGTTCGCGAGTCTGCGTCTGGCCGGTCGCATCGGCGTCACGTCGGCCCGTGTCGGATGCAGGGTCGGAAGATGCCTCGGCGGCCGCGTCGGCGTCGATGAACTCCGCGTCGTCGTCGTCGGGCGGCGTCTCCGGGACGGGGTCTTCGGTGTCCATCTCGTCCACCTCGTCGGGCCACTGCGTCCGGTCGCGTCCCGACTCGTCGTCATCGTCGTCGAGGATGATTGCGTCGTCAGTGACCGGCGGTTCGTCCAATTGCTCGGCGCTCTCGTCGCCCGTCTGGTCCGGGGCCTGAGTCTGCTCCGGTGCCGACGCCGCAGCCTCGTCCGGCGTCGACGCGGGCGTCTGTGCTGGCTCGGAGGGCGTTTCAGCGCTCACATCGGCCTGCGCCTCCGTCTCCGGGTCGGGCGCAGTCTCGATTGGCGACTCGTCGGGGGCAGGACTCGGTTCGGGGTCGGCCGGTTCGAACCCTGCCGCGGCCGTCTCGACCTCGGCTTCCGTCATTCCCACCTCCTCGGGCGTCCGAATCGCGGTTACTTCCTTGTTCTCACTGATGACCTGTTCGTGACCGCAGCGCGAGCACACCTGTACCTCCCGAATCGAGACGACCACCTCGTCGCCTCGTTCCTCGCGCTCCCGTTCCGTCTCGGGTTCCCCGTAGGAATGCCCGAGAAGACGGCAAGTAAGTCCCATTACGCGAGCATTCGGGGGTTCTGGAACAAAAAGGTACCTCCTGTTCGTCGGACGCCCGTCAGACGGGCGGTACAAGTAAACCTCATGCGGGCGATGTACCGACTATGAGAGCGAGGCGGGAGTTTCGGAACCGCCGCGACATCGAAGTCGCGGTGCTCGACGCGCTCGTCGACCGCCACGAAGATGGGATGACGGTGTTCGAACTCCGTGCCGCCGTCGACTCCGACATCGACACCATCGAAGACGCGCTGTCTTCGCTGAAGTCGGAGAGCCTCATCGTGGTGGAAGAAGACCACCAGGGTGTACGCATCTACCCTGACGACCGCGTTGTCCCCGACCCCGGAGAGAGCGTCGAAGCCGATGCATCGTTGTTCGACCGCGTGCGCGACCGATTGGGTCTCTGATTGTCTCGGGCGCGTCGCCTCACGCGGCCGTCTGGGTGACCACTATCCGACTGGGACTACCCTATCACCCGACCGCGACCAGCCTATCACTCGGCCGCGACTACCCTGCCGCAGAGTGGGACTGTTTTACCCGCTGACGCCAAACGGGGAGTAATGACACTCGTCGCTTCGATTCACGAGTCCCACGGTGCGACGTTCGAAACACGCGGTGGTGTCGACGTGGTCAGCCACTACGGCCGCCCCGAACGGACGCACCGCGCAGTCCGAAACGGCGTCGGCGTCATCGAACACGGCTACGGCGTCGTCGTCGTCGAAGGTGAGGACCGAATCGAGTACGTCGACAACGCCGTCACGAACGCCGTCCCGACCGAAGACGGCGAGGGTGCCTACGCGCTGCTCTTGGACCCCGACGGCCGCATCGAGACGGACATGTACATCTACAACGCCGGCGAGCGCCTGCTTCTGTTTACTCCGCCGGACCGCGCCGAACCCCTCGTCGAGGAATGGCGCTCGAAGACCTTCCTCCAGCGCGTCCGCATCCGCGACGCTTCCGACGAGTTCGGCATCTTCGGCGTCCACGGCGCGATGGCGACAGAGAAGGTCGCAAGCGTCCTCGCAAACGCGGGCGCGCCCGAACCCGAACTCACGTTCGTTCGCGGGTCTATCGGCGGTGAGTTGGGTGTGACTGTCGTCGCCGCCGACAACCCGACCGGCGAAGAGGGCTACAGCATCATCTGCCGCGCGAAGGACGCAGAAGACGTGTTCGAGGCGCTCCTGCACTACGGCAACCCGGCAGTTCCCCTCGGCTACCAGACGTGGGACACGCTCACCGCCGAGGCCGGAACGCCGCGCTTTGAGACGGAACTGCGCGGGCGCGTCCCGAACGTCGTCGGCGTCCGCAACGCCATCGACTTCGACAAGGGCTGTTTCGTCGGCCAAGAAGTCGTCTCGAAAGTCGAAAACCGCGGTCGGCCGTCGCGCCGTCTCGTCGGCTTCAGCGCCGACGACCTTCCGGAGTCCGGTGCCGAGGTGTTCGCCGGAGACGACAGCGTCGGCGAAGTGACTCGCGCCGTCGAGAGCCCGATGCGTGAGGAGCCAATCGGCTTCGCACTCGTCGAGTACGACCTCGACACCGACGAGTTGGCGGTGGAGGTCGATGGCGAGCGCGTGGCGGCGACCCGCGAGACACTCCCGTTCGTCGAAGGCGGCGCTCGGTCGCTTCGGATTCCGACGTATTCGGAGTAGTCACCAGTAGTCTCCGCCGCGGCATCCCTCAGTTACCGCACAGAGACACCGAGTTCGGATTGTAAGCGTACCACAGTCTCCTGTTTCCCTATCTGCTCGTAGACTGTGACGAGGTGTTCGAGTGGAAGAAGCGGAACCCCTGAGTTCTCGGTCTGCACAACTTCGATGCGTTCGAGGTCGATGAGGGGAGTCTGGTGGCTCTTCTCTCGGTGACAGAATATCACTTCGACCTCCTCACCGTGGACCACATACGTGTCGATTTGGGATTGGCCGACTTCACGAGTGTCGGTGAATCCGTCCGAGAACCAGTCTCGGAACTCCTTCGCTGCCGCTTCCGTGGCGAGGATATCGATATCGGATGGGTCATCGTCGAGGCCCCTCAGCACGGAGTCGGTACTTCCGATGACGCACCACGTTGCACTGTCGGACAGCGTCTCTACGAGTTCCTCAAGAACGGTCTCTTGAGACGCAGACAAGGGCATGTTCGTGTCTCGACACGCAAGAACAAGGTTCTGCTGGAGCGCAGAGCCCCGTCTCAGAACAACTTCTTCAGGTGCTCTCTGGAGAAAAAGGAACTCGGCTTGTCCATGTGGACGCCGATTTCGCCCGAGAGCGTGCGCAAGCCGACGTGCTGGAGCCACTCGGGGAACGAGTAGCACTTTCGAACGAGGTGGCCGAGGCGGATTTCGGTCGAAAGCGTCTCGCGCCACGCTTCCTCGTAGTCGGCGAGTGTAGCCGGGTCGTCAGGGTCGATGGCGTCGGCGGCGTGGTCCGCCGACGTCATCCCATAGAGGATGCCGCCGCCGGTGAAGGGCTTCGTTTGGGCGGCCGCGTCACCGATGAGGAATGCGCGGTCAGTCGTCGTCTGCTCCGGCGGCCCGATGGGAATCGCACCCGAGCAGAAGTGCTCGGTCTCCACGTCGTAGGTGTTCGTGAGCGCGTCGAACATCTCGGTGACTTCCGCGCCCGGCGGGGCCGCCAGTCCGTACTCGACGCCTGCGTCACCGCGCGGGATGCGCCACGCGAAGAATCGCGGGACAGTGAGGTGAACGTCCACGAAGTCCCCGTCGTCTGGGTCTGGGTCGAACGCGAGGACGCCGTGGAGCGTCTCGGTCGGTTCGGGCAGGTCGAGCGAGCGACGGACGCGCGAGGTCGGACCGTCGCATCCGGCGACCATCTTCGCTTCGAACTGGACGGTCCCAGCCTCGCCCGCGACGCTCGCAGTGAGTCGAACCCGGTCGTCGAGTTCCTCGATGCCGGTGACGGTGTGACCCTCGCGAACGTCCGCACCGGCCTCGCGGGCGCACTCTGCGAGCGTCCGGTCGAGTTCGACGCGGTCGATGACGTTCGAGACCTCACTCTGCTTGTAGAACGGGTAGGCCTTCGAGTTCGGGCCGCCGACGTGGAAGTCAGCGCCGTAGATACGGTTCTGGAAGAGATGGTCGCGTGCATCGTCGGGCACGTAGTCCCAGATGTCGGTGCTGACGTGGCCCGAGCACGCGAGGGGCGTCCCTACTTCGCCTTTCTCCAGCGCGAGCACGTCGTACCCCGACTCGGTGGCACGGCGGGCGAACCGCGCGCCGGCGGGACCAACGCCGACGACGGCGAAATCGTACATAGTCGGTCGTCGAACCGACGCGGCAAGAAACTTCTCGGTTCGGTCGCGGGGTTGGAGTGCGGTGTCAGACGGTGCCAGCGGCCTTCAGAACGCGCCGGGAGCTTCAGTCGGCGACTGCGAGCCCCGATGCGGTCTGTCTCGACTCGCGCCACGGAACGTCGAGCTGCGTCCACGAGTCTCCGAAATCGGTCGTTCGGAAGATGCCGTGGTCGTTTGCGGCGTAGCACTCGCCGCCCGCGGCCCCCGTCGCCAAGACTGCTCGCGTCGCCCCCTCGCCCGTCGGCAGCCCGGTGTCGTCGAGTCGGGTCCACGGCTCCGACCCACGCCGTCGGTACAGGTACGCCTCGGCCGAACTCGTCGAGTGCGCTTGCCGAGGGCCGCGGGCGGACGTGACAAGCACAGACTCGGGGGCAGACGGATCGACGGCGACATTCCAGCAGTAGTTGTGCCGAAGCCCATCTGTGGGCGTCTCCCACGTCTCGCCGCCGTCGTCGCTCTCGGCGTAGCCGTCGCCCGCAGCGGCCCAGATGCGACCCGGTCTGTCCCGGTGTGTCGCCATCGAGTGCACGTCGCGTTTGGACGACGGGACGCGGTCGACCCACGACTCACCGCCATCTGGCGAGGTGACGAGTGCGCCAGCTTCGACAGCGACGAAAAGACGCTGTGGGTCACAGGGGTCGATTTCTATCCACCGGGCGTGGTGCGTGTGCGGCCGTGGGGGAAACGCCCATGTGGAAGTCGAGGGGAGACCGGTAAGCGGCGGCAACTCGGACCACGTCTCACCGCCATCTCTCGACCGAAACACTGCCGACGGCTCGGTCCCGGCGTAGACGACGCCGGGGTCGTCAGGCGAAATGGCGAGGCTCGTCACCGACTCGGCAACGGTGTCTCTGCCGACTGGGTGCCACGTCTCACCGCCGTCGGTCGTCCGAAAGAGTCCGCGGTCGAACGTCCCGCAGAAGGCTCGGTCTGGCGCGCGGGAGTCGGCGGCGACACATTCGAGCGTGCGGTCTTCGAGTCGGCGACGCACCGTGGGCGAACCCGGTGGGCCTGAGACCGACAGGACCGAACCGTCTGCTGCCGCGTAAAGTCGCATACATGGGCTACGAGTCGAATCGGCAAAAGTCCGGGCCGAAAAGAAAGGGACGTTCGAGGGTCCCGTTCAGGAGAGGTCGCGGCGCTCGAACACCTCGGCCGCGAGGACGACAACGGCGCACGCGACAGCCACGAGGACAGCGACACCGCCCCAGTCGACGTTGCCGAGGACGAGGAGTTCGCCGGGGTCGATGTACCGAGTCAGCGAGAGATTTCCGAGAAACTCGTAGTCGGTGTCGGTTGTCAGCGAGTCGAGGAGGAAGGTCCCGAAGACGACGCCGATAGCCGCGCCCTGCGCTCGGCGGACGCGTTTGAAAACCGTCGAGGCAAGGAGACCGATGGCAACGCAGTCGATGAGGTAGAGCCCGCCGACGGCGTGGACCAAGAGGAGTCGCGAGAGGCGAAGCTCTTCGTCGATGAGTCCGGCACCGACGACGACCGCAGCGAGGACGAGAAGGTCGACGATGATGACCGCGGGGAGCATCGCGAGGAACTTTCCGAGGACGAATCGCGTCCGGGAGATGGGTCGCACGAGGACGAGTTCGGCGGAGTTGCGGTCGACCTCGCCGGCGACGAGCGAGCCCGCGGCGTAGGCGAAGTAACTCCCGACGATGAGCAGCCAGACGAGTTGGTACAGTTCGACGACGAGGTAGCCATCCAGTGACGAGAGGTCCGAGACGCTGCCGACGAACGCCGTCTGGAACTCCTCGGGGTACGACTCCAACAGTTCGGCGAAGTCGACGTCTGCCTCGCCGAAGGAAGGAAACACGGCGATGGTGAGACCTACTGTGGCGACGAGAAGGACACTGACAATGAGGATGCCGCGCCGTCGCTGATTGAACTCGAACAGCGCGATGTCGAGTTCGTCTATCATTTCCGCCCACCTGCTTTGTCGTCGGTCGGGTCCCTCACCTCACCGTTCGTTGGTCCGGCGTCGGGGCTGACTCCTGTATCGGTGGCTGGTTCCCCGTCCGTCACTGTCTCTTGTTGTGTCTCCGTCTCCCCCTCGTTGTCCTGTCGCGCCTCCCCTTCGGGACCCGCGTCGTAGAAGTGCATGAACACGTCTTCGATGGCCGTCTCGCGGACTTCGAGGTCTTCGACGCGGTAGTTTTCGAGGGCGTCCACGAGCGCGTCGTAGTTCCCCGAGATGACGAGTCGAAGCGACCCATCGGGCTCGATGCGGGCGTCGATAGTCTCGTCGAACGCGAAGTCCGCGAGCGAGATTTCGTCGGGAGAGCTGAACGTGACGACTTTCCCGCTTCGGTCCAGCAGGTCGTCGATGTCCTCGACCGCGACGAGACGACCCTCGCGGATGATGGCGACGCGGTCACAGACTTGCCGGACCTCGCTGAGGATGTGCGTCGAGAAGAAGACCGAGACCCCCCGGTCGCGCTCTTGGCTGAGGAACTCGTAGAACTCCTGTTGAACGAGCGGGTCGAGTCCCGAGGTCGGTTCGTCCATCACGACCAACTTGGGGTCGTGCATAAACGCCTGTACGATGGCGAGTTTCTGCCGGTTCCCACGCGAGTAGGCACGAACCGGCCTGTCGAGCGGCACCGAGAAGCGTTCGAGCAGTTCCTCGCGGCGTTCGTCACCCGAGAGGCTCGCGAAGTAATCGAGCGTCTTCCGCCCAGTGACCTCGTCGTAAAACTGCGGGTCGCTGGGAATGTGGCCGACGTGCTGGCGAACGTCGAGGAAGGCCGCCTTGTCGTCGATGGGAGCACCGAGTACGCGGGCCGTTCCTGCGGACGGATTGAGAAAGCCGAGAATGAGACGAATCGCCGTCGACTTGCCGGCCCCGTTGGGTCCGAGAAAACCGAACAGCTTCCCCCGCGGAACCGTCAAATCGAGGTCCTCGACGCCGCGAACGTCCCCGTAGAACTTGGTCAACCCCTCGATTTCGATTGCGGGGGACGGCATGGTACGAGGTAGGGCCTCTTCGAACCTATCTCTTGCGCGACGTTTCCGCCTCGTGAGACTTGGAGGTCGAATTAATATTATCCGGGTCGTAATTGAATCGACCGAGTGAGGATGCTGCCCCGCCGGTCGGTGCCCACAATGCTTCGACACCCTCGCCATCTGAGCGCCGCACTCTTCGCGGTGCTTCTCGTCACGTCCGTCCTCGCGGGAGCGACTGGGAGCGCCGCCGCGGCGACACGCGTCGCTGGCAGTCCCGACCTCTCTATCGTCGCCCCCGAGAACCGACTGGTCGCCGGGAGTGAGACCGTCGTCGAGGTGTTCGTCGTCAACTCGGGTACCGTCACCGACGACGGCCCGGAAGAGTACGAAGCCCTCGTCCAGACAGCACGTGCGTTGACGCTCGAAGCCGAGTCCAAGGGGCCGATAACGGTCGCCAGCGGTGAGGTTCCGGTCGGAACCGTGCCCGAAGGCGTCTCAGAACCCGTCTCGCTCCGACTCCGCGTCTCTGAGAACGCCGACCCCGGAAGATACGAGGTCCCCGTCGAGTTCAGCTACGACTACACGTCGACGGTCAGAATCGACGGCGAGTCAGTTCGCACGACTCACCGACGCCGAACGATTACGCGGACGCTCGAAGTCGTCGTGGAGCGTCGCCCCGCCTTCAACGTGGAGAACGTCACGACCGCGGTCTCCGTCGGCGACACCGGGACCGTCGCGTTCGACCTCACGAACGTCGGGCCGGTCGATGCCGACGACGCGACGGTGACTGTCACGTCGTCCGATACCGAAGTCACGTTCGGCGACGGGGCGACCAGTGCCGAGAACTTCGTCGGCGACTGGGAGTCAGGGGAGACGCGACGCGTCGAGTTCAGAACCCGCGTCAGCGACGACGCCCTCGTGCGCAACTACTCGGTCGGCTTGACGGTCTCCTATCGCGACGAAGACGGACAGGAACGAACCTCGCGCCGACTTGTCGCTGGCGTCCGACCGACACGTGGTGCCACATTCGAAGTCGTCGACGTCGATGCCGCGGTCGCTGTCGGTGACACCGGAACGGTCACGCTCGAACTCGAAAACGTGGGTGATGCGACCGCGTCCGGGACGACAGTCGGCGTCGAATCGCCCGATTCGGAGATAACGTTCGGCGCGGGCGCGCCCCGGGCAGAGGCGTACGTCGGCGGGTGGGAACCCGGCGAGACGCGCGCAGTCCAGTTCCGAACGCGAGTTGCGGACGACGCGCTCGACAGACCTTACTCACTGGACGTGGCGCTCTCGTTCCGCAACCCGACCGGTGAACGCAAGACTGAGACGCTCGTCGCCGGGTTCGACCCCGGAGAAGGGCCAGCGTTCCGGGTCACCGTGACCGACAGTACACTGCGCGCTGGCGGTGTCGGGCGCGTCACCGGAACTATCGAAAACGTCGGTGGAACCGACGCACAGGACGTGGTCCTTCGACTTGCTTCGGACGACCCGTCGATAACGCCGACAGACGTCGAAGTCGCCATCGGAACGCTCGGACCCGGCGAGTCGACTGAGTTCGAATATGCCATCGGGTTGGCGGCGGGAACTGCCCCCGGCTCTCGACGGCTTCCTCTCACCATCGGATACCGACCACCGGGTGACGAGATGCGCGCGACCGACCAGACTGACGTGCTCGCGCCTGTAACCGTACAGAACCCCGCTGTCACCGTCGAACCGCGAAACGCGACGTTCGAAGTCGATTCGACTGGGCGACTCGTTCTCGAAGTGACGAACACCGAGGACACGCCGCAGACCGACGTGACAGTCCGACTCGTCACCGAGGCTCCGCTATCGAGCGAAGACGCCGTGTCGTTCATTCCCCGACTGGACCCGGGTGAGACGACGCTCGTCGTCTTCGACCTCGAAGTTGACGGCGAGGCGGTCGCCAAGACGCAAGTCGTCGGCGTCGACGTGAGCTACGAAGACGACGCCGGTCGGCAACTCGCGACAGGGACGCAGCAAGTGCCAGTCGAGGTTGTCGAGTCCGAGACGACGTTCCCCATTCTCCCCGCCGTAGTCGTCGTGTTGGCATTGGGTGGGGCGGGCTACTGGTGGTATCGGCGGCGGTAGGTGGTAATCAGACGCAGGTCGGCGAGGGTAAAACGAAATCGGACGCAGGTCGGCAGCGGTCTCAGTCGTCGTTCGGAACTTTCGCCGGTTTGCGGCGGTCCGAACGCGGTCCCTCTTCGTCCACGTCCGGGAGGTAGTCGCGGAGGTACCGACCCGTATGAGAGTCGGCGTTCTCGGCGACTTCCTCGGGCGTCCCGCTGGTGACGATGGTGCCACCGTGTTCACCGCCCTCGGGACCGAGGTCGATGATGTGGTCGGCGTTCTTCACGAGGTCGAGTTCGTGTTCGACCACGAGGACGGTGTTGCCGTTGTCCACGAGGCGCTGGAGCACGTCGATAAGTTTGCGCTCGTCTTCCTTGTGGAGTCCCGTCGTCGGTTCGTCCAGCAGGTAGAGCGTGTCGCCGGTCTGTTTCTTGCCGAGTTCTTCGGCGAGTTTGACGCGCTGGGCCTCGCCGCCGGAGAGCGTCGTCGAGGGCTGGCCGAGTTGCATGTAGCCGAGACCGACGTCGTGGAGCAGTTGGAGTCGGCGGCGAATCTGCGAGTTCGCCTCGAAGAACTCCAGGGCTTCGTCGACTTCCATCTGGAGGACTTCGGCGATGGTCTTGTCCTTGTACGTCACGTCGAGCGTCTCGGCGTTGTAGCGCTTGCCGTGACACTCCTCGCAGGGCACGTACACGTCCGAGAGGAAGTTCATCTCGATTTTGACGTTGCCCTGTCCCTTACAGGCCTCACAGCGCCCGCCTTTGACGTTGAAGGAGAACCGACCCTTCTCGTAGCCGCGCTGTTTGGACAGTTTCGTCTCGGCGAAGAGTTCGCGCACGTAGTCGAAGACGCCGGTGTAGGTGGCGGGGTTCGACCGCGGCGTGCGACCGATGGGCGACTGGTCGATGAGACGGACCGTCTCGATTTCGTCGTAGCCCTCGATGGCGTCGTGTTCCCCGGGGTCGACAGAGGTGTTGTCGTTCATCGTCCGCGCGAGTCCCTTGTAGAGAATCTCGTGCATCACGGTGGACTTGCCGGACCCGGAGACGCCGGTGATGGCCGTAAACGTGCCGAGTGGGATGGGCACGTCGAGGTCCTTCAGGTTGTGCTGGCGCGCGCCGCGAATCACGAGTTCGCCGTCGCCCTCGCGGCGGGTGTCGGGCACGTCAATGTCCTTGCGCCCGGCGAGGTAGTCTGCGGTGATGGAGTTGTCGGCCGCGACGATATCGTCGAAGTCGCCTTGGGCGACGATTTGGCCGCCGCGCTTGCCCGGGCCGGGGCCCATGTCGATAATCTCGTCGGCCCGGCGCATCGTCTCCTCGTCGTGTTCGACGACGATGAGCGTGTTTCCGAGGTCGCGGAGGCCTTCGAGCGTGTTCAGCAGTTTGTCGTTGTCGCGCTGGTGCAGACCAATCGAGGGCTCGTCAAGGACGTAGAGGACGCCCACGAGACCGGACCCGACCTGTGTGGCGAGACGAATGCGCTGGGACTCACCACCGGAGAGGGTCGCAGCCTCGCGGTCCAGCGTGAGGTAGTCGAGTCCGACTTCCGTCATGAAGCCGAGGCGGGCGCGAATTTCCTTGAGAATCTCCTGTGCAATGGTGCGCTCGCGCTCGGAGAGGTCGGTTTCGAGGCCTTCGAAGTGCTCCAGCGCGTCGGCGATGCTCAGGCGGTTGACCTCGGGGAGCGTCGTGCCGCCGACGCGGACGTGCCGCGACTGCTCTTTGAGGCGCGACCCGTTGCAGTCGGGGCAGGTCGTGACGGCCATGTACTCCTCGATGTGGTCGCGCGTGCGGTCGGAATCGGTCTCGACGTGTCGCCGTTCGAGGTTGCCGACGACGCCCTCGAAGGGGTGTTCCTTGTGACGGGTGCCGTTTTTCGTCGTCCACTCGAACACCACGTCTTCGGTGGTTCCGAAGAGGAACGCGTCCTGAATCTCGTCGTCTAACTCTTCGAACGGCGTGTCAACGCTGACGCCGAAGTGGTCGGCGACGTTGTCGAGTTGGCGCTGGTAGTACGTCCGATTGTAGCTCCACGGCTCGAAGACGTGCTTGAGGGGCTTCGACGGGTCGGTGACGACGAGGTCTGGGTCGACCTCTTTGGCCTCGCCGAGGCCCTCACACTCGGGACACGCGCCGTGTGGACTGTTGAACGAGAACGACCGCGTCTCGATTTCCGAGAAGCGGAACGACGAGTTCGGGTTGCCGAGTTCTTCGGAGAACTCCACGACGAGTCGGTCGTCGCCGTCGCCCGCGAGCGACCCGGTCGAACGCGTGTTCGACGCGAATGGCGGGTCTTCCGGCGGGTCGGGAACGATGAGTTTCAGGACGCCGTCGGCCTCGTCGAGCGCCGTCTCGACGGAGTCGGCGATGCGCGACCGCGACTCGGGGGCGACCTTCACGCGGTCGACGATAACGTCGATGGTGTGGTCGTAGTTCTTGTCGAGTTCGGGCGTCTCGAACGAGAGGTCGAACTCCTCGCCGTCGACTTCGACGCGAGCGTAGCCCTCGCTGACGAGGTCCGAAAAGAGGTCCTTGAACTCGCCTTTCTGGTCGCGGACGACCGGCGCGGCGACCTTCGCGCGCGTCCCCTCGGGGAGTTCGAGAATCTGTTCGACCATGTCCTGTGCGGACTGTTCGCCGACTTCCTCGCCCGTGATGGGGTCGTACTGCGTGCCGACCCGGGCGTAGAGGAGACGAAGGTAGTCGTGCAGTTCGGTGACGGTCCCGACGGTCGAGCGGGGGTTGTTTGCCCCGTTCTTCTGGTCGATAGAGATAGCAGGCGACAGTCCCTCGACGGCCTCGACTTTCGGCTTGTCCATCTGGCCGAGGAAGTTGCGGGCGTACGCCGACAGCGACTCGATGTAGCGGCGTTGTCCCTCGGCGTAGACAGTGTCGAACGCGAGGGAGGATTTCCCCGACCCCGACAGGCCGGTGACGACGGTGAACGTCTCGCGGGGGATGCGGACGTCGAGGTCCTTGAGGTTGTGCTCTTCGGCACCACGAACCTCGATGTAGTCCTTGCTCATTCGAAGATTCCTACGGACGTGGGGACCGAATAGGCATCGGTTCGAGTCATCTGAGCCGCAACTTTCGGAGTCATTGCGACCCGGATTACGCGACCCTGCTGTTCGGGTCGACCCGGATTCCGGGACGCGAAAACCTGCTGTTCGGGGACAGTAACCACGGTGTCGAGGCTGACGGCTCGACGAACAGTGGACGCGAGTGGAGACGAGAGTGCGGGAGTCTCCCGCAGAAAAACCGCGTGTTACGGACTGTTGAGTTTGCTTCGCGCAATCTTCACGCCGGTCGGCGTGATGATGAGTTGGTCGTCGCCCTTCTGGACGATGTCACCGTCGACTTCGTCGGCAACCTGTCGGAGGTCGTCGATGATGTGTTCCATCGTGTTGTCCGAGGTCGTGTGCCGGGTGATGTCGGCGATGACGAGGTCACCGTCGTAGACGGCGTCTTTGATGGCGATGACGTCCTGCTGGCTACCGATTTCCGCGATGTGGACCGAAATGTCGGCCTCGCCGCGGGCGGTATCGAAATCGTCGAGGTCGAGTTCGACGTAGTCCTCGGTCGAACGGGAGTCCCCGCCACCGAGAATTTTGCTCATGATGCCCATAGGATGTACACCGGGACGACGAGGTTAGTTCTTACGTCAGACGTATGTCCATATTCCGAGAGTTCATCCCTCGAAAACTGTCCGGATAATCCCACTATCCAGTGGCGTCGGCTGGTTTTGACGACTGCTGGGAAGGGACCGAGCCGTGAGGACGGCCTCAGACGCTGAATTCGAACAGGTCGTCGCCGACGTGGTGGATGGACTCGACGACCTTCCCGGAGTCGCCGACGAGGTCGTCCCCGTCTTCGAGCGCGCGACCAATAGCGAGGACCTTCCCGTGGGTCTCTTCGGCGATGGCGACGAGGTCGCCCGCGGAGATGGATTCGTCGGCTTCAGTGATACCGGGGCGCATCACGTCTGCGCCGCTGGAGACGAACGAGACGGCACCGGCGTCGACGGTGACGACGTGCTTCGTCGGCTGGAACTCGTTTGCGCCCGTGACGGTCAAGAACGGCTCGTCGTCGATGTAGACGACCATCGGTTCGCCGTCGACGAGGACGATGTCGTACTCGGAGTCGGCCAGTTCGACACCCTCGAATGCGTCGCCGTCGACGTCGACGCCGAGGTTGGTTTCGATAGACTCCCGCAGTTCCGAGATTTCGTCGCTCCGGAGGTGGTGGCGAGACTTGACTTTCATATCCGGTGGTGGACGCTGGGTGCCGATAAATCGACCGCTCCGCGTTCAGCACAGCAGACGGTCCGAACACCGACAGCAGATGGTCCGGCCGTCGATAGCACGCGCTTCGTCACACGCTCGTCAGACGGGCGGAACAACTGATAAGTAGCGGTGTCTCCACCAAATGAGTATGTGGCGCTCCCGGAGCAGCCGGGACCGGAAGACTGTCGTATGCATTGCGTGCGGCGATTCGGTCCTTCGGTCGGCGGCGCGCGAGTACGACAAAGAGGGGAACCGTTGGGAACGACACGGAAAACGGTTCGAGCACCTCTGTAAATCCTGTTACCGGAACCTCTGTCACCAGCCACGCGCTGGTCTCGAAGCACTGCTCGTCGATATCGAAGAACACGGTGTCTCCAACGAGGAGTTCCTGTATCGGTACTACGACGCCGTCAAAGCCCAGTACGAATCCGCCGAAGAGCGCGAACGGTAGTCGGTCGCGACGCCGAACCCACCGGTGGTGTCGAGACGTTGCTGTCCCACCGCGCCCGACACGCATTTCTCCCTGCCCCGTTTAGACGGTGCCATGTCAGACGACTCGCAGGCGTACGCCGGTACCGCCGAAGGGCAAGGACCGGTCGAAATCGACGCCGAACTCGCGCGACACCTCCAGAACAAGCGCGAGGAGTTGTTCGAGGAGTTCGAGATTCGAGATGCGTTCCCCCCTGAAGTTCTCTCCGAGGCGCGCGCGCGGACTGAAGGCGTCGACGAAGAGATAGAAGAGGAACTAGAACACCGGCAGGACCTTCGGGACCTGACGACGTGGACGACAGACCCAATCGACGCCCAGGACTTCGACGACGCCCTGAGCATCCGCGAGAACGAGGAGACGTACACGCTGTGGGTCCACATCGCCGACGTGACCCACTACGTCCACCCCGAATCGGAGATGTGGGCCGAGGCCGTCAAGCGCGGCAACACCGTCTACATGCCCGCCTACACCATCCACATGCTCCCGCCGGTCCTCGCCGAGACCGTGTGTTCGCTCGTCCCCAACGAGGACCGACTGGCGCACACCGTCGAGATGGAAGTCAAGAAGGACACCCTCTCGTTCGAATCTATCGACATCTACAAGTCCGTCATTCACTCCGACGAACGACTCACTTACACGCAGTGTGAGAACCGCCTCGACGACCCAGAACTCCCGCTTCACGAGGAGAACTCGCTGGTGTTCGACCTTGCGGACCAACTCCACGAACAGCGGAAAGAAGACGGGTCGCTCGTCCTCAACCCGAGTCGCGACCGCGCGCACACCATCATCGAAGAGTGCATGCTGAAGGCCAACAAGGCCGTCACGCACGAACTGATGTGGAACCGCGGCGTCGAGGCGATGTACCGAGTCCACCCGCAGCCGACCCCCGACCAGTGGGACAAGGCGCTCCGCGAGATTACCGAACTCAACGGCGTGAGTATCCAGTCCACCTCGTGGGACGAACCCCGGAAGGCCGTCAACGACGCCCTCGAAAGCGCGAACTCCCGCACGCTCAACAAGATTCAGCGTGCCGTCCTGAAGGTCATGCCCCGCGCGAAGTACATGAACGACCCCTTCGGTGGCCACTACGCGCTCAACTTCGACATCTACGGGCACTTCACCTCGCCTATCCGCCGGCTGTCGGACCTCATCAACCACTGGATTGTCCACGAAAACGACGTTCCCGAAGACCTCGTGGAACTCTGTGACCGCGCCTCGGACCGCCAGAAGGACGCCGAGACCGCAGAGCGTCTCTACAAGCAGTTCCTCGAAGAAGTCGGTCTCGACCCCTACGCCGTCAACAACCGCGGTATCGTCACCGTCGACGACGATGGCGACGTTATCGACGAAAACGGCCTGCCGCCGAAGGAGTAAGCACCGACCGACGCACGCCGAGCGCGACACCGCGCTGGCGTACTGTTTGTGAATGGATACGTACTATTCTGCGTGAGAACTCACTGTTTGTGCGTGAAAAGCAGCACGTCGCCGTCGTGCTGGGTTACACAGAGGTCGAGCATCATACTCAGTTCGAGACTGTTGTAGTCGTCTTCACAGACGACGAGGTCGTCGAACGGTTTCTCACAGGCCGGGCACGCGATAGCGACGGTGTTCCGGTAGGTAGTGACGCCGCCGCTCGATTCGTGCGGCGTGAGTGACGACCGAAGTTCGTCGAGTTCTTCGTCGTTCATTGGTCTGGTGGTGTGTGCGGTGTGGGACCGTATAATTCTTCACGGTCGAACACCCCCGTGATACACGATAGATGCGTGATACCATTCGGCGAGTCGCACTCGGGCTCTACGTCTGCTGGCTCGTCGCCGTCGTGCTCCTCGTTGCGGGACGACACACCCCGCTGCCATCGCTTCCAGGCGTCCACGAGAGCGTAGTGCTCGGGGCAGGAGTCCTGACGCTCGTCGGCGCTGTCTCGCTTCTCCGGGACGGGTACCGCTGGCTCGCGGGGTAAGCAGTCGCTAGGCTACTCTGCTCTTTTCTTCCCTACTCTTCTCTGCGCTTCCCTACGCTACTCTGCTCTACTCTCTGCGCTCCCTATTCTCTCCCATCGAATCCACACGCCCACCGAAAGTGCGGGTGAATCCATTCGAGTCTCGCCGCGTGTGTCTCTACCCACGCGGCAGGGTCGCCCAACGAACGCGAAAGTACCTCGGCGTCGTCTTCGTGTGTTCCCTCTCGGTCGAACGGGACCGATTCGAGCGTCCGCGACGCGGGGTTGAAAAACACCGCTCGCTCAGTGTCGTCAACGAGGGCGACCAACCGGGACCCAGAGGCGTCTTTCGTGAGGAGCGCCTGTGCCATGCGGTGCTGGTGGACACCGCAGCGTGTCTCCCGGAGGGTCGAGACCACGTCTCGGAAGACCTCGGTAGGGTCCGACGATGGAGTGCCGTGACCTGTTTCCATACCACCCCGGTTGCGCGGCGGGCTAAAGAGGGTCCGCCAAGGGTGGAGTGAAAGTGAAGGATTCGGTGGAAGTAAAACAGATGACGCGCTCCTGTGAGGGTGCTCTGACAGTCGACCACGGTACCCGGACACCGCACTCACGCACGGCAGTCCGACGCCATCGCCAACTGGTCGAGTTTCACCCGCGCGTGTTCGACCAGCAGTTCGGCGAACTCCCGGTCGTATTCGTCGAACGCACCGACCTCACTGGAGGCAGCCTGAAGCGTTCCGAACCTTCCGATTGGGACGGTCAGCGCCGACCGGTAGTCGTCGTCCGCGGTCTTGGTGTCCGCCTCCCGAAGGTCGTCGACGGTAATCGTCTCCTGTCGGTTGTACGCTCGCGCGGCGAACGTGTCGTCCGAATCGAGCGACGTTTTCTCCAAGCAGCCTGCGCCCTCGGTGTTGAACCGCCAGACCTCCTGTACGAGGTAGCCGTCTCGTTCGACGTCGACCGCGACGAGGTCGAACTGTAGGACGTTCTCGGCAGTCTCGACGAGCGTCTTGTAGACGGTCTGTTCGTCTTCAGACTTCTCAATCTTCTGTGCCGCAGTGTGCAGCGCCGTCAACGTCCGTTCGCGTTCTTTTCGTTCGGTGATGTCGACCGCGGCACCGGCCGTCGCAAACACCTCCCCGTCGTCGTCGAAGAGTGGCGTGATTCTCGCGAGGTAGACGCGTGTTCCGTACGCCGTTTCGATTTCCTCTTCGACTTTGATTGGCTCACCGTGAGACAGCACACGTTGGTCAGTCTCTCTGAGTCGGTCGACAATCTCCTGGTCGAACAACTCCGCGACGTCGACGCCGGCGAGGTCGATGTCGCTGTCGATATCGAACAAGTCTCGGTAGTTCTGGTTCGCGAGGATGAATCGACTCTCGGTGTCTCGCATCCAGAGCGCCGCCTGTACACTGTCGAGAATGCCCTGTAGCTTCCTCGTTTGCGTCTGAAGTTTCCGTTCGCGCTCCTTGCGCTCGGTGATGTCCTGAAAGTAGACGTAGACACCATCTCGGTCCCCGGAGGGGAAGATGCGCTCTTCGATCCACCGTCCCTCGTTGATATCCGAGAGCGCTTCGACCGTCTGCGGTTCGCCAGACTCGATGACCTGCTCGTATCCCTCGATAGACGGGTTGTCGTCATCTGCAGCGATATCCGCTCGGTAGTTAATTCCGAGGAGTTGCTCGCGAGAGAGACCCGTCAGTTCCACCGTCTGTTCGTTGACGTCTGTCACCGTGAGGTCGGCGTCCATCTCCACGAACCCGTCTGTGATTCGAGTGAGTGTCTGGCGACGACGGCGGTTGGCGCGCTCGGAGTGGCGGCGCGCTCGATGCTGTTCGACGCTGTTCGTGATTCGGTTGGCGAGTACGGTGTACTGTCCGGTCCCGACCTCCTTTTGGATGTAGTCGGTCGCACCAGCCGAAATCGCATCGGCAGCGACTTCTTCGGACCCCTTCCCGGTGAACAGGATAAACGGCAGTTCTGTGTACTCCTCGCGAACTGAGTCAAGGAAATCGATGCCGGTCTGGCCGGGCATGTCGTAGTCACTGACGATACAGTCGACGTGATACTCGTCGAGTCGGCGCATCCCCTCGCGCGTATCGGTGGCCGATGTCACGCTCAGTCTGTCGTTCTCGCGTTCGAGAAACGTCGCAGTGAGTTCCGTGAAGTCAGGGTCGTCGTCGACGTGTAAGACCCGAATCGTGCCGGCCATACTACCTGCTGTACTGAGTTGGCCCCTATAGTGGTTCCCCTCTAACTCCGGTTCATTTAGAACAATTGTGACTATCTAGTGTCGAATATGAATCAAATGCGTAGTTTCATCGGATTTTGTGTGTCTGTTGTCTATTGGAATGATAGCCGTTCTGCACCATAGGATTCGATTTCCGAACGACTGTGCAACAAGCAACTCGTCAAGTAACTAGGATTTTTATCCGGTGGTCGGTTCTCAGAAGATATGCGCAGGGCCCTCCGTTACGCGATTGCACTCCCCGTCGCGTTCAGTATCGCGCTGGCGACGTACCACTATTTCAGCGACGCGTACTTCATGGTCTACCCGGCCATCTTCCTTGTCTACGTATTCACTATCGGTGTCGGGTTGGCCGAACCGAAATTGATGGTTTCGGGCACTGGGTCGAAGAACCGACTGTTGGGAGCAATCATCGGCGGTGTGTCGGCATTCACCTTCTCGTCGCTGATTCAGTTTTCAATTCCCATCGCCGTGTTGGCGTGGGGAATGCTGCTGTTCGGAATGGTGACCGGGATGATGAGCATCCATACGGGGTGAGACGTGGCCGGCGATTCGGCCGCGAGAGAACGATTACGCAGTGGAGAACGGACTCCGTGCGGAGTTACGACTCAACGTGTTAGGTCACAGAACCACTGCTGGACTCGCGGGGTCCCCGCGAGCAGCGCGAGCGGGGGCAAGCGAGTCCATTGACTGTAGTGAACGTAGTGAACGAAAGGAAATGGACTCGCGGGGTTCTAGCGATAGTGGTCATGATGGCAGGTGTTGCTTTCTAACTTCCATCTTTTCGCGGGCGGTGCGTGCGTCGTAGTGTTGGTACAGGATTTCCAGCGACACGTCCGAACGCTCGGAAATAATCTCCGGCTGGACATCCTGTGAGAGGTAGTGCGTGATGTGTCCGCGACGAATCGCGTGCGGCGACTTCGAGGACGGGCACTTGCTCGCGTACTGGCGTTTCTCTCGGGCTTCGCAGTCCGACGGGTCACGGTCGTGTGGGCACGGCAGTCCGTACTCGCACGGCTGCGTGGCCTCGTTGACAATCTGGTAGATGGTGTCGCCAGTGGCGCGACCCCAACTGGTCGTGATGAGGGGATGACGACCGTAATCGTCGGTGGCCGGGGTGCGGTTCTCCCGAACGTACTCCTGAAGAACACGCATCCAATCGGGGCCGATGTACACCCATCGTTCACCCTTCTCGCCGTTCTTCAACGGCGTCTCGGACTCGGGGCGGTGGACGACCTGAATCGCGTGTTCGTCTTCGTGGAGGTCGCCGACATCGAGCGCCCGAACAGTGCTGCGGCGCATCCCAGTACGCCAGATGAGCGCCATGACGGCGTGCTTCCGGCTGGCGTAGTGGTAGCGGTCCAAGTATTCCAGAATCGCCTCGGCAGCGTCCGCTTCGAGGTGAATGTCTCGCGCCTCGGACCCGTCGGGGAGTTCGGGCGCGTGAATCTTCTCACGCAGGCCGGGTTCGACGGCGTCGATATCGGCCCAGAAATCGAGGGCCATCCGAACACTGCTAATCTGTTTCTGGAGGGTGATGGGTGCGATATCGCCCTGCCGCCACCGGACGAAGTCGTTGAGCTTCCGTCCGGTGAGGTCGTTCAAGTTGTCGATGCCAGCGGTTTCGCACCAGTCGAGGAAGTGCCCGAGTCGCGTCTTCGCGTTCTGCATCGTAGACTTGCGGACGCTCGGCTCGCGGAATGCAAGGAATCGCTCGACACCCTCCTCGGGGGAGAGTGGTTCGAGGTCAGTCACTCGTACACCTCCTGAGCGGCAATTTTACGTACTTCGGAGAGGGTCCCCAGAAATGGGGAGACAGGACGTTTCCTAGGCATCCAATCCCCCCTTCTACGCGTCAACACGTGGACTCTGGTTGAGTCGCACGTCTGGGTCTTCGAACGGAGAGTCTGGAGCCTGCTGAATGAGATGCCGTACGTACTCGGCACGACTCATTCCGAGGTTCTTGCTCTGTTCGTCGATTTTCCGCACCATCTCCGGTGGCATCGAGATGGTGACGTTCACTGATAGCGCCATTCATCGATTACTACGTAAGTACTATACTTATTGCTTACTCCCTGATTCGCTTAGGTACTTAGATTATGCACCCCTAAGGTATTCACTGATTGAGTTACTAACTAAGTGTATGAGTGCGACCCCGGATGGTGGAGAATCTGGTTCCCGAAATATCTCGATAAAGATTGGAGACGACTTTGTCGAGGACTTCGACCGAGCGATGAAGCGCGGTCAATTAGACGGCAAACTTCCAATGGATATGTCCCGTAGTGAGGCGATTCGACGGCTTATGCGGAAAGCGATTGATGACCCGTCGTTGTTAGCGGAAGACGAGGAGAATAGACAATAATAAACAGGGTTCTATGGCTCATGGCGTGTTGATGTTCAAAGATTGAACCTATATGTTGTAGTAGTGAATTCTCAATTATAGATACAGATAATGTCAGATGAAGATGACCAGAAGTTTCGGGAGATAATACAATATCGCTCAGACATATATGATAGCTTGGCCACAGACTCATTATCTATTTTGAACATTCAGCTATTCACAATTCCACTCACAGTTTCGATTATTACTCTGGTATTTAAAGCCGTAGAAAACACCGAGAAAGCCAATGGACAGGAGATTAGAGTCTTTGCTGCACTTGCTGAGAAACTAAACACTGAGTTGACTCTCTATGCAGTGATTGGAATGCTGGTTGGGATTGTACTTTCGTCATTCTCATACTATACTGCCAGACGGCGAGCGAGTGCCCAGGTGAAATATGTTGATCAACGCTTCAGTGAGAAAGACGCCAAAGACTGGTTAATTAAGTCAGCACATGATTGGTACGTACAAACATTTGAGGACCACATTGTAACATCAAAGGATCACAGTGATATTATAAATAACACCGGTGAAAATAATATTCCCGGAGAGGTACTCAGAGTAGCACTCGGAACCTCGGTATTTGTCACTTTAAGCTCTCTTGCGGTCATATTCAACCAAGTATTTTCTATTGTATATGAGCAGATTACGGAGGTTCTGTTATTACTTGGTTCACTCACACTCATACTGCTCATGTACACCCAATATGCGATTGTGATCATACTGATTGTAGAAAAACTATTGGGTAAGGTATCTCGGTTTACCCAGACAATATTCTCTTTTTTTAATATTTAGTGAAAGTTCAATCTTTATGAACCATCCATTTAGGAACTTCACTACTCTGTCTATTGTTTTATTCCTTTCTCCGATATTTGTTCCAGATCTGAGAGATATTAATTATGCAATCCTCGCTACACTTGCATATGTGTCCTTTGCCTTGGGAGTTCACTATCAAGCGAAGCTAGAAGCGAACCAAGGGTTGTGAAGGTTCTCCGAAGGCATAACAATTCAGCAGTCCACTGAATCTCAAACTTCTCATGACCCGCCTTGCACCACTCTCTCGCCTCACGTGCCGACTTACTCACAGTCAAGAAAGACGCGTTTTGAGCGAGCGATGAAGCACGGTTAATTAGACGGCAAACTTCCAATGATATGTCCCGTAGTGAGCGATTCGACAACTTGTGTGGAAGTGATTGATGACCCTATTCTCCTAGCTGAGGCAGACTGAGGGAGATTTTTTGATTCCTCAACCGAATGGTTCTTTCATTGAGTTATGAGCGAAGCGATAAGTCTAGGAACTATCTCAATCGGAGCGGTGCTAGGGTCGCTTATTACGATGGTTATTGGTGGGATCCCACTGTATATGAGGTATGTTAGATGGTCAAAATCAATTATTGAACTAGACGAGATGCAGACTTTGGAGGGTTCAACCTCATGGCACATGGTTACTAACGATGGAATGGATTTCTTTTCACGAAGGATAATGATGAAAGCATCGAACAAGGGACTTAGGTCTGGTGTTGTAACCGATATTAGCCTAATAGAAATAAAAACACAAGATGAGACTATCAAGTGCAGAGAAAAGGGGCTAGTTCACGAAGTAGTCATGGAGAGGTACAACCGAGATGGAATCGAAAAACGGTTTGAGTTTGAAAACGAGAAGCGACAATTCCAGATTATTTCAGGGAAGGACGACGAAATACTGTCTGCAATCCCTTTTTTGAGAAGAAGCTACAAGAGTGAGGTTTCAAAGATTAAGGAATCAGATATTTGTGAATTTGTGTTTGAATTGCAGATAGAAGACAACAAAAGAGTATATTATTCGCCCATCTCAATAGATGTAGGTACATCAGAATTGGATAATAAATGAGGGATTGGCAAATAGTTACTAATTCTAGATATCATATATAATGAATGTCTGGAAACAAGTGATTTTTCTACCATCAAGATCATAACAAGATGCTGCCCAAAATTGGCAGCAAAGTGATCTAGATAAATGTTTACTGAAATTCCAGCACCGTCCGCCGGCGTTCTAGTTTCCGGTGCGATGGTCGTCTATGGTTATCCGAGTTGGGCATTCTTCTTCGTAATTGTCTCGCTCGGTCTATGGACGGTTGTGCAGTTGTATACTGCAGACTCTAGCAAATAGATCTGCAGCTGATCTCGCTTATTTTTTTGAAAGTGATCTAGATAGAGACCAACATCCCAGCTTGGTTGTGCAGTTGTATTGACCAACAATTAGGTCATCTTAATCATGGGATTGTTGAGGTTCGTGTCTATTCATACTCCAGCGAACCGTATGAACATTCACGCCGTAGGAACTAATATTTATCGGCTGACCGACAGCACCGATAGTTTCCGCTGCTTCTCAAACTCCTCGTGACCCGCCTCGTTCCACCCACCAGCCTCACGCACCCACTTGCTCACTGTCGAAGGCTTCGCCCGACGAATCCGTATCTCACCTTTCTCGAAATCGTACAGCACGAAGGCATACCACGCGACACCACGAGCGTCTGCCGCGAGTAACGACCGCGTTTGGTCGCGCCGCAATCGGAACCGACCGCGAGCAGGATACTTCTCACCAATCTGTGTCGCGGTAGACTTGACCTCGGTCTTCGCGCCAGTGTTCGGATGGACGCAATCGTACCAGTCGGCTTCGTCAGGCCGGTGGTCGAGACCGTACGCTTCGGCGACCAACTCCTCGGCGAGGATGTCCGTCTCACCGCGCTGTAGTCGCTCCTTTTGACCCCGCGAGAGGTCGCGCATTCGGACGACCTTCACGCGATACCTCCCGGTCGAGCGAGTAGCGACCAGCGGTGAGAAGCGTGTGCCAGCACCCGCAGTGGGTGCTGGTGTAGGTACCAGACAGGGGCAAATACCCAACTTCTAGGTAGGAATAAACTCCTTTTGGTTGTCATAGAGTTTACCCATACACCTCCTTGGTTTCACTTCGATAGACGGCGCTCGGTGGTTCGGTCGGTCGGATGACGACGTACTCCCATCGGTCAGAGGGCAATCCCTCTCCGTCGAGGTCCTTCAGGTTGTAGTAGCGGATGAATCCCCGGTGGAACGTCGAAGGCGGGCCAACCCACACGAGGTATTTGCACTGCTTGACCGGCGGGTAGTAGAAGTCCTGCGGGTCCTGTGAGGCGATGACGACTTTGACGCCCTTGTCTCGGTCCTCGTGGAGCATCGCCGCGAGTGTGTTGACCTTCGCGCTCGATTCCTTCTTGGAGTCGGGGAGGTGGCGGTGCGCTTCGTCGACGATAACCTGTACCGGGTAGCCGGTTCGGCCGTGGTAGTCGTGCGCGATAGCTCGGACGTGGTCGATTACCTCCATCGCGTCGTCGCACACCCACCGGAGACGCGAGGCAGTCGCTCGGCGAGCATCGGCAGGGGAGTAGACCGTCACCGCGTCGTTCAGGTCACGCCCGGAGATTCCCCCGGCGTCCGTGTCGTCTATCCAAATGGAGAGTCCGGGGAACGTGTCGTGCATTTCCCGGAGGAAGGTCGTCTTCCCCGAGCCGGAATCTCCAACGACGGTTACGTGATACCGGTCCATCAAACACCTCCTTCACCAACCAACGCCGCCAAGTCCGGGTCGAGCGGTTCGCGGTCGTTCTGACCCGTACTGTCGTCGCTCTGTTTCTGCTCTGCGCGCTCGCGCACGAGGACGAACGTTTCCAACGTGCCGAGGCCAACGTCCACGATAGCCGGAATGCCGTCTACGTCGGCCATTTTCTGTAATCCTCGAACGAGTCGCTTCGGGCCACCGCGCTGTGGGTCCCACGGCGATTCAATCGCGTCGAGGGGACGATGCGGTTCGGTGGCGAACAGGAGGTTCCGAACCGTAGATGCCGACCCCATCGTTTCCGCTGCGGGTGCGCCCTCCGCAGCGACGTGAGAGGCGGCTACGGTTTCGTCCTGCCCCAACGTCTCGCCCGGAGATGGCGGTGCCTCAGACATTGTACACCTCCCGGCAGTCGGCGCAGATGTAGTCGTACTCGTGCGCCCACGTGGGCAGCACGCGGCGGTGTTCGTCTACGACGCCGTAACGGTCGCTCCCACAGTCGGGACAGGCTGGTTCGTCCGACTCGGTGCCGCCGTCGTCTTTCTCGACTGGGTCAGGGGCGTCAAGTGCCGGGTTGCCACCGTCGGTCACGGCCTCGACAGTGGGCTGAGTGTCAGCCACTTCGACGCCTTCCGGGTCGTCCTGTGTCGGGGACTCAGCCTCTCGGACTGAAACCGGGTCATCGAGCGGCTGAATCATCGTGTCGTGGTCTTGGAGGTAGCACGAGGACTCATGATTGTGGATTCCCTGCGCCCGGAAGTACAGGCCACAGTGGCTACACTGCTGGTCTGTCGCCGATTGCGGTTCGTAGGTGCCGCCACTCATGCGACAGCCCCCACGACGAAATTCAGTGCTGAGGCGAGAGTAGACCCTGCTGCACCAGTGAGGTGGACGATACCGCTGAGTGCGCCACACTCGCCTGCGATGCCGAGGAGAAAGGCGTTCTTCACGAACGGACGGGTAGCCTCTGAGGCCCGAAGATGGGCGAGCAGGGCACCCAGTACGAGTGTCGGGTAGCCAAAGACGGGCATGTAGCTCTCGTCTCGTCGTCGGTATATGAACTATCTACCAGTCTCGACACTCAATTATTGAGCGTTGAGTGTTCTACACTGCATATTCGGCTTTTGAACAATCGCACATCGGGTCGGATGCAATGCCAAAAGTAGGAGTTCCGTTCCTCGATACAGAGGTAGATACGGACCAACCCGGAGAATCGGCGCAGAACCTCGGCCTCGCAACGGTCGGGGTGATGCTCTTCCTCGCGGTCATGGGCGCGGGGACGTGGCTGTACAACAAGGCGAAAGAGACCGCTGGTGTCGAACAGGGCACTGGCATCCCGGTGGCAGGTGAGTGAACATGGCGACGCCACTCGTCTACAACACGAACCTCGCCAACGTCGGCAACTCGAAGCCGGTCAAGGGGTCAATGCTCGAACAGACGACGCTCCGAGCAGGAAACGAAATCGTCGTCTACGAGCAGACCTGCCCCGCCGACAAGTACCTGTTCTGGGGCTTCGGCCACCAGAACAAGCAGGCGGGCAACGCCTCGCACATCTACGCTCAACTGAAAGCGACTGGCAACGGTGCTGGCAGCGCAGGCGACGCCATCAAGGGCGACCTCGTCGCGGTCATCACCGACTCCGAAGGGCGCGATGTCCATCACCGCTACAACGTTGGCGACCTCGAAACTCTCGCCGACGCCGCGAGCGACCCGCGAACCGAGCGACCCATCATGCCCGCCCTCGCGCCCATCGCGCGTGAGGACCAGCGGATTCAGCTTCGCGTCATCGCGGACCCCGAATCCGACGGCGTAGAGGTTGACCCGAGTGCATCCAGCGCCCGTATCTTCTACGGGAAGCTCAACTAACCCCGGAGGCTCCCTTTCATGTCTTCCAATTCAGACCGCAAGAGTAGCCTCCGCTTCGCCGGGAACGTCGGCCCCGACGACGTTGAAACCGAGACGTACACCGCACAGCAGGATGCGACGGTCGAGGAGGTTGCGGTGCGAATCTACCAAGGCCCGCGCCTTGACCTTCGTGTCGTACCGTTCCTCGAACGCGGCGAGCCGGGATACCGCGAGCGAGTTCCCTTGGTCGAGCTTCGCGGGAAAGACTACGTCGACGGCGACAACGACTACTGGATTTTCCCGACGAGCGAAGCCGTTCGAGAGGGCGAAGTCCTCGGGGTCGAGGTGCGCAACGTCGATGGGTCGAACACCTACGACTACGCGGTAGACATGGTTATCGACCGCGCGGGCGGTATGGCGCGTCCGGTCGAATCCTTTCTCAGCCGATTACGGAGGGTGTTCTGATGGGCGTTGAGCAATTCAGTCAGGAAGTCCGTGGGTCGGGCGGTATCCTCGCAACGAGTACGCAAGGGACCGTCGAGACGGACAACTACGCCCACGGGGATGGCTTCGACTTCGACGGGACCGCCTACCCCTACACGCTGAATCCGGCAGCGACGATTCAGGAACTCGTCTTGACGAAGTCCGGGAACATCGACATGGAGGTCACGACCACTGGGGGTGACACGTTCACCGTCCCACTTGCGGGCAACGTCGGTGCGTTCGACAAGTGGGAGATGGACATCGTGACGTTCCGTGACCCGAGTGGTACCGCGAGTCCAATCGCCGGGGGGTGGGCTGGCGAATGACGGTCGTGAGCCCACAGTCCTCGGGTGGTGCAATCTACACCGACGGCGAACGGCTACAGATTGACACCGCCGCAGGCGAGTCGGTCACGGTTCCGACCGGCGAGAAGTGGTACATCACCTCCTGTCTGTTCGCCCAGACGACGAACTACGAGACGAACATGACCATCAACGGGACATCAGTCTCGGCGACGTCGTCGCGTAACCTCGATTCAGTCCCCGAACTCGAAGGGTCGTGGCTGTACGAGGGCGACAAGCTCACGGAGGGGTCGAATCCGGGAATCATGCTCATCCGGGGGTGGAGGCTATGACCCTCTACGTCCGGTACGTCGAGGGCGTCGAGCTTTCGTGGCATCCGATTGCGCCGAGCGGGAGCGATGTCTCGCAGAGCCGAGCCGACGAACTCGCAAAGCAGTCGATAACTGAGGTTGTCGGCGCAACCACCTATCCCGTCGAACTCTCTGACGCGGAAGCCGAGTCCGTCCGAACGAGATACCAAGAGCTGCTAGAAGAGGAAATTGCGTCCACGAGCGGAGGTGCCTAATCATGGTCTACATCACAGCAGATGACTCGCCGAGTGCTGGCGAGACGTACGACCCACGCGAAGAACTCACTCCCGGCCAGCGACTCGCCAACCAGATTGGCGGCGGGGGTGATGACGACGATGACGACGACGATGATTCGCCGAGTACCGGCGGCTACTCCGACCTCATCCCGGAGGACGAACTGAACAACTCCGAATCAGGGATGCCGGGCGCGGGGACGCCGACCAACGACATCGTCAGTCCCGACCCAAACGAGAACACCGACGGCGACGAGGTGATAATCAATCCCGACGGGACCGCCTCGGTTGACCTTGACCGAACGGACCGAACTCTCGACGAGATTCGAGACAACGTCTCGAATTTGGTCGGTGACAGCGACCCATCGCCTTCGGTGGACGAACTCGGAACCGTCCGTGAATCCATCCGCGACATTCGAGAGGAGATAGCCGGAATGGGAGAGATACAACCCGGTTCGGAGGGCGATTTCAACGCCGGAACCCTTGGGGTTGCGGCCATCGTCATGGCCTCCGTTCTCGCCCTGCTCGGTATCCTCGGTGGTGGTGACTCGCGTTGAACGTCATCGACACCGTCACCGGCGGCCTCGACCACCTTGCCGGGTCAGTAGACGAATCCATCGCTCGCCAGTTCGATGACGAACCCGGCGGCGGCTTCGCCGATATGGGACGGACGGGCGAGACGAACGACCCCGAGACAGACACCTACCACAATCGCTACCTCCGGGGTGAGTTCGTCCGGACGGTCTACGACACGATGATGGATTACGACGGCACCCTGAACGGGCGTGAGGATTCAGTCGATGTCTTCGGCCCGAGCCTCTGGGGTTCCGAGGGGAGTGTCGTTGATGTCGTAGTCGAACGAGAGGGCGAGACGCACGGCGCTGCGGAGACGAAGACGAAACTGCTGCTCGTCGTCGTTGGGTCACTGGTCGTTCTCTATCTCGTCGCTCCGTTGGTGCAACTCGGGTTGACGGTCGTCGGTGGTGACGATGAGTGAACTAACCGACCTGCTGTTGCAGACGACCGACCCGGTCGTGGCGCTCATGCTGGTCGGGTTGGGGATGTATGTTCGAGACGTGAAGGCTACCCTCCACGACGATATCGACGCGGTTCGGTCGCGGATTGGGCGATTGGAGGATGTGTATATCCCGGATGGGGGTGAGGTCGTAGACGAGGATTGAGGCGTTGAGGCAGACATCAGATTAGTTTACATTCACAGTCTCTTCTAAGAATATTTACCAACAAACATATCGTATACTCAACCTGGAGTAACACACTTATGAAGTTAAGCCGGATATTTTCTGAAGAGACATATTTTGAGGATAAAAAATTTAGAATTGACCGGTCAACAGTGGAGATTCATACGTTGGATGATCAAGTACATCTTGAGATACATTCACTAGTTGATAAACTAACAAATCCAGACGGATGGAAGATAATATCCGACCGCAAACTCTGTCTGGCTTTCAAAGACATTAATCAGATTCAAATTCTATCTGAAACAATCAACAGATGGCTTGCTACCGACCCTGAGACAAGCATTCAAAGGGTTCTTCCAGGGGCATCAGGTATTTTCTCAAATCGAATATGCGAACCGCATAGAAAAGAACTGAATTCTAACCAGGATTCTTTGGTTGTCGAGGTTGAGTCAGATAGAATCGAACTACGACTCCAGAGTTCTAGCCACATCTCCGCCTATATACCAGTATCAACTGAAAAAAGGAACAGTAAAGAACAAAACAACCACAATATAAAAAATCTTTACAAATTACTTGAAAAATTCATCACATACTACGAGTTAGAAACTTACGCGGAAGAACTGCCGGTTTTGTTTGATGACAATCAATTAGATAAGATGTCTTCTTCAAAATACGGTAAGGAGGTAATCACTCATCTCAAAGAGGGTGACAAATGTTTTACCTTAGACATGTACATTCCCGCGTTGAGTTCATATGTTCATGCAATAGAATGGTCAATTATCTCTTACTTGGAGTCTGAGAAAAATATTGACATTATCCAAAAGGAGAAGGAAAATGGAAATCCCTACTACTTCAGCGATTTACTCGGCACTCTAACCAGTAACTCTCCAATCGATCAGAAGTCAATTTCGAGATTGGAAAAAATCAACAGTGCTGAAAGACGCTGGATGGCCCATCATAAGGAGGGACCAACTAGATTCAAAGACGTCAAAAGAGTGAGAGAAGACCTTGGTGAATTACTTCAAATGCTCTATTCATAAGTTCCCTCTCCCACGTTCAACGTGGGTCTATGAAGACGCTCACCAAGTGACTTGTTGGCGGCCTCGGAGCAACCAAGCCCCCAGAAAACCCGTCCCGACGACGCTCCGACGACGCTCCGACCGACGTACCGACAGCTAACGAATAGTTGCTTACGAGAGACTGTGCGACTGGAATCTTAGTTATTGAATCGGTGGTGGCCGGTCCGAGTCGAGATTCATCGGTTATCGACCCCCGTCAGTCTCGGCGTCGCCAACAAGTCGCTTGGCGAGGTCGGACCGGCCAACAGACCGTTCGACCGTCCGAACCAGCGACCCGTCGAGCAGTTCCGGGTTTACCGTCAGGCGCTTTTCCTCGCCCGAGTCGTCGATGTAGAAGGCGTCGAACGACGAGACGAGTTCGTTCCACGCGTCATCGACAGACTGCCAGTAGAGGTCGTGCTGCGGGCGAGCCATCGACTGCACTTCCGAGTTCGACACCGACCCGATGCGGTCGGCGCGCTTGCCTGCCGCGTTGCGTGCGCCTGCGTTCTTCCCTTCGGCAGTGCGGACGATAACCTCGTCTCGGGAGATGCGCATGGCGACTTCTTTCTTCGATGGGCCACCGTCCGGGCGGCGTCCGTCGTCGATTTGCTTGCTCATCGCCAGCGCGTCCTCGGCGAGTTCTTCGGCGCGCTTCCGCGCTTCGCGCTCGCGTTCTAACTCCTGTTCGAGGCGGTCCAGTCGGTCCACAATCCGATTCGCCGCGTCGATTGGGCCGAGGTCCGTGTTCATCCGCTCCTCGTCGTCAGGGATTGCGAGCGTGTTCAGGAGCTTTCTGAAGGCGACCACTTCGAGGTGGTCGAGAGACGGACCTGTGGGCTGACCTGCCGCGCGTTCGTCCGTACTCATGCCGAACCACCTACCTCGGTAGCTTTCGAGAACTCAAGTTCCGCATCGGAGACGATGGTCGTCTCGTGACCCGTCTCCTCGGTGTGGTCCGCGGCGACGAGGTCGGCGGCAATCCAGTCGTGCGCCCGGACGTGCCAGCCACAGCGGAGGCACGTCGCGTTCCGCTTCTCGGGGAGGCTCATTGGTCCACCTCCACCACGTAGGCGTCGTGGCCCGCGCTCTGAGCATGGAACTTGGCGAGGTTCTGTGCCGACTGCTTGGAGCCAACCGGCTCCGGCATCTCGGCGTCGCAGTCACGGCACTTCGGGAGGTACTTCATGCCGCAAATCCCTCCCCGAAATCGACAGCCGGGAGCGACCCGGACTGATTTCGTTCGGTAATTCGCGATTTCGCGGCCGTTTGTTTCGCACTCGTGAGTACGAACGTTACAGCAAGAGACCGCGAGACAGTCGTCTCTCGGTCCTTCGATTCTTCCGTAAAATTCGGATGGACTCGCGGGGATTTGAACCCCGGGCCTCTTCCTTGCGAAGGAAGCGATCTGCCACTGATCTACGAGCCCTCACTCCCACGGAGTCGTGGGATACACTTATACCCTCTGTTTCCCGGTCAGGCGTGCGATTGCATGCCGTTCCGTCGGGCGATTCAGTCGTACGGCTTCCGACGAGTACGGTCACTCACTTCGGGCGACGCGCCGACGCCACGCTCTCGTCTGTGGTGTCGGCGTGTCGAAGCGGAAGTGCGGTGACACGCGCCTTAGCGCTGTGAACCAGCTCGGAGGCAGAGTCCCCCGGACGCGCGCCTCGACAGCCGCGAATGTGACGGACGAGCCGTCACGTCACGGATGGTGTGTCCGAATGGACAGACCGTGTTCAGTCTTCGAGGACGATCTCGATGCTGACGTCATTCGGAACCTGGACGCGCATCAGTTGGCGCAGCGCACGTTCGTCAGCGTCGAGATCGATGAGACGCTTGTGAACGCGCATTTCCCAGTGTTCCCACGTCGCAGTCCCTTCGCCGTCAGGCGATTTGCGGGCGGGGACTTCGAGCGTCTTCGTCGGCAGCGGGATCGGCCCGCTGAGGTTGACGCCCGTCTTGTTCGCGATCTCGCGGACGTCGTCGCAGATGTCGTCGAGGTCTTCCGGACTCGTGCCGGCGAGCCGAACGCGTGCCTGTTGCATCGTTACCGCTCGTTGACCTCGAGCACCTTGCCGGCCGCGATGGTCTGACCCATGTCACGGACAGCGAAGCTGCCGAGTTCCGGAATCTCGGAGGACGGCTCGATGCTGAGCGGCTTCTGCGGACGGACGGTCACGATAGCAGCGTCGCCGGACTTGATGAAGTCCGGGTTCTCCTCAGCGACCTCACCCGACGCGGGGTCGAGCTTCTGGTCGATGGACTCGATGGTACACGCGACCTGCGCCGTGTGGGCGTGGAAGACCGGCGTGTAACCAGCTGTGATGACCGAGGGGTGCTGCATGACGACGACCTGAGCCTGGAAGGTCTCGGCGACCTTCGGCGGGTCGTCAGCCGGGCCACAGACGTCGCCGCGGCGGATGTCGTCCTTGCCGACGCCACGGACGTTGAATCCGACGTTGTCGCCGGGGCCCGCGCTGTCGACTTCCTCGTGGTGCATCTCGACGGTCTTGACCTCGCCGCCGACGTCAGATGGCTGGAAGCTCACGTTGTCGCCGGGGTTGAGGGTACCCGTCTCGATACGTCCGACAGGGACGGTACCGATGCCGGAGATGGTGTAGACGTCCTGGATGGGCAGGCGCAGCGGCGCGTCCGTCGGCGGCTGCGGTGCCGGCAGGGCGTTGAGTGCTTCGAGGAGGATGTCGCCGTCGTACCACGACGTGTTGTCGGAGCGCTCGGCGATGTTGTCGCCCTCGAAGGCCGAGATCGGCACGTAGGTCGCGTCGTCGGAGTTGAAGCGGACCTGCTTGAGGAGCTTGTTGACCTGCTCCTTGACCTCGTTGTAGGTGTCTTCGCTGTAGTCGACGACGTCCATCTTGTTGACCGCGATGATGAGTTCGCCGATACCGAGGGTGCGGGCGAGGAAGACGTGCTCGCGGGTCTGAGGTGCGACACCGTCGTCAGCGGCGACGACGAGGACCGCGTTGTCAGCCTGCGAGGCACCGGTGATCATGTTCTTGACGAAGTCGCGGTGGCCAGGACAGTCGACGATGGTGAAGTAGTATTCATCCGTGTCGAATTCCTGGTGGGCGATGTCGATGGTGACACCGCGCTCGCGCTCTTCTGCGAGGTTGTCCATGACGTAGGCGAATTCGAATCCGCCCTTGCCCTTCTCCTCGGCCTCTTCGCGGTGCTGCTCGATGACGTGTTCCGGAACGGAACCGGTCTCGAACAGGAGTCGGCCGACGAGCGTACTCTTACCGTGGTCGACGTGGCCAATGATGGCCAGGTTCTGGTGGGGTTTGTCGCTCATTGATATATTCACGCGCTAAGGCGCTCTGTGGGGAGTGTTTTCGCTGAAACCCCTAAAACGATTTCGATACGCTCTACGGGCCGTCTAACCGGCGTACTGCGATTTGCGGAACCATACCATGGAGGGAGACAGCCGAACCGCTCACCGGTCGAACGGCAATAAGATGGCCCGTACAGGCCAGAAACGCGGTTACTCCAGACGCGAAACGTCCGACAAAACGGCGGTTGCCGTCTCTGGACCGCCCGCGCCACGGCCGCTGATGTTCAACTGGCCGGCGTGGGTCGTCTCCAACTGAACGATGTTCTGCGTGCCAGTGACCGAAAGCGCGGAGCCTTGCGGCACCAAGCGCGGTGCCACGCGCACGCCAGACGAGGTTGCCTCGCCGATGAGTCGGACCGTCCGACCGTCTTCGGCGGCGAGGTCGAGCGCCGACCCCGGAACGTTTCGGATACCCTCGACGTCGGCATCGTCGAGTCGGTACTCAGCGTCACCGTCACTCAGGACGTTGGCGAGGATGACGAACTTCAGTGCGGCGTCGATACCGTCGACGTCGAACGAGGGGTCGGTCTCGGCGACACCGAGGTCCTGTGCTTCCGCGAGGACGTGCTCGTAGTCGAGTCCCTCGGCGGCCATCCGCGAGAGGATGAAGTTGGCCGTCCCGTTGAGGACGCCGCGCGCGGCAGTGACGTGGCTCGGGCCGAGGTCGGAGATGGTCGAGAGGACCGGAATCGCCCCGCCGACGGCGGCTTCGAACTGGACGGTTCCCGCACTCTCTGCTTCGAGCGCGCGAAGGTCGCCGTAGCGTTCTGCGACCGGCCCTTTGTTCGCCAAGACGACGTGTCGGTCGTCCGCGAGCGCGCGCTTGACGTGCGAGAAGCCCGGCTCCGCGTCGCCGAGCGTCGTCGGCGTAGCCTCGATTAGCACTTCGTAGTCGGTGTCGAACACGGCGTGAGGGTCGTCGTCGCCGACGACGCCATCGCGTTCTTTCCGTGCGTGTACGGATCCGGGGTCGAGACCCGCCGGGTCGGAGACAGACGACGACGAGTCCGCGAAGGCGACGACGTCGTGACCGTAATCGTCCGCGAGGTCGAGAACGGACCCGCCGACTGCGCCCGCACCGAGGATAGCGAGTTTGAGGCTCATGCTGACCCCTCCGTGAGCGGCTCGACGACATGTAAGTCCTTCTCGGCCGCGATGTCGCGAACGACCGCAAGCGCCTCGTCGGTCTTCCCGGATCGCGTCGCGAGTCGGAGGCGAGCACTGGACGGCTCCTGCGTCCCGGAGGGCGCAGACAGCGACACGTCCGTCACAGTCGCTTCCGCGCCGTCTTCGATGCTGTGGAGCGTATGAGAGAGGTCCGTGTCCACGAGGTCGCCGACGAGGATGAGCGACACCGTCTCACCGAAGTGCTCCGCACCGGCGCGGATGACGTTGATGCCGGCGTCACGGAGCGCATCGACGATGATATCGAACCGGTCCGGCGGACATTCGAGGTCGACTTCGACTGGGATGTGCCCTCGCGGCGTCAGATTGCCGCGTTCGTGGAAGATGGACAACAAGTTGCCGCCGTTTTCGGCGATGGGCTGGAGTGCCGAAAGGAGTTGCCCGGGCTCGTCGACGAGTTCGAGCCGAATCGTGTGCGGCTGTGGGAGTTCGCCGCTCCCGTCGGTTTCGGTGTCGCTCTCGGATTCGATGTCCTGTGTACTCATCGTCCCACCTCCATGGGCCGCCCCGACAGTGTTGTCGGCGACGCGAGGCTCAGCCGTGGTTTCGCGTCAACGCGCCAGGAGTCGGGGTACGTGCCCGTACGCATATGTGTTCGTGATTCGGCCACGAGGTATAAGCCTTCGTAGCCGTCACGGTTTGCCGATGTTACTACCGTGGTGGCATTTCACACGATTCTACACCGGTGAGACACGACTGTACTGGAACCACGTCGAACAGCGCTGGCGAGCGTGCCCGAAGGGGGCCGACGAGTGCAGCGCCGTCGCTGCTGGGTCAGTACGCAAAAAGAAAGCGCAGTCGTGCGCTTTTAGATGTAGTCGATAGCCTGCGAGAGCTCGAGCTTCATGCCCTTACGCTCGCGAATCTCCATAATCTTCTCGCGCTGGAGGTTGTCCGAGAGCACGCGGAAGCCAGCGTTCTCCGTGTTCCAGGAGGCGCGGCCTTCCGTCGCGGAGCGGACGTCAGACGAGAAGCCAATCATCTCTTCGACGGGTGCGATACCCTCGATGACCATGAGGTCACCTTCCTGGTACATGTCGTCGACGCGGCCACGGCGACCCTGAATCTCGCCGGAGGCCGAGCCCATGTAGTCCGAGGGAACGTCGATGCGGACGTTCTGGATGGGTTCGAGGAGCTTCACCTGACCCGCGATGAGCGAGCGGTGAACCGCGTCACGCGTCGCAGGGATGACCTGTGCGGGACCGCGGTGGATGGTGTCCTCGTGGAGCTTCGCGTCGTGGAGACGGAGGAGCGTACCCTGAACGGGTTCCGCGGCGAGCGGACCGTCGTCGAGCGCCTCTTCGAGACCCTCGATGACGAGTTCCATCGTCTCGTTGAGGTGCTGGATACCCTTCGTGTCGTCGATGAGGATGTTCGTCCCGTGGATGTGTTCGACGTTCTGGGACGTGTCCTTGTCCATGCCGGCTTCCTGCAGTGCCTCACGGCGCTCCAGTTCGGGCATGTCCATCGAGATTTCGCCGAGCTTGATGGAGTCGACGATGTCCTGCGAGAGGGGTTCCGCCGTGATGTAGAACTTGTTGTGGCGGTTCGGGGAGACACCCTCGACCTCGTGAGAGGAGCCCTGGACCTGCTCGCGGTAGACGACAATCGGCTCACCGGTGCGGACCGGGATGCCCTGGTTGTCGCGGATACGCTGCGTGATGACTTCGAGGTGGAGTTCACCCTGACCGGAGATCAGGTGCTCGCCAGTGTCCTCGTTAATCTCGATGCGGATGGTCGGGTCTTCCTTTGCGACCTGCTGGAGCGTCTCGATGAGCTTCGGCAGGTCGTCCATGCGCTCTGCCTCCACGGACTTCGTGATGACAGGCTCGGAGATGTGTTCGATGGACTCGAACGGCGTCATCTCGACCGAGGAGACGGTGGAACCAGCGATTGCGTCACGGAGACCCGTGACGGCCGCGATGTTCCCTGCAGGGACGCCGCGGTCGAGTTCCTCGCGCTCGCCACCCATGAAGACACCGACGGACTGGACGCGGTTCTTGCCCGCGGTACCGGAGACGTAGAGCTCCTGACCCTTGCGGATGGTACCGGAGAAGAGGCGGCCCGTCGCGATTTCGCCCGCGTGGGGGTCCATCGAGATGTCCGTCGCCATGAAGACGACTTCGCCTTCGTCGTCGACTTCGCGCATCTGGCGCGCGAGCTCGGATTCGGAGTCACCACGCCAGACCGTCGGGATACGACGGGGCTGGGCGTCGAGCGGGTTGGGGAAGTGCTCCGCAACCATGTCGAGCACGACGTCCGAAAGCGGCGTACGCTCGTGGAGTTCCTGACGGTCGCCACCACGTTCGAGGTCGATGATGTCGCCGAAGGAGATGCCCGTCTCTTCCATCGACGGCATCGAGACACCCCACTTGTAGAGGGCGGACCCGAAGGCGACGGTACCGTCTTCGACGGAGACCGTCCAATCGTAGTCCTTCTCTTTGGTCATGCCCCGGATGAGTTCGTTGACGTCGGAGATGACGTCGACGAGACGCTGCTGCATCTCCTCGGGACCTTCCTGCAGCTCGTTGATGAGGCGGTCGACCTTGTTGATGAACAGGGCCGGCTTGACACCCTCGCGGAGTGCCTGGCGCAGCACCGTCTCGGTCTGCGGCATGGCACCCTCGACGGCGTCGACAACGACAAGCGCACCGTCGACGGCGCGCATCGCACGCGTCACGTCGCCACCGAAGTCGACGTGGCCCGGCGTGTCGATGAGGTTGATAAGGTGGTTCTCACCCTCCCATTCGTGCGTCATCGAGACGTTTGCGGCGTCAATCGTGATACCGCGTTCCTGTTCGTCCTCTTTCGTGTCCATCGCGAGCTGCTGGCCGGCAGTCTCGTCAGAGATCATGCCTGCGCCCGCGAGGAGGTTGTCCGAAAGGGTCGTCTTCCCGTGGTCGACGTGAGCTGCGATGGCAATGTTCCGGATCTGCTCCGGCTTGTCCATCAGTTTCTCACATTCTTGGACGATTTTCTTTCGTCGGCCCATTATACAGAGGTCTACCGGAAGGAGGGTCAAAAGAGTAGTGTTTTGTCCGAGCGGATTCGGCGTTGTCAGGTATCCTACTGCCGGGGTATGAGCATTTTTGTCACGATAGTCACGCGGTCCGACGGATTGGTGGGTCAGCGCAAGAGTCTTGTCCAGTGGTACCATTACACACAGTACGAATGGACCTCCGTGTACTCGGAGGCGCACCGGCAGACCCGTTCTTGAGCGCCGCCGACCTGTTCGAAACCGAATTCCACCTCGACTACCCAGTCTTCGTGCGCGTGCACGACGACCCAGATTCCCGGACGTGGGCCGCCCACTATACAGACCGACACGACCTCAACATCTCGCGGAAAGCTGCGACGAGTGCAATGGCCCGAGAGTTCGCCCTCCACGAACTCTCCCACATGGCCCTCAACGAGGCGGGCCACGCCTCGCACTACCAATCGACTCGGGAAGCGGTGTTTCTCGCGCTCGCAGGGCGCGCAGTCGAACGTCGAAAGCTCGCCCACTGCTACCAGATTGCGAACCACTGCAAGGACATCTACGCGGACGACTTGACGCTCAGCGTCGCGCCCGCCGAAAAGCTCGTGCAGTTCCTCGAATCGCAGTTAGCAACTGCGGTCGCCGACCGCCCGAGGGCCACAGAGCGCCCCGGCACACAACTCGTCAGCGGCGGGTCGGACCCGGATATTACTGCGGTGAACGCCGCGTTCGCGCTCGCACTCGTCGAACGCCACGACCTCATCTCGTCTGACCATCGGCTGTACGACCTCGCGCACGCGGCAGCAGACGACGCACCGGACATCTCGCTTCCGACGTTCAAAGAGCACTTCCGAACGCTCGCAACCGACCCCTCGGAAAGTGAGTACCGCCGGACGCTCGTCGACGTTGTGAAAAACTACGTCGTCGGGTCGAACATGGCGGCCGACTGAGACGCCGCCGCTTCAGACCCTGTCACTCAGACGCCGGAACGACCCGCAGGATTCGGTCGTCGTTCGGGCGCGGATAGTCTACCTCGTCGCTCCGTGTGCGACCGTCGCGGTTCGACGTCGAAATTAAGAGCGACCCGTCAGGAGCCTGCGTGACGTCGCGGATGCGCCCGACTTCGTTTTCGAGTCGCGCGTGCGCAACGGCGTCGTACTCGGCGTCCATCCACGGCGCGTCGAACACCGTGCCCGAATCCGCACCGGGAAGGTCGTCGCCCGACGGAACGAGCGTAACGACGTTGAGGCGTTGTGACCGCAATCCGCCGACGACGAGACGATTCTGAAAGCCATCGAACGACCCGGTGTAGAACGCACATCCCGGCGGTGCCCACGTCTTCGAACCGGTGTTGACGACCGGGCGCGCGAACGACGAGTCGGTGTACCCCTTTGCGTTGCGGTTCGTCGGCTCCATCGTTCCCCACCCGTAGTTGCCACCGGCGATGAGGCGGTTTATCTCGTCTTTTCCGCCGGGGCCGTGTTCGGTAACGAGCGGCGTTCCGTCGGGGAGCCACGTGAGCCCCTGTGGGTTGCGGTGGCCGATAGTGTAGAGCCGAGGGTCAGAGTCTGAACCGAAGTCAGAGTTCCCGGACGGTGCGGTTCCGTCCGGTTCGAGGCGAAGGACCGCCCCCGCGAGGTTCGTGGGGTCCGCGGCGTTCGCGACCTCGGCGGCATCGCCAGTCGTCATCCAGAGGTAGTTCGCTGGGCCGAACGCGATGCGACTTCCGTTGTGGACGTTCGCACCAGGAATACCGTCGATGAGCACTGTTTCCGTCTTCGCGGGGTCGTCTGCAGTGACGTCGAAACACACCAGCCGGTTTCGGGGACCACCCTCAGCATCGTAGGTGTAGACAGCGTAGACGACAGGTACTGTGGGATACCGTGGGTGGACTGCCAGCCCCATCAACCCACCCTCACCGCCCGCAGCCCACCAGCCACCTTCTTCTCCGTGGGCGACTGCGCTGGCGTCGACCACGTCTTTAGCTTCGAACGACGCCTCCAGCGCACCAGCGTTGTACCGGAGAATGCGACCCGGACGCTCGGAGACGAATAGGTCGCCGTTGGGCGCGAAGGTGACTTCCCACGGAATCGCGATATTTTCGACGACTGGCTCGACGTTGAGTTTCGTCGGCGGAGGTGAGGATGGCGGTTCCCATGCGGTCTCGCTCGCCGCCGATTCGTGGTCGACAGACAGGTCGTACCGTTCTGTGACTGGCGGCACGGGAGTCGCAGTTGCGGTCGTCGTCGCTGTCGTCTGCTCGGTCGTCGGTGTTGGTGTGTCGGTAGTCGACCCGGTGGAAGAATCACCACGAAGACAGCCGGCGAGAGACCCGATACCGAGAGTGGCGAGCAACGAGCGACGTGAGAACAGTCGAGACATACAGATAGATATTACGTAGAAATCATAAGTTTCGTGGCGGTGCCAAGGTGGGGACAGTCACTGGAGTGAGAGTGAAGTGAGAGCGAGAGTGGGTACGAGCGTTCGATAGCACAGCCGCTCGCCGAGAAGAAAACGAAGAGAGAACTGAGAGATTACCGGGCCGCTTCTGCGACGCGCTCTTTCTCTTCTTTCTGCGAGATGGCGTACGCCTGCACGTCGTAGTCGGCGGCACCGATGAGCTGCTGTGCGAGCGCTTCGGCGGCGCTGGTCTTAGACTTGTACGAGCCGCTGAGGGTACCCTGTGCGATGAACTTCAGGGCCTGGTCGACACGGCGCTGGGGTGCGACGTCGACGGCCTGCGGGACCGAGATGCCACCGTACTTGAGGCGGACGGTCTCCTCGCGGGGACCGGCGTTCTCGACGGCGGTGACGAGAATCTGAACCGGGTTCTCGTCGGTCTCCTCGGCGACGATGTCGAACGCATCGCGGACGATTTTCATCGTCTTCTGCTTGTGACCCGTGTTGTCTTCCGTCTGCATCAGACGGTTGACGAGGCGCTCGACGATGCTGATTTCGGACTTCTTGAACTGCTTCGAGGCGTGACGGCCCATCGTGTGGGCAATCGGCGTCGCCTTGATGTAGCGGCTCATGCCCGGGGCGCTGTACTCGATCTCGGAGACATCCCACTCGCCGAACAGAAGCGCGTTCTGCTTTGCTTCGTCGCTGCTGGCGGGGGACTCGGGTTCGGGGGCGTCGCTTTCAGACATATTATCGCACCGGCTTTTCTGCGTTTCCGCGGACGAGTTCGATCATCGAGACACCGTTGACCTTCTCGACCTTGTAGTTGACACCGGAAAGGTCACCCATCGCACGACCCTTCGCACCACCGATACCGGCGATGGTAACTTCGTCGTGCTCGTCGATGAACGAGATTGCGCCGTCACCAGGACAGAAGGCAGTGACCTGCTTTCCGTTCTTGATGAGCTGCACACGGACACACTTTCGGATTGCCGAGTTCGGCTGCTTTGCTTCGATGCCGACCTTCTCGAGGACGATACCGCGGCCCTGCGGGGCACCTTCGAGGGGGTCAGACTTCTTGCCGAGTCCACGCTCGCGTCGTGCGTAGCCCGAGTCGGACCAGCGGCGTTTCTGCCGGTCCTTCTTGAGCTTCCGCGCGGCGTATTTGCCGTTTGCCATAGTGGACGTGATTTCCAGATGGAGCTACTTAAGCCTCCCTTTTCGAATCCGGCGAGACGGATTCAGCTCCGGTTAGCGACCCCTAAGGACGAATCTGAGGGCGTTTCACGGAATCAAAAGACGGGCGCACGCTGGCGAAGAGGGACTGAAGTGACCGGAGAAGTTGTCGTTGGGGCTGTCGTGTCACCCCTCGACGAGGTCGACGTCGAGGTGACCGCTCACCTCACGGCCGGACGCCGGGCCGAGCGTCAGCCCCTCCGAATCGAATCGAAGTTTGACTCGTCGTCGGAACTTCGAGCGCACGTCCACGAGGTCGACGTCCATCGGCGATTCCACCCAGAACTCTGCACGGAGGCCGACGCTGCTCCCCGCGAACTCGATGATTCGAGAGTTGGGCGCGGGCGTCTCGACGATTCGGTCGTCTTCGCGGGCGATTTCGACGAGTTCGCGCAGTGCCAGTTCCGCGTCGTCGCTGTAGGCGATATCGACGCGTTCCGTAATCCGGTACCGTTCTCGCCCGTACGGCCTGAGAAGCGAGTTCGTCGTGAGTTCGGTGTTGGGAACGGTGACCGTCTCGTTATTGATGGTTCGTACGCGCGTGACCCGGAAATCCACGGCCTCGATGACACCCTCACCGCCAGGCCACGAAATCCAATCACCGACGTTGAAGTCGGGGTCGGCGACGAGAAAGAGGCCACTGATGAGCGCCCCGATGACCTCCTGACCGGCGACACCGACAACCAGAGTCAACGCGGCGATGATGAGCGCGCCATCGGTCAGTGTTTCGCCGTATCCGGCACCGACGACTCCCGCCAACGCTGCGAGGAGTACGACGAAGACGTGCGCGTACGTCTGTGTCGCCGTCTCCAGCGTCGGGTTGTTCTGATTCCGCGAACTGACGACGCTCGCGACTGCCGGGACGAAAAGGAGACGTCCGACGGCGTAGACGACGACCGTTCCGACGACGAACCCGAGGGCTGCGCCCGCAACGCCCTCGTACCCGCGGAAAAGGCCGAAGTCAATCTGTGCCGGAACAGAGCCAACGCTCGGTACAGAGAAAGAACCAGTGCTCGTGGCGCTCGTTGCACTCGCAGCCATGCCTACTCAGGCGAGCGCGGACAGCAAAAACGTGTGGCCGCAGCGAGAACAATCCGGGTGCGGCGGCCGACGCGACGGCCTACGTCAACTGGATGTCGTCGATGTCGTAGTGTCGTCGCGCCAGTGTCCGGGCGGTATCGATGGTCTTCCCGCCGGAGCCGATGGCGACACCGCGGTCGTCTTCTTCGACTTCGACGTACGCCACAGTGTCGTTCTGCCGCGAAATCGTCACGTGTCTGACTGCGGCCGGCGCGAGGGCGCTCGCGACGAACGCCTCAGGCGTGTCGGCGTCTTCGACCAGTTCGACCGTGCGTCCGATTTGGCGCTCGACCGCCTGCACCGTTCGACCACCGGGGCCGATTGCCGTCGCCATGTCGCCCGCGGCGACGAGGAAGACGACCCGGTCGTCGAAGACGAGACAGTCGTGCGCCGTCGCTCCGGTCTCGTCCTCGAAGAGGACGACGAACCGGCGTGCCGCATCCGACAGCGTGACTTTCATCGTCAGTCGTCAGACGGTTCGGGTGCTGCGCCCGCGTCGGCGTCGTCGACGTCGAGCGACCCCATGCGGAGGTCCACGTCGCCAGTCCCGATGGCGATTGGCTTGCCGACGATGACGTTCTCGATGACACCGTCGAGGTCGTCTTCTTCGCCGTGGATGGCGGCGTCGAGCAGGTGGTTGACCGTAACCTCGAACGCTGCACGCGCGAGAACGGACTCCTTCGACCCGGAGATGCCGTGGCGGCCGATGGACTCGATTTCGCCGTTGTTGGTCATGATGTCCGCGACCAACATCAGGTGACGGATGTTCACGTCGTCGAGACCCTGCTCTTTGAGCGTGTTCATCGTCTCGTCGATGATAGCCTCGCGAGCCGCCTCGATACCGAGTTGCTTGTGCACCTCGTGGATGTTGTTCGACGTGGTGCGAGAGGCGTCGACGCCCTCGATAGAGAGCACGTCGCCGAAGGCCGACCCTTCGGTGTAGAGGACGAACTCTTCCTCGTCGGTGTCGTCGTTCTGTTCCTTGCGGATGACGACGCGCGAGACCTCTTCGATACCCTTGAAGACGATGTCGCGGAGTTCCTCGACGAGTTGTAGGAGCCGACGGTAGCTCGGGCTCTCGGGACCGAACTCGATGATGGTCCCCTGCCGACGCGTCTTGACGCCGAGGGCATCTTCGATGGTGTCGGCGATTTCGCTGGCGATGACGCCCACGTCGTCGTAGGTCGGCCAGCGCTCTTGGAGCGTGTCGTCGTTCAGGTTGATTTGAACGACCATGTCGGCGACGTTCGTCGAGATGTCACCGAGGGCAAGAATCTTCGTCGATTCGATGTCCCAGACGACCTGATGAGCGAGGTCGCGGTCCTTCGCGTACTCGTCTTCGAGGTGGACCGTCATCATCGGCGTGTCCGGAGTCTTCCGGGCGTCCACCAGTTCGATGAGGCGGGGAAGCCCCTGTGTCACGTCAATCTCCGCGACGCCCGCGAAGTGGAACGTGTTCATCGTCATCTGCGTCCCCGGCTCACCGATAGACTGTGCAGACACCGTGCCGACGGGGTCGAGCGCGTCAACGCGAGTGTCGCGGTAGCGCGTCTCGACGGCCTTCGCGATTTCAGCCGCCTGCTGGCTCGTGACGCCCTCGCGGTCGTCGATAGTCTGGTAAATCTCCTCTTTCAGGCGTCGAGGGACGTCGGCCGCCTCGACGACGTCGACGGCGTCGGCGTCGACGTGTTCGTAGTCGGATTCGGGTTCGTGTTCAGTCATCGGATTCCACCTCTGCACGGGCCGAGACGCCGTGCTCGGAGAGGTTCGTCTTCGGCGCGCGCTCGCCGAGGAACCGTTCTTTCTCTTCGTCGGAGCTGAACTCCGCATCGACGACACGGTCCGCGATGGCGTCGACGTCGATTGGCTTGTCGTCGCCCGACGAGACCTTCACCGGGCTCGTGCCGTCTTCGCCGAATTCGAACTGGACGATGGTGCCCGAGGTGTCTCGGACGGAGCCGTCGTACTGCGCTTCGAGTTCGGACAGGGCGTTGATGAGACGACGCTGCAGGTACCCGGACTTCGAGGTACGGACTGCAGTGTCGACGAGCCCCTCACGGCCACCCATCGCGTGGAAGAAGAACTCACGCGGGGTGAGACCGGCACAGTAGGAGTTCTCGACGAAGCCGTGGGCCTCTGCCGAGAGGTCGCCTTTCTGGTAGTGGCTCAGGGTACGCTCTTCGTACCCGCGGTTGATACGCTCGCCACGAACTGCCTGCTGGCCGACACAGCCAGCCATCTGCGTCAGGTTGAGCATGGATGCACGCGCACCGGACTTGGACATCACCACTGCCGGGTTGTCCTCGTCGAAGTGGTCCTCTGCGATTTCACCAGCAGAGTCACGCGCCTTGCCGAGACGCTGCATAATCTTCATTTCGAGCGTCTCGTCGACCGAGCGACCCGGCAGCGATTCGAGTTCGCCCGCCTCGTAAATCTCGATGAGTTCCTGAATCTTGTCGTAGGCGGCGTCGATGGCCTCGTCGACCTGTGCGGTCGCTTCGTCCGGAATCGACTCGTCGTCGATACCGATAGACAGCCCGAAGTGCATGATTGCGCGCATCGCCAACGAGGCAATCTCGTTGATGAAGATGCGCGAGCGCGTCTTCGAGTAGTCCTTCGCGAGCACGTCGACAATCTCGCCACCGAAGGCACCGACTGCGTCCTCGTCGATGGTTCCCTCGAGGAGTTGGCCGTCTTCGATGACGACGGTGTCGCCGACCTTCGACGTGAACTCCATGTTCAGGTCGTCGGGCAGGAGTTCGGAGAAAATCTGCTGGCCCGTCCAGTACGGGGTACCATCGTCGTCTTCGCCAGCGGGTTCGGGAAGCGTGTCCACGCGCGTCGCGCGGAGCAGGTCGAGCGCCTGCGTCTCGACGAAGTGCGGGTTGTCGTGGGTGAGCAGGTACGTTCCCGAAATGTGGTCCTGAATGGCCCCGATGATGTTCTCACCGAAGCGCGGCGAGAGAATCTGCTCTTGGACACGCATGAGGACGCGCGCCTCGGCACGGGCCTCCTCGTTCTGGAGGGCGTGCATGTTCATCTCGTCGCCGTCGAAGTCTGCGTTGTACGGCGGACAGACGACAGTGTTCAGGCGGAACGTCTTGTACGGCATCACGACGACTTCGTGCGCCATGATGGACATCCGGTGCAGCGATGGCTGTCGGTTGAAGATGACGATGTCACCGTCGACGAGGTGGCGGTTGACCTCCCAGCTGACTTCGACCTTCTCTGCGAGTTCCTCGCAGTTCTTCTCTGTCACCTTCAGGCGACGGCCGTCGGGACGACGGACGTAGTTCGCACCGGGGTGGCTCTCAGGTCCGTTACGGACGTACTGTCGAGCCTCGCCGATGTTGCGGTCGGTGACGTTCATCGTCTGGGTCATCTCGGTGGCGACACGGTCCGGGACACCGACCTCGTTGAGCGAGAGCGTCGGGTCCGGCGAGATGACGGTACGCGCGGAGAAGTTGACACGCTTACCGGACAGCGAGCCACGGAAGCGACCTTCCTTGCCCTTCAGACGCTGGCTGAGCGTCTTGAGCGGGCGGCCGGAGCGGTGGCGTGCCGGCGGCGTGCCCGAAATCTCGTTGTCGATGAACGTGGTGACGTGGTACTGGAGCAGTTCCCACAGGTCCTCGATAATCAGTTGCGGCGCACCGGCCTCGCGGTTCTCCATGAACCGCTGGTTGATGCGGATGATGTCGACGAGCTTGTGGGTCAGGTCGTCCTCGGAGCGCTGACCGTTGTCCAGCGTGATTGACGGTCGAGCGGTGACCGGCGGGACGGGGAGGACGGTCAGAATCATCCACTCGGGGCGCGACCGTTCGGGGTCGATACCGAGCGTGATGAGGTCCTCGTCCGGGATGTCCTCGAACCAGTCGCGGATGTCCGAGGGCATCAGCTTGTTCATGTCCTCTTCGGTCAGGTCGATACCGAGTGCCTTCTCCAGCGCCTTCCGGTCGTCGCCGACGGGGCGGAACTCACCGGCGAGCACTTGGTTGACGCGCTCTGCGGGGAGGTCAGCCTTCTCGGCGAGGTCGACCGGCGAGATGCCTTCGTCGTCCTCGTCGTCGGGGTCCGGCTGCATCGCTTCGGCGATGCGCTCGGAGAAGTCCCCGGCGAGCACGTTCTGGACCTCGTAGTAGGTCGTCGGCTTCTCGTGTTTGATGTCGTGCTGGGGGGAGCTACAGTGCGGACAGCGGTGGGCCTTGCGGGCCTGCCGGACTGCCGACTTCATCACGTCGCTCCAGTCGTCGCCGAGTTCCTTCGTGCGACCGAGTTTGTCGCGGTAGTCGTCTGCTTCTTCCTGCGTGAGCGCGAGGCGACCGCACTCGCGGCAGGTCGAACGGAGCAGGCGACGGATGAGCTTCGTGAAACCGACGTGGATGACGGGCGCGGCCAGTTCGATGTGGCCGAAGTGCCCGTTACACGACCCCGAGTGCTGGCCGCAGGTGCGGCACTGCAGACCGGGGTCGATGACGCCCAGACGCGGGTCCATGAGACCCATGTCGATGGGGTAACCGTCGTCGTCGTAGGTGTCCGCGGTGATGACCTTCGTCGCGGACATGTCTCGGTACGTCTCCGGGTCCATCAACCCGAACTGGATACTTCCGATTTCTTTGGGTGTCTGTATTGACATGTGTAGTTAGACCGCGTCCTTCAGTTCGATTCGCGGGCGCACGCCGAGTGCGACCATCTCGTCGAGCAGCAGCTTGAACGCGTAGCTGATGTCGATTTCGTGGATGTTGTCCTCGTCACCCGTGACCGGGTCGTAGATGCGGCGCTGGTCGCGGTCCTCGACGGCGACCATGCCGGTGTCCGCGGAGATGTAGACGCTCTCCTTGTCGGAGGAGTCGAGCAGGCGCTCCTGCAGCACCATCGCCGCGCCGTGCCCGATGACGGTGTCACGCTCCATCTCACCGAGACGAAGCCCACCTTCGCGGGCGCGACCCTCGGTGGGCTGGCGGGTGAGAACCTGCACGGGACCGCGCGAGCGGGCGTGCAGCTTGTTGCTCACCATGTGGTACAGCTTGTGGTAGAAGATGATGCCGACGAAAATCTCGGCTTCGACCTTCTCGCCGGTGACGCCGGAGTACATGACCTCCTTCCCGGAGGACATGTAGCCGCGTTCTTCCAGCGCAGACCGAAGTTCGTCCTCGGACTCGCCCTGGAAGGCAGTCCCGTCGACGCGCCGACCTTCGAGCGCACCGACCTTGCCACCGAGCATCTCCAGCACGTGACCGACCGTCATCCGCGACGGCAGCGCGTGCGGGTTGATGATGAGGTCCGGCACGACGCCGTCGGCGGTGAAGGGCATGTCTTCCTGCGGAGCCAAGTGGCCCACGACACCCTTCTGACCGTGACGGGATGCGAACTTGTCGCCGAGTTCCGGGACGCGCTGGTCGCGAACGGAGACCTTGGCGAGTTTCGAGCCGTCTTCACCCTCCATCAGGGTGACGGTGTCGACGACACCGGATTCGCCCGAGCGCATCGTGACGGAGGTCTCGCGGCGCTTCTGCGGCGAGAGCCCGGCCATGTCGTCGGGTTCTTCGAGGAACCGCGGCGGCGACGTCTTGCCGAGGAGGACGGAGTTCTCGTCGACAACCGTCTCGGGGTTGACGAGGCCGTCTTCGTCGAGGTGCGAGTAGGCGTCTTCACCGCGCGCACCGCGCACGTCCTGCGACGGAATCTCGAAGCGGTCTTCCTGTCCGCCGGGGTACCGGCGCTCTTCGCCTTCGTAGGTACGGAAGAAGTGCGAACGCGAAAGGGCACGTTCGACAGAGCCCTTGTTCATGACGAGCGCGTCCTCGATGTTGAAGCCCTCGTAGGACATCACGGCGACGACGAAGTTCTGTGCCGCCGGTCGCTCGTCGAACCCAATCTGCTCTGTGGTCTGGGTCTTGACCATCGAGAGCTGCGGGTAGTGAAGGAGGTGTTGTCGGGTGTCGGGACGGATTCGGTAGTTTGCCGCCGGAAGCCCCAGCGACTGCTTCATCATCCCTGCACCCATCGTAATACGCGGCGAGGCGTTGTGTTCCGGGTACGGAATCATCCCGGCACCGATACCGAAGATGAGCTGTGGGTCGATTTCGAGGTGCGTGTGGTCCTCGGTCAGTTCGTCTTCGTCGACGCCAACGTAGATGTCTTCTTCCTCTTCGGCGTCGATGAACTCGACGAGACCGCGTTCGACCATGTCGTCGAAGTCGAGTTCGTTGTTTTCGAGCGCCTCGACGTGTTCGTCGCCGAGGAGCGGCTCACCGTCTTCGACGACGATGAGCGGGCGGCGGGCGCGGCCGGCGTCGGCGTTGATGATGACTTCGCGGGTGCGCTCCTTGACGGAGACGTTCACCATCTGGCTGACGTCGCCGCGGCGACGTGCCTCGCGAATCTGCGCCGCGAGCTGTTCGGGGTCGGGGTGCGTCCCGACGAGACTACCGTTGACGTATACTTTCGCTTCTCGCTGTGCCTGAGCCATGTTAGTCGTCTGCGGGTGTGGCGTCGACGCTATCGATGCCGGGGATACCCTCGACACCCATCGACGCAAGTTCTCGCTTCAGTGCCTGTTCGTCTTCGACGTTCTGGGAGAGTTCCATCGCCTGCGCGAAGTTCTTCACCAGCCCACAGTTCGGTCCCTCGGGGGTCTCGGAGGGACAGATGCGACCCCACTGGGTCGCGTGCAGGTCGCGTGCCTCGAAGTGGGGCTGTGACCGCGACAGCGGACTGCGGAGGCGACGCAGGTGAGACAGCACACCCATGTAGTCGGTCCGGTCGACGAGCTGGGAGACGCCAGAGCGTCCGCCCACCCAGTTCCCGGTCGCAATCGGGTGTTCGAGACGCTCGGTGAGCACGTCGGAACGGACGACGGTGTTCACCGTGAGGTTGCGGTTACGCATGTTAGCGCGCTCGAGCTGGTACTTCACGTCGCGTGCCAGCTTGTTGAGCGCCGTGCGGAAGAGGTCCTTCATCAGGTCGCCGGAGACCTTGAGGCGCTTGTTGGCGTAGTGGTCCTTGTCGTCGGAGTCGCGACGACCGAGTGCGAGTTCGAAACACGCCTCGGCCATCCGGCAGAGGTAGTACGCCTTGTTCATGCGCACTTCCTCTTCTTCTGCGCCCTCCTCGTGGAGGTGCGGCAGGAGGTAGCGGTCGATGACGTAGTTGGCGCGCTTGAGCTGGTAGTTCTTCCCCTGCCCACCAGCGACGCGCTTGCCGAGTGCCTCGATGGCCTGCTCTTGGGTCTGGACGTCGGCCTCTTCGAGGTTCTCGAGCATGAACTTCACAATCTCCGGGTCCTCGGAGACGCGATGGACGATTTCCTCGTCGGATTCGAGACCGAGCGCACGGACGAGCGTGACGAAGTTGACGCTCCCGGAGACAGACGGGAACGACACTTCGAGCAGGCCCTCACGGTTGCGCTCACAGAGAACGAGCGCGCGGTAACCGCGGCGCTGACTGAACGTCTTTGCGACCTGAATCTCGTCGCCGTACTTCGTGTCGTACTCGGCGAGAATCTTGTTCGGAGCCAGGTCCTCGGAGGTCATGAGGACGCGCTCGGAACCGTTGACGATGAAGTAGCCGCCGGGGTCGACGGGGTCTTCGCCGATTTCGACGAGGTCCGCGTCGGAGAGTTCGGCGATGTTACACTTCGAGGAGCCGACCATGATGGGCATCCGGCCCACCTTCGTCTCGGCGGTGTCGACGACGACTTCCTCTTCTTCTTCGCCGCCGCGGACGATGGACATCTCCATGAATACGGGGGCGGAGTAGGTGATGTTACGCAGGCGCGCTTCCTGCGGGAAGAGAAGTTCTTCAGAGCCGTCGGCCTCGCGGACTCGTGGGGTCTCGACGCGGACGCCACCGAGTTCGACGTAGACCGGCTCTTCGCCCTCCTTGTCACCGATGTCCGTCTCGATGGTCGCCTTCTCCTCGACGACATCCGACATGCCGCGTTCGAGGAACGCGTTAAACGAGCGGAAGTGATGTTCAGCGAGCCGTTCTTCAGAGAAGTACTTGCGAGAAACCTCGCGTCGCGCTTGTCGGTTCATTCGATCACCAATCGATATACGACCGCCTTGTCGGTCGTTCGCGAATTCCGAACGATCTTGATGACATCGCCGGGCTCCGCGTCGTCAGGGAGCGCCGGGTCCTTGCGCTTGATCTTCGGCAGGTTCGTCTTCTCGACGTTGTACTCCTGCAACACGCTCTCGACTTCCTCGTCGTCGAGAACCGTGTGCTCCGGAACCAGTTTGTGTTGGCTTACGTCTACCATGTATGGTGCTGCTGGGTGCTGGAAGAAGCTGTCACGGGATACTACGGCAGATTTTGGGAGCCACCCATTTAACACTTCCCAACTTTGTCGAAGAAAGGCTGAGCTACCGGAGGTCACGCACCGGAGATGCGCGAATCGTCACGTATTGGCATGGGAAATCCCAATATAAAGGTTTTCGGGGCAGGAATCGCGGTACCGCAGGCCAAGGCCGTTTCAGATGGTAAGTCTTATCTATAAACCTCGGTTACGAATGATTGCAGACGGAGGGCCCGGGTGGTGTAGTGGCCCATCATACGACCCTGTCACGGTCGTGACGCGGGTTCAAATCCCGCCTCGGGCGCTCTCCGTACCGCAAACTCACTTCAGTAAGCCCGGGTGGTGTAGTGGCCCATCATACGACCCTGTCACGGTCGTGACGCGGGTTCAAATCCCGCCTCGGGCGCTTCTCTAATTTCAACTCGTCCAGCGAGGCGTCTCGTCGCCGTGCGTCAACGATACTCCGCTTCTAAATCATAACGACGCCCTACCCAACAATCCCACCAACTGCCGCCCCAATCGCAACCCCGACCAACGCCGCCAGCAACGTCCCGAAGGCGTACCGGGCGGCCGTCTGGTAGTCGCCTCCGTCTACGAGTTCGGCGACACCGACCGCGAAGGACGAAAAGGTCGTGAACGCACCGCAGAACCCTGTTCCGGCGAGCGTCGCGGCTGCGTCGCCCACGGGCGCAGTGACGATGAATCCCAGTGCGATGCTCCCGAGGACGTTGACGGTGAAGGTACTCCACTTGCCGACGAGTTGCTGGTCTACGACGTGCCGTGAGGTCGCCCCAGCCATTCCGCCGAGGCCGACGAGCAACGCCGAAGTGAGCGAGAGGCTCATCGTCGCCTCCCGAGGGCGATACCAGCCCCGGCAGCGACGAAGCCGAGGACGTAGTTCGCGCCGATGTTGAGCGCGCCAGCGGTCATCGAAAGCCCGGCCGTTTGGACGGCGAACGTGCTGTAGGTCGTAAACGAGGAGAGGACTCCCGACCCGAAGAGCCACTGGGCTCGCCGCGACGAGACGGTGGTGATGAACGCCCCGAGGACGAAGCTCCCGAGGACGTTCACCGCGAGCGTCCCGCCGGTTCCGGGGATGGCGACGCCGACAAGATAGCGGAGCGTCGCACCGAGAAAGCCACCGACGGCGACCAATGCGAGTTCCGAGCGGTCCATACCAACCCTGACCCGGAGAGACTACTCCATGGTTTCGGAAGCGTCGTGGGTCGGGGCGGACGCAGGTGGCGCGCCGTGCTCCGGGACCGCGACGGGTGTCGCTCCGCCGTCTGGTGTGTCGCGCTCGCGGACGCGTACGTCGTGAACTGATTCGGTCGTGTCGTCGATGACGAGCGCACAGCCCAGTTTTCGAGGAAGCCGGGAGGCGAGATTCGAATCGAGATACGTCGGGTCGGCGGCGGCCATCGCTGACACGTCCGGTCCGGCGGTGAGTCGGTGGACGATTCGGAGGTCTGCCTGCGAGACGGCGACATCGGGGAGAGCCGAAGGGCGTTGCGTTGCGAGAACGAGTCCAACACCGGGTGCGCGCCCACGCGTGAGAATCGTTCGAAGCGCCGGTTCGGCGACACCCCCGACGAACGCGTGCGCCTCGTCGACGAGGAGCCACGGGAGGTGGTCCACCGTGCTTTCGATGCGTGCCTCGTACACCCCCCGGGCGACGACGCGAACGACGGCGCTCGCAGGACGCTCGTCCATCCCGGAGAGGCCGAGTATGTCTGGTGTCGGCCCGCAGAGGTCGGAGACAGCTATCCCATCCTGGCCGAACACGTCCCACGAGTCGGCGAGTGCGAGGTGATTCGTGGCAGCCCGTCGTGTGGCGGCCGTCGAGTCTGCATCGGCGACTTCCGACTGCATCTCGGCGAGTGAGTCAGCCTCGGCAGCGACTCGCCAGATGAGCGACCCAACCGGGCCAGTCGGGTCGAGTCCAAGGAGGTCGGGCCACGCACTGGGTGGGAGAGAGCTTGCGCGGACTGTCGGGTCGTGATGGACCGTTCCGTCGATTGGGGCAGCTTCGAGTCCCGAAAACACACCCATCGGGTCCACGACGATTGGTGCAACACCCTCGGCGCGGGCCAATCCTTCGGCGACGACGCCGAGCGTGTGCGACTTCCCGCTCCCGCGTTTGCCGACGACGACCGCCGCGTGAGGGTGGTTTACGTCGAGGCCGACAGGTGCGCCAGTGCTCCCGTCGCGGGCGCGGTACGTTCCGAGGTTGCAGACTGGCCCGCCTGTGTCTGCGTCGCGGCCGATAACGTGCATGGGGTGTCGTGGTCCCGGCTTCCGACTTGAACCCCCGGACGAGGATTTATATACGAAATCGCGGCCAGACAGCCCATGCTCGAAGCATTCCGGTCAGACACGCGCGCTATCGAAGGACTCCCAGTTCGTCTCGTCGTCGCACTCGTCGTCGGCGTCGCCAGCATGAGCGTCATGCTCAATATGCTCTCGGGAGTGCAGGGACTCGCCACGTCGGAACTCAACGTCAAGCCGAGTCCCGATGTCGTCGAACCGGGCACTCACGACATCACGTTCACCGTCGTCGACCACGAGGGAGACCCAGTCGAAGGAGCGACGGTTGTCGTGAAATCCGGAACTGCCGAACTCGACGACGTCGTGGCTGAGAAGACGGGCGGTGACGGAACGGCGACAGCGACAGTCAAAGCCGAACTCAGCGCAAACAGAGAGGACGGCACGCTCGTCGTCGACGTGAAACCACCTGCCGGGAGTTCGTTCGTGGACCGTCGCGAGAACACGGCGATTCTCGTCGTCAGGAAGTGACACGGGAAGCTACGAGAACACGCCACCGAGTGGGCGTTACCAGAAGAGTGCCGTCGATGGCTTCGCTGCCGCTTCGACACTGGTCTCAGGGTCGATAGACGGGACGAGAATCGTCGCACGCGTCCCCCGGTTGTCCTCGTCGGCCGGACCGATTTGGAACGACCCGCCGTATCGAGTGACAATCCAGTTGACCAGCCACAGACCCATACTGCTCCCGTGCTCTAAATCTGTCTCGCGCCCCATCTGAACGAACGAGGTCTCACTTGGTGAGACTCCCTCACCGTCGTCGACGACTTCGATTCGTATCTGGTCTCCAGCGTCGGCGACCGATATCGACACGTGGGCCGACTCGGTTGGGTGGTGCGAAATCGCGTTCGCCACGAGTTCCGAAAGCGCGCGACTGAGTTCGCTCCCGGCGCAGATACCGCGGTCGGACTGCACGTCGACGGTGATTGTGGCTTGTGGGTTCGACTCCTCGTGTTGCTCGACGATACGAGCGACGAGTTCTTTCGGGTCGAGACGTTGGGGGTCGCGTTCCCGATGTGCGTACCGCTTCAGTTCCTGAGCGCGTTCACTCAATCGAACCAAGTCCTGTCCGCGTTCACGGATACGGCCGACAGCTATGGACGACATCTCCGGGTCGTTCAACAACTCGATGTTCCCGAGGATGACGTTCATACTGTTTCGCAAGTTGTGTCTGAGAACTCTGTTGAGAAGTTCCACCAAGCGGACAGTTCGCTTTTCCTCGGTGACGTTTTCGTGGAATCCGACGTAGTGTGTCACTTCGTCGAAATCGCCGGTGACCGGGCTGATAGACGTCCGACACCAGAGAGGTGTGTCGTCCTGCCGAGTGACGAGTAGGTCGAACACACTGGAGTCACCCGACACCAGCGCCTCCCGGATATCGGCCGCCTCCTCGGGACCGGCATCCTCGACGAAGAAGTCTCGATACGGACGGCCCATAATTTCGTCGCGAGAATAGCCGCTCAGTGCTTCGAACGCCTCGTTGGCGTAGGTGATGACGAACTCCGGTTCGGCGGCTTCGGCGATGGTGATGCCGACGTTCGTATCCTCGAGGGCACGATGTTGGAGTCGGAGTTCGCGCTCCCGTTCGACGCGATTGGTGATGTCACGGGCGACGCCCTGAATCAGTTCGACGTCACCGCCGTTGTAGATGGGTCGAGCGTTGACTTCGAGGATGACCGTCTCTCCGCCCTTTCGCTCAAACTCGATTTCGAGATGTTCGACCGACTCGCCATCGAGCAGCTGGTCGAATGCATCGACAGTTCTCGGAAGCGACGACTCACAGATATGCTCAGCAAACGGCGTTCCGACCAGTTCCTCGGGTGAGTAACCGATGATGCGTTCGACCGAAGAAGAGGCGTAGGTGAACACGCCGCCGCGGTCGATTCGGTAAATCACGTCGAACGTCGTCTCGGCGATTTCCTCGAACGTCTGTCGTTCGGTTTCGAGCTGTCGGTTCTGGTCTGCGAGCGTCTGCTGATAGGCTCGCCGTTCGAGTACCTGAGAGACCAGTTGCCCGACGAGTTCGACCAGCATGCCCTCGGATTCGGAAAACGACTCGCCACGTGAGTTCGAGTCGCCGAAGCAGACAGTGCCGTACACCTCGCCGTCGACGACCACTTTCGTGCCGATGTAACACCCGAGCTCGAACGTTTCGAAGGCTGTCGTGGAGACCTCCGGCGACACCGCGGCGTCCTGGACGCTTAGCGTCCCCGAGATTTGTATCGTGCGCCGACAGTAGGCCTGCTCCAGTGGACACGACTCACCGGGTTGGAGGAGTTCGTGGGAGCCGACCGCCTGCAGTATTCGCTGTTGTCCGTCTTCGATTCGGGTCAGAAAGCCGTACTCGACACCGAGATAGTCGGCAGTGAACTCGAGTGCCGTCTGTACGGACGCTTCGAAGTCGAGCGACTCGTCTGCGAACGTTGCGTAGATACGTTCGCGAATGGATGAACTATCTCGCGACATAGGAGTTGGGGTGTCTCGTGGGACCGTTCGTTCGAATCACGCCTCGGTAAAACGGTAGGCGTGTCACGGGATAACGTTGTCTCCCGTTAGAACGGGTTGGGACAGTGTTACCGCTCGGGGTGTGTCGGTGCGTCGAATCCACCTCGGACGAGCGGTTTCGCAATGTGGCGGCGGGCACACGGCGGCACCTCGTACCACCCCGCTTCGAGTGCTCTGTCGAGTGGCGTCTCGACTTTTCCAGGTGCATCGGTCCCGCAGTCGCGGCAGCGATAGCCCTGATTGCGCCCGGCGCTTTTCATCGTCCGTCCACAGCCTTGACATGTCGGCGTCGCAAGGTCCATGCGAACGAGGTCGCGCACGGCGAACTTTTCGAGTTTGAGCGTCCCGTCTGTCACCTCTCCGCAGACGGTGAGGCGGTCGCCAACGCGGAGCGAGCGAACGTGGTCACGGAAACGCTTCGTCGGTTCGAACGCGGCCACGGTAATCGTCGCATCGTCCTCGGAGAGGTCGAAAAAGACGTGACCGCCGGTTCGCGTCTCCGGTTCAGAAGCGACGGTGCCCGTGACGCGATACGCCCGCCCGTCTTGGAGGTCCGACAGCGCCCCATCTCGGAGGTGGGAATCAGTCCCCTGATTGGTGAGGAACGTCGCCGAGCGGTCCACGGGTTCCGAGGCGATGTCGGCGGCGACCGACCGAACTGTCTCGGAGTCGTCGCCGCGGATACCGTGGAGAATCGGTCCCGGTGCGTTCGGGACGCAGACGGCCTCGCCTTCGACACGGTCGACCGTATCCCACGCGTTCGGATAGCCGGCTTCTGCGGCCTCGAACACCGAATCGAAGTCGACCTCGCGAGGCGTCCCGCAACGGTGGAATTCGCGGTAGGAGATGTGTTCGTACGTCCACTCGTCGAACGCGGCCCACGCGCCGACGGCGGCGAGAGCACCGATTCGTCCGCGACCACCGTGCCACCCTTGGCTCAGGAAGCCGGATTCGGTCGCGAGTTCGACGGCGCGGTCGGTGTCGTGGAAGTCGCGGACGGCGTCGCGGGCGAACTTCTCGACGGCAGTCGAGACAGTATCGGGCGACCCCGGTGCAACGACGAGGCCCGGACTCGTTCGGTCGTCGTCAACGACCGCCCAGCGTTCGAGTTCGGCCCGCGCAACGTCGAAGGCGGTCCCGGCGGGCACGTCGGTATGGATGGCTAACGCGGCGTTTCCGCGCGTCTTGTGTTCGACCGCGGGGTTGAGCCGGACGAGAAGCAGGCGCTCGACCGAGCCGCCTTCCTGTTCGATGGCCTCGGCGACGAGCGTCGCGAGGTACGTCGTACACATCCCGAGCGTCCGGGAGTCGGTGTCGTCGAGGCCGATGACGGTCATTGTCGAAGCTAGCCGAAGAACGCAGTAACGCCTTTCGGGTCCGACTCGACTATATAAATGTCGTCGCAGAACAGGAGAATCGGGGACATCGGGGCCACGCACGGGGAAAACGCTTTATGGGCCGAATCGCTTATTGCCCCCTATGTCCCGGTCAGCGCTGGTTGGCAACATCGCCGCGATGCTCCAAGATGCGGGGTTCGTCGTGAGCGACCGGATTGCCATCCGGCCCAAGAGCTTCGACCTCGCCGCACGCAGAGGTGAGGACCTGTTGCTCCTCAAAATACTCGGGAACATCGACGCCTTCGACGGCGTCACCGGTTCCGAGATGCGACGCCTGGGGTCGTACCTTGATGCGACACCCGTGGTCGTCGGGCTACGCACCCGCGACGAAGACCTGAAACCAGGCGTCGTCTACTTCCGCCACGGCGTCCCGGTGTTGAACCCCGACACCGCGATGGACCTGTTCGTCGAGGGAGTCCCGCCACTCATCTACGCCGCACCCGGCGGCCTCTATGTGAGCATCGACGGCGACATCCTCTCCGAAGAACGACAGGAACGCGGCTGGAGTCTCGGCCGTCTCGCGAAGGAACTCGGCGTCTCGCGCCGCACCGTCTCGAAGTACGAAGACGGGATGAACGCGAGCATCGAAGTGGCCATTCAACTCGAAGAGCTGTTCGACCGGCCGTTTTCGAACCCGGTCGACGTGCTCACGGGCGCAGAGGAAGTTCGCGACGCAGAGCCCACGCCGGACGACCCGGCAGCAGACCCCGACGACGAACACGTCGTCTCCATCCTCACGCAGGCGGGCTTTACCGTCCACCCAACCTCGCGCGCACCGTTCAAGGCAGTGAGCGAGGACTCCGGCCGGCGCAAGCACACGAACGTCCTCACCGGCCACTCGTCGTTCACGCGGAGCGCCGAGAAACGCGCACAAATCATGTCCTCTCTCGGCGAGGTGACGCGCACGCGCTCTGTGTACTTCGTCAAGGAGAAACAGAAGCGCGAATCGGTCGATGGAACCGGCATCGTCAGTTGCGACGAACTGGCCGCCATCGACGACCCCGACAAGATTCGCGACCTGATTCGCGAGCGCGCCCGCGACCCCGCCGAAATCTGACGGCGGGACATCTCGTCGCTGGGGTGCTACCTCCGGTATTATCGTAACTGCCAGCGTACCCGCGGGTATGTCGAAGTCGGACGAGACAGCGGCGCGCGAGCGGGTCGCGTCGCTTACGGCGGCGGTGGGGGTGGTGGTGAGTTCGTGGCCCGACGTCGAGCAGACGACGATGTTCGGGTGTCCGTCGTTCCGAGCCAACGAGACGCTCTTCGCCGTCGTGTCGGAGCAAGGGGTGTCGCTCACGTCGTTGCCACAAGACGAGCGGTCAAAACTGGCGTCGCACCATCAGGTCGTGCCCTTCGAGGCGAACGGCCGTCTCGTCGGGTCGTGGGCAACTGTCCACGTCGAATCGAGTCACGTCCGCGACCTCGAAGATGCGCTTCGGGCGAGCTACGAGGCTGCGCGGGACCGAAAATCGAAGTGAGAACGAAGGCGGGTCGAGAGCGACGATTCGACCTGAATCGTCTGCTTACGACGCCGAGCCGTAGGTCTCGTCGAGGTATTCGACGATATCGCTCGACTCCGGCATCCCCTCGATGTCGTGTTTCTCGTCGACGAGCACGGGGACACCAGTCTGGCCGCTAATCTCTTTCACTTCGGTTCGTTCTGGGTGTGCGCGGGGAACTTCTACCGAATCGTACTCCAGGTCGAGGTCGGAGAGTTTGTTCTTGACCTTGTCACAGTACGGACAGCCAGGGAGTTCGTAGAGCGTGAGGTTTGACATCATCGCCTGCTATGGAGTCCGATATAAAAAGCGCGGCGGAGCTGTGTGTCGCCGATGCAACCAGCACAAAAAAGACAGAACGTAGGATGGGAAGCGAGAGCGAGACGAGACGAACGTCCGAGAAGCGGCCTCAGACCTGCGCCTGAAGCATCCCGGACGTTCGGACGACGAAGTAGACGACGAACAGGAAGGCGAGGACCCACTGGCCCGCGCTGATGTCGTCGTAGTCACCGGCGGCGACCTTCACGAGCGGGTACGAGATGATGCCCGCGGCGATGCCGTAGGCGATAGAGTACGTGAAGGGCATGACGAGGATGGTCATCCCGGCCGGAATCGTGTTGGTGATGTCGTCCCAGTCGATGTCGACGACGTTCTGGAGCATCACGACGCCGATGACGACGAGCGCGATGTGTGAGGCGTAGAGGGGAACAGCCGTCGCGAGGGGGACGAGCGCGAGCGAGGCGAGGAAGAGAAGTGCGACGACGAGCGCGGTGAGACCCGTGCGGCCACCCTCTTCGACGCCAGTTGCGGATTCGATGTACGTCGTGACGGTCGAGGTTCCAATCATCGCGCCAGCAGTGGTACCGACTGCGTCAGCCATGAGCGGCTTGTCGATGTCCGGGAGGTCACCGTTCTCGTCGAGGAAGCCTGCGACCTGTCCGACGCCGACGAGCGTCCCGGCAGTGTCGAAGAAGTCCACGAAGAAGAACGTGAAGACGATGAGGGCGAAGCTGAATGCTTCGACGTTTCCGAACCCGGAGACGAACGCGCCGACGAGCGGAGTCACGTCGTAGGTCGCGGGCGACGAACCGGCGACGAGTTCAGCCTCGGGGGAAACGAAGCCAAAGGTAGTGAGTCCCCACCCAAGAGCGGTGGTGAAGACGATACCGAGGATAATCGACCCGGGGATGTCCGCCGCGTAGAGAGCGAACGTGACGAACAGACCGACGATAGAGACGACGGCGACCGGATTCGAGGCGAGGTTGCCGAGCGTGATGAGCGTCGCAGTGTCGTCGACGACGATACCCATCGCTTGCAGTCCGATAATAGTCAAGAACAGACCGATACCGGTTCCGACGGCCATCTTGACCGGTTGGGGGAATATCTTGATGATGGCTTCACGCGCGCCCACAGCGGTGAGCGCGATGAAGAGCAGTCCCTCGACGAAGACGGCGGCGAGTGCCGTCTGCCACGGGATACCCAGCGCGCCGACGACGGTGAACGCGAAGAACGCGTTCAACCCGAGTCCGGGCGCTTGCGCGAAAGGCCGGTTGGCGTAGAACGCCATGACGAGCGTCGCGATAGCCGCCGCAACGATAGTCACCACGGCGAGCATCGACTGTACCTCACCGAAGGTGTAGCCCGTGATGGCGATGCCATCGAGGCCAGGGATATCCGGGTTTTCTGCGAGAATCGACGGGTTGACGACGACGATGTACGACATCGTCAGGAACGTCGTTATCCCCGCGATAATCTCGGTCCCGACTGAGGACCCGTGTTTATGCACGTCGAAGTAATCTGCGAGGGATTCAGTGAGCCCCATAATGCACGAGTAAGCATACCCGCGATTCCACACATAAGCATTACCATCGATAGCGCCGAGTGTGTGCACACACGTGCATCAAATGGTGTGTTTGGTGAAACACACCAGCACGAGTATGACTATTTTCGAGTTGAGACTATGAGAATTTAATCCAGTGGTGTTATTCAGTTGTCAAACTGAGGGTGAGATAAGAACCGTTTGTCGCGTCAGCACGGCGCCCCGCGCCTCAGGACGTGTTCCCAACGAAGCAGCGCCGGAAGTTCACTCGAAGACGCTGAGTGCGCCGATTGGTGCGTCAGTGAGTTCGGCCGCACGGGAGGTGCCCTCGTCGCCGACGGCGATGAGAGCGAAGACACCTGCGATGTCAGCGTCAGCTTGCAGGGCGATATCCAAGAGGAGTTCCTGCGTCTCGCCGGAGCGGATGAGGTCGTCCACGACGAGGACACGTTCGCCCGCGTCGATGGCGCTCGCGGGGAGATAATAGGTCAGTTCGATACCGGAGGCGAGGCGCTGTCGGGACTCGATGAAGTCCTCGACAGCGGTCTCTTTTGATTTCTTCGCGTACGCGAGGCGCGCGCCGAAGTAACTCGCCATGGCGGCACCGAGGGTGATGCCGTCGGTCGCGGCCGTCAAGACCACGTCCGGGCGCTCGAATCCGAGTGTGTTCGCTGCAACTGGCGCGACGAGGTCGAGGAACGACTGGTCGAAGACAACGTCGGAGTTGTCGACGTAGCCCTCGTCGTCGAAGCGGACGCGTGCTTCGAGTTCGTCGGCGAGCGCGTCGCGTCCGACACCTTCGACGACCTCACGGGCGCGCTCGACACCGGGCAAGACGTGCCCGTTGACGTAGCGGTTAAGGTCGCCGGCCGGCAGTCCAGTCAACTCGGCGAGTTCGTCGTAGGTCCGGGTCTCTTTGAGCATCCGGAGCACCGACACCGCCTGTAACTGGAGTGCGGCCTTCTCTGCTCTGTTCATGCCTTCGCCCTCGTATTTGCACAAAAATGAATATTTCGATTGCTATTCGCACGCGAATTACTCACATGCGTGTATCGTGTCTCAGCGGTCGGCGTCGGCGAGCAGGTCCTCGGCGGTGAGAAGCGACTGGAGTTCGATGTCGTGTTCGGCGAGCAGTTCGTCCGCACCCTCCTGGCGGTCGACGACGACGATGACGCGGTCGACGACTGCGCCAGCGTCGCGGAGTGCTTCGACGGCATCGACGGCACTCTGGCCGGTCGTCGCGATGTCTTCGAGGACGACGACTTCTTCGCCTTCCTCCAGCGCGCCTTCGATTCGCTTGGCCGTACCGTACTCCTTGGCCTTCTTTCGGGCGATGACGTAGGGTTTCTCCGTCTCGACAGCCGTCGCGGCGACGAGCGGGACGGCACCAAGTGCGACGCCCGCGAGCTTTTCGTCGTCCGCGACGAGGTCCGCGAATGCCTCGGCGATGAGCTTCAGACACCGGGGGTCGGTCTCGAAGAGGTACTTGTCGACGTAGTAGTCGGACGTGCCGCCGTGGGAGAGTTCGAACTCGCCGAACTGGACCGCGTCGGCGTCACGAAGCGCCGCGATGAGTTCTGTGTTCGCCATCTTGTTTCGAGAGGGTTCACAGAGGCGCTTAAGCGGGTTGGTTCGGAGCGGCAGCGTCAACGAGCGGGTTGCCGGAAGCGGCCCCGACGCAGCAAAAGTGGGTTACCAGGGTTCGTTCTTCAGGCCCAGCAGGTACGCGCCGACGTTGGTGACGACGTGGAGAATCGGCGTCATCACGAGGACAACGGCGAGCACGGGAAGCGTGAACGTCACCGAGAACCATCCGGGAGCGGCGACGAAGGCCAAGACGAGCGCGCCGACGACGAAGTCGAGTTGGTCGAGGCCGGGGAACGCGGCACCGCGCTCGCGACCCGAGCGTCGCTTGAGGAAGGAGGCACCGATATCACCGAGCATCGCACCGAGCGCGAGACCGAATGCGGCGGTAAGTGGGAACGTTGGGAGGTCGAATCCGGTTACAGCCGAGGCCGACGGGACAAGTGCGTTGAGGGCGACAGCGAGCAGCGTTCCCGCGAGTGTTCCCGCGGCCGTTCCGCGCCACGTCTTGCCATCACCGAGGAGGCGTCGGTCACCCAGCATGCGGCCGCCGTCTATCGGCCTTCCGCCCCCAGCGAGGACTGCGGCGTTGTTCGGGACGTACGCGGGCAACATCGCCCAGAACGCAGTGACGACGAGAGAGACGACCATACGAGTGCCTGCGCAGGGAGGGGTGTAAGTTCCGACGGTTTCGCTCGGAACCGTGTCGGCGGCGTCCCCCGATTACACAGCCGACGGATGATAACTCTGAATACCAAACGCTGGTAATCTTTCAGTATGATTCCTCCCATCGCGAGCAAGTTCGTCGCCGGTGAATCGCCGGCAGAAGCACTCGACCACGCGCGACAGATGAACGACGAAGGCGTCGCTGTCATCCTCAACCTACTCGGCGAGCACTATCACGAACGCGGACCAGCCGACGAGGACGCCGACGCCTACGTGCAACTCGTGGAGGACATCGCTGAGACCGACCTCGACGCCTGCGTGTCGGTCAAGCCGTCACAAATCGGCCTCGACATGGGCGACGACGTGTTCGCCGAGAACTACCGCCGAATCGCCGAGGCGGCGGACGAACACGACGTATTCCTGTGGTGTGACATGGAGGACCACGAGACCACGGACGCGACGTTGGATTCCTTCGAGGAACTCGCTCGCGAGTTCGAAGGTGGGATGGGGCTGTGCGTGCAGGCGAACCTGAAGCGCACGCCCGACGACCTCGAACGCCTCTCGGACGTGCCGGGAAAGATTCGACTGGTGAAAGGAGCGTACGACGAGCCCGCGAGCATCGCCCACAAGAAGAAATCGAAAGTCGACGACGTGTACAAAGAACTGCTCGCGTATCTCTTCCGGGAGTACACCGGAAGTGTCGCGGTCGGGAGCCACGACCCCGAGATGATTTCGTACGCTCGCGAACTCGGCCAGGAGTACGACACCGACTACGAGATACAGATGCTCATGGGCGTGCGCGAAGACGCCCAGCGCGAACTCGCCTCCGAGGGCGTCGAAGTCTGGCAGTACGCCCCCTACGGCGGCAAGTGGTTCCAGTACTTCTACCGTCGCGTCCGAGAGCGCAAAGAAAACGTGCTGTTCGCGGTTCGGGCCGTCCTCGGCATCTGAGTAGGAGGGCCACCACTGCGGCGGGCGACGCGTCTGGCCTGACACCTGCGTCACCATTCGCACTAGAAATCCCCTTAAGCCCGCAGGTTCACGTACCGCGTATCAATGTCCTCGTGGAGACGCGACTTCGCCAGCGGTCTCGTCGTTCTCGTTCCGCTGATTGTCATTCTGTACGTGCTGTCTATCCTCTACAGCAGTATCGTCAGGATACCGGGTGTTGCGACGATACTGCAGTTCGAAGGCAGTTTCAGCTTTCTCTCCGAGGTGTTCGGCTTCTTCATCGCCATCATCATCTTCCTCCTGTTGGTCCTCTCGGTCGGCTACCTCATGCGGACCACCGCCGGTCGGCTCATCGAAGCGGGCCTCGACGCCTCGATGAACAAGGTCCCGCTCGTTCGTATCGTCTACAACGCCTCGAAGCTCGCCGTCGAAACTGCCCTCACCGGAACCGAAGACCTCCAGAAGCCAGTCCGTCTCGAAACGTGGCCGGGTATCCGGATGACCGCGTTCAAGACGGGGAAGACGACGTCTGACGGCAAGGAAATTATCTTCATGCCGACCGCACCGAACATCACCACCGGCTTCGTGATGGAAGTCGACCCTGAAGACATCGAGGAGACCGGTGAGAAGGTCGAAGAAGCCCTCACGCGCGTCCTATCGGCCGGGTTCGCAGAGCAGGAACACATCGACGAGTACACTATCGAAGTGACCGAAGAAGACGAGTAGCCGCCGACTGGACCCACCGGGCGCGACACCTCTGGCAGGGTGTTGCGACTGGCGGCACAGGCTCTAAAAAATGGATTTTCGAAGATTTACTGCTCTTCGACGTAGGTGAACCACTCTTCGTGGTCGTCGGTGCGACGCTCCACGAGGTCGAAGAAGGCCGTCTGGAGTTCTTCCGTGACGGGGCCGCGGCTGCCCTCGCCGATGACGACGTTGTCGACCTTACGGATGGGCGTGACTTCGGCGGCGCTGCCGGTGAAGAACAGTTCGTCGGCGGTGTGGAGTTCACCGCGGCTGATGACGGCGTTGTCGTCGACTTCGTAGCCACGCTCGCGGGCGAGCGTGATGACGGTGTCGCGGGTGATACCGTCGAGGATGCTCTGGGAGAGGCCGGGGGTGTAAATCTTCCCGTCGCGGACCATGAAGATGTTCTCGCCGGGGCCTTCGGCGACGTTGCCTTCCTTGTTCAGGACGATGGCTTCGACGTAGCCGTTGCGGCGCGCTTCCTCACCGGCGAGGAGGGAGTTCACGTAGAGGCCAGTCGTCTTCGCGTTCGTCGGAATCTGGCTAGAGGCGTGCTTGCGCCACGACGAGACCATCACGTCGACGCCGTTTTCGAGCGCGTCCTCGCCGAGGTAGGTGCCCCACGGCCACGCCGCAATCGCGACGTCCGTCGGGTTGTCCTTGGGGCTGACGCCGAGCGAGTCGTAGCCGTAGTAGGCAATCGGGCGGATGTAACAGCCGTCGAGGTCGTTGCGCCGAACGACTTCCAGCGTCGCCTCGGTGAGTTCCTCTGGCGAGTACTCGATGTCCATGTCATACGGCTTCGCGGAGTTGTAGAGGCGTTCGAGGTGTTCTTCCCAGCGGAAGATAGCCGGACCGCGGTCGGTGTCGTAGGCGCGAACGCCCTCGAAGATACCCGTGCCGTAGTGAAGTCCGTGCGTGAGGACGTGAATCTGTGCGTCCTCCCAGTCCACGTATTCGCCGTTCATCCAAATCGTGGACACGTCCATGTCGTCGAATCCCATGTACAGGCCTTCGGTGGCCCCCCTCTAAAATCATGACGAACCGGCCACAGCGTCCCAGACTGTTTTTGGCTGTGTGCTGCCATATCGCAGTATGACTCTGGAATCCGTCGTCGTCACCGGCGGAACGGGCAATATCGGCCCGACAGTCATCGACCACCTCCGTGACCACGGCTACACCGTCACCAACGTGAGTCGCAGCGGCGGGTCCGACCACGCCGACCACGACTACCGCGTGAGCGCGTTGGACCCCGGCGACCTCACGGCGACGCTCGCCGCCGTCGATGCCGACGCCATCGTCCACCTCGGAACCATCTCGACGCCGAGCCACGACCCCGGCCACCGCGTCTTCGAGAGCAACGTCCAATCGACCTACGTCGTTCTCGAAGCGGCGGCCGCCCTCGACATCGACACCGTCGCCCTCGCGTCGAGTATGAGCGCCATCGGCGGGAGCTTCGAGCCCGACCCGGCACGAATCGACTTCCTGCCCGTCGACGAGACACACCGGGCGACGCCCTCGAACCCGTACGGACTCGGCAAGTACGTCGCCGAAGAGACAGCCGCGGGATTCGCCCGCAGGGCCGACGCACCATCCACGATTGCCAGCCTCCGCTTCCCGTGGATGCCGAGCAGGAACGAAGCCGAAGAGACGTTCGTCGAACAGGACCGAACACTCGACGGACTCCGCGACTCCGGGGCCTTCCACACGGCGCGAAACACACTCTTTGCGTACCTCGGCCGCGACGACGCCGCGAGGCTCGTCCGCCGGGCCATCGAAGCCGACTTCGAGGGCCACGAAGTCTTCTGGGCGGCCGCTGAGGATACCTCGATGACCGTCGAATCTGCCGAGATTGCGCGCGACGTGTACCCGGACGCCGACGTTCGGAGCGACCTCTCGGGACACGAATCACTCGTCTCGACCGAGAAGGCGGCGCGGCTCCTCGGGTGGAAGCCAGAGTGGTCGTGGCGAGACGAATGAGAACAGCGAGGAGCTAGGAGAGGTCCGAAAGCAGGCGGTCGCCGTCGACGAACGCGAGGTCGTGTCGCGCCGCGTATTCGCGGGCGTCGGCTTTCGAGAGGGCCGCACCCGTCTCGTCGTCAAGCATCTCGCAGACGACCACGGCGGGCGGCAGCGTGGCATGGTCGGCGAGTGCGAGACCGAGTTCGGTGTGACCCTGTCGGTCGTCGAGGAGGTTAGGCGCGCCGCGAAGCAGGTGGACGTGGCCGGGCGCACGGAACTCGCCGCCGAAGTCGTCGGCGTCGTAGTCGCCCGCGCGGGCTAGTTCGGCCACAGGAGCGAGTCGAGAGATGGTCATCGCCCGGTCGCGGTCAGTGATTCCGGTAAAGGAATCTCGGTGGTTCACCGTGAAGGAAAACGACGAGCGCGAGTCGTACGCGAGGTCGTGGGCGGCCGCAGCCGGGTGGTCGAGAACGTCGTCCATGAACGGCAGCCCAAGCGTTTCGGCCACGTCGTCCGGCAGCGCGACGCAGACGAGACCACCGGCGTCGTTGCGCATGCGGGCGACTTCGGCCGGCGTGACTGCACCTGCGGGGTAGACGAGGTCCGTCTCGCCCTCGCGGTCGTCGAAGTCGTGGACGAGGACCGGCTCACCCGCACGGAACGCCTCCACGACACGCTCTGTGGGGTCGAGGTCCGTCTCCGCGGAACGGCTCATTCCGTCTCGACCTCCTCGACGCGGACCGTGACGGTGTCGCCGTCTTCTAAGCCGAGTTCGTCACGGAGTTTGTCGGGCGCGATAATCTCCAGTTGCGACTCGTCGTGGTGGGTTCGCTCGGGGACGATGATGTGGACCGGGTCGTACGTCTCGTCGTCCGCTTCGACGACCGCGGCGTAGCAAGTCGCCGGACCAAAGGTCCGCTCGTCGTCTTCCCAGCCGTCGATTGGGACGGCGTCGAGTGCGGACATCCCGGCGCGGGCACGAATTGCATCGTCGCTGAGTCGAACGTTCAGCGTTCCCGGGAAGGGTTCGTAACCCAGTCGCTCGGTGAACTGCTCCATGTATCCCGGAAGCGAGATGTAGTGGCGACCTTCGCCCATGCCGCCGGTCACCTCGCCTTCGAGGACGACCATCGACGGCGTCTCGAAGATACGTCGATAGTCGGCGTACTCTCGGCGGAGTGCGGATTCGCCGGCCTCGGTTATCGTAATCCACTGGCCGTCCGAGACGACCTCTCGGTCGATGTAGTCACCTTCTTCGAGGCGTTGCAAGCGACGCGACGCCGTCTGGTTAGAGACGTCTAACCTGTCTGCAAGTCCAGAACAAGAGACCTTGACAGGTTCAGCGCGCCCGCCGTCGAGGGCAACGAGTTTCAGCGTTGCCAACTCGTCGTACCCGACCTCGCTGGCGACTGCCGATTCTGACATACTCGTGGCTTCGAACGCTCGACCCATAAGCGTATCGTATATGAGATGCGTTCCAGAAATGGGATAGAAGAATTCCGAACCGCTCGTAACCTGACTTTCGGATGCCGAGTGGTAAGTCCGTCGGTCGGTCCAGCAACGCGAGAAGTGAACGTGGTCGCGTCGCTGGAAGGGAGTGATAAACGAGAGGAGTGGGGTGGGTGGGGGTTGGGAATCGGGGGAGGTTGGTCAGCGCATGTACGGTGTGTGGGACGTGTGGAGACACACGTAGGGCCGGGGTCGGCAGGACCAAGCGAGGCTTAGAGACCCGCCGCCTTTCGCTCGGCGCTCACTTGGGAGACGCCGGCGTTCGCCGAACAGTTCGGACAGGCGAAGACGCGCCCTTTGTCGTCACCGAACACACGTATGAAGTTGCTCGATACGAACGCGTCGCAGTAGTTGCATCGGCTCATTGTTGGGGTGGCAGGTTTCTCCTGCCTCATTCATTCCTTCGTCCGGTGTCAGCATACCAGTTCTACCTAACTAGTAAGGTAGTTCAGACGGTGTCCCGATGGTGCGACAGTCAGTCGCCAGCGAGGGTCGCAGTTGGCCCGCCCCGAACCGGTTCGGAAAGGCCTTTAGCCATCTGCCGAGAACCCGTGAGCATGTTCAGACAGTTCCGTGAGGAGGTCGAAGCGGCGCTCTCTGCGGCGCTTTCGTCGCTCGACCTGCCGGACGACGACCTCGGGGTCGAGGAGCCACCGGAAGACGTACCCGCGACACTCGCTTCCAGCGTGGCGTTCCGACTGGCCGGGGTCGTCGGCGCTGCGCCACCGTCGGTCGCCGCCGACATCGCCGAGGAAATCTCTGTCGACGGCTACGACTACCTCGCCGCGGTCGACACGCAGGGACCGTACGTCAACTTCCACGTAACCGACGCCTATTACGACGACACGCTCACCGCTGCGGCCGAAGACGGTGAATACGGCCGTCTCCCCTCGACCGGCGACAGCGTCGTCGTCGAGCACACGAGTGCGAACCCGACCGGCCCGGTCCACGTCGGCCGCGCCCGCAACCCCATCGTCGGCGACGCCGTCGCCAATCTGCTGGATTTCGCTGGCAACGACGTCGAACGACACTACTACGTGAACGACGCCGGTCGCCAGATGGCCGTCTTCACGTGGGCTTACGAGACGTTCGACGAGGACGACCTCGACAGCGAACCCGACCGCGACCGCATCGAATACGACCTCGTGCGGTACTACCAGAAGGGCAACGCCTACCTCGAAGAAGCCGACCCCAACGAGGTCGAGGCCGCGGAAGCCGAGATTACGGAGATTCTGCAGGGTATCGAAGAAGGCGACGAAGAGACCTACGCCCGCGTCGAGACCGTCGTCGACCAAGTGCTCGGCGGTATGCGCGAGTGTCTCGCCCGCCTCCCCGCGGAGTTCGACGAGTTCGTCAAAGAGACGCGCTTCATGTTCGACGGGCGTACCCGCGACCTCGCAGAGCGCCTCAAAGAGACCGATAACGCCGTCTACGAGGAAGACGCGTGGCAACTCGAACTCGGCGAGTACGATATCGAAAAGAACCTCGTGTTCCTCCGCTCGGACGGCACCTCTCTCTACACGACCCGTGACCTCGCCCACCACGAGTGGAAGTTCGATAACTACGACCGCGCCGTGACCGTCCTCGGCGAGGACCACAAACTGCAGGCTGGCCAACTTCGTGCCGCCCTCGACCTCCTCGGCAACGACGTAGACAAACTGGAGAACGTCATCTTCTCGTGGGTCAACCTCCCCGGCGGTCTCGGAATGTCCACCCGTGAAGGGACCGGCGTCATGCTCGACGACCTGCTCGACGAGGCAATCGACCGCGCCCGCGAGGAAGTCGAAACGCGCATGGAAGACCGCATCCGCAACGACGACCTCGACGAAGACGACATCGAGCGCATCGCTCGCCAGGTCGGTATCGGCGCGGTTCGCTACGACATCGTCTCCAAACAGCCCACCAAGTCCATCACCTTCGAGTGGGACCAGGCGCTCAACTTCGAGGCGCAGTCCGCGCCGTACATCCAGTACGTCCACGCGCGCTGTTGCGGCATCACCGACGAGGCGGCCGCCGCCGGTCTCGATGCGAGCGACGTCGACCCGTCGGTCCTCGACACAGACGCAGAGCGCGAACTGCTGCGCGTCATCGCGCGTTTCCCCGCCGTCGTCGAGGAGGCGGCCGACGACCTCGAACCCCACACCATTGCGACGTTCGCCCGCCAGTTCGCCGAAGTGTTCAACCGGTTCTACCGCGAGTGTCCGGTCCTCTCGGCCGACGACGAGGAAGTCGCCGCGGCCCGCCTCGCACTCGTCGAATCCTCGAAGCACACGGTAGCCAACGCGCTCGATATCATCGGCGTCGAGGCTCCCGAGTCGATGTAACGTCGGTCGAAACGACCGCGTTCTGATTTTTTAGAAGAGAAGTGGGAGTGCGACCGTCCCCGAGACGAGCGACCCGCCGACCGAGAAGACGGCTGCAGCGCCGCTACCGAGCGCGAGAAGCAGGAACAACACGACCCACCAGAACGGAATGGACTCTGATTCTGTCATACCGGGTCATCGGCAGACGCGATTAATAGGCCTTCTCGTTTAGCCGAGGAAGCGGCTAAAGAAGCCCTTCTTCTTCTTGTCGTCGCCCTCTTCGTCCAGCGAGTCGATTTCTTCGACGAGCGTCGTCGTGTAGACGCCCTCTTCTTCGTCCTCGCCGGTCGCGTCCGCGTCGTCGGTGTCCGGTTCCGATTCCGCCTCTGCGACGAGGGGTTCGTCCTCACCCGCACTCGACGGGTCCTGGACGAGCGGTTCACCCGACTGTTCGGTGGGTTCAGAGGGTGCAGTCTGCTCGGGTGATGCTGTCGGGTCAGTAGATGCACGGGAGTCGGCGGGGTCGGACTGCCGTGGCTGGTCCCGGGTCGGTACCGTCTGGTCCTGCGTCTCCGTCGGCGGGTTCTGTGGCTCCGCCGTCGGCTCGTCACGTACCGCGGGCTTGCCGTCACTTCCGGCAGCGAACGGCACCTGCGAGCCAGTGTCTGTCGGGTCTTCGGGCTCGTCTTCGACGTGTTCCTCTTCGACCGGTGCGACGATGATGTCGTCTTCGACGATTGGCTCGGGCGTGTCCGACGAGTCAGTCGCCGAGGCCGAATCGTCAGTCGGCTGCCGTTCCGGGGAGGACTCAGTCGTCGACTCCGGTTCCATCGTCGGTTCTGGTTCTGCAGTCGGTTCTGGTTCTGCAGTCGGCTCCGGCTCAGCAGTCGGCTCCGGTTCTGGCTCCGCTCCCAATTCCGTCTCCGCAGTCGGCTCCGATTCAACGTCTCGCTTGTTCTTGTTCAGCACCTCGTCGGCCGCCGCCTTCGACGCCTCGACCAGTGATTCCGAGTCCGTCGCGTCGGCAGCGAGTGGGTCTTCATCGACTGCATCGACTGCTAACGGGTCTTCGTGTGCATCGCCCGCCAGCGGGTCCTCGGTCGACTCGGCTGCCAACGGGTCCTCGGACACATCAGCTGCAAGCGGGTCATCCGGTGCATCCGTCGAGTCTGGTTCGGGAGTCGGGTCGCCAGCCGCCTCAGGAGTCGGCGTCGACGACTCGCCCGTTTCTGCCGGGGAGTCCTCGACAGTATGGTCCTCAGTAGAGTCGTCGATGTCCGCATCCGACGTTTCCTGCGCGTGCGAGTCCGTCGCGTCGGTGGTATCTGCGGCTTCGAATTCGTCAGTGGTGTCTGCAGCCTCGAACTCGTCAGTGGTATCTTCGGCTTCGAACTCGGCCGCGTCTGCGTCTGGCGCAAGCGGGTCCTCGGTCGACTCGGCCGTGTCGACGGTGTCCTCTGAGGCGACCGGCGTCGGTTCGGCTTCCGACGGACTGTCGGACGACGTCGCTGGCTCCGATTCCGAGACATCCATCGACTCCGGTTCAGAAGTGGTCCGACCGGCGTCCGACGACGGCGCGGGTTCCGCTTCGGAGTCAGTTTCAGGTTCGGTGTCGGGAGCGGAAGAGGAGTCAGTCGCGACGACCTGCGTCGACCCTGACTCCTTGACGTCCTGTTCTGTCGTTTCAGTCGCGTGGTCGTCGTCGGTGGCTGCTCCAGTCTCGTCGGGAACAGGAACCGGCTCCCCGGTGAGCGCCTCCGCGAGCGCGCGGTAGCCTGCCGCCGAGATACTGTCAGGCGTGCGGAGGACGACCGGAACCTGACTGTCGAGGGCGTCACGAATAGCCGGGTCTTCGGGGACGACGGCGACAACGCCGGCGTCGAGAATCGACGCGACCACCTCGGCGTTCGGGTTCGACTCGTCGACACGGGTGAGGACGGCACCGACGATTGACGCGCCGATGCGCTCGGCGAGTTGTCGCGTCTTTTCGGTGTCGCCGAGTGCTTCTCGTTCGGTCGTCGTGACGAGCACCACGTCGTCGGCGAACTTCAGAGGGACGAACGTGTCGTTGCTCAGACCCGCACCGGTGTCGACGATGACGATGTCGTAGTCGTCGAGTTGGTCGACAGCCGCTTCGAGTCCTTTGGCGTCAGTTCGGGCGAACGCTTCCAGCGCGTTCGACCCGGGGACGACGTCGAGACCCGCCGGCCCCTCGTAAATAGCCGACTTGATGTCTACGTCGTCGTTGAGGACGTCGTGAAGTGTCGCCCCGTCTGGGTCGACACCGAGGGCACCAGCGAGATTCGGCATCCCGAGGTCACCGTCGATGACGACAACCTCGTGACCGGCCATCGCGAGGACGGTTCCAAGGTTGGCTGTCGTCGTCGTTTTTCCAACCCCGCCTTTCGCGCTGGCAATTGCGTACACCCGTGCCATGATTCCAACGTCGAAACCCTACCGTGACAGCACCATAAATGTTCTCCGAGCGCCGTCAGGGGTGTGACACGATAGCTCGCCGCGTGGACAGTCAAAGGTTACTTAGCCGCTGGCGGGACTATGTGGAGTGATGAGTAGCGACGCCGAGGAGGCGAGCGAAGACCGGCGAAAGTATGAATTCAAGAAGGTCATCGAGGACCTCAGAGAATTCGAAGGCTCCGGGACCCAGCTCGTCACCATCTACATCCCAGAAGACAAGCAGATTTCCGACGTGGTCGAACACGTCATCACAGAACACAGCGAAGCGTCCAACATCAAGTCCAAGCAGACGCGGACGAACGTGCAGGACGCCCTGACGAGCATCAAAGACCGGCTCCGATACTACGGTAACTTCCCGCCAGACAACGGCATCGTCATGTTCTCTGGTGCGGTCGACTCCGGCGGTGGCCAGACGAACATGGTCACGAAGGTGCTCGAAAGCCCACCGGAACCCATCCAGTCGTTCCGGTACCACTGTGACTCGAACTTCCTCACCGGTCCCCTCGAGGACATGCTCATGGACAAGGGTCTGTTCGGGCTCGTCGTCCTCGACCGCCGCGAGGCCAACGTCGGGTGGCTGAAAGGCAAGCGCGTCGAACCGGTCAAGAGCGCCTCGTCGCTCGTCCCGGGCAAGCAGCGCAAAGGTGGTCAGTCCGCCCAGCGTTTCGCCCGCCTGCGCCTCGAAGCTATCGACAACTTCTATCAGGAAGTCGCCGGGATGGCGAACGACCTGTTCGTCCCCCAACGCCACGATATGGACGGCATCCTCGTGGGTGGCCCCTCGCCGACGAAAGACGAGTTCCTCGACGGAGACTACCTCCACCACGAACTACAGGACCTCGTTGTCGGCAAGTTCGACGTCGCCTACACCGACGAGTCCGGACTCTACGACATCGTCGACGCCGGACAGGACGTGCTGGCCGACCAAGAGGTCATCAAGGACAAAAAGCAGATGGAGGAGTTCTTCGAGAAGCTCCACCGCGGCAACGAGTCCACCTACGGGTTCGAGCCGACGCGGAAGAACCTCGTCATGGGGTCTGTCGACCGACTCCTCATCTCCGAGGACCTCCGCCAAGACGTTGTCATCTACGACTGCAATGGGAACGAAGAGTACGAACTCGTCGACCACCGGCACAACACGCCCACTCACGAGTGTGAAGACGGCACCGAAATCGAAGCTGAGTCCCGCGAGGACGTCATCGAGTTCCTGATGGACATCGCCGACCAGCGCGGCACCGAGACGAAGTTCATCAGCACCGACTTCGAAAAAGGCGAACAGCTCTACGACGCGTTCGGTGGTATCGCCGGAATTCTTCGGTACTCCACGGGCGTCTAAGCACTTTCTCCTCGGCGTCTTCGCGCGCGAGCGCGAGAGACAAATCGATAGGCAACGCGAGCGCCACCCCTATCCGCAGGTAGCCTCAGCACCCCACCAGTCAGTAGCCTCAGCACTCCCCTGCAAAGGGTGGACTGCCCAGCTCCGTCAGAAAAACGCCGTGAGCTGACTGCGGCGTCGTTCGAGGTCGACGTGGGCCTCGGGGAATCCGTGAGCGAGTCTGTCGAGCGCCAGATGCACGTCGACGCCCGACTCCTCCGCGTATTCGAGACACTCGACGATACCGGAGCGATTGAGCGCAAGCGAGTCGAGCAACCCAAGCGCGACAGCGAGCGCCGCACCGCCGTCGCCGTCCGGGATGACGTCGACGAGTTGCTTCGCCTCGTCGGCTTGTGCCCCCGCAACGGTCGCCGGGGAGACGTGCAGGCAATCGCCGCACAGCGCGATGATATCGGTCGATTCGGGAGCGTAGGTTCGCAGGTCTTCGGGAACGACGTACCGGACTGTCGCACCACCACACTCGGGACAGGCCATACCACTATCTACGCGGTTGCGTGACGAAAAGTGGTCGGTGGGGCGACCGAGAAGAGATCCCAGAGAAGTGACGAGATTAGTCCGCAGTAGCAGCTTCGGCGGCCTGTTCGGCCTCTCGCGCTTCCTTCTCTTCTTCTTCCTTCTTGGCTTTGATCTTCTTGAGGCGGAAGATTTCCTCGCGTTCCTGCTCTTCGAGCTTCTGCTCGATGTACTCTTGGTTCTCGTAGAGTTCGGGAAGCAGCTTGAATTCGAGCGCGTTGACACGGCGCTTCGTCGTCTCGATCTCCTCGAGCATCTTCTTCATCGCCGTCTCGACTTCCGCGGCGAGGATGATGGATTCGAGCAGTTCCTCGTAGGCGTCGGCAGCCTCGTCGATGCGGGCCGAAGAACCGAGCAGACCGTAGCCGCGCTGGTCGAGGCTCTTCTTGACGCGCGAGGATTCGATTTGCGGGACGACGACGCCCATGATATTCTTCGACTGCGTCGTAATCTCGGGGTACTCTTTCAGCGCTGCGGCGGCACCGCGAACCGTGACGTCACCCTCCATGGCGCGAGCCATGTTGATCTTGTTCTGGGCGCGCTCGTAGTCCGCGTTCAGGTTCGCCCGCACGTCCTGTGCCTGGTCGAGGATGTCCATGAACTCCATGATGAGGCCGTCCCGCTTCTGTTCGAGCGTGTCGTGACCCCGCTCAGAGAGTTCGATGCGATCTTCGATCGCCATCAGGTTCTTGCGGGTCGGCTTGACGTCTTCGGCCATCTTTGGCGAGGGTTGTTCGCCTGGGGTGTTAATCTTTTACTGTCTGGCCCGCTGTCCGGGGCGATAACAGGGCAGACGGCGGGTGGGACCGCGACGACGTGGTTGCAGTCCAACACGTTCGCCCGGAGTCGGATCGGATTGGATCGAATCGAGCGGGGTCGACTACGGAACCTCGCTCTCGAAAAATCGAGTGACCAGCTTTCGCTCTGCTGCGCGAAGGTGCTGGTGGTACGTCGGTCGAGAGACGCCCATCGCCTCGGCGAGTTCGTCGCCTTTCACGCCATGAGGCCACTCGAAGAAGCCGCCGAGATACGCCAGTTGGAGCGCGGTTCGCTGTCTGTCGGTGAGTTCTGCCCCGACGCTCGCGGCAAACTCTCGCTGGGTCTGCGGCGGGACCGCACGGTCCCTGACTGCTCGGAGTTCGACTCCCTGTGCGACCGCTTTCAGGTCGTCGAGAAGCGACCGACCGAGTGCACGGTCCGGGACAACGACCGTCAGATGGGTCCCGTCGGAATCGACTTCGAGGTCCGAGATCCGACCGCTCGCGTCGGCGACGAGGTGCAAAAGTGAATTGAACGCGAGAACGATTTCGAACAGTCCGGCGCCGTCTCCTCGCGGGAGTTGTGAGACGCGTACGATACCCTCAGCACGGGATTCAGACGTTTCGTCGGTGTCAATATCCCCACCGGCGATTGGAGGCGTCGTCGAGACGAAGAGGCTCACCGTCCCGTCGTCGTGCGGAACCGACCCCTCGTATTCGAGCCGACATCCCCACGAGGTGGCGAGCGTGGCGAGCGGCTGTGTCGAGTCCGTAATTTCGAGTTCGAGTTCGAGAACCTCGTTGGACATGAGCGTCCGTCGGCTCTCGAACGCGTCGATGGCGGCCCCAACTGCTCTGCCGAGCGTTCCGAAGACAGCCTGTACGTACTCGTCGACCGACTCTGTCGCGTACACGCTCAACACACCGTACATCGTGTCACGGTGGACGAGCGGGACGGCGATAACGTTCGTAAATGGCAGCGACACGTCGGCGTGGAGTCTGCCGTCCGAAGCCGTCCCTGACTGTACCTCGCCGGTCGTGGCGGCGAGCGCGGTTGGGTCGGTGTCGTCGTCGCGGTCGATTCGAAGTTCCGAGAGTGTGGCCGTTGCCGCACCGGCCCACTCGTTCGGCACGATTTCTTTCGGAGAGAGGTCGACGTCGCCAATCCACGCGCCCTCGAACGACGGTGACGCGGCGATTTTCTCACACACCGTGGTTTCGAGTTCCGCGCGCGTCTCCGCGCGGACGAGCGCGCTCGTGACATCTTCGAGCAGCCCTTCGATGTGGTCGACGAGATTCTGGAGTCGCGCGCGTTCTTCTTCGACGCGGGCAGCGTACCGCTCTGCGGCCTGCTCGGCGCGGACGCGCTCTGTGATGTCCGTCTGGAAACCGACGTAATGGGTCACAGAGCCATCCGGCCCCGGAAGCGGCGCGATATCGACGCGATTCCAGAAGGTCGAGCCGCCTCGCCGATAATTCAGCAGTTCGACAGACGCCGACTCCTCGGCATCGATTGCGCGGCGAAGTTCGGCGACGCGCTCTTGGTTCGTCTTGTTTCCCTGCAGATATCGGCAGTTTCGACCCAGCGCCTCTTCGACAGTGTACCCCGTCATCGACTCGAACGCGTCGTTGGCGTAGACGAGCGGGTGGTCGGGGAGCGAACCGTCCGAAATCGTGATTCCGACGGGCGCTTCGTCCATCGCCCGTTCTTTCAACTCTTCGGTGATTCTGGCCGTCGCCTCGTCACGACCATCGTGCCACGACACGACGCTCGCGACGCGGGCACCCAATCGGTCGAAGAGGTTAGACTCGACGACGGGGACGACGTCTTCTGCACCGGCATCGAGTGCGTCCCCCGGCGAGAGGTCGGCGTCCGGGGAAACCAGTACGACGACCGGAACACCAGTCTCGCTGATGGCTGTCACTGTTGCTGGTGAGTCCGTGTCGATGACGACGCAATCCGCCGAATCTTCGGCGAGTCGTCGCTCGACAGCGTCGACCGAGTCGACGGCCTCGACGTCGAACGACGAGAGTTCGCGTTCGACTCGTGCTCGGATGTCGTCGCCGACGACAGAGAAGACACGCGCCTGCGGCGAAGTAATTGACATACTCCATCCACACGCTAATGGCACAAGGAACCTCGCTCTCGGGAGGCTTCGACAGTGTGCTCGCGGGTGAACGCCGACGAAAGCGCCTGCTCTCGGGAGAGACTGCGTCCGAAAGAAAGAACTCGAAGTCGCCGAGTTAGGCGTCTGCTTCGACGGACTCGGCTTCTTCGCGGTAGTAGTCCTCGATGAGCTCTTCGTCGATACGGTTGAGCTCGGACTTCGGCAGCATCGAGAGGAGGTCCCACCCGATGTCGAGCGTGTCGTCGATAGTGCGGTTCGTGTCGAAGCCCTGGTCGACGAACTCCTCTTCGAAGCGCTCTGCGAAGTCGAGGTACTTGTTGTCACGCTCGGAGAGTGCCTCGCGACCGACAATGTTCACGAGGTCGCGGAGGTCCTCACCCTCTGCGTACGCCGCGTACATCTGGTCGGACACGTCAGCGTGGTCCTCGCGGGTGAGGCCCTCACCGATACCGTCGTCCATCAGACGCGACAGGGACGGAAGCGGGTTGATCGGCGGGCGGATGCCCTGCGAGTTGAGGTCGCGGTCGATGTAGATCTGACCTTCCGTAATGTAGCCGGTCAGGTCCGGAATCGGGTGCGTGTCGTCGTCACCCGGCATCGTGAGGATGGGAATCTGCGTGACAGACCCTTCGCGACCCTCGATACGACCTGCGCGCTCGTAGAGCTGCGCAAGGTCAGTGTACATGTAACCCGGGTAACCACGGCGACCGGGGACCTCTTCGCGAGCCGCACCGATCTCACGGAGCGCCTCACAGTAGTTGGTCATGTCGGTCAGGATGACGAGGACGTGGTAGTCCTTGTCGAACGCGAGGTACTCGGCCGTGGTGAGGGCGAGACGCGGCGTGACCGTCCGCTCGACTGCGGGGTCGTCCGCGAGGTTCGTGAAGACGACGGAGCGCTCGAGTGCACCCGTGCGCTCGAAGTCCTCCATGAACTCGTTTGCCTCTTCCTGCGTGATACCCATCGCGCCGAAGACCACAGCGAATTCGGAGTCTTCGTCGCCTTCCTCTTCGAGCACGGTCGCCTGACGGGCGACCTGCAGTGCGAGGTCGTTGTGGGGGAGCCCCGACGCGGAGAAGATGGGGAGCTTCTGACCACGGACGAGGGTGTTCATGCCGTCGATGGCGGAGACGCCAGTCTGGATGAACTCCTCGGGGTACTCGCGGGAGTACGGGTTGATTGCTGCGCCGACGATGTCACGGCGCTCGTCGGGGACGATTTCCGGGCCGCCGTCGATAGGCTGGCCGGACCCGTCGAGCACGCGACCGAGAAGGTCCTCGGTCACGGGCATCTTGAGCGTCTCGCCGAGGAACTTGACGGACGCGTTTCGGTCGATACCGGTGGTTCCTTCGAACACCTGAATCGCGACGAGGCCCTCACTCGATTCGAGGACCTGTCCACGCTTGGTCTCGCCTTGCGGCGTCTCGATTTCGACGATTTCGTCGTAACCGATCGGCTCGTCAACCTCGGCGAACACCAGCGGGCCGCTGATTTCGGTGATAGTCTGGTATTCCTTCATGATCTCAGTACAGCTCGCGGAGTTGCTCGGTGATCTCTGCCTTGAGGTCCTCGATGTACGCCTCCCAGTCTTCCTGCACACCGATACGGTTCAGACGCGGAACCGCTTCGACGGCCTGGATTTCCTCGACGGGGACGCCGGCTTCGAGCGCCTTGAACGCCTCGTCGTTGAACGTGTGGATGGCGGTGAGGATACCGTAGGTCTTCTCTGGCTCACAGTACGTGTCCGTCGGGTGGAACGCGTTCTGCTGCAGGTACGCCTCGCGGAGGTAGCGAGCGACCTCGAGAGTCAGCTGCTGGTCCTCCGGCAGGGCGTCCTTACCGACGAGCTGAACGATTTCCTGAAGCTCGTTCTCTTCGTCGAGCACGTCGACCGCCCACTGTCGCTCTTCTGGCCAGTCGTCCTCGACGTTCTCGACGAACCACGGGTCGAGCTGGTCCTGGTAGAGCGAGTAGGACTCGTTCCAGTTGATTGCCGGGAAGTGACGACGCTCTGCGAGGTCGGCGTCGAGTGCCCAGAAGGTCTTCACGATACGCAGGGTGTTCTGCGTGACCGGCTCGGAGAAGTCACCGCCCGGCGGCGAAACTGCGCCGATGACGGAGACCGAACCCTCGTTGCCGTTGACGGTCGTGAAGTATCCTGCGCGCTCGTAGAACTCGGAGAGACGGGCTGCGAGGTACGCGGGGTACCCCTCTTCGCCGGGCATCTCTTCGAGACGCGAGGAAATCTCGCGCATGGCCTCTGCCCACCGCGAGGTGGAGTCGGCCATGAGTGCCACGTCGTACCCCATGTCGCGGTAGTACTCCGCGATGGTGATACCCGTGTAGATACAGGACTCGCGGGCCGCCACGGGCATGTTGGACGTGTTCGCGATGAGCGACGTCCGCGCCATGAGCGGGTTCCCGGTCTTCGGGTCGTCGAGTTCCGGGAAGTCCTCGATAACTTCGGTCATCTCGTTGCCGCGCTCACCACAGCCGACGTAGACGACGATGTCCGCGTCAGCCCACTTGGCGAGCTGGTGCTGCGTAACCGTCTTTCCGGACCCGAACGGACCCGGAATCGCTGCCGTCCCACCCTTCGCGATGGGGAACAGACCGTCGAGGATACGCTGCCCGGAGACGAGCGGTTCGCGGGGCGTCTTCTTCTCTTGCGAGGGACGCGCCTTCCGAACCGGCCACTCCTGGTGCATCGTCACTTCTTCGCCGTTGTCGAGTTCCACGACCGCCTCGGTGACGGAGAACTCGCCCGCTTCGGCGGCGACGACTTCGCCACCTTCGAAGTCCGGCGGGACCATGACCTTGTGTTCGATGGTCACGGTTTCGGGTACCGTCCCGACGACATCACCGGGGGCGACTTCGTCGCCTTCGGAGACCGTCGGTTCGAACTCCCATTTCTTCTCCAGGTCGATACCGGGTGCGTCGACACCACGGTCGAGGTACGGCGAGCCCATCTTGGACTCGAGCACGTCCAGCGGACGCTGGACACCGTCGTAGATGGCGTCCAGCATGCCGGGACCGAGGTCGACGGTCAGCGGTTCGCCCGTGTTCTCGACGGGTTCGCCGGGACCGACGCCCGAAGTCTCCTCGTACACCTGAATGGTCGTGAGGTCGCCCTCGATTTCGATAACCTCGCCCATCAGCCCTTCGTCACCGACGTACACAACGTCGTTCATACGGGCGTCAAGGTCACGGGCGGTCACGACCGGACCACTCACGCTTGCGATGATGCCGTCCTCGCGAACGGAATCTTGTGTTGCCTGACTCATGTTTGTTATTCGTCCATCAGATCGATACCGATAGCTCTCTTGATCTGGTCGCGGAGGCCGCTTGCGCCGCCGGAACCGCCGAGCGTCACGAGCGTTGGCTCGATACTCTGCTCGACCGACTTGCGTGCGTTACGCGAGAGGTAATCGAGGTCGTCTTCGTGCATCACGATGATGCCGACGTCCTCGTCCTCGAGCGTTTGCGTCACGGCCTCGTCGAGTGCTTCGTCCTTGTCTTCGTCCGGGACGTTCTCGAACTTGCGGACGCCCGCAAGCCGAAAGCCCGTCGTGAAGTCAGGACTGCCGATAACTGCGATTTCCTGGCTCATTGGATGACCAGTTCCTCCTCGATTTCGTCGGGGCCAAGCCCGGCCTCGCGGCCGCGGGCAATCGCCCGAATGTTGTCGACTTCGCGTTCCTTGGCGAGAATGTACGAGATGACCGGCGTAACAGACAGCGGGAACACGTAACCGAGCGTGTCAGCGTACTCGAGCAGCGCCGAATCGAGGGCGCGCTCGAAGCTAATGAGGCTGTCTGCTGCCTCGAGGTCCGAGATGGCACCAGAGAGGCGGTCACCGTACTGACTGTCCGAAATCTTCGAGACCAGTTCGCTCGTACTGGTCGCTAATGCCGTAATCTCCGACGCACGGAACAGTGTGCCACCTTCGATGAAATAGTCTGCAGGATCGAGGTCGGCACCACTGCGAGCGATTCGGAGTGCGTTTCGGGCGTTTCGGAAGTCGATCTCCGCTTCGAGGAACTCACGATACTGTTCTGCTTCCTCACCGACGACCAAGTTCTCCAGCAGTTGCTCGTAGAACGCACGGTCGACAGCGTTCTCTAACGGCACGAGGACACCAGCTTCCTCGTAATCTTCGAACGCGGCCTCGAGCCCATCTCCGAACATCGTCCCGGAGAGGATTTCGACCACTTCTTCGATCTCAGTCGCGTCGAGTAGTCGGTCGATGAGTCGATCGTCGAACTCACCAGCGCGGATGAGGTCGGATTTGACCTCGTCGCGGGACGAATCCGCGTAGATTCCACGCAGGACCGTCTTGACGTTCCACGCGTCGAACTTTCGAAGGTACCGGGCGATGAGGTCGTAGAGCCGACCACCGGCCCAGTCGAGGATGTCGTTGAACTGCTTCGCCATGTTGGCGTTCAGCGCGTACTCGATGAGGTCGACGCCCGAGAATCGGCTTCCCAGCGCGTTGATCTCCGTCTCGTACTCCGACTCCTCCATGAACCGGGCGATTTCGGCCGGGCCCATGCGGACCAGCTTGCGGTACTCTTCGTCCCCGAAGAGGGCGCTTCGTCTCGCTCGGACCCGAGCGATGACGTACTCCGGATTCGAGCCGCCAGCTGTGCTCATTGGTCGTCGAACAGTCGCGCACTCACTTCCTTCAGGTTGTCCTCCCAGACTGAATCGAGGACCGAGTCGAAGGTGTTGTTCACCCGAACGCGCGAATTCGTGCCTTCGACCACGACGCCACCGAGGCAGTCGCGCTCACCGGACACTTCGTAGCCGTCGTAGTCGGCAAGGATGTCTTCGAGCATGTCGGCGTCGTCGGCACGACCGTAGACGTGGACTTCGTCCTCGTCTTCGAATTCGACCGCTGCCGCATCGAGGAGCGTACGGGTCAGCTCCTCGCGACGGTCGCCTTCGAGGTCGGCGAGTTCGCTTTCGACCTGCTCACGGACACGCTGAAGCACGTCTCGGCGGGCGCTCAGCCGAGCCTGCTTGGCTTCGAGCTTCGCGCTGGAGAGCGACTGTTCTCGCTCTCGCTCGAGTTGCTGCTCGATTTCGGCCTTGCGCGATTCGAGGATTTCTTCGGCGTCTGCTTCGGCTTCAGCGACGATTTCATCCGCTCGTTCCTGGCCGTTCTGCCTGATTTCCTCTGCGCGTGCGCGGGCTTCGTCTCGGATATCCTCAACGACGTTATCCAAACTCATAATGGGAAAGGGAGGGGTGCTTAGGCCGCGAAGACAACGACCAGTGCGAGGATGACGAGGGTTTCGGGAAGAACCGTGAGGATCAGCCCGTTAACGAAGAGAGACTCGTCCTCGGCGATGGCTCCCATCGCAGCGGAACCGATGCCGCGCTCGGCGTATCCGGCTGCGAAAGCGGCGATACCGACTGAAAGGGCCGCCGCAGCGCCTTCGGTGATGGCAGGCGAGGAAGCGGTTTCATTCTGCAGTGCAGTCATGAGGGGTTCAATTGCTTCAATCATTGTATGTTCCTGAGTACCGGATTGTCGTCTCCGAACGTTCGTATGTGTTGCAAGACGTCTCATAAAGGTTCCCAAAATAATCGGCTGAAATACGGCATTCGGGCGGCTGTCGTGCGTGATTCCGGGAGAGCAGCCGCTATTGGTACGGTCAATAAAGAAGGTACCGCCTGTTCACTCAGTCTTCGGTGGTGAACTGACGGTCGTAGCCGAATGGTTCGTACTCGCGGCCACCGCCTTCGAAGAACTTGCCGAAGAACTCGACGTATTCGAGACGGACGGCCTGCAGACCTGCACTCGTGACACCGAGAGCAAGGACGACAATGTGGCCAACGACCAGGACGAGCAGTCCACCGAGGACGCCAGCAGCGCCTGAGTGGAACATCCCGCCGAAGAGGACGTTGGTCACTTCGTATCCGTGGTAAGTCAGCGTTTCACCCGGTCCGAGTGCCGCCACAGCCGCGGCGTCAGGCATCCCTCCGAGGCCGAAGTGCCAGCCGCCGTGGTCGTCGACGTACACACCGAAGACGAGCAGATTGACTGCGAACGCCATCGACGCCTTCGCGATGAGGACAGCGCCGAGACGAGTGTACGACAGGACGTTCGAAAGCGGGGCGGCGAACTCGGCGAGTTCGGCCGGCTCTGCTAACACCAAGAGGAGCGCACCGAACAGGTAGAGTCCAATCCCTCCCCAGCCGACAGTGTACGAGAAGCCCGAGAAGCCGATCGGGATGAGTCCGCCACTGGCGAACGTCGTGAACAGGAACTCCGGCGGGACACCGCCGAGTGCGTCGCTGAAGACCCAAATCCACAGCCCGTTCAGCATGAGTATCCACGAACCGGTTTCGAGGATTGCCTCTTTCACACCGTGAAGTTGCGACTTCTCGACGAAGTCGAAGATGTAACCGATGTTCAGGTGCAGGATACCGACCGCGACGCTCACGGTGAGCCACGCGAGTGCCCACTCGGAGGTAGCCGGCGAGAGACCCTTCTCAATCGGCGGGTGAGACATCTGGAGCATTCCTTCCCAGAAGTACTCCGTGATGAGGTGGAATCCGAATATCTCACCGTACAGAATGCCGAATATCGTCGTGAAGATACCGGCGACAATCGTCATTCCACCCATACTTTTGAACGCGTCCGAGTCGAAGTTCGAGTAGAGGAAGAATCCGATTGCCGTGTAGATGAGTCCGTATCCGAAGTCACCAATCATGAACCCGAAGAACGCCGGGAACGTGAGGAACAGGATAAGTGTCGGGTCGAACTCGTAGTAGTTCGGACGGTTGACTGCTTGTACCAGCAGTTCGAACGGTCTGACAACTCCGTTGTTGTTCTGGACAACAGGCGGTTCGTCGTCCGCCATGGTGACCGTCCCACCGTCAGTCGCAGCGGGCGTTCCGGTGCTCTCGGAAACGTGCTCACGTGCGTGGTCGTTACCATCGTGGGAGAACTCTGCGCGTTCGAGTTCTTCCACTTCGACGTGTTCACCGACCGTATCTTTCAGCGACTTCGCGAACTCGTTGTAGTGCTCAGTCGGAATCCAGCCTTCGGCGACGAATGCATTCTCCGTCGTCGCGAACGACAACGGTGCTTCAGTCTTCTGGACGTCGATGGCGAGTCGCTCTTCGGCGGCGAGGAGGAATTCACCTTCTTCGACCGCGATATCACGAAGCTCAGACTCGACGGTTTCGAGCTTGGATTCGATTTCGCGCTTCTGCTGTTTGAGGTCGCGGATGTAATCCTCGGGGCTTCCCGAAGCGTCCGGGATTTCGAGCGTCGCGAACTCGACACCGACGAGTGCATCCGTAATCGCCATCTCGGACGCGCCCTCGGCGGGGCGACCGAAGACAGCGAGCGTGCGGTCGCCCGAGAAGATTTCGAAGGCGCCGATGCTGTCGGCATCGACGAGTGCCCGCTCGACTTCTTCGGCCTTCCCTTGTCCAACGGCGACTTGCAGGGAGTCGTATCCCGAGAGCAAGTCGAGGTCGAGGCCGAGGTCGACGAACGGCTTCATCGCGCCGATTTCTTCGTCTACCTCTCGAAGCTTCCCTTCGAGTTCGGAGCGGCGGTCGTCGAGTTCGTTGACGCGCTCGCGAATCTGTTCGAGCGGTTCACCGAGCGCGTCGTCGGGGACGATGCGCTGGCGACCGGCGTCAGCTTCGGTGACGCCGAGAATGCTCTTGAGCGAACGAACGGTGACGAGCTTGTCGGAGGCGTCCTCCGCTCCCTCGATGGGAGACCCCGTGTCGAAACCGAACTCCTCCTGCCACGACCCGTCGTATTCGGTGACGTGGAGCAGTCGAAGGTCGTGGACAGTCTCGATGACCTCGGACATGATGCCCTTGGAACCGGTCACCGAGACCTTGCTCATCTGCTCAGGTCTGAGCATTCACCGCCTCCTCGAATTTGCCGACGGCGTACTCGACCGCCTCGTCGATGCGGTCTTCCGCGTCGGCGACCAGTTCGTCCCGCGCCGATTCGCCTTCTTCGAGGATGCGTTCACGCTCCTTCTCGATATCTTTGCGCCCCTCCGCCAAGCGCTCTGATTCGAGTTCGTCGGCCTCCTGCTCGGCCTCGGAGCGGATCTCGTCTGCCTCGTGGCGCGCCTCCGCGACGAGATCTTCGCGTTCCGCCTCGGCCTCTTCGATGATGTCGTCGGCCTCCTGCTCGGCCGATTTTATTTTCTCGAGAACCTCTTGTCTCGGCATACTCGTATCACAGGAAAGTTGCACAAGCGCTGTATAAGGTGTTTGCGGAACAGTGCTGAGAAACGACCGGAAGATCGACACTGTCCGGGCGTCGAAAGCACGGAGCTGCGCGGTGAATCCGCACCGTTATCATCGGTGAGTCCTAATCCCGGCGCGATGGGAGTCCTCGAAAACAAAGCCCGGGCCCGCCTGTTCTACAAGTACCTCTCGAAGGTGTACGACCAGGTGAACCCGTTCATCTGGAACGAGGAGATGCGCGACGAGGCACTCGAACTACTCGACATCCAACAGGGAGACCGCGTCCTCGACGTCGGGTGTGGGACCGGCTTCGGTACCGAAGGCCTGCTCCGCTATACCGACGACGTGCACGGACTCGACCAGAGTATCCACCAGATGCAGAAGGCGTGGAAAAAGTTCGGAAAGAACGACCAGGTGCGATTCTACCGCGGCGACGCCGAACGATTGCCGTTTGCCGACAACTCTTTCGACGTCATCTGGTCGTCCGGGTCTATCGAGTACTGGCCGAATCCCGTGACCGCACTCGAAGAGTTCCGGCGCGTCGTCAAGCCGGGGAACAAAGTCCTCGTCGTCGGCCCCGACGACCCGAAAAACAGCCTCTTCCAGAAACTCGCTGACGCAATCATGCTCTTCTACGACGAAGAGGAAGCCGACCGGATGTTCGAAGCGGCAGGGTTCGTCGACATCGAGCACCACATTCTCCAGCGACAGCCCGGCAGTCCCCGCGCTATCGTCACCATCGCGCGCGCTCCCGAAGAATAAGTCTCCGTCTCGAACCGCTTTCACCGACTTTCGCTCCGTCCGCCATCTCGGCACACTTAGCTCGCTGTCGCTCGAACGACTGCAACGAGAGTGTCTTCTTCGTAGACTCGAACGACGACCCGAGCACCAGCGGTCACTGTCGGGGCATTCGTCCCTGCGAGTTCGAACCCCGCTATCTCCCCAACGGTCCACGTCCCATCCGATGCCGTGTTAAACGGCCCAGTCGGCCCCGGTTTGAACCCCGTCGCAGAGAAGAACGGCACCGGTGGTTGGTGACGTAACTCCTCACCATTTATCGAAATCCGGAGCCGAAGCGACGAAACCTGTAACGGTGCTCCCGCGTCGTGCGTCAGTTCGAACGCGTTCCCGGTGACCGACAGCGAAAGCATCGTCGGTTGATTCGGAGCGGGCGTCGATTCCGCCACGTCGAACGCGGCAGCACCGACAACGCCCGCGATGACGACGACGATACCAACCATGAGGACGCCACCAATCAAAACGGTCGACCCTCGGGAGTCGGCAGCAAGTTGTCGAGACATCGAGACGGAGTGGCCGCGTCACCCGATAAGAAGGTTCGGCCGGTGAAAATTCGGTCAGTGAAAATCTGGCCAGTAAAACCCCGAATTGTCGTGATTACGCGGGAGTTTGTTCTGGAGTCGCCGCGTTATCTGCCGGCAGCCTTTGTGTCGGCGTCAGAGTCGTCTCGTTCGTCTGTGTCTCGTTCGTCGCCAGTTGAGGAACCGGCGTCGGGGAGACGGTGAGGACGACTGCAGCATTGCCTCTGATGACAGTAATGGTGAACCGACTCGCCGGTGAGACAGTCCAGATTGCTCCGTCCGAACCGGTCCGCCCGAGAAGCGTGCTCTCGCGGCTCGCTTCCAGTCCAAGCGTTACGTTGGCGTCGACCGAGTCACCAGTCTCAGTCTCGTTCAGTTGGATTCGAAGCGGGCCGCCTGGGTACGTTCGATTGGCAGACAGTCTGAGCCCGTCTTTGACCTCGGTTGCGACCGTCCCGTTCGAGACCGTATCGAGCGGTCGGATTTGGGCTTCTTTGAACACTTCTGCGCTCCCGCTGTCGACGTAGGCGAAGAGCTGTCCGCGACCGTGATTGACGCGAACGAGATAGCTGTTTCCAGCACCGACCACGTCGGCACCGTTCTGTGTCGCCCGACTGTTCCAGACGAGCGGATAGTTCTCGGCGACTTTGTCGAGTGCCTGTGTCGGCGTAACTCCGCTCTGGTCCCGGTCACGCAGGTCACTCCGGTAAGCCTCCCGAATGTAGGTATTGTCCGAGATGACGCTGAGAACGAGTCCATCTGCACTCGTCCGAACGAAGAAACGCATCGATGGCTCGTTCCCCGTGAGAACCGCCGCAGCGTGTTTTCGCACGGGACCAGTGAACGTATCCAGTTCCCGTTCGAGTGCGGCGAGTCGCCCGGGGTCGACAGAGAAGTCAGGCGTCTGTGCCGCGGCTTCACGAAGTTCGACACGACGCTCGTTGAGTTCGCGTGCCTCGGCGTCGATGCGAGCGAGTTCGACGAGCAGCTCTCGAGCAGCGATATCCTCGCTGTTGTACGCCTCGATAGCGTTTTGTTGCGCACTCTGGAGCGCGATAGCTCGCTGCTCGATTTGGTTTATTTCGCCGAGAATCAGCTGCTGTCGCACACCCTCGTCGCTGGCCGACTCGATGCGCTCCAGAGAAGACAGCGTCTGAATCTGACTTCCCGCTCTGAGTCCGGCGAAGTCAATCGAGGGGCCGAGGTCAACGTGTTGAGCGTCGACTGTCGACCGAACGACCGACGAGTCTGGGATGTCGAGGACGCGAACCGTCCCGTTCGACGAGGTCTGAACCTGTGTCGTACCGTTGGACGTGTCCGCGAGGTCCCCTGTACCTGGACCGGCCGCACCGATAACTGGTGAGGCCACCAAGACAAGAGCGAGGACGAGCGGGAGGGCCTTCATCGCCGTGACGGTACACGACGGCGGTACTAAAATGACCCTCTTACGAGCCGACGTTACTACGGAATGACACGGTCACGTCGATGGAAAGCGTTTTCATCGCCGGACGAAACGGTTTCAGGTATGCGGAGCGCCGCCGTCATCGTTGCCCTCCTCGCCCTCGTCGCTGGTGTTGCGACACCAATCGCAGCAGCCCAGTCGCTCGCTCCAGCACCACACGAGAGTGGTACAGCGGCGGCGCTCGGAGACCGGGCAGTGCTTGCCCAACAGTCGGGAGTAGAGCAGACGCCGACGACAGAGATTATCATCGAGCTACGCGACGACCGTGCCGCCGAGTGGCACATCGAGATGCGGTATACGCTCGAAACGGACAACGATACGGCGGCGTTCGAGCAGTTCGCAGGCGACTTCGAACGCGGAGAGACAGACGTCGGATTCGACGAAGCACTCTTCGAGAGAATCAGCACGGACGTATCGGACCACACGGGACGCCAGATGTCGATTGAGAATACGACGAGACGCGGGTTCGTCGAGAACGAGACGGGTGTGTTGGTCCTTTCGTTCACGTGGACGAACTTCCTCGAGCAGACAGACGACGGCCTCCGCCTCGGCGACTCCTTCTCGACGGGGCGAGACCAACTGTGGCTCACCTCGATTCGCTCGAATCAGAACCTCACGATACGGACACCGCCGCGATACGCGGTTAACAGTACGAACATCCCACTGGAGAACAACTCCGTCGTCGTCGAAGGTCCGCGAACCTTCGAGTCGGTCGACGAGTTGCGCGTGAGCTATCGTCCGACGGCTGGCCCAGGTCCCGACCAGTTGCCGTGGAACCTCATCATTGGCGGCCTCGTGGCAGTCGCACTCGTCGGTATCGCGGTCGTCGCATTCACCCGCCGTCGTCCGACTGCCGGTGATGGTGGTGCCGCTTCGCCCGACGAAGAGCCACCCCAGAATGGAACTGTCGAGCCTGCACACGAACCGTCGCCAGTCCCGGAACAGCCGGCCGACGAGGACGAAGTAAGCGATGAAGACGACGAGATTGACCTCGAACTCCTGTCGGACGAAGAGCGCGTCGAACTGCTTCTCGAACAGAACGGNGGCCGGATGAAGCAAGCCAACATCGTCAAAGAGACTGGGTGGTCCGACGCCAAAGTCTCACAACTCTTATCGGCGATGGCGGACAACGGTCGCGTCGAGAAGCTTCGACTCGGACGGGAGAACCTCATTTCCCTCCCGGACGAGGACGACCTCGAAGAATAATCGGAAGACGGCGACGACCTCGGCCACGGGGCGAAAACGTTTACTCGCCCCCTTTCAATAGTGAACGTTGATGAAAGTTCTCGTAACCGTCAAGGAGGTTGCCGAGGTCGAAGAGGACTTCGAACTCGACGGTCTTCACGTCGCGGAACAGTTCCTCGAGTACGACCTCAACGAGTGGGACGAGTACGCGGTCGAAGAGGCGGTCCAACTCGCCGAGGAAGACGACGACGTCGAAGTCGTCAGTGTGACTATCGGTCCGGAGCGGTCCGAAGAGACCATCCGGATGGCCCTCGCGAAAGGCGTCGACCGCGCCATCCGCGTGTGGGACGACGCGCTCGAAGACGTCGACCTGCTGGACGTGGGCGCGAAGACACGCCTGCTGTCGGCCGTCGTCGAAGCGGAAGAGCCTGACTTCGTCCTCACGGGCGTGCAGGCAAACGACGACAGTTTCGGTGCGACGGGTGTCTCGCTGGCGTCCGCAATCGACTTCGAGTGGGCCGCGGTCGTCAACGACCTCGAACTCGAAGGCGATGTCGCGAACGTCCGCCGCGAACTCGAAGGCGGTGTCGAGGAACTCACGGAAGTCGACCTGCCGGCGGTTCTCAGCATCCAGACCGGTATCAACGAACCCCGATACGCCAGTCTGCGCGGGATTCGCCAGGCCCAGTCGAAGGAAATCAAGCCGATGTCGCTTTCGGACCTCGGTCTCGACGCGTCCGCCGTCGAGTCCGACCTCGAACTGACCGACATGTACGAACCAGAGACGGAGTCCGATGCCGTCTACTTCGAGGGTGACGCCGGGGAGCAGGCTGCCGAACTTGCGACCGTCCTCCGCGAGAAGGGGGTGGGTGCCCAATGAGCGACGTTCTCGCAATCACCGAGCACCGCCGCGGCGAACTCCGTGACGTGTCGTTCGAACTCGTCACCGCCGGCAGCGACCTCGCCTCGCAGTCGGGCGGCGACCTGCATCTCGCAGTCATCGGCGGCGACGTGGACGCCTTCGCCGAAGAACTCGCACTCGACGGCGTCGACACCATCCACACCGTCGCCGAAGGCGACGAGTTCAACCACGACGTCTACGTGCAGGCCGTCACGGCGCTGTACGAGGAACTCGACCCGACGTACGTCCTGATGGGCAACACCGTCAACGGCCTCGACTACGCGCCCGCCGTCGCCGAGCAACTCGACCTCCCGCTCGTCACCGACGCAGTCGGACTGGAGAACGAGGGTGCTCTCACCGTCACCCGAGAGATGTACGCCTCGAAGGTCGAATCGACCGTCGAAGTCGACGCCGGCACGGCTGCCGTCACCATCCGCCCCGGTGAGTGGGACGTCACGGAAGCCGCCGGCGAACCCGCCGTCGAAGCCTTCGACGTCGAAATCGACGACTCTCGCGTGCGCTCGCGCGTAACTGGATTCGAAGAAGTCGGCTCCGGTGACGTCGACATCGCGGACGCAGACGTGCTCGTCTCTGTCGGCCGCGGTATCGAGGAAGAAGAGAACATCGAACTCGTACAGGAACTCGCCGACGCGCTCGATGCGACCCTGTCGTCTTCGCGCCCCATCGTCGACAACGGCTGGCTCCCGAAGGACCGGCAGGTCGGCCAGTCCGGAAAGGTCGTCACGCCGAAGGTGTACCTCGCAATCGGTATCTCCGGCGCGGTCCAGCACGTCGCTGGCATGAAGGGCGCTGAGAACATCATCGCCATCAACACCGACCCTGACGCACCCATCTTCGACATCGCCGACTACGGTATCGTCGGCGACCTGTTCGATGTGGTGCCAGAACTCATCGAACAGTTCGAATAACTCACCTCGCTTTTTGGTCCAGATTTTTGCGGCCGTGAGCCACCGAAACGAGTGAGACAGTGACCAGTTTGTGAGAACCGTCGGGGTGAGTTACGGTGTTGTCAACATATATACAACCAGGGGATCACCGATGACACGATACGAATACCGAACCATCGAACTCACTGGAAAGACGCCCGGTCTGAAGAAAGAGAACCCGGAGCAGCAACTGAACGAACTGGGGAGAGACGGGTTCAAACTCGTCGAGCGAATCGAACAACAGTTCGGGGGGACGCAGCGACTCGTCTTGATGCGTGAGGTGGCCGAGTAATCCAGTTCTGTACGACTCCGGGCAGTGCCTCCGCTCGCCAACCGAGACGAGTCTCGTCGCTATTCAGGGGTCAGAAACCACCACGCACTCGCTCCCAGTCTCTCGGTTTCTCGGAAATCCGGTACGTACTTCCCTACCCAACCCTACGAACCGACAATGGAATACCTGGAGCGCCGGGTCACGATGGTAAACGACCGCCTTGAAGAGGTCGTCTCGGCGGTCGAGCCGTCGGAACTCGCCGACCAACTGGACCACGTCGCTCTGGCGGGGGGCAAGCGCGTTCGCCCCGCCGTCACCATCCTCGCATGCGAGGCCATCGGTGGTGCCCCCGAAGATGCCGTCGACTTCGCCGTCGGCATCGAACTCGTCCACAACGCCTCGCTCGTCATCGACGATATCATCGACCGCTCGGACATCCGCCGCGGGACGCCGAGTGCGTGGGCCGAGTACGGATACGGACCGGCTATCACCGCCTCTGACGGCTTGCTCGGAGAAGCCTTCGCTCTTCTTTCGTCGAGCGACCGAGCTATGCAAATCGTCGCCGAGTCGATGGTCGAACTCGGAGAGGGCGAAGCGACCGAAATCGTCGCTATTCCGTCGAACGAAGCCGAGTACATGGAACTCGCCCGCCGGAAGACGGGGGCGCTCTTCCGCGCCGCCGCCGAGTTAGGTGCTGTCGCCGCCCACGCCGACGCACACGTCGTGGAGGCCTTCGGCGACTACGCGGAACAGGTCGGCGTCGCCTTCCAGATTCGAGATGACGTGCTCGACGCGACCGCCGACGCGGAAGAACTGGGCAAACCGACCGGACAGGACGCCGAGATGGGCCGCCCCTCGCTCGTCCAAGTGACAGACCTGACGCCCGAAGAAGCGAACAACCGGGCACGGAATCGAGCCGACGCAGCACTGCAATCACTCGAATCGTCCGGCGTCGGCGACTCGGAGTCGCTCGATTACCTCCGCGACCTTGCGGAGTTCGTCGTGGTTCGCGAACGGTAGTCGAGACTCGTTTTTGACAGCGACAGATCGGTTGTGACAAAAGCAGACGCCAGTCGGCGACTCAGTCGTGGGTGACAGACGCGGGTTGGTCGCCCTCGGGGGCCGTCGGATAGCGGGATTCCGCCACTGCGAAAGTGAGCGTACTCAGCACACCGAGGAGCGTGCCGACCGTGAGTGCGACGGCGAGGCCGGGAAGTTCGAACGTCTGCACGCCAGCGATTCCATCTGGGATGAAGAACCCCGAAAGTGCGTAGAGGACGATAGCGATAGCACTCACGTAGAACGGCGCGTTGAGATAGCGCCACTTGAACCGGTCATGGAGGTACTCGTCTGTCACCTGACCGAGACTGCTCGTGATACCAGCGGCGGCGAACCACTCGACAGCACCGTGGACGAGCGCTGCGAGGACGAGTCCCGGCGCGGGGTCGCCACTGATGCCGTCCGTGACGGTTTGGAGCAGTTCGATGCCCCGAACGCCGCCGACGACGAGAAGCGCGGCGGCAGCGACGTAGGTGATGATAGTCACCCGTCCGGCGTAGAGGACGTTACGGGCGCGGTCGGCCGCGTCGTCGACGGCGGACTCCAGTCCGAGTCCTCGGAAGAGCGTGTACAGTCCGAGCAGCGCAGAGATGAGACCGAGGACGACAGCACCCGGAACGTCGAAGAAACTCGCGATGGTGACGAAGGGGTAGATGAGAAGCAGGATGCCGAGCGGGACGAGGATAGTCCCACGGGTCTCGGGGTCGGCGAGGACCTGCTTCATCGTGTAGTACATCGACTCGAGGTTCTGAGCCTGTCTGACGACCACGCGGCGAACCCCGTCGATAGGGACGCGAGACCGGATGACTGGTAGGACGGACTCGTCCTGTGCGCCGTCAGAGATGACGATGGCGTGGATGGGTTCGCCAGTCGAGAGGCTCGCGAGGACAGTGTCTATCTCCTCGCCGATGGCGCGGTTGGCCTTCACGTCGCTTCCCTCTAATCCGGTGACTGCGGCGACTTCGACCTCCTCGTCTTCCTCTTCGAGGAGTTCGTCGTGGACGCGAATGCCCTGAAACAGGACGTTCACGTCCGAGTCCTCGGGGTCGGCGGTAGCGAGCGCGACCGCCGCATCCTCGACGTTCTGTCGGCCGACGACGGGCGTATCGAGACCCGTCTTGCGGCCGAGGTCGTCGTCGAGGTCGACACAGAGGACCAAGAGCATTGGTGGCACCTATGCCGTGGGGATATATCTGTTTTCGGGGGACCGTCCGACGACGGCGGGCGTCAGTCGTCGGCCGCGGCCGTCGTCGTCTCGATGCGGCGGTCGAGGAAGTCCGCGAGCAGTTCGAACATCCGAATCTTCTGGTCGATGTCCGACGAGGCGTGGCCTTCCGCACCGAGTTCCTCGTATTCGTAGTCGACGCCCTCCTCGTAGCCGTGGTCGTCGAGCGCGTCGCGGAACAAGCGCGCTTGCGAGACGGGAACCCGCCGGTCGTTGACGCCGTGGACCATGAACATCGGCGCATCGACGTTCTCGACGTGCGTTATCGGAGAGCGCTCGGTGTACAGGCCGGGATTCTCGTCGGGGGAACCGATGTTGACGTCCATCAGTTCGGTTTGGAAGTGCGGCATCGTGGTCTCGTACATCTCCCGGAGGTCGGTGAGGCCAATCCACGCGATGCTCGCGGCGTACAGGTCGGGGTACTGTACCGCCTGCCAGTACGCCGAGTAGCCACCGTACGACCCACCGAAGACGACGACGCGGTCCTCGTCTATCCAGTCGTGGGTTTCGAGGACGTGTTCGACCGCCGTGGCGACGTCGCCCTGTTCCGCGCCGCCCCAATCGTCGTAGAGTTCCTCGACGAACTCGCGGCCGCGGCCGGTCGACCCGCGGTAGTTGACCTGTAGAACGGAAAATCCACACTGGACGAGGAACTGCGTGTAGAGGTCGAACGACTTGCTATCCTGCGACCGGGGGCCACCGTGTGGGTTCACGATTAGCGGCGATGGGCGCTCTCCAGAGTCGTAGAACAGCGCGCCAATCTCCAGTTCGTCGTATGGGTCGTGTTCGACGGCCTTCGCGGGCGTCTCCGGCACGCCGTCAGACTCGAATCGGAAGTACTCGGCGTCGGCGAAGTCGTCGGTCGAGAAGTCGCCGTGGTCGGCTTCCAGAAGCGTCTCGGTGGCGTTGGTTTCGAGGTCGTACGCCAGCAGTTCTTTCCGAGTCGTCGGCGTTGTGTGCGTCACCAGCACGCGATTGTCCGAGAGGCAGTGGTCGCTCGTTCGTCCGAAGGCGGAGACGCCCTCTGGGAGGTCGAACTCGGTGGCTGTTCCCGATTCGATGTCGTAGACTACCGGGACCGTCGCGGCGCGACGCATTCGGGTTGCGAGAAGTTTCGTCCCATCGTCGACGAACGCGATGGGGGCCTCTTCGTAGTCACCGGCTCCGAACCACGTCACCTCGTCAGTTGCGAGGTCGTAGACGCCGCAGCGATTCAGGTCAGGCGTGTTATCCGAGACGAGCAGCCGGTCACCTTCCGGTCCCCAATCGACTGGCATCGCCTCGGCACCAGTCTCACCGATGTCGAGGTTCCGCGAGTTCGATCCGTCGATGTCGGCGACGTACACGTCGAAGTTGGTGTCGTCGTCGGATTCGTTCGTTCCGTAGGCGACCCGGTCGCAGTCGGGCGAGAGCGTCGCACCCCACACTGCTCGGTCGTAGTTAGTCAGTTTCGTCGTCTCGTCGGTCGAGAGGTCGTGTCGATAGAGGTTCATCTGTCCGTCTCGGGACGACCCGACGAGGAGCGTCTCGCCGTCGGAACCCACGTCGGAGAGCGTGACTTGCCCGTCCATCTCGACGACGGGCTCTGCGGTTCCCGAACGGTCGATAGCGTAGATGTCGTTTTGTTCGTCACCGTCGTCGTCGAGGTGGAAGAACACGCGGTCGCCGTCGGCACCCCACACGACGGGCCAGCGGGCGTTTCGTGGGACTTCACCGTCGCTCCACTGTTCGATAGTGCCGGTCTCGACGTCGAGGACGTGTAGTTCGTTGCGCCCGGTTACGTCGTAGTAGAAGGCGACTTCGTCACCGGTCGGAGACGCAGTGGGATGGATGGCCGTCGGGAGACTCGCCAACCGCTCCAAGACTGATTTGTCAGTATTTTCTGTCATTACCTCAACCCATTTCCGGAGATTACTTAATCTAATCCATGTGTGGTGCGAGTCGACACATCACTCGAAAAGTGGGGTGAATCGACACAATCCACGCGAACCGCGTTTCGCACGGTTTTTGCCCGTGGGACGAATATCGTGTGTTCAACGAATGATCTCGAAGGGCTGCGAGCAGTGCGCCATGGGAGGAAAGATGGTGCTGTTCGTCTACGGGTACTGCGACCAGCGTGATTGTTTCTATTGCCCGCTCGGCGAGAATCGCAAGAACGTCACGGACGTGTACGCCAACGAGCGGAAGGTCGAAGCTGATTCAGACGTCATCGAGGAGGCAAAGCGCATGGACGCGCTCGGGTCGTCTATCACCGGCGGCGAACCACAGGAAGCACTCGACAAGACCTGTCACTACATCTCGCTTCTGAAAGACGAGTTCGGCGAAGACCATCACATCCACCTCTATACGGGCATCCCCGGCGGCCGGGAGAACATGCGCCGCCTCGCCGAGGCCGGACTCGACGAGATTCGCTTCCACCCGCCGCTCGAACTCTGGGGCGACATGCACGGCACCGAGTGGGAGGACATCCTCTACATCGCCCGCGAAGAAGGCCTCACTCCCGCCTTCGAGATTCCGGGCATCCGCGCGGAACAGGAGTTCCTCGACTTCCTCGACGAAGGAGCAGCGGAGTTCTGCAACGTCAACGAGTTCGAGATGTCCGACGGGAACTACCGCCGGATGCAACAGGAAGGCTACGAACTCCAAGAGGGCCACATGTCCGCAGTCGACGGCTCGAAGCAGGCCATCCTCGACGAGATGGGCGACCACGAGCGCGTCTACTTCTGTACCTCAGTGTTCAAAGACGCCGCCCAGCACAGAAACCGGCTCAAGCGGATGGCGAAGAACCTCCGTCGCCCCTTCGACGAAGTGACCGAAGACGGCACCCTCGTCTACGGGAAGACCTACACCCCGGCCGAGAAGTTCGCCGAACTCGGCGTCCCCGAGGAGTTCTACACGGTCAAGACGAACCACGTCGAGGTCGCGTGGTGGCTGCTCGAAGAGATGATAGAAGACGGCGACGTCGACGACGGTGAAATCGTCGAGCAGTACCCGACCTTCGACGGGACTGTGGTCGAGCGGACGCCGTTGGCCTGAATTTTCGGTCGGAGCTCTTTCTCACAGTTCGCCCACGGTACGGACTGTCACCGCTCTCGCGTGAGCGCGACGAACAGACTCGGCGTGAGTGCGAACGCCGCACCCGACGCGAGCGCCGAGACGAGGGGCAGTCGAGAGACGACAGCGACACCGACGATACCGATGCCGAGGAGTCCGCCAGCCACGATGGCGAGGCGCTGGTGTTGCCGCGGCAGTCGATACCCGCGAGTGTCCGCGTAGAGTGCGCCGGAAAGCGTGACGAGAAAGCCGATAGCAGCCGCGAGCGACCCTGTGATAGGAGCGGAGACGACGAACAGCGCACCCACAACACTCGCCACGGCGAGCGTCTGAGTCGGAGACAAGGGATTGACGCCCGCACCGTATCGAACCGCGTACGCGACAGGCGGAAGTGCAACGAGCGTCGCGGCGAAGAGCCCAGACACGAAGTCAGACAGGGGGCGTTCGAAGACCGCGGCAGCGAGCGTCACACCAGCCAAGACGACCCCGATCGCGAGGACATATCTCGACGGAATCGCCTCGCTTGGGTCTTCGGACCGAACGATGCCAAAGGCAGCAAACGGATAGCAGACGACGACGCCAGTAAGGAGCGGGCGGAACAACTCGCCGGTGAGAACGGCACCGGAGACGGTCGCCGAAAGTCCGAGAAAGATACCGATGAGGAGGGCGAACTCGGGGACGCGCTCGGTCATGTCGCGGGGTTGGTGCGAAGGGCTGAAAGGCTTTCGGGGGCGGAATAACGCCGACTGAGAGGGTTTCAGCAGCCCCAGGAGTACCCGCAAGCGTTTAGAGTGACCCAAGTGTACCTCCCCACATGTCGGACTGTCCACTGGCGGACGACTGCCCCAGTTTCTCCGAGCGAATCAACGGAATGGGGTGTCAATACTACGGCGACCGCGGCGGCGCAGAGTGGTGTGACCACTACGAGCGGCCCATCTACGAACTGAAGCAGCAACCAGTCAGACCCGGTGAGGAAGTTGTCGTTACCGTCGAGGACATCCACGAGAGTGGTGCTGGCGTCGGTCGAACCGAAGACGGATTCATCGTCTTCGTGGACGGACTCCTCCCCGACGCTCGGGCTATCGTCCGAATCGACCAGGTCAAAGGAAGCCACGCTCGCGCGAAGAAAATCGTCGAGCGACTGCCGTTCGACCCCGACGAGGGCGAGGACGCGGCAGATTCGACGGGCGCGGCTGACGACGCCAACTCGGACGAGGCCGAATCGGACGACGAAGGCAAGACGCGCACGATGCCGAAACGACCGGAAGCACTCGGCAGTCGAGACAACTTCTGGGGCGAGTAACACCACCCCGGAAGCGACTGCAGTGGACAGACAGCCTGCTGTATCTTTTTCACCCCTCCGTCCAACCCCGACGTATGAGCGACGGACGCGACGACGAGACAGTCCCGGATGTCGACGAACTCCTCGACCGGGCGGGGTTCGACCCCGAAGCGAGCGTCCTCACCCGCCGACAGGCCGAGGTGCTGGCACTTCGTGAGCAGGGCGTTCGGCAATCGACTATCGCCGACTTCCTCGGCACCTCTCGGGCGAACGTCTCCAGCATCGAGTCCAGCGCCCGGAGAAACGTCGAGAAAGCCCGCGAGACGGTCACGTTCGTCGACGCGCTCACCGCGCCGGTCCGCATCGAAGTCGCGGCCGGGAGCGACCTCTACGACGTGCCGAAGCGTGTCTACGACGCCTGCGACGACGCAGGCGTGAAAGTAAACCACACCGCGCCGGACCTGATGAAAATCGTCTCCGACGCCGCAGGCGACGCCGTCGAGGGGCGAGAAGTCAAAGAGACGCTCTTTGTCGGTGTCACCAGCGACGGACGAGTTCGCGTCAGAAAGCACGCCGAGACGGTCTAACGGAGACGGCTCACTGGCGCGCGCTCTCACCATTCTGCTCCAACACGCACGTTTTTGCGGCGGCCGTTCGTCCCCTCGTCTATGAATCTCGGAATCGCAGGAGACACAGTCATCGTGACGGCGAGTTCCGCGGGTCTCGGCCGAGGGAGTGCCGAAGCGCTGGCCGACGAGGGTGCAAACGTTGTCATCTGCGGCCGCGACCCCGAGCGCCTCGAATCAGCCGAGCGCGAGCTAGCTGGTCTCGATGGGTCGGTCGTCGGCGTCGAGACAGACATCACGAACAAAGAAGACATCGACGCGCTCGTCGAGGCGGCCGTCGAGGAGTTCGGCGGCGTCGACCACGTCGTCACATCGGCTGGTGGCGTCCCTCCGGGTGGGTTCGCCGACACGACGGAAAAAGAGTGGTACGGCGCGTTTGACATGCTCGTCATGAGCGCCGTCTGGACGGTCAAGGCGGCCCGACCGAACCTCGAAGCCAGCGACGCCGGAACAATCACCTGCATCACCTCTACGACGGTCAAAGAAGTCGCCGACGACCTCATCCTCTCGAACGCGGTTCGCCGCAGCGTCATCGGCCTCGTGAAGTCGCTGTCGCGGGAACTCGCGCCGAGCGTTCGCGTGAACGCCGTCCTCCCGGCCGCACACGAGACGAGTCGTATCGAAGAGTTAGTCGAGGCTGGCGTCGAGCGCGGCGACCACGACACCTACGAAGCGGGCCTGCAATCGTGGGCTGACGACATTCCGCTGGGGAGAATCGGCGGCCCGCGCGAACTCGGTGACGTGGTCGCGTTCCTCGCCAGCGACCGGGCGAGTTTCGTCACGGGCGCGTGCGTGCCGGTCGATGGCGGGCGTCTCGCGAGCGACTAAGCGCGTTCTTTCTCACGTGATCGGTCTTCGATATCTTCGAGCGTCTCCGTTTCGAGCAGTACCTCCAGTTTCCGGTCGAACTGCTCGTCTGTGAGTTCACCGCGGGCGTACCGGTCACGAAGTGTCTGCAACGCATCGCGGTCCGAATCGGTCTGCGCCGCGGTCGAGCGAGCGGACTGCTCGGACCGCGAGCCCTCCGGTTCAGACAGGTCTGCCTCGGTCTCCTCGTCAGACCCAAAGAGCATGTCTGTGATTGGCACGACAACGACGTAGCCGAGAAGGAGCGCACCGAGCCACCAGCTTTGGTCGGTGAACAGTGCGGTGAGCCACACCCCGGTGACGAGTACCGAGACGATTTCAGTGGCGTTCTGCCGGAGGCGAGTGAGCGGTGAGGTAGACATACGGAGGGTGACAGAACCTGTGATTGTAATACCACGTGCTATCTCTGACGGTGAAAGACGCGGCTGTTAGAACTTGCCGTCGTCCCGCAACTGCGAGACGACGTCTCGAACTCGTTGTGCCTGCGCTTTCGGGACGACAAGCACTCTGTCGTCCCATGCAACCACCGCGAGGTCGGAGACGCCGACCAGCGAGACGTTCGCCCCGTCTGTGGCGACGACGTTGTCGGCGGCGTCGACGACTATCGGGTCGTCTCCGAGTGCGACGTTTCCATCTTCGTCGGCGTCGAGCACGCGGGCGAGTGCGTCCCACGCACCTACGTCGTCCCACTCGAAGTCCACTGGGACGACCGCGGCGTCTTCGGCGCGCTCCATCACCGCGTAGTCGATACTGAGTGGGTCGACAGCGTCGAATCCGGCTTCGACCGTTCCGGCATCGAGGGCATCGACGAGGGAGTCGAGCGGCGAGCCGCGGGCGGCCGCGAGGAGCGCGTCGGGCGTCCACGCGAACATTCCGGCGTTCCAGAGGTAGCCCTGTTCGACGTACCGTTCTGCGGTGTCGGCGTCAGGTTTCTCGTGGAACGTCGCGAGGTCGGCGTAGTCGCCGTGGAATGTACCGGGTTCGATGTAGCCGTAGCCGGTGTCGGGGCGGGTGGGTTCGACGCCAAAGGAAACGAGGGAGTCGGTTTCGGCGGCGACGCGAGCGCCGCGAGCCATCGCCTCGGAGAAGCCGTCGCCGACGTGGTGGTCGCTCGGAAGAACGACCACGACGGGGTTGTCGTACAACTCGGCAATTCGGTGGGTCGCGTAGACGAGCGCCGGGCCGGTGTCCTTCGCGGCGGGTTCGACGACCACCTCTGCGTCGGGTGCGTGGTCGGTGATGTCGTCGGCGAACTCCGGGCGCGTGGAGACGACGACGTGGTCGGCGAAGTCGGCGCGGGAGACGGTCGCTGAGAGAAGCGACTGGTCACCGCCGAGGGGAAGGAACTGCTTGGGACGGTCGCTTCGACTGGCGGGATAGAGTCGGGTGCCGGTTCCACCGGCGAGGACGAGTGCGACGAGCGGACGGTCCATATCGGCAGGTCGAGACCAAGGGTGAAAATCCTACCACGTCTCGACGATGCCTTCGCGAACGTCTTCGACACAGCCCTGACAGTCCGGGTGGTCGGGGTCGAAGCAGGCGGGTCTCCCCTTCGCGTCGATGGCCACGGCGCGGCGTTCTGCGTGTCGCCGACAGACGATTTTGGCACGCCCCTCGGCGTCTTTCGGGAGAGAATCGACAGCGTCTGACGACGAGCGGCCGTCGTTGTAGGCGCGTTTGACCTCCTCGTAGCGCTTACCAGCGGTTCGAGCAGCGCTTCGGATGATGCTTTCGAGGCGGTCGTCCATGGAACACGGTGCGTGCCCCGGGCGTATCAATTCCTCGCTCGTCTGCGTTCGACGCCGGAAACTCAAATCGGACGCATTACCGACCCTATGGATGGCAGTATTCACTTTCACCTCACTTTGCAACTTTTTATATGAATACGCATCCAACCTGCGTATGCCTCCCAATGGAAACCAAGGTGGAGGCGAGGTAAACCATGACTGATCTGCGAACCCATGCGGCAGAGATAGCTGAACAGTTTTCGGACCATCTAGACGTGTCCGTCGACGATGTCGAAGAGCGACTCGAGAGTCTCGTAAACGAGTACCGCGTCCCCGTCGACGAAGCACGGCGGAGTGTCGTCAACAGTTACCTCGACGAGGCCGACATCGACCGCGACGAACTCGGCGGCGGTGCCGGCGGCAACGAGGAGACGCTCCTCAACGACATCGACGAGGACGAACAGTGGGTCGACGTGCGCGCGAAGGTCGTCGAACTCTGGGAACCCCGGAGCGAGGCCATTGCACAGGTCGGCTTGCTCGGCGACGACTCCGGGCGGATGAAGTTCGTCTCCTTCACCACGTCGGAACTCCCCGAACTCGAAGAAGGCAAATCGTACGCCCTCGGCAACGTCGTCACCGACGAGTACCAGGGCAACTTCTCCGTGAAGCTCAACCGAACGACGAGCATCACGGAACTCGACGAGGACATCGAAGTCGGCGACGACTCGACGAGCGTCGAGGGGGCGCTGGTGGACATCCAGTCCGGCAGCGGTCTCATCAAGCGTTGTCCCGAAGAGGGCTGTACGCGCGTCCTTCAGAACGGTCGCTGTTCCGAACACGGCAACGTCGAAGGCGAATTCGACCTTCGCATCAAGGCCGTGCTCGACGACGGAAACGAGGTCCACGAGGTCATCTTCAACCGCGAGATGACCGAGGAACTGACGGGTATCGAGCTGGATGAAGCGAAGCAGATGGCCATGGACGCCCTCGACACCACCATCGTCGAAGAGGAGATGCGAGACGACCTCGTCGGCGTCTACTACCGGGTCACGGGGCCGACCCTCGGCCGATACGTTCTCGCGAACGAGGTCGAACGGCTCTCTGAACCCGCGGACGTCGAAGAACTGCTGATTAAAGCGAGGTCGATGTAGATGAGTTCCAACGAGATTCCAACCCGAGAAGTTGCCCGGCGCGTCTTCGCACAGGAGTTCAACGACGCCGGTTACACGTTCAAAGAGTCCGACGACGAGCGCGCACCCGTCTATCTCCTCCTCCCGACGGGCGAGCGTGCTAACCGCGTCTTCCTCGTCGGCACCCTTACCGAGAAAGACGACGTGGGCGAGGACAACGAGTACTGGCGGGGTCGCATCGTCGACCCGACGGGGACGTTCTTCGTCTACGCCGGGCAGTACCAGCCCGAGGCCGCAAGCGCACTGCGCGACCTCGAACCCCCGGCCTACGTCGCCGTCGTCGGCAAGCCGCGAACCTACGAGACGGACGATGGCTCCATCAACGTCTCCGTCCGACCGGAGTCCATCACAGAAGTCGACGCCGCGACGCGCGACCGCTGGGTCTCCGAGACGGCGACGCGAACGCTCGAACGTATCGAGGCGTTCGACGACGAGGGCAACGAGTACGCCCTGATGGCAGGCGAGAACTACGACCTGTCCGTCGACGAGTACAAGCAGGCCTCGATTGCCGCGCTCGAAAGCCTCGAAGGCTCCGACGAACTGGAATAACGCCCACGCGACCACCACATCATTTTCGGCGGGAATCGGCGTTCGTCCCGCTCGTCTGACGAAATCTTAAGTGGCCAGACTACAGACCGACGAGTATCATGGGCAACAAGAACAAGACCATCTCGTTTCGCGTCAACGAAGACGCGTTCGAGACCCTTCGGGAGATAGCCGAAGAACGGGACATCTCCCTGTCCGCCGTTTTCCGCGACTACGTGGACACGTTAGTTGCCCACGACGGTCAGGTGGAAGTCGTCCCGGAACACGAACTCGACCGGCTGCGCGAGGGTGGCGAGACACACGAGTCGTTCCCGCCGACCGTCGAAGTGCCGAAGAGTTTCATCCGCGAGCACGAGCGCCTCGAACTAGAGGCCGAACACCTCCGCGAGCAGCTCGAAGAGCACAAAGGCTACGTGAACTACCTTCGAGAGCAACTGGAAAACGACACCGGCGAAGTCGAGGAAGTCATCCAACTCGAAGACCTCGACGCGTCGGGTGACGAACCGCCGTTCAAACTCGGTTGAGAATCGGTTCGGAAAGCGGCGACTTAGCGCGGGCCGACCAAGTCTTTCTTTGCCTGCCGCGCTTCGTCAAGCATCTCTCTGTCTCCTTCCACGTCGGCGAGCGCTTCGACCGATTCGAGCGTCCGCACCGAGTTGTCGAGGAACGAGAGCACGTCGCCGGGATAGGCGTACACCATGTACTCGTCGCTCATCACGTCCACGATAGCGTCGGGGCCGAGCCCCTGTGCGCGCAGTTCGAGCAGGTAGTTGATGAACTTGCGTTCGGGGTAGCCGGTGTAGATGTCGTCGGAGTTCTCGCAGTCGAGGAAGTCCTGCGCGAAGTCCAACAGGCGGTCACGGGTCGCGTCGTCGACTTTCGAGAGCCCCTCGCCCGAATAGAGGATTTCGAGCGTCGCACCGCTAAAGACGCGCTTCGGGATGTTCGTATCCAGTTGCGAGACGATTTGGCGGTGGTTCTTGAGATAGATTTTGTCCGTGATAGCCACGCGTAGGCGTCCCTTTGGCTGTGACGAGCAAAAGATTCCCGGTGGAGAGTGTGCGGGTCTGAGTCGTACTGCCCCCGAGTCGTAACGTATTTTAGTCGTAGCGGATTACAGATGGTTGCAGCGTGTCCGGGTTGGGGTAGTGGACTATCCTTCAGCCTTGTGGAGGCTGAGACGCGGGTTCAATTCTCGCACCTGGACCTTCTTCACATTCTCACCGTTCGAGCGTGTGCTCGCGTCAGTGAGCACCGCGAGTACTAATCGAGAATGTGCGAAGTCTGACGGAGAGAATTGAACTCGGGAGCGACGCGAACGAAGTGAGTAGAGCGACCATAGTTCACGCGAGCGAAGCGAGCGTGAATACGTGAGGTGAATCCTCACGGTGTTCAATTCTCAGATAAAACCACCTCCCACATTCTTCGACCCCCACAGCCGCCAATCTAACCAATTTTTCACGACAGACGAACATGGTCCCACCAATGAGCGCATCGAACGGTGAACGGGAACTCCTCAATCTCACTCTCGAGGTCTGGCATCCCGACTGTTGGGGAATTATCTCCACAGACGAAGCGGGGAGTGGCCTCATCGGTCATGGTGCGGCGGTCGACGACACCTCGGCGTACGAGCGGTGTACGATTTACGGCGACTCGCGCGAGCACGTGACGCAGGCAATCGAAGTCGCACACGACGTCTCGTTTATCAACCACATCGAGTCGATTGGGTCCGCCGCGAGCGAAGACGCGCTCGCGTCACCAATCGGCCACGCCGCACAGGACGTGTTCATCGAATACGACGTGGACGAGGGAATCGGCTCGGCGTTCCTGACGCGGGGCGTGCTCGTCGATAGCTCCTATCGAATCGAAGACGGCGTCGAGACGTGGAACCTGCTCGCGCACACGTCGCGGTCGTCGCTCGGGCGACTGCTCGACGAAATCCGGGAGGAGCGCGACGCGGAAATCTCGGTCACGAAAATCGCTCCGGCGTCCGAACCAGTGCGCCCGCCGTCGGTTGGAGAGCCGACGTTGCTCACCCCGCGACAACGCGAAGCGGTAAACATCGCAAAGCGGTACGGCTACTACAACTGGCCGCGGGAGGCGTCGGCACAGGAGTTGGCCGACGAACTCGGCGTCTCGAAGGCGACGTTTCTCGAACACCTCCGTAAGGCGGAGGCGAAACTCATCGGAAATCAGTAGGCGAGCGGAGATTTTTCAGGTGGTTCTGGGCGACCCTTCTATGGAAGGGTCTCGCTGATAGGGTGGCGTGCACTCTCGAAGTGTATGCCAGAGAGTACGAATACGAGCGCCAGCGACGAACCGCGAACGATTGGTATCCTCGGCGGCATGAGCGGCAAATCGACCGTCGAGTACTACCGCCGCATCGACGACGCGGTCAACGAACGCTACGGCGGCCATCACGCCGGCGACATCCTGATTCGGAGCGTCAACTTCGCCGACATCGAGGGGTTCATCGCCAGCGAGCAGTGGGACGAAGCAGGGTCGTACCTCGCCGATGCCGCGCGGGACCTCGAAGCGGGCGGTGCCGATTTCGTCATCATGGCCACCAACACCATGCACAAGGTCGCCCCGGACATCACCGACGCGCTCTCGATTCCGTTCGTTCACATCGTGGACGCTGCCGCCGACGCGATTCTGGACGCCGGAATCGACACCGTCGGCGTGCTCGGAACGTCGGTGACGATGGAAGACGCGTTCTACCGAGAACGCTTCGCACAGCACGACATCGACATTGTCGTGCCCGACGAGGCCGACCGCGAGGACGTAGACCGAATCGTCTTCGAGGAGTTGACCAAAGGCAAGATTCGAGACGAGTCTCGCGACCGCTATCTCGAAGTCGTCGACGACCTCGTCGAGCAGGGTGCGGAGGGCGTCGTCCTCGGGTGTACGGAAATCGAGCAACTCATCGACCAAGCAGACCGCCCCGAGACACCGTTTTTCGACACGACCGCGCTCCACGTCGAACGGGCCGTCAAAGAGAGTCTCGACGTCAGTGTGGAAGCGCAGTGACGGCTCTCGGATCGGCGACGTGCTGGACCTAAGCGGCGCGTTGTACTCGCAAAAATGAGGCAGTCAGATGTCGACTGCCAGTCCGCGGATGTCGCTCGCGGACAGTTCGGTGCCGTGTGTGTTCATCGCATGTTCCTTGACGAACTCTACGAGTTCATCTTCGTTCTCTGATTGGACTTGGAAGTCGCAATCGTAGCCCGCCTCTCGGCAGACGATTCGCTTTGTCATCTCTGTGTCACCACCACAATGGCGTGTTACACTATGGCACGTCAGAGAATAATCGTTGTGTGTCCGTGCGCTGCAGTTGCAAGGGGCGGGAGAACCCCCGTTCGAAACGAGTACGTCTTTCTCTTCGCGCGGCAACCGTCACCTATGCACGTCGCCATCCTCACCGTCGGCAACGAACTCCTCGCGGGCGACATCGAGAACACGAACGCGACGTGGCTCGCTCGACGGCTGACCGAAGAAGGGGCGACAGTAGCGCGCATCCAGACGATTCCAGACGACCACGACGTCATCGCTGGCGTGGTCTCGGAGTGGAGCGCGTCTTTCGACGCGGTCGTCGTGACCGGTGGCCTCGGCGGCACGCCCGACGACATCACCATGGAGGCCGTCGCCGCCGGACTCGGTCGTGAGTTCGTACTCATCGACGACGCGGCCGAGCAGGTCGAAGCAACTATCGACGCGATTCTCGAACGCCGGTCAGACATCGATTTCGACCTCGACGTGGCGTGGTACGCCTCGATGCCCGAGGGAGCCGAAGTACTCCCGAACGACGAGGGGCTCGCACCCGGATGTCGGGCGGGGAACGTCTACGTGCTGCCGGGAATCCCCACCGAGATGAAGCCGATATTCGAGACGATTGCAGACCGGTTCGCTGGCGAGAGAGCCTCACGAGAGGTCTACGCCGACGCACCTGAGGGTGCCGTCGCCCGCGAACTCGGTGCCGTGGCGACCAACTTCGGCGTGGAAGTCGGGAGCTATCCCAACCGGGGCGGCCCGACGCGAATCAAACTCAGCGGTGCTGACCCGGTCGTCCTCGACGACGCGATGGCGTGGCTCCGGGAGAATGCGACGGTGAACCTCTACGAGAGTGAGCGTGCGGTCAAAGACGCGCGGAAGGAAAGTGAGTGAGTGAGTGGGTGACTGGGGCGAATTATTGAGTGAGCGCTTAGCGGAGCTGTGCTAAGCTAGCCTCGTTGAGCGGCGTCGCGTCGAGCGACCCGCGACTGCGGATGATGTTGAAGGCAGTCACGAGGTCAGACCGGGAGACGAGGCCGACGAGGTCTCCCTGCTCATCGACGACCGGGAGGCGACCAACGCCGCGTTCCTGCATGAGGGCGATAGCGTCCATCGCGTCCGCATCGGGGTCGATGGTGGCGAGTTCGTCGCTCATGATGTCGTCGACGCGGTAGGCGTCGCGTTCGACTTCTCTGATGCTGCGGGCGTCGTCGAGAGTGACCATACCGACGAGGTTGCCGTTTCGGAGGACGGGATAGCCCGTGTGGCGTTCGACGAACATGCGTTCGAGGAGTTCCGCGACTGACGTCTGTTCTTCGACCACGTCGAGGTCCTCGCTTCCGGTCATGATGTCGCGGACGACGACATCCTGGAACGTCGCCTTGAGGACGGTCTGTTGGGCCTCACCCGACGCGCCCATGTAGATGAAGAAGGCGAGCGCGACGAGAAAGAGGTTGAAGAACAGCCCGAAGATTCCGAGGAGGAAGGCGAACACCTTCCCGACTTCGGCGGCCATCTGGGTCGCCTTCGCGTGGGGGCGCGTCCGGGCGAGAAGGGCGCGAAGGACGCGTCCACCGTCCATCGGGAACCCGGGGAGCATGTTGAAGATGGCCAGTGAGACGTTCATCAGCGCGAGGTATCCGAAGACGAACAGCGCCGGACCCTGCGACTCGGGAAGGGCAAGAAAGCCGACGTACGAAACGACGCCGATAGCGACGGAGACGAGCGGGCCAGCAACGGCGATAGCGAACTCCTGTTTCCAGTCTTCGGGAATCTCCTTGAAGCGAGCGACACCACCGAAGAGCCACAGCGTAATCGACTCGATTTCGTAGCCGTAGCGCATGGCGACGAGCGAGTGGCCGAACTCGTGGAGTAGGACACCGGCGAACAGCCCGATAGCGGCAGCAGAGCCGAGTATCCACTGCATCGACCCAGTCGTGAGCACCTCGCCGTCGATGGCGGTCCCGAAGAGGTCGTTGATGACAACCGTGAGGTTCGCCACGTCAGACCCGATGAGCCACGCGAAAAGCGGGAGGACCAAGAGGAAGGTGAGGTCGAGCCGAATCGGGATACCGAAGGCGCTACCAATGCGGATTCCTCGCATACCCGTACTTACCATGGGAAGGTCTTAAGTCGTCAGGCTGGAGGCACGGGGGAAGGCTTACGCGGCCCGGCGATACACGGAGAGATATGAGCGATTCCCGACCCGAACCAGTGGTCAAGCGAGGCGACGACATCGAGTACGAGGCTGTCGGTGCCGCAGAAGGGATGCACAAGGGCGTCCTCATCTCCGGCGACGACGACGCACCGCACTTCGCAATCCGGCGGTTCGTCCTCGAACCCGGTGCGTCGGTGCCGAACCACACCAACGAGGTCGAACACGAACAGTACGTCCTCTCTGGGTCCTACACCGTCGGCATCGGCGACGAGGAGTACGACGTCGAAGCAGGTGACTCGCTTCTCATCCCAGCAGGCGTCCCCCACTGGTATCGAAACGGCTCCGAGGAAGAAGGGTCGTTCATCTGTGCGGTTCCGAACGGCGACGACGCCATCGAACTCGTCGACACGTAAGCGCCCACCCGTCTAGTCTCTCGTTTTGTCGAACTTCGTATGTGACCGTCTACTGCAGATGCTATGCCGTCACTAACAGTCAGAGTAGCGTGTTAGTCACCCATGATAAGTTGTCAGGAATTTTGTAACAAAGGGTCGGCACCACAGAATGGCACCAAGAAGCACAGTCAGTGTGCTTCGGGCGCTGGGGAACCCCTGTGGGGGGACACGCGGCGTCAAAGAACCAAATCATGCAACGAAGAACATATCTCAAGACGCTTGCAGGAGTGGGTGTCGTTGGCGCAGTCGGTGTGGGTGCCCTGTCAGGAAACGCCGCGGCGATGAACGTCAATATCGGCGCTGGTGACGTCAACGTGGGGACGAACGACGAAGGTGAAGTCGATGCAGTCACCATCGATCCCAAGTTCAGAGTCGAATGGCGAAACTTCGACCAGACGGTCGCCAAGATATTCTACCTCGTCGAGGCCGCGCTCGAAGACGAGGACGGTCGAACGCCGTACGAAGGCGGCTATCTCGGAGACGGCTTCTCGCCAGTGTTCCGTGCGACGCCCTGGATAAACGCCAGCGCCCCAACGGGAGTCTCCGAGAGTGCACCGGGAACAACCGGACACTACGAACTCACCGTCCCTCTCTCGCAGGCCCTCTCAAACGATTCGCGTGTCTCGAACGCCGATACGTCTCGTCCCGTGCCGCGGCCGTTAGCCGTGTTCAACAAGGCGGGTCGCCCGGATTACGAGAGTGTCGCAGACGGCGATTACCCCGCGGGGTCGCAAGCGAGCTATCTCGACGGAACCAGTATGGGTCCCGCGAGTGACGCCGAGTCGATGCTGGTAGACGGGGAAGGTCTCCCACTCGTCAACAACTTCCCCGGTGCCAACGCGGGTTACTACGGCGCTGCTGGCGACGTCTCACAGTTCCGAGACACGACCGAAGACGAACAGAAAAAAGAGACGAGAGTCTTCCTGCGATACACGTTCGAACTGCAGCGACCGAACGGCGACCCATCGACCGGCGCATTCAGTGGGTTCGGAATCCCCGCGGAGGACTTCGACAGCGGCAACAGTCGAATCGTCTACCCGAGCGGTGAACTAGGGAACTACGACTTCGAAGGCAACGGCTACACCGCCTCCGGCCTCTCGTATGCAACCCTCCGTAACTTCGCCGACCAGCACGTCGGAATCACCGTCGCTACGACCGACTTCACCGTCAAAGTCGGCAACGAAACGTCAGAAGTCGGTGTCACCGGAACGAGCGGAACTGGTGCCGAAGCGCCGAGTCCATAGTCCCTCCTCCCTTTTCGAAGCGAACTGCTCAAATAACGCGAGAACGCACCAAAGGGTGTGTCTCAACAGGTCACCCGCGTCGATACGCTCTTTCTCCACCAGACAGGTGACGACTATCTCGTCGTCGTCCGTCGGGACGGAAAGCGGGTGCTCCGCGGAAAACTCGAACTGAAGCAGACGAACGCGGGGCCCCGACCGCTTCGCTTCCTCGTGGTCCAGAAGGGTGCCGAAGAGCCGCGCGACCCGAGTCAGTTTGTCGAACTCGCTCGCTCGGCCTCTCGTATCCGCATCTCGCAGCAGACTCCCAGTGCGGGCCGTGAGGAACTCAAGGCGATGCTCGAGGGGTACCAACTCGAAGCGCTCGTCGTTCGGACCTGTCGTCGCTGTGCGATAAACGGGCGCTACTCGCCTATCACCGACGACACGGCCATCAAGGCCGAACACGAGGATATCTGCCGCGACTGCGCAGTGCAGGAACTCGAACAGGAACTCTCGTACAGTGGCGGCCTCACCCGTGCTGCGCAGGACCGACTCGAAGAACTCCTCTACGAGACCCAAGACCTGACGCGCATCACGAACCTCCTACAGGGCGAACTCGACCCCGACCTGACGAAGTTCGACACCATCAGCGCGACCACCGAGGACGTCGACCTCGTCGACACGGCCGACCTCGACGTCCATCCCAACCTGAAGTCGATGCTGACAGACCGGTTCGAAACGCTGCTTCCGGTCCAGAGTCTCTCCGTCTCGAACGGCGTGCTCGACGGCGACGACCAACTCGTCGTGAGTGCGACTGCGACCGGGAAGACCCTCATCGGCGAACTCGCCGGTATCGACCGGATGCTGAAGGGAAGCGGAAAGATGCTCTTTCTCGTCCCGCTGGTCGCCCTTGCGAACCAGAAACACGAGGACTTCAAGGAGCGCTACGGCCACCTCGGGAAAGTCACCATCCGCGTCGGTGCGAGCCGAATCAACGACGACGGCAACCGGTTCGACCCGAACGCCGACGTCATCGTCGGCACCTACGAGGGTATCGACCACGCGCTCCGAACGGGCAAGGACCTCGGCGACATCGGCACTGTCGTCATCGACGAGGTCCACACGCTCAAGGAAGAAGAACGAGGCCACCGCCTCGACGGGATGATTTCGCGGCTCAAGCACTATTGTGAGTCGCGGGCGAGTCGGAGTGACGACTACGGGGGCGCGCAGTGGATTTACCTCTCTGCGACCGTCGGCAACCCGAACTGGTTGGCCCAGACCCTCCGGGCGAAACTCATCGAGTACGAAGACCGCCCGGTCCCCATCGAACGCCACGTCACCTTCGCCGACGGGCAGGAAAAGACCAGAATCGAAAACCGCCTCGTGAAACGGGCGTTCGACACCAAGTCGTCGAAAGGCTACCGCGGCCAGACGATTATCTTCACCAACTCGCGGCGTCGCTGTCACGAGATTTCGCGGAAGATGGAGTACAACGCCGCGCCGTATCACGCGGGGTTGGACTACAAGCGCCGCAAGCGTGTGGAGCGACAGTTCGCCGACCAAGACCTCGCGGCCGTCGTGACGACCGCGGCACTCGCTGCGGGTGTCGACTTCCCGGCGTCGCAGGTTATCTTCGACACGCTCGCGATGGGTATCGAGTGGCTCTCCGTCCAAGAGTTCAGCCAGATGCTCGGTCGGGCAGGGCGCCCTGACTACCACGACAAAGGGACCGTCTACCTCCTCGTCGAACCCGATACGAGCTATCACAACACGATGGAGATGACCGAAGACGAGGTCGCGTTCAAGCTCCTGAAAGGCGAGATGGAAGAGGTTCGAACCGTCTACGACGAATCTGCCGCCGTCGAGGAGACGCTGGCGAACATCGTCGTCGCAGGCAAGAAAGCGAAGGCACTCAACGACCGGATGCTCGGCGAGGTGCCGACGACGCACGCCGTCGGAAAGCTCATCGAGTGGGAGTTCATCGACGGACTCGAACCGACGCCGCTCGGTCGGGCGATTACCAGACAGTTCCTCTCGCCCAGTGACGCGTTCCGCATCCTCGACGGTATCCGAAATGGCCTCTCGCCGTACGGCATCGTCGCCGACCTCGAACTGGCCGACGAGGGTCGGTAACCCCGGACATCGGTAGTCAACCACGGGAAACGTTCCGAATCCCGCACCCTTTTCGGCTGTCAGTACCTCGATACCCGCGTGGTAGCGATAACTCCGGGTATCGTGGTCATCTTCGCCATCATCCTCCTCGCGTTGCTGTTCTTCGCGACGGAGCCGGTTCCGGTGGACGTGACTGCCATCGGCGTGATGGTGACGCTGATGTTGGTCCAGCCAGTCTCGGAGCTATTCGTCTCCCTCGGACTGCTTGGCGCGCCAATCGTCTTTTTCGAGTCGTATCCGGGTGACGCGCTGTCTGGGTTCGCCAACACGGCGACGCTGACCGTTCTTGCGATGTTTATCCTGAGCGAAGGCGTCCAGCGAACGGGCATCATCCAACTGCTCGGTGCGAAAATCGCGTCGTTCACCGGGGACGACGAGTTGAAGCAACTCGGTGCGACGGTCGGTGTCGTCAGCCCAATCTCGGGGTTCATCAACAACACTGCCGCCGTCGCCATCTTGCTCCCGATGGTGACGGACCTCGCAGAGCGCGGGAATACGTCGCCGTCGAAGCTCCTCTTGCCGCTTTCGTACGCCTCGATGTTCGGCGGAATGTTGACCCTCATCGGAACGTCGACCAACATCCTCGCCAGCGACGTGTACTCGCGCATCACCGGTGAGGCGGCCATCTCGATGTTCCAGTTCACCCACCTCGGAGTCGTCGTCATGGTCGTCGGCACCATCTATCTCCTGACTGTCGGGCGGCGACTCACACCCGCCAGAATCGAGCCTCGAAGGGACCTGACCGAGGAGTTCGAGATGGCGGAGTACCTGACCGAAGTCGTCGTCAGGGAGGACTCGCCGGTCGTCGGACAGCAGGTACAGACTGCGCTCGTCGAGACGGACTTCGACGTCGACCTCCTGCAGTTGATTCGCGGTGACAGCGTCTTCCTCGAACCGCTCGGCCCGAAGGAGATACAGGTCGGCGACGTGTTCACCGTCAGGACCGACCGCGACACCCTCGTCGAACTCCTCGACGTAGAGGGACTCGACCTCGTCCCCGTGACGGTCACGGAAGACGAACTCGAACTCGCAGACGAAGGGCAGAACCTCGTCGAAATCGTCGTCGCGCCGGGGTCGTCACTCGTCGGCGAGACGCTCACCTCTGCGAGCTTCAGACAGCGATACAACGCGACCGTCCTCGCGCTCCGACGTGGGGGCGAACTCATCCGCCGTCGGATGGACAACCTCCCACTTCGCGTCGGCGACACACTCCTCATTCAGGGAACCGCCAGCAGCATCGAGCGCCTCGACAACAACCGAAACTTCATCGTCGCACAGGAAATCGAGCGCCACGACTACCGCGAGTCGAAGATTCCCGTCGCTGTCGGCATCGTCGCGGGCGTCGTCGCCCTCGCGGCACTCGATTTCGTCCCGATTGTCGTCTCGGCACTCATGGGCGCACTCGCGATGGTCGCGACGAAGTGTCTCCGGCCGCCCGAACTGTACGACGCCGTCCAGTGGGACGTCATCTTCCTCCTCGCAGGTGTCATCCCGTTGGGCATCGCCATGGAGACCTCGGGCGCGGCCGCCCTCCTCGCCGAGCTGGTCGTGATGTCGGGGACGGTCCTCCCGCTTCTCGGCGTCCTCGGCGTGTTCTACTTCGTGACGGCGCTGCTGACGAACATCATCTCGAACAACGCGAGTGTCGTGCTCATGATTCCGGTGGCCATCGAGGCGGCGACGACGTTGGGCGCGCGACCCTTCTCGTTCGTCCTCGCCGTGATGTTCGCTGCCTCGACCGCGTTCATGACGCCGGTCGGCTATCAGACGAATCTGTTCGTGTACGGCCCGGGCGGGTACAAATTCACGGACTATATTCGCGTTGGCGGCCCGCTACAGCTGGTTCTCGGCATTGTGACGACCCTCGGAGTGGCGTATTTCTTCCCCCTCACCTGAAAATCGAGGAACGAAACCCTTTACTCCAAGACGAGGAGAGACGTATATGCGGGACCGTGGGTTAGCCTGGTATACTTCGGGCCTTGGGTGCCCGTGACCCCGGTTCAAATCCGGGCGGTCCCATACCCATTAAGGGGAATTCGGCTAATTTTGCCGGTTTTAACAGCCAACAGCGGTGGTTGGCGTGATGCTCCTGTTCACCGAGGCGAAGCCTCGGGAATGCGGGCATTGTGGTCGCCACGTCACCCACGATTTCTTGGTGTACCAGCGAGTTGAGAAAGTTCAGCAGAGTATATTCGTCAGTAACAAATACCATCTTCAAAACACAAACTATAATCAGTCTTCTGAAGAGAATTGCTCTTCTAACCCATTCCTAAAAACTCACTGTTGTGAAAACTAGAATTTTGTATACGCAATCACCATTAAGATCAAATTTCCTAATACATTAGTCGATTGTAATTCGCTACATATACAATATTGATTCAACCCATATAATAGTAGTTACCAATTATAGTTAGAAAGTTTTAATTTATTTCTGGTTGACAAGATAGTATGGGTAAACGCCCTCCAACCCAGAAGAGAAGAACTGTGTTGAAAACCATTGGTGCAGGTATGCTTGGAACCACGGTAGTACCAACTGTCGCGGCTAAAAACAGTGGATCAAAGTATACTGGTGTTGCCTACGACCCAGTGACCCACGAAATACTGGGTGATGCTTCTGCACAGATGAATGGTTTACACAGTGATCTCACAGGGAACCTCCGAGTTGGGAATAAGAAATTCAACATGAATAAATTAAATACGTCAGAGATGACCACAAAGTCACGGAATAAATTTAGTAAAACAAAGCATAAATTCAAGAAAGATAAAAAGAACCTGAGCAAAAAGAATGCAAACGATATCCCCGCTAAATATGTTAGCCTTACTGCGGTTGATGATGGCGGTATCGGCGGGTACTTCGAGAAAAATAGGCGTAAAGTTGCGTTCACACTTCGCCCAAAGGGACACGATAGCGACTGGAAAAGCGTTCTTCAACAGACGAAGCTTCAGGGTGATCGATAATGGGGTACAAACCTGTCGATCAGAAACCTGTTGAATCAGATGACAAAGACGGAAATAACATCACAGGCTGGAAGTACCACGGGTTCGCAACGGTGGATGAAAGTGGGCCTGTTGACGATGATCCTGAGAAGTTAGTCGAACATGAATCCAACACTTGGCATCTACAGGGATACTTCAGTGAACAACCGGAGATAAAAGACCCAGACAAGGGGTGTGGGATCTATGGTGGTGGGTCTTGGTATATTCAAGGGACCGAAGCTAATTTCAGAGTTGGTTATCCTGAAGCCCAGGACCAAACTGTATTATGTACAGATGCACAAAAACCAGGTGAGGACGAAAAAGATGATGACATCAAATTCTCAATTTCTGTTGGGTTAGGACCAATCAGTGCGGGACCTTCAATCGCATATTACTCAAGTGTAGAGTATGATCCGCAACCTTACGAATATACAGACTGGAAGTTTGATTACGGAGTTGATGGAGAAGAGCTTCCTACCGGTCAAAAAGACACAGTAGGTGTTCAGTGGGACTTCGAAGCAGCGGATATAGAGAAAGATGTCAGAGAGATGGATGTCAATTTGAGTCAAAGCTATAGCTTTGAAGTGATTCACCACTGTGCAGGTCCAGAGGTCATATACAGTGACACACCAGACATAGATATCGAACGGACAATTGAAATTATGAAAGATAATTGACTATGTGATAAAACGTTATTCACACCCCTAGTTATTATTTATATCTTGTTTGTCGAATATTCTTTAGTGATTCTGTGCTTGGAGGACGTGAGATACAAAAGACGTATACTCATGGCAATTCATTGAACAATTGTGCCCTCCAGACGTCAATTCATCGCCGCAACTGTCGGAACCGTTCCGCTTGCTGGCTGTTCGCTACCCCCCAATGAGAGCGGGAATATTCAGGTTGGGAACCTCACAGAACAGAAAATTTGGGTCGAAATTACGATACGACGTGACGGCGGACTATTTTCGGGTCCCAAGCAAGTATACCGTGAGAGAGTCCAAAAACCGCCAGCGCACGGCTATCGCTCGACACACACTGACGTTGCTCGCCCCGGAACGTACGACGTACAGGTCGAAGCGGAGCAGATGGAAGACGAGGAACACACCCAACGCAGTTCGAAAGACCAGGAGCGTGCCCAGCGCAGTACGCAATGGGAAGTAACCGGGGAGAAAGGTCAATCTCTCATCGTCCACATTCTAAATGGATTCGAGATAGAATTTTTCAGACAGTAATCGCCATCCGTCACCGCGGTCTCCCAAATAACAGCAATAAGACTTTTGCGACGAGCGGGAATCACCTCAACCAAGGTGAATATTCAACCACTCGATGTCCTCGGCAGTATCATGTTTCTCGTCGGCGTCCTCCTTTTGACCGGAATGCTCACGCCCGCTGTCGTCGCGAGCCAACGACTGGAAACGGGAGTGATGCTGATGGTACTCGGAACCGCCGCCGTCGCGGGACCGCGTGCCTACCGGGACGCCCTCGACAGAACAGAGTAACGTTCGGAGCGCGAAACTGAGTGTCAATGACCGAACGCTCGACCGACACATCCGAACGCCGACTCGTCAGCGGCTGGCACGGACGTTTCTTCGAAGACTTCCGCGTCGGCGACGTGTACAAACACCCGTTCGGCCGAACCGTCACCGAGACCGACGACGTGTGGCTGACGAACGTGACGATGAACCTCAATCCAATGCACTTCAACGAGGCCTACGCGAGCCAGACGGAGTTCGGTGAACGCCTCGTCAACGGGACGGTCGTTATCGCGCTCGCGGTCGGCATGAGCGTCATCGACGTGACCATGAACGCGACGGCGAATCTCGGCTACGACAAGGTCAAACACCACGCACCGGTCTATCACGGCGATACGATATTCGCCGAATCGGAGGTGCTCGAAACCCGTCCGAGCGAGTCGCGAAACCACGTCGGCCTCGTCACGACGGAGCTTCGCGCGTACAACCAAGACGGCGACCCCGTGTTGTCGCTCGAACGAACCGCGATGGTGTTGAAACGCGAGTCCGCCCAACCGAGCGCAGCCACGCCACCCGGCTGGCTGGAAGGAATCGGTACCCAACCGGAGGACGTGAACTGAGATGACCGACGAAAACCACAGCCAGCCGAGCGAGAATCGAATCCACGGGTCAGTCACCGTCCAAGATGCCGAGACGCTCGCGGCATCGATTCCGGCGGATGCAACCCTCGCGACGAGCGGGTTCGGGAGCGTCGGCTACCCGAAGGCCGTGCCGCTCGCACTCGCCGAGAGCGACCGCGACCTCTCGTTGACCATCGTCAGCGGCGGCAGCGTCGGCGAAGAGATAGACACGCGGCTCGTCGAAGCGGGAGCTATCGAGCGCCGGTATCCCTATCAGGTCACACCGGAGGCCCGTGCGGCGATTAACGAGGGCCAAATCGCGTTTCACGACAGCCACATCTCCCGCCTCAGTGACGAAATCGAACTCGGGCAGCACGTCGATGTCGACATCGCGGTCGTCGAGGCAGTCGCCATAGGCGACGACTGGTTCGTTCCCTCGCTATCTATCGGTCCAACCCCCGCATACGTCGCCGCCGCAGACCGCCTCATCGTCGAAATCAACGACTCGCTCCCGCGAGAGCTCGAAGCGATACACGACGTCTACCGGCCGGGGCGACCGCCCAATCGCGAGCCGATTCCGCTGACTCACCCCGGCGAGCGAATCGGGACGTCGCGAATCCAGTTCCCGAGCGAGAAGCTCGTCGGCGTCACGAGAACCGAGCGCCGAGACACTTCCTACACGTTCCGCGAACCGACCGCGGCCGACCGCGCTATCGCTGCGAACCTCCTGGAGTTTCTGGCCGACGAGATTCACGACAACCCGGTCTTTGCGGAGTCGGTTCAACTCCAGTTCGGCGTCGGAAGTCTCGGAAACGCGCTTATGGGCGCGCTCGGCGACTTCGACTTCGGCGACCGCGAGGTCAACTACTACGGCGAGGTGATACAGGACGGCCTCTTGGACCTGCTCGACGACGGACTGCTCGACGTGGCGAGTGCGACCTCTCTCGCGCTGTCCCAAGACGGCCAAGACCGGCTCTGCGAAGACATCGACCGCTACGCAGAGAACGTCGTGCTCCGGCCGTCGGACATCTCCAACAACCCGGCGGTCGTCAACCGCTTCGGTGTCGTCGGCGTCAACAGCGCCCTCGAAGTCGACCTCTATGGACACGTTAATTCGACGCACCTCGGTGGGACGCACCTGATGAACGGCATCGGCGGGAGCGGAGACTTCAACCGCAACGCGCTCATTCCGATTGTGGCGCTGTCGTCGACCGCAAAGGAGGGCGCCATCTCGCGCATCGTGCCGATGGTTCCGCACGTCGACCACACCGAACAGGATATCTCGGTCGTGATTACGGAACAGGGCGTCGCCGACTTGCGCGGACTCTCACCACGAGAGCGAGCCGAAGAGATGGTCGAACACTGCGCGCACCCCGAGTATCGAAGCGACCTCCGCCGGTATCTGAAGCGGGCAGAACGAGGCGGCGGCCACATCCCACACGACCTGTCGCGAGCCTTCGACTGGCAGTCTGAGGGGTGAAGCAGGCCATCGGAGAAGTAGTGCGGAGACGAATGCAGCGCGATTTACGCCTCGAATCCACCCGCGCCGTCGTCCCCCAAGATACCGGCACAGAGGTCCGAACGACCGCCTTCAGACACCCATCGCGTCGCTCGCGCGGTGTTCGTGAGCGCGGCGTCGGCGAACTCGTTCCACGTCGCTTCGGCGGCCGACCCAGCGGGGCAACAGGTAACGATAAGCGACCCCGGGCGCATCCGTGTCGCCGCTATCGCCAACTCGTCTCGGAGGATGACATTCGGAACGTCGCTGAAGAACAGGTCCGTGCTGTCGTCGAGGACAGACGGCAGTTCGGTTGTCGAGTCACCCAAGCGTAACTCCCAGCGCTCCCGGAGTCGCTGGGGGACGAGCCACCCGATTTCTGGGTCGTCGAGGTCTGCGGGCAACACCGAGGTATCTCCGAGGTCGATAGAAACGAGGGACCCGCGGGCGTTTTGGTCGAGGGCACTCAATAGATACGCTGCACTCAGCCCCCCACGAACGCCGGTTTCGACCACCATCTCAGGTTCCGTGAGTCGAACGAGAGCGGAGAGAACGTCGCGCCAGTTGTGGTAGAACATGTCCGGACCGGTCGCAGTTCGCCGGAACGACGCCGTCAACTCCGCACGGAACTGTTCGTCGCCCGCGAGTGCGAGCCACGCGTCGGTGACGTCACGACGCGTCGCTTCGATTCCGAGGTCCGAGACGAACGATTCGAGTTCGTTCGGGGACGGCGGGGATTCATACCGGTGTCTCGGCAGCAATTCCGTCGTTCCGGCGGACGAGAGATGCCGATACACTGCCATCGGACTGGTGAGTGCCTTTCGCGTTGCACCCGCCACGCCGTGTTGCTTGATTGGCTGGAGGAGTCGATTAGGGAGTATCGACGCGAATACCGACTGCCGGTATTGGCTCATTCTCTTGACAAACGCACAGAAGCGTGTTAGCTAATGCCTCGCTAACGGCGGGTGGCGGCAGCAATCACCTTCGCATCGACTTCGTTTCGGTCACTTCCGCTGCCGTCGTTCTCGGGCGGGTCACTCCCACTGCTGTTGGTTTCGGTCCGCTCGCTCTCGTTCGACTGCTGGATGACGTATCGCTGGCCGACCATCGGGTCCATGAGGCTATCGACCGGAGCGCGGTCGTCGCGGAGAATCGGCACGTCGTCGGTCGGTTCGCTGTTCCGGTAGGTCGAGACTTCGGACGCAAGATAGACGCCCACGTCGCGCTGGCGGTTCCGCTGCTGCAACTCGTTTCGGGTGACGAGCGTCGAGTTCTTCGTCGCCACCACCTCGATGTTCTGGACGACGACGCTCCCCGCGGTGGGGAAACTGTACACCTGCGGGTAGACCTGGTTAATCGTCTTATACTCGGCGCGGTAGAACTTCGAGGCGGGGCCGCTCGGCGCGGAGATGATGTTGGCAAAGAGGATGCCGTCCTCGTCGAGTCGTTCCGAGGTGAGTCGCATGAACTCCACCGTAGTCAACTCGAACGGGACCCTATCTTTCCGATAGGCGTCGAGGACGATGAGGTCGTACGTCTGGTTCGTCTCTTGGAGGTACTGCCGCCCACCCATCGTGTAGACGTTCAGCCGGTCCGATTCCTCGACGTCGAAGTACTCCTTTGCGACCGAGACGACTTCGGGGTCGATTTCGACCACGTCGACGGTCATGTTAGGATATTTCTCCAGAAACACCCGCGGGCCGGTGAACCCGCCGCCGCCGACGAACAACACTCGGTCGATGTCGTCCGAGAGGAGGAACGGGACGTGGAAGTACGAGGTGTAATCGAAGACGTGCCGCGTCGGGTCGTCGAGGTCCATCGCGCTGTGGGGTTGCCCGTCGAGATAGAGCGTTCGCGTCCCACCGGCGTCGACGACGCGGAGTTCCTGATAGGCGGTCTGGGTGTGGTAGACGGTGGTCCCGCGGTCGTCGAGGCCGATACTCCCAGTCGTCGCCGCGAGGACGAGAAGGACGACGATGCCGACACTCCAGACAGTCTCCCGCGAGCCGATGCTCGGCCGCGCGAGGTATAGCGCCGTGCCGACTGAGATAACGCCGAAGACCAGTCCAATATCGACGACGCTCAGCGACGGGATGAGGAGGTACGTGGTCGCGAACGCACCGATGATGCTGCCGACGGTTCCCACGGCGTAGACGTGGCCTGAGGCCGCGCCAACGTCCGACTGTCCCGACAGTTCCGCCGCGTACGGACTGACGTAGCCGAGGAGGTACGTCGGCGGGCCGAACAGCAGTGTGACCGCCGGAAGCGAGGCGAACCGGTTAGGAAGCGGGAGCGTCGCGGTCGTCTGCAAGAAGAAGTCTCCGAGGAGGATGAGACCCGCGATGTACGCCGCCGTGGCGATGAACACCCAGACGAGTGCGGTGGTGGATGCGTTGGACGCACGCTGGCCGCCCCGGTGGTAGCCGAGGCTCAGCGCGGCGAGGAAGACGCCGATGATGCTCCCCCACGTGTAGATGCTGCTTCCGAACTCGGGTGCGACCATCCGCCCGGCGAGAATCTCCAGTCCCATGCTGGTGACGCCGGAGACGAACACGGCCAGTTCGGGGCGCGTCATTCGAACCCACGAGCGGACGGACGTCGATGCCATGTCGATTGTCTAGGGCGGCGAACACATAAATACGAAAGCGCGGCCAGACGCGCCATGTCGTCGCTGGTCGCCGCGTCGGACCTCGCCCACGCCGCCTACTGCCCGCGGCAACTGTACTACGCCCGCCGCGAAGAGACGCGAGAACCGCCATCGTCGGTCGACGCGATTCGAGCACTCGCCTTCGAGTATCCAACGCTCGCCGACGCGAGTGACGACGAACTCACGACGCGCCCACTCGCGACATCCCCAGATGACTACCGCGCGAACCTCCGAGAACTACGGAGGCGAGAGGAGTGGGAGGCACTGACGGAACCGGTCGCCCGCGACGTCCTCCTCACGGGAAAGGACTGTCGCGGCATCGCGCACAAACTCGTCGGCGACCCACCGATTCCGTCGTTCGTGTCGCCCGGTTCGCCACCAGAACAGGGCGTCTGGGAACCGCAGCGCGTGAGAGCCGTCGCGCTCGCGAAGGCGCTGGCGTGGGAGCGCGAGGCCGAGGTGCCGCGAGCCATCGTGGAGTACCCGGCAGTCGGTGTCGTCAGGACGGTCGAACTGACCACGAGAAACAAAGCAGCCTACCGGCGCGCGCTTCGCGTCGCTCGCGAACTCGACTTCGTCCCGCCGCGACTCCAAGATTCGGCGAAGTGCGACGGGTGTTCCTATCGGACCGAATGCGGGGTGAAAACGCGGTCGTTGAAGTCGTTGCTCGGGTTCTAAAGAAGACAGTGAGTGCTACCCGGTCCTGAAGTCGCAGCCGTTACGACTCGTCTTCGAGCCACGCTTCGATGTCGTCGGCCATCGCGCCGCGGCGGTGGATGATTCCCTGTCCGGGGTCGACGACCGTACTCTCCGTACCGGGTGTCGTGCCGCCGTCGAGGACGAACGCGACGGCGTCGTGAATCTCGTCGGGGAGTTGCGACGGATTCGTGATGCTCCCCGCGCCGGAGAGATTCGCACTCGTGGCCGTCACGGGTGTTTCAGCTGCGCGGAAGAGTTCGAGCGCGAGTTCGTGGTCAGGGACGCGGACGCCGACCCGCTCGCGGCTGGAGACGAGGACGTCCGGCAGGCTATCGCGGCGTTCGACGACGACAGTCACCGGACCGGGAAGGAACCGACGCATGAACGCTTCCTCGCGGTCGGTTACTTCGACGTAGTCGAGCGCCGAATCGACGTCCGGGAAGCCGGCCGAAAGCGGTTTGTCGCGGTCGCGGCCTTTGATGTCGAAGACACGTTCGACGGCCTCGGGTGAGGTGGCGTCGGCACCCATTCCGTAGACTGTTTCTGTCGGGTAGACGACCGCGTCGCCGTCGCGGATGGCGGCGGCCGCTCGGTGAACGTCGTCGTTGGTCGGCGCGTCGTCACTCATAGCTGAATCGAAGCGGGAGGTGAGAAAAAGGGTGACGAAAGCCGGTATTCGTGGCGTGTGGGCGTCTCGGAAAGATGGCGTCTGCTACGGGTCCGAGACAGCGGCAGCGACCTCGTCGTAGTCCGGGAAGTCCGGCCACTCTTCGGCGACCCACCGGTACTGAATCTCGCGCGACTCGTCGAGGAGGAAGACCGCAGGCCGGTGTTCGGTGATGCCAGCCATGTCGTCGAGGTCGTTTTCGATGCCGTATTCGGTGGCGATGCCTGCGGCGGGGTCCGAGAAGAACTTGGCGTCGACCCCGCGTTCCGCGAGGAACGTCTTGTGCTCGTAGGGCGACGAGATGGAGACGCCGACCGCCTGGATGTCGTCTGGGACGCCGCGGTCGCGAAGGTTGTTCCAGATGTACGTCGCGGGGAACGCGCCGTCCATCGTGTGGAAGACGAGGAGAACAGGACCGTCGTCGGTCAGGTCCGACAGCGAGGCGTCTTCCCAGTATTCGTCCTCGACGAGCGGGCGGGTGAAGTCCGGCGCGGTGTCGCCGACGGCGGGCGCGTCGTGGTCGGGGAGTTCGACGATTTCGAAATCGACCATTATGCGGCCCCCTCGTAGGTGTTTTCGAGGTACTCGACGATGTTCGCCGACTCAGACATCGTGACGCCGGTGTTCTCGTCGACGATGGCAGGGACGGTTCGCTTGCCGGAGATGCGCTTGACGACGTCGCGGTCGGAGTGCATCGGTTCGACGAAGCGCGAGTGGTAGTCCAGCCCTTTTTCTTCGAGGACGCGGACGACGCGCTCGCAGAACGGACACGCCTGCAACCGATACAGTGTAATCGCCGGCTGGTCGTCGGACATGGGGGGTCGTTAGGAACTTTCCATCCTAAGCGCTTCGCTCCCGGGTATCTGGGCCGCAATGCCGTCTCTGGGTTGGAAAATGTCGTTCCCCGACGCCGACTGCCGATGCGTCCGAGGGCAACTCTTAATTTCGGTCCCATGCAAGACTTTGTAGTTACATGGGTTTGCCGCTGCTACCAATATTTCCAGCCACGATACTCGCGGCCGCACAGGTCTCGAACCTCCCGGTTGGTGACGACGTAATCACTGCCCTCGGAGTGGCTGCAATTATCGTGCTTATCGCACTCTCGGCGTTCTTCTCTTCCTCCGAGATTGCGATGTTCTCGCTGGCGAAACACCGTGTCGACTCGATGGTCGAAGAGGGAGTCCCCGGTGCAAAACGGGTGAAAGCACTGAAAGACGACCCGCACCGCCTCCTCGTGACCATCCTGGTCGGTAACAACATCGCCAACATCGCGATGTCGTCCATCTCGACCGGGCTCTTGGTGTTTGTCGGCTTCCAACAGGGCGAAGCCGTCGCCATCGCGACGTTCGGTATCACGGCAATCGTCCTGCTGTTCGGCGAGAGCGCGCCGAAGTCCTACGCCGTCGAAAACACCGAGTCGTGGTCGCTCCGCATCGCGCGCCCCCTGAAGTACGCCGAGTTGCTGCTGTTGCCACTCGTCGTCTTCTTCGACTACCTAACCCGGGTCATCAACAAGGTCACCGGTGGCCAGACGGCCATCGAGACGACGTACGTCACGCGCGACGAGATTCAGAACCTCATCGAGACGGGCGAGCGCGAGGGCGTCATCGAGGAAGAAGAGCGCGAGATGCTCGACCGCATCTTCCGCTTTAACTCCACAATTGCCAAGGAGGTCATGACCCCGCGGCTGGACATGACCGCCGTCTCCAAGGACGCGACCATCGACGAGGCCATCGAAACCTGCGTCCAGGCCGACCACGAGCGCGTGCCCGTCTACGACGGCAACCTCGACAACGTCATCGGCATCGTCAACATCCGCAACCTCGTCCGTGAGAAGTACTACGGCGAACGCGGCATCAGCCTCGCCGACATCGTCTCGCCGACGCTCCACGTCCCCGAATCGAAGAACGTCGACGAACTGATGGCCGAGATGCAGGACACCCGAATGCAGATGGTCATCGTCATCGACGAGTTCGGGACCACAGAGGGTCTCATCACGCTCGAAGACATGGTCGAAGAAATCGTCGGCGACATCCTCGAAGGCGACGAGGAAGAGCCATTCGAGGAGGTCGACGAAGATACCTTCCTCGTCCGCGGAGAGGTCAACATCGACGAGGTCAACGAGATTCTGGGTATCGAACTCCCGGAGGGCGAGGAGTTCGAGACGCTCGCCGGCTTCATCTTCAACCGCGCGGGCCGTCTCGTCGAAGAGGGCGAAGAAATCACCTACGACGACATCGTCATCCGCATCGAGCAGGTGGACAACACGCGCATCATGAAAGCGCGCATCCAGACCAACGTCGGCGGCACAGACGGTACCGAGGACATCGACGACGAAGAAGAGGCAGAAGTCGAGACCGACGCCTGAGCCGCCTTCGGCTCTGTTTTCACCCGAGGAGCGTGAACGAGACGAGTATCAGCGCGAGCGACGCCACCGCGAGCACGACCAACTCTTGGTTCGTCTCAGTTCCCGTGGTGAGCCGCCGTGACCGTCTCCAGAAGAGAACCGAGAGAGCGAACGCTCCGAGGCCGACGCTTCCGAACGTAACCCCACGAATCGAGAGGCCAGTGACGACCCCCATCGCGACGTGGTAGACGCCGAAGACGGCCCACAGAGCGGCAACGAGTGTCGCGAGTGCGGTACGGAGGGCGCGAACAGTCACACGGAGAGTACGCTCGACACGAGCGTAAACCCGCCGTAACTGAGGGTAAATGCGAGGAGTAGCGACCCAATCCACGCGAGGACAGTGTAGAGCATCTTCCGCCCGGAGACGCCAGCACCGCTCGCGGCGTATCCAGAGCCGATGATGGCGCTGACGATGATTTCGTTGAACGAGACGGGGACGCCGAGAGCGACCGCCGTCTGTGCGATGGCGAACGAGGGAATCATCGCGGCGATAGAACGGCGCGGCCCGAGCGAGGAGTAGTCCTGCGCGAGCGCCTTAATCATCCGCGGCGCGCCTGTCCACGACCCGGCGAGCAGACCGAGACCGCCGCCGACGAGGAGCGCCGGGAGCGGAACGGTCACAACGTCGAGAAGCGGGACGAGCGGCCCGATAGCGAGGCCGACCTGCGACCCGCCAGCAGAGAACGCGACGAGCCCACCGAGGACGAGCAGGAATCGCTGCTGTCCCGACGCGATGTCGACTGTGACCCAGCGTCCGACGACCGCGGCAGCGATGAGCCCGACCCCGAGCATGGACGCGACGAACCAGAGCGTCTCGGTTCCGACGCCTGCACTGACGACCAACGAGCGAGCCGCAAGTCGCGCAATCGAGGCTGATTCGCCGGGGCCAGCGAACGCCGCGAACTCCATGTTCGCGACGAGAACGCCGACAACCCCCGCGAGAGCAGGGACTGCCCAGACCTCGGAGATTCGTTCGGCGCGCAGGCCGCGGGCGGTGGCGTATGCCGCACTCCCGCCGACGAACGGCGTAAGCACCCACAGAGCGGCGATTTGTTGGTACTTGGGCCACGCTGGAGTGCCGCCCATCGCGAGGCCGACGCCGACGACAGCCCCGGTTACGGTGAACGCCGTGGCGATTGGGTAGCCCGCAAAGACGCCGAGCGCGACGAGCACAGCAGCCGTGAGAAGTGCCACGACCGCGGCGGGTGCCGTCAGCGTGACGCCGCCGATGAGTTCGTTTCCGACGGCGTTGGTGACGTTTGCACCTTGGAGAACCGCACCGCCGAACCCGAGCAGGCCGACGATAAAGCCCGCGCGCATCACGGAGATTGCGTTCGCGCCGACAGCCGGGGCAAACGGCGTCGACCCCGACGACCCCGCGCCGATAGCCCACGCCATGAAGAGACTCGCGAGTGCTGCGACGACGAACGTCCCGACTGCGCCGGTAGCTACCACGGACGAACACCTCGGTTACGCATGGGGAGTCGTAAGGACATCCTATCGCTTCCGGGCGTCGTCGTATCCCTCGCGCAGGCCCAAGAGGGTCCGTCGAACGAGGAGATACGCGAAGAAGACGAAAAGCAGCATCAAGACGAGCAGCCCCGTGAAGACGGGGTCACCCGCCAGAAAGTCGACGATGCCGTCAACGACCAGAAGACCAGTCATGTGGCACGTCTCCGAGTCCCCGAAGTATAGCAATTTCGGCGTGTCGTCCTGCAAGAACATCAACACTCATACGTGGCAGGTGAGTACGGCGAACAGATGGCCGACCTCATTCCCTCCCTTTCCGGTGGCTCGGACGACGACCGGGAAGAACGCGACCCACGGGTCATCGGCCTCGACAGCGAGGAGGCAGACGACTTTCTCGGCGCTATCTCCTCGTCTACCGCCCGGTCGATGCTCTCTGCACTCCACGAGTCGCCCGCGACATCCTCCGAACTCGCGACGGAAGTCGATACGTCCCTCCAGAACGTCCAGTACCACCTCGGAAATCTCTCGGACGCGGGCCTCATCGAAGTCACCGGCACGCGCTACTCCGAGAAAGGCCGCGAAATGAACGTCTATGCCCCCTCGGACCGCGCCCTCGTCGTCGTCGCCGGGCGCGACGAGGAGACGAAAGGACTCAAGAGCGCGCTCTCGCGTCTCATCGGCGGCGTCGGCGTCCTCGGTATCGGCGCGGCCGTTGTCAACCGCCTCGCGAGGACAGGCCCAATTACGCCGTTCGCGATGGGAAGTAGCGCAAGCGGCGGAGACGGTGGTGGTGACGGTGCTGTCAGCACGGGCAACGCTTCGACGACCGCAAAATACGACGGCGCAAACGCCACCACGGCGAGTGGACAGTCAGATACGATAGAAACAGAGTCGGCGACGACGTCCGACGGCGGCGATGTCGGAATCTCGGAGGCGACGACGACTGAGGAGGCAACTTGGACAGCGGGTGACGAGGGGACACAAACCGTGACCGAGGAAGCGACTGAGACAGTCGTCGAGACCGCGACCAACGCTCCGACCGAGACAGCGACGTCGACGCCGATGCCGACCGCGGAACCGGCGGCGACCGAGACGGCCGCAACCGAGACGGCGACGACGACAACCCAGTACGTCACGGACACGGCGGTCGAAATCACGACTGCGTCGTCGGGCATCGCGGATGCGATTGGGTCGCTCTCGCCGGGCGCGCTGTTCTTCCTCGGAGGGCTGACAGTCCTCGTCGCGTGGGTTACGCTTGGCCTGCTACGTAGCTAAAACACCTCTTTTAGCCTACGGAGTGTATTTGGTCTCACCACACTATTGGTTGGGTAGAGGCTGCGTTCGGTCCCCGACGACGGGTGATTCCACCCTCCCCAGTTCCGTGCCCCTGCCCCCCGTCGTCCTCCTAACGCGGCCTCGAACAGCCCCCCAACCAAGCACTGCCCCCCGCTGATTCTTTCGGCCCCCTCCGAACCTCCCTGCTGACCCCCTCCTGTCGCCCCTCGATGGAGAGGGAAACTACACACTCAGTCCCGCGGGAGAATTCTGAACGTCTCGAATACGTCGCCGTCAGTCGCGACCAACCGACCGCGAAGTCCGCCATCAGGCAGTTCTTCCAACTCCGCGAACGCCTCGCGGTTGCCCCGCGGTTGGGCGTGACTCCCCGGGTTGAGAAGCGCAACTTCGCCGCCAGTTTCGACTGTCGGTCGGTGGCTGTGGCCGAAGATAACGGCGTCAGCACCGCGTTCGCGTCCGAAAAGTGAGAGCGCGGTGCCACCGCCGCGCCGGGTGTGCGTCATCGCAAACTCGACGCCGCCGTACGTGAAGTTTCGAGCGTCAGGAATTCGGTCGCGAATCTCCGCATCGTCGTTGTTGCCGTAGACGCCGAGGAACCGATTCGACTCGTCGATGAAGTCGTCGAGGACGGACTCGCGCATGAAGTCCCCGGCGTGGACGACGAGGTCGGCGTCGTGGACCGCATCGAGGACAGAACCAGAGAGTCGATGACTGTCTGTGCTGTGGGTGTCAGAGAGGACGACGAGCATGTGGCGACCTATGCAACGGGGGCATTGAAACCTACCGACCGCGGCGTGGAGTCGGTCATGTCGACGACGGAAACACTATCCGGGCGGGCAGAGTGGCCCACGATATGGCAGGCAGCACGTCAGTCGTCATCGCAGCCCTGTTTGCGAACGGGGCCATCGCCATTCTCAAATTCCTCGGCTTTCTCGCGACCGGGAGTCCCTCCATGCTCTCGGAGACGTACCACTCCATCTCGGACACGGGGAATCAGGTGTTTCTCCTCATCGGAATCCGATACAGTGGGCGCAAGGCGACCCAATCACACCCGTTCGGCTTCGGCAAAGCGCAGTTCTTCTACTCGTTTCTCGTCTCGGTGATGCTCTTCGGCATCGCCGGGTGGGAGTCTGCAAAACACGGCTACAACGCCCTGATGCACCCCGGCCACGGTGGCGGTGGTGAGGCAGTTCTCCTCTTCGGGATGGAGTTTCGTCCAGTCTGGGTCAACGCCGCCATCCTCGTCGGTGCCATCGTCTTCGAGACGTACGCCTTCGTGAAGGCGAACGCCGAACTCCGCCGCCAGATAAACGAGTACGAGTGGGACGGACTGGTGCAAGCGTTCCGCGAGACCAGCGACGTGACGACGCTGACTGCGTTCACCGAGGACGCCGTCGCCCTCGGTGGCGCGGTGCTCGCCCTCATCGGCATTGGACTGACCGAATACACAGGCAACGAGATGTACGACGCTGCCACCGCGCTCCTCATCGGGATTATGCTCATGGGCTTCGCAATCGCGCTCGCGTGGGAGAACAAGCGTCTCCTCATCGGTGAGAGCGTGCCGACGCGAGAAGAACAGCGGCTTCGCAAACTCGTTCGAGACCACCCGATGGTCTCCCACGTCGATAAGTTCAGGGCGTCCTACGTCGGGGCTGAGAAGCTACTCGTCACGCTCGACGTGAGCTTCAATTCGAGTCTCAGCACAGAGGAGCTAGACGACTACATCACCGAAATCGAAGAGACGCTCAAGTCCGAAGACGACCGCGTCCACTTCGTCTACATCGAACCCGAGCTATAGATGGACCTCGCACTACTCGTTCCACCGCTCATGTTCATCGCCGCCGGCGGCTACATGTACAGACAGCCGATGTCGGTTCGGAACGTAGTTCCGCCGAAGGAGTGGAAAGAGTCGCCAGAGAAAGCCGAGCAACTCCAGCGCGTATTAGCGAAGGCGGTGGGTGCCGCACTCGCCCTCGGCGGCGTCCTGTGGCTCGTCGTCGGACTGGCGTTCTAGCGGGAAGACAGCCTACTTCGATTGCACTGCCTTCGCAACTCGCTCGACTGCTTCTTTGACCTCCACGCGCGACACGTTCAGGTTCGTCGTAAAACGCGTGTGGAACTCGCCGAACGTCCCGCCAAGGACACTCACGTCATCACACAGCCCGACGAATTCCTCGGCAGTCAATCCTGCACCTTCGGAGTCGACGACGACGATGTTCGTGTCCGGCGTCGGAGCCGACAGCCCGGGGATGTCGTCGAGTCCGTCGGCGAGGATGCGGGCGTTCTCGTGGTCGTCGGCGAGGCGCTCGACGTTGTCGAGGGCGACGAGTCCGGGCGCGGCGATGATGCCAGCCTGCCGCATGCCGCCGCCGAACTGCTTGCGAACGCGAACAGCCTGCTCTACGAACGCCTCGGAACCGGCGAGAATCGACCCGACGGGTGCGCCGAGTCCCTTCGACAGACAGAACATCACGGTATCGACCTGCTCGACCATCGCCGCCGGGTCCTCGTCGAGCGCGACACAGGCGTTGAACAGGCGAGCACCGTCGAGGTGGACCGGAATGTCGAGGTCGTGAGCTGTCTCGGCCGCCGCGTCGATATCGGCTTTCGGGATTGCGACGCCGCCGCGAGCGTTGTGCGTGTTTTCGAGACAGAGCAGCCCCGTCCCAGCGACGTGGAGGGATTCTTCGCGTGCGTGCTCGCGTACTTGCTCGGGCGTCGGGGCGGCCCGCTCGCCTGCATCGAAGGCGCGGATTTGCAGATTCGACAGTTCGGCGAAGCCGCCAACCTCCCATTTGTAGACGTGGGCTTCGGTATCGACGAGCGCCTCGTGTCCGGGGTCGGTGTGGACGCGGGCAGCAATCTGGTTGCCCATCGTGCCGGAGGGGACAAACAGCGCGGCCTCCTTGCCAACCAGTTCGGCGGCGCGCACTTCGAGTTCGTTCACCGTCGGGTCGTCGCCATAGACGTCGTCGCCGACCTCGGCGTCTTTCGCGGCCGCGCGCATCTCCTCGGAGGGGAGTGTAACCGTATCGCTGCGAAGGTCTATCATCGCACGAAGAGACCGCCCCGAGTGAGAAATAAACGGGGGTCACTCGCCGCGGCGTCACTGCACCGGCAATAGTTGCGCTTCGAAATGTGTTTGGTGTGCGAAGACTCACATCGCGGTATGGACCCACGCATCCGCGAACATGCTCAGACTATCGTCGACCACTCGACTCGTGTCGAGGAGGGCGACAACGTCGTCGTCTCTGCACCCCCAGTCGCCGAGGACCTCGTGACCGCCATCTGTGAACTCCTCGGCGAGCGCGGAGCGTACGTCGTCACCACCGACAGCAACTCCCGATTCGACCGCGCGTTCCTCCGGGCCTCGGACAGCGAGGAGTTCGAGACGCCGTCGCACCAACTCGCGCTCTTCGAGGAGGCGGACGTGCTCATCAACATCCGTGCCGAAGAGAACGCGACCGAGATGAGCGACGTAGACCCCGAGGTCAACGCCGCGTGGCGACGGGCCTACCAGCCGATTCAGAAAGAAGCGCTCTCGAAGCGTTGGTGTCTCACCCAGTACCCCGCGAAAGGCAGCGCCCAACTCGCCGGTATGAGCACCGAGGAGTACGAGAACTTCGTCTACGACGCCGTCAGTCTCGACTGGGAGAAACAGGAGGAACTGCAGGCGCAGATGGTCGAGATTATGGACGACGCCGAGGAGGTCCGCATCGTCTCGGGCGACGAGACGGACGTGACCATGAGCGTCGCGGGCAACACCACCATCAACGACAAGGGCGAACACAACCTCCCCGGCGGCGAGGTGTTCACCGCGCCCGTGAAGGACTCGGTCAACGGCGAGGTCTACTTCGACCTGCCCCTGTACCGGCAGGGCCGCGAGGTCTCGGGCGTCCGCGTCACGTTCGAAGACGGCGAGGTCGTCGAGTACTCCGCAGAGCGAAACGAGGAGGTTCTCGACGGCGTGTTCGACACCGACGAGGGCGCGCGCTACCTCGGTGAACTCGGCATCGGCATGAACCGCAGCATCGACCGCTTTAGCTACAACATGCTGTTCGACGAGAAGATGGGCGACACCGTCCACATGGCCGTTGGGTCGGCCTACCCCGAGACGGTCGGCGACGACAACGAAGTCAACGAGAGCGCCGAACACGTCGATATGATTGTCGACATGTCCGAAGAATCGCGCATCGAAGTCGATGGGGAAGTCGTCCAGCGCAACGGGACCTTCGTGTTCGAGGACGGCTTCTGAGCAGAGGAACCGCCCAGCGGTCTTTTTCCCTCCAGGTTTTTGCGACCGGAACGGAGTGACGGTCGCAAAAAGGTGGAACTTCATCTCCACGTGTTCGCTCCCGCAAGTCACCGCAGTCTGTTGGTCTCCAGTCGAAACACTACCCTTTCAGAGAACTAACAGCTATCGTGTGCGCCATCCGTCAGACGGGTGTCTCACAGGCTCTCTCGTCCGGTATTCTCCAGTCGAAACACTGCCCTTCCGTCTGTAGAGACTTGGGAGTGCTCGGTAGGGTCGGAATAATCGTAAAACCGAGTGGTGTCCGAGTCTCTACTCTTCGATGTCGAGTTCGAACTGCTCGTTTTCGGTGACGGCGTTGAGGACGACCGAGGTGTTGGACTCGCGGATGTCGGCGTCGGTGAGCAGCTTCTTGATTTGCGTGTTCATGCCGTCGGTGTCGCGGAACTTCCCGATAGCGATGATGTCGTAGTCGCCGGTGACCTCGTAGACCGAAATCATCTGCTTTTCGGACTGCAGACGCTCTGTGATGTCGGGGAGGGCCGACCCCTCGACTTTCAGTTGGATGACGGCGGTGACGTCGTAGCCGAGTGCGTCGTAGTTCACGCGCGGTGTGTACCCCTCGATGACACCCTCGTCTTCGAGGTCGCGAAGGTGATTCGAGACGGTCGTGACCGACACGTCGAGTTCTTCGGCGAGGCTTCGCAGACTCGCGCGACCGTCACCGAGTAGTGCGTTGATGAGTTTGGCGTCGAGGTTTTCGTACGTCATTACATTGAGAAACCGTCCGGGGGCATTAGAATTTTACGAATATCCAATTCTACAGCGAACACCGGGGAATTGCATTAAGCGGAAAGGTCTTTATACTCCGGGTATTCCAATCGTGTGTCCAGGAAAATGACGGAAGACAATGCAGTCACTGACGGTGGCCTGAGTGCCGAAGCACAGGCAGTCGTCGACGAAATCGAAGAGAAGAACGTCGACTTCCTCCGCCTCCAATTCACCGACATTCTCGGCACGGTGAAGAACGTCTCGATTCCGGCGTCCCAGGCGGAGAAAGCGTTCACGGAAGGCATCTACTTCGACGGGTCGTCCATCGACGGCTTCGTCCGTATTCAGGAGTCGGACATGCGCCTCGAACCCGACCCGTCCACGTTCGCCATCCTCCCGTGGCGGAAGAAAGACAACAGTGCGGCCGCCCGCCTCATCTGTGACGTGTTCAACACGTCCACAGGCGAACCGTTCAGCGGCGACCCGCGTGGCGTCCTCAAACGCGCTATCGCCCGCGCCGAAGAGATGGGCTACGACATCAACGCGGCACCCGAACCGGAGTTCTTCCTCTTCGAAGAAGACGACGAGGGCCGTGCGACGACGAAGACCAACGACGCCGGTGGCTACTTCGACCTCGCGCCGAAGGACCTCGCCTCGGACGTGCGCCGTGACATCATCTACGGCCTCGAAAGCATGGGCTTCGACATCGAAGCCTCGCACCACGAAGTCGCCGAAGGCCAGCACGAGATTAACTTCACGTACGACGACGCTCTCTCGACGGCTGACAACGTCGCAACCTTCCGTTCTGTCGTTCGCGCCATCGCGGCCGAACACGACCTCCACGCGACCTTCATGCCCAAGCCCATCGCCCGCATCAACGGCTCGGGGATGCACACGCACATCTCGCTGTTCAAGGATGGCGAGAACGCGTTCCACGACGGTGCTGACGAGTTCGACCTGAGCGAGACCGCCAAGCAGTTCACCGCCGGTATCCTCGAGCACGCGCCCGCCGTGACGGCCGTCGCCAACCCGACAGTGAACTCCTACAAGCGCCTCGTCCCCGGCTACGAAGCGCCGGTCTACATCGCGTGGTCCGACCGCAACCGCTCGGCGCTCATCCGCAAGCCGGCCGCCCGCACGCCGGCCGCCTCGCGTATCGAGGCTCGCTTCCCCGACCCATCCTGTAACCCGTACCTCGCTCTCGCGGCGCTCATCCACGCCGGTCTCGACGGCATCGAGCGCGGCCTCGACTGCCCCGACCCGGTCCGCGAGAACATCTACGAGTTCGACGAGCAGAAGCGCGAAGAGTACGGCATCGAGACGCTCCCGAAGGACCTCGGCGCGGCCGTCGACGCCCTCGAAGAGGACGAAGTCATCCAGAGCGCACTCGGCGACCACGTCACCGAGAAGTTCATCGAAGCGAAGCGCGAGGAGTTCCAGGACTACCTCGTCTCCGTCTCCGAGTGGGAACTCGACCGCTACCTCGAGAAGTTCTAAGCGCGACGAACTCCAAGCAGTCTCTTATCTTTCGGACCCCGTCACCGAGAGCGGCAGAGCTGGGAAGGTAACCGATTGATTTGTTCTCAGAACAGCACAAGACACTTACAACATCGAGAGCCACCAGTGGTCAGTGAGAGTGAACAAAGACGACGTTCGTCGGGGATACGACGACTTGGCTCCAGTGTACGCCGAACAGCGCACTGGTGACGGAAATGGAACAGACATTCTCGCGGAGTTTCTCGACTCGCTCTCTGCGTCACCTCGCGTACTCGACGCGGGCTGTGGGCAGGGGACACCGATTCTGTCTCGGTTGGCGTCCGAAGCGGACCCGGTTGGACTCGACTTCTCTCGCGGGCAGTTGTCGCGGGCCGCCGAGAACGTCGCCAACGCACCGCTTCTGCAGGGGGATATGACGACACTCCCGTTCGAATCGAACACCTTCGATGCCGTCGTCGCCTACTGGTCGCTGATTCATATTCCGATGGACGACCACCAGACGGTCATCGACGAGTTCGCCCGGGTCCTTCGGCCCGGTGGCCGCGTTCTCCTGTGTGAAGGGTCGAACGAGTGGGCTGGCGAGAATCCCGACTGGCTCGAAAGCGGTGTTCGAATGGAGTGGAACATCGCTGGCGCGGACGAGACGCGCGCGCAACTACAGAACGCGGGGTTCCGCGTCACCGACACGTGGGGCGCGCCAGAGACGTTGAACCCGGACGAAAGAGACGGAGAAGACGTTGACGCCGAAGAAGCAGACGCCGACGGCGAAGACAGCGACCCGTGGACGTTCTTCGCCGCACGACTGGAGTCCTAAACCGACTCCCTGTTTGACTATCGTTCGACAGAGCGCCCAGCCGCCGCATTGTTGCTCAGTCGGCGCTGTATCCACGGCGCGACGAGGATGAACGCGACGACAGTCCCGGTCGCGAGAATCGCGATTGGAACCACCTGAAGCGCGTCGGCAGCGACCCAGAGCCCGCCCGCGACGAGGAGCGACACGAGCGCAGCCGGAAGCGACAGCGTCGGCAGTGACTCGTGGTCAGAAAGCCGAGACCAGCCGACGAGGCCGCCGAGTGACCCACCGAGGGCAGCAGACGCGTTTGCCGCGTGGTGCGACGCCCCGGTCGCGACGACCACTGCGAGAGCCACGACACTGAGCCCGACCGCGAGTGCGAACAGTCGCGTCGGGTCAAGGTGGCCGGGAACGTCGTCGGCAGCAGCGACGGTGAAGACGGTTTTCAACACGACGAGTCCGAGGAGCACGCCGACGACGACGTCGATACCGTAGTGAACCCCGATGACAACTCGTGAGAGTGCGACTGTTGCGACGATGGCCGCAGCGGCGAGGACGCGTCGCCGTCGGTCCCACGCGTCGAGCAGAAGCGCGGCGGCCCCGTAGACGACCGTGGTCCCGAGTGCGTGCCCGCTTGGGAACCCGAAGCCGTCGTCAGTCGTAAACGAGACGTACAGGTCCGCAAGCGGGGCGGGCCAGTTCGGTGCCGAAGCGATGTCTGCCGTCGGCGGGCGAGGGAGCGCGAAGCCGACTTTGAGCGCCGTCACCAGCGACAGGGAGATAAACGCGAGGGCGACGAACGAGGCTGCGACTCGTCGCGGGCGCTCCGAAATGCGAGGGCGAGCAAGCCAGTACAACGACGTGAACACGAGGAAGAAGAACCACTGGTCGCCGAGCTGGGTGAGAAGCCCGAACAGAAAGACGACGATATCCGGGGCCTCCGCGAGTACCATCTCACCGACGCCGCGTGTCTGCAAGAACATCGGTTAGCTTCGGCGCTCGCGAACCGCGTCGACCGCGCGCCCGGGGACGCCGAGCGCGCTCAGTCCGATGCCGAAGATGACAAAGAGGACGTACAGCCCCAGCGTCGACAGGAAGATGATGAGCATGGCGACGACCGCAATGAGGTCCGACTGGAGGTAGTAGAACGCGCCGAGCGTGAGAACCACGCCGTAGAGAAGCACGAGATACGGCCCCCATCCGCGGGCTTTGCCGCGGCGGACTCGCCGCCGGACGTACCGCTTGAGCTCTGCTTCGAGCTTCGGCTTTTCGACCGTCCGGTCTTGTACGTCGGCCTCGAACGTGTCGAGGTCAGCGCGGAGTTCCTCGACGCGCGCTTCCAACTCCTCGATGTCGGGGGCACCCTGCGGGGAGACGGACGTACTGGCACGGCTCTCGTCGCCAGCGTCGTCACCCGCCTGCGGGCTATCGGTGTCTCCTCGGTCGTCGCTCATATCCGTACGACCGCCATGTCGAACTCCCATATGTTGTAGCTGCCGGTCCCGGTCGCCGGGTTCCCCCGGCGGGTCGGTCGGTTCCGCATCGTCCACACCGGCGAGCACGGCGTTGACGACCGCTCCTGTCAGGAGAATAATACCTGAAAGGTAGAACCACGTCACGAGCAGCAGAATCGACCCGAGCGCACCAGCCACCGACGAACCAGCGACAGTCGCGTAGAAACCGAAGACGACGCCGAGAATCGTCCAGCCGACTGCTGCGAAGACGGTCCCCGGGACTGCCTGCCGCGGCGCGAAGTCCATGTCGGGAAAGACGTAGTACAGCGGAAAGAACGCCACACAGAGCGTGAGAAGCAGAATCACTGGCGAAAGCAGTTGCAGGGACGGAATCGGCAACAGCGCGAGTAGGGCAGTCACGGCGGCGACGCCGAGTGTTCCGAGACCAACACTGACGAGCGAGAGGAGACCGTCCGTGAGTTGGTCGAGAATCCCGCCGGGTTCGGACCCGTAGATACGAGAGAAGGCGATGTCGAGGCCACGGAAGAGCTTCAACGCACCCCAAAGGGTGAGGCCGAAACTCACCAGTCCGATACTTCCCTGCCCGGTTCGGTCCGAAAGCGCCTCTTCGACGAGGCTCTGTCCGGTGGGAACGAGATACTCGCTGACGAGTTCTTGCAGTTGCGTCTGCAGCGCCTCACCACCGACGGTCGTCGCGACGACGATGCCCAAGACGAGAAGGGGAACGAGCGAGACGAGCGTGTAGTACGAGATGCTCGCCGCGAGGAATGTTAGCTCCTTCTCTTGAACCATCTCGACGATAGCCCGAGCGATGGGAACGATGGACCGAATCTTCGTACTCACGTATCACCAAGACGACACGCAGCGAAAAGAAACTACCCCGCAGTATCGAGGTGGCTCTCGCCCACCGAGAGAACAGCGACTCAGGCTTCGGGGTCGAGTTCGGCGGTCGCGTCACGAATCTCCGCGACCGTCGCGTCGGTCTTGAACGCGGTGCCGTGGTAGTGGGCGGGCGTCGCGTCGAACCCGGCGTCTCGGAGAGTCGCGAGGAACTCCTCCATCTTCGAAGCAGAGCGGCCCCAGAGTTTGCAGAGGCGGTGCTGGTCGAAGTGCGTCGGCGTGTCGAGTTCGGTGGCGAGCGTGTCGAGCATGCCGCGAGCGCGCTTGGCGCTGCCGAAGTCGTCTGTTACCTCGTCGCGGACGGACTCGACGAAGTCGGCCTCGGAGACGGGACCGAGCCAAATCGGACCGGCCTCGAGGATGCGCGTCGACCCACAGTTGGTGCACTCCTCGGGCGGGTGGGCGACGAGGGAGTGTTCGTGTTCGCGGTGGAGGCAGTCCTCGCAGTGGTAGACGAACCCGGTCGAGTCGAGGAGTTCGTCGGCTTTCGTCGCTCGCTCGTCGAGTTCGAGGTAGGTTCGCGCGTAGTGGCGCGTCGCGTGCGAGAGAATCGGAACGGCGGCCTTGTCGTAGCGGGCGGCGGTTCGAACCATCGAACCGACGAGGACGCGAAGTCCCATCTCGGGGTGGTAGTCGGTGTTCTGCGGGACGCAACCGTACTTTCGGATGCCGCTTTTCTGGTGGGCACCGCAGAGGGGGGCGGTGTCGGTCGCCGTGACGCAGACGAGGTCACGAGTGTTGGCGAACGCGGGGTCGGCGAAGGGGATGGGCGTGCCGAACGGGTCGAGGTCGACCACGTCGAACACCTCGTCGTACATGAGGGCGTTGGCGTTGCGGTGGACCGCCTCGCCGTCGAAGTCGTTGTGGTCGAGGTTCGACTGAGCGAGTTCGACCGCGTCGGCGTCGAGGTCGGCGCAGGTCACGTCGTACCCCTCGGCGGCGGCGCGGACGCCTCGAATCCCGGAGGCGGCCATCGCGTCGAGGTAGGTCTCCGCACGGGGTTCGCGCTCACGGAAGGCCCGCAACACGGCCACGGTGACATCCCGGTTCAACTCCTGTGTCGGGTTGTAGAAGACATCGTCTCCGGCCCCCTCAGACGCCCCATCCCGGGCTCCGGGTACCTCGACTTCGACGCCTCCCTCGCTGACGTACATATGCTGCGTTCGCCACCGTGGGGGGAAACCGATTGCGATGCTCTACGCCGTACCGCAGTCCACTGCGATGTGAATCGGTGCCGCCGCTCCGCTGGCACCGAATGCGTTTTGACTGCCACCCGCCAACACGACGACGTGGACACGGTCGAGGACTGGCGAGCGGCGCTCGCGGACGCGGGCAGTCTCTCGCCCCCAATCGTGCAGGCCATTGCGGACGCCCATGGCGACCGCGGGATTCAGGCCATCGAGGCCGTCTCAGAGCGACGCGTGAAGCGCTACCGCGACTTCGACGTGGTCGTCGGCTTCGACGACGAGTACGTGGTCGAAGGCCGCGGGTGTACCTGCAAGGACTCGATTTACAACCTCGACCCCGACGAGGGCGAGCGCTGCTGGCACGTCATCGCCGTCGACATCGCCGACGCCCTCGACGAAGTCGATTACCACGACATGTGGTACTCCGAAGTCCGAGAGTTTCTGTAGCCCGGCCGCACCGAGAGCGACTCACCGTCACCGTCCCCCGAGAACGACCACAATCCTTTCTGAACGTCGCATCGAACCTCCCCCCAACGGATGGCTGATTTCGACCTCTCGATAGACGAAAAGCGCGTGTACGCGGACAAGTCGGGGAAGAAGACCGCCTACGTCGCCGCGAGCGTCGGCGTCGTGAGCGTAGACGTCTCGGACGACCTCGTCGGTGGGTTCCGCATCGACCACAAGTGCGACCCGCGGGACATCGCCGGGTCGCCGGGCGAAGTCGCAATCGCGACCGCCGAGGACGTGCTCTTACTTCAGGACGACGACTACCACGAACTCGATTTCGGTCCGGCTACGAGCGTCGGCTTCCACCAGAACCGCGTCGTCGCCGCCGACGAGGGCGGTCGCATCGCCCGATTCGACGACGAGGGCTGGACCGACATCGGAACCGCCGAGGGAGTGCGGACTATCGACGGAAGCCTCGTCGCCGCCGCCGACGGTGTCTACCGAATCACCGATGGCGAACTGACTCACGTCGGTCTGCCGGACGTGGCCGACATCTCCGACCCGGCAGGTCGTCTCGGCGGGTCGGAGGGGACGGCCTACGCCGCAGCAGAATCGGGGCTCTACAGGCTCGGAAACGGCTGGATGTCGGAGTTCGAGGACTCGGCGAGCGTCGTCGCGGCGATGCCCGACGGGCGCGCCCACGCAGTCGGCTCAGAGGGTGTCGTGTCGCTCGAAGACGGAGTGTGGGTTGCCGACCCGATTCCGCTGGACGAGACGGTGATTGCGGTCGCACACGACGCGCGGACGACCTACGCAGTGACTGATGCGGGGTCGCTCTGTCTGCGAACGACCGAGTCCGACTGGCGGACGCAGGTCCTCGGACTGGACACCGTGGGCATCGCAGTGCGCTGACACGCCTACGCGCAACGAAAAGCGGTTTTACCCACCACGAGAGACGGACGAGTATGCTCGTACCCGGCGCATCTTCACAGGCCCTCGCGGCCGCCCTCGCCGACGAACTCGGCGAGTCGCTCGCGGCCGTCGAGTACGACCGATTCCCGGACGGCGAGACGCTCGCGGCGGTCCCCGGCTTCGACGCCGACACCGCGACAATCGTCGCCAGTACCGTCAGCAACGACGCCTACATCGAACTGCTCCAGCTTCAGGACGCCGTCCGCGAGGCCGGTGCCACGGAGGTTACGACGGTCATCCCGTACATGGGCTATGCCCGACAGGACAAGGCGTTCGAAGTCGGCCACCCCATCTCCGCCCGCGCCGTCGCCCGCGCCGTGAGTACGACCACGGACCGCGTCGTCCTCGTCAATCCCCACGAAGACGCCGTCGCCGACTTCTTCGACGTTCCCGTGGACATCGTCGACGCCGCCGGGCAACTCGCCGACCCGCTTCCGAGCCTCGACGACCCGCTTTTCCTCTCGCCCGACGCGGGTGCAATCGAGATTGCAGAGACCGTCCGCGACGCCTACGGTCACGGCGAGACCGACTACTTCGAGAAGGTGCGCCACTCCGGAACCGACGTCGAAATCACGCCGAGCGACGCCGATTTCGAGGGTCGCGACGTGGTCATCACCGACGACATCATCGCCACCGGGTCGACCATGAGCGAAGCCGTGTCCGTCCTCGCCGACGGCGGAGCAAGTCGCGTCTTCTGTGCGACGGTCCACCCGCTTCTCGCCCGCAACGCCCGCACGAAACTCTGCCGCGCCGGTATCGAGCGCGTCGTCGGCACCGACACCATCGAACGCGACGTGAGTTCGGTCTCTGTCGCGCCCGTCGTCGCCGACGCGCTCCGACGCTAACGTATCACACACTCTCTCGCAACGGTTTTCTTTGCTCCCCTATCTCGGTTTGCTATGGGACGCTACGGAAAACTCGATTATCCCCGCTTGGCGAAAACTGGCTTCGGACTTGGGCTCGCGCTCTTCCTGTTCGGCGCGATTGGTGCGAAAGTCGCGCTCGCACTGAGCGGGAACGGCCACATTCCCGGTTGGGAGCGTACGCTCTTTTTCGACGCAGAGTGGCTCGGCATCGCGCTGGCTCTGTTTTCGCCCATCATCTTCGGTATCGTTCTCCCTCTCACCGAGTAGATGGTCGAGATGGTGAGGGCATAGATGGCCGACCCGGAATTTCCAGCCCCGGAGAACAAACTCGTCGTCGAGAGCGACTGCACCCGCTGTCCGGCGCTCGTCGAGTGCCGCAACCGAATTTCGTGGGGCGTCGGCCCGAGTGACGCGACTGTGGTCGTCGTCGGTGAGGCCCCCGGCGCGGGCAACCCCGACGCAGACCGCTGGCAAGGCGGCAACTGGACTGGAATGTCCTACACTGCCCAGCACTCCGGTCGCCGAATCCGCGAGACGATGGCCACCGTCGGCTACGACGAGGATGTCTTCTACACGAACGCCGTGAAGTGCTTCCCCTCGGACGGTGAGGGGTCGAATCGCGCACCCAGCGCCGCGGAGAAAGACAACTGTCTGGACCACCTCGTCACCGAACTCGAAACCATCGACCCCGACGTGGTGATTCCGACTGGTCGCCACGCCACAGAGAGCGTCTTCTCCTTGGACGACCGGACGCTCGGCGGCTTTCTCGAAACCGTCCTCGAACCGGTCGAAAGCGTGCGATTCGGCTATACTATCGTTCCGCTTCTCCATCCCGCCTACCGCGACGTGTGGCTCTCCCGAGTCGGCTACGAGTTAGCCGAGTACTTCGACGAGTTAGCTCGCTTGCTGCCCTGAGTCGAAGCCCAAAGCTCATCACGACCTCGTGTCAACACGTCAGAAAGACGATGCTCGGCGAAATCATCGCGGACCTGCTTATCGAACTCGTCGCTCGTCCGTTTGTAAAGGGCGTCAAGTTCGTCACTGGCGCACTCAAGCGCGGCGTCTCGAAGGCCACAGCGCAGTTCCGGCGGGGTGCCGCCGACGCGAAGTCCGAGGAGGCGGAGCGAGTGAGTGAGTGAACGAGCAAGTGAGGCGACAACGACCGACTCCGTTCCCAGCGACGGCACTGACGAATCAGCCACCGCCGCGACACTCACAGAGTAATCGGTGGGAACTTTCTTTTCCACACCATCCAACACCTCACCCATGTCCGACTGCATCTTCTGCGCTATCGCCGCGAAGGACGTCCACGGCCGAATCGTCCACGAAACCGAGCACTCGCTGGCGTTCCTCGACGTGAACCCTCTCGCGCCGGGCCACACGCTTGTCGTGCCGAAGGACCACTACGCCCGCCTCGACGACCTGCCCGAGGAGATTTCGGCGGACCTCTGGCGGACCGTGGACGAACTCGTCCCGCGTGTCGAAGACGGAGTGGACGCCGATGCGACGAACGTCGGCGTCAACAACGGCCCGGCCGCCGGACAGGAAGTCGAACACGTCCACGTCCACATCGTCCCACGATTCGAAGGCGACGGCGGCAGCCCCATCCACGCCGTCGGCGGAACCCGACCCGACCTCTCCGACGAGGAGATGGACGACATCGAAGCGGCCATCTCGAACTGACAGCCGTCTCACTGTTTTTCGCTACCATCAGCACCTACCACCCGTATATTCACCCACCCGACCGAAGGTATTAATCCGAAAACCGGGCCAGTCGCGGTATGACCGTTCCAACCACCGCGGCGCTCGTCGGCGCAACCGGCGGCGCTGGTGCGACGCGCCTGACATTCGAACTCGCCACGGCACTGGCTGCCGACGGCCGCGACGTGGCCATCCTCGATGCGGCATTCGCCACACAGGGACTCTCGGATTACGTCGCGGGTGACCTCTCACCCGACGCGGCGGCGCTTTTGACCGATGCCGCAGACGAGCCACTCGGTGCCGGACTCGTCGATATTGAGACCGACACCGACGGCCGAGTCGCTGCCTGTCCCGCCGACGCGCCGTTCGAGCGATTCGCGCGGGCGATGACCACCGGCGCGGCACAGGCGTTCGAGGGACGTATCGAAGACGCTGCCAACGATTTCGACCACGTGCTCGTGGACGCGCCGCTGCTCGCATCGAACCCGACTGTCGCCGCGGCGACGACGTGCGACCGCGTCGCGCTCGTGGCACCGGCGACCGGCCGCGGCGCGGACGCAATCGGTCGGTTGACGGCACGCGCAGCAGACGTCGGTGCCGACGTGGACGCCGTGATTTCGACGTTCGGCGCGCTCGACGACGCCGACGCAGTCGTGCCCGAAACCGAATCGGGGCGCGTCGCCGACGCGCCAGCGTGGCGAGACGACGCGGACCTCGCCGCGAGTGTCGCGGGCGTGGCGTCGGTCCTGTTCGACGTCGACGTCTCTGAGGCGCTCGACTCCGGTGGCGTGTTGTCGTCAGTCGGCGAGTTCGTGAGAAACTGAGGCGGCAAATCAGCCGTCGAAGGACACACACAGCGGGAAAAACACTAGTCAGCGTCCGCTATCGGCATCGTATAACAGAGTGCCGTCCCGTCGAGGACGCGAGTCCCGTCGTCGCGGGTGACCGTCGTCAGGAGTTCGGTGATTGGCTTGTCGTCCCGGACCGCAGTCACTTCGATGCGACCGACTATCGTGTCGCCAGGGCGGACCGGCGCGGTGAAATCCCAGTTGACGTTGAGAAACACCGACCCCGGACCGGGGAGGTCCTCGGCGACGAGGGCGTTGAGAATCGAACTCGTGACGCCGCCCTGGACGACGATTTCGCCGAATTTCGTCTTCTCAGCAACCGTCTCGTCGTAGTGCAGCGGATTGTAGTCACCGCTCAGTTCCGAGAAGAGCTCGATGTCCTCCGGTGTAATCGTCCGCGACCGCTCGACAGACTGTCCGACTTGTGGGGTACCACCGGGCCAGACCGTCGAGTTAGCCTTCGTTGTGTCGTCCATAAAGGAGGTTAGAAACCTGAGAAGATAGCTGTGCTGGGCAGGAAACGACCGCGAGAGCGACGGCTCAGCGTGCGAAAACGGGAGGTGGTGGGGGGAGGCGTTTGTGTCCCGCTAGAACTGCAAGTCGGTGACCGAACTCATGGTTTCGGCCAGTGAGTCGCGCTTCGCCACGGAGGCATCTCCGTGGTCGGTAAGCGCGCCCTCGACGGCTTCGACGAGGGGGTCGATGGGGTCGTGTGTCTCGAGATACGTCGCCAAGGCGAACTCCGACTCGTCCGCACGAGTAAGTGCGAGCGCGTCGGCGCGCGACAGTTGTCCGTCAAGCCAGTCGCGGACGATTCGTCGCGCTTCGGGCGCGAGGGGGTTTACACCCGCTTCGCCACAGCGATGTAGGACCTTCGCCGCAGTCACCGGAGCGACGCCGGCAGCACGCGCACTGTCTCCGACAGTCGTGCCCGACCCGTATGCCTCGACAACCCTCTCCGCTTCCGCGGGCGCGCAGGGGAGCGCGTCCGCGTGCGTCTCGAATCGCGTACGGAGTGAAACATCGGTATCGTCCACAGTCGGAACGTGGCGCGAGCGCTGTTCGGTCGTCGTTGTCTCCAGTGTCGCAGCTATGTCCGACAACCCCATCGCTCCATGTTCTCGCGTTTCAGAACAAAAGCGTTACCACTTGGTATCAGAATAGATAGCCAAGCGTACCGGTAACCGGTACGTTACATCCCGCTTAATCACCGATTGAGGGGCGTTTTGTCCCGTGTTTAAATACTCCTTCGAGCCCGATTTTCAATTGTGATGAGTGAAGCACGTTCCACCCAGGGTTGCCCCGAATGCGATGGACACCTCGGCGTCGAATCCGGCGAGACAGTCTGCAACGACTGCGGACTGGTCGTCTCGGAGTACCGCATCGACCACGGCCCCGAATGGCGCTCGTTCGCCGACGACGACCGAAACCCCGCTCGCACGGGCGCACCGCTTACTCGGTCCCGCCACGACCGCGGCCTCTCGACCGAAATCGGTCGCTCGACGCGTATCAAGGGACGCAAGCGCCGCCAGTTTGCCCGCCTGCGCCGTCAGCACAACCGCGCCCGCATCTCGTCGAAGCGCGAGCGGAATCAGGTGTACGCCTTCACCGAGATTCGTCGTCTCACGAGCGCGCTGTCGCTTCCGAACCACATCCGCGAGCAGGCGTGTGCGCTCTTCGAGTCCGCACAGAACGAAGACCTCCTGCGCGGACGGTCGCTGGAAGGCTTCGCGGCCGCCTGCGTCTACGCCGCCTGTCGCGTCGCGGGCATCGCACGCAGCGTCGAGGAAGTCTGCGACGTCGCGAAGGCGACCGAAGCAGAACACCACGCCGCCTACCGAGCACTCAACCGCGACCTCGGCCTCCCGGTCGCACCGACTGACCCGACCGAGTACATCCCGCGCTTCGCGACGAAACTCGACCTCGACCGCGACGTGGAACGCCGCGCCCGCGAATACGTCGCGGACGCACACGAGGACGGTCTCGTCGCCGGTAAGAATCCCTGCGGCGTCGCTGCGGCGTGTCTCTACACCGCCGCCCGCGACGTTGGCGCGGACTGCACGCAAGCCGACGCCGCGGACGTTGCGGACGTAACGCCCGTTACCCTTCGGAAGACGTACGTCGAACTCCGTGACTGAACGCTTCGAAGCACGCCGCGAGTAGCCACATCGCTCGATACACGCGACTGGAAAACAGCACTTCTCCTCAGCGCCGACAGGTCGACACCGCAGCAGCGAGTTCTCGAATCCGAGTACTGACGAGACTGTTCGGCGCGTCGAGCACCGCCGGGTCGAACTCCTCGATTGCTGCTGCGAGCCGCGGGTCGGCGGGAATCGCCGTCGTCGGAGCGCCGAGTACGTCGGCGAAAGCATCCACCGGCGGGTCGTCGACGACGCGGTTGACAGCGACCGCAGCGAGTCCGCAGTCGAGTTCGCGGGCGAGTTCGCGCGTCCGAACCGCGTCGGCCAGCGCGTAGCGTTTCGGCGACGCGACGAGGAGGCACGCGTCGGCGACCGCGAGCGGCACGCCTGCGTCGGCGCGCATCCCGGCCGGACAATCGACTACGACATCGCCGTAAGCGGCCTCGACCGCGCGAAGCGTGTCTGCGAGACGGCGAACGTCGGCGGCGCGGGCACCGGCGAGCGTCCGCCCGCAGGGGAGTATCGACACCGACGCCCCATTCCGAACGGCTTCAGTCGGGTCGGCGCGACCCGCCAGCACGTCGTGGAGGTCTGGACCGGGTGCGTACGGCAGGTTCGCCATGCCGAGGTCGGCGTCGACGACGACAGCATCCAGTTCCGCGGCCAACTCGAACGACAGCGTGGACTTGCCGACTCCTCCTTTCCCCGAGACGACGGCGAGAATCACGCCAACCTCCGCAGTGCGTCCGTATCTGGGTCGGCGTCCGCCGCGCGGTCTGCGAGCGCAGTTGCGCGGGCAGCGAGTCGGCGAAGTTCGTCACGGTCTGCAGCGAGAGACGAGAGGGCTGACGCCTCGGCTTCGCTCGACGCCAGTGCAGTCGCCGCCGCTTCGACGGACGCGCCGTCGAGACGCTCGGCGAGTTCGATGCGGCGCTCGACGGCCGTGAGGTACGACCCAACGTCATCGGCGGACGAGTAGGTGGCCTCAACGTCATCGGCGGACGAGTAGGTGGCCTCAACGTCATCGGCGGACGAGTAGGTGGCCTCAACGTCATCGGCAGGCGAGTGGGTCGCCGCAACATCGTCGACAGGCAGGTCAGTCCGCGGCTCCGACACCTCCGTAGATGGTGTCTCCCGTTCGACTGCGGCCGCAACCTCCTCGTCGGTCGGGGATTCGACTGGACCTGCAGCACGCTCAACGTCGTCAGTTGTAGCGACCGACGCAGTTTCGGGAGCGGGTTCAGATTCAGGTTCTAGTTCCAACTCGGCCACAGGTCCAGCGTCAGACTCCGATTCGAATGCGGATTCCCCAGCGACTTCAGTCGGGGTTGGCTGTGGCGTGGGAACGACGTCAGCAGGCGGACGACACGGCCCGAGTTCGCGAATCGCGTCTTCGGGTGAGGTCTGCTGTGGAATCGTTTCCGGGTCGTCGCGGCCGAGAACGTCGACCGAAACTGCGTCTTCGGGCGTGAGCGAACTGCCGTTGTCTTCACTGCCGTCTACCGCGCAGGCGTAGCCAACTGCCAGCGTCGAGTCGGCGGGGACGACACCCTCGAATCCGGTCTCGTCCCATCCGTCTTCGGGAACGCCCGACCGACGCGGCGGCAACACCGGTCCATCGAGGCGGTTCCGCAGTCTGACCCGCTGGTCGACGGGTGTGGTGTTGTCGAATCGAACCGTGACGAGCGCCACGGCGTCGGCGACAGACACGTCGACGTCGAAATCCATGGCGAGGATGGCCGCCTTTTCGTATATAAATCGATGCCCGCAACGGTCACTGGCACGCCACTGTCCGCAGCGACCGCCCACCTTGACGCGGTTGCATACTCAGACTCGAATAACCAGTGTCTCGAGCACGCGTGCGGCAGTCGAGGCGTCGGTGAAAAAGCGCGTCGTCAGGACGACCGGCGCACAGAAGTCGGCGAGTTTGACTGCGGCGAGCGTGGGCACGACATGTTCTGCTCGGGAGTCGGCCACGTCAGCACCGCGTTTGCGGAGTTCTCGAACCGTGCTCTCGAACTCGGGTTCGAGCGTGTCGGCGAGGTACTGTCTGGCCTCACGGCGGCGATTGTCCAGCGCGTCCTGCAGGCGGAGGCGTTCTTCGCGAGTGTCTCGTGAGCGCCGCGCGTCGCGTTCGAGGGTCGAAAGCCGCTGTTCGGCCGCGATGCGCTCTGTCGATACTTCGGAGAGTTTCGTCGTCGTCTCGACGAGTTCGGCTTTGACCGCTGCGGCCGCATCCTCGTCACCGGCGTCGCGGTGAGCGTTCAACTGCCCGCGGAGCGTCGCAACCTGTTCTCGGAGCCGGTCTTCGTCTGCTCCAGCCGTCGCAAGACGACGACGGGCCGCCCGAAGCGCTTCGAGCGACTCGTCGGTGTCCGTGTCCGGTTCGATATCGGCAAGCCGCGTCTCGATTCGGTCGAGTTCGTCGTCGACAGGCGTCGTCAGTCCACGAGAGCGCCCAACAGCGGCGAGGGCGTGCGAGCGTGAAAAACTCGGGACCGGAACCACGGCGAGACGGTCGTGTCCCGGTCCCGGGTCGGGACAGTCGATGTGGAGTCCGCGCTGGTCGGCTGTCGAACACCGAATCGCATCGACCACGCTGTCGGCGTCGACGTCGAACGCAGAGAGGTCGATTCCCCGACCCCGAATCGTCGTCCCGTCCGGCAGTCCAGCCTTCATAACTCCCGGTCACGCATCTCGTCGGGAGACGGGTGGTCGGTTCCCGACGCGAATTTTCGGTAGGGCGTCGACGGCGACTCGCGGTTCTCGTAGGCGTTAGCAGCCTCGCGAACTGGCTCGGAAACGGCTTCGAATTCGTTGAACGGTTCCGTCTGTTCGAGTTGCACGTCCGCGCCGTGTTTTGCTTGCAGCCGCAACGCGAGAAACGCACCCAACTCCGTCTCCTCGAAGAGCGCGGCACGCCCGAACCGACGAACGACAGTCTCGTCGTGGGTTCGACAGATGTTGCGGAGCGTCGTCCGTGCCGCCTTCGAGTATGTCACGACCAACAGCACGCGCGATGGGTCACGGAGTCGGGAGAAAAATCGTTCGACACCGGTCGAAGCGGCGTAGCGTTGAGCGGGCGTTCAGACGCGTTCGACAGAGAAATCGATGCTGTCGGACGACTCCGCGGCTTCGGAGAGGAGGTCACGGACTCGCGTGGCTGCTTCGGACTCGGTCGCCGCGAGGACGACGATGCCCTCCGCTCGCTCGTCGCCGACGGCTTTCCACGCATCGAGGGCGGCGTCACCGGTGTCTGTCTCGAACTCCGTCGCGAACGTTCGGAGGACGGTCACGACACGTCGTTCCGTGCTTGCGAGGTCTGCCTCACCCGACTCGAAGTCGCGAATGGCGTCCTCGATGTTCCGGATGGCGGAGATTCGGTCCATTAGGTCGTCTGTCCCATCGCTTCACTATCCACTAAGTTCGTCGGTTCAACCCACGGCCCACCTCACGTGTTCGCGTGCATCCGTGGCGGAAGCGTGTCGACGAACGCCGAGAGTTCGAACCACTTGTCACCCGTGTAGGTCACTGCACCACTGTCGGTATCGTATGCGACAAGCCCAACGTTCGCGAGCAGTGGGAGGTGGGCGTGGTGCAGTTCGAGTTTTATCTCCTGTTTCGTTTCGGTACCACGCTCGGGGGCGTACTCATCGGTCTGCTCGGATGTGTCGGCGAGCGTGGACGCAAGCGTGCTGACTGTCTGGGGTGACGTCGCCCGGTCGAGCAGCGTAAGGACCTCACCACGGCGTCGGTCTCGGTAGACAGTCGCGACTGCCTTCCACACGTCTTGGTCCACCGCACCAAGCAAGTGTGGCGTGAGTGGTCCCTCGTAGATATCCGGGTGGAGACAGAGTTCGACGACGTCGTCGTCTCGGTCGACCGAAGCGAGTTCTGCGGCTTCGAGCTTCGGGAGGTGCGTCTGGCGGACTGAGATGACCATCGCTTGCTGGTGGACCGCGTCTTCACGTGGGAGCGTCTCCGCGGAAGTCGCGTCGAGGAAGGACGCAATCTCCGCGAACTCGACCGTTCTCTGTCGCAAGAGGGCGCGCATGAGCATCCGACGTACCGGTGTGTCCAGTGCTCGAATCGTCGGCGGCGAGCACGAACACACGTCGAGCGCCAGTGGATGGCAGTCTGTAGGATGGGAACCAGAACTCATCTATACTGATTTATTATGTTGAAACGGCGAAAGCCGACCTCCAAAACAGTTAGGCACAGGCGGTCGACCGATAGCACCGCCAACGTGTATTTTCAGGAATGTATTGATGTACGTCCGGGATACTTCGTAGAAAAGTAGTTATTTCGACGAACTATTCTACAGTCAGATGCGGTGTAATAGCCCTTCAGAAACCCTCCCAGTCTATTTGAGCAGATGTCACGATACCGTAGGTTCGTGTCAAATTTGCTCTGGTTCCCTCAACGGAAGGGCTATACAATGTGATTGTCAACCACAGTCATGGTTGGTGGAGGGAGTGGAGAGTGGGTAAGCGAGACGATTGCTGTCTTCGAGGGGACAGAAGAGGTCGGCGAGCCGCTGACCACACGGGAGGTCACAGAGCGCTTAGATTGTACCCGCCGAGCTGCGTACGACCGGTTGCACAGTCTCGTCGAGCGCGGGGTGCTCAATACCAAGAAAGTGGGCGCACGAGGTCGCATCTGGTGGCAGGTGACGTCTCCTACATCTGCTGAGACGTTCGAAACAATGCGTGCTGAAGCGTCAGTTCCCCCCCTCAGAACGGGACTACAGTTCGAATCGCTCGTCGATGCAGTCTCTGAGTATGCGATTTTCGTCCTTGACGACGCAGGTCGCGTCGTCACGTGGAATCAAGGTGTCGAGCGAATCAAAGGCTACGAAGCCGACGAAATCATCGGTACTCACTTCTCAGTGTTCTACCCACCCGCAGACCGAGAGGCAGGGGTCCCGCAGCGCAACTTGACCGACGCAGCACGGGAGAGTTCAATCCAAGACGAAGGGTGGCGGGTTCGAAAAGACGAGTCTCAATTTAGAGCGCAGGTCACACTCACTGCAATCACCGACGACACAGGTGCCGTCTGGGGATACGTGAAAGTCATTCGCGACATGACGAGACAGTACAGACACAAACAGCGTCTAACGAAGCAACGCGACGGGCTCGAACAGGAGCTCGACGACGTATTCGAACGGGTCGACGACGGATTTCTCGCCGTTGACGACGAGTACCGACTCGTCTACGTCAACGAACGCGCAGAGGACCTACTCGAAACACCAGCAGGTAAACACCTCGGTGAGCCCGTTTGGAGTACCGTCGAAGCGCTCGACGAGACGACTGTTCAAGAGTGTCTCGAACGGGTGTTCGAAGCGCAGGAACCGGCAACGTGTGAGAGTTACGTCGACGGTCTCGACACGTGGCTCGAAACGAGCATTCATCCATCTGAAGCGGGGGTCTCAGTGTATTTCCGGGACGTCACGGCGCGCCGAGAACACGAACGCGAACTCCAAGCCCGAGTCCGGCAACAAGAGGTCGTCACCGAGCTCGGGTGGTTCGCACTCGAAAACAGCGATGTAGACGACCTGATGGACCACGCAGCGACACTCGTCTCAGAGACCCTCGATACCGACTACACCAAAGTGCTCGAACTCGACGCCAACGGCGACGAGCTACTCCTTCGACAGGGGTTCGGATGGGACGACGGCATCGTCGGCAATGCGACGGTCTCGGCGGTCGACGACGACTCCCAGGCTGCACACACACTCCGAACAGAAGAACCAATCGTCGTCGAAGACCTCGGCAGCGAGCGTCGGTTTACCGGCCCCGAGTTGCTGACCTCTCACGGAGTCGCAAGCGGTATCAGCACCATCATCGGGTCCGCCGACGGACCGTGGGGTATTCTCGGAACGCACGACACCGAACGCAAGACCTTCACCGAACACGACATCAACTTCGTCCAGTCGGTCGCGCACATCCTCACTGCTGCTATCGACCGGCACGAGTACGAACGAGCGCTCGAACAGTACGAGACCATCATCGAGACGATAGACGACGGCGTGTACGTGCTCGACGAGACGTACCACTTCGCGATGGTCAATCAGTCCTATCGGGAGATGATGGGATACGACGCAGATGCGTTACTGGGCTCTCACTGTTCGGTCGTCGTGGGCGACGAAATTTCGTCGGAGGCTGCCGCCCGGTCGAAGTCGATGAGCGACGGCGAGCGACCCGCCACACTGGAAGCGAAAATCGAGCGTGCTGATGGGAGCCACTTCTTCGCCGAGAGTCGATTCACTCGGTTCCCGTCCGACGACGACCAAGAGCGTGCAGGCGACGTGACCGCCGGGAAGACGGTGGGCGTCGTCCGCGACACGACCGAACGCCGACAGCGCGAGCGCGACCTCGAACGCCAACGTGCGCAACTCGCCGCGCTCAACGACCTCAACGGCGTCATCAGAGACATCACCGAGGCGGTTATCGACCAATCGACGCGCGAGGAGATCGAATCGGCCGTTTGTAAGCGCCTGACTGACTCAGAAGCCTATCAGTTTGCCTGGGTCGGAGAACTCAGTCGGTCGCTCGACACGGTACGTATCAAGACAGCCGCTGGCTACGAGTGCCTGGAGGGTAGTACACTCCCGCTCGACCAAGAGTCGGACACCGGATACGAGAACCTCGTCGAAACAGCCCTTCGGACGCAATCGACACAGTACAGACATCGAGACGAAACAGACCGAACGACCGAACAGCCAGAACGCGACGACACGACGTTCCAAGACGAAGGCGCAGACGCAGAAGACCACAACTCTGACCATCCACTGCAGGCCTTCCTCGCCGAGATGAACGACGAGTCGTCGGTCGTGATACCCATCGTCCACGCGGCGACAGTCCTCGGCGTGCTCGTGGTCTCGACAGACCGTCCAGATTCCTTCCAGGGCGGTGAACGAGCGACAATCGACCATCTCGGTGAGCTCATCGGGCACGCTATCGCCAGCATCGAGCGGAAACGCGCGTTGATGAGCGACGAAGTTATCGAACTCCAGGTCCAGACAGAAGACCTCTCGGCGACGCTCGGGATTCCGCCGAACATGGAGGGGACGGTTACGATAGAGAAGACGGTCGCGCTCAACGACGACCGATACGTCGCCTACGGGGTTGCCACTGACGACGCCGTCGCGACACTCGAGACGATTTGCGAAGCCTCTCCCGACTGGGAGCAATTGACGATACACCAGTCAGACGACGGGGACAATACGTTCGAACTCCACCTCTCGGGACCTCCGGTCACTTCCGCAGTCGCAGCACAGGGCGGAGCTGTCGTCGATACGCGCATCGTCGAAGGAGTAATCCACCTCAAGATTCACCTCCCGCCGGGTGCTAACGTTCGCAAGATCATCGACGTTGTCGAGTCTACGCACCCCGACGTGGAAATGGTGATGCGGCGGCAGGTAAAGCGGGACGAGCCGAGCATCGAGCGCCCAATTCTCACGACCTTAACCGACCGGCAGCGGTCCACGCTCGAAGCGTGTTACCACGCCGGGTTCTTCGAGTGGCCGCGTGCGAGTTCGGGCGAAGAGGTCGCGGAATCGCTCGGCATCAGTTCGCCGACGTTCCACCAACACCTCCGGGCGGCACAAAAGAAGGTCGTCGAAGCACTGCTCACGTAAGGGGGTGAGCCGAGGAGTGGTCGGTACGTCGGCCGAGCCACACCACCACACTATGTCGCCCGGTAGACGTCGCCGCGCGGTTCGTAGATGTCGCCTTTCATCTTGAGCTTCTCCAGTTGGTCGCCGACGGTCTTTTCGTCCATGTTCAACTCGGCGTTGGCGCGCTCGACGACCTCTTCGTGTGGCGCACCTTCTTCGTACTCTTCCTGCATGTTTCGGATGAGTTCGAGGAGGTTCTTGATGCGGTCGCGCTGAGTCTTCGAGCGCCCCGTCTCGACGATGTCGGCGTCGAATTCGCCCGTTTCGGGGTCCATCCCGATGTCGCGCAGACACGACTCGACGATGCCGGTGACGCGTTCTGCGTCCTCGGCTGTCACCTTGTCCGAGAGCCGAACCCGGGCCGAGGCTTCCGAGAGACGGACGAGCGCTTCGAGTTTCCGGGCCGTGACGGGCACCGGTGCATCCTCGTCGGCCCCGCGGGCGCGGAAGTCCACGTAGAAGTCGCGGATGATGTTCTTCGCTTCCTCGGTCAGCGTCGGGTAGCAGGTCCGCTTGGAGTAGGCGATGTACTTCCGCAGGAGTTCGGCGTCGATGTCCGGCGCGACTTCGTCCGTGACGGAGTTGACCTGTTCTTCGGTGAACTCGGAGTTCGCGACGTTCGTCCGCTGGGTGTTCAACTCACCAGCGTAGTTCGTCTTGATGATGTGTTCTGCGAGTTCGGCGTCAGTGTCAGGGTCAGGGTCGTCTGTGACCGTGAAGATGAGGTCGAACCGTGAGATGAGCGCCGGTTCGAGGTCGATTTGCTCGCCGATTGGTTCGTACTGGTCGAAGCGACCGTACTTGGGGTTCGCCGCGCCGAGAAGCGAACACCGCGACTTGAGCGTCGCGTTGATACCCGCCTTGGAGACCGAAATCTGCTGTTGTTCGAGGCCCTCGTGCATTGCAGAGCGGTCCTCAGAGTTGTGGACGACCATTCCGTTCGCGACGAAGTTGTGAGTTCCCTCGACCGTGAGGTCGTATACACGCGTCTCGGCGTCAGGACTCACATCAGAACGTTCAACGCTTTCGACCGAAGCTAGTGAAGTCGTCAGTGGTTCGTCTGGTGACTGTTCGGATTGGAGTGTTTTTATCCCTCCATCAGAAGCAATGTGAGAGTCACTATCTGGGACGTAAACTTGGTCACCTGCTACGAGGTCCTCGGCAGGGCGTTCGACTCGTTCTCCTTCCTCGAATACGAAGAACGGATGGTCCGGGGTTGACGTGAGCTGTTCACCAGACTCAAGAGTCACCTGAACGAGTTCGTCCGGCGCATCGTACTCGTGGATAGCTGTGACCGGCCGAGTCACCAACGTCCCATCCTCGGCCATCGTCCACGCTTCGGCGTCCACGTTTCGAATCGTTCGACCGTTTGGTAATTCCTCAATAGAGCTCGCACGTGCCGCGTCGTGTGCAAGGTCTCTGATGCGTCGGATTCCACCGTCGGCGAGGTGAACAAGCGAATTACCAGTTACACATCGCATTTTATCCAGCTCGTCGACTGCCGCAATCCCCTTGTCGGCGAGGACGAGCGCACCCGCTTCGAGCGTCCACTGCTGGCCGTCGCCGAAATCGTCGCGGACGGCGGCGGCGGTCAAACCAGCGGACGAGGAACCCTTACCCGAGGTGTAGACGGAGCGTGGCGCAATATGTCGGATGTACGATAGCATCTGAGAGTTATGGGACACGAGCCCGTTGGAAACGTAGCTGTGGGTCCCTTCGACTTCGAGGTCGTAGACCCACTCTTCTGTGGATTCGACGCGCTCGATAGAGTCGATTCGCTCCCATCCGATGTCGCCATCGACGAGCGAGCGGAGTTCTGAAACACGGTCCGTGACCGATGCACCACCGTCTGCAAGCGCATGCGAATCGACGCCGTCGGTCGTTCGAATCGCGTCTTCGAACGAGGATACGACGCGCGAGAGGCTCTCACGGCTCGGGTTGCGGTCGCCGCGTTCGTAGTGCTGATACGTCGACCTCGGCAGTCCACAATCGGTCTGCGTCAGTCCGAGGGCCTCACGAAGGTCACGAAGCTCGCCGCCAGCCGGTACGACATCGGTGTTGGTGTTGCTCTCGACGGCAGCGTATTCCTCACACGCGGCCGATTTTCGCTCGGTGACGAACCCAACCTTCGCGACGTATTTCGCGAAGTCATCACCGCTGATGCGGAGCCGGAAGCTCCCGTTGTGGCGCGCCCGGAGTTGTGAACTGATACCCGACGCAAGAAGGAGTGTCCGGACGTCTTCGAGGAGTTCGCGACTCATCGAGGCGACCGTTATCTCTCGCTGCGTTGCCGAGACGTGACCTTCGCCTTCGACAAATGCACGGACGAACGCCCGTCCGGTTTCCGAACTCGCAGACATCACTGCTTCAGGGATACGTTGACTGTCAGACCCTGCGAGAAGTGAAGGTGAGAGGTTTGCAAGGAAACTGACGAACTCTCCCGAGCCACAGATAATCTCACGAGCGGATTTCCCATCGTGGGGCGACCGCTCGAAATAATTCAGTCCCAATCGGTCGAAGGCGTCGGCTACGTCGTCCAACACCTCGCGGTCGTTGTTCGTCACAGAGACGAATCCAGTAGCATCGTCACGCTGTTCGACGTATCCCTCTGCAACGATGTAGCCAACGAGTCGGGCAAGCCACGGTGTCCACTCGTCCGGCAGGTCGAGACGAACCGCGTTGTACGACTTCGACCGTCGGAAGTCAATGTCGATGTCGTCGGTACCAGTCGTTGGGAGTGAGCGCGGTGCTGCGACGAATTCGCCCTCGGCCAATTCGTCGGCACGAACAGCAGTAGTCATCCCTCCATCGCGGATGAAGAGCGGATGAGAGGGGGTCGCTGTGAGTTCCCGGCCAGTGTTTGTTCGGATACGTAGCAAGTGGTCTGGCGCTTCACGCTTCCAAACTTTCGTCGCTTGCCGAGCGGTCAACGACCCGTCGGGGGCGAGAGATGGGACCTCGAAGTTCGCGCTGTCCCACACGCCGTCATCGATTGGTTTCGGGTCGTCGAGATTTGACTCCACCAACTCTCGAATCGGTACGTCACGACCATCGGCAAGCGTTACCCGCGTGTTGCCGGTGACACACTTCCCCGTACCAGGGTCCCCTATCAACAACATGTGCAGGTCGCCGCGAATGCGCGACCCGTCGGGGAGGTGTTTGGTGACGCCGGAGAACAGTTGGAGAATCATGGCGAGTTTCTCCTGTTCGTAGCCGTAGATGGCCGGTGCCACGGAGTCGACCATCTTCTCGTAGATGTTGGGTTCGTTCGAGAGTTCGACGATTTCGGCCACGTCGTCGTCGGTAATCTCCATATCCTCGAACTCCTCGTCCTCGATAGAGAGCGCGATGCCCTCCATGTAGTAGTCGAAGACGGGCGTCTTCTCGTTGCCCGAGGTCTGTTGTTCGATGTGGAGGATGCCGACGACGGTGACGTGGTCGCCAGCAGTGACTTTTCCGGTTACGTCGTCGGCGAGGTTGATGTCGATACTCTGTGGCGTCTCGCCCCCGCGCAGGCCCTCGGGGGATTCTTGGACGCGTAGTTTCTGGGAGTCGACGAAGTTCGACTGGTCGAACTCGATTCGGAACGGCCCTTGTCGTTCACAGCCCTGACACTCGTGGGGTTCCTGAAAACCGCCGTCGCCCTGCGGGATGTAACTCATCGTCCCACAGCGCTGGCATTCGAAGGCCGCCTCGGTAATCTTCGGGCGTACGTCGGTCGCCTTGCGGACGATTCCCTGGACGGAAATGAGTGTCCCGATGTGGTCGTCGTTGACCCGGATGTTGCGGATGTCGATGTTGTCGGGGAGGTTCCGCATCCGGACGTGTGCCTGTCCGAGTTTGACGTCCGCAGGCAGGTCGAACAGTCGCAGGGCTTCCTCGGCGTACTCCTGATACTGCCCGGGTTTCGTGACGTAGTCGTCGGCGAGTTCCGGGTCGAAGTTGTACAGGTCGTCGTAGTCGATGTACAGAGAGCGCTTTTCTTTCGGGTATTGCTGTGCCAGGTCACCGATTTCCTCCCGATAGTAGTTGCGGTAGAACTGGATGAACCGCTCTGTGAGTTCTCGATTTTGAGGGGCCTGCGACATCGAAGATGGGTATGTTCCCAATCGGTTAAGAACCTTCGTCGTCGGGCGAGAAAGAGACGTTCGGCAGGTTACGTTTAGAAGGAGACGTCCGTCTCGATGTCCTCTGTGGCCTCTTTGAGACCGTCACGGCGAGCGTCGTCGACCAGTCGTCCCGAGAGGTCGTCGTCGGTGAGCAGTTCGGCGAAGTCGTCACGGAAGCGGTGGTTCGCACGCGTCGAACGGATGTCCGCCTCGGCGACGGGGCGGAACTCACGAACGAGCGAGATGTCGACGTCGAGCGCCTCGGCAATCGATTCGTCGTCTGCATCCTCGACTAGGAGTTTGTCGAGGCGGTCCATCTCGAAGGGGGCGTCGCGGTCAGCGTCGCGGACGAGATGCAGGTCGAAGCGGGCGGCCCGAACCGCATCGGGCGAGATGTCGAGTTCGAGCGCGAGGTCCTCGTCGGTGTCGCCGTCGAAGTAGCCCACCACCAGCGTGACGAGCGCGTCGTCGCCGAGGTCGGTCTCGAACTCGTAGCGGTCGCGCATCGTCGCAACGAGGTCAGAGACGCGCTCTCGGACCGCTTCGGGGTCGTCGACGTTCGCCAGCGACCCGCGGGATTCGGACTGCCGCTCTGTCACGGTGTCCGACCCGGTCGTCTCGACGAAGATATCGCGGAGTTCGGCAGTCTTGTCGTCCATATCGAGAGTATGGCACCGCGAGCGCCTTTAATCGTACTGACGAGAGCGAGTACGCACCGTCATAGAATCGAGTTCTTGTGTATTTGACACTCTTAGGCACGTAAACCGATATCTTAAACACAGTTTACGAGACAGCCAGAGACATGGCAACTGAACACGAGTCGGTCGAACTCGTCGGCGACGAAATCGTCGCCAACGTCGCCCGTGCAGCCCTGTTCGCGGCGCTCATGGGTGCCGGTGCGTACGTCTCGTTCCCCAACCCAATCTCACCGATTCCGGTGACGATGCAGATGCTCGTCGTCTTCCTCGCGGGCATCTTCCTCGGTCCCGTGTGGGGCGGCACCTCGATTATCCTGTACCTCGCCGCCGGTGCAATCGGTGCGCCGGTCTTCGCAGGCGGGTCCGCTGGGTTTGGTGCGCTCGTCGGGCCGACTGGCGGGTTCCTCTGGTCGTTCCCCGTCGCCGCGTTCATCACCGGCGTCATCGTCCACGGCGGGTTCGCACTCCGTGACTACCGCGTCGGTACCGTCCGCCTCGTCGGCGCGATGGTCGCTGCAACGGCAGTCGTCTACGCGTTCGGAACGGTCGGCTACACCGTCGTCCAAGGCGTCGGCCTCGTCACGTCCTTCTGGACCGTCGCCGCGGCGTTCATCCCCGCCGAGGCGTTCAAGATTGCCGCCGCAATCGGTATCGTCCGGTCGGACGCAATCGCGGCGAACTAACCGATGATACGGGTCGCGGACCTCGTCCACCGCTACGGCGACACCGCCGCAGTCGATGGGCTCGACCTCACTATCGACAACGGCGAATGCGTCATTCTCGCGGGGGCGAACGGGTCCGGCAAGACGACGCTCGTTCGCCACTTCAACGGCCTGCTCGAACCTGACGAGGGCACGGTTCACGTCAACGATTCCGACGTGTCCGAAAACCTCGTCGCCGCGCGTACCGCCGTCTCGATGGTGTTTCAGCGTCCCGAAGACCAACTGGTCGCCGCGACAATCGGCGCTGACGTCGCCTTCGGGCCGGAGAACCTCGGTCTCGACCGCGACGAAATCGACCGCCGCGTCCACGACGCACTCGCCGCCGTCAACCTCGACGGACGCGAGAAAGAACGCGTGGACGCGCTTTCGGGTGGCGAAATCGAGCGCCTCGCAATCGCGGGTGCGCTGGCGATGCAGCCAGACCACCTCGTCCTCGACGAACCGTTCACCGGCCTCGACGAACCAGCCCGCCAGTCGGTTCTCTCGCGTCTCCGCGACCTGCGCGCGTCGGGAACCAGCCTCATCGTCGTCACCCACGACCTGCGCGACGTGAGCGAACTGGCCGACCGAGTGGTCGTCCTCTCGGACGGGCAGGTCGCGCTCGACGGCGCTCCCGAGGCGGTTGCAGACGACCTCCCAGACCTCGACGTTCGCCCGCCGTGTTGACCTACGAACCGGGCGACTCGCTCGCCCACAGACTCGACCCGCGAACGAAGCTCGCCGTGCAGATTTCCTTCGCGGCGGCCGGTCTCGCACACACGACACCGACCGGACTCACCGTCCTCGGCGTCGTCGCCGCCGCGTGTCTCTCCGCCGCCGATACGTCCCCACTCTCGGCTCTCCACGCGATTCGCTATGCGATTCCCTTCCTCCTTCTCGGCCCCGTCATCGAGGCAGCCCAGTTCGGCGCGCCGTGGTTCGACCCCGGCGCGGCCGTCACGCCGACACTCGCCAGTATTCGCGTGCTCTTGGTGTTCTTCGTCGCCGCGGCGTACGTGAGAACGACCGCCGTCCGCGAGTCGCGCGCGGCGATACAGCACCTCGTCCCCGGACGGGTCGGCGTCGCCTTCGGTATCGGCGTCGCGCTCGTCTTCCGGTTCCTGCCGGTCGTTCGCCGCGACCTCCTTCGCGTCCGCGAGGCGAACAAGGCCCGACTCGGCGACCAGCGACGAATCGACGAGCGCCTCGCCACCGTCGCTGCCGGTGGTCTCCGGCGGTCGTTCGCCCGAGCAGACGCGCTCGCACTCGCGCTCCGGGCTCGTTGTTTCGCGTGGAATCCCACGCTCCCGGAGATTCGCCTGACGCGGCTGGACGCGCCCGCACTCGTGTTAGCACTCGGCCTCGGCGTCAGCGTCTTCCTGTAGCTCGCTCGGACAGTTTTCTACCCGCGTCGCCGGGCGAGAACGACTACAGCCGCGAGCGCTGCGAGTGCTGCCACGAGTCCGAAGCCCGGTGCATCGCTCTCTGTCGCGTCGTCGCCAGCATCGGTGCCGGTCGTCGTCAGCTCCGCAGCCTCCTCAGTGGGTGCGGGAGACTGCGTCGCCGACGCGTTCGACAGTTGCGTCTGTGACGCCGATTCGTTTGCGCTCGGCCGCTCGTTTTCGGGGCTTGGCGCTGTCGTCGCAGTCGTCGTGTTCGTCGCAGTCGAGGTGGCGGTCGTCGTATTCGTCACAGTCGAGACGGCAGTCGTCTGATTCGCTGGCGTGGTCGTCGCGGTTGGTGACGTTGCTGGTGCGAGGCCACCACCGCCGGTCGAGCCTGTGGTTCCGCCTGTCGTGCCACCGGTCGTGCTACTGCCGGCCGACCCCCCCGTCGAGCTACTTCCGGCCGAACCACCTGTCGAACTCCCCGACGGCCCACCAGTAGACTCGGTCTCGAACGACCACGACTTCGTCTGTTGGTTCCCCGCGCGGTCGACGACCGTTATCTCGGCGGTGTGGCTTCCGGCACCGAGGTCGGTCGTGTACGAGACACCGTCGGCGTCGACGCTGGCCGAATCGGTCACGTCGGTTCCATCGACCAGAAGCGAGGCGCGGGCGGGGTCGATGCCAGCGTAGCCGTCGTCGTAGGCGACCGAGAGCGTCACCGAGCCCGAATCGACGGTCCCGGTCGGCGCGTAGTCGGTCACGTTCGGCGCGTCGGATTCTGTGCTGGCGTGGACCGCGAGCACCGAACTGTTCGAAACGGGCACTCGATAGGACCGGTTCCCGCCGGTCGTCTCGACCAGCGTCGCGTTCGCATCGACCCACGAACTGCCGTCGAACCGCGAAACCGTGACTGTCGACGGTAACGCGTAGGCCGACGAAATCGTCTCGTCGGAGACGTTCACGACGACGCTCGCGTTCGACACCTCGGCCGCCGTCTGGTTCGTGTCGAGTTGTGGATACCCCAGCACCACGTCACCGGGTGCGGCGGGAACTGAAGCAGGTGCCGTCGGCGCAGTCCCGTAGCGTACCGAGACGCCAGTGTCGGATGTGTTCACGCGCACGCGACGAAGCATAGAACCGTCGAGGTCCGCAGCGAAAGAGCCGGACCCAGCCGCCGAAAGCGTTGCAGTCGCCCCGACATCGTAGTCGAGTGTCGTCTGGTTTTCGTTGCCTGCGGCGTCGCGTGCGACGACCGAGAGGGACGTGGCACCGAGGTCTGATTCGGCCGTGACGATGCCGCTCGCGTCCGTCTGAGTGGTGGAGAGTGAAGTGCCCTCGGCCTCGACGCTGGCGACGCCGCTGGTCGCGTCAGTGACCGAGACGTCCACTGCGAGCGACCCGCCCGGTTCGACCGCTGTCGTCCGGTTCGCCGAGACACCGCCGAGAGCGGGGGCGACCGTGTCGACGATGACAGTTCGCTCGACAGCAGGCGCGACGTTACTCGCGTTGTCGATGACGCGGAATTCGAGCGTGTGAGAGCCGTCTGCGAGCCCCGAAACCGACGTATTCCACGGTGCTGTCTCTGCGAGAGTGGTCCACGAGCCACCGTCGAGTCGCCACTCGACGTGGTCGACACCGCTAGTCGCGTCGGTGGCCGTCCCGTTCAGTGAGAGAGCCGTCTGGTTTGTCGTCTGGTTCGCAGGTGAATCTACGCCGAGCGTCGCGTTCGTCGCGTCCAGAACGACGGTTCCGGCGACAGACTCGTTGGTGTTGCCCGCAGCGTCGGTCGCCTGAATGCGAATCTCGTGTGCGCCGTCACCCGCGGCGGTCGTCTCGTCTACGTCCGCGGAGGCGACGTAGGTCCCCGTCCCGTTCGGTGCGAGCGACACAGTTCCAGCACCGAACGCCGAGAGGTCGGCCGTCACCGATGCGACGCCAGACGCCGAATCGGTCACGTCGGCGGCGACACGCACCGACCCAGTTCGACCAACGAGAGACGCGTTCGTTCCGAGCGATTTGCCAGTCGCGTTCGTGACGATGGGTGCGTGCTGGTCGACTCCCGACCCCGACAGCGAGAGGTTCGTCGGCGACGACGAGCCGTTGTATTCGATAGCCAGCGTGGCGTTGTGGGACCCGATAGCTGGCGGCGTGTACGAGACGGTGAGCGAGTCAGTGGTGCTGGCTTCGAGCGTCGCCGGGAGGCCCTCAGTCACCGCGAACGCCGAGGCATTCGGTCCGATGACTGTGACCGACTCAACTGCCGCGTCTCTCCCGCCGAGGTTCTGTACCGACACGGTCGTCGACGACGAGTTCTGGACGTCGACACTGCCGAAGGACACGTCGGTCGGCGTGGCAGCGAGGAATGGGTCGGAGAGTTCAAACACCGCCAACGGGCCGAACGAAGACGCATTTGCCGTGACGGTGTTCGCGTCAGTATCGACCGACCCCGCGAGAGGAGTCCACTCGGTGCCAGTGTGTCTGTGGAGGCGAAGCGAACTCTCGTTCGTGGTTCCGTCGGGATACGCCACGGTGAGATTCGCCGTCGCAGCATTTGACTCGGCGCGCGTGAACAGGGGTGCGCCGACTCGCGTCGTCGAGGTGGGGACTGCAGGATAGCTCGCGTTTCGTTCGAGCGAGACAGCCCGGGCGTCCACCGAGACGTTGTCCCCAGCGAGCGACAGTGAGGCGGTGTAGTTCGCCTGCGGTGCCGCTTCGACCGTCCAGTTTTCGCTCGCGTCGGTGGAGACGGAATCGAGCGTCGCGTTCGCTCCCGAAGCGAGCGAGACTGCCGTCCCGACTGACGAGACGCTGAGGTTCGAGACGGTGACGTTGGTCCCCGAGACGGAGAGTGCCGTTCCCGACCCATCACCGGAGACGCTGTGGTCGTCGCCCTCGACGACAACGTCGTCGGACGTGACTTCGAGGCAGGTGCCGCCAGCGGCCGAGAGCGGTCGGTCGAGGACGTATCGCCCGGGCGTGTCGATTACCCGGCACGTCTGTATCGTCCTGACGGAGAGTCGTTCGACTGCACCGGTGGCGTTGACCAACCCGTATCCCGTCTGGTCGTTCGGTTCCGACCCGGAGAGCGTCGTCGCCGACCCGAGGAGCGCCGATTCGAGTTCGTCGGACGACAGCGGTTCGCCGGTGGCGTCGACGACGAGTGCGGCGACCCCGCCAACGTGCGGGGCGGCAGCGGAGGTCCCGGCGAAGTACGAGTCGGCGGAGGTGGTCACTCTGTCCGGTGCGACGAGGTCGGGTTTCAGGCGGCCATCGACGGTCGGGCCGCGAGACGAGTACGGTTCGAGCGCGAGCGAGTCGTAGTCGACCGCGCCCACAGCGACCGTCGCGTCGGCGGCCGCCGGGACCGTCAAACTGCGTGCGGACGTGACGTACTCGGGAGACTCGTCGCCGAGGAAGAACAGGTCGAAGTCCGCGGTCCCGGGCGCGTCTGCCCGGTGAACCGCGACGTAGATGGTTCCCGACCCAGAGCCCCTGATGACCTCAGTCGGAGGGTACGACCCGCTCTGTGTGTTCGTCGACCCGGCAATTGGATTGCCGTTCTGGAACGCCGTCTCGTTCTCGTAGACGTACACGTCGTAGTCGGCAGTGCGTGCGTCCCAGTCGTCCCAATTCATACGGAGGTCGAGGTCGCCGTTCAGGTCGAGTGCGAGGAGTTCGTCGCTCCCGTCGAAGTTCAAAAAGTCGTCGCCGTCGGGGTCGGACCACGTGACGTTGTGGTGGGCCTGTCCGTAGTTCCCCGCGGAGTTGACCCAGAGCGTCCCGTTCGCCCGGAGGGACGCAACCTCCTGACTGAGCGGGCCGGTCCCGTCGAGTGATTCGACGCCGAACCAACTCATCGACATGACGACGACATCAACGTCGCCGCGGGATTCGACGCGGTCTATCGCCGCCAGCAGTTCGGTGTACGTTCCGACGCTGTAGGTGGTGAGCGAGACGTTCGGTGCGGTGTCAACGACGAGTTCGGAGACGGCAGTGCCGTGTAATCCCGAGGAGTTCGCCATCGTCCCGTCGCCGCTGGAGAAATTGTGGTGTTCGACGACGTTGCCCGCGATTTCGGCATTCGTCACGTCGAACGAGGTGTCGATGACGGCGACGGTGACGTTCTCACCGGTGTATCCCCGTTGGTGGAGCGCAGCGGCGTTTATCTCGTCGAGTCCTTCGCTCGTGATTGCCGTCGCCGTCGGCCGACGCGGCGTTCTGACGAGACCGATTGCGGGCGACGCTGCCAACCCACGGATGGCCGACCGCGGGAGCGTCACCTGCAAGTGCGTCCCACGTTGGATGGCTATCTCACCGCCAGCGTTGCCGACTGCGGCCGCGGCGGCGTCTGCCGACCCCGGCCTGGCTTCGACGACGACCGTCACGCGGTCGGGGGCAGTTTCGAGCCCATCCGCGACGAACGCGGACGATTGTGAGTCGTCAAGCAGCCCGGCTTCGACCTTCGGATGTCCTGTATCCTTGGCTGGTGGCGACGCAGGAGTGTTCGTCTGCGGCGTGTCGTTGGTCGAGGCAGTGGACTGTGTCGTGTTATTGGCCGAATCAGTGCCCTGCGTCGTGTTATTGGCCGAATCCGCGTCCTGTGTCGTACTGGTCGGCGTCGGTGTCGGCGTCGGCTCCGGCGTCGAATCTGACACCGTCGGTATCGAGTCGGGTCCGACAGCGGCACCGGATACTGGCATCGAGACAGCCGAAACGGGTGCGACGAGCAGTAAGACGGCGACGACGAGTGCAGCCAAACGGTTCATTCAGCACCCCCATCGACAGCGGGCGATTGCGGCGGCCGAACCAGCGTGACGTTCTCGTGTGTCGCGAGCGGGGTGAGGTCGCCGACTGCGACCCATCCAGAAACGAGGCGGTCGCGCTTTCGTTCGGCCTCAAAATCGACTGACTCGGGGAGTGTGCGGTCGGGTTCGAGTTCGACCACGACCGTCACGGTTCCATCGCGGTAGTCCAGTCCGTGCTGGTCGGCATACGCGTCTCTGTCGTTGGCATCGACGAGACCGGCCAGCGTGCTGTCGAGGCCCGACGGTGGTTTCGACGGCGATGGGGGCTTGGGCGTCGGCGAGGACCGAGTTGTGGGCGTCTCCGTGTCGGCCGGTGGCGAGGGAGTGCGAGTCGCGGTCGGCGACGCGCCCGCGTCGTCCTGCTCGGGGGGCGTCCCGGCGCACCCCGAAAGAGAGAGCAGTCCGGCGACGCCGAGACACACTCGACGCCGGGAAAACGGGCCGTACATCTATTGAGAACGTTCACTCGCTGAATCGACTTCAACCCTCGGACACGTGGAACGCTGTGAAACTCGCCGACGCGAGTTCGATAAGGTGGCAAGATTTAACATCTCGTTCTTCAGTGATTGATTATGGTATTTGCGGCACAAGCGGAGGTCACCCGGGAGACCTTCTGGACGATTAGCCCGGTGGGTGAGGCCCTCTTCTACGGACTCGCCGTTATCGCCTCCCTCGTGTTCCTGTACGGGGTGTACGAACGTGTCGTGCGGTACGCTCGCGGTGGGCCAGACCCGTTCGATAGGCTGTCCGACCTTCCGGGACGGACGGCTCAAGCGACGAAGGAGGTGTTCACGAACGAGAAGCAGTTCGACCGCGACTTCTACGCGGGCGTGATGCACTCGTTCATCCTCTGGGGCTTTCTGACGCTGCTCATCGGGACTGGAATCATCGCTATCGACATCGACATCTGGCGGCGCGTGACGGGGAGTTCCTTCTTCGTCGGTGACTTCTACCTCTCGTACTCCTTCGTCATGGACCTCATGGGGCTCTTGTTCGTCGTCGGCGTCGGGATGGCAATCTGGCGGCGCTACGGTGTCCGCCACCCGCGTCTCTGGGGCAAGCACACGAGCTTCGAAGACGACGCGTTCGTCTGGACGCTCTTCCTGCTCGGCGTCGGGGGCTACGTCATCGAAGCGATTCGCATCGTCGGCACCGAGTTCCCCGACTTCGAGACGGTGAGCTTCGTCGGCTACTTCCTCGCGCTCGTCTTCCAGACCGCGGGGATGAACGCCGAGATGGCCCAGACGCTCTACTGGTTCGGCTGGTGGTCTCACGCGCTGCTCGCGCTGGCGTTCGTCGCGGCGGTTCCCTACGCTAAGCCGCTGCACATGCTCACCTCGTTCGCGAACGTCGTCACCGCCGACGAGAAAGCCGGCCTGCGCCTCCCGAAGGTCCCGGCCGACACGCCGCCGGACGAAATCGGCTACGTCTCCGAAGACGACTTCTCGTGGAAGGCGCTGCTCGACTACGACGCGTGTACGAAGTGTGGCCGCTGTTCCGACGCCTGTCCGGCGAAGGCCTCCGGCCGCAACCTCGACCCGCGTGACGTGATTCTTGACCTGAAAACCTACCGCGACTCGCTCGATGCGGGCGGTGAGTCGGTCGATATCGTCGCCGACGGCGGTACCTCGGTTATCGATGCCGAGTCGATGGAGTCCTGTATGGCCTGTATGGCCTGCATGGACGCCTGTCCGGTCGATATCGAGCACCTCACGCACTTCACCGAGATGAACCGTCGCCTCACCGAGACGGGCCAGCAGCAAGAACCCGTCCAAGAGGCGATGATGAACATCTTCCAGAACGGCAACGCCTTCGGCGACCCACAGCGCAAGCGTCCCGACTGGACCGACGACCTCGACTTCGAGGTGCCGGACGCTCGCGAGGAGTCCGTCGAGTTCCTCTGGTACGTCGGCGACTACCCGTCCTACGACGAGCGCAACCGCGCTGTCGCGCGCTCGCTGGCCCGTATCTTGGAAGAGTCGGGCGTCTCCTACGGCATCCTCTACGAGGACGAACAGCACGACGGCAACGACGTGCGTCGCGTCGGCGAAGAGGGCCTCTACGAGATGCTCGTCGAGGACAACATCGACGCGATGGACGACTGCGACTTCGAGAAAATCGTCTGTACGGACCCGCACTCGTACAACACGTTCAAAAACGAGTACCCCGAGATGGACGAGTCGTTCGACTACCCCGTCTACCACTACACGCAACTCGTGGAGACGCTGGTGAACGACGGCCGCCTCGGCCTCTCCGGGACCGAACTGTCCGCACAGACGGTTACCTACCACGACCCGTGCCACCTCGGCCGGTACAACGGCGAGTACGAGGCACCACGCGAGGTCATCCGTGCGACCGGTGTCGAACTCGCCGAGATGCCCCGCAACCGCGACGACTCGTTCTGTTGCGGTGGCGGTGGCGGTGGCCTTTGGTTAGACCACGAAGAAGAGTCGAAGCCGTCGGAAGAACGCCTTCGCGAAGCCCTCGAAGACACCGAGTCCACTGGGGCAGTCGAGCGGTTCGTCGTCGCCTGTCCGATGTGTGCGACGATGTACGAAGACGGCCGTAAGACCGGTGGCTACGAAGAAGACCTCGACGTCATCGACATCTCGGAACTCATCGTCGAAGCACTCGACGAGAAAGCCGGTGTGACGGGCACGGGGACGACGCCCGCGTCCGCCGACTGAACCGCCTCGCGCCGCAGCTCAGGTCGCGTTTTTCCAGTCCGTTTCGAGCAGTCCGTAGACGACTCTATCGACGTACTCGCCGCGGACGTAGTAGTGGTCGGACTGACGCCCCTCCTGCGTGAATCCGAGCGATTCGAGGAGTCCGCGCGACGGGTCGTTCGTCGCCAACGCACCCGCGACGAGTTTGTGGAGTCGTCGTTCGTCGAACGCGTAGTCGACGAGGAGTTCGGCCGCTTCGGTTCCGTAGCCCTGTCCCTGCGCGTCGGGTTCGAACCACGCCGCGAGTCGCGCCCGTCCGGACTCGTGTTGCACGTCGAACAGCGAGACGAATCCGACCGGGTCGCCATCGACGGTGGCGACGAGGTTCACGCCGCCGTCCTCGGACATGTAGCCCTCGAACTCCGATTCGAGTTGCTCGCGGTTCTGTGGGTGAACGCGCGGCAACCAGCGTCTGATTTCGGGGTCGTTGCGGTGTGTCTGGAGGAAGTCGAGGTCCTCACGCTCGACGGGGCGGAGCGTCACGTCGTCGCCAGCGAGAAAAACGGGACCGGGCATACTCACCGCCTCGAAAAGTGACGGTAAGTGTCTTCTGTTTGATGCGTCGGCCGAGGGGGGTTCGTTATTCGCGCTCGTATTCTTTCTTGAACCCGCGGAACTCGGTTCGGTGGGCTTCCTCGTCGGCCAGGAGCGTCACCGCGAGGTCCTCAGTGACCGGGTCGTTCGCTTCCTCGGCCGCCTCGATAAGAGAGCGGTAGGTCTCGATGGCATCCTCCTCGGCCGTGAGGACGCCGTTGATGACCGAGAGCACATCTGTACTGTCTTCCGGGGGCTGTAATTCGTGCTGGCGGGCTTCGAACGCAGCAGAACCCGGCGGCTTCTCGTCGAGTTGTTTCAGTCGATTGCCGATTTGCTCGGCGTGGGTGAGTTCCTCCTGAATGTCGGTCTTGAGCGACTCTTTGATTTCTTCTGCCCGAACGCCATCGAGGACGATGGAGTTCGTCATATAGTTCATCACTGTCTCGATCTCGTCTTGGTAAGCGCGCTTCAGGAGCGCAGTCACGTCCTCAGACATGGCAATCTCATATTGCCACGCTGGCAACATATACCTGTTCGAGGGGGCGAATTCGTTCGGTTCCTGAACCCAAATATGTCGTTAGAATAACCATATATGTATTGACAACTTTTTCTCAAAAGTATTTTCACATAGTCTATTTATCAGTCAGTGTACAAGCCGTGAGTAGAAATTCGAGGGGCGTCTCCCAAGTGGTTGCGACGATTCTGTTGGTCGCCATCGTACTCATCCTCGCGACGACCGCATCCGGATACTTCTTCCAGTCCGCGGACGGGTACGTAGAACCACAGGACGCCCGCGCCTTCGGTGAGACGTCTGTCGTACTCGGTCCCGAGCACCGGTCGTGGAACGGCTGGAACTCCGCAGGTGGGGAGACGAGAGGTGACATCGACCGTATCACAGTTGTATACAGCCACGGTCCCGTCTTCGAGGGCGACGACATCGGCTCGGTGCTCGTCCGATGGCGCGGCGACGACGGGTCGGGTGGCCACCTTCGGTTCGTCAATCCGAACCGATTCGACGAGGATACCGAACAGCAGTATCACGACGCCGAGGTCGGCGCGTTCTGCACCGGCGACTTCGGAGCCGGAGAGAAACTCGTCGTTCGGATGGTTCACAACCGCTGGCAGACGGCTGGCGAGACGGGGCGCGACGATGTCGGCGTCCGGTACGTCGAATCGAGCTGGAACGACATCGACACCGGCGACGGCCCGTTCTTCAGAACCGACGGCCGATATCCCGTCGCGTACGAAGGCGACAGGCCGATGGAACCCGGCGACACCGTCGAGATTCGATTCTACGGCCCGGAAGACGAGTTGCTCATCGCGGAGACTGAAGCGACCGCGACAGTCGCAGGCGGAAGTCCGACCGAAGTCGATGGAGACGACGTCGACTGCGAGTAGGAGCGGTGTTCAGTCCTCGAATTCGACCAGTTCGACGACGTAGCCGTCGGGGTCCTCGACGAACGCCGCGCGGGCGTCGACCGCCGGAATATCGACCGGCGGTTTCACCACGTCCGGCGATTCGGCCGCGAGGAGGTCCTCGAAGACGCGGTCCACATCGTCGACTTCGATAGCGATGTGGTCGATACCCGCGGGTTCGATACGCTCGGTCGAGGTGCGGTCGTACTTCAGTTGGAGTTCCATGTCGGTGTCGTCGCTGCCGAGGTAGACGTTTCGAACGCCGTCGAGTTCGAACTCGTTGGTCTGTTCGAGACCGAGTTCGGCGTAGAAGTCGAGCGTCGAGTCGAGGTCCGAGACGGTGAGTGCAGTGTGAATGAGACCCATAGAGACGGCAGGCGGGCGAGCGAGATAACGTCTGGTTTCGCCGTCACGTCTGCCGACCGAGGCACAATCGAGGAGTGCGGCGACCCGATACCCTCAGTTCCGGCCTTCGCGTCCGGGGTCGACGTCGATAGCGTCGACGGGGCAGATATCGACACAGAGCATGCAGTCGATACACTGGTCTTCGTTCGTCGGTTCGACCTTCGTCTCGCTGACAGGGTGGTCGGGCGTGTCGACCCACGTGAACACGTCGACAGGACAGTTTTCGAGACACGCGCCGTCGGCGAGACAGATGTCGTAATCGACGGCGACGTGGGTGCCGTGGATGCCGAGTTTCTCCGGCGGTTCGACGGGACCCCAGACGGCCACGCCGTCACCGAACGCGTCGTTCTCTGACGAACGAAGTTCGTCCAGCTTCTCCTCGCTGACTTGCTCGCGGTTCTGGTCGAAGTTCGGGTCGATAGCCATTGACGGGGCGTTGTCTTGGCGTGGTACTAAAGCGTCCGCATCGGAGCCGAAAAACTCCCCGACAGAGCGGGGACAGAGAGGTTGGTTGATGAACGAGAGAGGGTCGCGTGAGCGACCGCAGGAGTTAGCGACGGGTCGCGACGAACGCTGCTGCGACGAGTGCCACGACGGCGAGCGCCGCACCGAATCCGGGAATACCAGTATCAGTAGATTCACCGGACGTGGTCGTCGCCGACTCGTTCGATTCGGTGGTCGTGTTTTCGGTCGGTGTCGTCTCGACTGAGGTCGTCGGTTTCGGCGTTTCAGTCTCCGGTTCACCGATCACCATCAGTTCGGCGTAATGACTCTGCGGAGAGGAGAGGTTCAGGGAGTAGGGATGTTCCGTCTCGACTTCAGTCACCGACTCGTTCCACGTGATGTTCTTGATTTGGTCGCCGTTCGAGACCGAGATGTACTCGCTCGGTGGCTGGTCAGTCGCGGTCAAATCGAGAGTCACGTTCGTCTTGTAGTCGCGGTTCCCGTCGACAAGTTCGAAGGTCGTGTTGTAGGCAGTCTCCCTAGACGACATCTCGACCGTCATCGTTCGACTGGTGTCGAACACGAGCGGAATCGTCACGAGACCGTCCTCGTTAGGTGGCGCGACGTAGCCACTTCTGACTTCTTCAGGGGGTTTGGGCTTAGGCGTCGCCTCAATCGGGTCGGTCGCCGACTCGTTCGTCTCGACGAGGAGCGTCGCCGTGTCGGTCGCGTTGTCTATCGGCCCGGCTTTCATCGGGTATGTGCCGGGGTCGAGCAAGTCCGCGAGGAGGTCGGACTCCTGAGTGACGTTCGAGATAGAGTCGTCGCCGACCGCAGAGATGTACGACGAAGCCGCAGTCTGGCCAGCAGTGCTCGTGTTGAGCGCGACGGTGACGCTGCCGTCACCGTCTTCGTCGACTGCAGTCACGTGGACGAGGAATCCGTTTGGCTCGTTCCCGATGTGGAGGTTCACCGTGTCGTTGGCGTCATCCAACGTGTTCAGCGTGATTTCGATTACTGTTCCTCGGTCACCCGTGAACTCGTCATCGGCGAACTCGGAGTTACCCGACGCGGCCGATACGGGCGTCGCCGCGGACGCCAGAAGCGCCACCACGACGAGCGTCGTTAGCAATTCGATTCGTTTGGAGGGAAACATCGGTACTCTCTTTCTCGATTGCGACCAAATAAGTTACTAAATTGTCATCTATGGAAGGGCCGAAGTCGAGGCGAGCGAGCAGACGAAATCGCCTGACCGTTCTCGGGTCAGCAGACGAGAAGCACACGCGGCGCAAAAAGATAGAACGCGGGTCGAAGAGCGTCAGGACTTACTGACGGGTTGCGACGAACGCTGCTGCGACGAGCGCAACGACGGCGAGTGCCGCACCGAATCCGGGGATACCAGTATCAGTGGATTCACCGGACGTGGTCGTCGCCGACTCGTTCGATTCGGTGGTCGTCGTCTGTTCGGTCGTCTGCTCGGCCGTCGTCTGTTCGGCCGTCGTTTCCGTCGTGGTAGTCGTCTGCGTCGTCTCGTTCAGGTTCTCCTTGACAGAGAGCGTCCCGATGGTCGCGGCGTCTTCGGCACCGACAGGCATGAGTTCGAGGTCGTAGTCGATGCCTGCCTGAAGCGTCGTCGTCGACTCGTTCGTCGAGACGACTTCGAATTCGTCACCGTCGGAGGCGGTGATGTACTCCTGTGGCGAGTCGGCGTCGGACGCAGCATCGACCGACACGGCAGCGTCACCGTCGCCGTCCGCGTCGGTGAGTTTGAGCATCGTGTCGTAGCCGGTTTCGTCAGCTGCAATCAGAACGTTCGCAGTGTCGTTCGAACCGAACTGGACCGGGATTTCGCCGACGCCGTCAGAGGCAGCGTCAGCGACGATGACGGTCTTCTCGAAGTCGAGTTCCGAAGATTCGTCTTCGGACGGCGTCGGTTCGACCGGGTCAGTCGCCGATTCGTTCTCTTTGACCGTGAGCGTCGCCGTATCCGACGAGTTGTTCATCGAACCGACTTTCAGCGAGTAGCTGCCGGCGTCGAGGAGGTCGGTGATGTTGTCGGTCGCCTGGGTGGCGTTCACGGAGTCGTTGTCGACCGCAGAGAGGTACGACGAGGCTTCGACCTGTCCCGCAGTGCTCGTGTTGAGCGCGAGCGTGACGTTGCCGTCGCCGTTCTCGTCGGTCGCAGTCGCGTGGACGAGGAATCCAGCGTCTTCACTCCCGATGTGGACGTCCACCGAGTCGTTGGCGTCGGCCGACGCGTTCACCGTAATTTCGATTACATCGCCCTGTTCGCCTTCGTACGCATCATCTGAGAACTCGTACTGAGCGGCAGCACTCACTGGTGTCGCGACGGACGCGAGGACCACCATGAGGAGGGCCGCAATCGTCAGTCTGTGTGCGTTGGAGGAACGCATCACCTGTCGGTAGCGTGACGATTACTGAAGTAGTTGTTGGAATGTCAATTTGAGCGCGCGTGCTAACGGGCGGAAGGTCGGCTGAAACAGAACAAATTGGCACACATATCAGTAAGCGGTATAGTTCAAAGAATGGTGGAGGGCAACCGTTCGTTACGCCTGCGCGGACTCGATGTGGTCGAGTACGTGCGTGACGTGGTGACGGTCTCTGTCGGGCGCGTCGTCTCGGTAGGCGCGGAGCGCCTCCACGAGGTAGTCGAGTTCGTCGCTGTCGAAGTCTTCGTCTCCCGCTTCGATGCGTGCAAGCAGGTCAACCGGGAGCGTCGGCTCTTCGTCGGCTTCGAGCGCCCGCTCGATGGCTGCGAGCAATGCGGCGTGGACGACCCACGACTCCTCACGCGAGAGGTCGAGCGCCGTCGGACGGTCCTGGGCCGAGGTGGTCATTGGGGCTCTATCGTACCGTATGAGTCGGAGAATAAAAAGGTATGTGTGGTGTTGGCACAGTACACGCACAGGACCGAAAGCGACCCTGTCGCTCGGAACGCGTGTTATTCGAACGCCGGAATGCCGGTCAACTCAGACCCGATGACGAGCGTGTGAATGTCGTCGGTACCCTCGTAGGTGTACACCGTCTCGATGTTCGACATGTGACGCATCGGCGAGTAGTCGGTCGTGATGCCGTTTCCGCCGAGCATCTCGCGGGCCGTTCGCGTCACGTCGCGGGCGACCCGGACGTTGTGGCGTTTCGCCATCGACACCTGTTGGTGCTCTAAGTCACCGCGCTCTTTGAGTTCGGCGAGGCGGTGGGCTTGCAGTTGGGCGTTCGTAATCTGGGTCGCCATCTCGGCGAGTTTGCCCTGCTGGAGTTGGAAACGCGCGATGGGACCGCCGAACTGCTCGCGGTCCTTCGAGTACTGGAGCGCCTCCTCGAACGAGTCGCGGGCCGCGCCGACGACGCCCCACGCGATGCCGTAGCGGGCCTGCGTGAGACACGACAGCGGTCCTTTCATGCCCTCGACGCCGGGGAGCACGTTCTCCTCGGGGACGCGAACGTCGTCGAGGCCGATTTCGCCCGTCACGGAGGCGCGCATCGAGAGTTTGTCGTCGATTTTGTTCGTCGTCACGCCGTCGCGGTCGGTCTCGACGAGGAAGCCGCGAACTGGCGAGTCCTCGGCGGAGACGTCACGCGCCCAGACGACCGCCACGTCGGCGATGGGGGAGTTCGTAATCCACGTCTTCGACCCGTTGAGAACGTAGCCGTCGGCGTCCTGCTCGGCTTTCGTCTCCATGCCCGCCGGATTCGACCCGTGCTGGGGTTCCGTCAGGCCGAAACAGCCGACTGCCTCACCGCTGCCGAGTGCCGGGAGCCACTCTTCTTTCTGCGCTTCAGAGCCGTAGGCGTGGATGGGGTAGATGACGAGCGAGCCCTGCACGCTCGCCATCGAGCGAAGGCCGGAGTCGCCCGCTTCGAGTTCCTGCATCAGGAGGCCGTAGGCGCGGTCGCCGAGACCCGGAAGTCCGTAGCCGTCGAGGTTGGGCGCGTAGAAGCCGAGTTCGCCCATCTTGGGGATGAGGTCCATCGGGAACGTCCCGTTTTCGAAGTGCTCGCCGATGTCCGGTTTCACCTGCTCTTCGACGAATCGACGTGCCTCGTCGCGGACCAGTTTCTCTTCCGACGACAGGTCCTCCTCCATTCCGAGATAATCCAGCATGATAGACCGTGTGATTGGGTCGGTGAAAAGCGATTCGCTCACACACGACAGGAACGCCGTCTCCGAATTACCGACAGAAATTTATCATTTTTCGATATACTTCGGAGGCATGCGTTGGGTCACGATACCGTCAGCTCGGACGACGACTCTCTACGCGCTCTTTGTCCTCATCCTGCTGGGTGTAATGGAGGTGACCTGGGGACGGGGAGTAACCCTCGGAATCATCGCAGTAATCGTCGCCGTGGGCCTCGGTGTGTTTACTGAGCGAGTCGAACGGCCGTCAGAAGTGGAACGGGACGGCTCGCCCCAAAACAGTCGAGACCCCATCGACACGCTCCAACAGCGCTACGCCGCTGGCGAACTCACCGACGAGGAGTTCGAACGCCGACTCGACCGACTGTTGGAAAGCGACGAGAAAAGAAACCGAGACGATACAGAAACGAGCCGAGACCGAATCAGCGAATTCGAATAACGTAGTCGGCCGGTCCGACGCAGGCTACCGGTTCTCCGCTTAAGCCGCCGATTCGACCGTCTCCGACTGGACGCGGTCGACGTAGGCGACGAAGTTGTCGAACAGGCGCTTTGCCTCACAGGCGGCGTCGTAGTTTTCGGGTGTGATGTCGTCGATGACGGCCTGAATCCGCTCGTCGGGAAGGAAGTCCTTTTCGCGTGCGATTGTCTCGGCGGTCGTCGTGTCGTACTCGGGGTGGAACTGCACACCCAGCGCGTGGTCTCGGCGGAAGGCGTGGACACCGTACTCGTTTTCGGCGAGAAGGTCTGCACCGGGTGGGAGTTCGGTCACGACGTCGCCGTGGGACGTGAAGACCGTAAAGCGGTCGTCGATACCCGCAAACAGGTCGTCGTCTGCCGTGCGAGTGATTTCGCTGTATCCCAACTCGAACTCGTCCATATCCTCGACGGTCCCTCCGAGCGCGGCGGCGAGCACCTGATGCCCGAAGCAGACGCCGAGAATCGGGAGGTTGCGGTCGTCGGCGTCCGCGACCCACGAGACGAGGTTCGCAATCCACTCGTCGTCCCAGTAGACAGAGGAAGACGAGCCGGTGACGACCACGCCATCGAAATCGAAGTGCGAGGGGAGGTGGTCGTCGGTCGCGTCGAACTCGACGAGGTCGGCGTCGAGTTCGCGTCTGAAGTTCCGCGAAGTGTTGTCGTCGCCGTGCGACGCGTCGAGGAAGGCGAGTCTCGGTCGATTCATTGGCAGAATACAGACGATAGGGATGGAAATGCGTTGCGTCTAAGCCGGGTTCTGCCGGAGTTCGTGACGGCCGAATGGTAGAGACACGTCCCTACGGGAACTCCTCAGACCGCCTCGGTGTGATTCCGTCGGGATTGAGCGCGTATCGAACGCCGTAGTATCCACTGACGATGACGAGCGTGCCAGCAGACCAGACGACTGCCGTGGAACTCAGCCCGAGCATGGCGATTCCGAGGACGGCAAAGGAGACGACCGCAAGCGCGCTTCCGCCGGGTGCCCGGAAGTCAGGCGAAACGTCAGTTCGGTAGTATCGAAGCCCGAGGAACGACAGGATGTTGATGGCGTACGGGATGCCGGTCCCGACGACCGCGCCGACGACCAGCAGTTGGTAGAAATAGCTGGGGACGCTGGCGAGGACGGCAGCGACACAGCCGATACCGAGGATGCCGACCCACGGAACCCGGAAGCGAGTACTTGTCGTGCTGAACATCGACGGGAGCGTGCCATTTTCGCCAAGCGCGTAGAGCACGCGTCCCGCGCTCAGAATCCCGACGAGCATCGTCGTGAAGATGGCGCTAATGGCACTGAGTGCGAGAAGCGAGCGGAGCCATGCGACCCCCATCAGTTCGGTCGCGACGCGGAGCGGGGCAGTTATTGCCACGTTACCCGCCGTGAACTGCGAGAGTGGGACAACGCCGTGAACGAGCGCGACGAGGGCCGTATAGAGGAGCGTGGTCACGACCAACGAGACGACGATTGCTCGCGGCACCGTGCGAGACGGGTTTTCTATCTCTTCGACCACGGAGGGGATGACCGTCCACGCCCCGTAGGACGTGAGTGCGACCTGCACGGCCGCGAAGAACTTCATCGGCCCGCTCACGGCGAGTGGTTCGTAGTGCCCGAGTTGGACGTGGGACGCGCCGACGCCGAGGAACAAGAGCAAAATCGTGAGGACGACGCCAGTCAAGAGCAAATTCGTTCGGCTGGTGACGCCGACACCGAGGAGGTTGCTCAGCGTCGCCAACCCGATTGCCCCGAGCGCGACGACGCCGGGATTTCCGGCGGCCGCCGGGAGTATCACCGCGAGGTAGTCGGGTATCGAGAGCGCCGAAATCGTAATCGCGAGAATCCAGCCAATCGTGTACCCGATTCCTTCGAGGTAGCTCGCAAAGGCACGGACCTGCGGGTGCGGCCCCAACGTCTCGAACGGGAACACTGCGACCGACCCTGCCTTCGGGAACGCGAGTGTGAGTTCAGCGTAGCAGAGACCGAGCGCGAGCATCAGTATCCCGGCGAGGAACCACGCGCCAATCGACGCGGAACCGACGAGCTGTCCCGTGGTTCCGGGGAAGATGAAAATCGCTGCCCCGGCCATTCCGCCGAGACTCAAGACGATACAGTCGAGCAACCCGAGACTGTCTTCGAAGTCCGAGCCTGACGCTCCCGTCATCGGCCTCGCACCCACTGTCCACTATCGTCGTCGACTCCGAACATGTCGTTTAGTTTCGCCGACCGCCATTTCATATTAATTATGGTTCTCAATTTTGATACAATGTTGGCGAGTCGCTGGCGACAGCGACATCTCACGAGTAGTCGGTCGCAACCGCATAGAAAGAAGCAGCGCGTCTCAGTCGTCGAGTGAGTCGAGGAAGCTGACGAGGGTGTCGTTGACGACTCGGGACTGCTCGACGATGGCGAGATGACGGGCACCGGCAACCGCTTCGAACTCTCCTTTGGGGAGTTCCTCGGCCAATTCTCGGCCGTCTTCGACCGGCCATACCGGGTCGTCGCTCCCGTGGACGACCAGCGTCGGCACCGTCACCTCGTACAGCGGGCCAGCGTCGTAGTTGGCGAGCGCGGCAGTCTGTGCCGCCCACGCGTCGGGCGCGGCGTCTTCCATCCCGCGCCAGTCGACGATTTGGTCCACGACATCGGGCTGTTCAGTGCGGAACTCCTCGGAGAGCGCGGGGATGAGCGACGCGCGGAGGGCGTCAGGGTCGTCCGGTGCGCCGTACAGCGGGGCCGGGTCGATGTCTGCGCCGGACGACGCGGTGTTACACAGCGTGAGACTCCGAACTCGTGACGTCGTGCGGGCGGTTTCGAGCGCGACGAGTCCACCGAGGCCGAGGCCGACGAGGTGGGCTTTCCTGACGCCGGCGTCTCTGAGGACTTCGACCACGTCGTCGACCAGCGTCTCGACCGAATACGGGCCAGCGGGAGCGTCGGAGCGTCCCGAGCCACGGAGGTCCATCACTAGACTCTCGTACGGGCCCGCGACGGCGGCGTGTTGCCAGCCCCACTGCCACGCGCCATAGCCCGCGTCGCCGACGAATGCGACAGTTTCACCCTCGCCATCAGAGTCGTAGAAGAGTTCGACACCGTCGGATACTGCGGTAGGCATACTCGTCGCTCCACCTGCGAGCGACTTAGTGTATCGGTCTCACGTCCGGCCTAGAGTGGAAGCGTCTATCGCGGGCGAATTTGCCATTCGTCCCCGTCGGTTCGTTCGGCAGTCGCGTCGAACAACGATGCGATACTCCGCACCGTCTGTTGGTCCTGCGTCAGCGGGTCGAGGAAGGCGATACCGTATCCGCCGATATTGGCGATTCGCGTCGTCAGCGCGTGAAGAAACTGGTACAACGGCTGTAACTGCGTGTACTGAAACAAGACCGTAAGCGAGTCGAGGACGACACACGGAGTCGCCGCCGTCTCTTCGCCCCACGTGTCGAGCAGTTTCGTCGCCTCGACGCCGATACCGGTCAGGTCGGCGGGTGACCGGACCTGCTGTATCATCTCCGCGTCGAACGAATCGACAGACCTCGCGTCCGTCGTGACGACAGCGAGTGCCGACGGTTCGAATCCGAGACGACGACCCCATTCGGTGGGTGTTTCGGTCCCCCGCGGTGAGAAATCCAAGGCGATAAGCCGAACGTTGGACCCGTTTACGAGCCCGCCTGTGGGTGCCGACACACCACCGTCGAGGACGAGTACCGTCTGCAACTCTTCGCTACCCAATCGGTCCATCACTATTGTCACCCCTTCGACTAGTGTACGTTCTCATAGACTTGAAACTACGTACTCGTGGGGGGTATCTGAACGATTATTCCCGACTACGTACCAGAATGTAGCTGATGGAACCACATTGTTGGTATTTCTATACCAAAACGTGAGAAACGAAAGCGGCCTGTGGTCTACGCGTTCAACACTGTCCGGAGGATGTCTGGAGCCTCGTCGAGCACGTCGTCGAGGGCGTCGACGTCGGGACCGCCGCCCTGCGCGAAGTCGGCCGGGCCGCCGCCGCCGCCGCCGACTTTACCGGCGAGTTCACCGACGACCTGTCCGGCGTTGATGCCGACATCGTCGGGGACGCCGACGACGAACTGGGCGCTGCCACCGGCCGCAGAGCCGAGCACGGCGACTTTGCCTTCTTCGACGAGCGCGTTCGCGGTTGCGCGGAGTTCGTCAGCGTCACTGTCGAGTCGCTGAATCACGGCGGGCGTCCCGTCGATGTCGATGTCGTCGGCACCCGCGGCGGCGCGCGCCTCGGCGAGTTCCGTCTTCAAGCGGTCGATGGTCTTGCCGCGCTCTTTCCACTCGGTGAAGAAGCGCTCGGCTGTCTCGGGGATGTCCTCGGCGTTCACGTCGAGCACCTCGGCGGCCTCGTAGAGGGAATCTTCGGTGCGCTGGCTCGCCTCGATGGCGGCGTCACCAGCCGCGAAGACGACGCGCTCGACGCCGTCCTGCACGGGTTCCGTGTTCAGCACTTTGATAGCGCCGATGTCGCCGGTGCGCTTGACGTGGGTCCCACCGCAGGCCTGCACGTCGTCGCCGACGTGGATGAGGCGAATCTTCTCTCCCGGCGGGATACCACCCTGATAGAGGTCGAAGCCGTGTTTCTTCTCGGCGTCGCGGCGGTCCGGCCACTCCTGTTTGACCGGGATGTTCCGCATCACGAGTTCGTTGGCGACGCGCTCGATTTGCTTGACCTCCTCGCGCGTGATGCGCTCGTAGTGCGTCACGTCGAGGCGCGAGCGGTCGACGCCCTTCGAGGCACCGGCCTGCCGGATGTGGTCGCCGAGGACCGTCCGAATCGCGTGGCCGATGACGTGAGTCGCGGTGTGGTGTCGCATCAGGCGACGGCGACGCTCGACGTCGAGTTGGCCGCGGATGAACTCGCCCTTTCCGGGGTCGCCGTCGGTACGGTGGAGCACCACGTCGCCTTCGATTTGCACGTCAGACACTTCGACCGTCGTGTCGTCGGTCGAGAGCGTCCCGTGGTCGGCGGGTTGGCCACCGCCTTCGGGGTAGAACATCGTCTGGTCGAGGACCACGTCGTAGCCCTCCTCGCGCTCGAACACGTCGAGGACGACAGCCTCGAACTCCGTGCGCTCTTGGTCGTCGTAGTAGAGTTTGTCCGTCTCGGGCAGGTCGCCGAGGCGCTCGTCGCGGTCGCTCGCTGCGGTCCCCGCATCGACTTGCTCGTGGCGGTCGGCGACGAGCGAGTAGAAGTCGTCGGGGATGTCGACGGTCGCACCGCGCTCTTCGGCGATTTCCTGTACCATGTCGGGCTGGATGCCGTGGGAATCGTACAGTTCGATGAGGTTGTCGACCGGAATCGGCTCGTCTTTGTCGGCGTAGTCGTCGGCGAGTTGCTGGACCTTCCGCGACCCGCGTTCGAGCGTCTTTCTGTACTTGCGCTCTTCGCTGCGGACGATATCGCGGATGGTGTCGCGGTTCTGGTAGTCCAGGCGCTCGGCCTGCATGTCCACGAGTTCGTCCAGCGGCGCGTCGACGCCGAGGTTGTCCACGAGGCGCTTGGTGCGACGGAGGACCATGCGCGCGAGGTAGCCCGTTCCGACGTTCGAGGGGACGATGCCGTCGCCGAACATGTACGCGAGCGTGCGGCAGTGGTCAGCGATGGCGTAGATGTCTTCGAGCGGGCGGAGCAGCGAGGTGAGTTCTTCACTGTCGACGCCGAGTTCGTCGGCGACTTCCGCGCGGGCGGTCGCGAGGTCGTCGATTTCGTCGATGTCGAGGTGTCCAGAGAGCTTCGCCGCGCGGTGGATGAGTTCCTCTTCGTCGTCGGTGTGCTCGATGCCGACGTTGTCTTTGAGGAAGTCGATCATGTCGGGGTAGACGGCCTCGTAGACCGTCGGCGTCCCCTGCGACACCCACGTCCACCGTTCGAGTCCGTAGCCGGTGTCGACGATGTAGGTGTCCATCGGCGAGTAGGAGTTGCCGTCCTTGAGTTCGTACTCGCCGTCGGGGTCCTGCTTCATCGACATGAAGACGAGCGTGGCGAGTTCGGCACCGCGGTAGAGCACCTCGAAGGCAGGACCGGCGTTGCCGCCGCCGACCCACGGGTCTTCGATGTACGTGATTTCGGAGATGTCGGCACCGAGCGACTCGAAGAATTCGTCGCAGAGGCGGACCGTCTCGTCTTTCCAGTAGACTTCGCCCTCGTAGGCGTACTCGTCGCCAGCCTCCTCGCGGGCGTTGAACGCGTGGTGCGCCATCATCTCGAAGGCCATCGTGTGGCGGCCGGTCTTCCCCACGTTGTCGATGTCCTGCATGCGGATACAGGGCTGTGAGATAGTCAGGGGGTTCGCCGGCGGCGGCGTCTCACCCGAGGTGACGAGTGGCTGGAAGTCGTAGATAGATGCCTGCGTCAGAAGGACGTCGTCGCGCCAGCGGTTCGCTGCGACTGGGTAGGGGTTGATGCGCTCGTGGTCGTGGTCCTCGAAAAACGAGAGGAACTTTTCGCGCATTTCCTCCAGCGTGTACTCCTCGTCGAATCCGGGGTTGTCGATGAAGGTGTAATCGTCCGCTGGCGGTTCGCCACAGGTCTCTCGGTCAGGGTCACGGGTCCAGAAGTAGACACCCGTCACGGGGCACTGCTTCCGGTAGAAGCCCTCCTCCTCGAAATAGTCGAGGCGGTACTCCTCTTCGAGTTCGCTCATTGCCAAAGTCTGGTCTACCGTTGGGTAAAACAGTTCCGGGAAATAGACGCAGACGCCCGATTCCGGCCAAATTCGCCCATACGTGGCGTGTCGGTGGGTTCCTCACAGTCCAACTGCGGGGTATCCAACACCCGACAGACGAACGCCCAGCGCGGCTAAGTGACCGAAATACTCATCATCTGACTAACCAGTACGTGCGCGTGGAAATCAGTGTACTCGGTGTGTTGAAACATGCCGCAACGACTATATATTTCCTATCCGTCATATCGATGCAATACCGTGCCCGCGATGGAACCGACGATTCTCGTGGAAGAAGACGTCGACTGCGACCTCGAACTCGGTGGCGGGGTCACGGTCGCATCGTCGAGTGACACGTCAGAATCGTCTGAGCCGGTGTGCGCTATCGTCTCGGACCCCGACGAGTCGGTCGCGCGGGACGTCCCGACGATTCTGTACACAGACATCCCACCGGAAGACATCTCGAATCCCGGGCGCTTTGCGGCGTACGTCCGCTGTGGAGACGGCGAGAGCTTACAGACCCAGATTCGATGGGTTCTCTCGCAGTCCCAGCAATCCCGGACGAACGCCCCCGAACAGTCTCAGTCGGGCACACCCGGACAGTCCCAATCGAACGCCCCCGAATCGAACAAGCCGCAACCGAATGGGGAGTGGGACCGCATCAGACAACTGTACGAGGGAACGACGACACTCATTGCCGCCGATTCGGTCGAAGAGTTGTACCAGCGAGCACTCGGTCTCGCCGGTCACATCCTCGACTTCGACAATAGCTCGTTTCTGGTCCACGAGGGCGACGGCATGTACCTCCGCGCGAGTGACCGCTACGATGTAGAAGAGGCAGGACCGATTCCGGCCGACAAAGGCATCCTCGGACAGACGTATCAGGCCCGCGAGTCGTTCCTTATCGACGACGTTCGAACACACCCCGAGGCGGCACCGGCCGACCCCGCATATCGCTCGGTCGTGAGCGTCCCGATGGGTGACATCGGCGTGTTTCAGGCCATCTCGAACGAGGTCGGAGCGTACGACGAGACAGACCGACGATTGGCCGAACTGCTCGCAAGATACGTCTCAGAGACTCGCGCACGCATCATCTCCGAAGCCGAGATGGCCGAGCGTCGCGAACAAATCGAGCGCCTCCACCACGGCGCGACCGAGTTGGCGACGGCGACGACGCTCGAAGACCTGTTCGAACGAACCGTCGAAATCAGCGACGACATTCTCGAATTCGACATCAGCTACGTCGGTCGCGTCGAAGACGACTCCATCATTCCGACGGCAATCTCGTCTGGCATGCCAGCAGACGGTGCAGAACGCGTCTCACTGGAGGACGGCGGGTTGGCAGCACTCGCGTACACCACCGGTGAGACACACATCGCAGACGACGTTCGAGACCACCCCGAAGCTCGCCCCGCAAAACGGATGTACCGAGCAGTATTGAGCGTTCCAATCGGCGACTTCGGCGTGTTTCAGGCAGCATCCTTCGAGGCAGATGCGTTCGGCGACGCCGATGTCGAGTTGACTGAACTGCTCATGGCCCACGTCACCGTCGCCGCCGAGCACATCGACGCGGAGACGCACCTCCGTGAGGAGCGCGACCGGTCGAGCGCGCTCTTCGACCACGTCTCTGACGCCGCAGTCGCCTACGACGTGGAGAACGAGACGGTCTCGGTTCGATGTGTGAATCACGCGTTTCAGGAGACGTTCGGCTACGATGCCGCCGACGTCGTCGGCACCGACCTTCTCGGCCGGGTGATACCGTGTGAAGACGAAGACGAGCGAAACGAGTGCGAACACGGCGACTGCATCCCCGAACTCCTCGTCGCGGCGGGCGAAAGTTATCGCGGCGAGGTTCGCCGCCGTACCGAAGACGGCATCCGCGAGTTCATCCTGAACGTCGTTCCGCTGTCACCCGGCGAAGAACGTGGGTCCGGCTACGCCATCTACACCGACATCACCGAGCGAAAGAAGCGCGAAAGCGAGCTCGAACGGCAGAACGAACGACTCGAAGAGTTCGCGAATATCGTCAGCCACGACCTTCGAAACCCGCTTTCGGTCGCTCGCGGAAATCTCGAACTCGCCAAGGAGACAGGCGAGGAAGACCGATTCGACACCGCACTGGGTGCACTCGACCAGATGGAGGAACTCATCGACGACCTGCTGTCACTCGCGCGACGTGGCCAACTCGTCGACGAGACAGCACCGGTCGAGGTGGCGAGTGCAGCGCGCGCAGCGTGGTCGAGAACTGAGACACACGACGCCCAGTTGACCGTCTCCGAGGGCGTCAAAGTCGAGGCAGACAAAGACCGACTGGTGGAGTTACTCAGCAACTTGTTCCGAAACGCCGTCGAACACGGTCGAGAAGACATCTCGGTCACTGTGGGCGGCCTCGACGGCGGCTTTTTCGTCGAAGACGACGGCCCCGGAATCGAGCCGGAGCGCCGCGACGAGGTGTTCGAACCCGGCGAGACGACCGGCGGCGATGGTATCGGCTACGGACTCGCTATCGTCTCGTCTATCGCCGAAGCCCACGGCTGGTCGGTCATCGTCACCTCGGGACGGGCGGGCGGTGCCCGGTTCGAGTTTAGGGCGTGAGAAATTGCGCCCGGACTGCGATTAGTTCTCCGAGAGCGCGAGCGACGCGAGCAGCGCTTCGAGTTGCACCTGTTCGTTCGCGCCTTCCGAGATGCGGTAGTCGGCCTCGCCGATACGCTCCATGAGGCGGACGGCGGCGCGCTCGTCGAGGTCGAAATCCCAGACCGAGCGGTGGAGTTGGTCGATAATGTCGCCGCCAGCCATCCCGGTGTCGACGATGAGCGTCTCCAACTGCTTTCGTGCGGCCGTGAACTCGCCGTCGATGGCGTCTCGGACCATCGTTTCGATATCCTCCGGGCGCGCGGTCGACGTAATCATGTAGACTGCCTCTTCGTCGACGACTTCGCCCGTCGTCGCGGCGGCCTGCAGGGAGTTGATGGCGCGGCGCATGTCGCCACCGGCGGCGTAGACGAGCGCGTCGAGACCGTCTTCGGTGAGTTCGATGCCCTCGGCCTTGGCGATGTCGCGAGTCTGGTCGGCGATGGCGTCGTCGCCGAGCGGCGAGAATCGGAAGACCGCACACCGCGACTGGATGGGGTCGATAATCTTCGAGGAGTAGTTACACGAGAGAATAAAGCGCGTGTTGTCGGAGAACTGCTCCATCGTCCGGCGGAGGGCGGACTGCGCGTCGTTCGTCAGCGAGTCGGCCTCGTCGAGGAAGATGATGCGGTAGTCGTGGCCGCCGAAAGACGACCGCGCGAAGTTCTTGATTCGGTCACGAACTACGTCGATACCGCGCTGGTCGGAAGCGTTGAGTTCGAGGAAGTTGCCCCGCCAGTCGTCGCCGTAGATGGCGCGGGCGATAGCCGTCGCGGACGTGGTCTTGCCGACGCCCGCCGGGCCAGCAAACAGCAGGTGCGGCAGGTCGTCGCGTTCGATGTAACTGCGCAGGCGCTCGACGATTTCCTCTTGTCCGTAGACGTCGTCGAGGGTCTGCGGTCGGTACTTCTCGATCCAGATTTCACGACCCGCCGGGGCGTCGCCCGACTCCACGGCCTCGCTCATACCCATCCCACAGGTCGCCCCGAACATAAACCGTCCGAGACAGTGCCGCGGGCGTGTCGCCACCGGTCAATCGCCCCGAGCCGACGGACTGAAATCCGCCGCCATCCCACGAGCGAGCATGAACGTGACCGTGGAAGTCGTCGGCGAGGAGACCCACGAGGTCGCCGTCAGCGAGGACGGAACCTACGCGGACCTCGTGAAGGCGGTCGACCTCAGCCCCCACGAGGTGTCGGTCCTCGTCGATGGCCGCCCCGTCCCCGAGGACCAACCGGTCGAAGTAGACCGGGTCAAAGTGCTTCGGCTCATCAAAGGCGGGTGATTCAGCGGGTCACCGGCCACACGCGGGTTTCGGAGTCTGGCAGACCGGGCGCACTCCCGGGCGACGATTATTGCGAACGTTCACGAATCCCTGACTGTGTCAGCCAGCACCCACACCCTCGACTTCGAACTGCCGAACGTCGCCGCCGGACCGGACGTGCTCTCACCGGCCACCGTCGACGCCGACTTCCTCCTGTTGTTGCTCCAGCGCGACTACTACTGCAAGGTCTGTCGCCGACAGGTCCAGTCGATGAAGCGCCGGTACGACGAGTTCGAATCGCGCGACGCCGAAGTCGTCTCCGTCCTTCCCGACCCGCCGGAACGCGCCGAAAAGTGGCAGCGGAGCTACGACCTGCCGTTCCCGCTTCTGGCCGACCCCGGTGCCGACGTCGGCGACGAGTTCGACCAACCGACGCGGTTCGGCGCGCTCGGGAAGCTTCACGATATGGTCGGGCGGATGCCCGAGGCAGTGCTCGTCGACCTGCGCGGCGACGACCCCGACGTGACCTACACCCACCGCGGGTCGAGTCCCTCTGACCGCCCCGAAATCGACGACCTGCTGAAGCGCATCGACCGCCTCGCGTCGTAATCGTCCACGGGTCCAGCCACTCCACTCCGTTCCCCCCCCACACTGCTCCCACCGGACCTTTCTTCTCTCGCATCACACACCGAGTGATGAGCGACATCGTCGTCCGCGAGGGCACGCCCGACGAGTTGGTCGCGGTCGTGCGCATCCTCGACGCTGGCCTCCTCGAAGCGACTGCCGAAGAAGTCCGGGGCAAACTCGACGCAGGCGACTGTCTCGTCGCCGACGACTCAGGTCGCGTCGTCGGCGCGCTCGTGCTCGAGGGAGACTACGTCGATTCCGTCGCCGTCTCACCCAGCAGGCGCGGACGCGGTATCGGAACGACGCTCGTCCGCGACGCGCTGGCCCGGCGCGGCCGTCTCGTCGCCGACTTCGACGAGCGGGTTCGGCCGTTCTACGAATCGCTTGGGTTCGACATCGACGAGGGAGACGACCAACTTCGTGGCGTCTGTGTCGCCTCCTCAGGATGAGGGTCTGGGCGACTTTGGACATAATATATGGTTTGTGTTATCAACCGACACAGACATACGCGCGGGTCGAGTAACTGTTGTAGGCGACCTATGGCGAAACGAGACCGAACGGAGAGGCTCCTTGCCGACTGGGACCTCGTATTCGACGCACTCTCCGATTCATCGCGCCGGTACGTTCTCCAGTACCTCTACGAGCGGCCGGACCCAGTCTCGACGCGGGAACTCGCGCTCGCACTCGCGTGCCGCACGACTGACCGGGCACCGGACAACATAGACGTGCAAATCGTCGAGCAAGCGGAGGTCGGCTTCGTCCACGTCCACTTGCCGAAACTCGAAGCGGCGGACCTCGTCGAGTGGTCCGGCGACCAAGTGACGTTGACCGACCACGCGGAGACGCTTCCACTGTTCACGCCGTCGTATCGCGGCGTCGTCAGACCGGAAGAGACCGGCGAAGAGTAATCGAAGCCGTCGGCGGGGTCGAATCGGTGAGTTAGACGAGCGGTGCGACCAGTTCGCGGCCCGCGTCGAGGAGTTCGCTGATGGCCTCTTGGCTGTCCGCTTCCGCGTAGACGCGCATCTTCGGTTCCGTACCGGACGGACGAACCAGCAGCCACGACCCGTCTTCTAAGAGGAGTTTGAAGCCATCGAGCGTGACGACCTTGGCGATGTCGCGGCCAGCGACAGTTTCGGGGAGTTCGTCTTCGAGGTCGTCGATGACGCGGGCTTTCTCCGAGTCCGGGCAGTCGATGCTAATCTTGTCGGCGACGATGTCGCCGTACTCAGCCGCGATGCGGTCGAGTCGGGCGTCGAAGTCCTCCTCGGCCGCGGCGCTGGCGGCGAGTAGACCCATCAGGACGCCGTCTTTCTCGCGGACGTGCCCGCGAATGGAGAAGCCGCCGGACTCCTCGCCGCCGATGAGGGCGTCGTGTTCGCCCATCGCGTCGGCGACCCACTTGAACCCGACTGCGGTCTCGAAGACCTCCTCGCCGTGTGCTTCGGCGATTCGGTCGATGAGGAACGTCGTCGAGACGGTTCGAATGGCCGGACCCGAATCAGATTCGAGGAGATAGTCGTAGACGGCGGCGAAAAAGAGGTTCTCGTCAAGGACGCCGCGGTCCGGCGTTGCGATGGCGATGCGGTCGGCGTCGCCGTCGTTCGCCACGCCGAGGTCGGCGTCGTGTTCGTCCATGGCTTCGGCGAGTCCGTCGAGGTACTCAGCCGAGGGTTCCGGCGAGATACCGCCGAAGGAGGGGTCGCGCTCACAGCGGAGGCGAATGACCTCTGCACCGGCAGATTCGATGAGCGCGTCGGTCACACCGCGACCGCTGCCGTGCATGGCGTCGTAGACGACCGTCAGGTTCGAGAGGTCGCTGCCGACGAGGTCGATGGCGTGGTCGGCGTGCGGCGAGACGATATCGACGCGCTCGATGGTGCCGCGCTCCGATTCGGGGAGCAGGTCCGGTTCGGCAAGACGGTCGGCGACGGCGTCAGTTATCTCCGGCAGGGCGGGTGCACCGTCGGAGGGGATGAATTTCACGCCGTTGTACTCGGGCGGGTTGTGCGACGCCGTGACCATGAGCGCCCCCGAGAGGCCGCGTTCGACGATGGCGTAAGCGACGAGCGGGGTCGGGCAGTCCCGCTCGGGAAGCAAGACGTCGAAGCCGTTTCCGGCGAGCACTTCCGCGAGCGACTCGGCGAATCCGGGCGACGTCTCGCGGGCGTCGTAGCCGACGAGAACCGGGTCGGTGTGACCCTCGTCCGCGAGATAGTCGGCGACCGCCTGTCCGACGATGCGAACGCGGTCGTCGGTGAACGTATCCAACGTGGCTCGCCACCCATCGGTCCCAAAGGAGATTTCGTCCATGTTCGCACGTCGCCGCCGCGAGGCAAAAAACTACGTTACGACGCCAGAGGGACCTGCCAAAAGAGTTGCTAGGACTGGTCGATGAGGTCGAGTTTCTGCCGTCTGGAGAGCTGTTTAATCTCGTACTCGCGGGACATCGCGGCCGACTTCGAGTCGTACGACTCGACGTGGACGAGTTCGACTGGCGTGCGCCCGCGCGTGTACTTCGCTCCCTCCCCGGCGTCGTGTTCCGCAACGCGGCGCTCGACATCGGTCGTGTAGCCGGTGTACAGCGAGTCGTCGCTGCACCGGAGCACGTAGACGAAGTGCACAGGTGTTACTCGGCTCTAGCAGCCGCCACAGCCCGCGCAATCAACCCAGCCTGCGAACCGGCGATGTATCCGGCGTCCGTGTTCACGACAGAGAGGACGGTACAGGACTGAATCATCCCGAGCAGTGCTGCCTCGCCGTTGCCGCCGTGACCGTAGCCGGTCGAGATAGGCAGCCCGATGACGGGCGTATCCACGAGTCCGGCGACGACGGTCGGGAGCGCGCCCTCGCGACCGGCGGCGACGATGAGCACGTCAACCTCGCGGAGCAAGTCGAGATGGTCGAGCACGCGGCCGAGGTGGGCCACACCCACGTCTTCGAGCAGTTCGACAGAGACACCCATCTGTTCGAGGACAACCGCCGCTTCGCCTGCGGCCTCCGCGTCGGAGGTGCCGCCGGTGACGACGCCGACTGTCGCATCGATATCGGGTGCTTCGTAGCCGGACTCGCAGGCGACGATAGTCCGAGCGCGGGCGTCGCGGTCGATGTCGCAGTTCGGAAGCGCGTCGGCGACGGCCTCCGCGTGGGCGGGACTCGCTCGGGTGACGAGCGCACGACCGCTCGTTTCGACCGCTGCGACGGCGAGCGTCGCCGTCTCGTCCGGCGTTTTCCCCTCGGCGAGGATAGCTTCTGGGAGTCCACGACGACTCTCTCGGGCGGCGTCGAACCGACCCGCGTCGGTGGTTGCGTATCCCGCGAGTTGTGCTTCGGCCTCGGCCGGCGAGAGGTCGCCCGCCGCGACAGCCTCCAGAATGTCGCGCATGGCCGTTCGTTGGCCCGAGGCGTACACATACCCGTCGTTTTACCCTCGGATACGGAAAACATATATAAGTGGATACTATCAGTCCGAAATTCGTCCTCAAAGAAGCGCCATAACCGCCGTATTCGGCGGTATTAACGTCCAATATAGGAACGTTTATTAAGGGAGAATCGGTAGGATATCCTGTATGGCAGACCTCATTGTCAAGGCAGCCGTCAAGGAAGCGCTTCAGGACAAGAACGTGGCCTCGGACTTCTACGACGCTCTCGACGAGGAAGTCAAGGAGCTTCTCGACGACGCTGCACGCCGTGCTGAGCAGAACGACCGTAAGACGGTCCAGCCCCGCGACCTGTAAACCGGTTTCAACTACTCTCTTTCATTTATTATCAGTCCAGAGCGGCAGCGCTCGGCACGACAGCAGACGACAGAAAACCCGCGAGCGGCTGCGACGAACGCTGCGCGAGCCGTAGCGACGGCCTACAGTTCGATTACGTCGACGCCGTCGTCGGTTCCGACGTAGATGACATCGGCGAGTCCGGCGAAAATACCGTGTTCGACGACCCCCGGAAGCGACGACAATGAGGCAGCGAGTGGCCCCGGGTCGTCGATGGTTCCGAAATCACAGTCGAGGACGAGGTTCCCGTTATCGGTGACGACCGGGCCGTCTTTTCGCTCGGCCAGGCGGAGTTCAGCGTCGCCGCCGAGGTCCGAAACAGCGGCCGCGACAGTGGTTCGGGCGTCTGGAAGCACCTCGACCGGGACTGGATGCGAGAGTTCGTCCGCCATCTTCGAGGGGTCTGCCACGACAAGGAACCGGTCGGCGAAGGCATCGACAATTTTCTCGCGGGCGTGGGCGGCTCCGCCACCTTTCACGAGTGCGCCGTCGGCGACTTGGTCGGCACCGTCGATTGCGAGGTCGATTGCGTCGACTTCGTCGAGGTCTGCAAGCGGGACGCCACAGTCGCGGGCGAGTTCGCGGGATGCGAAGGAGGTCGGGACGCCCCGAACGTCCATCCCGTCGGCGACGAGGTCGCCAATAGCCTCGATTGCGAAGGCGGCCGTACTCCCGGTGCCGAGACCGACGACCATCCCGTCTTCGACTGCTTCGACCGCGGCCTCGGCGGCGCGGCGCTTCTGGTCGTCGGTTCCGCCAGTCGTCTTCATGTCTGTGGCGACTCGGGCAGCGAGTAAAAATGAACCTGAAACGCAGGGCGGAGAGTCGAGGCGGGTGTCGGAGTCGGCGCCGAGCCTCAGAGTCGGTCAAGGTGGTCGGTGAGGTCAGAGCCGGTCGAGGACCGCGTCGGCGTCGTAGGCGAGCGAGATAGCGCGGGTTCGACCGCGACCCTCGATTTCGGTGTACCGGGCTTCGATGACGCCCAGTTGGTCGAGTTTGTTCACGAGTTCGGAGTAGCGCGTGTAGCCCAGACCGGTCTCCTCGTTGAACGCCTCGTAGACCGCACCGGCGCGTTCGCCGTCGAACTCGGCGACGACGCGGACCAGTTCACGCTCGGGGTCCGAGAGGCCGCGGAGACACCGCGAGAGGTGGACGTACTTCGACTTGTCGTAGGCGGCTTCGACGTCCTCTTCGTCCACGGTCCGCGAGGCGCGCATCTCGGCGTGGAGGCCGGCGCGCCGGAGTAAGTCGATGCCGACGCGCAGGTCGCCGCTGTCGGCAGTGAGTTCGGCCACCCGGTCGAGTTCGGGGTCGCCGATGACGTTCTCGTGGAAGCCGCGTTTGGTTCGACCGCGGAGGATGTCCACGATTTCGTTCACGTCGTACCGGGGGAAGAACACCTCTTCGGGGCGGAAAACGCTCTGGACGCGTCCGTCGAGTTCGTCGATAACGTCGAGCGAGAGGTCCGAGGAGATGATGATAACGCCGATGCGCGCCCCGGAATGTGCCTCGTGGGCGCGAAGCAGTGAATAGAGCGTATCGGAGGCCTCGTTCTCGTAGAACAGGTAGTTCACGTCGTCGAGCGCGACGACCAGCACCTCGTCGTCCTCAACGAGGCGGTCGGTAATCTGGCCGAACAGCTTCTTGAACGAGATGCCCGACGACGGGGGTTCGTACTCGAAGATGTGCTCGAAGACCCGTGAGAACACCGCGTACCGGGTCGAATCGACCTGGCAGTTCACCCGGACCGTGCGAACCCCCGACTGCGTGCCCAACTCGCCGAAGAGCTTCTGGACGGCGGTGGTCTTACCAGTCCCGGGTGGTCCGCGAACCATCGTGTTCAGGGGGCGAGAACCCCGGACTGCCGGGCGAAGCGCGTACTTCAGGCTTCGGAGTTGGCTCTCGCGGTGGTTGAACGTCTCCGGGATGTGGTCGATTTCGAAGACGTGCTCGTCGCGGAACACTGTCTCGTCCCACGACAACATCCCCTCTTCGGGGTCCTCCCTCATCGAGTAGAGTACCACGCGCCGGGGACTTAATCGTTTACCGCGACGCCGGACGGGAGTGCCACGAGCGAAGCGAGTGGAACGTCGTCGGGAGAGTGAGCGAAGTGAGCGGACCCGACGGGATTGCCACGGGTAGCGTGAGACGGCACCGCTGTCACCCCAGAAAAATCGGTTCCAGTCGTCAGACGTGTCGCGTCAGGCCGCCATCGACGCGGAGGTTCTGGCCGGTGATGTAACTCGACTCGTCGGAGACCAGAAACGCGACGGAGTCGGCGATTTCCTCGACGGAAGCGGGTCGGCCCATCGGAATTCGCTCGCGAGTCTCGTCGTCGACTTCGTAACTGTCGGCGAATCCCGGGAGCACGCTGTTCATCCGCACGCCGTCGGCCGCGAACCGGTCGGCGTAGAGTTTCGTGTAGGCACCAAGCCCCGCACGCAGGACCGACGAGACGGGGAAATCGGGCGACGGTTCGTACGCCGAGAACGTCGAGATGTTGACGACGCTTCCGCCGTCGCCTTCACGCAAGAGTGGCGTCGTGAGTCGGGCCATGCGGACGACGTTGAGCAAGACGAGGTCCATCCCCTCGCGCCACTCCTCGTCGGTGATGTCGAGCAAATCGCCAGTCGGTGGATGGCCGGTATTGTTGACGACGGCGTCGAGTCGACCGTACGTCTCCGTGGCGGCCTCGACCATCGCTGCGAGGTCGTCGGAGTCGGTCACGGAACCTTCGAACCCGACACCGCCGAGGTCTTCTGCGAGGTGGACGGCGGCACCGGACGTTGACAAGAGGACGGGCGTGTAGCCATCGTCCACGAGTCGGCGGGCGCACGCCGCGCCCATGCCACGACTACTTGCGGTGACAAGTGCGACTGGAGAATCGTGCATACAGTGGCGTCACGTCGATGGTGCAAAACGATTCGTGATGCAGAACTCGCTCGGGTCGATTCTCGTCGTAATCGTGGCGCTCGTCACCACGGTTCGCTGGGAACTGACGAGTCGATACGTTACCTACTGAACCAGTTGGTAGATACGATAGGAACCGAATCCCACGACAGCGAGGCCGAGCACCGCAACGCCGACGACGAACGGTTTCACGTCTCCAGTCGCGAGCGACCCAATCGCCGGGAATGCGATAGCGAACAGCGCAATGGCGACCGCAAAGATGAGAAACACTAGATACACCGCTGTTCCGAGCACGTCCCAGATGGCGTTTTTCGTCGCCTGATAGGTAATCTCGTACTGTTCTTCGGGTGAGAGCGAATCGGAGGGCACGGCCAAATGTGTCTCTAAAACACTATAAGTAGCGTGATAGGAGCGACGACACACAAAGCGTATTGCGCCTCCCTCGGCACTCCACCCATGCCCGGCGCAATTGTCACGAGCGGCGAGCGCGTCACGCTCCGAACTGTCGAAACCGAAGACGTCCCGTTCATCCAGCGGGCGGCCGCGAATCCCGAACTTCGGTACACGCTCGGGAACCCGGTCATGAACCGCGAGCAGTACGAAATATCGGACGACCGCAACGCGCCGGACCAGCTTCTCGTCTGTCTCGAATCCGCCGACGCCGACCCGGCGGACCCGGACGAAGACGACATCACGCGAATCGGACAGATAAGCGTCGCCGACGCCCACTACAAGCGCCCGGAACTCGGCTACTGGCTAATTCCCGACGTTCACGGCGAGGGGTACGGGAAAGAGTCCGTCTCACTCGCCATCGACTACGCCTTTCGGACCTACGACACCCCCGCAATCGGCGCTGGAGTGTACGCATTCAACGACGCCTCTCGCGGCCTGCTGGAATCGCTCGGCTTCGTCAAGGAAGGGAGACAGCGGAAGTTGATGTACGTCGACGGTGCCTACCGGGATTTGGTTCGGTACGGGCTGCTTCGCGAGGAGTGGCAGGCGGAGAAGTGAACGCGGACTTTAGAATTTTTTCAGGAGTCGGTCGTAGAACTCACCGTCGCTGTCACCAGCCAACTTCTCGACGATGAGTTCCGGGGTCGACCGGGCGAGGTGGTCCTTGACGGGCGAGCGATTCACCACGAGTTCGCCGTTTTCGAGGCCGACAGCCTCGATGCCGTCCACTGCGACCCGAACGTCCGCCGCCTCGCGGATGCCGCCCGCGAGGTGGGAGACGAACACGGCGGCCGCGCCCTGCTCGGCGAGTTCTTCGAGGATTCCGGCGATAATCTTCGCCGACGCACCGGGTTCGGTGATACTCTCCAGTTCGTCTACGAGGACGAGCCGGTCGGCCGCGCCGTCAGTCAGTGCAGCGAAGTCTCGAAGCGTACTCTCGAAGGCACCGGCGTCGAGCGTCCCCTGCGACTTGGCGTAGTAGTGGAGTTCGGAAAAGCGCGAGAGACGAACCGACTCCGCGGGGACGGGAAGCCCCATGTGGGCGAGGACGACCACGAGACCCACGAGGTCGAGTGTCGATGTCTTCCCACCGCTGTTGACGCCCGAGAGGAGCGTGACGCCCGAGACTTCGTAATCGACGGGGTCCACATCCTCGAAATCCACGTCGAGAAGCGGTGAGCGCCCGGCTTCGATGGCGAAGGTTCCGAGGCCGTCGTCGCCCGCAGCGCCTGTGAATTCGGGGAAGACGCAGTCGAAGTCGCGGGCGAACCGCGAGATAGCAAGGCGCACGTCGAGTTCGAGCGCGTCGCGGACCAGCGTCTCGACCGGCTCGCGGAGGTCGCCGAGGTCCGCGGCGAGGTCTGCTTTCAGTTTCGCGGCGCGGCGGTCGCGGGCGGCCTTGAGTTCGGTTCGGAGGCGACTGACTGCTTCTTCCTCGTGTTCGAGCGGGAACGAGGGGTTCTCCGGGAAGACGCGGTCCGTGAGGTCGGCTTCGCCGGGGCGGAGCCCCAGCGACTCCACGAAGTGGTCGCGCGCGGCCGCGAGTGCCTCGTCGAACTCGTCTTCGAGTTCGCGCGAGAGCAGGGAATCGACGCGCGCGCCCTGTTCGACCAACGAGAGGAAATCAGTCCCTTCGATAGTCACGTCGCGCTCGCGAATCACGTCGCGGAGGCGGTCGTTGGCGACTGATTCCGCGGTCGAGACGGCGGCGTCGATGTCGTCCACCGCGGCCGTGAGTCGCTGGAGTTCGTCGTCGCCAACGATGGTTCCGTCGTCGTCGAGACGAGAGAGCGCATCGCGGAGCGCGTCGAGGTCACACGGCGGGTCGATGCCCGCGGCGTCGTGAACCTCGGCCGCGGCGACGAGCGCCTCGCGGTTCTCGGCGAAGAACGTCAGGAGGCGCTCGGGAACGACTTCGTGTGTGCGCTCGGCAGCGTCCGGAAGCACGCGCACGTCGCCGTCCACGTCGATGCCCGCGAATGACTCGTCGAGGACGATGACAGTCGAGTACGACCGGGCGAGTTCGCCGATACCGCGCGCGTCTTCGACGACTTCGATAGAGAGTTCGGGAAACGCCTCCTTCGCCGCGGCGTAGCGCTCGGCGTCGGCGGTGGCGAGACAGCGCTCGCGGACGCGACGCGGTTTCGGGTCCGAGAGCGGTTCGACGCCCGAAAGCGCCGCCAGCACGTCAGGGTCGGGGCCGATGTCGGCGGCGTCGCGGGCGAACTCGCGGACCTCTTCGATGCGCGAGGCGGAGCCTGTCGGAAACAGCGTCTCCAGTCGTTTCTCGGCGTAGTCGGTGACCGTGCGGTCTTGCAAGAGGCCGAGTGCGTCGCGATACAACTCCGAGGCCCGGTCGGTAGCGAGGAAGCCGCCGGGGTCGTCGTGGTCGCGGCGGATGGCTCCGCGCGCGATAGCTGCTGCCCTTCCCTCCGTCAGCCCCGGTGCTCGTGCGAGCGCCGCGACGTCGCCGTCTGTCAGCGCTCGCTCGGCGTCGTCGAGTTCCGCGAGCGCCGCTGCCGTCTTCTCGCCGACGCCCGGGATGGTCTCGAAGTCCATTCGGGCGCACCTATCGCGGCAAGGGACAAAAAGTGGTACGTCGTCTCCGCCGTCGGTGGGTTCCGCGCCGATTCGGAAAGTTGCGGCCGAGCGCGCCGGTGACGAGGGGCTTTTGCCACTCGACTTGGAAGGAGGGCGCATGAGCGAGCGAGACGCCGCGGCGAAGGCAGACGCAGCACGCGAGGCACTCGCGGAACGAGACAGTGCCCTCGTCGCCTTCTCCGGCGGCGTAGACTCCAGTGTGGTCGCCGCCCTCGCGTTCGACGCCCTCGGCGAGGACGCGGTCGCCTGCACAGCCAAGAGCGAGACCCTTCCCGAAGCCGAACTCGAAGACGCGGCGCGCGTCGCCGACGAAATCGGCATCGAACACGTCGTCGTCGAATTCTCCGAACTCGACAATCCGGACTTCGTGACGAACGACGACGACCGGTGTTACCACTGCCGGACGATGCGCCTCGGCCGGATGTACGAGGCCGCCCGCGAGCGCGACATCGAGACGGTCTGTGACGGAACGAACGCCTCGGACCCCGGGGAAGGCCACCGCCCGGGGCTTCGCGCTGTCGAAGAGTTAGAAGTCGTCTCACCGCTTCTCGCACACGACATCACGAAAGACGAAGTCCGCGAAATCGCCGACGAGTACGGTCTCTCCGTCGCCGACAAGCCCTCGATGGCCTGTCTCTCGTCGCGTATCCCGACCGGTCTCGAAGTGACCGAAGAACGTCTCTCGCGCGTCGAGCAGGCAGAACGCATCCTCCGAACGTGGGGCTTCGAGCAGTTCCGCGTCCGCGACCACGACGGCCTCGCGCGCATCGAAGTCGCCCCAGACGAACTGGAGCACGCGCTCGACCCCGACTTCGTGCGCGCCGCCCGTGACCACATCAAAGATGTCGGCTTCGACCACGTCACCCTCGACTTACACGGCTACCGAACCGGCAGCGTCAGCCCCGCCGCCGACGAGGACGAAGACGACCTGCTCGTCGACGACGTGTTCGCACAAGACTACCCGATGCGAAAGTAACCAGCCAGCGACCCGCGTCAGTCCGCGTCGAACTGCGACAAATTCTCCGTGACGACAGTCACGGTTGGCTCGTCGGCCACGTCGTCCGTCGCGACTGCGACGTCGAGTTCACACAGACACCCGTGGTCGAGTTCTTGCGCCAGTATCGCATCGACAGTATCGAGTTCTTTCACCGCCCCGAGGACGAGGCGAACCGGCGTCCCGTGGGTGACGACCACGACCGTCTCGTCGTCGTGCAGTGAGCCGACGAGTCCATCGAACGCCGTGACGACGCGGCGGCGCGCCTCGACGAGACTTTCCCCGCTCGGGGGTCGCTCTCGCGTCGCCGGAACGCCGACATCTCTGAGCGCGTACTGCGGGTACTTCGCAAAGACGCCTCTGGCGTCGAGTCCCTGAAGCGACCCTGCGTCGCGGTCGCGCCACGCTGGGTCGAACGCTGGTTCGACACCGACCGCGTCGGCGACGAACTGTGCCGTCTCGCGTGCGCGTTCGATGTCCGAGGTGACGATACGGTCGACGCCGTATGCCCGTTCGACGTGGCGTGCGAGCGCGTCTGCTTGTCGCCGTCCGTCGTCGGACAGCGAAACGGGTGCCCACCCCTGCACACGCCCCTCGCGGTACCACGTCGTCTCGCCGCTCCGGGCGAGAAGAAGGGTTGCCATGTTTCCGTCTCTCGTCGCACCCGCAATGAACGTTCCGCGCGAGATTCACGGTGCTGGCCGACGAAGATGTCTCTATGACGCGTGAACTGACTACGAGCATCGAAATCGACGCGCCGCCCGAGCGGGTGTGGGACGTACTCGTCGGTTTCGACCACTACCACGAGTGGAATCCCTTCATGCGCGTCGCGGGCCGAGTCAACGAGGGCGCGACGCTGACCGTTCATCTCATGCCGCCGGGCGAGCGCGAATCGGTGTTCGAACCCGACGTGACGCACTGTGAGAAACACCGGGAATTCAGGTGGCTCGGCCACCTTCTCGTTCCCGGCCTCTTCGACGGCGAACATCGGTTCCACCTCGAATCGCTCGATGGCGGCGAGCGAACGCGGTTCGAACACGCAGAACAGTTCTCCGGCATCCTCGCCGGAGTTATCCTCTGGCGTATCGGCGACCAGACGCGCGAGGGGTTCGAAGCGATGAACGAGGCGTTGAAGGTACGCGTCGAAGGGCTCGTCGAGGCTGAAGAGCGAGAGGCGACCGAGTCAGCCTGAAAAGATTAGTCCAGCGAGTCGCCGCAGACCCGGCAAGAGTCACGGCCGGGGTCTTCCAGCGACTGGCAGTTCGAACAGGTGACGAGCCACACCAACGCGGGAAATGATAGACGGGGGTTAGTTTCCAGTCCAGCGTAAGAGCGCGAGCGTCCCCTCGAAGAGGACAATCATCGTCGCGCCGACGATGATTGGTGCCATCCCGGTCGGGTCGGGGCTGACGAGGAACGCAAGCCCGAGGAACGCGCCCCAGAAGAGGAGGCGGCGGTCTTCGAGCCACTGTCGCGTGACCAAGTTCATCATGATGGCCAACTGGACGAACAGCGGAATCTGGAAGACGATTGCCATGTAGCCCATCAGGATGAGGATGAGGTTGAACGTCTCTTTCAGGCCGAATGCGATGACCGCCGTCCCCTCAGTGTACGAGGTGAAGTACGCGAAGATAGCCGGGAGGACGACGAAGTGAGCGAACGTGACGCCGATGATAGCGAGGACGAGGCTCGTCGGGACAGCCGCGAGGTAGTACTTGCGCTCCTTGGGGAACAGCCCGGGGCGCATGAACAGATACGTCTCGTAGACGAACACCGGAAGCCCGATGACCGTCCCAGCGAGACCCGCGACTTTGAGTTTGGTGAGGATGAGTTCGAGCGGGCCGTAGAGGCGCGGGCGACGGTCTGCCATCTCGGCCGCCGAGGGGATGTGCGTGTTCCAGAGGAAGTTGATGACGTCCGTCGCACTCGGCAGGCCGGTATTGACGTACGCGTTGAGCATGTCCGCGCCAGGGAACAACAGGAGTGTGATGGTCCCAGCGACCGCGAAGACGACCGCCAACCGACGAATCATCTCCTCGATGTGGTCGGTCAGCGGCATCTCCTGGTCGCTCTCGGGCGCGGAGCCCATCACGCCGTCGTCGACAAGACTGTCGGCTTCGGGGCTCGGCACCGGCGAGTCCCCCTCTGCGTAGGGGAGTTCGGACGAATCGACCGGGTCGTCACCGCCGGGAGCCGTTTCCGCGTCGATTGCAGTGGGCGTCTCGATGTCGTCGCCCGAGTCGTCCTCGATTTCAGCGTCTGAATCTGTCTCAGATTCGGGGACCATCCGAGACACGTTGCTCGGGACCGACTCCGTGTCGTCGTCTTCGGAATCGGCGTCCGAATCGGAGTCGGCGTCCGGTTCGGTGTCCACGTCGCTGTCGGAGTCAGAGTCCACGTCAGCGTCGTCCGCGTCAGTGTCTGAGCCCGACTCCGACGCCGACTCTGCCTCTACGTCGGCGTCAGCGTCCGGTTCAGCTTCGGCGTCAACGTCAGCCTCGGCGTCTGCATCGGTCTCGGCGACAGCACCGCGTTCTGTCTCGTCAGACGCGTCGCTCTCCGTCTCGTCGCGTGATTCCACGCGGCCGTAGACGAACCCGCTTTCCGTCGACTCCTCGCCGTCGCCGTCGGCTGTGTCGTCCGAAGGTTCCGAGTCGGCATCGACGATGTCGTCCGACGCGTCGGCCTCGTCGTCGTCCGGAGACCGTTCCGCGTCGCGCGCCTCGTCCGCCATTCAGGTGACCTACGCTTCCGGCTTGTTATAGGTCTTTTCGGATTGGGCCGTCGGAACGCGTCGAGACCCCCGACTGTGACGGGTTCGGTGAAAAAGATTGATAACCGCCAGACTGCTTTCGCCACGTAGGTATGTCCAGCGCCCTCGACGACGACACCCAACAGGCACTCGCCGCAGGCCGTGAGACCGCGGGTGCGATGCTTCGAGCGGCGCAAAAAGACCTCCAGAAAGTCTTCATCGTCTTCCTCATCGGCTTTCTGGGGACGTTCTACGCCCTCCGACTGTACGTCTGGGACTTCTTCAAAGGCGTCACGGTCGCCCAGATGGACGCGTCAACCGAGGGAGTCCTCGAAATCATCGCACAGACGCCGTTCGACGTCATCCTCCTCCAGGCGAAAATCGGGCTCGTCGTGGGCATCATCATGGCACTCCCGCCGTTTATTTACTTCGCGAGGGACGCGCTGAAAGCCCGCGGCGCGTGGCCGAAGTCACCCGTCGCGCCGTGGAAACTAGTCCTCATCGGCCTGACGATGGTCGTGTTGTTCGCGGCGGGCGTCGCCTACGGCTACTTCGTGTTCTTCCCGTTCACGTTCGCATTCCTGGCGAAGAACGCCTTCTCCGCGGGGTTCACGCCGACCTACTCCATCGTGAAGTGGTCACAGTTCATCTTCCTGCTCACGCTCTCGTTCGGTCTCGCCAGCCAACTTCCGCTGGCGATGACCGGCCTGTCGTACGCCGAAATCGTCCGCTACGAGACCTTCCGCGACAAGTGGCGGCACGCCGTCGTCGGCATCTTCGCGTTCGGCGCGTTGTTCACCCCGCCGGACCCATTCACGCAGATTATGTGGGCCGTGCCGGTGATTTCGCTCTACGGCTTCAGCCTCTATCTCGCCAAGGTCGTCGTCACGGCCAAGCGCGGCAGCGAGAAGATGGACCTCAAGTCGACCGCAACGTCGCACTGGAACCTGCTCGCCGGGATCGGCGTGGTCGCAGGGCTGCTCGTCTACGCTTTCTACGAGTACGGCGGCGTCGAACTCGCGAACGCCAGCCTCGACGCGGCGGGCAGCGATTACGTGTTCTACGACGCCGGGTCGCAACTCGTCTTGGGTGCGTTCGTCGTCGCTGGCGGTCTCGTCGGCCTTGTCTTCGCCCTCGGGTACTTCGTCTACCGCGACATCGAACGCCTCGAACGCACCGAGGTCGGCGTCGGTGACCCGACGAAACTCGACCTCTCGGCACTCGACGCCAACGGCGTCCGCGCGGCACCACCCGAGGTCTTCGTCGACCTCGAAGAAGACGACGCGATGGCGCTCGCGTCCGCCGCTATCGACGACGACGACACGGAGAAGGCACAGGCCATCCTCGACCGCTTCGACGAGGCGGAGGCCGACAGAGAGGCCACCGAATCCGACGAGGAAGAGTCCAGCGAACTCGAAGAGCGGACGACTCGCGCTGGCGGCGCGTTCTTCTCAGAGCTTACTGACGGCGAAACCGACGAGGACGATATCGGTGGCTACTACACCGACATCGCGTTCATCGTCGAGTCGCTCACCTCGCGAGCGTTCTGGCTGGTCGGGTGGTTCATGCTCGTCCTCGCGGGCACGTTCGGCTGGCTCTACACTGGTGGTATCCGGGACGTGTACGAGGACTTCCTCAGCCGTCTTCCCGCCGCAGTGACGCCCGAAGAGGTGCTGAACGTCGTCGCCCTCCACCCGATGGAGGCGCTCATCTTCGAGGTGAAGTTCTCGACGATTCTGGCCGCGATGGCGACGGTCCCGCTGCTTGCGTACTTCGCGTGGCCCGCACTCCGCGAACGAAACGTCATTCACCAGCGCCGTCGCAGCGTCTTCCTGTGGACGGGCGCGCTCACCGGCGGACTCCTCGGTGGCTTCGCGCTTGGCTACAGCTACATCGCGCCGACGGTCATCACGTTCCTCGTCGAGGACGCCATCGCGGCGAACATGATTGTCGCCTACCGCATCACGAACTTCTTCTGGCTCATCTTCTTCACGACGGCCGGTATCGGCCTCCTCGCCGACGTGCCGATTCTGATGATACTCCTGAACACGGCCGGTATCACCTACGAGACGATGCGGAGCCGCTGGCGCGAGGTGACGGTCCTCATCCTCTCGCTGTCGGCAGTCTTCACGCCCGCGAGCATCACGACGATGTTCATGGTGACGATTCCGCTGATGGCCGCCTACGGCATCGGTCTCGGAATCTTGTTCGTGGTAACACTCGGTGGGCGACGGAACCTCGCTCCCGCACGCGGCGCGGCAGAGTAGGCCGCCGTCAAATTTTCTTGTCAAAATCTGCTGTCAGGAAGGTTCTCAGGGCTGAGAGCCGTTGAAAAGGCGTAAGTATTATCGTAATAATCCTCAGGTATGGCCAAGATAAGCGTCGAGATACCCGACGAGTTGCTCACGGACTTAGACGAGCACGTCGGCGACGACAAGAAGTTCGTGAATCGAAGCGACGCGGTTCGAGCGTCGATTCGGAAGACACTGGACCTCCTCGACCAGATCGACGACCGCCACAATCGACTCGCAGAAGATGAGTGACGGGCGTCTGAACGTCGGACAGGTCGCACTCATTGGGCTGTTCGTCACGGCCCTGACGACCGCGCAGTTGACCGCGTCGAAGGTGCTGGCGATTCCCCTCCCGTCGGCACTCGGCGAGTTGCCGGTCGTGGGTGCGTCGATTATCATGCCCGGTGCGGCACTGGCGTACGCAGTCACCTTCTTCGCGTCCGACTGCTACTCGGAACTGTACGGTCGCCGCCCGGCACAAGTGATGGTCAACGTCGGCTTCGCGATGAACTTCATCCTGCTCGGTCTCGTCTGGAGTACTATCGCGGCCCCCGCCGCCAACCCAGAGTTCGCCGGGAAGTTCGCCGACGTGCTCGGGTCGGGGACGAACATCATCGCTGGCAGCCTCCTCGCGTACATCGTCAGTCAGAACTGGGACGTCATCGTCTTCCACAGCATCCGCGACCTGACCGACGGGTCGTTCCTGTGGCTCCGCAACATCGTCTCGACGGCGACGAGTCAGGCTATCGACACCGTCATCTTCGTCGGTGTCGCGTTCTACGTCGCCCCGACGGTTCTCGGAATCGGGCAGGCACTCCCACAGAACGTCCTCCTCGCGCTTATCGCGGGACAGTACCTCTTGAAACTCCTCATCGCACTGGTCGATACGCCGTTCGTCTACGCCGTCGTCGCCCTCCTCGGCGACGGTGCCAAGGCTGAAGACGACGGCTGGGTCGCCGACTGAGTCTGAGAATCGTCGCGCGCCTTATCTCTTTTGGTATCATACCACACACCATGGCCGGTGAGCAGCGGGTGCGTCTCAACGAAATAGACGCTATGGAGATGGGGATACGCTGTCCGAACTGCAAGACGTACACGTCGTTTGGGGACATTCTCGCAACGGGACAGTGCCGAGGGGTGGAGTGTACGACCGGACTCGAACTCGAACTCGTAATCAGCGAGTAGTCGAGAGAGGCAGTCCGACGCGAGCACCGAGAGAAGCGAAGAGAAAACGAGAGCTGGTGCGTTGCGGTCTAGACTCTGCCGAGAGGACTGTCCGGTTCAGTCGTCGACGCGCTCTGCAAAGGCGAACCGCGGCTTCACGTCCGTGATGCGAACCAGCGGCGTCTCGCCCGTTTCGGTCCCGGGGACGAACACGGTGAAGTCTTCGACTTTGGCGATGCCGTCGCCCTCGCTGCCGACGTCGACGATTTCGACTTCGACTTCGTCGCCCTTTCGGACGGGCGCGGTGAGGAAGTGCTTGCCGACGAGGTACTGCTCGGACGAACTGTCACGGGAGGCGTCGGGGCGAATCGACCGGACGTACTGGAACTCCGGTTCCATGTCGGCGCGGAAGTCCGCGAGGTCCTGTCCGTCGAACACCTTCACGGCGAAGTCGCCGCCGGTCGCGAGCAGTTCCTGTGCGACTTCGAACGCCTGCCGAGCGAGATAGATAGAGCGGGCGTGGTCCAGCGAGTACTCGCCGGTCATGTTCGGAGCCATGTCAGAGACGACGGCGTCAGCGCCCTGCTCACCGACGATGTCCTTCAGTTTCTCCTTCGTGTCGTCTTCGGTCATGTCACCGCGAACCGTCTCGACGTTGTGGTGGTCGATGTCGCGGATTCGCTGGAGGTCGACACCGACGACTTTCCCGTGGTCGCCGACCTTCTCGGAGGCGACTTGGAGCCACCCACCGGGGGCGGCACCGAGGTCGACGACCGTGTTGCCGGGACCGAACAGTCCCGTCTCGCTGTCGAGTTGTTTGAGCTTGTAGGCCGAGCGAGCGCGATAGCCCTCTTGTTTGGCCTTGTTGTAGTAGTGGTCTTTTCGTGCCATGGTTATCTCAGTGCACCCCTCAGTCGGTCTCGAACGTCGGAATCGTGCGAAATGTCGCTCATATCGGTATCGACGGCGTCAGCGCTGAAAGGGGTGCCGACTCGGGACCGTACGAACACGGCGCGGTCGATTCGAAAGCGGTTGTTCGGCCGGGAGTCGGCGAGAGCCGCTTACGGAAGCGGCACCCATGCCGACCCAGGGAAGACGCCGACGAGCGCAAGCACGCCGATGACGAACGACGTGACGACGATACTCGCCGCAGGCGGGTCGAGGTGGGTGTCGGCGTGTGCGTAGAAGATTCGTTGTGTGACCTCGCCGAAGAAGCCACCGAGCGCCCCGAAGACCGCACCGAGAAGCAGCGCCTCCGAAAGCGGGAGTGCGTTAGCGACCGCAGTGGGCGTCAGCGAGCCGAGCGGACTTCCGACAGCCGCGAGGACGGCAGTACTGGCGGGAAGCGACATGTGATGTGTCACAGGAATCTTCGGGGTGCCGGCGTTGATGTAGACGAGCGCGACGACACTGAGTCCAAACGCGAGAAACGCGCTCCCGGTCAGATACGCGATGTAGGCAGCGAAGATGCCGACGACGGCACCGAGTCCGACCACGTCGGCCCAGCGGTACTGATACGGAAGCCACGGTTCGACCGCGAATCGGCCGGTGTCCGACGTGTGCTCGCTGTCGACGTGGCCGCCGTCGGTCTGTGCGCTGTGTCTCGGCTCGCCGCGTTCGAACGGTGACATATCCATCAATCGGTCGGGAACAGTGCCGATGAGGCTGTACCCGAAGACGAGACGGTGGGCCAACGCCGAGACGACGACGGCGAGTGCGACAGGGTCGGTTGGGAGACCGAGCGTCCCAGCGAGGGTCGCAACCCAGTAGCCGAAGATACCGAAGACGCCGCCGACGAACAGCACGTCGGGAGCGCTGCCGAGTCCGCGAGTGACATCTTTCGCGGGGTGGTACTCGGAGTCGAAGTCGAGGGGCTCGTGCTTCGCCGCGTAGGCAACTGCCGCCGCCCCGCCGCCGAAAGCAACGTGGGGACCGAACACGACGCCCAAGCCGACTGCACCCGTGAGGTCGACAGCAGCGAACCCCACGTCGGTCGTCCGCCGGACGAGACCGTAGAGTTCGCCGATGACGACGACGAGACCTGCGAGCGTGAACGATGGAAGTGCGCCGATGGCAGCACCGAACGCGCCGCCTGCGAATGCCGCGAGCACCATTTCGAGTGCCCAGAGCTCTGCAATCGCCACGCTACTGTGTCGTATCCGCCGAGTCGAGGTCGTCGAATAGGGCGGTCACGCGACCCGCGATATCGTCGCGAATCTCGCGCACCGTGTCGAGGTCTTGGCCGTGTGGGTCGTCGAGCGCCCAGTCGTGCACCTCGACGCCAGCACTGGTGTCGAGTTCGAGCGTCGAACACCCCATCGTGGCGACGATGTCGCACGATTCGAGCGCCTCGGTGGAGACGGCCTGCGGTTCGCGGTCGCCGAGGTCGAACTCTTCCTCGCGCATCACGTCGACGACCACGTCGTGGACGTCGTCGGCGGGATGAGTACCGCCAGTGAGAATTTCCACGTCGTCGTCGAGGCCACGGCGTTCGCGCTCGCGTTCGGCGAAGGCGGTCGCCATCTGGCTGCGCCCGGCGTTCTGGACGCAGACGAACGCGACGCGTGTCGGGTCGTCGCTCATCGGTCGACACCTCCGTCGTCGTCGACGAGTTCGTCGAACAACGCCAACACCCGAGATTCGATGTCGTCGCGAATCGCCCGGACCTCGTCGGGGTCGCGGCCGTCGGGGTCGTCGAGGTCCCAGTCGCGGGCGTCACCGCGCCACGTCATCGGGCAGATTCCCTCTGCCGAACAGCCCATCGTCACGACGATGTCCACGTCCATAATCTCGTCTTGCGAGATGGCTCGCGGCGTCTCGTCGGCGAGGTCGAACCCCTTCTCACCCATCACGTCGACGACCTCGTCGTGGACGTGGTCGGCCGGGTCGGTCCCGCCAGTGACGATGTCGATGCGGCCGTCGAGGTCGCGGGCGGCCTGTTCGCGCCGGGCGAACGCGGTGGCCATCTGACTTCGGCCGGCGTTCTGGACGCAGACGAACGCGACGCGTGTCGGGTCGGTCGGAGTCGCATCGCTCATTCGTCGTCACCTCGTTCGGCGTCGAGAGCGGAGACGAGGCGCTCTGCGAGTGCTGTCGACTGGTAGTAGCGCCACGTTCCCTCCTTACGCCGGGTGACGAGTCCCGCATCTGTGAGGTCGGAAAGCGCGTGACTGACGGCACTCTCACTCACGTCGACGAGTGGCGTAATCTCGCAGACACAGAGTTCGTCGGCGGCGGTGAGCAAGCGAACGACCTGGTAGCGCGTGTCGTTTCCGAGCGCTTTCATCGCCGCCAAGTCGGCGTCGTAGTCACTCGGAACGTGCGTGACAAGCTCCGAGAGTCGGTCGAGGCGCGCTTCGACGTCGGCGTCACAACACGACCCGACTTCGTCTTCGATGAGGTTTCGGAGTCTCGTGGACTCGGACATACCTGAATGATTGAACAGCTGTTCATATGAATGGGCCGGAAAGTTAGCTGTCACGAATAGACAGCAAATAATCAATTCGGGAGAGAAGTTATGATTTAGCGACTGTTCTAGTCGAGAGGGTATGAACGGCGTACGTTCGGCGACAACTCCCGACGAGCGGCCGCGACTAGACCAGCGGCCACAACTGGACCGACGGCCGCAACTGGACCAGCGGCCACAGAGTGTACTCGGCGGATGATTCTAGCCGAACTCTTCATCGTGGCGTACTTCGTCTCCGGTGGTGTCGAGTTCCTGCTCGCCGGAATCTCCTTTCGCTACCGCGACTCGGCGGCGTCCTGGTGGTTCGTCGTCCTCACCACCCTGAGCGGGCTGTGGGCGCTTTTCGTCGGCGTCGCGACGCTCGGGTACGCACCGTGGATAACGACGACGGCGACAGCGGCCGGTCTCGTCCTGAGTTCAGCACTGCCCGTCGTATGGGTCCTCTTCGTCGGGGAATACCTCGGCCTGCGACTCACTCAGCGCACCACTGTCGTCGCCGGTCTGTGTAGCGTTCCCATCGTGACCATCGCCGCAGTACTGACGAACCCAGTGTTCGAAGTTGCCTGGACCGACGTGTCCGTCGTCTCTCGGCAGGGCCTCTCCATCGCGACGTTCTCCTTCACGCCGTGGATACTCGTCCAGTACCTCTACACGAACCTCGTCTTTCTCGGCGGTATCGTCGTCATCCTCGGGTCGGTTCGAAATTACGAACACATCTACGAACGACAGGCGGTGGCGATGCTCCTCGGTGCACTCATCCCACTGGCCGCTGGAGCCGTCGCGTTCACCGATGTCCCGCCTATCGAGGGGCTGGAATATATCCCGATGGTACTCGGCCTCAGCGGTCTCTGTTTCGCGTACGCACTCTTCGAGTCACGCTTCCTCGAAGTGGACCCGTCCCACCGACGCATCGGCGAGGAAAAAGTCATCGAGGGGTTCGAAGACGGCGTCGTCGTCGTCGACAAGCGAGGATGCGTCCTCAGCCTCAACGGCCAGGCGGCGGCGCTCTTCGACGTCGATCAGCGGACGGCGTTCGGCAAGCCGCTCGAAGCAGTCGTCCCGGACTTCCCCCACCGTGAGTTGGGACACACAAACTACGTCGGAAACGACGGCCGCCGGTACGATGTCGTTCGCTCGGCGTTCGAAGACCGGCACGGCAGACGCATCGGCGAGTCGTTCGTCTTCCGCGACGTGACGCTGCGTGAAGTCCAGAGACAGCGGTTGGAGGTGCTGAACCGCGCCCTCCGACACAACGTCCGCAACGAGATGAACGTGGTCACCGGCTACGCCGAACTCATCGCGGAGGACGCGGAGACGAGCGAACGCTCACGAACATTTGCGACGCAGATTCACGAGGCTTCGACACGGCTCGTGTCGCTGAGTAAAAAGGCCCGGACCGTCGAGACGGTCTTGACCGAAGACGACGCAGCCGTCACGGACGTTTCGATTCGAACCGTTGCCGAAGAGAGTGCACAGACGGTTCGCACCCAATACGAAGACGTCGACGTGACCGTGACCGTCTCACCGGAGATTAGCGTGAAGACAGACCGCCAGATACTGAGCGCAGTCCTCGACGAACTCGTCGAAAACGCCGTCGTCCACCACAGCGACGGCGACGTGCCGCAGGTAGTGATACGGGCGACCATCGACACGACCACAGAGTCCAGAGAACTCGTAATCGAAGTCGAAGACAACGGTGACGGAATCCCAGAAGGCGAACGGCACGTCATCGACAGCGGAACCGAAGACGACCTCCGTCACGGAAGCGGCGTCGGGCTGTGGCTGGTCCGGTGGGGGATGACGATACTCGGGGGAGACATCACCTTCGACGAGCCGGCCGAGGGGGCGCTCGTCCGGCTTCGGATTCCGCTCGGCGCTGACGCACACACGCGGGGAGGCGTGCGGGAAGAACATACCGTTGCAAATCAGGAGTATTTTTAAGACCGCTGTCGTACGACGGCACATATGTTCAAGGCCATCGTGAGTGCCGCGACGCTCCGGGACGCGCTCGATTCGGTGAGCGTGCTCGTCGACGAGTGTAAGATTCGACTCAACGAGGAGGGCCTCGCCATCCGCGCCGTCGACCCCGCAAACGTCGGTATGGTCGACCTCTCGCTCGACGCGTCTGCGTTCGAGTCCTACGAAGCCGACGGCGGCGTCATCGGCGTCAACCTCTCGCGTCTCGAAGAAGTCGCAGGCATGGCAGGTGCCGGCGACCTCGTCCACCTCACGCTCGACGAGGAGACTCGGAAGCTCAACATCCGTATCGACGGACTCTCCTACACCCTCGCGCTCATCGACCCCGATTCCATCCGTCAGGAACCGGACATCCCGGACCTCGACCTTCCCGCGAACATCGTCCTCGAAGGCGCGCACCTCGACCGCGGTATCAAGGCGGCCGACATGGTCTCTGACCACATCCGCCTCCGCGTCGACGACACCGAAGAGACGTTCCACATCGAAGCAGAGGGCGACACCGACGACGTCGACCTCTCGCTTCCCCCGGCAGACCTCATCGCTATCGAAGCGGGCGCGGCCGACTCGCTGTTCTCGCTCGATTACCTCAAGGACATGAACAAGGCGATTCCGTCCGACGCAGAGGTCACCGTCGAACTCGGCGAAGAGTTCCCGGTCAAGCTTCACTACCAGATTGCCGAAGGGATGGGCGAAATTACCTACATGCTCGCCCCGCGTATCCAGAGCGACTAACCGAGCGTCCCACCACTTTTCTGCGGCATCGACACTCGTGAGCGACTGGACTCTCGACTTACTCGTCAGATACGTCCGTGGCTCTCCCGCACCACCGCGGGAGTCGAACCGTCGCCGTCGTTCCGTCTTCGACATCGAACGAGAGCCGACCGCCGAGCGCATCGACCGTCCAGTGGGCGGCCCACAGTCCGATACCGCTGCCGTGTTCCAGTGCGGACTCACCACCCGTCTCGACGACGCTGCGTTCGTACTCCGGGATACCGGGACCGTCGTCTGTGACCGTCACGACGAGGTCCGACTGGTCTTGGCGAATCCCGACGCGAACGTTCGGGTCGTCGCCACCGTGGTCGAACGCGTTCTCGACGAGTTCACGCACGACGAGTTTCGTCGCCGATTCGCTGCCCACGACCTGCAGCGTCGGTGGCGCGTCGATAGTTACCGACCCGGTATCGGACGACGACTGCACCTCGTTGACGACGCCTTCGACCGTCTGTACCGCGTCGAAGTTGTGTTCGGCGTCGATGTTCGCCATGACCTGCTCGACAGACCGCGCCTTCTCGCCGAGCGAGAGCAGGGCGTTCGACCGGGAGCGAATCGTCTCCGCTGCGTGTTGTTCGCCGTCCGGGAGGCGGTCTTCGACCATGTCGGCGTACCCGATGACGACCGTCATGTCGTTTCGGAGGTTGTGCCGGAGGACGCGGTTCAACACTTCGAGGCGCTGTCGGCGTCGAACACGGGCGGTCACGTCCGAGATGGTGACAGTTCGGCCGAGCGTTTGGTCATACTGGTCGGTCACTGGCGAGACAGTCACCTCGTACGTTCGGCGACGGCGGTCGACAGTCACGTCGACGAGTTGGCGGTCCGAGTCGAGGTTGACGCCCGGGAGGACCGCCGAAAGCGGTTCGAGCGCCGCCGACGCACCATCGATATCGAGGAGTGACGTCGCGGCCGCGTTTGCGTCGACGACGCGGTTCTCGCGGTCGAGGACGAGAATGCCGACCGCAACGTCGTCGATGGCGGAGCGGCGACCCAACCGACCCGTCGCTGGCGAGAGGCCGAACAGTTGGAACTGATAGAGTGCGTAGCCAAACGTCGCACCCGTCACCGAGAGCGCGATGGGGGTGAAGTTAATCATCGTCAGCGGGCCGAGTTGGAAGGTGTGGGCGACGTGTGCGACGGTCGGCGCAGTCGAGCCGATAGCGAGCGCGACAGCCTGTTCGCGGTAGTGAGAGAGTCGTTCGACCAGCATCTCCACCACGAGCACCAACCCGGTGCCGATGATGACGTACCCGTAGACGGCGTGGAGGAGGTACCAAAACGTCGGGTCGAACCGGACCGTCGCCGCGCCGAGAATCGGGTCGAGTCGGTAGTTCGTCCAGAGGAGGTTACTGGCCGGGTCGGCCAGCATACTGGCGACGACGAAGGCCGGAAAGATGAGCAACACGCCGACGGTTCGCTTCGTGAGCAGGTCGCCGCGGCCAGTGTACGCGAGCGAGAAGGCGAACCACGCCGGAGCGATGATTGCCTGTGCGATTTCGATTGGGATTTCGAACCACGCGCGAGTGCCGAGGTCGAACGTCGTGAGTGCGACCGCGTACGACGCAGCCCAGAGGGTCGCGGCGAACAGGAGGACAGAAAGCGACTTCGAGCCTGGTTCGGTCCCTTCGCGCCACGCAATCACCGCGATGGTTCCCGAGACTGCGGCTGCAAGCGCACACAGAACTACGAGGGGCGAAAGTACGCTAGCCGAGACCACGAGTAGCAATCCAAGTCCGCGGGCCTAACACTTGTGGGTCCACGGCTGCCTGCGATACGTCGTGTGGTCACGGTCACGACAGCACTCGACGCGGGCGACGAGCGACCGCGGCGAGGATGTAGATGACGGGGATGACCAAGACTGCCCCGGCGACGAACGGCGACCAGTACGCGAGGACGTAGAGCGCTGCCATCGCCGGCGGGCCCACAGTACGCCCGAGGCTGCCTGCGCCCTGCGTGACGCCGAAGGCGTTTCCCTGCTGGTCGTCCGAGGCGGAGGTCGAGACGAGCGTCGAAAGCGAGACGTTCAACATCCCGTTGCCGAACGAGAGGAGCGCACCGACGAGGAGGAGCGCGACGAGTTCGCGCGTGAGCCACGCCGGTCCAGCGATAGCGGGGAGGAACCCACCGAGCGTCGGCGAGAAGGGAAGGAGGGCAAGTGCGAGCATCAACCCGAATGCACCGACGACGGCCAGCACCGCTTCGGAGTACCGCCGAGCGAGTTGCCCGACGACGACGCCCTGATTCAGCGTGCCGAGAATACCGATGTACGTCAAGAACAACGCTGTCTCCGTCTCGCCGTAGCCGTAGATGTCGGCGGCGAAGGGAATGAACATGACCTGAATCCCCGAGAAGGCCACCGAGACGACGAAAAACGCCACGACCAGACCGCGGAGTGCGTCGTCGGCGAGCGCCCCCCGGAACTGTGAGACGAGGGTCGTCGTCGACGATGCGGCAGTACTGCGCTTTCTGTCCGGTTCGCGCAGGAAGACAAACGCGAAGCCAAGACTGACGAGACTCAACGCGGCAGCGGTGAAACTCGGCAGCGAGAAGCGCGTCGCCGGTACGACCGCTGGGAGAACGTCGCGAGCGCCAGCGACGACCGGGTCCGAAGCCATCAAGCCGCCGATAGCCGGGCCGAAGATGAACCCGAGGCTGAACGAGGCACCGATGAGTCCCAGCGCGCCAGCACGGCGTTCTGCGGGCGTGATGTCTGCGATGTACGCCTGTGCGGTGGCGATATTCCCGCCCATGGCTCCCGCAAGCATCCGTGAGGCGAAGAGCGTCGCCACCGCGGCAGTCGTCCCGAGTGCGAGTTCGACCTGTCCGGCGAGGCCGAAGACGGTCCACGCGAGGACGCTGCCGACGAGCGACAGCATGATGACCGGTCGCCGACCGCGCTGGTCGGAGATGCGACCGAGGATTGGTGCGGCGAGAAACTGCATGATGGAATACGACGCCGCGAGTAATCCGATGAACACGTCGCTGATGGCGAAGCTCCGCACGTAAAACGGGAGAATCGGGATAACCACCCCAAAGCCGAGCAGGTCGATAAACACGATTGCGATGACGACGGCGAGAGCGCGTTTCGACCCCGAACCCTCCTCGTCCGCCGGTGGGGGTGCTTCAGTTACAACTGCCGATTCCGGAACACTCACGACTCATCAATGGAGCGAGACGTTCCTAACCATTACGGCCAAACGCCGGAGAGGAGATTCGAGAGACCGACTCAGGCGTGGTAGCGGTCGATAACGCGTTTCGCCGCCGTCGCTTTCTCTTTCCACCCGTAGCCCGCCTCGTACACGTGGCGTTTCTTCTCGACGAGTTCCTGCGGCGTCGTCTCCTCGAAGCCGCCGCGGTCCCACGCACCCGTCTCGCGAAGCCAGTTGACGACGTTCTCGCGCGTCTCGGGCCACGAGAGACCGACCATCTCGTACCACGCAATCATGGCAAAGACGGCGTTGTCGTGACAGCCCGGGACGCTCCCTTTCAGGTAGAGCGTCCGCATCGGTTCGCGAGTCGGTTCGGAGACTTCTTCTCTGAACTCCTCGGCGGTGAGCAGTCGCAAGACGCCGGAGTTCGCCTCCGACACCCGTTCGTCGCGTGTGAGACGGTCCAGAGCGGCCTGCTGGAGGGGCCCCCACTCCCCCGGGGCTTCCTGGCGAAGCGTCTCTTCGTCGCACGGGCCGCCGGTGAGGACCGAGACGATATCGACGTATGCGCGTTCGACCTCGACCCACGGCGTCCCCTCGAACCGGCAGTCGGCGTCGTGGAGACTCGTCGTGGCGCGACAGTCCGGACACGGGTAGTCGAAGTGCGGCACGAGAGTGACTGATGGCGTGGTCCGTAATAGGTCGTGTGATGCGTCGGCGGCGCGGGTGGTCACCCGACCGGGAGATTCGTCGCGTTTATCGGTGGGCACCCGGAAGGAGGCGGTATGCGGATGCGCCCGCTCCACGCTCGCTACCCGTTCTTCGCCGCGGCCAGAGAGGCGGTCGAATCGGCAGACGTCGCTATCGCGGCGCTCATCGCCGAAGACGCCCCGGCCGTCGAGCGTGGCGTCGAGCGCGTCGAACGAGCCCTCATGGAGGGGACCGTCGAACCCGACGACCCCTACGCGTGGGACACACAGGAAGAACTGCTTTCGTACCCAATCGCCCGCATCCTCGTCTCGCTTATCGAGACGCCCGCGGCGGTGGACAAATACGCCCGCGCCGAGGCCGACACCGCCTACGAGCGCATGGTCGACGACTTCGGCGCAAACGGTGATGGCGTCGAAGGCGAGGCCCGCGCCTCGTTCGACGAGGTGCTTCAGGAGTTCGACCTCGACGGGGCGGTGCGAACCGAACGACAGGAGAGTCGACACCGTGCCCCGGACCACTACTGGGTCGATGTTGGCCCGTATCTCACCTACTCGGACCCCGACTGGGGCGACGAGTGGCGGCTGGTCAACCGAGCACTCGCCGACGGCGCGGTTCGCGTCGCCCGAAAGGAACTGTACAGTATCCTCCGCGAAGCGACACGTCGCCGAGTCTCCGAGGGTCTTCCCTTCGCCGTCCGCGGCAGCGACGCAGGTGACCAACTCGCGGCGGCGCTCGACTCCCACGTCCAGCGTATTCGGAATCTGCTTTCTGACCGCGGTGCTATCAACGCCGTCTACGCCGACTCGGTCGAACCGGACCTGTTTCCGCCGTGTATCTCGGCGCTCCTCGAACGGACCCAAGACGGCGAATCACTGCCCAACGAGGCGGCCTTCTCCCTTGCGGCGTTCCTCGTCGGCGTCGGCCTCGACCCCGAAGAAGTCGGCAGCGTCGTCGGCGACGCGAGCGCGGAGGCACTGGAAACGCGAGCAACGGTGCTCGCAGACTCCAGCGGGTCACAGTTCGCGCCGCCCTCCTGTGAGACGATGCAGGCGTACGACCTCTGTGTGAATCGCGACGACCGCTGCGACACCATCGCCCACCCGATGGCGTACTACGAGACGGCGATGGAAGACGCCGAGTGAGCCGGATGCAACGTTTTCCAACGGTTTCGAATGCTGTCAGCCGCCGTTAGCGACATCGTCACGACAGCGTCGTCACTCACTCGGAAACCGGACGAGAGGAGAGAGAAACCGCTTGCGTTCTTCTGCCGGCTTAGGACGACCGGGACAACCAGATGCCGATACCAGCCATCACGAGCACGAACGCCGCGATAGCTCCCACGAGAGCGAGACCGCCCGTGGCGACCAGTCCAGTCTGATTGTAGGTCGCGCCGATGCCGACGATGAGGGCGATAAATACCCCGACCGCGACGATGGAGACGGCAATCTTCCGACGCATCTCCGCTTCGATAGCCATGCGACGACGTATCCGTGGCCATTCTAAAAGGGCTTCGATGGAGCGCTCCCGAGACGGGCACTCTGGCGGGTGAATTCCACCCGAAACGAGGGTTTAGGTCGCTCGGGGCCGTATATCTACGTACTGGGAGCCACCGGAGGACAACCACTGGAGACTCCCCGGCACCACCATGACGCACACCGTACACACACCCGCGTCGACTCGCCGCCCGGTGCGCCGAAAGACGACGCTTCCGCCCGATGGACTGTCCGGTCGTTCACGCCGCGCACGCGTCGAACCAATGGCCGTGCGACCGCTTCGCGACGGCCGCTACGTCGTCGAAACCGACGGCGGCACCTACGTCGTCGACGTTGACGCCCGCACCTGTACCTGCCCCGACAACGCCATCCGACACGCTCGCTGTAAGCACCTGCGCCGCGTCGCTATCGAGATTACGCGCGGCGAAGTCCCGCCACCGGGTCGCCGTAGCGCCACCTGTGCCGTCTGCGGTGACAAGACGTTCGTCCCGATGGAGGCGACCGGGCCGTACCTCTGTTCTGACCACGAGCACCACCCCGGTGACCTCGTCCACGACCGCGAGACCGGAAGCCTACTCGTCGTCACCCGCGACCTCGGCACCCGCGCCGACGAGACCCGAACTGAGACCGGAGACCTCGTCTCCGACTACGAGACCAACGCCGACTACGGCGACCACGAACCGGTCTTCGAGGCCGTCTACCTCGGGTCGCTACCGGCAGACGCTGGACTCGCTGACCTCGGAGAATTGCGGGCGTACCGATTCCCGGCCTCTCGTCTCCGGCGGGTCGAACAGGGGTTCGTCGGGGTGCAGTCACTCGGCGAGCGATTTGCGCGGGTGTGAATTCGAAATAAGAGACAGCTACGAGTCGCCCAGACGCGTCTGCGTCGGCCCGCCGACGAACGAGTCGAAGTCTTCGCCCTCCGAGAGTGCGGTTTCCTTCTTGACGCGGTAGTTGCCGCCGTCGGTCACATAGAGGTCGCCCGGGTGGAAGAAGTACCAATCTTCACGGTCGAAGCGCACGGCGATGCGGGCTTTCGCCCCGAAGTTCTGCGAGAAGTAGATGAGGGCTTCGACCTCTTCGCCGTCGAGATAGATGGGGCGGCCGCTGGACGCCTTCGCCTCGATGGCGTAGAACACGTCGCCGTTGCCCGCGAGCACGTCGGGGAGTTCCCGGGTCGTCGCGCTCCCGGACGCGGGGGCACGCATGACCGCGAACCCGGCCTCGTCGAGTCTGTTGACGAGTTCGCGCTCGCGCCGGTCGCCCTTTCTGTTCGAAGACATAGTCGTGAGTCGGGGAGTGGCCGTGATAAAAGAGACGAAGCGACGTCTCGGCGAACCCCGTCGGTACGATGCTGCGAGTGGACCTGCGCATCTCGCTACTCGGTGAGCGGCGTCGCCGCAGTCCACAACTGCTGAAACTGCCGTTCGAATTCGTCGACGACGGCCTGTTCTTGCACCGCGACGATGCCGAAACGGTCGGCGGCCGACTGCGGGTGCGGGATGTCGACCGACGCGACCGTCCGGTCGACGACGTCGAACGAGACCGGAATCTCCGGGTGGGCCCTGAGTTCGACTGTCGGCGACTGCGACCCAATCAGACTCGGGAACTCCTCGGGAAGCACGTCGAGAACGCGGTCGCTGAGGAGTATCGACACGTCGAGGTCTGCCTGTGCGCCGTCGAAGAACGCGTCGAACTCGGTCTGGAGCGTCTCCCACGAAGCCTGCTCGTAGGGCGGTCCGACAGCAGCGTGAAGCGTCGAAGTCGCCGTCCGAACGTGTTGCTGCATCGCCGTCTGCATCTCGTCGCTGCCGAGCGACCCGAGCCAGAGGTTGCCGTCTGCCGGGGGCGTCGGCAGGAGATTCGACCGAACCGTGTCGGCGACATCGAGATAGCGCGACCACTCTTCGGACAGTTCCGCGGCGCGCTCTGCGAGCAGTCGCTCGACCGCAGTCGGCGGGTCGACGGGGACGTACCGCGTCGGCTGTGTCGAGTGCGTCCGAACGAGTCGTCTGGCTTCGAGGCCGTTGAGAACGTCGTAAATCCGACCTTTGGGAACCTCGCTCGCCTCCGAGAGCGCCGTTGCAGTCGCCGCGCCCGTGACGAGGAGCGTCCGGTAAACCTTCTCTTCGTAGCTCGACAGGCCGAGTTCGCCGAATTCGGTCATTGTCGCGTACTGAACGATTCGGTGGCGGATGCTTGGTAATTCTGGAACAACGCCCCGCAAGTGGCGGGATATTTCAGAATCATCATACGTCGAGTAAGACGACCGACTGACATGAATCCGTACGTACTGCTCGCTGCCGCAATCGTCTCAGAACTCGTCGGAACGACCGCCCTCAAACTCTCGGCGGGCTTTTCGAAGCCAGCACCAAGTATCGGCGTCGTCGTCGGTTACGGAGTCGCGTTCTACTTGGTCTCGCTGACGCTGGAAGAACTCCCAATCGGCGTCGTGTACGGGACGTGGGCCGCACTCGGTATCGTGGGCGTGGCAGCTATCGGCATCGTCGTGTTCGACGAGCCAATCGACCTGACCGGCGTCGTCGGCATGCTTCTCATCCTCGCGGGCATCTACTGTGTCAACGTCCTCTCCGAGATGAGCGCTCACTAGCGGCTCTGGACGCTGACGGAGCGCACGGCACCGACCACTAACCGACCACCAACCGGCCACCAGCCAACCACTAACCGACCACTAACCGGCCACCAGCCAGCCATCAACCGACCACCCACCAACCCGGCTATCTCCCCCGCTTCGGCCCCCACACGGCTTCCTGCGCCTTCGAAAACGAGTCAATACAGACCACATTCATCTCATCGTAACAGTCACCAAAAGGATAAGTCTCGTGTCGTGTGAACTATATACATCACATGGTGGGTCTCCACGAAAGCGACGTGAAGTACGGAGGGTTCGTAGTCGCTGCCATTGGCTTTCTGGGGACCCGATACACAGTGTTAGAGTCGATAGATGCCAGTTCGACCCTCAGCGAGTTTCTCATCGGACAGGCAGCGTTTCTCGTCCTCGGTCTGGGGTTGACCGTCTTCGGCATCGGGCTTGTGGTGAGTTCGTACGACGAGACGTTCGTAAACACCGTCGCCGCGTGGAGCGTCCTCGGCACGCTTTCGATGGTCATCGTCCTTGTATTGACTCTGACCGGAACCGAAGACGCCACCAAACTGACCGAGTTCACCCGGTCGGCGCTCGTCGCGAACGTCCTCATCGGCGGGTCTGTCGGCGGCGTCCTCACCGGCGTTCGCGCGGCGATGAACAAACGCCACCGTCGCGAGTTGTCGAAACAGGCAGACAGACTGACCGTTCTCAACCGGATTCTCCGCCACGAAGTGCTGAACAAGGTGAACGTCATCCGTGGCTACGCAGACCTCGACGTGGCCGAACAGACGACTGGCTCGTCGAATTTGCAGGTCATTCAACGAAACGCCGACCGCATCAACACGTCCATCTCCGAACTCCGAGCCATCGTCGGCCCGGCGAGTGAGGGGTCGGTTTCGACGCGAGTGTACCCGAGACTCCGGTCGGCAATCAACGATGTCCGAACGTCGTACCCGGACGCGAGCATCTCGCTTGACGCCGACGCACCGGCAGAGACGCGCGTCGTGGCCGACGCACACCTCGATACCGCGTTTCGACACCTCCTCGAAAACGCAGTCGTCCACGCCGACATCGACGACCCGCACGTCTCGGTTCGGGTGTCGTCACACGACAACCACGTTACCATCGACATCACCGACGAGGGGCCGGGAATCCCAGAGAACGTCGCTGCAGTCGTCGAAGAGCGCGACCTCCCCGAGTACGACGACCCGACCACGGGCTTCGGACTCACCCTCGTGCGACTGCTCGTGGTTGACAAATACGGTGGCAACGTCGACGTGGAGACTACCGAAGATGGGTCTGTCGTGACCGTCTCGCTTGCGCACTCCACAGAGAACGTGGTCGACGACTCGTCTGGATACGGAATCCCGCCGTGGGTGCTCGGCATCACCACTGTCGCAGCCATCGTCTCGGGTGTCGCGATGGGTGCCGTCACAGAGTTACTCACCGACTCGTTCGCCATCATCGGTGCACTCTACGGCGTGATGAACGTCGGCGTCGGGTGGGTGACACACCTCTTTCACAGCGTCGTCTTCGGCATCCTCTTCGCGGCGGCCGTCTGCAACAGTGACCCGTGGAGTGTAACCCACCGCCCAGCGGTGATGGCCGGTCTGGGTGTGGTGTACGGCCTGTTTCTGTGGTTCTTCGCGGCGGGGTTCGTCATGCCGCTTTGGCTCCAGTGGGTCGGTATCGACGCGACCGTCCCGACACTCTCTGTGCCGAGTCTCGTCGCACACGCCGTGTGGGGTGCTGTCTTCGGGAGCCTCTTCGGACTCGGTGTGAAGAAGCGCCGGTAGCGCGTGCCACCAAGCCTTTTGTCTGCTGTCGAAAAGCTCGACGCATGAATCGCCAGAACAGACGCGCCCTCGTCTGTCTCCTCGTCGGAGTCGCACTACTGGCGAATCCCTTGTACGTCTATCCAGAGAGCGTCTCCTACGAAACGACGCTCACGTACGAGGCCGAGGCGACGAACGAGATTCCCGAGTACGGGCACCACGACATCGATATCCGCTGGTGTCCGGGCGGCCGCGACTGTGCAGTCGCGTCGGCACTCGCCAGCGGGCAGACGCTTCGTGTCGACCTCCCGACGGGCAGTACCGCCGAGGAGTACGACGAACCGCTCGCCCACGACTACGACTACGTTCGTCTGGCCGAGGGCGACGCCCGGTTCTATCGGCTCGTCGAACGATTCGACGACGGCTCACTCGTTCTCACGGTCGAACCCGTCGCTGACGAGGCGATGCGGAAGGCGGCCGCAGAGGAGTCCGAAGACGTGCCCGAGTACGTCCAGTCGGCCATCGAAACCGGCTCTGCGACCGTCACCGAGTCCGAGGCGAGGGAACACACCTGGTTCGTCGAGCACGACGGCCAGTACTACGAAGTTCGGAACACGGGACAGACCCGCACCCCGACCGGGTGGGGCTGGAAAGCACCACCGGATATCGTCGTCGAGGCGATGCGTCTCACTGGATGGATAGGCGGCATCGCACTCGTCTGGCGGGCGGGCGAGTGGACCGAACGTGGTCGAAACGCGTAGAAAACGGTCGTCTGGGTGTGGTCGGGCTTACGTCCCGTGGGCCCAGCTACCCATGTATTCGCGCTGTTTGTCGGTCATCGAATCGAACTCGATGCCCTCGGCTTCCAGCTTGATTTCGGCGACTTCGCGGTCCAGTTCGTCGGGAACCTCGTGGACACCGGCGTCGTAGTCGTCGCCGTTCTCGACGAGTTCGCGCACGACGACAGCCTGCACGCCGAACGACTGGTCCATGACCTCGACCGGGTGGCCGAGTGCGATGGGCGACGCGAGGTTGACGAGGCGACCCTCGGCGAGGACGTTGAGGCGGCGACCGTCTTCCATCTCGTAGGCGTCGACACCGTCGCGGGCCTCGTACTGGTCGACCGCGAGGTCGGAGAGTGCGTCGAGGTCGATTTCGATGTCGAAGTGACCGGCGTTGGCGAGGAGGACGCCGTCTTTCATCTGCTCGAAGTCCTCGCGGGTGATGACGTCGCGGTTGCCGGTGGTCGTGATGAACACATCGCCGACCTTCGCGGCCTCTTCCATCGGCATGACCTCGTAGCCCTCCATGTGGGCTTCGAGTGCGCGCCGGGGGTCAACCTCGGTGACGATGACGTTCGCGTTCTGTCCAGCGGCCTTCTTCGCGACACCCTTGCCACAGTGGCCGTAGCCGCCGACGACGACGTTCTTCCCGGCGTACGAGAGGTTCGTCGTCATGGCGATGGTCGCCAGCGAGGATTCGCCCGTGCCGTGGACGTTGTCGAAGAGGCGCTTCATCGGCGTGTCGTTGACGGCGAAGACGGGGTACTTCAGTTCGCCGTCTTCGTCCATGGCGCGCAGGCGGTGGACACCCGTGGTCGTCTCCTCAGCGCCGCCGACGATGGTCTCGATGAGTTCGGGGTACTCCTCGTGGATGGTGTAGACCATGTCCATCCCGTCGTCGACGGTGATGGTCGGCTCGTGAGAGACGACCGCATCGATGGCCGCGTAGTAGCCCTCTTCGTCGACGCCGCGGACGGCGTAGGAGGTGATGTCGTCGTGTGCGTCGAGTGCGGCGGAGACGTCGTCGTGGGTCGAAAGCGGGTTGCAACCGGTGATGGCGACTTCCGCACCACCGAGAGCCAGCAGTTCGACGAGGTTCGCCGTCTTCGCTTCGACGTGCATGGCCATGCCGACGACCTCGCCAGCGAACGGCTGGTCGGCCTCGAACTGGTCGCGGAGTTCCTGCAGGATAGGCATGTGCTGGAGCGCCCAATCCATCTTGCGTCGTCCCTCTTCCCGGGCAGCCTCGACGTCGTCGAGGTGCTCGGAGACGGGAGCGTAGTGTTCGCTCATATCGGGTCTTCGGCGAGGCGTCCGAAAACCTTACCGAAGGCAGTCGGGGTCCCGCCCGAACCTACAAGTGTCAATGGAAAGATTACCACAGTGATGCCAGATGCTCGTCGTAGACAACGGGACCACGGTCGCAGAACAGGAGTTGTTCGCCTTGATGAGCGCCCCTGCGGTCCCGGACCTATTGCGTGTCGCCGACGAACCACTGACGGTGAAAGAACTGAGTAACCGCGCTGACGTTCCGCTCTCGACGGCGTACCGGGAGGTAAACAGACTGCACGAGGTCTCACTTCTCGAAAAGTCAATCGTCGTCAACCACACCGACGGCCGCCACGTCTCGCAGTACTGCCGAACGTTCGAGTCGATGGAAGTGACGGTCACCGACGACGGGTTGCGCGTTGAGTTAGACGAATAAGCTGTTCTTCGGTGTGGGAGTCTAGATACGGTCGCGGAGCTCTGTGACCGCTTCCCGAGCGCGTTCCATCACTGAAGACTCGTCGAGCGTCAGGACTTCGCGGTCCTGCATCAACACCTGTCCATCGCAGACGGTGTGCCGAACGTCGGACCCGCGGGCAGCGTACGCGAGGTGGCTCACGAGGTCGTTGGCAGGAGTCAGGTGGGGTGCGTCGAGGTCGACGACGGCGATATCGGCGACGCCGCCGACTTCGAGTGCGCCACCCGGAAGCCCGATTGCATCTGCGGACCCGGCGGTTCCCATGCGAACCACATCTTCCGCAGCCACCGCGCTGGCGTCGTCCGCGGCGAGTTTGCCAATCATCGCGGCGTCGCGCATCTCGTCGAACATGTCGAGGTCGTTGTTCGAGGCGGCTCCGTCGGTTCCGATACCGACCGTGACGCCCGCGTCGAGCATGTCCTGTACGGGTGCCATGCCCGAGGCGAGTTTCATGTTCGACGCAGGACAGTGGACGACGCCCGTTCCGGACTCGGCGAGCAAGGAGATTTCCTCGTCGTCGACGTGGACGCCGTGGGCGATGAAGTCGCGCTCGGTCAGCATACCGAGGTCCTTGGCGTACGAAAGCGGGTGCTCGTCGCGTTCCTCGACGATTGGGTCGACCTCGTCGGTCGTCTCGTTGGCGTGGTAGTGGACCGGAATATCGTCTTCGTGCGCCTCGGCGGCGGCCTCGCGGAGATACTTCTCGCCGACCGTCGTCAGCGAGTGCGGCATCACGGCCGTTCGGATGCGGCCGTCGGCAGCGCCGTCGAACTCGCGGGCGATTTCGATGCTCTCTTCGATGTCGTCCCACGCGTCGTCGTCGTCCTTGCCGATGGTGACAGACCCGTGGCCGAGTCGGGCGCGAAGGCCCGCATCCTCGACTGCATCGACGATTTCGGGCACGTCGAAGTACATGTCCGCGAAGGTGGTCGTTCCCGACCGAATCATCTCGACGAGACCGAGTTCGGCACCGACGCGAATGTCGTCGGCCGTGAGCGCCGCTTCGGCCGGCCAGATGTCCTCGCGGAGCCACGCGTCGAGTTCCTTGTCGTCGGCGTAGCCGCGGAGGAGGGTCATCGAGACGTGACAGTGGGCGTTGACCAAGCCGGGCATCACCAGACAGCCGTCGGCGTCGAGTGTCTCCGACGCGTCGGCGTCGAGGTCCGTGCCGATGTCGAGAATCGTACCGTCGTCGCGGTCGACGAGGACGTCCGCGCGCTCGACCGTCATGTCGGGGCGGAGTACCTGTCCACCCTCGATTCGGAGCGTATCCATGCCGGGCGTTTTGCTCGGGGTGCCGTGAATCCTCCGTCTCAGCGTCGCCGATTCCCCAGACCTCTCTGAAAGGAGATACTTTCCCGAAATACGAGAATCGGCTGCCGGGCTTACGTACACCCCCTTACTATCGAGGGTCATGGAACCCCCGTTGGAGTTCGCGCTCGCTCCGGGGCACGTCCAGACGGCCGCTGGCCCGCTCGTCACCGCCATCGTCACCCTTTCCGGAGTTGCATCAGTCACGCTGGCGGTGCTCGGGGTCGCGGTGTTCTACCGCCGACGGACGCGGTCGCACCTGCTCATCGCGTTGGCGCTTCTCGCCTTCGCGTCGCGTGCAGGGGTCGTGGCGCTCACGTTCGCCGGTGTCATCTCGGACGTCGACCACCACGTCGCCGAACACGTCTTGGACCTCGTGATGGCCGGACTCGTCCTCGCGGCCATCTACTACGCCCGGTCTATCGAGCGCGAGACGGGGGCACACGAACCATGAGCGAGACACGAATCCGCGTCGCCGACCATATCAAGCACAACCCGGGTATCCACTTCAACGAGCTCGTGCGCACGCTCGACCTCGCACCCGGTCAAGTACAACACCACATTCGCCGACTCCTCTCCGAACAGTCGGTTCGACGAAGCGAGTTCTACGGCCGGACACACTACTACCCGCCGGACTTCGACGCGTGGGAACGCGGCGCGCTGGCACTCGTCCGGCGCGAGACCGCCCGCGACATCCTCGGCCACCTGCTCGAACACGGCGACGCCCGCCCCGACGACGTGGCACAGGATATCGGCGTCGCCCGCAGCACGCTGGAGTGGCACCTCGACCACCTCGTTGAGCGCGACCTCGTGGAAAAAGAACGCGACCTTCACAACCGCGTGACGCTCGTCCTCACTCACCCGAGCCGGACGACGAAGCTCCTCGACGACGTGTCGCCCTCGCTGCCCGAGCGGTTCGTAGACCGGTTCGACCGACTCATCGACACGCTCGTCGAAGGGTGAAAGACCCCGAGGCGTTTGCGGCGGGCGAAAGCCAGTTAGCCCCCCAGTGTGAGGTGACTGTATGAGAATCGCCGTTCCCAACAAAGGCCGCTTGCACGAACCGACTATCGACCTTCTGGAACGTGCCGGCCTCCATCTCGACAACGGCGCCGACCGGAAACTCTACGCCGATACGGTCGACCCCGACGTGACCGTTCTCTTCGCCCGCGCCGCCGACATCCCCGAATACGTCCGTGACGGGGCGGCCGAAGTCGGTATCACAGGACTCGACCAGGTCCGTGAATCCGGCCACCGTCTCGCCGAACTCCTCGATTTAGAGTACGGAAAGTGCCGACTCGTCCTCGCCGCCCCCGAAGACGGCGACATCGAGTCGGTCGAAGACGTGGCTGGAAAGACCGTCGCCACCGAGTTCCCGAACATCGCCCGCACCTACTTCGACCGGCAGGAAATCGACACCGACGTGGTCGAAGTGACCGGCGCGACCGAACTCACCCCGCACGTCGAGATGGCCGACGCCATCATCGACATCACCTCGACGGGGACGACGCTCCGAGTCAACCGCCTCGCAATCGTAGACGAAGTGCTCTCCTCGTCGGTTCGGCTGTTCGCCCGCCCGGAAGTGGTGGACGAGCCGAAGGTCGCACAACTCGTGATGGCCCTCGAATCCGTCCGCTCGGCCGAAGGCAAGCGCTACCTGATGATGAACGCCCCGCGAGACAAACTCGACACCGTCAAAGACGTCATCCCCGGACTGGGCGGCCCGACAGTGATGGACGTCGCGGGCGACGAGACCGTCGCTGTCCACGCAGTCGTCGACGAACGCGACGTGTTCGAGGTCGTGAGCGACCTGAAGAACGTGGGTGCGAGCGGTATCCTCGTCACCGAAATCGAGCGATTGGTCGAGTAGTCGTTCCGTCTCTACGACTCGGTTTCTTTCCAGCGCAGTTCCGGCACCGACACCGACGAGTCCAGCCCGAGCGTGCCGTACCTAAACTGGACGTACCACGCGATACAGAGCGCACCGACGACCATCGCGCCGACACCGAGCAAGCCAGCCTCGGGGCCAAACGGTCCGCCAGTGACCACGTCCGGGCCGCGCTCTGTCGTCTCGACGAGTGACGTACCGAAGTCGAGGCCGCTCACTGCGAAGCCGTAGACGCCGCCCTGCACGAAGTTCCACGAGATGTGGATGCCTGTCGGAATGGCGAGGTCGCCGGTGAGAACGTAGCCGAGACCGAGCATGACGCCCGCGAGCGTGATACTGAGCGTGCTGGCGAGACTCGAATTCGGGTTCTGGAGATGCGCGATACCGAAGACGGCCGACGAGACGACGAGCGCGGTCGTGAGCGCCGTTGGCACGTCGAATCGCCAGCGAAGCCCTTCTGCGACGTTCGTGAGGACGACGCCGCGCAAGAGGAGTTCTTCGGAGATGCCGACCGCGATGAAGAACACGAAGAGCGCGACCACGCCGAGTACGCGGTCGACACCGAGTTGCACCGGGGTGACCGCAATCCAGTCGGTCGCCAGTCCGACGAGGAAGATGAGCGTCATCAACACCCCGCCAAGGGCGAGGCCGAACCCGAGGTCGAGGAGCCAGTCGCGGTCGATGCCGAATCCGAGGTCCGAGACGGTTCGTCGGTCAATATAACGAGCGACGAGGAAGCCAGCCAGCCCGGTCGTACTGACCGAGACGAGCGAAATTACGAGTCGTCCGAATCTGCTCGTCCCGAGGAGGGCGGAAACGGTTCCACCGACGGCAATGCCGACGATAATCGCGACGAGAATGACGACGAGAGGAGTAGCGAGGAGTCGAAGCGGCGCACGAGGGCGGCGTTCGGTACTGTTCCAGAGGAGTGTTCGAGGGGACACACTCGGCGGTTGTCTGTCCAAACTAATGAAGCTACACAGGACGAACCACCGACAAATCAACCTCCGTCACGGAGTTGGCCGGCTCAGACCGGCGCAGTCGAGAGGATGACGGCGAGTCCGAACAGGACGACGCCGAGGATGACCGAGACGACGAAGTGGATAAAGACCACGTAGGCCGACAGGCGGTTCGACTGGCCGTAGAGGAATTTGACGAGTCCGAAGTCGAACCCGATGGCGAGTGCGAGTGCGAGAAACGAGTTCAACTGAAACGTCGTAAAGACGACGGCGATGGCTGCCGGAACAGGACCCACGGCGAACGCCTTCTTGACTTCGACGTCGCCGAGGACGTTCCGTGCAGCGATGTGTGCGGTGAGAGAGAGAAACAGCGCGAACAGCGCGAAGGTTCCGGCGACGGCGGTTATCGGCGCGCCGTCGGTCGCCGTCTGCAGGGAGAGCACGTCCATATCGGCCGAATGGACGCGACGAACTTAGGTTCGGTCGATTCGTGCCCGGTCAGAACGAGCCGAGGAGACCGAGGTCCGAGAGACGCGAGATGATGACGTCGACCGCGGCTGCGGCGTCTTCCGGCTTCTTGCCACCCGTGATGACGAGTTTGCCCGACCCAAAGAGGAGCGCGACCACGCTTGGTTCGTCGAGGCGGTAGACGAGACCGGGGAACTGCTCCGGTTCGTACTCGATGTTCTCCAGACCGAGCCCGATGGCGATGGCGTTGAGGTTCAGGTTCTCACCGAGGTCCGCGCTCGTGACGATGTTCTGGACGGTGATTTCGGGGTCGTCGTCGACCGGAATCTGAAGCTCTCGGAGCTTGTCGAAGACGATACCGAGGCTCTCGTGAACGTCGTCTGTCGACTTCGCGCCGGTGCAGACAATCTTCCCGGAGCGGAAGATGAGCGCCGCAGACTTGGGGTTCTGGGTACGGTAGACGAGACCGGGAAACTGCTCGGGGTCGTAGTCTGCGCCCTCGAGGTCCATCGCCACGCTCTGGAGGTCCAACTCCTGGCCGATTCCCGTGGAGGCGACGACGTTCTCGATGTTAATTGTGTCCTTGGGGTCGGTCATGTAACGGTTTAAGTCACGTATTTAACCTTTAAAAAGATTGGTGCAGGAGACTGACAACTTACACCCGCCGCCGGATGATTTGGACGTTCCGGGCGGTGACCACCACGCCCAGAAATGTCAGCGCTCCAGGTATTGCGAGTCGAGCAGAGGCTGGTCTGAGAACCCAGTAGGTCGCGAAGAACAGCGCCACAGAGACGATTTTCAAGACGGCGAACGAGCCCGGTCCGGGGTCGCCACCAGAGAGCAGTCGAACGATTGGATTGCCTTCCTGAATGCCCGCGAATCTGACGCCGAGGACGGTCGTGACGTAGTCTCCGAGACCGTAGGCGAGCGCCGCCGCGCCCCAGAGCATGGCGTCGAGAGAAGCCATGCGAGTGGATTCTATCCAGTGATAATAAATTTCGTCGTCGCCGAACTATCACGTTCGGACGACTACTGGTGCTGTTCCCATCCAACTCCAAGACGGGCCCACCGGCGACCGATATCCTCATTTTCGCGGGCCGTCAGTTCCGAGCGTGTACGGATTGGAACTCGCCGGCGAAGAAGACGACTTCGCCGCCCGCGAGGCCGAGTCGGCGGCGACAGGCGTCGAAGTCGTCGCGCCCGGCCTCGCCACCGCCCGCGGCGTCGATGCCGACCGAGCGGCGCATCTCGCATACACCCGCCGCGTCGTCGAACTCGTCGGCCACTGCGACCCGGATATCGAGGCCGCCCGCGCTATCGTCGAGGGAGCCACCATCGACCGCGAGGGAACCGTCGCTGTCCGCGCCCGCGACGTTCGCGCCCTAACGGGCATCAGCACCACCGACGCGGAGCGCCGACTCGGCTCCGCACTCGTCGACCGTGGCTTCGGCGTCGACCTCGACGACCCGGACCACGAACTCCGCGTCTACTTCTCCGAAGACGCCTGTCTCGTCGGCTGGACCGTCGTCGAGGGCGTCCGTGGCTTCGGCGACCGAAAACCCACCGACCGGCCGTTCTTCCAACCGGGGAGCATGGCACCCATGGACGCCCGCGCCTTCGTCAACATGGCCGGTGCGGAACCCGGTGCTCGGATTTTGGACCCGATGTGCGGCACCGGCGGCGTCCTCCTCGAAGCCGGGTTAGTCGGTGCCGACGTGGTCGGCGTCGACGCACAGGCGAAGATGGCCCGCGGTGCGCAGGTGAACGTGGACCACTACGTCGGCTCCGGTGCGGTCATTCGCGGCGATGCGACGGCACTCCCACTCTGCGACGATTCGATGGACGGCGTCGTCTTCGACGCCCCGTATGGTCGGCAGTCGAAGATTGCTCAGCACTCGCTCGCGGATTTGGTCGGTGGAGCACTCGCGGAGGTTCACCGGGTCGCGCCGCAGTGCGTGATGGTCGCCGATAGGTCGTGGGTCGATGAAGCCGAAGACGCTGGCTGGGAGGTCGAACAGGTGTTCGAACGGCGGGTGCACCGGTCGCTAGTGCGGTACGTGCATCTGTTGCATCGAGCAGACTAGATTTCAATCGATGCAGGTCGTCTGTAACGACGACACGTCAACGACTGCATTGGAGCCGTTGTAGCTTCAACCCAACTAGGGTTCGTCTGTAACTCGCACGAGACCTCGTTATGGGCATCGACGTACCGATGCTTCAACCCAACTAGGGTTCGTCTGTAACAAGGTGCTCGCTCCTGGATTGGGGGGTCATCGCAGCTTCAACCCAACTAGGGTTCGTCTGTAACTGTCGGTAACGATGCCATCGGTCACCCACGCACCAGTGGGCTTCAACCCAACTAGGGTTCGTCTGTAACAATCAAGTCACCGGCAATGCCGTCTAACTCAAAGATTGCTTCAACCCAACTAGGGTTCGTCTGTAACCATATCCAATTCGTAGGCGTAGAGTCCTATATCCACCGCTCTCACTCATCAGTTTCCGTCGACCCTCAGTACACCTCTCAGCCCCGGGGGGTCGACTGTAGTTTGGAGAGCACCCGAACAGGTCCAAGACGGGTGTCCGCAAACGCCCACCACGGCCGAGTCGCTGTCGTATCACCGAGTACAGTTCGTCAGAGTGTCATCAGTCGAAAGCACCCGGTCAGAAACTCGGCGCACCGACTCGCTTCCCGCGCCGGTAGAGATAGAACGTCAACAGCGGCAGGGACACGGCGAAGGCCGGGGAGAAAAGCGGCCCTGCGATATTGACGACCCCGGGGACGACCCACGCCCAGTGGGGGTGCCACGAGTCGTCGGTCTTCTGCAACTCGTGGATATCCAAGACGAGCGCCCCTAACACGATGACAGCGAGGAGCATCGCGGCACCCTGTGCGAAGAGAAACACGCCGAGCAAAAGCATGTAGACACTCGGGTTTTCGGGACTGACGAGACGGTGAACGCCGATGAACCCGACTACCGGAAGCAGGCTGGTGATGAGCGTGAGTGGGAACATGGCGACCCCGTACCACCAGTCCGACGGCGAGGAGGAAGTGGTGGTGGAAGAGGCGGAAGCTGTGGAGGGCATACGAAGACCGACAGCGCCGAGGAAGAAGACAGTTGTCAAGTTGCTGTCCCGAGACTGGATGCGTTGCTACTCAGGGTGCCAGAGTCAGTCAAAAAGCGCAAACGGTGAGAGCCGGGGTGCCGTTTACGTTGAGATGGTGTCGCAGTTCCAACCCGGGTCCTGACCGGTCCGAGCGATGAGGTCAGACCGGCACGCCGGGCAGTAGTCGGGAACGTCCGATTCGTTTTGCGGGACGTACACCCCGCCGCCGCACTCCACGCACGCATCGTCGACGATAGTCACGCAATCCGCACAGATGTTGAAGTCGTCCACTGTGAGGTCGCGCAGCGTTTCGAGTTGTTTGTCCAGGAAATACTCGTCGATGACCGACCGACAACTGTGACATGGCTTCATAGCGGTACAGAATGTGGGTTGGTAGCATAGTACATATATCTATCGCCGCGAAAGTCTCAAAATTGGAACAGCACGGAGAGAGTGAAAGAAAGAGGTTGCAGGGGTTAGGAGACGCGACAACTACTTCGCAACGACCGTCTCGCCCGCCCGCACCGACTCACCTTTCTCGACAACCACGTCCTCGACACCAAACTCGGGCGGCAACAACACGTCCGCACGAGAGCCAAAGTCGATGTGGCCGATTTTGTCACAACGGGCGAGTTCGTCGCCGGGCGCGACGTAGGGGTGAATCCGCCGGGCGAACGCCCCGGCGATGAGGGACACCTCGTACTCGTCGCCGCGGTCGCCTACGACCTCGATATCGACGCGCTCGTTCCTATCAGAATCCTTCGAGAACGCCGGTTTGTGGGCACCGGGGCGGTGGGTCACGTCCCGAACCTCGCCCGCGACGGGTGCGCGGTTGACGTGCACGTCGGTGACGTTCATGAACACCCCGACGCGAACGCGGTCGCCCTCCTCGCGAATGACGGAGACGTGGCCATCGGCGGGTGAGATAACGCCCGATTCGGCTGGTGGCGTTCGCTCGGGGTCGCGGAAGAACCAGAGGACGAACGCACCGATGCCGAGGAGCACTGCGCCTGCGGGTGGGAAGACGAACGCCGCGACTGCCGCGCCGAGGAACGCCGGAAGGGCGAACCGTCGGTAGCCGGGAGCGAACTTCATTCAGGCCTCGTCGCGGACTTCCGCGCCCCAACTCGTGAGGAGATGGGTGATGTGTAGGCGGTCGTCGATGCCGGTCACGAGGTCCAAATCAACCCCCCCGGCGAGTTCGTGGAGGCGAGCGAGTTCGCCGTCGGCGAATCGCTCGGGCGTCGCGTCGGCGACCCGGAGGATGCCACGGAGGAGTTCCTGGCCCTCGTAGCCCTCGTCGTCGAGGAGGGTCGTGACAGTCTTTCTGGCGTCGCGGATGTCGCCCTCGCGGGCCTGAATGAGGAGCGTCTTCAGTTCGTCGTCGAAGCCAACGTCGCCGAGGGCGGCGTGGACAGTAGACATCGTCACCTCGTCGGCTTCGGTGGCGGTGCGCTGCGCCGAGAGGATGGCCTTGCGGATGTTGCCACCCGAGGCGTCGGCGAGGAACTGGAGTCCACTCGCGTCGTACTCGACACCCTCGGCGTCAAGGATGTCGGCGAGGAGCGCTTCGAGGTCCTCGTCAGCCGGTGCGGACATCGGCACCGGGAAGCACCGCGAGCGAATCGGTGGGATGAGCTTCGAGGGCTGACGCGTGGTGATGATAAACTGCGTCGTCCGGTGGTGTTGTTCCATCACGCGGCGAAGCGCCTGCTGGAAGTCCTCGCGGATAGATTCGGCGTTGTCGAGAACGATGGTCTTGTAGGTCCCCGACATCGGGGCGTAGCTCGCCGACTCCTTGAGCACGCGATTTATCATGTCGCGTTTGGCCATGCGGCTCCGACCGTCGAGGAACTGCTCGAACCGGGGGTCCTGTCGAATATGCTTTTTCGTCCGGTTGAAGAAGTCCGCGACGTTGAGTTCGATGAGGTCGTTGTCGGGGTCATCGTGGGCGGCTTCGGCGAGCGCGCGGACTGCGGCGGTCTTGCCGACGCCCGGCGGCCCCTGCACGACGAGATTCATCGGCTCGTCCACGGCGCGGCGGAAGCGTTCGCGAGCCTCCGGCTGTGGGAGTTCGTCGAGTGTCGGCGCGTGCGTCTCGGTCCACAGCGGCGCGTCCATTGGACTGCCGTAACAGACGGTCGGGTAAGAATCGGTCGGTCCGTGTCGTCGTCAATGTGTGTCCCCCTCGTCGCCGACGCGACACGCCGTCTCGCTACGTTGGTACAGCGCCGGCGCGGGACTGTTGCCGCGCCGCAGATTCGACGCACGTTTACCCCCGCCGCCACGAGTTTCGTTCATGTCCATGCGTGCAACCTTCCTCGGGACCGGCGGGGCCGTTCCCACCACGGCGCGAGCGCCGAGCGCGTTCCTCGTGAACCGCGACGGCGAGCGCCTGCTGTTCGATTGCGGGGAAGGAACCCAACGTCAGATGATGCGGTTCGGGACCGGATTCGGTATCTCGCACCTATTCGTCACGCACCTCCACGGCGACCATATCCTCGGTATCCCCGGCCTGATTCAGACGCTCGACTTCAACGAGCGCGACGACTCGCTGGCCATCCACGGCCCGCCGGGAAGCAAGCAACACCTCAAAAAGCTCGTCCACGCCGGCGGCTACCAACCCGGCTTTCACGTCTCGGTTCACGAAACCCGTCCCGGAAACGTCGCCTACCGCGGCGACGACTACGAAATCCGTGCCTTCGAGACCGAGCACCGAACCTCGTCGGTCGGCTACGCCCTCGTCGAGGACGACCGACCCGGCCGGTTCAACCGCGAGAAGGCAGAGGAACTCGGCGTCCCGGTCGGACCCGCATTCGGCCGCCTCCACAGCGGCGAAGATGTCGAACTCGAAGACGGGACAGTCATCAAGTCCGAGGACGTCGTCGGCGACCCGCGACCCGGCCGGAAGGTCGTCTACACCGGTGACACGCGCCCGCTCGACGGAACTATCGAGATTGCCCGAGACGCCGACCTACTCGTCCACGACGCGACGTTCACCGACGAGGAAGCAGAGCGCGCAGCCAAGACGGCGCATTCGACCGCCCGCGAGGCGGCTCGCGTCGCCCGCGACGCCAACGTCCGCCGGTTCGCACTGACGCACATCTCGGCGCGCTACGCCGCCAACCCGCGACCACTGCTCGAACAGGCGAAGGAAGTCTTCGACGGCGAGGTATTCGTCGCCGAGGATGGCCAGAAAATCGACATCCCGTACCCCGACAGCGACGCGGACGAGTAAGTCACAGGGCCGCGTGTTTCATGTCGGCCAGCAGATACGCTTTTCTCACCACCCGACGCACCACGGGGTATGCCCTCGAACGACTTCCACATCCTCGACGTGTTCGCCACCGAGAAGTACGCCGGAAACCAACTCGCCGTCTTCGAAGACGCTGACACGCTTTCGGACGACCAGATGGCGACGCTCGCAAAGGAGATGAACTACTCCGAGACGACCTTCATCGAAGGTGGAAGCCCGGAGACGGGGTTCGACGTTCGAATCTTCACGCCTGCGGGCGAAATTCCGTTTGCCGGACACCCGACTCTCGGGACCGCAGCCACCCTCCGAGAGCACTTCGAGGCCGGAGACGACATCACGCTGAACCTCGGTGTCGGGAAAATACCAGTCGAAGTGCGCACAGCGGGCAGCGACGAGGTGTACTGGATGACCCAGAACGCACCCGAGTTCGGCGAGAAGTTCGCACACGAGACGCTGGCAGAAGTCCTCTCGCTCGACGTGGACGACCTCGACACTGACTGGCCCGTACAGGCCGTTTCGACTGGGCTCCCAGCACTGATGGTTCCCCTCCGCGACCGCGATGCCCTCGGCCGGAGTGAAGTCGACCTCCCCGCATACCGCGCATTCCTCGACGATGGCGGTCCGGAGAACCTGCTTCCCTTCTGTCCGGACCCGCGCGACGACGCGAACGACCTCGCGGCGCGGATGTACGCACCCGGTCACGGCGTCGCCGAAGACCCTGCCACCGGAAGCGCAAACGGCTGTCTCGCGGGCTATCTCGCTCGGCACGAGTACTTCGGTGAGTCGAGCGTCGAGGTGACGGTCGAGCAGGGCTACGAGATGGGCCGCCCCTCGCATCTCCACCTCGAAGCCAGCGACGAGGGTGGCGATGCCGGAGAGGTGACTGTTCGCGTCGGTGGTCGCGTCGAATTCGTCGCGGAAGCGAACCTAGTCTAAAAACGGTTCTCGGTGGCCGACCCTCGATTCAGTCGCGGTGGTCGTCGCAGATGGGAATCTGCCCGTCGTCGAGGAGGACGACAGGAACGCCGAGAATCACCCACTCGCGGACGTAGCGTCTGACGGTCGTCGCGGGCGACCCGCATTCGACGCAGACGGCGTCGGCATCCGGTGAGAGCGATTCGAGAATCCGCGTTCGCGGGCCGAACGTCGTCCGCGTGTAGGCTGGTCGTCGCGTAAGGAGGACGACGACGCCCGCGACGACACCCAAAGCCACGACTGGGAGGACGAACCGCCCGACACCGGTGCGGACGAGTGCGCCGACGAGAGCGAACACGATGACGACGGCGACGAGTTCGCGACCGAACCGCATCAGTTGGACGTGCTGTTAGTGTCGGAGTCGGTCGACGAGTCAGACGAGCTATCGCTGTCGAGCGAACGCACGAACTGCGGGTAGCCGCCGTCACCGACCGGGATGTACACCGTGTCCGTCTCGTCTAACTTCTCGATGTACTTCTGGGCGAGCACCTCGTCAGAGAGTGATTCGGCGAGGATGCGGTTCGCGTCGGCCTGCCCCTGTGCCTCGATGCGCTTGCGCTCGGCTTCGAGTTCTTCGACGGCGAGTTCGTCTTGCTTCTGCTGGCGACGCTGCTCGGTGATTTCCTTCTGTTCGACTGCCTGTGCGTATTCACTCGGGAGTTCGACGTTCCGAACCTGAACGGCTTCGAGGATAATACCAGCCTCGGAGAACTCGTTCGAGAGTTCCTTCTCGGCGGCGGCCTTCAACTGCGTCTGACCTTCGCCGGTGTAGATGACGGTGACGGGGAGCCGACCGGCCTCGGTACGGAGGACCGAGCGAATCGACGGGCGAATGAGTCGCTCTTCTGCAGTGTCGAGGGTGCGGTAGTTGCGGTAGAAGTTGACCGCCTTCGACTGGTCGACGCGGTAGCGAACGGTCACGTCGATGTCGGTTCGCAGTCCGTCTTGTGTGAGGACGGTGATGGCGTCGTCACCCCGCTTGTCGCCCTCACTAGTCGACGAAGACATGGTGTACGACTGCGGGCGGACCGAGAGGGAGACGGTCGATTGTGCGACTGGGTTCACGAGGTGCGCGCCGGGTTCGAACACCGTTCCGGTCGTCGCGCCCCACTTCTTGACGACTTTCACGTTCCCCTCTTCGACTGGCTCCCACGCGAGGAGTCCGGCGATGGGGGCGGCAATGAGGAGGAGGGCGATACCTGCAATCAGGGCAATCCGCGTCAGTGACCGCGGGGTCATAGACGGCGGTGATGGAGAGTCTGCACTCATCGGTCAGAAATTTCACTCTGGTGAGTTGTTTGTTTCGTATTGAGTCTTTCAGCCGACACGAGAGCACGTTCGTTCTGGCGAAGAACGCAGACACGTGCTGGCGAGGAGAGCAAACCACCTCCGGCGTGGAGTATATATTCGGCGCGTCCCTACTCGCCGCCGTGAACGACCGGACGAGCGCGCTTGACTCGGTCGTCTTCGGCGTCGACATCCAAAGCGGCGACGTTCGAGGGGATTCCCCGTCGTACGCGTTGGTCGTGTTGGACACCCGAGACACCGAGTCAGACAAGGTCCGAATCGAACGAGACGTTGTCTCCTTCCGCAAGTTACGTCGCCTCATCGAGAGCGAGGTCCCCGCGATGGTCGCGACCGACAACATGTACGAACTCGCGACCGACAAAGACGACCTCGTCCGCTTCCTGCAGTGGCTTCCCCACGAGACGAAACTCGTGCAGGTGACTGGTGCCGAGCGACCGGAACCCCTCTCGCGAGTCGCATCGAGACACGGCGTTCCGTACGGCAAGAAGCCGATGAAGGAGGCGGAGGCCGCTGCCAGACTCGCCCTCGCGAACGTCGGCCACGAGGTCGCCGCCTTCGAGAACACGACGACCGTGAAGGTCTCTCGAGGGCGCTCGACCGGCAAAGGTGGCTGGAGTCAAGACCGCTACACGCGTCGTATCCACGGGTCGGTCAAACGCGAGTCCCGCGAAGTCGAGTCCGCACTCGACGAAGCGAATCTGGCGTACGAGCGCGACGTGACCGAAAAGTACGGCGGCTACTCGAAAGCGGTGTACACGGTCGAAGCGCGGCCGCAAGACATCCCCGTCTCGACGCACCGCTCCGGTGACACCCGCGTCGAAATCGAGCGCGAGCGCCGCGACGGCATCGAGTTCGAACCCCTCGTCAAGCGCCGCGACCGAGTCATCGTCGGCATCGACCCCGGCACGACCACGGCAGTCGCCGTCGTCGGGCTCGACGGACGCGTCCTCGATATCCACTCGACTCGCACCGCCGACACCGCCGCCGTCATCGAATGGCTCATCGAGCGCGGTCGCCCAGCACTCGTCGCGGCCGACGTACACCCGATGCCCGAGACGGCCGAGAAGTTCCGCCGAAGTTTCGACGCCGCGGGCTGGGCACCGCCGAAGGACATCCCGGTCGACGAGAAACTCCACCGCACCCGCGAGGTGAACTACGAGAACGACCACGAGCGCGACGCCCTCGCCGCCGCTTTGTTCGCCTTCGACGACCACGAAGACCAGTTCGAACGCATCTCGCGGAAGGTCCCAGCCGAAATCGACCGCGAGGAGGTCATCGCTCGCGTCCTCTCTAGCGAGGAGTCCGTCGAAGCCGTCCTTCGAGAGATGAACGACGACGGGGACGAGGAGACTGACGACTCCGACGAGGAATCCCCGACCGAACCCGACCTCTCGCCCGAGGAGCGCGAAATCCGGTCGCTGAAATCCCGAGTCGAACGCCTCGAATCCCACGTCGAAGACCTGAAAGCGACCATCGAGGAGAAAGACGAGACCATCGAGGAGTACAAACAGGAACTCTCGGACGCCAGACGCGAAGAGCGCCGGAAGGCCCGCGAGCGACGCGAGGTGTCCAGACTCGAACGCGACAACGACAGACTCGAACGGAAAGTCGAGTCCTTAGAGGCCGAAAACGAGGAGTTAGCCGACAAACTCGACCGCCTGAAGTCGCTGTGGAAACTCGACCACTCGAACTTCGCGGACGTGAACACCAATGGGAACCTCGTCCCGGTCAAAATCGTCGAGCAGTTCACCAACGGCGCGCTCGACCAAACCGTCGAAGAGTACGGCATCGCCGCAGGGGACGTGGTCTACCTCCGCGACGCCAGCGGCGCGGGACGAACGACCGCCGAGCGCCTCGCCGAGTTCGACCCCAAGGTCGTCCTCCGGTCGGGCAACCTCTCGGAAGTCGCAGACGAGGTGCTGTTCGAAGCTGAGGTTCCGGTCGCTCCCGCCGACGGCGTGACGATTCAGGAGATAGACGAACTCGCGGTTGCCAAGGAGTCAGCAGTCGAATCTGCAATTGCTGATTGGGAAGAGCGCGCCGCGGAGCGTCGAAAGGAGCAACAGGAGTCGATGGTCGACCAGATTATCTCCGAGCATCGCGCCGATAGGCGATGAAAAATATGACAAATGATATGTGATTTGGCAAAATCTCATGCATCATGCAAACGGTTAATTGGGATGTTGTAATTGTTTTGCTATATTCTTTATTCCTAGGCATCATATACTACATGAACCATGGGATTATTTCCCCCTTTAACTCGGTTAAGATTCGTGCATATTTCAGAATATGGAGTCCGACAAATATTTTCAGAAGAGCAAGACAAGGGATAAAAACACCCAATCCGATTGTCAAAAATTTTGCTATATTGTTGTCGTATTCTCTTATAGTTGGTTTTGTAGTCTTGATCTGGAAGCCGGTGAATTTGGTTCCTGGCGAAGCTATTCTTAGATTTCTCTCAGGGCCATTAGATCTAGACTCGTTACAATGGACCGCACCAATCCTAGGTGTAGTTATTAAAATTATATATGATTTGGTGACTGACGATTCAAATAATAGGTTGAGGAACACGATAAATTCAGGGTATTTTGTAATCACCGGTATGTTCATTGTAATTGGATTCTTGGTTCTTGGGGTTTCAGTCCCATATTATTCTCAGGCCGCAGAACAGATATCTAACATAGCGTCAACAGCAATTTTGGTCATTATTTCACCTACAGTGATTACGGTACTAATTGGATTAATACGTAGACCACCTACTAAAGAGAAGAAGACGTATAGACAAGCAGAAAAGGCCCTGTATAATACGATCCACCAAAAGCGCCATTTGAAACGGGTTTGTGAACTTGTAGAATCTGATAAATTGGCAACAGACTGTTCTCATGAAGCAGTTTCAATATCAAAGTCCGAACTATCCACCAACTCATTTGCAATTGACCTGTCACTCAATTCATACCAAGAGTTAATTGAGAAAGATGGTGTTGTCAGTGTGGAATGGAATACATTCCCAAATGACGAGATGAAATATAACCCAGAACCTGCAGCAACTATTCAGTTTGATTCTGACAATATCTCAAAAAAAGAGATTGAACATTTGACATCAGACGTGATTAAGCAGGGAAGAGTTCAACCAAGCATAGATAGCTACGATATATTTGAACAAAGAATCACTGAAATCAGAAACAATATATTACTGTCAATGGATAGGAATGATATAAGTAACGTAGTTAGACAGATCGGATACATAGAGCAGCTATCGGTGAACTGTTGTGAACAATGTGCTATCTGGGAGCTATCTGAATCAGAACAAGTGAAACTATTCAAGCCGATTGTAGGCGCGATAGATGCGTTAAAAGATGCTGAGTCAGACATAGTAACAACGAAAATTGACTCAGTTCTACTTAAATTGCTCACGTGTTCGAAGGAACATGATCTGGACGGTGTAGAAAATCAGTTAGCAAAACTAACTGACGCTCAAAATACCTGATTCTAGTTTAATCAAAGTTCTAATTTTTTGATTGAAATTGCCAAGATAGAACGTACAGTGCAGGCCCCAGAAGCGGCACGAAGAACGCGAGTGCTGCCCAGAACGTCGCGTTCCGCTCTTTGAACGTCGCGTCCTTGTGAACCCGGTACGGGAGGTAGACGTGGAAGGCGAGGAAGTAGACGGCGAACCCGAGGATGTACGGAAGGAGGTTGCCGCCGCGGACGGAGGCCCACATCGCCGCCAGCAGGCCGAAGACGGCGAGCATGAGCGCTCCGAAGATAACCATCGGCGCGCGCGTTCGAGTGCCTGAGTCGGACATCACCCGGAGTTAGGACCGCGGTGTGTTGTCCGTTTCGCCCGCGGGCGGCGTTTCATAGGGACTATCGTAGCCAGCCGACGGGTTCGCGACCCGAGGCTGACGACGGAGTCCCTTCTCACGGAGGGAGATGACGAACGACTACGATAATCCCTATCAGAAGTCATATCCCACCTCCCCGACACCAGACACGTATGGACGCATACGACCTGATCACTCGGAACGCCTCCGAAGTGGTCACGGAGGACGAAGTGCGCGCGCTGGCCGACGACCCCGAGGGCAAGCGAGCGTACGTGGGCTACGAGCCCTCCGGCGTCCTCCACATCGGTCACATGCTCACCGCCAACAAGCTCATCGACCTCCAAGAGGCGGGCTTCGAGGTAGTCGTACTTCTCGCTGACGTACACGCCTACCTCAATGGCAAGGGCACATTCGAGGAGATTCGGCAGACGGCCGAGCGGATGAAAGAACAGTTCATCGCCTACGGCCTCGACGAGAGCCAAACCGAGTTCGTCCTCGGCTCCGAGTACCAACTCGACGAGAGCTACATTCTCGACCTCCACGCGCTCGAACTGGAGACGACGCTCTCGCGTGCCGAGCGTGCGATGGCCGAAATCAAGAGCGGTGACAGCGTGACCGTCGCGCAGGCGGTCTACCCAATCATGCAGGCGCTGGACATCGTCTACCTCGATGTCGACCTCGCCATCGGTGGGATGGAACAGCGAAAGGTCCACATGCTCGCCCGCGACACGCTGCCGAGCATCAACGAGGACTCGCCGACCTGTATGCACACGCCGCTTATCGCCGACCTCGCGACGGGCATCGGTAAGATGTCCTCGTCGAAGGGCGTCACCATCTCGATGGAAGACACCGCTGAGGATATCGAAGACAAGGTCAACGACGCCTACTGCCCGCCGACGGCGGACCCAGAGCCGACAGACGACGGCGACGAACGCGAGAATCCCGTCCTGCAAATCTTCGAATACCACGTCTTCCCGCGCTTCGAGCAGGTCGTCGTCGAGCGCCCCGACGAGTACGGTGGCAACCTCGAATACGACGAGTACGAGTCGCTCGAAGCGGACCTCGAATCGGGTGAACTCCACCCCCTCGACGCGAAGGGCGCACTGACGAGCTACCTCGACGAACTCATCGCGCCCGGCCGCGAGAAAATAAACGGCTGAGTCCGTCTCGGCCGACGACACACCGTTTCAGGCCATTCCGAACATCTTCATCACGCCCTCCGCCAGACCGCTCGCCACGAGGCCCATCCCCGCGACGACGAGCGCGATACCGGCAGCGACGATTGGCGCTTGAACGGCGACGATGCCGATACCGGCGAGCAGGCAGACGATTCCAACTATCCCTTTTGTTCCAAGTTTATCGAGCATACCACCAGTGCGAGTGGGGACTCCCCTAAACGCGTCGCTTGGTGCGACGGGAAACGTCAGATATACGTCGGCGGGTTTAAACATGACGCCGTCAAACGCTCGCGCATGAGCGACGACGAGAACGAGAGCCGCCGAGACCTTCGAATGCCGAACGACGACGAAGAGTTCGCCGTCGTGACCAACATGCTCGGTGCCAATCGTATCCGCGTCCGCTGTGCCGACGGCGTCGAGCGGACCGCTCGCATCCCCGGACGAATGCAGAAACGCATCTGGATTCGAGAGGACGACGTCGTCCTCGTCGAACCGTGGGATTGGCAAGACGAGAAGGCCGACGTGACGTGGCGCTACGAGAAGTCCGAAGCGGACCAACTTCGGCGCGAAGGTCACATCCAGTAATCGCCCGCACATCGACTGCGATACGTATCGTGTGCCGATGAGACACAGCGCAACAGCACCTGTGCCCTTTTCATCTCGTCTCCCGTAGGAGCAGACGAATGAGTGACGACTTCGGCATGGTCGAGCCCCAAGAGGGTGAAGCGTTCGGTGACGAGTGGGAAGAGATAGACGTCACCGACGACGCGGCGGACCGCATCGCGCGGCGACGCGACCGCGACTTCGACGAGTTCCGGATTCGGATGAAAGACGCCGACCAGTTCAAGGTCGAACAGTCGGTGTTCGACGACGCCACCTTCGCGGCGATATACAAACTGGTCCAAGACGGCCACATTTCGGCCTTCGGCGGCCCCATCTCGACCGGGAAAGAGGCGAACGTCTACGAGGCACTGGGTGCCGACGAGACGGACGTCGCGGTCAAGATATACCGCATCAACGCCTCAGACTTCCGGCACATGCGCGACTACCTCGAAGGCGACCCGCGATTCGAGAGCATCGGCAACGACAAGGGGCAAGTCGTCCGCGCATGGGTCAGAAAGGAGTTCGCTAACCTCGAACGCGCCCAACGCGCCGGAGTCAGAGTTCCCTCCCCAATTGCAGTCCAACGAAACGTCCTCGTCATGGAGCTTGTTGGACTGGTCGAAGACCGGGCACGACGACTCTCGGAGGTGAACGTCGAAAATCCCGACACCGCCTACGAAGTCGCCCGCGAGTATATGCGCCGTCTCCACCGCGCCGGACTCGTCCACGGCGACCTCTCGGAGTACAACCTCATCATCCACGAGGGCGAACTTGTCGTCATCGACCTCGGACAGGCCGTGACGGTCCACCATCCGAACGCCGAGGAGTTCCTCCGCCGCGACTGCCGAAACATCGCGAAATTCTTCCAGCGACAGGGGGCTGACGCCGACCCCGACTCACTGTACGAGTTCGTGACGGCCGACGAAGCGACCGACGAGGAGTAGTCGATGGCAGGGAGCGTCGCCCGCCGGTTCACCGCGTTCGTCGGTCTCGCGGCCCTGTGGGCGTGGCCGTTTTGGCTCCTCACATCTGTTCTTCCCGACACCGTCGACGTCGCTGCCATCCTCGTCGGTGCGTGGGGACCGACTGTCGCGGCGTCCCTGTTGACGTGGCGGACCGCTGGCCGAAACGGCGTCAAAGCGCTCCTCTCGAAGTATCTCGCGTGGCGGCCCGGCCTGTGGCCCGCAGTCGCTGTCGTCGTGGTCGCGTTCGTCACCACCGTCGCTGCCGTCTGGGTCACATCACTCGGTGGCGTCCCGGGTGGACTCGGCGGTGGTCCACCACTATTTGCGATACCGGTTGTCATCCTCGTGAACGTTTTTCTCGGCGGGCCACTTGCCGAGGAGGCCGGATGGCGAGGCTTCGCGCATCCACTCCTCCGTGAGCGCTTCGGTCCCGGAACCGCAGGGGTCGTCATCGGGAGTCTCTGGGGGCTGTGGCACGCACCGCTGTTTCTCCTCTCGGGCCAATCGTTCGCCGTCGGCGGCGGCGACCCACTCGCGTTCGTCGCGTTGACCGTCTCGTGGTCGGTTCTGTTCGGCGTCGCCACGGAGTGGGCTGATGGAAGTCTCGTCCCGGCGGTGTTCGGACACGCAGCGGTCAACACGTTTCTCGGAACCTACGGCGTGTTCGCGGCGGCCCACAACCGCCCCGCTGTCGTCGTCGGGTTCATCATTGTCGCTGTCGCGTCGCTCGTCGTCTACCGGGTCAGAGCCCGCTGGCCTACCCTGCTGTCGCCGGACGCGACGTGACTGTCTCGGTACGCGCTGGTTTTGCAGCGATTTTGCTGAGACCCCAGCATCGCGTGCGAGAGACACACGCAGTGCCCCCGCGAGCGAACTCTTAAACCATTTCACCGGGTATCCACGCGTATGCAGCACGTCAAGGTGCCGCAGGACCGTATCGGTGTTCTCATCGGCGAAGGTGGGTCGACACTCCGCGAAATCGAGCGACGCGCAGAGGTTCGACTCGACGTCGACTCTGAAAACGGCAGTGTCGCCATCGACAGCGTCGGCGACCCCGTTCTCGGGATGGTCGCCCCCGACGTCGTTCGCGCCGTCGGCCGCGGCTTCGCCCCTGAGGACGCGATGTTGCTCCTCGACCAAGAGATGGCGATGTTCGAACTCATCGAAATCGACCGACACACCCGCAATAAAAACGACATGCGGCGAAAGAAGGGCCGACTCATCGGCGAGAACGGCCGCACCCGCGAACTCATGGAAGAGTTGACCGGGGCGGACGTGGTCATCTACGGCTCCACGCTCGGCATCATCGGCCAACCCGAAGAAGTCGAGGCCGTCCGCCGCGCCGTCGAGATGATTCTCGACGGTGCCCCGCACGGTGCCGTCTACTCGTTCCTCGAACGGAAGCACAACGAACTGACCAGCGGATTCAACGTCCGACAGAACAACTGACCCGTCTCGCCGACGAGACACCACTGAGGTGCGGCACGCACCGCCGCCGACGCCACCGTCGGGGCACCGCTTGCGACGCACCAGCCCCGTATCGTTTTTCCACCGCCCGACGTACCGAGAGCTGTGACGCCACAGTTCGAGAGCGACAAGGGACGGCCCGTCACGGCCGACGAGATGCGCGAGGCACCCGGTGTCACCGTCGAACCCGACACGACTCTCACGCTCGCGCTCCCGAAGACCGGGCTTGCTACTGCGGAGGCTGGCGACCTCCTCCTCGCAGACATCGGGATTCCACGAGGCGTCTACGACTCACTCGGCATCGACTACGCCGACCCCTTCGATGGCGCACGCCGAGTTTGGCTTCGTAGTCGTTGATAAACCCATGTAATCGACCGCCGTCGTCGGGTCACGACCGCGCCCCCGTGTTGCGTTTTGACATGCCACTATTCGGAAGGTTTTTATAGAATCACAAACAATCAGGCGATGACTATGAGCCAGCGAATGCAGCAGGGTCAGCCCATGATCATTCTGGGCGAAGACTCGCAGCGCACATCCGGTCAGGATGCGCAGTCGATGAACATCACGGCCGGGAAAGCCGTCGCAGAGGCCGTACGCACGACGCTCGGCCCCAAAGGGATGGACAAGATGCTCGTCGATTCGTCGGGCCAGGTCGTCGTCACGAACGACGGCGTCACCATCCTCAAGGAGATGGACATCGACCACCCCGCGGCCAACATGATCGTCGAAGTCTCCGAGACGCAGGAGACCGAGGTCGGCGACGGCACGACGACCGCCGTCGTCATCGCGGGCGAACTTCTCGACCAGGCCGAAGACCTCCTCGAATCTGACGTCCACGCGACGACCATCGCGCAGGGGTACCGTCAGGCCGCCGAGAAGGCCAAGGAAGTCCTCGAATCGAAGGCTATCGAAGTCACTGAGGACGACCGCGAGACGCTCATCAAAATCGCCGCCACGGCGATGACCGGCAAGGGCGCAGAGTCCGCCAAGGACCTGCTCGCCGAACTCGTCGTCGACTCCGTGCTGGCAGTTCAGGACGACGACAGCATCGACACGGACAACGTCTCCGTCGAGAAGGTCGTCGGTGGCTCCATCAACAACTCCGAACTCGTCGAAGGCGTCATCGTCGACAAGGAACGCGTCGACGAGAACATGCCGTACGCGGTCGAAGACGCCAACGTCGCTATCCTCGACGACGCGCTCGAAGTGCGCGAGACGGAAATCGACGCCGAAGTCAACGTCACCGACCCCGACCAGCTTCAGCAGTTCCTCGACCAGGAAGAAAAGCAGCTGAAGGAGATGGTCGACACGCTCGTCGACGTCGGCGCCGACGTCGTCTTCGTCGGTGACGGCATCGACGACATGGCGCAGCACTACCTCGCGAAGGAGGGCATCCTCGCGGTCCGCCGCGCCAAGTCCTCGGACCTCAAGCGCCTCGCCCGCGCGACGGGCGGCCGCGTCGTCTCCAACCTCGACGACATCGAGGAAGACGACCTCGGCTTCGCCGGCTCCGTCGCCCAGAAGGACATCGGTGGCGACGAGCGCATCTTCGTCGAAGACGTCGAAGACGCGAAGTCCGTCACGCTCATCCTCCGCGGCGGCACCGAGCACGTCGTCGACGAACTCGAGCGCGCTATCGACGACTCCCTCGGCGTCGTTCGCACGACCCTCGAAGACGGCAAGGTGCTCCCCGGCGGCGGTGCTCCCGAGACGGAGCTTTCGCTCACCCTGCGCGAGTTCGCTGACTCCGTCGGCGGCCGCGAGCAGCTCGCTGTCGAGGCGTTCGCCGAAGCGCTGGACATCATCCCGCGCACCCTCGCCGAGAACGCTGGCCTCGACCCCATCGACTCCCTCGTCGACCTCCGCTCGCGTCACGACGGCGGCGAATTCGCCGCTGGTCTCGACGCCTACACGGGCGACATCATCGACATGGAAGAAGAGGGCGTCGTCGAGCCCCTCCGCGTCAAGACGCAGGCCATCGAGTCCGCGACCGAAGCCGCTGTCATGATTCTCCGCATCGACGACGTCATCGCTGCTGGCGACCTCTCCGGTGGCCAGACCGGCGACGACGACGACGAAGGCGGCGCACCCGGCGGCATGGGCGGCATGGGTGGCATGGGCGGTATGGGCGGCATGGGCGGCATGGGTGGCATGGGCGGTATGGGCGGCATGGGCGGTGCTATGTGAAAGTCGGGGGATCCGACTTTCACGTAGGCCACCGAGCTTCGCTCGGTTACGCCGATGTAAATCGCGCCCCAGTAGGCCACCATACACCCATCCACTGACTCACGCATCGACTCGAAACGTCGGCCTGATCCGACCCGATTTTTTTTGCGTCACGCCCGATAGCGGCGCGAATCGACACACGTAGAGTGAAAAGAGCGCCCAATCAGTCTCGAATCCAAATCTTCTCCCACCAGCCCATGCGATAGTCAACCATGGGCGACCGAGCGTGCTATCGAGAGTTCTGTCCCGACTGCGACGCGCAGGTAACAATCGTCGATTCGGCGTGTCCCGATTGTGGGCGAGAGTTGGAAGTCGTCTGAGATTCGGCGTTACTCCGGTACTTGCGCGTCGATGTGGTGGACCGCGTGCGGGGAGAGATACCGGCCGCCCGGCACCTCGACCCAACCGTTGACGAGGACGCGGACCGGTCCCTCGTGGAGCACAGACTCCATCTCGGCGTCGCCGTAGACGACCGCGTCGTCTATCGTCTGTTCGAAACGTCCACCGAACGGGGAGTCAGACGCGAAGACCATACAAAAGACAACTAGCCGATACGTATTGAGAATGGTGGGTGACCGGAGTATTCACGAGGACCCAGAATCGACCACATCGGCGCGCCGAGCGAGGAAGTCGACCAGCACTGAGACAAGGAGCAGGGCCGCGACGAGTTTGAGGCCGCGGGCGACGTCCAGTCCGAGCACCCCCGCGATACCGAAGTGTTCGACGACGTGGAACGTTGCGGCGATGAGTCCTAGACAACCGAACAGGGGCCTCGTGAATCGGCCGCCGAGGCTCGTCACGAAATTGTAGGCGGCGACGCCGAAGACGACCGCGGCGGCAACGATGCCGAGAACGTCCATACGAGGCATCTTGCGCCACTCGATCAAGAAAATGTCGCTATTCTAACCCGATCGAAACACGCATATCCAAGGGCATGTTCCGATGCTCGTCAGGAATAGAGACTCTACCGAAAAGAGCGCGACGGGATGTTCCGACACGCCTCGCTGGCGCTCAGCAACCAACCGCAGTTCAGCAACAAAAAGAGCGCGACGGGACTCCCGCGAGGCATCGCCGAGTGGGAGTCAGTCGCGCGAGCGAGGCCTCCGGCCGAGCGAGCGCGACGGGATTCGAACCCGCGACCATCGGATTAGAAGTCCGACGCTCTGTCCGACTGAGCTACGCGCCCTCGGATGCCACAAATCGGCCCCGGAAGAAAAACGAATCGGGTTCTATCCGTCGAACCGGTACAGGGAGGTGACCACCGGCAGCCGATTGAACATCCAGAAGGCAACCGGAAGGCCGACGACAGTGATTGCGAAGAACGCCGCGGCGTTCGCCCAGAACCAACTGAACCACCAGCCGATGAACACGAAGTAGACGGCACGAACGAGAAGCGACCGCTGCCCGCGGGCCGAGTCGGGGTCGGTGAGCGACCGTGGCTCCTTCAACGAGAGCACCGTCGGGACGAGATTGATGAGTTTGATGCCGAGCGGGAGGCCGATGATGGTCGCGTTGAGGAACCACGCGACGTTGACGACGAGCGGCGTCGCCCACCACCCGACGACCACGAACCACAGCGCGCGAACGACGAGCGAGCGTTGAGACATAGTCTACAGTGGGCGACGAGACGCGAAAAGTGTCGCGCCGCCCGCAGGTCGGTGTCGTGAACGAGAGAATCAAGCGACGACAGAGGAAGAACCGAGCGACAGTGACGGGAGAGTCGGGCGACGGGAAATCGAACCAAGCGACGGTGAAGGGAGGGTTTAACAGCGCGAGCGCGGTAGCAACCGCCATGAAAGTCATCGGGACAGTCGGCCTGCCCGGCAGCGGAAAAGGCGAACTCGCCGAAGTAGCCCGCGAGTCGGGGATTCCCGTCGTGACGATGGGCGACATCATCCGCGGGGAGTGCCGTGCTCGCGGTCTCGACCCGGCGACCGAGCACGGAACGATTGCGAAAGCACTCCGCGAAGAGGAAGGCGACGACGCCATCGCAGCGCGCTCGCTTCCGGTCGTCGAAGACCACCTCGAATCGAACGGCGTGGTGCTGGTAGACGGCCTGCGGTCGGACGTGGAACTCGACCGCTTCCGCGACGCCTTCGGCGAGGAATTCGTCCTCGTGAGCGTGGAAGCGCCGTTCGAAACGCGCGCCGAGCGTCTGCTTGACCGCGGGCGAGACGCGAGCGACACCGACGTCAAGTCGCTGAAGAAGCGCGAGGAGCGCGAACTCGACTTCGGGATGGGCGAGGCGATGGACCGTGCCGACGTGGTCATCGAGAACACCGGCACGCTGGCGGAGTACCGCGAGAAAATTACCCTCCTGTTCGAGGAAGGCCCAGACGCCGTCGCGGAGGCCAACGCATGATATACAGCGTCGACGTTCGTATCGAGGCCCCCGTGCGCGACACCGAAATCACCGACCGCGTCGGCGACGCCGTCGAGAACCTCTTTCCCGGCGTCGAACTCACCCACGAAGACGGGACGCTCGTCGGCGAAACCCACGAGTTAGAGCGCTTTTCGGAGCGCCTCCACGAGCAGGCCATCCTCGATACGGCCCGCCGCGAGTTCGCCAAGCGACAGGACGACGACGGCTTTTCGTTCGCGCTGAAGAAGCAGGCGGCGTTCAAGGGCGTCGTCAACTTCGCCGTCGGCAACCCCGACGAACTCGGCGACATCGAAGTCCACGTGACCGTCCGCGACCCGACGGTGGACGAAGTCATCGACTACATCGCACCGCCGACCGAAGACGGGCGACCGGTCGACCCGAACGACAGATAACGCGGCGACGGCCGCGGCGTCTCAGGCGACCAGCACCGCCACCGCGATAGCGATAAATACGATTTTTAGCCCCGTGTTGACGGCGATGACCTTCGACCCGAATTCGGGGCCCCAGATGCCGTACTGGAAGGGTATCGACCGCTTGAACGTCGAGACGGCAAAGGAGATGATACCGCCGATGAGCATCGTCGCCACGGCCTGTTTCGGCGTGAACGTCTGTCCGATAGCCGGCGCGATGGCCGCGGCCCCGGCGGTCGTGTCGAACGCGAAGGCGACGACAATCGGGACGGCGGCACCCGGCAGTCCGACGAGATTCGTCAGCGGACTGGCGAGCGCGGTGAACGATTCGAGGTCGGTCGTCCGCAAGAGGAGCGTGACGAGCACGTAGACGATGGCGAGTCGCGGGACGATTCGCCTGAGCGTCTTCCACGTCTTTCGCCCAGCGTCTTCGAGCATCGACCGGAGCGACTGTTCGTCCTCGCTGGCCTCACCAGCACCATCAGTCTGTGCGACTGCGGTAGCGTCGACGTTCCGCCCCGAGAGGAGCACCGCTCCGGCGACGACGCCCGTGAGCGTGATGGCGAGCGCGATAGCCGCGCGAGCGCCGACGTACATGAACCCAACCTCTTGGCCGAGAATGGGGATGAGAACGGGCCAGTAGAACGTGAAGATGTGCTGGACGAAGCCGAAGAACGTGTTGATGGTGACCGCAACGAGCGTGGCCCGGTCGTCGAGGACGCCGGATTCGCGGTACTCGGCGAGCATGCCGTATCCGGCCGTCGTCGAGGCGGCGGTCGTGACGATGGCTGTTCCCACCTCGTCGGGGAGGTTCGCCGGACCCGTCAGGTACCGCGAGAGTCCGGCGATTCGCTCCACGAGTCCGAACGCGACAACGAGGTTGGCCGCGAAGACGCCGAGTGCGATGTAGACCGCGATACGGGCGACTCGCGGAAGTACCTCGAACAGGACTGGGAGAAACGCCGACGGTTGCACGGTCTGTCCTGGGGAGCGAGCGAACTAAGCGGCGTCGGTCGGGGAGTGGGTGTCAGCAGTCGGCAGCGAAATCACACCAGCACCTGCACCACGCCGAACAGCACCACGACCCCGAGCACGTCGCAAACGTTGGTCACGACCGGGATGACCACGTCGTCCGGGTCGAGGCCGAACTGGTAGGCGGCGTACGTCGCGGTAAGCGTCACAGCCACCGCCAGCACCGCGAGAATCGTGCCGCTGGTGAGCGCGACCAAGATGACAGTCTGCGCTGCGAGCGTCGCCCCGCCCGAAACGAGCGCGGCCAGCACCCACGCACCGAAACCGATGACCGGGAACATCGTCACCGCGAGGGCGAACGTCGCAATGGCGTTGCCAGCGAGTTCGTCGTCAGCGGGTGAAAACGAGAGCGTCCCGAGGTGGAACGACGTCGAGAGGCGTGCCGCGAGAATACTTCCGAGGTTCCCTGCCGTCCCGATAGTGACCGGCACGAGGACGAGAAGCGACGGATACCGCAGTAATTTCGACTCGAAACTCCCGAGGACGAGTCCGCTTCCGAGTTCGACGAGCGTGAGCACGAGCAAGACCGGGAGCATCGCCCGCGAAATCGCTCGGACAGTCCACTCCGTGGGCATCTCAGAACACCCCTGCGATGGCGAGGACAGTTCGCACGGCGATGAGCAAAAACAGGATGCCGAACACGTCACCGGTCGTCGTCACGATTGGACCGACGAGCGTGTCGGGGTTGCGGCCGCGGCGATAGCCCGCGAAGACGACGGTGACGACGACGGCTGTGAGGACGATACCAGATAGGAGTCCGGCGACGATGGCCACGCCGACGAGAATCGGAAGCGGTGCGACCTTGCTTCCGAGGAGTGTCAGGAGGAAGAACGCGGCGACGGCGGCGAAGGTGCTGGTCAGGACACCGTTTGCGAGGGCGGCCGCCGCGGCGGCCTGGAGTCTGTCGTCGCCTGCGGTGACGCGCGGTTCGATGAGCCCCTGATGGAGCGCGGTTGCGACGCGGGCACCGAGCGAGCCGTAGACGTTCCCGCGAGTCGCGAGCAGCGCGGGCACGAGAACGAGAAGTCCTGGAACCGCACGGAGTTCCGCGCGCATCCCGCCGAGGACGACGCCCGCGACGAGACCGCCGACGAGACTCGCAGACAGCGCCGGGAGTGCTTCCCGGTATGCCTCGACAGCGACGTCGCGCACGGTCATTGTGGGGTGCGACGAACGCGAACGTTAAAAGTCGGCGGTATCTCGGAACTCCCTTCGAAAAACCGTGAGAGACGAAGTCGGAAACGAGAGGTTCGTGTCGGCGTCGTCAGAACGGCCCCATGCCGCCCATACCGCCCATGTCGCCGCCTTGCTGCTGCATCTTCTTCATCATCCGCTGCATGTCGCCGTCGCCCATACCCTGGAACTGCTTGATGGTTCGTTCCATCATGCGGTGTTGTTCGAGGAGTTCCTGAATCGTCTCCTCGTCGCGACCGGAGCCCTGTGCGATGCGCTGGACGCGAGAGGCACCGATGATGCGCGGGTTCTCCAGTTCCTCGTCGGTCATGGAGTCCATGATAATCTCGAACGAGCGCATCCGGTCTTTCGTCACGTCCATGGCGTCGTCCGGCAGTTGGTCTTTGAGCCCGCCGCCGAGTCCGGGAATCATGTCGAGAACCTGGTCGAGCGGCCCCATCTTGTTCATCGCCTCCATCTGCTTTTGCATGTCCTTGAGGGTGAAGCTCCCCTTCATCATCTCCTCGGGGTCCCAGTCCTCGTCCTCGGCGGTCGTCTCCGCCATGGCGCGCTCGACGCGCTCGGACAGCTGCTTGAGGTCGCCCATACCGAGGAGCCGCGAGATGAAGCCGTTCGGCTCGAAGCGCTCGATGTCCTGGACGGTCTCACCCATGCCAAGGAAAGCGATAGACGAGTCCGTCTCGTTGACTGCGGTCAGGGCACCGCCACCTTTTGCGGTCCCGTCGAGCTTGGTGATGACGACGCCACCGATGCCGATGGATTCGTCGAACTGCTGGGCCTGTTCTTTCGCGCCCTGCCCGATTGCCGCGTCGAGGACGAGCAGGTTCAGGTCGGGCTGGACGACGCCTTCTATCTCCTCGATTTCGGCGATGAGGTCGTCTTCGAGGGCGTGGCGACCGGCCGTGTCGACGATGTGGACGTCTGCGTCTTCGGTCGCTTCGAGCCCTTCGCGGGCGATTTGGACCGGGTCGTCGCAGTCGGGGTCGCCGTAGAAGTCGACCTCCGCCCGCTCACACATCTGCTTGGCCTGGTCGTACGCGCCGGGGCGGAAGGTGTCAGTCTGGATGACCGCGGGGCGAAGTCCCTTCTTCGAGAACCACCACGCCATCTTGGCGGAGGTGGTGGTCTTCCCCGACCCCTGCAGACCAGCGAGCATGATGGTCTGGGATTCGAGGGGAATCTCCGTCGACTCGCCGATGAGGGAGACGAGTTCTTCGTAGACGATTTTCAGGACGTGGTCGCGGGCGCTCGTGCCACCCGGCGGCTCTTCCTCCAGCGCGCGCGTCTTGATAGAGTCAGAGAGGTCCATGACGAGGCTGACATCGACGTCAGCGGAGAGCAAGGAGCGCTGAATCTCCTTGACGATCTCCTGAACGTCGTCCTCGTCGATGCGGGACTTACCCCGCAGCTTATCGAGACTGCCGCGGAGGGAACTCCCGAGATTGTCGAGTACCATTGTCCCTTCCTACGCCGTCCCGTCGGTAAAGGCTTTATCCGTCGCGTCCGCGGGCGAACACCTTTCGGTCGCGCAAGCGACACCACGAACGATGACCCGAATCCTCGTCCTCGACCAGCCAAATCACGATATCCCCGCCGAGGAGTACGTCGATGCGCTCCGCGAGCGCCTCCCTGAGGCGACACTCATCCACCCGAAGACGACCGCCGAAACCCTCGATGCCGCCCGCGACGCCGACATCATCACCGGAACGTACCTCCAGGACGACGTGCTCGCTGCCGCAGAGAACCTCAAGTTGTTCGCGGGCGCGGCCGCCGGATACGACCACCTCCCGATGGAGACGCTCCGAGAGCGAGACGTCGCGGTCACGAACGCATCCGGTGTCCACGGCCCCAACATCGCCGAACACGTTATCGGCTGGCTCCTGATGATTACCCGCCGCCTCGACGAGGGAATCCGCCGACAGGAACGCCGCGAGTGGCGGTCGTTTCAGGCGTACGGCGAACTGAACGGCTCGACAGTCACCGTCGTCGGCCTCGGCGCAATCGGACAGGCGGTGGTCGAGCGACTCGAACCCTTCGGCGTCGAGACGATTGGTGTTCGCTACACGCCCGAGAAGGGCGGGCCGACCGACCGCGTGGTCGGCTTCGACGACCTCGAATCCGCCCTCGTAGAGACTGATTTCCTCGTGCTCGCGTGTCCGCTAACCGACGAGACACGACACCTCCTCGACAAGCAAGCGTTCGACGCACTGCCGAACCACGCCGTCCTCGTGAATATCGCCCGCGGTGGCGTCGTCGACACCGACGCGCTCGTCGAGACGGTCCAACGCGGTCGAATTCGGGCGGCCGCACTCGACGTAACCGACCCCGAGCCGCTCCCGGAAGCCCACCCGCTGTGGAACTTCGAGAACGTGTTCATCACCCCGCACGTCGCGGGCCACACGCCGCAGTACTACACCCGACTGGCCGACATCCTCGCGGAGAACGTCGAACGGTTGGAAGCAGACGACGGGTGGGACGGAGAAACGGCCGACGAACCGCTGCGGAATCAAGTGCTTCCCGAACCCTGACGTACTTCAGCGACGGAATCCTAGCCAGAGTCGATGACCGGCATCGCGTTCGGACTCGGCCCGGCGACTCTCCTTGCCTTCTGCGCCGCGGCTATCGCGCTCATCCTCACACCCGGCCCTGACACGGTGTACGTCCTCGCTCGCGGCGTACAGGACAGAAATTCGGGGATTCGCTCGGCACTCGGCATCGCCACCGGCGTCTTACTCCACACCGCAGCGGCGACGCTCGGGTTGGCGGCATTACTCCGAGCCGCGCCGGTTGCATATCGCGCCCTGAAGTACGCCGGCGCGCTGTATCTGGTCTATCTCGGACTCACAGCCATCCGGCACCGTGAGTTCGACCCGCAGGTAGAGACGAGTTCGGGCGGGAGTTTTCGCCGCGGCGTTTTCGTAAACGCGCTCAACCCGAAAGTCGCGCTGTTCTTCCTCGCGTTTCTGCCCACCTTCGCCGGGACGGGAGCCGGGGCCGACGTTCGGATGGTACTTCTCGGAGGGGCCTACGCAGTTCTCACGGCGGCGTATCTCTGTCTGGTCGCGGTCGCGTCCGACCGCGCGAGCGACGCGCTCGAATCACGGCGAGTTACCTCGGGGCTCAACTGGGTCGGCGGCGGCGTGATGGTCGCACTCGGCGTCGGTCTCGGCCTCGAATAGCCCTAAATAACATATTTGATAATTTCAGCAGTAGCCTTATTGGCTACATCCCCATGCCGTACGGTATAATTGGGCTGAGTAGCGATAGTACACGTTCGAATGACACTTTCAGTATCACTGTAGATTCGTGGACAAAGACAGCCGGAATGCGGTCAGAGCGTTTCTCACCAGTCTCGTCGTTCTCTCTGCGGTGGTGTTTGCACCGGCAGCGACCGTCGGCGTCAGTTCGGGGCCGGCCGTCGCGTCGGCGGCGTCCGCGCCGGTAATCACGAATTTCACATCTGAGAACACTGGCGGACAAACGGTCGAAATCAGCTTTTCGTCCTCCAAGTCGCTTCAGCAAATCGACGTCGGGTTCTACAACAGTTCGCTGAACCTGAGCGACTTCGAGAAAGTCACCGAGTACAACATCGACGAATCGAGTTTTTCGACGAGCAACTCGACCGCACCATATCACTACACAGCCACGCACACAGCGTCCGAGGACGGCAACTACACCGCCGAACTGCTCGTCGCCAAGGGCGACGACGGAAACAACGGTGCGAGCGGAGAGAAACAGTCCGTCGTCGTCGACACGACGCCACCGAATATTTCCACCCTCGCTGTCACCGACGACGCCGACGGCAACGGCCACGTCACGACCGGCGACGCCGTCACAGTCAGCGCGACCGTCGTCGAGAACACGACGAGCATCGGGTCGGTGACGGCCAACCTCAGCGCCTTCGGCGCAGACGCCGCCGAACCACTCAGTGCCACCGGCGGCGACACCTACGAGACGACCATCACCGTCGGCGCCGAGGGAGCACCGACCGAAGGAAACCACTCGGTCGAAGTCATCGCGACCGACACGGACGGCGCAGGAAACGAGGAGAACGCGACGACCGGAACGACGCTGACGGTAGACACCTCGACGCCGTCGGTCTCGAACGTCCAGTTTACCGGGACCGCAGTCCAAGACGGCGTGCTCAACGACGGCGACACGTTCGGCATCGAGGCGGTCATCACCGACGGCCCGGCCGGACAGACCCTCGACGGCGCACAACTCACAGTCGACCTCTCGTCGTTCGGTGCCGGTTCTGCCGTCGTGCTCACGAAAGACACCGGCGACACCTACACCGCGACAGCGACCGCGGACGGCGCGGCGGCCGCACCAGATGGCTACTACAACGCGACCGTGACCGCCGTCGACCGGGTCGGCCAGAGCGCTTCGAACGAAAGCGGGGCGGTCGCAATCAGTGCCCCGCCGGACATCACCGCCTACAGCGTCACCAACCCGAGCGGACAGAACCTCACCGTCAGCTTCGACTCCTCGGAGACGCTGGCCGACATCGAAGTGTCCGTCAGCGGGCCAAGCACGACGACGCTGACAGACACCGATTTCACCGAGTCCGGCGGCACCTACACCGCGACGTGGAACACCAGCACAGAAGGCGATTTCACCGCCGACCTGCTCGTCGCCAACGACTCGACCGACCTAAACGGCGCAGGCGGCCGGTCTGACACGACGACCGTCGACACCATCGACCCGTCGCTGACGAACGCAACGCTCGTCGATGCCGCCGACGGCGACGGTGTCGTCGCGGACGGTGACGACGTGCGCATCCACGCAAACGTGACTGACGCGACGAGCGATATCGCCAGCGTCACGTTCGACGCGGGTGACTTCGGCTGGGGAGACGCCGGTGAGAGCGAGGCGTTGACAGACTCCAACGGCGACGACGTGTACGACTTCACGGCGACCGTGAAAGCCGAGAACGCGGCGTCCGACGGAACCACCTCCGTCCAACTCACGGCCACGGACGCCGAGGGCAACGTCGAGTCGGTGACGACCAGCACGCTCGTTCTCGATACGACAGCGCCCACGCTCACCGACATCTCGGTAACGGACGCGACAGACGGCGACGGAATCGTCGAGGACGGCGACAGCATCGAGATTCGCGCGAACAGCACCGACGCGACGAGCGGCGTCGTCACCGTCACCGCCGACGCCTCCGCCTTCGGTGCAGGCTCGGCAGTCACCCTCACCAACAGCGGCGGCGGTACCTACACCAGGACCGTCACGGTCGACGCGGCGAGCGCCTCCGGCGAAGGGACCTACGCAGTCGCGGTGACGACGACAGACGACGGCGACAACGAACAGACAGGGTCGTCGGGAACGCTCGCGTTGAACACCGCACCACCGACAATCACGAATCCGACCGTGACCGACGCGACCAACGGAGACGGCGTCGTCGCCGACGCGGACTCTCTCACTGTCTCAGCGACCGTAACCGACGTGGTGTCTATCTCGACGGTGACCGCGAATCTCTCGGCGTTCGGCGCTGGAACCGCCGTCTCGCTCACCGACGGCGACGGCGACGACACCTACGACGCCACCGTCNTCTCGGCGTTCGGCGCTGGAACCGCCGTCTCGCTCACCGACGGCGACGGCGACGACACCTACGACGCCACCGTCGCGGTTGACGACGCCAGCGCAGCTGCAGACGGAAACCACTCGGTCGAAGTCACCGCGACCGACGAAAAGACGAAGCGCGCGTCCGCAACGACTGCAAACCTGACGCTCGACACGACCGCACCGAGTGCGACCGGCGCGACCATCTCAGACGACGGCGACCGACTCGTGACCGACGGCGACAGCGTGACTGTCAGCGTGGACGTAACCGACGCGACTGCGGTCAGTTCAGTCACGGCGAATATCTCGGCGTTCGGCGCTGGAACCGCCGTCTCGCTCACCGACGGCGACGGCGACGACACCTACGACGCCACCGTCCCGGTCGACGACGCCAGCGCAGCCGCAGACGGAAACCACTCGGTCGAAGTCGTTGCGGACGACGGCCACGGGAACGACGTGACTGTCACGACGGGCGAACTCACGCTCGATGCGGCCCGGCCCGGGTCGTTCTCGCCGACCGTCGAAGACATCGCCAACGGTGACGGCGTCGTCGGCGACGGCGAGTCGATTCGCGTCACAGCGACCGTCTCGGATGCGACGAGCGGCGTCGTCAACGTCACCGCGAACCTCTCGGCGTTCGGTGCCGGTGTCGTGGAACTCACACACGTCACGGGCGACACCTACAACACGACGGCCTCGGTCGACGATGCCAGCGCGGCCGCAGACGGCACGCATTCGGTCGTCGTGCGCGCGACCGACGCGGCCGGAAACGACCGAAACCAGTCTGCGGGCGACCTCACGCTCGACACGGACGCGCCGGTCGTGACGAACGCGACGCTGACAGACGCAACCAACGGAAACGGTGTCGTCGCCGACGGCGACAGCGTGACACTCTCCGCGAACGTGACCGACGCGACGACGATTCAGAACGTCACCGCCGACGCCTCCGCGTTCGGTGCAGGGTCGGCCGTCACTCTCACCAACAGCGGCGGCGACCGATACGAGGCAACCATCACCGTCGATGGCGGCAACGCGACACTCGGGTCGCAATCGCTCACGGTCGCCGCCGAGGACGCGCAGGGGCGAACCCAAACGGCCGGAACTGGGAGCCTGACCGTCGATACCGTGAAGCCGACCATTTCGGACGTGAGCCTCGACGACGACGGCGACCGGGTCGTCGGCGACGGCGACGACCTCACGGTGACGGCGACCGTCTCGGACGGAGAAAGCAGCATCGGGACGGTGACGGCCGACCTGACCGACTTCGGACTCGGCGCGGCAGTCACGCTGAGTCACTCCTCGGGCGATACCTACGAGGCGACTGCCACCGTCGACGGCGCGAACGCCGCGGCAGACGGGAATCACACTGTCAGCGTCACCGTCGCCGACGCCGGGTCGAACACCCGGTCTGATACGACCAAAGAGATAACGCTCGACACGACCACTCCGGTCCTCTCGAACAGTTCCGTGACTGACGCGACCGACGGGGACGGCGCTGTCGACGGCGGCGACCAACTCACGCTCAACGTGACCGTCGCCGACGACACGGCGCTGTCGGGTGTGACCGCAGACGCCTCGGCGTTCGGTGCCGGGTCAGCAGTCTCGCTTTCGGACCCCAACGGCGACGGTGAGTACGGCGCGACAGTGACCGTCTCCGAGTCGGGAACGACCGACGGCGCACAGAGCATCACGTTCGCTGCAGTCGATACCGCCGACAACGAAGGGACGAAAGCAGTCAGCGGACCGACCCTCGACACGACACCACCGGGCCTCTCGAACACCATCCTCACCGACGCGACTGACGGAAACGGCGTCGTTGCGAACGGGAGCGCAGTCACTATCTCGGCCGATGTAACCGACCTCACGACCGTCTCGACCGTCGTCGCCGACGCCTCCGCGTTCGGCGCTGGCTCGACGGTCACGCTCTCGGACGCCGACAACGACGACACCTACACGGCTACCATTACCGTCGACGAGGCCGGTGTCTCGTCTGACGGTGCCCACGACGTCACGGTTCAGGCGACCGACGGGCAGGGCAACACGCAGACCGCCACCACGACACAACTGACCGTCGACACCGCAGCGCCGTCGCTCTCCGGCGTCTCGATAACCGACGCGACAGACAGCGATGGCACCGTGAGCGACGGGGACGAACTCGTCGTCTCCGCGACTGTCTCGGATGCGACCTCGTCAGTATCGTCCGTCGTCGCCGACGCCTCCGCGTTCGGCGCTGGCTCGGCGGTCGCCCTCACGGACGGTGACAGCGACGGGACCTACGAAGCGACGCTCGTCGTCGACGAACCCGGCGTCGAAACCGACGGCAGCCAATCTGTCAGCGTCACGGCGAACGACTCCGGCGGGACCGCACAGACCGCCACGACTGGCACGCTGACACTCGATACGACGCCACCGGCGACGAGCGGGCTCTCACTCACGGACGTGACAGACGGTGACGGCGCAGTCGGTGTCGGCGATACGGTCACAGTCAGCGTCACCGTCGCGGACGCGACGACCAGCGTCGATTCCGTGACGGTGTTCCTCTCGGACTTCGGCGTCGGCTCTCCGGTCGACTTGACCGACGGCGACGGCGACGACACCTACGAGACGACTGTGAGTGTCGGAGGGAGTGCGTCGGCCGGCACACAGTCCGCGACGCTCGTCGTCGAGGATACCCTCGGAAACGGCGGCGTAGTGCAGTCTAACACCGTCTCAGTGGAAGTCGATGGCAGCAGTGGTGGCGGGAGCGGCGACGGCGGTGGGAGTGGTGGAGACGATAGCGGCGACGGTGCAGGCGGGTCGGACGGGAGTGAATCGGCCGACGACGGTGGGTCGAGCGGTGGCGGGAGTACCGACGGAGATTCGGAGCGCTCCAGTTCGGACGACCGCACCCAACCGGCGACTGTCGTTCGCGTCGAGAACGCCACGACTGACGGGCGCGCCACGAACGTCTCGGTCGGGAACCCCGCACGAAACGAACCAGTCGCGGTCGACTTCGGCGGCGAGGTCGCGACCGACGGGATGAACCTGACGCGACTCTCGGTCACGACGACACACGAAGGCAACTACTCGCTCTCTGTCGCGGGCGACTCGCCTCTTCTCGACGCGGCGGACCCCGGCGAGGTAGTCGACGTGACGGCCGGAAGCGGTGCTGACGCGTCGACTGACAACCCCGCTGCTGACGCGTCGGCCGACGACCCGACAGCCCAGTTCGACGGCGTCGTCTTCGGGTCGCTTCGCGTCGACCACGAAATCAGTGATTCGACCATCGACGCGGCCGCGTTCACGGTCGACCTCGACGCAGACCGACTCGAGCGCCTCGGCGTCGATGCGGACGAACTCTCACTGTACCGGTACCACGACGGCACGTGGAATCGCGTCGAGACCGCCGTCGAGCGCCGGGACGGTGGGACACACACCCTCCAAGCGAACTCGCCCGGCCTCTCGCGATTCGTCGTCGGCGTCGACTCCGACACTCTGCTCTCGGTCGACGGCGCAACCCTCTCTCGGCCGAGCGTCTCGACTGACCAACCGCTGACGGTGTCGGCCGAGCTCTCGAACCCACGCGGCTTCGGCGTGAAAAAGACTGTCGCGGTGACGGCGAACGGAGCAGTTGTTGGGACGCGCGATGTGACACTCGACGCGGGCGAGCGAGCGACCGTCAGTGTCAACGTGACGCTAGACCACGGCGGCGTGACGAACGTCTCCGTCGATGGCGTCTCCGCCGGGACCGTAACCGTTCGAAGCGACGGCCAGTCCGCAACAGAGACGGCGACCCCAACCTCGACATCGAATTCGACGCAAGCAGATGGGGACAGTACCGAGTCGGGACAGTCGGGACAGTCAGAATCGAGCGCACCATCCGAGGAATCGACAGCCAAGCAGTCGGCGACAGCGACCGACACGCCCGGGTTTGGCGTGGTCGTCGCGGTCGGAGCGGTCGCCATGCTCGCGGTTATCGCACGCGTTCGAACTCGTCGTCAGAAAGGGTCGTAGACGGTCGACGGACCGTCCCGCAGTGTGGGTTTCGAGCGCTTACTCGTCTTCGCCGAGGAGTCGCTCGACCATCGCTTCGGGGTCGAACCGTTCGAGGTGGTCGTACCCTTGTCCGACACCGAGGAACAAGATTGGCTTGCCCGTGACGTAGGCGATAGAGATTGCGGCCCCGCCGTTGGAGTCCGCGTCGGCCTTCGTGAGGATGGCCCCGTCGATGGCCGCCGCCTCGTTGAACTTCCGGGAGCGCTCGACGGCGTCCTGTCCGGCCACGGCCTCGTCCACGAAGATGGTGAGGTCCGGGCCGACGACGCGGTCGATTTTCTCCAACTGCGCCATCAGGTCGTTCGAGGTGTGCAGCCGACCTGCAGTGTCGCCGAGGACGACGTCGATGTCGTGTGCTTCGGCGTACTCGACGGCGTCGTAGATGACCGCCGCCGGGTCACCGCCCTGCTCGTGGGCGATGAGTTTCTTGTCGAGCGCGTCGGCGTGCTCTTGAATCTGCTCGTTCGCCCCGGCGCGGTAGGTGTCTCCGTTGGCGAGCACCGTCGAGAGACCCTGTTTTTCGAAGTACCGCGCGAGTTTGGCGATAGTGGTCGTCTTCCCGACGCCGTTGATGCCGGTGAAGATGAGCGTGACCGGCTTGTCCGCCTCCTGGATGCGCTTGTCGAAGTCGAACTGGCCGACGCTGATGACCTCGTAGAGCGCGTCGTGGAGCGCCTCTTCGACGAGTTGGCCCGTGCTCTGGACCTGCTTTCGCGTCTCGCCGACGAGTTTGTCGCGGATGGTGTCGAGAATCTCCTCTGCGACTTGCATCTCCACGTCGCTCTGGAGAAGCGCCATTTCGAGTTCCCACAGCGGGTCTTCGAGGTCTTCTTCCTCGATGACGACCTTCCCCGTGGCGAACGCGGCGGCGCGCTTCAGGCGACCCGCACTCGACGAGTCGTCTGCTTCCTGCTCGGCCAGCGCGGCCTTCGCGGCGTCGGACGCGAGCGATTCAGGCTCGTCTGCGTCCGCTGCGGCGTCGGCATCAGCCGACTCGCTCGCCGCGTCAGTTGTGTCCGCCGAGGCATCTCCCGAGTCACCCGCGTCGGCTGGGGTCGTCTCGGATTGGGCTTCGTCGGACGGTTCGGGTGCCGGTTCGGGGGTGTCGGAGGTCGAGGCGGCTGTCTCCTCACTGTCGGATTCGACAGCCGCAGGCTCGGCCGCTTCCGAGTCGTCGGCGGGGGACTCGGCGTCGGTCACCGCGTCGTCGTCGGCCTCGGCAGCGGCTGCTTCGGCTTTCTCTTCGGCGGTGTCTTCGACGTCTTTTCGGAAGCGGTCGAGTTTCTTTTTCAGTCCGTCGAACATCTAAATTGAAAGGGGGAGTCGCTTACTCGTCGTCGTCGCCGTCTTCGCCCTGCATCTGCTGCATCTGCTGCATCTGCTGTTGCTGCATCTGCTGTTGGGCTTCCATCGCCTGCTGTTCGATTTCCTCGCTCTCTTCTTCGAGTTCCTCGATTTCGCCGCGGATGGTGGCGATGTTCTCGTCGAGGAGGTCCTGCTTGCGCTTCAGGGATTCGACGGCGTCGCCCTGGCTCTGTTCGGCCGCGTAGTTGCCGCCGAGGGAGACGATGATTTCGTCGATGTCCTGCACTTCGGCGCGGAGGTACGCGTCGCCGCCGAGCGGGACCTGCACCGTCGAGCCGGTTTCGAGCGTCTCGATTGCTTCGATAGCCTCGTCGATTTCCTGCTTCTCGGTCGTCAGGTCGTCGATTTCACCTTCGAGCGATTCGATTTCTTCGTCGATGGCCTGCAGCTCTTGGGAAAGCTGTTGGAGTTGCTGCTGACCACCGCCCATCATGCTGCGGACACCTCAGAGAGGGAGACCTTCGTACGTTTGATGCCGTGTTCGCTCCCGATGAGCGAGTAGGCGAACTCTCGTGCGACGTTCTCGTTCGGTGCGTCGACAACTTTCGTGAAGTTGTGTGTGACACCTCGGCTGGTGAACGTACCGCTGATAGTGAACTGGCTCATGGCCGTGATTCTGGCGGCGAGCGGGAAGAGTCTTCCTACTCGGGTCGCCGAGAGAACGAAGAATCGGCGGACGCGCGTCCTCAGTCGATGTAGCCGAGGGCGTCTTCGATGCGGCCCAGTTCGGGGCCGGTCGTGTCCTCGCCGACGACGTAGCTCTCGTCGTTGGCGACGAGACCGGAGCCGACGAGCGGTCCACCGTAGTTTATCGTACCGATATCTGCTCGCACGTCGAGGACGTCTTCGAGCGCGTCGAGTTCCGGTTCGCGGGACTTGGGGTGACAGAGGACGCCGCGATTGTTGGCGACAGCAGCCGTCCCCACAGTCCGAACGTCCGCGAGGTCACCGCGTTCGACGGGAACCTCAAGTGCCTCTTCGACGGCCGAGACGGCTTCGTCGGAGAGGTCAGGATGGACGTACGCGCCGTAGTCGTTCGCGAGAACGACGTTTCCGGCGGCGTTGATGCGACCGGGGAGTTCGTAGACTGGGAGGTCCGCGGCGTCGGCGAGTGCCTCCTGTTCGCGGGTCGTCGCGCGACTCGACACGAGGAGTCCGTTCTCGTTACCCGTCGCTAACGCACCGACGGTGCCGGACCCGCCGACAGTCGTCGCCAGCGCCGGGACGCCCAGTTCGTCCGAAAGGTCATCGACGAGCGAGTCGTCGGCGTCCGGGCGGACGATGAGGATGTCGTCGGTCGCTCGGGCGAAGACACCGATGTACGAGGAACCGGCGAAGGAGGCGCGGAGCACCGTTTACTCTGCCGGTTCGGCTTCGACGACAACGTCGCCGTCTTCGTCGAATCGAGCGGCACGGACGCGGAACTTGCTCGGCGGCGACTGCCGACCGTGCGCCCAGATTGCCTCGTTGATTTCCGAGTCGAGACGGACGTCGTCCGCGTCGACCTTGAAGTGCTTCGCGAGGTGTTCGCGAATGATCTTCATCGCGCGACCTGCGCGCTCGTGGGACGGGACAGCCTTCACGTCACGGAGCGGGACGGTGACGACTCGCTCCTCGAAATCGCTTGCGCTCATGGCTTACTCGTCCGTGTTACTTCGCCGCCAGTTGCGACGCTTGGGGTTTCGCGTGACTTCCATGTCGGTCTTGAGCATGACCCACGCCGGGACACGACTGTTCTGGCGTTCGAGCTTCGCCAGACGCTTCTTCTTAGCCTTCGACTTCTTACCCATAGTGGCCTACAGTTCCAATCCTCCGCATAAAATCTTGTTCCTTCGCGTCTGAGCAGTGTGTGAAGGTGGACCACGGTGTGAATAGCGAGAGGTCAACTCCAAAACCGGCGCACACACCCGGAACCGACTCATTCAACCCCGCCCGTGAGAAACCCCGAGTCGAATGAGTCGGACCCGTACGCTCGTCGCCTTTCTCGCCCTCGCTGCGGTCTGGGGAAGCGCGTTTCTCGCAACCGACGTTGCGCTCGGGTTCGTCCCGCCGGCGTTCCTCGCGGCGGTCAGGTTCGACATCGCGGCGGTTCTCTTGTTCGCGTTCACTGTCGCCCGCGGCGACCGATTCATCCCGACCGCACGCGGCGAGTGGAAACCCATCCTCGCCGGGGGAGTGTTCAGCATCGGCGCGCACCACGCGCTCCTCTTTTCGGGGCAGGTGTACATCCCCGGTTCTGTTGCCTCCGTCCTTCTCGGCATCATCCCACTGGCGACACCGACTCTCACCCGACTCACGTCCACCAGAGAGCGACTGACCCCGCTCGGTGCAGTCGGACTCACACTGGGCTTCCTCGGCCTCGTCGTCATCGCTAACCCGAACCCCGAGAATCTGCTGTCCTCGAACCTCGTCGGCGCGGTGCTCGTCCTCGGGTCGGCGCTCGCGTTTGCGCTCGGTGCCGTCTTCACCCACGACAGCGAGACAGGGATGTCACTGCTCGCGGTGCAGGCGTGGATGATGCTCATCGGGGCCATCACGCTCCACGTGACGAGCGCGGCGCTCCCGTGGGAGTCGGCCGCCGACGCGTCGTGGACCGCGACGGCACTCGTCGCCACCGGCTACCTCGCTGTCGTCGCGGGGGCGGGTGGATTCCTCCTTTACTTCTGGCTCCTCGACCGAATCGGCCCCATCGAGGTGAGCCTGCTCGAATACGTCATCCCACTTTTCGCCGCGCTCGCGGAGTTCGTCTTCCTCAGGCGCATTCCGACCGCGACGACGGTGGCTGGCTTCGCGCTCATCTTCGCCGGGTTCGTCCTGTTCAAACGCGAGGCGATTCGCGGCGAGTTGCGGCGAGCAGTCGAAGGGCGGCGAACGCGGTTACACGACGATTGAGCGTGGCTTCGAGATGGTTTCGGGTCTACAACGAAAACCGTGACACCGTCTCGTAGACGGGACCGCCCGACCTGAGTTCGCTCTTTTTCAACTGAACGTCGCGCACGCGAAACATCCCGATTCGCGGGGCTTCGCCTTCGACAACTTTCCTAACCCGGTCTTTCCCGCGGGCGTCTTCCATCCGTGCGAGCGTGACGTGCGGCGTGAATTCGTGTGACTCCCCATCGAATCCGAGCGCTGTCGTCTCACGTTCCAGCGCCTCGTGGAGTCGCGTCATCTCCGCAGCGCCGTCCTGTACGCCGGTCCAGATGACCCGGATGTAGTCGAGCGATGGGAAGACACCCAATCCACCGACAGTGGCGTCGAACGGCCCCACGTCGGCGGCGTCGATGGCGTCTTCGACCGCATCTTCGATTTCGGGAACCCGGTTCGCGGGCGTCTCGCCGAGGAACTTCAGCGTGACGTGCGCCTGCTCGGGGTCTGTAAACCGAAGGCTACCGGCGTCGCCGAGCAGTTCCTGCACCGACGCGACGGACTCGGCGACCGATTCCGGGAGGTCGATTGCGAGGAAGAGTCTCATGACAGTATATCGACCGAAAAGCGACGTATAGATTCCGCCCGAGAGCACTCAGTCGTCGGCCGCGGGCTGTTCGTCGTCGGCCGGGACCCACGTCCGAGCGACACCGGCGAACTCGCCGTTCACGAACGTCGCTTCGTACACGTCCGGCATCGTCAACCCGGTCCAGAACTCGTAGCCGTATCGCGAGTCGTAGGCATTCAACACGAGCGCCATGAGCGTGCCGTGCGTCCCGACAACGACGTGGCGGTTCGGGTAGGCTTCGACGAGTCGTTCAATGGCAGCGACCCCGCGGGATTGCGCCTCAGCGTGCGACTCCCCGCCGGGGTGGGAGGCCGTCGGATTCGCCCAGAGGTGTTCGACGGCGCTGTCGAAGTCCTCTACGTGGTCGTCCGTAAGTTCGCGCTCGCGGAGGTCCTCATCGACGACGAGCGGGACGTCGGCAGCGTCAGCAACCCCCTCGACAGTGGCGCGAGCGCGTTCGTAGGGGCTGGTCACAACGACATCGGCAACGTCAGCGAGGTGGGCTGTCACCCGTGCAGCGTCGCGTCGGCCGCGACGCGAGAGACCGCGCGTGCGCTCTGCGTTGGGGACGTACGGAGAGTGAGCGTGCCGGACGAAAGACAGCACAGTCGTCTCGGGGGCAGTCATTCGTAGAGCGCACCCGACCGAAGCCTAAAAAACAGTCGATGTCGCCGCTCTGACGTAGCGCTTAACCGCGACGACGCCCAAGCCCGGCTATATGACCGACGACGGCAATCGACCCCACCGCTTCTCTGAGGGACAGGGGTTCGACGAGGACTATTCGGCTTTCTCGCTCGACCCGCCCGAACTGGAAGTGGACCCGACGAAGGTCGACCCGGTCGACTCCCGCGTCCTCACGGACCTCCTCGACCAACGGAACATCGACCCAGAAGACGTCGACGTGGAGAAACTCCTCGACGTCGGCCTCTCGTACATGCAAATCAACCGCTTCGAGGAGGCTACCGAGGCCCTCGAACGCACCGCCCGCTTCGCCGAAGACGACTCGCTTCTCGAACAGGAAGCGTGGGTGAACAAGGGTGCGGCCCACGCGCAACTCGAAGAGTGGGACGAGGCAATCGGGTCGTATCAGGAAGCACTCTCCATCGACGAGGAGACCGAACACGGCGCAACTGCACACACCAACCTCGCGTACGCGCTCTGGGAGTCCGGCCGGACCTCTGACGCGCTCCACCACGCCGAGCGCGCCGTCGAACTCGACCCGCGCTTCCCGCAAGCGTGGTACAACCGAGGGTTCTTCCTCCACGAGCGCGGCCTGAACGAAGACGCCGTCAACGCCTTCGACAACGCGATTCGCCTCGGCATGCGGAACGCGACCGTCCTCGAAGAGAAGGCGCGAGCGCTCGAAGAACTCGGCCGCGAAGACGAAGCACAGCAAGTCCAACAGCAGGCTGACGAAATCCGCGACCGGGCCGAAGAGAACCTCGTCGAGGACTACTGATGTTACTCCGCGAACGAGAGACGCCGGAAGGACTGCTCGTGTCGGTCTGTGACCCCGATTGCATCGGTGAGACCTACAGCGAAGGCGATGTCTCACTCGACGTGACCGAGGATTTCTACGGCGGCGACGAAGCCGAACCGGCCGACAGCGAGACCGTCGTCGACAGTCTCACTCGCGCAACCGTCGCCAACATCGTCGGGGAAAGAGCCGTCGGCGTCGCCATCGACGCGGGTCTCGTCGACGAAGAGACGGTCCTCGAAGTAGACGGCACGCTCCACGCGCAACTGCTCTGGCTCCGTTAACGGGACTGTTTACTCAGCGGCGCGGCGGTCGACGCCAGTAATTTCGAACCGGGCACCGCCAGACACCGACTCAGTGAGTTCGAGACACCACCCGTGGGCACCGGCGACCTGCGAGACGATAGACAGTCCCAGACCCGTGCCCTCACTGTCGACCGAGTATCCGGCGTCGAATACCTCATCGCTGTCACGTTCGGGAATTCCAACACCGTCGTCTTCGACGTAGAAACCGGGGCCATCGGGATCCTCCAAGAGCGGACCGACTGTCACCGTTAGGTTGGTATCCGACTCCTCTGGACGGGCGTGTTCGATAGCGTTCCGAAACAGGTTCTCGAAGACGTGCGAGAGGAGGCTGTCGTCCGCCTCGAACAGCATCGTGTCAGCGACGGCCAATTCCACGTCACCAGTCTCGACGTGACTCCATGCCGTCTCAGCTTTCGTCTGGAGGTCGACCGTGCTCGTCGTTTCGACGGTGTCGTGGCGGGCTAACACCAGCGCGTCGGAGATGATGTCGTCCATTCGTTCGAGGGAGCTGACGATGCGCTCGATGCGCTCTGTCGCGATTCCCTCGTCGAGGACTGCCTTGGCGTATCCGAGCGCGACTGAAAGCGGGTTCCGGAGGTCGTGCGAGAGAATACCTGCGACGTTCTGGAGTCGGTTCGCCTTCTCGTCGACCTCCAGTTCGGCGAGTTTGCGGTCGGTGATATCGAGATGGACGACCTGTACGTACGTCTCATCTTCGTGCTCGAACCGGGTCACGCGCATCGTGAACCAGCGTCGCTCGTTGTCGCTGTGGCAGGGGTATTCGTACGAGAACTCGTCGTCGGTACCGTCGATGACCGAGCGAATTCCGCCGCCCGCTGCCGTCGCGGACTGGTCGGGGTCGACGTCACAGACACCCAAATAGTTCATTCCGATAGAGCTCGCGTCACCAGCGTAGTCGTTCTCAGTTCCGAAGCGCTTCCACGCCTCGTTCGTGTACAGAATCGTCCCATCTATGTCCAAAATCGCCAGTTGTGTCGGGAGAGCATCCAGACTCGAAGCCGGGAGCGTGGATGGGAAAGCCATAGCATACCTTGTGTCGAGAAGTACTTCACGTTTCGCCTGTCCTGACAGTTCAAGAAGTAGTACGAGCCATCCGAGAGGAGGGTATCTCGACCGATGCGACACCAAACGTGATAGATTCCGGCATCATTGGCTGGTGTTCGAAACTGGAATTGGTTTCGTCGCCATGGCTGGACCGAAGACGTGTTGTGCCTACGGCCGTAACCCTCGCATAATGGAAGTGCAGGAATCGTACCCAGTCGACGTCGACTCACTCCGTGCGGACTTCCCGATTCTCCAGCGGAAGGTCGGCGGCGACATCTCGACGCCGGGCGAGGATGACGACGACACCGTCCCCCTCGTCTATCTCGACAACGCTGCGACCAGCCACACCCCGGACCAAGTCGTCGACGCCATCGCCGACTACTACCGTGAGTACAACTCGAACGTCCACCGCGGTATCCACCACCTGAGTCAGGAGGCCTCCGTCGCGTACGAAGAGGCTCACGACCGGGTCGCCGAGTTCATCGGTGCCTCCGGCGGTCGCGAAGAAGTCGCGTTCACCAAGAACACGACTGAAGCGATGAACACAGTCGCCTACGCGTGGGGGCTCAACGAACTGGGTCCAGGCGACTCCGTCGTCCTCACCGAGATGGAACACCACGCCTCGCTGGTCACATGGCAGCAGATTGCCAAGCGAACCGGTGCCGAGGCGCGCTACATCCGCATCGACGAGGACGGCCGCCTCGACATGGAACACGCAAAAGAACTCATCGACGACTCGACGAAGATGGTCTCGGTCGTCCACATCTCCAACACGCTCGGGACCGTCAACCCCGTCTCCGACCTCGCCGACATGGCCCACGACGTGGGTGCGTACATCTTCGTCGACGGCGCGCAGTCGGTGCCGACCCGCCCGGTCGACGTGGAAGCCATCGACGCCGACTTCTACGCCTTCTCAGGCCACAAGATGTGCGGCCCGACCGGTATCGGGGCGCTCTACGGGAAACGCGACCTCCTCGACGAGATGCAACCGTACCACTACGGCGGGTCGATGATTCGCCGCGTCACCTTCGACGACGCCACCTGGGAAGACCTCCCGTGGAAGTTCGAAGCCGGGACGCCGCCTATCGCGCAGGGCATCGGCCTCGCCGCCGCCATCGAGTACCTCGACGACATCGGCATGGAGAACGTCCAGGCCCACGAGGAACTCCTCGCAGAGTACGCCTACGACCGCCTGAACGAGTTCGACGACATCGAAATCTACGGCCCGCCGGGCGACGACCGCGGTGGTCTCGTCTCGTTCAACCTCGACGGCGTCCACGCGCACGACCTCTCGAGCATCCTCAACGAACAGGGCGTCGCCATCCGCGCCGGTGACCACTGTACGCAACCGCTCCACGATAAACTGGGTGCCGCGGCGTCGACCCGAGCGTCCTTCTACATCTACAACACGAAAGAGGAAGTCGACAAACTGGTCGACGGCCTCGAAGTCGCACGCGACCTGTTCGCCTGAATACGGCCCGCGTTCCCGCGTCTCGGCTCTTGCTCGCCCCAATGCATTTGTTCTGCTGACACGTCGTCGGAGCGTATGCTTCAATCGGTGACCGACTTCCTCGTCGAGACGCTCCGGCAGACCGCCGCGGAGTTCGGGACCGCGGTGCAGGATGCCGCACCGAAGGTGCTCACTGCGGTCGTCTTCCTCGCGCTCGCTTACGTCGGCATCAGAGCGATACTGTTCGTCGTCCGCGGCGTCCTCGACGGTATCTACCCCGAAGAACAGGACCTCGTCGTCGACCTCGGGGTCGCCGTCGCGGGCGTGTTTCTGTGGTTCGGCGCGGCGCTCGCGCTGTTGAACATCGTCGGGATGGAGGAGATTGCGGCGAGTCTCGGGACGGCGACCGGGTTCATCGCGCTCGGCGTCTCCTACGCGCTGTCGAACATGATAGCCGACACAGTTGCGGGCGTCTACCTGCTTCGTGACCCTGATTTCAATCCCGGCGACCGCGTGAAGGCCGATCCTGTCACGGGGACGGTCACCGCCATCGAACTCCGCAAGACGCGCTTCGAGAGCGACGAGGGCGACACGGTCGTGGTGGCGAACCGCGACGTCGAAAAGAAGTGGACGAAATACGACGAGCCGACGACTACAGCAGACGCGACGTAAGCCGTGAAATCGGCCGATTTTCGGCTCCCCGGAATCCTTTTACGGCGCTCGGGCGTAGCCCCGACGAATACCAATGGGCATTGGCTCAGACATGTATCGTCAGCAGATTTTGGACCACTACAAGAACCCCCGTAACCACGGTCGGCTCGACGAGCCGACGTTCAGCCACACGGGGGAGAACCCCTCCTGCGGCGACACGATTACGATGGACGTGCAACTCGCCGACGACGGCGAGACGATAGAGCGCGTCGCGTTCTCCGGCGACGGGTGTGCCATCAGTCAGGCCTCGGCGAGCATGCTCACCCAGCGACTGCCGGGGACGACGCTCTCGGAACTGGAGGAGATGGACACCGACGACATCACCGAGATGCTCGGCGTCGATATCTCGCCGATGCGCATCAAGTGTGCCGTCCTCGCGCGACAGGTCGCACAGGACGGCGCGAAGATTCACGACGGCGAGATAGAAATCGAGAAGACGAAGACCGAAGACGACGACTAGTTCGGACCTGTTTTTCGTCGGCCGTCGAGTCGGAAGCAGAGTTGTTTCCGAAGTCAGGAGCAGAGCTGTCGCCGAAGCGACTGAGCCGCCGCTCTCTCTGGGTGCAGTTGTGTGCGGAAGGAATGTGGGAAGGAAACGCGTTGGGGAGCGGGGAGAAAACGCGTTGGGGGAACGCGTGTGGGGGAATGTGTGTAGAAGTGTGTAAGTGACGTGACGCAGCCGAAACGCGTTATTCCGGCTTCAGGCCGCCGTCCTGCACGCGCATGACTGCCTCGCCGTCGGCGAGGTTCGGCGCGTCCACGAGGCGGACGATACGCTTGTCACCCTTGGACTTGCGGAGGTAGATACGGAACGTCGAGGTGTGGCCCAGGATGTTGCCACCGATGGGCTGGGTCGGGTCGCCGAAGTAGGAGTCGGGGTTCGACGCAACCTGGTTCGTCACGAGGATACCCGTGTTGAACAGGTCGCCAATGCGCATCAGGTCGTGAAGGTGCTTGTTGAGCTTCTGCTGGCGCTCGGCGAGTTCACCGCGGCCGACGTACTCGGCGCGGAAGTGAGCGGTAAGCGAGTCGACACAGAGGAGGCGAACCGGCCAGTCGGTGTCCTCGTGCTCACCAGCGAGTTCCTTGGCCTTCTCGGCGAGGAGAATCTGGTGATTGGAGTTGAACGCCTTGGCGACGTGAATCTTGTCGAGGACATCGTCGACGAGTTCCTGCATCGTCTCTTCGTCGTCGACGGAGCCTTCGATGCCGCGGTCGGCGAGCGTCGCTTCGAGGACGTCGTCTTCGAGGCCACGGACCATGTCGTCGATACGCTCCGGGCGGAACGTGTCTTCGGAGTCGATGAAGATACAGCCGCCGCCGAGACCGCCCTGTTCGGGCGGAAGCTGGACGTTGACGGCCAGTTGGTGCGTAATCTGGGACTTACCGGCACCGAACTCACCGTACACTTCGGTGATGGACTGGGTTTCGAGACCGCCACCGAGGAGTTCGTCCACTTCGTCGATTTGCCAGCTCAGCTTGCCGATTTGCTGGCGTCGTTCGAGCACCATCGAACCGGTCTCGAAGCCACCGACGTCGGCGGCGTCGCGGGCGGCGTTGATGATGTCCGAGGCCGTGCTGGAGCCAATGTCGGCCTTGTTGGACAGTTCGCCGGGGCTGGCGACTGCGATAGACTGATAGCTGTCGTAACCGCTCTCGACGAGTTTGTCGGCTGTGGCCGGGCCGACGCCGGGGAGACTTTCGAGGTCGTCTTCTGCCATACCAACTCGTTCCGCCCATACCCACATAAACCCTCGTTAACAGCAAGGTGAAAGTGAAATCGGGAGACAGCGGCGACCCGGTGACGAGCGTCTGACGGAGGTTCAAGTGAGAACGCGCGGATTTCGGCGAGGAAAGTTAGTCAGTCCGACTCGTCCGGACAGTCACTCCCACGGGTGGCCGTTCGGCGTCGACGGCCACAGTGGGTACCAGTAGCTCTCGTCGTCTTCGATTTCCAACTCACCGTCGAGGACGGATTCGAGTTTGAACTCCAGTTGTTGGTTCCGCTTCGACGTTCCCTGTGGCGAAAACGGGTAGTACGCGCCGCGGCGGAACGAGTACACCCAGTAGGCTCGGTCGCCGTCCTTTCGGAAGCCGAAGAGGGCGGCGAGGAGGCGCGACCCGTAGCCGCGTTCGATGAACTCGTCGGCCGCGAAGTGGACGCTCGTCACGAGGTCCTCTGGGTCGTCGTCGACGAGAACGACCCAGTTGTAGCCGTGGTCGTCGGTGTGGCGGCGGAATTCCGTGCCCGTCTCTTCGCTTCCGGCGGAGAGGATAGACTCGACAGCGTCGACCGTGTCCGCGAAATCGGTGCTATCGACAGAGGAGAAACAGAGGGCCGCCTCGTCGGACGAGTCGAATCCGAGGTCCGCCTCCATCGTCAGGTAGGCGGTGCTCATTCCGAAGAGGTCGTCGGGGTCGGCCTTGCTGGTCGCATCCGACTCGGCGCTGATGCCGAGGGCGGAGCGAAGCGAATCGAACAGTCCCATGGGCACCGCTATGAGTGGCTACAACTTAGCGTCGTGGGGCGAAAACGAGGGTCGTCAGGGTGGGCGAGCGAGCGCGCGCCTCAGAACGTCTCCATCTCGCGCTCCATGTCGCGGAGGCGCTCGACGCGGTTTTCGGTCGAGGGGTGAGTGCTGAACAGCCGGCCGATGAAGTCCGACTTGATGGGGATGATGAAGAACGCGTTCATCTCCGAAGTCTCGCGCATGTCGCGCTTCGGGACGTTCTCCATCCGACCCGAAATCTTGAGCAGCGCGGAGGCGAGCGCAGACGGGCGGCCGGTGATGACCGCTGCACCGCGGTCCGCAGCGTACTCGCGGTAGCGCGACAGCGCCCGGATGAGCAGATACGAGATAATCCAGACGACGAGCGAGGCGAGGATAGCCACGATGACCGGCATGTTCTGTCGGTCGCGGTCGCCGCCGAAGAACCAACCCCAGCGGACGATGAGGAAGGCGATGCTGGAGAGGAACGACGCGATGGTCATGACCATCACGTCGCGGTTCTTCACGTGCGCGAGTTCGTGGGCGATGACGCCTTCTAACTCGTCGTCGTCGAGGGTGCGCATCAGCCCCGTCGTGACGCAGACGGCCGCGTTCTTCTGGGAGCGACCCGTCGCGAAGGCGTTCGGGACAGACGTGTCCGCGATGGCGACCTTCGGCTTCGGGAGGTCGGCCTGCTGGGAGAGGCGACCGACCATCGCGTGGAGTTTCTTCGCCTGCGGGCCGTCGTCCTCGTCGACGACAGTCGCACCCATGCTGTAGAGCGCGAGCTTGTCGCTGAAGAAGAATTGGGCGAAGAGGAAGATGCCCATGAACCCGACCATGATAGCGAGGTTCTGGAAGTAGGCGAACAGCACCCCCGCGAAGACGATGTAGAGGGCGAACAGGAGGAACATCGTGAACGCCATGCGACCACGCAGTCCCCAGTCCGGTTTCCATTCCATAGGGCGTGATTAGTAATCCGGCTAATAAACGCTGTTGGAGTGAGATGAGCTAACATATGGGGCCAGATTTAGCAGACCAGCGGCCCATCATCAAGCATGGAAACCGTCATCGTCACCGGCGCACTCGGGCGCTCCGGGCGCTGGATTACCGACCGACTCGCCGAGGACTACGAGGTCGTCGCTGTCGACCTCGACCACCCCGGTTTCGAAGTCGACGCCCGCGAAAACCTCGACTTTCGGGCCGCCGACCTGACGAACGTGGGCGAGGTTGTCGACCTCGTTGCCGAGTGCGACCCCGACGCCGTGGTCCACTGGGCGGCAATTCCCTCGCCGACGCGCCACGCCGGAAGTCGCGTCTTCGAGACCAACGTCGAATCGACCTACAACGCCCTCGTTGCGGCCGCTCGCGCCGACGCGCGAATCGTTTGGGCCTCGTCCGAGAGTGCCTACGGCTTCGCCTTCGCCGAGGAGACGCCGCTTCCCGACTTCCTGCCCATCACCGAAGACCATCCACTTCGGCCCGAAGACCCGTACGGGACCGCCAAAGTCGCGGGCGAGGAGGTGTCGAGGATGGTCGCCCGCAAGCACGACGCCTCGACCTGCGCCATCCGGCCGTCGTGGATTCAGTACCCCGGCGAGTACAACTGCCGCGACATCGCCGAATCGGGTGACCTCGCGGGCGGTGCGGGCAACTGCTGGTCCTACGTGGACGTGCGCGACGTTGCGGGGTTGGTCGCCGCAGCCCTCGAACACCCTGTCGACGGCCACGAGGCAGTCCACGCCGCGGCCGCGGAGACGTATCTGGGGCGGGCGACCGCTGACGCAGTCGAGGAGTTCTGGGGAGAACTGCCAGATGACTGTACTCTCGATGGCGAAGAATCAGCGCTCTCGACAGCGAAAGCCGCCGAGTTATTCGATTGGGTGCCGGAATATTCGTGGCGCGACGCCGCCGACGCCGAGGTTTCGGAGCCGACGCTCTGGACCTGAGCGACCGCCGAGAGACGGCGAAAAACAGCGGAAATCGGGACACACCGTTTTGACAGCCGGGCGCGTAGGTCCATGCAGATATGTTCGCCGACAGAGAAGACGCTGGCCGCAGGCTGGCCGACCTGCTCGACGACCGGGAAACCGAGGCAGACCTCGTTCTCGGTATTCCGCGGGGAGGACTCCCGGTCGCCCGCGAGGTGGCCGACCGACTCAGAGCGCCGCTCGACGTGGTCGTCGCGTCCAAAGTCGGCGCGCCCGGAAACCCGGAACTCGCGGTCGGAGCCGTCGCCGGCGACGGGAGCGCGTGGTGGAACGAGGACCTCGTCTCCTATCTCAGCGTGGACGACGACTATCTCGAACGCGAGCGCGAGCGCGAGGCCGAAGCGGCCAGAGAGAAAGTGTCGATGTACCGCGGCGGCGACCCGCTCCCAGACGTCGAGGGCAAGCGCGTCGTGGTCGTCGACGACGGGGTCGCGACCGGCGCGACAGCACGGGCCTGCCTCCGGCAAGTCGTCGCTGGCGGGGCAACACACGTCGTGCTCGCGGTTCCAGTCGGACCGCCGAGCACCGTCACCGAGTTGGAGTCGGAGTGCGACGACGTCGTGACAATCGACTCGCCGGAGGCGTTCGGCGCGGTCGGCGCGTTCTACCGTGACTTTACGCAAGTGACAGACGAGGAAGCCGCCGCGTACCTCGACTAGAGCCGCACGCTGGAGCCAGCGCGACTGTGACGCGGAACTTAAGCGGCACAACTGTCTATGCCCTCCAATGAGCGATTCCCGCGACTTCTGTCCCCGCTGTGGGGACCCTATTCCGGAGCGAGACGAACCGCTTCCCGGGATGCCCCGCGAGCGCGACGACGTCCTCTGTGATTCGTGTTACTTCGACGACTTCGAACTCGTGGATGCCCCCGAGAAAGTGCAGGTCCGCGTGTGTGCCCAGTGCGGTGCAATCGAACGCGGTAACCGCTGGGTCGATGTCGGCGCACGCGACTACACCGACATCGCCATCGAAGAGGTGTCGAACGCCCTCGGCGTCCACGTCAACGCCCAGGACGTACGCTGGGGCGTCGAACCCGAGCAGGTCGACCAGAACAACATCCGGATGCACTGCCATTTCTCTGGCGTCGTCCGCGACACGCCGGTCGAAGAGACGGCTATCGTCCCGGTGAGCATCGCACGCGAGACGTGCCAGCGCTGCGGCCGCATTGCCGGCGGCTACTTCGCCAGTCTCGTGCAGGTCCGCGCCGACGACCGGACGCCTACGACCGAAGAGGCCGAGACAGCTATCGAAATCGCCGAGTCATACATCGCAGAGCGCGAGGACAAAGGCGACCGAGACGCGTTCATTTCGAGTATCAAGCGGACGCCCAACGGCCCGAACATCAAGATTTCGACCAACAAGATGGGAAGTGGGGTCGCAAAGCAGATTCGCGAACGCTTCGGCGGCACCATCGAGGAACACCCGACGCTCGTCACGGAGGACGGCGACGGCAACGAGGTCTACCGCGTCACATTCGTCGCCCGCCTGCCGCGGTACACCCCCGGCGACATTATCGACCCCGAAGACGGCGACGGGCCGGTGCTCGTGCGGAGCAACCGCGGCCGACTCAAGGGGATGCGCCTCACCTCAGGCGACCTGTACGAGTCGGAGTTCGAGGACGGTGAGCGACCAGAGGCCGAGCATCTCGGTTCTATCGACGACGCCGAAGAAACGACCGTCGTGACGGTCGAAGACGAACACGCGGTGCAGGTTCTCGACCCCGAGACGTTCGAGTCGAAGACCATCCCGCGACCGGACTACTTCGACCCCGACGCTGCGATGGTTCCCGTCCTCAAGAGCCAATCTGGCCTGCACATCCTACCGGACGAGGCAGTCGAGGACGAAGACGAGGAGTAAGCAGACCGAAGAACGGTACCGAGACCAACGAGGGCGAGGAGGCGGGAAGATACGAGCGGGCGGCAGTGCGCTCTTTTTGCAGCGAGAGCAGAATTTGCAGCGAGAACAGAACAGGAACGAGCCGTCAGCTAACGAACGTCGAGATATCGAAACCGAGAGGTATCGTTAGTCCGCGCGGGCGGGGCTGTCGGAAGAGACCGCCGTCGCGGGCGTGTCCTCGCGCACCGTCACACCGTGGCGTTGGAGGGCGACGACGAGTTCGTCCTCAGAGTAGCCGGAGCGGGCGGCCGCCTGCGATAGTGTGAGTGTCCCGCTGCGATACAGTGTGATCGCCGAGGCGAGTGCGGTAGAGTGCATGGCCGATACACAGAGTATCAGTAGCATTGGTGTTAACTATTTCGTGAGAAAGCATATCAAACACAAACTACTCAGCGCATTTGGTTTACATACAGGATATAAATCAGAGATTCTAGCCACACACCCACAAACACATTAACAACCATTGAAGATTCGTCCGGGAGTTCTCGACACTCTTGGACGGGCGGGAATTATTGCATCGGTAGTCGAATGGTAACAAATAACACAATTGGCACACTGAGAGAGGAAGCAGTACTCAGAGTCGAGTCAACTAGAATCTCAAAAGAGATGGACGCTCTGCAGGAGCAAACCCAGCCATGTTTCCGTTATCACACCTGCGAATCGTGCCGAAGCGTTCATTTCTCCCCAGCCACGTCGTACGTCCATGGACAAACAGCAACTGCTCGCGCTGACACTCGTCGCGCTGATGCTGGGGTCGTCGCTGTTCTACGCGGTTAGCTTCGCGCTGTAATCACTCGCCCCAGACGTCAGAAAGCGGATGGTCCCCGCGACCACCGTCGTTCGAATCCGACTCCGAGCGACTGCGACCGTCGCGAGAGCCGCCACGAGAGCGACCACTGCTCCCAGATTGGCCACCTGATGACTGCCCATCCGAGGACCGACTACTGGCCGAGTTCGTCGCGCTCGACCCGGTTCCAGTCCCGTCCCTCGACTGCCCCGACGACTGGCCACCGAATCCCGACTGGCCCTGCGTCGCATTACTTCCCCGACCCCCGGCAGCGACGGGGTCGAACTCGGGGAGGTCCGGTTTCGACATCCGGTCGACCTGTTCGGCGAACCAGTCGGGCATGTCGTGGCGCGTCTTTTCGAACAACTGCAACAGACTGCTGTCGGCGACGTAGGTGTCGCCGTAGTCGTCGGGGGCGCGAACGACCCGGCCGCACGCCTGAATCACGGTTCGGAGCGCGGCGCGACGGTACCACGACCACTGACCGTCTTCGAGACGGCGGGCGACGCGCGAATCGTTCGTGTTGAGATACGGCGCTTTACAGAGCACCTGCCACCGACAGAGGTCGCCTTTCAGGTCCAGTGCCTCCTCCATCTTGACCGAGAGGAACACCTCGGGGCGGTCGGTCGCCTTCCACGTCTCTAACTCGGCGTTGCGGTTCTCCCGGTCGTGACCGTGGATTCGATTGCCGAGTCCCATCTCGGCGAGTCGGCGGCGAAGTTCGGCCTGAATCGCATACGAGTGACAGTGAATCAGGCCCTTCTCGTCGGGGTGTTTCGCCATCAGGCGAACGATGAGGCGGGCGATTTTGGGGAGCGTCTCGTCGCGGTGTTCGTAGGTCATCTTCCCCTGGGCGACGTTGTACAGGGGTCGGTTCTCGACCGGGAAAGTGTGGCCCACGTCCACGAGCGCGACGTTCGAGGGGTCGAGGCCGACCGACCGACAGAACGCTGCCTTGTTCAGGATGGTCGCCGACAGGAGCGCGAACCTGTTTCCGCGGTCCCAGACGGTGTGTTTGAGGTACTTCGCCGGGTCGAGCGGCTTGATGGCGATAGGCGACCCCTCGCCGTCGTGCTGGTCGACGACCCACGTCGTCGGACTCTGCGGGTCGCGGTAGTCCTCGACGAACCAGTTGAGTTCGCCGCGGAGTTCCTGGAGGCGGTCGCGTCGGGCCGCCTCTTCGGGCGTCAACTCGGGCTTCGCCAGCAACTCGTCTTTCGCCCGCTCGCAGACGCCAGCGACAGTTTCGGCGAATCGTGCAGCCCGCTCGACGGGGTCGCCCGCCTCGGAGAGGTCAGGAACGCCGATATCGTCCCAAATCGGGACTGTCCGAGGTTTCAGGTCGATAGTTGCGTACATCTCGGCCCACTCGGCCAGCCCGTGGGCCTCGTCGATGACGACCACGTCGCGCTTTCGGAACACATCCGACCCAGCGGTCTGCATGAAGTACGCGAGCGTCATCGCCGCAATCTGGCGATTCGAGGCGATAGCGCGGTCCGAAAAGTACGGACACCGATGCCGAATGGAACAGTCGAATCCGCGCTCACGGGCGCAGGGGGCGCGGTCGACCGGCGTGTCTTCCTCCCCGCGGATGATGCAGTTGTAGTTCGACTTCCCGCGGATTATCTTGAGGTCAGAAAGCAGGTCGTCTTCGGCTACGTCGTCGAGTTGCGACACCTGCGGCGTCGTGTAGTAGGCGTCTGTCGCCTGCGCGGGCGTCGCCTCCTCGACGGTCCGGGCCGCGCCCGCGATAGAACGCGCGAGGAGCGACTTGCCACTCCCGGTCGGCGCGCGAACCAACACCACGTCGTTGCCGTCGGCGAAGGCGTCTCGAATGTCGCGCAGTGCACGCTCCTGATTCCCACGATACTCAGGAGCCGGAAACGAGTCGATGATACGCGACGGGTCCACGATGGTTCCTGTCGGTGGGCGGGCCTAAATCCACCGCTCCCCGACGGTTCGACAGGAAGACAGTTACAGCGCCGCCACGTCTTCGGCCGTCGGTTCGCGGTCGCCCGGAAGGCGCTCCATACACTCGAAACAGAGGAAGTGCTCGGACCCGTCGACGAGTTCGAGCGTCATCCCGCCCGACGAGGAGGTCGGAAAGTTCCACAGGTCGCCGATACCGCCGGCGATGCGGACGCGCTTCCCGCAGACGTCACACGGTTCTGAAGCCATACACCGGGAGAGGAGACGCGGCGGGAAAAACACCCCGCCGAGGGGTTCATGTCCATCGACGTGTAATTTCTATGGCATGCGTGTCGATTGTGAGGATTGTGCTGGGTGCTGTATCGACTGGCGACCAGTTTCGCCCGTCACGCTGGACCACGAGCGCCGCGGACCGCGGGCACCACTCGACGACACCTACAATCTCGTGCCCCTGACGCGCGACGAAGTGCGCGAGTTCGTCGACGCCGGTCTCGGAGACGTGTTGACGCCGCGACTCTGGGAAGCAGCGCCGGGTGAGGGCGTCGAAATCGACGACATCGAGGTAGCTGCGATACACGGGAAACCGGCGTTCTTCGTCGGAATGCGAAAGCCGCCGAAGCCCGTCTCCCCGTTCGGTATCGAGCGGACGTGGCTGCGCAGCTGTGTCTTTCTCGACCCCGATACCCTCCAGTGTCGCATCCACGAGTCGGACCTGTACCCCGCCGAGTGTTCGGAGTACCCCGGTCACAACCTCGTGCTCGACAAAGAGACCGAGTGCGAACGCGTCGAGCGAATCCACGGTGGCGACCGCCTGCTCGACGACACGCCGCCAGAGAACCACCAGGGCCTCCTGCTCGGTCCCCACGCGCTCGGGGCGAAACTGTTCGTCCACCCCGAGCCTGAACGTCTGGACGGCGTGGTCGAACGACTCCGAACGCGCTCTCTGACCGAGGCCGACAGAGCCGAGTTCGTCGGCGTCGCGGTCGGCTCGCACCCGGGTTCGACCGAAGTCGACGACGAACGCGCCCGCGACGCCCGCGAACGAACACTCGAAGCCGACTCGTGGGCCGGAGACGCGTTCGAGACGTGGGTCGAGGCGGCAACTGTGCTCGGTGAGGACGCGGTCGACGCACCCGACCCGGCGGACGTCGAAGTCGCACGCGGTGCTCCCGAGACGCCTGGTTGGGACGCCATCCGGCAGGAAAACTGAGTCACCGACAGCGCGACCGCCGCCCGCGACGAGTCTTTAACACCTGTGGTGTCGTTAGCATGAGTCATGAGAGTGCTCGTCACTGGTGCGACCGGATTCGTCGGTCGGCACCTCGTCCCCGCCCTCCTCGACGCCGGCCACGACGTGGTCGCGTTAGTTCGCGACGCAAGTCGGTACACGGGACCGGACGCTGTCGAGGTTGTCGAGGGCGACCTGCTCGAATCGGACTCGCTCGGCCCGGCGATGGAGGGCGTCGACGCCGCGTACTATCTCGTCCACTCGATGCAGTCGGGAGGCGATTTCGAGGAACGCGACCGCCTCGCGGCCCGCAACTTCGTGGATACAGCGTCAGCGGCGGGCGTCGAGCGAGTCGTCTATCTCGGCGGCCTCGGCGAAGAGCGCGACCGACTCTCGCCGCACCTTCGCTCTCGACGCGAGGTGGAACACCTCCTCGAATCTGGCGCGTTCGAACTGACGACGCTCCGGGCGGCAATCATCGTCGGTGCTGGGAGCGCGAGTTTCGAGGTGATTCGCCAACTGGCGAAGCGTCTTCCCTTGATGGTGACGCCGCAGTGGGTCGAAACGCGTTGTCAGCCAATCGCTATCGCCGACGTGGTTGGCTATCTCGTCGGCGTCCTCGACTACCCCGAGACGGCGGGCGAGACGTACGAAATCGGCGGCCTGGAGGTACTCACCTACCGCGAGATACTTCACCGAGTCGGGTCCCATCTCGGACACGACCCGCGAATCGTTCCGGTACCGGTGTTGACGCCGCGGCTCTCGTCGTACTGGATTAGCCTCGTGACCGACGTGGACGCCGGAGTCGCACGGCCGCTCATCGAGGGACTGAAGAATCCCGTCGTGGTGCAGGACGACCGCATTCGCGACATCGTCTCGGTCGAGGCGACGCCCTTCGACGAGGCAGTCGAGCGGGCACTGGGCGAAGAATCCGAAGACGAGACGACCGTCACCGTAGAATCACCGACTGAAACGGTGTGAGTCGCAGGCAGTCGAGTGAGTCGCGGTCAGTCGAGTGGATGGCTGGCGACGACGGGGTTCAGAGAGGAGAACGCAGGACGATTGATAAGTCACGGGACCTAACCAGCGGCGTATGAACGACGCCCCGGAGTACGGCGAGACGTGGGTCTACGAGAGCATCGTCGGCGCACTTCCGGGCGTCAACATCAGCGAGGCGGGTGCAATCGCGCTGCAAGTCGCTATCTTCGAGGTCGCCGTCCTCGCTCTCGCGTGGGTGTACGACCTCTGGGCCGCGGCGGTGGCCGGGACTGCTGCAGTCGTCGTCGCCGCGGTCGGGAGCATCGTCATGCTCCGAATGGGACAGTTGACCCGCGCCGCTGCCGTGCCGGGTCCCTACCGACGCCTCCTGTTCGGGTCGAGCATCGAAGTCGTGTTAGCGGTGCTCGCGTTCGTCGCGCTCGTGACGCATCTGTTCGTCTTCGACGGGCGGCAGACGGCAGTCCCACTCGTGAGGGTACTGTTCGGCCCAGAACCACCAGTCGTGGTCGTCTATCTGATGCTGCTCGTCCTCTGGGACCTCTGTTACCGCATCGGAACGTCGTGGTGGGCGGCGGTCGTCGGCCTCTGGGGCGTCCTCCGCTACCGCTTCGACGACCCGACTGCGAAGACTGTCGGACGAGTCAATCTGCTCAACGTTGGATTCGGCGCGGCACAGTTGCTCCTCGTGCCGTTTCTTCAGGACCAACCGATACTCCTCGTGGCGGTTGGTGGACACGTCGTCGCCGTGACCGTCGTCTCAGGAGTCGCAGCGACGCTCGTTCGGGTTCGGTGACACGGCGGCCGAGAAGCGTTCGCGAATCAGTCGCCCTTCATCTGCTTGAACTGCTCAAGGAGGGCCTCGGTCGAGTCGCCGGAGTCGTACTCGACCGTTCCGCGGTAGGTGTTTCGGTCGTCGTCGGTGCCGGGTTCGACTTGACTCGTCATGCGTTCGCGGCGTTCGTGTTCTTCTTCGTCGTAGGCACCCATTGACATGGTTCATCATACCGTGTGAAGTCTTCCCACATATAATTAACGGTGACAATCAAAATCATGATAGATTCGGGGAGGATGGCGGGAAAAGATAAAACCTCCCCGTAGACTACACCACCTGTGGCACGCCCCCTCCGCTTTCGCTTTGCAACCGGTCGCTGGGACGAATCACGAGTTCGTCGCGACGTCTTCGAACCGCTGGACTCGAATCTCGGTGCGACGATGCGTTCGCCAGCGCACGCCCCACCCGACGGTTACGAGGCGCGTCGGTTCGACATGGAAAACGGCGACACCGCCCTCCTCGCGTGGACTGACGACCACGCCTACTGGTTAGGCAACACCGAGACGCCGAGTTCGCTGTGGCGAACAGACAAAGAAGGGTTCGACGAGGCACCCTTCTCGATTTCTCGCTGGGCACAGCGCGAGCTCATCGACGAACTGTTCGAGGAGTCGCCGTGGCTGGAACCGTATCCGCATCTCTCGTGGTTCTTTCTCCCGGTGTTCCTCTCGAAAGACGGGCGCGAGACGACTCGCGAGTTCTTCTACGACCACGCAGCGGGCTTCCCCGATGCGACACGCGAGGAGGCGCTGTCGTTCTACGAGCGCCTCTTTGCGACCGGGGCGCTCGACGAGTACCGAGAAGTCATGGCCGGAAAGCTCGGCACCTCCGAGTACTTCGACCGAATTCGGATGACGGCGGCGATGGGCGAGTTCGACGTGGCGCACCTGCTTACGGAGGCTGGGTACGACATCACGCCAGAAATCGAGGTCACGACCGGCCACTCCATCGACTTCCGCGTCGACGACGCCCGCACGGGTGGAGCACTCGTCGAAGTGACGCGGCCGCTCCCGCCGAATCGACGGTCAGTGAGCAATCCGGTCGCGGCGATTCGAGACACCGCACAGACTAAAACCAGCGGTCAGGGCCAACTCGCCGAACACGGCGGTGGCGTAACGCTGTTCGTCGATTGTTCGTCGTTCCCCGACGACGACTGGGCCGCCATCATGGGCGAGAAACCGGACGTCCGTCACCGGCCCGCAGTCGTGTTTCGACTCCGGCCGTCAGGAGACGTCGAAGGGTACGCGAAGGGGTCGGTCCCGGTGGACCTCCCGTGGCTGTCGTAGTTAGAAGGAGAGCATCTGCGGACCGTCTTCGCCCAGCGGGCTGGGGTCGCGGTCGCTGTAGTATCGGCGACCGATTGCCTCGTGCCCGACTGCAGTGTAAAGCGAGTCCCGCACGTCCTGCGGGCAAGTGTACGTCTCGTCGCCGAGACGTGCCAGAATCTGTGCGACAGTCTCCTGGCCGTTTTGGAGCTCGATTACTTCGTCCCCGTAGTGTTGGACGAAGTCTGTCGAGCTAGTCGGGTATTCGTGGCGATCGATTGCGTCGCCGAGTCCGTTCAGGCGCATTACACCCCAACGAAACCGGACCACATTCTTAATGATTTTCCATGAGCGTCATTAGAGACTTTGTAGTCCTTAATCATCCTTAATTGAAGATTTCGCGTAAGGCTTCTTGTCCCTCGCACGGACCACAGGGTATGACGAACGACGCCCCGGTTGCGGACCTCCACCTCCATACGACCGCCTCGGACGGTCGTCTCACTCTCGATACGCTCCCGGCCGCGGCACGTGCTGGCGGCGTCGAGGTCGTGGCCGTGACCGACCACGACCGATACCATCCGCAACTCGATGCACCTGTCGTCGAACGCGAGGGCGTGACTATCGTCCACGGAATCGAACTACGCGTCGACGCCGAGGACCGCCGCGTCGACCTGCTCGGGTACGGCGTCGAACAGACAGACGCCCTCACGGCCGAAGTCGAGCGTCTCCAGCAGGACCGCGTCGAGCGCGCCCGAAAAATCGTCGCGGCCGTCAAGGAGACGACCGGCGTGCACCTCGATATCGACATCCACCACGGGATTGGTCGGCCGCATATCGCCCACGCTATCGACGCGAGCGACGCCCCCTATGACTATCAGGAGGCGTTCGACGACCTCATCGGCGCCGACGGCCCGTGTTACGTCCCGCGTGCTCTCTCGACCTTCGACGACGGTGTCAGTATTCTCCGAGAGGCGTGCGACGTCGTGAGCCTCGCCCACCCGTTTCGCTACCGCGACCCCGAGTTCGCCCTCGAACTCTGTGCCGACCTCGACGCAGTCGAGCGATACTACCCCTACAGCTACGAGGTCGACACCGACCTGCTCGACGAGGCTATCGAAACCTACGACTTGCTCACAACCGGCGGGAGCGACGCACACGACGACACACTGGGGAAAGCCGGACTCCCCGCAGCGGAGTTCGAGCGCTTCGCGGACGAGATTTCAGGTCTCTGATTCGTTTTTTAGCCGACAACTGCACCGTCTGACGCGGGCGTAGAGTTAAATCATATCGGGTCTGAAAAGGGGGTATGCAGTGTCACTACTGCGACCGCGAGGCCGCATACGCCGCGGAGAAAGACTCCATCAAAGTCGGCCTCTGTGAGCGACACTTCCGTAAACGCGTCGAGGAACTCGCCGAATCCGAGGAACTCGCCGCCCTGAAAGAAAAACTCGACATCAACCGAACGAAGTGAGGTCGCAGTCCGGTCCCCGGACATCCTCCGCTACCCTCCTTCGAGCCATCCATTTTTTTGGACCTGATAGTCGAGAGAGCTACGCGAGAACTCGACCACCGAGCAGGTAGAGCGCCGCGAGCGCGCCCTCGAAGACGAGCGTCCCGAGCGCAGAGAGCGCGAGGAACCGCCGCGGCGACATCTCGGCGAATCCCGCCGGAACGGTGAGCATCCCGCGCGTGAACAGCATCGCGTTACTCGCCGGGACGACAAGCGGGCCCCAGCGGTCGAACCAGCCGTCGAACCGCTCGATTTTGGACTCGTCGATACGGAACCACGACCGCGAGAGGAGATACTCGCGGCCCCCGCGCTGGGCGACGAGAAACAGCGCGAACTGGCCGACTGTCGCGCCGAGGACGGCAATCCCTAGGATGGGTAGGAGGTGCTCTGGGCCAATCAGCACCAGCGCACCGGGGACGAGCAGTTCACTCGGCGCGACGTAGAGTAACATCGCGCCTTCGAGGACGAACACCGCAAAGAGGACGACAAAGGCGAGTTCAGACGCGAGAAGTTCGCGAAGGAAGGGCGGAAGTTCTGCAACCGGGGCACTCATCGCTCTCGCGTTGTGAGGGGTGTGGCAAAGCGGTTATGGTGTGACACGGTACCGAGAGCGACGCCGTTTTGCCACCGCCTGTCGAAGCCGACGTATGGACCTCACCGACCGCCCGCGACGACTTCGGACAGACGGGATTCGACCGCTCGTCTCGGAGACGACGCTCGACGCGACAGACCTCGTCGCGCCGGTATTCGTGGACGCGACGACCGACGAGCGCGTCCCCATCGAGTCGATGCCGGGCCACGAACGGGTTCCGATTTCGGAGGCGGCCGAGCGCGTCGCGGAAATCCGAGAAACGGGCGTCGAGGCCGTCATCGTCTTCGGTATCCCCGAGTCGAAAGACGCCGAGGGGTCGCGCGCGTACGCGGAGGACGGTGTCGTACAAGAGGCGGTCCGCCGCATCACCGCCGAGACCGACGCCTACGTCATCACCGACGTGTGTCTCTGTGAGTACACCGACCACGGACACTGCGGGGTGTTGGAATCGCACGCCGAAGACGACCCGACACTCACCGTCGAAAACGACCCCACGCTCGACCTCCTGACGATGACGGCGGTGTCCCACGCCGCGGCCGGTGCCGACATGGTCGCCCCCTCGTCGATGACCGACGGGATGGTCGGGGCGATTCGCGAGGGACTGGACGACGCGGGATACAGCGACGTTCCAATCATGTCCTACGCCGCGAAGTACGAGAGCGCCTTCTACGGCCCCTTCCGGGACGCTGCCGACGGTGCCCCGGCCTTCGGCGACCGCCGCCACTACCAGATGGACCCCGCCAACGCCCGCGAGGCGATGCGCGAAGTCGCCCTCGACGTCGAACAGGGTGCCGACGTGCTGATGGTCAAACCCGGCCTGCCGTATCTCGACATCGTCCGTGCCATCCGCGAGACGTGGGACCACCCGGTCGCCGCCTACAACGTCTCCGGCGAGTACGCGATGCTCCACGCTGCCGCCGAGAAAGGATGGCTCGACCTCGACGCGGTGGCTCACGAGTCACTGCTGTCGATAAAGCGCGCCGGGGCGGACCTCATCATCACGTACTTTGCGGAGCGCGTGGCAGAGCAGTTATCGTCCGGTCGCTGACCGACCACCAGCCGTTTTCTCGACCCCGTGAGACCGGACCGCGCGCGACGAAATCAGCCGTCTGTGGCAATATTTTCCTGAACGTTCGTCCACACAGAGCCGAACATTCGTCTCAGTTCTGGACGGAATACAACCTTATACGCATAGTATTCTACCGTATTTTGTTTGTTCGTCTTATTATGGACCACCAAATTGGACAGTTTCAACCCCACTCTTTATTTACTACCTTCTCATGAAGCTCAACCGTGATGAAGCACCACAATCTACACAGAACTGGTGAAAAAGAACCACTTTGTCCACCAATCGAATTTGGAGGTGGACACGCGTGATTCCCTTGCAGGTCGACCCGGCGGTCGTCGCGCAGGGTATCAACTACGTCTGGATACTGGTCGTCTCGTTCCTCATCTTCTTCATGCAGCCGGGCTTCGCACTGCTCGAAGCCGGGCAGGTTCGCGCGAAGAACGTGGGGAACGTCCTGATGAAGAACATGACCGACTGGGCGCTGGGCGTCCTCGTCTACTTCATCGTCGGTGCGGGCGTGGCGACTATCGTTGGCGGACTCACCTCGCCGGGTGGCTTCGACGCGGCCGCCGCGTTCTCCTACATCGGAGACTCCGGCACGTGGATTGACTGGCTCTTCGGGGCCGTCTTCGCCATGACCGCCGCGACCATCGTCTCCGGTGCGGTCGCAGAACGCATGGACTTCCGCGCCTACGTCGTCTTCGCGGCGACCATCACGGGATTCATCTACCCCGTCGTACAGGGCCTGACGTGGTCCGGCGGCCTCCTCTCCGGTAGCGGCTTCCTCGGTGCCGCACTCGGTGTCGGCTACCTCGACTTTGCCGGTGCGACCGTCGTCCACATGTGCGGTGGCGTCGCCGGTCTCGTCGGTGCAAAGATGGTCGGCCCGCGTAAGGGGCGCTTCGACGAAAACGGCGAGAGCCAGCCCATTCCGGGCCACTCGATGCTCCTCGCCGTCCTCGGAACGCTCATCCTCGCGTTCGGCTGGTACGGCTTCAACGTCGGCACGCAGGCGACCGTCCTCGCGGCGACCGAAAGCGGCGGTCTGGAGTTCATGGGTGCCGCACTCGGCCGCGTCGCACTCGTGACCACCCTCGGCATGGGTGCTGGCGCAGTTGCCGCGATGCTCGTCTCGACGAGCTACCAGGGCAAGCCCGACCCACTCTGGATGGCGAACGGCCTGCTCGCCGGACTCGTGGCTGTCACGGGCGCTGTCCCCCACGTCACGTGGTGGGGCGGTCTCGTCCTCGGCGCACTCGGCGGCGCAATCGTCCTGCCCGCCTACCGCTGGACGGTCGATTCACTGAAGATAGACGACGTGTGTGGCGTCTTCGCCGTCCACGGTGTCGCCGGTGCGGTCGGCACGGCCCTCATCCCAGTGTTCGCGGTCGGCGACTTCTCCGCCACGCAACTGGTCATGCAGGTCGCTGGCGTCGGCATCATCGCCCTGTGGACCATCGCCGCCTCCGCCGCCGTCTTCGCGCTCACTGATGCCATCTTTGGCCTCCGCGTCTCGGAGGAAGAAGAGCTCGAAGGCCTCGACATCGGCGAACACGGCGTCTCGGTCTACCCCGAGTTCGTCGGCGACTCCGGTCCCGACCGTGGGCTCGGCACGCCCGCGAAGGCGACTGCGACCGACGGCGGTGTCACTATCACTGAGAACACGACGGAGAACGGAGGTGAAGACCAATGAGCGACGAATCCGATGACATCAAGCTCATCATGGCCATCATCCGGCCCGACAAACTCGCCGACGTGAAGACCGCGCTTGCCGAAGTCGGCGCGCCCTCACTGACCGTTTCGAACGTCTCCGGCCGTGGCTCGCAACCCGCCAAGAAGAGCCAGTGGCGCGGCGAAGAGTACACGGTCGACCTCCATCAGAAGGTCAAAATCGAGTGCGTCGTCGCCGACGTCCCCGCCGAAGACGTGGCGAACGCCATCGCCGATGCGGCCCACACCGGCGAGAAAGGCGATGGAAAGGTGTTCATCCTTCCCGTCGAGGGCGCACTACAGGTTCGTACCGGAAAGACCGGCCGCGACGCAGTCTGAACCGCGCGCGAGCCCCCACGCGAAACCGTTTTTTAACTCGGCCCCAAGCGACCTGACGATGAACGGTGTGCCGTCGTGCTGAGCGTCGAACTCCTCGGAGGTCTCGCTATCGCGCTCGCCGGGATGCCAATTGCGGGTCTCGTCGTCACTCGCTATCGCGCGTCGCCACCTGACACACGGCGCGACCTTCTCGCAAGCGACGCGGTCAAGTGGCTGCTTTTGGCCGTCTTATGCGGGTACGTCGTCTTTGTCGAGGGGCGACCACTGTCGTCGATGACGGGGCGCTCGTTCGACCTCGGTTCGTTCGCGATTATCGTCGTCACCGGCACTATCGTCCTGTTCACGGCGAGTGCGGTGACGACGCCACTGTTCAATCGCTTCGGCGTCGGCGGACTCGAAGGAGAGATGTCGCAGTTGACGTCGCTGTCGCGTCGCCAACGAATCTTCGTGGCCGTGACCGCTGGCGTCACCGAAGAGGCGCTGTTCCACGGCTACGCAATCGAGCGACTGCTCGAACTCACTGGGAGCCCGCTTCTCGCCGGTGGCATCTCGTTCGTGGCGTTCACTCTCGGCCACGCAGTCGGCTGGAATCGTGGCGCAGTGGCTCGAATCGCAGTTCCGGCGCTCTTGACGACGGTCCTGTACCTCATCGTCCGCGACGTGGTCGCGTTGATGGCGATTCACTCGCTGAACAACGCGGCGAGCCTCCTGTTGGCAGGGGCGCTCGCGACCGATTCGCCGGGTGCCGGAGGCGTCGCTGACGCCACCAAATCCGCTGACGGGACGGCTTCACAGAACGACGAGTCGAGCCAGTAAGCTCTTTCCCCCGAGCGTTCGAACCGCCGCGTATGAACCACGACGAGTCACGCGGGCTGTACGACCGTGCGCTCTCAGTCCTCGCTGGCGGTGTGAACTCCTCGGTTCGGGCCACGAAGCCGTATCCGTTCTTCGTCGAGCGCGGTGACGGCGCACACGTCATCGACGCCGACGGAAACCGCTACATCGACTACGTGATGGGCTACGGGCCGCTGCTCTACGGCCACGACGCCCCCGAACCGGTGCAGGCCGCCGTCCAGAAGCACGCCGCTGCCGGGCCGATGTACGGCGCGCCAACCGAAATCGAAGTCGAACACGCCGAGTTCGTCGCGAGACACGTCCCCTCGGTCGAGATGATTCGCTTCGTCAACTCCGGGACCGAAGCGACCGTCTCGGCAGTGCGACTCGCCCGCGCGGCCACCGGCCGCGACAAAATCGTCGTCATGCAAGGCGGCTACCACGGCGCACAGGAGACCACGCTCGTTGAGGGTGGACCCGACGGTGTGTCCCCGAGTTCACCCGGTATTCCGTCGTCGTTCGCTGAACACACGATTCCCGTCCCGTTCAACGACCCCGAGACGGCTCACGAAGTGTTCGAGGAACACGGCGAGGACATCGCGGCGGTCCTGACCGAGCCAATCCTCGGCAACACGGCCATCATCCACCCCGTCGACGGCTACCTGCAGACGCTCCGTGACCTCACGGACGAACACGGCGCGCTCCTCATCTTCGACGAGGTCATCACGGGCTTCCGCGTCGGCGGTCTGCAGTGCGCGCAGGGTAAGTTCGGCATCACGCCCGACCTCACGACGTTCGGGAAGATTATCGGCGGCGGGTTCCCCGTCGGCGCAATCGGCGGCCGGGCCGACCTCATCGAGCAGTTCACCCCCGGCGGCGACGTGTTCCAGTCCGGCACCTTCTCGGGTCACCCAGTCACGATGGCCGCGGGCCACGAGTACCTGAAGTACGCCGCCGAAAACGACGTGTACGACCACGTCAACCGCCTCGGTGAGAAACTCCGCCGCGGCATCACCGACATCCTCGAAGACCAAGCACCCGAGTACACGGTCGTCGGCACCGACTCGATGTTCAAGACGGTGTTCACGCGTCACGGCGCACCCGACCGCGCCGACGCGTGCAACGACGGCTGTACGCAACACGAGGCGTGTCCGAACTACGACTACTGCCCAAAGACCGGCGCGGACGTGGCGAAAGCCGAGACCGACCGCTGGGAGCGCGTCTTCTGGCAGGAGATGAAAGACCAGGGCGTGTTCCTCAGTGCGAATCAGTTCGAAGGCCAGTTCGTCTCCTACGCGCACACGGACGAAGATATCGAGGAGACGCTGGAAGCGTACAAGGAAGCGCTGTAGTCGCACCGAGGGAGACCTGAGAGTCGCCCGCAAGAGACACTGCATCCCGGATTCTTCTTCGATTCACCGCACACGGACTCCCATCCGATGAGAATGATGTCATATTGTTATCTAGAAGAGAGTCGTACCTTGGGGTGAGGCGTGAAACTCATGGCACATTCCAAGAAACACCCAGATAGTGATGATAGCGCGGCAGTAATACCCGAAATCGTGGACCGGGAACCGACGACTGTCGTCGGTATTCAGACCCACTACGAGGGCGACGATTCGATTTTCGAGGCCCTCTGGCAGGAGTTCGGCCAGCGCTGGGACGAATTCCAGTCACTTGCCACCGGCGACGAGGCGTTCGGCGTCATGACCGACGTCGATTTGGAGACGATGGAGTTCGACTACACTGTCGGTGTCGCGGTCGACACCCCAGATGAGGTCCCGGACGAACTCGTCACCGTAGACGTTCCAGGTGGAAGCTACGCAGTCTTCGAGACGACACTCGAACGCTTCGAGAGCGACCACGAAGCAGTCCTCAGCGAGTGGCTACCGCAATCCGGATACGAACACGGGGCGAGCCCGGAGTTCGAACTGTACGGCCCCGAGTTCGAGTCGGGAGACCCAACGTCAGCGTACGACTACTACGTTCCTGTGACCCCGACCGAGTAAGCGATGAGCCTGCTCGCGGCGGTCGTGATTTTTGTCGTCGGCTTCGTCTCGGGTATCGTCGTCCGAGCAGTCGCCGGACTCGCGGCGATTATCGCGCTTCTCTTGGTCGTCTTCGGCGTCGCAGCGCCCGACATCGGCCTCGTCGATTTCATCGTCACCCAGTACTACTCGGGAAACGAACTCCTGTTCCTCGCCGGACTGTTGTTCGGCCTCGACGCCAACAACACCAGAGAAGTCGTGGTGGAGCGCTGAGTTCTGCGGCCCGCAACTCACGCGTCTTCGACTCACAACTCATGCGTCTTCGACCCGGAGTCTCGCTTCCGCCTGTTTCCAAAACGGCGGGTAAGCCATCACGAGACCGAATACGACGCCGACAGCCCACGCGAGGGCGATTCCAGGGACGTTGCTTTCCAGTTGGAAGAAGACGAGAAGCGTCGTCGAGATGACTGTCGTGACGAGACCGACGACCCAGACACGAACGACGAGTCGGAGTCGAAGCGGGCGAAAGAGAACGATACCGAATCCGACGATACCCGCGGCGATGAGCCCGGAGAAGTGCGGAAGGGCAACACCGAGCGACGAGACGAGTAGGTCCAATGGGCCGACGACTGCGGTCAATCCGAACAAGAAGAGTGCGACGACGACGACGTCGCCGACCTGCTGGAGCAGCGAACCGAAGAGAGAGGTACCGGAGTCGTCGGGGGAGGGCGTGGCAGAGTCGCCGTGGGAGGAATTTGAACCGTCGCGGGAGGGCATGCCGGAATCGTCGCAGGCGGCGGCCATTCGTTTTTCCCTTCGTTCGACACGTCACACCTCAGCGTGTCGGACGCGAACTGGAGGGCTTTTCAACGCGGGACGCAGACAACAGCGTATGACTAATCGGACGCTTCGCCTCGCGACGCGAGGGTCGGCGCTCGCGCGCACACAGGCGGCGAGCGTACAGGACGCGCTCGCGAGTCGGCGACTCGACGTGGAGCTCGTCGAAGTCGAGACCGAGGGGGACAAGATTCAGGACACGCTCATCCACCGACTGGGCAAGACGGGAGCGTTCGTCCGTGCACTCGACGAGCGCGTTCTCGACGGAGAGGTGGACGCCGCGGTCCACTCGATGAAAGACATGCCGACCGAGAAGCCGAACGGCCTCGTCGTCGCGGGCGTTCCCGAGCGCGCGCCAGCCGGTGACGTGCTCGTGACGCGCGAGGGCCACGACATCGACGACCTACCGGAGGGCGCAGTCGTCGGCACCTCGTCGCTCCGGCGGCAGGCGCAACTGCTCAACTACCGCGACGACCTCGAAGTCGAGCCACTCCGAGGCAACGTGGACACCCGCGTCGAGAAGTTGCTGGCGACGCACCTCCAGCGCGAACACGAACAGCGCGTCGACGACGACAAAGAACGGCAGGGAAAACACGGGAAGACCGACCACGACGGCGAGTTCGACCAGCGCGTCGACGAGTGGTTCGACAGCCTTTCCGAACTCGAACGGCAGGCGATGGAGCGCAAGGTCGACACCGAGTACGACGCTATCGTCCTCGCCGAAGCGGGACTCAAGCGAAGCGGACTGCTGGACAAGGTCTCCTACGCGCGACTCCCCCGCTCGGACTTCGTGCCCGCACCCGGACAGGGAGCTATCGCGGTGACGGCGTCCGACGAAGAGATTATCGACCTCGTTCACGACAAACTGGACCACGCGCGAACGCGCGTCGAGACGACGGTCGAGCGAACAATTCTCGCGGAGCTCGGCGGCGGCTGTATCGCACCGGTCGGCATCCACGCGCTCGTACAGGGCAAACACGTCCACGTGGACGTGCACGTCCTCGCGACCGACGGCTCCGAGGCCATCAAGACGACCCGCGACCTGCCGATTGGAAACCACGCCACCGCCGCCCGCGACTTCGCCGCCGACCTCCGAGAGCGCGGCGCTGGACAGCTTATCGAGGAAGCGAGCGCGGACGCCGAGGACGAGTGAGATGACAGGGGCAGAACGCGGCACCGACGACACAGACGCCGAATCAGTCGGGACAGTCCACCTCGTCGGCAGCGGCCCGGGCGACCCGGAACTGCTGACGATGAAGGCCGCACGCCTCATCGACGAGGCGGACGTAGTACTCCACGACAAGCTCCCCGGCCCGGAGATTCTCGGCATGATTCCGGCCGAAAAGCGCGAAGACGTCGGCAAGCGCGCCGACGGCGAGTGGACGCCGCAGGAGTACACCAACGCACGGATGGTCGAACTCGCACGCGACGGAAACGACGTGGTTCGCCTGAAAGGCGGCGACCCGTTCGTCTTCGGCCGCGGCGGTGAGGAGATGGAACACCTCGCTGAGAACGGGATTCCGTTCGATATTGTCCCCGGCATCACCTCCGCCGTGGGCGGCCCCGGTTCCGCCGGTATCCCCGTCACGCACCGCGATTACGTCTCGTCTGTCTCGTTCGTCACCGGTCACGAAGACCCGACGAAAGACGAGTCGGCAGTCGATTGGGAGGCGCTGGCGGCGACCGGCGGCACGCTCGTCGTCCTCATGGGCGTCGGCAAACTCCCGCTGTACACGAGCGAACTCCGAGACGCGGGGATGGACCCCGAGACGCCCGTCGCACTCATCGAGCGCGCGACGTGGCCGGAGATGCGCGTCGCCACGGGCACCCTCGACACCATCGTCGACGTGCGCGACGAGGCCGACATCGAACCGCCGGCTATCACCGTCATCGGCGAAGTTGCGGGCGTTCGCGACCGCGTGAAGTCGTTCCTCCGCGACGGCGGCATCGACGCGCTGGCTGAGACGGCCGCGAGCGACACACCGAAGTCGAACGCGAGCGAGGAATCGAGCGAATGACCCAGCAAGTTCGCGCTGCCGTCTTCCGCCCCGACGACGACCGCCTCGCGGACGCCGTCGAACTCCTCGACTCGCTCGGTGCGACACCAGTCGCCGACCCGATGCTGGCTATCGAGCCGACGGGCGCAACACCCGAAGACGCCGAGTTCGTCGTCCTCACGAGTAAGACCGGCGTCGAACTCCTCGCGGCCGACGGGTGGAATCCGGGCGAAGCAACATTGTGCTGTATCGGCCCGACGACCGCCGGTGCCGCGCGAGACGCTGGCTGGGAAGTCGAACACGTCCCCGAGGAGTACACCTCCGCCGGACTCGTCGAGTGCCTCGCAGACGACGTTGCGGGCGCGACGGTCGAAGTCGCCCGCAGCGACCACGGGAGTCAGATCCTCCTCGACGGCCTTCGAGACGCCGGTGCCGACGTTCACGAGACGGTTCTCTATCGACTCGTGCGCCCCGAAGGCTCGGGCGGGGCAGCAGTCATGGCGGCCGACGGCGACCTCGAAGCCGCGCTGTTTACCTCGTCGCTGACAGTCGAGCACTTCCTCGACGCCGCCGCAGACCGCGGCATTCGTGACGAAACTATCGCCGGGCTGAACGACGCCATCGTCGGTGCTATCGGCCCGCCGACGCGCGAGACGGCAGAATCACACGGTATCGAGGTCGATATCGTCCCCGACGAGGCGACCTTCGACGCCCTCGCCTGCGACGTGGTCGAGACGGCCGCGCCGACGTACCACGAGTGAGCGGCGACACCTCGGGTGTGACAGACACCGGGAACACGGGTGACACCACGGGTACGGGCGACACTGGAGGTCCGGAGACACGCCCGTCCCAGCGTGGGTCGTGGCGGGCTGTCGGCGCAGTCGCCGGGTGGCAGACCGCAGCGAGTCTCTGTTACTACACGCTCTTTGCCGCCACGGGGTTCGTCCGCGAGGCGTTTTCCATCTCGGAGTCGCTGGTGGGGCTCTTCCTGACCGCCGGACTGCTCGGCTACACCGTCGCGCTGTTCCCGAGCGGTGCGGCCGTCGATGGCTTCGGTGAAAAACCAGTGATGCTCGGTGGGTTGCTCGCGCTCGCCGTCGCGCTCGTCGTCGTCTCATTTACGCCAGCAACCGGGTCGTACGCCCTTCTGTTGGGAGCAGTCGCCCTGCTCGGGGCGGCCTACTCCACGGCGATGCCCGCATCGAATCGGGGTATCGTCGCCGCGGCACCTGCCGGAAGCAAGAACCTCGCGATGGGACTCAAGCAAGTCGGCGTCACCGCCGGGAGCGGCGCGTCGTCGCTCATCGTCACCGGTATCGCGGCGTTCGCGGCGTGGCAGGTCGGCTTCTGGCTCATCGCCGTCGTCGCGGTCGGGTACGCACTCGTGTTCGCCGTCAGCTATCGTGGGACCGACGGGACAGGTCGCCTCGAACCGCCGGAACTCGCCGGTCTCGGAAGCAACCGAACCTACGTCGCACTCGTCGCGGCGGGACTCTTCGTCGGCGCGTCTATCTACTCGATGCTCGGGTACACCATCCTCTACGTCGAGGACGTGGTCGGCGCGAGCGCGTCGATGGCGGGTATCGTCCTCGCGGCGACGCAAGTCACGGGCAGCGTCGGTCGCATCGGCGCTGGAAGCCTCGCGGACCGACTCGGCGGCGCAAGCGGCGCGGCGACTGTGGCACTCGTCCAGCTTACGGGTGCGACCGTTCTGTTTGCCCTGCTCGCCGGGTCCGGCGGGTCGCTGGTACTCACACTCGGCGTCTTCGTCGCGCTCGGCCTCACGATTCACGGCTCGACCGGCGTCTTTTACTCCTGTCTGAGTAGCGTCGTCGACGACGACGACATCGGCGCGGCGACCGCCGGCGGCCAGACCGCCATCAACGCTGGCGGGCTCGTCGCACCACCACTGTTCGGCGCGTTAGTCGAGTTCTCTGGGTACGGCGCTGGATGGGCGATGGTTACGGTGTTGACTGTCGCTGCGGCCGTGTTGCTATTCGTCGTGACGCGACGGCTCTGAACCAACACACCGCCTCCCCCGTTTTCTCCGCAGGTTTTTGTACCAAGACGTGACCACCTCGTCACAGCATGCCCGTCTCACGAACAACCGGACTCCCAACCCGGACAGCCGAACCAACCACGAACAGCCAGCGTTTATGCCGGTGACGACGAGAGTATCGAACTGATGGACGGACCCGTCCCCGACCTCACGGCCCACGCCACGGCGTGTGCAGACCGCCTCCGCGACGCCGACAGCGTGCTTCTCGCTTCGCACATCGACGCCGACGGGTTGACCAGCGCCGGCATCGCCTCGACCGCGCTCGAACGCGCCGGGATTCCGTTCGAGACGGTGTTCTGTCGCCAACTCGACGCGGCGTCGGTCGCCGACATCGCCGCGACCGACTACGACACCGTTCTCTTCACTGACTTTGGGAGTGGCCAACTCGACATCATCGCCGAGCACGAGGCCGCAGGCGACTTCCACCCGGTCATCGCCGACCACCACCAACCGGCCGAGGGCGTCGAGACGGAACACCATCTCAACCCTCTCCGGTTCGGTATCGATGGCGCGACCGAACTCTCCGGGGCGGGCGCGAGTTACGTCCTCGCGCGGGCGCTCGAACCCGAGGGCGGCGACAACCGCGACCTCGCGGCCCTCGCCGTCGTCGGCGCAGTCGGCGACATGCAAGACTCCGACGGCGGCCTCCACGGCGCGAACGAAGGCATCGTCGAAGAGGGTATCGAGGCAGGTGTCGTCGACGAGGGAACCGACCTCCTCATCTACGGCCGCCAGACGCGACCGCTTCCCAAACTCCTCGAATACGCGACCGACGTGCGGATTCCGGGCATCTCCAACGACCAAGCGGGAGCCATCGAGTTCCTGACCGAACTCGACGTGCCCTGCCGCGACGACGACGGCGAGTGGAAGCGCTGGGTCGACCTGACGGGCGACGAGCGACAGACGCTCGCCAGTGCCCTGATGCGCCGAGCCATCGCCAGCGGCGTTCCCGCCAGACGCATCGACGACCTCGTGGGGACGACCTACGTCCTGACGCAGGAAGCCGAAGGGACCGAACTCCGCGACGTAAGCGAGTTCTCGACGGTGTTGAACGCGACAGCCCGCTACGACCGCGCGGATGTCGGTCTCGCGGTCTGTCTCGGCGACCGCGACCGCGCTCTCGACCGGGCGCGCCGACTCCTCCAGAACCACCGCAAACATCTCTCGAACGGGCTCAACTGGGTGAAAGACCACGGGGTGACGGTCGAAGAGAACCTCCAGTGGTTCGACGCGGGCGACGCGATTCGCGAGACAATCGTCGGCATCGTCGCCGGGATGTCCGTCGGTACTGACGCGACGCGCGCTGGGATTCCTGTCCTCGCGTTCGCCGACAAGGAAGACGGCGAAGTGAAAGTCTCCTCGCGCGGGTCGTACGTGATGGTTCGCAAGGGTCTCGACCTCTCGGCGGTCATGCGCGAGGCGTCTCGTGCAGTCGGCGGCGACGGCGGCGGCCACGACGTCGCTGCGGGCGCGACGATTCCGAAGGGCACCGTCGAGGAGTTCATCGCCGAAGCGGACCGCATCGTCGGCGAGCAGTTAGCGTAGAGAGCGAAAGTCGGACCTCTCACTCGTCGACTGGGTTCGCTCCGAACCTCGCCGGTACCCAGTTTTGACTGTCGATTGGCGGGCGTTCGTATCCGGTGTTGTCCTGTCTGGGCGGGAGTTCGATCGGGTCGGGCGTGAGGTCCTCGTAGTCGATTTGGTCCAGCAGGTGTGAGATACAGTTCAGTCGCGCGTGGCGTTTCACGTCGGCGTGGACGACGTTCCACGGTGCCTCGTCGATGTCAGTGTGTTCGAACATCTCGTCTTTCGCCTTCGAGTACTCGACCCACTGCGAGCGCGCTTCGAGGTCCATCGGGCTCAGTTTCCACCGCCGCTTCGGGTCGTCGGAGCGCTTCTGGAAACGCCGTTCCTGTTCGTCGTCGCTGATAGAGAACCAGTACTTGATGAGAATCGTTCCCGACCGGACGAGCATCCGCTCGAACTCCGGGCAGGTTCGGAGGAACTCTTCGTACTCCTCGTCGGTACAGAAGTCCATCACGCGCTCGACACCCGCGCGGTTGTACCAACTTCGGTCGAAAAGCACCATCTCTCCCTCTGTCGGTAACTGCTCGACGTAGCGCTGGAAGTACCACTGTCCCTGTTCGCGGTCGGTGGGCTTTCCGAGCGCGACGACGCGTGCGACCCGCGGGTTGAGCCGTCGCGTGATTCGCTTGATAACGCCGCCTTTCCCCGCGGCGTCGCGCCCCTCGAAGACGACACAGACTCGGAGGTCGTTTTCTTTTATCCAGTACTGGAGTTTGACCAACTCTTCTTGCAGCCGGTGGAGCTCGCGCTTGTAGTGTTTCTTCTTCAGAACACCGTCGTCAGTGTACAGGTCCGAGTCGGTCGCCATACACAGATTGTGTATTCAGTTAACAAATAACAAGCGGCTCACTCGATTCCTCCACGACTCACTGTCTGTCCGGCTCCCAATTCGCACGCCAATGTACATTCAATATCGCGGTATCTGGTTTATCGGTGCTGATTTACTGACTCTCTCAGAATCCGGAATAGTCGCAAATTCTCGCTCGTACCCACCGAAATCCGCGAAATCCTCATATTGGATGCTTGTGTATGACACGGTACCGGCCGTGCCGGTCGGTCGGGGGGACGCCGATGGCGACAGCAAAATCGAACAGGTTCGAATACGAGTACCCGGTTGGTTACGAACCGGAGGTAGAGACAGAGACGGTCGAGCTGAACCGTCGAACCGTCGAGCGACTCGACGCGCTGTGCGAGGAGGACGAGTCGCTAGACGAGCTAATCAACGAGTTGGTATCTATCCACGTCGCAAGCGAGCTTCTCGCAGCGCGCGTGGACAGCCCACTCGTCGAGTGACGCATCGCGTCGCTCGATTTCCTACATCTGAGGCGCTCGCTGAGAGGAATCACTCTGTCGCCAGCTGACAAGGATGAATGAATAGACGCTATACGAAACGAGCGCGAGGCGAGGTTCAATCGCTCTCCAACGTTCTGGCGGCCATCAAAAAGGGAACATGTGGAGTCAGTCCGCCTGCATCGAGTGCTTCGAACTCGACGCGAGCAACTCACCATCGAACAGTGCGCGTTCGAGTGAGAACGCACCCGGTCCCAGCAACACGACGACGAGAGCGACCAGACACAGCGTGAGCGTCAATTCGACGCCGCCATCCGAAGCGGGGTATCCGTTCGGGAGGTGGACGAGCACCGTCGCAGCGAACATGACGACGGCGACCAACCCGCCCACGACGCGGACGAGCAACCCGACCAGCAACAGGAGCCCGCCGAAGAGTTCGACGAGGCCGACACCCCAAGCGACCGCAGTCGGCAGTGGAACCCCGAGGTTCGCCAAGAACCCTGCAAAATTCGAGATTCCCATGGCTTTCGGGCCGACTGCAAAGACCTTCCCAACACCAGAGATGAGGATGGGAATCGCGAGGGCGAGCCGAACGAGCACTGAGGACCACTCCATGGCCGTCTCAGACGATGAGCGACGAGACATGAGTTACGGCACCTCACTTGTCGGACAGTTCTGCGGACAGTCTGTTTCGGTAGGAGGTACTTCCATCCCAGTCCTACAATCAGTTAGAAGATTAATATAATATTTGCAACATTATTGTGTGTCTCAACACATCGTTCGAGAACACTATTCGCGCGAGCGGAGCGTGCACCGGCCAATCGTCCGATTTTTTGCTGGCAACGGGAAAGCACTGGTATGAGCGACTTCGACCCCGAGAAGTTCGAAGACAAATACGTCCACTACTTCCCTCAGCTCCAGCGAGCGTACAAGAACGCGTTCGAGACGATGAACGACGAGTTCGACTCGACGCTCATCCACGGCATCGACCAGCAGATTCTCAACGAGTCTGAGCCCTTCTACGAGGACGGCGACTTCGTCGTCGAACTCCCGAAAAACCCCGGCGAGCGGCTCACTGCCGTCGTCGTGGACGATGACAAGCTCGATGCGGTTCTCGAACGCTATATCGACGAAATCGAGGCCGAACTGCACCGCGTCTTCGGCGTCGAAGCCTAACCCGAACCAAAGGCCTAAGCCCGTTCACCCCGAAGCCGCGCCCATGAGCACGGAGACGCAGGACGGCGAGGACGACCTCAAAGAGCGTGTCGTTAATTTCCTCCGCCGCAACTTCCCGCAAATCCAGATGCACGGCGGCAGCGCAGCCATTCGTGACCTCGACCGCGAGTCGGGCGAAGTCACGATTCTCCTCGGCGGTGCCTGCTCCGGCTGTGGCATCTCCCCGATGACCATCCAGGCCATCAAGACGCGAATGGTCAAGGAGATTCCCGAAATCAACGAAGTCCACGCCGACACCGGTATGGACGGAGACGGCATGGGTGGCGAGAGCCGCGGCGGGAGCCCGTCGTTCCCCGGCGACACCACCGACGACCGCGAAGACGACCAAGGCCCGCAAGCGCCCTTCTAAGCGGCTGCAGTTCGGTTCTAGCGTGTCGTTCGACTGACGCGCATCCGAGAACAGGAGTTTTATCGGCGACTACGCCCCACCGTGGGGTATGACCGCCGAGTCGCCCGAGAACGTCCTCTTCGTCGTCATGGACACGGTCCGAAAGGACCACCTCACCCCGTACGGGTACGACCGACCGACGACGCCGGGACTCGAGCAGTTCGCCGAGGAGGCGACCGTCTTCGAGCAGGCCGTCGCGCCCGCGCCGTGGACGCTGCCAGTCCACGCGTCGTTGTTCACCGGGATGTACCCGAGTCAACACGGTGCCGACCAGGAAAACCCCTACCTCGAAGGCGCGACCACCTTGGCCGAGACACTCTCGGCCGCCGGGTACGACACCGCCTGCTACTCCTCGAACGCCTGGATTACGCCCTACACACACCTGACCGACGGCTTCGACGAACAGGACAACTTCTTCGAAGTCATGCCGGGCGACTTCCTCTCCGGGCCGCTGGCGAAGGCCTGGAAGACGATGAACGACAGCGACACCCTCCGCGCGCTCGCCGACAAGCTCGTCAGCCTCGGCAACACCGCCCACGAGTATCTCGCCGGCGGTGAGGGTGCCGACTCGAAGACACCCACAGTCATCGACCAGACTATCGACTTCATCGACGACTCCGAGGAGTTCTTCGCCTTCATCAACCTGATGGACGCACACCTCCCGTACCACCCGCCGAAGGAGTACGCCGACGAGTTCGCACCGGGCGTCGATTCGTCGGAGGTGTGCCAGAATTCCAAGGAGTACAACGCCGGAGCCTACGAAATCGAAGACGACGAGTGGGAGGACATCCGCGGCCTCTACGACGCCGAAATCGCCCACATCGACGACCAACTCACCCGCCTGTTCGACCACCTCAAAGAGACCGGCCAGTGGGACGACACCATGGTCGTCGTCTGTGCCGACCACGGCGAACTCCACGGTGAGCATGGCCTCTACGGCCACGAATTCTGCCTCTACGACCCGCTCATCAACGTCCCGCTCATGGTCAAGCACCCGAAACTCGGGGCAGAGCGCCGCGAGGACCAGGTCGAACTGGTGGACCTCTATCACACGGTGCTCGACTCGCTCGGCGTCGAAGGCGGCGAGCCCGCGAGTCCCGGCGACGACGCTATCGCCCTCGACCGGACGCGGTCGCTCCTCTCGGTGGACTACCGCGACTTCGCCAAGGCGACGAATGACGACCCCGGCCAACTCCGCGACGGCGAGTACGCGTTCGTCGAGTACTCGCGTCCCGTGGTCGAACTCAAGCAACTCGAAGAGAAGGCCGCGAGCGCGAACATCGTCCTCGGCGAGAACACTCGGTTCTACTCGCGGATGCGGTCTGCACGGCGCACGGACGCCAAATACACCCGCATCGACCGTATCGAAGACGAGGCGTTCCGTCTCGACACCGACCCCGAGGAGTTAGAGAACCTCGCCGACTCGGACGACGAGGCCATCCGCGAGACCGAAGCCGCGCTCGCGGAGTTCGAAGACGAAATCGGCGGCGCGTGGACCGACGCGCTTGATACCGACGTTTCAGACGATTCGGTCGACCAGATGGACGACGAGGCACAAGAGCGCCTTCGCGACCTCGGCTACCTCGAATAGCGGCTGTCTTTCCGCCCTACCGAAGCCCTTCTCCTCGTTCCCACGCCCGCAAGAGCGCCGTGAGCGTCCGATTCGTCGGCACCTCGAAGTTGTGGCGGGTGGCACTGTCGACCACGGCACCGTTGATGGCGTCGACTTCGGTTCGCTTACCCGCGTCTACGTCTTGCAGCATCGACGAGCGGTTCGCAGCGGTCTTCTCGACGACCCGGTCGATAGCGTCGCGTGCCACTCGGTTGGGCAAGCGAACGCCCTCTAACCGAGCGACGCGGGCCGTCTCGCGAGCGGCCAGATGAGCAACGTCGTGCGCGTCATCGCTGGCGAGCGCGCCGTTTTCGACCCGCGCGAGTGCGGTGACGGCGTTGATGCCCGCGTTGACGGCGAGTTTCTCCCAGCGACGCCGCGGCATGTCCGAGGCGACGAGCGTGTTGATGTCGGCGTCGCGGAACGCCTTTCCGACACGTTCTGCGAGCGGAGAGGGTCCGCCACCGAGCGCGCCGAGAACGACGCGGCCGATTCCGGTACACTCCACGCGACCCGGGTCGACGAGGCGAGCGCCGTAGGTCGCGGTTCCGGCGAGAACAGGCACATTAAGGGCCGATTCGAGAGTTTCCTCGGTCAGTCCGTTTTGCAGTGAGAGGACGGCGTCGACGTCGCACTCGGCAAGTGACTCGGCCGCGGCGTCCGTGTCGAACGATTTGACGGTTACCAAGGCGAGGTCGGCGTCGTGGCCCGTCTGTACCGTCGTCGCATCTGGGGAGACGTGCCGAGATTCAGCGCCGACGATGTCGAGGCCAGCCTCAGCGACCCGCGAGGCGTGAGGGTCGCGGGCGACGAGCGTCACGTCGTGGACCGACGCGAGAAGTCCGCCGATGAGCGTCCCGAGACTGCCCGCGCCGAAGACGAGGATACGCATGGCTGGACGTACACGTCGGGCGATAAAAATCGAGGAGTCTGCGGGCCGCGCGTCTCAATCTTCGGTCCAGTAGTAGATGTTCTCCCGCTCGGTGCCGCAGTTGGGACACGTGTCGGGTAAGTCGTTGACAGAGCCCATCTCGCCGCACTCGTCACACCGCCACATCAACTCCGCCTCGCCGAACTCGTGGCCCGCGCGCTCGTGTTCGATGGACATCCCCTCGATCCCCTCGCGGGTCGTGACGAAGAAACCGTCCTCGTCGAAGCCGCGGATGGTTCCGATTTCGATTCCGTCCTCGGTGTAGACCGTCATTCCGACCGTTGGCTCACTTTTGGTTGCCATATGCCCACATTAGTCATGCAACGACCTAAATTCGAATGGCCACCGAGCCGCACTTGTGGCTGCGACAGCGACCCGAATATAAGTAATAAACTGAATAGCGCGATATAGAATTAGAGAAGAGGCTGAACAGTATCGTCGAACACGGAGTGTCAGAAACGAGTTCGGCTCAGGTGTCGAAAAGGAAGGTGAAGCCCCGTCTCGTGGGGGTGGTCAGTACGTCGCGTCTACGATGTCGTCGTCGAGGTCCGAGAACTGTTCGAGGTAGGACGTCCGCTCGGCACGGAGGTCGCTGTGGGCGTCGGCGAAGTCTTCGACGTGGTCGGCGACCGCGAACTGCTCGATGTCGATGCCGGGAACAGCCGACGGAACGGTTAGACCGAGCGTGTCGTCGTGGGTCCACTCGATGTTCTCGCGGGCGACACCTTCGAGAATGGCGATGGTCTCTTCGACGCCGACATCGACAGGGTCGTCGGTACCGACCGCACCGGTGTTGATGACGAAACAGTCCACGTCGAGGTCGTCGATGAGGTCACGGAAGCGGTTGCCCTCTTCACCCTCCGACCCGACGATGAAGGGGTTGGTTCCAACGACCCGAATCGGTTCGCCGATGCGCGAGGGGTCGCCGGCGCTCGTCTCGACGGACTCGCCGAGCATGAACGCGGCTGCCGCCTGCGACTCGTCGAGTTTCGCAATCGGTGGCATCAGCGGGTTTCGCGTGATGAAAAACACCTGGTCGACCTGTTCGAGGTCGATGTCGTCCGCCGAGCTTTCGAGGTGGTCACGTCGAATCACCGCACGCGCGTTCCGCCCGTGGCGCGGTTCGTCGAAGTGGACGGTCCCGTCGTCGTCGACGGCGACGTTTTCGAGGACCGCGCTGTCGTCGGTCGCCGCCCCGTGGAGTTCGGGCTGTTCGTCGGCGTCGAGGCCGAGCGTCTTGATGTAGAGGCCGCCGCCCTCACTACCGGCGACAGTTCCCGAGGGGAGCAGTGCACAGACGTCGTCCTGAAGCATCTCCGCGCCCTCCGGGTCGTCTAACCAGAGACCGTGGCTGGTGAGCGTCGACTTACCGGTTCCCGACAGTCCCAAAAAGAGCTGTCCGACCTCGCGGCGGCCGTCGGCCGCGTCGAGCGCGACTCGCTTACTCCCGGCGTGCAGTCCGAGCCCACCGGCCTGCTTCGCACGGAGCATGAACAGTCGCAGGAACGACTTTTTCGCCTCACCAGTGTAGTCGCTGCCGAGGACCGTGGTGAGTCCTTCTTCGGGGAGGATACGAATACACGGCTCGTCGGTAGCGTCGGGGAGTTGGACAGTGACGAAGTCCGGTTCAGCACCGTCTTCGGGCTCTTCGAGGAGTTTGGCCCACGCGAGTGCGATGCGGCCGTACTCCTTCGGGAGGAACAGTCGACAGACAGCCGAGACTTCCTCGTGGCGACCGACGACCCGGTCGACACAGAGCACGTCGTTCGAGGGGTCAGACACCCACTCGATACCGCGCTGAAACACGTCGAAGTCGTCGTCGTCGAACGAATCGTCGACAGCGTTCGCGGTCCGGTCGGCACTCCGAGACCGATACGAACTGACGTACGACGGGGACTCGTAGTCGGTGGTCGTCTCGAAGTGTGCAGAGTAGTCGCGGAGGTCCGCAAACGACGGATTGTACGTGATGTGGTCCGTCGCCACAGGGTCGGGGAAGTCGGCTACTGTCGGCCAGAGAGTCGATTTTGCCATTCCACAAGATACTCCGCTAGATATCAGCATAAGCTTTTTTGAACTAGAAATACTGATGAAGAAAATTCACTTGCGTCCGGGTTAATCTAACAAACAATCATACACAATCGTCAGCGTGTGTCACGTCGAAAGACAACTAGAGGGTAAGAAAACAGTACTCGGCACTGGATCAATGTGCCAGCACTTCGCACGCGCGTGCCGGACACATAACTAGAGTAGTGTACAAGGTCGGCTTGTGTCGTACGTCATTATCGGCGAGCGCCGATTATCACCACACTATGCCCCAAGAGTGGAAATCCACGAGCAGATACTAACAGATGGTTTTGGGATCGTATCTGCGGTCCATTCCACCTTGTGCGCTGAGGAAGTGCGCGGGACACCGCTCGAAAACCTGGAGGAAAAAGCTGCACCGGACCGACGGCCACACCTACATGAAGTCCGCAATTCCCGACTGCTTGTTCTCCACTTTTTCTCCCCGAGTGACTCCGTCACTCGACTCGAAAACCTGGAGGAAAAAGCTGCACCGGACCGACGGCCACACCTACATGAAGTCCGCAATTCCCGACTGCTTGTTCTNCTCGAAAACCTGGAGGAAAAAGCTGCACCGGACCGACGGCCACACCTACATGAAGTCCGCAATTCCCGACTGCTTGTTCTTGTCGTTCTCGAAGATAGATTCGAGGCTCTTTTCGAGCACTTCGAGGCGCTGTTTGGTGTAGTCGCGGCAGTCGAACTCCTCTGCAACCTGAATCGCGGTGTCCATGTACTTGTTCACCGAACCCTGGTGGACGGTGAGGTTCACTCGACCACCGCACTCGCGGCAGTCACCCGTCAGGGGCATCCGCCGGTACTTCTCGCCGCAGTCGAGACAGCGCGTCTCCTGCCGGGAGAACGCACGGAGGTTTCCGATGAGGTCCGGCAGGAAGTGGTACTCGATGACGCGCTCGGCTACGTCGGTCTCGTCGACCGCCCGGAGCTTTCGCGCGAGGAACAACTGGGCGTCCATCTTGTCCATCATCGACCCGAGCGTCTTGTACGCGGAGAGGTCCGGCCCGGCGGCGATGTCGGTGGTGTCGTGGGTGTGGTCGAATCCGGTGTACTCGCGGTCGGTACCGAGGTACTCCTCGGCGATGGTGACTTCGTCTTCCCAATCGTCGGGGTCTTCCATCCGACGGGTCGCCTCGTAGAACTCCCGCGGGTACTGCCGGACGATGTCCATGTTGTGTGCCTCGTCGTCGATTTCCGAAGGGTCGATACGCGAGGACATCACGAGCGGGGCGTCCATCTGCCCACCGCGTTTGTCGGGGAGGAATTCTTTCGAGAAGTTGAGAAGGCCGTCCATCAGGAGCATCACACAGTCTTCGTCACCATCGCACTGCTTTTGCGAGAGGTCGTTAGCGACGAGCGAGTGTGTCTCTGCGACGGTGAGACAGTACGTGTGGTCGGTATCCGCAGCGACGTACTCGACGCTCGCAACCGACTCGACGAGATAGTCTCCGTCCCCCCCGTCGAACACGCGCCGAGCAGCGGGTGTAATAGTGTCTACTTGGCGACGAAGTTTCTCGTCTTTCCGAGTCAAGTGGAACCCGATTTGCTGGCTGAACATCACTGCGTCCGACGACGTGACGTAGACGACGTACGACTGCGCAGATTTCGATTCGTCGCCAATTTCGTAATGGTCCGGGAACTTCCCGCACAGTGGCACCGGATCGTGGATGTTCACCTGGGCAGTGATACCAAGTCGCTTCAAGAGTGCAACAACATCCTCTTTGAGTTCACGGCTAACAGTCGTCGCAGAGACTTTCAATGCGTTTTTGGAAACGCAACCGTCACCACTGAAGTACCCGTTCAAGTACGCCTCGACGATGTAATCCGGCGCATTAAACATCACCCGCGGCACGCGTTTTTCTGTAGCGAGGACTCCGGCATCGAGTATCGTATCGAAGAACGTCCGAAGAAGCCGCCCAGAGACAGTCACCTTTGCCTCGTTCTCCCGGTATGGCTCGACACCGAACGCGTTCTCTAAAACCTCGACAAAGAAACTGCGTGCCTCTAGTTCAGTCCCACAGATTGTCGTCTGGTTGACAGTCCCTTTCGGTGTTTCCTGTACTCGGGTGAACCCCTCTGCGGCGTAGTATCCGAGAAGTGTTGCGAGGTCCTCGTCTAACGTCACGTATCGGTCGATAGATGTCCGGTCCCGCGTAAGTCCCAGCTTCACGTTGTCTGGTACGTATGAGAGGAGTTCTTCATCTGTATCGAAGAATTCGCGTAGCAGCGAGACGGGGAGGCTCTCTCGGTAGAGATAGTTACTCAACCCTTTCTTCGTGAGTCCGAGGTGTTCGGCAGTGCTCTGGAGCGGGTAGAACGCGCCCTCCCAGTCATCGGCGAGCTTCGACTCGAACAGGTCGTACAACTGGTCTCTCTCCAGCCCGCGAATCGTTAGCCGGTCGATCGGGAAGTCGTCCATCGCGAAGAATTCTTCGAGGAGGTCGAAGCGCGGGGTGTCGACCGATGGTGCTACGGTCGTCAGTCGCTCGGGAGTGACCGTGTAATCTTCACTCGAGACTTCGCTTGCCCGTTTAGAGACGAGGCGACCATCCTCGAAGACGTGCATCTCGTGGTCTGGAGTCACCGTTATTTCTCGACCACTCCGCGTCTCGACACGAATCATGTGGTCCGGGGATTGGTGTTTCGACACCGCTTCGACCGGTTGTAGTACTTCGTTTCCGTGGGGGCCAATCGACGGAACGGACACCTCCCCATTGAGTTCCTGTACCAACGTTCCGAAGTCGTCTGTCTCTGGGTCGTCGAGCCGGTCCTCTACGAACGTTCGAATGTCGTCGTAGTGCCAGCTATCGGCTTCGTCCCTGTACCAAACCTTGGTTTCGGGGTGGAAGCAATTCCGGCGTTTCGCGGCGTGAAAGTACGGATGGGCATATCCGACAGCTGCTGTCGTGAATCCGATAACTCTGCCGACGACTGCCGCGGAGGTGTGGGGTGCCATCCCGAAGACGAGTTCGCCGATAAGGTCGTCGCGCTCGTCCATCTTGTAGAACGGCTCCAACCCGTAGAACTGCTCTAAGAGGTCGTCGACGAAGTTCGCGGTCTGCATCATATGCTTCGCCGCACCGTTCGAGAGGACGATGTCCTGAACTTTGAGTTCGACCAGTTGGTCGTCGAACCGGAGCGGTTCGCCGTCGATGTCTGTCTCGTAGCCGAGTTCGCGGAAGTGGTCGGCCGTCACGTCGAGTTCTTCGGGGCGGACCGCCGTGACCGGGAGGTCGGTCATGTCGTAGCGGACGGTTCCGTCTTTGAACGAGGAAACGTCGTGTTTTGCCCGGAGGATGCCCTTCTCGATGGGTTCGGGCGTCTTGTTCGACGACGTGAGTCCTTTGACGCCTTTGAGAATCTCGAAGGAGGACTCCCGCTCCCCGACCGATTCGAGCGCGTCCCGATATTCGGTGTTCAGGTCGATAGTCTGCCACTCGGCGCTCTCGACGTCCCACTCACAGCGGTCACAGTAGACACGACCCGATTCGTCGGGCTGGATGACCGTGCCGCAGTCGTCGCACTCGTAGTGAGGCTTCGTGTGGCCGCCGCAGTTGGAGCACTTCGGTTTGAACCCGAATTGCCCACAGTCGGGGCACTTTCGCTTCCCGAGTCGCACGGAGACTTCGCCGCGCTTGCCCGAGTCGCCGAATTTCCGAGCGGCGTCGCCGACGTCGCGTTGGCTCCCGCCCGCTTCGCCAATTGGGAAGAGCGTGTGAACCGCAGGCGAGAGGTCGCGGCGCTCGGATTTCTCGGGGCGACCCATTCGACCGCCGATTCGGGTCGGGGCTCGTTCGCGGACTTCGAACGGTGCGAGTTCGTTGACCGCCTCGACGGCGTTGTCGCCGTCGTCCCATTCGCGGGCGCGCGCCGAAAGGTCATCAAGGGACCACGTACGCTCCCGGTCGTCAGCAAGGCCGAGCGAGCGAGCGAGTGGTCGCCAGATAGGAATACGAAGCTCCTCGTCGGTCTGTCGGTGTTCGACGAGGAGGTTTTCGAGTGTTTCGCGGATTTCTGGCGTGTTCTCGACGACGAGCGTGCCCTCGTTTCCGTCTTCGGGTTCGACGGCGATATCGCCGCCATCGGCACGGTCACCACCTGCTCGGCTGCTGCGCGACTGTCCACCGTCTGCTTCGGCGGCGACAATCTCGCCCGCTGCGACAGCATCGGTGAGAGCGTCGTACTGCTCGACTGAGATATCGTGCCAGAGATAGGTGAATTTCGGATGCAGCGGGGCGTCGTACTCGTCGGCCCAGGCGAGTGCCTCCTCGACAGTCGGGTCTTCGAGCGAGACGGTCGGGTCGTCGCGGAGGGCTTGTACGTTAGCGTCGGTCGCTTCGAAGTCCTGAATCCACCACTCGAAGACGTAGGAAGCGGGTGCGAGCGGGTGATTGTTCTCGACGAACTCGCCGAAGTTGACGAGGTACTCGCCGAGGTCGATGATTTTCTCGACCCCGTTTTGCAGTTCCTCGGCTTCTTCGGGGTCGTCAATGCGGCGAACGTCGCCATTGGCGAGTCTGACCGTCGGCCCCTCGATAGAATCAACGGGGACGACACCGCCTGCCTTCCCGGGGCGTTCGGTCTTAATCTGGGTCCCGGTGGCGATGAAGTCGTCTACGATGTGCATCGTCGCCGGGTGGACGCCGGCCGTCGCGAATCCGTGGTTGCGAGCGCGGCCGTATCGAAGCCGGAATCCACCGGGTGCCGAGGGGTGGCCGAAGACCGGGCGACCAGCGATGAGGTCACGGAGGAACTTGGTGGCGGGGTCGACACGAGGCGGCCCTTCGGGTTCGTCGTGAGCGTCGTCGTCTTCGGCGGCGTCGGCGTCGTCTTCGTCACCATCGTCGGACTCGGAATCTGCTTCGGCCTCGCTTTCGTCGTTCTTCCCGTCGTCCTTGCCGATGGTGCCGTCGATGAGGTCTTGCAGCCATGGCCACTCCACTTCGTCGAGTTGTCGGGTGTAGCGCTGAATCTTCGGGGCCTTGAGCGCGATACCCTCGGCCATGACGAGACACATGCCACCGCGTGCGGAGTTGGTATCGACGCGTTCGAGGTCACGAAAGCCAGAGACTTCTTCGTCGCCGGTCGCCTCGCCGTCGAGCATGATGGGCATGTTCGTGGCGATAAAACGGGTCTCTTTGTCCTTCGGCGAGTACTGGAGGCCAGTCTCCTTGTCGTAGAGGTTGACTTCCTCGACGTAGCGCTCGATTTCGTCGTCTCGGCCCTTGTACTCGTCTATCCCGAGAAGTGAGCGGGCGTAGTCGGCAACGAGCACCGAAAGTGCTTGTGCAGTCCCACCCGCAGAGCGAATCGGCCCGGCGTAGTAGACGTTGACGAACTCGGTGCCGTCGTCGTTTTCGAGAATCTCGACACGGTCGATACCTTCGATTGGTGCGGCGACCACACCCTCGGTGAGGAGGGCAACAGCAGTTCGAACCGCACCCTCGACTTTGCCCTCGCGGGAGTCGTAGTCACCGACGTTGCCGTCGACGAAGTCGGTCACGAGTTCGAGGGCGGCCTCCTCGCGTGACATCTCCCCTTCGAGTTCGCGGACGCGCTCGGCGACACCATCGATGCCGAGGATGTTCTCGACACGGTCGGCCATGTCCTTGGCGACCGGGATTTCGACGTCCTGTTTCGGGTCGTGGCCCTGCTGTTTTGCGGCGCGTGCGACTTCGAACGCCTCGTCGAGTCGGCCTTCGATGCGTCCGAAGTACCGTTCTTCCTCTTCGCGCACGGTTTACAACCAGAGGTCGAGGTCGGTTACGTCGTCGTGTTCGCGTTCGAGCGGTTCTTCGAACGCACGGAGATACAGTTCGCCCGCGAAGACGGTCCCCGCGTTGAGGTGGCCTGCGAGTGACTGCCCACTTCGACGGGAGAGGACAGCATGAGTGTGCGCGAAGGGTTCACCGTCGAGGAGTGCGACGTTCCCCACGCACGAAGCGACTTCGAGCGGTTCGTCGAACGTGACAGACTGATACTCCTGGGTATTCTGGTCGTAGAACCAGAGTTCGGCGTCTTGGACGGCACCCATCGCGTTGAACCACGCGGAGTCGATGTCCTTTCTGGCGCAGAACTCCTCTATCTCCTCGCGCCAGTCTGCCCCGTGTTCGAGGCTCGCGAGGTACTCCTCGCTCACCGTCACCGCTCGAGCGTTCATACTACGAGTCACGGGAGAGTCAGACTAAAATGTGAATGTTCTTCGCGTGGACCGCGAGAGCGATTATCGCCAGTCGTCGAGTGCGAGTGCGTCGGCTACGTCGGCCGCGAGCCATGCGTCGTCGCGGGAGATGTCCGCGATAATAAGACGCTGGCCCGTCTGAGTACGATCCACCGAGGACATAACCTCGGCGCCTGAGTCGTCGACGGAAGCCGTCGCATCCGGCGTCATGTATGATACATAGTGTCACCCCTATATAAGTTGCCCGAAACGGCAGTGTCCCACGTCAACACGGGGTGTCGATTCTGTCCTCTCGAAAACTAGTTTAAAATCCAAGACGTAAGTTCCGGCAGTTCTCGCGGCAGTTTTCGCCGTTTGGGTGGGTAACTACACCCCAACCAATCCACACCATATCAAACAAATCGAATACGGTAAGTTTATCCTCGAGGACTGGAAAGAGTTGTCCGAATGCCAGACACTAACAAACTCTCGCGTCGCCGTTTCCTGAAGGCAACGGGTGGGGCCGCTACGGCCGCTGCTCTCGCCGGTTGTACCGGTGGCGGTGATGGAGAAGAGACGACGACAGACGATGGAACTGGTGGCGATGATACCACCGAACAGCAGACCACGGCTGAAGACAGCGGACAGGAACTCTCCGGGTCCGTCTTCAATCGTATCCTCTCGGGGACCATCACGACGATGGACCCTGTTTCGGCGACGGACACGTCCTCCGGTATCGTCATTCAGCAGGTCTTCGACTGCCTGATGTCCTATCCGGACGGACTGCCGACGGTCGAGAACGAGCTCGCCGCGGACTACACCGTCTCCGACGACTTCACGACGTACACGTTCCAGCTCGAGGACGCAACGTACCACGACGGTTCGAAGGTCAAAGCGTCTGACTTCGCCTACGCGTGGGAGCGCCTCGCATCCTCCGAGAACAGCCGCCGCGCTTACTTCATCCTCGATTCCATCGGTGTCAAGCACGAGACGGACAGCGAAGATAGCTACAAGCCCGGTACGCTCAGCATCGAAGCCCCGAGCGAGACCGAGCTCGTCGTCACCCTCGACGAGCCGTTCCACAGCACCCTCGAGATGCTCGCCTACACCTCGTTCGCCGCCGTGCCGGAAGGCATCGTCGGTGACGTCGGCGACTACGACGGCGAGATGGAGTACACGGAGTTCGCCAGCAAGAACCCGATTGGCTCCGGTCCGTTCGAGTTCAACTTCTGGGAGAAAGGTACCGCCGCAGCCGTCACCAAGTACGACGACTACTACGGTGAAGTTGCGAAGGTCGACAACGTCCGCTGGCAGGTCATCGAGGACGACACGGCCCGCTACAACTACGCGATGAACGAGAACGCAGACTACTTCGGTCTGCCCACCGCGCAGTACGACCCCGGTAAGGTCCAGGTGGAGTCTACTGACGAGTTCGGCCGTGAAATCGGTACGTACGGCCCGCTCCGCAACGGCAAGACCGCCAACTACGTCGGCGTTCCGACCCTGTCGATCTTCTACGTCGGCTTCAACATGAACAAGGTCCCGAAGCCGGTTCGCCAGGCGTTCGCGTACGTCCTGAACCAGGACCAGATGGTCGAAGAAGTGTTCAAGGGTCGCGGCTCCCCGGCGTACGTCTTCACGCCGCCGACCATCTACCCCGGTGGCGCACAGGCGGCGAACGACAAGATCGAGTCCGACTACCCGTACGGTGTCGCCGAGACGAACATCCAGAAGGCAAAGGAGGTCATGGAAGAAGCTGGCTACGGTCCGGACAACAAGTTCGAAGTCCAGTGGACCCAGTACAACTCCGACACGTGGGAGGAGATGGCGAAGATTCTGCGCGACCAGCTCGCGTCGGCTCACGTCAACATGAAGATTCAGAAGGCCGACTTCTCGACGCTCCTCGAACGCGGCCGCAACGGTCAGCTCGAAGCGTACACCCTCGGCTGGATTGCTGACTGGCCAGCACCGGACAACTTCCTCCAGCTGCTGAACCCGCCGCAGACGGACACGTCGAAGCAGGGCCCCATCTCGTACGTCAACTGGACGGCTGACAACGGCGACGCCTACCAGAAGGCGACCGACGCCTACCAGGAAGTCGTCAACAACCCGGCACCGACCGACGACGCCCAGCAAACCCGCAACGACGCCTACGTCGCCATCGAAGAGGCGAACTGGGAGGACGTTGCGATGCTCAACATCTACAACCGCAAGGACGAGACGTTCTGGTACGACAGCGTCGACATCGAACCGTTCGGTGGCATGGGCCCGAGTCGCCAGAAGCTGAACAAGGTTCAGCTCAACCGGTAACCACCCGTAGCGTCGCGGGAAGCCACCGGCGCACTTCCGCGCCAATCGACAGACAACACTCGAAATATTTTTTACAATCGTTTAATTAGCCACTTCTGCCCGTAATATTCGGCAGCCATAGTGCCTGAGAGTTCGATATTACAACTTGGAAGCGCAAGACATATCCATCCCTCTCATTAAACCCTTACAATAATGTCCGCTCGAACGGTCAGTGAGGTGACTCCATGAGTCGATGGCAGTACTTCATGCGACGGGTACTGATGTCGATTCCTGTCGTCATATTTGGGACAACGATTACGTTCGCGCTCATCCGTCTGGGTCCACTGGACCCTGTATCGGCAATTCTGGGGACACAGTACAACCCAGAGGCGGCAGAGCAAATTCGAACGAATCTCGGCTTGAACCAACCGCTCTGGAGTCAGTACTTCGACTTCATGTATCGCTTGTTCACTTTCAACCTCGGCCAGTCGTGGGTTATCGCACCCGGGACGACGGCGTACGAGCTTATCCAAGTGTACGCACCACGGACGATTTGGCTCGGCTTCTGGTCGGTCCTCATCGCGCTGTTCGTCGGGATTCCGCTCGGCTTCTACGCTGGGCTGAACCCGAACACGCCGTCTGACTACTTCGCCTCCTTCGGCGGAATCGTCTGGCGTGCGATGCCAAACTTCTGGCTCGCGATTATGCTCGTCACAGCCCTCTCACAGACTGGGCAGTGGACGAATGGCTTCTTCACGTGGCAATCGTGGATCGTGAAGACGAACGTCGTGACACCGCCAACGCTGGGCTTCTTCGTCTCTCCGCTCGAAAGCTTCATGCAAAATCCAGGGGAGTGGCTGAACGAACTCGTCCGAGCAACAAAGCAGATTGCACCCGCCGCGCTGGTCCTCGGGTCGGCGTCGATGGGTAACGAGATGCGTATTGGTCGGACCGCCGTCCTCGAGACCATCAACTCGAACTACGTCGAGACCGCCCGCGCAAAGGGCGTCTCCGGACGGACGCTCGTCTGGAAGCACATCTTCCGGAACGCGCTCATCCCGCTCGTGCCCATCATCACGGGTGAGGCGTTCCTGCTTCTCGGCGGTTCTGTCTTCGTTGAGACAGTCTTCGCTATCAACGGCCTCGGGTGGCTGTTCTTCAACGCAGCCATCAACGGCGACTTGCCGCTCATCGGGACGCTGATGTACATCTTCATCCTCATCCTGGTGGGAACGAACATCCTACAGGACTTCCTGTACACGATTATCGACCCGCGCGTCGGGTACGAGGGGTGACTTACAGTGAGTACGAAAACCGAAACTGAACTTCCGCTTCGACAACGTATCGCTGAGAATCCCCAACCGGCACTCGTCTGGGCAGCCGTTGGTGCAGTACTCATCGGGGTCGAACTCGGTGCAGTCTTGCAGGTCTTCGGTGCGCTCGCCGGCGTCATCGTCAACTTGCTTCCGGGGGACCCGGGGGCCGCCACCGTCGCGTCCCTCCAAGAGTCGCTGAAGAGCATCCCGACGCTCGTCTCACGCGACGTCATTCCGAACCAGGGCTACTGGGACGGGTCGCAGTACGTCGGGACGTTCCTCGGACTGTCGCCCGCAGCAGCGTGGGCGGTTCGTTTCGTCTTGGTCTACGCATACGCGTTCGCAGTCCTCGCGTGGCTCTGGGACGGGTATAACCGCTTCCGTCGACACTACCGCCGCGTCGACTGGACGCCCCGCGACGACGTTATCGACCGCTTCCGGGGACACTCCTGGGGCGAGTTCGGTCTTATCATTACTATCATGTTTGTGGTTATGGCGGTATTCGCGCCCGCCGTCGGTCCAACCACAATGGAGAAGAACATTCTCCAGCCGTACGACTACGAAATCAGCTACTTCGACGAAGAAACCGAGTCCGTCGAGACGGCACTCGTCGGTGAGGCCAACATCGGTTCGGGGTCACAGGGTGCCGGTGACGAAAACGTCGGTCCCATGAGCTACGACGACTTCGGCAGATTCCATCCGTTCGGGACTGCGACAAACGGGAAGGACTTATTCACACAGGTGGTGTTCGGGGCCAGGATATCCCTGACCATCGCCACCTTGTCCATCGGTATCGCCGGTCTCATCGGCCTCGCATTGGCCATGATCACAGCGTACTACAAGGGCCTCGCCGACATGGTCGTCGTGCTGGCGAGTGACTCGATACAGTCACTACCACTCATCATGGTCCTCATCTTGATGCTCGTCATCTTCCAAAACACCTGGGTAAGGGAGTTATATGACGGTGCGGTGTTGATTATCCTCATCTTCAGCCTGGTCTACTGGCCCTTCATTTGGCGTGCGATACGTGGTCCAGCATTCCAGGTGTCCGAGCAGGACTGGATTGACGCCGCGAAATCGTTCGGTCAGACACCCGGGCAGGTCATGCGCAAGCACATGGCTCCGTACGTGTTCAGCTACATGCTCATCTACGCTTCGCTCAGTCTCGGTGGTATCATCATCAGCGTCGCCGGTCTCTCGTACCTCAACCTCGGGATTACGGCTCCGACGCCCGAGTGGGGACGACTCATCGCCGACGGTCAGCAGTACGTCGCAAGCCCCTCGTGGCACATCTCGTTCATCCCTGGTGTGCTCATCACGCTCGTCGTGACGGGACTCAACGCGTTCGGTGACGGTATCCGCGACGCTATCGACCCGCAGGCTGACACTGGCGAGAACGAAACCGCGGCCGCAGGGGGTGGTGGTGCATGAGCACCGACCAGTCCACGAAGACCCGTGCCGACGCAGAGCCCATCCTGTCGGTCGAGAACCTACGCACGGCGTTCTACACCGACAAAGAGGTCATCCGCGCCGTCGACGGCGTCTCGTTCGACATCTATCGCGGCGAGACGGTCGGTATCGTCGGCGAGTCCGGGTCCGGAAAGTCGGTCACTGCCCGCTCTATCATGCGTCTTATCGACTCACCGGGACGCATCGAAAACGGGCGCATCATGTTCGACGGCGAGGACCTAATCGAGAAATCGCCCAAGCAGATGCGGTCGATTCGCGGTGGCAGCATCGCGATGGTGTTCCAGGACCCGCTGACCAGTCTGAACCCCGTGTACACCGTCGGGAACCAGATTAAGGAAGCACTCCGCCTGCACCGCGGGCTATCTGGTTCGAAGGCGACACAGGAAGCAATCGAACTCCTCGAAGCAGTCGGGATTCCGGACGCCAACCGCCGACTGCGCGAGTATCCCCACCAGTTCTCTGGCGGGATGCGCCAGCGTGCCGTCATCGCGATGGCGCTCGCGTGCGACCCCGAACTGCTCATCTGCGACGAGCCGACGACGGCACTCGACGTGACCATCCAGGCGCAGATTCTGGAACTTCTCGAAGAGTTACAGGAAGAACGCGACCTGGCGATTATGTTCATCACCCACGACATGGGTGTCATCGCCGAAATCGCAGACCGCGTCAACGTGATGTACGCTGGCGAAATCATCGAGAACGCGCCGGTCGTCGAACTGTTCGAGTCGCCGAAGCACCCCTACACGCAGGGGCTGCTCAATTCAATTCCGGGGCAAGGGCTCGGCGAGGACGACCGCCTCTCGACTATCGAGGGGGACGTCCCGACGCCGAACGAAGACCCCACCTATTGTCGATTTGCACCGCGCTGTCCGAAGGCGTTCGACCAGTGTGACGTAGTGCATCCGAAGCCCATGAGCGTGGGGTCGGACGACACCGAACACCTCGCAGCGTGTCTCCTCTACCCGGAGGACATCTCGACAGACGAGGCGGTCGCAATCCACCGCGACGGCAACACACAGAGAGGTGACAACTGATGAGTACGACGACGACCGAAGAAGAAGAAGCAGTGACCCGAGAGACACAGGAGACGCTCCTCGAAGTCAACGACCTGAAGACCTACTACGAAGACGGGGGGTTCCTCAGCAGTAACCCAGTCAAGGCAGTTGACGGTGTCTCGTTCGACATCAAACGGGGCGAGACGCTCGGGCTCGTCGGTGAGTCCGGCTGTGGGAAGTCCACGCTCGGTCGCACGCTGATGCGTCTCGAAGAGGCCACTGCGGGTGAGGTCAAACTCAACGGAACCGACATCACGACGCTGTCGGGAGCGGACCTCAAACAGTTCCGCCGCGACGTTCAGATGGTGTTTCAGGACCCCGATTCGAGCCTCAACGAGCGGATGACTGTCGGTGAAATCGTCCGCGAACCACTCGATGTCCACGAGTGGAAGACGCCGAAGGAGCGTCGCCAGCGCGTCCGCGACCTCCTCGAAACCGTCGGCTTGCAAGAGCAGCACTACTACCGCTACCCGCACCAGTTCTCCGGCGGCCAGCGCCAGCGTATCGGCATTGCCCGAGCGCTCGCGCTCGAACCCGATTTCATCATCCTCGACGAGCCGGTCTCTGCGCTCGACGTGTCGGTGCAGGCGAAGATTCTCAACCTGCTCGAAGACCTCCAAGAGGAGTTCGGGCTAACGTACCTGTTTATCGCCCACGACCTCGCCGTCGTCCGGCACATCTGTGACCGCGTGGCAGTGATGTACCTCGGGAACATCATGGAAATCGGTCCGTCGGACGAGATGTTCGAGGCACCGGCGAACCCGTACACGCACGCACTCCTGTCGTCGATTCCGGAGCCAGACCCGACAACGGCACGCGACCGAATTACCCTTCGGGGTACGCCACCGAGCCCGCGTGACCCGCCGGCTGGCTGTCCGTTCTCGACGCGCTGTCCGGTCAAGATTCGTCCCGACGAGTATCGCTCGCTCGACGACGACGTGTGGCAGCGCATCGAGGTGTTTCGCGAAGTTCTCCGCGAGCGGTCACGCGTCGAGCCATCGATTTCCGATCGGGTGCGCGAACTTCTCGGCCGCGAGACCCACGAATCGGGGATGGACGAGATACTCGAGGAACTGTTCGGCAACCTCGACGTTCCGAACACGGTCATGGAACACATCAACGAGGCAGCCGAATACGCCGAAAACGACGACGAAGAGGCCGGGCGGACGTATCTCCGTGAAGAGTTCGGGAGCGTCTGTGATCGCGAGCGCCCCAGCCAACTCGGTGTTGGCGACCAGGGTCGCCTGAGCCTCTGTCACCGCCACGAGGACGAATACGACGAGCCTGCAACCGTCTTCGAGTCACTCGTTCACTAAGCCATGGAGTTCAATCCACGCCGATTCGGTCTCAAGACCATCGATGCGGTGGCCTACGCCGTCGTACTCACCGGCGTGGTGTTCGGCCTGACTGCCACGGTGAGTGTTCTCGCCGGTGGTGGTCTCCCGGGAGCAAAGTGGCTCATGTTCTTCCTGGGGTTCACGATGCTCGCATATGCGTCCCTGAAGGTGCGTCCGAAAGCAGCGTGGAAAGACGGACGTGACGATGGTGGGTTGTTCTCCGGCGGCGACGAACAGGTCGGCATCGAGAAACTGGTCTCGTCCCTCCTCGACGTGACGTTGCCGCCGACACTTCGCCCAGGTCCGAACGAGCGCCCGTCGAGTGGGACAAAGCTGTTTCTCGCAGCGATGTGCATCCTCGCGATGTCGTTCGCGATGGAAGTCGTCTTCGGCATCAACTACTGACAGCCCTGTTCGCACACGGGTCGAACGACCGAACCGTGTGCTTCGATGCCTTTTACCATATCCATCGTCCAGCATCTGTATGGTCGAAATCGGAGACGAGGAGACGCCCGACGTCGAGCGCATCGCGAGCGAAGCGGACCGCCGTCGAGAGGCGTGGGGAGCAACCCTCGACGACATGACTGCGATGGCCGATGACCTCGAAGCAGATGGGTGGGACACCGTTCGTATCGCCGCCGGTGACACCGGCGTGTTTGGTCCATCATCACTGAAAAGCGACGATGAGGCATACGGCATCGCGTACGTGGTTCCCGGAGACAAAGCCGAGGAGATCTCCGAACTCTTCGAAGAGACACAGTTCCCAGAGTACGAGGTGTACCGCGCCGAGAACGACGGCCGCGTCTACATGGTGACGGCACTATTTGCACCGGACATCGACACTGCCGTGCTCGTCGCCGGCGCGTGGAACCTCCGCGAGGCGCTGGAGTGTGCGACGGTGGCCGTCGAAGAGGGTTACATGTACACGTATCTCCAGAAACTCGACGGAACAGTCGTCGGTATCGTCGAACACGACGACCCCGAGAAGTTCTTCCCCAACCTCGACGCCATCCGACGACTCGCGCCGAACGCGGACGGCGACGAGGAGTAAGTCAGTCGGACGACCGGCCCACGATGGGAGCATCGAGGTGGCGTCGAAGTTTCAGGTTCTCTCTTTCACGCACCTACCCGACGCTCATGCTATGTTATTGATGCGTTTGTTTGAGAACTCGAACGAAGAACCAACCGTGTGAAGGATGCGCGAGCCTTCGCAGAGTACATTAGGCGTGGGGATGAAAGCGGTGGTATGAAAGTAGCCGACGCGATGACGCCCGGTGAGAAGGTCGTGACGGTCTCCCTGCCGGGTACCCGCGATGACGTGCTGGAGTATCTGCAGGAGCGCGGTTTTTCCTCCGTGCCGGTCGTCAAAGAGACGGACGAAGGGACGAAGTACCGCGGTCTCATCTCCCGAGAGGACCTCATCAAGCACCCGGACGAAGACCAGCTTGCGGTCCTCGTCCGCGAAGTACCGACCGTGAGTTCGGACGACGACCTCGAAGTCGTCGCCGAGACGATGGTCTCGGAAGATGCGCGACGCATCCCCGTCATCAACGGTGACGGTATCGAAGGCATCCTCACCGTGACGGACGTCATCCGCGCAATCGCTCGCGGCGACATCGACGGTGAGACCCCGGTCGGCGACCTCGCCGCTCGCGACGTGAACACGACGTACATCGAGACGCCGCTGCCGGTCGTCGAACGCGAAATCTACTACGCGAACGTCCCGTACGCGGTCGTCCTCGACGACGAAGCGTCGCTGGCCGGTATCGTCACCGAAGTCGACATCATCGAAGTCGCTCGCGTCGTCGAAGGCGAGGCAGGCACCGGCGACTCCGTCGCGGGGCAGGACGACGAGTGGATGTGGGAAGGCATCAAGGCCGTCGGCAACCGCTACATCCCGACTCGGAACGTCGAGATTCCGGCTGAACCGGTCTCGAAGTTCATGACCGACGACCTCGTCTCCGTCTCGACGCGCGTCACCGCAAAGGACGCCGCCCAGACGATGATTCGCGAGGACATCGAACAGATTCCGCTCGTCTCGGGCGACGAACTCATCGGCATCGTCCGCGACATCAACCTGCTGGAGGCGCTGCATGAGTGAGGGTAACGAGGCGGCCGCACTCGTCGAACTGGCGAAGCGACGCGGCTTCTTCTTCGGTTCGTCCGGTGCCTACGGTGGCGTCGGCGGCTTCTACACGTACGGCCCGCAGGGCGCGGCGCTGAAGTCCAACGTCGAAGAGGCGTGGCGCGACCGCTTTGCGGTCCAAGAGGGCAACCTCGAAATCGAGGCTCCGACCATCATGCCGGAGCCAGTGTTCGAGGCTTCCGGCCACCTCGACGGCTTCGACGACATGCTCGTCGAGTGCGCCGAGTGCAGCGAATCGCACCGCGCGGACCACCTCATCGAGGACAACTCCGACCTCGAAGACGCCGAGACGCTGTCGCTCGAAGAAGCCGCAGAGAAGATTGCGGAGCTCGACCTCGTCTGTCCGAACTGCGGTGCCGAACTCGCTGGCCAGTCCGTCGAGAGCTTCAACCTGATGTTCTCGACGAACATCGGCCCCGGTTCCTCGTCCCCCGGCTACCTCCGGCCCGAGACGGCACAGGGCATCTTCGTGGAGTTCCCGCGAATCAAAGAGTACGCGCGGAACCAGCTTCCGTTCGGCGTGACCCAAATCGGCCGCGCCTACCGCAACGAGATTAGCCCGCGCAAGAGCATCGTCCGCACCCGCGAGTTCACGCAGGCCGAACTCGAACACTTCATCGACCCCGAGCGAGACGAACCCGACCTCTCTGGCGTCGAGGACGTTGAGGTGCTTCTGTACCCCGCGACCGAGCAGCAGGCCGACGACGGCGACTACGTCGAGACGACCATCGGCGAGGCTGTGGAAGACGGCATCATCGGCAACGCGTGGCTCGGCTACTTCCTCGGCATCACCCAGGAGTGGTACGAGAACATCGGCGTCGACATGGACCGCTTCCGCTTCCGCCAGCACCTCGCGGGCGAGCGCGCCCACTACTCTGCGGACTGTTGGGACGCCGAAAGCGAAGTCGACGGCGACTGGATAGAGATTGCGGGCTTCTCGTACCGCAGCGACTACGACCTCTCGAAGCACGGCGAGTACGGCGACGACGACTTCACCGTCTTCCAGCAGTACGACGAACCCAAGACGGTCGAACGCGCCGTCGTCGACCCCGACATGGCGACGCTCGGTCCCGAGTTCGGCGCACAGGCCGCAGACGTGGCCGAGGCGCTCGAAACCCTCGCCGAGCGCGACCCTGACGCCTTCGACGCCGACGAAGTCACCCTCGACCTCGACGGCGAGGAAGTCACCGTCGATACCGACGTCGCGAACTTCTCGGTCGAGACGCAGACCGAGGCGGGCGAGCACATCACGCCGCACGTCGTCGAACCCTCGTTCGGCGTCGACCGCACGGTGTACACGCTTCTCGCGCACGCGTACGAGACCGACGAGGTCGACGGCGAAGAGCGCTCGTTCCTCTCGCTTTCGCCCACCGTCGCACCGACGAACGTCGGTGTCTTCCCTCTCGTCAGCAACGTCGACGAACTCGTCGACCTCGCAGACGACATCGCGGAGAAACTCCGCGCCGCTGGCTTCGCAGTCGCCTACGACGACTCCGGCAGCATCGGTCGGCGCTACCGCCGACAGGACGAAGTCGGCACGCCGTTCTGCGTGACCGTCGACCGCGATGGGATGGAAGGCGATGGCCCGAACACCGTCACCATCCGCGAACGCGACTCCGGCCGACAGGTCCGTGTCGCAGTGTCCGACCTCGTCGACACGCTGGTCGGTCTCCGCGCCGGAACCGTCTCGTTCGACGCGGTGGTCGAAGACAACGAGGCAGTCGAAGCCTAAACTCACCGTGTGGCGACCGAGTACCGCCGAAGTCAAGCGGCGACTGGTGCACGCGAGTGGCTCGGGGATGCCGCTTTTGTACATCCTCGACCTCGTCGACTGGCGGGTACTCGGCTATCTGTTCATCCTCGCGTCTGTCGTCGTCACCGTCCTCGAAGCGCTCCGTCTGTTCGGCGGCCTCGACTGGCGCATCTACGACGAACTCACCCGCGAGTACGAACAGGACAACGTCGCGGGCTACGCACTCTACATCTACAGCCAGACGGCTGTCGCGCTGGTGTTCGCACCCCACATCGCCGTCCCCGGAATGTTGATGCTCACTATCGGCGACCCGATAAGCGGGCTTCTCGGGTCAGCCCCGGTCGGTGAGATGAAGTCGCTTCCGACGCTCGGCGCGATGTTCACCGTTTGTTTCGCCCTCGCTGCACCCTTCGTCGTGCCCGTCGTCGGCGTCGTCGCTGGCGTCGGCGCATCGGTGGTCGGTGCAGTTGGTGCGACACTGGCCGACGGCGCAAAGCCGGTCGTCGCGGGCTACGTCATCGACGACAACCTCTCGATTCCGCCGGTCGCATGTGTCGGTATCGCGGCGATGCTCTGGGTCGTCGCCTGAGCTCGTCGACCTCGCCGACGACAGACCGGACTTCGGTCCAAACCGGGAGACGGCTTTATTTTTGTTTGTCGCTAAGGTTTCTGTCGTGACTGTCTACGAGAGCGACCTTCCGGGCGTCGGGAAGAAACACGAAGTGGAAATCGGTGACGGGTCTCGACTCGTCATCGTGACCCACAACACAGGTAAAAGAGAGGTGTTCCGCCGCGAGAGTGCCGACAGCGACTCCGAGAAGCTGTTCGAACTCAACGATAAACTCGCCAGACAGGTCGGGACACTCCTCGAAGGGGCCTACTTCCAGCCGATTCGGTCCGGAGATATCCAGACGTTCCTCGGCGAGGACACACTCATCGAGTGGGTCGAAGTCAAGGAAGAGTCCGAGGTGGCCGGAAAGACGCTCGGCGAGTCTGACCTCCGACAGGAGACCGGTGCGTCGGTCATCGCCATCGAGCGCGGGGACGAAGTCATCACCTCACCCGGCGGCGACACGACCATCAAGACGGGCGATAGGCTCGTCGTCATCGGCCCGAAAGAGGCCTGCCGGAACTTCGTCGACCTCGTCGAAGGGAGCTGATGGCTGGAGAACTGCTCGAATTCGGCTACCTGTTTGCGGTGGTCGCAGTGACGGGTGCGGTCGCACTCCGTCTTGGGCTCTCGGTTATCCCGCTGTACGTCGTCGGCGGTGTCGTCGTCGGGCCGCACGTCGCGGGCAGACTCGGCATGCCGTACGTCGCCGACGGCGAGGTCGTCGCACTGCTGGCCGAACTCGGTATTGTCTTGCTTTTGTTCTTCCTCGGCTTGGAGTTCAGTCTCGACAGACTCCGTGCTGCGCGACGCAATATCGGCCGCGCGGGCATCATCGACCTCGGCATCAACCTCCCGCTCGGTATCGTCATCGGACTCGCGTTCGGGTGGTCAATCGTCGAGGCGCTCCTTCTCGGCGGCATCGTCTACATCTCGTCGTCGGCAATCGTGACGAAGACGCTCATCGACCTCGGGTGGATTGCCGACCCCGAATCGGAGCCGATACTGGGGACGCTCGTCTTCGAAGACCTCGCTATCGCAGTCTACCTCGCAGTCGTCACGTCGCTCGTCCTCGGCGGCGGGGGCGCGGGGAACGGCGGTGTGGCCGCAATCGGCCAGTCGCTGGCCATCGCGTTCGGCTTCCTCGGCCTCCTACTCGTGGCCGTCCAGTACGGGACGGGGCTTTTCACCCGCGTCCTCGACATCGAAAATCAGGAAGCGTTCGTCGTCCGCACGCTGGCGGTGGTCATTCCGATTTCGGGCGCGGCCCTGGCACTCGGCGTGAGCGAGGCCGTCGCCGCCTTCTTCGTCGGCATGGGCTTCTCGACGAGCGGCCATCGAGAGCGAATCGAGCGTCTGCTCGTTCCCGTTCGCGACGTGTTCGCGGCCGTCTTCTTCGTCTGGATTGGTCTCGGAACCGACCCGATGCTCCTCGGGGCGGCCGCCGTCCCGCTCGTCGTGGCGGTGGTGTTGACGACGCCCGCGAAGGTACTGTCGGGCTATCTGGGCGGGCGCGTCTACGACCTCTCGACCCACCGGTCGCTCCGCGTCGGCGTCGGGTTAGTCCCGCGCGGCGAGTTCTCGCTCGTCATCGCGGCGTTGGCCGCGTCGGGAACCACGCAGGTGATGCGGGAGGTGATTCCGGCGTTCGCCGTCGGCTACGTCCTCGTCATGAGCGCCTTCGGGACGGTGTTGATGCAGCGGTCGGACCTCGTCGAACGACTGGTCTTTCGCAGTGGGACGACAGAACCGAACGCCTGACGGGAGAATCTGGACACGGCCAGACGGCCACAGAGCATTTTTCCGACGCGTGACTCACGCCCGGATGCATCCATGACACTCATCGAATGGCTCGCAGTCGGTCTCGTCGTCCTCCTCGTGGTTGCACTCGTGGTCGCACTGTTCGACCGAGAACTCCTCTTCGAACTCGCCGTCGAGGTGCTCGACTGAGGCGAAGGTTGCGTCGCCGAAAGAATTTAATAGGGACGCTGTTGTACTCATTCGCAACTATGGCGACTCGCAGCACCCTCGCCACTTTTGCCCCGCTGCGAGCCGCTGCTGTCCGACGACGACGACCGGCCCTTTAGGGCCAGTATCATCATATCCTTCGGGACACGTCGAATTTGCTAATCTTCCTTTTTCGTGGCTATAGACATCTCTACCCCTTAATTTCATAATCTAAATGCAAAGAATTTATTTAGCTATCCACGTCACAAACAGGTACATGAAGAAAGTCGCACTCGCGTTCTCGGGCGGACTGGACACAACAGTCTGCGTTCCGATTCTCGAAGAAGAGTACGGATACGACGAAGTAATCGGCGTCACGGTCGACGTCGGCCAGCCAGAAGAAGAGTTCGAGGAAGCCTACGAAACCGCAGAGGCGCTCGGTCTCGACCACTACGTCATCGACGCGAAACAGGAGTTCGCACAGCTCTGTCTCGACTCGGTCTGCGCCAACGCGGACTATCAGGGCTATCCGCTCGGTACGGCGCTCGCGCGCCCGGTCATCGCACAGGCGATTCTCGACCTCGCACAGGAAGAGGGCTGTGACGGCATCGCCCACGGCTGTACGGGCAAGGGGAACGACCAACTCCGCTTCGAGGCCGTCTGGCGCGCCTCCGACCTCGAAGTCATCGCGCCCGTCCGCGAGATGGGCATGACCCGCGAGTGGGAAATCGAGTACGCCGCCGAGAAGGACCTACCCGTGCAGGGCGGCAATGAGGGCGTCTGGTCCATCGACACGAACCTCTGGAGCCGTTCCATCGAGGGCGGCAACCTCGAAGACCCCAGCTACGTCCCGCCGGAAGACATCTACGAGTGGACCGACCAGCCCACCGGTGAGACGGAACTCGTCGAAATCGAGTTCGAAGATGGCTACCCCGTCGCCATCGACGGCGAGGCGATGGAACCCCTCGAACTCATCTCGCATCTCAACGAGAAGGCCGGTTCCTACGGCGTCGGCCGCACGGACATGATGGAAGACCGCATGCTCGGCCTGAAGGTGCGCGAGAACTACGAGCACCCGGCCGCGACGACGCTTCTGAACGCCCACAAGGCGCTCGAAGGCCTCGTCCTCACGAAAGAAGAACGCGACTTCAAGGCCACCGTGGACAACGAGTGGTCCCAGAAGGCCTACGAAGGCCTCATCGACGCCCCGCTCGTGGGCGCGCTGAACGCGTTCCTCGAAACGACCCAAGAGCGCGTCACGGGCACCGTGACCATCAAGTTCGAGGGCGGACAGGCCCGCCCGGTCGGCCGCGAGTCCGAGTACGCCGCCTACTCCGAGTCCGCCGCCTCCTTCAACACGGAGACGGTCGACGGCATCGAGCAGGCCGACGCCACGGGCGTCGCCAAGTACCACGGCTTCCAGGCGCGTCTGGCAAACCAGAGCGCAGCACAGAAAGAAAAGCCCGAACTCGCCGCCGACGGCGGCAGCGAAGAGTAAGATGACAGGCGAGGACGGCGACTCCGAGAGCGTCATTCGCCGGGACCGCTTCAGCGGCGGCCCCGCCCGCGGGTTCATGTCGAGCCTCGCGTCCGACGAGCGCATCTTCGAAGCCGACCTCGCCGTCGACCGGGCGCACGTGGTGATGCTCGCGGCACAGGACATCATCGAGTCCGACGTTGCAAGCGAGATTCTCGACGCGCTGGACGAGGTCGAGACCGCTGGCCACGACTCGCTTTCCGGCGGCGAAGACGTCCACGAAGCCATCGAGGCCGCCGTCATCGACATCGTCGGTGTCGACGGCGGGAAGATGCACACCGCGCGTTCGCGCAACGACGAGGTGGCGACCTGTATTCGCTACCGCCTGCGCGAAGACGTGCTGGAGGCGCTCGACGCCGCGCTCGCCCTGCGCGAGTCGCTCGTCGAGACAGCCGCCGAGCACACCGAGACGGTGATGCCCGGCTACACGCACCTGCAACCTGCCCAACCCACGACGGTTGCGCACTTCTTGCTCTCGTACGAGCGAGCGGTCGCCCGCGACTGCGCCCGCCTCGTCTGCGCGTACGAGCGCATCAACCAGTCACCCCTCGGGTCGGCCGCCTTCGCGGGCACGCCCTTCGACGTGAACCGCGAACTCGTCGCCGACCTGCTCGGCTTCGACAGCGTCATGGAGAACTCGATGGACGCCTCCGCGACCCGCGACTTTCTCGCGGAGACGCTGTCCGCACTCGCCACGCACGCGGTCACGCTGTCAGGACTCGCCGAAGACCTCGTCGTCTTCTCGAACAAGGGACTCGTCGACCTCTCCGACGACTACTCCTCTACGTCGTCGATTATGCCGCAGAAGAAGAACCCCGACACGATGGAACTCGTCCGCGCCGTCGCGGGCGACGCTGTCGGGGAACTCACCGGCCTGTTGACGACGCTGAAGGGACTGCCCCGCGCGTACAACCGCGACCTGCAACGCGCGCACAACCACACGTTCCGCGCGGTGGACGACGTGACCGAAGCGGCCGCCGTGGCCGCTGGGGCAGTCGCCTCCGCGACGTGGCCCGAAGACGAATTGGCGGAGGCCGCGGGCGAAGGGTTCTCGACGGCGACGGGCGTCGCCGACCTGCTGGCGATGGCCGGGCTGCCGTTCCGCACGGCCCACGAAGTCGTCGCCGAAGCGGCCGCCCGCTCCTCGGGAACCCCCGACGTGGCAACACTTGACGCCGTCGCTACGGACGTATTAGGTGAGTCACTGTATACACACGTGAGCGAAGCGGCCGTCAACGCAGCGCTGGACCCCACCGAGAGCGTCGCCAGTCGCGACTCCCTCGGCGGTCCCGCCCCCGTCGCCGTCGAGGCGACGCTTTCGACGGCCCGTGACGAACTCGAAGCCGACGCTGCGGCGGTCGCCGACGCCCGCGCCTCGCTGGCGGCGGCCGCCGAGCAACTCGACGAAGAGGTATCGAACTATGTCTGAGAACGCGACCCGCAGCTCCGGCCTGCCGCGACCGCCGCGAGCTGTTGCTCCGCGACGACCGCGACGAGCGGTTTCGGTCCCGCGACGACCGCGAACCGAACCGCGACCGCGACCACGACCGCGCCCGACGCTGGGGACGGCCCGACCGGTCCCGTCCCCGGTGTTGGGTGAGGCTGGCAACCGAGCCCGACGCGTCGTTCGACCGACCACCAGTGTCGGTCGATTCGCCCGATAACCACCGAGAGACGCTTCTTTACACTGTTTTTTGCTTCGTAAATTTCGACGGATTTAATACCCATCACCGTCCAGAATCGGGTGTAATGAGCGACACCATCACTGCGGAAGACCCGCTGACCGGCGAAGAAATCGAGCTGCCGTCCGACGTGGAAGTCGGCGAGATTATCGACAGTCCCGCGACGGGGACGGAACTCGAGGTCGTCTCCCTCGACCCCGTGACACTGGAAGAAGCACCTGAACTCGAAGAGGACTGGGGAGAGTAAGCGTGAATATTGGACTGCTCTATTCCCGGATTCGCCGCGACGAGAAGTTGCTTCTCAACGAGCTTCGCGACCGCGGTCACGAGGTGACGAAGATAGACGTGCGGAAAGAGCAGTTCGACCTCTCTGAGCCACCGGCGGCGTTCGACGACGTGGACATCGTCGTCGACCGCTGTCTGGCGACAAGCAGGAGCCTCTACATCACGCGCTTCCTGCAGTCGTACGGCATTCCCGTCGTCAACTCCCACGAGACGGCCGACATCTGCGCCGACAAGGCGAAAAACAGCCTCGCACTCGCAGATGCGGGTGTCCCCACGCCGAACACGAAGGTCGCGTTCACCGTCGACTCCGCGATGGACATCGTCGAGGAGTTCGGCTACCCCTGCGTCCTCAAGCCCGTCGTGGGCTCGTGGGGTCGTCTGATGGCGAAAATCGACTCCGAGGCGGCCGCCGAGGCCATCCTCGAACACAAAGCGACGCTCGGCAACTACGAGCACAAGGTGTTCTACATCCAGGAGTTCGTCGAGAAGCCCGGCCGCGACATCCGCGTGCTGGCTATCGACGGCGAGCCCATCGCCGCGATGACCCGCTCGTCGGACCACTGGCTCACCAACGCCGCGAAGGGCGCAGACGCCGAGGCATTCGAACTCGACGCCCGCGCGAAAGAACTCGTACAGCAGGCGTCCGACGCAGTCGGCGGCGGTCTGCTCGGTATCGACCTCATGGAGACAGGAGAAGACTATACCGTCCACGAGGTCAACCACACCGTCGAGTTCAAGGCGCTCAACGAGGCCGTCGACGTGGACGTGCCCGCGACAGTCGTCGATTGGCTCGAATCGAAGGTCGAAGGCGAAAAGACGCTCGCGGAGGCCTCCCTATGACCGAGCAACTCACCGCGGGCGTCGTCGGTGGCTCCGGGTTCACTGGGGGCGAACTCCTTCGCCTCCTCGATGGCCACCCGAACTTCGAGGTCGAACAGGCCACGAGTCGCTCCTACGAGCGCAAGACCGTCGGCCACGTCCACCCGAACCTCCGCCACCTCGACCTCCGCTTTACGTCGCCTGCGGACCTCGAATCCGTGGACGTCCTCTTTACCGCGACCCCTCACGGCGTCTCGATGGAACACATCGATGCATTCCAAGAGGCCGCAGGCACCGTCGTCGACCTCTCTGCTGACTTCCGCCTCTCCGAGGAAGCGCAGTACGACGAGTGGTACGACGGCCACATCTGTCCCGAATACCTCGACAAATCCGAGTATGCGCTTCCCGAGCTGAACCGCGAGAACCTGCCCGGTGCTGACCTCATCGCGGCAGGTGGCTGTAACGCGACGGCGACGATGCTCGGTCTCAAGCCCCTCTTCGACGCCGAGATTCTCTCCGGTGACGAACAGGTCGTCGTCGACGTGAAAGTCGGCTCGTCGGAAGGCGGCGCGGGCGCGAGTAAAGCGTCCTCGCACGCAGAACGCTCCGGCATCGTCCGGCCCTATGCACCAACCGGACACCGCCACGAAGCCGAGATTCAGGAGTATCTGGGCCTCTCGGTCTCGTTTACCGTCCACGCCGTGGACATGGTTCGCGGCGCGGCGGCGACCTGTCACGTCTTCCCCGACGACCCGGTCTCGAAAGGTGACATGTGGAAATCGTTCCGCGGCACCTACGGCGACGAGCCGTTCATGCGCACCGTCGCTGGCGGCGGCGGCGTCTATCGCTACCCCGAACCCAAGTCCGTTGCAGGTACCAACTTCGGCGAAGTCGGCTTCGAAATCGACCCGACGAACGGCCGACTCGTCGTCTTCTCCGCCATCGACAACATGATGAAAGGCTCCGCCGGGCAGGCAGTCCACGCGGCCAACATCGCACTCGGACTGGAGGAGACCGCCGGATTGGAATTCACCGGTCTCCACCCGGTCGGCTCACCCTGAGCGCATCGTCCCCGAACATCCCCCAGACTGACCACCTCTCGAACCACATCGACAATGACAGACTACACACGTGAGGAACTGCTCGCGGCACACGAACAGCTCGTCGACAACGACAAAAACCTCGTTACGGATGGCGGCTCTGAACCGCCGGTCGTCGTCAAAGTCGGCGGCGCGAAGGCCGTCGACCCGGAAGGAGCCGTCAACGACGTGGCCCACCTCGTCGCCAACGGCACCGACGTCGTCGTCGTCCACGGCGGTTCGACAGCCGTCGACGAGACGCTCGAAGAACTCGGCGAGGAACCCACCTACGTCGAATCGCCCTCCGGCGTCACCGGCCGCTTCACCGACGAGCGCACCATGGACGTCTTCTCGATGGTGATGCCCGGCAAGCTCAACACCGACCTGACGGCGCTGTTCCGCGAGGCCGGTGTCGACGCGCTCGGCCTCTCGGGCGTCGATGGCGGTCTCCTCACCGGCCCGCGCAAATCGGCAGTTCGCGTCGTCGAAGACGGCAAGAAGAAAATCAAGCGCGGCGACCACTCCGGGAAGATTACCGCGGTCAACACAGACCTCCTCGAAACGCTTCTCGACGGCGGCTACACGCCTATCGTGACGGTTCCGATGCTCGCAGACGACGGCGTCCCGGTCAACGCGGACGCCGACCGCGCCGCCGCAGCAGTCGCGGGCGCACTCGGCGCGAGACTCGTCGTCCTCACCGACGTGAAAGGTGTCTACGAGGACCCCGACGACGAATCGACGCTCATCGAGACGGCCGACACGCCTGACGAGTTCGCGGCCCTCGAAGACGCCGCTGAAGGGTTCATGACGAAGAAGGTCATGGCCACGAAGGAAGCACTCGACGGCGGGGCCGCCGAAGTCGTCGTGTCCGACGCGAACCTGAACGACCCCATCACCACCGCACTCGACGGCGGCGGCACGCACGTGACGCCCGGCGCGCTCGTCGAGACAGAGACGACGGAGGCCACACAATAATGTCCGGCTTCGTCTTCAACGAGAAACCCATCACCATCGAATCCGGTGAGGGTGCGTACCTCTACGCTGACGACGGCACCGAGTACCTCGACTTTGGCGCGAGTTACGCCGTCGCGGCGCTCGGCCACTCCCACCCCGCCGTCACCGAGGCAATCCAAGCGCAGGCTGCCAAACTGACCTACGTGCAGGCGTCGTATCCCGTGGAGGTTCGCACCGAACTCTACGAGAAGCTTGCGGCGCTCGCACCCGGCGACATCGAGAACGTCTGGCTCTGTAACTCCGGGACCGAGGCCAACGAGGCGGCGATGAAGTTCGCCCGCTCGGCGACCGGACGCGAGAAAATCGTCGCCACTAAGCGCGCCTTCCACGGCCGTACCCTCGGGTCGCTCGCACTCACGTGGAAACAGAAGTACAAGAAGCCCTACGAGCCGGTCGCAGGCGGCGTCGAGTTCGTCACCTACGGCGACGCCGAAGAACTGGCCGAAGCCGTCGACGACGAGACAGCCGCCGTCTTCCTCGAGCCCATTCAGGGCGAAGGCGGCATCAACCCGGCCACGACCGAATATCTCCAGACCGCCCGCGACCTGACCGAAGACGCGGGCGCAGCGCTCGTCTTCGACGAGATTCAGACCGGTATCGGCCGCACCGGGACGCTCTGGGCCTGCGAACAGGCCGGTGTCGTCCCCGACATCCTCACGAGCGCGAAGGGCATCGCCAACGGCCTTCCCCTCGGCGCGACGCTCTGTGCCGACTGGATTGCCGACGGCGCGGCCTCTCACGGCTCGACCTTCTCGGGCGGTCCCGTGGTTTGTGCTGCCGCCAACGCCACCCTCGACACCATCGTCGAGGAAGACTTGCCCGGCCACGCGGGCGCGGTGGGTGAGTACCTCACGAGCGAACTCGAAGCGGCCGTCGAGGAACACGACCTCCCGGTTCGCGACGTTCGCGGCGATGGCCTGATGGTCGGCGTCGAAGTCAAACGCGGCGCGAACCGCACGCTCAAGCATCTCGCGCTGTCCGAACAACTGCTCGCGCTCCCTGCCGGACGTTCCGTCGTGCGCTTCCTCCCGCCGCTGATTATCGAGGAAGAACACGCCGACCGCGCGGTAGACGCGATGACGAACGTGTTGTCATGAACGCCGGAATCGACCACGACGCCACAGGAGAGGGCGACTCGGCAGCACACACGGATGCACCCGCGGAACTGACCGCCGGGAGCGACTGGGCCGACGCGCGCGAACTCCTCTACGACATGGTCTCGACGCCCTCGGTCTCGGGCGACGAGGAGGCCGCCGCCGAGGTGCTGAAGGCGTTCTTCGAGGCCCACGACCGCGAGGTCTGGATAGACGAGGTCGGCAACGTCCGCGCACCTGCCGACGACTCGGTCTTACTGACCTCGCACATCGACACCGTCCCCGGAGACATCCCCGTGACGGTCGAAGACGGGGCGCTCTGGGGGCGCGGCAGCGTGGACGCGACTGGCCCACTCTGCTCGATGGCCGCCGCGGCCGTCGAAACCGGTGTCTCGTTCGTCGGCGTCGTCGGCGAAGAGACAACCTCGCGCGGCGCGTGGCACCTCGTCGAAGACCGCGAGGAACCCGACGCCGTCGTCAACGGCGAACCCTCCGGCTGGGACGGCGTGACCCTCGGCTACCGCGGGTTCCTCTCGGGGACCTACGTTGCGACGAGCGAGTTGGGACACTCCTCGCGCCCCGAGGACAACGCCATCCAGTCGGCCGTCGCGTGGTGGTCGCGCGTGGCCGACTTCTTCGACGAAGACCGCGACGGCGTCTTCGACACGGTGACGACCAAACCCGTGAACTTCGACGGCGGCCCCACCGAGGACGGCCTCGCGGTCGAAGCGACCGTGGACGTGCAGTTCCGCGTCCCGCCGCGTCTCAGTATCGACGACGTGCGCGAAGTCGCCGAAGGCGAACTCACTCGCGGCAGCGTCCACTGGAACAAGCCCATCCCGCCCGTGATGATGAGTCCGCGCACGGACGTCGCACGGGCCTTCCGCGTCGCTATCCGCGGTGTTGGCGACACGAAGCCACGCTTGCTCCGCAAGACTGGCACCAGCGACATGAACATCTTCGCCGGGACGTGGGACTGCCCGATGGCGACCTACGGCCCCGGCGATTCCGACCTCGACCACGCGCCGAACGAACACCTCGAACTCGACGAGTTCGACGACGCAATCGACGTGCTGGTCACCGTCTGCGAGCGTCTCGCGGACGACTGAGGCATCGACTCGACAGGAGACACGATTACCACAATGCTCGAAACGACACACTTCATCGACATCGACGACATCAGCGCATCGGAGTTAGACCGCGTTCTTTCCCGTGCCGCCGCCATCAAGGCCGGCGACGACGAGACGCGACTGCCCCGAACGACGATGGCGATGCTCTTCGAGAAGCCGAGTACGCGCACCCGTGTCTCCTTCGAGACCGGCATGACCCAACTGGGCGGCCACGCGCTCTTTCTCGGCCCAGAAGACATCCAACTCGGACACGGCGAACCGCTCTGTGACACCGCCCGCGTGCTGGGTCGCTACGGCGACACCATCATGGCCCGTCTGTTCGACCACGACGACCTGCTGGAAATCGCCGAACACTCCACGGCACCAGTCATCAACGGCCTGACCGACGACGCCCACCCCTGCCAGACGCTCGCCGACCTGCTCACCATCCGCGAGCACGTCGGGTCGTTCGAGGAGGTGCAGGCCGCGTGGGTCGGCGACGGCAACAACGTCGGCCAGTCGTTCGTCCTCGGCTGTGCCATGGCCGGTATCGACCTCACGGTGGCGACGCCACCGGACTACGCGATGGACGACGAAGTCATGGAGCGCGCCGCCGACCTCGGACAGGCACCGACGGTCACGACCGACCCCGAGGAAGCTATCGACGGAGCCGACGTGGTCTACACCGACGTGTGGATTTCGATGGGCCAAGAGGACCAACGCGACGAAAAGCTCGAAGCGTTCGAGGGGTTCCAACTGAACGAGGACCTGCTCGACGGGACCGACGCGCAGGTCATGCACTGTCTGCCCGCCCACCGCGGCGAGGAGATTACCGGCGACGTGCTCGAAGGCGAGCAGTCGCTCGTCTGGGAGCAAGCGGAGAACCGCCTGCACGCCCAGAAGGGACTCATCGTCGAGTTGCTGGAAGAATAGTCGGTCGGAGCGGCGATTCCTTTTGCAGCCAGTTTAGAAGACGCGCTCGACTGCGGGGTACGCGACTCCGAGCGCAGCACCGTAGACGATGTGACCGACGAGGCTCGTCGTGCTCACGTTCGGCAGCGGCGGGTTCGCGGGCGACCCGACTGCGCTCAGCCAGACGGGCATCACGAGAACGGCGAGAACGACCCAGAGAACGATGCCGTAGCCGACGCCGAGGCCGAGTGACTTCGGTGTCGAGTCGAGGTCAACGACGCCAGCGACCCCTGCGAACGCGACCCCGAGGACCGCGCCGTGGGCGACGTGGATACTGAATCCGGCGGCACCGCCCATCAGGGTGTACATCGACGGGATAGCGACTTCGAGAACCGGGCGCATCTGTACGACCATCATCGCGCCCATGACGACGGCGGCGACCGCGCCAGCGACGACGCCCGCTTGCCAGTCCGCGTCGAGTGTCGATTCGGTTCGTGAGGTGGCAGTGTCTGTTGCCATGTAGCCGGACGTTCACGAGAGCGCGACAAAATGCTCTCTCGGACGGGCATCGCGGTCGCAACGCGGAGATACGATTAAGTAGGGTGTGTCAAGTGGGGGGTCCCCCTCCGAGGTTTTTAACCGGATGGCGACCGAGAATCGGTCGTGTCCCACGCAGACGACTCCCGCGACGAGGCCGACGCCGGGAGGACGTGGCGATTCTTCCCCTACGACGAGCCGTATCCGAATCAGGAGGCGGCGATGTCGGGAATCGCCGACGCGCTCGACGAGGAGCGAAACGTCCTCCTCGAAGGCGCGACCGGGACGGGAAAGACCATCTCGGCGCTCGTGCCCGCCCTCCAGTACGCCCGCGAACGCGACAAGACGGTCGTCATCACGACGAACGTCCACCAGCAGATGCGCCAGTTCGTCGCCGACGCCCGGCAGATAACGCGAACCGAGCCGATTCGCGCCGTGGTGTTTCGCGGCAAATCCTCGATGTGCCACATCGACGTGGGCTTTCAGGAGTGTCAGACCCTCCGCGACACCACCCGAAGCATCGTCGAAAAGGAGTCGGACAAATCCGAACTCTCGGAGCAGGCCGACCTCCTCTTGGACCAGATGCGCGAGGGTGACTCGAACGCCGCCGACGCCAGAAGTGCCGTCACCGACGAACTCGACCGCCTCGACGAGGAGTTAGACGAGTTGCAGGAGGGCAACTACTGCGACCACTACTACAACAACCTCACGCGGAACACAGACGAGTTCTTCCAGTGGTTGTTCGACGACGTGCGGACGCCCGACGAGATTTTCGAATACGCCGGCAAGCAGAATTTCTGCGGCTACGAGTTGCTGAAGGAGGGCATGGAGGGCATCGACCTCGTGGTCTGTAACTACCACCACCTGCTCGACCCGATGATTCGCGAGCAGTTCTTCCGGTGGTTAGACCGCGAACCCGAGGACATCATCACGGTGTTCGACGAGGCCCACAACATCGAAGGCGCCGCCCGCGACCACGCGAGTCGCGCGCTCACGGAGAACACCCTCGAAAGCGCGATGAACGAGTTAGAGGGCGTCGAGGACTCGCGTGCCGAGAGTGCCCGCAACGTCGTCGGAAGCTTCCTCGACGCCCTCCGTGAGAGCTACGACGAGGCGTTCGGCTTCGGCGAGCGCGAACAGGTCGGCGAGAACTGGTACGACCTCTCTATCGCCAACAAAAACCGCCGTGACGACCTGACGCTCACGTTCCTCCAGTCGTACGAGGGCCGCGGCATCGACGTGGAAGTCGAACTCGCGTTGCAGTTGGGCAAGCGTCTCGACGAGCAGTACGAAGAGGAGTACAAAAACGGCGACGCGACCACGCGCAAGGAGTGTCAGACGTTGCAGGCGGCGAACTTCATCGCCGACTGGATGGAGATGGGCGGCGAACTCGGCCGCCATCCGATGCTCTCGGTACGGCGCGACGGCGGCACCGACGAAATCTACGGCCGCGCCGAACTCTACACCTGCATCCCGCACGACGTGACGAGCGAACTGTTCGAGGAAGTTCACGCGAGCATCCTGATGTCGGCGACGCTCCGCCCGTTCGACGTGACCGAAGAGACGCTCGGTCTCGACGACCCGGTGACGATGGCCTATGGCCTCGAATATCCCGAGGAGAACCGGCGGACGTTCGCCGTTTCGTTGCCCGCGCTGTTCTCGTCGGAGCGCGACGACACGGGCACACAGGAGACTATCGAGCAGTTGCTTCTCGATACCGCGCGGTTCACGCCGGGGAACACGCTCGTGTTCTTCCCGTCGTACGCGGAGGCAGAACGCTACCACGAGCGGTTGCGCGCGAATCCGCAGGTCGACCACACGCTCTTTCTCGACGAGCCGGGCGTCCGCGCCGAAGAGGCCCGCCAAAAGTTCGTCGGCAACGACGACGCGGTCCTCCTCACGTCGCTGTGGGGGACGCTCGCGGAGGGCGTGAGTTTCGACGGCGACGACGCGCGAACCGTTCTCGTCGTCGGGGTTCCGTACCCACACCTCTCCGAGCGGATGGAGGCGGTACAAGACGCCTACGACCGAATCTACCGCGGGAAGCGAGATGCAGGGTGGCGATACGCCGTCGAGATTCCGACCATCCGAAAGACGCGGCAGGCGCTCGGCCGGGTCATCCGCGCGCCGGACGACTACGGGGTTCGTATCCTCGCCGACAAGCGCTACACCCGTGAGAGTTCGTCGATGGGGAAATACGGCGTTCGCGGGTCGTTCCCGGTCGAAGAGCGCTCGGAGATGGTCGACATCACGCCGAAGAAACTCAAGTTCGCGATGCTCAACTTCTACAACGACCACGACGCCTACGACGGCGACCCGCCGCGGCCGTAACTGCAGGGTTCAGTTCACGAGTTCTCGAACCGTCTGCAGCCCGACGAAGCGAGGGACTCGTGTCACGTACTGTTCGTACTCCTCTCCGTATTCGTTGCGAAGGTGTGGCTCTTCAGCGACGGGCAGCAGGAAGACCCAACCGATGTGCGCCGCGGCGAGCACCGTGACGAAAAGCGCGTTCGAAAGCAGCGCGAATCCGGCGGTTCCGATAATCATGCCGACGTACTGCGGATTCCGACTGTAGGCGTAGGGACCGCCCGTGTAGAGGTCGCCGGTGACGCCGCGAACCTCGTCGGACTGCATCACGTTGGCCCCGCGGACGAAGATGCCCGCACCGAGTGCGGTGAGGAGTCCTCCGACGACGAGCGAGGACGGACGCGGCAAGAGCCACGTATTCCACTCGAGAATCGCGACGAGGAGGGTCGAGACGTTGAACACGCCGACGAGCGACCAGTGAAGGTGGTACGCCCACGTCTTGTCGCCCGGTGGCCACCACTGTCGGTCCGTGGTGAGCGTGACTGCCAATATGAGGTAGACTCCGCCAGCGGCCAACAGGCCTGCGACGAACGCGACCAGCGAGAGGGTCGAAAGAACTTCCATAGCGGTTCGTAGACGAGTCTGCGAAATACGCCCGCTGCCGCACTCGTGGGGGCGGTTTTTATATGCGGGACCGAACCGGTGGCGCGCAAGCACCCCGGTACCGCCGTGTGGTTCTTACCTCTTCGAACCAACACATACCCGATGAGTGCGACCCCTCCCGGACCGAAAGGCGTCCCGCTGTTCGGCGCGAGTCGGCAGTACGCCCGCGACCCGTTTAGTTTCCTGACGGCGGTTGCGGACGCCTACGGCGACGTGATTCACTTCGACCTCGGACCGCTGGACACCTACATGCTCACGAACCCCCGCGACATCGAGCGGGTGCTCGTGAGCGAGGCGTCGCGGTTCCGAAAACCGCAGTTTCAGGACCAAGCAATCGGCGACTTGCTCGGTGACGGTCTCCTCATGAGCGAGGGCGAGACGTGGCAAACACAGCGTCGACTCGCCCAGCCAGCCTTCGACATGCGCCGTATCTCGACTATGGCGGGGATGATGACCGACCGAACCGAGTCGATGCTGGCCGACTGGCACGACGGCGACGTGGTGGACATCCAGTTGGAGATGACTCGACTGACCGTCGAGATAATCGTCGACGCGATGTTCGGGAGCGACCTCGACGACGAGCGAATCCGCCGTCTGCAAGAGCATCTCGAACCGCTGGGTGCCCGGTTCGAACCCGACCCGATTCGGTTCCTCACGCCCGATTGGGTGCCGACGAGAGAGAACCGCGAGTACAAGGAGGCGCTGTCGGTGCTCGAAGACATCATCTGGGACCTCGTCGAGGAGCGCCGCGGGACCGAGTACGGACCCGGCCCGGCGTCGTCGGTCGCCGACGACTCNCCAGCCGATGGACCTCCTGTCGATTCTCCTTCGCGCCTACGACCGCGGCGAACAGACCGACAAGAACCTCCGCGACGAACTGATGACGATGCTCTTGGCGGGCCACGACACTACCGCGCTGACGCTCACGTACGCGTGGTACCTGCTTTCGCAGCATCCCGACGCGGAGGCGAAACTGCACCGCGAGGTGGACGAAGTGCTCGGCGGTCGCACGCCCACCTTCGAGGACGTGCGGCAGTTGGAGTACACAGAGCGCGTCCTGAACGAGGCGATGCGGCTGTACCCGCCGGTGTACGTGATGTTCCGCGAACCCAAAATCGACGTTCGAATCGGTGGCTATCGCATCCCCGAGGGCTCGGCGCTCATGCTCCCACAGTGGGTTGTCCACCGCTCGGAGCGCTGGTGGGACGACCCGCTCGAATTCGACCCAGACCGCTGGACGCCCGAGCGGGCCGCCAACCGACCGAGTTTCGCGTACTTCCCCTTCGGCGGCGGGCCGCGTCACTGTATCGGCAAACACCTGTCGCTACTCGAAGGTCGTCTCATTATGGGAACGATTGCGCAGCGATACGAACTCGAATACATCCGCGACGAACCGTTCTCGCTTCGCGGGTCGCTGACGATGCACCCGCAGGAACCGATTGGGATGCGACTGCAGGCGCGCGAGAAGCCGTAGCTCAGTCTCGACCTCGACTCCCCAAAAAACCCGTTTCAGGCTGGAAGCGAAATCGACGCCGCCGTCTCGCGGAACTCGGCGTCGTAGAGGTCGAGTTGCGAGACGGTCCACTCGACGGGGTCGATGTCGTGGCTAGCTAGCGACCGGGCGTCTGCAATAGAACCACCGCGGGCGAGCGTCACGTGCGGGGTGTAGTCGTCGCCTTCGAGTCCGTCGACAGCGCCGAATTCGTCGACGAGGCGTTCGTGCAGCGACAGGAGTCCCGGACTCTCGACGGCGAGATAGACGACGGGCGCACTTCCACGAGGCGGGTCTTCGAAGTACTCGACGCCCGTGATGCGTGCCTCGAAGGCGGGCGCTCCTCGAAGTGCCTCGTGGAGACGAGTCCGAAGATGGTCGTAGTCGGTCTCCTCGAAGCGCTTGCAGACCAGCGTGTGACGGTCGCGAACCCGGTCGAACGGAGCGAGGTACGGGAAGAGGTCGGACGCGACCCGTGCAACCTGTCCCGGAATCGGGACGTTCAGACTGTACACGACCGTTTTTCACACGAAAGATACAAATGGATATCGACGTCCGACAATTTCTGTCATCTAATTCACACGGGTGTTAGATTCGGTCGAGGAGCCAGAGGACGATGAGGACGACGACGACCAAACCGAGAATCGGCCGGAATGGCCCGAGAAGGGCGGTAAACAGGCCGAGTACCTCCCCAAGTATTTCGAGTGCCAGCCAGACGACGGCGAGAACTAACACGAGTTTCAACAGGTCTTCGACTTCGATACCGCCGTAGTCAGGTCTCATGGTCGGGGGTCGAACGGACGGAGGCAAATACTTGGTGGCCACACTGGCGCAGTGCGCCAGTGCCAACGCCGAGACAATCCCGAAACATCTCACGATTCCGACGCCGACAGGCGGGTAGTTTTTGTCGCCGCCGATGCTACCACCTCACATGGATAGTCTGTTCTACCAACTCGGGAAGCTCTCGACGTCGACATCGTCGTCGGCGACGAAAGTCGAAAGCGGTCCGCCCCGCGTCCCGCGTTGGGTTGGTCCCCTCGCAGTCGCGGTGCTGGCGTTCGGTGCCGCCGTCATCGCCCTCCCCGTGACGCCGCTCACACTCGCCGGCTACGTCGTTCTCGCGCTCGCCATCGCGGCGGTGTACGACGCGGTCGAAATCGTACAGGCGTACGAAAAGCGGACGCTCACCACCTTCGGAGAGTATCAAGGCATCCTCGAACCGGGGCTGAACATCATCCCGCCGTTCATCTCGAAGACCTATCGGTTCGACATGCGGACCCAGACGCTCGACGTGCCCACACAGGAGGCAATCACCGAGGACAACTCGCCGGTGACTGCCGACGCCGTCGTCTACATCCGCGTGATGGACCCCGAGCGCGCCTTCCTCGAAGTCGACAACTACCGCCGAGCCGTCTCACTGCTCGCACAGACGACGCTCCGGGCCGCGCTCGGTGACATGGAACTGGACGACACGCTGGCGCGACGGGACCACATCAACGCCCGGATTCGCAAGGAACTCGACGAACCCACAGACGAGTGGGGCGTCCGTGTCGAATCCGTCGAGGTTCGCGAGGTGAAACCCTCCGCGGACGTCGAGAACGCGATGGAGCAACAGACCTCCGCCGAGCGCCGTCGTCGTGCCATGATTCTCGAAGCGCAGGGTGAACGCCGCTCCGCCGTCGAGAAGGCCGAAGGTGAGAAGTCGTCGAACATCATCCGCGCGCAAGGTGAAAAGCAGTCGCAGATTCTCGAAGCGCAGGGTGACGCCATCTCGACCGTTCTCCGCGCCCGCGCCGCCGAGTCGATGGGCGAACGCGCCATCATCGACAAAGGAATGGAGTCGCTGGCGAACATCGGCACCTCGCCGTCGACGACCTACGTGCTCCCGCAGGAACTCACGTCGCTGCTTGGTCGCTACGGAAAAGGCCTGACCGGGTCCGACGTGCAGCAGGCCGACGGACTGGAGAGCAAGGACTTCGACGCGGAGACCCGAAAGTTACTCGGGTTGGACGATATCGAGGAGATTCTCGGCGAACTCGAACTGGACGAGACGGCCGACATCTCCGCGGACGCCGTCGACATCGAAATCGAAGACGGCGGAGTCGAGACCCAGACCGAATCGTAGGTCAGGGCACCGACTGGTACTCACGATAGACCTTCCAGAGATATGCGCTACTGAGTATTCCCGCGATTCCGAGAAGAATCCAGTTATTCGAAAAGGGAGGCTGTGGGTCCATCGCTCGAAAGAGGGACGCCGTCACTAAGCCGACGATAATTAGCTTCGTTTTCTTGGAGACCAGAGAGATCAACGTACGCCCCATTTAGCAACCAATTGTCATCAAGCAGTCGTTCTGGCGAACAGATAGACGAACAGCGTAAACGAACTGCCAAACGTCAATACTGCGTACAGAAGCACGGACTTCCACGAGTCGGTCGTGCCGTACCAACTCGTCACTGCAGTTCCGACTACCGACAGTCCCAGAAGGCTATACACGATTGGCATTCCTTCTAACGAGAGGTCGCCACCAACGACCTCCACAGCGACGAGTGTAGAAATAAGCCCGCAACAGATAGCGAGGAGGCCAGCAGTGGACCGCCGTTCGATAGTCAACCCCATGCCACAATTGACAATTTTTTAGAATGAATACTTTGTCATAGTGGTGGGTACTGAACCCTGTTCTCAGAAGAAGAGTTGAGAACGCTTGGTTGGTGGGTCGGCGCCGAATCCAGCTATTCTTCGTCAGCGCGAACCGTCATCACCGGCACGGGAGACGACCTGACGACGCGCTCGGCGACACTCCCGATGAGGTAGTGGTCGATACCCGTCCGGCCGTGGGTACCCATGATGATTGCGTCGACGTCGGTGTCGGCCGCGTAGTCGGTGATGACCGAATGTGGGATGCCTTCCTGGACGACACGCTCGACTGCGACGTCGTCCGGGAGTGCGTCGGCCGCCGCCTCGACCGCCTTCTCGGCGCGGTCGAGTTCTGACTCGCGCCACACGTCGGGCGCGATGCCGCCGGACGGGCTCTCGAACCGGTTTCGGGAGTCGGCGACCGAGAGGACGTGCACGGTCGCGCCCAACGTCTCGGCGAGTGATGCGGCGTGTTCGATTGCAGCGCTCGATGCGTCGCTTCCGTCGGTCGGCAGGAGGATGTGTTCGTACATGTGTCGAAGGCAGAGCTACGGATAGTTAGTCGGTTTGGGTGATTCCGAGTGTGTTGGAAGATTGTTCGAGTGGAAAAGCGATGCCGGTGTGGGGTGGGCTGAAACCGGGTCGCCGGGGTTCGCGGCGGTTAGAACCCGGCAGCCATCAGGAACAGCGCCAGCGAGATGATGGCGAAGAGGACGCCGACGAAGTTCTTGATGGTCTCAGTTTCGAGTGCGTTCGAGACGTACGGGGCGATTTGGCCGCCGAGGACCGTCGCGGGGACGGTGAAGACGACCATGTTCCAGTGCGTGCTGGCGAGCGACAGCGAGTGCCCGCCGACGAGACCGCCGCCGAAGACGTGGACGAGCGATGCCAGAATGGCAGTCAGCGCGACCACGATGTGGTTCGTCCCGATAGCGACGCGGACGGGGACTTTCGTGCTGAGCATCGAGATGATGCCGAGTTCACCGACACCGAATCCAGCGAGTCCCTGGAAGGTGCCGCCGATGCTGTAGTTGGCGAAGCGACGGAGGTAGCCACCGCGCGTGTAGCGGTAGTCGTCGCCTTCGCGGTCGACACGGGTGACAGTTCCGTCGTCGGCCGTCCGAACGCCTGCGGGACCGAGCTTGCCAGGGTCGTTCGGGAGGTCGGAAACTGCACCGCCATCGGTGGCAGTGGCGTGGTCCGAATTAGAACTGGTGCTGGAACCGGGTTCCTCGTGGGCGAGGTCGGTGTTGAAAAGCAGGTAGGACGCCGCGAGGAGCGCGATGCCGAGAAGCGCGTGGAAGACGACCTCCGGGATGATAAAGGAGAGGAGCGCGCCCCCGACGACGAACGGGATGGACCCTGCAACGAGCGTGAGCGCGAGTCGGCGGTCGACGAGTCCGTACTGGATGAACGCGATGGCCGAACTCGACAGGCCGAACGCTTCGCTGATGAGGCCAATCTTCACCAACTGCGCGGGTTCGAGGGGGTTGGCGAAGATGGGGAAGATGAAGATGAGGAACGGGACGAACAGAGCAGACCCGCTGATGCCGACCGTGTTCACGATAGTCGCACCGGTGAGGAACACCGGGAACAACCACCAGTACTGCAGCCAGTAATCCGTGCCAGCGCCGGACGGCGTCGGCGCGATGGTGAACACGGCGGTGAGGAACAGCAGTGGTGCGATGAACACGAGGATGTGTTGATACTTCAGGAACGACTTCTGGACGTGACTGAGAGACTGAGTGCTCATGGTTCTCGTTGAGTCAGTTACGCAGTGTTGTTCGCGCCTGCTCTGTTGGAGCGACGCGATAGAAGTGAGCCGTATGCCGAATCGTCAGCGGAGTCGTCGCACCACGTGCGACCGACCACCGTGTCCGAAGGGGTAGCCGACTCACACGCCGGCGCTGCCGGAGTGAAGTCGTTTCCCGAGATGTCGAGCGACCAACGTGCCGTTGTCGGGAACATCTACGTGATGCCTCCCTTGGGAAAGAGGTGGTGTACGTCGTGTCCTACGGGCTCGTCCGCCGAGTTGCGGGTCACGGTGGAAGTGGCATAGCGAGGTCGGGGTAATAAGTCTTGATGACGATACAGGTTTTGGGTACAGTCACCACACCGACGCGCGTCGAAAAGGTGGCAACGTGTGCTTCGACCCACAGTCTGTATCAGTCGAAGATGGCTCGTCGAACGAGTTCGCGCTCGTTTTCGTACGTCAGTCGGTCGAGTGCTGCGGTCGGCTGGAGCCACGCGCGAGCGTCCACCTCGTCGTCTGAGTCGAACGGATGCTCCTCAGCGAGTTGCATATGCCAGACGAACACGCCCTTTGGGTTGGCGTCGACCGCGTACTCGTAGCGCCCAGCGAACCGCCCGCAGTCAACTGTGCAATCCGTCTCCTCGTGGACTTCGCGCACGGCGGTTTCGGCCAGCGTCTCTCCGGGTTCGAGCTTTCCTTTCGGGAGCGACCAGTCGTCGTAGCGCGGGCGGTGGACGAGACAGAGCGCACCGTCGTCCCGGCGGAGGAGGCCGCCAGCGGCGAAAGTGAGTGTTGGAGTGTCAGTGTTCACGTCAGAACTCGTCCGGGGGGGTGAGGCTGTCGTCGTCGGGGACCTCAGGTTCGATACCGTCGTCGAGCGACTGCAGGTCGAACTCGCGGCGGAGGTCGTGAATCCGGTCGCGGATGTCGGCCGCCAGTTCGAATTCGAGGTTGTCTGCGGCCTCTTGCATCCGGTCTTCGAGGAAGGAAATCTGTTCGCGGGCCTCCTCTTCGTCCTCGGGGCCGTCGCCGGAGATGCCGCGGGTGTCGGTCTTGCTCCCCGGGAGGTTCGTCTCGCCGACTTCCTTGTCGATGGTCGTCGGGGTGTGGCCGTGTTCCTCGTTGAACTCCTGCTGGATGCGACGACGACGCTGCGTCTCGGAGATAGCCGACTCCATCGCGTCGGTCATCTCGTCGGCGTAGAGGACGACCTCGCCGTTGACGTTGCGGGCGGCCCGTCCCATCGTCTGGACGAGCGTGGTCTCAGAGCGCAGGAAGCCTTGCTGGTCGGCGTCGAGAATGGCGACGAGTGAGACTTCGGGAATGTCCAGCCCTTCCCGGAGGAGGTTGATGCCGACGAGCACGTCGATGTCGCCGAGGCGGAGCGACCGAATGAGTTCGTGGCGTTCGAGCGTGTCGGTCTCGTCGTGCATGTACGCCACGTCGACGCCCGCTTCTTCGAGGTATTCGGTGAGGTCTTCGGCCATCCGCTTCGTGAGGGTGGTGACGAGGACGCGCTCGTCGCGGTCGATTCGCTCGTCGATACGAGCCATCAGGTCGTCGACCTGCCCGGTCGCTTCGGTGACTTCGACCTTCGGGTCCACGAGGTGGGTCGGGCGAACGATTTGCTCGACGATTTGCTCGGAGTGCTCGCGCTCGTAATCGCCGGGCGTCGCGGAGACGAAGAGCGTCTTGCCGGTCTTCTCTTCGAACTCCTCGAACGTCAGCGGGCGATTGTCGTAGGCCGTCGGGAGGCGGAAGCCGTTTTCGACCAGCGAGTCCTTTCGGGACTTGTCGCCAGCGTACTGGCCCTTGATTTGCGGGAGCGTCACGTGCGACTCGTCCACGACAGTGAGGAAGTCGTCGGGGAAGTAATCGAGGAGCGTGTACGGGGCGTCGCCCGATTCGCGGTCAGAGAGGTGGACCGAGTAGTTCTCGATGCCCGAGCAGTGGCCCGTCTCGCGTAACATCTCGATGTCGAAGGTGGTGCGTTCTTCGATGCGCTGGGCAGCGACGAGGTCGCCCTGTCGCTGGAAGTAGCGGACGCGGTCTTCCATCAGCGCCTCGATTTCCGAGATGGCGTCCTCCAGTTGGTCCTCGGGAATCGAGTAGTGTTCCGCCGGGTGGACGAGCACTGCCGGTTCGGAGGACTTGACCTCGCCCTCCAGCGGGTCGAGTTTCAGCATGCGGTCGATTTCGTCGCCCCAGAACTCGATGCGGACGGCGTAGCGGCCGTACATCGGATAGACTTCGACGGTGTCGCCGCGGACGCGGAACGTCCCCTGTCGGAAGTCCACGTCGTTGCGCTCGTAGTTCAGGTCGACGAGTTGCCGCAGGAGTTCGTCGCGGTCGATTTGCTCGCCGACTTCGAGGCGGAGGGCCATGTCGGTGTAGTTCGTCGGGTCACCGAGTCCGTAGATAGCCGAGACAGAGGCCACGACGATGACATCATCGCGGGTGAGAAGCGACCGAGTCGCAGAGTGTCGCAGGCGGTCGATTTCCTCGTTTATCGACATGTCCTTGTCGATGTAGGTGTCGGTCTGTTCGATGTAGGCTTCAGGTTGGTAGTAGTCGTAGTAGGAGACGAAGTACTCGACCGCGTTGTCGGGAAAGAGATTCTTGAACTCCTCGTACAGTTGGGCGGCGAGCGTCTTGTTGTGGGCGAGGACGAGCGTCGGTTTCTGTATCTCTTCGACGACCCACGACACGGTGTTCGTTTTGCCGGAACCGGTGACACCGAGCAGGGTTTGGACGTCGGCACCCTCGCGGAATCCGCGGGCCAACGCCTCGATAGCCTCGGGTTGGTCGCCCGCCGGGTCGAAGGGCGCATCGACCCGGAATTCGCGCTCTGCGTCGGGTCTGTCGGCGGACAGGGGACCGGACTCACTCATTGCCCCGACGTTGGGCCGGGGCGTACTTGAGCGAGGCGGTGCTTGTCACCGTGGGAATCGTTTTCCCCCGCTAGGTCGTACAGTACGACATGACACGCGAGGAACTCGAACGCGCGAGCATGTTGCTCAAAGAAGCCGCCGAAGCGACCGACGGCGACGTACAGGAACAACTCTACGAGCAGTCCGACCAGTTGGCGAAACTCGCGACCCGTGACCAAGGGCCCGACCACGGTCGTCTCGCCCGCCACATGACTGTGCTCCACGACCTCGCCGAGGAACTCGACGGCGACGTTGCCGAGACGGTGCGCGACGCACGACAAGAAGTCCTCGAATACCGCAAAGACGTTCCGGGCGTCTGAGCGACAACGGACAGTTCGGTGGCTGAAACGCTCCACAGACATAGCGAGCGTCTGACGCTCGGCAGACACACCCCTTCGTTTCAACTGGAACAAGAGGGACTGACACAGGAAGCTGTGTACAGAGACACGGCCGACTTAGATGGCCAAAGAACTTCGACAAAAAGAGCTTAGCAGACGTTCTTCGGCTTGATTCCCATTCCTTCCAGCGTCTCGACGTACTCGTCGTAGGCCGCTTCGACCACTGCATCGGCAGCCTCGCGGGCGACAGCCTCGTCTTCGACGAGGTCGTCGATAGCGGCCTCGATGGTGTCGAGTTGGTCGTTGAGGTCAGACTTGAGCGTGCGGAAGTCGTTGGCAGTCATCGGGTCCGCGTCGCCGACGAAGAACCCGACCATCTGCTCGACGGTCTTCAGCGAGACGAGCGCGCGGGCGAGCGCGCCACCGAGGCGGCCGTCGGTCGATTCGAACTCCGAGAGCACGTCGTAGACGTTCGGCTTGGTGTCCGCTGGGTCGGAATCGACGGCGGCGGCGTGCTCGCCGGCGGTGTCGGCGAGGTCCGAAAACAGCGCGGCGGCCTCGTCGTTCGGTTCGTCGTCGGACCACCAGTCGAACAGGTCGGCGGCGGCGTCCGCCTCGGCAGCGGCCGCGGCGCGAACCGCGTCGCCCTCCATCTCACCGCCGGTGACGGCGTAGAGGGCTTTCGAAGAGCCGAGGCGGGAAAGCGGTGTCTCGTGGTCGTCGCGGAGCGTATCGAGAAGGTCTGACATGTGTTGGGTGTACGTCCGTTTCGGGTTTGTACCCATCGGCGGCGGCGAGTTCGGCGGGTGGTCTGTGATGCCCCGGGAGACGTGGAAGTGTTGTCCCAGTCGCCCGATTCGGCCTTTCGACGGCGGCCGATGGGTCAGAATATAAAACATTATGTGATGTTTATTCGTGAGGTATTCTGTAGCATGTCGAACGTTATCAGGTCAGCAGCAGAGAGTAGTTCGAGATTGGTCGAGCGCTACCTCCCCGACGCGTTCCTGTTCGCAATCATCCTCACGGGTGTCGCATACGCGCTCGCGATGGTCTTCGTCGCTCCGGGTGACGGAGCCGGAATGGTTGGCCACGCCCAGAACCTCCTCATCGACGGCTGGTACAGTGGCTTCTGGAACCTGCTCTCGTTCGGGATGCAGATGACGCTCATCTTGATGACCGGCTACGCGCTCGCACAGACGCGGCACGTCGATGCACTGCTGACCAGACTGGCTCGGGTTCCGAACTCCGAGCGCGGTGCCGCGGCGATGGTTCCCGTCGTGGCTGCGGCGGCGTCGTTCGTCCACTGGGGACTTGGCCTCGTCGTCGGAGCCCTGTTCGCCCGGAAGATTGCATCCGAGGTCCGCACCATCGACTTCCCAATCGTCGTCGCGGGGGCGTACGCCGGGTTCGTCGTCTGGCACGGCGGCCTCGCGGGGTCGATTCCGCTGCTTTTGAACACCGACGGCAACTTCCTCATCGAAGCGGGCGTTCTCAGTTCGACGTTCGGGACAGGTGGGACGATATTCACCGTGGCGAACCTCGTGCTCGTCGTCACGGTCGGCTTCCTCTTTCTCCCGGCGCTCTTCGCGCTGATGTACCCGAAATCGGACGCGAAGAAGACACCCATCGACCCCGAGGAGCTGGATGCAGCGGCCGATGGCGGTTCGACCGCGTCGGCGACGCTCGGTGCCGACGCGACGCTCGCGACGCGCATCGAACACTCGACAGTCGTCGCGGTCGGTATCGGTCTGGCTGGTCTCGTCGCGGTCGGCCTCTACTTCGTCGAGGGAGTCGCAAACGGGACGATGCCGTGGAACAACCTCAATCTGAACATCGTCAACTTCGCGTTCCTCTTTCTCGGCTTGACGCTTCACGGAACACCCAAAGCCTACGTCGAGTCCATTATCGAGGCAGTCGAGAACGTCTGGGGAATCATTCTGCAGTTCCCCTTCTACGCGGGTATCATGGGAATCATGGCCTATGCGCCGGGTGAGTCAGTGAGTCTGGCGACGCAAATCGCACAAGGGATGGTCGCCGTCTCACCCGAGGGAGCACTGGCGGTGATTGCGTTCTTCACAGCCGGTCTCGTGAACTTCTTCGTCCCCTCGGGCGGCGGCGAATGGGCAGTTATCGGCGAGACGCTCGTCACCGCCGCGAAGGCGTCTGGAACGTCGATTCCGCGGGTCGCGATGGCCGCCGCGTGGGGTGACGCGTGGACCAACATGATTCAGCCCTTCTGGGCGATTCCGCTGCTCTCCATCAGTGGCCTGTCGGTCCGCGACATCATGGGCTACTGCGTGATGGTCTTACTCGGAACCGGCGTGCTGGTCGCTGTCGGAATCAGCGTGTTGCCGATGTAGCCGCGAAAAGAACCGAAGAATCGAAGCGTCGAATTCGACGCGAACTGAAGTCGAGTCGCGCTCAGTTGCCCTTCTCGACCGGGGCACCGACGAGGTTGCCCCACTCCGTCCACGAGCCGTCGTAGTTGGTGACGTTGTCGTAGCCGAGCAGTTCGTGGAGCGCGAACCACGCGATAGACGAGCGCTCGCCGATGCGGCAGTAGGCGATGGTGGACTCGTCGCCTTCGATGCCTTCGTCGGCGTAGAGGTCGCGGAGTTCGTCGGCGGACTTGAAGGTACCGTCAGCGTTGACCGTCGCGGCCCACGAGATGTTACTTGCACCGGGGACGTGGCCGCCGCGCTGGGCGGTCTCCTGGAGTCCCGGGGGCGCGAGAATCTCGCCGGAGAACTCTTCGGGCGAGCGAACGTCGACGAGCGGCAGGCCCTTGTCGACCGCCTTTTCGACGTCGTCGCGGTAGGCGCGAATGTCCTCGAACGGACCCTTCGCCGTGTAGTCTTGCTCCGAGAAGGACGGGACTTCGTCCGTGGTCGGGTAGTCGTTGTCGAGCCAGTAGTCGCGGCCACCGTTCATGAGACGAACGTCCTCGTGGCCGTAGTACTTGAACTGCCAATAGGTGTAGGCGGCGAACCAGTTGGAGTTGTCGCCGTAGAGAACAACCGTCGAGTCCGGGGAGATACCGTGGGAGCTGAGAAGGTCACCGAAGTCCTCCTTCGTCAGCACGTCACGCGTCGTCTGGTCCTGCAGTTGGGACTCCCAGTTGAAGCCGATGGCACCGGGAGCGTGACTCTCGTCGTACGCCTCGGTGTCCACGTCAACTTCGACGAGTCGGTACGCCGGGTCGTCACTCTGGAAGTCGTCGAGGTGGTCCTCCACCCAGTCCGCAGAGACGAGTACGTCCTTCGCGTAATCGGAGTTTGACATCGCATTTCACTGTACGACAGCCTTCCCCATAACTTTCACAGCGACGGCACGTACGGCCTCACCCCCGGTGATGGGGAAAATATTGCCGCGTAAGGCCAGCCGTATCGGCCGTTTTTCGCACCGATTCCGACTGATACAGCTGGTTTTCGGGGGTAAATCGACACCATCGGCAACATCGTCCGGTATTTCGGACACGGGGCGAGGGGTGCGAAGAGGCACGCACCTAAATCCACGGCCCCAATAGGAGTCGATATGACAGACGTAGTCTCTGCGGCGTGGCTCGCCGACCGACTCGGCGACGTTCGCCTCGTGGACGTGCGAGACGCGTGGGAGTTCGACGGTATCGGCCACCTCCCCGGTGCGGCGTCGATTCCGTTCGATGAATTCCGGAGCGCCGACGGCGACGTGGGAATGCTCCCGGGACGCGACGTATGGGAGGACCTGCTCTCTGCGGCGGGCATCTCGGCTGGCGACGACATCGTCGCCTACGACGACATGCACGGCGTCTTCGCGGCCCGGTTTCTCGTGACCGCACTTCTCTACGGTCACGACCCGGAGAAACTGCACCTGCTCGACGGCGACTTCAGCGCGTGGAACCAACAGTACGAGACGACGAGCGAGGCGAGTGACCTGCCGGAAGCGACCTACGACGTGACCGACCCCGAAAAATCGCCATTGGTCGACTTCGAGACGGTCGATGCCGCGCTTGACGACGACGAAGTCGTCATCGTGGATACGCGCGACCCCGACGAGTTCGACGACGGGCACCTCCCCGGCGCGGTCAACCTCGACTGGCGCGAACTCGTCGACGACGAGACACGCGGGCTGAAACCCCGAAAAGAACTCGACGCCATCCTCGACGCCGCCGGTCTTACGCCCGACCGGCGAATCGTCCTCTACTGCAACACGGCGCGGCGAATCAGCCACACCTACGTCGTCCTCTCGCACCTCGGCTACGAGCACGTCGAATTCTACGAGGGGAGCCTCACCGAGTGGGAAGCACGCGACGGCCGAATCGTCGAGGAGTAGAGGTCAGTTTCCAACCTCGGTCGAGTCCGTCGCCGAGTCCTTGGTCGATTCGGCGGAAGTTGAGAAGTCAGAGAGCGTCGGCGTCGACGTCGCCGGGGGAGCCTCGTCTTCGACGTTCAGTTCGTCCCCGAGGAGGTTCACGGCCTCGACGACCAGCGCGACGACGAGCGGCCCCGCGATGATGCCGATTGGACCGAGGCTCAGCAGCCCTCCGACGAACCCGACGAAATAGAGGCTTCCAGGGAGGTCGGCCGTCTCCTTTGCGAGTCTGGGGCGAATGAGAATGTCGGGAAGCCACGCGATGGCGAACCCGCCGACGAAGACGACGAGGACCGCAGCGACGACTTCTCCGACCGCAAGATGGTAGATAGCCATCCCGGCGAGCAAGAAACTCGGCCCGACGATGGGGATGAACTGGAGGACTGCAGCGACAGTCGAGAGCGTGATGACGTAGGTGTAGCCGAGCGCCCAGAAGACCGCGAGCGCGATGAAAAACGTCCCGAAAGCAGTCGCAGCCTGTAAAACGTAGATTGCAAAGAGCGTCTCGCGACAGCGAGCGTTGAGGGCGCGGGCCGCAAAGCGGTACTCCTCGGGGACGAGCGCGAGCAACGTTTTCCCGACGGAGTCACCGCTGAGGAGCAACGCGAACACCAGAAATCCAGCGAGCGTGAGTTTGATGAGTAAGACGGGTGCGGCCGTCGCAACCGACTGCCCGACCGACCGAAGTACCGAGAAGACGACCGTTCGAATCTCTTCGACTGTCTCCACGAACGTCACGCCGAAAAGCTCGAACGAGATGGTGTCGGGAACGAGAGAAGCGAGTTCGAGAAGCACGTCCAACCGGAGCAAGAAGATGATGACGAGCGGCGAGAGCACGGCGACGACGCCGATTCCGGCGGCAACCGTTGCGATGACGCTCGACACCCACCGAGTCGTTCCCAGTGTTTCGAGACGGCGACGAAGCGGGATGAGGAGATAGGCGACCGTGATAGCGAAAAACACCGTCGCGAGCACGTCTACGAGGATGACTGCCGCGGCAATCGCGGTCAATGCAAGCACACCGCCGAGGACGTATGGACGGGAATTAGTCACATGTGTGACTACTCTTGCAACCGGCTAAACCGTATCGTCGCACGCGACAGACGTGACAATTTGTCTTAATATTCAATGAGGCCGACATCACGGGCGTTAAATACCACAGAGTGCAACAACCAAGTAATGAGACGACGCACCTTTATCAAATCTGCCGGTGCAGCAGGTGTATCGGCGCTTCTCGCTGGATGTACTGGAGGTAGTGGGACCGAACAGACGACCACCGATTCGGGTGGTTCGACGCAGACTGAGACGACGAGTTCGACTGGAACGACGGTCGGCGGCGAAGACCAGACGCTCGTCGTCGGGACCTACGGTTCGTTCGTCGACGCGCCCAGTACGAGTCCCGGACCATGGCTGAAAGACCAGTTCGAATCCGAGTTCGACGCGACGCTGGAGTGGCAGACCCCGGACGCGGGCGTGAATCACTACATCGAGCGTGCCCTTCGTGGGGTCGAGTCCGGTGCCGACCTCTACGTCGGCCTCGACGCGCAGATGCTCGTCCGCGTGGACGAGAAACTCGACGACGCGCTCTTCGCCCCCGCCGAGGGACTCTCCCGCCTCGGCGACGTGAACGAACAACTCGAATTCGACCCCGACGGTCGCGCGGTTCCCTACGACACGGGGTACATCTCGCTCGTCTACGACGAGACGCAGAGCGAAGGCGGAAAATTCACCGCACCCGAGACGTTCGACGGTCTCCTCGACCCCGAGTACGAAGGCGCACTTCTCGCGCAAAACCCCACGTCGTCGGCGACGGGGCTGGCGTTCTTGCTCCACACCATCGACGCGAAGGGCGAAGACGGTTACCTCGACTACTGGGCCGAGTTGAAGGAAAACGACGTGCGCGTCCTCGGCAACTGGTCTGACTCCTACACCGCCTACTCGAACGGCGAGGCACCCATGGTCGTGTCGTACTCGACCGACCAGGTGTACGCCAACGAGTCGGGCGCTGACATGGCCAAGCACCAGATTCGCTTCCTGAACGACCAGGGCTTCGCCAACCCCGAGGGGATGGCACCCTTCGCCGACGCCGCAAGCCCGGACCTCGCCTCGGAGTTCATGGACTTCATGCTCCGCCCCGAAGTGCAGGCCGAAATCGCGGTCCGCAACGTCGCGTTCCCGGCAACCACGACGGCCGAACTCCCCGAAGAGTTCGCCAAGTACGCCCACGAGCCGCCGGAGGCCGTCACGTTCTCCTACGACCGCCTTCAAGGCAACTTGAGTGGCTGGACCGACGAGTGGGCCCGCGAGTTCGCCAGTAAGTAAGGTGGTCCGCACGGCCAGTCGCCGTGTCGCCCGCCACCTCGAACAGCGACTGCTCTCCGTCGTCGCCGCGGCGACTGCCGTCATCCTCGTCGTTCTGTTTTACTACCCCGTCGCGAC
>NZ_AOLK01000010.1 GCF_000336755.1 Haloferax elongans ATCC BAA-1513 | reverse complement strand
ATCTGGTTCACGGCGAAACAGGCGTTCTACTCGACACTCGCCAGTCTCGCGCTCGGCCTCCCAGCAGCGTGGTTGTTCGCCCGCTTCGAGTTCCGCGGCCGCGAGACGCTACGTTCGCTCACCATCCTCCCGTTCGTCATGCCCTCTATCATGGTCGCGGTCGGGTTCGTAGCGACGTTCGGCCGGAACGGGACGCTGAACCGGACGCTCTCGCTGTTCGGCCTTCCGACGGTCGAACTGCTGTTCACGCTGGAGGCCATCATCATCGCGCACGCCTTCTACAACGCCCCGCTCGTCGCTCGCATCGTGACCGCTGCGTGGGAGAGCGTCGACGCCCGCGCAGTCGAGACAGCGCGCTCGCTTGGAGCGAACCCCTATCGCGCTTTCCGAGACGTTGTGCTCCCGCAACTCCTCCCGTCTATCGGCGTCGGGGCGACGCTGACGTTCATCTTCACCTTCGCGTCGTTCCCAATCGTCCTCGCGCTCGGCGGTTTCCAACTCGCCACCATCGAGGTGTTCGTCTTCGCCAAAGTCCGCGACCTCGCGTACGCCGAGGCGGCGAGCCTCGCGGTCATCGAGACGGTCATCTCGCTCACGCTGACGGCCGTCTATCTCCGATACGAGGCGACCCAGCGCGCCGCCGGTGGAACCGCGAACCCACTTCCACGCCGGTCAGTTGTTCCCGAGACGTGGACGACGAAAGCCGCGCTCCAAACCGTCGGTATCGCGGGCTACAGCGTGGTCGTCGGCCTCGTCTTCGTCGTCCCCATCGCCAGCATGCTGCTCGCCAGCGTGACCGGCGGCGACGGCAGCCTCACCCTCACACACTACGCGTTCCTCGCTGAGCGACAGGTAACAGGCGCGAGTTTCCAAGTCAAACCGCTCCCGGCTATCTGGAACTCCCTGATATTCGCCGTCGGGACGCTCCTCGTGGCGGTCCCGATGGGTGTGACGATGGCCGTCTTGACGACCCGGCAATACCGTGGTCGGACCCTCATCGACGCCCTCGCGATGGCCCCATTCGCCGTCTCGGGCATCGTCGTCGGCCTCGGCCTGTTGCGAGGGCTCGTCTTCGGCGTCGACGTGTTCGGCACGCGAATCCGCGTAACGGGCGCGCTCGCCATCGTCGCTGCCCACGCCGTCGGCGCGTACCCGTTCGTCACGCGAAACGTCGCCCCGCTCTTCTCTCGGCTCGACGGGCGACTCGTGGAGTCGGCGCGGAGCCTCGGCGCGACGCGAACCCGCGCCCTCCTCGATATCGAACTCCCGCTAGTCTGGACCGGCGTCGTCGCGGGCGCGGCCTTCGCCGTCGCTATCAGTATCGGCGAGTTCGACTCGACCATCATCCTCGCGGAGGGGTCGGGGAGTTTCACCATGCCCGTCGCAGTCGAACGATTACTGGGGCGCAGGCTCGGCCCTGCGACGGCGATGGGGTGTGTGTTGCTCTTCGTCACGTCGCTGAGTTTCCTCGTCGTCGACCGCTTCGGCGGACGGTGGGGTGAACTGTGAGCGTCACGCCGAGGCGGGGTGAGTTATGACCGCCCGCAAGCTAGTCCACACTGTGAACCCGGAGGCCGACTCGTGAAACTCGAACTCGACGGCGTATCCAAACGCTACGGCACCGCGACCGCACTCGAAGACGTGTCGCTATCGGTCGAAGACGGCGAGTTCTTCACACTCGTCGGTCCCTCGGGATGTGGCAAGACGACGACGCTCCGCTGTATCGCTGGCTTCGAGTCGCCGACAGAGGGCGCGGTCTGCTTCGACGGCGACTCGATTGTCGACGTGCCGCCCGAAGAGCGAGGCGTCGGCGTGGTGTTCCAGAACTACGCGCTGTTCCCGCACATGAGCGTCGGCGAGAACGTTGCCTACGGGCTCCGATTCGTGGACCCGCCGGGCGGCGTCTCGAAAGACGCGCGCGTCTCAGAACTCCTCGACCTCGTAGACCTCTCGGGGTTCGAAGACCGCGACCCGGACTCGCTGTCCGGCGGCCAACAACAGCGCGTCGCGCTCGCTCGCGCGCTCGCACCCGGCCCGGACCTGCTGCTTCTCGACGAACCGATGTCGGCACTTGACGCCCGCCTGCGGGAGCGACTCCGGCGGCAGGTAAAGCGCATCCAGTCGGAACTCGGCGTGACGACGGTCTACGTCACCCACGACCAGTCCGAAGCCCTCGCCGTCTCGGACCGCGTGGCCGTCCTCAACCGCGGCCGTGTCGAACAAGTCGGTGTCCCCCGCGACGTGTACCGCCGACCCCGAACGCGGTTCGTCGCGGAATTCGTCGGCGAGAACAACGTCTTCGACGGCGTCGTCAAACGCAGTCTGACCGACCGGCAGGCTTCGGTCGTCGAAGTCGAATCTCGACCGGAAACAGAGGGGGTCGGCGTTGCAGTCGAAAGAGCGGAAGTGTCGGAAGTGGTGGGAGCGGTGGAAGCGGCGGAAACAGCTGAAACGGTGGAAACGACTGAGGCAGCAGAAGTTGCGGAAGCGACGGAAACGGCGGAATCCGAAGCTAAGGCCGATAGCCACCAGTTCGTGCTCGGCGGCATCGACGCCGACACCGGTGAATCACTCACGTTCTGTGTCAGGCCTGAGCACCTCCGCGTCGACGCTGGGGAGAATCAGATTCGCGGGACCGTCGTCGACTCGGAGTTCCAACTGTCTCTTATACACATCTCTGATGGCG
>NZ_AOLK01000009.1 GCF_000336755.1 Haloferax elongans ATCC BAA-1513 | reverse complement strand
GACGAGTCGTTCGAACTCGGCGACGACGTGGTCGTCGGATTCGACCCCGAGGCTACGCACGTCGTGGAGTAAGCACGCCGTGGGGTAAGTCCGAGTCGACGACGCTCGGTGTTGGTTCAGTGCGATGCAGATTGTCGGTTAGGGCGCGACGCCGACAGTCAAGAGCGTGCCGAAGGTTCGGTAGCGCTCGACCATGTCCTCGCGCGTCTCCCAACTGTCGGTCGGGAACTCGGATGCCGGTGGAATTTCGATGTCCATGTCGGCGATAGAGTCCTGCTCGGCGACGTAGAGACCGGCGTCGCGGAACGCCTCGCGGTACTTCTCGTGGGTCCAGCGCGTCATCTCGATGGAGATGTTGTCCTGCCACTCGTGAGAGTGGACGTTCTCTTCGTAGTAGTTGACCGCGCAGTAGAACGTGCCGCCGGGCTTGAGGATGCGCGCGACCTCTTCGAGGGTGTGTTCGGGGTTCGGGGCGTAGTAGAACGCCTCCATCGACCAAACGTGGTCGACGCTGTCGTCGTCGAACGGCAGGTCGTCGAAGTCGCCGACGACGAACTCGATGTCGTCGGTGTCGGTGTACTCGCGGGCGTTCGAAATCATCTCGGGCGACCCGTCGAGGCCGTATCCCTGACCGATTCCCTTCGTGTCGTGCAGTGCGCGGAGGGCGTAGCCGCTTCCCGTTCCGAGGTCGACGACGGTGTCGCCTGCTTCGACCGGCATCCGGGCGAGGGCGTGTTTCGCCGTGTGCCAGTGTCGGTCCTCCATTCCCTTGTCGCGGCCGTCGGCCGCCCACGCGTCGAATTCGTCGCGTACGCTCATACAGGCCACTCGCAGTCGGAGGACAAAATCAGTTCGGAGCGCCGCGCCGCCTTCGAAATCGAGACCAGCACCCGGCGCGCGATTTAATTACCGCCGTCCCCACCGCGTTGTATGGTCGGAGTGCGCCGCCGGTTCGCCTTCGCAGACACTGCACAGCAGATTGTCGGCGGATTCCTCCTCGCCGGGCCGTTCGTGGTGACAGAAGAAGTGTGGGTACTCGCCCGCAGCATGTCGGTGTTTCAGGGCGTGCTCACCTTCATTATCGTCCTCGCGGTCGGGTACGGTGCGCTCTACAAAGCCGACGACCGAAACCCCGACAGAGAACGCGACGTGGCCGGGATTCCGGTTCGGTTCATCTCGCTCGTCAGCGTCTCGTACCTCTCGGTGTTCATCCTCGCGCTCGCGTTCGACGCGCCGGGGACGTTCCTCTCGGACGTGACGGGAACCGTGATTCTCGAATGGGCCGGGATGCGACTCGACCTCGCGGTCCTCGCCGTGACGCTCAAAGCGACGAGCGTTGGAGCGGTCTTCAGCGTCATCGGTGCGGCAACTGCCGACTCGCTGTACTAAGACGGCTGTTTTGGGTGGTTTGTCCCCCATGACCGCACGGCCGTGGCGAGGTGAGAGGCAGTGCCATAGCATGAAGCGTTAAGTCAGCGCGGTATCTGCATGACGTATGGATTACGAGCTCGCCATCGAAGACACACCGGAAACGGTACCGGGCGGGACAGGAATCTTGCTCCTCCATCCGAGTATCGGTGAGACCGACCGAATCGACACCGACTTCTTCAAAACCGACACCGACCACTTCCTCGTCATCTCGACGCGAACCACCGCGCGCGAGGTCGAACAGAAGATAGAACACTACGAAGTGGACGAGTCGCGCGCGACCATCCTCGATACGCTCTCTATCGAGCGCGGCTACTCGCGGCGCAGCGCCGACAACATCTACTACGTCGCGTCGCCGGACGACCTCGACGCCATCGTCGAGAAGACGCGGCAGTTCCTCGAAAGCCACGATGGAAAACTCAGGTTCAGCGTCGACTCGGTGACAGAGATGGCCTACTACGCCGACGAAGACCGCGCCTACGAGGCGACGAAGGCGCTCCTCGAACTCCTCGACGAGTACGACGCGGTCGGACTGTTCCACCTCTCGAAGGAAGTCCACGACCAAGAGACGCTCGACAGATTCCGCGAACTCTTCGACGGCGTCGTCGACCTCGCAGAAGACGGCAGCGTCACGACCGATTTCTAACGCACTCGCGTCTCAACAGGCGACGACACGGGCGGCTTACTCCCGCTCGTCTGTCGCGTCGCGGGCGTCTTGCGCTTCCGCGAGACGGTCGAACGTCTTCTCTGCCCAGCGGACCGCATAGGTCGGCCCGTATTCGAGATAGGCCGATGTATCCAGCGCCGCGAACGGTGCCGGAAGGTCGCGCCCGTGTTTGATGGCCGAACACGCGAACTCGGTCGCCTCCGCGAACGAGGTCCGGCCGGTAGCGACCAACCGCGGGAGGTCGTCTAACCGGTCGTCCAGTCGCTCGCCCGAATCGACCCACGCGTCGTACAGTCGGTCGTGGTCGCCCTCCCACGACTCGAACACGTCGCGGGTCTGGAGGCCGACCCATCCCTCGTAGAGCGCGGCCGCGATTTGGTAGACATCGGTTCCGTTGAGTGGCGTCGCCTCGGCGAGCGCGCGATACTCCTCACCGAAGAACGGGAGGAAGTGTTCCGGAACGTCGTCGAGACCACTCTGGACCAGCGCCTCGGCGATGAGGAAGTCGAGAAAGTCGTCGGGTGTTCCTTTCGCCCGGTACTTTACCAGTACGACCGACGGGTCGGTCTGGCGCGTCCACGTCACGGTTCCGTCACCGGGCATGCCGATGGTGAAATCCGAGGAGGCGTACAGCCGAAGCGCCTCTGGGACGTCCGCTGGTAGCCACTCGTCGGGATATGTCGCCGGCGAGAGCGAATCGACCACGAGGCCGAGATTCTCCGCGGCGGCCGGCGGAACAGTGTCGAAGTCACCAGCCACGTCGAACACGAGGGCGTTCGGAGCGTGTTCTTCGCGAACCGCTTCGAGGTCTGCCGGCAGCGTTCGAGGGTCGAACATCTACTCAGGCAAGGCTCATTCCGACGAACACGAACGCCAGAACAGCCGACACGCCGATGGTACCGAGAACGATCTTCGTCGCTTGGCTCATGGTGTCACGGTTACCGTCGCCGTGCTTAAATCCTTCAATCCGCCGCCAGCGAATCTCCAGTTGAAACGAAGGGGGTCGAGAGCGAGAGCCACGGTTCGGTGTCGCACGGAGACAGTTCGAAGGGAAAACGAGAAAACGCCGTACAGAGGTGCTGGTCACTCAGACTAACTGCTCGCCGTCGTCGTCGTAGACGCGAATGGCATCGACCGGGCAGACGCGAGCGGAGAACTTCGCGTCGAACTCCGCATCGTCGGGAACGTCGAGGACGAACACGCCTTCTTCGACTTCTTCGGCCCCGGCGAGGTCCGCTTTGCCGTCGTCGAGGTTCTTCTCGAATGCGTCCCACTCGTCGACACACTGGAACATCCCGATGCAGGTCTCGCGGTCGTACTCGACTTTCATACCCGAAGTATCGTCGGCCTGTACATAGCCCTGACGACGAGGGGTGCAGTTTGGCGTCACTGCCGTCGAGACTATCGAGCGTCGCCAATAATTAATATGAAGAGCCGCCACTGGCTAATATATTAACCGTTAGAGCTTTTGCACAGAAGCGGTTGCAAGGGATAGTGAAGCATCTCGACGAGATCACCGTTGAGGAATTGCAAGATGCCCACCTTTATAACTATACAGTAAATATATTGACATGTGGAAGAACTCAGGTCTCAATCGAGTTTGGTAATCCTCTTCGGGGTAGGAGTATTTGTGATTGCAACCTACATTTTACCGGCGATGAACTATACAGAGAGTACTGTTCTAAATATTATACAAGTCATAGGTGCTAGCATAATGACTTTAGGAGTTGCAATTAAAATCTATAAAAGTTGAATTAATATACTATGTGGCACTGTCTAGTTAGTAACCTCCTCAACAGGTGTTCGTCCATCAAGCGCCGCAAAGCACTCGTCGAGCCGGTCTGCGAGCATCATGTCCAATTCACTCAAGGACCTGCTCACTTCTCAAACTGGCTTAACTAATGAAGCGCCGCCACCGACCAATTTCCCCACTTCCTTCCTGTCTCTCCGACCCGATGGCTTAAACCACAGGACGGCCCAACTCACCGCAAATGCGAACAGCGGACCTGACAGGCCTGCCCGAGGGGATTCCCGAGGCCCTCCACGACGAGGGTATCGAGGAGTTGTACCCGCCGCAGGACGAGGCCGTCGAGGCGGGGTTGACAGACGGCGAGAGCCTCGTCGCGGCCGTTCCGACCGCGAGCGGGAAGACGCTCGTCGCCGAACTCGCGATGCTGTCGAGCGTCGCACGGGGCGGGAAGGCGCTCTATATCGTCCCGCTCAGGGCGCTCGCCTCCGAGAAGAAAGCCGAGTTCGAGCGCTGGGAAGAGTACGGCATCGACGTGGGCGTCTCGACGGGCAACTACGAATCCAGCGGTGAGTGGCTCTCCTCGCGCGACATCATCGTCGCCACGTCCGAGAAAGTGGACTCACTCGTCCGAAACAACGCGGCGTGGATGGATCAACTGTCCTGTGTCGTCGCCGACGAAGTCCACCTCGTCAACGACCGCCACCGCGGGCCGACGCTCGAAGTCACGCTCGCAAAACTCCGCCAGTTGAATCCGAGCTTGCAGGTCGTCGCCCTCTCGGCGACTGTCGGGAACGCTGGCGAAGTCGCCGACTGGCTGGACGCCTCGCTCGTCCACTCGGACTGGCGACCCATCGACCTCAAGATGGGCGTCCACTACGGGAACGCGATTACGTTCGACGACGGAAGCCAACGCGAGGTCCCCGTCGGGAAAGGCGACAGACAGACACCTGCGCTCGTCGCGGACGCACTGGAAGGCGACGGCGACGATGACCAGGGGTCGTCGCTCGTCTTCGTGAACTCCCGGCGCAACGCCGAGTCCGCCGCCCGGCGGATGGCCGGAGTGACCGAGCAGTACATCACCGGCGACGAACGCAGCGAACTCGCAGAACTCGCCGCCGAGATTCGAGACGTTTCGGACACCGAAACGTCGGAAGACCTCGCAAAAGCCGTCGCCAAGGGCGCGGCGTTCCACCACGCCGGTCTCGCCTCGGAACACCGAACGCTCGTCGAGGACGCCTTCCGCGACCGACTCATCAAGTGCATCTGTGCGACACCGACGCTCGCTGCGGGCGTCAACACCCCCAGTCGGCGCGTCGTCGTCCGCGACTGGCAGCGCTACGACGGCGACTACGGCGGGATGAAACCACTCGACGTGCTCGAAGTCCACCAGATGATGGGTCGCGCCGGGCGACCGGGACTCGACCCCTACGGCGAGGCGGTGCTGCTCTCGAAGGACGCAGACAGTCGAGACGAACTGTTCGAGCGGTACATCTGGGCCGACGCAGAGGACGTCCACTCGAAACTCGCGGCCGAACCCGCGCTTCGGACGCACCTGCTCGCCACCGTCGCCTCCGGGTTCGCCCACACCCGCGAGGGACTGCTCGAATTCCTCGACCAGACGCTCTATGCGACCCAGACCGACGACCCTGGCCGACTCGAACAGGTCACAGACCGCGTCCTCGACTACCTCGAAGTGAACGGATTCATCGAGTTCGAAGACCAGACGATTCGCGCGACGCCAGTCGGCCACACCGTCTCGCGCCTCTATCTGGACCCGATGAGTGCCGCCGAAATCATCGACGGCCTTCGATGGGCCGCCGACCACCGAACCGAGAAACTGCGCGCGTTGGAAGGCGAGACGACCAGCACCAGTAGGAGCGCCGAGTCCGAACCGGACACGACCGCCGGGTTCCAGCGCGCGAGCGACATGGTCGCCGCTGCGGGTGACGAAGAGGGCGGCGACTCGGCTGGCGACGACAGCGACTTCGAGAGCGACCGGACCTACCCGACGACGCTCGGTCTCTACCACCTCGTCTGCCGGACGCCAGACATGTACCAGTTGTACCTGAAATCCGGCGACCGCGACACCTACACGGAACTGTGCTACGAGCGCGAGCCAGAGTTCCTCGGGCGCGTTCCCTCCGAATACGAGGACGTCGCCTTCGAAGACTGGCTCTCGGCACTGAAGACGGCGCGCCTCCTCGAAGACTGGTCCGACGAAGTCGACGAAGACCGCATCACCGAGCGCTACGGCGTCGGCCCGGGTGACATCCGCGGGAAAGTCGAGACGGCAGAGTGGTTGCTCGGCGCGGCCGAACGACTCGCCAGCGAACTAGACCTCGAATCGGTCTACGCCGTCCGCGAGGCGAAGATGCGCGTCCAGTACGGCGTCAACGAGGAACTACTCGACCTCGCGGGCGTTCGCGGTGTCGGTCGCAAGCGCGCCCGCCGACTGTACGAAGCAGGCGTCGAATCCCGCGCAGACCTCCGCGAAGCGGGCAAGTCGCGTATCCTCGCTGCACTCCGCGGTCGCAGAAAGACCGCCGAGAACATCCTCGAAGCCGCGGGGCGCAAGGACCCCTCGATGGACGAGATAGACGAGTCCGACGCGCCGGACGACGCCGTTCCCGACGACACCGGATTCGAGACAGCAAAAGAGCGCTCCGACCAACAAGCCAGCCTGGGTGATTTCGAATGAGATTCCTCGAAGCCAACGCAACCGTCTCCGACCTCGACTCGTTTATCGAAACAGTGGGTGCCGTCGCCGACGAAACCGGGGCGACGATTCAGGCGTTCGACGCCCGGTACGTCGTCGGCCGCGCCCACCTCGAACACGCCGTGACACTCGCCGACCGCGCCATCGAGCGCGGAAACGAAATCGCCCGCGACAGAGCGGTCGAGTTCATCCTCTACGCCAGCGGTCGGCGGCAAATCAATCGCGCGTTCGAAATCGGCGTCTCCGAAGGGACACTTCCTGTGGTGATTCTCGTCGATGGCGGCGACGAATCGGCGGCCGAGTCGGCGCTTTTCGACCGTCTCGACCTCGAACCAGCAGACACGCTCGGCGACTACGACGAGTCGCTCGTCCGCGAGTTCTACAACATCGGTGACGCCGAGTTGGCGGCCGCGGATGGCGACCTCAGTGCACTGGTCAGAGAGCGCGTATCGCTCCTTACTGTGGACCGCTAACCGAGGTACGGAATCGAGAAAACCCGCCGCTGTCTGTCGATTTTTCCACCCGAAATGACCCCCTTGAGATTTCGATAGCTACCCCTCTGTTTCAACTGGAGATTGTGGGGCGAGAGGGTGCCCCCGAGAGGGTGTAATGCTGAGAGAAATAGTCCCACCAGGATTCGAACTTCCGGAAGAAACCTTCCGACGTTCGAATCGCGAGGACCGAGTATAGTCCCACCAGGATTCGAACCTGGGTCGTTGCCCCCAGAAGGCAACAGGATTGGCCACTACCCCATGGGACTTCGCACTACCTCGTAGTCAGTGGGTATTTGTAAACGTTGCGTGTCGGCCTCTCCGTGTCAGGTTCTGGCAGACAATCGTACAGACGTGCATAAACCACCAACTATTTGGCCTCGTTCTATCCACTGTCGTGTATGTACGTCGGACGATTCGTCGTCGTCGGTCCCGGAATCGGTGCGTATCGCGTCTCCTCTCGGTCCTTCCCGAATCGACAGGTCGTCGAACGGGACGGAACGCTCACTGTCGGGCCGACGCCCGACGCCCCGGAGACGGACAACCCCTACATCGCCTACAACTGCGTCCGCGAGGGCGGCGACTACGTCGTCGTCGGCAACGGGTCGCAAGTCGACCCCATCGCCGAAAAATTCGACATGGGCTACACGCCGCGCGACGCGCTCGCCGAGATTCTGCTCGCGCTCGACTACGAGAAAGACGACTACAACACCCCGCGAATCGCCGGTGTCGTCGGCGACGACGAGGCCTTCATCGGCATCGTCCGCAAGGACGCCCTCATCGTCGAGGAAGTTACGGAACCGACGCTCGTTGCCACCTACGAGGAAGACGACCCCCGTGCCTTCGACCTGACCGCCGACAACGCCGCCGACGCGGCCCGCGAACTCTACGACCACGAGTTCGAACACGCGGTCTGTGCCGCCGCCGCGACTGTCGGTGACGATAGTGCCGTCGAGACGGCCTTCTACAACGGCGAATAGACTCACGTCCTCGCCTGCGGCCCCGCACTTTTCCGACGCGAACTCCTAGCAGGAGCTATGCGTCTCGGCGTCATCTCAGACGTTCACGGGAATCTTCCAGCACTGGAGGCAGTTCTCTCGGACATGCCGCAGGTCGATACGCTCGTCTGCGCTGGCGACGTCGTCGGCTACAATCCATGGCCGGAGGAGTGCGTCGCAGAACTTGCCGACCGCGAGGTACCGACCGTCTCCGGCAACCACGACCGAGCCGTCGTCTCGGGAACGAGTTTCCGGTTCAATCAGATGGCCGCCGCGGGCGTCGAGTACGCCCGCGAAGAACTCTCGCAGGAGTCGATGGAGTGGCTGGAATCGCTCCCCGAGTACCGAGCAGTCGCCGACGGCCGCGTCCAGCTCGTCCACGGCCACCCTGACGACCCGGACCGCTACACCTACCCCGACGACTTCTCACCGCGACTCCTCTCTGGGGAGGACCTGCTGGTCCTCGGCCATACACACGTGCAAGGCTACAAACAGTACGGAGAGGGCATCGTATTGAATCCGGGAAGCGTCGGCCAACCCCGCGACGGCGACCCGAGAGCCGCGTACGCGGTGGTCGACCTCGACGCGCTGACGGTCGAGACTCATCGAGTCGAGTACGATATCGAGCGAGTCGAAGACCGAATCGAAGCGGTTGGACTCCCGCACAGTATCGCCTCCCGGCTTTCAGACGGTCGGTGACAGCAGGGCTGTCGAGGACGGTTATTCGGAGACAGGTTCGAGTTTCGCCGAGAAGTGGCGCAGTTCCTTCATCGGCGGTTCCTCGACGATTTCGAGGCCGTCGTATTCGTGGGCCGACTCCATTACTTCCTCGGCCGTCTCAGCGATGTGTTCGAGGTGTTCGCGGCTGTAGGTCCGCCGTGGGAGCGCGAGACGAACGAGGTCCGGGCGCTCGGCACCGGGGAAGGCGAATTCGCCGAGTTCGACGCCGCGAACGCCGCCTTCGCGGTAGAGCGCGCAGACGAGGACCTGCCCGGGGAAGTGCTCTTTCGGAATGTGCGAGAAGATTTCCCCGGCGTCGAGGTAGACGGCGTGACCGCCGGTCGGGAGGTAGACTGGCACGTCTCGTTCCGAGAGCATGTCACCGAGTTCGCCGACCTGTTCGACGCGCTCGTGGACGTACGGCGGCGTGACTGCCTCGCGCAGACCGACGGCCATCGCTTCGATGTCGCGGCCCGAGAGCCCGCCGTAGGTGGGGAAGCCTTCGAAGAGGATGGCGCGCTGCTTCGCGTGCTCGAACACTGTCTCGTCGCGCATGGCGGTGAATCCGCCGATGTTGACGAGTGCGTCCTTCTTGCCCGACATCGTGATAGCGTCGGCGTGTTCGAACTGTTCGCGGGCGATTTCGGCGACAGACGTGTCTTCGTAGCCGGCTTCGTGTTGCTTGATGAAGTGGGCGTTCTCGGCGAACCGGCAGGCGTCGATGACGAACATCGCGTCGATGTCGCGGGCGAACTCGGCGGTGGCACGGATGTTCGCCATCGAGACAGGTTGTCCGGCGACGGAGTTGTTCGTAATCGTGAGCACGACGACGGGAATCGAGTCCGCGCCGACTTCCTCGACGAGTGCATAGCCCGCGTCGATATCGAAGTTACCCTTGAACGACTCGTTCGAGTTCGGGTCGCGCGATGCGGGCGAGGGGCAGTCGACCGGTTCCGCTCCCTGATTGACGATGTGGGCGCGGGTCGTATCGAAGTGCGAGTTGTTCGGGATGACGTCGCCCTCTTCGAGAAGGACGCCGTAGAGGACGTTCTCGGCACCGCGGCCCTGATGGGTCGGAACGACGTACTCGAATCCCATCACGTCGCGGACGGCGTCGGCGAGGTTGTTGAACGACCGGCTTCCGGCGTAGGCCTCGTCGCCACGAATCATCGCTGCCCACTGGTCTGCCGACATCGTCCCGGTCCCGGAGTCGGTCAACAGGTCGATGTAGACGTCGCGAGCGTCGAGGTTGAAAACGTTGTATCCCGCCTCTTCGATAGCAGCCTCCCGCTCCTCACGCGAGGGGAGTTCGATGGGTTCGACCATCTTTGCTTTGTACGAACGCATACCCCAACACACGGCCCGAAATGTGAAGAAATATGTACGCGGAAAAACGGCGGACTGAGCGCGTATTCCGGCGTTTGTGGACGGGTGTGTGCATCGGTGTGGGAGGGCGTTCGAGCGCGGTTAGGCAGGGTGCTGTGTACCGGTCGGGAGAGACGAGTATGGGCCAGCGAATATCGTTCTTATCTGCGTGACGGAGACAGGTCCAGCGCCGACGCTCGTGACGTGTGAAAAATCAGAGACGAAGTGAGGTTAGAACTGCTTTTGGATGATTTCGAGTGTCTCTTCGCGGTCGTCCCACGCGACGAAGATGGCGACAGAGGTCGCAGAGGTGATGACGTCGTGGATATTGATGCCCGCCTCGGAAATCGGTTGAACGATGTCGAGGATGACGCCCGGGCGGTTCGGGAGTTCGCCACCAGTGACGCGGACGACGGCGATGTTGTCTTCGACGGTGACAGACGAGAGTGCCTCGTCGGAGACGACCCGGTCGTGAAGGACTGCTTCGGCCTGGTTCGCCTCGTCTCCGCGGACGTAGAACGTAATCGAGTCCATCCCGGAGGCGACCGAGTCGACGTTGATTCCGGCGTCGCTCAGGGCGACCGAGAGGTCCGCGAGGATGCCCGGTCGGTTTCGAATCGCTCGTCCAGCGACCGTGAGACAGGCGAGCGAGTCCTCCTGCATGTCGATGAGGTTGTGGAACTCGCCTTCGATGAGCGTCCCGCCGGTGAGGAGGTTTCCGTGTTGGTAGTGGACGACGCGGACGTCGAGCGCGTCGTCTTTGTACGACAGCGCCGACGGCGCGACGACTTCTGCACCGCGGAACGAGAGGTTCCGAAGTTCGTCGACGGTGATGCGACCGACGTTCCGCGCGCCCTCGACGACACGCGGGTCGCCCGTCATGACGCCTTCGACGTCGGTCACGATGACGACTTCGTCGGCTTCCATGTACTTGCCGAGCATCACGGCGGTCGTGTCCGACCCGCCGCGGCCGAGCGTCGTAATCTCCCCTTCGAGGTTCTGCGCGAGGAAGCCGGTAATGACGGGCACGACACCGTCTAACTCTTCTGCGAGTTCTGCGGCGCGTCGCTGTGTCTCTTCGATGTCGACTTCGCCGAGGTCGTTCGTGATGACCGGCCAGTCGTCAGAACCGGGTTCGACGAACAAGGCGTCGACGCCGCGGGCAGAGAGGGCGGCCTTGAGCATCCGAACGCTCGTGCGCTCGCCCATCGAGACGATTTCGGCTCGGTCGCGGTCGTCGGCGTCGAACTGAATCTCGTCGAGCAAGTCGTCGGTCGTCGACCCCATCGCGGAGGCGACGACGGCTATCTCGTGGCCCTGTTCGACCGCCGCAGCGATGGAGTCTGCGGCCCGATTGATTCGGTTACCGCTTCCGAGGGACGTGCCGCCGAACTTCGCGACTACGCGCATGGTCCCTCCGATACATCGTAACGCTGTGACTCGTGGTGCTCAAACATGCGAGGGGCTAACGCAGGGGGACGTATAACTATGTCTCCCTGCTCAACCGTTGCCTACTTCACAGAATCCGCAGGCGAGACGGGGTATTCGACCGCGTTCCGGGCAGAGGTTTATTGCCGACGGGGCGGAACCATGACGTATGGAAGTCAGAGACGCCGTCGACTCGGACGCCGAAGCGCTCGCGGCTGTCGCGAACGCGCCGACGGTGGCGATGCGCCGTCTCGTCCGTGACCGGACGGTCCGAGTGGCGACGTCCGATGCCGGGGCCGACCCGAACACCGACGCACCGGCCAGCGAAGAGCAGATTCACGGCTTCGTCGGATTCGACGTCGAAGACGGCATGGTCCACATCACCCGACTCGCTGGAACGGACACCGCGGTAGCCCGCCTGCTCGAAGAACCACTCCGCTTTGCGAGTACAGAAGAACTGCCCGTCGAAGCACTTCTCGTCGAATCCGAATCGGACCTTCGTGAAGCGGTCGAAGAGGCTGGGTTCGAGCGAGTGGGAGACGGGCCGCGCTTCGATGGCTCCGAGACGATTCGGTATCGGTTCGGCAAGTCGGCGTGACCGACGCTGTAGCGTCGAAATCGGCAGACTGAATCGTTCTATTGCGACCAGAACCGGCGGTAGACATACATTCTTGTGTGTTGTCGAGTGCCATATGTGTCGTTTCGTGACTACAGCGCCCCCAGTGAGGCGACGTCGATGACCACTGTTCAGGAGTTGTTCGTCTCCATCGCCGGGTCGAACCCCATCGTACACGGACTCGTCGGTGGTCTCGTCATCGCCTTCTTGAACATGCTCGGGGCGTTGCTCATCCTCGTCTGGCGTAATCCGTCGAAACGCTCGCTGGACGGACTCTTAGGCTTCGCCGCCGGGGTCATGCTCGCCGCGAGCTTTACCAGTCTCATCCTCCCCGGTATCGAGGCGGCGGGTGGGAATCCGATTCCGGTTCTCGTCGGCTTCCTCATCGGCGTGTTCGTCCTCGACCAGGCAGACCTGTGGATTCCGCACGTCCACATTCTCGTGACCGGAAAAACGCGGATTGACGCCCCCGAGACCGAGAAGAAGATGGCCTCTGTGATTCTCTTTATCGTCGCCATCACCATCCACAACATGCCGGAGGGACTGGCCGTGGGCGTCGGGTTCGGGTCCGGGGACCTGAACACCGCCATCCCGTTGATGCTCGCTATCGGCATCCAGAACATCCCCGAAGGACTGGCCGTCTCTATCGCCGCCGTCAACGCCGGGCTTCGGAGCACGACCTACGCGACGCTGGCGGGTATTCGAGCCGGTCTCGTCGAGATTCCACTGGCAATCTTCGGTGCGTGGGCCATCCAGTACGCCGAAGCGCTCCTCCCGTACGCGATGGGGTTCGCGGCAGGGGCGATGCTGTTTGTCATCTCCGACGAAATCGTCCCCGAGACACATGCGAACGGAAACGAGCGCATCGCGACCTTCGGGACGATGGTCGGCGTGGTCGTGATGCTGTACCTCGACGTGACGCTTGGATAGACGGGAGTTCGAGTGGAAGCGAAGGGGTTCCGGGCTGGTTTTTGAGTGACGTGGGCCTGCTCTCTAGACAGAACGAGCGAGCCTCAGTCGTCCGCTGGCCGGGTCTCGGCCGGAGCTTCGTGGTCCGAGATGGTCGCCTTCGGCGCGAGGAAGTGTGCAGGGTCGAACTCGTCGAGGTCGTCGCCAGCCGCGACGCGCGCTGGCCAATCGGGATTGGCGAGCGCGCTCGTCCCCAGAGTGAAGAGGTCGGCACCGGATTCGACCGCCGTGCGCGCCGCGTCTGGGTCGCCGAGGCCGCCGTTTGCGACGATGACTGTGTCGTCTGTGGCGTACGTGGCTGCGGCTTCAGCGAGCGACGGACCGTCCGCGCCGAACGTTGGCTCGGCGGTATTCGCGTCGACTGTGTGGACGTAGTCGGCACCGGCGGCAGAGAGTTCGCGGAAGAAGACCTCGGCGGCGTCCGTGCCTTCGGGCCACTCGTAACTGTCGTCGGTGACTTTCGTCTGCGAGACGCGCACGCCGACGACGAACTCGTCGGGAACGGCCTCGGCGACGGCCGCGACGACTTCAGCAGGGAACCGAACGCGGTCTTCGGGGTCGCCGCCGTACTCGTCGTCGCGTCGATTCGCGTCCGCAGAGAGGAATTCGTTGAGGAAGTAGCCGTTTGCGCTGTGAATCTCGACGCCGTCGAATCCGGCCTCGGCCGCGTTCTCCGCCGCCGCGACGAACCCCGCACGAGCCTCGTCGAGGTCGTCGTGGGTCGCTTCCCGTGGAACCGCGTACTCGCCACTTCCGCCGTAGGCTTCGGACTTTTCGCCGTTCGGTTGGACCGCAGAGGGAGCGATTGTGTCACCGTCGTCGGTGTAAGGGTTGCCCTGCGTCTGTGCGCCGGCGTGCATCAACTGGGCGAAGATTGGTGTGTCGGTGTCGTGGACAGCGTCCGTAACCTGTGTCCACGCCTCGACGTGGTCTTCGGTGACGAGACCCGGCTGATTCAGATAGCCCTGACTGTAGGTATCGTCCGTGTAGACGCCCTCGGTGACGAGAAACGAGAAGCCGCCGTCACCGAATTTCGCGTAGTACCGCGCCATCTCCTCGGTCGCCCGCCCGTCGGCTGTCGCGCTCACACGAGTCATCGGTGCGAGACCGGCGCGATTGTCGAGCGTCAGGTCGTTTAGCGTCGCCGCGTCGAACAGCACGTCGTCAGACATACCCCTCCATCCGACTGTCGGTATAATAAGGCGACGGCGGTCTGGTCGCACCGGGCGCACAACCGTTGAAAGCGAGACGGTGAAACGGTGAGACGGCGAAACGAGAAGACGGCGAAACGAGAAGACGGCGAAACAGTAGAACAGCGAAACGCTTCGCTCAGGAGAACTTCCGCACCGTCATGTTCAGCGTGTCGAGGTCGACGATAGGAGCGTAGCCAGCGTCGGGGTCGATGTTGACGGACTTCTGGAAGTCGGTCTGGGCCTGCCAACACCCGGAATTGACCGCGAGGACGTTGTGGTACTTGCCCCAGCCGAGTTTGTGGACGTGGCCGGTGTGGAAGATGTCCGGCACCTGCTCCATGACGAGGTAGTCGAGTTCTTCGGGTGCGAGTCGCGTGTGGCCACCGAACTGCGGCGCAACGTGGCGTTTCTTCAGGAGTTGGTACATCGCCTTGTGCGGGTCGTCGTAACTCGCCTTGTCCGAGGGGAGTTCGGCGATGACCTCGTCCAGCGAGACGCCGTGGTACATGAGGATGTTGACGCCTTCGAGCGTGACCATCGAGGGGTTGCTCGTAATCTGGGGGTCGTGAGCCGACATGATGTCCCGAAGTTCGTCGTCGAATCCGGGTTGCGGTTCGGCGAGTCGAACCGCGTCGTGGTTCCCCGGAATCATCACGATGTCGAGGTCGCCGGGTACTTCCTTGAGGTACTCCGAGAACGCTTCGTACTGGTCGTAGATGTCGATGACGTCGAGTTCCTCGTCCTGATTCGGGTAGACACCGACGCCTTCGACCATGTCGCCAGCGATGAGTAAGTACTCGATGTGCTCGGCTTCCTCGGTGTGAAGCCAGTCGGCAAAGCGGTGCCACGAGTCGGCCATGAACTCCTGGCTCCCGACGTGAACGTCGGAGATGAGCGCGGCTTGCACGTGGCGGTCGGCGGTGTTGGTTCGGTGGTTTCGCGGCACGTCGGGGAAGTACATGTCGTCGACGAACAAGATGCCCGCGTCGCCCGAGAGCGTCCCCGACACCGCGATACACTCGTCGAGGAGGAGTTCGTCGACGTAGCTGGCGATGTCCTTGTCTTTCATCACGAGACACGGAAACGTCCCAGTCGTGTCTTCGAGGTCGACAATCCAGTGGCCGCTCTTCGTCGAGCGAACGTCATCGACGAGGCCGATGAGTTCGGCGTCCTGCCCGCCGGACATATTCGAGATGGCTTTCGCAGGCCGGTGATTGACCCGGCCGCGAAGCATCTTCGAGAGTTTCTCGTAGCGGTCGCGGAACACCTTCACGAAGTCGTCGTACTCGCCGGTCCCGGTCGACTGCCCGGTCATGTCGTTGGCGATTTCTAGCGACCGAAGCGACGTATCTTGGTTCCGTCCACTCCCCGACCCCTTCGCTTCAGGTGGAGTCGATTTTCCAACAGGTTCCTCGTTGTCTCCCGATGTTGCATCGGAAACAGGGGGGTCGGTGTCAGCAGCAGAGGTGTCAGAACTGGCGGCACCGCTCTCAGATTCGGACCCAGGTGGGCCAGTTGGTGCAGACGAAGATGGGTCAGTCGCGGGTGCAGACGCGAGCACCTCGCGGACGTGGTCAGCAGTGATTCGGAGCGCGTCGTCCGGTGTCGATTCGACGACCTGAGCGAGCGTTACCCCCGGGTCGTCTGTACCTGCGATGAGCGTCACGGCCTCGCGTTCGGCGTTGTAGCCGCGACTCACCAGTGCCCGGACGATGCGCGCCGGCGTCTCCAAAGGCACACGACGAGGTGGGCGAAGCGGAGCAAAAAGGGTGCCGAAACCCAGAACGTTGAAACCCAGTCCGACTAAACGAGGGGTGATGAGTGCTGACGATGGTCCCTCGTCCCCCCGCGAGTCCTCCTACGACTCCGACGAGGGACTCTTGACCCGATTCTGGACGGCCGAGGACGGCCCGCTTTTGTTCCTCCGCGAAGCCCTCTCGAGCGTCGCGGCCGTCCTCGCTGTCGGCCTGCTCCTCTTTGCAATCAGCGGGGTATGGCCGCCGATGGTCGCCGTCGAGAGTGGGAGTATGGAACCCCACATGCAGAAAGGCGACCTTATATTCATCACGGGACCCGACCGCTACGTCCCGGATGCGGCGGTCGATGGAACGTCCGTCGTCACCGCCGAAACGGGGTCTGAGGTCGGCTATCGGTCGTTCGGCGAGAGTGGAAGCGTCGTCGTCTATCACAAGCCCGGCTCGGCCGGCCCGCCGATTATCCATCGGGCGATGTTGTACGTCGAATCCGGCGAAAACTGGTACGAGAGAGCCAATCCCGAGTACATGTCGGCAGACAACTGCAAGGAACTCGAACACTGTCCGGCACCCTACGACGGGTTCATCACGAAAGGTGACAACAACCCCCGGTACGACCAAGTGAGCAGTATCAGCGACCCGGTTCGCCCCTCGTGGGTGCAGGGCGTCGCTCGCGTGCGGATTCCATTCCTCGGATGGGTCCGGTTGACGCTCGCGAACACGATGACGGCAGCGACACCCGTCTCGCCGGTCTCTGTTTCGACGGGTTCCATCTCTTCGATTCCAACGGCTCCTGTCTAAGCCAACGACCGCAGTTTAAGCGCAGAACAGATTCGGCTTCGAAATCAGCAGAACAGTCAGTTATCGAACCGGGCCTGCACGAACGGTTGCGCACTCTCGATATCGCCGAGTCGAGAGTCCGTAAGCAGGACGGCCTCGGTCTCGTCGATGGGGACCGAGAGGCTGATTTCCTTCGTCCGGCCGTAGCGACCCTTCGAGACGACGACGGCGTTGACGATGCCGAGCATGTCGAGTTCCGAGATGAGGTCGGTGACACGCCGTTGAGTGAGGATGTCGGCGTCGATTTCCTCACAGAGGCGCTTGTAGATGTTGAACACCTCGCCGGTGTTGATGTTGCGGACGCCGTTTTTCTCCAGCAGGATGATGGCAAAGAGGACGATTTTCGACTGCGTCGGCAGGGTTCGAACGACTTCGACGACGCGGTCGAGTTCGATTTTGTCCTGCGCCTGTCGCACGTGCGCTTCTTCGACCGTATCGGCCTGTCCGCGCTCGGCGAGTTCGCCGGCGGTTCGGAGTAAGTCGAGCGCGCGGCGAGCGTCGCCGTGTTCCTGTGCGGCGAACGCTGCACAGAGCGGAATCACGTCGTCAGTGAGTGCGCCGCCTTTGAACGCGACGTCGGCGCGGTGTTGAAGGATATCGCGGAGTTGGTTCGCGTCGTACGGCGGGAAGACGATTTCCTCCTCGCCGAGACTCGACTTGACCCGCGGGTCGAGGAAGTCGGTGAACTTCAGATCGTTCGAGATACCCATAATAGAGATACGAGAGTTGTCGAGTTCGGAGTTCATCCGCGAGAGATTGTAGAGCGTGTCGTCGCCGGATTTCTCGACGAGTTTGTCGATTTCGTCCAGCATGATGACGACGACGCGTTCTTTGTAGTCGACGGCGTCGAAGAACGTCGTATAGACGCGGTCGGTCGGCCACCCCGTCATCGGGACCGTCTCCATCTCGTCGGCGTCCTCGGAGAGTTCGTCCGCGCGCTCGTCTATCTCCGCGATGGAGTTGTAGGGCGTGTCGTCGAGGGCGTTGGGGTCTTCGGTCGCCCGGGTTCGCATCTCGTCGAGTCGGTCGAGTTCGGCTTCGATGCGTTCGATGTTCTTCTCGATGAACTTGTTCGCGAGCTGCGCGAGCACGCGATACTGCGTGTCGGTCACCTCGCAGTTGATATACTCGACTTCACACGGAACGTCGTACTTCTGGGACGTCGATTCGAGTTCCTGACTCACGAACTTCGCGCTGGCAGTCTTTCCGGTCCCCGTCTTCCCGTAGATGAGGATGTTCGACGGCGTCTCCCCGCGGAGTGCCGAGACGAGAATCGTCGCCATCTGGTTGATTTGGTCGGTCCGGTGCGGGAGTTCGTGCGGCGTGTACGACGGGCGAAGAACCTCTTTGTTCTCGAATATTGGCTCGCCAGCGAGTAAGTCGTCGAACAGTCCCTTCGACTCCTCGTCGTCGTTCAATACGACCTTGTCGAGTCCGACGTCGGGGTCTTTGTGCTGGTCGAGGTCGGTGTCCTCGGGAACGTCGGCGTCGGGGCCGATACTCGCCTGAATGTCGATGTCTTCAGCCGAGAGTTCTGTCGACTCCGCGTCCCCGTCGCTTGCATTGCCCTCTCGACGGTTGTCGCCTCGTTGTGTGTCGTCGTCCATCGTGTGTACCCCTCTGTTTCGGGTGGAAGAATCGCCAAGAACGGCGTGTAGAGAGCCTTATACCGGGAAATCCCGGTTCCAACTCGTAAATCCGAAAGTGGCGATTCCAAATGATGCAAAGGAACCAAACGAACAGTTGCTACAAAAGTCTTACTTCTCTTACTCGTCACGGTTCAAAACACCAGAATTCGACAGATAGGGATGGCTTCGGTTCGAATACCTGGACCGTGTGTTTCGGCTCTATCACGGTACGGGGTGTTGGTTGGGTCTACAGTACGGGTGTTGGTTGGGTCTGGTCTCAGCTAACTAAGAGAGTCGTTGGCTGGAATTTGGTCTGTATCACGAATACTAGTCGAGGTGTACACTAGTCGAGGATACTAATCGGGGATACTAATCGAGGAGCGCATGCAGCCCAGTTCGACGGGGATCGAGCGGAGTCAAAGGACGCGCACACGAAACCGAACGCCGACTCGATCAAAATCGAAGGCTGTTACAACTAAATCCGAACTGTTGTGAACCACTGCCGTCTTTGTTCGTTTCACGTTCATCCAATCTATCCCACGTAGAGAGGAGTCTGTGCAGACAGAGGTTCGTCTAGACACGAAAGATTTGGTGTTCCAACCCCTTCATTTCGTGTGGAAACTCGAATTTTCGAATACGGTGAGAGACTCGTCGAGAGCGGTTATATCGAAGAAATGAGCGGCTGGTTTCGGATGGAATTAAGTCGGGTTTTCCAGTTCGACGGGAAACGCCTGGGTATCGAATGCCCCACACCCCTTTGTTTCGGGTGGAGGCGAGAAACAGTAGGGAGGGGGTTACGGCGAGTCTTAGAAACGGATGGTTTTATATTGGTAGTTGGCCTACCATATCCGCACTAGAGAAAAAGACGTTATTATTGTGGTTGCTTCTATTAGAATTAACAGCTGACCGCCGTCTAGCGGTCAACACCCCCACACCCCTTCGGGCCGTTCCACCTGAAACGAAGGGGTGGGGGTGTTGACCGCGGATTGTTTCGTGTCCACATCACTCACACCAATTGAAAGGCCGTCGTAGACCATGGTCATATGTCGTTTGGATGGTGGATAGACTGTCGCCATCACTCGGCACTTCGACGAGTACGGTCTGGCCAGACGGGGGAGTGACACGAGCGTACGGTCTACCCGGGAAGACCGCGTGTCCATAGCCGGGTGACGGACGAGTAAGCGAGAAAGGAACGTTCTGAACGGGGTACGTTCTGAACGGGGTATCACGTGGTGGCTGGTGCGTTCGACTCGAAAAGCAACCCTTCGAGTAAACACGAATTCGAGTCGAATCGCCAGTAATCGATGAATGAGGGCTGCCCCGAGCTGTTTCCAATCGGATATCGATTCACCGATTTACCGACTCGTCTACCGTTTTCACAGTGGTCTGTAAATTCATTCCCGTGCAACCTTCATGCTATCTCTTCTCATGATGTTTCTCGTGCACCCCTCCGCTTCGTGTGCGCTCGCACGGTCGAAGTAACAGATATAATCTCACATTATCGACGGATGGCGTGTGAAAAAGCACCATGATACAGCACTCGTTTGTGATGGACGTTAAGCACCGAAATTACGTTCTCTGTCTTTCGCGCCAATATGATAGAGAGTTATTATTTACACTATCCTGTCTAAAACGTGACTGGTGTCTGACGTAGTGCTTAAGTGAGTCCGGTTGGGTGATACCTCCATACGCCCTCCACGACGCGTTCGGGAGGTGCGGGAGGCCCAGGATGGGACTGCTCACAGATCTCAGAGACAGCATCTCACGAGTCGTCGACCGGCTCTTTTCGGAGAGCGAGCCAAAGCGAATCGGTATCTATGGCCCGCCTAACGCCGGGAAGACGACTCTCGCAAATCGTATCGCCCGTGATTGGACCGGTGACGCAATCGGTCCCGAGAGCCACATCCCTCACGAGACCCGCCGCGCTCGACGGAAAGAAAACGTCGAAATCGAGCGAAACGGCAAGAAGGTCACTATCGACATCGTCGACACACCGGGTGTCACGACGAAGGTCGATTACAAGGAGTTCCTCGACCACGACATGGAAAAAGAAGACGCCGTGCGTCGGTCTCGAGAGGCGACAGAGGGGGTCGCCGAGGCCATGCACTGGCTCCGCGAAGACGTCGACGGCGTCGTCTACGTCCTCGACAGTACGAAGGACCCGATATCGCAGGTCAACACGATGCTCATCGGCATCATCGAGAGCCAGGACCTGCCGGTTCTCATCTTCGCGAACAAGATCGACCTCGAAGACGCGAACGTCGAGCGTATCTCGAATGCGTACCCGCAACACGAGACGGTCGAACTGTCGGCACTCGAGGGCGAGAACATGGACGAAGTGTACGCCAAAATCGCGGAGTACTTCGCGTGATTCACTATGCCTGAAGCAACGACATCCGAAAACGGCTCTGGTGGGGTTCAGATAGACCTCTTCAGTGGGAGCCGGATGGCGAGTCTTACCAGTATGGAGAAGATTCGTCTCATCCTCGACGGTGTTCGCGACGGGAACATCGTCATCCTCGAAGAGGGCCTTTCGCCCGACGAAGAGTCGAAACTCATCGAGGTGACGATGGCCGAAATCAGCCCCGACGAGTTCAATGGCATCGAGATAGAGACGTATCCGCGCTCGCAGGCGGCAGACCAGAGCTTCCTCGACCGACTCATGGGTCGGCAATCGACACAGAAGCTCACGGTCATCGGTCCTGCAAACCAGATTCAGACGCTCCACAAAGACGAGAATCTCATCAGCGCACTCGTCTCGCGGAAGTAAGGAGCGGACGCGAGACACGAACTGCGCCACCCGGCGCTACCATCTACCATGCCACACCAATGTACGACGTGCGGTAAGGTGTTCCCCGACGGCTCCAAAGAGATGCTTTCGGGGTGCCCGAGCTGCGGCGGTAACAAGTTCCAGTTCCAACCCGCGAGCACGACCAGCGATACTGGCAGTGCCGACGGGAGTGACAACACTGGCGCGCCCGACAGCGCCGGTTCACAGGACTTGACATCGTCTGCGGCCGACGCGGTTCGCCGCCGGGCGGCCCAAAACGACGCACGACCGACGACAGAAGACGAAGAGACCACAGTTCAAGACTGGGTGAACTCGCAGTCCCAACCGACACGCGACTCGGTCGCTCAGGGTGACCCGGACCCGCAACGCGACTCGGATTCTCGACGCGACCCGAACCCGCAACGCGACTCGGATTCTCGACGCGACCCGAACCGACAGCCCCCGCAAGAGCGACAGCCACCACAGACACGCACTGACGACCGTGCGGACCCGAAGCGGACGTCGAAAGACGACACGCCGGAACGCGGATGGGGTGAGTGGCCGTCGCAATCTGGGACCGAACCGGAACCCGCGTCGGCTCGCGACGATAGGCCAGATGCCGTTTCGTCGACCGGACCGGACCCGAAAGAAGGGTCGGAACGGTCTACCCAGCGGTCACCTCGAAAGACGAATCGCGGGATTCGCGCGCGAACCGAAGACGAAGAGGACAATTCCCAGCGGAGCGCCAGAAGCGACGTCGTCACTCCCGAAGAACTCGCGGCGCTCGATTCGTCTCGCCGTAACCAAGACGACAAGCCCCAGCGCGAATCTCCGACAGAGACGACCGAACCGCAGCGATCCCCGTCGAACGCACAACAGCCACCGTCGGACGCACAACAGCCACCATCGGACACACGACAGCCTCCGTCGAACACTCAACAGCCACCGTCGGACGCACAACAGCCCCAGGCAGACGCGCCTGCTGACGTGCCGACGGACGCCGACGGACACGTCGTCGAGCCACCGTCCGAGGACCGCCCCGACCTCGACCAACTGCGAGAGGAACTCAACGACCAGTTCGAGAGCATCAAAATCGTCAATCCCGGTCAGTACGAACTCAATCTCATGGAACTGTACGACCGAGACGAGTACATCATCTCGCTTCGCGAGGATGGTCGGTACGTCATCGAAGTTCCCGACTCGTGGGGCCCCGGCGACCGCGACGACTGAGAGTTCAGGCGTCAAAACCCGCACTACCCCTTCGTTTCGCCTCGAACTGCCGTAGTATCTCGTTTTGGCAGAATTCCCATTCTACCTCGTTTTCGAGTTGACGGTCACAACTCGACACCAAACCGGCACAATCATTATATACGATAGTTGAGATTATATCTTCCTAGGGGAAGCGCTATGTCCAACTCGTACAACAACAACAAGGTCGCAGAATGGGCGGCGCTCGTGGGTGCGTCGCTGCCTGACCCGCGTCCAGACGAGCACGATTTCGAAACCGCCGACGGCACACGTTGACCGTGGTCCGCCGGAACCGCTGACAGTCATCCACGTTCACTTTCACCGTACTCTGCGAACCCTTATCGGCGAGGGCGCGTAATCGCCACCGATGCCGTCCTCCGAGGATGTCGCGTACGTCGACCACCCGCTGCTCGTCCCGTCGTTCATCGAGCGACGGCTCTACCAGATACGACTCGCGGGTGCAGCGCGCGACGACCACACGCTCGTCTGTCTTCCCACTGGTCTCGGAAAGACCACTGTCAGCCTGCTTGTCACCGCCCAGCGGTTACACGAGGTCGGTGGGAAGTCGCTGTTTCTCGCGCCGACGAAACCGCTCGTCCAGCAGCATGCGGACTTCTACCGCGAAGCGCTCAACATCCCCGACGAGGACATCGTCGTCTTCACGGGCGACGTTCGCCCCGACGACCGCGCCGAACTCTGGGACGACGCCCAAATCGTCATCGCGACGCCGCAGGTCGTCGAAAACGACCTCATCGGCAACCGCGTCTCGCTGCACGACGTGACACACCTCACGTTCGACGAGTGCCACCGCGCCAGCGGCGACTACGCGTACGTCTACATCGCCGAGCGCTATCACGCTGACGCTGAAAACCCACTCGTCACTGGGATGAGTGCATCACCCGGTGGCGACGAGGAAGCTATCCTCGAAGTCTGTGAGAACCTCGGAATCGTCCACGTGGAGGTGATGACCGAGGAGGACGCCGACGTCTCTGACTACACTCACGACACGGACGTCGAGTGGAATCGCATCCAACTCCCGGACGAGATTTTGGAGATACGCGACGCGCTCAACGAGGTTATCACCGACCGACTGGAGAAACTCAAGCAGTTGGGCGTGACCAAATCGACGAAGCCCGACGTCTCACAAAAGAAGCTCAACCGGATGCGCGCGGAGCTTCAGCGCCTGATGAACGCCGACAAGTCGGAGGGCTACAAGGGAATGTCCACGCACGCGGAGGTGATGAAACTCCGCCGGGCGGTCGAACTCGTCGAGACGCAGTCCGTCGAGTCGGTTCGGCGGTACTTCGAACGCCAGCGCAACGCCGCCCGATCTTCCGGCGCGTCGAAGGCGAGCCAACGCCTCGTCGCCGAACCGAAGGTGCGCGAGGCGATGCGGAAAGCCGAGTCGTTCGATGGGCTCCACCCGAAGTTCCGGGAGACCCGAATCCTCCTCGCGGAGACGCTCGGTATCCGTGACGGCGAGCGCGTCATCGTCTTCACCGAGTCGCGCGACACGGCGGAGGCGCTCACCGAATTCCTCTCCCAGAGCTTCTCAGTCCGGCGATTCGTCGGACAGGGAGACCGTGACGGGTCTGACGGGATGTCGCAGAAGGAACAACAGGAGGCACTCGACAAGTTCCGAAGCGGCGAGTTCGAAGTCCTCGTATCGACGTCTGTCGCCGAGGAGGGACTGGACGTACCCGAAGTCGACCTCGTGCTCTTCTTCGAACCCGTTCCGACGGCGATTCGGTCCATCCAGCGGAAGGGTCGGACCGGACGACAGGCCGACGGTCGCGTCGTCGTCTTACTCGCCGAAGACACCCGCGACGAGGCGTATTTCTGGATTTCACGCCGCCGCGAGAAGACGATGGAAAAGGAGTTGCGCTCGCTCAAGGGTGCGGCCGCGGACATCGAAGCCGAACTCGACCACTCACAACACGACCTCTCGGCGTTCGCCGGAAACGGTGGCGAGGCCGCCGAACGTGACGAAAACGCTCCCGAACGTTCAGGAACGTCCACCGGAAACGAAGGGGTTGCTGGTGCGAGTTCGACTGACGGCGAACGCGAGGCAGTTGCGGCCGCCGAGGCGACGGACGGCCAGTCTGGACTCACTGACTTCGGGCCGACAGACGAGGAGTTGGCGCGGGCCGAACCCGACGAAGAACGCGACAGCGACGGTTCGAGTGCAACTGAGTCTGATACCGAAGGCGACCGTGACGACGCTGACGACACCGACACTGAAACCATCGCCACGGCCGGAACCGACGACGGCGTGGAAATCGTCGTCGACCAGCGCGAACTCGACTCCAACATCGCACGAACGCTCTCGAAGCGCGACGACCTGACGACACGGCTCGAAACGCTCGCAGTCGGCGACTACATCCTCTCGGACCGCGTCGCGGTCGAGCGCAAGAGCGTGGCTGACTTCCTCGATACGCTCACCGAGGGCGACCGCTCGCTGTTCGACCAGATTGCGGACCTGACGCGGCACTACGCCCGGCCGCTCCTCATCGTCGAGGGTCGCGGTCTCTACGAAGAGCGCAACATCCACCCCGGCGCGATTCGCGGCGCACTCTCCTCTGTTGCCGTCGACTTCGGCGTGAGCGTCCTCTTCACCGAAGACGAAGACGACACCACCG
>NZ_AOLK01000008.1 GCF_000336755.1 Haloferax elongans ATCC BAA-1513 | reverse complement strand
ACGAAGACGACACCACCGAGATGCTCGCAACGATCGCCTCGCGCGAGCAGACCGACAGAGAGCGCACCGTGAGCGTCCACGGCGGCAAAAGCGCGAAGACACTCGACGAACAGCAGGAGTACGTCGTCTCGGCAATCGCCGATATTGGCCCTGTGACGGCGCGAAACCTGCTCGAAGAACTGGGTAGCGTCGAAGCGGTGATGACGGCCAACGAGGACGACCTGAAAGAGGTCCCCGGCGTCGGTGCCGTCACCGCCGAACGAATTCGCGACGTGGTTGGGTCCGAGTACCGCTGACGTGGTCAGGTCCGAGTACCGCTGACGGGTCTACGACGTGCTGTTCGCAGCTTTCTATGTGCTCGTTTCGAACCAGCCACGGCCACGTCAGTCGATTAACCCCGACTTACCGCCATCACACTCGACGCCGAAAACAGCCGCGGTCAGTCTTCAGACCCGAACATTCACGATTGTTGTTTCTAGGAAAACATTATATGATTAGGGTCGAAATCACTACTCGAACATGAGTTACTCTTCCCTGCACACTGAGACGCCGACCGGACAGCGTGCCTTTTACGGCACGCCACAGCACGAGACTGTGCAGGTTGACGACCGAGACATCTTCTGTACCGACGAGCCACGGGAAGAAGAGCGGAGTCTGTACGCCGGGTCAGAACACTACCGCCCGGAAGGTCCTGACTTCGTGTACTCGCCGTCCGACGGGCGGACCGTGCGCGTTGCCTGATTTAAACTAAGAACACACAGCGTCGGTCTCTCCCGCGACGTTTGACTCAGCGTCGCGTCGGTCGTCACGTCGCGGAGACAGGTATCAGCGGTCGAGCGCGTCGATGGCCTCCGCGGCCTCCCGCGCGGCAGAGAGATATTCAGCCGCGTGGCGCGGGTCGTCGGTGGCTTCTGCCTCGGTCGCCGCCCAAGTCAGCGTCCGAACGAGTGATTCGCGCGCACTCGCAATGTCCCCAGCCACGTTCCGTGATTTCGTCGTGGATGCGCGCTGTCGCGCCTGACGCGCCTCGTTCTTGGACTCGGCCGTACGTTCCGATAGCTGTTCGTCGGCCTGTTCGGACGCGGACGTCGACTGCCCGACGCGTTCGGTCGTGGCTGTCGGTTCTCTGTCCACGGTGTCGCTTCCGGCGACTCTCCCAGCGTTAGCCTCAGCAACGCTTCCGGCGTCAGCTTCGGCGACCGTCTCGGCATCAGCCTGGGCGACGTTCCGGGCGTCTGGTTCCGAACTCGCCTCGCCCGCGGCGTCCGCAGCACCCTCGTCCGCCGCAGCAGACTGCCCTCCGGTCTGACACGTGGGACAGAACTCCTCACCGTCGTACCGGAATATTGGGTCTCCACACTGGTCGCAGTGCTTGTTGGTCATCGTCGCACCCTTGAGGAGCAGTTCGCTCATCCGCTGTGTCGAGCGACGCTTCGCCTCGTCTTGCTCGTACTTCTCTCGAAGCCGCTGGCGCTCTGCCTCTTTGTCGAAGTCGCTCATGTCCAATCGGACGCCGTGTACGTCGAAAAACCCCACGGCGTCGGAGAGTTCGATGGCCGCCGCGCGGGCAGTGATTGCCAGCCTCCCTTTCTCGACACAATTCGACGATTGTCGAACACAAAATCGACAGACGGCGCGATGGTGTTCGTTCCGAAACGTTTACTCGGAATCCACGGCCTCGTTAATGTGGTATGACGAAAGTTAGCGTGATTGGCGCGGCCGGTACGGTCGGCGCTGCGGCTGGATACAACCTCGCGCTTCGTGACGTCTGCGACGAACTGGTGTTCGTGGACATCCCGAAGATGGAGGACAAGACGGTTGGACAGGCGGCAGACACCAACCACGGCATCGCGTACGACTCGAACACAGTCGTGAAGCAGGGTGGCTACGAGGACACTGCTGGTTCCGACGTGGTCGTCATCACGGCGGGGATTCCGCGACAACCGGGCCAGACCCGTATCGACCTCGCGGGCGACAACGCCCCCATCATGGACGACATCGGCTCTTCCCTCGCGGAGTACAACGACGACTTCGTCTCTATCACGACGTCGAACCCTGTCGACCTGCTCAACCGACACCTGTACGAGACGGGCGACCGCGACCGCCACAAGGTCATCGGCTTCGGTGGCCGCCTCGACTCCGCACGCTTCCGCTACGTGCTGAGCCAGCGCTTCGACGCGCCGGTCAAGAACGTCGACGCGACCATCCTCGGCGAGCACGGTGACGCGCAGGTCCCCGTCTTCTCGAAGGTTCGCGTCAACGGCAACGACCCCGAGTTCTCCGCCGACGAGAAAGACGAGATTCTCGGCGACCTCAAGGAGTCCGCAATGGACGTCATCGAGCGCAAGGGCGCGACCCAGTGGGGTCCGGCGACCGGCGTCGCACACATGGTCGAGGCCGTCCTGCACGACACCGGCGAAGTGCTCCCCGGTTCGCTCGTCCTCGACGGCGAGTACGGCTACGAGGACACCGCCTTCGGCGTCCCCGTCAAACTCGGCTCGAACGGCATCGAAGAGGTCGTCGAATGGGACCTCGACGACTACGAGGCCGACCTCATGGACGACGCCGCCGAGAAGCTCCGCGACCAGTACAACAAAATCGCGTAAACTGGACGCTTCGGAGCGACTCCGCACCAAACTCCGGTCTAACACTGACTTTTTGGCCGCACCGGCCGACCCGCCGCGTCACGCTGACACACCTGTCTCTCCCGTCGCGAACGAGGCTCTCTCGCGGCACCCCAACGCGACAAAGGTTTTCTCACGTTCACCCGACAGTCATCGTATGTCGACCGTCACCGACTCGCCTTCCGAGTCACTGGAAACGCGACGAATCACGGTTTTTCTCTTCGTCGCGTTCGGGTTCGCTGGTCTCACAGCACTCGTCGTCTTTTCCCTCGGTGGGTTGACCGATTCTCCGGCGGTGCTTCCGGGCGTTCCACTCTGGCTCGTTCTCGTCAGCACGTTCTACATGTTCTCACCGTCGGTCGCGAACGTGGTCACGCGCGCTGTGACTGACGAGGGGTGGAGCGACCTGCGACTCCGTCCTGCGATTCGGTCGAACGGCCGGACGTACCTCCTCGCGTGGCTCGCGCCGCTCGGCCTCTCGGTTGCCGGTGTGGCGCTGTTTTTCGCGTTCTTTCCGGCGTACTTCGATGCGGACATGACCGTCCTTCGCCGATTCCTCCCGTCGGGAGCGCCCATCGAGGCCGTGTTGGCCGCACAGCTCGTACAGGCGCTCGTCCTCGGGGCGACGGTCAACGCCGTCTTCGCCTTCGGTGAGGAGTTCGGCTGGCGGGGGTATCTTCTCCAGAAACTCCTCCCACTCGGTCGCTGGCGCGCAATCGTCGGCCTCGGCGTGATTTGGGGCGCGTGGCACTGGCCGCTCATCTCGCTCGGCTACAACTACGGGTTCAGCTACGTCGGCGCGCCGTGGACTGGCTTTCTGGCGATGGTCTGGATGACGACCGCGACCGGGACGTTTCTCGCGTGGGTCGCGCTCTGCGCGGAGTCAGTGTGGCCTGCGGCCGTCGCTCACGGCGTTATCAACGCGGTCGGCTCTCTTGGCGTGCTGTTTTCAACCCCGGAGACGCCCGCACTTCTCGGACCGACTGTCGTCGGGGCAGTCGTCGTCATTCCGTGGACCGTCGTCGCCGTGGTACTTCTACTTCGGTCGCCGGTGTTCGATGCCGAGTGGAGCGGCTGAGACGACGACACACACTGAGGCGACGCGTCAGAGCCGCCGTCGAAGCTCGTCGGCGGTCTTTTCACCGACGCCCGGAACGTCCAGCAGGTCGTCGACCGACGCCTCGCGGATGCCCTCGACGCTCCCGAAGCGCGTGAGGAGCGCTCGCCGGGTCTTCGGCCCGATACCGGACACGTCGTCGAGGACGGTCTTCACCTCGTCGCGGAGGGTCTGGTGATACTGGACTGCAAAGCGGTGTGCTTCGTCGCGGACGCGCTGGAGGACGTGGAGATGTGGCGCGTCGTCCGGCCAGTCGAAGGTTCGTTCGGGTGTGATGACCAACTCGCGGTCCTTGGCGATGCCGACCGCAGGGACGTCCCACCCCGTCGTTTCCAGTGCGTCGAGTGCCGCGTTCAACTGGCCCTTGCCGCCGTCGATGAGGAGTAAGTCGGGGTCCGGTCTGTCGTCGCGCCCCTCTAATGCGCGGGCCGCCCGCCAGCGAATCAACTCGTGCATGTTGGCGAAGTCGTCGTTGCGCTCGGGAAGTCGCCGTCTCCGGTAATCACCGGTCTCGGCTGCGCCGTCCACGAAACACACGTCGCTGCCGACGACAGATTTTCCCTGTGCGTGGCTCACGTCGAAGCCTTCGATACGGGAGACGCGGCGCACGTCGAGATTCAACTCGCGGGCGAGCGTCGCGAGTCCGTCGTCGCGGCCAGCACGTCTGCGGGCGTTCTTCAGCGCGAGTTCGACCAGTTTCGCCTCGCGGCCTGCACCGGGAACGCGGACGCTGACGCCTTCGGATTCGAGCCAGTTCACCACGTCTCGGTCGTCGGGATGTTCCGAGAGGACGACCGCGTCTGGGAGGTCGCGCTCGGCGTAGAACTGCGCGAGGAACGCCGAGAGGACCGCTGCGGTTCGGTCCTCTCCTTCGGGTGCGTCGAGGTGGTGTCGCGTCCGGTCGACCAACTGGCCGCGTTCGGAGTGGAGACGGGCGACAGTCGCGTTGTCACCGCGCAAGGCGACGCCGAGGATGTCTACTGCCCGTTCGTCGGACTGGGAAGCGACGGCTTCCTCGCCGCCGCCGTGGAACGATTCGACCACGTCGAGGCGGTCCCGAAGGTTTGCGGCGCGCTCGAACGCCTCATCCTGTGCGGCGGCTTCCATCTCGCGTCGCAAGGGGTCAGAGAGGACGCCCGTCTCTCCCTGAAAGAACCGGATGGCCGACTCCACGTCTTCTCGGTAGGAGTCGTGGGCTATCTCGCCCGTACACGGTGCCGTACAGAGGCCCATCTCGTAGTCGAGACACGGTCGCTCTCGATTGGCGTACTTGTGGTCCGAACACCCGCGAAGGCCGTAGGTCTCTCGGAGTGCCTTCACGACCGTCTCGACGCGTCCTTTGTCGGTGAAGGGGCCGAACACCGTCGCCGAATCCTCCGGGTCGCGCGTCACCTCGATTCGAGGCACGGGATGGTCGGTCAACTGGACGAGTGGATACGATTTGTCGTCCTTCAGGCGAACGTTGTATCGAGGATGGTGGCGCTTGATGAGGTTCGCTTCGAGAAGGAGCGCCTGTGTTTCCGTGTCGGTCACGGCGAAGTCGATGGTCTCCGCCCGGTCGACCATCCGGGCGATACGCTCCGATCGAGGGTCCGCGTACGACCTGACACGGGCGCGAATATCGACCGCTTTGCCGACGTACAGGACCGTCTCTCCGGCGACGAACTGGTAGACGCCGGGGTCAGCCGGTAACGCGTTTGCCCGCTCTGTGACCGCGCCTGCGTCCATCGTCGGGGCTTACTCCGCGAACGGCTTGAGGCTGACGCGTCGGGCCGTCACTCGGTGTCTGCGCTGCCAGAGGCTATCTGACAGCGATGGCTCGTATCTGTCCCTCAGCTCAGCACCGTAAATGATATTGTTCAACAGCATTCAACAGACACAGTGTTGTTGATTTATTATCGATATTGATAATTATCACGAAAGTTACTCGTGTGAGGGTCGGCAACAACGGTGATATGCCAGTGGGAATCTTCGAACGTCTCCGCTCTTGGTTTGGCCGACAGACGCCACTCACTGACGGTGGCACTGCGGCTGCGACTGCTGCACCGGATTTGAACGTCGACGACGACGTCCTTCTCGACGGCGTGGGTCTCCCGGCGTTCGTTCTCGACGAACAGGGACGAGTCGCCGCGTGGAACTCCGGCGTCGAGTCGTTAACGGGAACATCCGACGACGCGGCACTCGGCCGGACAGACCTCGGCGAACTGTTCTACGGCGACCCCACCCATTCGGTTCTCGCCGGGACAGTGCTCCAACAGCCCGAGACAGCGAGCGAAAAAGACGGTGTCGAACTCGACGACTCCTCGCGGATGCTCTACGCCGAAGAGGAGACGTTCACCGACGCGAGCGGTGCAACATGCCACGCGCGCCACACCGCGATGCCACTCTACGAAGGTGGCGACCTCGTCGGTGTCCTCCAGACCGTTCGGAACCGGACGGACGAAGTCGAGCGCCACCAGGAGGTCGCCGCGCTCGTCGAGGAGGTCGAGACGACACTGACCCAGTTGACTGCGGGGAACCTCGACGCTCGCGCGACAATCGAGCGCGAAGACGTCATCGACGACCAACTCCTCGTCGTCGTCGATTCCGTCAACGAGACGGCGCGCAAACTCTCGACGCTCGCGACGAACGTCGAAGAAGAGACGGACACGGCGACCGCGGCGGTCACTCGCGCCGCTTCTGCGGCGGACGCAATCGCCGAGAACGTCGAAGCCCAGCGGGAACTCCTCGACGAGGGGTCGACGCAGATGCAGCAGTTCAGCGCGACGATGGAGGAAGTTGCTGCCACGGCCGACGAGGTCGATACCGCGGCCGCCGAGGCTCGTCAGGCGACTGCAGACGGCCGCGAAGCCAACAGCGAGGCGCGCGAGGCGACCGAGAGCGTCGTCACGATGGGTGACGAACTCGTCGACCGCGTGACCGAACTCGGCGACCGGATGGACGACATCGAAGCCGTCGTGGAGGTCATCTCCGAAGTCGCAGAGCAGACGAACCTCCTCGCGCTCAACGCCAACATCGAGGCGGCACGCGCCGGTGAGGATGGTGACGGCTTCGCCGTCGTCGCCGAGGAGGTCAAGTCGCTGGCCGACGAGACTCGACAGCACACCGAAGACATCACCGAGCAAATCGAGGGAATCCAGGACCGAACCGACGACGCAGTCCACGCGGCGACCGAGTCCAACGACCGAATCGAACACGCAGACGAGAGTATCACCGAGATGCTGGAAGCGTTCGAAGAGATTGCCGAGGCTATCGACACCGCTGCTGACGGCGTCGCCGAGGTGTCGCGGGCGACCGACGAACAGGCCGAGTCGGTCGAGGACCTGACGATGACCATCGAAGACGTTCACGACCGAACCGTCGAGACCGAAGAGGCTGTCGAGAGCATCGTCACGGCGACAGAAGAGAGCACGCAGGCGCTGTCGTCGCTCGCAGTCGAAGTCGAAGAGCTGACTGGCGCGCAGTCCTGAGCGGGAGCAACAGAGAGTAACCATCCCGAGTGGCCGCGTGATGCGCCACTCGTAAGGGTGCCCCCGCCAAATACGGGACATGGCCGACACCGACGATAGTGTCCAGTTGTGGCTGGTCGAACGGTCGTACGACGACCGGGACCTCATCGTTCTCATCTACGCGACGACTGACGGCGAGTACGAACTTCGGAAGGAACTCGCGGCTGCCGTCATGCACCAGCGGCGGATGGTCACGACGGCCGCCATCGAAGCGCCGAAGAAGAACCTCGAACCTGTCACTGACGAGACGCTCCAGGAGCGATACGCCGCCGAAGCGACGAAGATGGCCGAGTCGCACGCTCCCGACGACGAGGTCTGAGCGAAGACGCCGACTTGAACGAATTCGCCGGTTTGAACGAATTTGCCCGTCTGAACGGAGATACCGGGTCTCAGCGGCGTACAACTTCTCAGTCAGGCTGTCATTCCGTTATCCGAGTTGATTATCGCACCTAAAACCCTATATCCCAGCACCACACAAGCCCGCCCATGGCCGCCATCGAACTGGACGGCGTAACGAAACGGTTCGGGGACGACAGTGGTGTCCTCGATTCACTTCGGTCCTCCACCGAAGCCGATGTCGTGACTGCCGTCAGAGACCTCTCGTTCACCGTCGAGGAGGGAGAGGTCTTCGGATTCCTCGGTCCCAACGGGGCCGGTAAATCCACCACGATAAACATGCTCCTCGACTTCGTGCGCCCGACGAGTGGCACAGTCCGCGTCCTCGGACACGACGCCCAAAAAGAGAGTGTCGCCGTTCGTCGCCGTACCGGCGTCCTCCCCGAAGGGTACGACGTGTACGACCGTCTCACCGGTCGCGAACACGTCGAATTCGCTATCGAGTCGAAAGAATCCGACGACGACCCCGACGAACTGCTCTCCAGAGTCGGCCTCAGCCAAGAAGACGCTGACCGCCGCGCTGGCGGGTACTCGAAAGGGATGTCGCAGCGCCTCGCACTCGCGATGGCGCTCGCTGGCAGCCCCGACCTGCTCATCCTCGACGAGCCATCTTCGGGTCTCGACCCCGCGGGTGCCCGCGAGATGCGCGACATCGTCCGCGCCGAGGCCGACCGCGGTGCGACCGTGTTCTTCTCGTCGCACGTGCTCGGACAGGTCGAAGCAGTGTGTGACCGCGTCGGCATCCTCCGCGAGGGTGAACTCATCGCCGAAGACAGCCTCGACAGCCTCCGAGACAAACTCGAATCGGAGTCCGTCCTCAGACTGGAGGTCGACGGCGACGCGGACCTCGATGCGGTCCGCGCTGTCAGTGGCGTCTCGTCTGTCGACTACGACGGCGACAAACTCGTCGTTGCCTGTGAGTCCGACGCCAAGACGAGCGTCATCGAAGCCGTCGAATCGTCCGGTGCGACCGTCGCTGACTTCGAGACGGACTCGGCGTCGCTGGAGGACATCTTCCTCGCGTACACCGAAGACGACCGAGAGGAGGTCCCGGCATGACGCTCGAATCAGTCGCCAGAAAGGACTTCCGCGACGCCATCCGCTCGCGGTGGCTCATGGGGCTGACAGTGTTCTTCGCGCTCCTCATCGGCGGTTCGACCGTGTTGTTCTACGGCGTCCTGCTGAAAGGGGCGGGTGCGAACTCCGAGTCGCTGTTCGGCCTCACAACCGCGCCCGGCGGCCTGTTTAGCTTCTCCTACGCGGGGATGCTCGGGTTCGTCTTGGCGCTCATCGCACTCGTGACCGCGCATGGCTCCCTCATAGACGAGCGCGAGTCGGGGTCGCTGAAGCTCCTGCTCTCGCTGCCGAACTCCCGCCGCGACGTGGTGTTCGGGAAGCTCATCGGCCGGACGCTCGTCGTCGTCGCCTCGATGCTCGTCGGCTTCGTCATCGCCCTCTTTGCGATGCTCTTTACCGGCGCGCAGGTGGCGTTCGTCTCCTTCGCTGGACAGGTCGCCCTCTCGGGTCTGCTGGCGACGGCGTTCGTCTCCATCGGTATCTGGCTCTCGGCGTCGTCGAACACGCCGCGACAGGCACTGTTCGGCACTATCGGCCTGTACTTCATCTTCGCCGTCCTCTGGTCGACGGTGGCGACGGGTATTCCGCGGCTGTTCAACTGGGCAGCCGGGAAGGTACCTGGAATCGACCCGATGGCGGCCGAGCAAATCGTCCTCACGCGACTGTTCATCAAGTACCTGAACCCGCTTCGGGCCTACGAGACGCTCATCGCACAACTGTACGGGTCGGCCGCGGCCGCCCGCCTGTTCAAAGCCGGACTGCAGGAGTCACTGGTTCTCGACCCCATCCTCCAGGAGTCCATTCCGGTGTACCTCTCGGGGCCGTTCATCCTCGTGGTTCTCCTCGCGTGGATTGTGATTCCGCCGATTCTCGGGTACCGGTCGTTCCAGAAGTCCGACCTCTAAGTCCGTAGTCGCCCCGTTTTTACAGCCTTACGCTGGCGGATACCCGATGCCTCGTTCCGCCAGCAACGCCGCCAACTCATCTTCGTCGAGCGTCGGCACCCCGCGCTCGTCGGCGTCGTCTCGCTTCGACTGGCCGGGGTTCTCGCCGACGACGAGGTAATCGGTGTTGCCGGAGACGGACCCGGTCACGTTGCCGCCGTGGGCTTCGACGAGTTCGCGGACGTCGCCTCGACTCATCGCGAGCGTCCCCGTCACGACGAGGGTGAGGTCGGCGAGTTCGTCGCCGCCGGACTCGACAGATTCCGGTTCGACGCCGTGGTCCAGAAGCGAGCGAATCACGGCGCGGTTGTCCTCGTTCTCGAAGAAGTCGCGGACGCGGTGGGCGACCGTCTCTCCGATGTCGGGGACGGTGGTCAGGCGTTCCTCGAACTCGTCGAATGCGGATTCGGGCACGTCCTCGCCGATGGGGAACGCGTCTATCGACCCGAATTCGCGGGCGAGGCCGCGGGCGGTCGCTTCGCCGACTTCGGTGATGCTCAGACCGACGAGGAACGAATCGAGCGACGGCTCTTTCGACTCCTCGATGGCCGCGACGAGGTTCTGGGCGCTCGTCTCGCCCCAGCCCTCTAACTCGACTAACTCCTCGACTGTGAGGTCGTAGAGGTCGGCCACCGATTCCACGAGTCCGGCGTCGACGAGTTGCGCCACGCGCTCTTCGCCGAGGCCGTCGATGTCCATCGCGCCCTTGATGGCGAAGTGGCCAATGGACGCCTCGCGTTGTGCAGGACACGACAGGCCGCCGGAACAGAATGCCAGCGGGCCGTCGCGGTCGACCGGACTCCCGCAGACGGGGCACTCGTCCGGGAACTCGTAGTGCCCGCCAGCGTCTTTGCCGGGTTCCGTCTGGCGGGCTGACGAGCGTTGGTCGTCGGCTTCGACGACCTCGACGACTTGCGGAATCACGTCGCCAGCGCGCTTGATGCGGACGCGGTCTCCGACTGCGACGCCGAGCGAGTCGATTTCGTCCGGGTTGTGAAGGGTCGCCCGCGAGACGGTCACGCCACCCACGTCCACCGGGTCGAGGAGTGCGACGGGCGTCAGGCGTCCCGTTCGGCCGACCTGCACGACGATATCACGAATCGTCGTCACCTCGTGACGGGCCGGGAACTTGTAGGCGAAGGCCCAGCGGACCGACCTGCTCTTTTCGCCCAACTCCTCGCGTGCCGCCCGTGAATCGACCTTGATGACGGTGCCGTCGATTTCGTAGTCGAGGTTTCGAATCGTCCCGGCGGCGGCGTTGCGGGGGTTGGCGAAGGGGTCATCGCCCGCCTCGACGCGGCGGCGATTCAGGTCGTTGAACGCCGGTTTGGGCATGTACACCTCGCCTCGGACGGCGAGTGTCTCGGGGTAGTCGCCGCGAAGGCGGAGCGGAACCGTCGGAATCGTCTTCACCTGCGCGCTCACGTCGTCGCCGCGCTGGCCATCGCCGCGGGTGGCGGCGCGGACGAACTGCCCGTTTTCGTAGACGACTTCGACCGAGAGGCCGTCGAACTTCGGTTCGCAAACGTAGTCCACGTCGCCGACTTCGCGCCGAACGCGCGCGTCGAACTCCCGCAGGTCCTCGGCGTCGGTGCTCTGGTCGATAGAGAGCATGGGTGCGACGTGTTCGACCGTCTCCAGCGCCTCGATTGGCTCGCCGCCGACGCGACTCGTGGGGCTGTCGGTCGTGTCGAGGTCGAACGTCCCTTCGAGCGCGAGCAGTCGAGAAAAGAGGGTGTCGTAGGCGGCGTCAGAGATGAGCGGTTCGGCCTCGACGTAGTACCGGTGGTCGTGTTCGCGGATGGCGTCCCGGAGGAGTGCCGCTTGCTCTTCTGCCTCCGCTCGGGAGAGTTCTTCGGCGGGTTCGAACTCCGTCGGCGGGTTTCGGAGATACGGGTTCGACTCGGCGTCGGTGTCTGCCATTATCCGTTGGGTCGAACGCGGGCGGCGTAAACACATCGGGGACGTGAGTGGTAGCGAATCGAGGAAGCGAGTGGTGGCCGTCGGCGATGCGATTGCTGACTAGTGATTCTCACGTATCCAATGACGGTAGATACTTGTCGTATGAATCTTCACTGACAACAATGCTCGGAACGCTGAGACGCGACGACCGCGGTGTTTCGCAGGTCATCGCGACGATTCTCCTGGTGGCGATCGTCGTCATCCTCGCCGCGACGGCATCGACGTTTTTCCTCGGCGAGGCGTCATCTGCGCCGTCTCCAGCCCCGACTATCGACGTTTCGCACAGACTCGTCGACGGTGGTGAAGTCGTCGCAGTCACGCTCGACGCGGGCGACTCCGTTCGGACCAATCGCCTCTACGTCATCGGCTCGAAAAAGCTCGATATCGGGAGCGCTCCCGGGAGCAGCACCCCGCCGAGAGACGCCTACGCAAGCAAGCGCGAGAAGTTCACTGAATCGAGCGGCGGGAACCCGCCGCAGGTCGACATCGGTGACACGTGGGAAGCCGGAGAGACGGTGTATCTCAACCCGGTCGGAAGCGACCCGAGTGGGACGACAATTGGTATCTACTGGAACACACAGCCGATAGAGGGCGTCAACCCCGGTTCAGTCAACGGGGAAGACACGTACAAGCTATTCGAGTTCACCGTCTGAGGACGGGACAGAGAGACCGAAGCGTCCTGTTACCGGCGATTGACGACCATCTCGACGGTGCCCTCTGGACGGAGGGTAATCGAGGGATCGAATTCGAGTTCGTGCGTCGGGTCGACGGTCCACGACTGGGCGATGGTGGCGAGTGCGAGGCGCGCTTCGAGGAGCGCGAATCGGTCGCCGATACAGCGACGCGGGCCGCCACCGAACGGGAAGTAGGCGAACTTCGGCAGGTCGCGTTTGAACTCGCTCGTCCACCGACTCGGGCGGAATTCGAGCGGGTCGTCGTAGAACCGGGGGTCGCGGTGGATGACCCACTGCTGGGCCGACACAGTCTGGCCGGGTTCGATGTTGTAGTCGCCGAGCGTGTCCGGTTCGGCGGCCTCACGGACGAGTTCCCAGACGGGCGGATAGATGCGCATCCCTTCCGTAATCACCTGCTCTGTGTACGGGAGGTCGCCGAGGTCCGCGAAGGTCGGACTGTCGCCGTCGAGGACGCTGTCGACTTCCTCGCGGAGAGTGTCGGCCTGCTCTTGGTTGGTGCCGAGGAGGTGGAGCGTGTAGGTGAGCGCGAGCGCAGTCGTCTCGTGCCCCGCAAGCAGGATGGTGACCAACTCGTCGCGAATCTGCTCGTCCGGAAGCGGGTTGCCGTCGTCGTCGCGGAAGGTCAACAACAGCGAGACGATGTCGTTCGATTCGGGGTCGAGCTCGCCGTCACCGTTCCGGCGGTCCTCGATGATGCGGCCGACGACTTCGGTGAGGTCTTCGAGTGCCTGTTTGTACCGGCGGTTGAGCGGCGTCGGAACCCACTGCGGTACGTCGACCGGGCGACGCATCGAGACCGACGAGTAGTCCATGACCGTTTCGAGCGCCTCGCCGACGGCAGATTCCTCTTCGCGAATGTCCACGTCGAAGAGCGTCTTGGCGGCGATTTCGACCGTGAGACTCATCATGTCCTCGTGGATGTCTCGCGTCTCGCCGTCTTCCCACGACGACAGCATGCGCTCTGTGTACTCGACCATGATTTCGCTGTACCGTTCGAGCATCTGCGGGAGGAACGCAGGCTGCATCAGGTGGCGCTGCTGCCGCCAGAACTCGCCTTCGCTGGTGAGAAGCCCCTCACCGAGAACCGTTCCGAGAGAGTCCTGGAAGAGTTCGCCCTTGATGTACTTCTGGTTCTCTTGGACGAGGACGTGTTCGACGAGTTCGGGGTCGCTCACCTGATAGAACGACATTCCGCCGATGTTGTACTCGGCGACGGGGCCGTAGTCGCGGGCGACACCAGCGATGAACTCCAGCGGGTCGTCCGCGTACTGGAACGTGTTGTGGACCACCGGGACGCCCGACGGACCCGGGGGCTGTTCGGTGTGTGTCTGCGGTGCTTCTGACATGGTTCTAGAGATGGGGCCCTTCCGAATGGGGTTGCTGCCGATGCCCGCCGGCCCTTTATATAGTGGCTCTTTCCGTCTGGTTCTCAAAACGAGGGCTAACCGTCGAGTCTCAAAGCCGAGTCAGCACTTTCGATTCTACTTTTCGAAGGTGTTCGGAGATGGTACTCGGCGAGCAGCCGAGTTCGGTGGCCAGTGTTTCGATAGACACCTGTCGTGGAATGTCGTAATATCCGTTCTCGACGGCGGTTTCGAGTACTTCGCGCTGGCGGCTGGTAAGTTCGGCGCGAACCCCGTTTCGAACTGGCTCGTAGTCGGAGAGGCCCTCCACACAGAACGCGTCCCGAAATGACTCCGGCAGCGACGAGACAGCACCGGTGAGTTGGGTGTGCGTCCCGAGGACGTTGACGACGACGCCGTCGCGGGTGAGTCGAATCGGCGTGTCGAGAAGCAGGTCGTGTTCGTCGACGAGTTCGAGCAACCGCCGCACGTCGTCGTTCGGGTCGAGGTGGACGTGACACGCGACACCGCCATCCGAGGTCTCCCCAACGTCGAAATCGACGATATCGGGGTGGTCTGCCAGCCGGGACTCTACGTCCGGTGGCGCGTCTTCGAGAATGCACAGCTCGACGACCGTCCCGTCGGGCCGGAGCCGAAGGTCACGCAGTTCGCCGCACGGGTGCCGGTCATCCACAGCAAAGAGGTCGTAGGGGCTCCCGAACGGGTTCTCGTCGGCGTCGAAGTGAGCCCGGAGACACTTCATGCGTTGTACTCACGCCCGCGAGCCTATGCAACTTCCTCTCTGTCTAAACTCGTTCAATCGTAGATGACAGTTCGAGGACTGGGCAACGCTTGCCGTAACTGTGGGTTATTCCTCTGTGTGGATTTATGCGTCTCATACATGACCCGAGGTTTCCGCACTCGCGGCCTGCACGCCGGACAGGACCCCGACCCGGCGACAGGGGCGCGGGCCCCGCCACTCTACCAGACCACGTCGTACGTCTTCGACGACGCGGACTACGCTGCCGACCTGTACGCGCTCGAAGCCGACGGCAACGTCTACTCTCGTATCTCGAACCCGACGACTCGCATTCTCGAACGCCGACTCGCCGCCCTCGAATCGGGTGTCGACGCGGTGGCCACCGCCTCGGGGATGGCCGCCCTCGACGGCATCACGACCGCTCTTACCTCCGTCGGCGACAACGTCGTCCTCTCCGAAGAGATGTACGGCGGCACCTCGTCGTACTTCTCGAAGACCGCGAACAAACGCGGTATCGAAGCCAGAACCGTGCCGACGCTCGACGTGGACGCCTACGCGGACGCCATCGACGAGGACACCGCCTTCGTCCACGTCGAGACCGTTGCGAATCCGTCGCTGAAGACGCCCGACTTCGAGGCCATCGCCGACGTGGCCCACGAGAACCGGGTGCCGCTCGTCGTGGACAACACGTTTGCGACGCCCGCGCTGTGTCGTCCTATCGAACACGGCGCTGACATCGTCTGGGAGTCCACGACGAAGTGGCTCCACGGGTCCGGGACGACCGTCGGCGGCGTCGTCGTGGACGGCGGCACGTTCCCGTGGGACGCGGCCGACTACGACGAACTCTCTGGCGAGAACCCCGGCTTCGACATCGACTTCGTCGAGCGATTCGGCGAGCGAGCGTTCGCGGAAGTCGTCCGCCACCGGGCGGTCAGAACCACCGGCGGGTGTCAGTCGCCCTTCGACGCGTGGCAGACGATTCAGGGCATCGAGACGCTGGCGCTTCGGATGGAAGCCCACTGTGAGAACGCCCGTCGTGTGGCCGAGTTCCTCCGCGACCGCGACGGCGTCGCGTGGGTGACGTATCCCGGCTTCGAAGACCACGAGACGCACGACCTCGCCACCCGATATCTGGACGGGCAGTACGCGGGAATGGTCACGTTTGGACTCGCGGGCGAGGACGACGAGGCAGCCTACACAGCGGCCAAGACCGTCTGTGAGTCGGTCGACCTCGCGAGCTTCCTCGCCAACATCGGCGACGCGAAGACGCTCGTTATCCACCCGGCATCGACGACCCACGCCCAGCTCTCCCACGAGGAACAGCGTGCTGCGGGCGTCGGTCCCGACATGCTCCGTCTCTCGGTCGGTATCGAGGACGCAGACGACATCATCGCCGACCTCGACCACGCTATCGAGCAAGCGCAGTCTGCGACTGCGACGACACAGACGGGGGACCAACAGACGCAGACAGGAGACCAAGGGACACAGGAGAAACAATGAGTCGCACGCGAACCCCAATCGGTCGGCAGGTCGAATCGGACACCGTGAACGTCGGCGAGTTCCGCTTCGAGTCGGGTGAGGTCATCACCGACATGCAGGTCGCCTACGAGGCATACGGCGAATTCACGGGCGAGAACGCGGTCCTCGTCTGCCACGGTCTCACCGGCAGCCAACACGTCGCGGGGCGCGGAACCGACTCGGGCGTCTCTGGACAGGCCAGCGCGTGGTGGTCCGACATCGTCGGTCCCGGCAAGGCCATCGACACGAACGAGTACTACGTCGTCTGCGTGAACGTTCCGGGGTCGTGTTACGGCACGAGCGGTCCGGCAAGTGAGGGCCCCGACGGGGAACCGTGGGGAACCGACTTCCCACCGGTCACTGTCGGCGACTGGACGCGCGCCCAGCGACTCCTCCTCGACCACATCGGCATCGGCAGACTCCACGCCGTCGTCGGTGGCTCTGTCGGCGGGATGAACGCCCTCGACTGGGCCGTGCAGTACCCCGACGACCTCGACAGACTCGTCGTCGTCGCGTCCGCGGCCCGCCTCGACCCGCAGTGTCTCGGTCTCGACGCGATTGCCCGCCGCGCCATCACGACCGACCCGAACTGGAACGGCGGCGACTACTACGGCGAGGACAACCCGAATCCAGAACAGGGACTCGGCCTCGCCCGGCAAATCGGCCACCTGATGTACCTCTCGAAGGACTCGATGGACCGCAAGTTCGGGCGTCGGTCCGCGGGGCGCGGGGGTCGCGGAGATGCCTACCCCGCCGACCCGGCAGCGATGTTCTTCCCCTACCGCGAGGTGGAGTCGTACCTCGACTATCAGGCCGAGAAGTTCGCCGACCGGTTCGACGCGAACTCCTACCTGTATCTCACCCGCGCGATGGACGATTACGACCTCGCGGAGGGCTACGAGTCCGACGCAGCGGCGCTTTCGGCGTTCGAAGGCGAGGCGTTGCTCCTCTCGTTTACCGGCGATTGGCACTTCACGACCGAGCAGTCCGAGTCGGTGGCGGAGGCCTTCCGCAGCGTCGACGTGCCCGTCGCACACCACGTCGTCGAATCGGACCACGGTCACGACGCCTTCCTCGTCGAACCCGAGAAGGTCGGCCCGCCACTCGATGCCTTCCTCATCGCTGGTGTCGAGGGCCGCGCAGTCACCGACACTGCATCTGACGGCGGCGAACCGGACTCAGAGACGGACTTTGCGCCCGTCCATTCGTCGCTGTTCTCGCGTTGAGTGTCACCTTCCCCCAACCATCATGTCGTCGCCGTCTGTTGTCTCCTGAGAGAAGGTGTCTCTGCTTGGCACAGCCACCCAACTCGGCATCGTCGTCGCGACTGTGGCCGGTCTCTGGGTCGGCGCTCGACTGCTCGTCGACTCGGTGGTCCGCATGGCACGTCGCTTCGGGCTCTCGGAGTTCACCATCGGTCTCACCGTCGTCGCGGCGGGGACGTCAACACCCGAACTCGCGGTCACTATCGACGCCGCGATCAAGGGGTTCGGCGACCTCGCACTCGCCAACGTCTTCGGTTCGAACATCTACAACATCGCGTTCGTGCTCGGGGTCGTCTCGCTCGTTCGTCCCGTCTCCATCGCGGGGTCCATCCTCCGCAGAGACGGTGTCGTCCTGCTCGTCAGCACTCTCGCCGCAGGTGTCGTCGTGGCTGACCTTGCGGTGACGCGCGTCGAAGGTGGGATTTTGGCTGGCCTGTTCGTCGCGTACACGGCGTTTCTCCTCCGAACCGACCGCTCAACCGACGGTACCGACGCAACGCCTCCAACTCAAGACGGAGGAGTCGTGTCGGAGGGGGCGTCGTTTCGTGGGCGCGATGTCGGCGCTCTCCTCGTCGGGCTCGCTGTCGTCCTCGTCAGCGGAGACCTCCTGATTCAGGCGGCGTCGGCGCTCGCGCGCAACGCAGGCGTCTCTGAGTGGGTCATCGGTGGAACGGTCGTTGCGGCGGGGACCTCGACGCCGGAACTGGCGGTCTCACTCGTCGCGCTTCGGCAGCGTAGTCTCGGGGTCTCGGTCGGCAATGTCGTCGGGAGCAACGTCTTCAACCTCCTCGGCGTCGTGGGGGTCGCGGCCCTCGTCCGACCGCTGTCAGTGAGCGTGACGGCACTGGAGACGTACTGGTGGCTGGTCGCCATCTCGCTCGTCGTGGTCGTCGCGCTATGGACAGGACGGCGACTCTCACGCGTCGAGGGGGCGCTTTTCGCAGGGTCGGAGGTCACCCGCTGGGTGTTGGGGTTGTTCGCCTGACGGCGTGCGGAACCGACGCTGTCGCCTCTCGGAACCCGTCCCAGACACCGGCGGGAATTGCGCTCGACACCCCGATTTACCCCTGTCCGCTCCGAGAGTCGAACCATGAGCGACGACGAGACGCCCGGATTCCACACCCGGAGCCTACACGCCGGACAGGACCCAGACCCCTCGACCGGTGCCCGCGCACCGCCACTCTACCAGACCACGTCGTACGTCTTCGACGACGCCGCCGACGCGGCCGCCCAGTTCGCCCTCGAAAAGCCGGGCCACATCTACTCCCGACTGATGAACCCGACCGTCGGAATGCTCCAAGAGCGCCTCGCGTCGCTCGAAGGTGGCGTCGGTGCGGCGGCCACCTCCTCCGGGATGGCTGCGTTCGACCTCGCGAACTTCCTGCTCGCCTCCGCGGGCGACAACATCGTCTCCGCCTCCTCGCTGTACGGCGGGACCTACACGTATCTCACCCATACGGTCGAACGCCGCGGCGTCACCACGAAATTCGTCGACACGCTCGACGTGGACGCCTACGAGGAGGCCATCGACGACGACACCGCGTACGTCCACCTCGAAACTATCGGCAACCCGGCGCTCGTGACGCCCGATATCGAAGCTATCGCCGACGTCGCCCACGACCACGGTGTCCCGCTCGTCGTGGACAACACCTTCGCGACGCCGTATCTCTGCAACCCAATCGAACACGGCGCAGACATCGTCTGGCAGTCCACGACGAAGTGGATTCACGGTGCCGGGACGACCATCGGCGGTATCCTTATCGACGGCGGCACGTTCCCGTGGGAAGAATACGCTGACGACTACCCCGAGATTGCGAAGCCGAACCCGGCGTACCACGGCGTCAACTTCGCCGAGACGTTCGGCGACGCCGCGTTTACCTACGCCGCCATCGCCCGCGGGCTGCGCGACCTCGGGAACGCGCAGTCGCCGTTCGACGCGTGGCAGACGCTCGAAAAGCTCGAATCGCTCCCGCTGCGGATGCGCGCACACTGCGAGAACGCACAGGCGGTCGCCGAGTTCCTCGAGGACCACGAGAAGGTGTCGTGGGTGAACTATCCCGGTCTCGAATCACACGAGACCCACGAAGAAGCGAGCGAGTACCTGGAGGGTGGCTACGGCGGCATGATTACCTTCGGCCTCGCCGACGGCTACGAGGCCGCCAAGGGCACCGTCAACAACGTCGAACTCGCGTCGCTTCTGGCAAACGTCGGCGATGCGAAGACGCTCGTCATCCACCCGGCGTCGACGACCCACCAGCAACTCACCGACGAGGAGCAGGCCGCCGCGGGCGTCACGCCCGATATGGTCCGTCTCTCGGTCGGTATCGAGGATGTCGACGACATCATCGCCGACCTCGACCAGGCGATTCGGTCGGCGTCGGACTGAGTTCAGCGCCACGTTCAGTCGTCGGTCGGGAGTGAACTGGCCGACAGGACCACCGCTCCTTTTGTGTCTCAACCACAAGGACACGTCGTGGTAGAAGCACTCCTCTTCGTCGGACTCCTGGTCGCAGTGTTCGTCGGATTCAACATCGGCGGCTCGTCGACGGGAGTTGCCTTCGGCCCGGCCGTCGGGAGCCAGGTCCTCGGTAAACTCGCCGCCGCCGGGTTGATGACCACGTTCGCCTTGCTTGGCGGATGGACCATCGGTCGCGAAGTCGTCGCGAAGATGGGTGGCGAAATCGTCCCGCAGAGTGAGTTCACCCTCTTGGCGACCGTCGCAGTCCTCTTCTTTGTCGGCCTCGCCCTTCTCGTGTCCAATACGTTCGGCGTTCCGGCCTCCACGTCGATGACGGCCGTTGGAGCCATCGCTGGTCTCGGCCTCGCACGTGGCTCGCTCAACTCGGACGTGATGCTCGAAATCATCTCGTGGTGGATTGTTGCGCCGGTCATCGCCTTCTGGATTTGCGCCGTCCTCGGCCGCTACGTCTACCCCTATCTCGATGCGTGGCTCCAACTCGACCAGACGCCGGGCGCACTCGTCACCCTCGACCGCAGTTCGATGATTCCGCGGATTCGACTCGGCCCGAACACGACGCTCCGAGAGTTCGGGAGTACCGTCCTCGTCGTCCTCGTCGCGTGTTACATGGCGTTCTCCGCTGGCGCGTCGAACGTCGCTAACGCGGTCGCGCCACTCGTTGGCAACGGTGCACTGGAGATGAACACGGGTATCCTCCTCGCTGGCGGCGCTATCGGTCTCGGGGCCTTTACCATCGCCCGCCGGACGCTCGACACCGTCGGCAACGACCTCACGGAACTGCCGATTCTCGCCGCGCTCATCGTCGAAACGGTCAGCGCGTCGCTTATCTCGTTCCTCTCGGCAATCGGCATCCCGGCCAGTCTCGCGGTCAGCGCGACGATGTGTATCGTCGGTCTCGGCTGGGGCCGCGCCACCCGGACCGTTACGATTGGTGACGCACTCGGCGGCGAAGCCCCGCAAGTGTCAGTCAACGCGCTCACCGTCGAGCGAGAAGACGAAGTCCCGAAGATGGGCGAGGAAGCCCCCGACGAACTCTCCGCACACGACCTGTTCGACCCCGGCACGACCGGTCGTGTCATCTTCTTTTGGATGCTTACGCCGTCGCTGTCGGCGATTGCCTCCTACGCGCTGTTCTCGTCGAGATTCTTCTGAGGCCGCGACAGGTCGTCGGTTTTGCGGGCCATTTTGCAAGGCCATCTATGACGAAAAACACCGTGTGAGAACCGCTCACGCCGGTCGATTCCAGTCGGAATGAACAGCAAAGTCTAATGGTGTGGCCTCCGAATCGCTTGTTGATGCCCACGGTAACCTACCTCAACTACGAAGCTCTCGACGACCAGGGATGGGACCTCGACGACGAGGACCTCTTCGAGAAGGCCGCCGACGCCGGTCTCGACGCTGAAGACTTCGGCGAACTCGAAGTCAACCAGGGCGAATACATCCTCGAAGCCGCCGAGGCGCAGGGCTACGACTGGCCCTTCAGCTGCCGCGCAGGTGCCTGTGCGAACTGTGCAGCTATCGTCAAGGAAGGCGACATCGAGATGGACATGCAGCAGATCCTCTCCGACGAGGAAGTCAACGACAAGAACGTTCGTCTGACCTGCATCGGTTCGCCTACTGCAGACGAGGTCAAGATCGTCTACAACGCGAAGCACCTCGACTACCTGCAGAACCGCGTCATCTAAATTCTGCTGTCAGTACACTGTACGTACAACAGCAGTAACTTGGAGACGCACAAAACACCCAAAACATCCATTCTTTAGCAGAAGAACGCTTGAACTACTTGTATAGGCATTTGCTCGAACTGCCGATAGATAATTACTGACTCGAAAAGTCACACGGACCTGTAAACTGGTGTCTGTTCGTGTTGCACCCACCAAATCAGTCTATACAAGTAATAGAAAACCAGCTCTGTGGAATTCCTCTGAGATTGACGGGTGTGGCGTGCAACATACAGAGAGTGAGTTCAGCAAAGACTAGACCATCTTTTTATCTTAGATGTACTACACATCAACTGATAGTCGAGATGGGAATACTCATACAAATCGCGGCTCTGGGAACGATTCTACTTGGGATAGTATACGTGATGATTCCCAGAAGAGTACACAAGTTCGGATTTGAGAACCTACACGATACTTCCTCTCTATCACACGGGAAGATGTGGCTCTATCGAATACTCGGTGTTGGACTCATAATAACCGGGCACTCACACTTATTCTAAGATATCCGTAAAGTCGCCCATTTCACCACGCAGCATCTGGCCGACTTGCGCTCTGTATTCAGTACGCCCGCTGAAACCTTACCAGTCCCTGTCAGAAGTGCCGTGCGAGATACAGAGGGTGAGTTCAACACGAGCAAACTCAATGTCTCTCAAGATTTCCCAAAAAGTCGATAAGGATACAGTCACTCTTAGTGACATGTTTCCGCCCTCCACAACACCCGACTTCATACTCGCCGGAATCGCGCTTACCGGTTCGTCATTTTGGCTGTTGTGGACTCGAAAGAACTCACTGAACAAGACGCTTCAGACCCTCGTTACTGTGTTCGCATTAGCCGGCGTAGTCGCGTTGTTGTTCATGACGCTTCTTCGATTTGGCTACTTTGATGCAGTCTTGTATCCGAGGTCTGGGTTCTCTGAACCGACTCCACTGTGGCGCGTTCTCCCGGCTATCGGGGCAGAAATCGCGAGTATTCTCGCTCTTTTGTTCGTCATCACCCGGCGCAAGTTAGGTCAGAATCACAGGAATACAACATCAAACTGAGCCTCCTGTCTCGTGCAACATACGCGCCCTGTATTCAGCACGAACTTTCAACAGAGCTATTATGTCGTATCCTCCTGAGAGTCCGAAAAGAACCAGTTTCGGCTCCCCCACATCGCATTCGTTGACTTCCTTCAGTTGAGTCCGAGGCTCAGTTTCAGTGCGTCGTCTACCTGCGTCATCGTTCCCGCATCCAGATTCCCGACGACCGAGTGAATCCGCTTCTCGATGGAGACGACCCGAATCTGGTCCAGACGAACCGACGAGTCCTTCTCGAACGGCGAGTCGTCCGCTTCGACCAGCACCTCGAATGGGTAGCCTCGGTACGTGCCGGTTGTGGGTGCCACGATGGTCGTACTCGAATTCGCGTTCCCGACGTCGTTCTGGACGACGACCGCTGGACGGGTCTTCTTCATTTCATGACCCTCAGCAGGGTCGAGTCGGACGATGACGACGTCGCCGCGTTTCACGTCTGTCTTCTCACTCATTCATCCAGCCCGTTCCACGCCTCGTCCGATGTGTCGTCCCACGCTTCGGCCAACGATTCTGCACTTTCGGATGCTTCCCGATAGGCGGCGGCGAGTTCGTCTTCGTCGGGCTGGTCGTTTTCGACTTCCACCACGGCGACGGTCACGCGCTTGTTCGCGTATTCCGTCCCGAGGTAGATTCGACCTCGGTCGTCGGTGTCATTAGTTCGCAGGTCTCGGGCGTCTACTTTCATTGTGTTACCCACTATGACCCACTGCCGAATAACTCTTACCCACTATTACCCACAAATACGGCGAGTGAGACAACTGCCGAAAGAACCGCGTCATCTAAGACGCCAACTCAGCCTTTTCTTTCAACGCCGACCGGTGAGCGGTAGCGCTGTCCTGAACGGCAGTCTGACCTCACAAGCCGACAGGAACTTGCCACGCTAAGTGGTTGGTCTGGGCGTGTCTCAGTCCCTCGAACCCCTCCCCGACGAATTCGACATCTCCCTCCCACACGAAGCACGCGAACTGGGGCGACTGAGCCTCTTTCTCGTCTGCACCACGCTCACCATCGGACTCGCGTACTGGCTCACCCTCAGACTCCGGGGCGTTCCGGTCGTCGGCCCGCTCTCGGCGTACGGAGTTACTGGACTCGCCCTGCCGACACTCGTGTACGCGAAGTACCGTGGTCTCGACGTCTCGGTTGCTCTGCCACGACCGACACAGGTCGGCAACGTCGCTGCCGTCGTCTTCACGCCACTGATCGCCATTCTCGCGACGAGTGTCGTTACAATGGTGGCGTTCGACACGTCGTTCGCCGCACTCGTCGGGTGGACGTACTCCCCGCAGTCATCCCTCTTGGGCATCCTCCCGAGAGCCACCAAATTCTCGATTCTCGGTCGCGGGTGGTATGGTCTCCTCGTTGTGGTACTCGTCGAACTCCTGCGAAGTCGAGTCGGGATGCGTTCGACGCACGCCATCACGTTCACGGCGGCAGCAGGACTGTACTTTCACTCGGTACTCAGAGACACCAGCCTCTCGCTCGTCACCGCTGCTGCAACGTGGCGGTTCTACGCTTTCGCCGTCGTCCTCGTAGCCACTTTCGCCGGCGGCATCACGCTCGGATTTATCTATCGGGGAGCAGTCGAACGTTCACTCCGCGTCGTCTACCGACCGCTCTACGTCCCGGTGTTCGCACTTGGACTCTTTCTCTTCGCTGCGTTCGTCACCATCTTGGCAGAGGTGCCGGGCGGATTCGAACACGCGCTGTGGGCACTCGCCTTCGGGTCCGCAGCACTCGGCTACGAGCGCACTGACTCCGTTTGGGTGCCGCTCGTGGTGATGTTCGTCTTCGACGTTGGGTTTCGTCTGGTCCACTTCTTCGAACTCGCCGTGTTCTGACCTGCTCAGTTTCAGGGTTGATACCCTTCCCGAACACCTAACTCCCCGGCAGTCCGTCTGCCGGTATGTTCGGAATTGGAACGCTCCCCGACCTCCTGCGATTGGTGGTTATCCCCGTCCTCGCGTGGACGGCGTGGCGCGACATTCGCACGCGGCGCGTCCCCAACATCGTCTGGTATCCGCTGGCGGCGTTGGGTCTCGTCTTGCTCGCGTGGGAACTTCTCGGCCACCTGCCACCGGAGACGGTCTTCGACCGCCTCTATCTCGTCCGGGTCGGCGTGAGCGTCTTCTTCGTCATCCCGCTTTCCTACATGTTTTGGCGTCTCGGCGGCTTCGGCGGCGCAGACGCGAAGGCACTCATGGTCTTCGCGTTGTTGCTGCCGACCTTCCCGAGTTACGTCCTCGGCGCGACTGAATACCCGCTCACGGAGACGACACTCGGCGTCTTCTCGATGACCATCCTGACGAACACCGTCATCGTGGGTCTCGCGTATCCCATCGCACTCGCGGCCCGCAACCTCGCCGCCGGTGAGTTCGAACTCCCGCTTTCGTTCGTCGGCCGGCGCGTCTCGGTCCCCTCGTTGGCGACGGCGCACGGTCGCCTCTTCGAGTCACCCGATGGTATCACCCGAAATGGACTGGACCTCGACGCGCTCCGGATGTACCTCCGGTGGCGCGGCATCTCGCTTTCGGACCTCCGGGAGAACGCCGCGACCCTGCGTGACCCCGAGACTATCGGCGAAACGTTCGACCCGACGGACGGCGCAGTCCACCGTGAGGTGACGACCGACGGCGGCGTCTCCGACGTCGATGCCGAGAGCGCCGCAGACGCGACAGACACCGACTTCGACGACCCGTGGGGTGCCGAAGCGTTCCTCGACGATATCGATGGGTCGGCCTACGGGACGACGCCCGAGAAACTCCGCGGCGGCCTCGAAGTCGTGACGACCCGCGACGCGGTCTGGGTGTCGCCGGGCATTCCGTTCATCGTCCCGATGTTCGTCGGCCTCGTCGTCGCGTTCGTCTACGGGGACCTCCTCTTCGGCGTCCTCGGTTCCCTCGGAATCGTCTGATTGCAGACACGTCGGGAGACAACACATAGACATTCCGACGACAGCGCATCGACACGTCTGGCGACGACGCATAAAGAGATAACACGCGGCATCCCGTGAGCCGAACCATGACGGTCGATGTCGATTTCGGCGACGACGGACTCGTTCCGGCGGTGGCACAGGACGCTGATTCGGGCGAGGTTCTCATGCTCGCGTACGTCTCGCCGGAGGCGCTGGAGCAAACCATCGAGACAGGGCGGGCGCACTACTACTCGCGGAGTCGCGACGAACTCTGGGAGAAAGGCGCATCCAGCGGCCACACACAGGAGATTCGCGAGGTTCGCGTCGATTGCGACGCCGACACGCTGTTGTATCTCGTCGACCAGAACGTCGGCGCGTGCCACACCGGCCACCGGTCGTGTTTCTATCGGACTGTCGACGGCGAGAACGTCGGCGAGCGCGTCTACGACCCGGACGACGTGTACGGCGAATGAGCAGATGAGTCTCGCACAGTACAGATGGTAAACGTCGTCGCCGTCGTCGCCGCGGTGCTCGGTCTCGTGTGCTTCGCACTCGGTGCGCGACTGCTCAAGAGCGACCTCGCCGCCCGTCGGGTGGCGCGCTCTGACGACCCCGAGTTCGTCCTTGACCCCAACCGCGAGGACCCACCGGACGACGAGATAGACAGCGACGGCCTCGAACGCGGCTTCATGCTGCTCGTCTTTGGCGGACTGTGTCTGCTCTTTGCGGCGCTCAGTCTGTGAGCGGTCGGTCTAATCTTTCGGGTCGGTTCAGTCTGTGAGGCCCCGGGCCATGAGCAACGCCGGATAGGACTCGTCGCCGACTTCGGTCTCGAATTCCTCGACCACTTCGAACCCCTTCTCCCGGTAGAATCGCTGTCCGACCTCGTTTTCGGCAAAGGTCTCTAAGACGAGACGGTCGTACTGCTCGGGAATTGCCGCAGTAACCGCATCGAGTAGTGCCGACCCGATACCTTCGCCCCACCGGGATGGGTCGACGTAGATTGTCCACAACCCGGCTTCGTCGTCGCCGACGAACGACTTCGCCTCGTCACCCCAGCGAGTGGCGGCGAAGCCGACGACAATCGGGCCGCCGCCGAGTGGCGGGTCTTCGACTGCAACGACGTATCGCCCGAACTCGGTCTCGTTGAGCATGGTCGCGTAGTCGAACTGTTCGCGAAGCCACTCCTCGCTGGGTTCGATTGTCGGGTCGGGAAGCGCCTCGTCCGGGAGGATGTGGTCGTAGGCTTCGACCCAGCAGCGTGCGTTCACTCGCCGAATACCCCGCATCTCGGCGGTAGAACGCGGTGGTCGAATATCGAACTCGTCGGCCATGCGGTCGCTTTGCGCCGTCGAGTGAAAAGTAGTCGTACGGCGTTACAGTTCGTCCACTGCAGCGCGAAGCGCGTCAGCGGCCTCTTCGGCGAGTTCGGTCGCCCGCTCTTCGGTGTGGCCTTCGGCGTAGACGCGGACTTTCGGTTCGGTCCCAGACGGTCGGACGAGTACCCACGCGTCGCCGTAATCGAGGCGGTAGCCGTCGATGGTGTTCGGCGTCGCGTCGGCCGACTCGGCGTACTCGGCGGCGGCGTGCAGCATCGCCTCTAACTCGTCGTCGCTGTCGTACGAGAGGTTGATGCGGACGTTGTAGTAGTCCTGATACGGGGCGACGATTTCGCTCGCGGGGCGCTCGGCGACGAGTTCGAGGAACTTCGCCGCGATGTACGCGCCGTCGCGGACGAGGCGGTAGTTCGGGAAGAAGATGCCGCCGTTGCCCTCGCCGGCGACGGGGACGTTCTCGCCCTCGCGCCAGAGTTCGCGGATGCGGGTGATGAGGTTCGTCGCGCCGATGGGCGTGAGTTCGAGGTCGGCACCGACCTCCTCGCACACGTCCACGAGTCGCTGGGAGACGTTGACGGCCGAGACGGTCACGTCGCCGGGTTCGAGGAACGCGGCGGCGAGCGCGGCAAGCGATGCCTCGCCGGAGATAACCTCGCCGTGTTCGTCCACGAAGATTGCCCGGTCGGCGTCGCCGTCGTGGGCGATACCGACGTCGGCATCGGTCGCACGGACGAGGCGTTCGAGGTCGCGGAGGTTCTCGGGGACAGGTTCGGACTCGCGGCCGGGGAAGTGGCCGTCGGGTTGTGCGTTGACCGTGCGGACCTCACAGCCGAGTTCGCGGAGGAAATCGGGCGAGACGAGCGACCCCGCGCCGTGGCCGGGGTCGAGTGCGACGGTGAGGTTCGCCTCGGCGATTGCGTCGCGGTCGATGTTCGCGAGGAGTTCCTCGCGGTAGTCGTCGTTCGCCGTCTCGATGTGCTGTACCGAGCCGACGTCGTCCCACCTGCTCACGTCGAACTCCTCGGCGAGAATGTGGTCCTCGATGCGTTCTAACTGCTCGATAGAGAGTTCGACACCGTCGTCGCCGACGAGTTTGACGCCGTTGAACTCCGGCGGGTTGTGCGAGGCCGTGATGACGACGGCGGGGATTTCCTCCGTCTCACAGTATCGCACTGCGGCGGGCGTGGGAACCACACCGAGGTCGTCGACGTCGACGCCGACGCTTGCCAGACCGGACGACGCGGCGTTGACGAACATCTCTCCTGTCGTTCGCGTGTCGCGGGCGATGGCGACACGGTCGGTGTTCCAGACCGTGCCTGCGGCCTTTGCGACGCGGAGCACGAACTCCGGGGTGAGGCTCTCACCCACCACGCCGCGGGTTCCGCTGGAACCGAAGAGTTTCATCGAGTGTGTCTGTATCCCGGCGCGACAAAGCCGTTCCGAACTGATGCCTCACAGATTCTCCATAATAATATCTCGACTGACACTAACGGAGTTCTCGGCAGGCACAGTCACCGCATCCGGTGCGTTTAGGCCCGTCGCTCACTCACGGATGGGCATGTTCCCGGAGTTCGAAGTCGTCCCCGCCGTCGACATGCAAGACGGCGAAGTCGTCCAGCTCGTGCAGGGTGAACGCGGCACCGAAAAGACCTACGGCGACCCGGTCGAGGCCGCCCAGCGGTGGGTCGACGCTGGCGCGCGAACGCTTCACCTCGTCGACCTCGACGGTGCGTTCGAGGGCGAGCGCGCGAACGCCCCGGCGGTCGATGCAGTCCTCGACGCCGTGGACGTGCCGGTCCAACTCGGCGGCGGGATTCGAACTGCCGACGACGCCCGAGCGCTCTTCGACCGCGGCGTCGACCGCGTCATTCTCGGGACTGCGGCCGTCGAGAACCCGGACATCGTCGCCGAACTCGCCGAAGACTACCCCGACGGCGTGATGGTCAGCCTCGACGCCAAAGACGGCGAAGTCGTCGTCTCCGGGTGGACCGAAGGGACTGGCCTCGACCCCGCGGAAGCGGCCACACGGTACGAAGACCTCGGTGCCGCGGCTATCCTGTTCACCGACGTTGACGTCGAGGGGCAACTCGAAGGCGTCCACCTCGATACTACCGCCCGCGTCGTCGACGCGGTCGATATCCCGGTCGTCGCGTCCGGCGGGGTTGCGTCGCTGGACGACATTCGCGAACTTCGCGACGTGGGCGCGGCAGCGACTGTCGTCGGGACCGCGCTCTACGAAGGCCAGTTCACGCTCGAAGAAGCGATGGACGCCTAAGTTCGGGTGGGCGGCGCGGCGAGAGCGACTGAGTTTTTAGAGTCGGATGTGGCGCGTGACGACCGCGGCGAGGCTATCGACCGTCCCGTAGACGCCCACAGCCACGAAGAGAATCCCGATGAGAACGGTCTCTAGGCGGGACGTGTGGAGGAACGGCCCGCCGAGTGCGAGCATGCTGAGCGTCACGACGTCACGCTTCGGGTTCACAGTCGGTATTGGTGCCGCCATCCGTATTGAACCCACGCCCATATACTGCTGTGATTCATCGTTAGCTACTGTCGGCCCCAGCCCCCACCACTGTCGCACCCACGGCCAGCACGACGAGCGTGATGCCGAGTGCGACTGCGACGTCGGTTCCGACGGTGAGCAAGAGTCCTCCCACACAGATGGTGTACCCAGTCACCAGTGCCCCCTTTCGATGCATGAACCACAGTATCCGTCGGAGAGTATGAATTTCCGGCAGACAGGCGTCATACTGTCATTAAATGCTTGACACATTCATCGTTTAGTGGGTGCGGACGCTCGTGAACGCCGGTGCAGCACCTGCAACGACGCGAACCCATTTACGTTCCCCCACCCTCGAACGCGACATGAGCGACGCGGACAGAACTGCGGCCGTCTCCCGTGAAACCTCGGAGACGACTATCGACGTGACGCTGGCTATCGACGGCGATGGCGATGCAGCCGTCGATACCGGTATCGGCTTTTTCGACCACATGCTGGAAGCATTCGCCAAACACGGCCTGTTCGACCTGACGGTCCAGTGCGACGGCGACCTCCACATCGACGACCACCACACGGTCGAAGACGTGGCAATCGTCCTCGGCGAAGCGTTCGTCGAGGCGCTCGGCGACAAGCGCGGTATCGTCCGCTACGCCGACCGAAAGGTCCCACTCGACGAGGCCGTCGCCTCGGTCGTCGTGGACGTGTCCGGGCGACCCTACTTCGAGTTCTCGGGTGACTTCTCGCAACCGTACGTCGGCGAATTCACGAGCCACATGGCCGAACACTTCGCCATGTCGCTGGCGATGAACGCGGGTCTCACACTCCACGTCGGCGTCGAGGGCGACAACGCTCACCACGAGGTCGAAGCGATGTTCAAAGCACTGGCGCGCTCGCTCGACGATGCGACCCGCGTCGACCCCCGCCGGTCCGACACGCCGAGTACGAAAGGAAAACTGTAACGCCGCGTCAGGCTTTCCGAAGCATCCGACCGTCTTCTTCCAACAGTCCGCGTTTGATTGCGTAGTCGAAGATGTCCGCGACCTCCTCGTCGTCGAGGTCGTAAGCACCCGACGCGAGGGCTTCGACTTCCGTCCGTTCGACAGGGAACTCGCGGTTCTGCAGGATTCGGATGACCTTTCGGAAGTTCGGTGGCTCGGGGCCGATATCCTCGGCGTCAGTTTCGCCCGGGTCTTCGGCCAGCACGTCTTCGTCAGTCGAGTCAGCAGGGTCGGCCTCAGTTGTCTCGCCGTCAGTCGAGTCCTCGGTCTCTGTGGCCTCGTCTTCGTCTCCGTTCCCGTCCCCATCTCCGTTTCTGTCTCCGTCTTCGCTCGCGTCGACGGCATCGTAGTCGTCAGGTGTCGACGGCGATGGCTCGGGTTCCGCTCCGACTGCCTCGGTTGCACTGGCGTCGCCAACCGACCCCTCTGGCCCGGTGTCGGTGGTCACGTTGGCCCCAGTTTCGGCCGGTGCATCGTCGGCGACATCGACGCTGGCGTCGGCGTCGAGGCGGTCCAAGAGCGGTTTGACGGCGTCCGTGAGCGTCTCGCGGCAGCTCTCGCAGAGGACGATTCGCCGCTGGTCGTCGGCCGGTGTGAACGCTGGCGGCAGCATCTCGAATACGCCGACAGCGTCGGCACCGCAGAAGTCGCACGTGCGTAGTTCGTGCATGGTCGAGTCGTCTTCGTGCCGACGGTTAAAGCCTCGTCTGACGCCCGTGGCGACGCGTCTCGAAGCCACACACCAAACCGCAAGCCCCCGACGTATCACTTAATGTGGCCGCCTACAAACGCACCCGGTAACGAATGTTTGACGAGATTATGGAGAAGTTCGAAGGCAGTCCGAGCCAGCAGGCGGTCATTCGCCTGCTCTTGGAACGAGGCTTCTCTGTCAACGACGAAGGCCGTGTCGTCTCGGGCGGCATCGAGATTCCGAACACCGGAATCGCACGCGAGGCCGGTGTCGACCGTCGCGTCGTCGATTCGACCACTGATGCTATCCTCGCGGACGAAGAGTTGCGGCGTATCTTCCAGAACATCTCCGCGATTCCGAGTCTGATGGACCTCGCGCCCGTGCTCGACCTCTCCGTGCTGACAGTCGAAGTCGGCAACGCCGACGCACCCGGCATCGTCGCAACCATCACGTCGGAACTCGCCGACGCGGGCATCTCCATTCGGCAGACGATAAGCGAGGACCCGGAGTTCACCGACGACCCGAAACTCTACATCATCACCGACGAGGCGATTCCCGGCGACTTACTCAACGACCTCTCGAACCTCGATTTCGTCCGGCGAATCTCCATCGCATAGTTTCGACTGCGCCCAAACTGCACATTCGTACGGGAAGACCCGATTCTGGACAAAGTTCATGTGTCAAATCGTGCTATAATGGCACATGGGTGAGTTGCGCACTTGCCTGTGTTGTGGGGCACCGGTGTCGAAGACGCGCCACCTCTGTGGCGTCTGCGTTCAGAACGGCTGTACGTCCTACGCCAACGCCTGCGGCCAGTAGTCGGTGGTGGCGACCTGCTGGTCTCTCTTCTTGTGCGAATGCTTTTGAGTCCTGCACTGCCAACACCGAGTCATGACTGACGCCTATCGTACCGTCGGCGGCCGGGCCGAAGCGCGATTCGAGGTACAGGGCTCGGAGTTCATCGGGTACATCTCGCCCGCCGAGACGGTCGAAGAGGCGGAGGCGTTCATCGAAGAAATCAACGAGCGCCACCCGGATGCGACCCACAACGTCCCGGCGTACCGCGTTCCGGCAGGCGGCGCATCGTCGTCGGTTCCGGGTGGTGGGACCGTCATGCTTCGCGAGTACCAGAGCGACGACGGCGAACCGACCGGGTCGTCTGGCAAACCGGCGCTCAACGTCCTCGTCCAGCAAGAGGTTCGCAACGTCGTTGCGGTCGTCACGCGCTACTACGGCGGGACCAACCTCGGTGTCGGCGGCCTCGCCCGCGCCTACTCGCGGGCCGTCAAAGAGGCGCTCGACGAAGCCGGTATCGTCGAAGAGATTCCGCACGAGCGCTTCACCGCGACGGTCGATTACGACGACTCAGGGAGTGTCCGGGGCATCATCGAATCGTCGGGCGTCGAGTTCGACGCCGACTACGACCAGCGTGTCTCCTTTTCGGTTCGCGTCCCAGTCGACGAGGCGGACGGCCTCCGAGATAGACTCCGAAGTGCGACGAGTGGCCGGGTCGAACTCGAATGAAAAATAGGTGGCCGGGAGTTCCGGCCGTGAGAGAGTTAGTGACCCCCGAGAGGGTCGCCGAGCCGAGAGAGACTTAGTCGGTCGGTTCGGGCGTACCGGACGGCGTCGCCCGCTTTCCTTCGTCTGCCTCGCGGCGGTTCTTCAGTGCGAGTGCACCGAAGAGCAGGCCGCCAGCCGCGCGCATCGTGAGGTCGACGATGACCGTCTCGGGTGCTGCGCCGACGAGACCGAGCGCGCCACCGAGGTCAAACACGGCGTTCAGAAGCAGGCCGGGTGCCATGAGCAGGAACGCCGAGATGGCGTACAGGCCGCGCTCGACGCGCGTCACGCGGCTGTAGAGGTACCCAATGACAGTCACTCCCAGTCCGATGACGCCGATGAAGACGCCAAGGACGGGGATGACGATTTCGGGAACGAAGTACGAGAGCTCAGCGACGTCCGCCCCGGTGATAACCCGGGCAGCCTCCCCGCGACCGCGGAGGAGTAGGATGCCCGGCGTGAGTGCGAACGCGAACGGGACGATTGCCTTGTTGAGCGACAGCGAGAACGCTTTCGTCCCGGTTCGGAACGGATTCGACCGGGCGATACCACTCGCGGCGTACGCCGCTACCGCGACCGGCGGTGTGATGTCCGCAATCACCCCGAAGTAGAGGATGAACAGGTGGGCCGCGAGCAGCGGGATGTCTGAGGACTGCGCGATAGCCGGGCCGAGCAGTGAGACGAGGATAATGTACGTCACCGTCGTCGGCATCCCCATGCCGAGGATGATAGAGGCGATAGCGGTGAACAGGAGGAGCAGGACGATAGACCCGCCTGCGACCGCCTTGATGAGCGCCGTGAGGTTCGGTCCGAGTCCCGTCGCGCTGACGACGCCGGGGATGATACCCGCGGCGGCGACGGCGACGACGACTTCGGTCGAGGTTCGTGCGCCCGAGTCCATCGACTTGCCGATGAACGTCACGTAGCGGAACGCTTTGACGTCTGCAAGCGAGGGTCGGGAGACTGCCTCGGCGATTCGCTCGGATGCCTCGTCGGCTGCGTCGTCAAGCTGGAGCAGCGGTGTTTCGAGGTGCGGACGGAGGAGCATCGTCACGAGACTGACGAAGATGACGATGATTCCAAGGCTTCCTGCGGCCGAGAGCATCGCCTCGACGAAGCCGAGGGCCTCACCGCTTTCGCCCATGATGGCGCCGAAGATGCCGACGCCGGTCGTGAAGTACGCGCCGAACTGTGCGAGGAAGATGACTGCGATGCTTCCCACAAGCGGGACGCGGGTCCGCTCGTTGTACGCCGACACCACGGACAGAAGGGCCATGATGGCGATAAGCGTGAACCACGCCGAGCGAGCGACGGTCAGACGCTCGACGAGGAGGTAGTACATCAGGAGGATAAGCGGGATGAGGTAGAACCACCCGCGAGTGAGGTGCGTGCGGATATCGATGACGTCGGAGGGGTCGAGACCACCGATACCGGCCCGCGTCGCTTCGAGGTGGACCATCACCCAGACGCCGAAGAAGAACACGACCGCGGGGATGGCCGCCGCGATGATGATGTCGGCGAAGGGGACGCCGATGAATTCAATCATCAGGAAGGCGGCCGCGCCCATGACGGGCGGGAGAATCTGCCCCCCGGAGGACGCGGAGGCCTCGACAGCCCCAGCGAACTCAGAGCGGTACCCAGAGCGCTTCATCAGCGGGATGGTGAACGCACCGGTCGTCACCGTGTTCGCGATGGACGACCCGGAGATGGTTCCCATGAAGCCGGACGCGAGAATCGACGCTTTCGCCGGGCCACCCTTTCGGGTTCCCGTCGAGGCGTACGCGAGGTCGATGAACCACTGCCCTGCGCCGGACATCTCCAAGAACGCCCCGAACAGGATGAAGATGTAGATGAACTGCACCGACACCGTGACCGGAATGCCGAACACCCCGTTTTCGGTGTTGTACCAGAGGTTCTGGACGATGTTTGGCCACGTTCCCTTGGGAATCGAGAGAACGCCGATGAGTGGCATGTCCGGCGAGATGAGAAAGCCCCAGCGTGCGTAGACGATGAACGACGCAACGATGACCATCAGGTAGAACCCGAGGGAGCGCCGGGTTGCTTCGAGGACGAGCAGCACGCCCACGACACCGAGGAAGAACGGGTAGGAGACGTCCGCGAGCGGAATCCCGACCGCGCTAATCGCTTCAGCAAGGATTCCGAGCGGGCCGAGGTATTCGGCCACAGAGCGGCCAGCTTCCAGCCCAAAGATACGGAGTTGCTGAATCTCCTGCCACTCCATCACCATGTACGCCGCCGTCGCGGCAGCGAGGATGGCGAAGAAGATATCCAGTGGTGTCACACGGTCGCGGTCGGGGTCGACTGCCAGCCAGCGAACGAACCGGCGGAGGCCCGCCGCGCCGCGCGTGATGGGATGGCTCTCACCGAACTGCGAGGCGAGCGTCGGCACGATGCGACCGAGCCGGGACGCAAACCTGCCGTGGCCCGTCGTCGGCGGGAAGAGGATAAACGCCAAGATAAGCGCGAAGGCGACGTGAACCGCGTTCACTTGCAGCAGTTGTAGCGCACCCAGCGACACCTCGCCCACGACGGGGAAGGTCGCCGAGAAGTCGAAGCCGCGGGCCGCCAGCCACGACTGGAAGGCCGAAAAGGAGATGGCGATAATCGAGGTGACGATGGCTGCCCAGCCGGTCAGTGACCGCTTTCGCTCGATGCCTTCGAGCATCTCCTGGGCTTCTTCCTCGGATATCTCCTCGTCTCCGGCTTCTCTCTCCTCTTCGGACACCGGTTCGTCTTCGGATGTCGAGTCATCCTCGAACGTCTCTTCGTCTGTACTGTCGTCGCGGTCTTCCGGTGGCTCGCCACCGTCTGTTCGGACCGGTGGTGAGTCGTCGTGACGGACCGACTGGTCAGACCGGACGTCGCCGCTATCGTCGTCGGGGTCGTCGGTTCGACCCTCGTCATGTGTTCTCTTCGTCATTGATTGGTCAGTGGAGGGCGGCGTCGAGCACTGATTGCTCTGTCACGTGGAGACGAACAGAGCGGGCATCAGACAGTGCAACGAGGTCGTACGTACGTTCACCCACGTGGAGCTTGTGGCCGGCGATGTGGCCGGGCTTGACGTACAGCTCTCTGTAACTCCCCTGCGGGTCGAAGACGAACGACCCGTTTTCGGTCGTCACGTTCGCTCGCGCGGGGAGACCAGCGCCGTACGATTTGAACTCCATCCTCGTCATCACGAGTGCTCCGTCCTGCACCGCGTAGGCGTCGAGGACACGCGTCTTTTCGACACTGTGCGTGTATTCGAGCGCGACAGTGGTGTTTTCTTCGACGGGGACGGTCTTGAGGTGCTCGCCCGTCTCGGCGTCTTCGACGACGAGGGCCTGCCCGGCTGGAACGGCTGCGCTCGCACCGACTGCGAGCGCGAGTACCGCGACTACGACGAGGATACGTGTGTGAATCGAATCGAGCATCGAAAGGATGGGTTGGTATGTGGCGGCTCGCTCAGGTTAGTTGGCGATTAGCCGAAGTACGCCTGTGCACCGGGGTGCAGGTCGATGGACATGCCGTCCTGAGCCGTCTCCTTCGAGATGAAGTCCGTCTTGATGGTCAGGTCGTCGACGTTCTCGAAGATGGCCTCGCTGACTGCTTCGACCGTTGCCTCGGGCTGTTCGGCGTTGGTCGCAATCATCGCCTGGACCGAGACGGTCGGGGCGGGGTTTTCGAGACCGTAGGTGCCGGACGGGATTTCGTCGTCCGCGTAGAACGGTGCGGCGTCCTTGACGGCCTGCCGGTTGTCGCCCTCGACGGGGACGATGTGGACGTCTTCGGTCGCGGCGAGTTCCTCGATAGCACCGACTGGCCAGCCGCCGACGACGAACGCGGCGTCGATGTCGCCGTTCTTCAGCTGGTCGGATGCCTGTGAGAAACCGGTGTTCTGCTCGGAGAAGTCTTCGATACCGAGGGCTTCGAGAATCTGATTCGCGTTGACCTGCGTCCCGGAGCCGAGGTCACCGGTGTTGATGGTCGCGCCTTCGAGGTCCGACGGTTGCTCGATGCCCGTGTCGGCGAGCGTGACGATGTGGATGGTCTCCGGGTACAGCGTGGCGACGCCGCTGAGGTTCTCGACGGGGTTTCCGTCGAAGGCGTCGATACCGGTGCCGTTCTTTGCGAAGAACGCAACGTCGTTTTGAATCAGTGCGAAGTCGGCGTTCCCGCGGGCGAGACTGCCGACGTTCTCGACGGACGCGCCGGTCGACTGGACCTGAAGCGTGAAGTCCGTGTTCGCCTCGACGACGGACTTGAATTCGTTCGAGAGTGGGAAGTACGTCCCACCGGTTCCGCCGGCGTGCCACGACAGACGGGTCTCGGTGCCGTCTCCGTTTCCTCCCGTATCTTCGGTCGTCGTCTCCTCGCCGTCCATGCCGTCGTCCGCGGTCGTGGTGGTCTCTTCGCCACCGTCTCCGCCACCAGCACAACCGGCGAGACCCGCGATACCAATTGCCCCTGTCGCTGCGATGAACTCACGACGATCAAGTTTCCGTGCCATACACTACTATTGGTCTCAATAGATATATAGTGTTGTTCATGTTAATTACTGTAATGTGTATATTTTCACATTATTGTTGATAAATTATTGCTGTAGAACACTCTTTAAACTCTGAGAATAACGTACATAGTACGATTAGACAGCTTTACCTGTCAAACCGAGCCAAACCGACCTTTGTCGCATAATTTTCACAATTCGCTGATATAGTATGTATGCGTGTTGTATGATTTCTTCACTACTGTTGTCTGATATCACCGATTCAATAGCCTGTCTCTCGGACTCACAAGACGTCGGTTGCTCGCCGAGGGTCACGAGTTCGACTCGAAGTGAAGGGGTTGCCGCGTCGGGGGAATTCCCCTGACCCATCTCCGTGCGAACGTCTCTCACAATATCCCTCTTGGGGTCCGTTTCGTCACGCCCGAGCCGAGTCGAAGGTCGACACTGTCGTGTGTTTTCGACTCGAAGGAAGGGGGTTGAAAATCAGTCGACGATGATGTCGGCGTCCGACGAGGTCGTACTCGACTCGGTTTGCGGTGACATCTGCTCTTCGTATCGAGTAATCCAGTCGGCAAAACAGGTCGGACAGAGTCGCTGGTCGTCGACGGCCGACCCGTCGACTTGCAGGCGAACCCGTCGCGCGAGTGGGTCTTCGACCGCTCGGCCGCACCCGTCACACGAGTCGCTCACTGCCCGTCACCTCTCACGCCGCGAGTGTCGTCCATGCTTCGGAGGTGCGCGGGCGACGACTTATGGATTGCCCACGTGGAATCTCGACCAGTCTGCGCTCGCCCGTTACGTCGTTCGGAACGCGCGGTCGCCGGCGTCGCCGAGACCGGGGATGATGTAGCCGTCGTCGTCGAGGTAGTCGTCGATAGAGACCGTCAGCAGGTCGACCTCGGGGAACTCGCCGTCGACGCGGAGGAGTCCGTCCGGCGCGGAGACGGCTGAGAGGACGAACAGTTTCTCGGGGTCGACACCGGCGTTTTCGAGAACGTGGTCGAGGACGGCACACATCGTCGACCCGGTGGCGAGCATTGGGTCGGCCACGATGACGGTGTCGTCTTCGGTAATCTCGGGGAGTTTGACGTAGTCGATAGTGATGGGGAAGCCACCTTCGTCGTCCATTCCGGCGTCTTCGTCGCGGCCCGCAGAGATGACGCCCTGCTTCGCTCGGGGGAACGCCTTGAGGAGTCCTTCGACGAACGGTGTCGCCGCGCGGAGGACGTTGATGATGACGACGTCGTCGAGGCCTTTGACGCGCTCGCCGGTCGTCTCTTCCAGCGGCGTCTGAATGGAGACGTACTCGGTCTCCATCGCGCCGTCGATGATTTCGTAGCCGCAGATACGGCCGAGTTTGACGAGGCCCTTCCGGAAGGCCACCTGCGTCGTCTCCACGTCTCGGAGGCGCGAGAGCGTGTCCTTGGCCAGCGCGTGCGTGATGAGGTACGCGTTGTCTCGGTCTTCGATGGGCATCTTACCGAAAATCGGACTCCCGAAGGACATAAATGCGGCTATCGGCCGCCAGCGGCTCCCTGCGGGTGGTTCACGAATCGAACGATATCGCGCTCCTCCGGGCTTCGGCGCTCACTTAGTCACGAGATACGTCAGCGCCACGAGGACGAGCGCCGCCGAGGCGACGTTGACGAGCGTGAACGCCGCGAGGTCGGCGTACGACAGACCGAACACGACGACCGTCGCGAAGACTGACGAGAGGACGACGTTCATCACGAGCAGCACGCGCGGGTCGCCTTCGCCCCACTCGATTTCACCGACCTCGTCGCTCATTGGCCCGCCTCCGGCTCTACGTTCCTCTCTTCGGCCGTTGGCTCTGCCAAGACGAGTTCGTCCCCCGGCTCGGTCGGGTAGCGAGTGTCGGTCACTTCTGCCCCCAGTTCGAGGACGTGGTCGTCCAGTGTTGCTGTCAACGCTTCTTCGTCCACGTCGCGGCCGATGAACACGAGTTCGGTGCGCTTGTCGCCGAACTCGTCGTGCCAGTCGAGTTCAGGGTGGTTTCGCCGGTAGGTTTCCTGTTCGAACTCCGGCAGCGACGCAATCCACGGCCCGCTGGCGGTGACGTACGCCGATGGGCCAGCCTGACTGTAGGTGTAGTGAACGTCCTCCACGCCCGCGACCCACAGCGACCCTTTCGCGCGGACGACCGACTCTGGGAGGTCGCCGAGGATCTTGGCAGCCCCCTCCGGGTCGAGGGGTGCCCGTCGGCGATAGACGAACGAGGTGACGCCGTAGGTCGCCTCTGCGTGGGAGGTGTCGTCGTGGGCGTGTTCGTGGTCGTCGTGGGTGTGTTCGTGCTCGTTCTCGTCTTCACTCGCGCCGTCTTCCTCGTCGAGAACCGCCCGCCACCCGACCGGTGCGTCTGGGTCGTGAACATCGGACAGGAGCAGGTCTACGTCCACGGTGCTGTGGGTCGTCTCCACGACATCGGCTCCGGGACGAAGTGTCTCGACCACGTTGCGGACGCGCGCCAACTCGGCGTCGGTGACGAGGTCGCGCTTGTTCAGGACGACGAGGTCCGCGCTCTCGACCTGTTCGACGAGGAGGTCCGAAAGCGGTCGGACGGTTCCGTCGGCATCCTCTGCGACAGTTCGTTCGGGGTCGCTGCCGACGAAGGTGTCTGCGAAGAGCCGCGAGTCCACGACGGTCACGAGGCCGGACACGTCGTACATCGCGGCCGCCCGGGAGGTGACGAACAGCCGGGCGACCGGTCCCGGTTCGGAGACACCGGAGGCCTCGACGACGAGGTGGTCGAACGAGCGGTTCTGCGCCAGTCGGACGACGGCCGTCTCCAAGTCGTCCTGTAACTCACAGCAGATACACCCGTTCGACAGCTCCGTCACGCCGCCGCCGACGTCGAGTTCCGACTCGTCTGCGACCAGTTCGGCGTCGACGTTCACCTCGCCCATGTCGTTGACGAGGACGGCGATATCACGGCCACCGGCGTTCGTCAATAGGTGATTGAGGAGCGTCGTCTTGCCAGCCCCGAGGCTTCCGCCGAGCACTGTCACGGGGGTGACGTCCCGGGAAGTCATGGACGGGCCTTCCTCGCCATCGTATATCAAGCCGCGGGTATCCCACACGGTCAGTCATGAACGATACGTTTTTGTTTGATAACCAGTGTGTTGTTAACTAATGACGCTCGCCGCGCGCATCGAATCTTTTCTGGAACTCGCAGAAGAGTGGGCCCGCGGCCTCTACCACGGGATGATTACGCATCCCGCCTACGAGAAGATAGAACAGCAAGCAGAAGACTACGAAGACGCCTTTATGCTGGCGTGTTTCCCCGACGCGTTCGGGATTCCGTCGCCGGTTTCGTACTACACCGCCGAACTGCTCCCGTTCCTCGAAGATGAGTTCGAGGCGTGGGAACGGCGGATGTGGGACCGCGGGTCGCTTCTCGAACGCAAGGGCCACCAATATCACTTCTAACATGCGCAAGTTCGTCTTTTTCGGCGGGAAAGGCGGCGTCGGGAAGACGACGATGTCGAGCGCCTACGCGGTCAAGAGCGCCCGTGCAGGGGTTCGGACGCTCCTCGTCTCGACTGACCCGGCACACAGCACCCGCGACGTGTTCGACCAGGTCTTTTCGGACTCACCGTCGTCGGTCGAAGGCGAACCGAACCTCGACGCGATGGAAATCGACCCCGAGACCGAGGTTCGCGAACACCTGATGGAGACGAAACGCGCGTTGAGCGACCAAGTGAGCCCCGCGATGGTCAACGAAATCGACCGGCAGATAGAGATGGCACACCAGACGCCGGGTGCCCACGAGTCGGCCCTGTTCGACCGCTTTATCGACGTGATGCGGAGTTCAGACGAGTACGACCGCGTCGTCTTCGACACCTCACCGACTGGTGGAACGCTCCGACTGCTCTCCCTGCCGGAGTACCTCGACGGGTGGATTCGGCGCCTCATCCACAAACGCACGCAGTCTATCGAACTGTTCGAACGCGCCGCCATCGGGAACAACGAACCGCGGCGGATGATGGACGGCGACCCGATTATCGCGCGGTTGGAGAAGCGCCGCGACGACTTCTCGTTCGCGGCCGAGACGCTCCGGGAGGACGCGGCGTTCTACCTCGTCGTCAACCCCGACGAACTGTCGATTCGGGAGACAGAACGGGCCGCCGAGCAACTCGACTCCTACGGCCTCGACGTGCAGGGCCTCGCAGTCAATCGGCTCACCCCCGAACCCGACCCTGACGAAGACGGCCGTGGCGCTCGGTTCCTCCGTGATAGAGTCGAGACCGAACGGAACCGACTCGCACAACTCCGTGAGGACTTCGACGCGCCGCTCGTGGCCGAAATCGAGACGCGCGTCTCGGAAGTGAAAGGCAACTTCCTCGGCGAGGTCGCGGACGAACTCGATATCGAAGTCGAAGTGAGTTCGATACCGGCCGACTGAGACGAGCCTGCGGTCGGCCGTGTCACCATCGACTACCTGCAGGTTTCTATTTTCTTTTTCAAATTACCTTATGTTAATCGTTAACATTAAGGTTATATTATACGTGCCTGCCAGTGGGTCACACTATCATGGTTCAAGTCATCTGGCTGGTCGTCGCAGTACTTGCGATGTTTACGGCCGGGTATTTCGGCTATTCGCGCTACCTCGCGCAGTTCGTCGAACTCGACGATAGTCGAGACACACCCGCCCACAAGTACGAAGACGGACAGGAGTACGTCCCGGCGAAAAAGCCGGTCTTACTGGGGCATCACTATTCGAGTATCGCGGGCGGCGCGCCGATTGTCGGCCCGATTACAGCGGGCGTGGTGTGGGGGTGGCTTCCCGCGCTGGCGTGGATTGCTATCGGGAACCCACTGCTCGGTAGTGTCCACGACTTCGTGTCGCTGTCGAGTAGCCTGCGACACGAGGGCAAGTCTATCGGCTACATCATCGGCGAGTACGTCGGCGAGCGCGGCAAGAACATGCTGCTTTGGTTCGCGTTCCTGACCATCATCCTCGTCGTCGCGGTGTTCGCCCTCGTGGTGGCTATCGTCTTCAACGCCTATCCAGAGGCGGCGACGGCGAGTCTGGTGTACATCGCCCTCGCGGTGCTGTTCGGGATGTACCTCTATCAGCTGAATCTGCCGTTCCTCCCGGGGACGGTTGGATTCGTCGCAGCCATGTTCGCTGGCGTCTACGCGGGTATTCAGTTCCCCGTCGCGCTGTTCGAACCCGCGGCCCGCGCACCGGCATCGACGTTCGTCCTGTTCGGCGAGATGAGTGGCTCGTGGCTTCCGGTCGCGGGGTCGTTCGGAGCCAACACTGCAGCGTGGATTCCGATTATCCTCATTTACGGGGCGTTCGCGAGCGCCCTTCCGGTCTGGGTCCTCCTGCAACCGCGTGACTACCTCTCGTCGTTCCTCCTCTACACGGGCGTCGGAGGGGCGCTCCTCGCGGTCATCGTCGGCACGCTGCTCGGTTCGTCCTCGCAACCGCTCGTGACGAACCTCGAACCGTTCTACGGCTTCATGGGCCGGACCGGGACACCGTTGTTCCCGCTCTTGTTCATTACCATCGCCTGCGGGACCATCAGCGGGTTCCACTCGCTCGTCTCGTCGGGGACGACCTCGAAGCAACTGAACAAAGAGTCCGACGCTCGGGCGATTGGCTACGGCGGCATGCTTGGAGAAGGCCTGCTCGCGACTGTCGCGCTCGCGACGGTCGCTATCGTCGCCCCCGACGTGGGTAACGGTATCGGGCTCGCACTGCCGACGTTCGCCCAAGGTGGCGGCATCATCCTCACGAGCTTCGGCATTCCGGCGTCCTTCGGCGGGCCGTTCATGGCGCTCGTCCTCGTGAGCTTCCTGCTCACTTCGACCGACACGGCCGTCAGACTCGGGCGCTACATGATGGAAGAAATCGTGGGCACGCCCGAGACGCAGGCACAAGAGCTGGCGACGAACCGCTGGGGCAACGCTGCGATACAGACGCTCCCGGCGTACGTCCTCATCGCCAGCGGGTCGTGGCTCACGCTCTGGCAGCTTTTCGGCGGTGCGAACCAGTTGCTCGCCGCACTGGCGCTCCTGACGGTAACCGTGTGGCTGGCTAATTGGGACGACTCGAAGCAACTCCTCAGCACCGGCGCGCCGATGGCGCTCATGGTGACTATCACGAGCCTCGGTCTGCTGTGGCTCGCCATCCACGACAACATCTACATGAAGTTCATGAATCCGACGTGGATGGAATCGGCTGACCCGGTCTCGATGGCGTCGGCTGTCGTGCAGGTCGTCCTCGCGTTCGTACTCATCTACTTGGCGCTCTCGCTCGCCAAGATGGGCTACGAGAATATCCAAGCCGTGCGGGGGTCGACAGGCGGTCGGCCAACACCAAGCGACGACTGACGAACCTCCCGACTGTCTTTTTTATCGCCGAAGTCGCTCGACGAGTCGCTGCACTACGCCTTTCGAACTCGTCGGTGACGTGTCCGTCCAGAGAGTGAACGCAGCCACCGAGTCCGCGTTTCGGCTTGCGATGGCTGTCTCGTTTTCGGGGGCGACCACGGCAACGTTCATCTCGTAGTGGCCGTGGTAGCCGAATTTGATGAGCGTCCGGTCCGAGAAGTCGGCGACGAAGTCGTGAACGTCGGCGGGGATGTCGGGCGCGACGAGGACGAACGTGAAGTCGGTCCCGAAGTGCTCGGGACTCGGGTCGACCCACTCGTCGGCGAGGACGTGGCCCAGTTCGACGAGGCGTTCCAGTTCGGCGACGGTCGCACTGTCGACGCGGCGGGTGAAGAGGTACTCCTTCGCGTGGTGGTTGGCGTAGTTGATAGACGGGTGGACGAACTGCTTTCGCGACTCCATTCGCATCGACCCGAAGAGGTCGAATTGCTCCCCGCGAACCGCGTAATCTTTCTCCAAGTCGTAGTTGAAAAGCAGGCGGTCGGAGACGCGGTCGAGGTACTCGTCGTCCCAGTCGGGTGCGTCGGGGAGTGCGTCGGCCTCGGAGTTGGAGTCCGTGCCAGTCTCCGAATCGGAGTCGCGCTCGCGCACCCCTGCGTGGTCTACGTCGCTCATTCGTCGTCGGGGTCGTAGCGCGCTGCATCGCCAGTCACCGCGGGCGCGCCCACGGCGAGCAGTTCGACTGGGTCGGCCGCGTCCGATGGGTTGTAGGCGCGGTGTGGACTCTCGGGGTCAGCGACGAAGAGACCGCCGGACGGCACCTCGAACGTCTCCTCGGGTGTCTCGACGAACAGTGTCCCTGAGAGGACGTAGAACGCCTCTTCCTGTTCTGTGTGGTAGTGGTACATCAGTGGTATCTGCTCACCGGGTGCCGCCCGAAAGTGGTTGAGCGCGACGTTCTCTGCTCCGGCCTCGACGCCGATGCGTCGGAGTTCGCTCGACCGGTCGGCGACCGGTTCGACGTCGTCCGTTTCTACGACTCGGTATCCCATGCCACGGACCACCACGCTCGACCCTATAAGCCCGTCGCGACTCCCGGAAAACCAACATTTATTCCAGATTGTCACAAATGTCACCGTATGACAGGGTCGAAACGGGAGGCGTGCGGTCGGTGTTCGATGACCACCGTCGCCGATGCGGCCGGAAGCGAGGGTCACGACCCCTTCGGCGACGAGCGAATCGAACTCGACGAGTCCGAACTCCGGGCTGTGTCGCCGTCAGCGTGGTTCGAAGGCATTTTGAAGCGCCTCGACGCACTCGCCGAGCGGATTATCTACAGGTGAGGAACGCGACTCTCGGAACACGATAGCACGCCAACACGACAAGTCCCCTCGGAGAGTTTTTATTGTGGGGCACCTACCTCCGACAACGACATGGAAGAGAGCATCTCCGGGTTCAAGCGCCGCGGTTCCTGGGGCGAAGTCGTGGAACACGGGGAGCGAATCACCCGCGCACTCCACGATGCCGGCGTCGAGGGAGACGCCTTCAGCGACTGGAACGAGTGGCGACCCAAGTCTCACGAGCGACTTGGCGAGGACGTCAACGAGAAGACGGCCCAGCAAGCCAGCGTCGCCGAAGGCGAGGGAGAAAAGGCGGGGAAGACACCGAACGACGACCTCAAATCGGCGGGCGAGAAGCTGTCTCGCTCGTACGAGAAGGTCGAGGAGGGAGACAACGAGGCTGCCGTCGAGTCGTGGCAAGACTCCATCAACTACGTCGCCCGCGCGGCCGACTCGGTCGGGCGGAAGGCGCTTCGGAAGGTCGAAGACACCGTCTACCGGAAGGTGATGACGCAACTCGCGCCGTACTACTTCGACAACGAACTCGTCAGCGCCAACATCCAGCAGGTCGGTCGCGGGACGGGCGACGAGGAGTTCGTCTTCGAGGTGAACGTCAACGACGACCACCTGAAAGAACAGGTCTCAGAGACGCTCAAGCAGTTCGAAGACGAGGTCGACCGCTGGCACATCGACACCGAAAAAGAGACTGAGGTCGCGGAGGCCGTCGAGGGCGTCGAGACGCCGGTGACAGACCAAAACAAGGACTCGAAGTCGACGACGAACTGACGGCTCGCCCAGCCCGGTGGGACGACGGTCCGCGGGTGGCTCCACAGGGTTGTGTCGCCCGGCCGCGGTCTGGTTTTTCTCGCGCACTGGTGTTTTGGTTCGACAATACTGATACCGCTCGGCCGTGATGGATGTGGTATGCCCGAACCGCTTCGAATCGAATCCGGGGAACTGACGGCTGACGAGATTCTCGATGCGCTCCGTGAGGGTCACCGCGTCGTCGTCAAAACCGAGATGCTCGGCGGTGTCCACGAGGTGACGCTCCGTCACGACGGGTCTGTCTTCTACTGCGACACGCCGACGACACTCCACAAACACGAAGACGAAGACGGGATGCGGACGTGCGTGATGAACATGGGGTACGCCAAAGACGAGTAGTCGGGAGCGTTGGTCGGAGGCGAGTGTGAGGGTGCAGTCGATTCGCCTCTAGGTGAGGCTTTAATCCGCCGCACCCCGTACAGCTGTGCATGGCCGATGCACCGGATATGGACGACCTCATGGACACTGATGACCCGAACTTCGGGCACGTCCTCGCGTGCGTCTTCGGAATCCAGAGCCACGAGAGTCGGACGTATCTTGCACTCCTCGACAATCCCGGAAGCACTGTCGCGGAACTGTCGGAGGTTCTCGACCGCGACCGCAGCAACGTCAACCGCTCGCTGACGACGCTTCTGGACAAGGGACTCGCCGAACGGAAACGCCGACTTCTCGACCCCGGTGGATACGTCTACCAGTACACGGCGACGCCGCTCCCGGAGGCGAAAGAGATGATGCACGCCGCCCTCGACGACTGGGCAGAGGACGTTCACGCCCGCATCGAGGCGTTCGGCGAGTCGTAGCCGCGCGTAGTTTCGAAAAGCGGCTCGGCAGGTGCCGCCCGAACCCACCCGCTTTTATCCTTCTGGTGCCACCGCCCGAGCAATGAGCCTCGAACTCACGGCACCCACCCCCGAGGAGCCATCCGTCGCCGACGATGGCACCTGGCTCGAATGTATCGAGTGCGGCGCACAGTTCGCGCCGTTCGAGGACGTCCGCTACACCTGCGACGACTGCGACGGACTCCTCGAAGTTCGCTACGCGACCCCCCCGACTTGGGACGACTTCGAAGGCCGCGGCGTCTGGCGCTACAACGCCGCGCTCCCGTTCGAGGAGGGCGTCTCCCTCCCCGAGGGCGCGACCCCGCTGCACGAAGTCCCGCGCCTCGAAGCGGCTGTCGGCGTCGAGACGCTCCGCATCAAACACGAGGGAATGAACCCGACCGGGTCGTTCAAGGACCGCGGGATGACAGTCGGCGTGCGCGTCGCCAAGGAACTCGGCGTCGGCCGCCTCGCCTGTGCATCGACCGGGAACACCTCGGCGGCGCTCGCAGCCTATGGCGCTCGCGGCGGGATGGAGACGCTCGTGCTCCTCCCGTCCGGGAAGGTCGCGGCCGGGAAAATCGCGCAGGCCGCGCTTCACGACGCGCGCATCCTCGAAGTCGACGGTAACTTCGACTCCTGTCTCGACATCGTCCAGGACCTCGCGGCGCGCGGCGAGGTGTACCTCCTCAACTCGCTGAACCCCTTCCGTCTCGAAGGCCAGAAGACAATCGGCCTCGAAATCCTCGAAGAGTTCCACGAGGACTACGGCACCTACCCGGACCGAATCGTCCTCCCTGTCGGCAACGCGGGCAACACCTCGGCGCTCTACAAGGCGTTCCGCGAACTCGTCCAGTCGGGCGCGCTCGACGCCGACGAGGTGCCGAAACTGACTGGCGTGCAGGCAGAGGGTGCTGCGCCGATGGTCGAGGCCGTCGAAAACGGGTGGGACGACACGCAGCGCTGGGACGACGTCGAGACGAAAGCCACCGCGATTCGCATCGGCAACCCGGTCAACGCGCCGAAGGCGCTGCCCGGCATCCGCGAGACCGGCGGCACGGCCGTGTCGGTCTCCGACGAGGAAATCACCGAGGCCCAGCGCGACCTCGCGGCGGAGGGCGTCGGCGTCGAACCCGCCTCTGCCGCCTCGGTCGCGGGCCTGCGAAAGCTCCGAAACGAGGGTGTCGTCGGGGAAGACGAGCAGGTCGTCTGTCTCACGACCGGCCACCTGCTGAAGGACCCAGATGCGGCGTTCGAGGCGGGCGACGACCCCGAACCTGTTCCGAACGACACTGACGCGGTGCTCGACCACCTCGCCGAGTAGTCGGCACGGACTGACGGGAGACCTCAGCGGACGCACGTCAGTTGTGCGTCTGACATATCCTTTTGATTCTGTGGTACGTTGTGCCACACGATGTCGCTCACCAGCATGCCGACCGGAACCGTGAGTCGGGACGGGACCGGGTCGCGAACGTACCCACTGGACGGGTCGGAATCCAGTGACACCACGGCCGAGTCCACCGTGACGCACCGTCGAGAACCAGCTTCCAGCACCGCACCCGCCGACGCCGGTTCGTCCGTCGGAGCAGCCCACACCGCGTCGCAGCCGTCTGGGTCGTCCAAAACTGCGCCAGCCACCACGGATGCGAGGTCACTCCGCCGCGAGAACGAGGCGCTCCGTGAGACCAACGCTCAACTCAAGGCGCAACTCGAAGCGGCCTACGAGGACAAGCAGGACGTCATCGACCGCTACGAACGAATCGTCAGCGAACTCCAATCGAGGGCGTCATCGAGCAATGCGTCTCTGAAGCGGCCGTCGAAGCAGTCTCCAAAGAAGGAGTCACGGACGCGTCGGCAGACCTCCCCGCAGTCGCTTCCTGAACGCGTGATGGCCCACGTGCTGTCGGCTGTGGGACTCTACTGACCGCTCAGAGCGTGATGACGTCCACGTCGATGATGCGGTCATCGCCGAGGAGCTTTTCGCGGACGTCGTCTGGAATCTCATCGTCGAGGTTGTAGACGGTCAGTGCCTCGCCGCCGGCCTTCGCGCGACGAGCGTTGAACATCCCGGCGATGTTGACGTCGTTTTCGCCGAGGACGGTGCCGATGAAGCCGATGACGCCCGGCTTGTCGTAGTTGCGTGCGACCAGCATGTAGCCGTGCGGAATCGCGTCGAGGCGGTAGCCGTCGATGCGGACGATACGCGGGTCCTCGCCCGCGAAGAGCGTTCCGGCGATGGTCATCTCTTCGTCACCGTTGCGGACGGTGACCTCGACGAGACTCTGGAAGTCCTCCGACTGGCGGGACTTCGACTCGGTCACGTCGATGCCGCGTTCCTTCGCAATCTGCGGAGCGTTGACGGCGTTGACCTGCCATTCGAGCGGCGTGAAGACGCCCTTCAGCGCGGATGCCGTGACGAGTTCGACGTCTTCGGCGGCGATGTCGCCCTGATAGCTGACTTCGACTTCGCCGATACGGCCATCGAGAAGTTGGGCGGCAATCTTGCCGGCGGTCTCTGCGATGTCGATGTACGGGCGAATGCGCGGGAAGGCGCTCTCGTCGACCGAGGGCGCGTTGAGCGCGTTCATCACCGGCTCCTCGCGGAGCGCGGCGACGACTTGGTCGGCCGTCGAGACGGCGACGTTCTCCTGTGCTGCCGAGGTGGACGCACCGAGGTGCGGCGTGACGACGACGTCGTCCACAGAGAGAAGCGGGTTGTCGGCCGAGACGGGTTCGTCGGCGAACACGTCGACCGCCGCGCCGTCGAGGACGCCGTCTTCGACTGCCTGCGCGAGGGCCGCCTCGTCGACGACGCCACCGCGGGCGCAGTTGATGAGGTAGCCGCTTCCCATCGTCTCCAGTTCGTCGGTGGAGATGAGGCCCTCAGTCTCGGGCGTCAGCGGCGTGTGGACGGTGAGGAAGTCGGCGCGGGAGAGACAGTCGTCGAAGTCGACGAGTTCTGCACCGAGTTGCTCGGCGCGCTCTTGGCCGATGTAGGGGTCGTAGGCGACGATGTCCATCCCGAGCGACGCGAACTTCTTGGCGACTTCCTGGCCGACGCGGCCGAGGCCGACGACGCCGAGGGTCTTGCCGTTGACCTCGTTGCCGAGGTAGTCGGACTTGGCCCACTCGCCGTCTTTCAGGCGGACGTGTGCCTGCGGAATCGAGCGAGCGGCGGCGAAGCCCATCGCGACGGTGTGTTCGGCGGCCGCGCGGACGTTCCCCTCGGGCGCGTTGGCGACGATGACGCCGTGTTCGGTCGCCGCGTCGATGTCGATGTTGTCGACGCCGATTCCGGCACGACCGACGATGACGAGGTCAGGTGCCGCCTCGAGTACTTCGGACGTGACCTGCGTTCCAGAGCGGACGATGAGTCCGTTCGCGTCGGAGACGGCTTCGAGCAGTGCGTCACCTTCGACATCGTAGGCGGTCTCTACCTCGTAACCGGCCTCTCGTAACCGGTCCAGACCCGCGTCGGCAATCGGGTCTGTGACGAGTACCTTCATGCGCGTACGGAGTTACTCATGTAGGTTAAGAGTTGTCACAACGGCCGTTTTCGTGACAGTGTGAGTGTCTAACACGATTTTTGGTGTAGCTTCCGAACCTCCTCACAAGTCTGGGGTGCGCGGCTCGGTATTTTCACTCAGTAGTATTATGCACGTTTCCGTAGTAGTGTACCTAAATGAGCTTACGTCCCGAGGACTCATCGTCGGCTGAGTTGCCCGACGGGCCGTCACTTCCCGACTCTGGCTCGGTCCTCATCGTCGGCCCGACGATGACGAAAAAGCGCCGACTGATGCTCTCGATGCTCGCCGAGAAGGAGCAAACAGATTCGGGGACAGTCGTCGTAACGACGAAAAAACCCGCACCGAACATCACTCGTGAACTCGAACACCTCCGCGGTGAGGCACCCGAGCGATACGAGGTCATCGACACGACAAGCGTCGCGGACCTGCTCGAACAGCGGTCTGCTCCCGGCAGCCTCCGGTACGTTTCCAGTCCCGGCGACTTGACCGGTATCGGTATCCACCTGACTGAGGCGCTTCGAGAGCACTACGAGGACAGTCGTTCGGCCTCTGTTGGACTGCACGTGCTTTCGACGCTCGTCATGTACACCGACCTGAAGCGCCTGTTTCAGTTCCTTCACGTGGTTACCGGCCGCATCGCAGCAGCCGGGTTCTCCGGAGTCTTCACGCTCGATACTGGATTTATCGACGACCAGGACCTGGCACTGTTGAAACAGCCGTTCGATGCGTTCGTCGAGACTCGTGAGACTGACGGCGACCCGGAGTACAAAGTCCGCGGTCTCGACGAGGGACCGAAGTCGTGGACGCCGCTTCGAATCTAGGTTCGCGTCCGGTCGCCATGCCGCAGCGATATCGTGCTATTCGAGGTGCTCTAACGCGAGGTTGACGAGCGGCGAATTCGCCCGGTCGAACGTCGCAATCACGCCGGACCACTCGTCGTAGGGATAGATGGCGACCACTGCCTCGTCGTACCACCGGATGGCAGCGTTCAGTTTGCCGTAATCCTCGAAGACTGGGTCGGAGATGGGTTCGCCGAGCGCTTTCATTACGAGGCTCTTCACCCGGGCCACCCGGGCCTCGTCGTCGAGTTGCGCGTCGACGTCGGGTCGCAAGTAGAGCAACTCGTAGTCTTCGCCGTCGTACTGACCGACTGCCCGCACGTCTGCGTCATCTGCCTCTCGGAGTCCGCGAATGAACTCCTGTAGCGGATAGGTAGACCCGTCGTCGGCCTCGCCGTCGGCCTCGTCGTCGAGGTCCTCGAAGTCCTCGGTCAGGTCGGCTTCGACCTCGCGGAGTGTCTCGTGCTCTGCATCGTGAGAGTCGCCCATAGTGTCTGTCAAGAAGACGACCGGTAAATAGATTCGCCGTCGTTCCAGCCCGCCGATTCTGCCGACGCGGAAGCTTTGAAACCCCACGCGTCCGACGGACAGATATGCGAATCATCGCCTTCGACTTCGACGGCACGCTCTCGGACTCGGAGATGACCGTGTTGCTCGGCCGACGAAACGGCACCGCCGACGAGATGGCCGATATCACCGAACGCGCCATGAACGACGAGATTAGCTACGCGGAGAGTCTTCGCTCGCGCGCTCGCCTGCTCGAAGGGCTCGAAGAGGAACTCGCCGAGGAGGCCTACGGCGAGGTCGAACTCCGCCCGGGCGCGGCCGACCTCATCCAGCGTCTCCGCGACTACGGCCACCACGTCGCCATCTTCACCGGTGGGTTCGAACGCGGCGTCCAGCGCGCACTCGAAAAAGAGGGGGTCGAAGTCGACGATATCGTCTCGAACCGCCTGCCCGTGAAGGGTGGTCGTCTCACCGGCGACGTCGAAGGCTCGCTCATCGAGGGAACGAAAGACACCGCGCTCGAAAATTACGCCGCCGACCACGACGTCCCACTCGACCGCACCGTCGCGGTCGGCGACGGCGCGAACGACCTGCCCATGCTCGAAATCGCCGGACTCTCGGTCGGATTCGTCCCGAAAGATGCCGTTCGCCCGGCCTGTGACGTAGTCGTCTCCTCGATGGACCGACTCGGAAAGGTGTTCGAGGGCTACAACATCCTCGACGCCGACGACGCCTGATTGGCTGAACTCTGCTAACATTTATCACACTCCGAATCGTATCGGATTTCATGTCAATTAGCGACGTGAATACACCCGAGCTATGGGTGGCGGGGTTCGTCTTCGTAGCCCTCGCACTCGCCGCCCAGTTCGAGGGGGTCGTCCTCTTCGACTTCCGAACGCTGGGCATCGATAAATCGATTCCCGCCACCGTGGCAGTGGTGGGGACGATGTTAGGACTGTGGTGGTTAGAAAACGAGTGAAGAGCGACGACTGAACGGAGGCGAGGGCGGTCCGTAGAGACGGCTGGGTGACTGCAGTGCTGTTTTCGACAGTGTAGACACGCGAGCGATGCGTCTCTCTTTCTGCCTCTCTTTTCGAACCTGTCGGGGAAACGACTAAGTGGGTGTGTAAAGCATCCTTTACTGTAAAGCACCCTTTACACATGGTGCTTTACGCACAGCCATGACGCAGGTCCAACAGACTTCGACACCTCGGCTCTCCAAGCAGCGACGGTATCGGTACCTGATGTACGTGTTCCTCGGCGGCGGCGTCGCCGTGGGTCTCGGGCTTCGATTCCTCGACTATCACGTCCTCAGCGAAGCAATTTACTGGGTCGGCATCGTCGCCGCACTCGTCGTCTGGAAGGGTACCTCGGTTACGCTCTTCGACGAGCGAGACAAAGCAATCGACCGGCGGGCGAGTCAACTCACGATGACGCTCACCGGGGCGCTCCTCGTCGTCGGCGCGTCGACCGCCCGGCTCGGAACGCACCTCGGTCTGGTCGAGGTTCCGCCGATGGTCTCCGGCGCGCTGTACGGCTACATTTCGGTGTTCGTCATCTTCGGTCTGAGCCTCTTTTGGGTTCGATACCGGCCATGAACAATTCCGTGAGGTCGCACCGCGAGGACGGGAATCTGAGTCAGGGAGAACTCGCGGAAGCGGTCGGCGTCACGAGACAGACTATCAACGCCATCGAACGCGAGCGGTACGACCCCTCGCTGGAACTGGCGTTCAAACTCGCCGCGTACTTCGAGTGTCGCGTCGAGGACCTCTTCGACCCGGAACTCGACGCTGATTCGACCGCGTAAAAAAAGACGCTTTTTGCTGACTCTATCGGTTCAGCGTGTGAATCGCCTGTCCGAGCGCGTTCTCGGCGGCCTCCATGACCGCTTCGGCGAGCGTCGGGTGGGTGTGGATGGTCGAGGCGATGTCTTCGAGCGTCGCACCCATCTCGATGGCGAGTGCGACTTCGGCGACGAGTTCGGACGCCTCGGGGCCGACGATTTGGGCACCGAGGACGAAGCCGGAGTTCTCGTCGGCGACGATGCGCACGAAGCCGTCTGCGTGGCCCGTGGTGAGCGCGCGGCCGGATGCGCGGAAGGGCATCTGGCCGACGACGGGCGTGAAGCCAGCCTCTTCTGCCTCGTCTTCGGTCATGCCGACCGTGCCGATTTCGGGGTCGGTGAAGACGGCGGCCGGGACGGCCTGACTGTCGAAGGCGACCGGTTCGCCGGCGATGTGCTCGGCGGCGACGATGCCTTCTTTGGAGGCGACGTGGGCGAGCATCGGCGTGTCGGCGACGACGTCACCGACCGCGTAGATGTTCTCGGTGTCGGTCCGGCGGAAGTCGTCGACTTCGATGAAGCCGCGTTCGTTGGTCTCGATGCCGGCGTTTTCGAGTTCCATCGTGTCGGCGACCGGTTCGCGGCCGACGGCGACGAGCACCTTGTCGGCGCGGTACTCGTTTTCGTCGCCGCCTTCCAGTTCGGTCGTGACGATGATGCCATCGTCTTCTTCGCGCCAGCTACTCGCGCCTTCGCCGAAGTGCATGTCGATGCCGAGGTCTTCGGCGCGTTGGCGGACGACGCGGGCGACGTCGGACTCGTAGCCCGGCAGGATGTCGTCGAGCATCTCGACGACGGTCACGTCGGAGCCGAGTTTGGCGAACGTCGTGGACAGTTCCATGCCGATGTAGCCGCCGCCGACGACGACGAGGCGGTCCGGGATGGAGTCGGCCGCGAGGGCGTCGCGGGAGGACCACACGTGTTCGTCTTCGAACTCGAAGCCGGGAATCTGGATGACGCGCGACCCGGTGGCGATGATACAGTGTTCGAACTCGATGGTCTCCGAACCCTGTCCTTCGCCGCCGTGGGCGATGCGGACGGCGTTTTCGTCTTTGAACCGAGCGGTTCCTTCGACGAGGTTGACGCCGTTTGCCTTACAGAGCTTTTCGACGCCGCCGGTGAGTTGGTCCACGACGCCGTCTTTCCAGTCGCGCAGTTGCGACATGTCGACGACGGGGTCGGCGTGGATACCCATCTCCTCGGCGTGGCCCGCCTCGTGGGCGAGGTCGGAGCCCGTGATGAGCGCCTTCGAGGGGATACACCCGTAGTTCAGGCAGGTCCCACCGTAGGCGTCGCGCTCGACGAGCGTGGTGTCGAGGCCCTGCTGTGCGGCGCGGATGGCGGCCACGTAGCCGCCCGGTCCGGCACCGATGACCAGTACGTCGGTTCCAGTCGCGATGTCTCCGACGACCATTATTCGAGCACCAACAGCTTGGGGTCTTCGAGCAGTTCCTTGATACGGTTCGTGAAGCGAGCACCCTGTGCACCGTCGACGATGCGGTGGTCGAACGACAGCGAGAGCGTGAGAACCTTGCGTGGCACGATTTCACCGTCAATCACCCGTGGCTTATCCTTGATGGCTCCGACGGCGAGGATTGCCACTTCTGGGTAGTTGATGATGGGCGTGGCGTACTCGCCGCCGATGCCGCCGATGTTGGTGATGGTGAAGGTACCGCCGCGCATCTCACTGGGCGAAATCTTGCGGTTGCGGGCCTTGTCGACGAGTTCGTTCATCTCGTCGGCGATTTCGAGCATGCCCTTGCGGTCGGCTTCGTCGACGACCGGGACCATGAGACCGGCGTCCGTCGCGGCCGCGACGCCGATATTGTACTCGTCGCGGAGGACGATTTCCTCGTTCTCCTCGTCGAGTTGCGAGTTCATGTACGGGAAGTCCTTCAGCGCCGCGATGACCGCCTTCATCACGAACGGCATGTAGGTGAGCTTCGTGTCCTGCTCGGCGGCGACGGGCTTGAGCTGCTCGCGCAGTTCGACGAGTTCCGTCACGTCCACTTCGTCGTGGTGCGTGACGTGCGGCGCGGTGTACTTCGACTGCTGCATCTGGTCGGCGATGGCCTTGCGGACGCCCTTGAACGGGATGCGCTCGCCAGCGACGGGACCGGTGTCGGCCGTCTCGGCGCTCGCGGTGCCAGCCTCGGGCTCGGCGGAGACGGCCTGTGCGTCTGCTGCCTGCGCCTGTTGCTGTGCTTCGGCGTACTCTTGGACGGCTTCGGGAGAGACGAACGCCTGTCCGTCGCGGGTCTCGGACGGGGGAACGGCGTTGATGTCGACGCCTTTCTCCTCTGCCATCGCTCGGGTCGCAGGCGCGGCGAGCGTCTTGTCGCGGTCGGCGCTCTCGGTCGTCACGGCGGCGCTTTCGGTGGACTGGACCGCTGTCTGTCCGTTGCTCTCGATGGAGCGCGGACTCTCGTCGGTCGTCTCCGCCGCTGCCTCGGATTCGGACTCGGCGGCTGCACGAACGTCACCTTCAGTCACGCGGCCACTCGGGCCGGAACCGTCGACAGTCGAGAGGTCGACGCCGAGTTCGCGGGCGAGACGTCGGACGCTCGGCGGTGCGAACACGCGACCGCCGGATTCGCCGTCGTCTTCTGCATCTTCTGGTTCGGACTCGGCTTCTGGCTCGGGTTCGGCCGTCTCTTCGACGTCGGCGTCGTCACCGACCTGAATGGTGATGATGACGTTGCCGACGGGAACCATCTCGCCTTCCTCGGCGAGCAGTTCTTTGACCGTCCCGTTGAACGGGGACGGCACGTCGACGAGTGCCTTGTCGGTCTCGACCTCGGCGAGCACTTGGTCTTCGGTTACTTCGTCGCCGGGGGAGACGTGCCACGTTACGAGTTCGCCTTCTGCGACGCCTTCGCCAACGTCGGGGAGTTTGAATTCTTCGAGGGGCATTGGTTAGAAGTTCACAGTTTCGCGGATTCCTTCTTCGACGCGGGCCACGGACGGGAGGTAGTAGTCCTCTAGTGCGTACAGCGGGTACGGAACGTCGTAGCCTGCGACGCGCTTTACGGGTGCTTCCTGGTAGAGAAGCGCTTCTTCCTGAACCGTCGCCGTAATCTCGGCTCCGAGGCCACCGTTCTTCGGTGCCTCGTGGACGGCGACCGCACGGCCGGTCTTCTTGAACGATTCGACGATGGCCTCGCGGTCGAGCGGCGAGATGGTTCGCATGTCGATGACCTCGGCGTCGATGCCCTCCTCTGCGAGGTTCTCGGCCGCTTCGAGCGTCGGCCGAGTCATCGCGCCGTAGGTGAACACCGACACGTCAGTCCCTTCTCTGCGGACGGCCGCCTCGCCGATGGGGACCGTGTAGTCGTCTTCGGGAACGTCACCGCGGAAGGCGCGGTAGATGAGTTTGGGTTCGAGGAAGATGACTGGGTCGGGGTCGCGAATCGCGGAGATAAGAAGCCCCTTCGTGTCGTACGGGGTCGAGGGGATGACAACCTTCAGACCGGCCTCGTGCGCGTAGAACATCTCCTTGGACTCGGAGTGCGACTCCGGCGCGCGGATGCCACCGCCGTAAGGGGCGCGCAGCACCATCGGGAGCGTGTAACGCCCGCGGGTCCGGGTGCGGAACCGCGACATGTGGCTGATAATCTGGTCGTATCCGGGGTACATGAAGCCGGAGAACTGAACCTCCGGAATGGGCTTGAGGCCCATCGCGGCCATCCCGACGGCTGTCCCGATGATACCGGATTCGGCGAGCGGCGTGTCGATGACGCGGTTGTCACCGAACTCGTCCCAGAGGCCTTCGGTCGCGCGGAAGACGCCGCCGTTCTTGCCGACGTCTTCGCCCATGACCAACACGTCGTCGTCGCGCTGCATTTCGGTGTAGAGACCGTCCCGTACTGCCTGTACGATAGTAAGGTTCTGTTCCGTCATTCTCGGAGGAATCCTTCGTCGCCGAACTTCTCGTGGAGTGCCTGGAACTCCTCGTACTGTGCCTCGACCTCGGGGGTCATCTCGGCGTAGGCGTACTCGAACATCTCACTCGGGTCCGGACGCGGCTCGGACTCGGCCGCGTCGATGGCGTCTGCGACCTGCTCTTTGACGCTGGCCTCGATGGCGTCGACAGACTCGTCGTCGAGTCGGCCTGTCTCGCGGAGGAACGTTTCGAGTCGCGGAATCGGGTCCTTCGCCTTCCACTTCTCGACTTCCTCGTCGTCGCGGTAGACCGTCGGGTCGTCCGCGGTGGTGTGTGCGCCGAAGCGGTACTGGACCGCCTCGATGAGCGTCGGCCGGCACTCGTCTTCCTGCGGGTTCTTGGCCTTGTCGAGGGCCGCCTGCGTCACGGCGTAGACCGCGAGTGGGTCCATGCCGTCGACCTGAATCCCGTCGATGCCGTAGGCGACTGCCTTCTCTGCGAGGGTCTCGGATGCCGTCTGGCGCTCACGCGGAACGGAGATTGCCCACTGGTTGTTGTTACAGAAGAAGACGTTCGGCGTGTCGAAGACGCCTGCAAAGTTCAGCCCTTCGTGGAAGTCACCTTCGGAGGTCGCACCGTCACCGAAGTAACACATGACCGCCTTGTCGGCTTCCTCACGGAGTTTGAGCGCCCAGCCAGCGCCCGTCGCGTGGGGAATCTGCGACGCGATGGGGACCGCGGGCGGGAAGATGTTCGCGCCCTCGGGCATCTTGTTCCCCTTCTCGTGGCCCATCCAGTAGAGCAGCGTCTGCTTCAGTGGAAGGCCCCGAACGAGTGCCGCACCGTGTTCGCGGTAACTCGGGACCATCCAGTCGTCTTCGGCGAGTGCGACGGCACTGCCGATTTGGGCACCTTCCTGTCCCGACAGCGGTGGATACGTTCCCATCCGCCCCTGTCGCTGGAGGCTCACCGCCCGCGTGTCGAAGTGGCGGGCGAGTCGCATGTAGCGATACATCTCGACCATGGTCTCGTCGTCGATGTCGGGTACATCGCCGACGACAGAGCCGTCCTCGTCGAGGACTCGTACTTGGTCCTGTGGGTCACGTTGAAGCACGCTCACGGGAGAACCCTCCTGTTCATAGCAAAATCGACACCCGCCGCCGTTATATTGTTTTCGTATATAATTTACTTTAACTCGGATTATCGCGCTCGCGGTCGTGCTATGTAAACCCACACGCGAGAAAATTGGACATCTTGACTTCTAAACGATTCTTCCTGATGGTCGTTAGCGTGAACCCGCACATCTCCGAGGAATAATCGGAAATATCCAGAAAATAGCACAAGTCATGTGACCTGCGGAGAGCGATTGGTATCGCTGACAGTCAGGTTTCGTGATAGTTACTGACCAGCGGCCGCACGCGCCGCCTGCCGGGCCTCTTCGACAGACGACCCCTCACGGAGGAGTGCGTCCACGAACAGTTCGCCCGCCTTGTACGACGACCGGACCATCGGGCCGGACGCACAGTACAGGAAGTCGAGTTCGTCTTCGGCGACTCGTCGCCACGTCTCGAACACGTCGGGATGGACGTACTCGAACACGTCGAGGTGCGTGCGCGACGGTTGGAGATACTGCCCGAACGTGACGATGTCCACGTCGGCCTCGCGGAGGTCAGACAGGGTTTGGTACACCTCGTGGTGGTACTCGCCGAGACCGAGCATGATGGACGTTTTCGTGTGGATATCGGATTCGTCAGTGACCTGCTGGAGGACCGACAGCGATTGCTCGTACCCGGCGCGGCGGTCACGAACCGGCCACTGGAGCCGTTCGACCGTCTCGATGTTGTGGGCGATAACGTCCGGTTCGGCGTCGATAATCTTCCGAACGTGTTCCGGTTCACCCTGGAAGTCGGGAATCAACACTTCGACGAGAATCCCGGGGTCGCGGCGTTTTATCTCCCGAATCGTCTCCGCGAAGTGGCTCGCACCCTGGTCGGGGAGGTCGTCGCGGTCGACGGAGGTCAACACGACGTAGTCGAGACCGATTTCGGCGACCGCCTCGGCGACGTTGGCCGGTTCGTCGGGGTCGAGGGCTTCCATCCCGCCGGTCTGGACGTCACAGAAGTTGCAGCCGCGGGAGCACCGGTCGCCCATGAGCATGAACGTCGCCGTGCCCGGCCCGTCGCGGCCGCTCCAACATTCACCGAGGTTCGGACAGTTCGCTTCCTCGCAGACCGTGTTGAGGTTTCGGTCGCGGAGCGTGGACTTGATGTCGGTGAAGCGCTGGCCCGAGGGAGGCCGCATCTTCAACCAATCGGGCTTCCGCCTCGTGCGCATGCCCAGTTCTTTCGCCCGCCCCGGCAAAAACGTGAGGGATTACCCCGTCGCCCCGATGCTGGCGGGGAATCTGTCGCCGTGTTCGATGCTACCACACCAACCGAATAAGCGTTCAAATGAATACTACAGTCACGGAAAAGTAAACGTTCGACTCAAATTCATCACAACTTTCGACCATAGTCCATGTAAAACCGTGCTAGATGTATCACTTGACTGAAAAACTTATATTCGAGTAAATATTTTGGAGTAGTATGAACTGGAAACACCGCCGCGACCTGTCGAAGGCCGAATCGAAGAAGCACGAGGCCACCGCGGGTACGAAGTGGTCGTTCATCGCCGCTCTCACCGTCGCTGCGTAAGCGACTGTCGGCCCCGACGACCCTGAACTGTCCCCGTATCGCCACTCGACTACTCCGCCCCCGGAGCCCAACCCCACTGTGCAGCGCTGTCCCGCTGGCTGTTCTTTTTCGTACCAGTCGCCGAGCGTCGCCGAGCGTCGCCGCTAGATGGAGAAACGCCTTTCCCCCCGGACGACTCGGCTTCCAGTATGACTCTCGTCTCCGTCTCGCCCTCACCGCCGACACGACTGTGGAGGTGCATCTCGTGAAGGTCGTCGAAGCCATCCCCGAGTTCGCCGACGCCTTCGGGTTCGACGAGTTCAACCAGATGCAACGCGAGGCGCTTCCGGCCATTTTGGAGACCGACCACAACGTCGTCGCGTCCGCGCCCACGGCAAGCGGGAAGACGGCGCTCGCCGAACTCGCCATCTGTCGCACGCTCCGCGACGAGGGGACCGCGCTCTTCATCGCGCCCCTCCGCGCGCTGACGACCGAAAAGGAGTCCGAGTGGGAACGCTTCGAGGAACTGGGCTACTCCGTCTACGTCGTCACCGGCGAGCGTGATTTGAACCCGCGGCGCGCGGCGCGCGCGGACATCCTCGTCATGACGCCCGAGAAGACCGACTCGGCGACGCGAAAACACGACTCGGCGCGCTACTCGTTCATCACGGACGTGGACTGCGTCGTCATCGACGAGGTCCACCTCTTGGACTCCGAGACTCGCGGTGGCGTCCTCGAAGTCACCGTCTCGCGCATGCGTCGCATCTGCGACCCGCGCATCGTGGCGCTCTCGGCGACCATGCCGAACATCGACGACGTGGCGGCGTGGTTGGACGCGCCCGACGAGACCACCTTCGAGTTCGGCGACGACTACCGTCCCGTCGACCTCCACGCGGGCGTCAAGACCTACACCCACGGCGAGAACTCCTTCGCCGACAAGTATCGCCGTCTCTACCGGGCGTTCGACCTCGCCGAGCCACATATCCGCGACGACGGACAGGCCCTCGTGTTCGTCTCCTCGCGGCAGGACGCGGTCCGTGCGGCCGGGAAAGCCCGCGACGAACTCGCCAAACGCGACGTGCCAATCGGCGCGCGCGGCGATTACGACTTCCACAACGAGGCAAAGGAACTCGGAAACGACTCCCTCCGAAAAGGCGTCTTAGACGGCGTCGGCTTCCACCACGCTGGACTGTCGCGGGAGGACCGCGAGGCCGTCGAAGAGTGGTTCAAGGAGGGGAAGATTCAGCTCCTCTTCTCTACGTCGACGCTCGCGTGGGGCGTGAACCTCCCCGCCCGGTGTGTCGTTATCCGCGACACGAAACACCACGACCCGCTGGAGGGCGAGGTCGATATCTCGCCGCTCGACATCCTCCAGATGCTCGGGCGCGCCGGTCGCCCCGGCTACGACGATGTCGGCTACGGGTGGGTCGTCTGCGACCACGCCGACCAGAACAAGTACCGCCGTCTCCTCCGCGAAGGCAAGGAAATCGAGTCCCGACTCGCCGAAGACCTCGATTCGCACCTCAACGCCGAAATCGCGATGGGGACCATCCGCGACCTCGACGACGTGCTGTCGTGGTTGGAGACGACGTTCTACTACCGCCGGGCGCAGTCGAACCCGAGCGCCTACGACTTCGAAGACCTTCGCTCGCGCGTCCGCGACGTTCTCGACCGATTGGTGTCTCGCGGCTTCGTCGAGATGAACGACGACCTCGCAATCGACGCGACCCAACTCGGCCGACTCACCTCGAAGTACTACCTCCGGCTCGGGACCGCGACCAGATTCGCCGAGGTGGCGAACCGCGACCGAATCACGGCGGACGACATCCTCGAAGCCGTGGCCGGTGCCGCCGACTTCCGACAAGTCTCTGCTCGCCAATCCGAGGTAGACGCTATCGACTCGGTTCTCACCGGTGTCTCCACGTCACTCGACGGCGGGCCGCAGAAGGTCCTCGCCATCCTCCACGCCGGGATGGCCAACTCGACGCCGAGCGAACTCAGAAGCGACGCGTGGGTCATCCGCCAGAACGCGCTGCGACTCCTCTCGGCGCTCCGCGAGTTCCTCGACACGTTCGCCGACGCCCGCGCCGCCAACCTCGCCCGCCGCGTCGAAGCCCGGGTCGACCACGGCGTCAGCGGCGAGGCCGCAGCCCTCACTGCCGTCGACGGAATCGGCCCTCGACGCGCCAGAAAACTCGCAACCGGTGGTCTCGCCTCGCCGACCGACGTGGTCGATGCCGGTGTGAAGGAACTCACCCGCGCGGGCCTCTCGCAGGGAGTCGCAGAACGCGTCGTCAAGAGTGCGAAGGACCTCCCTGCGCCGGAAATCGACTGGGGTGCGTTCCCCGATTCGGTTGCCCGCGGCGAGAGCGATATGCACGAGATTTGGGTCACGAACACCGCTGGCGGCGGGAAAGTCGGTATCCGCGTCACGGTCAACGGCGTCGAGATGTCGGACAAAGAGTGCTATCTCACCGACGAGGTGGCCGTCCCGGTGGGCGTCTTCGGCGCGACTGACGACGAACTGGAGTTCGCCGTCGAAGTCACCTTCCCCGACCTGCCGTTGCTCCCGGTTCGGGAGACGCGGACGGTTCAGGTGGAGTAGGCGTCGGCCACTCCACTGTCTTGCTTGGGTTTTCTGAATGGCTCGCGAGCCGCGGTGAACGCCACGTGTACCAGATGGTGTCTACGTGTACCAGACGGTGTCTTCCGACTGGACGTGTCTCATCACTCCCAGTTCGAGAGATATATTTTAAGACTTCATTCAAGCAACAAACAATATATAGGATGGCTATCAAGTCGGTGGTAAGATGGGATTTCGCTCTGCGAAAGAGAAGACGAGCGAGGGCCAACAGTCCTCGGTCGTCCCGTCGATTCAAGAGCTAACGGGTGGTTCCGACCGCAGTCAGCGCGGTGGTGGGTCGCCGACCGCACAGGACGCTGCCGGACGGTTCGGCTTGGAGATGTATCGCCCCGGAATGGACGTTCAGATTCAGCGCCTCGTCCAGAGTCACGGCGCGAGCCAGGTTCGGCAGTGGGCCGACGAAGGCATGACTGTGGACACGATGGGCAAGCCGCGGGACATGCGACAGTTCCGCGAGCGTCAGGAAGAACGCCCAGCCGAGGTACCGAAAGATATCGAGCGCCGGAACGCCAAGTCTGTCCAGCGTAGTCGCAACGCGCATCACGAGGCGTCCAAAGCCGGTGACGCGCAAGTCCCCGATAGCGTTCGGGACGTGATTTCGTCGCCCGGCCAACAGCTCGACGCGAGCATCCAGCGCGCGATGGAAGAGCGTATGGGTGACAACCTGGGCGACGTGCGGATTCACACCGGTCCGAGTGCTGCGAAAGCGTGTGACGACATCAACGCCCGGGCGTTCACGGTCGGCAACCACATCGCGTTCAACCACGGCGAGTACGACCCGTCGTCGCCGGAGGGACAGCACGTACTGGCCCACGAGTTGGCGCACGTGCGCCAGCAGACTGGTGGGGCGGTGTCGATGCTCCCGCAGCAAGGTGAATTAGAGATTGACCCTGACCCGCGCTTAGAGCGTGAAGCCGAGGAAACCGCCGAGCGCGTGATGCGTGGCGGTAAAATCGGTGTTCATCGGATGCAGCAGTCCGACGTACACGTTCAGCGGGCGGCGAAAGGGTACCACGGGTCTCGGCGCGCTACCAAAGATGACTGGCAGACGCCGGGGACGAGTGAGCCCACACACGAGACGCTGTCGGCTGACGAACTCTCGAAGCGGGTCGTCGAACTCGAACAGCAGGTGCAAGCCAACGAAAAACGCACCAAACAGAACAACGAGGGACTGTCCAACGTCCAGCAGAACCTCAATACGAAAATTGAGGAGAACGCTTCCACGTTGGAAGCCCACGAAACACAGCTTGACGATGCCACCGATCATCTGAGCAGTCTCCACGACGAAGTACATACAGGGCTCGGCGAGAAGGCACAGACGATGGCAGCCGGGTTGATTGGAACTGGCGTTGGATCCACAGGACGGGCCGCAACGCAAGAGACGATGACACAGGGCATCCAAGAGGGGCACACAGCTGTCGATATGCTGGGGCCGCTCGGAGATGTGATGATGTCGAACCCAGAAGTTGCCGCCGCTGGACTCAGTGCGCTGGTATTCAGTGGTGCTGTGGGTATGGCCACTGAAACAGGTGTCAAAGGGCTGCTCAGTGGTGGGAAGTCCCTCTTCGACAAGGGAATTGATTCTCTCCTTGGTCGTGATGATGAGACAGATGAACAGCGTGAGGAAGACGCCGCTAAAGAGGACGAATCTGGTATCTTGAGTTGGTAATATGAACGCAGAAATAAAAAAAGAAAATGACCAGGGGTTTGGTCTCCGTGTTGTAGACCAAGATGGAGTAGTGCATCGAATAGGTGTTGGGTTTGATGGTGAAATCCTTGCTCACCAGTGTAAGGACTATCCAGACAATCCAAAAAAGCGCACAAACAAGGAGGATGATCGGTTCTCCCAAGCCCGCCGATTCGCCCGCTATCACGTCTACCGCGAGAAGGGCTACGACACGGTTCCAGCCTCGGAAAACCCGGACCGTATCGCGGGTGTTCTGTTAGCTCTCCTCGACCTCGACCAAGCGGAGTTTGAGGAGTACTTCGAGACCCTGTGTCGACAAGTCGGCAGCCGTGACCTTGCTGACGTTGAACCGGCGTTGGACCTTCCAGAGGAAGTCTACAACGAGCAGTTCATCGTCTATCATCAGCACGTGTATCTGAACCAAGACCTCGAAACGATCCAACAAGAGGTCCGGCAGGCTGGATCAGAGGTACTCACCGAGCAGACCATCCAAGAACTGGTCACGACTGACAGCCAGAACTTCTTCTCGAAGGCGTCTTCGCTGCTTGATGATCGGTCGCTGACCGACCTCACTATCGAGGGCGTCTCGGGGGTTCACACTCGGTACTTCGAGGACACAAACGAAGACCGAATCATCGAAAGTGACGACCCGTTCGAACGGGACCCCGACGCCTGTATCGAACTGTTCCCGACGGAATTGACGCCGGAGTTCTATGGCCTCTACATCGTAAACAACCTCATCTGCCAGATTCGAGATTGTTACATCGGGATGGGTGTCGAACCACCGGCACAGTACCGTATTCTCGGACCGGGCAAAGACAAGTACACTGGTAAATACTACCACTTCGACTTCTATCCAGAGTACTTCAACCACGAAGCAGATATCCCCGGCTACACGCCACCGATACCAATGCAACTCGACCAGTATCTGTGAGCATCCACCCTCGTTCGACTGGTGCGAAAGCGTGTGAGGATATCAACGCCTAGGCGTTTACCGTCGGCAACCACATCGCGTTCAACCACGGCGAGTACGACCCGCCGTCACCCGTTCAATTCACGCCTCGCCGAGTAACGCCGTCCGCAACTCTTCTGGCCCGTCTACGATTTCGTCCGCCCGAGAGAGGTCCAAGTCTGCGTTTTGATCGCCGCGGTAGGCGATGGTGTACGCGCCCGACCGTACGGCCGCCTCGATGCCGTTGACCGAGTCTTCGACGACGATGCAGTCTTCGGGTGCGACGCCGAGTTCTTCGGCGGCTGCTTCGTAGATGTGTGGCTCCGGTTTTCCGGGCTCGTCGATGTCGTCGGCAGAGAGCACGAGGTCGAGAGGGTCGAGGTCGAAGCGCTCGCGGACGGTCGAAATCCAGTCCTGCGGGGCCGACGAGACGATAGCGACCTTCGTACCCGCCGCGCGGAGGTCCGAAAAGAGTTCTTCCGCGCCGTCCATCAGGACGACCTTCTCGCCGTAGAGGTCGACCGCGTTCTCGTTGTACGCCTCGATGAACTCTTCTTTGGTGACGGTCGTTCCGTACTCCGCGTCGAGATAGTCGTAGATTTCGCGGAAGCTCATCCCCGTGATTTCCTCGTGGGCCGGGTCGCCGGATTCGATGGCCTCGGCGAACACCCAGTCGTCCTCGAAGGCGTGCCAGTACTGCTCGGAGTCGACCAACACGCCGTCCATGTCGAACAGCACTACGTTCGCGTCCATACCTCGCCCTGTGGCGCGGCCGACCAAAGGCCTTCGTGCCGCGGCATGGCTCAGCCCGCTCGCTTTCGTACATCAACCTTCGCGCGAAGGTTCAAACCCGAATTCGGGACCACCCCCGCCCATGGAATCTATCCGGGTATTTGCCGGTGACTGTACCGTCCACTTCGAAGGGTCACGCGAGCGAACCCAGCGCGGCCGCGTCGTCGTCGTGGCCAAACCGGACCGAACCGTCCTCGTGCATGACGCTTCCGGGTACCAGCCAGTCGCGTGGCTGACTCGCGCCGACTCGCTCACGGTCGAATCTGGGCCGGGGTCGTTCGGTCTCGTCGCCCGCGCGGGCGAACAGGTCCTCACAGTCGAGTCCCACGACGTTATCGGCCGACCTGAGTACCCCGCAAGTGAAGCGGGCGTGCCGGTCGGAAACCATCCAGAGACGGGTGAGCCGCTCGTCCGAACCAGCGGGGCGGTCACGGCCCTCGATTCGGGCGTCGAATTCTCGCTGCCCGCGGGTGCGACCGTCCGCGACGAGACGTGCGACGACTGCGGCCTCCCGCTGATGCGCGTCGAGCGCGGGGCCGCTTTTGACATCTGCATCGACCGCCAGTGCGACCCGCTCGACGACCACGTAAAAGCCCGATTCGACGGCGGGTGGACCTGTCCAGACTGTGAGTCGCCGCTGCGAATCATCCGTCGCGGCGGGCGACTGCTCACCGGGTGCGACGCCTACCCGGAATGTGAGACGGCATTCTCGCTCCCAGCGGGTATCGTCGTGGACGACTGCGAGTGTGGCCTGCCGATATTCGAGACCGCCCGCGGGCGTCGGTGTCTCGATTCCACCTGCGGGGTCGCATGACTGGGAATCCGCGTCGCCGCCCGTGGTCCCGGCGATGGCGACATGGTCTTCCGCCGGTCTCGGCCGCTCGCATCGCAGGCCCTTTGTCGTCGCCCGCCCCCGAATCGGGTATGCAAGGACGCCTCGAAGACGGTGTCGTCCACCTCCCGGGCGACGCCCGACAGCGGTTCTACGACTCACGGGGGTACGGCCGACCAACAGGTGGCAACGACCTCGACGTCGCGCCCGTCGAAGCCGCACATCTCCTGTCTCGCGGCGACATCGACAGCGTGGACGGAATGGGCCTGCGCGACCTCCTCGCCCACACTGGCACCACGCTCGACTTCGTCGTGTACAAAGACCTCCGCGACCGGGGATTCTATCTCTCGCCTGCGCGCGAGGACTGGCCGGGCGTTGACGACCCGGCGGGAGCGGACTTCCTCGTCTACCCCCGCGGGAAAGGCCCGTGGGATGGCGACGTGGAGTATCGCGTTCGCGTCGTCGGCGAGCGCCAGCCGATTCCCGTCAATTCGCTCGGTGATGTGGTCCTCGCCATCGTCGACGAGGACGGCGACTTGACGTACTTCGACACCGAGGGCGATTCGCCCGAGGGAACGGCCGCGGAGGACCTCCCGGCCGACCTCGACGCCGACCTGCTCTCTGACCGTGCGCTGGTCTCGACCGGCGTGGACCGCCTCTATCAGGGCGGCTTCTTCGGCCAGCGACTCTACGGCCGCAACGCCGACAGTGGCCCGCTTCAACTCTCACTTCTCGAAGCGGCCTACCTCGCGCGACAGGGTGCACTCGACATCGACGCCGACGAAGTCGTCGAACGTGGCCGGGAAGTCGAAGGCGACCGATTCGACCGTCGTCTGGCGGTCTACACCGTGCTTCGGGAGGTCGGAACGGTCCCCAAAAGCGGGTTCAAGTTCGGTTCCGACTTCCGTGTCTACACGGACTTCGAGACGGTCGACGACCTCTCGCACTCCGAGTTCCTCGTGCGCGTGGTCACGCCCGACCACACGTTCGTCCCGCGGAACCTCTCGCTGGACGTGCGACTCGCCGGCGGTGTCCGCAAGCGAATGGTTTTTGCGCTGACCGACGCCAAGGGAGAGATAGACTGGCTTTCGGTCAGTCGGCTCACGCCATGACACGAGACGAACCCGCGGAGCGAATCCGCACCGACGGCGGTACAGCACAGGGAGCAGACGAAGTCGCTCTCGATCCGTGGGGCTCGTCGACCATCGCCGACTACCGGAAGTTGTTCGAGGAGTTCGGCATCGAGGAGTTCGACGAAGTCCTCGACGAGGTTCCGAACCCCCACTATCTGATGCGTCGCGGCGTCATCTTCGGCCACCGCGACTACCGGCCGGTCCTCGAAGCCATGCGCGACGGCGACGACTTCGCCGTCCTCTCGGGCTTCATGCCGACCGGCGACCCCCACATCGGCCACAAACTCGTCTTCGACGAGATAATCTGGCATCAACAGCAGGGTGGCGACGCCTACGGCCTCATCGCCGACATGGAGGCTCACTCTGCCCGCGGCATCGACTGGGAGGAAATCAACGAACACAGCCGCGACTACCTGCTGTCGCTCATCGCGCTCGGCTTCGACGTCGAGGAGGGCGAACTCTACCGGCAGTCGGACAACGACCGCCTCCAGCGACTCGCCTTCGAACTCGGCGGGAAGGCCAACTTCTCCGAGTTCCAGTCCATCTACGGCTTCGACGGCGAGACCAACATCTCGCACATGCAGTCGGTCGTCACGCAGATGGCCGACATCCTCTACCCGCAGTTGGACGAGCCACAACCGACGGTCATCCCGGTCGGCCCCGACCAGGACCCCCACGTTCGGTTCGCTCGCGACCTGACGACTCGGATGCGATTCTTCAAGGTGACCGAGGCGTTCGCGAGTTTCGAACTCGACGACACGGAACGACTGGTCGTCGCGGCCGCCTACGACGCCCGCGAGGAGTACGCCGAAGACTCCGACATGCCGCGGTGCGGCGAAGCGGCTGACTGGGTCGCCGACGCCGACCTCGACGAGCACGGCGTTCTCGTGGCTGAGTCGGTTCGTGACTCGGCGGTCGAGAAGCTCGAAAACGCCGGGATGGAACCACTGCGCCGGCGCATCCGATTTTTCGCCCGACAGGCGACCGACGAGGCGTTCGAGGCGCTCATCGAGGATGTCGAGGGCGAAAAGCGCCGCTACGACCAGCACATCGATGCCTTCGACCTCGACGTTGCGGAGGCCGAGGAACTCGCCCGCGAGGTCGAAGCCAACCACGGCGGCTACGGTTTCATCCCGCCGTCGTCCATCTACCACCGCTTCATGACCGGCCTGACGGGCGGCAAGATGTCCTCGTCGATTCCGGCGAGTCACATCTCGCTGCTCGATGACCCCGAAGACGGCTACAACAAGGTCAAATCCGCCACGACCGGCGGCCGCGACACTGCCGAAGAGCAGCGCGAACTCGGCGGTGAGGCCGACAAATGTCCCGTCTACGAACTCTACGCGTACCTCCTGACCGGCGACGACGACGAATTCGCCAAGGAGGTCTACGACGAATGTGTCGGTGGAGAGCGTCTCTGCGGCGGGTGCAAGGAGCAGGCCGCGACGCTGATGCGCGAATTCCTCGAAGACCATCAGGAAAAGCGCGAAGAGGCGAAAGAAGTCCTCGATTCGCTCGATATCGACTTAGAGACGGAGCGACGAGGGGTAGCCGCCGAGCATTAGCGAGGCGGCTGCTCGCAAGCACCCACTCGGTTACAACCCGATGTCCTCACCGACGTCTCGTTCCTGCGCTTTGTTGTAGAGATACTCTGCGGCCGCCGCATCCAGAACCGCCGAGCCGACGCTCTCGACGACCAGAATCTCGTCGGCGGCGTCGCGGCCAGCAACACCCTCGAACACGTCTGAGAGTGGGACGAGGTCGGACTCAGAGAGCCCCGCTTCGCGGATATCCCCAATTTCGGCGACTTCCTCGGGGACGTCGGCGAAGACCTGGGCTGCTCGGTCGAACACCACCGGGCCGAGTTCCTGCATCTCGCCGGTGTAGGCTCCGATGGCGACGACGAGCGTTCCGGGGTCGAGCCACTCACCGGTGAAGACGGGTTCGACGCTGGTCGTTGCGGTGACGACGACGGTCGCATCCGAGACGGCTTTTTTCGGCGTCAACACCGCCTCGGCGGGCAGTCCTTCGTCGCGGAGGTCGGCCGCGCACGCCTCGCGACTCTCTTTCGTCGGCGAGAAGATGCTAATCGACTCGACTTCGGAGGCCGCGGCGATGGCGCGTGTCTGCCACCGGGCTTGCGTGCCCGCGCCGATAACACCGAGTCGAATCGGGTCCGAAGCGAGGTACTGTACGGCTAACCCGCCGATACAGCCAGTTCGGGCGTTCGTGAGCGTCGTTCCGTCGAGGAGCGAGAGTGGTAAGCCAGTCGTCGCGTCGGTCAGCATCACCTGTGCGTTCAGGGTGGGAAGTCCGTGTTCGTCGTTCCCCGAGTGGAGTGAGACGAGTTTCGTCGCGTACACGTCGCGGCCGTGGATGTACGCGGGCATGGTCAGCGCAGTTCCGAGTGGTGGACGCGAACTGGCCCCACCGTCAGGGAGGTTCGGCCCGCTTCCGTCTCTCACCCGGTCGACGTCGATACCGACCGGAAAGTGTGGTCGAGGCGGTCGTTCCACCTCGCCCCGGCCTTGTTTCACGAACGCGTCTTCGACCACGGGAAACAACTCCGTGAGCGAGAGCAGGTCGCGAACGGCGTCGGTCGAGAGAATTCGGACCATACGTTCAGTACTCGTGGCACTGAGGTGAAGTTTTTGCAGGATGGTGACTTCCCCCGTGGTCTATGCTGCTGTGTGACAGACACACTCATATTGGTGCACCAAATCAGAAACCACCATGCACGTTCTCATCGTCGGCGGCGGCGTTACCGGACTCGCTTGCGCGCACGCCATCGCCGAACGCGGTGGCGAGGTCACCGTCTGCGAGGCGGGGACACTCGGCGGCGGAAGTACCGGGCGGGCAGCAGGCGGGATTCGAACACAGTTCTCGACGCGGGTGAACGTAGAGCTCTCGTTGGCGAGTATCCCCGTCTGGGAGTCGTTCGACGACGAATTCGGGGTCAGTATCGACTACCGGCGACCGGGCTATCTCTTTCTCGCCCGGACCGACGAGACGGCGGCGGCCTTCCACGATAACGTCGAAATGCAGAACGACGCGGGCGCGCCGAGTCGTCTCATCGACCCCGAAGAAGCACGCGAGTACGTCCCCGAACTCCGGGCGGACGAGTTCGTCGCGGCGACCTACTCGCCCGCCGACGGCATCGCCGATCCGCACTCGGCGGTACAGGGATTCGCAGACGCGGTTCGCTCCGAGGGTGGTGACATTCGGACGAAGACGCCAGTGGCCGACCTCACACGAGACGGCGACCGCTGGCTGGTCGAGACGCCCGACGAGACACTCGAAGCCGACGCGGTAGTGAATGCGGCGGGCGCGTGGGCGAACCAGATTGCTGCGCTTGCAGATATCGACCTGCCAATCGCACCGCGCCGCCGACAGATTGCGGTCGTCGAACCTGAGGGGGACCTCCCCGAGGACGCGCCGCTAACAATCGACCTCGATACGGGGTCGTACTTCCGCCCCGAGCGTGAGGAAACGGCCATCGTCGGCGGGCACTTCTCGGAGTCCGACCCGGACGTCGACCCCGACCGATTCGACGAGTCGATGGACGTCGACTGGGCGGTCGAAGCGACCGAGCGGGCCGACGACTGCGCGGCCTACTTCGGGCCGGAGACGCGGATTCGAAACGGATGGGCCGGTCTGTACGCCGTCACGCCCGACCATCACGCGATTCTGGACGAGGTCGAACCGGGGTTCGTCGTCGCGGCCGGTTTTTCCGGCCACGGGTTCCAGCACGCACCTGCGACGGGCGAGGCAGTGGCCGACATGTGCCTCGACGAGGACGCCTGCGAGGTGGACGTGTCGGCGCTGTCGCTCGACCGGTTCGAATCAGGCGAGACGCTCACCGAACAGAACGTGGCGTAGAGGACCGAAGACTCGCCGCAAGAACGCGAAAACGCCTCACCCGCTCATGTTGACAACGGCGCGGAGTTCGCCGAGTTCGCGAACGGGGTCGGCGACGTCGCGCGATGCGAGAACGCGAAACCGACCGCTCTCTTCGACGACTCGATAGGTCAACTCGCCGTCGTCGAACTCGTAGGCTGGGTTCGACTGAACGAGCACGGCCTCGACGTCGTCCCTGTCGTCGGGGCGGTTCGGCGGTTTGACGATGAGCGACGCTTCTTCTCCGAGTCGAATCGTCTGCAGGTCAGCAGCCAAGTCTCGCATTCGTCTTCGTCGTCCGTGGGAGTGCTGCTGATATGAAGGTACCCTATCAACTCTGAGGAGTGAGGGGGAACGCCAACGGGAACCCTGTTCGTGGCTGGTGGCAGCAGTGCAAGTCATGGCACCATACCCCACAATTCCGCAATTGTTTTGAATGAACGCGGCATCCTCGAAGATAATGACCTCCGAGCCTGTCAGTGATGGTGTCTGCGTCACTCGCGAACCGACCACCGACGGGTTCGGCTTCTTCTTTCTGACCGCCTGAGGTCGGCGGACTTCGCTCGGGTGTGACCGCGCCCGGCGGACGAAACCGACTCATTCGGTCAAACTCACCAGACCGGCGAGGCTTCGAAACTGCTAACCGACTCCCAGACGGCTAACGCCACAACGAACCAGATGCGACTTCCGGAATCACAGGTCGCGGTGTTGAACGCCGCGAGCGCCACAGACGAACGGACGATAGCACAGCTAGCGGAGGCGACGGACCTGAAACCCGAGACGGTGACGGGTGCGGTCTTCGACCTCCGCGACGACGGCCTCGTCACGGTCACAGAGACCGTCGAAGAGGACGTCGAACTGACCGACGAAGGCGTCGAATACGCCGACGACGGCCTGCCAGAGATTCGGCTCTACCGCGCCGCCATGGACGTCGGCGGCGGCGACGCGGTCCAGATGGGCCAAGTCATCGGTGCCTCCTCGCTCGGCGGCCCGCAGGTGGACATCGCGCTTTCGAACTTCGCGCGAAAGGGCTACGGCCACATCGACTCGGGCGAACTCGTGCCCGACGCGGACGCCGACCCCGACGCTGACGGGGAAGCGGCTGCCCTCTCGGCTCTCGCCGCGGGCGAGACAGTCGATACCGACGTTCTCGACCAACTCGAATCGCGGAAGCTCGTCGTTCGCCACGAGCGAACCATCCGCGCTGTCACCCTCACCGACGAGGGTGTGACGGCGCTGATGGAGGGCGTCGAGACGGCCGAGACGGTCGACCGACTCACTCCCGAGATGCTCACCTCCGGTGAGTGGGAAGACGTCGAGTTCACTGAGTACAACGTCGAAGCCGACGCACCCGAAGTGCGCGGTGGCAAGAAACACATCCTCCGGCAGACTGCAGACCGCGTGAAGGACGTGCTCGTCGGCATGGGCTTCTCCGAGATGGAAGGCCCCCACGCCGACGCGGACTTCTGGATTAACGACTGTCTGTTCATGCCGCAGGACCACCCGGCGCGCACCCACTGGGACCGTTTCGCCCTCGACGTGCCGCCGATGGAGGACATCCCCGAAGACCTCATCGACCGCGTTCGCTCGTCGCATCTGAACGGTGTCGGCGACGACGGTGACGGCTATCACTCGCCGTGGAGCGAGGACTTCGCCCGCGCCGTCGCGCTTCGCGGCCACACCACGTCGCTGTCGATGCGCTACCTCTCCGGCCACGAAGTCGGCGAGTTAGAGCCGCCGCAGCGGTACTTCTCGGTCGAGAAGGTCTACCGCAACGACACGCTCGACCCGACGCACCTGCTCGAATTCTATCAAATCGAGGGCTGGGTGATGGCCGAAGACCTCTCGGTGCGCGACCTGATGGGCACCTTCGAGGAGTTCTACTCTCATTTCGGCATCACGGACATCCAGTTCAAGCCGCACTACAACCCCTACACGGAACCGTCGTTCGAGCTGTTCGGCCGACACCCGGAGACGAACGAACTCATCGAAATCGGGAACTCCGGTATGTTCCGCGAGGAAGTGCTTCGCCCGCTCGGCGTCGAGTGCGACGTCATGGCGTGGGGCCTCGCGCTGGAGCGCCTGCTGATGCTCATGTACGGGTTCGACGACATCCGCGACGTTCACGGAACGCTGTGTGACCTCGACTTACTCCGCGAGACGGAGGTGCTCCGATAATGCCTGTCGTAGACGTTCAACCAGACGAACTGCGCCGTTTGACCGGCCACGAAGAGAAGTCCGACGAGGAGTTCAAAGACGACCTGTTCGCGCTCGGCCTCGAATTCGAGGGCGTGACCGAAGACGGGGCGTTCCAACTCGAATTCGGCCCGGACCGACTGGACCGCCTCTCGGTCGAAGGCGTCGCACGGTCGCTTCGCTACCAGTACGGCGACGCTCGCGGCGTCACCGTTCCGAAGACGAACGACCCCGACTGGACCATCGTCGTAGATGAGTCGGTCCCCGAAGAGCGCCCGTACGTCACGGGTGCGGTCGTCCGCGGTGTCGACTTAGACGAGGCCGCGCTCGACTCGCTCATCCAGTTGCAGGAGAAACTCCACGCGACGATGGGCCGCAAGCGCGCCAAGGGTGCCATCGGCATCCACGACCTGACGATGCTGAAAGGCGACGTGCTCTCCGAGCAGTCCACCGGAAACGCCATCACGTACACGGGAATCGAACCCGACGGCGACACCTTCGTCGCGCTCGACTCCAACGAGGAACTCACGCCCGCAGAAGTGCTCGAACAGCACGACACGGGTCGGAAGTACGCCGACCTCGTCTCTGAGTACGAGCGCTACCCGGCCATCTACGACGAAATCGGCCTGTTCTCGTTCCCGCCGGTCATCAACGGCCGCCGGACCGAGGTGACGACCGACTCGCGAGAACTCTTCGTCGAACTCACCGGGACCGACCAGTGGACTATCGACCGGATGTGCAACATCATCTGCTACGCGCTGGCCGCCCGCGGGGCGACCATCGAGGAAGTCGAAGTCGAGTACGAGGGCGGAACTGTCGTCCGACCCGACTTCGAAGTCGAGACAAAACACGTCAGCCACGACCGCATCGAGACGGTCCTCGGCGTCGACTTGGAGATGGATGGGGTCATCGACCTCTTCGAGCGCTCCGGTCTTGACGCGGATGCGGAACTGGGAGATGAGACCGTCTACGAGGTCTCCATCCCGCCGTACCGCGTAGACGTGCTCCACCCGCTCGACCTCGTCGACGACGTGGGCCGCGCCTACGGGTTCAACGAACTCGAACCGCGCTACCCCGACGTTGGCACGGTTGGCCAGCGCCACGAGCGCTCCCGTCTCGAAGACGCCGCGCGGACCGCGCTCGTCGGCCTCGGATTCGAGGACCTGCTCAACTTCCACATGATTTCTGAGGAAGAGAACTACGAGCGGATGGACATCGAACCCGGTTCCGACGTCCTCGGCGGCGGCGAACCCACCTCCATCACCGAACCCTACAGCGAGGACTACACCATGCTCCGCTCGTGGGTGCTGCCCTCGCTGACGATGGTGCTGGAGAACAACACCCACCGCGCGTACCCGCAGGACCTCGCCGAAATCGGCCACGTGGCCCACCGCGACGACGACGAGAACACCCGGGTCTCCGAGGCCCGCCACGTCGCGGCCGTCCTTGCCCGCCACGACGCGACCTACGAGGACGCGAAGGCCCGCCTGGCGACGCTCTGCAACGACTTCGGTGTCGAACTAGAGACGCCCGCGACCGAACACCCGTCGTTCATCCCCGGCCGCACCGCGTCGGTCGTCATCGACGGCGAGGAAGTCGGTATCGTCGGCGAACTCTACCCGAAGGTCATCGTCGAACACGACCTCGAACTCCCCGTCGCGGCGTTCGAGTTCGACCTGGCAGCGCTGCAGTAACGACCTTCGTCCCGTTTCGTCCTGTTGCGACCTGTTTCGTCTCGCTTTTCGACCCGCGTTCTCGTATCAGCCGTCTTTCTCTTCGACGCGCTCTTCAGCGAGGTTATCTGCGCTCGCGCACTTCGGCGGAGTAATGAAAGTCCTCGTTACCGGCGCTCTCGGCCATCAGGGCCGCGCCGTCATCGAACACCTCCGCTCTGGCGAGTTCGGACGACACGAAGTGTACGGCCTCGCCAGTGACCTCTCGTCGCCCCGCGCCCGCAACCTCCTCGAGCGCGGTGTCCACGTCGTCGAGGGCGAACTACACGACCGAACCCGAATGCGCGCACTCCTCGAAGGTGTCGACGGCGTGTTCTGCGTGACGACCTCCGCGTTCGACCCCGGGACGGAGACCGAACAGGCTCGCTCAGTCGTCGATGCCGCAGTCGATGCGGGCGTCTCGCACATCGTCTACTCGTCTGTCTCGCAGGCGAAGGGCAACCTTCCCACGTCCACCCAGTCGAAGTTCGCGGTCGAAGAACACATCCGAGACGCGGGTCTCCCGGCGACAATCGTCCGGTCGCCGCTTTTCATGCAGCACTTTCGGCGACTCTCTGACGACACCGCCGCTGGGTCCCTCGAACTGCCGTTGTCACCCGAGACGACGCTTCCACTGGTCGATGCGAACGACATCGGACGGGCTGCTGCGGCGGCATTCGCCGACCCAGGCCAGTTCGTCGGTGCGACTATCGACCTCGTCGGCGACGCCCTGACGCCGCCCGAGATTGCCGAAACGTTCTCTGACGCGCTCGGAGTCCCTGTCGAATTCACACCCATCACGCTCAGCGAGTACCGAGAACAGCACGGCGACGAACCCGCCACCGTGTACGAGTGGTTCGAAGACAGCGTGCCAGAAGACGTAACCCCGGACTTGTCCGCATTCGGCCTCGTTCCGCAGACACTCGCACAGTATCTGGCCGACGTCGACACCGACACCTGGCGGTCCACACCGCCGACAGCAAATAACGAGCAGTAATTTTAAACCTCTCTCAATTCCTTTTGTGCATTTGGTCAGCTACCGATAGAAACATTTAGGATGTATCCAGTTCCGGGTTACTCCATGAACAATTATGAATTACACCCAGAGACGTTGGCGGTGACTCATGGCGAACGCGGGCAGGCCCCGGCTCCCGGCGTCGAGGATGTCGTCGTTCCGCTGCATCTGTCGTCGACGTATTCTATCCCCGATGTGGACCCGGACGCAGATTTGGAGACGCTCGACCCCGACGCGGGCGAGTATCTGTATTCTCGCCTGTCGAACCCGACGCGCAACGCGCTCGAACACCGGCTTGCGGCACTCGAAGGTGGCGAACACGCGCTCGCGTTCGTCTCCGGGACAGCGGCTATCGCCGCGACGATGACGGCGACGGTCAGCCCCGGTGACCACATCGTCGCGTTCGAGGACCTCTACGGCGGGACGAAGACGATGCTGACTCGGCTGTTCGACGAGCGCCTCGACGTCGAGGTGACTTTCGTCGATGCGACCGACACGTCGGAAGTCGAAGCCGCGATGCGCGACGACACGCGTCTCATCTGGATGGAGACGCCGTCGAACCCGCTTATGCACCTCTGTGACATCGAGGCGATTGCGGCCATCGCCGACGAGTGGGACGCCGTTTTCGGCGTCGACAACACCTTCCTCAGCCCGTACTTCCAGAACCCGCTTGCACTCGGTGCCGACGTGGTCGTCCACAGCACGACGAAGTTCCTCAACGGCCATTCGGACTCTATCGGTGGTGCCGTCATCACCGACCGCGACGACATCGTCGAGGAGATTACCTTCCTCCAGCGCGTCGGCATGGGGTCGATGCTCTCGCCGTTCGACTCGTATCTGAACCTCCGCGGCATCAAGACGCTCCCGCTGCGGATGCGCCAACACGAGGAGAACGCGATGCAGATTGCAGAGTTCCTCGAATCCCACGACGCCGTCACGCGCGTCCTCTATCCCGGTCTCGAATCGCACCCGCAACACGACCTCGCGGCCCGCCAGCAGTCCGGCTTCGGCGGCGTGCTCTCGTTCGAACTCGACACCGACCTCGATGGGACTGCTGAGTTCCTCGGCCACCTCGACGAGTTCCCGCTCGCTGTCAGTCTCGGCGGCGTCGAGAGTCTCATCGAGCACCCAGCGACGATGACGCACTCCCCGCTGTCGCAGACCGAACGCGACCGCCTCGGTATCTCCGATTCGTTCCTCCGCATGTCCGTCGGCGTCGAGCACGTCGACGACCTCCTCTCCGACCTCGAATCGGCGCTTTCGACCGTCTGAGGTCGGTTCGGCTGTCTCTCCATCTCTTTTTGGTCCCGGTTCACCCGCTGGCGCTCTCTCGGTTACATTCCGTCTCCTCGGCGCTCTAACCGAGTTGTTTAACAGGCCGCCCGGTGGTAGGTACGCCAACGCAATGCCGAGCGGAGAATACGACCCGGAAACCGTCGAGGCGAACTGGCAAGAGAGGTGGGTCGACGAAGACCTGTACGCGTTCCCGGAGAGCGCGGTAGACCCCGACACTGTCTTCTCTATCGACACGCCGCCGCCGACGGTATCTGGAAGTCTGCACTGGGGCCACGTCTACGGCTCTATCCTCCAGGACTTCGTCGCGCGATTCAAGCGGATGCGCGGCAAGGAAGTCTACTACCCGTTCGGATACGACGACAACGGCATCGCGTCGGAACTCCTGACCGAGGACGAACTCGGTATCAAACACCAGGACTACGAGCGACGCGAGTTCCAGAAGCTCTGCCGCGAAGTCACCTCGAAGTACGAGGCGGAGTTCACTGAGAAGATGCAGCGTATCGGGACGTCCATCGACTGGAACCAGACGTACCAGACCATCTCACCGGAGGTCCAGCGCGTCTCGCAACTGTCGTTCGTCGACCTGTACGAACAGGACCGACAGTACCGCCAGCGCGCCCCAGCTATCTGGTGTCCCGAGTGTGAGACCGCGATTTCGCAGGTCGAGACCGAAGACGACGAACAGGGCTCGCACTTCCACGACATCGAGTTCGACGTTGTCGATTCCGAGGAGTCCTTTGTCATCTCGACGACGCGGCCCGAACTCCTCCCCGCGTGTGTCTCGGTGTTCGTCCACCCCGACGACGACGAGAACCAGCACCTCGTCGGCCAAGAAGCCGAAATCCCGATTTTCGGCCAGCAGGTTCCCATCCTCGAAGACGAGCGCGTCGACTTAGAGACGGGAACGGGCCTCGTCATGTGCTGTACCTTCGGCGACCAGACCGACATCGAGTGGTATCAGGCCCACGACCTGCCGCTCCGTATCGCCATCGACGAGTCCGGCACGATGACCGACGTCGCTGGCGAGTACTCCGGCCTGTCGTCCGACGAGGCACGCGAGGAAATCGTCGCCGACCTCGAAGACGAGGGTGCGCTGCTCGACAAGCGCGCTATCACGCACACGGTCAACGTCCACGAACGCTGTGGCACGAGCGTCGAATTCCTCGTCAAAGACCAGTGGTACATCAAACTGCTCGACAAGCGTGAGGAGTACCTCGAAGCGGGCGAGGAGATGGATTGGTACCCCGAGAAGATGTTCACGCGGTACAAAAACTGGATTGAAGGTCTCCAGTGGGACTGGGCCATCTCCCGGCAGCGCTCTTCGGGGATTCCGTTCCCGGTCTGGTACTGCGGCGAGTGCGAACACGTCGTCGTCGCCGACCGCGAGGACCTGCCGGTCGACCCGCTTTCGGACGACCCGCCGGTCGATACCTGTCCCGAGTGCGGCCACGACGAATTCGTCGCCGAAGACGACGTCTTCGACACGTGGGCGACTTCGTCGCTGACGCCGCTCATCAACGCCGGATGGGACTGGAACCCCGAGACGGAGGAGATGGAACTCGAACGCGACGAACTCTACCCGTTCGACATGCGCCCGCAGGGTCACGACATCATCTCCTTCTGGCTGTTCCACACGGTCGTCAAGTGCTACGAGCACACCGGCGAGGTCCCGTTCGACAGCGTGATGATAAACGGGATGGTCCTCGACGAGAACCGCGAAAAGATGTCGAAGTCGGTCGGCAACATCGTCTCACCCGACGAAGTCCTCGACAAATTCCCGGTCGACGCCGCCCGCTACTGGGCCGCCGGAAGCGCCGTCGGCGACGACCTCCCGTACCAAGAAAAGGGCCTCGTCGCAGGCGAGAAGCTCATTCGAAAGCTCTGGAACGCGTCAAAGCTCGTCGAGAGTCTCACCGAGGACGCGCCCGACGAGTTCGACCACGACGACCTGAAGGCCATCGACCGCTGGCTCCTCGCGTCGCTCGACCGCGAAATCGAGTTCGTCACGGAGAAGCTCGACAACCGCGAGTTCTCGAAGGCTCGCGACCGACTCCGGAGCTTCTTCTGGCACACGTTCTGTGACGACTACCTCGAAATCGCCAAACAGCGACTCCGCGAGGCCGACGACCCCTCGGCCGCCTACACGCTCCAGACCGTCCACCGGCGGTTCGTCCGTCTGTTCGCGCCGATTCTCGCACACGTCACCGAGGAACTCTGGCACGACATGTACGACGGCGAGAGCGTCCACGCCCAGTCGTGGCCCGAACCGCTCGGACTCGACGCCGACGTCGAGGCCGGTGAGACCGCCATGGCCGTCGTCGGCGCGCTGCGCAAGTACAAAAGCGACGCTCAGCTTTCGATGAACGCCAGCATCGACGAAGTCGAAGTCTACGGCACCATCGACGGCTTCGAAGGCGACATCAGCGGCGTGATGCACGTCGATTCGCTCACCTCGACCGACGAGGAACCGCCTATCGAGTCTGTCACCTCTGGCATCGACCTCGACTACTCCATCGTCGGTCCCGAGTACGGAAGCAAAGTGCCTGACATCGAGGCGGCGCTCGCACAGGACGACTACGAACTCGTCGGCGACGAACTCCACGTCGCGGGCGTCGAACTCGGCCCCGACGCGTTCGAGGTCAACGAAGAGCGCACCTACTCTGGCGAGGGAGAATTCGTCGAGACCGAGGGCGCGCTCGTCATCGTGAAGAACGAGAACTAAGCGAAGCGTTCGCTTCTTTTTTCGACTGTTCAGTCCGGCTGTCGTCGTCAGTCGTCTCCGTTTGACGTGAGTCGTTGCTCCCGTCCAACACCGAGTGTCTCGATTATCGTCTCGGCATCGTCGACGTGAGGGACGACCTGCGGATGGTTCGCGTTCGCGTCGTCTTCGTTGACTTCCTCAGGTTCTGGCACTGTGAGTTGCACGTCTGGCCCCGTCTCTACGTCCGTGTCGAACTCCACCGTCTCGGTGCCGAACAATCGGTCGACGGCGTCCGAATGCACGGTGACATCGGTGATTGCATCGCGTTCGAGTCGCGCTTGCGGTTCGTCTAACACTTCGTCGTAGACGACGAGCACGTCATCGTAACAGCGGTACTCGACCGTACCGTACGTGAGATACCGCGTGGTCGCCCTGACCGCGGCAAACACTCCGACGAGTGCCAGACACGCGAGTGTGAGTGACCCCGCTCCGAAGACGGCCATCGCCACAGCACCAGCGTAGCACCAGAGTACGCCGCTCGAAAGCGTGTACCGAATGCTTCGGTAGCCCGCGTCGGCGATTGCTGACACGCGCCCGAGCCGGACGCGATGTGCTGGCTCTCCCTCGGGGACTGCGACCGGGACCGGTTCGATTTCGGTCTCCTTGCTTCCGTACAAGCGATAGAACGCACCCCGTTTGTTCTCGTCGCGTTCGACCTGCAGCGACCGAAGGTCGTACAGGAGTTTTCCGGCAGCGACGACAGTGACGGCGAGAATTCCACTCTCGACCGACCCAAGTAACGGCCCAGCGACGGCCAGAAGCGCGGCGATTGCGATGAGCAACTTGAACGGAGACAGCAACACTGACCGCGCCGAGTGGTTTCGGTAGCCCGCGTTCACGAAGTACTGGGTTCCGGTTTCGACGCCCCGCCCGACGAACACACCGACCCCGCCCAAGAGAATTCGACCGGCTGTCTCGTCGGTGACGACGGGGTCTATCAACCCGAATACCATGAACGCAACCACCAGTTCGAGTGGTACGAGGAAGAAGATGGTCACGAGCAAGACCGGGACATTTCGGGGGTAAAACGGCGGAAACGGCCCCGGAACCGAGAGGCCGCCTCGCTTTGCCTGTAGTGGTCCGAGTAATCGGTTGTCCTCGCCCATGGCGTTGTTCGGGCGTTTGGCGGCGAACGGGATTTTCACGCACGTCCAGAACAGGACGGCGGCGACTTCGGCGACGAACACGCCGAAGAGCACCGACGGGGACCAGCCGAGCAACAGGACACCGACTGGAGCGACCGCGTTGGATGCGAGGACCGCGAGCGCCCCGGAATCGTGAGGGGAGGGAAGACGCACAATGGGTCAACCGAGTGGGGAGAAAAACAGACTTCGGTTCGCCCGCGGCGGGCTTGCCGCGGCCGACTTACAGGTCGACGCCGACCGCGTCGTCGATGGAGTCGAAGCCGTCGCGTTCGAGGTGGTCGAGGAGTCCACGGTTGATGTCGCGCGCGAGAGACGGCCCTTCGTAGACGAGGCCTGTGTAGAGTTGGACCATCGAGGCACCCGCGCGAATCTTCTGGTATGCCCCGTCTGCATCGGAGACGCCGCCGACGCCGACGATTGGCACGTCGGTGCGCTCGGCGATGAATCGAATGAGGTCGGTGGCGCGGCCTTCGATTGGCTTCCCGGAGAGACCGCCGCGTTCGGCCTGATTGGGGTTCTGCAGCGAGTCAGGTCGGGAGGTCGTCGTGTTGCTCGCGATGATACCGTCGAGCGAGAGGTCGTCGACGACTTCGAGGGCGTCTTCGATGGCGGGGTCCGGAAGGTCGGGCGAGAGTTTGACCAGAAGCGGGTCGGCACCCGCGTCCGTGAGCGTTCCGAGAATCGCTTCGAGGGAGTCGCGGTTCTGGAGGTCGCGGAAGCCCTCACTGTTGGGACACGAGACGTTGACGACGACGTAGTCAGAGCCGTCGGCGACGCGCTCGTAGGTGTACAGATAGTCTTCGGGTGCGTCCTCGGCCGCGGTAACTTCGGAGAGCGCGAGGTTGACACCGACCGGGATGTCGGGTCGGGGACCGGCTTGAAGTCGACGGCCGACCACGTCCGCGCCGTCGTTGTTGAGGCCCATTCGATTGATGATGGCCTCGTCTTCGGGGAGACGGAACATCCGCGGCCGCGGATTCCCGGACTGCGCTTTCGCGGTGACGCCGCCGACTTCGACGTGGCCGAAGCCGAGTGCGGCGAGGACAGTTGGAACTTCGGCGTTCTTGTCGAATCCGGCGGCGACGCCGACTGGATTCGGGAACTCGAGGCCGAACGCAGTCGTCTCGAGACGTGGGTCCTCGACGCGGTACTGTCGTTCGAGGAGTGATTCGACGGGCGTTCCGCGGACTGCGCGCAGGAGTCCGTGGATAGTGCCGTGTGCCGTTTCTGGTGGGAGCGAAAAGAGGAACGGTTTGGCGAGGTGGTAAGGATTCATGCCTGTGGTGCGGGCGAGTCGCTAGGAACACTACTTCGCAGAACGGTCACGGCTGTCCGTCCTCAGAAGTCGTGTTCGACCTGCTCTGGGTCTGCTTTCTGGATGATGATTTTCCCGTCTCGGACACGAACGAATACCTCGTCGCCGATTTCCATGCCAGCGACCGCGAGTTCATCCTCGTGGAGGTTGACGTGGACGTTGTGGTACTCGCCGTTTTCGTCTTTGGCTCCACTCGGACTGAGCTTCTTTTTCCGGACCATCTGGGGGTCTATCCGTTGGTTCGCCGCAGGGAATACATAAGTGTTGTCTCCGCCCCTCAGATTGAGGGGGAAATCCCGGTTGTGGTGCCGTCTCGTTTCTAGATTCCAGACCAAGTCGATACCGCTCTTCGAGCTCGGCTCGACGGTGGAGTATATAAGTATGGCCCCGTCGTCGGTCGAAAATCGGCGATATATTTATCTTGTGCCATGTGGTTGATTGCCATAGAGGTGGAAAATCATGGTACGCGAGGACGGTAAGCGGAACTTTGTGCTCCGAGAGGAGAACGGGACAGAGACGAGTGTGTTTTCCGGAAGTATGCCCCGACAGGCAGCGCTCAAAGCAGCGCGGCGCCTTGATCCGGCAGGCTCTGAAGACAATGCACAGGCGAACGCAACGGAGATTCGCCTTCGTGAGAAGGGAACCGACAAGGTTCACATCTTCGACGCCTGGGCGTGGACAAGTGACGCTCCCGGTGACAAACCGGAGTGGATGGAAGGCGAGATTACGAAAGGGAACGTCTCGAAGAAGGGTATCGAGCACCTCGACGAGTAGGCGGCCGAGTAGTCGGTCTGGTTTTCTTTACGTCGTCCGCGTACGCGTGCGTGTAGAGAATCAATCCGACACACACGAATCTGGTACTGCCGAGTAGTCCCACTCTGTAGTCGATACGTCTTTGAGTGCGGCCCTGTCAGTTTCGCCTACGCGACCAACACCCGGTCAGACCGCACGTGCGATGCGAGGGATGAACGGCCGGCCTCCAGTCGCGTGATATCTACGCTCCCCGAGCGACTGCTGTATCGTTTATCATTGCTCACGGCATGAAACCGCATGACGATGCGCCATCTGTTCGACGGCCTTTTATGTACCCGTGCCATTCGGAATAATGCGAAGAAGCGCACGGGGGCACTCCCCCCGACGGCTTCACTTTCGAACGCCTCTCGACCCAAGGCCGTCTGGCGCTCACCGGGATGATACACTCTCCCGGGCCCGCCGACGATACGACGGCCTTAAGTGGTCCAAGGCATTTCGGAAGAATGCGTACGACACACCGCGATTGCAGGGCGATTCA
>NZ_AOLK01000007.1 GCF_000336755.1 Haloferax elongans ATCC BAA-1513 | reverse complement strand
AAGTTAAGCTCACCTGCGTTCTGGTCAGTACTGGAGTGAGCGATCCTCTGGGAAATCCAGTTCGCCGCCCCTATTCATAAGAAAGCCCACTGGACTTCGGTCCAGTGGGCTTTTTTCATTTACAGACGAGACAAAATCGCATAAAAATCAATACAAATTAATTTAAATTTGGCGTCTCAATTTTGAGATGCTATACTAAGATATGAATTATTTATCAATGGTATTTCAGGTATATGAGCTGACGCCTCGTACTGTTGTGCTTTCAGCCGCCGGTCTACGAGTCCGCTTGTGGGACATACTCCACAATTTTGGAGCGTCGTTTTCAAGAGAAGTAGCGGGAGGTAGATTTGAACTACCGATCTCCGGGTTATGAGCCCGGCGGAATCTCCTGGCTATCCCATCCCGCTACTAAATCAAAACCCGTTGCTAGGGGTAAGACTTGTGTTTGTATTCGTGCCTGTCAACACATCTCAAATGTTATGGGATTTTCAAGGCTAAAACCCCACCCTTCAGGGCGGGGAGGATGTCAATGGTGGAGCGGTTCTCACTGCTTCCCCAACGACCGCTCAGATCCAGCTCCGCGACCAGTTTCGGCTGTCCTGTCGTGTACTTTCGTCCCGTGATGGGTCATGTGAATCGACAGCCGAGTCGGGTTCACGCATCGGTAATCGCCTCCGGAGCAATTCGTGTCAGACCGAACGTGTGTCCCAGATAGACGGTCTCGCCAGCCGCCTGTGCCCATTCGACGCTGCCGCCGTCCTCGAAGAGTCTGCCATCGAGGGGGACTGCCCGGACACGCGTGCCGTCCTGTTCGAGGATGTTGAGTTCGGTTGGGCTGAACGGGATCGTGCCGCTTGGGCCACGGATGCGGTGGGCCCCACCGACGAGCGTCACCAGGCGGGCGCCGACCAGCATCAGCCCGTGGGGTCACGGCGTTTCTGAGGCCACGCGCCATACCTGCTGGCCAGAGGCGACGTCGAATGCCTGAAGGGTGTAGTACCAGGCATGAGCGCTGCCCCAGTTGCTCGGCTCTGTTGAAATCCTATTGGTTCGACACTCTCCCCGCTGAACCAGCCGGTCGGTAAAAGCTGCGAATCAATCGGCAGAACGGTTTACGGTTAGCATTCGATGTCGGCGACCAGTGCCAACTGCGGTCGCTCGTCGCTTGGATGCGAGTACCAGAAGTGGAATTGAAGACAGTAGTTCTGGTTCAGATCATCGACACCAATGATGTCGACACTCCCCGCAAAGTCCTCGACAACTCCGTGTAACGCGACCGGGGAGACATCTTCACTCGGGACCACCGTCACTTCCTCAGCGACACCCGCCGACACGGTAGGAGTCCCAGTCCAGCATCCCGGTTGTGGTTTCGAGCGCAAGGTGGAATGTCCGCGCTCTGTCGTTCGCATTCTGGAGGTCGACGGTCACCTCTGTCAGGGAGCTGTCGGACGTGAATGGACTGAGACAGCCGGAGACTCCGGCCAAGGCGGCGGCCGCACTGAGGAGGGCGTGGCGGCGTTGCACACGTCTGCCTAGACTCGGCCTTCGTAAGTATGTTCTCTGTATTGACCGCTCAGAGTGATCAGCCGTCCGCTCACGTGCCCACGTTTCTTCTAAATCCGTCGCAAAGCACTCGCTGAGCAGGGCTGCGAGCGTCATGACCAATTCACTCATGGACCTGCTCGCTTCTCAAACTGGTTTAACTAGACAGTGCCTGTAGGGACTATAGTTCTAGCAGGTACTCACGTGTGCTTCTCTGTCCCTCCGTTACTTTAGTAACCAGTGCTACCCTATATTGAGCAGAATAAATCAACCAAATGATTGCATGACTCCTGATTTACCCCCTGTCTCGGATTACGCAGACAACGATCAGCTCAGTGTAAACACAGACATCTTTGAGAAGGCGTACGCACTACCTGGGCACTCGGGGATGCCATACGCGTTCACAAGGATCGATGCCGTGTATATTTGGACACTGGGCGGCTATCAAGTCGCAAGAAATCCTAACGACTATCCGATATTTATCGCGGTATTGGAAAGTGATGTGAACTCGTGGCAGTCGTTCTTTGAGGAGTATCATATTCCTAGTGCATTTGAACGCCAGCCAGAAACCGAAGTTGAGGGTCCGCTACAAGTTGTCCTAGAACCACGACCTAACCTCTCTACTACGACTGTTGAGGGGCATCCAGTGATTACACTTCAAGAAACGCTTGAGTATGCACGTGCGAACTCTTGCCACTTTGGCTCTGCAATCCCATTACTCCAAGAACAATACGACGCTACTGAGGAGTGATTGATTTGAGGTTCATTCATTTTTGACCTCACTGCCTCACTTTCTATCCCCTCGCAGTCAGATCGTCGTTGAGTGACGTTCTACTCGCCCACTGGTTACCGCGACGGCGTCTTTCTCTTCCAGACGTCGCACAATCTCCTGTACGTCCGCTGCAGGCCAGTCAAGCTCCTGTTGCAGGTCAGCCACCGATTTCGGTTCGTCAAGCGCGTGCAGCACTTCGAGCTCCTCGTAGACGCGCTCAGTGATCTCCGCCACGGGGTCGTGCAACGGTGTCGTCACGTTGTGTTGGTCGGTGAGGTCAGTCAGCGCTTCGTTGATGTACGTCACGAACAGCTCTTGGTCCAAGAGTTCGACCTGCGTCTCGAGTTCCGCTTCGACGACGTCGAACTCGAGGCCGGTCTGCATCAACGAAAACATATCCTCGATGTCGTCCACCCGACCGGCGACCGCTTTGAACAGGAAGATGTCTTCTGGACTCACGAGTTCGACCACGAGATTCCCCGGGTCGAGATACCGTTCGCTCCGCCCACGAATGCCTGGAGAAAGAATCAGTTTGCCGATTACCTGCTGATTGAAAACGTCGATGCGACACCCATCGTCGTTCTCGAGGATTCGTTGGGCACCGAGTTCTTCGTATTCTTCGTCCGGTTCCCGGACGATATCGTATCCCAGCTCGAGGAGCACCGCTTGTAGCTGACTCAGATCGTCCCCAGAGGAGACGATAAGGTCGATATCTTTGGTCGTCTCTTTGAGTCCACGAAACGCCATCGACCCACCGCCAATCAAGAAGACAGTGAGTGGGTTGTCCAGCTGCTGGCCGATGCGCTCGAGTTCCGACCGGATGTATGAGCTATCGAACCGCGCCCTCATAGCGTCACCTCGTATTCCTCAGCTAGTTCCTGGAAGTCCTCCCACTCGGGAAGTCGAGCCGTCCGCTGGTCACCGCTGGTGTCGAGATATGTGCAGAGATCGTCGACGACGTCGTCGACGCCGTACTTGGTGGCTTGGCCCCGGAGCACGTCGCGGTCGATGTCGACGTGACTGAGCAAGAGTAGACAGTATGACTGCGTTCGTGCGCCCGAGTCGATCACGAGCATGTGGCAGCACAATGTCTCCGGTGAGAGCTCACTCGTCGTCTCCGAATAGAGGTAGTATCGACGGTCACGTGCCAACAGCGGGAGGCCGTATCGTTGGAATTGGTCAGGCCCTGTCGGAATGAAGTGTTCCTCGGTGATCTCAGTCGGTGTCTGGACAAGGAACTCGTCGAGAGACTCCCACAGAAGCGTGTAGGTGTCAGTCTGTTCTTCGACCGTCTGGCGGTGGACGTGATGGGCAAGCTCACGAGCGAATGCACTCAGCTGTTGGAAGCCGTCGTTCAGTGCGTACGCCCCGTCGTCAGTTTGGTAGACGAGTCCGCGATGTTGAAGCGGGGCAAGCGCACGGTGGGCGGTACTCCGGTGGACGTCCGCGTGGCGGGCGAGCTCTGTTGCGGTCCGTGGGGTATCGAGGAAGTAGCACACACGGAGGGTTGCCCCTGACAACAGCTCCGGCCAGTCGATGTGTGCATACTGCTGCGTGAGGCCCGTGAGTAACTCAAGTGCCTTTGCGTCCGACAGTCGAATCTGCTTTGTTTTCCCCTGGCGGCGTGTCTCGACGAGACCAGCCGTTTCGAGACGTTCAACGAGTTCTGAAGTGTAGCTGAGACTCCGATCGAGATTCGTTGCGAGTTCAGAGACCGTCTGCTCACCGTGGAGAGCAGTGAGGGCGCGAACCTCGCCTTCTGTGAGCATACTGTTGCATACTAGCGAACCAATATATAAATGATTTCGGTGTTTTGCAACACACAGCCGACTCAGTCGAGGACGTGGATATAACGGATGAAAGCCCTCGGCCGCTCGGCATCCCGCGACCACGCGAGAGGCAGCCTCGCTGGCCATCGTTCACCTCATTACCAGCGATTAGCGCTGGATTGCAGTGACATGAGTTGAATCTTAGGAGTCATTTTGAAGATGTGTGGTGACATATTGGGATAACCAGGCCGATACTGCGATCTCATATTGTGGATTCAATAGTGCTGGCAGATGAATAGACGTCTTTCGCAACCGGTACGGTCCCTATACATTCACTAGCAATCTTCATACTGTCGGGGAAATATCAACATTCATGGCTCACCGGAGTCGGGACGTACAGAAGGCGCACGACAAAGGAGTACTCGCCGAAGCCCGAGATCTCGAAAAGAAAGGCTGGGATGTAAAGGCCGATATCACAGGTCATGGCTATGGGAATCCACCTTCGGTCAATGGACACCAGCCCGATGTGTATGCCACGAAACGGGGCGGGACCCGTATCGTTGAAATCGAAACGGACCCAGATGACGACCCCGACCAACACACGGCATTCCGACGAAGCGCTGGCCAGACGGGGGCGAACTTCTACGGATGGATTGTCGATAAAGGGGGGAATCGCCGAACGAGGTTTGAGTAGAGCTCACTCAGTTTTCTGCTGTAAGGTTAGTTAGGGAAGACCCCAGTCGGTCAATCTCTCAAGAACCATCTACATCCTGTGATTCGGACGGCCCGCCCCGCTCGCCGCTGCCGCCCGCCACGTCGCTCGCGACCGACTATTAGAGAGTAGTAGGTGAGGAGTCCAGAGAGACAGTCTGATCTGGAATCTAGCGACCTGGAAACCAGTGTTTCTGTAGCGCAGTATTAAATTGGTAACCTGAGAAAAGCGAAGTATGGTTGAACCAGTCTCCATCGGAGCAAGTATTCTCGCTTCTTCTGCAGCGAACTATGTCTACAGTAAAGGGAAGCGGATGCACTTCCTGAATGAAGCTGTGGAGAATGCGGCTTCTCAGGTGGCCGAGGACCACGATGGACTGGACTCTGACGTTTTCATACATATCTTCCAAGACGACGAAGTCATCAAGCTTGTCAAGGAGTTTGAGGACGGAAGCAGTTTGATCACACCAGAAAACATCGCTGATACATTCAACGATGATCTACTCGGAGAGGAAGTAGAGACGCCACCTGAAGAACTGGTGCTGGAGTTTTTGAACCAGTTAGAGGTAGAAATCAGTCAGAACCAAGAGATTGGCTCCAAGTTGCGTACCATCTATCTACAGCGAATCCACCAGTACTCTGAAGATCTAGATGGAGGACAGGAAGAGATCTTGCGTGGCATCCAGGAAATTGAAGCACGAATACCTACCGACAAAGGATACGATATCTTCCAACCGATCAACGAGCGGTTTGGTCAGCAGCTTGACGGAGAAGACCCTGGCAATAGGTATGATCTCCCGCTCTTCGGACGTGAAAATGAGCTGAACAGGGTTCGAAACTTTCCGGAAGCCGATGAAGACGTACTTATACTCACTGGACGGGCTGGAATCGGGAAGACACGACTCGTGGTCGAGGGGAGTCTACTTTTGGAAGCTGAGAACCCGGACTGGCAGGTTTACTGGACGGATATTGACGCCGGAAACATTGACGATGGCCTTGAAGAACTTGACCTAGAGGACAGGAATACTATTCTTTTCGTTGACGATGCACGAAACACGGGTCAGATCAGGCGTTTATTCGACCTAGTGGACCAACACCAACCACGTCTCAAGCTCATCTTCGCGGAGAGACTACATTTCACCTCTACACTGCAAAGCCACGGGAACCGGCTCAGAGGTATTGAAATAGACACAGTCGAACTCCCCAGACTGGATACAAACGATGTTCACAGTATACTACAGGAATACTACGGAATCACTGATCTATCAACACTTGAGCGAATCGCAGCGATCAGTGAAGGCATCCCCCTCTTCGCTCACCTTCTCGCTGAACAAAGCTCCAGAGGGGAACAAGCAGACTCTGTCGCACAGGAAGATGTGTTAGAGGAGGTATTCGAGGATATCATCAACGACATCCAAAGACTGGATGGAGTAGGAGATACGAAGGATCTGGAGACATACGTCAAGTACCTTGCAGCCGTCGGAGAACTTGATACAGACAACGATGAGCAAATCAAGCGATTTCGAGAAGTACTAAACATTGATGAGACCACAGAGGAAAACCTCAGAGAAACACTAACAGAGTACATCGGACTGGTTGCCGAACACGGAAGTAGCCTGACCATCCAACCAGATGCTCTGCAAGAATACATTGTCTACGACAGCTTCTTCTCAGATTCTCCACGCAACTACCAAGACAAAATCTACGACAATTTCAGCGAGTTCACAGGGAAGAACCAGATCAACCAGTTAGCTGTAATCCATCGACGATACGACTGTAGAGACGCCCGGAAAACCATTCGAGACGCCCTGAATTCAGAACTAGATCTGCTCAACGAATACGGCTTTGCTAAGAGAGTGAGACTTCTGCGCCGATTCAAAGTCCTGGGCTCAGCGTATCCGCATTACGCAATCAGACTTGTCAAAAAATCGTTGCGGGAAGAACTCCCCGAAGACCAGGAAGACGAACAGCTCTTCCGGAGTTCAATGTACACGGCATCTCCAGCCGGAGACCTCTTAATCGAATCTATTGACCTGCTTTCCAATGCTCTACAGGGAGAACCAGAAGAAGCGACTGTCTGGCTACTCCGGATCGCAGTCGATCATCCGTCACAGTCACAGCTTCGAACCGAAAGCGTAGAACAAAAACTCAAGCAAGCGATGCGACCCGGTCTCCAGAGATCACCTGCCGCACAGCAAAAGATCTTGGAGGTAATCGGGGAAAACTTCCTCAACGAAGAAATCAAGAAAGAACTTCGCCTTGACCTGCTCGACATCATCGGGGAAACCTCCAAGATAGAGATACACGACTTCTCTGTTGACCCGGTTGATCACTCCCAAGTGAGATCCTGGCAGGGAGACCTTCAAATGACGGAACTGCAGGTGGAACTACGGAAGCAAGCTGTCGAATATCTCATTCAGATCATTTGGGAAGATTCTCACCCCGAAGTAAGGAGAAAGGCCGCGAAGAAACTGATGAACTTCGAGAACTCACAGGCCAGATACCACGGTAAGAATCAAGAAGTGATCAACGAGGAAGAACTCATCCGGATTCTCGAATTCGCCTCTGAATATGTCTTACAGAACGAGGACCTGCAGTGTATCGACACTCTGAGCAAGTTAGCTGGCAGGGAAAACGCGGAAGAACTCGGCATCGAATCGAACGTTCGGGAACTTGAAGAGGCGTTAGCGGAGAACGAAAGATACCAGCTTCTCCAGAATATGAGGTACAGGCCTCCGAAAAAGATGGAGGAACGGGAAGCTGAAATTCGCAGGTTCGCCGAAGATCTGAACGAAGAAGAACTCGAACCATCCGATTTCTCAGATATCGTCTCAGAACTCACGGACACGTCCTTCAACCAGTTCTTCAGGGTCCTAGCAGCTGAGCGACCTGAATACGGAGAAAAACTTCTTGAAGCCGATGATTCGGACCTCAACTCCTGCAAACCACAGGTTCTCGTAGGGCTCTGTTCTTCTGATCCGGATCAAGGAAAAGAACTCGTTGACCAGTACATCGAGGAAGAACAATTCGAACTGGTCTCCGCAGGGCTCAGTGCCTTAGCCATCCAAGACTTGGACTTCGCTAAAGAGAACGTCAACGAACTACTGGAAGATAGATCTGAGATACCCCGGGAACTCGCATCCGGACTTAGCCAGGTAGTACACGGATACTGGAAAGACCACCAGGACTGGACAGAATCAGTCCTTCTCACACTTCTACAAGACGCAGAATCACTTGATCTACAGTCCGTGGACAATATCTTGCGGCCACTCCCGTTGCACAAGGACGACTCGGAGGAAGTAGATGGAGGAATCCTTGAAGAGGTATTGGACTACGCTGAGAAAAGAGAAAACCTAGCCTCGGAATCGCACAGCGTTGAACTCGTAATCCAGGAGGTTGCGGAACGGAACCCGGAACAGTTCGTTGACTTTGCTCTCCAACGACTGGAAAACGAATACACTGGGGTCTCACTCCTACCGACACACCTGGACATAGGAACAGACCGGATGAAAGAAGCAGACAGCTACAAATCCGCAGTCAGTAAAATATGTGACCGGATTCTCGACACCGACTACTACACCCCGATGGCATTCTCAGATCTCACCGGGGGCTTCCCCATAGCCGATATCACAGAACACCTCCTCCCAAGAATCCCGGACTGTTCCGAGGAGCAGTTGCTCCAAGTCATCTGGTACTGTAAGTCCCTCCCAGTAACCGAGGACACAAAGAAAATCTACCGGAAAGTAGTGACTGAAGGCGTCGACAATATCCAAGAATCAGAATCCGTTCAAAACGTAATCCACAGCGCACTATACACCGATGCAATGGCCTCCGTCAGTTTATCCGGTGTCAGCAAGAAGGAAGACGAGATCGAAATGCTCCGCGACTGGCAAGAAGACACCTCACTACCATCTTCCGTCCACCTGTTTGCCGAAGAAGCAGAAGACCGCCTCTTAGACGGAATAGAACGCCAAGAAGACCGGCTCAATGACTTCTAAACTATTTACTGGAAAGACAGTCGCTGGATTCACACGTGATGTCGGCTCCAGTTGGAACAACTCGGGATTCAAAGGAGCTGGACCAGGGGATTGCCACTTTTCTAGTTGTGATTCTAGAACCCTATATTAAGAGCGCTACGGAGATGACGAAAGAATTCATACAACACGCCTGGCATGCATTCGACGAACTTGGTGATCTGTTCGAAATTCACGAGGAACCATATTTGGTACAGATACCTACAAGATCCAGTCTGTATATAATTAGATTCTAAGAAGAGATCCGGCACCGAAGATGGACCCAAACAAACGTTAGCGCCCGCATCCCGCACCAACACGCCCTCTGACGCTCGATTCGCCGACCTTGCTTCGCTGGCTTGCTGCCCGTTCAATTGCGTCACCGAACTCGTCCGGATTCCAATCGATAATCTCGGCACCGTTCTCTTTCAGCTTGTCCGGTACATCCTCGTCACTGACGCTGTCGTCTACCTTGATCGCGACCAAACCGTTCCCGTCTTTCAGTGACCGTTCAATCTCGTAGTCAACCCAGTCACTGTCTTTCGTGTTCTCGCCCACCAAGACAACTGTGGTGGAGGTTCCGTGGATTTCGTCCCGGATACACTGCTGGATGTACTCCTTGTTCGTGCTGTCGACGGGGTCGAGAAGGTGGCGGTCCTGGAACTCGACGTCGACGTTCTTGTTCCATCGAAGCAACCGGAAGCCCTTGGCTTTCATTCGGTCACTTCCCTCGTAACTGATGAAGACTCGACGAGTGGTCATTCTTTCATGCGGCCTGGTAAGCCGTGCTTATTGACATAACGTGGCTATGCCTCTTGTGCCTTTCGCGTAGTAATCTCCCAGTACCGGTTCTCCTGGCTGGTAAGCGCCATTACCCGCTCGACGAACAGCTTCTCGGGATTCTCCGCGTCCTCATATTCTTTTGTCCCAGTTTTGAACATCTGCTCCTCGCGTCGAAGCCCCTCAGCGGTGGTCCGGTAATTCATCCACTTTCTCTGGTAGTTGAGGTACGATTCGAGGGCCTCGAGGATGATAAGTAGCACAGAGGCGGCGATGATCACATACTTCCAGAACGCGCTGGATGTCACGGGAAACAAGGTGACGGCGACCGGAAGGACCGCAGCCAGAACGATCTGAGAGATCTTCATCGCACGGTGGTACTTTTTGTTGCTGATTGCCTTCGTGTCGTACCACTCGAATTGCGGCTTATAGAAGTCCTCATAGAATTCGTCGAAGTTCTCTACCATGTATGAACCCCCGATTTACAGGATGGACTCTTCTTCGATTTCGGTCCACCTGTCGTCCAGTATCTGCTCGAGGTCGGTTCCCAGGTTCTCTGCGGCGATGAGAAGGTCGGAAACGATCTCCACCGTCTCTTCTTCGAGGACTTCGCGGGTGTTCATCGGTTCCATGTGGTCCAGCGATTCCATCGCGTTCGCCATACGGCCAGCCGGGGAGGCCATCCGTTCGAATAGCCAGTCTTGCAACTCCTCCGAGTCCATCACGTCATCCGTCGGGTTCAGTGCCTCTCCCCATTCACTGACGCCATCTGCCTCCAGGCCGAACATCCCCTCCAGCTCGCTTTGCAGGTTCAGGTTGAGGGTGTTCGCCGCTGCCAGTCCGACGATGAAGCTGTCGGCCAGCGTTTTCTCGATCTGCTGGATCCGCATATCATCATCGGCATAGTCACGGGACATCCGGCCCACGTACTTCGAGAAGTGGAGCACGTAGTGGTTCATCCTGTCAGGATACGGGAGCGTGAAGATATCGCGGTGATGCCCCTTGTCGTGTTCTTGCTGCCGTTTCTGCAGGTCCAACAGTCCCGTAGAGTCGCTCATGCGTTGATCGCTCTTGCGGGAATAATCCCTCCACCGTTATCACAGTTAGGGCACAATTTCAGTGGAGCCTCATTTTCAAACTCGTGATCACATATCAGACAGAACCAGTTGGACACGCTCTCTGAGGCGATGAGGGATAGGTCGACGTCCATCTTCTCCATTTTCGTTTCGAGAATCTCCTTGGTATCCTCATCCTCGCCAGCCTGCATCATCTCGACGTAGTTCCGGACAGACTCCCAGCTGAATCCGACTTCCCGCTCCCACGTTGGGTACCGGTATTCGTGATACCGCTTGTTGATCAGTTCCAATCGGTGAATTTCGTCGAGGTACTGCTGCGAACAGTCCTCTCGCTCTTCGAAGAGCCCAAGGAGAGCGTCAGTCGTTTCGGGGGAGACGAGTTTCTTTCTGAACCCAGACAAGATGCCGTCAAACCCGGTCTCGTCGGCTACCGTCTCGAAGCTGATCGGTGGGTAGAGCCATTTCATCTCGTCCGCCACGAGACGGTAGTCGTCCCGGATGCCGCCGTTCCGGTAGTTGGTGAACAGCGGGGGACCGAGCGAGTACCAACCGATATGGTAATACCCGGCGAGATGCCGCTCTCCCTTGTAGTTCGTGCAGAAGAAGAGGTAGGGCCGGTTGTTCTTCACCAGGCCGGATCGGATGTCGCGGGTGCAGGTAGAGCACAGTCCGTAGCTCATCGTCTCGAGATTCGGGTCGCTCTTGTTGTCGTTGACCTTGGTCACCTCCCGGACGGGATACTTGCTAATCTCATCCTCGCAGTAATAGAGTGTCAGATAGCTTTGGGCATCTTCCGATGCCTGATGCTCCTCCCATGGCCCATTAGGAGGCGCGTAAGGAGGAGCCTCATCGGGTTCATACCTCATTTTACCTTCTGGTGGAGGCTTTCGGCCCATAAAGTGTTTCTCCCGCCGAATGTTCGATGAGAGCAGGTGTGTCGTAACATTCAATGAGTCAACGACTGGCATTCAAAGCATACGGATAATGTCCGAGTCCTCGACGAAAACCGATGAAATCCGGAATGGTCTCGATGAGGAATCACTAGATTTGTTCTGGCAGTTCATCGGTGAACGGCAGAAGGTATGGTATCGTAGGGTTGTCGAGGGCCGACCGGCGCCGTGGACTGGTGATGAGATCTTGCAGGAGTACCGGTTCACGAACGTCTACCGGGAGTTAGATCCCGGGACGCAGTACGTGATTCAGGACATTTTGGAGGAGGATGCCTCTCGTCGGGATAAAATCTTCAACGTGATGATATACCGGTTGATCGGCCGGCTCGAAACACACGAGTATCTCGGGTTTCAGTCGCTGGATTCTTTCGATGCAGCAGAGTTCGAGGAACAGCTGAAGCACCGGCGGGACGAGCTGGGGGAGACGGTATTTACCGGGGCGTACATGGTCAGCGGCTACAACCAGATGGGGTCATCCGATAAAGTTGAAAACGTGGCCGCGCTGTTTGAGGAAATCACGGACGAAACAACGAGTTTCGACAATATACTCTCGACAAGATCGATGAAGGGTGCCTACGACCTGATCCGTTCCCAGCCGGGATTCGGGAATTTCCTGTCGTATCAGGTCATAGTCGATCTTCTCTACCCAGTGGACTACTACGATGGTGGTTCCGTACTCCCATTCTCTCCTGACGACTGGTCGTCTCCTGGTCCGGGTGCTCAGAAAGGGCTGAACCAGCTGGTCACGGAGTTCAACGGGTTTACTCGTCTTGATGTGATGCGGTGGCTCCGACAGAACCAGCAAAAAGAGTTCGACCGTCTGGACTTGGAGTTCCCCTATCTTGAGACGGAGGACGGGGGTCGGCTAGAGCTTTCGTTAGCGAATATTCAGAACTGTCTGTGCGAGTTCTACAAATACCATAAAATCCTGCACTCGAACGGCCGTGCGCGGCGTTGCTTCCGGAACGACGAGGCTCGCTCATGTGATGAACTGCGAGATATGTACGAAACTGCTCCACTCATCAGGTTGCCGAACTCCTTCTAAACATATTCAGCAGGTCTCCTGGAGTACGTTACACATCCTGGCCATAACCAAATCCCACTCTTTTTTCGCGATTTTGTTTAAGTAGTACCGTGAACAATAGCGTCTAAATGTGATGATTTAGTTGGTTGCCGACGATACGCGTGGCCAGCTACCAAATAGAGAAATCATGTCAAATCCCGACGCCCCCGAACCCCTATACGAGACTGCCGCCGGCGTACACGTCGGCACCACAGCGAATGGACAACCAGTAGTCGCCGAAGAAGGAGACGGCTCCCTCAGTGGGGCTGACTGTCAACGCGACCGGAACGCGATGGAAACCACCGTCGTCCCCTTCACTCAAGCTAGCACGACCTTCCACGCCCGCGACGCCGACAACGAGGAAAGATGGAACAACCTCTGGGAGCACCAGCACGAGTGGAAGCGTGACGACATCGGTCGCCGCACTCACATGGATAAAGTGCGACTCACCCAAGCACTCGGTGACAACCTCGGCCTGTCCCGGAACCAGCGTGGCCGGGCCGTAAGTATCGCGGCCACGCTTAACGGCCGCCGATTCAACCGCTTTGGTGGGATCAACGCCCTTGCTCTGGGGGCGATAGCGTATATCGGTGACCAAGACGCCGAAACGTTTGAGGACAGGATCATCGGTCGCGACCGATTCGATGAAATCTGTGACCAATTGGGTGCCGATGGCGTGGAAGGATGCCGAAAGATCAAAGAGATTTTCCGAGGGTCGCCGAACTCATCCGAATCCACAGCATAAAGTCCGCTTACCCTCTCTGAGAAGGGCCGGCTTATCCGTTCCACCGGATGAAATCCTCATATCACGATATTGCATCGAAGATGCAAGATGTCGCCAACGATGGCATCATCACCGACGACGACCACATAACCGAGCAGTCGAATAACGCAGATACAGCGCAATGCGACAGTGACAAGCGGGGCGACTTCCCCTCCGATGAGTGTCTGAGGACTGGTCGCAGAGAACTCTCAGAGTAGGTTAATAAACAGTCCAGTCATCGCCACGTCCGCGATTTTTATTTCCCCCTGGAAGGGGTACGGGGTGCAGACAAGACATCTCGCGAACTATCAATGGCAACGAGATACATCTACGAAACCGGCTTCGACGAAGACGTACTGAGCGACAATACACCGTATCCCGAATGCGACGAACAAGTGAGAACGAATACAGTCGAGACGATCTGTGAGGATTGTGGGCTCGTCATCGACGAACAGAAAATCAACTACGGACCGGAGTGGTGATCGTTCGAAGACAAAGAAGGAACTCCGAATCGAACAGGTGCACCGCTCACCGTCATACGTCACGACCGAGGGCTGTCGACGGAAATCGGTCGCGGGAAAGATGCGAACGGAAACGGCCTCCCAGGGCAAAAGCGTCAGTGGCTATCCCGAATGCGGCGGGAACAGAACCGTGGTCGGTTCCAGTCGAAAGTCGAGCGAAACCTCGCACACGGGCTGGGCGAAGTTCGAAGAATCGCGAGCGTCCTTGAACTCGGCGAATAGGATAAATTTGAGTGAATGGCCCTTTCCGTCTCATGGCTCATATGCCATGAGATGGAACATATATTCAAGTAGTATATATACTATTGCTGGGTTTGCTTATAACTATTCAAAGGGTCAAGCACCGGTAATCTCGTGTGAGTGTCGAAATCGGTATTTAAGAACAAAGTCAAAGATTGCTCAGATACTGCCTCCGTTGTTCCATCTTTTCCTGCTCAGTTCGCTGGTCGTAATGCTTCTCCAAAACGCCTTCAGATACATTAGCTCGGTCACTAACGGCAGGCTTTGGCCATCCTTGATTAAGCGCATACGTGATACCCCCTCGCCGAATAGCGTGAGGACTCCTACTGGACGGGCACTTTGACGCCTCATCATATTTTGTTGCCGCACAAGTTTCGGGACTTCGACTGTGGGGACACTCAATACCAATCTCGCAAGGGCGAGTCCCCCGATAGCAGTCTCCTCTAAGAGTGGTCGTATGGGCCCGTCCTTCGGGAGTCGCCAACAATGGTTGACGTCCGGACTCTTCAACAGCGTTCACCCGTTTCGTTTCTATCCAGTCGTTGAGGATAGTACAGACATCGTCTGAGAGTGCAATGAAACGCTGACCTGCTTCTTTATTCTTGATCGGAGTTCCTGTCTCGGGTCGGTGGACCACCCGAAGTGACTGATCCTTAGGGTCGTAGTCACCGAGATCAAGAGCATGAGCGGCACCGACGCGCATCATTGTATGCCACAACAGTGTGAGAACCACGTGAGGCCGCGACGCGTATTCGAATTTGTACAAATGCTTCAGAATTGCTTTCGCCCGGTTCTCGTCCAACATCACTGTCCGAACGTTTTCGCTGTCTCCGAGGACCGGTGAGAGTACCCTCGTGTGGAGGTCTTGTTCGACCCCGTCAATCGATTCGAGCCATCGAATGAAGACCCGAAGGGTATCTATCTGCGTTTTCTCGGTCACGGGTTTGAGATTGCCTTCGTCGCGTCGCCAGAGCCGAAAGTAGTGGAGGTCCCGTCCACTAATATTATTCAAGTTGGTGATTCCCTGATCATCACACCATCGGAGAAAGTGTCCCAACCGAGAACGATGGGAATAGATCGTCGCTTGTGATACCTCGTTCTCACGGTCGGTGAGATACAAGTTGAGTGCTGATTCTGGGTCGATTGGTTTGAGCGACATGATCGGTTGTTTGCGATCCCTGGAAACACCCTCTTTCAGACACCTCTAATCGGCCGCCTCACGGCCTGCAAGGGAGTCCGTTCGCCTCTCGAACAAAAGCCTGCAGATCTCACCCTGTCCTATCTGTTCTCTACTGCCATCAAGAATTAGGTCGGGAGTATGTCAGTGCATCATTGCTTCAATCGCAGACAAACTGACTTTCGGTAGGTCCTCGCAACTCCGTAAATCTACCACGCAGCCTACGCCGACTCCACGCGCCACCACACAACCCGCCCAGAAGTTTTCCGACTGGCCACGCACTCCTGTGATTCGAGCGTCCGGAGTTTGCGGCGGGTTGTTTCACGTGAGCACCATCACTCGGCGGTGAACCCAGACCGTGTGGATTCACAACCAGGGATCAGCATCTGCTGTCGACGTGAGAGGAAGTGCGATCCACGGAGTCAAGAGTGACCCCACAAGATGAGTGGCTGGTCGTAGATACTGAAAATTAAATTAAACAATCAACAACTCTTGTCATGGCCCTCCCAAACCAATCCCCACGCCGAACGCTACTCTCGCTTTCAACTCTTGCAATCGCGGGGTGTACTGGTCAAGCACTCTTTAGTAGTGGAACCAACTCAGACTGTTCACACGACATACCACTTTGGGAACCGGAGGAATGGAGAGTCCCCAACTACGATGTTCACAATACCAGCCAGACTGAACTCTCTGTCAAGCCGGGAAGGAGCCCCGTCCAGCAGTGGACAAGCAACCTCTTCGAGGCACAACAAGAACTGTCAGCAATTGATTCTGAGCAGGTGAGCCCAGTAGTACTTGTCGACGGCCACGTGTACACAACGGTTGTCCACCCGAGTTCCCGGACACTTCAGCGCACAATCTCAAGAGAACAATGACGAATTTGTTTCTCGCGTGAAACTAGACGCGTGATGCTCTCCACCGTTGACGACTTCGTGTTCAGTGAACCTTCTGGGAAGCCATTCGGCTCACTCCAGCTCTGTGGTGCCCTCATCTTTTCGGATCTACCCTAGCTGTAATTGTTGAGAACTCGGCAATGGGGAGCCGGCTGCTGTTTATACAATGTTCTGAGCCAAACAATGATACTCTCCATTTTCGGGTTAGATGCTAACCTGTACATCCAAAATCAACTTTTTGCACACCGTATTCGAGATGAAGTCCCTAATCTGAGGCTTGCATCGCTGAAAATCGAGTTCATACAGCATTGAAGACAGTGATGACGCAAAAATTCATTTCGAATACGGTGTGGCAAACTATCTTTCTGGATAACCGCTGGTATCCGAACAAGCACTGGCACTGCACGCCAATACATTCAATACAATTTAGTACATCTGATATACTATGCCCATCAGCGCGGACCGTTTCGAGGCAATTGACGACGGCAATGATAGCCCAAGTCCAGGCACAAACGCATACAAAATCCTCTCATTCTTAGAACAGAATGCTGACCAAGCCTTCACACAAGGCGAGATTGTCGAGCGGACGTCTGTCAAATCAGGGTCCGTCGGCCCGACTCTCGTTAGGCTTAGAGAACGAGGTCGTGTCGAGCATCGAGGTAAATACTGGCGAGTTAGTGACCACGTCTTGAGCCTTGACGCTGCAGCCAACCATGCTGCTGCTGTTGCAGCTAGTCGCGAAGAAGAACCATTTGAGTACGACGAATGGCAAGAACATGCTGTTGACCCGCGAGAACAGCGTGACTGACTCCGCTCGCTTCAAGAAAGGCGACGTGTTCTGGGCACCGGACCCATTCCGACGTGGGTCAAACCCGCGGCTTTGGCTAGTTCTTGCCGCGGATTCACTTCCATACCCTGGAGAGGAGTATATTTGCGTAGCTCTTACGACCAGCGACCTTCCGCGAAACTACGAGCTTGGAGATGACTGGATTAGTGGCAAAGACCCAAGCAAGACCTCGTATTGCTCTCCATGGGTCGTCGCTACAATCAAACATGATGCAGTCGTCAACCCACAGGGACAAGCGACTGAATCATTTGCCAACGAGATGGTTGCAGAGTGTAAGCAGTATCTCGGCCCCCAGTAGAGTGGGCCTCCCACTAGTCGTGCCATCCACCTAGTCTCGAACTCTCCTGCGCTGTGGGCAGTAGTGAATCTATATTCTCCACCGGCCAATGACCGCTGCTATTCGAACTTGAGACCCCACTGTTTCCGGAGAAATCACATCTGAAGAACCGTCGGTCTCGCCCGCGCGCTAAAGCACGAATGGCGTCGCGCTTGATTTTGCGTGACCAAGATGGCACCATATGTTGTACACCCTTTCTGTCAAAACCTGTTGAATTCAACAGATACGCTTACGATCCATTTCCGAATCGGTCGATGCATCACTAAGTGGAAGTCGATCAGGATACACGTAAAAAGGGATACATCAGGATTTGGGGATTCTAAGAGAACCACAGTTATATTTCCACCACCCATCAATTGAATCAAACTCTCGTGAAAAGTGGGGGGTGGGAGTCAATTTGTATTCTACTATTGGTTGGATAATCTTCCTGAGAAGAAACTGATGGAGTGACATAGATTACTTCTCGACATCTTTGAATAGGTATCTAACCCCCGTTCCGAACGCTCGTTAGTATATAAAGAAACGGTAAACAGGGGGAGGGAGGGTCATTCCGAACGCTCGACTTCAAATCAGGGACCCATTTGTGAACTCAAAGTGATAGTTGCAGTTTTCGACGACGACCGATGGATCGGATGACCCTTGTTTGGCTGCAATTTCATCGACCATGTTTCCGACGTTTCTCTGCAAGGCGAGTTCGTACAGTTTCTCTACACAATCTCTCGCGGCGAGTCTGTCTTGATAGTTCATCTTAGCTTAATTGAGGCGCTGTATCGCTCCCTGTTCGCTCCCGTTGGTTGCTCTCTGAGGAAGGGCATTTAGCGCCTAAGTACAGTAAAAAGTGGAGCAAGAGATGTTGAAAACAGACGGTTAGCATCCATGTTGTACGATTCAGTTGTCGGCAAGCAGTGAGGGGTATAACAAGCCACAGAAATTCAGCCACCAAATTACCTGAAGCCTCGTTATTTGGTGTTTTGATACTCCTATCACCATAACACGGTCGGAACAACCCCCCTCTCTAATCAGGCTTTGATTGACAATTCACACTCATGTTGTGAATAACTCCCATCTGCTATACTTAGCACGCCAATCTAATCAAGCTCTGGATAATCCCCACAGAGCTGTTCATCACATAGAGAATATTCTATGACACAAATTCAGGGCGGGCGGCATCACCATCTACGCCGGCCTGCAGCCCCCTCAAGACCTTGGAATTGTCCACGAGATCTCGATGACAGACGACCGATTTTGGCGATGTCGACGACTCCGAAACGGCCCTCTCGAAATAACAACCTACCCACTCCTCATTTCCGACGTTCTTCCAGCCGTTACCTGCACATTCCATCGTCGGTGGCCACACATCCCACGTTTCCGACGTTTGTGCCGTCCAGAAGCCTTGAAAACCCTACAATCGAGGACACGTTGGCTTTGTGACCAAACCCACGTTTCCGACGTTTAGACCACACACCCCATGTTTCCGACGTTCTTCCAGTCGTTGCCATTACCTTCCATCGACGGTGGTCACACACCCCGCGTTTCCGACGTTCTTTGTATAGATCCATCCCATGGGTTCTCGCTGGAATTTCGGGAGTGAGAATTACTAAATTTGCGTTGTAAACCACCCAGCGGCTGTCGTTCAGTTTTGGACTGAGTGGGACCGTAGTCCCGCCCAGTATTGAGTTTAATTCAGTTTCTCACGAGAACGTCGGAAATGTGGGGTGGGGTGTTACTGTGTTGACCGTGCAGTCACCCCCACTTCGCGAGTTCTGTTCCACCAACCATTCATTCCCTTTCTACCACCCCCCACTTTTCACGAGAGCTGAATCATAGCGAGTGACACTGAAATTAAGTTCGCTAGCCCCCGTACCCACCCCCCACTTTTCACGAGAGTTTGGTCATCTGCGAAAGGTGTGTAAAGTAAACACTCAGACACGTAGTAAATAGCGTGAGGTGGTCGGTTGAATCACGACTTGGAAAGTATAGCCCTCGCGTGGCTTCGGATTTTCGACAATTCGATGCTGTCGAATGTGCTACTGCTCTTTTCCAAGGTGTTGATGACCGCATCAACAGGCACTGTGAAGGTGAATTGAAGATTGATACCACGTTTGAATCCCTCACTAGTAATGGAATTCTCAAGCACGCCGTACGTGCCCGCGCTTTTCAGGTGTCTGTTCACCGTTTCCTGCGTGTAGGGGTTGTCACCAGTTGCTTCACAAACAGTCTGATAGAGCTTATACACAGCCGAGCTTGACGCTACACCGTCGTTCACGTCAGCGATGATTGCCGCGGAGTACAGAGATAGCTTCTTTTGCGGGGACAGCCTCCCAACAATTTCTAGCACACGATCGTCCAATAGCAACTCATTGGCAATTTCAATGTGTCCTGTCGTGACGACCGAATCACCATTTTGATTCGCAAGTTTGCCCCCATCTCGTAGTAGACTAATCGCACGACGGGCACCCCCCTCATTTCTAGCACTGTATGAAGCGACAAGGTCGATCACCCCCTCGCCCAAAGCACCTGGCTCAAAAGCATCTCGACGCCGGGAAAGAATCTCGCGAAGTTCGTTCGCATCGTAATCAGAGAAAGCAATGCGGTCGGGTTGTAGGAACTATCAGTTCGGCTATCGAGGTTGTTGAGGAACTTCGGGTGGTTGGTGATGACCACAGTAGAAATCAGAGTGTCAACGTGGCCTTCAGCCATCGCACGGCTCAAACTGTAAAGCAACCGTGAATATGCGGGCTCATCATTAAGACTGAGATCCGTCAAAGTATCAATCTCGTCTAAGATGAACACCAAAGCGTCGAAGTGGTCTTCTACTATTTCGTAGAGCCGGACGTATTTGGCGTCAGTGGAGAACCCTTTCTGGGGGATATCCCAAACAACTCCTGCCTTTTTCGCAGTCTGGCGGCCAAGTTCCCACACTACTCGGTCGAGAGTACGTGATTCCATCAACTTGAAATTCACCGAGACAAAGTCGAACTTGATTCCATTCTCAGCTGCCTTAGCTTTCACCGTCTCTGCAACAGATTTGACTGTGAGACGAGGGTGTCATAGAACGATTACCACACCAAAGAGCAGGGTGAACGCTGAGGTGGTATGAGCCCAGCGACCCTGCAAGATCACCCTTCGGTAGAGTCGTTCTTCAATGTCGCGGAGACCGAGACGCTCGCGTTGTTTGAGTACCTCTCCTTCGAGTTTCTCGAAGAGTTCGACGTGTTCGCCCCGGCGGAGACGGGGCGAACACGAGAGCACGAACCGCCAGAGATGATGCGTGGCTTCCTTCATTGCTACTATCACAACATCTATGGGATTCGCCCGGTTGAGCGGGAGCTTCGGAATACGGTTGTCTGGTTGAGCTGTGGCTTCGATCGACCGCCGTCGAGAGACGCGGTCGATCGCTTCCTCACCGACCTCGAACACGTCGTTGACAACGTCTTCGACCGGCTCGTCGAGCAGGCCGCCCGCCGCGGCCTGCTCGACTTGACCTACTGCATCGATTCGACCGACGTGAGAGCGATGCCTGCTGATCAAGACGCCTCGAAGTGCTATGATCCGACGGCTGAAGAGTACTACCACGGATACGGCTGCACGATCGTCTCGACCGGGTCAAAAATCCCAATTGCAGCCGAGTTCACCGAGAGTAAGCAAGCACCAGAAGAGACGGCGATGCGCGTCACGCGTGACGCGCTCGCCGTCGCCCAACCGATATGGATGGTCGGTGACAGCGCCTACGACACGCTCGACTGGCACGACCACCTGCTGACCGCAGGGGTCGTGCCAGTCGCTCCGTACAACGCACGAAACACCGACGACCCGAAAGATATCGAGTACAGGGTCAAAGACCGCATCTCCGAACACAGCGAGGACGTTCAGCTGAAGCAATCGACGCTAGACGAAATGTACAACCGCCGTACTGGCGTCGAACGAACCAACGACGCGGTCAAGGACTGCGGCCTCGGGCGCACCCACGCCCGAGGCCGCGTCCACGCACGAGCACAGGTGTTCCTTGCACTCTGTCTGCGCCTCGTCGTCGCAATCACCAACTACGAACGCGGAGACAATCCGGGAAGCACGATCATCACGGTGTGAGAAGAGTTCTAAATACCCTCAAAAAGACAACGTATTTACATACTGGGCGCCTTCACCTATCGTATTGGACTCTCGCTTCTCGACGTTCGTCAATAGGTACGTTCTCACAATCTTCGTCGTGCAGATCCTGGGGTGGGTCGTGATCGCGGGGTTGATCGATCCCTCCCCTAGACCAGCCGTCGCATGGGTTCGGACGCTTCCCGAGTTCGTTCAGCTTCTGTTACTCCCGCTGGGCATGCTCTCGATTCCTGCAATCGGTATCTCCCTCGGTCTCGAGTGGGCGCTCTCACTTGTGGGGGTTTCGCCGGAATCGATCCCTGCGATTCTAAACGCTCGCGGCGACGTACTGGTGTTCGCAAGCGCATATGCTCTCGCAGTTGTCGGTGCCTGGGGGCTCACTCGGATCACAGGTTCCAAGTGACTGGCCCACCCTCTCAAGGAGACTGCGGGCCCCTAGGCGGTGGCGCCACCTCGAGCGACTTCTTGCTCCTCGGCACCGCCCTCGCGGACGCCGACGATCATGAGCGCGAGGATAATCCATAGCTCGCCGACGTCAGCGAAGATGGTGAGATTTTCTACGAGCAGTTCGGGAGCGTCCGCAAACCCGTAGCTCACGAACGCAGTGAGGATGTAGCCGACACCGCCTGCGACGAGGATCCGCGACTAGGGTGTCATAGAAAGTTCACAAGGCGGTTGTTTTTCAGGAGTGTAGGGAATGAATCGGCTGTTCACTACTCGTTGCGAACCGACCGCTGCGGTTCCTGCCAGATGAAGATGATGTCCTCACCGTCGTGCAAGATACACAGCGCGAGTCGGTCAGACAGGTCGGCGCAACGTCACGGTATGACCCACCCCGCGAACCACACAGCAGCGTTCAGCCCCCGATTCAGCGGCAGCACAATGGCTATCTCCTTTTCTGGCGTCTAGAGGGCATGGGTTACAACGTTCGGAAGGCGCTCCAGAGTCCCGGCAGGCGTCTCGTTCTCGCCAATGCACTCGTCTGGGGTGTACTCATACTCGGGCTTGCGTACGTCCTCCGGGGAACCCCGGACGCCGGAATCATCGTCATCCTCGCTTCGGGGGCAGCCGCCACCAGCATCTCGCTCGTATCGCGACGGCTGAGTCGCGACGGTCGTACCGATTGAGTGGCCGACGGCTCCACGAGCCGAGCTCCGCAGCGCTACTGTGGGCTATCCGGATCTGTTCGTTCGCTCGCTCAGCTATGACACGACCTGTGACAGTTTGCGACACGGCTATCGTCTCAGACAGCTATTGTAACATCAGCGATAAAAATGGCATCGTCTACTAACCAAGCAGTCGAAAGTATTGAGCGGCCGACCGGTGTGAGTCGGTGGAACTACCTTCGTGTAGGTGGTCTGGCCGCGCTCACCGAGGCGGCCATCTACGTGGCCGGTATCGCGTACTTCCTCGTCATCCTCGATTTCGCGAGCGTCACCGGAGCGCTCCAACAGGTCGAACTGTTCGTCGCGAACGAGACGAGTCTGTACGCGATGTACCTGCTCATCTACGTGATCTTCGGTATCGTACTGGTGACGCTCGTTCTGGCGCTTCACGAGCATCTCAAAGCCGACGCACCGATGCTGATGCGCGCGACGACCGCTTTCGGGCTCATCTGGGCCGGCCTCGTCATCGCCAGCGGGATGATTGCCAGCCTCGCGACGGGCGTCGTCGTCGACCTCTACAGTACCGACCCAACACAGGCGACCACGGTCTGGCTGGCAGTTAGTCCAGTCATCGACGGGTTGGGCGGCGGTAACGAGATTATCGGCGGGCTCTGGACGCTACTCGTGAGCGTCGCCGCGCTGCGAGCGCGGGCTCTCCACCGACTTGTGAACTACTTCGGGCTCGTGGTCGGGATTGCAGGCATCCTCTCGGCGATTCCAGCACTCGGTGAGATCGGCGGTGGCATCTTCGGGCTTACCCAGATCGTCTGGTTCGTCGCTCTCGGCGTCCTCCTACTCGGCGCAGGTGGCCGTGAGGCGTCCACGTACCTTCGTGAGGAGTGATGCGACCGATGATGGTGTGAGACGAACACGGACAGGGTGCTGAATACACGCTCTGTATCGGTCACGCGGATTTTGACGGTGTTCGGAGAGAATAACAGCACCCATGGTGAGTAGCCCACCTGTACCGAGCGAATCGAGGTGGTGAAGCTCAAGCATGTGAACCGTTGTATGACACCCTCTGTGAGACTCTTACCTGTCCCACTTGGCCCATAGAGCAAGAGATCGGGTGGCCGTTCACCATCAAGAGTGTCTCTGAAGGCCCATGCTTCCGCAGCCAACTGTTCATAGCGCCCGTATATACGGTCGTTGTCAACAATGGTGTAAGGGTCAACCAATCGTTTGTCCCTGAAAACCGTCGTATTTTCATTCTCAGAAATGTCGTTGACGATGGAACCCCCCGAGCCTGACGTCGGCGTCTCCCTTTCGTCTCCAGAGTCGTTGGGGCCGTTGGTGCTCATCTTTTTGAGTATATCCGAAGTGGATTGTGATACCCATTCCTAAACGATAATGATATTTCGAGGTGATACTCCTTTTGCAAACTGAAATCAAGTGACGTTCTAAATTCCTGTGGCCGTGCTGAATACAGGGCGTGAGTCGCTCATAGGATCAACCACACCAATCGAAGCTGTTGAACTACTCGACACAGAAAAATGGCAAAGCACCGCCCCCACACCGAGCGTCGAGTGTAAACCTAGCAATTTGGGGCCTTACAGGTGCTCTTCCGCCAACCAGTTCTTCACTCGACGCTCGGTTCCTCAAACAGAATGCTCAGCCACTCACCGGAATTTTCACTTCAGAAGTTGTGGAACAAACAATATCCGCTCGCTGACTACACCCTCTGTCTGTGTCACGTGATACCCATCAGACACTGAGGAGTTCAACAGAGATACTAACTCGAATTTCAGTAAATCGGCTCGACGACGACATGTTGATGCTTCAATCGCGGAGCTTTGCATTTACCATCTTCGTCGAATTCGACGATGTCTAATGCAACGGCTCTGGTGAATCACTAGACGGCGTCGGTTTCGACCGGTAGAATTTGGAAGATGAAGCGGGAAACCGCCGATGCTCTATGTCGAAAATTT
>NZ_AOLK01000006.1 GCF_000336755.1 Haloferax elongans ATCC BAA-1513 | reverse complement strand
ACGCGAAGAAGGCGTGAGACCGCTGATTAAACATCGCATCTTCCGGCCCATCGACCACGCGCATAACGCGCGGGTCGATGGGCCTCGATGCCGTCAAAGATCGATGTGTGAGACCGTCTTCCCGTCGATCAAGCGCACGCACGGCGACGCCGTGCGTGCGCGGACGTGGTACCGAGAATTCCGTGAACTCGTCTTGAAATGTGTCGTTCATAACATCAAGCGTGCCGCAACATAGCCAAATCAACCGCTGTATGGCGATTCACCAGTGCCATTCNAATTCCGTGAACTCGTCTTGAAATGTGTCGTTCATAACATCAAGCGTGCCGCAACATAGCCAAATCAACCGCTGTATGGCGATTCACCAGTGCCATTCTTTCCTATCCAATAGTACCAGTGGATAATCCAAGCGATTTAATCTCGTCACTGAGACCTGAGTCGCCTCACGTGCAAAGTCCATCCCCAAGCACACCAAAGTTCCCATACGTCAAACCCAAACGGACTCCCAAGTCGTTCAACTCTCGTCCACCTCTCCGCTAGACCACACCTCCGTGTTTGAACAGCCGAAACTTGACCACTCGGAGCAACCAATGCGGTTACCTCAACCACACCAACTGTCAGATTTAGTATATTCACAGCAGACCTGCCACTTCTAATTATAGTACGGGGGTACGGTTCGGTATTTTTCTAATCAACTCGATAATCACACCACAGTGGTGCGATTGATGGGGTTCATAATCACTCCCTGAAATTGGCGCTGAATTTTCCGTAATTACACTACGGCATCGAGATACGGCAAGTCGGTGATTACATCGCTAATTACAGTACGCCCCCCGGTTTCAGGGATGTTGTAATCAAACTGCTCCAGCGGAGGTTGCCACCACAACTGGCGTTCAACCAGTAGCTAATTACTGGACGGCGGTGGGTTTGACACCACTAGTAATCACTCGCCTAATCACGGTACGGGGGTGGGATTTGAGGGGTTCGTAATCAGCCACATTCTCAGCGACAATCACACCGGTAATTACTATGCAGCGTGGCAATTCACATTCTCTGTGATTACTCTTGGGCCCATCGGCCCAATTTCCTAATCACAACACGGAGGCGCGGTTCGGGGGGTCTGTAATCAGGACAAACCACCGCACGATTCTCCTTGATTAGGCTATTACGGTGCGAGAGATCTTTAGAGGCCCTCTAATATGGTCGAGAATCGCTCCTGATTAGGCTCGCCAGTTCACACAAATAGGTCCAAGGGAAGAGCCTAGTCAGGGGTAGTCGCGTAGTGGGGGTTCAGGCGGAGCCGAGGGGAGGCAGGGATCAAGTGGAAAGCATCGAAAGGATTGACTACCAGTCTTCTGATAGGTGGACAGGACAAGAGGTAATCTGCGGGGACAGCACGACAGCATCAGCGACGACCGGAATATGAGCGACAGCAGCGGTTGCGGCGACGGAGCGGTCGGGAGCGAGACACAGGAGGGGAGTTCGGGATGGGGCGCGACGGGAGGGAAAGCGGGGTCGTGTTTCATCTCGCAGACGGGTGTAACGACAATTTCGTCGCCCCTGTCTACAACTTGGACGGCAGCAGTCAGCTCATCACTGCCAATAAGACAACATCTTTCGCTCGTGAGATGCTCACGAGTGCTGACGACCCAGTTAAAGTCACAGACAGCGGTCCAGCGCAATTATCGACCCTTAATCGGATATGCTGAGTCCTGCCGAATATGGGCATCAAAAGTCCGTTGGTAAATCTGAATCACTGACTATCGCTCAATGCTGCCGATACCGAAGAAGGGCCCCCATTGCGAGTGAGGGGGGCGTCTGCGAGTGTACCCCTCCTCTGCGAGTGAGGCAGTGGTTACAGTATAAAAACACCCCCATTGCGAGTGAGGGGGGTGTCTGCGAGTGTACCCCTCCTCTGCGAGTGAGAAATAACACACCTATGTAGAATCGATTCTTCTGAAAACCGGTTTTGTGACATCCCCGGACTAAACTCTGGGCTCACCGAGTTCATCTGTCCAGTTTGGATTATTACTACTCACCGTTTGTGAGTTCCAAAACCATACGCTGGGCAGCGTGACGCACACTACACAATCGTTGTTTCTCGTCGGTTCGGGATATCTCGTCTCACCGCCATGCCTGCTCAAGCATGGTTTACCAACGTTAACTTCGTTCCACTGTCAACAACACACTGGATCTGGAAGGTTCTGTAATTCTTGGATGTGGGAACGGGACCAATGTGGATCGCTACGGTTGTTGTATCTCGTGGGAACCATGTTGGACATTTCAGTTGCTAATATTTCTACTGATAGTTTTCTCGTTTAGGTTCTATTTGGTGGCTGGTAGCTAAGGTCACCCAGACTTGATGCAGAGTAACTGTGGTTTTCAACAGGGTCCGAAGTGGTTAGTTCGGAGAGTACGGGTCTGTGGCCGTATCGAGTCGGTAGACATCGTCTAGAGCATCAAAATCATCGTCAAACGCGTAGAGATATCCTAGACCACGAGTCTGCATATATGCAACAATACAGGCGTCGACGAACGAGAGTTGGTGGTGACGTCTGAAGAGTGCCTTTGCGGTCGCAAATGCATCGGAGTTCACAGACTCGATGTGAAATCGTGCGTTCTCCTCAAGTCGATCTAAGAAGTCTACCGCCGCACCGTGTCCGGCATGTGTCGTCAGTCCATTGAGTGTCTCCGCTAGGACGTAATCAAGAACGACTGCCTCTGGGAGCGACGCATCATCGATGCCCTGGAGAATGGGTCGAGCTTCAGAGTGCATCCCATCTCGACGGTACGCAGCAGCAAACAATACGCTCGTGTCGATTAGTGCTCGTGGCATCTACTCTGTCTCAACGCCCCACGCGTCGTGGTCCGTGGTGGCGTCTGTTTCTTCTTCGCCATCATACCCATCGAAATCCGCAAACGTTCCACTCCGTTGTTGGACAACCTGGACTCGGATACTTCCGTCTTCTTCGAGATGCCAGCGGAGTTGATCTCCATCGTCGATCCCCAATTCTCGACGAATTCGAGCTGGGATATTCGCTTGGTTTCCAGACACCTTGCTTTCAGCGTCTACCGGTTCACTGCTCATGAATGACCACTAGCACCGCTCGTTGAAAAATCTAGTGTGCCACCACACTATCGTGTGTTTTCATTCGATTGCAGTGTCTGAAGGTAGTGACAATGCTCTGGGATTGAGGGAGTTTGAAGCATGTGGCCACCTGAGGCGCGGAGACGCCGGATTGGACGACTTTCATGCTTAGGCGGTTCGCCGCTCACGCCACGATAGTACGACCCCCACGAACAGAAATGCAGGCAAAACCGCGACGATTGGGGAAGCGACACTGCCGACGAGAAACACAGCTCCGACGACGACCACGATAGACGTTGCAACGAGACGATACGAGCCGCGGTACAGCAAGTATATCGCGGGGAGTGTCACGAGGAACGCCACTGCAGTCACGACGAGGATACCACCACCAAGGAAGAGTCGGACGATAGCACCCGCGTTTTCCGGCGTGCCAAACATCTCCGAACCGAGCATCACACCACCGACCCCTAACTGGGCAAGGAATCCCAAAAGGACCATCTGCCAGCTTCGGGGCATCATGCGGCACGCTCCACGACGATACCAGAGGTTCGCACCCGCTCAGGGCCGACCCTCGCAGCTATCTGCGGAAGTAATTGTCTGTACATAGGTCATCAATCACGTTGTTCGGTTAGCCGTGGAACGACGACACCCATCATCGCTCGGGCGTCGAGATACCAATTTTTCCAGCTGATGATCGGAAACGGTATCAGGGGTTCTGCTTTGCCATCGTCAGTGAGTCCGCCCGCAGATTCGAGTGGAGTTCGCTGCATACCGATTGCCATCACATGGTCGTCCGGTGTCGCACGTGCGACGTGTATTCCGACAGCCCACGGTCCATGTTGGCCACTGACGACGCCCGCGTACGTCTCGATAGTCGTCTGTTCGTCGATTATCGTTGGTTCCGATGGCGTCAATGACTCGGGCACGTTGTCTGCAATCTCCTCGTCGAGAGCGAGATAGCCATCTCGAGAGAGTCGTTTTGGACCCTCGACCCATCGAACGTCATCCGCGTCGGAAATCCCCACTTTTCCGAGGAGCGTCCGGGCGGTATCTTCGGTCAACAACGTTTCAGAATCCATCGAAACGATTGGATTCGCTTCCACGCCGGCGACAGACGCTGATGGCGTGGAGAGCACGGCCAGATCGAATACCGCGCCACCGAGTGCTGCTGGCCGACCGTGTTTAAACAGCACATCGTATTCATCGGGGAATTCCCAGTTGAAGAGCGAATTCCCTACGCTTGTAACGATCAAGTTTTTCGCGTCAAATGTTTCTCCTAGCTCGACAGGGCGGCCTCCGAGGGCATCGAGGTCCATACCGAAGATGTCAGCAAACGACTGGTCGTCCTCGATGAACACAAGTGTTGGAGTAGTTGTTGCCTCCTCTTTGGCCGAAGAGGTAGAGCCACCAGTCTGCGACTGGGGGACCCAGGTCTTCCCTGGATGCCACCCAGTCTCTGCGACCCACATACTCCCAGGGTACCACATACTTCCGGGGTACAATTCCTCATCAGTCAGCCACATACTCCCTGGGTAGAAGTTTCTCCCAGGAACTTCGAACGCGGCCAATCCCTCATGTTCTCCAAGAGTTATCGTATCTCCTTCGAGAGCAGCAGCACTGAAAGCCGAAATCGGCATTCCGCTAGCACCAGTGCGCAATCCTGCAGGAGCTAAAAGCGTAATCGCGGCCGGGTCAACTTCGACCGCCTTTTCGAAGGCGGAAACTGTCTGGCTCTCAGAATCAAGTTCGCTACCCGATGTGAGTGTCGCACCATCTTTGAGCTGCCCTCCATTCAGGTCCTTGGTGTACTGGCCAACCGCTGTTCGCACTGCACCGTACTCAGAGACTCCCTTTTGCCTACTATACGACGCGAAGTGACTGGTGACGCTGATTTCGAGGTCCCCGTTCGGTCCAGTCCGAGAAACACTCGTCGAATCACTCACTGTTTCACGCAATAACAGCCCCTCTTGATCGGTCCGTGGCAGCACGACTTGACTCGCCTCGAATTGCTGGGTTGTCACGTCGGTACAGCCTGCAAGCGACGTTGCTCCCAGGACCGAAAGGCCATAGAGGATATCGCGTCTATGGAATTCGTTTCGAGTGAACACGTCCAACCTGCATCGGGGAATCGGCTTGGTTGTTGACGCTACGCGTCTAGTGTCTCTTTTGAACTCGACCGGATTACGTCGTTCCTAACGAAACCGACTCGTTGCGGTGGTTGCAGGCGACACTAAACACGTAGCGTCGCATGCCAAGTAGCGTACATCGATACATAGGGGCGAATGAAACTCAAGATATCGAATAAGAGACTGCACCACCCGAGTCATTGCTCGTCGGGATGGCCGGTCGCCCGATGCACTTCCGACGGACGACGCGAGCGAACCAACCAACGTGGACGGCACAACACGACGGAGGACGTGGTCCATGTCTGATGAGGGTCGACCACAGTCATCGTTGGGGAGGCGACGGTTCTTGACCGCTGTTGGTGCATCCGCGGCCATCACGGGGCTATCGGGGTGTGCCATCAAAACCACCGACAGCGGCGTCGAAGTCGCATTTGGAGACGATGACGACGACTCAGCGGCGACGCAGACGACCGGGATGCCGATGCAGACGACGACACCTGGTGAGCCGACAGAGTCGGAGACCACGACAGAGCCCACGACACAACCACCGACGGCGACCACGACGAGTACAGAGACACAGACGACGACACAGAAAACGACAGCGCAGTCAACGACGACAGCGCCGACGACTACCACGACCACCACTGCCCCCCAGCGGTCGGGTGGAACACTCCAACTGACGAGTGGCACACTCTCGTCGTTCGACCCCATCCAAGCGACTGATTCGAACTCGACCGCTGTCATCGAGAATCTTTTCGACGGCCTGACGACGTTCCCGAATGGGGAGACGACGGCGGAACTACAGCTCGCGACTGACGTCTCTATCTCCAGTGACAGCCGAACCTACACGCTGTCGCTCCGCGAAGATGCGACGTTCCACGATGGCTCACCGGTGACCGCTTCGGACATCGTATATTCGTGGGAGCGACTCGCAGCGTCCGACAACTCTCGCAGGGCGTATTATCTCCTCGAGTATCTCGGCATCGAGCACGACACGAGCAGTGACGAGTACGTACCGGGATCGATGGCCGTGCGGGCCGTCGACGAACACACGTTCAGGTTCAGGCTGGCGGAGCCGATGCCCGCGGCCCTCGAACTACTCGCGGACCCGGCATTCGCCCCCATTCCAGAGGGCATCGTCGGCGATATCGATGGCTACGTCGGGCGAATGTCCTATCAGGCATTCGCAGAGGGCCCCATCGGGAGCGGGCCATTCGTGTTCGATCACTGGACGAAAAACGACGAAGTCGAAATCTCGCGGTTCGCCAACTATCACGGGACTGCTCCGGACCTCGATGGAATCCGCTGGAAGGTCATCTCTGACTCGACAGCCGCATACAACTACGGGCAGAATCGAAATGCAGACTTCGTGACTGTGCCGAACGATGAGTTCGACCCCAGGAAAGTCCGGATTTCGAAGACGGACCCCAAGGGTCGGAAGTTCGGATTGTACGGTCCGATGGATAACGGCGAGACGGTTTCGTATCTTTCAGCACCGTTGGCTCAATCGTTCTACATCGCGTTCAATACCGACAACGTGCCCAAACCTGTCCGCATGGCGATGGCATACGCGCTGAACCAGCAGACGGTCGTCAACCAAGTCCTGAAAGGCCGTGCCGACCCCGCGGCCCACCTCACGCCTCCGCCAATTTACCCGAACGAGGACTACACGTCCCACGCTGACAACAAATATCCCTACAGTTACGATGCGTCAGAACTCGACAAGGCTCGCCAGACGATGGAAGACGCGGGGTACAGTGCGAGCAATCAGTACGAGCTCACACTGACGTCCTACCAGTCACCGACGAACAAACGAATCGGTCAGTTGCTTCAGGACTCGCTCGGTTCCGCCCACATCGACCTGAAGTACGAAGAGACTCCGTTCAGTACGCTTCTCAGCCGAGGCAGACAGGGCAACCTCGACGCTTACTTCCTCGGTTGGATAGCGTCGTACCCCAGCCCTATCGACTTCCTGAAAAATCTCAACCCGCCTGCGACCCAGACCAACGGGTCTACTGATGGGTTCTACCTCGACTGGGATGGCACGGCGGCGAGTGCCGACGCGGAGGCAGCCTGGCAGCGTGTCGAGGCCAACATGGAATCGACGGATCAAGCACGCCAGATTCGCGAACAAGCGTACGTCACCATGGAGGAGGCGAACTGGGACGACGTCGCCCTTCTTCCGTTGTACCACCCGGTCGACGAGCGGTTCGTGTACGACGGTGTCGACGTCGCACCGTTCGGCGGCCTCGGAAGTAGCCACCAAGAGTACGACTCCGCCGTCAAGGGAGACTAACATCCCGTCAATTTTGTTTATTTGAGTAGTGTCGGAACCAAAATACGGCAGATGGAGATAAACGACCACGGGTCAGGAGGCCCGTGGAACGCTCGCTGTTTTCTTTAGACAAACGGTGGAATTGATTGACTAGCTGGCAGTAATTATGGGGTCGGGCCTCGTAGCCTTTGGGTCGTTATTCCTCCTGACGGCATCTAGCACCTCTTCGAGGGGAGTCGTACGCTAGGAATAGGTCTGAGAGTCCTACTGTGCTCACGACACCAACCAATGTTTAATATAACAATGAAAATATCTTACCGCTATGCTTGACCCGGGGCTGTTTCACGTACTCCTGTTATCACTCGCAGCGATAGTTACGGGTGGGCTCGCAGGATATGCGTGGCGCCACCGCGAGATCCCCGGTGCGAGGCCGCTCTCGGCGGCGATGGTGGCCGTCACAGCGTGGACAGTGACAGAAATCCTCGCCCTCTCACAAACTGGGGCGAGTCACCTGTTCTGGGAACGGGTCCAGTGGGCTGCGATATCCGTCGCCCCCATTTTCTTTTTCTTCTTTATCGTCCGTTTCACAGGATACGAGTGGGTGCTCACCCGGCGTACCATTCCGCTGTATTTCGTGATTCCAGTCCTCTCTGTCGTCCTCATCTGGACGAATCCAGCACACGGAATCATGTGGACTGATCCTGTTCAGACCCACACTGGCGGAATCGTCACGCTCTCACAGGACTTCGGCATCGGATTCTGGGTTTACTTCGTGTATGCGTACTCGCTCTTGATTATTGGCTTCATTTTACTCATTAGACTGGTGACCGTCTCACAATACCTCTACCTTGACCAGACAGTATTGATCGTGCTCGGTATCCTCGCACCGCTTGCTGGCAACGCGCTCTCGGTGTTTGAGATCACACCGCTTCCGGGCATGGACCTCACACCCTACGGATTCACAATCACCGGTATCGCATTCGGAAACGCACTTTTTCGATACCAGTTATTCGAATTGTTGCCTGCAACCCGTCAACTCGGCAGACAGGCAGCTCTGGTTGATCTCAAAGATGGGGTCGTCATCGTAGACACAGAGCGGACCGTCCTCTATCTCAACCCAGCGGCAAGCGACATTCTTGATTGTAACGCTGACGAAATACTCGGTGACTCAATCGACCTCCTCATCGACACCGGCGAACTTGATTTCACTACAACCGACCGACTCGCAGAGCTCTCACTCCAGGGACGGACCTACGAAGTCGAAACTGCTCCGATACGAGACCGAAGAAATGCACAGGTCGGTCACACCGTCTTACTGTACGACGTAACTGAACGAATACGTCGTGAAGAAGAACTTCGCGCCCAACGAAACCGCTTTCAGCAACTCGAAGGTATCAACACAGTCATCCGCAACGTGAACCAGGTGTTGGTCAGCTCGACCACCGTCGAGGAACTTCAGTGGGCAGTCGTGGAAACGCTCGCCACGCCAGGGTTGTACGACGACGTCTGGTTCAGTACGTCTGCGACAACCAGTCCACCTGTTCGAATGAGAGCTGATGATACCAAGCCGAGAGCTGTCGAGTCGGAGGATAGGTTACCGGTGATCGAGGCAATCGATACAATCGACTCGGTGGATGAAGACATGCCAGACCACTCCGGGTTGGCCGACAGAAGTAATTGGACCTCGGTCCCACTGGTGTATGGACAGACCGTCTACGGTGCGATTGCACTACACACAAACCGTGATACTGGCTTCGGCGAACGGGAACTCGATGTGCTCGATGAACTTGGTGAGACGATCGGACATGCACTCACCTCTATCGAACGTACTCATTTACTGGTTTCCGACACACGAATCGAGATCGACATCCAGTCGGCCGACTCAGACGCGCTGCTCGTCGCGTTGTCGAGTAGCACGGACACAGAATGGGTTCTCGATGGGCTAATCCCTGCTCGAAACGGCGACTTGACTACGTATCTCAGTACCGAAGATAGCGACGTCGGCATCGACGAAGCGAAAGCACACCCCGGTGTCTTGGATGTCCGCCAACTTTCGACTGATTCCGGGACTACACTCGAGGTGCAGGCAAGCCACGGGACACTTGCTCATTCGTTCGTCGAATATGGGGCGAATGTCCGGACGGCAACCGCGACTGACGGCCGCTGTCAAATGACGGTAGAACTCTCTCCGGGAACGAATGTCCGTGCCGTCGTCGAACGGGTGCAAAACGAGTTCCCTGAGACTGAGTTACTGGCAAAGCATGACGTGGAACCGACCGAACACGACGCGATACCAAGCGAGACAGGCATGACCGACCGTCAGCGAGAGGCACTTGAAGCTGCGTTTCGTGCTGGCTACTTTGATTGGCCACGCGACTCCACCGCAGAGGAGGTTGCTGCGTCGCTGGATATCTCTTCGGCCACCCTTCACGGTCACCTCAGGAAAGCTGAGAACAGATTGTTGAGCACGTTCTTTAGCGACTAGGTTCGAGACGAGAATTTCGAGCTATAGAAAGCGTGTCTTGTATTGGGCTACTGTATCGATGCTTTACCATGGGAAATGCGGATACCAGCGGTTAGATTGACTAGTGCAATTATCAGTTTTTGTGACGGCTTAGGTGAAACAGATTGCGTTCAATGAAACTGCAGTCACACTCTGAGTCAGCAATATTGTATAATATGTGTACTATAATCTGGTAGATAGTGATTTTGTGCCATGATTGTTGTCCGATAACAGACTAGTCGAATGATGTGATTTTTCTATGGATAATTGAGGTATACAACCAAATAAGTGAGATATCTGTACAAATATATTGTAAATAAGATTCTTTCTATCAATTATGTCTAAGATATGACCGGGATCTGACTGTGGGATACAGTTATTTACGCTTATGACTGAACGGATTTCATCAATTAAGCAACCAGGTAGTATTGTTAGTAAATTAGAATTGTGTCTTGGAGATATGACCTGATTCCAAGTGTCAATATATTATATATTGTACTATACCACGCATATTCTATGACGGTAGTACTGTTGTAACTGTAACTCAGACTTGATTATTAGATGTCAGGCATCGGTAGCTATACGATCAGAGAATTATTCCGGAGTATCTATCGGGTCTAAGGGTGTTACTCAGTTCTGTGGCACTTGTCTGCTACTAGCTTCGGTGTTAGATCACACAACCAATCACTGAACGCCACGCATCAAACCATCCCCTGAGGTTGTAGTAGTTGGCGCTCTAAGCCGAGCGAAAACCGAAATGTGTTGGGGTAATCCCTAAAACACTACTCGGAATCCGGAAGTGAGTGTTCGAAAAGACGTTCACCAGACTCCTCACAACTGACCGCAATGACTCTGTGAGAGCTACAACACGACTCGACGACTTCTTCACTAAGTTGAATGTCGCCACCCGTCGTCGGACACGTTTCGAGGAACATCCGCAAACTATTGAGAATCGATCCTCGTTCTTCTGAGTCGAAACTGTTCCATCCTGAAACCCATGACTGAAGCACACGACTCGCTGCGATATCTGCGATAAGTGCTGCACGAGATGGCCACTGTCCGATCCATTCAGACTCGGATTGGAGAATCTGTACCTAGTCTTGCTTGATAAGTTCGAACCCCTCGTGAACGTCAGCCTCCATCCCGAAAGTATCTGCGACCAGTTCACCTGTGATATCCGAGTTGACTAGCGGCTCAGTTGCCGCAACCCAGTCTCAGTACATCACAAAGTCGGTTAGTTGAGACGTCTGCTTGCTGAAGGTGTGTCTAAAACCCAACAAGCAGACAATGAAATCCACGAAGACCAACTCCTTAACTTCCTCGTCAACTCCCTTGACGAGGAAGTCACCCTCACACTCGCTGAAAACGCTGAAATCGATGCTGAAGACATCTACGAGGTCCTCGTCGGCGCGTGCGCCGACGGGACCTCGGTCTCAACGCTCTGTGAGAAAAGCGAAGATGCTCCCCACAAAAATTCGGTTCTCTACCATCTCCGCACCAAATTCGACCTTGAGACGCTTGAGCAAGTCGGAAACGCGCTCCTTCAGAAGGACGTTCTCGACGTCCTTCCCCAGCAGGTTGAGGTCGTTTCGGACCTCCACCTGCGGCCCTACTACGGCGACGAAGACGGTACAGACGGCCTGTATCACTCACAAGCGAAGCGTGGAACAACTGCGTTCCATGCCTACGCCACACTCTACGCGCGTGTGAAGAACAAACGCTACACGCTGGCGGTGCGCCGTCTCGAAGACGGCGACACCGCCGGCAGTGTCCTCGCAGAACTCCTCGGTATCCTCGACGACCTTGACCTCGAGGTCAAGGCCGTCTTTCTCGATCGCGAATTCTACGACAGCAAGTGTTTGACGCTGCTTCAGGCACACAACCACGCCTACGTCATGCCGATCGTCCGCTGGGGACAGACGATCAAGCAAGAACTCTCGGAAGGCTGGAGTCGCGTGATTCAGCACGACATGACGGCGAAACTCGACGGTCACAGCTGGACCGTCGATTTTCCCGTCTACATCGACTGTACGTACCAAAACGGGCGGTACGACGAACATGGAGTGGTGCGTCACGGCTACGCCGCTGACGCGCCGTTCATCAATTCACCACGAGACGCTCGATACCACTACGCGAAACGCTTTGGTATCGAGGCCAGCTACCGACTCTCCGAGCAAAGTATTGCGACGACCTCGATACAAAATCCGGTCGTACGGCTGCTGTACGTCGTGGTGAGCTTGTTGTTACAGAACGTCTGGCGGTATTTACACTGGGAATACGTGGCGACGCCCCGCCGTGGGGGGCGTCGCCTCTGGAAGTGGTCGTTCAAGGAGTTCATCAACATGATTCAACGGGCAGCGTGGACGGCCCTCGCGACGCGTCGGGCCGTCCCCGCAAACCGACCACCAGACGACCGGTTTACGCGCTAATCTCCGACCGAGTTAGCCTTCGCAAGGAGTGGCGACGCTGTCGCGTCAGCGGCAGCCGCCGCCGACAGCGACAGCTCTCCGTCGGTTCGTCGACGATCTTCTCGTCAAGACCACCCAGCACAACCACTCCGCCACAGAACTCAGGCTTCAGAAACAGCTAGCTGAGGATGCTTTGTGAGGTACTGAGGATAGAAACAGCCTCACTCGCGTCAAGATCTTTGTCGGTCAACTCAGCCATCTCGTCGTTCCACGCTGTTCTAAATTCGTTGACAAGGCATAGATCGTTCTGATCCTCACACGGTTCAAGAATCCCCTCAGTAAGGTAGTAGTCGTGGATGTTAACCTCTTCAGCTGTGTCAATCAGCTCTTTGTCCGATCCCTCCGTGATAGGTTCGCTCGAAACGGTCGTCGAGGCAGCGCCAGCTGAGCTGAGACCGCTTCGAGTGTCCAGCTCTGGTTCCTTACCGAACCACCGAAGCACCGCTGACGGAAGATAGCGCTTTGTCAGCGTTGGAGTTCCGGGGACAAGATATCCACGGACATAAATCAAACCGAGTGACACGACGAAGAAGGCGTAGCCAGCGACACGGGATCTTCGCGTCAGCCTGAAGGAAAAGAACATTGCTATGATAAGGTTGAGTGCGGTGCATGGCTCGCATCGATTTTCTCCAGTATATTCGGGTTGGCCGAGTTTCTCCACAAATTTTACATTCATCGGTTTTATATTAGTGCAAGTAAATATATATATATATTGTGGTAATATTGTATAAATCTGAATCGAATATGCGTTTGGCTTCCTCTCGCCCTGTCTGTTTTAACGGCTTCATTGAATCCGCAGATGGCGACGGGTTTCATTGTTTGACGGCTTGTTCGACGTTGTAGACTGCGGCGGCGAGCGTGATTTCACGGAACTGGCGGTACCAGGCTCGCGCTCGGACGGCGGAGCCGTACGAGCGCTTGATCACCGAGTTGACGGTCTCACACACCGAGCGCTGGTTGTAGAGTTCATCGTCAATCCGCGCGTTGTGCGCGTGGTCGTAGGGCGCGAAGACACGGTGCTTGATCAGCGGTCGGACGCCTTCATCACGAAGTTTCTCGCGGAAGCTCATGTCGTCGTAGCCCTTGTCGGCGGCAAGGGTGAGTAGGTCGCCTGCGTTCCGCAGGGCGACCTGCGGGCCGATGTTCGTTCCATTCGGCCACTTCGTGCTGCAGTGGACGTCGATAACCGCGCCCTGCGCGGTATCGACGAGAAACGTCGCTTGAACGGTCTGTACCACTCGGTCACAGCGTTTGAGATAGTGACTCGACGCCTGTCGACGGTCGAAGTAGGTAGCGTCGATGGCGGCGTGACCAGACTGCTCGAGCAGCTCCGACGAGAGTCGAAGCAGCTCTCGCCAGATACGCATCGGCGCTCGGTCGAACGACTTGCAGAGTGCGGATGGACCGGGGAATTCGCCGCGCTCGAGAATGAGCGCGGCTCGTACCCGCTCCATCTCTTCGGCCCAATCGAGGACCTCTTGAAGCGTTGCTTCCATGTGAAGACGGAGGAAGTGCAGGACGGCGTGCTTCCAGCCGGCAACTCCGTTGCCGGCGGGATGGCTGATCTGCATTAGTGCTGCATCAGTAAGTTTTCGTGCTATCGAGACGGCTTGTTTGACGAAGCGGAAGAGTATCTTGTGCATAGAGACGCTTCTTCCGCTTCATCTCAATCGTTCTGACGACTTATCCCGACGCTGTCGGCGGATTCAATAGAACCGAGTCACAGAGAAGTACGGGTTCCCCTACAGCACGTTGCTCCCTCCACTCGCGAACCTCCTCCACCTGGCCGAAAATTCGGAAACGTACCCCGTCACGAGAGTCTAGAGATGGTGCAGCGATGGTACTGGGCGAGTACCTTTTCTCGGAGATACAGTGGTAGCTCGGACACCATCTCATACAAAGATTATACCGAAGGACGAGACTGGATCCGCGGGGAGAGAACGGAAGTGCCGGAAGCAATACAGGACGCATCGACAGTAATTCCAGTCGAACTCGACCTGTCGTCGCTCACTCGAGGAGGCCCCTATAGCGGAATCATGAGTCTGTTAGTGCTGAACGACGCTCGTGACTTCGGCACCTTCGAGAGTATCACTGTCCACGAAGTCGACGACCATCATATATTCCCGGACGGCAAGCTGAAGAACGGTGCAACTGGCAGTAAGTACGGTAAGACTGCCCGGAATCAAATTTTGAACCGAACTGTGATTGAATCACAAAATAACCGCTTCAACATCCGAGATCACCTTCCTGGAGACTACATCCCGGACATGATTGATGCTCATCCACAGGGAGAAGCGGGAATCAAAGACCTCCTTCAGGGTCACTTTATCAGCGAAGACGGGTTTGAGGCGTTGCTTAGTGACGATTACGAACGCTTCTGCCAAGCCCGAAAGGAGGTGCTTCGAAACGAGATCGAACGGAGAATCAGAGCCTCCATCGACTGGGCAGTCTCCGAAGAAATGGTCTAACTCGTCCGGAATCGAGTCTTCCCATTCCCCACTACTGAAAGTTAACCGCTCAATCGGCGCTATACTGTTCACGATTCGCTACGAAATCGTCGTACCAATCGGACAGATTGCTCATAGAGTTGCTTCTGTGATTACACCATCGTCCGAAACAACGCTGATTGTGCCATCTCTGCCCCAACCGCAGACGACTGCGAATCGGATTCGTGTGAGTTCGCTACGAATAGTGATCAGTTATCGGTAGGACGACATCCAGAAATGATTGTCACTATGTCTTCCTGAACAAAACTGTCTTGGTCCAAGTTAGCCAATCGGTTCCGAACTGATTTTTCTAGTTCCTCGCGCTGGTCACCAACTTTCTCAGGCGAGCAGTACGAAAGCGAGAATAAATAGCCGACAATCTCGTCAACAGTCCACTCTCTGTTGAGGTAAATACTGAGCTCCTCAACATCCCTGAAACCAAACTTGGCAATCTTCTTGTGCCAGGGATCATCATACTCAACTGGACCTGTTCGATCTGGTAAATTGGATAGGTAGTCGGTAGTGACCGAATATACTTCTCTTTGCCAATTCTTAGTTCCACGAGTAAACCATTCTCTGTTTCCAAATATCGCGACCCCACCTCCCGGGCGAATAATCTTTAAGAGACTTTCGAGCGTTTGCTTTTGGTCCATCCAGTGAAAGGAACGCCCCATCGTCACGAGCTGGAATGTGCCTAGCCTGTCAGAGACATCCCTATCGGAACCAATCCTCCACTCAATGTTTGACCTACTCGAATTATTCGCTTTCTTTCGTCCTTCGTCGAGCATGGATTCATTAGGATCCATCGCTAAAACCTCGTTTACGTAGGCTGAAATTGGTATTGAAATTTCGCCTGTGCCACAACCAAGGTCCAAGACTCGTCCCGTATCATCAAGTCCAAACCGACCCGCGAGATATTCGAAAGGCCGATCTGTGTACCCTGGGCGGTACTTCGAATAATAGTTCGCAGTGCTAGCAAACAGGTCAGCTTTGTTTTCTGATGGCATTGTATTTCAATTGAACAGTAGAAGAACACACCAATTAACAGTTTCGTGAGCATTGGAGAGTGTATCTTGAAAAGACACATCCAGGTGATTCAATAGTTAATCCGTTTATAAGGTCTGAATTGGCCCAGAAGCACCGTAATGTTTGAGAATGTGGGTCAATATTGACGATATGCTGATGATCAGATGCGTGTGCTTTGACGTCGGTGGCGTACTTGTTGGTTCAGACAAACCCGGATTCTGCCGACGGGTTGCAGCAACAACCAATCACGTTTCTGGGATGTAGAGAGTCTACAAACGAGTATCGAGTGATTCAGACGAAATCCGAGGTGTAGTTCGGTGAGTCCTCTGTGGCAATCTCTGTTTGGCGGCAGGGAAGATGATGAGCGGAGAGCAGCACTCGAAATTCCACCCAGAGCGCGAGTCCTGCGGCTTGCCGCAGGCGAGCAACGGCGAGAGTCGATCACTCACCCACCCTGTCGGAGTGAACGACCGACCGCCCGGACGAACGTCCTGGCGGTCACGACTGGTGGCGATCTGATCGGTCGCTCTGTCCCAATCTTCACCAGATAATCAGTGAGTCGCCAGAGATTGTACAGCAGTGCTGCGAACACGAAACTGAACAACCGCACGCGGTAATCCTTCGAGGATGTCTTCGGGAGAAACGACTTCACCGACTTGTACTGATTTTCGATGTCCCACCGACGGCTGTAGCTGTTCGTGACGTGCACGATCTCCTCGGGAGCGACGTGATCACGGTTGGTCACGAACACCGCGTAGTTTCTGTCGGCATCCTCGTCGGTTGACGGGACGTACAGGAACTCCGCCGTGTGGTGGCGTTCGCCGTCGACGGCGAACGGCACCTCGTGCTTGACAGCCGCATCGACGCCGTCCTTGCTCTGGATGTTCTTGATCGCCTCGTAATCGTCCTCGTACTTCGGAACTGGCGTCGTGTACACTAGCCCTCGCTCGTGGATGCTCGCGTAGACGCCGGTACTGTAGAACCCCCGATCTAACAGCACTTCATCGAGGTCGACGTACTGCTGGGCGGTTTCCAGCAGTACGTCGACGACCTCGTCCTTCGAGTCGGCTGGCGCGTCCGCTGGTTCCCACTCGGAGTGTTCTTTGACCGGCTCGATGCCCAGAATGATTGGGACCTCGTTCCCGACGATTGTGATCGTCGCGAACGTGTATCCGTGTTTGATCTCACTGTCGTCTTTGTAGCCGCTGACCATCGGTGGGTACTCCGCTTTCGGAATCTGGTCGTTCTTGTCGATCCACGGCCAGACGTGGTAGGGAACGTGCGTGAAATCGACGGCCGCCACGACGTGGCGGTCGTCGAACGGATCTTCGTGTCGGATCGTCTCGAGAATGTTCTCGGTTGCCTCCTCGAACGACCGCAGCAGTTCCTCTCGGTACAGTTCTGTGAAGGCGACGATGTCCTCGATCTGTTGTTCTTGGATAGGAACCGCTACTTCCTCGTCCGGGGGTGTCGCGAACTGCTTGATGACGCGCAGAAACGTCGAGTCGTCGCAGACATCGTTCTCGTCAAGAAACCATCCAGCCTCGCCTTCTGAGTGAGCACTGCCTTGTGTGAGACACGCATCGGAGAACAGATCAAGGATCTGTTCGTCCTCGTAGACTCTGTTCTCTGCCCTGTGAGAGTCGAACTCGCCGAAGCCGTGTCTTCGAGCGAGTTCGACGACCTTGGTTCCGTGCTCGCGCACGTGGGCGCGAGACACGGTGGAATCTGTATCCTCGTCGTCCTCAGTATCGTCTTGATCCTCGTCCAGTTCGATGGGAACCAACGCTTCGGAGATGACGTCGTGATCATGAGCCTCACTTGCGACACCTCTGGCAGCGGCTTCGAGTGCGGTTTTGGTGCGGTGGCTGAACTGTTTCCAGGCATAGGAGATATTCTGTTGGGACGGTGGTTGGTCCAGTCCGAGTCCTTTGAGAAGTGAGGGACGATTCTTGAGGCGATCTGCGACCTCTCTCTGGGCGAGGTCGTAGATCGTCTGGTAGATGTAGACCCGTGCCATCGATTCAGTGCCGAAGTCGACACTGGCAGTCTGGCGGTGGTCAGTGAGTGGCTCTGTAGGGATGGACAACTCCGAGAGGACGCGCCAGAGGTGGTCATGAATCTCACAGAGTTTCTGAGCATGGACGACGATCGCCCCCGCGAGCGCGGGGGCGTCGTCCGGAACGGATGGTGTAAGAGTGGATTCCATCGGTGTTCAGTACCGGACACAATGAGGGGACAAGAGAGTGTCAGTTCTCTCTGGAGACTGGTTCAGAACGATTATTCAGGGTGTGATCGTAGATGGGGGCATGGTTGAGAATGGGTCTCTGGTAGAGTCGCTTCCGGATCGGCCGCTGAGCCAGAGTGAGCGAGAGACACTCGAAGCTCACGACCGGATTCAGTCAATAATGCCCCAGAGTTCGACATTTGGGCCCAAGGACGAGGAAACCATCGAGACTGCGATGTTCATCGGATACGACTGGGTCACAGCCGTGACCTACGAAGCAGGTCACGGCTGGACCGTCATCTTCCGGAGTGATATGGAGGACAACATCCTCGCCGACGGATATCTCCGAAGCGAAGATCTTCACGACGAGCACCCGATTCAGCAAGGAATGGACGCGATGCAGGCAGCTGCGTCCGAAGACGACGAGTAATTTCGGTTCTTCGACGTTACTCTCAAGATTTCTCGGCACAATTTCCGCCGATGATCCGTCTGTCAGTGAACTAGTGATTTGTAGCTATCGACATCCCGAACCTGTGATATTCACAGTTTCGGAGGATGGGCAATTTTAGCGTTGATTCGCCGCTGAATTAGTCTATATTACGGGAAAGAGAGCTAGAAAACTTGTCCAACCCAGAAAACCCTCCGTGATTGTCAGAAATCGCCCGAAAAATTCTGCCCAGAAAGAGTGCCACCGCTCACGAGGGGCAAGCCGGTGTACTCATTCAGTTAATCAGGTGGAAGTAGCGCCGAAGAGGCCAACTCAACACACTCTCCAGCGGTTATGATCGGTGCGTAGTCCATCCCACCGTCAGCACCTGCTTTCAACAGAAAATCAGTGAGCCGCCAGATATTGTACAAGAGGACAGCAAACACAAAGTAGAACAGGCGGACTCTGTAGTCCTTCGACGAGGTCTTCGCAAGGAAATCATGCTTGATGCTCTTGTATTCGTTTTCAATCTGCCAGCGGTTACTGTAGCGCCGACAGAACGCTTCGGCTTCCTCTGGTGTAACACGAGCATTCGTTGCGAATACTGTCGTTCCATCTGTTTTCGTCGAGGGAACGTACAAGAACTCCATCGCGTGCGAGCCCTGTTCGACGTGGACCGACGCTGACTCGACAGCGATCTCTTGGTCGTCTTGCACCATCTGCTCAATCGCTTTGCGCTCTGAGCCGGTGATCCGCTTGGGAATCAGGTAGTTCACGCCAAGGTTCGAGAGCGTTTGAAACACTCGCATCGAGTCGAATTCTCGGTCGCACAGCACCATCTCGATAGGGACGTGTTCCTTCGCTTGGCGAACCAGCCGCCGAACAACACGGTGGATTCGATTTGACGGGTTATCGTCCCACGCTGAACTTTCACGAACCGGTTCAACAGCCAAGACCAGCGGGACGTTCTGCCCAACAATCGAGAGGGTAGCAAACTTGAACGCACGTCCATCACCGTCTTTCGTCCCGCTGACCATCGACATCCCTTCGACACTACCGAAGTAGGGTACTGTGGTAATGTCGAGTGCCACAGTCACTGGCCGCCGAAACGTGACTTCCGATTCGATTACTGAGAGGAGCTGGTTAGTAGCGGCGTTGAATCCATCGAGGAGTGAATTTGCTTCGAATTGCTTGACTGCCCGAAGGTGGGTGTCACCGTGTGGGCCATATTCTTTGCCACGTCGGTACTGAAAGCGTGCTGCTCCTTGGGCAGTTCCACACCCGACCATTCCCATAAACGTCTGTAACTCGAAGAATCGAGAATCATCATACGACGAGTTGTCTGCTCTTCCAGAATCAAATGGGCTGAAGCAATGCTCACGAGCAAGACGAGTCGTGCGAAAAATTTCTTTGTCGTCGAACGTTGTTTTCTGCTCTTCTCCATTTTCAGGCTTCTCCGAGCCACGCTCTTCGGAATCGGTGACTTCGTGCTTAGGACGTACTTCGGCAACAGCCGGGCCAAAGTCGTTGATATTTTTGACGAGCAGGTGTGCGCCCCGCTTGACAAACTCACGAGTGGCGTCGTCGAAGCGATTACGCCATGTTCTCGACAGTGCTGACACATCAGGAATACAGTCGAGACCACACGCTGAGTCGAGTTCCTGATGCTCAGAGAGTTCACGATAGCTATCTCCGGTGACTTCGCGGTAGAAAAAGAGTTTGAGTATCTCGTGAAACGGATACGATGCTGGATGCCACTCTGGATAGCAGTCTTCCAAATTATCGGTACGGATTTCAAGTTCTTCGAACGCTTCAAGTAGCGACTTTCCGAACTGGAGCTGTTCTCGGAGGTCAAGGCCGACAAGAAACGAATCAGTCATTCGAGCGGCACGGGCATTCATGCTCTCTATGAGATGAGAACTACAGAAATGGTACTTTAATTGTTGCAATCATCTTTGATTGCTGTAATCTGTTTAACTCGTGCTCATTTTAGAGTTGGTGTTGTATTATTAAATTCAAATGTCTTAGCAATTATTCTCCTTCCAAGGAGGCCACTATTTATTTGTACATAGAATGCATATTCGCCAGGAGATATCTCATTTTTATTAATAGGAATGACTGTATTCTCAAACTCTCCAGAATATCCAATTTCTACTTTCCAAGACCAAGACTCGCCACGTTCTAATTTCTGAGCTGAACTTCCAGTAAAAGAATCATCTATTAATTTCCAACCGTCCTCTGTTCGCTTTGCTAAACCACGTCCTGGAAACTCCGGCCCAAACCTAATTGACTCAAAACTATTATTTATGATTGTAAATGATGGTGAATCAGTAAGTGAGTAGTTTTCTGATTTACTGTGAATATATGGCCTTGTTGAACTAGGCTCGTTGCAATACGTAGTTAAACGATCGCTCAAGTTTGGGCAGTCTCTATTCGACTCAGAAGTACAGCCAGAGAGAGTAAATAATGCCATTGCTGAAAGAAACCCACGTCGGTTCATAGTTATTAGTTGAACCACTGCCAATTAGATGTGTTGGCAGACGCCCATCTCGACTTGATTAGTGTCCTTACTATAGATTATAATCCTCAATACCGTCATAAAATGCTCGCAAAGTATGTAGAGACTACATTTTGTTGGATTAGTACTTGGCTTACTTCACACCTCGACTGGATCTTCTTGTTCAATTCTTGGAATATGTGTCCCTCGTGAAGTCCAGGATGGGTTACCACCAACTGCAAGTGCGTGGACGCCAATAATGTAAACATCATCATTGCTGTCCTTCTCAAAGTAACAACCGCCAGAATCTCCCTTATCCGTTTGTGAGTCGTACCTGTACATGTCCACATCATAGTCGTCAAAGCTATCAACTCTGGCAGTTGAACGTCCTGAAGTTCTACCTTGTTGATACACAGTAGTTGAATTTTGACAAAGTTCTTCTATGCGCTCAATTGGGGTATGGCCTTTTATTGGCCACCCCATATAATCATTAAAGGTGCTATTACTAGCAACGTCCCACTTTGTATTTCTTCCATCATTTTCAATTACTGCGACGTCGTATCCAAATGTGTCTGTTGCTTTGTAGCTCTCTCCTACTCCTCCATTGTTAGCGTTGCTAGGTTGGTACGCTCTTTCATCTTCGTTTGCATTGACACAATGGCCAGCAGTTAACCATCCCCAAGTAGTTTCAGTTGGTTTGTAAACAAAACAAGGTGTACAGTACGTACACTGATTTTCAGTCCCGAGAATGAATGTTCCGGCTGCACCAGCTGGTACGTCATCATATTTCTTAGTATAGTAGTCTGTTTTAACCAGTTTCGTGTTTTCAAATTTGATTGGAATATTTTCTACTTCAACAGATTCTCCGCCATATGAAATACTTTCATTGGTTGATGATGGTAGTGACTCTTGAAGAGATTCCAACACATTCTCTGGTGTGGCCTCCTTTTTTCCATTCTCATAATATCTATTTTCAACAATTATTTTAAAATCTCTATTATTTTCTTTTTGATTATTAGCGATTCTTACATTTACATTATTTGATTCAAACTTTTTTCGGACGCTCTCGCTTACTCGCTTATATGCCTTCTTAGCGCCCTCGATTTCTGCCCAATCTTCACGAGAGATAGTGTGGTAAACCCCTTCACGTTCCAATTTGATACTCCGGCCTTGTTTAGCGGCTTCAATAACCTCTTTGTGATTGGTATGTTTAATATATTTCAACCGGGGGACCTCGTTTTTTGGATCATCAGTTAACTGAGCAAGTGATTCTTTGCTCATGAACTGAAGGGCTGTGGCGGTGACACCTAAGTTTGCTAGAGTTTTGACAAACCGACGTCGGCCGAGCAAATTGTAATTTGTCATTACAATTGACTTATTGGATTTTATGGTTATAAATTTTACTGGTTTTAAAATCGTGTGTTGAAATAAATAATAAACTAAATACAAGCCAGTGTTTTCTATTTTGGGCGTTTATTGACGAAAATAAGTCATGCAACACTGGCATCCTCCGAAACTGTGGATATTCAGGTACGCCTATTTTATATAGCGACATGCTATTCATCCACCAATCGTGGCCTCACGACACACATTTACTAATCAACGTTGTGTAACGTCCACTCCCGCATCAGCCAAAGTATTAACTCACTGTGAGAAAGTCAGTGAGTAATGAAAATGGGCCACTCAGAATTACCCCAACACGGAGCGAGAGGGTTATTCCCCGGTGAGGACGCGTGAATCAGCAGTCCGACTCCCAGGGTTTGGGTGCAGAAGAGACGCCTTCAGACGAGAGACCGAGAGAAAAACGCTACAAGTGGTCCCAGATGACCCTTGACGAACTCGTCGACATCTACTGTCAAGACATCGCACGAAGCGAGATCACGACGGATTCGACGAGGTCAAAGTGATTACGCTAGGGAGACCGGGCGACGGACAAGCTCGCCGCTACAGTTCGGGCACGTCGCGTCCATGAACCCAGTACACTCCGGGCAGAATGTACACTCATACACGCAGATGTAACTCTCGTCTACGTCGGTGAGCGACTCTCCACAACGTTCGCATTCGTCCTTCATTTGTAGAGCCTGGTCAATTCTCCGGGGACAGCTCTGAGGCCGTAGTCGCGCTCATCGGTTAGTCGCCCTCTGTGTAATCACGCTAATTGTTTCGTTGATACGATAGTTTGCATTCGTGGTCATATTGCAGTCGACAATTCGCACGTCGGATGCAAGCAACTGTTGCCTAGATGGGTGAGGGCAGTTTAAGTAATAGAGAAAATGCTCTCTCCTTAAGAGCGATATTGCGAATGCTGTTTTCCTATGTCACTGGTCAAGTTGGGCAAACGCACGAATAGGCATTGCAGCAGTGTCTTTGGCTTTGATTGGGACAGCAAAAAATTGGAATGACTCACCAATAAGCGAATCGAGATTACAGAGATTTTCGACGATGAAGATTTCCTCGTCAAGGAGTCGGGTGTGGACCGGGCGAGCAGGGTTATCATGGTTGTCGGCGTTTAACGTGTCTACACCCACCAGAGAAACGTCTGCATCGATTAGTTTCTCGATGACGTCCTCAGAGATGTATGGGTAGGATCGGTACTGCTCGGTGCCCCAGTTTTCGTCCCATCCAAAATTGAACAGGACGGCGGTACCTGCAAGGTCAGACTCCTGGGGAAGTGCTTCGACGGTCAATTCTTCGTCGCCAGCAAGCCCTCGAGCATCGACGACCGTTCCAGGGAGTACCAGTTCACCGATTTCAAGCTCACTAATGTCACGACCCTCCGGATGTCGATGATACGGTGAATCGAGGTACGTCCCCATGGACGTCTGGAACCGCATTTCGGTAACCTCGAACGCGGCTTTGCCTTCGTACTTCTCCCGAGACTCCTCGTGTGTGAAAAACGGATATACTTCTGCAGTGTACTCCGTGTGGGTCCCGTCATCATTCTTCTGACGGAATCCGGGCATCCCGTCCTCGAACGTGTGACTCAGGTCGACGAACTTCTCACTGTCTACCTTATTCGACATTTGATACTAACCCTCCTTTGTGTTTCATCGTGTTACGTTTCATTGTTTCTACAGTACCGCGGTCGCTGAAAGACAGCAGGGATTTCGACAGGCGTGTCATCATACCCATCAGTTGATTTCGAGTGCTATTCACTGGTCGTAAGGACGGCGCCGCAACTTTCACACTCATACATCGCTGTCAGGCCCATCTGCCCAAGGTAGGACAGTTGCGTATGTTCACACTCGGCGTTGCCTCCGATCCGGTACGCCAAGTTCAGTTCGACTCCCATCAGTAGAACAACCCCGAATTGCCAAACCGATCATAGAGCGTGCTGATGATTACACCCTCTACGCTAACTACAATGACCCAGAAGACCAGTTCCAGTCCCAAAAGTGGGAGCGGTTCGCCGAACATGTTGAACGGTGCATGAAACTCGAAGTAAAGGGCCATCAACACCCAGAGGATTCCGCCATATGCCAACCCGCTCTTGATGGTATTTTCTGGAAGTGAATCGCGAATGTACGCGAAAATCCCGCCATGGAATGCACCGATAAACAACGAGATAGTCATGTATACTCCCGGATTTGTTTCCATCACGGGCAGCGGTTCCATCTGAGTCATGACGGCGATCAGTTTGTCGCTCTGCTGTTCGGAGTGGAATAGTATCTCGTTTCCTAGCTGGAAGAACAGGGCCTGACTGACGAGATTTGCAGCGGTGATACCGATACTTCCTGCAATGCCAGCCGTCACCCATCTGTTGAGTCTCATTGACTGCTTCCCACTTTGCTGTTCGTCTCAACGTCCTTGTTCACATCACTGCCACTATCGCTTCGGACTTCCCACAGACGATGAAAGAGGATTGGGCCTAGAATCAGATAGATGACGGAGGTATAGAGTCCGGGGAAGTAGCCGAACTTACCGGTTGCGAGAACTGGGTAAATAGGATGCAGAATTCCATTTCCGATGACTCCCATGAGCGTGAAGAACCAGACGATGAGCATAGGGCCCTTGATACCACGGTAGATGGCGACCGCACCGAGAGCGAACGCAGCATACGAGACCATGTTGATCTGAACGAACGTGGAGAGTTCGAACGGTGCCGCGTTGAATACCTCGACTGGCCAGCGGGTGTAGAACTCAGTCGTGAACTCTTCGGCAAAGTGTAAGAACTGGACACCAAACGCTATCAAGTACACTGGAAGCACACGACTCGGTTCAGGCATTTGTTGAAAACTCGTTAATATATAACACACATACGCGAGTACGATTGCGGGGACAAACGTAACAATCAGTGACAACCCCGGAGAGAGAAAGGTGAACACCGCAACCAAAATCAGTGTCATCGCTCCCGGGAGAATCGCTTCTTTGGTACGCAACGCTGAGACCAAACTCTCGGACTCGTTGATTCGAACGCCCATCTCAGACCCCTCCGCTCGTATTGCTGATTACAGAATCAGCGAACACTGCACTCATCAACCGTTCCATCCGCAACTGGTGCCAAACGAGGCTTTGTCTTCTCATGAGCAAATTATCGTTCGACTCGAATTTGCAAGTCAACGTTGCCTCGCTAGGAAAGGCTCATTTATATACTCATAGCAGTAGGGTTATCACCATGAAGTCGGTTACGCTGGAAATCACAGTCGAAGGCGGATTTCATCCGGCTAATCAGTTACTCGCAGCGGACCCGTCGATAATCCGTGAGTCACTTCACTACGTTACCATTCTCGAAGATGGGACGATTGTTCTCCTCTACCATCTTCGAGGGGACCTCGACAAAGTAAGAACGTACCTCATGGACCATGAAGAGGTCATTTCCTGTGATGTGCCAGAGAGTGAAGATGGACTTGTGTACATCCACGGTCGCCCGATCGAGCCAATTCGTGATTTTTTCTCTCTTGCCCGGACGCATGGAATCGTGTTTGAGACACCGATAACGCATACTGATAGGGGACTCAGGATCACTCTAAGTGGAGAAGAACAAACGCTTCAGCGTGTTATCTCGGAAATTCCGTCAGATATTGAACTAACCCTCCTTAGAAAGGGAGAGCGCAAGCCAAGAGAGAGTGATATTATCTCGCTACTGACTGAGCGGCAGATGGAGGTACTTACTATTGCAGTTGAGGAGGGGTACTACGAGACACCAAGGGGAACAACTCATGAGAAGATTGCTACCCAACTCGGTGTCGCAACCACGACTGTGAGCGAGCACCTCCGGAAAATCGAACAACGTATTTTCTCTGCACTTGTCAGATGAATGCCCAGTTGAAAGGCCCAACCGGTGATATGTTCTCGGAGTCGCGCTGAATACAACGCGCGAATCGGTCACGCGCTGTCCTTGGGTCCGTAGCATGTGTAGCCATCCACCGAGTTGTGAACCGAACAGTAAGAATCGCCCACCATACTACAAACAGATATAATTATATACTCATAAGTGAGTCAACAAATTGATGAGCCAAGTCGAAGCAACTGACGGAGGAAACAGTCAGATGGGAGTCGGAATTGCGATCGGGGCCGGGGTTGGCGTTGCACTTGGTGTAGCAATGGACAACCTTGCGCTAGGTGTCGCCATTGGTATGGGTGCAGGGATTATGATTGGCGCTGTATTACTGAACCGTTGACATCTCCCTCGCGCCTGAAGATGTCCCCATAACGCGCAGCGGTCTGGTGTGCGAAAGGGACGCTGTGCGTCTCGTCAACGCGGGAATCCCGAGCGGTGGGATATTACGGTTCGCGACTTCCCTGCTCGATCGGTGCGAAACGTCCCGAGGTTTGGTTGAACAAGCGAACTGCTGGACGTGCCAAACGATTGTTGCGTACTGGCGGTCAGGTGATCGAACTGCGTCCGATACCGGCGCACGAGTAAGAAGATGAGTGGCGTCCCAATCACGGTTGGCCATAGCCAACTGACCACCGACGGCAGGAACGTGAAATTGACTGACGAGAACGCAGTCACCGTCGCGATGTACCCGCCCGCCATCCGCGAGAGGTGGCCGTAGAACCACGCCCGAGGGTCAGACACCCCCTGCCTAAACTGCTGGATGTCGTTGCCACCAAACCCGAGAGCGATACCCCCGAACACGAGCATGACCGTCCCGAACCCCGCTCCAGACAAGAGTTGAGTTGCCCCAAACGCACTCAGTCCGACACCAGCGCCGACGAGCAACACTGTTGCTGCCCAGTCGACGAAAGCGGGGCTATCAGTCACTCGCTTGCGTGAAAGGACGCGGTACCCGGAGAAGACGAAGTAGAAACTGAAGACCGCAACGAGCGCGAGGAATTGCCTGGACGGATTCGGATCGAACACGAACAAGGCGAGTGCTGAGATCGAAACAAACGCCATTGAGCCGACGTAGACGCGACCAAGACGTCGATGCCGGTACCCCCCCTTCTTCGTTGCGAACGCGCCAGCACCGGCGAACAGCGCCGCGAATCCGGCGAGGATGTGGAGTCCAAGGGTGATGTCTTCGGCAACCACAGGTGCTCACCGCCTCATGACGAGCGCGTACCCAATCGTCGCTGGGAGAGCGTAGATAACGTGACCGAGAACACTCCAGAGCTTCTCTGGCATCGCAAGGTCGGGGAACGTCGGCGTGAATGGATACCCGACCGCACCAAGCCAGAGCGGCATTAGCAGGACCGAAAGTAGTGCCGTCGAGACGACGCCAACTACCACGGCGAGGGCCACGGCCCCACGAAGCGTTTTCGCGTACTCCGTGAGTGGCTGCCATTGGACAGCCGCGACATACATCACTGCGAGTGCAATGCCGTGGAACTGGTGTATTACCCACCCGGAAACTAAGTCTGGCCCGGAGAGCCCGTACATCATCGGAAGGGCGAGTGCGATCAAAGGTTCGGGGTTCCCGTATTGCATCATCAGACCAAGCGGGATGCTCCCGATGAAGCCACCAACCGCTGCGGCAATCCATGCGAGGGTGGGAACGGCTTTGATTCGCGTGGCGAGCGACTGGGTATAGACTTGGCCAACGTCAGTTATCGACTCTGTCGTATCGGTCATCAACTGATGCTAGAGAAGAGGGATAATAAATCTACTTAGTGAATACTCACTAAGTGGCAGAACGGCACATGGAAACGCTGACGTGCTGTCTCAGTAGTCAAAGAGCCCTCAGAGACGTCCAACATTTGTTCAGGTCTCTGGGCAGAGTCACAAACTGCATCCCTGTTCGGTGCCAGTCATTCAGTAGTGCGGCATCGACGCGATTGGTATTAGCTTACAGTGGTCCCTCAATCGGTGGAATTTGTTGCTCGGGGACTTCTTCGAGGACACTCGACCCTGAGCCCGGTTTCGAGTCCCACTCCCATTCTTCGTGTAACCGGAGACGGCCATCGTCAAGACGTTCGATACGATCGACGGAATGGCCCGTTGCTGTGTCACCATCGACAGTTACGTGCGTATAGCGAAAATCGAGGGTGTCGCCAAGATGGTGGCCAACGAGATGTCCAAGCCTGACCGACCCACCGTGATACCGCGCGTGAATCAGGTCGTCGGTCTGTTCAAACCAGAAGTACGTTTCTCCTCCAACATCTCCGTCGGCGTCGTTCGAGACCGATTTGAACACACGTCCATCGACAGATAACCCTGAATGCGTCTCGTCTTCGTTCATCGATCCAGTCTCGCTCTCAGAGAGATAAAAGTCATTCGTTTGATATATTTATTAGGTTCTTGAGGCAGTGCTATCGAATTATTTGTATCATTCATTTAGGACAGAACCCCCGATTACACTAATAGTGAGTCGATGTATGACGTGGCTTGCGCGTGGAGGGGGGCACCGATTTCTTCCATTTCAAGTGCGAGATAAAATCCGGTTGAACCACTTGCAGCGGCAAGGAGAAACGCCGCGACCCCACGAGCGTCAACCTCGCGGAAGACACCCTGTTCGATGCCGTCTTCGACAATCCCTTGCAGGACTTCGAGATTACTGGATTCGAGTTCGAGAAGCGGCCCTTGTAGCGTCTCGTTATATGGGGCGTGAGCGAGCAACTCCATCACAGCGATGTTGGTTCGTCGTCGCGATTCGTCCTCCAACTTCACAAATATCCTGTCACAGGCTTCTCGAAGTCGCGCTTCGGGACCAGTCGCCTCGAGTTCTTCTAGCTGCCGTTTCAGGAATCCTGTGGCACTTTCGAGGAAGGCAACGACCATGGCATCTTTGGAGTCATAGTGGTAGTACAGGCCGGCCTCGGTCTTTGAACTCTCAGCGGCGATCTTCGCTGTCGTAAGACGCGCGTACCCGTGTTTGGCGAGTGCTTTGCGCACCGCGTCCGCGATTTCTGCCTGTGTCTCGGTGGGGACAGCTTCGGTCACTAATTCACTTAGTGAACACTCACTCATTTGAGGCTTGCGTTAGCTCAGGCAACACGGCGAGACACCATTGACCACTCCCGCATAAGCCGAAGTATTATTTTGCTGTGAAAAACAGCAGAGACCAATGAGATTCACCGGAACGAAATTATCTCGAGACACGGCAAACAGCCTTCCGAACAGTAAATCGGCATGACAAGGCAGTCCAACAGCCAGCGATCCGACGAGGAATCCACGGACCCGGAGACGCGTAGCCGTCGCTACAACTGGTCGCGTATGGACCTCGACGAACTCGTCGACGTCTACTGGCAAGACATCGCACCGAAGCGATATCGCGATGGGTTCGACGAGGACCGCGACGTTCCGACCTACGACTGGCTCACCGAACACGGATACAGTGGTATCGCGTACGCGCTACGCGAGAATCACGATTTGACGCCTAAGCAGTTCTTCGTCGACGTTGTCGGCCTCGAAGACGATACGTCTGAGGAGTGGGAGTGGAACGTCGACCACGAGGATACTGTGAACGCGCTCGAAGCGTATCTCACGTCGATTGAGACCCGTGGTGGACGAGCAGAGAGTACTGTCGAAACCCACCGGACGAGATTAGCGAAGTGGGTTCGGACGTATCGAGAACTGCACGGGACTGATGCGTTGCTCGAACCGCTGTCTGAGTTAGACCAGCAGCCGCGAGAGATAGAGCGGTGTCTCGCCGTCCTCGACGCGTTCGACGAAGAGCTATCGACTGACCGGTCGAAGCTCGAGTATCTGCACGTCGCCAGAGCGTGGTATGCGTTCGTGAAGCGCCGGAAGTACGCGAAGTACAACCCACTTTCGGAGGCCGGCGAGGAGTTCGGGTGGGAAGCCAGCGAACCTGATCCACAGGCGCTGTCGGCGTCGCAGGTGCGTCGAATCTACAGTGAGGTAGATTCACCCGAAGCGGAGTTGCTCGTCGTTGCGCTTGCTGGCTGGGGGTTACGGCCCTCCGAGGTTGCCGCGTTGCACGTCGACCAGGTGGTCTTGGATGCAGAGGATCCACACCTGTCGTTCGGTGATGGTGAGCGCAAGAACGGACCTGGTGAGGTGACGTTGCTGTATGGCGTGGACGTCGTCGCTGATCGTGTCGATGTGCTTTCCGACCGTGAGAACTGGAACGGGTATTTGTTTCCCTCTCGGTCGTCGTCGACGGGACACATGTCCGTAAGTACAGTTCGTCGCCGGTTCAAGCAACTTGCTGACCGTGCTGGAGTGGTTGTTAACGGGGATACACCCACGCCGAAGATGGGACGGAGGTTTTGGTACTCGGCATATCAGGAGGCAGTTGGTGAGGTTCTGGAGGGATTGGAGGGGGTCGCTGAAGACCAAGGGAGTTCGTCGACTGAGGTTGTGCTACGGAATTATCTGTCGAGAGAGCAAGAGCGGAAGGCTCGGCGGAGAAGAATGTACGGGAAGTTGGAAGAGGCATTCGATCGATAGGAAAGAAACACTGTACGACAATTAGTTAGAAAGACGCCTCACTCACCGAACCCCGTGCCCCTAGTGAACGAGTCCGGTGAGCAGGGGAGCTGATTGTGTTGGCACCATTGACAGTGGTCACCGGCTGTGTACCGGCTGTACGTGAACTCTGCAATCAGGTTCATCGACGCCGATATGCTGTCTTTGACAGCCTCCAGTTCGGACTCGGTGAAGCTTCGGGATTCGACTTTCGGACCGATGTTGCCGACATACGTATACCCCGCACGCGTTACGGGCTCGTCGTACATGTCACGACATGCTAGCAGGTAGATTGGAAGTTGCTTGTCCTTCTGTAAGTCGCGGTGACGTTCGGTCGCCTTGTAATCAACAACGAGAAGCTCGTCGTCAGGCGTCCGGTAGACAGCGTCAATGAACCCAATGAGTTCGTGGCCGTCGATACTGAGTTCGAACTGTCGCTCTGCGTCGATGATCTCGTAGCCGGCTAAGTCTAACTCGAAGTATCGGTCGATGCACTCTTTAACTGCAGGGAGGGCGTCCTCAGCTCGCTGGTGACTAGCAAGTCGTTCACCGATCTCGTACCATTCCTCCCGACGTGGGGCGTTCTTGTTCGCGGCTTGCTCTGCAACGTCATGAAACAGCAACCCGATGTCGCGTTGTGATACGTCCCCGCCAGTGGTGTTGCCCGTGTCGTGATAGTCCCGGAAGGCGTTGACGACGTAATCGAGGTAATGGCTACGCGGGCATTCCTCGTACGATGCAAGTGACGTGTAACTGTGTGAGAGTGAGGGGGATGGTTTCGACGGGCCAGACAGTGACTTGACGTTGAGCCGTGAGTTTCCGCTTATCGTTTCGATTTCCCCGCTGGTCGACATCGTTGCGAGGTCTATCACCCGGTCGCGCGCAGCCTGAACCGTGAGTTCGCTCCCGTTGTGTCTGACTGAGCCACCGACATTCCCGATGGTCTCCTTAGCGAGCGTGTCGGTCCAGTCAGCCGCGTTATCTGAGAGGCATTCTCGCACGTCAGTCCAGATTGGGAGGTGGCTGCGTCCAGGTTGCCACGGAATCCGAGCAGGTAGTATCTCACGGACTGCGTTCGAAATCAGGTCTTCTTCTTCGTCAGTGTCGTCTCTGTCGCTCTTGCCTTGTAGAACGAGGATGTCTTCGGCGCGCGTAATCCCGACATGGAACACGCGGCGCGTTTCGCGGGCATCACGCGTGACGTAGTCTTCGTCGAACACTTCCGCTGAACCGTCGGTGAGCCCGGTTTCGAGCGCATCGTACGCGCGTGAGCTCGGTGCCCACTCGTCGGCTGTGACTTGTGGGATGAGAACGACGGGGAAGTCTAGGCCCTTGCTTTTGTGGATAGTCATGATGTTAACCGCGTCGGTAGCTACGTCTGGCTGGCTTGTTGGCGCGGCCCCGCTTTCGTCGAACAGCGAGTCGTAGTGTTCGAGTGAATCTATGAACTCCGGATTAAGCGGCGGTTGCACGGCGCTGTCGCCGTACTGCTCAACGATGTCGTCGAGTTGCGCGAGATCGCGGCGCTCCTGCTCGCTGAGGTACCACTCAATGTTCGTGATATCTTTGAGTTCACGGTACAAGTGCCTGAGCGACGCAGCGTCACGAGCTTCGAGGAGTTCGGTGACGTGGTCGCGTGCCTCTGAGATGCGGCCTGGTTCATCAAACTCGTCAAGCGGGGCGTCGCACAGCGTCTCGACGAGGGGGTCGTCGCCAGCGTTGAGTGTGCGAAGGTCTGCGTCGCACAACCGGTATCGCATCATCAAGATGCGGTTCCAACTAACTTCGTCTTCCGTTCGCGCCAGGGCTTTCAGGTAGGCAGTGACAGTGCCAACACCAACTGACTCCGTAGCGAGGTCACCGGCGACTTGGTACGGGATTCCAGCGTCCTCGAAAGCTTCGAGGACAGGTGTTGCATGCTTGTTTTTCCGGACGAGAAGCGCGATGTCTCCCGGGTCATACGCAGTGTCGAGATTCGCAGCGCCTCCGGACAACAGGTTCTGTACAACGGTTCGGAGTTGCGCTGCACCGTCCGTGTCGCTGTCGTCATCTGGAAGTTCGACTGTGGCAACTGTGTCGCCGTCGTACGCCGGTTCGTTGACTCGATGCAGGGTCTTGTGCCGCTCTCGCTCGTCGAGCTTCGTGATGGCTTCGTTCGCCAAGTCGAGAATCGGTTGATGCGACCGGAAATTCTCCTCTAACGGCTCGTCAGTAAGCGCGTCGAACGCGGCGTCGAGCTCGTCAGTGATGTTGGCTACGTGCGCGCCGCGCCACTCGTAGATCGCTTGGTCGTCGTCACCGACGACAAACAGGTTATCATCAGTGACGAGCGATGTGACGAGATCGAACTGGAGACGATCCGTGTCCTGGAACTCGTCACAGAACACGTAATCCCACCGCGACGCGATTTCCTCGCCGACCGGTGAGTCCATCAACCCGGCGGCCTCGACGACTAACCCGTCGAAGTCAATAAGGTTCCGTTCGGAGAGTTCGCGTTCGTACGCGGCGTAACCCGCATTTAAATCACGAGCGGTGAGACAGTCACTGACGAACGAGTCGAGGTGTTCTGTGAGTTCGAGGTCAAGGTCGTCAGGAATCCCGGTCGGGGCTCCGCTCGCGTACCCGCCGAGCAGATATTTCGGGAGTTTGTACGCGTTGTCTGGAAGTTCTCGCTCACCAGTCTCGTGGGCTTCGAAAGCGGTTTCGAATGCCTCGATGAGGTCGATGAGGCGCTCAACGAAGTCCCGTGCACTGGCTTCGATGCCGTCTGTTCCCAGCGCGTCGCGCTCATCGGTAAGGTCTGAGCGCACTGCAGGGAGTGCATCAAGCACCGTCGAAACAGACCGGCCGCCAAGGTGGTCACTAGCGATGTCTTCAATCCGTTCAGACAGGTCAGCGAGGCCGTACACGCGTTCGGCTGGTCCGAGGAACGTGTCGATGTCGTCTGGCGTGATCCCGCTACGTTTCATCGACCCGATGAAGTTCAATAGCTTCGACGCTGCGCCTGACGCGTACCCGTCGCTCCCGTACACGTTCGGCTTAACGAACCGGTATTCGATTTCGTCGAGGACGTCCAGCACGATCGCATATTTTTCAGCGTCCGTCGCCACGTCGAAGTCCGGATCGAGGCCTGCTTCGTACGCGTAATCGGTGAGTATCTCGTTGCAAATCGAGTGGTACGTGTACGCATCAATGTCGTATCCCGCTGCGCCGAGTTTTGCGTTCAGTTTCTCACGCATCGAGTCCGCCGCGTTGTTCGTGAACGTCAACGCGAGGATCCTGTCTGGCGACACGTCTTCCTCGTCGATGAGCCGCTCGACTTTCCGTACCATTGTGAACGTTTTCCCAGTCCCTGCGCCGGCGAGTACACGCATCGGGTACGCGGACGAGTCGATAATTGACCCTTGCTGCGGTTGCGGCGTCACGTCTTCTTCAGGGACGGGGAACCACGACGGGTATTCAGAATCGCTCATCGTCGAACCTCCTCTGCCAGGCGGTCAGCACACATTTCCGCGTACTCACACCCCGAACATGCCTCTTCACTAATCAGCGCGAACGGAACCGGTTCGTACGCTTCACTCGTTATACCGTCGTGAGCGTCTCGAATCAACGCCCAAATCGTGTCGTAGTGTTCTTCGTAAATCTCAGTTGTCTCCCGTGACCATCCGCGTGCAGAGACATCGTACCCCGACGGCGTACTCTCGAACGAAGTGTTGTTGAGAAGCCCGTAGAAACTGAACCGGGTATCCATCCCGTCCTCGTAGAACGACTCGTTCTTCACGCCCTCGACGTACGTCGCCGTCTGGAACGCGTTCTTCACGCGTTCCGGTTCGTGGGCCTCTCCAGCGAGATGGCCGTCCAGGTATTCTGCGGTCCGTGACGACAGCATGCCGTGCGTGTTCCGCTTGTAGTCAATGACGTGCAACCCGTCGTCCGTTCGCAAGACGTTATCGACCTTCCCGTGAAGACCGCGACCATCACGTTCGCACTCCACCCACACTTCCGTTGCAATAGAGTGTCGAGCGTGGTCAATCCCAGTTCCGCCGTCCGGGTCGAAGAACGCGTTAACCCCGGCGCGGTTCTCAGCGCGCTGGTACACCTGATGTGCATCGGATGCGTAGTCGGCTGGGTTGCAGTGGTCCTCCCACGTCTCAGCGAACATACGTAGCGCCCGGTCGTGAATCACATCTGCGTCGTCGTCAACGTCAGTCGCGTCACACACCGCTTCGATCGTCGCGTGATAAATCGTGCCTTGATTCAAGTACAGTTCAGTGCGATCCGGTGCGTTGACATCCTGTGCGTACCCGTAATCGTACTGCCGCGGGCACGTCGCGTACATCGCCAAGCGCGACGGTGACAACGATGCACGGCTCATCTCCGCACCTCCCCGTTCGCCAGCTCAACGCGCGCCCGTAACGCCTTCCGGAGTTCCTCACCACGAACACCGCTCCGGTCGAGAAGTGCCTGAATCTCACCGATATCCGCTTCTACGTCATCCAGGGACACGGTCACGTCTTGGCTCTGCACACGTCGCACGTCGGCAAGCGCGTCATCCACCCGTGATAACAGGTGCTCTTCAGCCGCGCGTTCACTCGTAATGAGAGTGTCTTCGGCTTCCGTGACCCACGAAAGGTCCTCGTACGCGGCTGTTAAGAACCGTGAGGCGTGCGTTCGTTCTTCGAGCGCCGTGTCTTCGAACTCGTACAAGCAACAGTACAACCGGTCAGTTGCGGCACGGGCCCCTATACTGAGTCGCCGTCTAGCGTGTTCTGCGTGATACTGGGCGAAGGCGCGGCTTGATGCGGTCGAATCAGTCGGGAACGTCGCCTCAACGCTACCTTCATCGAGATCCGTCACACCCGGGTAATCCGGCATCGAAGCAACGCGTTCAGCCGGGAACAACCGAGTCAATGATGGCGTCCCCGGATACTCACTGTCAATGAGATTCACGAGGAACACTGCACGGAACGACTCGTTTTTAATCGCTTGCACGTGGTCAACCCGAACACCGCCGTCAAGGTCCGTCGCACTCGTCTGATTAACCTGCGGCGCGTACTCGTGAGCGCGTTCAAGCATTGTTTCGAACGACTCCCACGTCGCGTCCAAGAACGCCGTGTCTTCGAGGAATGCCGCCATGCGGAACGCACGACGAACGTTCCCGAACTGTGCACGAGCATCAAGCGCCGACGCCCGGTCAGCAATCCGTTCTTTCAACCCGGATTCTGTCGCCCACAAACGCAAGGGGTCTGCAAGCCCGTCCATACTGCTGAGCCGATCTAACCGGTCCGTATCGAGTGCAGGGCCGTGTTCTCGCTGGGCCTCAGTCGCCTCGTCAACTGCAAAATACCGAACAACAGCAAGCAACTCTCGAATCGCCGGGTCATCACCGAACCCGGTTACGGTCGTTGATTCCGTCGGGATGCCAGTCTGCTCGAACGCTTCGATCACGTCAATAACGCCCGACCCGCTTTGCTTCGTCGCCACCGCAATGTCATCGTGATTCCACCCCGGCTTAGCGACAAGTTCCTCGATTCGATTGGCGACATCCGCGAGTTGGTCGTTCCGAGACGCTGAATCGAGAACGGACACTGACCCTTCCTCCGGATCTTCCTGACGCGACTCTTCAGCGAGGAACGCTGCCGTTGCTGCCGGTCGCGTCGAGGGCGTCACGGTGTCTACGCGCCGCGTCTCACTGAACGATACGTACTCAGTAACCGGCCCTGCCTCGATCCACGTTCGACGAACACTCGCGTGCTCCTCGGCAACGCACACAAGTTCACAATCAGAAGCGAGCGCTTCCAAGTACGCCCGATCAAGCGGGTAGAACTCCTCGAACTCCACGGCGAGTACAGCGTCGAAATCGACGACGTCACCGCGAGCCTCACCAGTCAAGACAGCAAGCGCCTCCGAAATCAGTTGCCCGCGCTCCATATGATCGTGTTCAGCGAGGTGCTCGTGGAACGCATCAAGCGCCCCCGCGATATCGCGGAGTTCCGGCGTCTCGTCAGGCGTGACTCCCTGCCACGAGAGCGTGCTCATCACTTGTTCCACGTCCTGGATGAACGACGGTTGCGCGGCAGCGCGCTGCAGGTACTCTGTCTCCCACTCGTACTCCGAAAGAAACCGGTGAAGCAGTTCACGCCGTAACGCGTCAGACAAGATAACCCGTTCGTCACTCTGGTTGAGAACATCAGTCGCGTGAACAACCGGCGACGTCACACGCGGTATGGCTGCACCAGGAAGTTCCGCGTTCAACGTTTCACGAAACGCCTCCATGCTCGTCGGTGCACCAGTCACGACAAGAACATCTTCTGTATCATGTGTTTCGAGGAGCGCCTTGTACTCTTCGCGCGCAGCTTTTTCCACGTTTAACGAGCCGAACGACGTCGTTACCAGCAGCCCGTCAAACGAGCGGGGCGTTAACTCACTCATATTCTAACCCGGAAAATTCGAGAGAGTCGGTGAACAGGAACATAAACTCACATATTTACAGCATCATTTAGAATTTCGCACTGTCACCCGATTTATCATTCAGGCGGGGAATTATTATCACTTGTAGTGAAAGGCGAGTACTGTGACGGACTATTCTGAGCCGACTGAATCAACTCCTGAATCACTATATCGCGGCGTCTGTGCTCTCGCGCCCGGTCAGTCGTGTTGGTACAGCTCTACCGCACACGAATGGACGAAAAAACCTGTGACCGTCGAAGGACCAATCGAGATCTACGAAGACCATACAATCGTACCCGTCCGCGGACCGCAACAAGACCAGGCGGGCTATTATTTCAAAGCTAATCACACAGAGGGGAAAGTGTATCAACGACACGAGAACAGCGAGTGGAACGAACTCAAAGCACTCCGAGTAGACTTCTAAGGCAAGTTACTGCTCTCGATTCGAATCTACCTGACTCACCGCCATCATGACATCACGTTCAACCTGTTCATACACATACGAGACGCTCAGCCATACAGAACCATCCAGCGAGGTCCCATTACCACGAGTCGAGCCGTCGCACTGCCCGCACACCGCAGGGGAAGGTAATGATGAACGGTGCTTATTCCATAGCGCTGAACGAGAATTCCCACCCGATGCTATCAGTTCTGCGCTCCTGGATGCAGTCAATTCACCTGATCGCCCAGCAGTCTTTGCCGGGGGTCGTATCGGTAAGTTGGATCTCTCAGGTCGCGTACTGGCAACGCCGGACGGCTCACCGATTGATCTTCGCGGAGCGACAATTGATGGGACTCTCAACCTACGCGATGCAACGATCAAGGTCCCGTTATTAATCGGGAACGCAGCAATCACTGGCGCACTAGACGCCAAGGGTGCGCAGTTCGACGCACCACTGAGTCTCGCTGGAGCAGATATCGGCGGCAAGCTCAACTTCCACGACACAATCATTAACGGCGGCATCGCAGCGAACAATCTCAGCGCAGGCTTCGTTGACGCTCGCGGTCTCACGGTTCACGGCGCAACAACCTTTCAACACGCATCATTCAACGCAAACACGCGGTTTTCTCGGACAACGTTCGACGGTAATGTCTCTTTCGCCAACGCCAACTGGCGACTCCTTGCGGACTTCGCATCAACACGAATAACCGGCACCGCGACATTCCACCGAGCTACTATCGGTGGAGAGTTCCGACTCAATTCAGCCGCACTCGAAGACGGGATTGACTTGTCGAAGTGCACTGTTTCTGATGATGCAAGCTTCTGCCACGCAGTTGTCGATGGGGTTCTGAACGCCTCACAAACCACGTTCGACGGCGACGCTGACTTTGAGGATCTGCGATGCACTGGTCCGCGCACACAAGCAGACGAAGCCACGTTCAACGGGCATACTTCCTTCTCGCTGTCTGAATTCGACGGCGTCGTCTCCCTCACGAACACGTCGTTTCTCGACGAGGCATGGTTCACGCACGCAATTTTCAACGACTCGGTCAACCTATCTGGTTCGCGTGCAGAGAACTTCATCCATCTCCGCGACTCAACGTTCAACGACGACCTGTCTCTCGCAGATGTCGAGTTCGAACATCAATCATTCCTGCACGGCTCGACGATTCAAGGGGGCGTTGACGCGACAGACGCAACATTCGACCACTTCCAGTTCTCCGCTACTGTTCACGGCGACACTGATTTCCGTGGCTCAAGATTCGATGGTCGAGGAATATTCAGTAACAGCGAATTCGGCGGGCGAGCATGGTTCGACACTGCGTCCTTCGCTGGTGGACCGGACTTCAGCGACTGCCGATTCAAACAACGAGTCACATTCGACGACGCTGAGTTCTTAGTCGAACCGACGTTTGACGATGCTCGCTTCGCTGTGAACCCAGATTTCGAAGCCGCGAACTACCCGCAATCCAGTTCAATGAACCTCTCGGAGAGTCGTCGGAATCTGATTGTTGCGCGGCCTGAAGACCTGCGTAATTCCGGGTTCACAGTCCCAGTTGAAGCGATGAATGGTGACATTATCATTCCTGCCGAAGCAACGAACTTGTTGCAAGTCCCGGTCTCCCGTGCTAAGGTTGTCACAGCCGTGTTGAACGGGTTGGACCAACCAGACTGGTACAGTCGATTCAAGCGGAGTGTCGAACTCGCGCGTACAGCCGTCTCAGAACTCAACGTTGACCGTGGGTCACACGCTGAGGTCGTGTTCGGCTTGACACTCAACAAAGACGGTGACGACCCAGCATCATTTCTCAGCGCCGCGACGCTTGTCGGAGCGTACACGACCGATGCAGATGAAACCGAGTTCACATTCAGCTACCTGAACCCGGAGCTCAGCGATATCGATCACTTCATCACTGTATCCATACACGATGATGCATTCGAATCAGGCGCATCTGTCGGTTCACACATGGAATACCGGAAAGCACTGTTTCGCCGGCAACTTCTCGAACAAACACTCCTCGAACAAGGCGAAGCGAGCTCGAAATACAGTCGAGATGCGCTCCCAGCCCTCGTTGGAATCGCACGACTGTCTGGTTCGTAACGTCAGTCAACTACAACACGGAATCTGGTGATTCCGGGTACTGTAAGATTTCGACTCCCTCGTTATCAACACCGCCTATTTCTCGGCCCAAGTCATCGACGAACAACAAGCCCTTGACAGCGACGGACTCTAACAAGTCGTCCACGGTTTCAACGTACTCCTTGGTTGTTGCGTCTTTAACGAACGCCATGTATTCCAGTAATTCGCGGAGTCCCGTTGCGACGTAATCAATATTCTGCGTGTATTTCACTTCCCCGACGAACACTTGCGCAAGTTCCCATTCTCCCACGTCAGAGGTATCGTACCGCTCTAACACGATATCTGGCCGTCCACCCCACAACGAGTCACTCCCGCCGCGTCCGAGGAACTCCTGAGAAAGCGACTGCCACCTTGAAAGCACCTCGTTCATCCGGTACAAGTACCCGTCTGGTTCAATCGCATCCGAGCCCGCCGACTCGTTGAACGTGAGACTATCGCCTGTCGCATCGTGCGACAACACGAACCTTGATCCGTCTTGTTCCCACGTCGCAATCGTAGACGGACTATCCCGAGCATCGGTCAACACGCGGTACTCCACGTCCTCGTACGCAGCAAGCACGCGGAACACCCAGTACAACTCGAACAACGTGTCAGTTTTGTCGGGCGCGATGAGCGTGTGGTCCAGGATGTCTCGCGCTTCAACACTATCCAGCTCGTAGTTCATCAACTGCCGATACCTATCTAGCAGTACCGCCGCATCTTGATAGAACCGTGACCGCGAACGTTTCACAGACTCGATAGTTCGATCTGTGATTTCCGCGTCAGCGACGTTCACGCGTTGCAAGTAGATGTTTTGCTCGTACACCCGGTCAAGCATTTCCGCTGCAGACTCACCACCATTACCGTCACCGCCAGCGTCCGAGGTCACCCACCCGTCAAGCCAGTCGTACCCTGCCGGGTTTTCGAGCGCGTAAGCGAGGTCATTCGTCACGATGTCATGAATAACCGTTAGTAGCCGCTTCAACACGAGATTCTCATCGATATTGTAGTGCTCTTCCGGTTGCGTGCAAACGAACACTGGTTCCTCTAACCGGCCAGCACGAGCTCGTGTCTTCACCGTCCCTTGCCAGTCAATCTGCCCGCGAATCTCACCGCGATGCTCGAACGACCTCGGAGAAGTCGTCGTCTTCATCCGCCGGATACGCGACTCTAACTGCCGCATGAAATCTAACACGCCGACAGTCCCGCCGTCGTCTTCCGCGTCAGTCAACACGAAGTGAATGCGGAGCAGCGTCTCGATATCGTCCACATTCAATTCTGAGTGCGCTGAGTCGATCACGCGGTCGAGCCGGACGCCTTTCCGGAGATACGTGTGGAAATCAGGCGCTATCGCGTCCAACAACGCCTCTTCAGTCGTCTTACCCACGCGTGATCACTCCTGAGGCGGTTGCAAATCAACTTGGAAGAAGTCACGCGCAACCGTCCACAGCTCACCCGCGTCGTCATCAACAATCGAGTCAAGCCGCTGAATAAGACGCTCCAACTCGTTTCGACGCAAGCCTTCCAACTGCGGGAACACGTACATGATGATCGGCGACACGTAATCCGCAGTCGCTACGGAAGACGCGTCGGCGACGTACTCGTAAATGTCCTCAACAATCGCCGGTCCGATTGCTCGCTCTTCATTCACTGCACGCCAAATCCGCCCGACCGGCTCGAAGTGCTGTGCAGCTTCCGGAACCGACCCGTCTACCGCCCACACAGCAACGTAATCAGCAACGAGCGCTTCCAACTCAGAGTCATCATCCCCGTCACGCTCCGGCAGTTCAGGAATCCCCACTGGAACGAACGCCCAGCGCCGCATGAACGCGTAACTCATCTCGTACAACGACGTCTTATCGAGCGTGTTCATCGTCGCCAGCATCCGCCAATCCTCAGAAATGTAGAACTTATCAGGACTCACTTCTTCGTGGCCCTGGGACGCATCGAGAATCTCGATCGGGTCACCGTCAGACCCGTCGAACGGGAGCGTGACGCTCTCACCAGTCAACGCTGAGAATAACGACCCGAACGCCTTGTCAATATCCGCACGGTTCAGCTCATCAATGATCAACCACTCGTTCGCCGGCGTACCCGCGTCGTCCTTCTGGAACCGGTCCAGCACGATACCCGGTTTGAACTCGAGCGTGTTCTGTGAAGTCGTTTGATACCCGCCGACCGTATCGAACGTAGACCAGTCAGCCGACGCCGTCACAAGCTCGTGCGAATCCTGACCAACCGTTGATTCGCACACTTGCCGCGCCAACTTCGTCTTCCCTGTCCCTGGCGGCCCGAACAACAACACGTGATTCCCATTCGACAACGCCTGCTCAACCCGCGACTGAATCTGGTCCCACTCACCATCCGGGAAGTACAACCGCCCGCGTTCAACCGTAATTTCGGATTCAGAAACCGATAAGCTCGCATCGAAATCCTCGAAGTGGGAAAGCTCACCTAACTCTAAGATCCGTTCATACTCTTCCTGAGTCAGCTCCGTGATCACGAAGCTATTATCTGACTCAACAAGACGACTCGAATCCAACTCCGGATCAGACTCCACGTCACCCCACTGTACTCCATCCAGTGACTCATCCCACCGAAGCGTGATTCCTTCAACAGTCTCATTGTCACTCCCATTCGCAGGTTCCTCGTGTAACCCACGCTCCACGCTCGCTCGCCCAACCACCTGCTTTGCTGGCGAAACCTGATACACCAGCACTTTGTCACCCGGCCTCGCATTCCTGTAGGCAGGCTGATTACGACGCGATTTTCCTGTGGGACCATTCACCTGGTAGAACGACTCACCGCCCTCCCGATGCCAATCAGTCGCCGCTGCATTCACCCAGAAATATTGTGGTCCCTCTTCGAGTTCTGGTAGCGCAATCCCTGCTGTGTCCTGTAAATATGAACCTGCTTCTGGTGTCAAGTGACACAGATACGCCTGAATTACGTCCCCATCCTTGTTCAACGGGTACCTCGTCTTCTCTTGCCGGACGTTCGAATCCAGCAACCCGTCTCGAACCTCATCCAACGGTACCGGGTCGGCAAACTTCACAGTTGAGAGGTCAACGAAGTAATGCTGGCCATCGTCAAACTGTTCTTGATACGCTTCACCCTCAACGACAGAGCATGCTCTTATTTCCTGGTTCGCGTAGTGGAACACAACATCACCGGGCTCCAACACTGTGAGATCCCGCTGCCACTTCGTATCTTTAGACCGAAGGTACTCTCCCTCTAATTCCTCGTTGTGCGTCTGGTTCACCCAATAATAGTTAATGTCGCTAGCAACTTCTGGCAACTCTTCGCCCATGCTCTGCCCCTCTTCGTCAGTAGGCAGTAGATCACCGCAACTCCAAATCAGGGTCTGAACATGCAGCATTGATGGGTTATCAATTCGGCCCTCAAGTCGCTCTAATACTGCGTGGCATGCGTCGTTCAGCTTCCGATATTCACTAGCTCCGAACCCTTGTTTCACTTTGTACCCTGCAAATTCGTCGAAGAAATGCTTCATCTCCGTGTACTTGTAGTGAACATACCGGTGCGGGTGAACGAACATCAGTAAACATCCTGCAAGCGCAAGTAGCGACCCGGGTGATGAGGTGATCTCTTCATAGTATGACTGGAACGTCTCCAGTCGTGCCTCAAGAGCCTCATCAGGGTTGAAAAAGAACGAAAGTGTATTAGCGGTCTCTTTAGGGTTCTCAACGGATATTTTCCTAAACTCAGACCACGCAACTCCACCGTTCTGCCCACCACCAAGCATATACACCGGAATGTGATTGCCAATGCTCACCTGTTCGTCGAGACAGTCCACAAGCACCGGGACCTCATCTGGCTGTAACTGGGTAATGTCGTGGTCGTCCAAGAACTCTGATTGAATCCGCTCTTGGTAATCCCACTTCCACGTTTCCCACCCTACAGAAGCGTCAGTCTCTTTTTCGAACCCTCCCGCGTTCCACACATCAACGAACCGATCGAGCAATTTGTCAAGCCCTTCGAACTCAATCCCGACAGCAGATTCACTCATTCAACAGAACTGGTCAAGCACACCACATAAACATATCTTCGGACAAGAAATTCAGATTCATGGCCATCCGAATATGCCACACACAGAATTCGTGAAGTGGCCAACGGCGGAGAGCGAATTCGAAGCGGAGGCAGTCGGATACGTTGTCAGGGGAACTTCAGGTACGATACGAGTAGAACGGCGTTCGACCTTGCCGCGTAGCTGACAAGGATACTGAAACGGTACAGAAGCGAGTTGCGCGGAGTAGCGAGGGCTTGACTGGCTAAAAGTCAACTACGCCATATCGCGGATGACGTCAGCACCCCCACCAAGTCTGTCCTCGGAGCTGGGGAGATTCTCAATGGCGGTTTCGATGCCGACAGCGAGTGAATAGCGGTTCGTAACGCCCTTGCCCTGTCCCCGGCCAGTGGTCTTCTTCTTGAGGATGTTCGAGTGCGAGAGATTATTCAGCTTCTCTCGGTAGCGCCGGTCAGAAAGACTCTCGACGCCATACTGAGCACAGATCTGTTTGTGGTAGTCGTAGAGCTTGTTCGTCTCTATCCACGTTACGTCGTCGCGAACTGTGTAGTACGTTACGGCCATGAGTGCGATTTTCGCGTGTGTTGGGAGGGAATGGATTCCCCGTTCGACGGCCCTCCGTTCGATGTAATCGCGTGCATCGCGAACGTGCTGTTCCGTCACGGATTGCTCTCCGGCGTCGTCGGCGAGTCGGCAGGCGCGGAAGAGCAGCTTGATTGCCTGGCGTGCGTCCCCAGAATCAGCTGCCGCGAAAGCCGCTGCCAGTGGGATGACGTCCGGTTCGAGTACATCACTGACTAGGACTTTGCCGTCGATCCCGTTGGTCGAGACAGTAGGGCGGGAATTTTCAGCAGCCCTTTCGACGAACTCTGTATTTTTGAGCCCCTTCGCTGCACGGCGAGCGAGAATCGCGCGGAGTTGGTTAGCGTTGTAGGGTGAGAACTCGATTTCGTCTTCTCCGAGTGAAGAGCGGACGTCTGCATTCAGATTCTCGCGGAACTGCAGGTCGTTCGTGATCCCGATGATAGAGAGTCGGACGTCATCAAGCTCGAGTCGGGGAAGTTCGTAGAGCACGTAGTCATCGTCACCGATGGCGTCGATCTCGTCGAGAATCACGATGATTGTGCCACCAATTCTGCGGAGCTCCGTAGTGACCATCTGGAAGAGCGCCTTTTTCTGGTGTCCTTTCGGAAGTTCAGCACCGGGGCCTCGAAGTTCTTTCACCAGATGGGTGAGTAGATGGTATGACTTGTCCAGCCCTTTGCATTTGACGTTCACCACAGTGACGTCGATTCCCTGGTCATCGGCGAAGCTCTGTAGTTGGTGAGTTTTGAGATTGATTGCGGCCGTCTTTCCCTGCCCAGTTGGACCATAGACGAATACGTTGAGTGGCGTTGACCCTAACGTGGCGGGACGGAGAGCACTATGGAGTTCGTCGAGTTCCATCTCGCGCTCTGGAAGCTCACGAGGACGGTACCCCTTGTTTGGGTTCAACACGTCCATATCGTCGAAGATTGTCTGCTCCTCGCCGAACTCTCGCATGGGTGATTTCTCGTTGGATACTACATAAAACTCCCATGTCCAGTGACGCCAAAGAGAGAGGGGTGCATCCACTGACAAACAGTTCGCTCTCGCATAGAGGGAGAGGGGGGTGCGTCCAATGTACTCTCTCGAAGGTCGAAGAGGGTACAGTCGCTGCCTATTCCCGTGGAAAGTACTAAGTGACGGCCGGTTAAACCAGAACAATACTGCGTGAGAAGTCGAATAGAAGGAGTCACTTTTAGAGTGTGGGCGCCGGAGATGTTCAGTTGAGTACACTGGACGCACCCCCCTCTCAGAGGCGATGTTTCTGGGTTGCTTCTACGTGGCTCGTTACACTGGACGCACCCCTCCCTCTCTGAGTGCTCGATGCAACGAAAAGTTGCATTTCTCCTGAAAAGCCCGAGTGGTGAAGGTGGGTTTTGTTAGTTACGAAGACGTGTGCTGTTCTTACCTCAGAGTTTGTTCCGTGGATAGATTCTATAACTCACCGGGACGAGTCATGGTTACCAAGCCGGTACTCCCGAGATAAACTAAGTAGTGAAAACTGGCTTGACTTTTGTTCCAACGAGGTGGGATTTATAACCGCTGGTCGTCCTGTATCAGACAATGAATAACTCGTCTGATGATAGCTACACGCTTGACGACGCAAGAGATGAGATCGGAATACTTCGTCGCGTAACAGACGATGTCGTTGAAGTAATTCGGACTGCTGCTGATGAAGAAGTCCTCGAGTATCTAATTGAAGAAGAAAAGCTGGACGTAATCCACGATGGCAAGCGGGGGTTAGGACGGGTACGACGTGCTGTCCTCGAGTCTACGCTCGCATCTGACCGACTCAAACGCGTCGTAAGCCTCCGCGGTGACGAAACACCTGAGGAAATCCTCGTTCCACGTGACGTCCGACGGAACGCGAAAGTTGCCCTCGAAGCCGGTAAACCGGTCGTCTTGTACGGACCAACTGGGACAGGCAAAACGACGTTTGCAAAGCAACTGGCCCGTGAAACCGGAATCGGATACGCACTCAATACGGCGACACCTTCGTGGACCCCATCAGACATCATCGGTGGGATTAGCCCGGACTACACAGGGCAATCACTGAGCTATCGGACAAAGCTCGGCTGCGTCTCAGAGGCAGTCCAGCGCGCTCGGCGTTTTGATGTCGAGTATGGTGTCATTCTCGACGAGATTACCCGTGCAGACATATCGAAGATTTTCGGTCCCCTTTACACCGCAATAGAGAATCCCCACCAGACCATCTTCGAGACCGACGAGGGGGAAACCATCGAACTCGACGAACGGGTAAACATCATCTGCACGATGAACATGTCTGACCGGACGGTGAACGAGCTTGACAATGCAATCACCCGTCGCTTTGCGATGATCGAACTTGACGAGTACGAAGAAGACAAACGCCGTCAACTGTTCAAAGACTGGATTACGAGCCATGTGACGGACCAGACGGATTTAGATGAGAACGAAATTCTACGGCTCTTCGAACGCGACTACGAGGGTATTAATCACGGTCACGAAGCCACCTCACAAGGGGCAATCATGCGGTTTGGCCCGATGCATTACCGCGACGTTGCCGTCTTCCTCGGAGTCGGGTGTCGTGATGGTGGCGAATACGAATACGACCAGACGGACGCCGTTGGACAGGCTTTCCGAACCTACATCGTCCCGCGACTTCTCAACTCTGCGGCGTTCCCGCAGGTCGAACGCATCGCCGAACACTACAGGGCGTTGAACGGGGAGTTCGAGGAGTTCGACCTTTCGCCTGCAGCTGAGTTGGCTGAGCGTGAGCTCGAACAAGAACGACGACAGATGGGCTCGTACGAATAATGAGCAGCGTTGACGAAGTGTACCAGTATGGGCAGGACACGTTCAACGTCCCGGAACGGGGCGAGATCCGTATAGAGGGATGTCCTCCCACCATCGGCGACCAACTTCGTCGCGCATCGTTCACACAGGAGAGTCCAGGAGTATTCACCAAACACCAGGAAGCTCTTGACTCCGATAGGGAGTATGAAGTGGTGACGGTCACCGTCGACGGGGACGAGAACGAGGTACTCCACGTCGAAGCGACAGACATTATCGGCGTCGTCAGTCTGACGCCGTCATCGAAGGTGCAGGTCGATCCAAAAATCGACTGGGAGCACATCTTCGATATGCTGTTAGCCGTCTACGACCAGAACCGCTCCATCGAATACCACGGAATCCCATTGCGGGACTTCCTCTCCGACGACGTTCATCTCAACGACGTCTTCGTGGTGCTGGCGATCAACTACCTGGATGGACTGGAGACTATCCAACGCCACGGTTTCATTCGGGACTTAGTCATCAGGCGGATCGACAGCCTAGACGGACGGGGCGATATCGACGTCGAGCAGACCCTACTGAACCACGTCCGGGGAACCATCGAGCCGAATTGGATCCGCAACGAGACGGAGTACGACAACGCGGTGAACTCCCTGCTTCATTACGCGGGGAAGACTCTCCTTCGGCTTTTCCAACAGAACTCGCACGAGAACGAGCACCCAGCGTACGATCGAATCTTCTCGGAGGTCCACCGCGAGGTGCAGCGGCTCGAGGGAATGGGCGTGAGCAGCGGTCTCGGTCGAATGGACGAGTACCGGCGACTCACACTCCACGACCTCCCGAAGCAGCGGCGATACTACCGCAAGGCGTTCGACGTCTCGAAAGCCGTCATGTCGTCATCGCTCGGCCAGCAGCTTCGGGAAGGGCCGAGAGAACTCGTCGTCGACTATGTGTTGAATATGGAGTCGCTGTTCGAACAGTACTCGCAGGTCGTCGTCGAACGTGAGCTCAACCGTGTCAAATCGTACGACCACCTGAACGAGTTGGCCGACGTCACGCCTGTCAGGTCGCCGTCGGTCAACCCCTTTGAGGACGAGTACGAGGTCTACCATCAGCCGGACCACGCGGTCCAAGAGGGTGAGGAGACGCTAGCCGTCCTCGATTCGAAGTACTACGCCGAGGGGCACGATCCGGTCAAAGAGTCGTCGTCCCGTTCGCGGCTGTTCAGCTACGCGTACCTCCTGCACGCGGACCGACTTGCGTTCCTCTGTCCCCTGTTGGAACCGAAGCGTCGACGAATAACCCAGACGGGCGCGGAGCTGCAGATCGTCTCCCCGGAAGGCGAGTTCTCACTGGACGGCTACGACGACGTCGTCCATGAGTACCTCCACGACGTGCTCGTCGAGCGAGTGCCCGAAATCGAAGCGTTCCGCGCCGTCTCGGAGAACAAGCTCTGTCTCGACGGCGTCGCAGAATCAGACCTGTCGCAAGCGAAGTCGATGAGCGGTCCGTTCACGTTCAAAGACGTGCGTGACTTCTCGCTGCGAGTCGTCAAGGCTGCCGCCGACGAGCACTCCTGGGAAGTTCGCAATCGCTTCGATCTGGAGCAGGATGGCGATTGGACCCGAGAGCAAATCGAGACGCGGTGTGACCGCCGGTACGAACACACGACGACGTGCGTCCCCGTGTTCTGCCGAGACCACGGGCAGGAATGGATTGATCTCTACTTCCTTCAGAACGGGAATGGGAAGGTGGAGAAGGAAGGTCCGCTGAAGCTGCTCTAACCGCGGCGGTCAGAAGAACTCGTCGAACGAACGCTGCTGTTCATCGAACTCCCGAAGCGCGGCCTCTATCGCTCGCAGTTCCAGCTTCTTATCGAGGGCCCTCTGTCGATACTTCTCTTTCAGGTTGTTAAGCACGGTTTCGATAGACCTCCCTCGGACCCGATATCTGTAGTACTCGGAACCATCCGTGAGCTCCGCGTCCTCGGAATCAATCTCGGTGACCAGGTTATCCGACATCAGGCGGTCGGTGAGGCCGCCCAGGATTCGATTGCCGACCGTCTCCGCCGAATAGTGTGGGAGGTGTCTCTGTGACGTGAGTATCTCTCGGAGCTCCTCCTCGGAAAATTCGCGTAGGGGTCCGTCGTTCGTGATACGCCTCTTCAGGATCTGGCCAAAGGCGGCTTCCATAATCTGGAACGTGTGCGAAGAGGGGTAGAACGACGGCGTGACCTGCCGTTGTTTCGTTATCTCGACGCCCGAGTTGAGAACCTGCGAGAGCTCGCTGTCGTGAGTCGCCTCTGAGCGCGTTCGGTTGGCGAAACTGGTGAACAGGTCCAGGCGCTCGGTCTCTTGGAGGTAGTGTAAGCGCCAGAGGTACACCCGCTCTTCCGCGTCTCCGTTCTCCTCCTCTTCCTCGATTCGGCGGGCGACGACTTCGTCGTGGTAGCTGGGAACGCAGATCGCCGTTTCCAACTGGTCGATCTCCATGTCGATGTGGTCCGAGAGCTCCTCTCTGTGCTGACGGACGGCCTCGGCGGCATCGTAGATTTGGGTGAGAGCGCTCCCGGGGGAGGACACGCTGGTCTTACATTCGACTATGAGCGCGATGTTTCGCTCCGGATTACAGAATATCGCGTCGGCGTTCGACTCGTTGTACTCGGAGAGCGGCTCGGCACCTCTGAACACCCATCCAGTCTCCCGTTCGATCTGTCCCCCCGGTAGGAAGGCGGAGATCGTGGACGTAAGCATCGAGTCGTGCTTCTTCGCCCGTTCAATCTCCGAATTCACCTCCTTTCGAGCCACTTCCACCGCATCTTCGTCCTCCCGTAGCTCGTCCTCGTGTTCCCCCTTCAGCTCGCTTAGGAACGAGTTGCGCTCAACGAGTTCGTCGTAGTAATCACGAACTTCCTCACTACTCAGTTCGTCGAGCTCCATCCTCGTTACACCCGTGCCAACTCGGCCCGCTCGTCAACGCTGTCCTGAATGAACTCGTAGAAGCGATAGAACGTACCGAGGTCGCTCTCGTCTTGCGGGAAGATCCGAATCTGATTCTCGTTCGCCTTAATCCTGAACGCGCTGTTCTTGACCCGGTCGATCACCTCCGTCGTGAAGTACAGCGATCCCTCCTCCGCGTACGTGTTGAACAGGACGTAGTTCTCCTCGCTCAGGCTCTGTTTCAACGCGTCCAATTCGTGGTACTGGATGCTGTTCTGCAGGGCGACCGTGGCTGGTTCCGCCGTCGGGACTTCGAGAGACTTAGACGCCCTCACCATCCGGAAGTCCGTTCGCTCGTACGCGAGCTTGACCTTGAGGGCCTCCTCGATACACATCTCGATGTGTTTGAAGAGGCGTAGGAGGCTCCCGCTCTTGAGTTTGAACACGCCCTCGTGGTTGATTCTGAACCGCAAATCCCCCGGGACGTTGAACTCCATTATCCGAGGCAGCACACCGTAGGACTCCTCCATCTCGCGGAGGCTCTCCAGCCCGTCTCGGCCGTAGTAGTTGATCGTTCGCCACTCGTCGGGCCGGAACCGGGAACTGGTGTCCGTCCGCTCGGTGCGTTTGGCGACGAACTCCGTTATCTCGGTCGCCGGGTCGTCCGAGACTATCTTCTCTCGGATCTCCTGCAGGAGGCCCGGGCTTATATACAGGTAGTGTACCCCGGGCTGGTTTTCGAGGAGGGGTTCGACCGTGTTCTTGATCTCCTCGGTCTTCCGCATGTCCGTGTAAAACAGGATGACGCTCTCCTCAACGTCGTAGGTGAAGTAGAACTCTGCCGGGCGGTCCCCGCCGAAGTCGCAGCTGATCTTCTGAATCCCCCCGTAATCCTCGACGATCTCGTATCCTTCTCGTCGGAGGAGTTCGAGGAACTCGTCCCGCGAGTACTGTGTGAGTCCGGCGATGACGTACAGATCGCCGTCGACGAGAGTGTCGTAGTTCTCCGCCAGGTAATGGTTGAAGCTCACCCGGTCGGGGAACTCCCGCGGTTCGACGTCGAAGACACCCATTAATTCTGATTCATTTCGGAGGGGCCAAAGCAGTACCGGTGGTGTCAGTCATTCGACTCACGAGAGGACGCCTCAAAACGGGGCGACCAACCAGTCACCGTCTCCCTTTCGTTCGAGTTGTGGTCCGAACACTCGCTGGAGGGAGTACAGCTCACCGTCGAAGCGGAGGTCGTACGTCCTCCCACTCCGGTGGAACGTGCCGTCGACGACGAACTGCACAGTGGGACTCTGGTATTCAAGGTCGTTCGCGCGTCGGTCCATCTCACGAGCGAGGCCGTTGGCCCTGTCCTCGTCAGCCAAGGCGTCCGCGAGCCCGACGACGCTCACTTTGTCGGGCACGTTGTCTTCTTCGAGTCGCTGTACGAAATCTGCTATTGGAATCTGATGCTCGAAAGTCTCGTACGCCCCCTTGATGACGAGATTGTAGCGTCCGGGAATTTGTCCGGGTCCTGCCATTATCTACCTATCATCTCCGAGGGGTGAAAAATGGGTGCGTTCGCCCGACAAGAGGCACCCTCGGAGGCGTCGTTCCTCGCAAAAGACCCTCTGAAGGTTTTCAACCTCGGAGAGTGTCGTCGAGAGAGCGTCGAGCCAGTCCGTCGTGGATGCGACGCGTCATCTCCTGAGGTGGCGCGTCGATCCCCTAGTGGGTGTGCTACGAAGGTAGGAAGGATTCAATGACGGACTCATCACCTTAGATATTATTTCACGTGGACGAATACAGGGTGGTAATGGTGAAGGTCGATATTTTTGGTACGTATCATCTCGACCGCCCGCAAAAGGTCGAGGAAGAGCTCAGAGCGTTCTCCTCGGAGGCGGACGTTTTCTTCACCGAAGCACCACGAGAGGAACCAGACAAGTCCGATTGGAACTCTCTACGACTCCGCAATCCAACGGTGTGGATAGCAGGCAAGTTCCTGAATTCATTCTGGCAAGCTGGTGGATTTCTGCTCACTCGACAACTCGACTCGGTCGACACCGCTGTGACGAAAAAGATTGCTCGTGAACGCAAACTACAGATGAAGCCCGTTGATGAGACGATCGTTAGGAGTGCGAGTGACGTGAACCCCCTACTATCCGCTTTCAGTTGGGCATGGGTAGCTCTGACACTCTCGGTATTGTCCTTCGGTATCGCACTCTGGCCAAATATCCTCCTCGTGTACGGGATTCCCCTCTCTTCATTTTTCTTCGTCTCTCTCGCGGTGGTGATGGGATTCCTCCCGATAATCCCACTCGCGTACCTGACACTCGAAGAGCGAAACGGTGTGATCGCGGACAACATCGAGGAACTCCTGAAAGGGGAGGGTAAGCCTGAGAGAGGTTGTTTAATTGTCGGCCATAAGCACATAGACGGTGTTGTCGAGGATTTAGAGGAGACCGCAGTCGACGTGGGTGAAACGCACAGGCCGAAATTCCTCAGACGAAGCCTGTGAGCCAGGGCATGATCGAGTCTAACGAAAAAACCTGTAGTCGAGAGTGGTCTCAGTAGCTCGTGATGTCCCGATCCCCGAGCACCCGCGCGTAGGCGTCGTCGCCGGTTACGTCTGCGAGTCGGCCAGCGAGCTCTCGGAGGTCGTCATCAACGCCCCACTTCTGGACGTAGTTCTGGACGGCCTGGCCCTTCTCGTAGCGGTAGCGCAGGAACTGGAGCTTGTCCAGGTTCGAGAGGTGGTCGCCACCGTCGCCGTTGACGCGCTCCTGGATGTACGCCTGGCGCTTCTCCTCGTCCCAGGTGCCGAGCTGGAAGCCGTCGTCCTGGTTGTACAGGCACATCTCCTTGAGCTCCTCGGGCTTGGCGTTCGTCCCACGGCAGAGCTTGTTGACGTCGTCGAACGAAGGGCTCGGCGTGTCGAGAAGGTCGATGAACACGTCCTCGACGCCAATGTCACTGGCTTCCTGGATGATGCCGTAGATTTCCTGGACGACCTCCTTCGCGGACATGATCTCGCCGCCGCGCTGGACTTTCCCGTGGTGCTTCGAGTACTCGCGGAAGCACGCGCCCATCTCCATCACGCCGATGTCACCGCGAGAGAGCTCGCGGTTCTCTTCGAGTTGTTTACGGGTGCGTCGGGCCGTGCGGTAGATATCGCGGCGGAGCGATTTCCACGACGCGGGCTCGGTTTCGTCAAGGGGCCGGGCGACGACGATGATATCGAAAGAGACCGCTTCGCCACCGATGAATTTGTTAATATCAGCAGTGATCGGATAGGTCGCAGTCACCTCAAACCCGACGTTACAGAGGGATTCAAGGAGTTCACCCCACGACTCGGAGTCACTGTGGTGGTAGGTGAACGTGAGTGACCCGTCATCTTTGAGTGCACGCTTGATGACAGAGAATGCTTGACCAAGTTCGGATTCAAAGTCTTCGGCGGTTTTGTCTAAGTATGGGTTTGTGACGATAGACTCTACACGGGGTGTTTTATCTTGGTCGAAACCGGGGTATTCGTCTTCGAGGAGAACCTTCTGCCAGACATAGAAGTAGTCAGCGACCTCTGAATAGATGATATTGTCGTAGTACGGGGGATCGGTGATAACAGCGTCAAATTCGTCCTCGTAGTCAAGCTGACGCATATCTCCTTGGTGGATTTCAGCATTCTCACCAATCGATTGTGAGAATTCTGGCGTCTTTACGGTCTCTCCATCTTTTATGTGACGCTCAGTAGGTGAATTTGCATATTCGACGCCAGTTTTCACCATATCAAACATGGCACTGAACGTTCCACTCCCCCACTTAGCACCCCAAACATTATTTTCAACAGGGTATGTTGGTGGTGTAAAGGAGTTGTTGCGGAAGAAGTCTCCGATTTTATTGTATGTCGTGTTATACGACACCATCTTATTCGTATATCGTAGAGACTCAGAAGCTGCCAAGAGAAGGTATTCTGAGAGGTTTTGGTCATCCACAGATTCTATTGAACGTAGGAGCTTAGCAAGTGATAACAGCTGGCGCTCTGTGAACATGTCTTGCCAACTCTCGTATCCGTGTTGGAATACGTCGTTACCGCTGACTGACGAAGCCGCGGTTATAGCTCCCTCTGGAATCTTTTCATGGGGAACGTATTCGTAGAGACCTTCACGCTCTTCCCACTCTGTCTTTGCTTGTTCGAAGAGGTCGATATCGTATCTTTCTGCCTGCTTGTACCCTTTGTAGGCGCTCTTATTTTCACCCGTATTGTCACAATGTTCGCAGTAATACTCTAAAGCATAAAGGCGCAGATCAGGAGCGCCTTGTTCTTGGATTGCGTCGGTAATCGCGTATTTTTGTCCACAGTCTGGGCAGTTGTACTTCCCACCTCGTGATACGTTCCCTTCCTTTGGAACGAAACCGTGCCCACAGTCATTACATACTGACTCTGACTGCCAATCGTCCACGAGAGTCACCGATCCACAACCTGGACAGAGGACGTTGTATTTGTCGTCGTTCTCGTACCTGCCAGCAGCGACACGGTAGTCCTTGAACAGCGGAACTGTGTGCCCACAGGAGACGCAGTCCAACTCTTTCACCCAGAAGTTGTACATCACGTCGGCGTCGTGGTCGCCGTTCGGACAGGGCGTCTTGTAGTACTGCGTGATCTCGTCGGCGACATCCTCCTTCACCTGCTCGAAGGCCGCTTCAAGATCCTCGACGTCGGTCTGGCCGGCTTCGAGCTCCTTCTTCGTGACGAACCACGCGACGGGGTTCAGGTCGTTACCGACGACCTCAGCGCCGAAGCGCGATGCCTCGACGAGCGACGTGCCGCCGCCCATGAACGGGTCGAGAATCTTCTTGTCCTCAACGCGGACGTCCTTCGGGTAGAGTTCCCAGAGGCTCTCTGGGTCAGTCATGTCCACGCGTTCGAGCAGCGAAGCCACGTCAATGTCAGACTCGCCGTCGGGGCCGTCGCCATAGGCCGCGAGCGTGTTCCCCTCGTGGCCCGGTTCGAACACTGAGACCTTCTCCGGGTCGTCAAGAAGAGTATAGAGAGAGACAGCACGGAAGACGCAACCCAGGCGCCGAGCCCACCACTTGTGCATCGTGTAGATAGGGCGGTAGTACATCTTCGCCCGGCCCTCCTTCTCGGCGATTTCGTTCACTCGCTCAATGGGGAATCCTCGCTCAATGGGGAGTTCCGTCCGCTCCTGCCGGCCCTGTGAAGATCCAGATTTCTCAGACATTATTCAGTATATAGATGCGATTATGCAGGAACCCCATAAGTGTGCGTTCTTTATACAGGCATCCGGTTTCCGTGATGGAGTTCCCTCAAACACGGCATACCAATTGGTCTGTGGAGCAATACAGGCGGTCTTCGAGTGTGGAAGTCAAGGGATGGACAAATCGTTCAGAACACTATCTCATAAAAATCCGTTCCCGGGTCTGTGGAGGCCATCTCGTAGTCTGGTATTGCATTACAGTACTCCAACATCTCTGGAAGTAGGTGAACAAACGAGATCGCGAGGGAGTGTGTCACGGTCTTCTCCGACGCATCAGTGTACTCAGTTGCGAAGTCAGATATCTCGTCGTCGTCGAACCTTCCTGAATCACTCGACCCCGGTGTGACCGTGAAGTCCACAATCTCTCCCTCAGAGATTGCGACAGCAATCTTCTCTGTGGTGGAAGTGACAACTGCGAGTTCAAAATCTACCGGAGTCTGGTAGAGACGGAGATCTTGAACGGTGAAGGAGAGAACGTTTCCTACCGATAGTTGCTCTTCATCGTACATCGCCGTGAGTATCGGTTGGTCCGGGTCTTCTGTCGAACCCACGACGGTATCCTCGCGTACCGTTATCGAGGACACTGTCCACGGATGGGCAGCGTGAGAGTCAAGGATTGACTCGTAGTCCGGGGTCTGGAGAAGATCAATCAGATGGTCGTGTGGTGATTTCCCGAAACCTTCCCCAGCCAGACGCTCGTCAACCGCTTTCCGGTCCTCCTCATCCATCACCATAGAAGGAAGCCACTTCTGGATTCGTTGCTTCGAGTCTCTCGTGAACTCCTCGGAGACCGTACTGAAGTTAACGGGTGGGGTTCGGTCAAACACTTCTTGTAGGTCAAAGTCGGGATTCGTTATTGATTCTGTACTGACTTCCAAGCGGCCAACTAACCGCTCAAGGTCTTCAGCGTACTCACCGGTGTACGAATCGACATATTGTTGGATGCGTTCCACATCTTCCGGCGCGAGTTCGGGTGCCGACTCTCCGTCAGGTTTAGAAGCGCTAGATCGGGAAATTCCACCCTTACCTGTCCAGTGTAGGTCAAGTTCGTATAGGGCCCAGACGAGTTGATCCGGAACCTGATCGCCTGCTGCGTATCCGGTGGAAAGATAAAAATCAGCAATCTCGTCAGGTGTCTGGAGGGGTATCGGATGGTCAGCGCCAGGAATAGAGATGTGTACGTAGTAACCATCTTTCTTGTATCCCGGTGAATATTCCTTGAAAACAGCCATTTGGTCAAATATCCTGACTGTGTCCTCTTCAATATAGCGCACAGATCCTACTCGAACCGATCTTTAGACGGTGGTTAGTGGCGCCGCATGGTGACTAACATCGGCACAGTCACCTCACTATGAAGTTTGACAAAAAGTCGATTCTAGGCTACATTTGGAGTCAAATCAGGAGCAGCGAATGAGAGTAAGCTTCCTCTCCTACGAACTAGTTCGAGAGGACCATATCACATACGCTAGGTACGTGTATGACCTACTTCTGGAAGCTAATCTCGATCTTCAGGCTCGACGCCTCGTCGGGCATGTGCTCAAAGAGGTCCTGCACCTTTGTGTAGTCCTGTTCAGAACGTAACGTCAAGCTGACCTGCGTCCGCTCGACGTCGACGGTCCCCTGAAGAGCGCCGGGAACACCGTCTTTATCGGGCAGCATGAACGTAACGTCGCCGTACTCGACTGAGCCCGTCTGGTGGTCTCGTCGCCACTTGCGCCGCATCGCGGCGACGTCGTCGCCGTTGTACTCGAAGCGCCACGTCGGCGTCTCCGTTTCTGGAATCCGGAACGGGTAGCCGGGCACCCAGTCGGACGACTTGTCCGAGCCGGTCGGCCCGACGACATACGCCGGCTCTTCCTCACGCCCGAGGTTCTGCAGCAGGAACGTCTTCACCATGTCCTCGGTGACGCTGCTGTCGAACCGATCGTTCACCTTGCTCACGGTGAACTGGTCACCGGGTTCTAGGTCGCCGAGGTAGTCGAGGATCTGTTCCCCGATCCGGTCAGAGACCGTCGGCACGATCTTGACCGTTGTTGGGTCGCGGTCGCCGAGTGATTCCAGGTACCGACCGCCGGCCTCCAGCACGTAGTCGTCGACGAGGTAGTCGTTCACGGCCTCGCGGGCCGCCGCCTCGGTCTCGTCAGGCGGCAGGAACACGGTCTCGTCGGCGCGAATCTCCCCGAGGATAGTGTCGAGGTTCGCGTACCCGGTCTCTTCGATCTGCTCTCCGATTCGGTTCGCGAGGTACGACGCGCCGACGGTCGTCGCGCTGCCGACGTCGCGGAGGGTCGCGTCGGACTGCGGTTTGTCGAGGATCTGGTTACCACGCACGACAACGTACTGGTCCTCGCGGTTCAGCCGCCCAATGGCGCGCATCACCACGTCGTGGCTGTCGCCGTCGATCCAGACCTCGCCGTCCTCGATAAGTTCGAGTTCAAAGTCTCCGACGTCGATTACGGTTGTTCCGCTACCAAAGCGTCGTCGGAGCTCCTGTTCTACGTCGTCGACTCCCCATAGCTCGACGTCGTCTTTGTAGACGAGCACCGTATCCAGGGAACTCCCGGAGAGGTCGTCGCGGAAGCCGCCGGTGTCTCGCGCGAGCACTGGTTTGCCGTTCAGTGCCTCCACGGTCGCATTCAGCACGTCGTTGGCGCTCCCCGGAATCGGGAGCTGCGGGTCGCGGAGGAACTGCTCGTAGACGTCGTCGACGGATATCTCTCCACGACGGTCGAGCAGGTCCTGGACGATTGCCCAGACGTGAGACTGGAGGTCGAACGGATCGGCCGCCGCGGAATCGGCGATGTTCGATCCGTCGAGTTCGGCCTCGTCCATGACGTAGACATCCAGTTCCATTGGTGCAGCGAGGTCGAATTCGTTGAGGAGGTCGTCGCCGTCGAGAACTTCGCCGTAAAGCAACTGCAGTTCTTCGCGCAGTTCGTTCTCCTCTTGGTCCTTCATCCCCTGGATCGACGTTCGAATTTCGTCGTCGAGGGACTCGTCTGCGAGGACCTGCCGCGCACCCTCGATGTACCGCGCCTTGTCGATGTAGCGAGTCCCCGACTCGATTGCTTTGTCACCCGAGGGCTGGACAAACACGAGCGTGTTCCGCCACTCGCGCCCGCGTCCGTCGTTCGTGATGACCTTCTTGACCTCTTCTTGCGTCCACTGGCTGTCCTTCACGACTACCTTGATATCGCGGTTGTCGGGGATGTCCCGCATGTCGTTCGTGCGGAAACCCACTGGGTGGGCGTTGGACCCGAAGATGTCCGCGACAAAGTCCGCAATCTCGGCTTTCGCCGACGTCTCCGAGACGTCGGTCGCGGCGTTTCGGATAAGCGCGTTCGGGTTCTGCCGGTCGCGGATGGCGTACTTCCCGTTGAGCTTGTGGAGGTGCCACGCGACGCCGTGTAGACGTTCGAGGTTGAGGACGACGTCGGAGACGAGGTCGCCAGTCTGGTACGCCCCCATGACGATCTCTGAGACGTTGGCTCCCTCGCCCTCACTTGGCTTCAACGAGTAGAGCAGGATCGCGTTCAGGATACGACGCCCGTGGGGGACCTCGTCCGCGTCGACGCGGTTCTTGATGTCGCCAGTCGCCGCGTTCAGGCGCTCGTAATTGATCTTTGCCAGCTCATCTTCGAACTCGATAGCGTCGATGTCCCCGTGCGTGATTAGGTCCGTCTGGTCCCGCATCTCCAGGAGAACCTTCGAGAAGAGGTAGATCATCCCGCGTGTGTTCTGGTTACCCTCGTCAGCATAGTAGCGCGTCTCAAGGGCGTCGAGGAGCACGGGATGGAACGGATAGAGATCGTGCATCTCCGATAGCAAATCATCAGGGAGGTCGACGTGGCCCTCTGCTTGGTCGTATGCATCGAAGTATCCGTTAACGATCTCCCCGGCAGCATTCTCATCTACCGAATCAATCAGACGGTGGCGGAGAACCTCGCGCTTGTCCACCTGATTGTTCATGTTGACTTCGACCGCCTGTTCTCGGTTCAGAATGTCGTGGACTTCGGACCCCTCACGGAGAACGGAGACAACAGTATAGAGGTCGAGATCAGAGAGTGCCGTGGATTCGAGGAGTGCTTGGAGGAACCCCTTATTCGCGCTCTTGCGGTCGCCGCGGAGGGTGTCGAACCAGTCCTCCAACTCGTCGACGAAGAACGCGACTGTCTCGTCGCCGACGGCCTCCTGAATCTTCTGCATATCGGGATAGCCACCCGACTCGAACGTTCCGAGGTCGTAATCGAGTGCTTCGAAGAGCGGTTCCCAGAGGTACTCGTACTGCTCGTTCTGCATCGAGACGGTGACAGGCGTGGCGTCGTCCGGAAGCGCGTCGCCGAACCCGTCGATGGACTCGTCAGCCCATCGACCCGCCGCCTCCGAGTCGGCGAAGCAGTGATAGAGTGCCACCATCTGGTGAGATTTCCCACTCCCGTACGGCCCGTAGAGGATGTGCGTCCCCCGCGGGTCTTCTCCCGTCAGCGAGTCCCGAAGAATAGTGAGGGCCTCTCGAAGCCCTTCGGTCATCAGCGTCCGTTCGAAGAAGAGTTCCGCGTCCGATTCGAACTCTTCGTCGTCCTCGACGTTGTAGAGTTTCACCTGCCCGTCGATCTGCCCTTCCTCCCGAAGCTCACGGCTTAACGTCACCGTATCTTCGAGAGTGTTCGACAGGGAACCAGCCTGAGACATTTTGATACTTTATCAGACATCTGGAAGGCCCAATAAATACTATGGAACATTGGTACCTCTCAGCCGAGAATAGCTGAATGACCGATGTTCTCAATAGCGACTCTCCAACCATCTACTGAGGGGGAGTTCGAACTTCGACCCGATATTACCCAGATAACCGCAAAACGTATTTTACGGATTGCTGACTCTATCGGGTCATGGGAAGTTACGACCTCGTAGATATCGAGGTCTCGCACGAGTCCACAGACGATCTTTTAGCATCTTGGGATGAGGGAAGTGATGGCGACGCCCACCTCCTAAGTGTTCAAGCCGCTCGTCTCCGAGCCGGTCGGCCAGACTCCGAACTTTGGTCGCTGAAGCAATTGGACGAGAACTCCGTCAAAATGCTCGAACACCAAGTAGACGCGGCATACCGCGCATTGTTCGAGATGGATGGGAAAGCCCTGCTCGCCGACGAGGTCGGACTCGGGAAGACCATCGAGGTGGGGATGATCCTGAAGGAGATGCACTTCAGAGAGACGGACGACTCCGTTCTCGTTCTCACGCCAGCTCAACTGGCGAAACAGTGGCAAGCCGAACTCCGCGAGAAATTTGGCCTCGACTTTGTCTGCAACTACGACGACGAGTTCGCTGGCTTCGACGCCCACGACTACGTCATCGCAAGCATAGACACGGCGAAGAGCGAGAGACACCGTCAGACGGTCCTCGACCGGGACTGGGACGTGCTCGTCCTTGACGAGGCACACTACGTCAAGAACGAGGAGACCGACCGTTACGATCTCATCGACCGGCTCTCGTACAACTACGCGTTTTTCCTGACAGCGACCCCGATTCAGAACGAACTGACGGACCTGTACAACGTCGTCTCGCTGCTCCGTCCCGGGTTGTTCGGCACGCGCGACGTCTTCCACCACTACTTCGTGAATAGCAATCAGGAGACCCTCGTCAACAGAAATGAGCTACAGGAACGGTTGAGCAAGGTGATGATCCGGAACCGACGGGAAGACACGGACATCGACTTCACGGACCGAACCATCGACACACGGACGTTCGAGCCAACCCCGAAGGAACGCGAACTCTACCAGGCAGTCACTGATTACGTCAAAGGTGCCTATAGCCAAGACCAAGGTCAGAAGCTAGTGTTGATGCTCCTCCAGAAGGAGGTCGTCAGCAGTCCGGTCGCCCTCAAACAGACTATCGAGAAGCGACTCTACGAACAATCCGAACTCGGGCACACGAGCGAACTGGAGTCGATTCTTGATCTGATTGAAGAGGTCGACACGGTGACCAAGCAAGAGCGACTGCTGGAAATCGTCGAAGAGGCCCGAAACAACGTTGAGATGGGGAGAGTCATCGTCTTCACTCAGTTCCGGGCGACTCAGCGTCAGGTCCTCGACCGGCTCGCTTCCGAGGGGTACACGGTACACGCGTTCCACGGCGGCCACTCTAGCGATGAGAAGGAGCAGATCGTCGAAGACTTCGAAGAGGAGGGTGGAATCCTCGTTTCGACCGACGCCATGAGCGAAGGCCGCAACTTACAGTTCTGCAATATCTTGGTCAACTTAGACTTGCCGTGGAATCCAATGCGCGTTGAACAGCGCATTGGACGCGTCCACCGAATCGGGCAGAAACGGGACGTGTTTGTCTTCAACATGGCGCTGAAGGACACCGTCGAGGAGTACGTACTCGAACGTCTCTACCACAAAATCGACCTATTCCAACAGAGCGTCGGCGAACTGAGTTCGATCCTGAGCCGGTTGGAGGAGTCTGGGACGAGCTTCGAAGACGAGATCTTCGAACGCCTGATGAACGCCGGTTCCGAGGTCGATCTTGAGAACGACTTCGACGCCATGGCCGTCGATTTACGGGAGCAACGCGACCTCGCCGACAAGCTTGAGGAGTTCAACAGTGGCGTCTTCGAGGGCTTCGACTTGGGGGCGAGCGATGACTGACGCGTCGGTCCCCGTGACGCAGTCCGCTGTCGAGTCGTTCGCGGAACGGTATCTGCGCTCTCTCGGTTGCACCATCGAACAGCGAGGCGATACCTGGGACGTGAGCGTTCCCGAAGGTGCGGACACTCAATCGTTACCTGACGAGTTCACAGTGGTCTGCGGAACGGAAAGCGACAGCCCCGAAGAGAACACGGAACTCCTCCATCCCGAGAGCCGACTTCTACACGAACTGTTGGACGAAGCGGTTCGACGCACGCCAGCGGGCAGAATCAACCTGACCTCCGAGTCGACGGAAATCGAACTTCCGGAGTGGCTTCGAGGAGGCGATGTTGAGGTCCGAAATGCCGAATTCGCTCCGTACTACGATCGGTCCGCACTGGTCGTGCTCTTTCGAGTGAGCATCGAGACTGTGAGTGAGTATCAGCGAGAGTTCCTTCGGGTGGTCGCACTTGACGCCAGATCTGGTGAGTCGTTGGAGGGACTGGAGAGGAATTTTCTCCGAATCACTTCCTTTACCGATGACTCCCCAAGTGGTGGCCAGCCTTCGTTGGGGAGAGAAAACGTGCGGGGCCTCGTCGACGAGGGACAAAGGCAGGTAGTAGACCGTGTACAAGACCTCATTGACGAGGTCCATGAGGAAGCCTCGCGAGCGGCGGACGCCGAAGTGGAGGAGTTCCGCCAGATGCAACAACAGCGGATTCGGGAACTCGAAGAGCGACATGAGAGTTTGTCGTCGAAACTCGACGAGTCGAGAGCAACCATCGACGCAAGTGAGCAGGTAGAGCGTGTCGAGGCACTCAAGCAGCGAAAGCAGATAAAAGGGAAACTCGAAGAGTTGACGACTGAGCTAAGTGATCTCCGTCGCCGTCGTGATCAGGGCTTCCCAGAGCGACAAAAGGAGATACGCCAACGGCACGCACTCGACGTCAAAGTATCTCCACTCACCGCAACGCAGGTCGAATACGAACGTGGCGAGGTTGAGATAGAACTTGCAGAAGAGGGCGTCATCCAGCCACTCACAGTAGGTTACGGGATTGGTGTTGGAGTAACGGATACAGTACAATGTACCGTATGTGGCCGAGAAATCACCTCACAGAACCCACTCGTGTCGATAATTGGTGAGGTCAACTGCGACGAATGCCACTAACTACCGAGAGCAAAAACGATTTTTCGAGCATGAACAATACGGACAGCAGCCATTGCCAAATGGCTCTCAAAATGTACCCTAGGAAGTGGTGGTCTGATTTGGAGTATCGTGGGTGTTGAGCACTAATTACGCATCAAGCCGGTAGAGAAGCAAATCAGACTTCGCTGAGAGAATATCGCCAACCAGCGCATCGACAGTCGAACCAGCTGACGAAACGCCGAAGACACAGACACTGGCTGGATCCTTGTATCCAATATCGGTCAGCCTGTCTCTCACCTCAGTAGTCAACTGTGCTTTCCCGACGTCGATGGTCGGTGACCCAGCATCCCGGAGTGCTTTGACGAAGGTTGGTGTCCTCGATAAGACGACTCCACCTGAACGAAGGAATTCGTGTTCTTCGCCGAGCGTTTCCAGCAGTCGGCTGTCTCGAGCAGATTTGTCCAACGCGTTCTCCCACTGCAGTCCTGAAGGCTGCGAATCACTCGAAAACTCACTCACTCCGTTTCGGTTGAGTGAAGCAACGACCTGGTCTCTGGAGGACGTTTCGGCCTGCCCACGATAGAAGTTCCACACACTCGTATTCTGTACGTCGTGCTGGTCTCCATTTTCGAGCAGTTCTCGAAACGTCGCGGGTACACACAGAGTTCTGATTCGAGGCTTTGTTGGCATCTCTCCGAGTGTCGCTTGCGTCTGCGATTCGAAGACTTTGGAATCGGTCAGACGGTCGAGTGAGCTGCTCGCGACGAATAGAGATGGATCGAGCAGGACGTCGAGTGGTGGTCGGAATTTTCCGTTAACTTCTCTGCGAAGTTGATCGTTTCCGGCACTCATTGGATCTCGTTTCACAACGGCTACTGATAAATCACCTCACGGGGTCCACATCCTACTCATCACATCTGTTGTGATATCCCTCGCAGGTCACGTCGTAGCTCGTACAGTCCAGTGTCGTACAAGTTTTTCAAGTAGTTGTGCTCATGGAGTCGTTTTAGTCGTTGACTGAGATACTGCTCTGAGTTGCTTTCTCGAATATCTTCGTCGAGAATGCCTTCACGATAGTAAACCGTCGTCACTCGGCCTTCGACAGGGTGGCCCACTCTCATCATCAAGATTTGATGGGGATAAGAGAGGATCATGTTCTGAAAACGGGCGATGACGCTCGTAAGAAAAGAACGTGTTGTCCGGGTGCGATGAGTATGGCTCTTTTATTGTGGTTATTGTCGAGCCGCTGAACAAGCCCGGATTTCACTTTCACCTCGGTTATCGAACATTTATCTGCCAATAACCCATCAGTTGTGAACGTGATAGCAGAAACCCTCCAGTACGTGTCGAACCATTTAGGCAGCATTATGACTGGCCTCACGATGGCTGTGGTCGGGATAGGTGTCTACGAAGCGCGGGATGGGTTTTTGCTGTTCAATGGACAATTCCGAGGGAAGTACGGTGCATTGCTGATATTCTTGGGAACGCTCTTCGGTGCGTCTCTCATTACGCCGATGGTGAGTGAATGGTGGGCGCGGTCACTCCCGTACATCCCGCCGGGCCAGCTACTCGGCGCAGTCCTCGTCCTCGGTATGCTTGGAGTCAATAAGGCAGCAGAGTGGAATTTCTTCGATGTGAAATCTCTTCCCGTCTACTTACTCGGAATTATCCTCATGGCGAATCCCGAACTCTTGCAAGCGGTTGCATAGAGCGACTCTTGTTCTGAGGGCATCATTCTGCACCCCCTAAGCTGAGAGTAACTGCTCTCACACTCGGCTGGCCAACTGATCTGCGAGAGATCTGGCCTCTGTTGTCTCATCAACGACTGTCGTCCAACGGTGAGGTAGCTGTGACTGACCAAATCGAGCACCAGCGACTGCCCCAGCGATGGCACCGATCGTGTCTGCATCACCACCGCGGTTGACAGCAGTTACAATCGCGTCCTCGAGCGTCGCTGCACCAAGTGCATCGTGAAGTGCAGTCTGCAGCGAGGACACGACNCCACCGCGGTTGACAGCAGTTACAATCGCGTCCTCGAGCGTCGCTGCACCAAGTGCATCGTGAAGTGCAGTCTGCAGCGAGGACACGACGTACCCAGACGTTTTCAACTCGTCTGGGGACTCACCATCGGCGATCGGTTCGAGCGCATTAGTGAGCAGTTTCCCAGGCATCTTCCTGACGTCTCCGCGGGTTTCCCAAATACCCGATTGATGCCGGTAACTCACTAACATCGAACTGGAGGGGATCGTTAGGACCCTCTATTGACGCTGCCGTTGAGGACCCGAGAAGTGGCATAGCCATCGCCCCACCAATACTCCTCATGAACATCCGCCGTGAGATATGTTCTGGCAGCAATATGGGAAATGAAAGAATGTTAATCAACATATATTTATTGACAGATTGGTGGGTGATAAAAATCTGTGAAACCGAGCGTGCCAACAAACGGGCTTTAGATTACAGCAGTTTCGACTCTGGAGGTTTCAATATAGCTAATTATGGGGCGTTTGGGTTAGTGAACGAGTTCGCGGGCTTTTGGGGTTGGCTGGATTTTGTTGTTGGCGTCGCGTTCGAAATACTCGGTGAGGTCTGTGTTGAGGTGTTGCCAAGCTTCTTTCCCGTTTTGCAACCCCCACGCGTCGGCTAACTCACCGTTTGAAGTCGGGGCGAGACGGATGATGTCGTTTACCCGGGAGCGGAGCTGCGCGTCTGCGGACGTAGGTTGCGGTGAGTCACCGCCTGAGGTATTTGACTTACCAGTCGCGGTCGTCGTGCTCTCGGGACCATCGTATTGTCCAGCCGGCGGGTCTATGATGTCTGGTTGGTCGCGTGGGACGGGAGATGGTGCGTCTTCTGGGTTGATACCGTCTACCCACTCGCCTTTGTCCCAGTTGAACACGCCGCCGTGTGTACTAGTGTACCTGATGAACGAGCGAAGGGTGTTCTCCCATGAAGCGTTCTCTTCGATTGCAGTTTGGTTGCCGACCATGATGAACTGGTCTTTCGGACGGGTGCAGGCGACGTTGAACCGGTTCCTGTTCCCGGAGAAACGCAAGCCGTACTTTTCGGTGTTGACGGCGCTGAAAATGATTGTGTCGCGTTCCCGGCCTTGGAAGCCGTCTACAGTTGAGACTTCCACGTTACCGTACTCGGTGAGTTCGTCACTGATCAGGGTGCGTTGGCCCCTGTACGGAGTGATGACGCCGAGATCAGATTCAGGGATGCCGTGTTCGTCAACGAGGTGGGAAACGAGGGCTGCGACTACTTCGACTTCTGTGGTGTTGACGGAGCCGCTGAAGCGTTTCCGCCACGATTGCTCGCTGGAGGCGTCAACGAACGTCACGGGTGGGCCGTTACAGACGGCTGCTGGCTTCGATTCAGGGTCGTCTGTTGGGTCCCATTCGAATCCGCGCGGGCAGGAGTCATCGATGGTGATGTGCCCGTCGTAGACGTGTTCTTGGGGGAACCCGATGATGTCGGCGTGGCTTCGGTAGTGGTATTCGAGCCACTGGTCGATGTCGTACCGGTTGCGGAGGAACGAGAAGATAGAGGCGTCGGCGGGCGGGCTCCCGTTCTTCGTCGAGGCGGTTTTCAGGACCGGTTGGAGTTGGTTATGGTCGCCGACGACCACCCATTTCTTCGCGTTAATCATGCCGAGCAGACCGAGTGGAACAGGGATTTGGCTGGCCTCGTCAATGATGACCGTGTCGAATTGGACTTGCGCGAGCCCGCCGAGTTGAGAGCGAATGATCGTTGCGCCGGTAATGTCGGCGTGTTCGATCGAGGCTTTCTCCGCTTCGGACTGGAGTTCCTGGATTTGCCGCCTGGTTTCGGAGAGCCTGGCTTGCTTCGCATCGATTTCGTTCTCCACCTGGTTCATCTGGCCGCTGCTGACTGGACCAGTTTCAGCTGCTCGTCGTAGTACGTCGTACTGGTTTTGATCGTGCCGCAGTTGGTCACCCATGTTGCTGATTTCCGATTTGAGGTCCTCGACTTTCGTCAGTAACTCTGTCACGGACTCACTGTCGCTCTCGGCGATTACTTTCGAGAGCATCACTTCGGACGTGCCTTTCGACATTTTCTCTGGTCTGCCAGCACGGACGAGTTGGTGAGTATCTCGGTGACTGAGCTTCTCGATGACGTTGTCAACCGCGATGTTGGTGTGCGAGGTGACGAGCACCGATTCTCCACGGTTGGCGAGTTCGTGCGCGGCTTTAGCGATGACCTCGGTTTTCCCTGACCCGGGCGGCCCCACAACCAGTGAGAGGTCGCCGTCGTCAAGCCCGAGGATTTCCGCCAGCACAGTTTGCTGTGAGTCGTCCAGTTCGAACCCATCGAGACTCCGAGTGTCAGTTAACTCGGCAGGGGTTGCTGGAGTGAGTGTTGATTGGTCAAGCGTGTTGAGCAGGTTAGGGCCGTTGACAGCGAGTTTGGTGACTGTTGGGTCCGAGTCAGTCTCGTTCAGCCAGCCTACACATCCTCGTCGGAGTTCTCGCATCAACCCGATTTGCTGGGTTATTGCGATCATCGATTCGGAACTGCAGACCGTGATGTTCTGCCCTGCTTCGAGACTTGTTGCGATGCCGCCCCAGTAATCAACTTGGATGTCGCGGTCGTCGATGTTCACGACGCGGCCCATTTCGCGGAGGCTCCCGTCGACGATTTGCCCTATTTGCCCGCCTTCCTCGATCCACCCGGGAAGCGAGGTATCGGAGCGGAGAACGAGGAACCGTTTGTCAGTGTTCTGGCTGAGAACGGTGACGTCAAGTTGTTCGCGCCACGTTGAGCTACTCTGTTCTTCGCCTTCAGCAAAGGTGAGTGTGGACCATCCGGGGAATCGCGTGTCGCACGTATCGCAACGGTAACTAAACGCGGTTTCGAGCTTTGTTCCGCAGTAATCGCAGTACTTGTACGGGGTCTCGTCGCTACCGTGCGCGTCTTCGATTTGCTTGAGTAGGAGTGTGTTCGCGTCGAAGTACGAACGTACTCGCTGGACCTCGTCCGCGATGTCGCGCCGTGAGACGTTTTCTAGGTAGTCATCGATGTGCCGGCCGAGAAGTGCGAAGCCAGCTGCTAAATCACCGTCCGTGTAGGACGCAACTTCTGTCCCGACAGCATGAATCGTGGCCGCGACTGCGGCTGCTTTACCATAGCGTTCCTTACAGTATGCGATCCCACGCGTCGGGTGCTTGTCGAGCCACGTGACTTGTGTGCCGAAGTCTGGTAAGTCGTAATTCAGGTATGGCGGCTGGTTTTCGACGAGGTACCCACCGTCAGCGAGCACGTTGACAAGCTGCATCGTTTCGGGAGGCACGTCAAGCTCAACAGCGATTTGCTGGTACACTCGCCACGGAGTCATGCTAATGCGAACCTGTGCCTCACACTTATAATTTAGCCTAGATGTTTGCGGCTCGTGTTAGAGCAGTGCTTCGTTCTGTAGGTGTTTTGTCAAACAGTATAGGGGCGGTCTATAATGGGAATCGGTGAGTAAGGAACTCCTATCCATGTGTCATATTCCGCCACGTCTTGAGTGCATTCAACCCCCTCCAAGATACTGAGTATGTTGTCGATGGTTTTCAGGATTTAATCGAACGAGCAAGAACACGAAGTGGACTGGAGACCGACCCATCACGAGTGACATGGAGGTCTGCAGCAGCGGTTTCCCCTGTTACGTTTGACTCATAGCCAGTGTTCCTACTGGTGGTGTCAACGCAAGCTAATTAATTCCTACTTGAGTTGTGGTAGTCATGTTTAGTTCTGACCCGACAAAAGGCAGTAAAACAACTATCTCAAGCAGGTTGTGCACTAGTCTGGATCTACCTCGGGATGTTCGGTGGTCGCGGTGACGGCGAAGTACTGGGTGACGACTGGAAGTACGAACCCGGAAGCGGTGGTAAATCCAGTGGCTGCGGCGTGTTCGGAGTGGGGATTCGTTCCAGATCACGTGTATTTACTCGGGAATCCCGGAGTTGCAGGGCAACTCGAACGGATTCAGGAATTAATCGAGGTGATTGTGGAGGCATACGGTGGTGACACACCGGCGATTGAGTACACGGAACTGGAGAGTGAGACGGAATTCGGTGCGATTGTGGAGCATTTCGAGGTGGCGATTGAAGCGGCACGGGCGGATGACGGTGAGGTCGTCGTCGATATCACGCCGGGTCGAAAGTTCATGTCTGCAATTGCGTTCCAAGCAGGGATTCAATTCGGGGCAGACCGCGTGTCCTATTTATACGTGGATTCTGCGAGTTTGTTCGGCCGGATTTACGCTGACCTCCCACGGACAGGGACGACGTTGTACGACTTCGCGGAGGTGTTCGCATGATTCTTGCTCGTCGACACATGACGTTGTTGTTGAACGCGTTGTACGAAACTGGGAAGCGACGCGTCACGGTGAAACACCCGTGTGGTGACGTGGGTGAGTTGCTTCGCGCGCGACTCGAAAGCCCGTTTGACAGTCCTGTGCGGTTCACGCAGTCACTCCCTGAGTACGAGGAAACACTGGCCGCGGTTCAACGTGAGTACGGAGCGGACGCGTACAACGACTTGCCGAATCACAGCACGTACGTCCGCTCGCTCGTTGCTAGCGGCGTACTGGATGTGTTGAACCGTGATGAGGTAGATGAGTTCGTTCACCGCCACGGCTATCGGGACTTGGAGGCTGGGCATTCGCCGGTTGTCGCTGGAATCGACGCGAACATTATGCCGTGGGGGATGGGGTCTGTGCTGGGGATCGACCACGTTGACGGTGAAACCGATGAGGTTGGACGCACTCCGACGAATGGGTACGCACTCGCTACTGGTGTGAAAGAAGAACTTGACTGGCATTACAACCAGTACCGGACGGCGTCGCTAGTGAAAGCGTTCGGTGAGGAGTTCGAGCGCGTTGATAATCAACCGGCAGGAGATAACCGGGAAGGATTCCTCGGGTTGTACGAGTTCAGGCGACTCATGGCTGACCGGAACGTCGATTTAGTCGAGTCAGAAACAGGTGACGATAACATCGTCGCCGCGTATCAAGCATTCGCTGCAGAAACCCGGAAAGATACCGTATTATTCAGTAATGACTTCGGGTTCATCGACCGTGCAATGGATGCCGGCGTGCCTGCCCAGCACGTCGATTTCCCGCGAACACTACCACGGAAAGCGACGGCGTCTTGGGACGATATCGCGGACCTCGTGTACTACTTAGCAGTCCGGTTCGGTGTACTGGTGTTGCCTGGCGCGACGCTGTACGGCGTGTGGAACGGGAAAGATGGCCGACACTGGCAACATGAAGAAATCGTTGTTGAACCGCGAAGCCCGACCGTCGAAGAAGCGTTGCAACGTGACCAGCAAATCGTAGACGCATTCGACGAGTAACACTCGAATCTAGCTGTAGAGTTCCTGAACGACACACGATTATGTAGCATTCGGCGAACACTTTTCGGGGCCGTCATCGTCGAATAGTGTATGAATGCTGATCGCACACGCGGCGTGTTACTGGGGCTTGCCTGTGGGGACGCGCTTGGTCGACCTGTCGAGTTCATGTCTACGAGGGAAATTGCTGACGAGCACGGTCGCCTAGACCACATGGTTGGATTCGGGACGTGGAATCAGCCTGCCGGGACGGTTACCGACGATACGGAGCAAGCGCTGTGCATCGCACGGAGTCTGGCTGAACACGGCGAGTTTCGACCAGGGGACGTCGCCGACAGGTTCGTTGAGTGGTACGACAGCGGACCGTTCGATATTGGGCGCATGACGGTCCGCGCCCTAAGCCGCCTCAAGCATGGCACAGCCTGGGACGAAGCCGGCCAGCACGTATGGGACAACAGCCCAGAGGGCCAGAATGCGGGGAACGGAAGCGTAATGCGATGTGCACCGCTCGCGATTCCGTACGCTGCGGACTGGGACACACTCGTCGATGTAAGCCAGCAATCCTCACAAATCACGCACGCTGACCCGCGGTGCACGTGGGGATGTGCTGTATTGAACCTCACAATCGCTGGTCTGCTCGACGACACCAACGCACCACTGGCAGATTCACTGGACTACGTCGCCGGCGGCGCCCCAGATGAACTTACAGAGGCGCTCGCACCAGTCGCTCGTAGCGAGTCACTAGACTCGTTGGAAACGTCAGGGTACGTAATTCACTCACTACAAACGGCGCTTCACGATGCGCTTACTGCGACGACGCTGGAAGACGCGATTGTTACTCCTGTGAACCGCGGCGGCGATACAGACACGATCGGCGCAATCGCCGGAGCAGTCGCAGGAGCCCGGTTCGGGGCATCGCATCTCCCCGAACGGTGGGTGTCCAATATTGGAGAGGCGAGCGAACTCGAAGCACTGGCTGGTCAGTTGATGTCCTCGAGAACGTAACGCTCACGCACTACCAGCACTGTTCAGGATACGTGAGGGTACCACAGAAGGTGAGGTACACACCATCTTCGAAATGAATTCTAACCAATTCAGAAGCTATGGTTCATGCACTCAGACACCATCTTCGAAATGAATTTTCGCCTGTTCATCGGTTCTAGAACGGTCTAAATCATATCTCAGTCAGATAATCTTCGAAGCAATAGATTAGTCATCTTGCTTGCCGGTATCCAGCGCTTCGATCACGATTTCGGGGTCTTTCATCAGCCGATGTTGGAGGAACGCCCCCTTTGATGCGCCGCCACCGGTGTGGTAGCTTTCAGTAATTCCGAGGAACGACTGTTCTTTGAGCAAACGATAGACACGGTCATGTGAGAGCGGATCGGAGCCTTCATTCTCCGCAAGGCGTTCGTAGAGTCGGTGGATTTCGCTCGTCGAGAACTGCTGGTCGTCGCTGTTGAGTGTGAGCAACGCGAGTGCTCGGAGGATGTACTTGACGTGTGGCGTTGAGCCAGAGACGAGGTCTTGGAAGCGCTTGACTTCTGTGCGCTGTTGAGCGTCGTCTACGTGCTGGCTCGTCACTTCCGTGTCATCACGCTCTTCTGCAAGTGAGCCTGCCTCGAAGAGGATGTCGACCGCTTTTCGGGCGTCGCCATGTTCACGAGCGGCGAGTGCCGCGGTTTTCGGAATTACGTCATCGTGGAGAACACCATCAAGAAATGCGTCACGCCGATTTTCAAGGATTTCCTCCAGCTGTGGCGCGTCGTAGGGGTGGAACGTCAGTTCCCGGTCCTGAAGCGAGGAATTGACGCGTTCGTTGAGTTGCTCACGATACTCGATTTTGTTGGAGATTGAGATGACACCAACGTAGGCGTCGGTCTTCCCTGATTCCTCTGCTCGCGAGAGTTGCATGAGCACGTCGTCATCAGCGAGTTTGTCGATCTCGTCGAGGATGACCACGAAGACGTCTACGTCGTCGAGAAGTGTCCACAAGTATCGGTAGTATTCAGACGCCCCAATACCTTGCACCGGAACGTCCATTGACGGGGCGAGTTCGTCGCGTACCTGGAGAACCAATTCACGGGCCACCCGTGTCTCAGTGTCGGCGTCGCTACAGTCGACGTAGACGTGCCGGAGGTTGATTCCGCTCTTCTGGGAGTGTTTGCGTGCACGCCGGCAGATATGCCGCGAGACGAGCGATTTCCCAGTCCCAGTCTTCCCGAAGATGATGAGGTTCCGCGGTGGACCACCATCTGTTGCCGGCCCCAAAGCTGCCCCAACCTGCCGCATTTCACTATCACGACCGACGATACGGTCCCGGTCAGGAACATGGCCAACGCGAAGCAACTCTCGGCGGGCAAAGATGTCTCCTGTCGAGAAGAGGTCGGCGTCAGAGTAGCCCTCGCTCATTGTAGGATAAGCAGAGCCGAGTGTCATTAACTTATCGGACCTCATACCGAGTGACAGACACCACTATTCACGGATTTTGGTCGATTACTGGCCCGTATTGATATTCCTGTTTAGTGGCTCTGGCACCCCCTCATACCGAGTGACATTGAGAAGGTGTGTTAGTCTGGACGACACCCCTCACAACGAGTGACTTCGACGGTATCGATCATGTCTTGCCGGAGGGTCAGTGCCCACACCCACCCCTCGCAACGAGTGACAACCTTATCGAGAACAGGTCTCTTGTCACTGCAAGAAAGCTGTCCGACACACCCCTCGTAACGAGTGACAGAATGGCCTATTGAGTATCCTAAGCTAGGTTTTAACAGATTGTAGGAATTCGGTTGAATGACAAGTTAGTATTCCATCTTCCCGAAACGAATGAGGAAAGATAGATCCCCAATAAAGTATATAAACTTTATTGTGTAGGCAATATAATTAACATAATCACCGTGAATTGAGCACTCTAGTCCGACATCATTCCAAATCGGATTCGGATTTAAGTACGAAAACAACTGGCCGGTGTTCAGATGTGAACTGTCACTCGTTGCGAGGGGTGCGCGTACATAGAGAATCGCGCTCTGTGGTCACCCGAGTCAGTGAGGCAACTTACAGAGTTCGTAGTCCCAGCAACTGCAGGTTTAATTCGTTCTCTCACAAGAACGTCGGAAATGCGGGGTGCGGGTGTGTAAACCGTGCGATCACACCCCACCTGTCGAAAGTAACTCTATGGAGAACACGGTCGATAGCAGCCGTATCGACCTGTAAGTGTGAGACTCACCACACTCACAGCTGTCGATGTCGATTCAATATATTCGACTCATATTTTCCACCGGCCATGATCATCAGTAAACAGAGATTAACCGATTGGTACAGACACGGTCGTTTTCCAATTAATGGCTTGAGCGCCCTGTCCCGTCTAATTCGATCGTTTACATTCGACACACGGGGTGTAAATGCCGTAGTAATAATTCAGACAAGTATGCAACTCGTACAATTGGTGAATATTCAGCACGGCCGTAGAAACCGAGCATCAACAATAGCTTCGTATGGTCGTCAAAACAATACTAGCACTTTTCCACCTAAGCGGGGTTATCCGGNATTGGTGAATATTCAGCACGGCCGTAGAAACCGAGCATCAACAATAGCTTCGTATGGTCGTCAAAACAATACTAGCACTTTTCCACCTAAGCGGGGTTATCCGGACAATTTCAACTAAGCATACTATTTGAACAGATTCCCCATTTTTATATAAAGTATAAGTATGTGGACGAGCTTACTCTTTCATATGCAAAGTAGTACGAATACTGTCCACAGAGAGGGGACAAGCATATCACTCGATATTCCAGCACAAGACACGAATTTATTCAAAAGCCAAGCAGTCCACGAAGTGCTTCTATTTTTATCTCGTTATCACACTGACTCGTTTTCTATCACTGAATTAGCTGACGCCGTAGATTACTCCCAGCCAAGTATTTCGAAGGCGGTGGACGTATTGACTGCAAACAACCTTGTAATCGACCGCCGTGAAGGGAACACGCGGCTTGTACACGTTAACCGAACCCGGTTGTCACGACCGGACGACTTGTTTCTTCAGATCCCCCAATCAGAATTCCAGCCACCTGTCCACACCGCAACCAACGAATTAGTCGAGAATCTCGACGGCGTCATTGGCATCCTCCTCTACGGGAGTGTCGCACGAGGAAACGCAGACCGGCTAAGTGATATTGACCTATGGGTCCTCGTTGAGGAAGATCGAATGGCGAATCAGCGAACGGCAAACCGTGTACGACAGGATCTCGAAGAGCAGGAATTCGAAACAGGCCGGTACGCATACGATATCGACGTCGAGTCCTTGCCTGCGATTCCGAACTATACTGAGGAACTGCGAGAGGTACTTCGTGGTGGGCTCGTTGTCTACGACTCCGAGAAGTTTGAAACAGTCCGAAAGATGGTCTTCCACGGTGAGTTCGATGAGTAAAAGGTCCGATCCACGAGCCATAACCGACGCACTCAACGTGGCAACTGACGCGTTCAACGAGGAGGGCTTTGGTGTCCCAGCACGCGAAGACGGGATTGATCCGGACGACGATTGGAAAACACAGCTCACGAAGGCCTGCCGATTGCTTGCAGCTGTTGATCAAATCACTGATCAAGGGTTCTACACAGCGACGATTGAGTTGTGTTTCGGTGCAACCGAACGGTCTATCGAAGCGTTTGCATTAGCCGAAGGAACGAGCGAGCTCAATGACTTCCACGACCATACCACCTGTTACGATCGTGCATCTGATCTAGGGCTTCTTTCTCGGGACACAACACGCGACCTTCGGCACTTGTACGATACTAATCGAACTGATAGTTACTACGGCGGACGTCGCCCAACGCAGCGACAAGCAGAAACGATGCAGCAACTTGCCAAGAATGTCCACAAACACGTTACCAATCAGATAAGAGTAGGCGGCGTTTGCACGTGCGAGACCGGAACTAATCCATAAGAGATTGTCGTTCGACGAGGGAGATGCGTCGAAACCTAAGATTCGAGGCCGTTCTGAATTCAAGTTGCCTCACGACTTCACCACGTGTCTCATATTCGATGCAGTAGGTTAATACAGGAACATCCAAATCGAGACAGCACGCTCGTCAGCCACGGAGTCCCTCTTCCGCAATGCGGTCGATTACCGCACGCTGCTGACGGCGAAGGTCGTTCCGCTGTTCGGCGAACTGTGCTTCAATCACTGTCTTGAACTGTTCGAATGCCTGCTCATCACCGCAGACGAATGAACCGCTGACTGCATCGTGTGCAACATCTAGCGAGAGCGTCTCAATATCAGAGAGATCAACGAACGGCGCATCCTCCCACTGGAGATCACCCGATAGGAAACACTGCTTCCCAAATCGGTCACGAGCAGAAAGGCTGTCCGCAAACTTGACTGCGATGTCGAGATCAGACGTACTGGTCGCTTCGCCCGTGGTCTGTGAGCCGAATGCGACCACGAATTCGATATCCGAGTCAGAACAGGCTGCCTCTTTGAGGGCAGAAAGCACCTGTGAGCGTCTATCACCCGATTCCATGCGTGAATCAACAGCGTATCGTCACAAAAGAATTCCGCCGGAGTGAGACGGTTGTAGAACCAACGGTCAAGCCTTATCGTCTCGCGTTCGGTCCCCACGAACAAGTTCCTCTGGAGGAGTCAAAGCATCGAAATCAGGTGCTTCAGTTCGCTCTTCGGCATCAGCACGGATCTCAGGGCGCGGTTCTTCCATACCCCACATTACGTGGTTAGCAAAATAAGTGTCAGCGTCTGTGCGGTGAAATGATTCATTTCACAGACGAGACAACACTGCACCGCGATACTGTTAAGGCTGACAGCCCTGTACGTATGTACAGAACCATGTCTGCAGACAAGCGAATCCCGGTGACCGAAGAGACCCGAAAAGAGCTCCACGAGCTGAAGGAACCGGGACAGACCTACGATGACCTCCTCAAGGAGTTAGCCCAACAACGGCGTCGCGACGACCTCGAGATGCGCTTCCGAGAGTTGGAGGATGCGGACGCTGACGAGTTGACGTCACTTGAGGATGTCTAAGGGCGAGTATGCGGTGCTTCTCGGCGACGGCCCTCGTGAGTTTCTCGAGGTTGCCGACGAGAAGACAAAGCGGATTTGCAAGGAGAAACTGAGGTACTTGACAGAAAGCCCGTATCCGGGGCGCGGTCGGGGTGACAAAGAGAAACTCCCCATAGACGGTCGTCGTGACAGGTTTCGAATGCATGTCTCGCGGACGTACACCGCCATCTACACCGTACTAGAGGACGAGAAGCAGGTTCGAGTACTCGAAATCCTACCCATCGACGACGCACACAAGCGCTACGGATTCTGATTCTGAGTGGAGTGAGCGAAGCACGCGGAGAACGATACAAGGCAGTTGACACCCAGAATGACAGTGAAGCAAAACGATATACACGACCAATGTACCGATGCCGTATTCGGACGGGGCAAGAACTACTACAAAAAAGGTCAAATCCACGATTGTGCGCGTGTCGGTGATACCGTAACTGCGACAGTACAGGGCTCGAAGTTATACGATTTAACTCTCTCACTTTCAGCACCAGATTTCGATCCGAGTTGTAGCTGTCCATACGACGGTCCAGGAACGTGCAAACACGTCGTTGCAGTCTTGCTCTTGCTTGCCGATGAGATACCATCCGACAGAGGGTCGAAGATTGGTGCCGTCCTCATAGACATCGACGAGGACAACCTCCACAGCTTCCTTCGTGACGAACTCTCTCGCGACAGCGGAATGCTCGACCGATTTCTCGCTCGATTTGGTACTGGACCGGTAAAGTCCCACACGGAATACCAGAACGACGTCGACCTGTTGTTCGAAGATCACACCGACAACTACCCAGTTGTCGTTGATGCGATCGACTTCAGCCAATTCACCGATATCGCTGAACACTATCGCAAGCGTGGTCGATATCGACAAGCGGCAGCTGTCTATCGTGGTCTCATTGCAGGCCTCGACGACAATATCCATCTCGTCGACGCCGCGTACGACTATTACGCAGAGGTTTTTCGAGAGGGACTAGACGCCTACGTCGACTGTATCGCAGCAGCTGATCTTGACCCGCACGAACGCGAAGAGTACGAAACGTTCCTCGCAGAGCGTGCAGAAACAGGGGCAGGCCCGCATCAAGAGCAATTCAGGCGAGCGCTGTCGGTTCTCCTATCGGTAGCGGATGATAGAGCCAACTCGTGAGCGCCCTGATGTGACACCGCTACAATGCAGTTTGACTCAAAATAGTGGCAATAATATATAATGTTTGACTCTGAAGAAGGAGACATCGATGGAAATCCAATTCCAGCACGCAAACCCGTACTCGGGGCGCGAATCGGTGGTCCTCCGAATTGATGGGTTGCTCTCCGGCCAGACAGTTTGTGTGCTCGTCGATGCCGGACAAAATGTCGACGTAACGGATCTCCTCAACGAAGACGAGAACGAATATCTCGCAGCGATCTGTCTCACACACGCCCATCTCGACCACTATCAATCGCTCGGCGACAACCTCGTGCATGGGGCACCGGTGTACGCCACTACCGATACGGCCACCATGCTTGAGGATGTCTTTGCGGCTGGCGAAGACCACTACGAACTCTCGAATACGAACCGTGTGCTCGAGCAGCTCGAACCAATTGTGGACTGGACACAAATCGTTCCAGGACTCCGCGTGCATCCCGTTCCAGCGGGCCACACGCCGGGTGCTGCGGGCTTCCTCTTCGAAATCACTGACGGCGATGAGTCGCGAACAATCCTCGTCACCGGTGATTTCACCGATCGTCGAGCGGCTGGATACCCTGGCTTCGATTCTGAGCTTCCCGTGGATGTGGACATCCTCGTCCTGACGGCTGCGACGAACGATCAGTTCGACTCGACACTCACTGATGCTGTCGCGACGATCTGCGAACGTGTTTGGGCTGGCTCGACTGTGCTCACGACGGTAAGTGGCCTGACCGGGCTTCAAGTAGCGTATCTCCTCGGACATCTCGCCGAACAGTGGGACGAGCGGCTCCCAATCACACTCGCTGGACACGTCGCAAAGCTCTACGACCGCCTCAAGTACACGATACCAAACGTCGAGTCCATCCCCGAGTTCACTGATCCGGCGGCTATACTGGCACCGGACGCCGTGACGATTGCGGGGCCGGAAGTGCCTGTTGATGGGAGTGCCGAACGCCTCTTCGAATCTGTTTCAGAGGACCCCGGTGCAACACTTGTCCAACTCATCAACGGCGGGAGTTCCCCAGTTACGAACTCGGCGTGTACAATTCACCAGTTTTCGCTCAGTAATCACCCAACTCCGCAAATGGTCGACGACGTTGTTGAGGCGCTCACCCCAGTACACGTGATAATTACACATCAAAAGGGGGCGGCTGCAAACCAGTACAAGGACAAGTATGCGAGTTTCGTCTGGGCTACCGATGACACGGATTGCTATACGCTACTGGATGAGTCAGGTTGGACACCGCCACCGTGGGTAACGGAGTCGACAACGCGGCGTGTACACTCTGAAACTAACCGAAGGGGTAGGCTGCTCGGAGATGCACTCGACGGAGATGTCCCACTTCCAACGGCAACGCGCCTCGATGACGTCAGTCTCGATGCGGAAGGACTCAACTTGGAGGCTCTTCGTGACCGGCTCTCTGTGGATCGTACGGAACAGACGCTGGCCGAATCATCTGGTGTTCCGCATGGTACGGACGGTTGCCTGGAATCCGTAGGCAGTGCGAAACTCGATGGAGTCTCCGGAGCATCAACGACGGCTGACGAGACTTCCGATTCCGATATTGACACCGCCCTCGAAAAAATTACCTCTCGTCTCGATCAGATTGAAACGGCAGTTACCGAACGAGGTGTTGATGCACGTGTCGTCGATGCGGGTAACGGAACGATCCTACTCCGTCTTGTGGACCCACCAGACCAACTCGAACATGGTCAACAACTGCGCGTAATTCTCTCTGAGATGGATTAGCGTAAGTTCTCATACAAGCGCCAAGCCAGAATTATCATACTTCAAAGTATCATACTCTGGAGTATGTTAGCGTGATTGCAAACATATCTTTGCACCCACAAACTAATATGAGCGCAGTCCGTCTCTAGGACAATGACTGAGGATACACCGTCTCCACCGGACATGAATCTGGCCGGTGAGTGGGACAAAGCCGTTGAGAGTCGGACGGTCAAAGATCGTGTGTATGAAGCAGCGACGACGCTCACGTCCCCAACCACTGTTGCGGACGTCGCAGAACGTGCCGACTGCACGAAAGAAGGTGCTCGTCCCCATCTTGAGTGGTTCGTCGAAGTCGGGGTCCTCGAAAAAGTCGCTGACAATCCTGCACTCTTCGTCCGAAACGAGGCCTACTTTGAGTTCCGTCGAATCACTGAACTGACCCGAGAGTTCAAAACACCTGAAGCAACTGACGAAGCAATCGATGAGTACCGAACCCGCGAACAGGAACTCTCGAGTTACTTTGAGGAATCCTCGCCTGAGGCAGTTGTCCTTTCCGAGACGACGTACGACGATCTCGATGAGGCGTACGATAGGTTAAGTGAATGGCGAACTGTTACTCGCCGCCTTCGCGAACTCCGTGAAGCCAAATTCCGCCTCGAGTCAAATCTCGGCGGGAGCCCCGCCTCGTCATTCCCCTAATCGATGGGACGCACAGATGACCTCAACGAAGAACGGATGCGAATTCTCGGTGGCCGCCTCGCAGACCTCTCGGTAATCGAGACCGTCCAGTACTTCCCATCTGGAAAAGAAGACCATGTTGTTGCCACTCTTCGGTCGAATTACTACCCCAACGTCGTGGATACTGCGACTCTCGAAATCCGCCTTCGACTGAATGGAGAGTTCAATTTTCAGTATTTAGAGGAATGGACTGGTGAGAGCTGGTCGTGTCGATGGGACCGCCACCCAAATACGCACAATACACGCGACCACTACCACGTACCACCACAACCGCGAGAAGAGAGTGCGGTCGATGCAGTCTACCCGGATGATCCGAATGACGTGCTTCGGGTCGTTCTTCAGACTATCGAGAAACGAATTAACGATATCTGGGCGACAACAGATCCGGTTTTTCCGTCGGAATGGCACTGGTGAATCGCCATACAGCGGTTGATTTGGCTATGTTGCGGCACGCTTGATGTTATGAACGACACATTTCAAGACGANGAATGGCACTGGTGAATCGCCATACAGCGGTTGATTTGGCTATGTTGCGGCACGCTTGATGTTATGAACGACACATTTCAAGACGAGTTCACGGAATTTTCGGTACCACGTCCGCGCACGCACGGCGTCGCCGTGCGTGCGCTTGATCGACGAGAAGACGGTCTCACACATCGATCGTTGACGGTATCGAGGCCCATCGACCCGCGCGTTATGCGCGTGGTCGATGGGCCGGAAGATGCGATGTTTAATCAGCGGTCTCACGCCTNATCGAGGCCCATCGACCCGCGCGTTATGCGCGTGGTCGATGGGCCGGAAGATGCGATGTTTAATCAGCGGTCTCACGCCTTCTTCGCGTAGTTTTTCGCGTAACTGCATCCAGTCGTAGCCTTTGTCGGCGGCGAGGCTGTGCAGGTCGCCTGCGTTGCGGGAGGCGACCTGCCAGCCGAGTTGTGTGTCGTGGGTTTTCTCGGTTGTACAATGAACGTCGAGAACAGCTTGGGTTTGAGTATCGACGAGAGCCGTGGCTTTGAGTGTCTGAACGCGGTAATTCGTGCGGCGGCAGTAGTGCTTGCTAGCGTTTTCGCGGTCGAAAAACGTGGCATC
>NZ_AOLK01000005.1 GCF_000336755.1 Haloferax elongans ATCC BAA-1513 | reverse complement strand
CACAAATATGCGGCATTTCGCTCAGCAGATCGAGGGCGTTGCGGTACGACTCATCGAGGTAAATCCGCAGACAATGCAGCGACAGGAGAGCGTAGTCGGCGAAGCCGCCACCCCCTTCGGGGGCGGCGACTTCGCCTCGGTCACCAACAACATTTTTAGCTAACGTGACCGCCTTCTTCGTGAAGCGGGAAATTTTCGACATAGAGCATCGGCGGTTTCCCGCTTCATCTTCCAAATTCTACCGGTCGAAACCGACGCCGTCTAGTGATTCACCAGAGCCGTTTCATGGCACCANAGGCCGATCTCCCCACAAATATGCGGCATTTCGCTCAGCAGATCGAGGGCGTTGCGGTACGACTCATCGAGGTGAATCCGCAGACAATGCAGCGACAGGAGAGCGTAGTCGGCGAAGCCGCCACCCCCTTCGGGGGCGGCGACTTCGCCTCGGTCACCAACAACATTTTTAGCCAACGTGACCGCTTTGCTCGTGAAGCGGGAGATTTTCGACATAGGCATCGACAGTCTTCCGCTTCAACTCCTTTGAATTAACGAACGAATTCGCCGCCGTCTAGTGATTCACCAGAGCCAAATTTTGTTAATGTAGTATGAAACTTAGGGGCTAACTCGAATAGCTTCGGTTCCTGATCCAGATTACCGAAACCAACACATCTGCGATAGCTGTGGGCTGGTCGTCGACGCGCTTGCGGCACTCACACGGTTCCGTGTCGAACTCGGCCACATGGAAGGCCCACTACAGCTGTGTGCGAGATGTAGTCCCGGTAGCCCAGCAACGTACTGGACTCGCGACCTCGAGGAACATATTGTCGAATCAGGACCTGCTATTCATCCGGAGTGACTCAGGTGATAGCTCCTGTGCGCCCTCAGAGATGGCATTAGAAGTTAGGAATTCGACGTTACAGTGGCTTTGAAACTGTGTCGCCAAATTGACGAAGTGTGATCTCTGATTCGGTGCGTCCTACGGCAGATTTTACGTGGTCAACGAACAGCATCCCCGTGACCTGCTTCGAATCAAGCACATCGTCTTGATCCTCCATGTATTCCCCATCCGCCCGTACATAGGCCATGTACTCAAGGAGCTCGCGCAATCCTTGTGCTGCATATGAAGAATTCGTGGTGTACTTCACCTCACCGACGAATACAGCATTTGGATTGGGACTGTCCCCGTCATAACGTTCGAGGACAATATCGGGACGTCCGCCCCACAGAGAATCTCGTCCAGTGATGTTGAAGAAATCATCAGCGATCTGTTGCCATCGGTCGAGGACGTGGACGGTCCGGAATAAGTAGCCGTCTTCGCTTGGACGGTCAATATCGGCGAGATTTTCCCTGAAGGAGAGCGCCGAACTGCCTGTCGAGTCGTGGTAGAGCACATAGCGGGAGTCGGCCGTTTCCCAAGACGCTACAACATCCGAGCCACCATCAAGGAGTTCGAATTGAACCGAGTCGTAACAATCGAGAATGCGAAATACCCAGTAGAGTTCGAACAGCGTCTCGGTCTGTTCCGGCCGGACGAAGGTGTTCTCGAGGAGTCGTTTTGCCTCAGTTGCATCGAGATTGTAATTCATCAATCGCCGATACCTGTCGAGCAGTATCGCCGCCTCTGAATACAGCGGGTTCCGGGACCGCTTTACCGACTGAAGCATCCGATCCGTTACCTCATGGTCTACAGGGCACTGTCTAGTTAACCTCCTGAGCTGGCGGTCGTCCGTTGAGCGACTGATGCGGTCGCTGAAAATTATAGTAATGAACGAACACTGCAAGCCACTGGCGGACGCTCAGCCGACTGCCCACCCACGAATTGTGGAAACGGTCAACTCTCATTTTGAACGTCTGAAACCACTTCTCAATCAGGTTTCGGTCTGTGTAGTCGACCCGACCGTTCACTCCTAATCGAGAGAAGGCAGTCCGATACCCAAAGGCATCAGCCAGAAACACTGTCTCTGAACAGTCGTGTTTCTCACAGACTCCGTGGAGAAACGCAGCTGCTGGATCGGTTCCATGACGCTTGAACAGCGCAACGTCAAAAATCACTTTTGTGTCGAGGTCTATTGCAGCGTACAACCAAGACCACTCACCGTTGATTTTGACAGCGGTCTCGTCGACTGCGACCCGCCTCGGCGTCGCCTTCGGCGGGTCTGAAACGCTGTCAGACAGTCGATGTACCCACTGAAAAACTGCTTGAAACGAGCGTTCTACGCCTAATAGCCGAAGAATCGATTCTGTCTCTCTGAGTGAAAGACCGGCAGCATGGAGTCGGACGGCGAACGCCCTGACGGGCGTCGCCGTCCGCTCCCGCTGCCAACATTCAAGCGTAGCGGTGTCTAAACTGTCTCTGAGCAGGTCTGAGAGTAGCATAGATCACTCACTCTTCGACCTGTTCGTTCCTTAACTAGACGGTGCCAATTATAATTTTATATATCTCTTCTTGATGAAGACTATATTGAAATTAGTATTGTAAGCTAAATTTGAAAACAGGAAGCCACCTTCAGGTACGAATTCGAAGAACTTGCCCCGTTTTCTCTGTCCTGACTCAGGTACAACACGGAGACTCCACTACGCGTGAAAGTGTCCTTCACTAGATTTATCAATTGATAATCTCTTTGCAGTGGCATGGAGTATAAGCCAGCCTCTTCTGTGTCTCCGACAGATCCCGGTGGACAGGCAGAATTAGACGTCTGGGGGCGATTGAAGGAAGCGTTTGATTCGTCTGACCGCGGCGTCATCTATCACCAATATCCCATTATTGATAAGACCGGACGGAAGTTCGACAAGAAGCCAGACTTCGTCATTTTCCATCAGGAGCTCGGGCTGGTGATTCTCGAGTGCAAGGGCTACACTATCGATCAGATTGACCGCATCACTGGCGAGACGTGGCACCTGCGCGGGATGTCGCAATCTCGCTCCACACCACTCGAGCAGGCACGGCGGCAGGGCTTTGCACTCCGCAAGTTCTTCATGGACGAACCAGAGCTCTTGGACGGTGGGCAAGTCGCAATCCCGATGAATCCGTTTGTTGTCCTTCCAAATATCACCCGCGAGGAATGGGAGGCACGCGGCTTTACGGGCCCAAGCGCCCCTCGCGTGCTGCTGGGTGATGAATTAACGCCAGTGGCACTCCGGGAGCAGCTCGATGCGATCCGCACGTTCGAACCGTTGACTCCAGTCGAATATGACACCGCACGTGCGGTCCTCAGCTGCGGGCAGGCAATCAGCGATGTCAGTATGTCGCCACCCGAAAATCCCGAGACTCGACGCGACTACTACGAGCACGTCACGAGTCAACTTGCGAAGTTCGATTTGAAACAAGAAAAGATCGGCATGCGGATCCCGCCTGGACCGCAGCAAATTCGAGGGATCGCTGGCTCCGGGAAGACCGTCCTTCTCGCGATGAAGGCAGCGAAAATGGCGGTCGATCACAAAGACTGGACCATCGCGCTGACGTTCCAAACAAAGAGTCTCTACGATCATATTACCGATCTCACGGAACGATTCTACAGGCGATTCTCGAATGGCCAATCGCTGGCGGAGAGTGACGCAGCCATCGAGATCATCCACGGGTGGGGTGGCCACACAACTGGCCCTGGTGTATACAAACGAATTGCAGAGGCAACACCAAACGCAACCTTCCGTTCGGTGACCGATGCGCGTGCAGAATTCGACCGTGGCACTGACCTCCAAGAAGCGGTGGCGGCTGAACTGCTTGAGACTGGCGACATCCCAGACCTCTTTGATGCGATTCTCGTCGATGAGGCACAGGACTTCGGCCCGTACTTCTTCAATATGTGTCTCGCTGCACTCGGCTCGTCCAACCGACTCATTTGGGGCTACGACGAGGCACAAAATCTCCACAGTTTGCGTGCCCCAAGCCCCAAGGAAATTTTCGGCGTTGACGACGACGGCGATCCTGTTGTTGACCTGAGCGGGTCGTATTCAAACGGGGTACAAAAAAGCCACATCATGCGGAAGTCCTACCGCGCACCCCGAGAGATTCTGCTGACTGCACACGTCCTTGGGATGGGACTACTCCGTGATGGGGGGCCCGTTCAAGCAATCACGCGGCAAGACGGCTGGGAAAACCTCGGCTATGACGTCGATGGTGACTTCCGGAAGACAGGGAGTCACGCCCGTCTGCAGCGGCCCGAAGCAAACTCACCACATCCACTCACCACGTTTGATACAGCTGGGCCATTCGTGTCGAGCGAAGCGTTCGACGATCCAGCTGCAGAACTCGACTGGGTCGTGGAACAGGTCGTCGCTGATGTTCGCGAGGAGGACCTCCCTCCAGAGCGTGTCCTCGTCATCCCGCTTGGGTTGGACGCAACGGATCGAGGCGAGCAACTCCAGTCGTTGCTGCGCGCCCATGATCTCGGGGCGACCTGTACGTGGGAAGGCGACAAAACTGAATTTTCGCGGCCGGGTGAGGTAACGATCTCGACAATTCATCGCGCGAAAGGAAATGAAGCTGCCTCGGTGTATGTGGTTGGGCTCAATAATGCAATCACAAACCCGTATCGCGGGCCTGTGCAGGCGCGAAACGAAGTGTTCGTGGCGCTCACGCGATCGCGGGCCTGGTGTACAATCACGGGGTGTACACACAACGATGAGGTCGGGATCATGGATGAGCTGCACACGATCATAGACATTGTTTCGTCGGAAACCCCAGTTGTCGAATTTGAGGTCCCCAGTCGGAGTTCCCTCAACCACGAGTTGGAAGAGGATACAGAGAACCTGACGGCGACGAATCTCACAGACTTCGCGTGAGCTCGGGCCGCGGCGGCAAAGCAGGCCGACACCTATCTCTTCGAGTCACCACTCGAGGCAGCGACGCTCAACGGCATCATCTGCACTGATGGCGTCCCAACGGACACAGACCAAGTGTCCCAAGTACACCACTGGGATACAGACTTTCTGAAGACGAGTTTCGAGTAGTACTGGAGCAAGCACTGCCGCTCCCGGTGGAAGCACGATAAAAGAAAGTTGAGGGGACCGGGAAGTTCCCGGTTAGTTAGCTATCGGAGTTAGTCGCGGCGGACTGCGAGGAGTGCCGCAGCGACGAGGGCGACGAGGGCCACAGCGATACCGAAGCCAGGCGTGCTGGATTCAGTGGTCTCTTCTGCGGGTTCCTCAGTCGCGGCTTCCGTAGCGGTTGCCGTGGCGGTTGCCGTGGCGGTTGCCGTCGGCGTCGCCGTTGCGGTTTCCGTAGCTTCCGTCGTCTCTGCAGGCGTGCTGGTCGTCTGCTCAGCAGCAGCACCAACGACGCCGTCAGCGGAGGCGTCCTCAGCAGAGCCGGAGTCGACGGAGACGGTCACTTCGAACGTGTCGTTCTCGTTCTGCTCGGAGAAGTCGAACGCGGACGAGAACGTTCCGTCAGCCTGGACGTAGGCCGTCGAGGTCTTCAGGAAGCGCGGCTGGGTGTCGCCGTCGGACTTCACGCGGACGGTGAGCGACGTACCGGGTGCGACCGAAGCCGTACCGGAGATGGTCTGCTCAGCAGCCGTCTCGACACCGAACTCGTCCTGGTCAAAGTCGAGCGTCGGCTCGACAACTTCGTACTCTGCGGAGGCGGACTCGCCGTCTTCAACGTCCGTCAGGTTGCCGTCTTCGAGGACGGTGAACGTCGCCTCGAATGCGTCGTCGTCTTCAACAGCGAACTGGTCGGAGCCGTTGTCGTAGTAGTCCGTACGCGAGGACGAGACGTCGTCGAGGTCGTAGGCGATGAAGTACGTGTCGTTGTCGCCGTCAGCGATGACNGATGACCGTGGCGCTGGAGCTGTTGATGCCCAGAACCTTCTCATCGCGGTTCGGACCAGGGTTGGTCTGCTCGACGGTGACGTTGAACTCCATACCCGTGAGGGTGTCGAAGTCCTTCGCGTCGAATGCGCCTTCGAGACCCGTAGCGGAAACCTGCTGGACGACGAAGTCGCCGTTGGCGACAGCGTCGGATTCCGTCAGGTTGCCGTTGTCGATGGCGTCGTAGACGTCTTCGGTCTCAGTGAGGTCTGCGCCNCTGCTGGACGACGAAGTCGCCGTTGGCGACAGCGTCGGATTCCGTCAGGTTGCCGTTGTCGATGGCGTCGTAGACGTCTTCGGTCTCAGTGAGGTCTGCGCCCGTCGGGGCCGTCCAGATCTTCTGAGACGTCGTGCTGCGTTCTTCGAGGACGAGCGTGCCGACGTTGTCGGCGCTGTCGTCGCTCGTCGAGACTTCGAGGTCGTAGTCACCAGCGTCGAGGACTTCACCAGCTGGGATGTCCGTCGTGATGTTGGACTGCTTGATGATGACGTCGTCGTCGCTGTCGTCAACATCGAAGGAGCTCGTCTTGTTCGGTGCGTACGTGTTGAACAGGAGGATAACCTCGCCGTCGTCGTTACCGTCTTCGACGGTTGCGTTCGCGGTGTAACCGAGGCTGTCGCCGCCGATCATGACGTCGACTTCGTCCGTGCCTTCCATGGTCACGGTGATCTCAGCGATGTCGCCAACCTGTTCGGTGACGACGGAGGTACCGAAGTTGGACGTGGAGTCCTTTGCCTTCGAGACCACAACGGTGTCAGTCGAGACGACTGCACCCGTGTCGAGGTCCGTCACTTCAACGGAGTAGTTACCGGCGTCCTGGGAGCTGAACGAGAAGTCAGCGTCACCCTGGCCGTCGAGGGTCAGGGACTGGTTGGCGACTTCGTCGTCGCCAGCGTCGAGGAGCTTGACTTTGACGTCGCGGCTGTCGGCGTTTGCCGAGACCGAGCCGTCAATCGAGTCTTCGTCCGTGACGTCGAGGTCGTCGAGGGATGCCTCGAGACCGAGGTCGCGGACCGTGATGTTCGTGGTGGAACCGTTGACGTCGACCGAGTAGTCAACAGTCTCGAGGTCGGACGTGTCAAGGAGGTAGACCGTGCTGTTCGTGCCGGTGGAACCGTCCTTGAAGTAGTTGACGTCGTCGTCGTTGTCTTCAACAACCACGTCGGCGTTAACCTTCGTCGCGTTGACAGCGACCGTCGAACCCTTGTAGACCGAGAAGTCAGAGTCGCCCTCGTCGAGCGTGGCTGCAGCGTACGTGATGTCGTACGTGCCAGCGTTCGAGATGCTGCTGCCCGTGGAGTTCTCGATGTTCTCCGAGAGCGTCAGCTCGAGGTCGTTGGACTTGACAATGGAGTCTTCACCAGCGCCGAGGTCGAGAAGGACACGACCGTCGGAGGTCTGGTAGACCGAGTAACCGCTCAGGTCCGACCCGTCGTCGGCGACCGAGAAGTTACCCGTGGTCAGGCTCGAGGCGTTGACTTTGTCGTTAAACGATACTTCAATGACCGCGTTAGAGCCGTTATAGAAGTGAACGGCGCTACCGGTCTGGTAGGTAAGGTCAGAGCTCGCAGCAGCGGCACTGCCCGTGAACGCGATGGACCCGGCAAAGACCGAGAAGACCATCAGCGCAGCGAGCAGGACTGCGCGAATCTGTTTATTACGTGTCATTGTTTAGAGATGTTTCTGCAAGCGGCGAAGCAGCTTTCGTCCCGAATACGCCCAGGGGTAGGTCAGGGCGTGGGGTTACTCGCTGATTTCACCTTGGGTAGGGGTACATGTCGGAAACAGTAGGTCGGTGGTAAATACTTTGTGTAATTACTTCGGATTTGGAATGTAATATTAGCAATATAATCACACGAAAAATGTTTTTGGTATGACACCAGAGTGCGATAGTCATTTGAGTCAGTCATTGGTTAAGACACGGTGTGACCAAATGGTACGATAAGCTTCTTGAGGGCCCTCAAACCGGGATTGACCTAAGCAACCTCAACTACGAAGAGCGAATGACTGTTCGCCAGATTGACGTGCAAGGGACGCAGGGACACGCTGCGAAAACATCCAAGGGGAAGTTCACGCGCGTAACATACATTGCTGGTGATGAAGTCGCTGCTGCCCGTCTCTTTATCGAGGAAAATCGAGCCATCCTCTCCGAGATGGACTTCTCAAAGAAGAACCGCTTGCAGACATCGCTAGATCGGTCAATACTCGATCTGATACTCCACGAGTTAGGTGAGCGGGTTGCGACGGTGTTTGAGTCTGTAGTGGTCGAAGAGCGCTCCGATGGGACAACCTGGATTCTCTCCCGCGACGTGTATGAAAACACACCTGACCGACGGTATTCAACTCGCACAGGTCGCGCAAAAGTGCCGGCAGGGGTTGGCCTCCGAGAACTCTTTGAATCGCTCCCGACTGGAACGATAGCAAGACAGGCATTGAACGACGAGCGAATACATGGCGACCCCACTCAATTGATGACGTTCTTCGCCGAAGCGTTCCCGTCTGAATGCACACTCGTTAAATCAGACACCGGGACGCTCTCCCTTGTGAAAACGGCTTCCAGTGTAACGGACGAAGAGTCGTGAGATCGATTGGGCCGCTAGTCAAACGTCATCCCGTAGCCCCACTCCTCGAGACACACTTCCGCTTCGTCGAGATGCTGTAACCCCACTTTCACTAACGCTTCACGAAGGTCGGTCAGTGAGACATTTTCTTCGAACTTGTCTTCGAGTTCGTGGAGTGCGTCCCGCTCTGCGACTTTTGTGTCCTTCTGCAAGAACAGCGGGACTCGGTCACGGCCATCTTGGACGCCGTCACGACGGAATTTGTATGGGATCTGGAATTGCTGCTGAGACTGTTGCGAATCACGCTCATCATCTTGTGGTGGTGCAGGATCGTCATTCTCAGCCGGGTGTTCCTGCACCGGTTGGGGCGTCGTGGATGTCGACTCGGCAGGCGAGTCGTCTGCGAATGGGTCTTCACCAGCTCCCTTCTTCATCCCCGTCATACAGTTAGCACCTCGTGGTCTACGTCGCCGGGTTCTGGTGGATTGGGTGCTTCGAGGCCAACCTGTTTTTCGAGATATCTCGCGAGTCGGTCGAACTGTGCGAGCGTCTCAATCTCGTAGTCGCGTCGACGAGAGCGGTGGTCGCGAACGTAGCTAAACGCCGAGCATTGCTCCATCCAACAGCCCTCCATGAGAGACGCCCGTTCGCTGATTATCTCCGGGATTGGGTAATTGATCTCGTCTAAGATTGTTCGCTGGTCGCGAGTATTTTTGAAGCCTGTTGGGACTGCAGCAAGGACGCCAACGTCGATCCCGAGTTGGTCTTCGAACCCTGCGACAAGTGCTTCGAGGCCTTCGACCGCTGCACGGCCTTTTGCACTCGGCTCGACAGGGATCACGAGTGACCGAGTCGCGTGAATCGCATTGTAGAGATGTGGTCCCTCAGTTGCTGGGGGGTCACAGATGAGGACATCGTATTCGTCCGGGACGCCCGCCTCACGGAGCACACGGAGCAACTGGGCATGCATTCCGAATGCCTCACCCATGGCCTCTGCTTGGTCCTTCTCACGCTGCAAAAACTCGGCCAGATCTGAGAGCATATTGTGCTCGGGGACGATATCGACGCCCTCTACAGTCTGAATGAGATCATTGAAATCCCCATTCGGGCGGCGAATCATGTGGCGAACCACGTTATCGACTGACTCTGTTCGCTGGTCATCGACACCAAAGAGTCGCGAGAGGTCTCCGTCCTGTGGGTCGAGTGGGACGACGAGCGGTTTTAGTCCTGCACGGGCGTGTGCGACAGCGAGGTTTGCCGCGGTGGTCGTTTTACCGACCCCACCCGCCTCACTGTAGGTCGAATACGTGAGCATACTGTGTTCATGAATTACATTCACCTTGAATCTTCTGTGAGTGTGCTCACCCCATTCATCAATTTTGTTCATTCATGAATTGTTCTAATGAACACAACCAATGAACATTTGCTGTGAACATAGCCAATGAACATTTTCTGTAGACACAGTCAATGAACATCTGGAATGAACATAGTCAATGAACAAATGCATAAACGGGTGATGATGCACATCAGAGTAGCCACAACTGCAATCTTAACGTCTTCTGTGAACTCTGATCTGACGTCCTTCCCCCCCCATCCCAATGAACATTTGGAGTGAACAATATCGATGAACAACATTCATGAACACACGTAATGAGTGTCGTTCAGTCAAACAGCTCGGCTGTGACAACCGATCCGGCAGCGCTTGGATGATGCCCAGACTGTGGCGAAGAAATCGAGCAAGCTCAGAAATCCTGTCTGAGGGGTTCCCGAAACAGATAAGTCATTATCGTAGTAATCATTATTTAGAGTATGACCTTCTATAACCGGGTAGATGAGTTGGACGCGCTTGCTTCTGCGTTCGAGTCTCCGGGATCTGATTTCGCCGTCGTTTACGGTCGCCGCCGTGTCGGAAAAACGGCGCTACTGAAGGAGTTCTGTGCTGACCGACCACACATCTACTTTCTTGCGGCTCAAGAAGCCGAGCATCGGCAGCGTGAGAAATTCGTCGAGAAGCTCGCAGCCTATTTCGACGAACGCGTCCCACGGATTGACGACTGGGACGAGGCCTTTGCGTACCTTGGAGAGAAGCTTCACGCCGAAGATCTGGTAGTTGTCATCGACGAGTTCCCGTATCTCGTTGAAGAAAACGGCTCTGTTCCCTCCTACCTGCAGGGGTTCGTCGATGAACAACTCCAAGAGACAGAGTCGATGCTGGTGCTCTGTGGGTCAAGTGTGAGCACGATGGAGTCAGAGGTTCTTGGACACGAGAGTCCGTTGTACGGACGGCGTACGGCACAACTCGATGTACAGCCATTCTCCTTCAAACAGGCGCGTGAGGCCATCGGGTACGATACTACAGACGCGATTCGTTCGTACGCGATTACCGGTGGCACACCACTGTACCTCACCCTGTTCGACTACGAATCCTCTCTCTCGGAGAACGTCCAGTCTCAAATCCTGTCGCCGACAGCGGTATTGTACAACGAGCCAGAGTTCTTGCTTCGGACGGAACTCCGGACGCCAGCCCGGTACATGAGTATCCTCGAAGCAGTAGCACTGGGACACACGACGCCGAACGAGATCTCCGGTGCGACGGGAATCGATTCGGGCCCACTATCGAAGTATCTGCAGACACTTCGACGCCTCCGACTGATCGACCGGGAAGTCCCTGTGACCGCGTCAGGAAAGAAGTCGAAGCGGTCACGGTACCATGTTGCGGATGAGTTTCTTCGATTCTGGTTCCGGTACGTCGAGCCGAATCGCTCCAGTATCGAAGAGGCACCGGAAGTCGTATACGACGGGACAATTGCGCCTGACCTGCCGACTCACGTCGCTACTACATTCGAAGACGTGTGCCAAGAAGCCGTCTGGGAAGGTATTCGGCGGGGGACTTTCGACCCATACTCGGCGGTCGGCCGCTGGTGGTACGGCGAAGATGAAATCGATATCGTCGGTCTCGCACCGGACGACGACCGGCTCCTACTCGCGGAGTGTAAGTGGACGTCAGAACCCGTCGGCGAAGCACTCGTTGAAAGCCTCCGGGCGAAGGCAGCGAACGTTCGGTGGGGGCTAGGCGACCGAGAGGAGCGCTTCGCGCTCTTCTCGAAGAGTGGATTCGTCGATGGTCTCGAAGATGATCTCTCCGAAAAGTGGTCTCTGTTAGACCTCACGGAGATTGACAAATTGCTATCGCCTGAACGAGACTGACAAGATACCTAGCGCCTGACCCCCTCCCGAGCCTAGTTCTGTTTGACCTCCTCCCGCGCCTAAAGTCGCGGGAATCCCACCATGGAATTTCAGGCCGAGCGCGGCCCTAAGGTTTCAAGACGCGTACGTTCCAAGCGTCTCTTGCTGGGTGTCAGCATCGGCTTGGCTGTCTTGTGGGACGGTCAAACGTCCCCCTTCCTCAGCCGAGTCATCGCCACTCGTGTGTTCTCTTGAATGGCTCTCTCCGCTGAGGTAGCGGTCTGCAATATTGAGCGCGGCGTTAACGTCTGCTTGGTACTCCGAAACCCAACACGCCGAGTTGGAACACTTGAACGTCGCCTGCTTCGGACGGTAGCCCGTCTCTCCGCAACAGTGGCACGTCTTCGAGGTATACGAGGGGTTCACTGTCTCCACACGAATCCCTTTCTCAGCCGCCTTGTAGCGAATCTGAGCGTGCATCTTCGCAAATCCCCATCCGTGAAGGCGACGGTTCATGAACGCGCCGTAATCCATGTTCTCACGGATGTGAGTCAAGTCTTCGAGTACCAACACGGGGTTCTCGAATTGGTCGGCGTAGGCGACGACCTCTGACGTGACCGTGTGAAGGATGTGGTCAATGTGCCGCCACAGCTCGTCACCGTAGGATTCAGCGATACGTTCGCTTCCGCGTTGCTGAAGGCGTCGGGTCGCCGTGAAGTACGTCTCACGGAGTTGTCGAACCGCCTTGCCTTCGTCGTTCCAGAGGTTGGGAGCAGTCGGGGAGCCGCGCTCGTCACGGTGACACACCGTTAACAAAGAGGCTTCCCCGATGTCTACCCCAATCGGCGTCTCCGCCGAACTGGTTTCTCGCTCCTCCACGTCTCGCGTGGCGACGATGTGGAAGTACCATTCGCCGTCACGGTCGAACAACCGACATTTGCCCATCTTCGCGTCCCCCGCGTGCAACGCTTCCAACCACTCCCGCTGTTCGGGATTCGGTTGCGCGGGCAACCAGAGGTGGTAGTCGTCGTGGTGCGGGATTTTGACGTACCACTCGATGGCGTTCTGTGGCTTGTGGTCGAGCTTCGGGCCTTCGTTCGTGAACCGAACGGGGTGGTCGTCGTGAAGCTCCTTCGCGTCGTAGCTTCCACCACAGAGTTGTGGGACGTACTTCTTGAGCGCGTTCTTCGCGTACCCACTCAGGTCGTAGTTGACAACCACGTCGTTCGCCGCCGACTGTGTGGTACAGTTAGCGTTGAACGCGGCTTCAAGGGCGTCTTGGTACGCCTGTTTCGTCTCACAGAGTTTCCGATGCTTGTGGGCGTTCGGTTCCACGAGCTTCAGTTCCAGCGTCTCGGTGAGTTCGGTCACTGTTCGTCCTCCTCGTGACGCTGGATGTACTTCTCGACAGTCTCACTCGAAACGTGGCCCGCCGTGCCTGCGTAGTAGCCTCGCGTCCACTTGATTTTCTCGCCGTCGTGGTCGGCGTGGCGATGGTTGTATTTCCGCGAACTGATGCCTTTGAACCAGTTGGCGAGAAGTGACGGGGCGTGTTTCGGCGGGCTACTGACGAACAGGTGAATGTGGTCTGGTTGGACGGTGAGGTCGATAATCTCCAACCCTTTCTCGTCGGCTATTTCGTGGAGGATGTCTCGCACACGAGTCGCAACGTCACCGACGAGTACCGACCGACGGTACTTCGGTATCCACACTATGTGGTAGTTGAGGTTGTACGTTGCGTGCCGTGTGGTCTTCATCCGAACTACACACTATGTCTTTGTGGTGTCTAAAAACCATCGTACACGGTGGGAAATCCAGCCGTGCTATCGTCGGTGGTTGTGTACGCTATTGTCCGCTTGACCCGCGCCTGAAGACGCGGGTATGCGCTCGCACTATGTATCAAGTCGAAATACAAAGGTCCAGCTGACGAAAGTCAGTGACCTACGACGCAGTTGTGGCTGTCCGCTTTGGCGCTGTGGACGACTTCCTACAACAACCCCGACAGAGGCAGCCGTATTACTGGAAACAGTGGTGTTGGCGGCCCTCGTTCAACGTGGCGGGGTCCAAGCCTTCCCTGAGAAACTCACTGACGGCAACAAGGAGTGGACAGAAACACAGGTGTACTCGAAAAAGGATTAACCAACACAACACGGGCGGGAGGTTTGTGTTGGTTAACAACAGTTGAGTGCAGACGTCTGACGAGCGTCAGACCCCACCATTTCCACTAATACACGTACATGTTTCACGGAGGCGGTGTTGATCGCACCCCTCTCCCCCCACTATTTCCAGTAAAACAGGCGCCGAAGCACTCCGCAGCTACCGCTGAACATATTTCCATACCAAAACAGCACCACACAAACTTTCGCCTAGGTCTCCTACGGACTAGCTTTCCCGCCATCAATATAAACTTTCCCGTTATTTATAGTTCTCTCTGTGAAGGTGCCTACCCTTGCGCGGTTCTTTACTGGAAATAATGGGGAGGGGGTGTTCCGACCCGTCTGTGACCACTCCCCCGACGACGGCTGTCGATTTTGTCGCGCCGGATTTATACTGGAAACGATGGTACGGGTTCTATTTATAAAGAACCGTATACTGGAAATACTGGAACCGGGTGGTGTGTGATTCTCGTGACAACTCGAGACGAGATTTCCCTCGTTTACTGGAAATAGTGGGGTGCTGTATCGCAAGGGAGTGATCCCACCATTACTGGAAACGGTGGGGTGTGAGAGGTGTATTGTCTCTCGAATCCGCCGTGTTGTGACCACGAGATAGCTAAATCGGCTGGTTCGCACTATACTGGAAATGGTGGGGTCTGAACTGTATAGTGGAACAGCCACTACGTGGTGGTTATACTGGAAATAGCGGAAATGGTGGTCGAAACAATTATGATTCCTTGGTGACTCACTCGCGTACATATGACTCCTCGCTTTCAGCCGGACGATACGCTCTACAAACGACGAAATACGCTCAAAGTGGAGTACGTCCCAGACGATATCGTTGGTCGAGACAACGAAATCGAGGAGTACGAGGCGGCGTTGCAGCCGATCATCAACGGTGAGTACCCCGACAATATCTTCATTTATGGGAAGACGGGTGTTGGGAAGACGGCCGTCACGAACTTTTTATTGAATGAATTGCAGGACTCGGCAGCACACTTCGACGTTGACCTGTCTGTAATCTCGTTGAATTGTGATGGACTGAGCACGAGTTACCAGGCGGCGATCAGTCTCGTGAATACGCTCCGTGATCCTGAACACCATATCGCCGAAACTGGTCACCCCCAGTCGAAGGTCTACCGTCTCCTATGGAACGAATTGAACAAACTCTCGGGGACCGTGATCATCGTCCTCGACGAGATCGACCACATTACTGACGACACTTTCCTCTATCAGATCACGCGCGCGGACAACAATGGGTACATCGAGAATATCCAACTCGGGTTGATCGGGATCAGTAATGATTCGACGTTCCGTGAACAGCTCGACGCAAAGGTGCAGTCGTCTCTCTGTGAAACCGAGATCTCGTTTCCCCCATACGGAACTGAAGAACTCCAGAAGGTCCTCGACCAACGGGCCGACATCGCGTTCCACCAGAGCGCGCTCGAGGATGGGGTAATTCCACTTTGTGCGGCCCTCGGGCGCCAAGATGGTGGGGATGCACGACGAGCGATCACTCTTCTCCGGAAAGCCGGTGACCTCGCTCGCACCGAGAATGCCGAAGCAGTGACGACCGACCACGTCGAACGCGCCCAGGAGAAACTCGAGGCCCAACAGAGCATGGATATCATGCGGGACCTCACCGAACACGAGCAACTCACCCTCTATGCGCTGACCACCCTCGCGGCTGAAAACGCAACGCCTGCGCGCTCACGCGTGGTGTATCAACGGTACAAAGAACTCTGCGAGTTCCAGAATCGAGACCCACGGACGGCACGCCGCATGCGAAGTTTCCTTTCTGACTTCGAGATTCTCAACCTGACGCTCTCGGCGATGGAACACCGCGGACAGGACGGCGGTACGTATCGCGAACACCAACTCAATCGCGACATCGCAACCGTCGTCGACGCACTCCAGACGATTATCAGTGACTTCGGCGCCCACCGCAGTATCATCGAGTATCTCCCCGACTCCGGTGAAGAGTTCGCGCCGATGTGACATTCTCTTGTGGGTTCTGCTGCTTCTCGTTTGACACTGAGCGTGGTGACTTGACCAATATGGACGTCTACAGAGGAAACAAGGCGAGTGCCTCGGGGCTTGACCCCGAGGGTGAAGCCGACACTTAGACGTGTTCTGTCCGCTCGATGTACCGCTCAATCGTTCCCGTTGAGACTGTTCCTGCCGTTCCAATGTAGTACGACCGTTCCCAGAATCCACCACCCCACAAATACTCCTCTAAGAACGACTCGTGCTGTTCCCACATCTCCCGCGCCGTGATGCTCTTGACAGTCCGTGCAATCTCGCTCGGCGCGTGTTTCGGGTGGGCGGAGAGGAACAAATGTACGTGGTCGGGAGAGATGTGGAGCGACAGTATCTCGTAATCATACTCGTCACACACGTCGCGGAAACTCGTTTCCAACGAATCCTCGATGGGTTCGAGAATCGCGTGACGGTACTTCGGACACCACACGAAGTGGTAGTTGACGTTGTACACTGTGTGATTCGACTGCTTCTCACCCATATCGAACCCACTCCACCAACACAGTTAAGTATATACAAAGGATATACGAAAGTATGGCGAATCGCTTTGAAATCGACGGCGAGGAAGTTCTCGACGGTGAAGTCAAACCGTTCGGGAATAGTGCCCACGTCACCGTCCCTAAACGCTGGCGTGGGGCCGACGTGAAAGTCGTCCGAACCTCAGAACCCACCGAACAAGACGAAGAATGACCGACTCACAGGCTCTCGTCAAGACTCTGGACTTCCAACTCAACATCCAGAGTGACAACGAGAGCCTGTTGTACGACGCCACGCTTGAAGCCCGCTCGGTGTACAACGAAACCACCCGTCTCGCCAAAGAAGGTGTGGACTGGAACGCGATTCCCGACCGCGTAGCCGACGACGCCAACCTCGTGAAAAACACGACTCAGCGCGTTGTCGCCAAGGCTCTCGGAGCGATGGAGAACTACTACGAGTACGACGACTTCGGACTCCCCAGTCACACCAAGGGTGGTTCGTACCCGCTTCGTGCGAACTACGAGGAGGGGTACAACCTGTCGCTCACCGACGATGGCGACGTGGCGTTCCGAATCAGCGCGAAACCGTACAAGCACGTCAAGGGCGTCCTCAAAGGGAGTGACGCTCACCTCGACATTCTCAAGATCGCGCTCGAAAACGACGAGTGGAAGATTGGGACGGCGGAAGCCCTGTTCCACAACGACAACGCCGAACTACACGTTAACGTTACCAACACCGAGCAGACCGTGCGAGACAAGCACGACTCGCGGACGGTCGTCGGCGTGGATGTGAACGAGGACAACGTGGCTCTCACCGCTCTCTCAGAGGATGGTGTCGAAGACACGTTGGTTATCGACTTTCCCGAAATCAAGTTCGAGCGCCACCGCTACTTCACGATGCGAAAGCGTGTTCAGAACGCGGGGAAAGACAGCATCCACGACACACTCGAAGGGCGTGAAGAACGGTTTGTCCGCGACCGACTCCACAAGGTAAGCCGTCACATCGTGGAGTGGAGCCGTCAGTTCGAGAAGCCGTGCATCGTCTTTGAAGACCTCAAAGAGATGCGCGACAGTATCGACTACGGCACGCGGATGAACCGACGGTTGCACCACCTTCCCTTCCGCGCCCTCCAGTTCTATACATCGTACAAGGCGTCGTTCGAGGGTATCCCGACTGCGTGGATTAACCCCGAATACACTAGCCAGCGGTGTCCGATGTGCGGACACGCCGAGCGTGCGAACCGCAACAAGAAGCGGTTCAAGTGCAAGTCCTGTGGGCATCAAGACCACAGCGACCGTGGTGCAAGCGTCAACATCGCCGTGAAAGGCGTGAAGAAACTCGATTGGAATGTGCCTGCTCTCAACAGCCTTCCCGTTGTTCGGAAGGTGCGACGGCAGGCATCGGGGCTTGTGGACAGCCCGACCGTGACCCACCCGACCGCCCGAGGCTATCAGGCCGATGGTCAGGTGGGAGTATCTGATTAAACCACGGGAAGAAGCCTCGGGGCTTGACCCCGAGGCGGTTCACGTGCGGTTTCACCGTTCCCGGAAGCCAGGTGTCGATAGACGCCGTCACCGGGCCGTCGATGTCTCAAGTCGTTGTGCCCCAAAATCGTCCGTTCCAGTCTCCGATACGTTATCGCTCGACTTCTAATCGAAATGGAGTTATAAAAGCATCGACGGGAAATAGAAGAACGACCAACACACGCAGCTACTCATCGTCCTGTCGTCCGGGGTTTCCACCTACTAGACGAACGGCGTCGCTCCACCGCCCGTAGCGCCGTATAATCGTTCTCCTACTCGGACGGGGCGACGGTTGGCGACTTCGCCATTCGTCGTAGTCTTCTCCAACAAGCGTGTTGTCCTCCTGGTCCTCAAGAGCTTCCCGTATCGCCGCTTTGATTTCGGTATCTGGCCACTTCTGCTGGTGACGACGGACTTGATCTAACTCCTCGTGCAATATACCTGCGGCCGCTAAGTGTTTTAGAGCGGCAATCCACCCCCCATACCGCTGTACTATCGTGTGTGCCGCAGGGTATCTCTGTTCACAATCTGAAATGAACGCATTGTATTTTACTATGGTCCACGGTTGTTCAGTTTGCGCCGCAAACTGGGCAATAGCCGCTGCACACTCCCATTCTGACCATTTGGCTTTGTTGCCCTCTGGCCGACCTGCTGCTTCGAATAGGAGTTCCCGCCAGCCGAAGCGCTCCGAAATGAGACTCGTCGACGGAGCGTCAACCATCAATGGCCGGACGCGCTCATAGACCGTTGTTGTCAATGGTTCACTAACTAACTCTCCTGCTTTCCGAATTGCTCTTAAACAGTCTACACGAGAGAACTGCTTCCCCGGGTCAGACTGTGCTAACAACGGCTCTGCAGACGGAATTTCTGGCTGGTGCGTGCCAGGGCGATAAAGCGAGAGTTCCACCTTTGGTTCGTCCGTCCAGTGCGACAGCCTTTCCAATTCCTCTCGGTGTTCGTCTCGGATAGCATCGTACGTCTCACGGTCGAGAGCCCACTTGTGCTCCATCCCCGGAACAGGCCCACCGATGTATCCGAAGAGATCGCGTGTCGCAGTTGATGTGATGAACCACTCTCCCTCTCGATATGTCGGCTCATATCCGAGTTCGCGGAGGTAGTACTGCATCCACGAGCGTCGGGGTTCGTTGGCGGCGGAGAACCGCGATTCGCGTGAATTGTGATTTCCACTCCAACCGACCTGAGCAGCCTTTGCGTACCAGATGCGTGCCGTCCAGCGTCGGATAGCACGTCCCTCAGGTACGTACAGCGTTCCCTCGTCCCACCACGGCACATACCGCTCAATCTCAGGATGGGGGCGTGTCCGTACAGTGTAGGCGTGATGGGTGCCCCTGCCGGCCATTGGCGGGACTCGATGGAGGCTTCCGAACAGCCAGCCGAGTTGTTCAGCGACGTACAGAGCAAAATCACGGTACTGCGTCCGAAACTTGAATGCTGGTGTCTTGTTACGGGTGTCAACCGATGCGCCGCCAAGAATCAACCCGAAGATGATTTCATGCTGGTGCTGGGTCATCTCAGGTCGGTGGTTGGGTTTATGTGCCCAATGTCGGGAGATGGACTTGTAGTGCTCGTCGCACTCGAAGCAGGTCGAAATCCCCTCCGCGAGTTTATGCCTATCTGTCATCGTTCGACGTTCTCAGCCGTCCACTCAGCGCGGCCGAGCCACTCGTCGGCCCGGTTTTTATGCCGGGTGATGGTGCTCGGATTGACATCGAGAGTGTCGGCGATTTCGGAAGGTCGTTTTCCCGTCTCTCGAAGGGCCTGCACTCGTGCCGTCTCCATCATTCCCCGGAAGACGCCGTTCTGGTGTAGCTCGAGTGCACGGAGTTCCCATGGTTCGGCGTCGAACGTGAGGCAGGCTTCGTAGTCGAGATGAGGGCGAATCCAGTGGTCGCGACGTTGCTGGACGCCTTCATAGAGTGCCTGACGGACAACGTCTATCACGGAACCATGGTCGTCCTGCTCGATTCCGACTTCTTCGAGCGCGTCCACGGCCTCGTGGCTGATGGCCTCCTCGACGTGCGAGACCCACACGGTCGTTTCGTCGACCTGCGCCATGCCTTCGTAGAGGTGGTCACGGGGCGTGTATTCGGTTGACGTGTATTGCCACCCCCTTTCAAGCGCCTCAGCGAGTTCGTCAGCCCTCATCGTGAGCTCATCGGCGAGGGCGGCGGCTTCCTCATCATCGTCCGGCGCACTACTGAGCATGCGCTCGGCCTCGTCACAGATCGTCTCCGCAATGTGGTCGGTATCGAGGTCAACACTCTCGAACGAGACGCGGCCTATACCCTTGATGGCATAGTCGTACTCGCTTGACCCCATCTGCCACGTTCGGTAGGCAACCCAGAGGTCGGTTCCCCTGATACGCGAGACGTAGTTTGTCCGATTGTTCTGCGAGTCCTTTGTGCGGTTCTCGACATCGTAGTCGAGTTTGGTTGGGTCAATATCGTAGTCCTCAACGTCGGCACCGCCGTCAGCCACGACTCGGGTTGGTTCCGCGTCCGCTATCCGCTCGTCGTTGCTTTCGGCCCTGATTTTCATGTTTTGGCTCATGCTCTATTTGCATTGTGGAGTGCAAATAACTTATAAATTTGCATTGAATGATGCAAATAGTGGATTGAGAGACATGAGTTTGGGAACTGTAGATTCAAGCGATAACCCGATACTTCATCGGAATCAGTCTAATAATTTGGTATAGCGATATACGATTTATTCATGTTACTACGTCTCTGGCCAATTTTTTGCTAAATTCTGTTGTCCCTCGCGGACAACTGAATAATGAAAATAGTGAAATCACTGACTATTTTCGCAGAATAAGGGAAAATGCGACTCTCAGCGCATCTCAGCCCGAAGCCACAGCTCTTCAGTCTGCGTACTTCCACGAACCACAGCTAGTTGACCTCCTCCCGCGCCTGGAGACGTGGGGTATGCACTCGCACTATGAACGATCTAGGGGCGCGACAACGCGTTCGACACCACTGTCCCCAAGAAATTCTCACACATCTCCCTCGACAATTACCCATTTGACTTCCCAAGAGCTCGAGAGTAGCGGCTATCTATACACTGTATATCGATATACCATCTGTCCACCCTGATTCCAACGAAGTAGGGTAGATATCGGTTGGTTCCCACTCGGTTTCGAGACACAGACGGCAAAATAGCCAGTTGAACTTCTATCGGATATCGTAACTTACCAGAACGCAGTAACGGAAAGCTGATTCAGGCGAACGCCGGACAGCGCTGCCGCTCACGATTCAGCAAACCAGAGGAAGGCACGGCGTTAGTCCGGCGGTGGTTTCGACCCGAGACCGAACATGCCCTCCGCGACAGCGAGGAACCGCGACGCCGTCACGAGTGGCGTGTAGTCGGGATCGTCCTCCACGGAGTGCTTCACGAGCAGGTCAACCAGTCGCCAGCAGTTGTACAACGTCGCCGCGAACGCGAACCCGAAGAACCGCAGTACCGGGTCTTTACTCCCCGAACGCGGCAAGAAGTGGCCGACCTTCTTGTAGCCGTTCTCGATACCCCATCTGTTCCCGTAGTTGCGAACCAGCCGAGCAGCGGCCTGTATCTGCTCGCGCTCGGGGATGGTGTCGCGGTTCCGACCGCCGCGCTTGTTGGCGAGTGGGTGGTTCGTCTCGAAGACGACGTACTGCTCCGCGCCGTCGATTTCGTCTTCGTCCTCTTCTTCCTCCTCGCGGATGTCGTCGAGGAGCGAGTCGAACGGCGACTTCTCCGGGAGGTCGTCGTCACCGCCCGCCTCCTCGAAGTCCGAGAGTAGCTGCTGACGCAGTTCGCTCCCGCCCTCGCTGTCTTCATCGTCCTCTTCGTTTGCGAGGATGTGCGGGACGTAGATGGTCTTGCGCGTCGGCATACCGGGCCGATCTTCCTCTTCGACGATTCGAACCGTCTCGCGGTTCTTCCACATCTCGCGCATCCGCCGCTTGTCGTCAGCGTCCCGAGACCCCGATTCAGGTAGTACGACACGTGTTTCTCAGCGGAGTTCTTCGCTGCTGCCGAGTCGAACCCGGCGTCCATCATGACGATCTCCGGGTCGTGGAGCAGGTCGTTCGCGGTCGCCATCAGTTCGTCCACGATTTCGCCCTTCGTCATGCCGCGCTTCACGGGGATCGCGTCGAGGATGAGCGGCACGTCGAGGCCGACGACCTGGACGCTGGCCCACTGGAAGTAGTGTTGCGGGCGGGTGTCGTTGTCGTTCTTGTAGCCGAGAACCCACGGCTCAAGGTTGTTCCCGTCGGCGTCCCGTTCCACGTGACCCGTCCACGGGTGCCCCTTCGTCTGGTCGATGGCGACCTTCATCTTCCCGACGAGTTCGCCCTCCCGCCGGGCCTCGGCGATGAGGTCGCGGGTCACGTCCTGGTGCAGCTCGCGTATCTCCTCGATGGTGAACTTCTTCAGCTCCCGTCGGTGCGTACTCGGGAAGTGAACGCGGTCGTGGTTGGACTTCGCCATCATGTTCCCGAGACCTGATTCGGGGAACACGTCGTCTGAACTCGTGGCGAGATACGCGTGCGCGTCGTAGAACGTCGCTTCCGGCACCTGCCAGTTGTGATACCGTTTCAGGTGCCAGTGTCGGAGAACCATCGGGCGGGCGTGTTCCCACACGTCCGCCGTCTTCTCGATGGTCAGTTCCTGTACTGTCGGGTGGTCTTCGGTCGGTTCTTCGACCTCGACGCCTTCCTTTGGCAGGAACGAGACGCTCCGCGATGACCGTGACCGCACCCCGGTGGCGGGCGGTGAACGTCTCCTCCCAGATGTCGCGGAGTTGCGTGTAGCTCGGAGGAATGGCGTGAACGTCCTCTTCCGGGCTGTTCGCCCAGAACCCGAGCATCTCGGGCAGGTCTCGCTCGGCGGCGAGGCGGTCGGCGCACTTCTTGATCGACCAGTCGTTGACTTCTCGGACGACGTGGGCGGCCATCCACGATTCGATGGGGATGTAGTTGTGGTGCCACTCTGCGCGGTCGTCGGGAATCTCGCCGTCAAAGGTCAGAAGACCGGCGATGAGGGTGATGTGCGGATTCACTGTTCCCGGTAGCCACGTGTCGATGGACGCGGTCACCGGGCCGTCGATATAGACGGTTTCGGAGAAATTTAACTCAAGTCGTTGCGCTCCGAAGTCGTCTACTCCCGTCCCCGACACGTTATCGCTCGATTTCTAATCGAACGAGACTTATAACAGTACCGACGGGTGGGGCTAAACTTCTGGCCCGTTCTGGAGCAGCAACTTGACTTTTTCCGCTGTTCTCGGTATTCGTCCAGATGGTATTTCACCTGAGAGCGGTCGTCGTTGTTTCTCCCGAACCCGAGTTTTGAGGCGATCTCGCCGTACGTGTGGCCCTCGAACGCGCCGAAGCTATCGACTACCACCATCGTCGAAGTCGAGGGACTGTCTCAGAGTGAATGGGCGAGAAAGACAGAACGCGGGCAGCCGAGCGTGAGCGAGAATATCTCGAAGACGAAAGCCAAGCTGGTATAGCTTTTCTGTCTTGTTTCTGATACTGGTGGCCGACGGGTAGCCGCCCTCCCGTTCACCGTCTGAAGAATCGTTATATTCCAAGTGATAATCTGCTACTTCGTTGAAATCAGGGAGTTAATCTAATATCTCATAATGCAATTTAACAAATATGTCTTCTGATTGGATATACCAACCAATCAATTTTCTAGAATCCGTATCAGAATACTTGGGCAATGAATCCAGTGTGGACAATACCTTCTGTTTCTCCTCCCCTCTGACTCGGAGATATGCTGGGGATTCTTCCATTGCCATACTCACTGCTTCTCGAATTGGAGATTCGTTTGGAATTGCAGAACTTGACAATGGAGTGGATTCAGCTTCGTCTGGAATCTGCGTTACTTTCCGGCCAACTAACTCCATATTACTATAGCGTTCTCCATCCCAATTGAAATTGGGTATTCTACCAGAGCATCCTGAGAGTAGAACGCTACTGATTGAAGCGGAAGTTATTATAAACGACCTGCGTTTCTTGCTTGGGGACATGTCAAATACATTCTTTTGTATGTGTAAATGTTTTTTGTACTTATAAAATCAAATAAGTATAGTAGATGAAACTATCTCAGACGTAAATATCGGTGTTAGCCTCGATCCAGGGGAGAAGAGTTCCCTTTGACTCAGAATAACTATCGGCGGAATTGCCCCGGTGAATGCCAATCATATAAGACTCTCCGTATTCGTCAACCCAATAATATGGCCCACCGGAGTCCCCCTCGTATCGATCACAGTCAATGACGACATATACGTCATCACTAGAAATACTCAGAATTTCACCTTGGTTCCGACCTGTGTGAATCCCTTGTTTATAAACTGGGGTTCCGTCTTCTTTTAAGTCCTTTATCTTATCCATTCCTAAGGTACCGTAAAGGTACCAGCCCTCATAGGTATTATTTGAGCTTGCCGCGATATCATATTTCCTGTCGAAGTTTCCATCTGTTGCAACAAAGCTAAAATCACCAGTATCTCCCTCATTAGGATCATGTAATACGGAATTATATCCCAAGACATCAGTGCCAGTAAGTTTATTGACTGGCTGCCACGTTTTCACATCTGTTTCGCCGGCATATTGGTGACCAGAGGTCAGCCAACCACCAGTACTCGTGCCAGAGTTATAAGCGGGACAGCCAACTGTAACATTTTCATCATCTGGGTCGGGGACAGGATTAGTTATACAGCAACCTGCTGGTGTTGGATGATATTCTCCCTCGAACTCATTTCTGTCGTCAAGTGTGGCCCGTGATTCTTTAACGCGGACTGGAATACCACTCACCTCGACTAGGTTTTTCCCCTTTCCTACAGAACCAGAGATGGTATCGGGTGTTTGCTCCTTAAGACTATTAAGTGAACTTTCTGGCTTTATCTCAGCACCGTTCATTTCAACTGTTTCGTGAACGACCTCAATGTGAGAGTTCGATTTCTTTCGAGGTCCACTCTTCCGAATCATAACTTGGATTTGGGGATCATTTGGAAGTTGGCTTTCCAATTTTTTCGCAGCGTCATATGGAGCCTCCGTTTGAACCCACTGATCTCTTGGAATTGAATAAAAGACTGGCTCACGCTCTGGCTTTGCACCCTTTTTAACTTCGTCGTGGTTTTTATGCCGCAGTGCCTTGAGTCGTGGAACCATATCTTTAGGATTATCAGAAACCTCTGCAAGAGCATCTTGAGTTAAGAAATTAAGTGTAGTAGCACTAATTCCTAGCGCAGACATTGATTGAATAAACCTTCGTCGACCCATACTACCAATTTCGTCCGAAATGTCACTCGACATTACATTCAGATCAACTAACCAATATCACTTAAAATCTTCGGCAGATTGGCACTGTCTAGTTAGTGACCTTCATTTTCCCCACGAGTTCGCCTTCTCGACGAGCCTCTTTGATGAGGTGGTGGTGACCGATTGGTGGTTCGCGTATCTCTTCGACGGAGAACTTCTTCAGCTCCCGTCGGTGCGTGTTCGGGTAGTGGACGGACAGCACAGATGGGCCGTGGACGGAATCCAGAGCTGACGGAAGCCGATCTACTCGCAGCCATCAAGAGCGCGGAGAAACCCGAGCGAGAGATCGCAGAGACGAGTGATGTCCTTACGGCGCTCGACAATCCTAGCGATAATCAGCTACTTCGTTGGAATCAGTCCACCCTCTGAAGACCACAGTTTCGGAGGATGGGCAGTTTAGCGTTGATTCGCCACTGAATTAGTCTAGATTACGGGAAATGTGAGCTAGAAATCCTGTCCAAATCGGTTAATTCTCTGTGATTGTCAGAAGCCAATCCAATTATTCGCAGGATGTCTCGGATGCAGTTGTGGAGAAATGAGGTGTAGTTGTAGTCCTCGACAAAACTGAGCAAAATTCCCACCCTCCGAAACTGTGGTGGCAAACGTCTCCAGTGAACCAACAAGCAAGAGTTCCAAACCACTCTAATGACAATCTATCCACAGTTACACTGGTACTTGTGTAACTGTTAAAAATAAAACAATATTTTTCTCAAGTATGCTGTGCGGTCTGCTCACTGCTGTTCGTTAGCCTTATCGGGAAAATCTGCTGCAGAGGCATCGGAGTCATGTAGATATCGTCGCCCGAGGTCGGTAATTGCATAGTAGTCGTTTCGATCCGGGTCTCGGAACACCATGTCATTTTCCTCAAGACGCCAGAGGCGTCGATTCACCTGTGAGTACGACACGGCCGTCTCGAGGTTGACACAGATTACCTTCGGAGTTGCAGCGATATCGTGGTCATCGAGCCACTCCAGCAGCGTATCGTCAACTTTGCTCATCCACGGGACGAGTGGTCGCATAACGTTCAAAGGAAGCCAACAGTACATAATGACACCGAAGCATGCATTGCTCCATATTACAATCTGCGTGATGCATATCTAGACATGCAATTTTATATGGGGATGCTGTGAATGAGAAAGTGTAGACGAATTACAATGAACTACATTCCAAAAATATAGACAATCAAGTTATCACACCAATAGCTGAATAGAAAACCTAATAACAAAACTACAACAATCGCAGACCGACAATGAATTGGCCACATTCACCCACGTGAACAATGGCGCAAAAAACTGTCACAACAACTGTTTCGGTCACACCCGCTGATGTTCTCTTCCTCAGTTGGGCGGCCGGAGTCAATGCGTCAGGCATGTTCCGCGAAGCACTGACCGAGCAGATGACCTTTCGCGAGATCGAGCGGAGTCAGCTCATCAGGCAGGTCGACGCTGCTCTCCGCGCTGGGTACGACCTTGACGACTTGGTTGCCCAGACATCGAGCATGGAAGACCTCGACGCACTGCTCGAACCCACCTCACATCGACACGAACACACCAATGAGTAACCAACCACCGTTCGACACAGACGACTCGCCCCGCAAGCAGTCCACTTCCAACAGTATCCCCTCGCTCCTCACGGCGTGGCTCCCGTCTCTCTCGTCCCAAGTGCCGACACACTGCGTGTCACTTGCCATGGGGCTTGCCTTCCTCATGGTCGCAGTCGCTCCAGCCGCGGCCCAGTCGGAGCTCGGGAGTGTCTACTGTGACACAAACGTCGAGACTGGGATTACGATGATTTTCGGAGCTGTTGCTGGTCTCGGTCTTCCGGCGACTGGCTACTACATGGGGAAGTCCGGCCTGGCGTACATGCGCGCCGGCGGGAACCCTGAACGGAAGAACAACGCCAAAGAAAAGCTCGTCATGTCCGGCATCGGCTTTGGAATCGTCGTCCTCGCACTCACGTCTCCAGAACTGGTCGACAAAGTCGGTAGCCAGATGGGCTTCGGCTTCTCGCAGTGCGTGAAACCGTTCTGAGGTAGCTCACCTCCCAGAATCCATTTTTATGACCACGATTCGTCAGCCAGTCGCTGTCGTTGTGGTGCTCGCGATGAGCTGTTCGACTGTCATGGCGAGTGGTGGTCTCGCCCCCGTTATCCCGGCTGATGGTCCGGCGTACGACATCGAAAACGAGACGTTCCAGCGGTTGTGGTCGGACGATGCTGACTCCGAGAACCTCTCACTCGATGATTTCGACGGAGATGCGGAATCAAAATCGGAGTTCATTCGTCGACTCACGCGGTCGACCGACACGCCGTTCGAACAGCCACCGCGGGCTGTTGAACAATGGAATCGCGGTGACTTCGATGATTACTCCCCTGGCGACCGAACAACCTCAGTCCATCCTGCGAGTGCGTCACTGAGCGACGGGACGGTCATCAAGGATGCGTTTGTCAGCATCTTTGCTGTCCAGCCCTCGACGGTGCTTCACCACCGGACCGGAACGACACAGCACGTCGCACCCGATGGAGACGTGCTTGCACTCAGCGATTATCGAGTTGTTATCCCCGAGGGTGACGACACTGGGCTCCGCAGAGAGAAGTGGTCGCTAAAGCGTACCAGCACCGACATCACGCTGTCGGCTGGGGACCGGACCCACGACACAGGTCGTGGTCATACGGCGACGCTCGACTACGCAGGTCTTTCGGGGTCGCCTGAGGTGACGGTGACAGCGGAGATCACCGCTGAGTTCGACCACCACATTCGCGAGTGCGAGGACTGGAACCGAACACTCGATACGTGCAGGGGTGGATGGGAAACAGAGACGCACCACCCAAGTTTCTCGAAGACGGTCAGTACGTCGCGAGACGTCGTCGTCAACCGACTGGATGGCGTCTCAGGGAGCCGTGTCGGGTTCGACACAGCACCGTCCCGAACCGGCGCGGTCGTCTCCCCTGCTACGCCGTGGACGACCATTGCGGTCGCCGACGACACGCGGATTCGGAGCAACTGGTGGTTCTACAGCGCGGGCACGCCCGGCTGGCGGACGATGGAATCGGATACTGCAACCGGCAGCAGCCGTGCTGCGTCGTCAGTCCGACCACTCCAGGTCCATGCGTACCCGAGTAAAATGGCACCCTCCGTCCCATCAGAGTCGGAAACCGACCGCCACCTCACCATCGAGAAAACGTGGGGTCCAGAACAGGCAGGACCGTCGCTACCGCCGAACGTTGACCTCGATACTGCTGACCCCTACACGCACGCCGAGTCCGTCGCGGTGAGTTCGGAAACGCTGGATGGTGAGGACTTCCGCGAGGTTGAGGTCCATGGAATCGTTCGGGGACAGTCCCGAACGGTTTCGCTGTCCTCGCACCGCACCGTCCGGGAAACGAACCTGACGCTTGCTGTCGTCGAGTCCAACGCCACTCACGCGACGGTGCTCGCGAGCGTGGCGAACAACGCGACTGGCGACCCGGTAACGACCGGCCGTGTCGAGATTGAATCGCAGACAACAACACTCAACAGCAGTGGTGAGGGCGTCGTTACCCTCACGAACCCACCGGCCCTCGTTCGAGGCCAGTACGACCCAACCGAGTGGTGGCGAACGACAGAACCACACGCCGCAGCGGTCGACGTGACGAAGGTCCCGGGGAACTACCCCGAACCAGAGACGCTCATCGACCTCACAGTCGTGACGCTGCTCTGGTTCCTTCCGGCTGGCCTCGCCGTCGTTGGCTTTGACTACATCACTGGTGGTGACCTGCTCGGATTTATCGACCCATGACAGACGACAATACCAGTACCGAGAGTCGTATCGCTCGCCGAACAGTCCTGAGTAGCCTTTCGGGCGCACTTCTCGCGCTCTCTGGGTGCGTGTCATCCGACTCGACCCTCCCAGACGGCACAGCAAACGAAACTGCAGGCGACACCCACACGTCTGACCCCGCCGACGGGAGTGCAGTCTTCTCGCGTGTCGCGATGGAACAGACCGACCTTGTGGTCGACCTCGAACCCGACGTGGACGCCGAGTTTGTGAACCTCATCGGCCCAAGTGGTGAGATGAAAGACCAAGGGCGAGTTCGAGAGGGCGTGACGCGAGTCACCTTCGAACTCCTCGGCGAAGCAGAAGACGGCTACACGCCGGGGGAATACCGCGTCCTCGCGGTTAGTGGCGACTCGACGGTTGGTGAAACGTCGATTTCGATTCGTCCAGAGCTGACGATTCGAGACGTGAAGTGGGCGAAGAACAACCCAGAGATGGACTGGGATAAGGACCGTCGTGGATGGAAAAAATACGCAGCGCTCACCATCGAGAACTCGGGCAACGCACCGACGTATCTGAGTGCGGTTAAATGGAAAGGTGCGCCGCTCTCACGGGTGTATCCGAGGGAATTGGTAGACCATGGGTATGAACGTGTACTTTCAGCAGGTGAAACGGCGACTGTCTTTTCGAAGTCTGAGGTTTACCAGACGGAAAGCCGGACAGGGGTTGGTACTCCGGTTCCGTGTGGTGAACTGGGTACGGAGGCGATGATTGTTGAGGCAGCTGTCCAGGCTGGTGAGAACCCCAAGTACAAGCAGATGATTGAGTACGGGGGGAAAAAGTATGAGTGCGACCTGTCGATTGGTGAAGAAGGACCAGTCACCTCCAAGGACACGTCTGCATCAACGTCGACGGAGAGTGAGTCCTGATGGGCTGGCTGGAACACCAAGTTGAGAACGCCATCAACGACGTTCTCACGGACATCAAGGACGCTCTCTTAGGGCTCGCGAAGGACATTTTCGACGCCCTTCTGAGTCCGATTGTCGGTGTTCCAACGCCCAAGTCAAACGCACGCTACATCGTCGTTGGAGCGCCCGACAACACCCCTTGGCAGAGCCTCTATTCGGACCTCTATCTCAAGTACATCATGCCCCTGACGTTCGTCTCGCTCATGATTGGGCTGGCGTACATCGGCATTAGTTCGGGGTCAATCAGCCGCTACCGACAGAAGCGATTACTTCGGCGGGTTGCACTCGTCGGGATTGGAACCTTCGTGTGGTTCCCGCTCGTATCGGTTCCACTCCAGTTTGTCGATGCGATTGGGCACACTATTGCCCCAATAAACGACATGTCGTCTGGCTTTGGGAGCCTGGCTGAGGCCTCCATCGGAGGGCTGTTTGCAGTTCTTATCATGGCACTGGTCTCGAACGTCCTGCTCCTCATTGCAGCCCTCATCTACGCATTCCGGTGGTTGGCTATCGCCGTTCTGACGCCGTTGATACCAATTCTTGGAGCCATCTGGGCGTTCGAGGTCTGGCCGTTCACGCCCGCGTCGAACATGGCAAAGCGGCTGGCCGGAGTATACCCTGGGTTAGTTCTCGCAGGCCTTCCAGCTGCAGTCCTCTTCCGTATCGGCTGGCAGATGGATTTAACAGCGGACCCTGATGGGCTGTTCATGCTGTTCATGGGGTTGGCACTCATCCCCGCAGCCTGCATTTCGTCGCTCCTGACTATCTACTGGTCATCGCCAACGATGCGGTCACTTGCTCACCAGACGGCGCGGAGATCGAACCCCGCCGCTGCAGCGGCCACAGCAAAGACGGGTGTCGGCAAGTCGGTTCGCGGTGCCCGCAACGTGCATCGTGGGTTCGCACAGAACGGCCGTGGCTCGCTTGGAAAGGGCGGTCAGGCGAAGCTCGGCGGTGGTCAGTCGAAAGCCTACAAGCTCGGGTCGTCAGCGCGGTCGGCGAAGACCCACGCAAAGCGGTACAACACCCTCCGTAAATCAGGGTCCGGTCGCATGCGCGACAAGGCAAAATCGGACGCCCGTCGAGCGAAAGAGCTCGCGAAAAAACGGTCGAAGCAGTCGCTCAAGAACACGAAGCAGAAAGTTTCACGCTGGTGAGTACTGATGGTAACAGACACGCACGAAGACGAGCACAGCGCACGACGAATTCACCGGAACCTTGGTGGGACAACCCCCTTCTTCCGGGGGTTCTCCATCGGAGAACTCCTGTTATTCGCATGTCTCGCATTTGGAACACTCATCGGGGCGACGGTCGTCCCAAGCACGTTTACACTCCCGATTATCGGACTTGGGGTGATGCTCTGCCTTGTGCTGCTTTTGTTGCACAAGGTCAAGCCCGCGCATCTGTGGCTCACTGAGTGGTTGGCCGCTCGCATCACGTGGGCGATCAAAAACAAGGAGCTCAGCCACGGGGACGACGAACTCCTGTACCTCCCCCGGCTAGAGCGCATCTACCCGCACGCGATCGAGCGGACAGACGGTGCCCTCGTGGGAGCGATGCGAGTCACGCCAGCGAACATGGCCCTCGAAGACGAGGATGCGTGGGAGCGGGCCGTCCACTCGCTGTCTGAGTTCGTCAACGCAAGCATCGACTTCCCGGCGAAAATCTACATCACGTCCCGTGAGATGGACCAAGACGAGGTTGTTCGTGACCTCCAGGCCCGTCTTGGTGACGCCGACGTTCGCTCTCGGCCGGTTCTCAAACGACTCATCGAGGAGTTCATCGACTGGCATACCGACGCAGACGGCGCGATTGACTCGGAGCGAACGCTCGTCCGGGACTACTACATCGTGACCGCGGTTCGCGACGAGGATGTCGAACAGTACGACGAGACCGGCGACAGCGTCTTGGCATACCTCGCAGACGTACCCGTTGTTGGGCGGTTCTTCGACCGCTTCCAGTCCGACGGCCTCAGCGATGCCGAACGAGAACGACTCAAAGAAGAGAAGTTAGAATCCCGTCTCGAACAGATTCGTCGCGGTGGGTCGTCGCTGTACCGCTGTGCTGTCTCGCCGGTCGACTCCTACGACCTCGCGAGAGCGACGAAAGAATACTGGACGAACCGGACTGAAGAGTACGGCGACATCACGAACGCTATCGGCACGTTCCCGGTCGTCAATCACGGCATTAGCGATGATGTGCCGTCGACGCCGGACCCAGACGATGTTGTCGAGACGCTGGATGCCGACACCGACTCGTCTGCCCCTGACTCATCAGAGGACGACAGCGACGACGAGCGCTCTGAGACGCCGCGACTCGACCGCCCGGGCGACATGCACAAGTCAGTCGTCGCACCATCAGATATCGACCGCGAAACGACCTACACGGTCATCAACGGCGAGACCTACACGCGGACGTTCTGGATCGAGCAGTTCCCCGAAGAACCGGCCAACGGGATGTTGGAACGCCTGCTGTTGGAAACTGACCTCCAGACGGACATTTCAATCCATCTCGAACCGTTCGATAGCCAGTCTGCGTCGGACATGATGGCCGACTGGATTTCGGACCTGAAGGTCGACCAGCACGACTCGAACAGCCTCAGGTCTGAGGACCTCCAGGAGGACATCGACCACGCGAAGTTCCTGCGCTCGCTCGTGCGTGCGAACAAAGCGTCGTTCTTCAGGGCCGGTGTGTTCATTCGCCTGACGGCCGACAGCAAGCAGGCACTGAAGAACAAGACGACGCGCCTGCGGTCGATTGTCAAAGAAGCCCCCGCGAACTGTACGCTGAAAACCGCGAACCGCTGGCAAGAAAAGGGGCTGGCGACGGTCTCACCGCTCGGCGCAAACGAACTCGGCCACGACCGCATGTCGACGATGACCAATCAGGCCATCGGCGCGATGTTCCCGTTCTCGTCGAACTACCTGCTGATGGACGAGGGCATCAAATACGGCTACCACGGTCACAATGGCTCGCCAGTTCGAATCAACCCGTGGGACCTCGATGTCGGCCACAGCGAGCTTGTCGTCGGGACGACTGGGGCTGGAAAGACGTTCGGTGAACTCATGCGCAACTTGGGGATGATGAAGCGGCACGACGACACAATGCTCGTCCTTATCGACCCGGTTGGGGACTTCCGTGGGGTCGCTGACGCCCTCAACGCTAAGACGATTACTGTCGGCGGGGACACGAACCTCAATCCCCTCGAAATCCGCAAGACCCCCGCCGAAGTCCTCGAACAGAGTGGCGACGTGTCACCCCTCTCCGCGAAGAAAGACGAATCATACGCGATTATCGAGAACTTCCTGAGCGCACGGGGGATTGAAATCGGGGCCGAATCTGGCGTGCTTTCTTACGTCCTCGACGAGGGGTACCGACAAGCAGGGGCCATCGAAGGTGACATCTCCACGCACACGCCGGAGAACTCCCCGACGATGCTGGAAATCCACCGTCTCCTGAGTGACATCTCGGAGTCTCCCGGCGACTACGACATTGCAGACTCCGACTCAGCAAACGACCTCGTCGCCGAGTACGCCGACAAACTCGCCATTGCCCTCCAACCATTCCGGGAGTCGGGAGCTTATCAGAACCTCTCGAAGCAGTCCGATATCGACATCCTCGAAGGCGACAACAAGGTCGTCTACATCGACCTCGGACAGATTGAGGGCACTGCCTCTGGGATTGACCGCCAGCAGTTCATGATGCAGCTGCTTTTGAGCACAATCTACCAGCAGGCCAAGCGCACCGACCGGAACGTCGAACTCGCAATCGACGAAGCGCACTACCTGTTCGAAGACCAAGCGAACCTCGACTTCCTCGAAACCGCGTTCCGCCACCAGCGTCACGCTGGCCTGCGAATCATCCTCCTTTCGCAGACCGCCCAGGAGTTCTACGAGACCGAACAGGCCGAGAAGATTATCGGCATGTGTCCTATCAAAGTCTTCCACAAACTCCCCGACCTCAGCGACGAGATTGCAGACAAAGTTGGCCTCTCCAGCGAGCAGCGCGATTACGTTCGTCGAGCCGACTCGGGCGAAGAAGAACGCGGCTACTCGCAAGCACTCGTCCACGTCGAAGAACACGGCACGTACCCGCTCCACATCGAAGCCGACGAGTTCGAAAAGCGCATCATCGAGTACGAACCCGACGACCGGCGGGTCATCGAACAGGCGATTCACGGCGCGCCAGAGGCGTTCGTCGACTTCCAAACGTTTGTCGAAGAACAGGCCCACCAGAACGCCCTCACAAACCGCTACGGATTGAGCGACGACGAGGTCGACCGGCTTCTCGACAGCGGGCTTTCGACGCAGGACCTCCTCGACGCTGCAGTGTCGACGCTCAGAAACGGCGCCGACCGCGCACGTGCGGACGGTGGTGAGACGACGGACGACTAGCCAGCCGACCAACCTCACAACACGAGAGCAATGTCAGGACCTGAATTCATTCAAAAAGCCAAAGACGTCATCACTGAGTACCGCTATGGGTCTCCACAGTACGTCGCAACGCAACTCGATATTGACGAGCCGTACCTCCAGCACCCCGAGAGTGCGCCCGGAACCCTCCTTCGCATCCGGCCGTACAAGAAAAATCAGGGCGTCGTCGACGGCGCGGGCCTCCTCCAATCAGTCCATGACGTGACGACAGACTTCATGGGGAGGAACACGAGTGACCACCACTCGTTCGAAGTGTGGTTCGACGAAGGGACAATCAAGTTCTACATGCACGCGGCGAGCGAGGCTGCTGCCGACAAGTTCCGCCGCCGTGTCGGGAACAACTACGCGAACTCGGAAGTCTTCCCCGTCGAGGACGGCTCCGCATTCCCCGTCATCGACCCCGACGAGTACGTTGCTGGGGCGTGGATGGAGATGGAGAAGATTCCGTACTACCCGATTCGCCACCACAACAGTGAGGACTGGGAGACCGACCCCTACGGCGAAATCACCAGCGAGATGTTGTCGCTGGACGACAGCAAGGTCGTCACGCAGGTTGTCTTCCGCCCGGCCAAACAGTCCTGGACAGACGGCGACCTGTTCCGCCACAACAGTGTCGACGACCTCGCCCACGCCCTCCGGCAAGGGACCTCCGTTGGGTGGCTCAATCCCCGGACACGCCCCGCCAGCGCGAAGGACAAGCAGGCCGCCAAGACGATCGAACAGCAGCGCGGCCAACAGGCGTTCCACGTTAATCTTCGTATCCTCGCCATCTCCTCGAACCCAGACGAAGCCGAATCCCGAGCACGTGGGGTGGCAGGGATGTACCGGAAATACTACAACGCCATCACCGAGCAAGGACTGACCGACAACCCGGTGTGGCACCACGAAGAACCACAGCGGGCCGAGGACCTGCGTGCGTTCATCCAGCAGATGACCGCCCGCGAGTGGGTCGACCGCGAGATGATTATGACCGTCGACGAACTCGCCGGGGTTGCACATATTCCATCGGACGAGATTGAGACACCGAAAATCGACTGGCGGTACACCCAACGCGGCGACCGCATTCCCGCCGACGCCGACCGCTTCGCAGCCGACGACACACCGCCCCGAGCAACCGCCACTGAGACTGAGACTGAGACCGAGACCGAGACCGACACAGACGGCTGGGACACGCACGACAACTAACTCTCTTCTCCCCCCTCAAACCAATGTTCGACCGATTCACAAATTCAAACTCGAACGACAGCCCCGACGACGCCGACGGCACCGACGAGCGAACCGAACTCGAAAGTGACGGTCCCAGAGACACCGCCCAAGACAGCACACAGGAGTCTGGGCCGACGTCGATAACAGGTGATCCCTACCAAATTACCGACGCAAAGCACACCCGCGTCGGTGGGAAAGCCGTCGCGACCGACACCAAGTCCGAGGGGTTGGTCGCCGGGCCGTACGTCCGCGAAATGTTCGAAAGCGGCGTCACCAACCCCGAAAAGCCGCTCTGGATTGGCTACGACGATGGCGCACAGACGGGCTTCCGTGAGGCACCCATCCGGTTCGAATCGCAGTTCCGCCACCTCTGGATTAGCGGAACGACTGGCGCGGGGAAGACGACCGCCCTGCAGAACAAAGCCGTCCAGCACGCCTACGCCGGCCACGGTTTCTGTAATATCGACCCGAAAGCATCCGGCGACACGCTCGAACTCCTCCAACAACTCCCGAAGGACCGTCTGGACGATGTTATCTTCCTCGAACCGGGGTCGGCGCAGTGGGGTCGCACCATCGGGATTAACATGCTCGATGTGCCCGAGACGGAGAACGACGCTGAACTCGAACGCGAAATCGAAAGTCGGCTTGAGAACCTGATTGCGATTTTCGACAACGACGAGTACTGGGGCGTCAACATGCAAGCGGTCACCGAGTCGATGGGGCGAGCAATGTTGCGGGCTAACGCCGAGGCTGACGACCCCGCAGACAAATATTCCATCATCGATATGTACTTCATTCTCCTGAACGCCGAGCGCCGTGAGGTGTTCGCCGAACAGGTCGACGACCCCTACCTGAGCGAATTCCTGCATGAAATCGCGAAGATGGAAGACGACGAGATTCGACCACTCACGAAGCGGATCAAAAGTTGGGTCGAAAACGCCGTCATCAGGAAGATCATCGCCCGGCGAGAGTCGACCGTCGATTGGGACAATATCTTAGACAACGACCGCATTCTGCTCATCCGTATCCCCGTCGACAACGAGGACATCCACCAGATGGTGACGCTGACCGTCCTTCGAAATTTGTGGTCGGCGAAGAAGCGGCAGGACCGGGACCCCACTCGCGAAAGTAATCCCTTCTTTGTCCAGTTGGACGAGTTCGAGAAAGTCGCCAACGACAATCTCGACATCGAGGGGATGCTTGCACGGGCGCGGTCGATGTACATGAGCGTCACCCTCGGTACGCAGTACCCCGGCCAAATCGGCGACGAGTTCCCCGACACGCTGCGGGCGATGGAAAACAACTGCAACACCCTCCTCGCGATGCGAACCCCCGGAGAACAGGACGCCCGGCTCCTGATGAAGCGGTTCAAAGGGTATTCTGGCGAGGACTTGCAATCGACGAACCTCTATCGAGCATGGACCAAAATACCGCTGGCAGGCGGGCGCGAGTCCGAGCCCGTGAAGATTCAGACCTTCGCGCCCTACCCACCACTTCGAGACGAGGACGACGCTACAGACGCTATACAGCGGAGTCTCCACCGATTCGGGGCAGAGCCACTCACTGACGACGAAATTCAACGTGAACTCAAATACGGTGAGTTCAATGAGGTCGTTACCCCCGACACCATCGACGGTGACGGGAGCATTGAGGCCGACGCCACCAGCATTCCGACCGACCGCATCCTCGAAGGCGTCTTCGCAGCGCAGATCCGTCCTGAAATTGAGACTGACGACGAGGGCTATGTCGCTATTGCAGACGCCAAACGCGAAATCGAGCGACGGTTGGGCGACACTGGCTACACGTCCCAGCTGTCGAACGTTATCGAGCAAACACTGTATGATGGCCAGTATGCCGAGGTGGACCGCCGCAGTGGGCAGTCAGTTGTGAAGCTTACTGCAGCGGGCCGTGCCGAACTGTTCGGCCAGGACACCGGCAGCAGCGCCAGCGGTGGGAGCGACGATCATCGGCTCATCCTCCAGAAGTCCTACGAAGCGTTCACGAGACTCGGGTACGTCACGTCACTCCCGACTCAGGTGGGTGACGAACTCGCAGACGGGATTGCCGACCTCCCGATTGACCCGATGGATGGCAACAGCCTCAACGAGATCGAATCGCTGCGCGACGAACTCCGCGAGGAATATCCGGCCGTCTGGGCGTTGAGCGAGGGCCGGCACGTGAACATCGAAGCCGAAACGTCCACCATCGAGAAACCGAAGCAGACACTCTCGAACCTGAAAAAGGCCGTCAACAACGATCGCCTCTGTGTCTTCACACTCAAAGACGAGAGTGCAACGAAAGGTGAGTTTGGCTACTGGGGTCGCCGTGGCGAGCAGGTGCTGTATGACTCGTGGCGTGAGGGTAACAACACCGCCATCGATTATGACCGGCTGACGTTCGCGCGCAGCGTCGACGATGCTGGCCATCGCCAGTTCTACAACCTCGCCAGCTTCTTCGAGTTTGACGATGGTGTGTACGCGCTTCGCCCGGCCTACGACGCCGACACCGAGCGCTCGGTGTCGGTTCAGTGGGTTGAAACCGACGATGGAGTGGTCTGCCGAGATAGTACTGGGGGAGTACACGCACGATTCAGTGCCCTGGACGAAATCAAAGACCCATCGACCAATGCCTTCCCCGCGTATTACGAGTACGACCGCTCCGAACAGGAATTCGTTGTGTGTGCTGACGGCGAGAAACACCGGTATGCATCCACAGCTGACCTCGAAGCCGACTGGAAGCGTGTGTACGCACCATTCATTCCCGACCACGAGTTCGATCGCGTGCCGACCGACGACGACTTCGTCTTTGTCGTCTTCCCCGACGGAGACAACTCCGAGTTCGACGAGCCACAAATTTACGAACAGGGCACCCTTCGACCGCTGCACCCAGCCACCGACGGCAGCAGTTCCGACGTCGAAGAGCACGAGCCAGCACGCCCACAGGACGATCGCGCGGCGTCCGGGCACTCATCGTCTTCTCCTCCCGATCACAACGCGCCAGCAGAGACCTCCAGTCGTGACGGCAAGCCAACCGACGCCGGAGCACAGCACTCGACTGAAGACGACTCTACAGACAGGACCGACGACGAAGAGCCTCGGACGTTATTCTGAATCGGTCTGATAGTCAGCTAACTCGCCGTCGACGACTGGCTCAACCTCATTTTCGAGGAAGTGTTTGAACACCACGTAGCCGTCCCAAAGTGATTCGAACTCTTGTTGCTTGGTGTCCGACCATCCCCCGAACCTGCCGTTCTCGATGTGATCCACCCGCGCCTCAATAGCGCTGACATCCTCGGTGAGGGAGTCGAGTCGAGTCGTTATTTCTCTAAGTTTTGAACTCTCTATCTCGTGACTTACAGACTGTTCATCGCCACCCGATGCATCTTCCTCAACTGCTGATTCGAGGTCGCGAACAGTCTCGGTAACACTCCTGAGATCAGCCGTCAACTTTTCGACCTTTTCGCCAAGGTCATAGGTCCGTTCACGGGTGTCCACAAGGCGCTCTGTCGCCTCCCAGCCGCGCTCAGTTAACCGGGCAATCTTCGGCTCCGGGCGGGCCGTTTCCGAGGGTGGCTGCTCTGTTTTGATCAAGTCAGCTGGCTCTAACACATTCCGTAGCCGATACAGGATTGTATCGTTGCTCTCGAGCCCGGTCAGTTTCCGAATCTCGGTGGTGTTTCCCTCTCCGTCTTGCTCGTAAAGCGCGAGCAGCACTTCCTGCGATTTCCAATCCAGTTCTTGCAGAATCTTGTCCATACAAATTGTCATTTCTAGCGAACTAAGAATGTTTGGCACTAAAACAAGACACCAAGAGTGAGATACTGAATTTCAGAGACTGTATTACGAGTCCCATTTAGTCATTTTCAGAACCCTGCTGAGCGCACCGTCTCTAATACCCGCTACCCAGTGGGGTTCCGCGGAAGCAACGACAGTGGGGATTCTGCCGAGCGAAACTCACTGCAAACACTATCAGCAACCAGATATGATTGAGCGGAATAGCGACACCACGAGAAGCACCGGAGCGACGACAGCAGGGAGTCCACGGGCACCGACAGCGGGGGAGTCCAATCTCGACAGCAGGGGGGGAGACCCCCGTATCGACGACACCAGAACACAGTGCAGAGCAGTGGGCACCATCGCGTGTGGCGCGACCATCGAGGAGTGGGCTGTGCATCGCATCGCGGGGGCCGACAGTGTCGCATCGCGAGTCAGGAGTACCGCGGCAGTATCTCGCTTCTCGTGGCGCGACAGCAAGGGGGACCTCCATCATGGAGATATATGATCTGGTATCTGACATATTGGCGGTCAGAGTCCCAGCATCGTCGCACTGAAACACGACCTCAAGTAGTGTCTCAAGACCGTCCACACATCAGTTCCGGGCGACCTTCTGAGGCAGCCTCAGCTCTCAGTTACAGCATTTTGACACAGTTGAGTGAGCGTGTCAAGTACAGGTGTGCTTGTCTGGTCTGGTCTGGTCTGGTCTCGCCTTGTCGCAGCAGCGGCGACTCCAACTCGTGTCGTCTGGCTCGACGACAGTCACCCTCAGGGTGCACTACAGTGTGGGTCCGGGGGCGCGTCGTACTTTCCTGGCTGCGCGTGTCGCGTGTCGCGTGGGCTCGTGTGTGTCGATGAGTGGGCTCGTGTGTGTCGACGTGGAGGTGACTCCCGCGTGTTGCGTTGTCGACGCCGGGCAGCGCAGTCTTGCGACTGCCTGAATCCCAACAGTGGTGCGCTCGCGGGAACCCCCAACTCGTGGGGCGACTCAGCGGTGTCGCACCGAGACAGCACTGTCCATGTGTGTGTGCGTGTCTGGGGCTGGTCAGGTGTGAGTGCGCTCTTTGGGCACTTCGACTGGCGTCGACTGTGGGAATCCCCCCTGCACGTGTCGCTCACGACTCACGCTCCGCGCGACGGGCGCGGCACCTACTGGTGTCGACCGGGGCGGGAGAAGTGTAGTGTGGTGAGATAAGATTGGGTGCGAGTGTGGAGAGTGCGTCCGCCGTGTTTTCTTTCCAGTGTCGACGTCGATTTCGATCACGGTCTCTCGGTGGGCCGGGTGCGGTTTGACACTGGACTGCGTCGGGTCGAGACTGCATTACCCGTATAATGTGGTGCCATGGTGGTGTGTGCTGTCCCGACTTGGGGCTGGTGTGAGCGCTGGCCGGGTGTGGTGCGGCGCGGCTTGGGTCCTCAGGCTTGACTTCGACACTGGTGTCGGTGGCGTCACTGCCGCTTTCGATAGGACCGCGCTCTGTGTCTCAGCCCGGTGGCTCCAACACTGGCCGCTCGTGTGACAGTGGCCGCGTGGCGACTGCCCCGCACCGGGAGCGATGTGCTGCAGTCTTCTCGTGGATTGGGTGAGTCGTCGAGTGGATTGGGTGAGTCGTCGAGTGGATTGGGTGAGTCGTCGAGTGGATTGGGTGAGTCGTCGAGTGGGTTGAGTAAGCCGAGTAAGTCGAGTAGTGGGTTCTCCACAACGGTGGGCGCTCCTCTCCACAACGGCCCCCACAATGCGACGACAGACTCGCACTCCAGGCTCGCGTTTCACTGCTGTTTTGGTGGTGCGTGGCGGTGGGATTCCGGCCGGGCATTGGCTCCTGAAGTGCCCACGGGCGACGTGGTGCCGACCAGCCGCCGGGCGGCGCGACACGGCTCTTGAACTTGGGTGTGTCCCATGTCCGCAGTCCCAACCACGGGCTCCGAGACGGTCTGGTGGGCAGGCCGAGGGCTGGGTAAATTGCCGTGAGGTCAAGTGGGGCAGGAGGGGGAAGCGGCTCGTCATCCCGGAACTCAAAGATTTCCGTACGACTCTGAGGCACTCGGCCTGCTCTGTCGATTCGACGCTGCGGGCCAAGCGGTATGGTCCCTCTCGAGTCATGAGCGGTATGGGTCACCGTGGCGATCGAATCGAGTCGTTCTCGCCCGCCGTCGAGGGATGGTCGATTATATGCGAACGGCGGGCCGCCGAAGCAACGTCCTCGGTCTCGTCGAGACGACAGTTGGTGGCGACCGAGTCGGTGTCCCCCACGTCGTTCGCGAGGCTGGCGAACGGTCAGTCCGGTCGATCCACACTAAGATACGAACTGCCCAGGTGTCTCCGGATCCGACAGCGCTCTCGGGTCTGGAAGCGGTGGTGCTCCGACTTCTCGGATTCGTCCGGCGGCTCGTCTGGTGGCTTCTGCAGTGGGTTCCTCGGTGGTGGACGGACTTGGCGGGTCCCGTCGCCGTCACGTCGGTGCAGTCGTTTGCGGTCGCTCACGGGACGATCGAGGAGGCGTTTGTTGCGCTTGCTGCGTCGTCGACCGAGTCGAGCTGTCTCGCTGCGGGTGAGGGCGTAACTAGTGTGGGCTGTGACCAACACAACTGCAATGAGTGACGCAGTGGCGAGTGCGGGGATTGCTGCTGACCTCGTTCGTCTCCGAGGTTATCACACCGCTGTTCGGGTGTCGTATCTCAAGGCCGACGGGACGACGAAGAGTCCTGCGGATATCGATGTCTTAGGGCTGCATCGTGATGGGGACACACTTGCTGTGGAGTGTCAGGCCTTCGGTGCGCCGACTGCGTACCCGAACTGGAACACACCGCGACGGACCAGTGAGCTGCGCACGTATGTGGCTGCGCTCGCGACGAATTGTGGCCAGATTTTGGATCCGCGTTTCGAGGATGTGACGGCGTTTGATACGGTCTGGATCGTGTTTAAAGGATTCTTTGCGACGGCGGCCGATCAGGGTCGAACCGGTGTAAAAGCGAGTCTCGATGCGTTCGCCAACGAGCTGGCACAGGGGTTTGGCGTCGCTGTGCGGCTGGTCCCGTCGCACCGCCTGTTTCAGGATCTGGTTGCGGCCGTTGCCGCTGATATGACGGTTCGGCGCCGGCGGTACGCTGGGCCCGCTCTGGAACTGGTTCGGCACCTGTGTGCGATTGCGATCCATCGTCCTGCAGAGATTGACGCGCTCGCGGACGCGGTGATGACGGCTGTCGACGAGCAGTGCACTCATCTCGACGCAAGGTGGAGTGCCCACGGCTTTCGGTGTGGGTTCTCGGGGGGTCGGTGGCTATGTTGCGGGTGCCTGCGGTGGTCGTGTTTCTGTGTGGTGGTGCCGGTGGTGGGCGCCTCGGTCGTTATGGCGGGGCTTGCTGCGTTCTACGCCAGCCTTGACATGAGTCTCACCACTGCGCTCGACGGTGAATTCCGGCGGGCAAATACGGCTAAGATCGCCAGCGCTACGCTTGATACGCCAGTCCGCTGGTCGACTCGCTGATCGACGTCGGGACTGTGTTTTGACTGTCGAGTCGTTCCTCACCACATGGCAGATACTCGTCGGATGACAGGCCTTGGGATACAGGTGCTCGGGATACAACTGACACTGCTTGCAGCATTCGGGTGGATCATGCTGCCTGCTTCATTTGATACGAAGTTCGTTGTTGTCGTCCCGATTGTCACACTTGCAACTGGGGCTGTCGTCTCTGGGTTGGTGAGGTAACCCTCGGTTTCAGTCACTTCGAATGTGGGTGACGAGAGAGGAGCTTGCCACTACACCTGCACTGAAAACACAAAGCCAGAGTGCTGTCTGGTCGGTGGTGCCGTGAATGCCGATTCCAATCTCGTAGAGGGCGATGATTGCGATCAACAGGGGAGGTCTGTGGTGATGGTGCTGCGCATACGTGGTGGCTGTTAGGCAGTATTCATGTCCGTTGTGATGTGTAGGTGACCTGTTCGTCTGAGGCCGCTGCCGGTACCGTATTCACATTCTTTGGATTATCCAGATTTGTTGGGTTATTTGATGTCATCCGTGGGCGTTGGAGCTGGCACGGAGAGTCCGCTGGCAGTGCCAGCCGACAGTCGTCGAATCGACTACTGTGTCAGCCTGATTTGCATATCAATCAAGATTCGCCTTCAGTAGCAGTGCAACGCCCGTGACTGATACTGACATCCCGAGGAGAATGAGACCGAGGTACCCCACAGCTATCGACCCGATATCCTGAATGGCCGAATGGTATTGGTTGGTCGTGTGTAGGAACAGCAACAGGGTGCCTGCGATACTAATGAGGAGCCCTACCGCGTTCGTCCACAATCCTAACGTTGCCATAATGTTATGACGCTTACTTGAAGTCAAGTCAGTGTAAAGTGTCTTTTGTCTTTACAGTCTGCTGACCGGAACAAGCTGAGCTATATCTGCTGAGAGGTATTGCCCGGTCTGCTGAACACACCCTCTGTCTGTGTCACGCCGCTCTTGACAGGACTTAGGGGGTTCTGCGGTCGTGCTGAATAGAAGGTACGTGCCGCCTCTGTATGTTGGTTTTCAAAGCGCGTAGTCAACGGCCTCGAATGTATTCGCCAATCGTGTGAACCGCCTCGGGGTCAAGTGGTTCGAGACGCGAAGCGTCTCGTCATCACGGAAATCGAAGATTTCCGTACGACCCCGAGGCACTCACCTCGATTACCTGTAGGTAGTACGGGCACTCAGGGACGCACTCTACTGGCGACCGAGATACCGCTTGCACTCTGCGATCATCTCGTTGACGAATGACTCAGTCACTTGTCCCTGTGGGTTGACGACTGCGTCATGTTTGATTATCGCAACGACCCATGGTGAGCAATATGAGGTCTTGCTTGGGTTTTTGCCACTCACCCAGGCAGCTCCAAGCTCGTAGTTTCGCGGAAGGTCGCTTGTCGTCAGAGCTGCACAGATATACTCTTCCCCAGGGTACGGGAGTGAGCTAGCGGCGAGAACTAACCAGAGGCGTGGGTTTGACCCACGTCGGAATGGATCCGGTGCCCAGAATACGTCGCTTTTCTTGAAGCGAGCGGTGTCAGTCACGTTGTTTGCGTGGGTCAACGGCGTGTTCTTGCCAGTCGTCGTACTCAAATGGTTCCTCTTCGCGACTCGCTGCAACAGCAGCAGCATGGTTGGCTGCAGCGTCGAGGCTCAAGACGTGATCACTAACACGCCAGTACGTGCCGCGATGTTCGACGCGACCTCGTTCTCTGAGCCTGACGAGCGTTGGACCAACTGACCCGGATTTGACGGCCGTCCGCTCGGCGATCTCGCTTTGTGTGAACGCTTGATCAGCATGCTGCGCTAAGAATGAGAGGATTTTGTAGGCGTTTGTCCCCGGACTTGGACCATCGTTGCCGTCGTCAATTGTCTCGAAGCGATCCGCGCTGATGGGCATAGTATATCAGATGTACTAAATTGTATTGAATATATTGGAATGCAGTCCCAGCGCTTATTCTGAAAACTGCTATTAGTCGTCTGTCTCAGAGAGGAACCAATCTGTTTTCTGGGCGTATTCACGCAACCCGATCTGGACCCACCGGTTGTACTGTTCGGCCGCCACGTCGATGTCGTCGGGAGGGCGTTCGAACGTCCCACGATGCGCCCCTGAACGCTCGCGAAGACTACCTAAGCTTGTGACACCCCCCAAGAAAACCGCCCACCACTCAGTCGAAGGTACAGCCCTCTTCGACGCGTGTTACACAGAGGACACCGGAACCACGAACGAGAGCACGGTGTTGCAGCACGAATTTAAGAAAATAGTATAGCGATATGAGCTATATAGATTGTATAGGGGCGAGTAGAGCTCACGAAACCCTACGTACTGGACTCATCAAACACCTCGTTCAATGTGTTTCGTTGTCCAAGATAAGTCGGGTGTGGACGTAGCGAACTGGATTCAGGAAGACGAAGAGACGAACCATCGTATGATTTGATTTTATCATATCCTGCCAGGTCAGGTCTGTCACGTACGATAATACTGTACTCTGTCGTAATATCAAACCATCCACTATCAAACGCCCAGTGATGGCGTCTGCACAATGCAACTCCATTTTGTAGCACGTCCGGTCCCCCCTGGTTCTTGGGGAGGATATGTGCAGCCTCAAGGTTATGCGATCCATCAGGACCCTCAATCCGAGATCCACAAACCGCACAGCCTTCATAAAGTTCGTAGACTCCTTCTCTGAAGGCTGCTTCGCGTTTCTCGCGCTCGATTGACTCGAGTTCTGACTCGATCTCCTCTTGTGGGATCTCTTCGTGGGAAAGTTTCCGAAGTACAGCCAGAATATCTTCAACAGTTGACGTGTCACATAAGCCATCGACGTGTGCAGGAAACGGATCTTCTGATCGCTTGCGGTCTCGTAAAAAGGCATCTACTGTACCGTATTTATTGACGAATGGCTCTATCGTGTCGCCGGTCAGCAATCTCGTTGGGCCCTGATCCGGGACTGCAGTAAATTCTTTTTCGATCATCTTCCGAGGGATATCGATCCTCTGGATGTCTGTTCCAACTACTAGATTAGGTCGCGGGCTATCGATTCCCCCAGTTCTCGTCCCGTCCTCATACTCAACCCACAAATCGGCCATTAAATTACTGCTCTCGACGGTTGCCTCCACCGGTACGTAGTGTGTATAGGAATTGGAGTCCGTACTGAATAGTAGGCCATCGTTTTTCGAAAGAGCCTCGTAGATCTCTTGATTCTCCCGTCTGAACCCCCATACTCGTGCCGCATTAGGGATCGATTCCTCCTCATCGACAAGTGTTGACGTATTTACCTGCTGTGAAACAGATTTCGAGAAGCAGTATTGGAGATCCTCATCATCGTAGATATCAACGAGTACAAGATTCTCTAACGACGGTCCTTCCACTCCACCATGCTCTACCAGTTCGTCCGTGATGTCCTGCCCGATAGATTTCCAAGAGGGTTGATGTTCTCCGATCTCTAATTTGATGCCATGTGGATCACGTTGTTTCAAAATGTGGGGATTCTCTGAAAAGAACCGTCGGATAACGAGCTCTGGAGCATGCTCATCTCGCAGGTAGTGGATCGCGTGCGCCGGCTTCGTCATTCCGGAGCTGATTTTGAAGTCCCAGACACCACGCTGCCGGTCTTTCATGCTCACATCTTGTGGGAGTTCAGTTGAGAGCGTTGGCCCCTCATTGCGGAGTTTCTCTATGTTTTCAGACCCACGCATCTCCGGTGGAACCTCTACATTGCTAAAGCGATATTGAATCTCCGCTGGCGTGATACCTGCTTCTTCAAGCGCAATCACGAACGAGCCGAACTCCTTGGTGTAGAGTTCGTAGGGATATTCTCCATATTCCTCAACATCTGATCGCCGTGGGGACTGATCGATCTGTTTGTCAACTTCTTTAAGCGCATCAATCAGTTCAGTCCGATTAACATCGGCCGTGACACCGTGAGTTGGTTGAATATTAGCGGCTTGGAGTGCCTCATGCCAAGTGCCAAACTCTTTCTTGTAGTAGTAAGGCGAGTACGGACCATCGTCTCGCATGCTCCTGACAGTCGGTACACCACCAACTTCCTCTGCAAACAACTGGAGTTCATCAACAAGTTCCTGTTTAGAAGGAGTCGGAGCCATTATCGAGTACATGCAATTCCAAGTGATAAAATCACCCTCAAGCGAAGGAGTCTAGTTAGCACACATTAGACTGGTGTGCAACAGTTATCAGGGCACTGTCTAGTTAGTGACCCCCTCAACCGGTGTTCGTCCGTCGAGCGCTTGATGCGGTCTCTGAAAATTGTAGTAGTGCACAAATTGTATGAACCACTCGCGGACACTCCCGTGACTGCCGACCCACGAATGATAGACGCGATCAACTCGCATTGTGAGAGTATGAACCTACGTTTCGATGCGGGTTCGCCCGACGTAGTCAAGCCGACCGCCCAATCCTACTCGAGAGCGGGCAGTTTGAGAGCCGTCGCCATCACCGAGATCCACTGCGTCTGAGAGATCGTGGTTCTCCGAGAGTCGATGGAGAAACGCAGCAGCCGGGTCGGTACCATGTCGTCCAAACAATCCGACGTCACGAATCAGCTTTGTCTCGATGTCTATTGCAGCGTCCAACCAAGACCATTCGCCATTGATTTTGACAGCGGTCTCGTCGACCGCAACCCGCTTCGGCGTTGCCTCAGGCGGGTTGTGACCGCTGTCAGCAAGCCGATGTACCCACTGCCAAACAGCTTGGTGAGAGCGTTCAACGCCGAGATATCGAAGAATCTGTTTTGTTTCTCTGAGTGAACATCCGGTTGCGTGGAGCTGGACAGCGAACGCCCTGACGGGCGTCCTCAGAACGCTTCGCGTTCTGATGGGCTGCACGAGAGCTCTGCTCTCGTGAACGTTCGAAAGGCTTGCGTCTTTCGAGCCCACAAACTCGCTCCGCGAGTTTGGGACGTCCCCAGAAATCTTCGATTTCTGGTGTCTCGGAAACCACTGGTTTCCGATGAGTCCGCAGAATCGCTGATTCTGCGAGATGCGAACGAGACGCTTCGCGTCTCGTCACGTCGCTGTCCGCTCACGCTCCTACGTTTCTTCTAAATCCGTCGCAACGCACTCGCTGAGCAGGGCTGCGAGCGACATAGCCAATTCACTCAATGACCTGCTCGCTTCTCAAACTGGCTTAACTAGACAGTGTCTTGTATGCGTTTGTGCCTGGACTTGGGCTATCATTGCCGTCGTCAATTGTCTCGAAACGGTCCGCGCTGATGGGCATAGTATATCAGATGTACTAAATTGTATTGAATGTATTGGCGTGCAATGCCAGTGTTTGTCTGAATAGCAGCGGTAAAGGCGAAGCCGAAGCGGGTTGCGGTCGACGAGACTGCTGTCAAAATCAACGGCGAGTGGTCTTGGTTGGACGCTGCAATAGACCTCGAGACAAAACTGATTGTTGACGTCAAGTTGTTTGGACGACATGGTACCGATCCGGCTGCTGCGTTTCTCCATCGACTCTCGGAGAACCACGATCTCTCAGACGCTGTGTCTCTCGTTGATGGCGACGTCTATCAGACTGCCTTCTCGAGTAGGATTGGGCGGTCGGCTTGACTACGTCGAGCGAACCCGCATCGAAAAGTGGTTTCACACCCTCACAATGCGAATCGACCACTTTCATAATTCGTGGGTGGGCAGTCACGGAAGTGTCCGCGAATGGTTCATACAATTTGTGCAATACTATGGTTCCAGAGACCGTATCAAGCACTTGACGGACGAACGCTCGCCGAGGAGGCCACTAACTAGACAGTGCCTCTCTACGGAAGCACTCAACGAAGTCGATTCCATTTGAGTACACGACAGCAAGATTTAGCAGAGCGACGATTAATGAGTAACTAAGTCACAAATGCCGGACTTCTATGCTGGGTGTGTAACTGAGTGTCTCTCCGAAACCAAACTTGTCGTAATGCGGCGTAACGGAAATGAGGTACTGGTAGAAAACGCAGTTCTGCACGAAACAGATTATGACTCCGTCGAGTTAGGGGACCTCGTGAAAATCGAGGAACGACCTCCTTACGAGGATCGGGCAGTTGATATCTACTCTCGCCACGGTTTCTCCTCGGGAAATATCCCTGCTGTAGTTGAAGACGTCTTTGATAGGACAGCCATCGTGCGTACTGATAGTGGACTTTCTACAGTCACCCGAGTCCCTGACCATGTCAATGCTGGCGAAACGATACAAGTTACAGCAGCTATGACCTACCACGGTCATCTTTCAGATAGTCCACCAGATGTTGACGATCTTCTTCCCGAGTCAGAAACGAGCGGTGACGGTTACGAGTGGCGTTACGACGATGACATTTCCGTCACGCTTGAGGATATCGGAGGCTTGGGCCACGTCAAACGAGCCATCCGAGAACAGATCATCCAACCACTTGATGCGGAGAATGAAGAATTGCGTGAGACTCTGAGTGTGACACTTTCTCAAGGGCTGCTTTTCTATGGACCCGCAGGGACGGGAAAGACTCGAACCGCGAAGGCTGTCACAAATCACGTTGACGGTGATCTCTTCATCGTAGACGGCCCGGAGCTCGTCAGCAAGTACTACGGTGAAACTGAGCGTCAGATCCGAGATGTCTTCCAAGAAGCAGAGCAGGCAGCTGAGACCTCAGGGAATCCAAGTATCGTCTTCTTTGACGAACTCGATAGTATGGCCCCATCGCGTGGTCAAGCGGATGAGACAGAGCGCCGGATCGTCGCTCAGCTCCTCTCAGAACTGGACGGATTTGACGAGCGAGGAGATATTATCGTCATCGGAGCAACGAACCTCATCGATGAGATCGATCAGGCAATTCTCCGACCTGGTCGGTTTGACACCCAACTTGAGTTCTCTAAGCCTGAACCTGAGGCACGGGAAGCGATTCTTCAGATTAGTCTTGGAGACACTCCTATCGCAGAAGATGTAGACCTCACAACCGTCGCTGAGCAGACGGGAGATTTCACCGGGGCAGATTTGGCTGCAGTAGTGGAGCAGGCGAAGTACCTCGCGCTTCAAGACGGTGAGGAGTCCGTTCGCATGGAACATTTACGAATTAGTGCAGCACGACGGCAGGAGGCACAAGGATGAGATTTTCCAGGGTTCGAAACTACTGGCGGTACTGGCGTTTCGGGCGGGCATCTGGTGAATCATCTAATGATGAGGGGAAACAGTTCCCGCAGCTCCGCGAATTCGTCTACATTGATCAGCGGAGTGTACGGAGTCTTCTGGCCTCGACCGACTCTGGTCGAGTGGCAGCTGAACAAACGAATCGTGAGAGCAACATCAATACAACACAGCATTCTGCGAACCTTGGTGCTGGTGCGGGACCAGTTAATGTTGGTGCCGGAACGAACCAGACTTCCCAACAGGGTAATGAGACGGAGAATGTCTATTCATTCGACCTAATCCAGTCGAAGTTCACGCGACTTTACGAGCACGAAGAAATCACTCCTGAAATATCATTAAATCCTGATGGAGGATATGAGCTTGAAGAGGATATAAAATCATCCAAATTAGAGCGGGGTGATGTTCTGGAATTTCGGGGAACTATCCAGCTTCATCCATTATACAGAGTATACCGGGCGATAGAGTACATCAACACGGCCGTTCCGGATGAGACGGATATATCGGAAGGCGATATGCGGCTCATTGAGGAAAGTCTAGGGAATAAGATCCCAATAGAGATTGGGGTAAATGGACTCTCCATAGATGGGAACGGAAGTATCTCTGGAGATTCTCAAGGGGACTCACTCAATATCGTAGCCTTACTTGACGAATCAGAACTCTGGACCGAACCAATTCAGACGTTGGCCTCAAGCAAGCAGTATCGGATTTTCTGTCGTGTGGAGTCCATTCGGCCAGATTGGTATCCGATGAAGTTGGTACGGGTCCTTGAGAGTATTTCGTCGGATCTTGCGGAAACGTTTAACGAGGATTTGGAATCGGGATTACAAGCAGCGATGGATCGGTTTGAAGCGCAAGTTGAAACTTCGAATGAGAATACGGGCGCTGACGAACAGAAGCTCCGGGAATTCACAGAATTCCTTGCTGAAAGAGCCGAGCGTTCGATTGGGGATGACCGAATAGACGATATCGTAGGCCACGCAGCGGATGCATATTCATCGGAAGCATCAGTTGAATTCGAACAGGAGGTAGAACTCCAGAAGCAAGCGTACGATTCGTTCAACCAGATACTGTCTGAGGACGAGTTTTCAGAGGATTCAGCCACGTTACGGTCAGAGTTCCATCAACAAGAATCACCGTCACAATCTAATGACTCCGAACGCGACTTTACAGCCCACTTAGAGGTCAACGTGATTGGAGTATACTGGTAATTCCACTTTGCTTGGAGTGTGTTTTGAGAGGGGAAAGTTCTAGGCACCAGCCCTTATCAACCTAGCTTCACACTTCCCCATATGGTCTCGCCACACCCTGATTGGGAAGATACAGAGAACGGCTATGAGAATGGGTCTTGGCGATTATATCTGCGCGAGAGTCGTCGAAATTCCTTCGCCATTGAGGCAGCTGGCAGTACTTTACCACTTCCTCCAGAAGGGCCGCTACTCACTGTCGAAGATCAGCGGAAGGCTTGGGAGATCCTCAATATTCTCACCTGGGTTGCCTCATATGAGGGCTTAGACGTCCTCCTTGGAAACATCGAAGAGCCATCTCCCGGATACGGCAAAGAAAATTGGAGTGTCGGAAAACGGGTGTCAGCTGATATCGATGCTAAAGACGCTGTCGCGAATCTTCTCGGACCATATCGATTCAATCTAGAACCAGCACTAAAGGGCGAGGAACCGCCTTCACCCGCAGACCACGACCCAATCGATGAACAAACATAGTCCTCAGATCGACCTCTCGATCGATTATTGACGTTTGGGTACCTCAGATCGCTCGGTTGAGGCGATCCACGAGCGTGAGCTGCGGGAAGAACAACTATCAACTAACTCTCTACCTTCCTTCTCAGTGGAGCAGATGGTTAGATTATTTTCGTCCCGGTATGTCCATCGACATGGAGCCGTCCATCCTTGATGCCGATGGTGTGTGCACCTGGTTCGGAGATATGGTACGGGAAGACAGCAAACCGGATCCTGTAGAGCTGGACGTCCTTGGTATCGCCGAAGATGTGGGCGTCGAGTTCAGGCTTGATAAGCGGGTTCCGAACCGGTAGTAGCCGAACGTTCGCCGTTCCTCTTGTTACGTTGAGGGTGAGACTTTGAATCAGTATTAGATCCAGGTTCACGTAGTCGCCGGGATTTTCCTGCAGTTCTTTCAACGTCAAACGGTAGTATGTGTTGTCGCCTGCGGCCGGGAAGCTATGGGTTCCGACGACGGCTACGTTGTACTGAAGCGGGCCTTCCCTTGTCCTGAGTTGGCTGGACGCTGAGCGCAGAGTGCTGCGTATCTTGTTCTGGATCCGGTCCTGTCCGTAGAAGCCAGAGCTGAATTGGATGCGGGCTGCGCTTCCCGGAGCAGAAGGTAGACGGGTGGCCTCTGCCCGAATGTCTTCGGGAGATTCGTAGAGGATGTCGTAGGTGGCGTTGTGGGAACTGTCCTTGATGGACTCGTAGAACTCCTTGACCTTGTTGTGGGCTGCCGGGAAGAACCCGTTTGAGTCGTAGAAATTCTTCGCCTTGACTTGGAGCTGGTAGCTCTTGTTCTCGTATTCTACCAGGATATCGACGTCACCGCAGTCGACGTCTGGTTCGATCTTGATGTCTTCTGGGTCGACGACTCCTTGGTCAACGATAGCTTTCGCTGTCCGTAGTTGGGACTCGAACCCTATCTTGTTCCCTGTGTCGCCGTATTCAACTGCGTGGTTGATCAGGCCCTGTCCTTGTTCGGAGATCTGGACTCCCCTCTCCTCGAGAGTGCTGGTCAAACGCTGGATTTCGAGGGCAGAGGGGATCACTGATTTGGGTTACTGTCTCCGGAAAAATAAACGGACTGGAGGTGGGAGACAGATAACACGTTTAAACCGGTCGGAGGCTGTCACCACTGGGATCTGAGGATCTGTGACTTCTATTGCGACTCCTGTGATTTCCAGATTCCGTCCGGGTTCGGAGAGTACAGGTACACAATGGATGATGAGAGCGAGCGACACAAGTTGAGTCATCCCTGGAAGATGTAGAAGATGAGTTGACTATGGTCCGGGGCACGGTCACGGATTTCACGTTGACGACGTCGGAGTTGTTGTTCGAGTCTGTAAATAAGAGGCGGTCGCTGCTGAACGCGCATGAGCAGAACTCTGCTCCGGGGAGTATCCTCTGCCGACGTTCCCAAGGAAGTACTGCTGATTATCTGGTTCTCGGTTCTCCTCTGTCGCAACGCTTATTTAGTGATCAATGGTATCTAATAACATGGTGGGGCGACGTGGGAGATACATATTACCGTCATCCTTCACATAGGGAAGAGATTGACCAGATCGTTGAGGAGCGGAAGGTTGAGTCAACCAGCCCCTCTCCCTTGACGTATTATTCCACCGAGAGATACGAAACCAGAGAAGAAGCCAAGGAAGAACTAGCTCTTCCGCGTCTCCATGATTGCAGAGTAGGACCGATACTACCAGATCAGCTGCCGACTCCAGTTATCGGGCCTCGAAGGGTCCAACCCGACAATGGCGAACCAGGGGGTGGAGAGGAGATTGCGGTTGATGGGCCCGCATACGTATTCGGGGTAGCGGATCTGTCCACGCTCGGAGATTGGAACCCCGACATATGATTGTCAGGCTAACTGTAGGGGAAAGAGTCATGCTCAACAATGAGTATTGTTACCTATGGGCATTGAGTATCGAACGGCCGAGGATGTTCTTGACGATATCGATCAGATCTTCTCCAAACTTATTGATGAACACGACTTGGATAACAATTTACTGGAGCGGTGGAGGTGGGGCGAGCAGAGTACACGTCTATCCTGGACCGAAGAAGACGGTATCGGGAGGAACATCAAGGCCCTACTTAGACCGGATGACGACCTCAGGGTAGAGGTGCAAGTAAATGCATGGAAAGACTTAGACAGGGAAAAAACCGAGATGGAGGTTAATTCCGATCTTCCAGAAGACTTTGAGCTTCGTCTATGGCGCCACGAAACAATTGAGGTAGCTGCAGCAGACCCTGAGGAGCTGCAGAACATTATTCATGAAGATGCCTTCCCTTTCGTGCAGGAGTTAGACCAGGACGAGTTGACCCGGCAAAAAGTTCTTGAATAATATCGGTATCCTCCCCCATCGATACTCTCAATTACCTGTTTAGATTTTTTGCGAAAACTTCCTGTCTAACTCCCAAGCACGCCCACCCGACCCCGAGCGGGGTCGGATAGCCGTGGGTGCGGCTGCTCGCTCGGCTGTCGTCGGCGATTGCGGACACCCTCCCAGAGAAGGTACACCGACCACCGTGTCTGTGGTCGGAATCGATGGTCTGGGCGTGGACGACTGATTGGTGGCAGGGACTGGTGGGCGGAGAGTCTGGGAAGTTCCCGTCGACCTCCGGGGGTTGAGGGGTAATTGGGGGTCGACGGAAACATTGATCAGAATTCAGCGTGTACAAGCCTCCAGCCCCGTGTTTTGACACGTGTTTCAGACGAACCCTTGTGGGTTTGAAGCGTCGAGAACGACGCGATCGAGTTCTCGCCGTCGCGTTTCAGACGAACCCTTGTGGGTTTGAAGCGTGACGTGGCTTACGTTGTGGGCAAGCTGCGGAACAGTTTCAGACGAACCCTTGTGGGTTTGAAGCTTCGACCTCCAAGTGATGTCAGCACCATCGACCAAGTATAGACGAACAAGCAATACAGAGATAGTGTGGTGAATCTGGGTACTCGCAGTTTGAATTAGCTGGCCGACAAAACACGAGTATGAAACTGGCTACGTGGAACTGCAATCAGGCATTCCGAAAGAAACAGCAGCAACTCCTCAAGCTTGAGCCGGATCTCGCAGTCGTACCTGAGTGCGAGAACCCAGCGAAGAAAGGTAACTGGGCTGAATTCACGGATTGGCGGTGGACGGGTGACGATCCGCACAAGGGCCTCGGCGTGTTCACCCGAAATGGTATCACAATCTCCAGCACCACGGAGATCACCGAGGCCGACCACGTTCTCCACATTGAAACCAGTGTCGTGGATGTGCTCGCGGTGTGGGCAATGAACGACAAGGACAACCCGCGGCAACGCTACATCGGGCAAGTTCACACCGTCCTCGAAAACCATCCCGAACTGGTCGGTGCGGACACGGTCGTCGCCGGCGACTTCAACTGGAACGTGATATGGGACGAGTCACCGAAGAGCCAGCTCTGCGGCGACTTCGGTGACGTGCGAGGGATGTTGAACCAGAACGGACTGTACAGCGCATACCACGCGGTGTGTGGTGACGAGTTCGGCGAGGAGACGGAGGCAACGTTCTACATGCACAAGAAGGAAGAGCGACCCTACCACATTGACTACGCGTTCGTCCCACAAGGGTTGATGGAGTCGGATGTTGAGGTGACCGTCGGTGAGTACAGAGAGTGGATCGACGCGAGCGATCATATGCCGCTGGTTGTGGAGACAGGGTCCTGTTGAAATCCCTATTGGTTCGACACCCATCCCGCTGAACCAGCCGTTCGGGAGGAGTGCGACTCGACCAGACACAGGTGTGTGTCAGGCCCCGGCCCTTTCCCAGTTGGAACCAAAACTCACGGTAGATGTCTGAAATACAACTCCTTCGGTACCGACTCAAAGACGGCCAGCGAGACCGACTCTACGAGTGGATGGACACGGTCACCTCACGACGAGACGAGGCCCTTGCCACGCTACAAGACGAGACCGTGTACTCAGAAGCAGCGTTTCTCGAATCGAGGCCCGACGGAGAATACGTGAGTTTCTACATGGAAGCCGAGGCTTTGGAGGCGGCAGCAGCAGCGTTCGAGGCGTCTACACACGATATTGACCACCAATTTAAACAACTGTTGAGCGAAGTGGTTGCCGAAGAGCAACCGGACGAAGACATCGAACCGCTCTATCACTTAGCGAACCCTGACCGTCCGTCATAGTGTCCAAGGTGTGCCGATTCCCTTGTTGACCCGTCCCCTAAACGTTCAAAGTAGAACGAGCGTTACAGACGTACCCTCGTTGGGTTGTAGCTGGGGATCGAACAAGGCTCACGTTTCTGCTCAATCCGTCGCACTGCACGCGCGGAACAGAGCAGGGCTGCGAGCTTCATCCCAAACACACTCAACGACCTGCTCGTTCCTCAAACTGGCTTAACTAGACAGTGCCTTAGCCCCAATATTGTCTGATATCTCATACTTGGTAATCCAAACGCAGGCCAGAGAGTGAAGACACAGATAGTGTCTTTTTTCGATGTGGTCATGTGGACAACATCTACTCTACTTGTTCGTTCCCTGCATTATGAGTCGTGCCGTCACAAGGTCCCGTTCTGAGGCCCCGAGGAATCCCTTCGTGAAGCCCGCACCGAATCTCAAGTCGACGAGAGCATCACCTCTCTCGGGGACTTCCTCACGGTCTACGACAGTAGCGAAGCGAAAGGTGTGGGAATTTCCTGTCGCGCCGTCAAACATCAGATGCCATCGGTACTGTCTCGTCAAGTCGGTAGTGCCCAAGTAAAGGTTCGAGTCAGCGTTGCCATTGTCAGCCGGAACAATGTCTCCAGAGTGAGAGACGAGAGACCCTGAGGTCCAACCGTGTTCGACCGTCAGGGAAGCAGTTTTCCACCCGCTCCTCGCATTATAGTTCGATCCTGGGATAAGTTGATACTTGGTGACGAGGGCGTAGCGACCAGTTGATTCGAGGTCGTGAATCGACGCGGACTGTCGAACGGTACCGTACGTCTTGCTTCCCGCCGTTGTCGTGTCAGTAGCCACGATAGGGCTGGTCCGTTGACCTGTCGAGGGTACTGGCTCCTCGGCGTATGTGGCTGCTGGAATGGAGGGCTTGCCGTCAATCCCGGCTTTTGCTCCGAGAACGCCAGCGACCCCGATGCTGCCGACCAATCCGAGAAGCGTGCGACGTTGCATTGTTCCGAGGGAATCTCTCTGAGATTGAATACCTGTTGATATACTAATAAGTGGGCTTGCGTATCAAATAACTCTGGTTGTACAGCGCGCTCAACAGACCCTTCATCGACCAATTGTTGTAGACGAAAATACACCTGACAAGGAGGATTCAACAGAGCCGCGACAGTCGAACCACAGATGAGAGATCTCAATCTGCGTCGAGTGTCGAGAGAATCTCTTCGGCCGTCCTGCTAATCCGACCCAGTCGTTCTTGTAGCACGTCCGTCTCGTCATCCCTTTGCGATTGACGTCCTTGAGCTTTCCAATGGGAACTACCGTCCCGGGCGCCGTCTGCAACTCCTCAAACACCCCGACGACCGCACTCATCAGGTCTTTCCCACCGACGACGGCTTCACCCAGCCGCCGACCAATCGCCGCTCGCGACCAACCATCCAGCTTCTCGGCCAGCCGCATCGACTGTGTGTTCACCGCCGCCAACTGCTCCTGCGTGCATTCTGCACGAGGATCACCTCGTTTCGGATCCGCCCACGGGCTCACGCTCGCTGACCGGGGCGCAGCTCTCCTTCACGACCAAGACGTCTGTGGAATTTTTCGCGGTCTGTTTGGTAAGAAGCGAACAAAATTCATTACTTATGTAATAGCAGTGAGGAAGCCTCTATGAGTACAACTGTATGAGTAACCGGAATTTGAGGGGGTCAGTCCGAGGGCGCCCCCGTAATCTAATCGTTCGATATACGGCCCTCACAATTACTACCGCTGCGGTGTGTGCGACGCTGGCGGTGCTCCTCAACCTACCTGTCGAGACTGAGAATGTTAGGGCGCTGCTGACGACGTTGGCGACGGCCGAAGCTTCGGTCTTGGCAATCGTCTTCTCCGTTACGGTTGTCGCCTTGCAGCTTGTTGTGACGCGGTATTCAGCCCGCCTCACTTCGCTCTTCGTCAAGGAACCACTGTTCCGGACGACATTCGCTCTGTTTGTCGGCGCAATCGCGTTCAACTTGCTCGTCGTCTATCTGCTCCCAGTCCAGAACGCCCGCCTGACGAACGCCGCCGTCGGAGTCGCATTTGCGCTTGCTGCTGTCTCAACACTCGCGCTCTATCGATTTATTCGGTTGATGATTCAGCGCAGCTCACCTGATGAACTCATCGCCGTGATGGTCGAACGAGAACTCGCACCCGACGAATACCTTCCAGCGACCGTCGCGGAGTTCCAAGCGATCGAAGTACATCCAATTCGCCCACTTTATCGAACTATTGCTCGAGCGCTCGAACTGGGCGAATATCAAACAGCAGAACAGGGGATCAACGGGCTTCGGACAGTACTCATTCGGAGCTTCGAGTATCTTGAAGACAAGTACGCTGAGCCTGCGTCTGAGCCCGACTCTACGTCTGCTGAGGATGCCGCCCAGTATGCAACGGTCGTTTCGACCGAGATACTCACGGAGTATGTCTCACCGATTCTGGAGCAAGCATACACACACGAGCAGTACGATTTAATTTCGGATGCGATTGGCGACGTCGAGGCAATCGCTCTCGATGGACTCGGTCGGGGCTTTACGAACGTCACCGAAGACGCCGCTGAGGGACTTGGAGACGCGTTTGATGCAGCCCCCTTAACGTGGGAGGGGAACCGACTTCGCAGCCCAGTCAAAGAGTCGCTACTCGAGCTGACAAAGGCCACAGCCGCCGATGTTGAGTATACGACGTTCTTGCTGGTCTCGCATCATCTGGATCATCAACTGACAGTACTCCTCCGACGGCGGCCGGACGCGAACGTCACGCATCGACTCGTCGGGGACTATTATAGCCGGGAGACTGCAGAGATATTCGAAGTCCTCGTTGACAGATACGCCGACGACGTACAAGATCAGGATATCAATTGGATCTCGCCGACAGAGGGGCGGAAGTGGACGCTTCCCGATGAAGCGGAGCCACTTCGACACTTCTGGCGGGAATATGCCAGCTTCACAGAGACGGTTCTGCAGTACCGTGTCTCAGAAGAGGAATATCCGTTTGATGGAGGCTCGATCGACGATGGTTGGAAGCGGATTACAGAAAATGCTGCTGACGCTGGCATCGATGGCCTTGCCACGCTGTGCTGTATTACGACGCTCCAGCTTGCCTATCATGTCGACAAGCTCGAAAATGGTCGCCTAGGTATGTGGACGAACAACCTTGGTCGTCTCAGACTGGACTACGATCCGGCCATCGTTGATAGGGCCTTCGAACTCTTGAAAACAGACGAACGACCAGAGGGACAAAATATCTCTGTTCGGACCATTGACCCTACTTCGGCTGACACCGATAAGGGATTCTTTTCACAGTTCCTCAACAGTGATCAGGAGGATGTGCCGTTCGAGGAGTGGCTCGTCGACTTCGAGCGGAAAGTTCACGAACGGACCGAGTATCTCCAGGAGCGACAATAACGCAATACCGTTTCAAACGGTTAACTCAGTGATTGGTAAGCCATCGGTCAGAAACCCAGAACCGATGAGAGAGTTACGAATCTTCATCCCCCGTAGTATCCTGCTTATTTGAATCAATTCCCTCCTCAAGTATTTCTGCGAACTCAGACTTATCGACAAATCCTCCACCAAGACCTGCTGCCAAAACATCCTGACGGTGACTGAGCCAGTCCTCGAATGACTCATCTGAATCAATATCAAATTCGTATCGATATCCGGTCTGGGGTATCTCAACCGGGTCAACTGTCTGTCTGAAATTGATCCACTGAGTGGGGTCAATCTCCTGCGATAGGAGCTGTTCAATCACGGCGATGACCTCACTGTCTGAAGTCTCGTTGCGTAACATTGGATTGAAATCCTCCATGATGCCATCCGGAGTCTCGTTCGAGAGGTATTCGAGATAGAGAATGGTGGCAATCCACATCTGTCTGAACGAGTCCAATTCACTATCAGCGAGCTCCGAAACAGCCTTGACCCAACCGTATCCGACATGTCCCCAGTCAGGGAAATTCACGCCAGTTCTCAATTCATAGCGGAGAAATGAAGCTGTGAGTTCGGCTACCGAAATATAGACTGCTTGAATAGATCGAGCCTCGGAATATGAATCATGAGCACCCCCCGGGTAGGGTGATCCCCAATTCGTGCTATCGTCGTTAATCGCATCAGCCGTTGAGTCGACGAGTTCACGCAAAACCCCAGGTAAGTAGTTGATGACTGCGCTCGTGTACCGACGGTCATAGTTTTGATTCTCATCCCGAACGTGGACTGAGTTCGCCATCTGCCACCCCAGGAAACGTGTCGCTTTTCCAGTTCCCTCCCACAAACCGGCCTCAGCAGCACTTTCTAACACATCTTTCGATGACTCAATCGCTTCCCCCCGCACTCGTTCATCAATACCATCGAAGTTCAAATCAAGAACAAGATTCGAGAGCCCTTGCACAGTGAGGAGAACTGGTCGATCCAACGATTCATCAACACCTGCCTGGCCAATAGTCTTCAGTGTTTTAATGACCTCATTCGACCCCTCCTCTAATTCAGCCGCAACAGCGGTCTCGCAAGTGTTCGTGAGTCGATTAGTACAGAGTTCCTCAAACGAGTCGCCAACAGGCGTATCCTCTTTGAGCATATCTCCAGAGCAGTCTTCTAGAAGTTCGCTCACGCGTCGGCTGATGATATCCAATCCCAGATAGACAGCTGCAGCGTCGCGCTCATTGATTTGCGAATTGATGACGGACATTAGGACAAGAAACGGGTCCGGCTCACTGTGGTCATCACTTGCCGCTTCTGCCTGTTCGATAATCTGGGGTGCATTCAGATCATCATCAAGCCGATTCAGAATGCCCTCTGGAGTACTCTGCTCAAGCGTTCGGTCGACAAAGTCGAAGAGCGAAACGAATGCGACGATGGCCAAAATACCGGATAGGTACGTCCAGAGCTCAATCAAAAAATCACCTACATGCCCAGAAAGAAACAAACCGAGAAGACTAACGCCGATCGAAACTGCGAATATTCCGACTGTTCGCTGGTAGACCTTATCCGAGCGAAAAATGTCAGGGAGACGAGGAGAATATTGAGAGGTAGACAACTGAACACCCAGAATAACCACCGAAAAGACGATTGCAAAGATTGAAGCCTGAATCGCAGACAAGGTCGAGAAAATCGATGTCCCGACCACTGAGAGATCCATGTCCAGACAGTAGGCATATGCAGGCGGGATTAGTAATAGCAAAGCTAGAGTATAGCGAAATTCATAGAGAGTTTCGTTACGCATTCGGTTTAACTGTTAATAGCGGGTACAAGACATTATTGGATGACAGGCGCCAACCTAGTTAAGTCAGTGTGAGAAGAGGGACGTCGGGATTTGATATAATAAGAAGCGAGCCGAGCACGTCAACCGAACTTTCGAGGGAGAGGAATTATTGAATGTGGAAAGGTTGTACTACTCATTATGTTGAAGGATGTGTGACCTAGCATTCAGAAGTGGAAATTCACTAGCATTATATGCCCTCACTTTTCCACCTAAGCGGGGTTATCCGGGCAGACCCCACTGCCACACCATTGGCGTGGTATGTAGAATTACTCCTCCCAGAATGCACGCTGACGGTCTTCAATCTCGGCAAGAGCCGTTGAGAGGACGTCACANCACTTTTCCACCTAAGCGGGGTTATCCGGGCAGACCCCACTGCCACACCATTGGCGTGGTATGTAGAATTACTCCTCCCAGAATGCACGCTGACGGTCTTCAATCTCGGCAAGAGCCGTTGAGAGGACGTCACGCCAATCGTTGGGGTGGGACGAATCTTCTCCAGGCGTCGGTGCATCTGGACCGGGATGGATATGGTCGCGAGCGTTGTGATCCGATGGATGGCGGTCCCACCGATGATCGAATGTTCCTTGCTCGTGATCTTCGTGGTAATGTAGCGAGAAGTCGCCGTTCTCGAACCAGACAATCTCTACTCGAGCATTTTGAACACTCGAGGGGTAGAACCGTGTATCGCACACACAGACCAGCCGTTCAGGGGCAAATTCAGGTCGGTCGACTATCTGAGAGAATCGCTCGTCGGTAACAAATCGATCTTGGATGACGTCCAAGCGGTCAAAATCAATTGGGGCACCAGAAACTCGATGAGACCCACTACCCTCATCCCGCCCTGTCATACTGCCGTTCGCTGATCAGCAGCGTCACCCGACTCAGTTGCTAATGCCCGTTCGAGAAGGTCAACCCGACGGCGAGCCGTCTTCCACGCAGAAACAGCCTCCCAAACAGCTTCTATCGATTGTTCAGTAGCCGATGCGTGCCTTGAGATAGAGACCGCTTCCGGCGAGTCGACATCGAACTCCTCGGCCAACTCCTCTGCCCGCGCTGCCTCGTCTTTCAAGAACTCAAGGAGCTCTGCTGACGAATACTCGTCTTGGAGCGTCTGGACCCGCCGCCAGTTCAAGTATGATTGGTTACGCTCGTACGTGGCCGGCGACTCGGTAACCTGTTTCACGATACCCATATGTTCGAACCACTCGAGGTACTCTCTCGCAGCGTCGACGCCATGGCCTGCGAGGTCTGCAACTTCGCTGGCGGTCGCTGGATTGGCGAGTCCCAGAACAGCATCAAAAAAATCGTCTCGCGTCCGCTCCCCACGGACAAGCTCCTCTGGCGAGGTCAGAGAGTCGAAGTCTGGCGATTTAGTTCGCTCCTCGGCATCAGCCTTCAGTTCAGAGCGTGGTTCTTTCATACTCACACCACGAGAAGGACAGGAATAAATCTTGCTAGCACGGATTATTCCGTTTCAATGATTTTGGGGGAGTGTATTAACCAACAGAGGTTAGATACGCCCATTTGTTGGTTAACACAGTTGTCGATGTCTCATATCTGGTGTAGTGCTTTATTACAAGTACATCGAAAATGAGACATCTCGAAAGCTGAGAACAAGTAGCGCCAGTTCGTCACTCTGGACGGACAACTCCGGTCGCACGAGTAGCACTCTGCGAACACACCAGTTGTCCCATCGGCGTCCTCGAACTCAGTAATCGATTGATAGGCTTCGATCTCTTCGCCGCAATCAGGACATCGACCAAGTACCGTCTCTTGAACCTCTATAGTTGCCTTCGCTCGGTAGATGCCCAAATCAAAGAATCAATGAGTCAAAGAGTCCATGAAGTTGTTAATTTTGGAAACCAAGAGTCCAGGAACACATGATTCGGAGAGTCACTGACAATCACTAAGACGAGAGTCATTGAATCCATGAATCCTAAAATCAGTTATTCAATGAATCAGTGAATATTTGAAACACTGAATTGGGGAATCAAGTACTCACCACCAGGAGCATTCCTTCACTGAATCAAAGAATCAAAGAGGGCAAGAGATTTTGATTCAATGAATCAGTGAATCAGTGAATCCATGAATCAATGATTCAATCATGCTAGAGCGATTTAGGCACTTCAACCCATCTACTGCTCGATTACGACAGAATCGGGATAAAGAAGATACAACTGAATGTCTGGAATGGATTTATGAGTCAGTGATTCAATGATCGAACTATGAGCGAGACACCCCGTGGATGGGGCGTCACACCATCCACAGGCATCCCCACGATTGCCTTCGGGAACCAGAAAGGCGGGACTGGAAAGACAACGGCAACGATCAACAGCGCAGCGGCGTTGGCTACTCGCGGCCACGACGTTCTGGCGATCGACATGGACCCACAGGCCGACATGACGAAAGGACTTGGTCTGGGGCCGGGCGACGAGAATGACCCTTCGAGTCCGAAGAACGAACTCCCCAACACACTGGTCACCGATGACGCGAACCTCCTCGACGTCCTCGTCGACAACCCGCGCACGCACGATACTAGTCTGTCGGAGATCGTGATCGAGGCCGACGAGTACGACCATCTGAACTTCGACCTCATTCCAAGTCACAAGGACATGGGGCTTGCCCGAGATTGGATGGACGATGCGAATGCCCGTCTCTCGTTGAAGCTCGCCCTCGAAGCAATGGTTGACGACGGCTACAACTACGATTTCATCGTAATCGACTGCCCACCAGACCTCTCCGTCCTGACCGACGCGGCGTTCATCGCAGCGCAGAACGTCTTCCTGGCTGCACAGACTCAAGCAACATCACGGGACGCACTCGACGACCTGTGGGACCAGCTGGAGTCTATCGAGAGCAACCAGCAGATCGAGATTGCAATCGTCGGACTCCTGGCGAATATGTACCGGGACGACGGTCAGTCGAAAAAATTCCTCAACGCCTTCGACGAGTCTTTCGCGTCGATGGCACCGATTTTCAAGCTCCCGATGCGAGTGGCGATTCAGCGCGCATGGGACAACGGACGAGATATTTTCGAATGGGAAGACCCGAACGATCAGCAAGTAGAGCGTGACCTCTTCCTAGAAGTTGCAAAGACGATGGAGCGGGCGTTCGACAAGGCCCAAGTGGAGGCATAAGTATGCCCCGAGGAATGGATGAGCGATTCAAGAATCCGTCGGACGAAGGGGACGAAGAGGACGCTAGCGCCGAAGAGGAAACTGCAGCGACGTCGTCAGAAACAGAAGCAGAAACTCGAGGTTCAGGGAAGGCCACGGGAAACCAGTCGAATCAGCAGCGGGGCTCAACCACGAGTACCACCGAATCGTCTGCAAGTGAAGCGGGAGAGGCAGACGATGAACCACTGAATATCCGTGAGGACTGGGACTCAGCCACGATATACGTAGAACCGGAGCAGAGCGAGGATATCGAGATTACATTTACTCGCCTGAAAAAGCAGCTGAAACGCGAGGGTGTCACGCTGGAGAAGAACAAACACTTCTATCGTGGGATCTTCGAGGTGGCGTTTGGCGAACACCAAGAGGAAACGAAAGAGAAGATTCGGGAACTCGCAAAGCAAGACGTCGATCAATGAATCACTGATTCACTGAATATCTAATGTTCAGAGGATGGCCTAGCACCGGTATACAGCACTCGTTTGCCCGTTCTAATCTCTGTGCAGGCTAAATCAAGCCCCACTTCACTGGAGCATCAACAGTTGATAGCGAGCCATTTTATGGGTTGATTCAATTGTTAACCAACAAAACCGCGAGTCGAGAATATCTGTTGGTTAAGGCACGGGAAGCTTGACTCGTATTCTCAGACAGAAAGAAGAAAATTGTGCAACTACACACCCCTCGTCAAGAGTGAAACAGAACGGTAATCTAGGGGACTAGAGGTGAACTGTACGATCTGTGTACCTTCCAGCCAGGTTCTTTCACTCTTGACGAGGGGTGGTCAAATATTGGCATCCATCTGATTTACAGTCTTGACGAGGGGTGTGTCTTCATCGAAACCATCTGCAGGGGAAGATCAGCTTTCACTCTCGGTCACTTCATTCATTGCCAACTGCGAGAGAAGGATGAGCAAGTCCCTTGTTACACTTCACGTCACAGAACTGCCCGCGAGTTACAGAGTCACGTTAAAATCGGAACCCCCACACCCCGTGTGCGAAATGAAATCTAGAAAAAGGTGAGAGGGGTGATTGCCGAGAAAAGATGGAAGACGAGCAAAGCAGACGATTTTGTACGAGAGAGAAGTCGAGAAGACGAAATTAGAGAACGTCTATGTCTAGAGAAATTTTTATATAGATACCTTGTCAACTGATTCCGTAATGGGGTTAGGGTCAGCTAAAATAAAACAGTTTGTTTTGTGACAGAACTGCTTCCCTCGCAATTCATCCGTTCTATACACAGTGCTGTTCTTCCGTGTATACGTCCTCTCACAGCTTCTACCGTCCATTCTGTCGTTGTTTCTCCGCCCACACTTGCCAACCTCCTCTCTAAATTCATCTCGCACACGGGGTGTGGGGGTACATTTGCCTCGTCTTTGAGGGCTTCAGTGTGATTTGTCGGTTAAGTCGCCAACATTATCCAACCGTATCTCACGTTCAGATTTTCATTTCGCACACGGAGGGGGGATCGATAGAATTCGATTGAGCCGGGCTACTTCCTCGACATACCTGATTTCATTTTGCACACGGGGTGTCTCTGAGTAATTGATTTCGCCCACGGTCAACCGGTCTTCTAAATCGGCCCTGTTAAAATCGTCTCTATCGTCTGAATTCACCAAATTTAATCTTGCACACGGTCCCCCACATCTATTTATGCCTTCGACGTAATCCCGCAAATATGGCTGACGGTGACGATCAACAATCTCTCTCAGAATCTATCAAAGGGCGTCTTCAACAGGGGGTTCAGAATTCTGTCTTTCGAGACAAAGGACTTCTTGATCCTGATGCTGTCATCGACGAGGACAGAATCGTCGGTCGCGATGACCAGCTAGACGATATAATTACCTACCTTCGACCGGCGCTACAGGGCAATCGGCCTCCAAATATGCTGCTCTATGGTCCATCCGGCACCGGAAAGTCGCTCATCATCAACGCAGTCTGCCAGCAAGTACTCGAACTCGCGAACTCACAAGGTGACCGCTTTGGCGTCATCAAAATCAACTGCCAGACAATCAAATCTCATGACCGTGCTGTGTATCGCTTGGCCAAGAACGCAGCTGACGAAGCTGGTGTTGACGTCAACATCCCACAGAGTGGCATCTCGACAGACCAGAAGCTCAATCGGTTCTACGAGATTTTGAGCAACAATTTCGACTCGGTTATCGTCATTCTCGACGAGGTCGACCTCTTAGTTGGTCGACAACGAGATCCGAACGACGAACCGGCCTATTCGAAACTGCTCTACCAGCTGTCGCGCGCTTCTCAACTCGGTCGGATTGAGGGGCACGTGTCCGTCGCTGCACTCACGAACGATCCTCGGTTTATGGAGGACCTGGACGGGCGAGCCGAGAGTTCATTTAACCCGCAAGACGTCGTCTTCCCTGACTACGACGCGAATCAACTCCAGTCGATTCTTGAAAGACGTCGTGACGCATTTCAAGACGATGTCCTCGAGGACGGTATTATTCCGCTCAGTGCAGCATTCGCTGCCCAGGACCACGGGGACGCTCGAAAAGCAATCGATCTATTCAGAAAGGCCGGTGAGATTGCGGATCGCGCGGGTGAAGATACGATTCGTGAAGACCACGTTCGCGACGCCCAGACAGAAGCCGAAAGGGACCGCACGTTAACCCAGATGCAGGGGCTGTCAACGCAAAAGAAGCTCTCCCTCTACGCAACTGCTATCGTCCCTGTGTATTCCCAGCGCAACCTGAACGCCGTTCCAAGTACGGTTGCGTACCGCGTCTATCAGTATCTCACTGACCTGCTGGACGCTGACGAAAAGTCACGCGACTCCTATCTACGGTATATGAGTGAAGCTGAAACCTACAACTTCGTCACATCGGCGAAACGAGGACGAGGTTATGGGAGCGGGGTTCACAAGGAGTACACTTTCGTCGACGACCCAGAAGTGGTTGCCGAGACACTTCAGGCCGATTTCCGACTCGAAGAGGTCGAACAAGAAGGAGACCTTATCAAATCTGTTGTCAATGCTCAGATAACGGATTTCTTTGAAGGGAAATAACACGAAAAGACGGCGACGACGGCGTCGAATTCATTTCGCACACGGTGTGTGTGTGGGCTTTCCCTGACGAATAGTTTGATTTACTAGATGTGTATGACATTCATATGCAAAATTTCATTTCGCACACGGGGTGTGTCCCCTCTCAACTTGTCATTCGATTCATCTCTCACACGGGCCCCTTAGTGATGAGAAAAATCATTTCGCACACGGGGTGTGGCGTCCTTCGAGCCCACGGAAGTTGTCCTTCCTACTTATCAGAATTGACCGGGCCTTTATACTTGGACTTGATTTTGTCTCCCTCTCTCCACTGCCAGTAGTAGTAGCGGTTGTCGTTGATCTCTTTGATGGTGATCGTCGCCTTCGTGGGGACATCGTCTGGAAGGTCGTCCGACCGTTCTTCGAACTCACCTTCCGGTGACTCTTCCTCGAGACGACCCTCGCGCTCCTTGTGTTCGGCCAACTCTTCGGCATAGTGAGCAACGTCCCGAAGGCGGTCCTGCCCCAACTTGTTGAGGGCGTTGACGACTTCCGTGGGGAGATTCGTCGGCGGCGTCGGTGGTTCGTAGGACATCGGCAGCTGCCTCGTGTTAACCAACACAAGGACTAATCAAAAATTTTGTTGGTTAAACTGCTGATGCCGACTTCCCGTTTTCGTTTGGTTGTAACGCTACTCGAAACTGGTATATCAACAAGTTTCGCGCTACGTTACAACGTGCTTCGATGAGTCAACTAACATTCGGACGCAAGCCTATTCCCCCTCGTGGACAAGTAGCGCCACTTCGTCACTCTGGGCGGACAACTTCGTCGCATGAGTAGCACTCTGCAAACACGCCAGTTGTCCCATCGCCATCCTCGAACTCGATGATCGACTGGTATGCCTCAATCTCTTCGCCGCAGTCAGGGCATCGACCAAGTGCCGTCGAATCACTCGTCATAGGGGGATTGTGGAGACGCATGTGACACAGTCTGTCTCCAGTAGTGTCCACACGGTGCCACAGCAAAGTTGTTTGGTCGATTCGAGTGACGTCGAGAATGATTGGTGAACCATCGGGATACTTGCACCTCAGACTTCCAAGAACTGTGGGCTACACGTTATTGGTTATTTCATCTAACCCAAACAGCTGCAAGTCGTCCCGCTTTGCAACTGCTTCTCGGACAGTTTGGGTCGCCCCACTCCGAGTAAACAGTGCATACTCTTTGCCGATATGTCCGCCACTGTCAGGGGTCCATCTGATTTCTTCTGTGTGTTCTTCGAGTGACTCAAGAGCACTGTAGTCGAGCGGGGCGTTCGTGAATTTACACTCGCCGACGACCATCGTCCCCTCCGTAGTGAAACCGACGACGTCGACTTCGTGTTCTTTGTACCACCACCGGCCGATATCTAAGAACGTTTTATCCGGGTACAGTCCAGTAAGCGCGTCTTGGCAGAGGACTTCAAATTGTGAACTCACGAAGTCAGGGAGTTCAGGCTCGATGACTGCCTCATACGCTTCGTCGCCCAATCGCTCGTATCGGTCTTCGTTCCCGTAGACAAATCGGAACCAGAACCGAAACAGTGGGTCGAGAATCCGGTAGCGGCCACGGCGGGAGCGAGCTTTCTCTTCTGTGAGTGGAACTTCGCGTTCGATGAGCCGAAGGCGCTCTAGTTTCTGGGTGTAGGTCGAAATCTGCTTTCCGTCGATCCCAACCATCTGTGCAATCTCATTTGACGTGGTATTCCCTGCCGCGATGGCCTTGAGAATCGCAAAGTACCGATTCGGCTCAGTTAACTCAGTTCGGAGGACGTACTCCGGTTCGTTATGGAGATATCCCCGCTGTGAGAGGAGTGATTCAGAAATCACGGTTCCAAGGTCGTGATCAAGATCGATGCCATCGAGATAGTATGGAACACCACCGAAGACGCCCCATGCAAAAATTCGGTCTTCAGGCGTGTAGCTTTCTGGGAAGAACTCTTGGGCAGCAGCAAATCCGAGTTGTCGGAGATCGATTTTCTCGGTGAATCGCCCGTAAAGCGGGCTGTTTCCTAATAGCGTTGCTTCCTCCATCATACTAATCGATGACCCAACGAGAATGAGTGTCCCACTCGTGTTCTGGAGGCGTTGGTCCCACAATCGCTGAATCACCGAAGGGACGCTCTTGTCGGCGTCGATGAGATATGGGAACTCGTCGAGTACGACAATTCCTCCTTGTTCGACGAGGTACCCGAGTAGTGACTCCCAATTCTGTTTGATGTGTTCAATTCCAGGGAAGGAACCTGAGGCGGCGTCAACAAATTCGTCGAGTTGCACCTGTGGTGTCGTCTGCGTCGCTTGGTATACGACGGCATCATCTCTCTGCGTGAGTGAGTGTTGAACGAGTTGCGTCTTTCCGAGACGACGCCGTCCAAAGATGACAATCATCTCTGGGCTGTCGGACGCGTAGCACTCTCGCAGCCGAGATAGTTCGACCTCCCGATCCACAAAGCGTTCCATGAACACCATATATTCTCCCAAGAAGTTAATCATGCCGAATAACCAAATTTAGAATAGGCTATTCTGAAATAGGCTATTTTCGATTGCTCTGTCAGACACACTACTGTTGCCAGTAAAACCAGCACCCACCAACAGCCGCTATGAAGACGTGATTTGGAACCGATAGTGACCCGGCACTTACACACTAGTAATTCGGTCAAGAATGTCGATTCCGCCTGACGTCACGGGAGTTCCTCGGTCACGTCAACAAGGTCCTCCTGGGTCCACCATTGGTACAGTCAGCCTTCCTGTTCGAACAGTTCGAAGACACCGTCCTGCATCCAGCCGAACGGATCCTCCTCGTCTTCATACTCCCGCTTGAGGACGTGGCTCTTCGAGAAGTATTCAGATCCATTCTGGTTTACCCCAGAGTGATTTACTCTAGAGTAAACTACTTTGCGTCAGAGTGTGAACTGTGATGTATGAGTACCGATCTGGGAACCGCCGGCGGAGAGAGTTCCCGTGAACTCATCCATTTCGTCACCCAGCAGACGCGGTTCGCGCTCGTCAATAACATCCTCCAACACCCCAAGCAACTACCGTCGATGTATGAACTCGAGGAGCTCAACCCCAGCGTCAGCGATGCCACCGTCTACAAGCACATCCAGAAGTTGATCGACGCCGGCATCGTCAAAGAAGTCGCACTCGACGACGACCAGCGCCGACAGGGCTATCCCTGGAAGTTCTACAGCCTGACCGAGGACGGTCGAACATTCCTTGAGGACCACAATCTGCTCGCCGCTGAGGAGACGCTCCAGCAGATCTACGAGACCATCTCCGACAAGCCCGAGAAGATGGTCAAGTACGAGAACGCGCCCCGTCCAGAACAGCAGTAGTCATATTGCACCCCGGTCAAGCTCCCGGTCCCCGATGACCGGCAAGACAACTTTCATCGAAAACAAGGGCTACAGAGTCTTCCTCATTCGAGATCCAGCGCTGTCTTGACTTCTTCGTCAAGCTCGTTCCGAGAACGAGGACCGTACCGACGGTCTACACCGGCTTTCTTCAAGATAGACCCCATCTCCCAGCGGTAGACACCGGCGTGCTCAGCAGCTTTTCCGAGGGATGTCTCCCCGAGGATATGCAGTCCGATAGCCTCTACGAGGTCGTTGTCACCGCCTCCGCCGGGATCAGCTTGAGTTCCCATAGTAACCTGAACTTGAGTGCTGCTGTCTTCAGACAAGACGCGGGGGTCGTCGAAGATCCCTTGTCGAGGGGGTGAAGACTGGCATCTATTGACGCGATGTGTCTAATGTTATCGAGTTCTGCACAACTACGCCGTCTTCCTAGTTTGGCCCCCATCTCAAATATGCACTACAGCTAATTCTCATTATCAATATTCTTGAGTAATCACAAAGTAAAAAATCTAAAACCGCGTAAGACTTATGACATTGTTTCATTGAAATACATCGGAATTCAATTGATACACGCTTCATTATCAATTCTGCAAGTAGGTCTCGGTCCTAGCTCTTGCCCAACATATGTCCCGTATGTCTTCCAGAACGCGACAGGCGGGGTAATCCTTGGAATAGTTGGAACCGTCAGTAGCCCGGTCGTAGCCCACTTCATCAGACATCGCGTGACCAAACCTAATCGGAAGCAGATGGGACTCCAGATTCGCAACGTCCTCGAGCGGTTCTCGATTGTCGGCACTCTCATCGCGAGCGTCTTCGCGCTGATGTTCTACCTCATCTATCCTGCTTCGTGCCGCGGCGGTCTCTTTGCATTCCTCCTGTAGCCAAATCCACGTATGAACTTCCCATTCCTCTCTGACGATTCGTACAAAGCACAACCCGTCACCGACGAACTCCTCCAGCAACTCGCTGGGCGACTGAACGACCTTGACTATAACTTCATCAAGGCACGCCCCTACAAGGGCGGCCCCGGCCAGCGATACGGCCCTGAAGTGATTTCGGCGTTCCAAGATGTCACCGTCAAGCGAACCCGACTACGTCGACTCCTCGACAAAGAAGAGAACCCACCACCGTTCTCCTACGAAATCTGGTACGATGGAAAAAAACTGAAATTCGTCTGGGGGATGCCCGACGACTACTGGTTTGGCGAACTCCGGAAAGTCATCACCGGGAACTACCCACGAATCGGTCTGAAACGACTCTCCAAACCCTTCCCGGGTGTTCGAGAAGGCCAGTACGTCGCCGGTGGTGAACTCAAACTCGAAGAGAATCGCTATCGACCCATCAAAGGCCTCGGTCCTGACGCACCCGGTGGTTTCCCACCGGACAAGGCGGCGCTTCGAGCGCTCACCTCGGCACTCATCGGACAGAACGATTCGACGGCCATCGCCCAAGTCGTGTTCACGCCAGCCGGCGACAACTGGCGCGAAGGGGGGCTCTACGTCCGGGGGGCCGACCGTGTCGCGTCCGATCTCAAAGAAGGAGAGGTCGTCGAAAGCCACATCAACCCCTACATCAAGGACCCCTCAGAGAAACACCTGCGAATCGCCAAAGCAATCGAAGACCAAGCTGACGAATCGGGGTTCTACGTCAACATTCGGTACTTCGTCTTCGGGAATACCGAGGAATTCGTCGTCAAGGAAGCAAACAGCATCGGCAACGCCTTCCGGTCGACGTATCAGAATCAAGAGTTCGGCCAACGATTCGGCCAAGTCCCCTACCAGAAGAAGGACCTCATTCCAAAACTGGAGATGACAGCAGGCCGCGAGTGGGAACGACGCAAGAAACAGAATTCGGTCGCACTTACCATCCCCGAACTCGCCGCAGTTGCACACATCCCGAACGGCGATATCGACACGCCGAACGTCGAGTGGACGCGCCGAGCGCTCACCTCGCAAGCACCGGCGGCGGCCCCCCGGAAGGTCAGGTCCATCGACCCACTCCCGTACGACCAGTACGGCCACGAACGGGCGGCTGCCGACGACAACCTCACGAACACAGTCCCCGAACTCCCTGCTGGAAACGAAGACGCCGTCGCAGCACCGGGCGAGACGGTCGAAGCCTCCGAGACCGGCGATACGGACACCGACGAGACGCCCGCTATCGACGGCACCACCATCGACGGCACAGACACCCGCGATATCGCAGACGACGACGCCCCGACCGCTCGCACCAAGACCGTCGCTTCCAGTAAAGACGAGTCCAAACCACAGCCACCGAGCGCTCAGTGGGAAGGCGAGAAACGCGATGGGTTCCGGAAGTTTGCAGACCTGTTCCAGTCGGGCGAACTCACTCGCGAAGACATCCGCGAGAAGTTCAACGAGAACGAAGCCGAAGTTCTCATCTCGAAACTCGAACGCGAAGTCGCCTACCGCGAAGAACACGGCTACGAAGTCGAGACTGACGACGGCAAGACCGTCTACCAGAAGGAAGACTCGGGACGCAACCTCCCCGCACCCGTGCGCGAAGCAGAGGGGTTCGACTTCACGCCGGTCGGCGTCGAACGTGAGTGGTGTCGTGACCCCCACACCAACGAAGACCGTGCCTACGAGGTGAAAGTTCACGCCGACGACGGGAACGTGTATATGGGCTCGGACGTCCGGCAAGAACTCATCGACGTTCACACCGACCATCCCGAATCGCCCATCTGGTTAGGGTGGCTCAAGGACAACCGCGTGGGCTTTCACGAAATCGGCGTCGACGTCGAACAGGCGTTCCGTCACATGGTCATTTTCGGCATGACTGGCATGGGGAAATCCACCTCCGAGAAGAACATCCTGAACCAGATTGCTCGGAAGGGCCACGGCTTCTGTTTCATCGACCCGAAGGGTGACACCATCGACGACCTGATGCGCGAACTCCCCGAAGAGCGGATGGACGACCTCATCTACATCGAACCCGGCTCAAAGGATTTCGACCTCGTGGTTGGCCTCAACTTCTTCGAGACGGCCTCCTCACCGACCGAGCGTGCGTACGACCGTGAGGTGTCGTCTATCGTTGACGACCTGACCTCGATTCTGAAAGCCGGTGACTACTGGGGGCCAAAGATGGAAGGGATCACCACCAACATCGCCCGTGCGATGATCCGGTCGGACAAGCCGTTCACGCTGTTGGATATGTACTACGTCCTCCAGTCCAAACCCTCTCGCGAAGCGTTCGCAGAACTCGTCCACCGCGAAGGGATGGAGAAGTCCACTGACTACGACCTCGAAGACGTGGACACCGAAGACGAGCGTGCGAAGACCATCGACGCGATGAAGAATATTCAGGGCTACACCAAGCAAATCGCGAAGATGGACTACGAGGAGGTGGACGCTGTCGTTCGTCGTATCCAGCACTGGGTCGAAGACCCAATCGCCCGCGGAATCGTCGCCCACCGCGACGGGACGGTCAACCTCTCGGATGCAGTCGAAGACAACAAAATCATCCTCGTGAAGGTCAACGTCAGCTCCGACGACATCAAGCAGGTCGTGACCACCGCCGTCCTCCGGCGTATCTGGGCGACGATTCAAGAACGCGACGAGGAAGAACACGCCCGCAATCCGTTCTTTACGCTCATCGACGAGTTCGACGACGTCGTATCCGACGAAATGGGGATTGGGAAGATGCTCTCGAAAGCCCGCTCCGGCAAGATGGGTATCACCATCGCCATGCAGAATCCCTCCCAAATCAAGGAACAGACCCGCAAGGAAATCTTCGGGAACTCACGGACGATGGCGAGTTTCGGGATTGGTGAGCCTGACGACGCCGACATCATCCAACGACGCTTCGAGGAAGAAGTCACCGAACGGATGGTCCAAGACATCCCCCAGTACAACATTTTCACGCGGATTGCGATGGAGGAAAACGGCGAGAGTATCCTTTCGGATACCCTTCCACTGGCGACGTTCGCCGACTACCCACCGCTTCGCAGTCGCGAGGAGCGAAAAGAGTACATCCAGCAGTCGTTAGACCGCCACGGCGTCCCACCACTCGAAACCAAGTTGGAAGAGACGGCTATGCTCATCCACGATATTGGGAGCGACGAAGGAACCCAACGCGAACTGTTGCAGGCGATTCGAGAAGTCCAAATTGAACGCGATACCGAAGCCGTCGCCATTCGAGCGGTCGCCGAGCGCTTCGAAGAACGCACCGGACGGTCGTTCGACGACTACCCCGGCGGGCTGGAACTCTCACGCGAGCACGTTCGGCGTTACGTCCCGACCGAGAACGTCGAAGACATCTACGACCCCGAAGAAGAAATCGAACGCGACGAGGACGAGGCGGCGTACGTTTCGCTGCACGAGTTGCGCCCGGACGACGTTGACGACGTCGAAGACGGCCAAGACCTCACCGCCGCTCGCGAAGCCTACACCGAAATCGTGGCCGACGGCCCGAAGATGCACACCCTCGAATCCACGGAGGGCGCGATCAGTCTGACCGAGGCCGGCCATCAGTTCATCCTTGACGCCGACCAAGGAATGACCTCGCCATCGCAACTCCACCGTGAGTTGCTGGCCCACTCGTTCGATTGGTTCGCCCGGATGGACTACTCGGTGAGTATCGTCCCGCAGTTGGTCAAACAGGAGCGACCAGACGCGAAGGGTGAACTGCCCGGTGAAATCGACCACTCCTCGCCACGGCGGATTCGAGACTCCATCAACGAACTCGAACAAGAATACCCACTCCCGTACGGCTTCTCGGGTGCGCGTGACATCACCATCGAAGCCGAGACGAGTGGGAAGAAACCAACCCGGACGCTCAAGAACCTCGTTCGAGCCTACCGACAAGACAAGAAATGCGTGTACGTCGTCCCCGACGGTCGGATTCGGAAGAACACCGCCAGTGACGCGGTCGCCCAACGACTCTACGGGATTCTCGCAGACCCCGCGTACATCCGCGACTACAACGAATACGTCGACGACGAGGGCGAGACGTGCGTCGAACGAACCCTCTACAACAAACCCGACTACCTCCCGCTGTCGGATGATGAAGACGAACAGAAGTTCGCACTCATCCGCAAGGGGAAACAAGCGACGTGGATTGACCAAGACGGCGACCTCGTTCTGTTCGACCAGCAGGGTGCAGACGGGAAGCAACGTGGGCGAATCGTCCCCGAAGAACTCTCGAATGCGTCTGCGAACGCCTTCGAGTCGTGGGGCCGGTACGACAAGTACGAAGACGAATGGGTGGTGTACGCCAACTCGGTCGAACAGCGATACGACACCCTCGAAGAACTCGAACAGGATTGGCAGCGTGTCTACCAGCCGTTCTACCCCGAGATGGAATTCGGTGGCGAAGTCCCCGACGAAAACGACTGGGAAATCGTCATCATCCCGGCGAGCCCCGACAAGCCCAACCCGCTGGTCGAGGCCGCCGACGATACGATGCCGCAGGTGTATGACGGCGAGAGCCTGACGCCGCTCATCCCCAAAGACCACTGGGACGGTGAGTTCCGCGACACCTTCGCAACCGAGCTACTGTACGACTACGACCACACCGCACAGGCGGCCTCTGAGTTGGACGACGAAGCAGCAACGCCAGCACAGGTTCGCCTCAACGACATCCTTGCGAACTACTACATGAGCTACGAAGCCTTCAGAGACGGCGACGAACCGCTCCCGAAAATCGACTACCTGTACTACCCGGATGCAGACTTCGGCGGGAAGAATCCCATGAGTCGGCGTTTCTGGGAGAAGGTCTGGAACGCGGCGAACACCGCCCACGAGACCCCGCTGAATTACCAAGTGTTGACGAAGGCCATCGAAAACGGCGTGGCGATGATGGACCTCCACGAAGAAGCCATCGAAGCCGCCGTGAAAACCGGCCACCTGATTCACACTGACGAAGGCTACTTCCTTGCGCCCCCACGCGGGACGCACGCGAAACTCGTCCTCCACGGTCGGCCCGAAGATTTCGTCGAGCGCGACCACTGGGTCGAAGTGTGGACTGGGATGGGAGCGAGCCCCGGGGATACTGTCGCCCAACAGTTCTTCGAGAGCATGGCATTCGGACACGGCCCCTTTACCGACACGGACGCGACGAAACCCCGTGTCGAAGCAGCCGTCCATATCGCGCTTCAACGCGAGACACTCGAAGAAGCAGAGATGGAAGGTGGCCAAGACGGCTACCGTCTGCCACCCCGTGATGTTCCCGAGTCGTGGAAAGCCGTCTGGGACTTCGCTGGTGCTGACTACGACCAAGAGATACAGGACCTCGGTATCGTCCCCATCGTCAAGAACACCTTCGGAATGGATGACGACGAGGTGGACGAAATCAAAGAGGAGATGGAGCGGTCGATTGCCGCAGGGATTCTCGTCGAAGAAACCATTGGCTACCGACTGGCCGACCCACTCGGCGAGGACGATATCGACTGGGAACTCTACGAGACCTACTACGAAGAAGAAACGAGTACAGACGAGCCAGCAGAGACCACCCCTGCAAGTGGTCAAGGCGACGAGGCAGACGATGAAGAAGACCACGGGCCAATCGTCCCCGAACGCCCGCCGCCGGAGCCCGAAGATGCCCCAACCGACGAAGACGTCGCTGCGGCGTTCGCAGAAGGCGTCCCGTCGGCACAGGACGACGAAGACGAAGACCTCGTGCTGGACGAACCAGACACCAGTTCGACGCTCGACTTGGACGACCCAACCCAAGACGAGACCGAATCGAAGCCCATCGAACTGGACGACCCCACCGAGAGCGTGGCCGACGAGGGCGCAGGCGACGCCGAGAGCAAGCCCATCGTCATCGACGCAGAATCATCCACCGAAGAGTCCGAGGCCGAGACGGAGCCAGCAGTGGACGCAGACGGCGACGAGTCGGAGGCCAACAGTGAAGAAGAAGACGAAGAACCGGAAGTCGACTCCGAACCGGACACGGGAGCACTCAGCCCGACCGAGCCGACCGACGACTCGGACGACTACGCCGACCTGACGAACACGCTCGCTCACGAACTCGACTTCGTACCCACGGAAGGCGAACCAGACGGGTGGGAAGACACGTTCACCGCAGCGGTGGACTACTACCACGACCAGATTGACGCACCAATCCCGAAGAACAAGGCGTTCAACGACCTCCTAGACCACCTTCGAGACGAGTACACCGAAGCGTGTGAGGCACATCCCACCTACGTCGAGGGATGTACCGACTGCGTGATGGTCGGCCCATGTGATGAATGCGGCGACGAGACACATATCGCCCACATCGAATGGCGGCCCTGCGTCAACGACAACGACGAGGATTACACCTACCACTACGCGGTCGAACCCGGATGCGACCACTGTGCCGAAGTTCTGACGTGTGCCGAGTGCGCCGACGTCGCGACCGACGGCGAAGACGAACACGGCGCCGTGCCCGAAGACATCACCGTGGTCGAGCGTGTCGGATGCAGAGACCACCGGGGCTGGACCGACGAGAGTGACGACTGCCGATGGTGCGAGACGAACACGTACCAGACGCCGTTGCTCCGACTCCCCGAGACGGCCCGCGAGTATTACTGTGGCCCCGACTGGCCGCAACGGGCGGACCTCTTCCGTGGACTGTCCGGTAATTTGGACGAGGCAACCGACCTCGTGGCGGCAGACCTCGAATCGCACAGCGCCCATCGACACCTTGGCGACCGCGATACGATTGGTCGCGGGTGGACAGACCACACTGCCAACAGTAAGAAACTTGGATGGATTCCCGGCAAGTGGCGAGCCGGTGTTGACCACCTGCTTGACGAAGGCTACACGCCGACGCAACTCATCGCGACCGGCCTGTTCCGACCCGACTACGCACGCATCGCACGCTACCTGAGCGACGAGCACGACACCACCGTCGAGATGGAAGACCTCCCTGAGTACGACCTCTCGGAAGTCCCCGACCGAGAGAAAGTACGCAGTGTGTGGCGTGGCCGCTATCTGTTCCCGTACCACGACGAAGACGGGCAGGTTCGCTACTGTATGTCTCGAACCCAGAAGGGCCGCCCACACCCCAACGACTACCGCAGCGATGCGAAGTACCTCAAGCAGAAGCTCACCGACGCGAACTACTGCGAGGAGCCGATTTACGGCGTGGATACGATTCGAGAAGGCCGCCCCGTCATCATCACCGAGGGGATTGCCGACGCAATCGCCGCTCACGAGTTAGAACTGCCCGCTATCTCGCCGGTGACGACGCAGTTCAAAGACGCCGTCAAGTTCCGGCTGTTGGACATCCTTGCCGAACACGACGTATCCACGACGCTCCTGATTCAGGACAACGAGGCGGCGTCGTTCAACCTCTTGGACGAGGCCGATATCGACGTGGACGACCTCACCGAGCGCATGACCGCTCGTAACGAGTTGTCCGGCGAGGACCTCCGGGAGTACATCCGCGACCAGCGAGACGAAGGAGCGTCTCGCCGCGGTCCCATTGGCGAGGCCCTCGAAATTGGCTACGGCGGTCCCGGCGAACAGGGAGCGCTCGCGACGGCGGCGTACCTCACCGAACGAGGAGTGGACTGTATCATGGTCGAACTCCCACGGATTGCCGGTCGCAAAGTGGACCTCGACGATTACCTCACTGACCGCTTTTACGAGGTGGCCCCGCCGTCGCCCGGCTTGACGACGCTGGTTGATACGTGGCGTGCAGCAAGCGACGATGAAGAGCAGTGGTACGAAGACCGCCTTGACGGAATCACGAATCACCCCGACGAACTCCCGGTTCTCTCGTGGATCAACGAGTCGATTGCGTGGCAGGAGGCCTACGTCGATTATGCGTACCCCGACTGGTTCACCGCCGGCCCACCATCCGCAGGCGACGACGAGTGGCACGAGACAGACGGTGAGGTGACTATCGACCCCATCTCGCCCACCTCGGAGGAAGACCTCGCCCGGGAGGATTCGGATGACCTCTCCGAAGAGATGTACTTCATGTTCGACGACTTGCTCCACTGGGCGTTCATCCTCCGTGACAAGGGCCACACGTCGTTCCCGCTCTACAAGGAGTGGCGCTCGAAGAAGACCGGTGCACTCTCAGCAGGCGACTTCGCCGCGAAGGACGCCGGGATTGGGCCAAACGACCCACTGACGCTTTCCATCGAACTCGGTCTGGGTCGCTTCCCACTCTTGGGGAGTCACGTCGCCGCCGTCGAAGGCCTGTATGGTGAGGCCAGCCAGTCGCGTGCTGCCGAGACCTACTGGGTGGGCGACGACGACGGCGCTCTCTCTCGCGTCACGCCGCTCTTTGAAGGCCTCAAGATGTTCGACCCGCGTTCCCACCCCGACTACGCACAGACGGTCGCAGGGATGCGACAGCGCGACGTGGCGAACCGTCAAGACGAGTGGCTTGATGACGACGCCATCGGTGACGACATCGACGACAGATTCGGCTCGTCCATCGGCGGTCCCAGTGACCTGTTCGGATACTCGCTCGCAGAGATTACTGGGAAGACGAAAGGCTACCGCGGCCCCCACCCGCACAAGCACTTCGGTGACTCCGAGAACTACTTCGTGATGCTCTCGAACGAGGTCGCCTACGACCACAAACGAAAGGCGACGTTCAACGCGCTGACCTACTTCGCCCACCTGACGAAAGTGCGCGGAGACAACAATATTGAAGGGCCGTTCACGGACGAGGAAATCCTCCAGACGTGGGTGCGCGTCAAGGACAAACACAACTTCATCTCCGACGATGATAGAGTGCCCCGACGAGCGTTCATCCACGCCGCCAAAGACATGGGTATCGCGAGCGCCGACGAGGTCGAGACGGTCACTCGTGAGACGCGCAACGGGAGTACCTACACGCGCGACGAATTGCCGGTCGAACTGTGGAACGAAACTGTCGAACAGTTCCCCAAGACGTACGGGGTTGACTCTGGGTACAGCCGCATCGTGACCGAGGCTGATTTCGTCGTCGACGGACTCACTCAGGAGAACTCGATGGAGCGATTCGCCGAGTATCACATTACTGATGAGAAAGAGATTCCAGAGGATAGCCCCGTGGACTTCCTCTACGTGAAGACGAAAGTCGCCCACGAAGCATACCAAGCGTTCTGTGAGGCCAACGGTGTCGAGCCAAAGCGGATCGGTAAGATTGGTGAACTCGTGGATGCAGTTGGTTGCGAAAAGAGCCGCCGTCAAATTGGAGAGAAATATGCAAAGAATATTCTGGACGGTGCCACCCTCACAGAGAGCGGTTGGCAATTGTATAAGCTGTTAGAGACCACTGACGAGTGAGAAGGGTGTAGTTCAGAACTACCAATTATCTGAGTATTAATTTCGTCTTGGTTTTCATCACTACCTGTCTCTGGAATCTGCTACAAAACACCCCATCCTGATTCAGCCTTCTTTCCACGAACTGTAACCGGCTAGTACACACCAAAATTTTTAGACTGAACTCAGAGCACCGCTCAAGATGCTGGTGAAGAATCGTGGGGGTTCAGTTCAGACCAGACCCGAGTGACCCAAGATAGAGGGGAACATTTTGCACCAGAACTGACCGAGTTGGAAGAGTGGAATGTGACCACAATTATCGGCTGAGTCAGCGACTCCCCCACACTTAGAACATATATCAGAATTATTCTAATTGTGTTCTCCGAGTCACGCATCGGATTGGAGTGATCAGTCAACCCCCAGAGTCTTGGCGTGGGGAATATCGACAGAAAATTTTTCGAGGTCTGCATTCAGGGATGGGTGTGCTTTTCTTCCGCGTCCATTTTACGACCCCACCAACACAAGGTAATAGAGATAAACTCGACTCTCTCGAAAAACTCCTCTACATCTTAATCATATTTGCTCAGTGAACCTCCGACCACTCCAAACGAACCACCAGTGTATATCGGGGAAGTGGGTAGAGGTATTTGGACTCATTCAAGAAAATTGATAACCGTTCTAGAGCTGTGCGGGGGTCCTGTGCGGGGGTCCTGTGCGGGGGGTGCAATCTGCCTCATTTCTTGAAAATAAGCATACGGTAGCTAGTTGAGGGGGTGCACAGGCCCCCCGCACACACCTCAACACGACACCCCCTGCACAAATGATAGAGCCTTAGTACAGACTTCAATAGCCCAATTAACCCGTACCAACACGATTTATCGTTGCATACATTATTCCGCAACTTGTGCGGCCCCCCTTGCACCCCCGATTTACCCCCCTCGCGTCTTAGTAAGAACCCTATCAAGCCTGCGCGAGGACTAAATCGCATTTCACTCGGGCCGTGAAGGCCGACAGATTGTGAGCACCGAGAGGTGGCCTTCGGCCCCACGATGTATCAGAAGATTTGAACACTCGTTCGGGAGGGTGAGGGTTCGGCCAGTCGTCGCAGAGTGGACTCCAGATGGAACGATGTTCGGAGGGGAAGTCGGCGGTCGTCGTAACGTGGGAGGTCAGGCCACACGGGTCAGCCGGCCCCTCAGAAAGAAGGTCGAATAGAGTGGGAAGTCAGTGGTCGTCGATGCCTGGTGTGGAGCGATCGTCGAGGCCGACCGGCGGGTGGGAAGCCGAGGCAAGCAGCACCGTGGAACCCCGGTCGGGAGACCATCGAAGAAGTGGGACATCAGTCGGCAATCGTACTCTCAGAAAGGTGATAGTTCCGACGGGGCCGGCGGCGTCGACGACGCCGGCAGTTGAGGTCTGGACAGCCATCGTAGGGAGGGAAGTCGGGAGTCGTCGCCCGGCGAACGAAGCCAGTCGTCGGCGGCCCTGGCGGGCCGGTCCCAACGTGGTCGGTGTGGGTACTGGTAATACTGGCAATGGTGGTGTGTGTGTCCCCGGTGGGGAAGTCCTCTGTCGTCGTCTCGAGTGTGTGGTCAGTGGTGGTCGGAGTGGGAGTGTTGCCCTCGGTGTCCCCATAGGGGAGGCTTCGTTGGAGATGGAAGTGTGCTAGTCGAAGTATCAGATTCGTTATGGTGAGTCGTCGCCGCTGTTCGAGGTGTCACTGCGAGTGACTCGGTGACTCCCTTGCCGCCCATCTTCGCCGACGAAAGACTCAATCACGATGTCTACTGCACCAGCGAGAAAACCTTCGTTGAGGACTTCACCGCCCCTCGAAGCTAATAGGGCATTGAATTCCGCGAAGAACATTTGCTGACCCACAACGAAGCATACATCCAGAGATACGAACGATGACGCAATCTGACCCCACCTTCCACCCGGTGACCGACGAAGAGTTCGAACAGATGGACGAGAAGCTCGCCGAATTCTTCGACAAGGTTCGAGCGGCGATGGACGCCGCCATCCAAGCTGATCTCGAAGAGATGGAATGTCCGGAGATGCTAAAAGACAAAAAGTCAGACCCCACGTTTCGGCCGGTCACTGAAGAAGAATTTGAACAGATGGACGAGAAAATTGCGGTATTCTTCGACGAAGCACGGGCGAAAATGGACGCCGCTGTTCAAGCCGATCTTGATGCGATGGAAGACGAATCAAAAGACCTTGAGTAAGGGTAGTAGACCAACGTAACTACTCAAACAAAAGTACGAATAATGTCAGACAAAGACCCCACTCACCATCCAGTGACCGAGGAGGAATACGAATTAATGAGGCGCCGAATTGCCGAACACTTCGACAAAATGCGTGCGTTGATGGACGAAGCCATTACAGCAGATCTCGAAGAGTTGGACGAAGAAGCCGAATAATTACTTCTTATACTCTGTGCTGATTCTCTTGTTTGACGACAGACCTGTTAGGTAGCTATTGTTCGATAGTGACGTTTCCAATATGCGAATTTCGAGATAGAAGCGGTACTTCATCAATCCAGCAGGCTTAGCGTAGAGAGTCAAGCATACTCACTGATGTTCTGACCAGTCTGGTATAATTTATACCGTTGCAAACCCAACAACGGTAATGGGTACGACCCAATCATGGACGACGAATCACACTTCACCGGTATCCCTTCGCCCACTGAGTTCACCAAAGAATCGACCTTAGATTCAGAGCTGGAACTTCGAAATACGTTCAGTGAAATCCTTTCGCAGCATGGGTTCGCAGACACGCTTGTTCTCAGTCGCGGTCGCGCAGACGATGTCTTTCACGACCGTCGAATTGAGATCATGGAGTATCTTCAGACACACGAGCCACGTTCTGTTCGAGCTCTTGCTAGTGAATTGAGCTTGGACAAAGGCGTCGTCAGTCGTGATCTGCAGAAACTGGTTGCGTTAGATATCGTCGAATTCCACGAAGATGGTCAGAGCAAGGCCCCACGGTTGAAGCATCGACATGTCGTTGTTGAGCCGATTTATTGAAGTTCGAGTTAGTGGCTCTATCGAAACCTGTACACTTTGACAGAATTGGCGTGACACATACAGAGGGTGAGTTCAGCAGATGAATATCTGTTCATTCGATGCTTTGAGCTATGAAGCGGTCTGTAGACAGATACATCTGCCAACAGGTGATAAAGTCTCAACTACAATGCAAATCTCAAAGAGAAGGGTATTACAAATCTTGTCAAGTGTTCTAATCGGTTTGCCGGGGTGTCTTAATTCTCAGACTGAGCAAAGTACCGCTCCAGAGAGGCGGAATACGTCAACTGAGATGAGCCTACAGGTACTAGTTAGTAATGAGACAAGCGAATATTTTCAGGGTGATCTAGTCGTTCTTGATCAGTACATGAGCGAAGTGTTGGGTAGTGATGGAAACGGGTGGGAAGCTCAGGAATCATTTAGTTATGAAGAAACTCTCGACCGAACTAGGAGTGAAAAACTCACTGCCAAGGTTTATCTACAAAAAAATTCCACGACAGAACTGTTTCAAGCTGAACTTGGGCCGGATACGAAGTCTGACTCAGTGAGAATTCTCGTGAATATCACTGATGGTCCAAAAGTTAGTTTTTCACTGGAATGAAAACCAAGTATCACTTCGATAATTAACACCGAGACCGGGAGAGTCGAGTGACCGACTCGTGCGCTGAGTTCAGCACGCCCATAGAAACCTCCCCGACGACTGTCAGAATCGGCGTGCAACACTTAGAGGGTGAGTTCAGCACAGCAATCTCGTTTGGTTTGCTTTCGAGTTGGTGAATGCGCCGACAGACCGAGACAGCAAGTAGAACGGAGCGGTTTGGTCGACAGAAAGCATTTATTGAGCGACATTTGTTCAATCGTATGAATCGGCGTTCCCTCCTTTCCATCACAGGAAGTGCCCTCACACTCGCACTTGGCGGGTGCATATCGGATTCAGAACCGGTATCTCAACAGACCGAGACCACTGTCGAAACCTCTCAAACACCGCGCTCCTCGACAACGACAACCGAAACTGGAACCCCGAAGGTTGAACCTATCAGTCGCCTCGGCGGTGGCTCTCCTGTCGAACTATCCGTACAGCCTGAACGCGAATACGAGTATTTAGAAACCGAGGACAAAGTTCGGGTTCGGTACGACCATGGTTCAGACACTACTCCGTTCGGTGAGTGGGGAACGCTCAGAGCCACTGAGCATGCCTCAAGGTACGTTAAAACAACGCTTCAAGAACAATCGTTACTCAAGACTGGTGTTAGTGTCGGGATGGGTATCGTCAAACTGGACGAACTGACGGAAACATCAGGTGAGAAACCGGTCGAGTCCGAGTTCAACCGAGATAGAGAAATTGGCCCAATCGTCTCTCATATGCACCACTACTCACGGGATGGAACACTCCTCTCATCACCGGCTGTTTCGTTCGATACTCTCGTCAAGGCCACCCCCCGAACGATGGAGGTGACGATGGAGTTCCCTGAACGGGACTATACAGCGATTCTCCCTGTTCTCTGTAGGAAGGGTTGGTACCAAAACGACTAATCTTTGCGCTGACTGTCCTGCAAGACCCTCGCACTGAGTCTGGCGAACAGGTTTGCATCCAGATGACGGCTGACCAGTGACCGACTTGCGCTCTGTATTCAGCACGGCCTCCACAACCTGTCATTTATTGAATATTTACAACAGAGTCGGGTTTGTCTAAATTCACCTAACCCATTTGGGATGCAACACTTCGGACTCTCTATTTGATTCTTTCCAACAGACTGTCTTCACTTTCAGAATGTGGCTGCTATTTAACCTAGCACCCATCGAAGTGAAGGCTATCTACCGATGGTCGACCAACTCTCACGTTCCGACCACCCGCCTGCTTCAGAAGCGGCTATTCACGTCCACATCGGCGATGAAAGCCGTTTGTTATCCTACGCACACCGTTCTTCGTCCCCTTCGGACCTCGTGTTGACGACTGGGCAACTCCATCGTCGAAACTTGAAACATCGTCTGGCGAAACGCAACCAGCCCCGTAGCAGTTTGTTTCTCACACAACCGGTCGATGTGGCGCGGCAACTGTCGGCTGCCGCTGGCTACGAAACTGAAGCACTCGACAGGGTCGATCGGCTTCGACTATCCGAAGACCTCTTGCGAACAAATCTGAGTGGCTTTGGCTCACTGAGGGTTGTCTTCGGGTCCAACTTGACGAATCACGCCGAGGCAATCGAGGCGGCACGCAAAGAACTTCAGACGATGACCGGCGGCGCCGAGTCACGCGATGATGCACTCTCACGCCTTGCCTCTCGACTCCCGTTCCCGGCGAACAAGGACGTAGACGATCTCGTTTCGGGTCTCCAAGCACTCTCCAACCACCTCGAATCACACACCGACCGCGCACTCTCCGAAAGTGCTCTTGTGAGAGAGGCCACGCGTGCACTCTCCGACATCGGTGCAAGCCTCTGGACCGACGTATTCCCGACAATCGAACGAGTTCACCTTGCCGGGATGAGTATGATCGAGTCGCCGCTTTTGGACTTCGTCGCCACTATTGCGGCGACTACCCCCGTAGACATCCATCTGTATCTCCGCTCGGGGACTGGTCCGCTACTCACTCGCCGACTCGAATCGCGGCTTGATCCGCTGGACCTCCCCGTTCGCATCGAACAGCACGGGCAAACCACCACTTCTCCCCCAACAGTACCCGTTGCCGAACTCACGGCCTCGACGCGACGTGAAGAAACTCGCATTGCAATGGCGCTTGTCGCAGGGCTACTTGATGAGGGCACTTCTCCGAGCGACATCATTGTCGTCGCTCGCGACGCAGACACGTATGAACGGCCACTTTCTCACGCAGCGGACATCTACGGTCACGAGTTGTCCGTGTGGACACAGTTGCCGTTAACACAGACGCTCCCGTACAAACTTCTCATCTCGACTGTCCGACTCCTTGATGCCGAGAGTGTTGATGCACAGACTTTGTGTGAACCTCTCTTGTTCGGGTGGACGTCGCCGAAAGATGCTGAGACTTCGCCCATCTCGTACGATGCAGTGACTGGAGCACGGCGAGAGTTTGCGGACGAACCACCACAATCGCTTACTGCATGGACCGAAACGCTTGGTGATTCATCCTTCCCACAACTCACACAATTGGTCGAATGGGCGCGTCAGTGTCCTGAATCGCCGTCTGCTGATGAAGTCCGAGATGTGCTGCTCCCACTCCTTGATTCACACCGTGAAACAGTTCTCACTGATGCCCCTGTACATGATTCAAAAGCATTCTCGGAGATCGCGCGGACGGCACGAGCGCTCACACGCACTGAAACGCTCGTCGACGAACTCGCAACCAAGTATCGCGAATGGGTCGCTCGTGAGCACACATCGGCGTCGTGGGGATCGCTCGTCGAACTCGCCGATGCGATTGCGACTGTCCGACCGGGTCGCCGCGAACACGCCAATGCGTCTGCTATCGACGTCCTCGATGCGACTGATACGTGGCTTCGGAAGGCTCCATACGTGATCGCGATGGGGCTTGTCGACGGTGAATGGCCACAACCGACCGATGGTGTCTTCCCGGCGCCGCTTCGCGATGTGGTCGTCGCCGGTGACACACCCGACGCACAGACGTTGGGAATTCAAGAATCGTGGATGAGCGAGCGTGAACGCGACCACTTCGACGATGCGGTCACGACAGCAACAGAACTCCTCGTATGTACTCGGTTCGAGACCGACCTCGAGGGTGCGAGGTACGAGCGTTCGCCGTATCTTTCGGCGCTTGACCCGATTCAGATTGGTCACGAAGAAACCCAAAACCTCCTCAGCCAGGAGTGTCTGCTCCCGCCGTCGATTCGCCACATTGTGGAGGGTTCTACAGGTGTCTAAACAGCAACTGAAGGATCGTGATGTCCCGTCGTTGAAGGGTGCACAAGCACGCCTTCGCGATTCGTTTTTTGCAAACGAGTCGGGACTGTTTATCCTCGATTGCAACCCGGGTGCAGGGAAGTCGACGGTTACAGAGCAAGTTGCTGCCGAAGCACTTGCTCGGTCGTGGGACGACGGCGTTCGGGCCCCTGAACAGACCCTCTGTATTGCGTCGTTTGCTCGTGACGACGCCGCTGCAATCATCCCCGGTATATCCAAGGCGCTGAAGTCCTTTGCAGCGGACCCCGAATGTCGTGTTGAGCTTTCCGAATCAGATGCAGAGGTGCTCACGCGGCGACTCCGAGAAACAGATACGCTCGGAACAATCGATAGCATTCTCCGGACTGTGTTCGGGACAATCGCTCCCGAAGTTGGCTTCAGTGAGTCGCCTGCCGTAGGGGACGATTCTTTACTGACCGATGTTCATTCGAGGTGTCTCGAACGCGTCCGAAGTGACGACTCAGTCGCCGAAACGTATGCATCGCTATCGGAGGCGTACCCTTGTGGCAGGTACAAACTCGATTTGGATGGGTTGTTGACGGCCGCATTTCGTGCTTGCCGCGAGCGACGACTCTCTATTGAGGAATTTCAGCAATCCCTCGTCGAGACGATAGACGATGCGTATCCTGATGGCCCACCTTCTGAATTCGCGGATATCATCACTGACATTCGCCGATTTGTCGATACAGATTCCGCACTCGAAACAGCGAAGAGATACTCCCCTGACGACCGGGTGTCGGTGGTTAAGGCCGACAACACACTGTTTGAATCGTGGCGTGATGTAGTAGAGAAACTCTGCTCGCTCCTTGGTGTGTATCGCGATGCGTACGACAAGACCGGGCGTGAACTCGGCGTTGTTTCACATCTTGATGCGGCTCACTGGGTTGCCAACTTCTTCGACCGTGACGAGAAGAGTGTCTTTTCTGAGCGGTTGCGTGCCCGATACACTGAATCGCTATCGACTGTTATCGTTGATGAGGCACAGGACGTTTCGGTCGTCCAGCACGACGCTCTCAGTCATCTAATCGATGAAGACACACGTGTACTCGTCGTCGGTGACACCAAACAGTGCATCTACACGTGGCGTAATGCACACCCTCAACTGTTCGAGCAAGCTGCTCGCGAGGGTGACTACTTCGGAATCGAGTGGGAAACACACGTCGTCGAGACTGCGGCCCGAACGTATCGTTCATCGACCGCCATTGCTGGGGCCATCAACACGATATTCGAACCAGTATTCCAGGACTCAACTCGTGGTGGTAGTAGAACTAACGCCCATGAGTATCCGCGCCTTGTTGCTGCTCGTGAGTCTGGCCCCAAAACCGGTGTGCATGTAGCCGCGTTCGAGCCACAATCCCCACCGGGGACAAGACAGTGGGTTTCCCCACCGACTGGCGTTGGTGAGGCAGATGCGCTTGCACAGTGTGTTGCAGCTCGACTTGCTGACGGGACCTTCGGTTCTGACTCTGTGACTGTGTTGTTCCCACGTCGAACCTACATGGGACTGTACGAGCGAGCGTTTGCGTCTGTAGGGCTCTCTGTATCGAACTCCAGCGAATGGTTATTCGACTATCCACTCATCGACGTCGTCAAAGCTGTTTGCCAGTGGCTTGTCGACCCAATGGACTCCGAGCGGGTACGGGAACTCGTGTTGAAGCCACCCCTTGGTGAACATGGTCTTATTGAGGCGTTCATGCGTCTTGAGGGAACGTGGTCGATGGAGGCTGCGTTCGAGAATGGGCGACACAGCGAGCCGACGACGTCGCTCCTCCAAGGATTGTGTGAACTCGAACAACAATGGCAACGCCTCCAGGCGATGCCCGGGACTGCTGTTGTCGAAACCGTTCTTTCTGCGCTTTCGTTGTGGGCTGACCCATACGGGTTTAGCGACGACAGCGCGCGCCGTGTGGCGGCACTCGATGCACTCTGTGAAACAGTTGCCCAATGGGAGTCAGCTACTGAGTACCCACTCTCGCGACTCGCAGCGGCGCTTGACCACTACTGCGACCACCCGAAAAGAGGGTCGAGCCTGCCAGGTGGGCAAGTCGAGTCGCACGATGTACAGTTCAAGACTATCCACCAGATGAAGGGACGAGAATCAGACGTCGTCGTATTGGCAGACATTAGTGGGGATATGAGCCGATTTGGACCATACAGTGACGTGTTGGTCGCTCGAGGAGCCCATCTCGGGCTTGCTCCACCTGCGAACACAGACGTGAAAGATCTCGAAGCCTTCTGTGGGCTTGACTTCGCGCTATACGACGCATCGAGCGGGAGCGACGAGCGCGACGCTGGACTCCGCTGGGCGACCGAGCGCTGGGCTGACGGCGCGCTTTGTGGTCCGTCGTCGTTGGCGCGTGCCGCCGCCGACTATCGTGCCGAACAATGGCGCCTCCTGTACGTAGCGCTCACCCGTGCTCGCGACCATTTGGTTATTCCACTTCCCACTAATCGGAAGTCCCCAGAGCCACGGGACCGGTGGGTCGATACATTGCGTGAAACGCTTTCATTCGACGACAGTCGTCGCGCGACCTACGACGTTTCGTCGCCTAGTGGGGAATCAGTGAGCGTTGCTGTCCATCGAGGTGAACGCCGCATCAGTACCGATACTGGACCAGACACGTCTACATCGAACGAATTGTTCGTGGCGACGGCACAGGAGCGTACACTCTCGACGTGGAATCCGCGCTTTGTGAACCCCAGTACCCTGTACCCGCTTGCGATTGATGCATCCGAACATATCGTTGATTACCTGCTTGATCGAGCACTTCAGACGGCTCGCGACGGAGTTTCTGAACAGATCCCACTTACGTTTGAGTCGTTGGGTCCTGAAGTCGTGGGCGATGTCACTCATGGCGTTCTCACTGAAGCCGTCCGCCGCAGTGTGCCCACCAGTACCCTGCAGACGTGTAGTGGACCGCTTGTTGAGATACTTGAGACGACAATTCGGAAGGAAGCAGTGGGCGTGAACAGTGATGAACGACAGCAACTACGCTCGTACGTCGCAGGGGTGTTGTGCCCTCAGTTCGCTGAGTCTGAATTGTGGCAGCGTCTTCAGGAGGCACCGGAGGTGTACGTCGAAGAGTCACTGGATACGGTCTCCCGTGTCGACGGTGTCGACGTCGAGATTCAGAGCCACGCAGACTTTGTCTCGAAGGCAACCGACGGGACGTGGCACGTGGATGACCTCAAAGTCAGTTTGCAGCCCCCAACCGAAGAGACGAGCGCCCGATACAGTGTCCAAGCAGAAACGTACGGATGGATTCTTTCACAGCAGGTTTCCGGTGTCGTCGAATCTGGCGTCACGAGAATTGGCATCGAGCCTGCTGGCTCGTGTAGCGAAGTCAATCCTCAGATGGTTCTTGAGCACCTACGAACACTTCGATGAGAATTGCTCTCTGTGGAGCATTTGTTTTCGCTGATTGGTGAGGTAGGCCTACTTCTCAGCCTTCGCTGGCTCTGAGTTAGGCTTCTCACACAACTATGGAAGAAGACCAACTATCGAAGCCGGAAGTTCTACCTTCGATCAAAACGCTCAGTATCGAATACACCGGGCAGACCGGTGATCAGCACCGAGTGACGTATACAACCGACGAGTCATCGACAACACAACGAACTGAGTACATACTTGAAGAGGGTCGGTGGCGAGAACTTGGATTTGAAGAAATCGGGCTATTCGGACTCAACCTCGAATTGTCTCGCTGTTCGGTTCGTGACGGAGGTACGTGATGAGTGGCCCACAGTCTCCTGAGAACCTCGTCCTCACTGCAGATCTTACCTGGGAACCGATTTCAGAACTCGAAGTTGGTGATGAAGTTGCTTCGTTTGAGCGGCTTGAAGACACTGAACCGTTTCGGCAGTCAAAACTTCGAGCAAGTACTATCTCGTCGGTCTCGACACAGAAAACAGAGGCTGTTCGTGTTCACACTGATTGTGGTTCGGTTGTCGTTGGTGCGAGCCAGCAGTTGTTCCCACGGCATCATGGACACCGTGAAGCTAGTCGATTCAAGACAGGTCATGGGATTCGGTTTGTCGCTCAACCGGGACTGTATATGGAGAACCAAGCATATCGATTTGGCTACGTCCACGGTGCATTTGCTGGTGATGGGTGTTTATTCACGAATGAAACCACGAACCACGGCACGATTCGGTGTCAGGATGAAGTCATCGTTAAAACAGTTCACTCGTACGCGCCGCCAGAATATGGGCTCAAGCTGAAAAAGAAGACTACAACAGATCTGTTCGAAGTCCGGACAACAAAAGGCGCCGAAGTCGACGAGATTCGACTATCGTATCCCATTGACGAGTCGTCGATTGACAACCCAGACTACTGTCGTGGGTGGCTTGCTGGGATGTTCGATACTGATGGGTCGTTCGATGGGCAAACTGTTCGGTTTTGCCAAAAGAAGCTCGAGCAACGTGAGATTCTCAAACAGGCTCTCGATATGCTTGGATATGACTTTGCTGCTGAGCCAGAGGGAATACGGGTTCGAGGTATTGGATCTCGACTGCAAGTTCTAACTGAGATCCGTCCACAGGTCCACCGAAAGGTTCGGAATTACTTAGACCACAGTTGGAGAGGGACTGCAAAGGTGCACAGAGTGGAGTCGCTTGGCGAGCGTGAGGTTACGTCGCTTGCGACCGACCCTGCGCAAACGTACATTGTCGATGGCTTCTGTGCTCATGACGTTCGACAGTTGACGTTGTGTTAGTGAGCGTTGAATGAAGAATTTGATTTTCAGACTTTGTTTCGGCATCCAAGAATGCTTTCTGTGGATCGGTGTAGATGCAGACTCCCCTCAAAAGCCTCGTGTGAAAGTTACCACCTGCAAGCGTGGTGATGTAGGTGTAAGTGATTAACCAACGAACAGCACAAGAGAATAACGTTTGTTGGTTAAGATTGTGGTCCGCTGGTGGATTCCGTTCCACACAAATTCAGGAAACTATTCCTCAAAACAAGAACTATATCCTGTGCCACGCAAGAACAAGTATGCCCAACAGCGAGTCACCGGATGGCCCGCCCTCCTTCGAGGATGCGTTTCGTGGCGACGACGTTGAGCAACGCATCTACGGGACAATTCTCCAGACTCGTGAGCCGACAACAGCGAGCGCCATCGCCAACGTCTCCGACTGTGACCCGAAAACTGCTCGGAAATATCTGGGCTGGTTCAGTGAGCTCGGTATCGTCACGCGCCACGACGGCCATCCGGCCACGTACGAGCGCAACGACGCCTACTTCGAGTGGCGGCGAATCAACCAGCTCGCGGCCGACCACTCCGTCGAAGACCTCCAACAGCGCGTTCGGGAACTGAGCTCGCGGATCGAGGAGTACGAGGACACGTATGGTGCTCCGACGCCAGCGGCCGTCGACGCCGTCGCCACTGCAGAATCGAGCGACGACCGGACGATCGATGACGTGTACGGTGACCTCGGCGACTGGGCGACCGCTCGGGACGAGCGAACACGCTACGAACGTGCCCGTCAGCAACGCGCGAGCACTGAGACCGAACAGGTATCCGGGTAGCCACATCGATGGTGCCGCCCACAGGTGACGGCGGAAGCCCCGCACCTATCGATCGCCCGATACTCGAGTTCCTACAGACACGTCTACAAGCAACGGGTCAGGTCGCAACAGCACTCATCACCGACGCGGGCGGCCATCTCGAACTTCGTGTGACACTCACACCATCGTACTATCCAGACTCCGTCGAGGAGGCGACGCTGGCTGTTCGCTGGTACACGAACGACGACTTCAAAATTCACTACCGGGAGGTGCATCCGAAGGATGCTTGGGAGTGCCGGTGGGACCGTCATCCGAATCCCCACAATACGCGAGATCATTTTCATCCACCGCCAACTGCTCCGACACCCGGCAATGACGCTTCGTGGTCGACCGACCATCGCGACGTTCTACGACTTGTCCTCGACGAGATCGAAGAGCGAATCAGAGAACTCTGGAGAGATTAGACACTTACCAACCTTACCATCGACGAAAACTGCAACTATCACTTTGAGTTCACAAATGGGTCCCCGATTTGAAGTCGAGCGTTCGGAACGAGACCCCCCTCTCTAATTTGCCGTTCTTTATATACTAACGAGCGCTCGGAACGGGGGGTTGCAATATCTTTATTACAAAGTGGCGTTCGGAACGGGGGGTTAGATACCTATTCAAAGACGTCGAGAAGTAATCTATGTCACTTCATCAGTTTCTTCTCAGGAAAATTACCCAACCAATAGTAAAATACAAATTGACTCTCACCCCCCACTTTTCACGAGAGTTTGATACAATTGACTGGTGATAGAAATATATGTGTGGTTCTCTTAGAATCCCCAAATTCTGATGTATCCCTTTTAACGTGTATTCTGATCGACTTCCACTTAGTGATGCATTGACCGATTGCCTCACCACAAATCTTATGCACAAGATAATATAATCTACTGCATAATGATTAACAGAGAAAGCGAATTGGAGTGGCTGACTTCGCATCTCACACGGGATGATCGCCAACTTCTGGTCGTATATGGTCGTCGTCGAGTGGGGAAAACAACGCTCGTGACGACTGCACTTGAATCGATTAACCAAGATACTCTCTATTACCTTTGTGACCAACGGGGACCAGCACACAACGCAATGCAATTTGCACGGCAGTGTGCGGACCACTTCGATGATGTACCCCCTGATGTGGACAGCTTTCTGGATGCGTTTAGGTATCTCAAGGGACGGGTTGATGATTCATTTGTCGTTGCACTAGACGAATTTTCTTACCTCGTAGAATCTGATGAGGCGATCCCGTCAGTCTTTCAGACCGTCGTTGATGAATTGTTGGCCGATACAGATATCTCGATCGTACTTTTGGGCTCGTCGATTTCGATGATGGAGGAGGGCGTTTTGAGCTACGAGAGCCCTCTGTATGGTCGCCGAACCGGTCAGTGGCGACTTGAACCACTTTCCGCCGGCAATGTGGCGAAGTTTTTCCCCCAGTACGATGCGGAGACGATCATTCAGGCGTATAGCGTTCTGGGTGGTGTGCCTGCGTACTTAGAGAAATTCGATGATCACGATGGTCTGTTCACGAACATTGAACGACATATTCTCTCAAAAGGGGAGTTTCTTTACGAAGAACCCGAGTTCCTCCTCCGGCAGGAACTCCGAGAGCCCACGACATACATGGCGATCCTCGAGGCGATTGCCAATGGAGCAACCCGCGTGACGGATATCGCGAACAGTATCGATAAGAAAGCCAGCGGGATTTCTCGATATCTCCAGAACCTCACTCAGTTGGCCCTGGTTGAGCGCGAAACACCAGTCACTGACCCCGACGGGCGCGGTGTCTACAAGCTGACTGACCAATTTGTCAGATTTTGGTTCCGATACGTCTCCCCGAATCGAGGTACTCTTGAACAAGGCCGAACCGAACCAGTGCGCGACTCGATCGCTGAGTCACTCCCGACGCACACGAGTTTCGCCTTTGAGGAAGTCTGTCGACAGGCTGTCTGCACGTCCTCATTCCCCGTCTCTTGTTCTCGGGTAGGTCGTTGGTGGTACGGTGAAGAAGAGACCGACGTCGTTGGGTTGAACCCACAAACTAACACGCTTCTCCTCGGAGAATGTAAGTGGACGAACAGCCCCGTTGGTCGCTCGCTCTTAGACGCGGTTGAAGCGACTGAACCGGAGGTCCGCTGGCAGGGCTCCGACCGAGACGTCGAATATGCACTTTTCTCACGGTCCGGCTTTACTGACGGACTCGAGGATAGTGCAGCAGAACGTGACGACTTACATCTATTCACTCCATCGGATGTCATGGCACTATTCGAAAATGGCGCGTAAGTATCCCCGTTGAAATCATCGGGGTTTGATAGAATTGGTGTACAACATATGGTGCAACCTTGGTCACGCAAAATCAAGGACGACGCCATCGTGCTTTAGCGCGCGGGCGAAGCCGACACTTTTTCAGATGCGATTTCTCCGGAAACAGTGGGGTCTCAAGTTCGAATACCAGCGGTTATTCGGGGATGTGATACCGGAACTAGTCGGGGCAAACCCATATGTTATTCATGTTGTACGAACTTGAGCTGAGTATCTCAGCATTTTGAGCACTTACGAAGATTCGGGACCTCGTCAGGGAACGTGCCGTCCTTGTTTCGCGTGAATGTACTAATGTCTCCAAGTCTGGCATTGAGACCCTGACAGCTAAGATTTGTGTGATAGCAATCACCGCTACCGGTATTGACATAATATAGGTTCATTTTACCATCTTCTGCTGGTATTTGCGGTGGTTCTGGCTCGCTGATTCTTTCGGGAGCTCTGCTCTTTCTACTTCTACTTATGTTGAGTGAAGTAGTTAATTCATCACCAACAAGAAGAGTGTCCAACTGTTGTAAGCCATCTACTATTGAGCTAAGATTGTCAAGTGAGGAGACATCGGTCTTTATCCTTATACATTTCAATTTTTCGATATCACCGACAAGGTATGAGTGTGTTTCTGACACCCTTATTCGCAGAACGACAGTAATCTCATCCAAACAAATGAGCTCTTTTAATTCAGACTCCACTTCATCCGCCACACTGATGTGTATCCCGTCTTTGCTTCTATCAAAATCGGAGCCGTCAGGGTATGAGATGAAGTGTTGACTTTTGTGTGAGTACCGGTCTAACTGTACGTCAATGAGTTTGTCAACCTCGGAGTCACTACTCATATTTTGAGTCTTCAATCCAGTACATCAACAATCGCCTCTGGTGGGATTATACCGCTCACGATCAGTTCTGGATGACTGTCTTTAATACCGGAGTCGTATGTTTCGATATCAGAAGGAGAGTCAACTGGTTGTATACTTTCACGGTAGGCTGCAAGCGCTTCTCTCGCTGTATCAAAGCATAACATGACGTTTGAACCGCCATACTTGTAATCGATCAGGTCAGATACAATTTTCATATCGCTGATGTATTTCGGCGCGTCAATCTTTGTCACATCAATGACTGCATATGAATTGTCCGAGATAAAACCGTGGTCTTGTTGCTGTTGTTCAATGAGCCAACCCACGTATTCTGAATCCGTGTGACAATATGCGACTGTAGTTCGATCAAACGGGAACGGCTCGTTTGGTGCTAAATGGCTAAGGACATCTGCGGCGGCAGTGGTGTCGGGGCCTGTCTCGTACATGGGGTCGACCCCCTTATCAAGTATAGAATCAATGTTCTCCGTCTCTGTAGTATGGAAGACGTACTGCCCCTCACTCTTGCGATACTTCGTTGGTATTGACTTCGTTGTCATTCTTTCGTAGATCTTGATTGTGGGTAAGTTGGTTTCTCGTTGAGATACAGTTGTGACCAGTTCGGTACTTACCAATATCCGGGGCTCGAATAAATCTCTTCCCCCGAAATAAGCCACAATATGTGCTAAATTGGTTTCTTTTATATACTATGGCGCAAATTGAGTAGTATGAGCAACAGTTCAGGAGGTCTACTCGACGTCGTCCCGGATGAGATGCTTGGCCAGATTGTGAAGAAGTTCGCCTCCAGTGAACTTGGAGACCTGCAAAATCAAGGCCGGATCATTGCCGAACGACTGTTCACGCGAAACGCGATTTTCGCTGCGAAAGTACAGCAGAACCACCGAATTAACATCCCGAAAGCCGAGGTAGAGAAGCTTGACCTCAAAGAAGGCGAACTCGTTCAGGTCGTCCTCACGTCCATCGACGAGAACGATGAGTAGTGGCAACAAATTGGACTTAGAAAGTGGTTGTGGGCCAAGATGCACCCAAAGGTTCCCGGAGAGGAGAGAAGTGTGACGCGGCTCAGTGACTTCGTCCCGAAACCTGCGTCTGGTCACGAACTCTCGCGCCCGATCTACCAGTCGAACCGAGTCACTCCAGTGACTGACGATAAATTGGAATACGACGACCGGAATGCGTTGAGTCACGTCTTGGTTTCACGGATGCGGTATCACGCAACAGACCGGTTGTTCAATCCGATGGTTGTGGAAGCTACCTACTACTTTCCCGCAGGTGAAGTTGAGGAGTACGACCATGCTGTGGGTACTTTGTACGATGCAGTGCGCCAGGATTCTCTCCCAGCACGTGTGTTGAACTATGAGTTGAGCGGCGGACCTCGTCACGTGGACCAACAAGAGAACGGGGAACGGTTGATGACCGTGGATGGTGATGTCACCATAACTGCAGACTGGCCGGTAATACGGATTCGTTCTACGCCGGTCGGAGTTGTGAAACTCAGTGTCGAGATGTATCCCGAGCGCGACTCGCATATGCGTGTATTCAATCACTACGACAACGAAATCGTGCAGCGAACAACGGACTGCCACCCGAACGATATTCGACTCCTCGAACAGGATTCTGGAACCAAGTTCAGCCTCACGACGGATAGCGAATGCCCCAGTATTGCGTTCCCTCCAAAAAATATGAAGCTGAATCACTTCCGCGTGTGCTGACCCCCGTGGAGATCACCATACTTAACACCGAATGAACCGACGTACGTTCCTCACGACCGGCGCAAGTATCACTTTGTTCCTCCCGTTCACGCAACTGCGCGGCGAGAAAATACCACAAGACAACAGCTTATCGGGATTCCTCCCGTCGACAGGGCTTGTTCCAGACGATTTCGAGTATCTTGGCCCAGTGCAAGGGTCGACGGTTCGGTGCGTCGAAGGCGGCGAGGTGAGAGCGGTCTCTGAGGCACACGAGCTTGACAAGTATACACTCTCTTCGGACCCGCAGCAATTTCAAGGCCGTGTCCAAACTGGAGCGCGACTCACGTTAGGGGAAAGAGTCACGTCTGAGATGGTAGACGATCACCACGAGGTGTTGCTTCGGGATGCGTTCCACGGACAAGAACCATCAACAGAGTACTTCACCGCGTGGTGTGACGTCGAACTGAGCGACCGTGCGGTTGACGGGTGTCGACGAAGTGAGTTCTTCTTCCGTGAACCGCAGACTCAACAGTGGCTGAACGAACAAACTGCAGCGCCGAAGCCATACCGAGAGTACGCTGTGATACTACAGTCTACCGACTGGGGTGTTCTCGAAGTCGAAGTTGAGCGCAACGACGTCAACGAGCAGTGGGAGACGCGACGACTCGCACAACGGCTCATGTCGAATATGCGGCACACCGCTGCTGGAAGTACTCGACCAGCTGACCCGACTACTCAAGACAATGGAGAGTGGCTGTGATGTCTCTCAGTACCGAAGTCGAAGTTCAAGTGGACAAGTACGACACTGGTGGAAGTACGATCACACTCCCAGGCAGCACCGCCGCTGAACTCGGAGTGACAGGGACGGAAGTGCTTCGAATTGAGGGACGCACCCCGACAATTGTTCGGAAGACCCCAGGAACGACACCGGAAGACACTGCAGTTGTGAGCGGCATCGCCAGCCTAAATGCCAACGTGAATGATGGACACACTGTCACACTTACTCTGGTCGACTTACCTACTGCTGGGGCCGTTACACTCAATCCACTCAATGAGGAGGCCCGCGTCGTCGGAGAAGCACTCGGTAGTGACCCAACTCCCGTCTCAGAAATGGTTGTCAGTGAAGGGGATTACATTGCTCTCGACACTTCCAGCGAGGGAAACACCGCGTACTTCGTGGTCTACGCGGTGAAACCAGACCCATGGGTACAGTTCGGAAGCGACACAAATATTGATCTCGTGCAACCCGAGCCAGATGACCGGCCGCGAAGCATCCTTACTCCCAAAGAGCGCGTCCAGCTGACACACCCATCATTGGTTGTTGAGTCATTCGATGATATCACAGTTCGGCTTGAGCAAGCACTGCTCGATTTGCAAGTACTCGCAACACACCTCCCAGACAAAGCCCTCCGAAGTGTATTCGCTCGTGACGACGACGATGGTTACGCAGTGCGGTCAGCCGTTCAAGATGCGTTATCGCTCCTATACTTAGGCTTGCAGGAGAACAACGACGATGTCGAAGCACGATTCGCAGAAGCGGTTCGTCGTGCCGAGTACACCCACGACGTAGATGCGCACGTCAGTCTTGACGTCGTCCGCGAAGACACGCTTCCAGCTGATGTTGCGCTGCAAAGGATCGATGAACACGGTCTTACCTACTCAACTGCGCTGGCAGACTACGAGCGCGTTGAGCGTGACCCATCAGTCCCACCCGGTGATGTGATTCGAGTGCTCGAAGGAACCTACGAGGCACCACCAACTGCCTTCGAACTTGAGTTGGAACGAGCTTTTGCAACGTACGGGGAGCGACTGTTTCCACCTGCATCCGTAGTGGATGTGACTACCCCAGAGGAGGACTTGTGAGTGGTACCAGTGCTGTGGAATCCCATTCAAGTCTGATAACTGGAGCCAAGAATTAACTCATATTTGAACAACACGTGAACAAGCGACACACTTGTCCATCTGAAATCCGGGTGTTATTATCATACTCTTTTTAGGTATTAACTAGGCGACTAACCTCTGCTGATACTGTCTTGTTGACTCCGATACATGAGTTCCATTTCCGATGAATCTCGTGACTCGGCCTACACAACAACGGTTGTCAAAAAATTAAATAATACTTCTCTGATGATTTTTGGGCAGTTTTGATGCGAGACAGGCCTTTCGGGTCGTCGACTAGTTGATCGCCAGTTGACGAGGGAATATTGACAGCCAGAGCAGCGTAATCATCTTCCAAGAGCATTGCTTGCTTCGTTAGTATATGCTCCCCTCGATAGCCGCTCTCGCACCTGATAAGGTACGACAAGTTCGGTTCGGGAAGGTTTCCGAGACCGTTTTCCAGTCCTCTTTCGAGCGGGTGAATACTGCCGCATAAGAGCACCGTCACGGATGAGGTCCATAATGTCATCAGACAGTGATTCTGGTTCTTCACGCTTCCAGAGGGACAACCCCGCCTGAAGTTCTTGGGCGGTGAGTTCCTGTATCCGCTCCCGGTATTCGGCGTTCTTTGCTTTCGACACTGCGGGTACATCTCCTAGATCGATGTGACCGAGTATAGCCCGGGCGATCGGTGAGGTGATTCGGTATCTTGGCGTATTAGGGTACGCTCTCGAATCAAGACGAGACCAAATTACGCCTGCTTCGGCGAGTCGGGCTTTGAGTTCAGTCTGATTCGGAGGATTCTCGAAAGCGGTGTCGACATTGAGGGAAACAGTGTTACGATGCACTGCCAACCAGGCATCACTGTCGGTGAAATATCGAAGTGTACCACCGTGGTCTTGAAAATCGAGAAACTGTTGAGCAATCCACCAAAGTGCCCACCGAATGGGATCGTCAGCAGTGTCCAACACATCTGCTGTACGACTTTGGATCCTCGAAAAGTAACCACGGGACTGGAACAAGTCGCTCAGCGTATCCATCTCTGCGGTTCTAAGCTGCAGGTCATCGACCTCCGACTCGATAACCGAGATGTACTCGGGGTCAAGATCTGGATGTGCAGTAGCATATAGGGTAACTTGCTTCGAGAACCATTCGGATGGTGTACCACCCCACCGATGAAAATACAGCGGAACAGCTGCATTGAATCCGTGATCGTCTATTAATTCGAGACAAGCCTGTGTTGTTTCGGTATTACTCATGAGCTTCTATTGAATAGTATATCTGATCACTCGGTTCCTCCTTTGTTGTGTTGCGATAACTGCAGTCACACATATTTACGGAACTCCTCAAGTGCCTCACGCCCGTACTCGTCGTCGAAGTGCTCACTCAGGTTTACATTGGAAAAGGGCCGAGGGCCACCAAGTGGACCAGTGATGTCGAGATCGTTCAGATAGACAGCAATAATACCGAGCCGCAAGGCCTCGCGAGCGGCAGTATGTTTCTTTTCGGTGAATGAAACGGTCAGTTCTTCGATGACATTAGCAGTCAATTGCGTGCCGAAGGTAACTGTCTCGCCACCGAATTTGATGGTGGCGAACGGCCGCTTGATCAGCCCAAACGGCCCTTCAAATTCCGGTTCGATCCCTGACTTTCGGAGTGCTAGTCCCACACGGATCAGCCGTTGTGCCGTCTTACTCAGGTCAGACGGGCGAGAATTGCCTTCGACTTTCTCCGCTAACTCCACCACCTGGTCACGCAACCCCGATTCGACGCGTAAGTTGATTGATTCTCGCTCGGTCACACTCGTGCTTTCTCACACCCCAACATATACCTTTCCAACATATACTAATTCCACATATACTGTTGTAGTATAATTCGATGAAATGCCCCGGTGAGCAACAGTATATGCCTCTCATCACCCCCACTGCCGTAGCACGCTACCTCCCGACAATGTCTCAATAAAACGACTCAGCTGTACTACAACGGGGAGAGACAAAAATGAACAAAAGCTAATCGCCCGTCTCCCTTTTCTGCTGGTCAGTGTAGGGATGATTATATTGGACCACCTGGGAATTACTGGTCTGACTTTGGTTTCGTTGTCGAACTAACGTCGCCGAATTCATGTGGAGTCTGCCACTATTCCTCTGGACTGTCTCCTAAACTCAATACCATCGTGAATAGTGTCACCTAATAATCGATTTGTGGTACCGTACCCTCCGAACTTGTGTCCGGCACCGAACCAGATTCTGTATTGCGACATACGATATACAACTATTTGGCCTCTTGGTGGACTGATTTTACTAATTGGCGTTGTGTTAGAACCACTCCCGCATAAGCCAATAGTAAATATGGTTGTCACATAATCAGAAGCCAACGAAAATCCCATATTCAGAATCACCCCATCACAGAGTGAGTGGGTTACTCCTCGGTGAGCAGTCGTGAATCAGCAGTCTGACTCCCCAGGGTTTGGAGGTTGAGGAGGCAGCGTTACACGAGGAACCCAGAGAGCATCGCTACAAGTGGTCACAGATGTGCCTCGACGAACTCGTCAGCGTCTACTGACAAGACATCACACCGAAACGATCTCGAGATGGGTACGACGAGCTAAAATTGACATCCACCCACGACTTCAGTCGTTGAATTCCTTCCGTAGGACAGCAGGGCGTTCCTGCGTCATCGGAAGCGACATTCCCGCCGAAGTGGTACACTGATTTGTGCGCGCATGCGTCAGGCCACCGAAGTGACGTGGTGTGCTTGGGTATCTGCTTGCACCGCACGGGACGTGCCATCGCCCCAACTCCGTTGAACCACATGGAGCGTCAGGCGACAGAATCACAAAGCGTGTGGCTCAGTTTGATCGGTGTAGCATAGACCACACCAAGACGGTTGAGTATTGCTCGATTGCAGGCGGTCACGCCCACCCTACTCCTGCAGCTCAGCCAAGATGTCACGTTTCGTACTAGCCTGCTCAAAGACCGTTTCAATCACCATATCGGCCTCCCGCAATAGAGTGTGTTCACGATAACTGCCTTGGCCCTTCCCACCGCCGGTGTACTTGTTTTCAGTGATGTCGCTGAAGGCCCATTCTTTCAGCAACTCAAGCACCCGCTGGCGAGAGAGTGCATCGGCCCCTTCGGAGTCACAGACCTGCTCGTAGACCCGATAGATTTCGCCAGTGGAGAACGCATCGCCAATCCGAATCTTCGTTAGATACGCGAGTGCGAACAAAGCGTACTTTGAATGAGGCGTCGACCCCCGAATCAACTCCTGAAACCGAGAAACATCGGCGTAGTCCTGGGCGGCATCGACGTGTTCCTCTGTGACCTGTGCGTCGCCGTTCTTCGCCGCCAACTCGCCGGCAGAGTACAGGATCTCGATTGCCTTACGGGCGTCACCGTGTTCACGTGCTGCGAGTGCAGCCACACGCGGAATCACCCCCGACTGCAACACGTTCGGTTTGAACGCGTCACGTCGATTCTCAAGAATCGAGATGAGTTGGTTCGCATCATAGGGATGGAACACGAGCTCTGCTTCCTGGAGACTAGATTTGACACGTTCATTCAGTCGTTCGTAGTACTCGATCTTGTTCGAGATTGCGAGCACCCCGACGTAACAGGAGGTCTTCCCAGACTCTTCGGCACGTGACAATTTGAATAGAACCTCGTCATCTCCAAGTTTGTCAATCTCGTCGACGATGGCGATAAACACGTCCAACTCCTCGAGCATACTCCAGAGGTACTTGAAGTACTCTGAGGCTCCAATCCCGATGTCAGGGACAGAAATGTTCTTCGAGGATTGCTGTTGCACCTGCTGGGCGAGACTCCGGGCAACTCGTGTTTGGGTGTCACACTGATCACAATCGACGTATGCCGCACCGAATTTGGCGTTGTTTCGAGTCGCAATGGCACGGGCACGACCAGTAACGTGCTTCGAGACGAGTGACTTGCCAGTTCCAGTCTTCCCGTAGACAATAGCGTTCTTCGGCGGTTCGCCGAAGGCTGCAGGCCGAAGGAGATCTTCGACAGCAGAGATCTCTTGGTCACGCCCGACGATACGCCCGCTCTCAGGAACGTGACCGACACGCAGGAGTTCACGCCGCGCGAAAATGTCCTCGTTCCGTTGACTCAGTGGATCTGAGTCGAAATCTTCGATGTCGGGCGTTGGTATCGGGTCGTTCATCAACCTGTCGCGAACCTTTCACCGATGGGTCATAAATCTTATCCTACCTCGTTTTCACTGAATATGGAGAATTAAGTGTCTTAAGCGCCTTTTAGGACAGGTTACGTCTCATGGCACACCTACGAAAGCCCCCTGATTTTCACTGTATTCGGGTGACTCTGCCTGGGTTGTGGTGGTTTAGTGTCTATCACGAGGGGGACAGGCACACCTCGTTTTCACTGAAAGCTTTGATAAGAGTGCCTTCAGACTATTTCCGAACTATTTTGGTGATTAGGTGTGGAGTCACAGACACCTCATTTTCACTGAAACAATCACACCTCTCACCTCACGGAAAAACGAGGAACCTATCTACTTATAAATGAGACGCCATTGGAGTCAGTGAGGCACCCCATTTTCACTGAAAAATCACATGACGTGGCGGTTCTTCTTCTATCCCTCCCCATGTAAATATTACATACACCAACAGATATTTAATATATTAAAGAGCAAAAACTATTGTTTCCAGTGGAACAGACGACCAGTTATTCAAACCTATACAGTGAAAACGAGGGGTGTGTCTCCCTGTTGATTAAACCTAAGCTTGAAGCGACGCTTGACATTTTCAGTGAGGACGACGTCCCTCAGGTAATCCTACGTGGGAGATCATCTTCTTCACGAATCCCCCTACCTCAGTATCAATGATTTCAACAGGTGTCGTTCATAGATTAGGAACGAGCAGGTCGAAGAGCTAGTGTTCAAAGATTCGAGGCAGGATTCCACGGGTCACCTGACCCGGGGTTGTTGACAGTGAGATGCTGCCCGAAAATCGGGGCAAAGTCCAAGCTCACGATTTTCGAGGAGTTCATCTCGGCGAGGCTCTGTTGAAATCCTCAGTAGCTGATAGTTTGTCAAGGCCGTGCTGAATACAGAGCGCGAGTCGGTCAGGCGATGGCCTCTTACAAGAGATAACAGAGAGATACACACGAAGCCCCAAATCCCTCGTAGAGTGTGTTATTATCTCCTATCGTTACTGAATCTCTTAATAAAATCTGAGAAAGAGAGGTTGACCGTTCTATCACCATGATAGACTTGCAGAGCGAGTATTGTCCCAACAAACGAAGCAACGACGATAAGGACGAACGCAATGGGTATCCAGAAAACGAACCCAGTTGTAGGCATAATCAAAAATGAGTGACGTTTAGCATAGTGTTTTTCATTGTCAAGTATCCGTTCGAGACAATAGCGCTGGTGCTGTGCTGAACTCACCCTCTGTCTGTGTCACGCCGCATCTGACAGAAGCTGGGTGGCTTTCTGTGGTGTAAGGGTTGAGAGCGTGTCAATCATCCAATTTACTGATAGAGTTTACATCACCTGAACGAAAAGCAGAGTTCAATGGTAGCCGACACTCTGGAACCGTGGCCAGACTGTACAGAAGAACAGGTACCTATCCTTCTACTTGGAACATATCACATGGACAATCCAGGGTTGGACGAAGCAAACGTCGAGGCTGATGACGTCCTCTCGGACCAGCGTCAGTTAGAACTGTCCGACCTCACCGACAGGCTTACACAGTGGAACCCGACCAAAGTCGCAGTTGAGCGTCCATACGACCGGAGCGACGACGTAAACTCGTTGTATAGAGAGTACCAGTCGGGAGACCGTTCGTATTCAGAAGTGGAAACTATCGACCCACCACACCCGTACCGTGACGAGTCGGACACAGAATGCAGGAGCGAAGTCGTCCAAATCGGGTTCCGACTCGCTGATTCATTGGACCTCAATCGCGTTCATCCAGTCGATTACCCAATGTTGCTAGCCAACGATGAAGCAGAGGAACTCGAAGAGCAGGGTTTCAGACCTGAACAAAAGACTGCACCAACCGTCCGCGACCCCGAAGCCGTTGAGAAAGAACGGACTGATCGATTGGCCGAGTCGACGCTCATAGATTATCACCAGTGGCTAAATCAAGAAGAGGAAATTCGGTTCAATCACGAGGGGATGTTTGAACAGCTCATTCCATTCGGTGTAGACGACAACTTCGCCGGACCGAAGATGCTCGCGACGTGGTTCGACCGGAATC
>NZ_AOLK01000004.1 GCF_000336755.1 Haloferax elongans ATCC BAA-1513 | reverse complement strand
TGCCAGCCCGCTCAGAGATGTGTATAAGAGACAGCCCCGATGTTCTGTCCGAAGAGCGCACTGAACTGCTTGTAGGAGAGCAGGCCAGCTGTAGGACTTCTGCGCTGAGTGTTGCACGCCACTACTGACAGTGTTCGGTGAGGTCCTACGAGCGTACTGAATACAAAACGCGAGTCGGTCAGTTCAAATTTTAATGTCTTGTCAGCCACCGTTCTATTATGCCCCGCGACACAATCGTCTCGTGGAAGACGTTTGCTCTCTTCGTCCTCTTTCCACCACTGGCTATCGTCGCAATCATATTCTTCCCCCTGACGCTACTCGTCTTCTTCTGGCTCTATTACCGAGGAAAACAAGACGCGATGATCGAAGAACATTCAGAACCGAGTAGCTGAGTACACACTGTCACCCATATCCTTGTTTGTATCCTACTGAATACACCCTCTGTCTGTGTCACACGGCTTCTGTCAGGTGCTAAGGCCTTCAACAGAGCTACAACATCACATCTCTTAAACAGCAGCCCCGTGAACGACCAAAACCTAACAGAAATTCTGTGTCACGTAGACAGCGGTCTTATCCCCTTCACGAGTGACGTTGACTCCGATACCCTCATTTTCCCAGTATGGTCGGAGAATGTTTTTTCGATGCCCAGTCGAATTCATCCACCCATCAACGATTGTAACCGCTAGTCTCGATTCGTTCGTCTCTAAGTTTGTCGAAGCCCGGTAAGCGATGTTCTCTCCGCCGGTTGCATATTCATTTGATGAAGTACTCACACGACACTCGTAACCATGCCATTGGTAACGGTCACTCAGTGTGGTTCCGTCTGGTGATACATGGCTAAAATATTGCCGACCCGCCATGTCTTGAGAGTGACTTCCTGCAATTTCGCTTAGCTCACTATCATACTTGAGCGTGCTCAGGTCGTGTTTTTGTCGCCGGGTGTTGATCTCGGCGTGAATCTCACGCTCAAGCTTCGATTTATTGTGTGTAGTGTCGACTTCCAGACTAAAATTCCCGACAAGGTCATCCGACCCTGAACTCACGTTTGAGACTGACTCATTAAATTGGTCTCCATCAACCGTAGGTGTCGCACCGGAAAAGCCCAGAATCCCAGTGCTGAACCCCGCCACAATTAGAACTCCGAGAGTTCCTAATACAAGTAGAGATCTCCCATCCATCTCAATTAATTGAATGTATTGAATTATTATAATACTAATCAGAGGACATGATTCTGGCTGCAATGACACCGTCAGACACCACTGTGACTAGGGAGTGCACTCTACCATCTCACCGGCCTCGTCGACTGACGGTGCTTACCCCCGCAACGCGTCCACGAGCTTCACCGTTATACCACCGACGGCCGCCAGTGTAATGAGTTCCGCCGCTTCTTGAACTCCGAAATACGTGATTGGGATGTGCTGTAGCTGTTCTAACATTGCCCTATCCGAAGCCGCCGAAGCTCCAATGTTAAATCTTCTCCCTCGGTGGAATGTCTGTGGAACACTGCTGAACCGCTTACCGAATGTAGGCCCAAACCACGAAACTACCTACAATCACGAACGCGGCGGCAGCGCCAAAAACTCCCGATAGTAAAACCAAATCTCCAAGGAACTGTTCGCCGGTCTGAATTGCAGTCATGAACAGTCCTGGATTCTTATCTATCATTTCTCTACTCGGTGCGAACCAACTCACGTATATATTCTTTCCCCGTGATGGCCACGTCAGACTCCACTGTGAGCAGGACGAGCACTCTCCCCCGCGACGGCGAGACGAGGCATCGCGGCTAACTACCGACCCTCAATACGATGAATGCGACTGTAACAAGCTCAGGCGTGGGTAGGATTTGTTTTCTCGACGGCGTTCGCCGTCGACAAGAAGTTCACGCAGGTAGACGTTCTTCCATGGTGTGATAATCGACAGCACGCTCGTTCTCGGACCCGACCACCGCGCTACCATCTTATTCGTTCAGAGACTTCCATCGGTCAGGACGGTTTTCGAAAGGCAATGTCACCGGAGAAGTCCGGTGCGTTGAGTGTGGGGTGGTTGCCAACAACGTCGATGAAATCCCACACACTCAGAATTGCACCCAGAGATTCGTACGGAGCTATTGGTGGCGTGATCGCTACACAAGGGTAAGGTTTGACTGTATAGTCGCCATATTCATTCTTCCATGAAATTTTGGTAATATCTTTATTAATCCATAAATATAATTGACATTTAGGTACACTATGAAAAGACGCCAGTACCTTCGGAACGCAACTGTGGCTGCACTCCTCCCAAGCACGTCAGCTACAGCAGTTAGCGCAACAAAATCGTCGAACAGAGATGAATTTAAACGGATAATCAAGGGGACGTTCAACGAACTTCCTGACGAGCGCAAGGATCTTGAGCTCGTTCTCGAACAGATATCACACGAGATTCACCAAAATTTCGAACCCCTAACGTGGGAGTCCGTGTCTGAGTCCACAGACTCTCTAAAAAGTCTAAGCGCTAACCTACGGAGGACAGAGCGATTAATCGGTGTTCTTCACCAGTACGACACAGCAATCTACATTGAGGACGACTGGGTTGCACTTGCCCGAGGGAAAATAGGACCGGTCGTCCGGTACCTTCCACTTCTCGGATCGTTCAACAACCTATACGAATCCGCAGAAAGGCTTGACATCGCGGTGAAGAAAGCGGATTCCTCCTCGAGAGAAGTCGAACCTGACGAATACGAGCAGTTTGCGTTCGCACTACTGGCGTTCACTATTGAGATTGGCCTGTTCCAATTCGGAGCACCCTACAAGATGGCATGGAGAGGAACGCGCTTTGTGAGCAACCGAACTCTACTGCGACTAGGGAGACACGTTGACAGTAAACTGATCGCCTTAGCGATGAGTGAACTTCACTGGAAAATCCGTGAGACAATCTACGAAGAGGTAAACAAGGAGAATCTCAGTTCATCGCTCGAGCTTATCACCTACTTGCTCAGCGAACTGAGTTCGCTCGAGGACTTCGCAGAACAAGAGGGCATCAGCCAAAAATACATGAACCGAGTCAACTTGGATCTGTCTGAAGACAACCTTCGAGAGATTCCTGAAATCAAAAAGCGCCTCGAAGAATCTGGACCACTTGGCGGCTTTTTAGACGGGATATTGAAATTATGATTGGTAACGTATCAATATGGAAAGTGTCATCTCGGCTATTACCCCCTGAAAAGCACCCCAAATCATAGTCCTCACCCATTCTCCGTCGAAGATCACGCCTTGAGGAAAAGGTAGAGAAGACTCCATAGAATTGCGTTTACAGGAATGAGGGTCCATGGATTCTCTAGGCTAAACCGCCTGGATATCACCATATTGTCAACTGAGAATCTGCTAGTAGGTAGGTGTTCTGTCGCGGTTTTCTCAAGCGTAGACTCGTGTGTACGATGAGAGACTCACTCCGCATGTGTCACGCTGCTCCTGTCAAGGTATGAGGGGTTCACTAGTCCGATTTTTCAACAACCCCAAACGGCCATCTTACAGGGAGGGGTCATTTCGAGTGTTCACCACAGTCTCAACTGGGGTACTGCGTGAATTCCGCGTTTCTGCATGCTCGTTACTCGAGAATGAGAGAGGTGATTTCGGGTGTTCTACGTTCAGTCTACTGACGCTGCATATTAGTTAGGCCACTCCCGCACAAGCCAAAGTATTATTTTGCTGTGAAAAACAGCAGAGACCAATGAAATTCACCGGCTCGGTACCGTCCCGAAATACGGCAAACGGTCTTTCGGGCAGTACATCGGCATGACAAAACAGTCTAACGGCCAGCAACTCGATGACGAGACCACAGCCCAAAAGACACGAAGTCGTCGCTACAATTGGTCGCGTATGGACCTCGACGAACTCGTCGACGTCTACTGGCAAGACATCGCGCCCAAGCGATATCGCGATGGGTTCGACGAAGATCGAGACGTTCCGACCTACGACTGGCTCACCGAACACGGATACAGTGGTATCGCGTACGCGCTGCGCGAACATCATGACCTCACACCCAAGCAGTTCTTCGTTGACGTGATTGGCCTGGAAGACGAGGAGTCGGACGAGTGGGAGTGGAACGTCGACCACGATGCGACTGTGAATGCGCTCGAAGCGTATCTCACATCGATAGAGACTCGTGGTGGTCGTGCAGAGAGCACCGTCGAGACCCACCGGACGCGGTTGGCGAAGTGGGTTCGGACGTATCGAGAGTTGCACGGGACTGATGCGTTGCTCGAACCACTGTCTGAGTTAGACCAGCAACCGCGAGAGATAGAACGCTGTCTTGCCGTCCTCGACGTGTTCGACGAGGAGCTATCGACAGACCGTTCGAAGCTCGAGTATCTGCACGTCGCAAGAGCATGGTACGCGTTCGTGAAGCGCCGGAAGTACGCTCAATACAACCCACTCTCGGAGGCCGGTGAGGAGTTCGGCTGGGAGGCCAGTGACCCAGACCCACAGGCGTTGTCGGCGTCGCAGGTTCGCCGGATCTACAGCGAGGTCGACTCACCCGAAGCGGAGTTGCTCGTCGTTGGGCTTGCTGGCTGGGGATTGCGACCTTCGGAGGTTGCTGCGTTGCACGTTGATCAAGTGGTACTCGATGCTGAGGACCCTCATCTGTCGTTCGGTGATGGAGAGCGGAAGAACGGTCCTGGTGAGGTGACACTGTTGTATGGCGTGGACGTCGTCGCTGACCGGGTTGACGCGCTTTCTGGCCGTGAGAACTGGAACGGGTATCTGTTCCCCTCTCGGTCGTCGTCAACGGGTCACGTGTCGGTGAGTACGGTTCGCCGTCGGTTCAAGCAACTTGCTGATCGTGCTGAGGTAGTTGTGGATGGTGATACGCCCACGCCGAAGATGGGACGGAGGTTCTGGTACTCGGCGTATCAGGAAGCAGTGGGAGAAGTGCTAGAGGGACTGGAGGGAGTTGCTGAAGACCAGGGGAGTTCGTCGACGGAGGTTGTACTTCGGAACTACCTGTCTAGGGAGCAAGAGCGGAATGCTCGGCGGAGGAGGATGTACGAGAAGTTGGAAGCAGCATTCGATCGATAGAATTGTTCTCAATTAGCTGGCTGATTTAGGGGCTATCAAGTCACCGGCCAGCGAGACGTACTTTACCCTATTTTCAGCTCTCAAGCCATTGTGACACAGACGGCTCTTGATGAACCAGTGGCGGACCTAATGATGCTATCGAACCTGTGATTTTTGAAAATGAATTTGATAGTTAGTACTTAAATGAAGTGTAATTATAATTACCTAAATCGGCAGACGGCGGCCGATTTTGAAAAATAGGGAGCCCTATGGGGTATGCCTGTGTAAGTTGTCACATGGCTGGCGACCGAACGCACTCAACAACACCCGCCAAGATTGCACGTCACCAGTTGGCACTCTTCGAGTCGATATCGGAAGCCGACTTAGAGCGAATCATCCCGCTCAGTACCATAGAGACCCAACACTACTGCGAGCAAAAAGCGCAATTCGAACGCGCGGAAACCCCGGATGATGAATCTCTACCAGAGCGCCTCATTCGTGCACAAGAACAGCACAACGAACTGGTCGAGACGACGGGAACGACCAGTGGTGAGTACACACTTGCAGATGCCTGGGACGACATTCAATCGGAGGATGTCTCGTTGCTCTATCCGCCGCTCGCTCATGAACTCGTGAACATGGTCTTGATAGGGCGGCCGACCTTTCTACGGTTCGTAGATGGGCGGCCGGTCCAGTTGACACTCGTTCGTGGCGTGACGAAAGATCGATATCTTGAAGAGCTCTTCCCGAACGAGCAGTTCCTCTTATGGTGTCATGGAAACCTGTTGGACCGAATCGGATTTGATGTTTCAGACCTGTCCATTCGCTATCTCAAATATTCACAGTCAAAGTTCAACGCCGTCGAGGTGAGCAGGGCACAACTCTTACTCGCAGGCGAAGATGGCGACGACGTCGCTATCAAGCTCAACGAGAAGTCACCAATACACCCGAATATCCGCCAACATCCGCTTGCATACGAACGAGACACAGAGAGAGGTAAGCAACTTCGAGCATACGCAGCCTTCTGGCGTGACGGGGGAGAGCCATCAGGTGCCAATCACTGGAAGAAGTGTGTCAGTTGTCGCTTCAACACCGAGTGTGACCTAGCGCTGGCCCAAGGGGAAGTACGCAGGTAACCCACTCATGAATAACCCTAACAATAAGCCTCGAATGGGATCTAATCCAGAATTGTACCGAAGAGAAACCGTGTGGGACACTCGGACAGGAGTCGATTCATGATTGGGTTGACGGTCCTCCCAGAGGTGACGATGCAGCGTTGTGGAGGGAACCAGCTCCAAGACATCGTCCGCTACTTCGATTCCGATGTCATCTTCACCCCCAACCGAATCCACGAGCCATTCTTGAGGGCAGAACTTGACGACTCTGTGCATGTGATGACCCAACCGCTCAACTCCGGTGAGCCAATCGAAATAGCGAGGGACAATGATATCCAGCTGGTCTGGGTCTCCACTCCCGCAGACCTTGAGACGCTCATACAGAATACCCAACAGAGCCTGAGACAGGAAAGCTCCGAGGTATATCTTCTATCGGATCAACTTGCAGTTTCTGTCGACCTCATCGATTTGGAGGCGCGTCTCGATGGTCTTGCAGCCTACCGGGACACACTCGCCGAGCACAATGCCGTTGGTGAATTTACCCACCTCACAATCAAAGCAAACCCAGAGTATCGTGCGGAGTGGCAAGGTGTCGATGTCCAGGGCGTTATGCCTAGTGCCAATGAACAGCAGGGAATAAGCTATGCTGGAATTGCACACTTCGAACTCCAGTCTAACGGTATTGTCGGCGGAAAAACTAGAAAACTAGAGAGATTTGGTTTGCGGGCCGTTGACCAGGTTGGTGGGACACGCATAGAAACACTCCGCGAGGCCAACATACATTCCCGTCAAGACCTTTCGAGGTCATCGGTCAAGAAAATCTCGAGGCTCTCCGGCTTTGGTCAGACAACAGCTCGAACAGCTATCGAATCGGCACAGGTGATTGAACAAGGGGAGATTCGAAAGGCCTCCGGTGCGAGCCTACCAGAAGGTAAGCCGATTTTCATAGATATCGAAACCGATGGTCTCAATCCCACGATTATCTGGCTTATCGGCGTCTACCTTCCAGACCAAGACGGCCGATATATGCCGTTCATCGAGACCGATCCAGACAAACCCGATGTGGCACTAGAGGCGTTTCTGTCTTGGCTCGCAGAGTTCGGACGTGATCGGCCAATCGTGGCCTATAACGGCTGGAATTTTGACTTCCCCGTGATCAACGAACATATCGCCGACCATTGCCCCAGATATCTCGAGTTCTGGGAAAGCACGTATCGTTTCGATCTCTACGACTGGGCAGTCAAAAAGAATAACGCGACCCTCCCTGGGTTAACAAACAAATTGGGAGATGTCGCGGAGGCACTCGGTTGGGAGCCATTCGATACCGGTCTAACCGGTGCTGAAGTCGCCCGGTTGTTCCAGCGTTATGCCGCGAATCCATGCCCAGCTACCGAGCTAGATTGGGAGCGTCACAAACGATATTGCGAAGACGACGTTCGGGCGTTAGCACACATCTATAATCAGATAAAGGCATCCACCAACCGAATGACGTCAAGCGGGGGTCGATCCCGTTCGTCAAATGAAAACTCCACGTCACAAGGAACTCTTAGTGATTTCTAAACCATGAGCCAGAATACAACTCCATCACTCGACGCAGTCCTGAACGCCAACACCCTTGAAGAGACCTTCCCCGACTACGAAGGACAACTTGTAGACACAATCGCAGACCCTCCTCGAAAGGCAAACACGGTTCCAGCAACGGATGTGTTACCGGATGAGCTTGGTGGCCTACTCGAAAACGATCTCTACAGCCATCAAGCCGAGGCGATTCGCGAGTTACAGTCAGGCAATAATGTAACTGTCGCTACGTCCACCTCTTCTGGTAAAACTTGGGTCTACACGCTCTATTTCTGTCTTCAGAAAATGCAGAATCCGGATGCTCGCGCCCTGTTCCTGTATCCCACGAAAGCATTGAGTGTTAATCAAGAACGGAAAGTCAATGATCTCTTCGATCAGCTTGGTATTGACGCTGTTGCTGAAACCTATGATGGTGATACGAAAAATGACCGGAAAAAACTGATCAGAGACCGAGTTGACGTTGTTATCTCAAACTTTGCAGGCATCAACCAGTATCTTGACTCACACATGAAATGGCGTGATATCTTCAAAAACTGTGAACTCATGGCCATCGACGAATGCCACACCTATACTGGAGTTCATGGGATGCACGTCGCATGGGTCATCCGCCGGCTCCGCCGTCTTCTTGACCACTACGGCTCAGACCCACAGTTGGTCTGTTCAACTGCTACAATCGGAAACCCCAGAGAACATTCGGAGCACCTGACCGGAGCCGAATTCGAAATCATCGACGAGGACGGTAGTCCTCACGGCCGACGGGAGGTTGGCTTCTGGCAACCACCACTCCAAGAAACGGGGGATTTGGTCGGGGAGTTGGAAGAAGACGAGATTCTTCCCTCTATGCGACGGAATTCCGATGAGGAAGCCGCAGGTGCTCTAGTCCACCTAGCGAAGAACGATGTCCAAACACTGATGTTCACTGATTCGCGCCAGGGGACCGAAATTGGCGTCAAACGCGCTATCGAAGCCGCCCGAAGTCATCCTGATGGAAGATATATCGATGTGGAGCCATACCACGCTGGGCTCAGTAAGCGGAAGCGACGTGCCGTAGAGAACCAGCTAAATGCTGGCCAAGTCGACGGGGTGATATCGACCAGTGCACTGGAGCTTGGGATTGATATTGGTTCAATGGATGCGACGGTGCTCGCTGGCTATCCCGGCACCCGGCAATCCTTTTGGCAGCGAATCGGCCGTGCAGGTCGGGGAACCACTGATTCGCTATCCGTGTTTGTTCCCCAATCGGACGCCATCGACCAGTATATTTTGAACAACCCCGACTATGTGCTTGAAGAAAACGTAGAAGATGCCGTCATCGATCTTTCAAATAACCCAGTGTACGCTAAGCACATTCTCTGTGCTGCATCTGAACGGCCACTTACTGAAGCTGACACCAAGTGGTTCGGACCAAGGGATCGGCTTTCACGAGCGATTAACATGTGGCAGGCAGCCGGGCAGCTAGTCGGAGACTTGGATCGGGGCGCACAGTACAACGGAACTGCTCGACCGCAGAGCGGGATTTCGATGTATGCGACCACCGATGAACAGTACGACGTGAGACAGGTAGATGGGGAGATCGACATGGAGCCCCTTGACAAAGAACGTGTGTACCGCGAGTATCACCCCGGCGCATTGGTGCTTTATGACGGGGACCAGTACGAAGTTCAGGAAGTCGTTGAGGACCGAATCAACCCGTACGTCACCGTCGAGCGGTCAAATTCTGCGAACTATACCCAGGCAATCCACAGCAAACGGATCACTGACTTGGATGTTGAGAGGTCGTATGACCTAGGTGGCGGCTATCAACTCTGTGCTGGGATGGGGACGGTGCATATCAATTACAGCGCCTACAACGTCATCGACATGTACACCGGGGAAATCGTCGAACCGATGATTCCCATTGATCTTGCACCAATTTCGCTCCGTACACAGGTCATGTGGATTGCGTTCCCTCGGGAGATTGTTAGTAGGGTATTGAATGAGATCCCGCGGAGCTCATACCTCCAACCGGAGGAAAGCGGTGAATTCGCATCGATGGGTGAAGAAGAGTATACCTTGGCTGGTGGCCTCCATGGGGGAGAACATGGTATGATCAAGATGGCACCGCTGGAACTCCGATTAGACAACAGCGATATGGGTGGGCTGTCAACACTCCACCACAACGAGGTGGGCTCTCCGGTGTGGTTCATTCACGATGCGGTTGAGGGCGGCGTAGGTTTCGCTCACAGCGTCTACGAAAACTTCCAGTCGGTTGCACAGCGTACTGTCGAGCGCATTGATAACTGCGACTGCGAGCGCGACGTTGGTTGTCCTGCATGCTTGATGAGCAGCCAATGTGGGAATCAAAACGAGCCGCTCCATCGGCCGGCAGCGATAAGCTTCCTTCGTGCCGCTCTAAATCAAGTTGAAGACGTAACTACCGGTTGAATTGACGACTACTGAAGATAGTGGCCTTGTTGAAACCTCAATCGGTGATGGGTTGCTGGCACCGTGTTGACCGGACTGTGTGCGAAAGAAGCCGTTTCATGGGCGCTCCAGCCCGAATAGGCGATTACACAGCTTAGCCCACCATTCGGGCCATCTACGAGTTTCCGTACTCGAAACTAATAACCGAACCTCAAGGGTGTACAAGAAAGACAGAGTTAATGTTGAGCTTACTCTTTAGAATTCTCCTGTCAATCCCGATCTAATTGTGTGGGCATATGCACATCACTAGCTCTGTCGAGATCCACTAGTATTGACATTCCAAAGACTGAGTATTCCTACCGAATTCCGCGGATCAATTTCGAAATGTACGTCTCAGAGAATTGTCAGATGGGAAGAGGACTTCAATAAAGCCAGCCAGTTAGATGTATGCGGGGCCTTCTATCACCTTTCCAGGAGACACGTATTCCTTGCGCACATATTCTGCAGCTTTGTCTGCATATTCAATTGGAATCGGGAGTCGAGGACTCTTGGCTGGGCTACCGACGTGAACTTCTGAGAGCCAGTAAGCCTGTCTTGCGAGGGTCTCGATATCAGTCGGTCCCGAATGTCGAACAAGTTTGAAAGTCTGCGGTGTCCCAACAGGGTTGTCATCTCTAATCTCAGGTTTCCCGAATCCGTGGATGATTGCCTCGTCGCGGTCGGTGTCGACAAAGGCCATACCCTTATATGCAATTTTGAAGCGGGTTCCGTTGTAGTCTGCGATTCGGGGTTGTCCCCGCTTTCGAACTCCTACGATGTCGATCTCGGCATCAAGCTCAGAGAGTCCCTCTCGTACAGCGTCAATATCTTCATGAACTTTCCCGTCGCGCATGATACACACACGATTAATCTCTCTTTCTTGACCCTCCGCAAAGTCGACAACAAGGTCACGAACAAATTGTTCAACGTGGCGAGCGGCAAACTTTTCACCTCCCTGTTGGGTTGTCGATTCTGCTGCGAAGGTTGTCCCATCCGCAAGTACGACGCTAGCGCTGGCTCCGGAATGTTGTCCACTCTCTGAGTCGCGCGTCACGTCAAGACCCATGAAAGCATCAGTTTTACCGGGTAGAGAGTCGACTTGCCAAGGAGTACCACCTGCTTTCGCAACGATTGCGCTCAAGATGTTCAAGAATTTATCATTATTTGGTGTAGCTCGTTGCTTGATAAGTTCCTGAGCGCTAGACTTCTGGAGCATCTGGGTGGGGATACCTTTCCGCATCAATGTCCGTTTTAGCTCATGATGGGGGTCATCGATACCGAAATCATCTGCAGCCCCCTTATTAGGGACAACTGCAACAACAGCATCAGTCTCACTACGGATCTCATGCGCAACTGGCGTGTAATTCGAAATATCCCCGAGGTCGTAATGATAGCCAGTCACTCCAGCAGGTGCTCCGATACTATTGAGGCCTTTAACGAGAAGAGGCGTTAGCTCCTGTAGTGTTTCCTCCCACTGAGAAGGCGTTAAGAGACCAACGCGGTACCTCCCTGGGGAAGCATACACCCCATACTCACGGAGCCCGCTGCTTGGAGTATTGCTCTGTTGGTCACCAGAGAAGACAAGCCGCGTGTTCTGTTCTCGGACGTTAATTCGTTTGTATGGGTGATTTGTCGGACCGGGTTCAAATTCTAAATCGATAACTGGCAGCCTCGAAAGTGACTCGAAGAAGGATTTTGAATAATCGTACTTCTCATCAGGCATCATCGCACGGCGAGAGATGAACTGGGAAAAGAAGTCGTAATCCTGCCTCTGTACTTGTTCCGGTCGTGGAGATAATCGGAGGAAGTGAGGTAGCTGGTTACCGACCATACTTCCATACTTGACCTTGACAAGCCGTGGATTTTCCTCAATAAGACGTTGCCTCCAGTCTTCGTCAGCAGTTCCCTCATGAAGTTCGGCGATGGATGAACCGACATCGCGGATATAATCAGTATAGTTGAACTCGCTCCAGCCTTTGAGCCATCCTTGTCCTTCCTTAGCATAGCGGTCTGTGTCGTGAGCGACCTTCATGTTCGGCAACTGGCTACCTGGGGAGAACAAATTGTCAAGCGTCGATTTGGACTTAATAGAGTACCCTGATTCGACATGAGCTAATACAGTACCATCACTAGCTATCTGTACCTTGACCTCGTGTTTGGGATGTGCAGCAAATCCATCGGTACCAGTGGAGAACGCAGGGTCGTTTCTGACGATGTCATTGATGAATTTGTATGTATAGGTGTCATCTGGGACTGCTCGCCGGAGACAAGATTGAACAAAAGCACGAAGGTGCTCTCGGTCACGTTTCTTTTTCGGGTCTAACTGGACAGTCTCCGTTTTCACTGGTGTTACTCGTTTTCCCCAGACGTTCACCGGTTTTGAGAGCCCAGTAACGGAGATTACACTCAGTGGGCCAGCCGATGCAACAGGAGTTCCGTGAGTGCGGTCTAAGTAGTACGCCACAGATGAGGTGAAAGATTGCCTGTCCCAGTGGTTTTCGACACCACCATCCACACGCAATTCGTACCGATTCACCTTGACATCGGTAAGTCGTCGGTTTCCACGACCATGCAATACGTACGTGCCCGGGTTGATGTCAGACTGACGTTCAGGTGTTCTAGAATTCGGTTGAGGGGACCGATTTGTCATTACAAGTTATGTGTAGGAACTGATGGTAAATCCATCGTCGGGCAATGTAACGAAATAAATAAAGTCCGCAAAATAACATATTTTCAGTCAATATAGAGTCAACACAACCACTCCTGTTATCTACCAGCTGCAACACGCCGTGTGAATTCAGATCCGACAGGTGGTCATGCACACGAGTTCGATGGTTAAGCAAACTTCCGGTTGTAAGCTAACCTCTGAATTGGTTCAGGCGAGTTCGTCGTACTTCTCCAGTACCATCTCGAAGTAGGCATCGTTCATCAAGCGAGGATTCTGCACCTGGTGGAAGTCCTCCAGCACGAAGGCGGTCTGCTCCCGGTCGAGACCGTAAGCGTGGAACGCGGCAGCGTCGAGTTCGGCCTGTACCTCCCGACGTTCGTCCATGTCTGTCGCCGGTTCGATACCACCCAGTCGCTCTCGCATCTCCTCGAAGGCGTTCCCGTAGCAGTTGAGCCGGGCGGCGCGAGTCCAGATGTAGTCGAACCACTCGTCGCCTTCGGTGAGGCGTGGGGCTTGGGACTCTTTCAATTTGTAGAAGACTACTGTTGAGTCAATCTTTGTTCGCATGAGGAAGTCGAACGGCAGACTATTGAGCAATCCAACTGTGACAAACAGTTCTTCATCAGAATAAATCCGTTCGTAGGCACTGTGAAGGGGAGACTCAGCCAAATCGCTCTCCTCCGGAGAGATTTCATACGGGCGGAGAGTTGGGGCTTTGTCGTGGGCCACGATACCCTTCGGGAGAACCGAGGCAATCATCGTTCGCTCGTCGGTTGCACGGGCAATATCTCGATACGAAACCCGATATTCAGTGCAATCAAGAAGCACGTCCTTTTCGGAAAGTGACTCTCCCCGGTGTTCTTCGAGCAGATCGTTTACAAACCCAATTTGGGAACCTGACCCGTCGAAAGCGTCGTAGAGACCTCGCTTGAGTTTTGGAAGACTCTTTTCTCGAATTCGGCGTTTTGCACTTTGGCCGGGGTCTTCTTCTTCGTCCACGCTCCAGAATTTTGGACCTTCCAAGTTGTCTAAGAAAGAGGGGTCGTACATGAACTGGTAGATATTACTCCCTCCCAGTACCGGATAGTCGCCCTCTTCTTCCGACTCTACGAAACGGTCAACGTCGCTACCACGATGGAGTTCAGCATACGGTTCCACTCTCCACGAATCACCTACTTTTTCGCTAATAGACGGGTGAGTTAGAATTGTGTTCAATACATCTGCTTCCTGTTGGGATTCGAGGTAGGGGAATATACCAGCTTCCGGTGAGTAGTCACGGAGAACACGGCGAGGGATAGAAAGGGAGATCTCCTCGAACTCCTGCAATACGTCCACGCTATGCTGTTGGAATATCCCTTTGAGTTCGTCGGTCGAACCCCTGTTTTCGAACGTCAAAACGCCGAAATTGTAGCGATTGTCAATCTCGGGGAAAATACCCTTGTTCTCGAAGGTGACTAGAGATTCAATTTCGGTCTCGTCGAGCAGATGTAGGCGAAGATCTTTCGTGGAGGAACCGTTGAAGATTGCTCCCGGTAGAACCTGTGAGACAAACCCATCGTCTCGAGCAATCTGGAAAACACGTTCAAGAAAGAGCGCAGACAAGTCATTCTCCGTCGCCTGAGTTCGCCCCGCTACGGTAGGACGTTGCAGTTCGTAGTCTTCGGAGTTGTTGAAGTATTCTGCTTGAATTTCCACGTTCCGTTTATAATCTTCCCAACCTTCCCGAATCTCTGGGTCTTCCATCAACTCCTCTTGGCGGGCCTTCTTCGCTTTAGGAAGGAGTGTTCTGAAATCACGGTCGTAGCGAGTGAAAAAGTCGTCTCGCTGAGGGGTGATTCTGTCCCACGGCGGATTCCCGACAATAACGTCGAAGCCACCATCAGCGTACACTTCGGCGAACTCCAACACCCAGTTGAACGGTTGCATGGCTTCGACCGCTTTTGGCGTGATGTCGTCAATTCCAGCAGCGACGAAGTCACTGTGAATGTCGTCTATCAGTTCCTCACGAGCGTTCTCCAGTTTCTCAAGCGCACTCTGCCGGTACTCCTCGGCGGTCTCGCCGTCGATGGCCTGCTCGTGCTTCTGGATGTCCTCGATGATGTTCCGGTAGCGGTCTCGAACGGTGTCTTCGCTGAAACTCCCGAGCGTGTATTCCCCGTTGTCGGTCGTTTCGGGGAAGCCGGTGTACCCGATAAGGCTGTTCCCGGCTCGAAGATTGAAGGCGATGTTCGGGAGTGCAAGGGCGTCGTCGTCGGCAAGTTTTCCCACGTTCTCTTCGGTCAGTTCGGAGATGACCGAGAGCCACAGGCGAAGCTTCCCGATTTCGACCGCCGGGCCAACGATGTCGACGCCGTAGACGTTGTTGAGAACGGTCGTCTTCTTCAGGCGGTACTCGTCGGGGTACTGCTCGTTGCGGGCGTACAGCGCCTTCCGGATGTTGACGATTTCTTCGAGTACCGACGTGAGGAAGTGGCCACTCCCCATCGCGGGATCAACTACTCGGAAATCGTCCACCGTGGCGAGAAGGGCACTTATCGTTCCCCAGCGTCCCGGCAGTTCGTCGATGAGTTCGTACACCGATCCGAACCCGTTGGCGGAGTGTTCGGGCCAGTCGCACTCTTCGACCAGCGTGGTCTGGAAGCGGTCTAACAGCGCCGGGCGAACGGTCTCTTCGGCACAGAAGCGGGTTATCTCGCTCGGGGTGTAGTACGCGCCGAGTTCCTTGTTGGTGTCGGCGTTGTCGCTCGTGATGTAGTTGATAGTCTTCTCGAAGACGTTTCCGAGAATACTGGGGTCGAGGTCGGTCGGCGCGCCGCCTGCGGAGAAACTGTACCCTTCCAGCAGGTCAATGATCGAGTAGAGAACGGAGTTCCGAACGTCGAAGTCGTCTTCCTCAAAGTCGTCCCCGTTGATGGTTGGTCGGAAGAGACCGCCGTTGAGGTACGGGATACCCTTAAACAGATCAATATTCTGGACGGTCGATGGCCGGTCTCCCGGCTTGTTGTTCATCACGTCGTAGAAGAGCAGTTGCAGGAACTCGTCATAGAAGGTACCTCCATAGATGCCGTTCTCGTAGGTGTCTTTCAGCGTCCGAAGCAGGTTCGGCTGGACGAGAGATTTGTCTTCGAGGAACTTGATGAAGATGAGCCGGTTCATCAGTTCGACCGCAAACAGGCGAGTGTCCTCTTCGGTCGCCTCGTCTGGGGGCATGACACCGTCGCCGATGAGTGAGCGTGAAGTGGTCTCGTCGTCGTCAACGACGCCGAAAACGAATCGGATGTAGTCGTCGTAGAACTCGTCGGTAATCTCCTCTTGAGTCTGCTTGATGACCTGCCGGGCGTCCCCCGCGATAGACGTGAAGTTCTCGAACTCGAAGGTGCGGATGAGCCGGACGACTCGCTCCCGGTCAGCCTCGAAGAGGGCTTCTGTCGGTGGTTCTTGCTTGCCGGTCTGGTTCTCGAAGAGGGCGACGAAAACCGGCTGTAAATCCACTTCCTCGATGATATTGTGGGTATAGGTGTCCGGGTCGTAGCGGACGAAGTACCACCGGAGACCGTCGGTGGCGAAGCCGAAGTCGGATTCGAATTCCCGTTGGCTCAGCCAGTCTCGGACCTGGCCGACGCCGTGTTCCCGGCTATCGAGGTCTTTGTTGATTGGTTCGGCCTCGATGAGCAGGCGTGTGGAGTCGATGTCAGCATAGTCCCGAAGGGAAACTGTGTAGTCTGCAACCATCGTCCGCCCTCCCGAGAGTCCACCCGCTTCGGTCGAATACTCGTGACCAAGCACGTCGAGAAGCGGATTGATGACGGCGTCTTGGGTGAATGACTCGGGTTGGAGACCGTCGCGGGTCATGCTCCCCCGAAGCAGGTAGGAGCCGGCTCCGGCCCGGAGCATCTTCCCGAGCGTCTCGTCTTTGATTTGCTTCCGGAGATTCGCAATCGTCTCGTCGAGTACGTCGATGAGTTCGGTGACTTCGTCGTCGGAAACCTTCGTCTCGAAGGCCTCTTGGACGAACTCAGTAGGTGAGGTAGATGATTTGGATGACATGAGTTGGCGGCTGTATCCTGAGTTGTTAGTATTCAGAAATCAACCTCCAATAAACCTGTATGGTCGCAGGAGAAAAAACGTCAAAGTTGGCTTCCAAGACGAGTCTTTATTCGGGACACAAAACCACGAACCCTTTTGAGGCCCACCGACTACCAGATTAAGGATGTTGGAAACTGGTTTTGGTCAATTTCGCGACATTCAACATCATATTATCGGAGACAGAATGCCACGACAGCACGATTTTATTGATTGCAGGCAGCCTTCACTGTCAGAATCTCCAGCACTGCCTCAGAGCTCCTTGACAGATCTATTGCTTCGTTTATTTGTTCGGTGTTTTTGAGGATGTCTCCTTTGTCTTTAGTAATGAAAACGCCAGAGCCACCATTCCCGCTCCAGTCGGACGCATCCACCAACACCTGTCTGTCCATCCGATTCCGGACGGCTCCCTGTAGATATCGTTTTAACATGGCGTCCGAACTTGCTTCAAGTACTGAGTCGAGTTCCTCATAGATGGCCTGCCGTCGGTCCTCGACTTGCATATGATATTCCCGAAGTTGCCGAAGAAGCTCTTCTTTATTACTCTCGCTCAATTCGTCGACGACGCGCTGGACGAAGCTCCGGTCGTGGTTAGTGATATACTCCGGATTATCGCGATCATCAACCGGATACTCTTCGAGTCTACCGTCGTCGTACAAGATGTAGTCGACAATATCTGAATATATGAACTCGCGGGAATCACATCTCTCGTCGAACTCAGACTCAACGGTCGTGCTGATTAGTTTGCTGCTATCGTGCTGTTCGAACAATTGCTCAGAGTAGTAACTTCTCTCGAGCCATGCTTGCACGTAATTGAGGAGAACACAAGTGTCTAGAAATAGTTCCGTTGCAGCCATCGATTTACCTGATTAATTTGATAGATATCGATTTGTTAGTTCGGCAATTAGTTCCATCGATTGACTATTGTCTGGCTCAGGGTAATTCACATCGCCATCTAACAATCCGGAAGCTCGACAGTCCTCAGCTAAATCCTCCAAACCCCTCGAATACCTGGGTTCAAAATTGTCGAGTTGCCGACCTCTGTCGACGATTATTTGTTCACGCCGGGGGCCACGTGCAGTATTTAACGATATAACGAGTGCAGGCAGTTTCCAAGCGTTGTGGAAATGGAATTCGTCAAGCTTTGAGATACACCTAATCTGCTCTTCACCTACATCTGCTGCGTTCATATTTGAAAGCCCAAACAAAGCCCGTTCCAGCAAGTCAGTGTAGCGTTTGTACTGAGGCATCACCTTTCGAAGATCCGGGTCTGCAGAGAGTTCCAGGTGTATACGCGATATTCGCCTCCCAATATCCTCGTAGCGAACGTTTACCGACGGATGTTCCTCTTCAAAGCTACTGAGTCCAGTTTGGAGTGTCGAATCAGATGAATCTAATTCGTTGACAGTCTCGTCGAGAAGCGTGCGGACACTATGGACGCTCAGATACAACTCCTGGTACTTATCGGGTGCTTCGGAACTGTAGAAGTCCTCAAGGAATTCATATTTGCTTTTCACTAGCCAGTGAACGTACTCGTCGAAGAATTCTGCATACTCCTCCTCTCGTTCTGTTGGCGAGTACGGTATCGAATCGTCCGCAAACGATTCGTTCACGTCTGGAGTTACTGTTTGTGCAGTGGTCTGGTACGACGGTTTGAACGAGCCCGAAGAACGTGCTTTGACGCCGGCGAGGTACCAGCTGTACGTGTACGGGCAGTCAAACTCGTCTGCCGCCATATACACGAGCTTCTCAAGTTTTGTTTTCGTGACGTAGCGGGGGTCAGCAGAGATATCATCATGCCGTTGGACAGCCAAGGCTAAGCCGGTTAATATGTCATCAACCACACTCACCTCAGGGCCTTCCGGCATATTCGTTAACATATTGTTATATTTCAACGGTATGAATCTTCTGTGACGCCTCGACAGAGGGATAGGGGCTCGACCATCACCTCCACCGATTTGTTGTCATCCCTTATTGTAAGACGAAATCGGCCCCACCCACGATCTCACTCTTCACCGTATCGACGAGATGGGCACCATGTAAGGCAGGGTACGTACTTTGCGAAACACGGAGAGATGGAGGGCGTCAGCGGACGACCGAACCGTGGACTCGCTTGGGAGGGGAGCCTCTGACAACAGCAATTTCAAATTGGTCAACTCACTAATCAACCTGTCTATTGTCTTGAAAGTGTCTGACAGAATTACGGCAGCCAGCACCCCAAGTGTCGAATGTGAAATCAGGCGACAGGGACGCTGTCAGGGAATCAATGGTTGCCCACCAAGCGGCTCGAATCGCGAGTCCCGAAGGATGACCGCCTGTACGATATCCGAGTCCTCGAGTAGATGGTAGAGGTAGGGAGTGACGCCCCGGCCTCGGCCCCTTCCGACAACGCGTTCGGTCCGTCCGAGAATATCGAGAAACACGGCTTCGTTAAGCCGGTCATTCATCCGTCGTTGCGAGAGTGTATCCATGTCCAGCTGGTTTGTGATGTACCTGTAGACCTCGTAAATCTCGTTGCTCGAAAACTCGGCCTCATTCTTGGACTCAACGAGTGCCGCGAGCGCGAGAATTGGTGCTTTTGCCTGGGTTGGTTGGTCTTTGAGTAGGGCCGCAAAGCGGTCCATGTCAGCCTTATCACGAGCATCCTTGACGTGCTGATCAGTTACTTTCTCAGCATCGCTATTCTTCGCGAGCTCACCCGCATTTCGGAGGATGTCCAGTGCCTTCCTAGCGTCACCATGTTCTTGTGCTGCATACGCCGCACAGAGCGGGATGACGTCGTCAGTAATCACGCCCGGTCTGAAGGCGTCCTTACGGTTCTCCATAATGGCACGGAGTTGATTCGCATCGTACGGGGGGAAGATGAATTCAGTATCTTGGAGACTACTCAGCACACGCTCGTCAAGCGATTTTTTGAACGAGATTTTGTTGCTGATCGCGATGATACCCAGATTGCACGAATCAACCTTCCCAGCCTCACCAGCACGAGAGAGTTGCATCAGAACTTCATTCTCTTGGAGTTTATCGATTTCGTCGAGAATGACGATTACAACATCATAGAGTTCGTCGAGGATTTGCCAGAGTCGATGATAGTACGCGTCGGTCGAGAGCCCTGTTTCGGGGATAGAGATACCAGTCCTCTCGGGGTTATTGAGTTCTCGTGCAAGGTTGACGACGACACGGGTCTCGGTAGATGATTGCGTACAGTCAACATAGGCTCGACCCATCTCCACGCCTTGATTTCCGGCGTAGCGTTGGGCACTCCGTGTGACGTGTTTCGTGACGAGAGATTTTCCCGTTCCAGTTTTCCCGTAGATAAGCGTGTTCCGCGGCGAGCCACCGCTGATAGCTGGATGAAGGGAGGACACGATATTCTCGATCTCCTCGTCCCGCCCGATGATGCGGTCCTCGTTAGGGATGTGGTCAATTTCGAGCAGTTGCTTTCGCTCGAATATCGGGTCCTCAGCAGCCCACATCTCATCAAGTGAGCGTTGTTCGTTGCCGCCTGAATCCATACAATCGACACCCGGTGGAGAATATATAAAGATAGGGTAATTCACACCCCATGCGTCGAATGTAAGTGCCGTTTTGGACTGTATTTAGAACCGATTTTCTGCACATTCGAGAACCACTTTGGTATCCAAGCGTCGATTGTAACACACACCCCGACTGTCGAGTGTAAACCTTGCTTCGGCGCGGGTTCGTACCGGGGGGCACCCCAGGTGTCGAATGTAAATCGATCCGTTCTGTCGTTACAAACCACTCACTTAGCGTCGGCCGAGCAGACACACCCCACCTGTCGAAAGTAAATGCCTGGAGAACGCGGTTGACAGAACCTCTATCGGCCCATAGGGAGAGGCCTACCAAACATACTGTCTCAGCTAGTTGGTATACGGAAATCGTTTTCGTCTATTCGACTTATACTTTCCGCAATTTATAGTTATCAGAAAGCAGAGAATAGAACAATCGACACAACCTCTGTTCCTTTCAGACGAGTACCTGAGCGCTTCATCCTGTCTATTTCGAGTGTTTACATTCGACACCTGGGGTGTGGGTGTCGTAGTAATAATTTAGACAAGTATACAACTCGGGCAATACAATTATTTCGAGTGGACGCATCGAGCGCTTGACGGAAGAACGCAGTCAAGGAGGTTCTAAACTGGACAGTGTCTCGGAAGTAAATGTGTCCTATAGATTAGATTAACTCCCGTATCTGTTCTCACTCGTCGAAGTAACCATTCTCTGAGCTCGGGTTGATGGAGGGAGAAGGCATTTACGAATTTGGCAGTCAATTTAGATATGGTCAAAGAACGAGAGCCTCTTGAACAGGCAAAAGTCGTGATTGGAAGTGGGTTAGCCTCATGGGAGAGTTTTTCCGAAGACGAGAGATACTCTACTTTCGATACCGGACTACGTAATCTTGACAAGGTAGATTGGGTTCCACCAGAGTACCAATCCCATTTAGAAGAGGCAAAGCAGCAGTTACGCAACGGTAGTGTAGAAACTTTAGCTGAGTACGAACGAAAATCCGCTCTCCGAATAGCATTGGATGAACTCGAAAAGATCGAGTGGGCACCACCGTCAGATGAGCAAAGTGTTTGATAATTGTATCTGAACTACCGGAATACGGTTTCTGAGAATAGTCGTGAATTGTGAGCCGACTTCAATATCAAGCCGACCAAGACGGTGTGACTGCTCGTCTGTTCGAACGAATTTGGGTGACCCACTAACGCCCCATCTCGACCGAACACAGCAGTTCTGAATAGAGAGTAACTACCTTCACACTCGACTAGCCAACCGATCTGCGAGCTCTCTGACCTCTGTTGTCCCATCAACGACTGTCGTCCATCTTTGAGGTAGCTGTGACTGACCGAATCGAGCACCGGCGACTGCCCCAGCGATGGCACCAATCGTATCTGCATCTCCACCGCGGTTGACAGCAGTTACAATCGCGTCCTCGAGCGTCGCTGCACCAAGTGCATCGTGAAGTGCAGTCTGCAGCGAGGACACGACGTACCCAGACGTTTTCAACTCGTCTGGGGACTCACCATCGGCAATCGATTCGAGCGCATCAGTGAGCGCCACAGGAGCATCACTACCAATAAAATCAAGCGCGTCACGAAGTGGTGTGTCAGCGTCCTCAAGGAGACCAGCGATTGTGAGGTTCAACACGGCACATCCCCACGTACATCGGGGATCAGCGTGTGTGATTTGGGAGGATTGTCGACTCACATCTACGAGAGTGTCCCAGTCAGTCGCATACGGAATCGCCAGTGGTGGACATCGCATCACGCTGCCGTTCCCGGCGTTTTGTCCTTCCGGGCTCGACTCCCAGACTGCCTGGCCAGCCTCGTCCCATACTGCACCGTGTTTGAGTCGACTGAGCGCCCGGAGAGTCATCCGCCCTATGTCGAATGGTTCGCTGTCGTACCACGCTACGAACCGATCGGCGATATCTCCTGGAGAGAACTCGTTATTTTCTGCAAGACTTCGTGCGATACACAGGGCCTGCTCAGTGTCATCAGTAATAGTCCCGGCTGGTTGGTTCCAGGTCCCGTACCCAACCATGTCGGTAAGGCGCCCGTGCTCAGCAGCAATCGCCTCTGCAGACGTGAACTCGACTGGCCGACCAAGTGCGTCTCCACACGCGAGTCCCAACAACACGCCACCGGCCCGATTAGAATCCATGTGGAAGGCTCCGGTGACAAATCAGAAATATTTTCGCACAGATGACGTCACTGGCAAAAGCCCTGCTTCAAAATTGATGTTTACACAACGTCGTGGGGATGTACGACCCACTTCTCTTTGGAGACATCTAACAGCGCAACACCGTGCTTCTCGAAGCTTGGCTTCATGATCTCGTCTTCGATTCTAATACTCTCAGCGGCTAATACAGGGATGAGTCTTTGTTCAGCTGCGATTGACGGGTAGTCCTCAATAAAACAGTCCCCATAAAATATGGTTTGGCCGAGATACTGGTAGACGTCAGGAACAGACCGAATAGGCTGACTCTCGGTCTTTAATTCGGTTACATAGACTGTTTTTGGCCCAGCGATAACAAGGTCGACCCGAGCAGCGCCAGAGGGAGTCGCAGAGCCGAGAGACTGTGCGATTTCTGCTTCTGTCCAGAAACCCTTCGGAAGGTTTCTGCGTCCGCTTGGCTTGAGGACTTCCGAGATAGTTCGATCAGTAGTAATTTCCCTATCTAAAGTCGCCGCGGATCGCTGTATTCCAACTGGAACCTCCTGTTGAGCGAATACAAAGTCATTCTCCTGCGTCTCTAACCACCTAAGCAACCTCCCAGCCAATGCGTCCTCCTCAGCAGTAGTCCCAGAGGCTGCACGGACTGTGATGTCACGTTCTTCAGACGTGAACTCGCTTTGGCTTTGTTCGTATCGCTCAATCAATTCAGTGTCGAGAGAGTCTACCTCTGCGTCTCGCTGAATCAGGTATTCTAGCAGTTCACGAGCTTGACCCAACCGTCCGTCTACAGCCTGAGTAAACGCAACATCACAATTGAGTGGTAGTTGTGCCGATGGAGTGTCTAGCGAAGGGGACTCATTTTCACCGTAGCCACATAGTTGACCCAAGTAGAATTGTGGCTGTTCAGCGGGATTATCTCTGAGAACTTCAAGTGGATTATCAATATCAACATCACTCAATAATTGATCTTTAGATAACGGTGTCAGTATATGATGTGCAAGTGCCAAATCGTCCGACGTCAGAGTCTGAGAACCATTGGTTCTCTCGTACAGGAGGTGCAAAGGCACTTCAAATACTTTCATCAGTCTAGACGAGAGTCAGTCAAAGTAATAACATAATGGGGTCTGCAGTATAGTGACCATCCTGACCGATATTCGTCTGTGTTTTTTCTAATGATTACGAGCAATCAGACCGTTCTCTTAGATCTCGTTCGACAAGCTCTGTCCCTCAAAATTCAAAGGGTGCAATCAGTCCTGTAACATCCTCTTGAACGGGCTAATATCCAAATGAGGGTCCCGGCTGTTACAACAATTCCGTTGTGCTAGCACTTTTCCACCTAAGCGGGGTTATCTGGACACGCTCAATATCTTTGTTGGGCACAACTTCAGAGCCACAATGTTGTACTTGAATACAGTGTTTTCTCTACGGCGGAGAACAATCGATTTTTCTCACTCATCACCCAAAAGTCTCATATCCGATGTAGTGCTTTATTACAAGTACATCCAATTTGAGACACCATGCTAGAGGAAAATGAGTTGCGAATCATGGCGACACTTGATTCCCCTAAAAAGCGCCGAGCACTTGCCGCTGATCTCGGGTATGAGCCGGGAACCATCACGAACGCTGTGGTCCATCTCGAAAAATTGGGATTGGTCACCCGCGAACGGGTGGGCAACGAGACGATAATACACCCTACGTCTGCGAAGTGCCTCGAGGTGTACCAAGAGCTCACAGCAACCAACTCCCACGTTGACTTCCCGGAATTGATGACGTCGTCGATGCTTCGCGTCCTCTATTATCTCAACGCAGATGAACCGGTGTCGGCAGCCGAGCTTGCCCAACGAACCGATGTGTCACGAGCCACTGTCTATCGGACGCTCAAGACGCTTACAAACCGGGCAATGGCTGTTAAGCAAGGAACGAGATACCGCCTCACCGAACAGTTCTCAGGACTTCACAAGTTCGCTGTGGAACTCCGGCACCAACACCACCGTATGCAACTCCAGACCGACATCGGGAGTGGAACACTTCTGTGGGAATCTTATGACGAGTTCATTGTGCGAACAGACGAAGTTGTTGACGACAGTCAGTACCTGCTGACAGGACTCGATGCATTCAGCGAATACAGTCTGCAGTTCTTCACGCGCTCGGGGAACTATTACTTCTACTCAGAAAGTCGAGAGTCACTCTCACCGGCCGACTTGGTCTGTCACTTACTCCTCATCGAGAACGACGCTCGCCACCGAAAGTACGCTATGCTTCTCATTTCCGCAACCAACACATCCCACGAAGACGTTCGCGAAGTCGCAACATCCTACGGAGTCGAAGACATCATCTCACCTCTCTTGACGTACCTACGAACAGACGGCGAACAGTCCTCAGCGCAAACCCCACCCTGGTCTGAAATGGAATCGCTCGCTCGTGACTACGAGGTAGAAATATGACCCGCGAATCGACGTTGGAGTACACGGCGATCCGAGAACAGTTTCACGAACTCGCGAGCCTGATCAACGAGCCGATTACGGTGTATCTCATTGGAGGAGGCGCCCTTACGCTCCAAGAGCTTAAGAACGCGACAAAAGACATCGGCCTCATTGTTAGAGAGGAGTACGAACTCAAGCAGCTTTGGGCAGCACTCACCGCAGCGGGATATGGGCCGCCAGAAGATCTCAAACAAGAGTATGACGAACTTGACGCGGCGTTCATCCTTGAGAACGGTAAGCGTCGATTCGACGTCTTCCACAGACAAGTCGCCGGTGTGCTCATGCTGAGTGACGACATGGAGGCCCGAAGCCAGCACCTCTTCGAAGACGGACCGTTGACTGTCCGGATGGTGTCGCTCGACGATATCTTCCTCTTCAAATCGGTCGCGAATAGAGACGATGACGTCGACGACATGGTTGTACTCGCACAAGCAGGGATTGATGAGGAGTTAATCGTCCAAGAGGTTCACACCCAGTTGTCGCTTATCGGTCGAGACGAATTTATCGGTGCCATGAAACGGCTCTGGTGAATCACTAGACGGCGTCGGTTTCGACCGGTAGAATTTGGAAGATGAAGCGGGAAACCGCCGATGCTCTATGTCGAAAATTTTCCGCTTCACGAGCAAAGCGGTCACGTTAGCTAAAAATGTTGTTGGTGACCGAGGCGAAGTCGCCGCCCCCGAAGGGTGTGGCGGCTTCGCCGACTACGCTCTCCTGTCGCTGCATTGTCTGCGGATT
>NZ_AOLK01000003.1 GCF_000336755.1 Haloferax elongans ATCC BAA-1513 | reverse complement strand
ACGCGAAGAAGGCGTGAGACCGCTGATTAAACATCGCATCTTCCGGCCCATCGACCACGCGCATAACGCGCGGGTCGATGGGCCTCGATACCGTCAAAGATCGATGTGTGAGACCGTCTTCTCGTCGATCAAGCGCACGCACGGCGACGCCGTGCGTGCGCGGACGTGGTACCGAGAATTCCGTGAACTCGTCTTGAAATGTGTCGTTCACAATATCAAGCGTGCCGCAACATAGCCAAATCAACCGCTGTATGGCGATTTACCAGAGCCAAGAGAATCGTGAGTCCAACAACCAGATTCGCGACTCGCTGTGCGAGTGGCAGGTAAGTGAGCCCAAGTTGCCACGCGGCATGAAATCCAAAGGCGACGCCAAACGCAAGCAGGAGGCTGGTGACGACGCCGTCGTTCGTATATGAATTCCAACACGCCACGATGAACGCACCAATCGCAACTGGGAGTGGGACAAACACAACTCCNCTGGTGACGACGCCGTCGTTCGTATATGAATTCCAACACGCCACGATGAACGCACCAATCGCAACTGGGAGTGGGACAAACACAACTCCACCGAGTGTGTTCTCGAGACCTGTTGAATACGCCACCGCAGTGAGTCCAGCAAGCAGCGGAATGAGTCCAGCACGGCGTTTTGCCGTGCAACGGCTTTGTCCGAGGAGAGACACCATCGATATGACTGATGTAATTCATAAGTGCATGATTCTGTTGAAATCTCATTGGTTCGACACTCCCCCGCTGAAACAGCCGTTCGGTAGGAGTGCAACTCGACCAGACACAGGTGTGTGTCAGGTCACTGAACATTTCCGGGTTGGAACCAGAACTCAATATAAATGTCAGAGGTACAATTTCTACGATACCGACTCAAAGACGGCCAGCGAGACCGACTCTATGAGTGGATGGAAGCGGTCACCTCACGACGAGACGAAGCCCTTGCCACGCTACAAGACGAGAACGTGTACTCAGAAGCAGCGTTTCTCGAATCGAGACCCGACGGAGAGTACGTGTGTTTCTACATGGAAGCCGAGGATTTGGAGGCAGCAGCAGCGGCGTTCGAGGCGTCTCCACACGATATCGACCGCCAATTTAAACAACTGTTGAGCGAGGTGGTCGCTGAAGAGCAACCGGACGAAGAAATCGAACCACTCTATCACTTGGTGAACCCTGACCGTCCGTAAGAGTGCCCAAGATGTACCGACTCCCCTGTTTCCCGTCCTCTCACCGTCCTCGCAGAGTGGTACATCTGTACGATTAAGTCTCTCGAAGGGTCACAATGGATATGGATTTCTTCAGTACAGAAACCCCAATTATTGGAATGGTTCATTTACCGCCTCTCCCAGGGTCTCCCGGGTTCGAGGGTGATCGAGACGAAATTCGAACCCGACTCCGTGAGGATGCATCAGCACTCGAGTCGGGTGGTGTCGACGGCATTATGCTCGAAAACTTCGGTGATGCTCCATTTTATCCAGACCGGGTGCCTCGTCACGTCGTCGCTGACGTTGCAGCACTCGCGGAAACACTTCGTGAGACTGTCAAAATCCCATTTGGCGTGAACATCCTCCGAAACGACGTCCAAAGTGCCCTCGGCATTGCCGCTGCGACAGATGGTGCCTTCGTTCGCGTGAACGTCCATACCGGGGCCCGGCTTACTGACCAGGGCGTCATCGAGGGGATGGCACACGAAACGGTCCGCCTGCGTGACCAACTCGACGCCGACGTAGCCATTCTTGCAGACATCGACGTGAAGCACTCTGCACCACTCGCCGACCGGTCACACACAGAGGTCGTTGGTGAACTCGTCGAACGTGGCGGTGCCGACGGAATCATTGTGAGTGGAACTGGCACGGGCGAGGCAGTCGATACGACGGTGCTCGAAGACGTGGTCGACGCTCGCGATGCTCGCGGTCTCGACGCTCCAGTCTTGATCGGCAGCGGTGTCACCCCCGAGACGGCACCTGAACTGCTTTCGGTCGCAGATGGTGCAATCGTTGGAACCGCTCTCAAAGAAGGTGGCAAGACGACGAACCCTGTCGACGAAGCAGCAGTCGAACGTCTTGTCGCGTCCGTCCGCTAGGGTTCGCTATTTGGCCTCAGGGCGTGTCTTCCACGTTTCACCGCATCTCTAGAAACTCTTGAACGTCAGCTTCGGATGGGAGATTGCCACGTGCACCCAGTTCAGTACAGTTGAGTGCGGCTGTGGCAGCGGCAAAGCGTCCTGCGTTGCGTGCTGAGTAGTCGTTCAGCAGCCACGTGTGAATCAGTCCCGCAGTGAAGGTATCGCCAGCGCCGGTCGTATCAGTCACATCTACCTCGAAGGCTGGGACGTCGGTCACCGTGTCTCCTTCGAGAAGTCGTGCCCCGTTACTCCCTTGTGTAACCGCCGCACGAGAGACATTCTGCTGTGTGAGCGTGGCAATGGCTTCGTCGGCTCCACCAAAATACGAGCGTGCAGCGACCTCACCGACCACGAATAGATCGACAACAGAAAGCAGTCGGTCAATCGTCTCTGGTGTTGTCCCGCGGCCTTCGAGTTCCGAGAGTGGACCTGCGAGGTCGAATACGAGCGTCGAAATCTCACGACGTTCACGGGCGGTCACGAGTCTCGAAACAACCTCATCTGGTGCATAGGCACTCGTAAACACCACGTTGGCGTCACCCGCATACTCAATATCGCGAGCATCAAGTCGAAGGTTCGGAATGCTCTGGCCACCGGCGACAATCATTCGTTCTCCGTCTGGACCACGTAAAATCAGCGTGTACGACGATTCTTCGGAGCCGGTTTGAATTCGAGAACAGTCGATTGCGCGTGCTTGGAGGTCAGCTTCGGTCTCGGCAGCATCATCGGTCCCGACGCGTGTGATAATCCCCGTCTTGTTCTCAAACTCAGCGAGCCCTGAGGCGACATTTGCAGCGACGCCCCCCACGTCGGTTGTGTGTTCGCGAGCGAATGCACCGCCGTCGGGTTTCGGAAGATTTGACAGAGAATAGATGTGGTCGATAACGGCACTGCCGACCGTCACGACATCGAACGATGACATACGCCTACTCAACTTTGGTGCGTCTTGAACATGCAGGGATTGGGGTTTCTGGTGCGTGCCTCTGACCTGTGTTTCACCGCTTAGTCGCGGAGTTTCTTCTCGTCGACGTCAAGGTGACAACAGAACTCTCCTGGCGACACCTCAACGAACTCGGTAGGGTATGGTTGGGGCACACACCCCAGTTCAGTTATTTCTCGCGTTGCAAGAGGAGGCTCACTGTCTCGCCAGTCTTGTCAGTAATCGGAGCGGCGACATCCCAACCGTCGGCCCCGAGTTCGTTCAGTTGCTCAACCGGTGGCTCAACATCGCCACCGAAGCCAGCTACCATGACGCTGCTGTCGACTTCGATCGTCCGATATTCGTAAGCGGGCATGCGTGTAATCTGACACGATCCAGTAGCAAACCGCTTGTGGCCTTCGCAGTAGTGGAGAGTGGGGTATTTCTGTGGCTTATTCTGATTTTGTCGAGTATCTGGGATATTTAGATAATGTGGGTATCCGGATGGTGTTGTTTTCACCAGTGGAACTCAGTCCGGTGTGTCCAGCCGAGTGCAGCGAGCCCAGTATCGAGTGGTTCATACTGGAGGTGGGGACAGTCCCACTGTCCGTCGAGGAGAGTCTTGGATCGGTGTGCATCGCGATGTCTCCGACGGGAAAGTGGACACCACTTGTTGTTGGTTTTCGCTGAACCGCTGGCACGGACCGCTACGTTCATCATTTCCGGTCGTCAAGCAGGGCCAATGGCAGTACGACGACGCTCTCTTCTCGCGCTCGCTGCGACTGGAGTTGGCGGAGCCCTCGCTGGTTGTATGACGGGTAACGAGTCTACGGCGAGTGAGGACCCCACTGAAAGCGAAGCGTCTGACCCCACCGAGTCAACTCGCACGAGTGGACAGCCCACGGCAACGTTGCGAACGACCAAAGGCGACATCGTTGTCGAGCTGTACGGTAACCGAGCACCCCGGACAGTCGAAAACTTCGTCGGCCTCGCTACTGGTTCGAAAACGTGGGTCGACCCCCAAACTGGTGAGTCGGTCGACGGCGAACCGCTCTACGAGGACGTCCTCTTCCACCGGGTCATCGACGACTTCATGATTCAGACTGGCGACCCGACCGGAACCGGTCGTGGCGGCCCAGGCTACCAGTTTGACGATGAATTCCACGAAGAACTCCAACACGACGGCCCTGGTGTAGTTTCGATGGCCAACGCCGGCCCCGACACGAACGGCTCGCAGTTCTTTATCACGCTCGCTGCACAGCCGCACCTCGACGGGAAGCACGCTGTCTTCGGGCAAGTCATCGACGGGATGGACGTTGTCGAAGCGATTGGAGCGGTCGAAACCGACGGCGCTGACCGCCCGGTCAACGACGTGCTTTTGGAGTCGGTGACAATCGAGACCGCGTGAATATTCTTCTACATTGGATGTGAGACACTGGGCCACAAACTATTCCAGATGAGTCGCTTCTTAATATCCTGGTTCGATACGGTCGACGAGTCCATCAAAGTCCGTGTCGAAACTCAACACGGCGTCGATACCACGTGACTCGCATAGGGTGACGATCGATGCATCAGTGAAACTGAGATCGTGGTCGTCGTATCGACGAAACGTTTCTAGCGACGCCCGAACGTCATCTGGTTCGACGTGAATCATCTCGAAGACGCGAGGAAACGGATCTTCTCCAAGAATGCGACTGGCGACAGTGTCTGCAGCCTCAAACGAACCCGTTCGAGCACGTGTGAGCGTCACAGTCTCGTCGAAAACGTAGTCATTCGTGTACGGTTGTCCGAACTCCCCATCGAACAGTTCGTCGAATGCACTGACAGCTTGGTCGTGTCGGTCGGCATCCGTATCGTGATGCGCAAAGAACACGCCGGTATCGACGAAGACACTCATCCGTACAGCACATCGTCGATGTCTTCTTCGGTCGTCGTGACTCCGGACGAGACCATCCCATCGTGGAACTTCTCGCGCTCGGATTCAGCAAGAGGAACACGGTTCTCGCGGAACGAGTCGATGAGGTCCGCCTTGGACTCGATGGCGTGCTCAACGAGCCGTGCGAGGATTTCCTGCTGCGTCACTCGCTTTCCCGTCTTTAGCCGAATCTCGGCCTGTAACCGTTCGAGACGAGACTTAGTGTCGTCGTCCATCTTCACCGACGTGGCCATACTCTTTGGTAGAACATACTACTGGGTAAAGTTTGCTACCACAGCTGTTGGTGGAGTTGAAGTTTGCTGCATACACCCTCTGTCGGTGTCACGCCGTTCTTGACAAAACGTGGTGCGGTTTCTACGGTCGTGCTGCACACAGGACACAAGTCGGCTAAACCGTTATCGGTGACTGAAGACGGACTGAGTCGCTTGCTTCGGAGTCCTACTTTTCAGTTTCCGAGGAATTGAGCCGTAGTCTTCTGGGTCGTACTTATTGCTCACAGACAGGACAGATAGCGCACCGAACAAGGCGAGAGAACTGTAGAATAAGTCTAATCGAAGTGGGCCGAGATGAACGAAGTCGGTTCCTGGAGTAGCTAATATGACTGTTGGGCTCTGTTGAAATCCTATTTTCTCGACAACTTTCTTGCCAGAATAAGTCGTTTTGCAGGTGTGGGACTGCTTGCTAGAGATCACCAGTTTTGATAGATGATTATGCGAGCGTGCTGCATACAAAGGGCGTATCGGTCACGGGGCGTCCGGAAGGATGCCGAGTTGTCTCATCATGCCGAGTGCATCGTAACTCGCCCATCGTTCCGCGATCATTCCATCCTCGATACGGGCGATGATGATTCCTTCCGCATCGAAGCGTTGCCCAGTCGGTTCGAAGCTCATGAATTCTCCCTCGTGAGTACCCCGCATTCGAGCACGGAAGACGACTTTGTCGCCTTCTGCGATCATATCCTCGATGTCGTATTGAAGATCGGGAAACGCGGCCAAGTATCGCTCGTTGTATGTCTTGAAGGCTTCCCGGCCGCGAACATCCTCGGTCGGATCGTGGAGAATCGAGTCCTCGGTAAACAGAGTGTCGATTGCATCGACGTTACCGTTCTCCCACACCTCCTCGACAAAACGAGTAACGACCGCCTTGTTCTGCTCAGTTGGTGATTTAACAGCCATGAACCCTATAAGCTGTACTCGTAGATAACAGTATTTTCTGGGTTTGTCTAGCTAGAACTCGGCAATCGAAATGTAGCCGCAAAAATGAGCGGGCATTGTCCTCAACGTGTCGAGTCCAGTTCGATGGTTCGCCGTGATCGATACATCCTCTGAGTCGGTCACGATGCTTCTGGCGAGAATCAGAAAGGTTCGACCCATTTCGCTGTCTCGTTCATCGATACCCGCTGTTCAGAGTGACTTGTCGATGTTGTGAGTGAGACAGCCGACAACGAGTTCACGGAACTGCTTCCACCAGTGTCGTGAGCGGACGAATGCGCCATATTTCCGCTTGAGACTGGAGTTCACTGTCTCGTTCTGACTCCGTTGGCCGTAGAGGTCGGCGTCTAGTCGAGCATTCCACGCCTTGTGGAGCGACGAAAATTCTCGGTGCTTGATGAGGGGACGAACACCAGTGTCACGGGCTAACGCGCGAACCTTCTGGTCGTCGTATCCCTTATCACCGAGGTGAATCGACACATTCCCGGCATTCCGCTTGATGAGCGACGGTGCGATCTGCGAGTCGTGTTTTCTGGTCGTCGTCACGTGCAGATCGAGGATAGCATTCGCTCTCGTGTCCACGTGCAGTGTAACTTTCAACTGCTGAATCGTCAGCTTCGTTCGCTTCGTGTAGTGTTTCGAGGCGTGACTGCGGTCGAAGCCGGAGGCATCGATGCCGACGACACCGTTAGTTGGGAGAAGCGTGACCGAGAGGTTGAGCAGGACACGCCAGACTGCCATATCGAGCCGGTTGAACGCTTTACACAACGTTGAGGGTGACGGGAGTTCGTCCAGATCGATGGCTTTCCGAATACGGGGCATCTCGATGAGTTCGTCGAGAAGCGTCCGGTACGTCGTGTTCTTCCGTACTTTGAGACAGAGCAAGACGATGTGCTGGTGGAGTGTGTACCGGCGTTTAGAGAACCTCGATGAGTAGCGAGTGACAGCTCGGCGTGCCAAGTGCATCGCTTGCTCAACGAACTGGAGCAACCGCGATTTCGGGAGGGCTTCCATCCGGTCAGACTACCGGACGCACCTGTAACTTCTTGAGGATTTCAATAGGGCCGACTGTTGCTACTATGCCAGCGATTCCGAGAACCACATAGTGATAGGTGTAGATTTTAGTGTATAGTCGGAGCCATCTCATTATATCTACTCAAGAGCTACTGTTGATAGGCACTGTCTAGTTACGCCAGTTTGAGAAGCGAGCAGGTCATTGAGTTAATTGGTTAGAATACCCGTATACCTGCTCAGCGAGTGCTTTACGGTGGGTTTAGAAGAAACCTGTAGTGTGTAGCGTCGCGACAAATGTGACCCCGACGAGTTCGGGGAGACGGGAGCCGGTACCTCAGTCACAACGACGTCGTGTGGCTCGTGCTGACAGTGTTCTCGACACTCGGTGTCGGCGTCGAAGTGTACAACTACCGCCACGGTACGAGCTACCTGCGTCTCGACTACTCGTGAGTTCGGCGCGGCCACGACAAACTCTCATTCTTGGGTTCGGAGGATGCGATTCAACCATGGCGTCGATTCTGTTTGTGGTGTCGTTTCCGTGGTTTCCAAATCCCAGCTAGCAGCATCTGCAGCATCTCCGAGGCTAAGATATTCCCAGTGGGGCTGAGGGAGGTAGTCCGGGCGATTGGAGGCGACTCCGACCAAAACATGTCTCTCCGTCTTAAGCTGGCTACAGATGCGCTGGAAGTTTGATTGGGTCGGCCTCACTAGGAAGTCTCGCCGAATGAGGTACTCGGCGCTGAAGGCGTGAGCGGCGTCGAAATCCGTCGAAACGACCCCGACGTTCTGGGCCCATCGTCGTGCATCGACGACCACCGCTTGTGGCTCACGAACCTGCTGAAGCGACGCAAGTTCGAACGCGAGCGTCATGGTTTCGCTGGTCATCGGTTAGTAGAGGATGGCACCGCCCCATCCGATGAGTAGTGAGAAGCCGGCCGCAGCTGCTGCCTGCCGGAGCAGCATCCGACCGGCGTACCTCGGGGAGAGTTCCTTCGCGACCGTGATCGCCGTCACCAGACACGGAAGCAACACTCCTGCGAGGTAGACGGCAGTCAGTACTTGCACGGGCGTCATCGCGGACAGCGTCGTGCTGAGGCCATCCGACTGTAACAGGAGCAGACCGTCCTTTCGAATCGACCCCATCACGACGACGAGTGCCGTCTCACCGGGGAGGTTGAACAGGGCCATCACTGGCCCAAGCGCGTCGCCCATCACGTCTAAGACGCCGAAATAATCGAGAAGTGATGCGACGAGGACGATTCCGGCGAAGACGGGGAGTGCCTTCAGGAAGAAACTCTGAATCACGGTTCTGGTCTCTCGCCACACTGACTTCCAGGTCGGCCACTGGAGGAATGCACGGTTTTCGGTGGCGAGTGACGCCGTTCGCGCACGCTCGGGTGCGATCAGACGCGCGTAGACGAGTGTCGTCGTCGTGAGAATCCCGAGATATGGGAGGACGAGCCACGGCATCTCGACGGCTGCGAACACAGCCAGTGTCGCTGGGAACTGGTACGAACAGGCCGACCCGAATCCGATAGCCGAGACGGTCGTTCGGCGCGTACAGTCCGAACAGCCTCGAGTACTGGTGACTGCCGGGACGTTACACCCGAATCCCATGACCACTCGAACGAGGTCCCGACCGGTAAGCCCCACGCGCCGAAGGTGTGGATGGAGCGACGCGGTGATTCGCGTGACGAGTCCACTCTGCTTGTAGACGGCCATGAAGACCGCGAAGATGAGAATCGTCGGCCCAGCCCAGACGAACAGGAACGGCCCCATTGAGAGCAGACCGTAGTCCCCACCCAGAACTGCCGACAGCGGTCCCGGGAGGCCGCTCGTCCACCGAATTATGGGTTCCAGCAGTGCACTCACTCGGGGAGAGACTTCGGCAGCCGCAGCGTTTGCGAAGTGAACTGCGGCCGCGGCTGGTAACAAGAGCAAGGCGATACTGACGAACGGCCCCACGAGCGGATGTTCGATGAGTGTGTCTGGCGGAGCAAGGTGGATGCCGGTTTGCTGGTGAGTCCGCCCCGGGAACTCGGCGGCGTCGTGAAGCGCGCTGACGAGATGCTTGTGATCGCTTCCGTCGACTGCAGTGCTGCCGCCGTCAGTTGCGACGCGGGAGACGTTTCGCGCGTCCACCGGTGCGAGCGGGACGCCGAGGTCGTCGGCGAGCGCGTTCAATTTATGACGCGCTTCAGGCTGGTTTTCCACTTTGTCCCAGAACGTCACCGCAATCGCACCGACTTTTCCTTGCACCAGCGGCAGCAGGTCTTCTAGGTCGTCGTCGATGTTCGTCGCGCGAACGACGAGTAACACGGTCTCGGTCTCTTCGACGGCGCTAATCGCCGTCCGAGTGGTTTCGGTGTCCGTTTCGAGCAGGATGCCGGGCGTGTCGACGAAGACGAACTCGTCTGACTCGTATCGCTCGACGTCGACAGTCGTTCCTCGGAAGTTCCCAGTCGTCGGCGTCGTCCCGGAAAGGCCAGCGACGAGCTCTGACTTCCCGACGCTCTCTTTGCCGACGACTACGACGGGTTCCTTCTCGTCGTTTTCCTTCGATGCGACGTTGCCCGTGCGACTCTGTGCATCAGTCATATTTTTTGAATCCTATCTTCGGAGCCAGTTCACGGAACGATTGCCGGCAGAGCCAGATGTCGTACTTTCCGACGAGACCCTGTTCGCGGCCCGTCATCCGGCAGACGTGCTGGTCGTCGTCTCTCGCCTTGGTCGACTGCTCGGTTCCACTGTCTTTCTGCGGAGTATCTCGCGTCATGGTTAGCAGTCACACATATCGGGTTCGCAGCAGGACAGGTCCTCGAGGAACATGCTCTTCTCGCGGTACTCGTCGAGGGGAGTTCGGTCGATGTCGAGTCTCGCGGCAATTTCGTCGGCGACGACGGCGAAGCGCTGTCTGAACTTGTAGATGAAGCAGAACTGTTGGCCGTTGTGTGCGACCTGTGGACCGGCGAGGAACAAGCCGGGGGTGGTGGTCGACTCGTCCCGTTCGGTCAACTGTGGCTGGCCACTCTCGAATTCGAAGTGTTCGTCGGCGAGACCGAGTCCACTTTCGAATCCAGTCGCGAGCACCGGCGGATTCCGGGTCGTAAACGACGCTCCGTCGGTCCCGATTACGTCGAACGTCCCTTTCTCAACGTCGACGCGCTCGACGCGGATTCCGTCTTCGAGGGCAATCGGTGCATCGCGTTCGAGGGCCTCCCGCAGCCGCTGGCTCGTATATGGAGACAGTACTTCACTCGGGTCTGGCCCCCGGAACTGCCACGGACCTTCCTCGTCGATGACTACCACTTCGTGACCTCGGTCAGCGAGAGCGAGTGCCGCGTCGATACCGCTCTCGTACCCACCAACGATGACGATGGGGTCCTCGACACACTCGTCGGCGAACGCACTCCAAGACTCGACTCGGGAGTTGTGGACGCAGTGGCTCCCACCGGGGAACGGATTGTCGTTCGGTTGGCCGAACTGTCCGGCTGCCCAGATGACAAATTGGCTCTGGATGATGCCAGTAGACGTGTGAAGTACGAATCCGTCGTCGTGTCCCTGTACCGACTCCACCTCGACACCGGTTCGGACGGGTAAGTCGTGAAAGTCGACGATTGCCTGGAGATATTCGGCGTACTCTCCACCGGTTGGGTGTTCACGGTCGAGCGCAAATGCGGGTGAGGTGTCAGTAGTGACGGCGTTCAGGTCCCGGCAACCGAAGCTGTTGCTGGGAAATGATGGCGTGATGAGACGCATCTCATCTGGCCACTGCTGGAACGACGCCCCCACTTCGTCTCGCTCGAGGATGGCGTAGGAGTCGAGACCCAGGTCCGCGAGGACGGCCCCAATACCGACGCCTGCGGCACCTGCGCCGACGATTACGACGTCGACTGACTCGTTGTTACGGGCTTTTTCGGGAGTCACTGTTAACAACATGGGATACTAGATAACCAATTATAAATAATATACGCTCTAGTCTTAATAACAGATGAGTCAAGAAACGATTCCCGTCACCGTGCTGAGCGGCAACCTCGGCGCAGGCAAGACAACCGTGCTGAACAACCTCCTGAACACGCGAACAGATCTGGATGTCGCGGTCCTCGTCAACGATATGGGCGAGGTGAATGTCGACGCCGAGCGCGTCGCCGAACACTCAGACATCTCGGAGGACGACGAGGAGTTGATCGAACTGTCGAACGGCTGCATCTGCTGTGAGCTACGTGGAGACTTGCTCGATGCACTCGCAAAGCTCGCACAGGCCCGCGAGTTCGACTACCTCGTCATCGAATCCACTGGCGTCGCAGAGCCACTCCCTGTCGCCCAGACGCTTACTATGGGATTCGACCAGGGTGACCTCGACCCCACGGAGTTCTACGAGGAGACCGGTATCGAGGTCATGGACTACTACGAACTCGACACGACGGTCACCGTCGTTGACGCCCACCAGTTCTGGACGACGTTCGACTCGAAGGAGTCGCTGATGGACGGCGATACCGAGAAAGACCTTGGGAGTCTCTTGGTCGAACAGATCGAGTTCTGTGACGTCCTCTTATTGAACAAGTGCGACCTCGTCGACGAGGAGACACTCGACGAAATCGAAGAGATGGTCGAGGTATTGCAACCACGTGCGGAGATCATCCGGACGGAACACGGCGCCGTCGACCCCGAAGCAATCGTCGATACCGGTCGGTTCGATTTCGAAGCAGCGAGTCAGTCCGCAGGCTGGATGCAAGAACTTCAGGAACCGCACGAATCTGCAGAGGAGGAACACGGCGTCACCTCGTTCGTGTTCGAGTCTCGCCGACCGTTCCATCCCGAACGGTTCGCCGACCTGCTGGACGACTTCCCGACGAACGTCGTCCGCTCGAAGGGACACTTCTGGCTGGCCGGGCGGCCGGAGATGGGTCTGGGAGTCGACGTCGCCGGGCAGTCGATCCGAATCGAGCCTGTTGGTCGCTGGGTCGCAGCGCTCCCTGAGGAGGAACAGGCGCAGTACTTCGAAGCGTATCCCGAACTGGAGGAAAACTGGCACCCAACGTACGGTGACCGAGGGTCCCGACTCGTCATCATCGGGGCCGACATGGACCACGACGAACTCCGCGCAGAACTCGAAACGGCCACGCTGACCGACAAGGAGATGGATGCCGACTGGGATGTCTTCGAGGACCGCTTCCCGACGTTCGAAGGCGGCGAAGACGCCGAAGACCCCACCGACGAAGGCACCCAGCCCATAGACGACAGCGCCGAGGAGGTCGGCCTCGCCGATTAACGATGCCGTCGCCACGCTCACTCTTTCAGACGGTCGTCGACAAGAACGCGCTGCGGCGAGCGCGGGAGGACGCCATCGACGAACTCGCGGAGGCAGGAGCAACCACGCAACTACGTGTTATCGTGGTTACGAACGGTCTTTCCGGACGACTTCGCCGCCAGGCATTGGATGCGCTCGGTCGGTGTCGGGCGACGGACGAACTCGATACGCTCGCCGACGATACGAGTCTCGCCGGTCCACTTCGAAAGCTGGCTGAGGAGGCACGTTAGGTCCGACTAGGGGAGTTTCATGCTCTCCTAGCCGACCAGTCTTAGTTAACTGAAGACCAGGATTACTAGTCCATATCAATCTCTTTGACTCAATTTTTAATAATCTTTTTAATATAGTGGCCACTGAGTTATTAATGAAATGTCCTACACCTGCTCCAGTTGCGATGCACAGTTCAAGAGCGCTGCTGGCGTGACTCAACACGTCGCACTCCACCACAACACGTGTGCTGAGTGCAACGAGAAGTTCGACGACACTGATTCGCTGCGCGACCACATTCACCAGAACCACTGACTACGCAGTGCGATTCCGAGCTACCCCCAACCTGAATTTTCTCGCTGTAACCAGTCGTCACCCGAAGGAAACACATCCCTGAGCGACCAGTCCGCTGCGTTTGCTGCGTCGGTTATCGATTTATACGCCCATCCAGCGTCAGACGCGGTTTGCTCGTCCGACGTGCTTACACCGACGAACAGGTACCGCTGCGTTTGGAAATTGTCTCGGGCGGTCTCCAAGGCTTCAACCTTCGAGCGAGGACCCGATAGGAAGTCTTGGGGATACTCGGCTTCTCGAACTCGCCGCCGCTCTACGTAGGACGGTTCTGAGGAGACGATGCCGACGTACGTTGCCCACCGAGTCGCATCCTCCAGCGCGGACCTTGGACGCGATAGTTCGTCGAGTGAGGCGAGCGAGAACGCGAGTGTGAGGTCACTCGACGGCACGTTACGTTGCCCCCATCGCACGTGACGCTGAATTGGCTTCGTCGTGTGTCTCGTGCATCGCTACGAGTCGTTCCCCAGCACGTCTTGCACCGATGATGTTCCGAGCAAACGGTCCGAGTATCGACTCGGCGGCGACACCAGTCACGTGTACTCGCGAGAAATCACCAGTCGACCGCCGCCATGCAAGCGACTCCTCGTCCAGCACTGGCATTCCACGATACCCCGTTTCGAGAGCGAGCGAATCGGCAACCGAACGAAAGAGCGGGTTCCCGTATGGGTCTTCGAACCCGGTTGCGAGGATGATACGGTCGAAGCACCACGCGGTACCGTCCGTACAGTTCGCGACTATTGGACCGCCTGTCCATGTCGCCTCGTCAATCTCGGTCTGACAGACTTCGACGGGGTCTCGGTCGATACACTGACGAAAGCGTCGAATCAGGTATGGTGGTATCGTACCGTCGTACCGTGCCTCTCGGATGGCATCGTATCGTTCTTTCGACCCAGGGGAGTACGAGTCGAGCGACTCCGGCCCACTAGGGTGCATCCAGTGGCTATCCGCTTCGAGTTGGTTCACTCGAAGTGGGCTTCGTGTCAAGACAGTCACTTCACGTTCAGGACGTCCAAGGGAAGTCGCTAGCTGTGCGGCTGTGATTCCACCACCCACGATTCCAACTGCTTCATCGCCAACTGCCTCGGGGTCGAATTCGTCGTCCCACACGTGCGTAACCGGCGCATCGACCGGGAGGTCAGTCGCCCACTCTGGACGGGTGTACGCACCGCCGTGGCCAACAGCTAAGACACACCGGTCCGTTCGAAGCGGCCGGTTCGTCGTCTGGACGACGAGTGTATCTCGTTCTTTCTGCACGCCTGTTGCAGCTATGGGTTCGATGAGCGAGTCGAGATCGTGACGTTCGATCACCCAGTCGGCATGGTCGAAAAAGAGATCGACAGTTGGGCGGTCACCACCCGTCTCACTGTGCAGGAGCTCACCCATCCGTCCCCGCGCACGTGCGAAGTCCCTGAGTGAGAACGGATCGACGCCGACGTGGTGGACGAACGGCGAACGCAGTGCTTCCATCCCACACTGGCGACACTGTCGTCGGAACGCCCCAAGGAGTTCACCGCCCGGTTCGAGGAGAGCGATATCTTCGTGTGTCAGGTCCGTCTTGGTGAGCAACCGCAAAGCCAGATGGGTACCGTGAACGCCGCCGCCGACGATGACGTAGTCGTACGATGGTCGCACTTCATCGACACTGCTCGTTTGACTCACGTTCATCGCCAGTCGCTTAGGTCGACGAACGAATCTCCATGTGCCGTAATCCACGTCGTCGTCCGAAACGGAACAGCAACGTCCGGTGGGTAGATTGTACAGGCCGGTCGCTCGGCCGAGCCGACGACGAGCGACATCAATTCCGGGCGGAGTTGCTCGGAGGGGCCGGGGTCAGCATTCCCGTTCCACGTGGGTTCGGAGTTGCCACAGGGCTGGTCAGTCATGCTGCACCGAGCGCCTTCTTTAGCGTCCCGAGATTGACGCTCTCCATGATTTCGACGTACCCCCAGTCGTTGTCGATCCACTCCTGCGTCTGTTCGGGAAGCGGCGTTAGCGGGAGAACCTCGGTGGCATCGGTCTCCGCAACGAGCTGATTCGCCGCCTTCTGGGATTCGAGTGGGTCGGAACAGACGTATTGGAGGTTGTGTTCTGAGACGAAGAATGAAGACTGTACTTCCGGCCCGTTGCCACACCCTGTACTAGAACCGACATCGTTCGACGTACACCCTGCGAGAGTGCCGACCGTAGCGGCACCCAAGCCAACCGTGATGAGTCGTCGCCGCGTGTACTGAGTCATGTATTGTTAATCAAACTAAATCAGATAATAAGAGCTGTGATTTTAGATAGTAGTATTAATAAAAACTCGCTAAGGAAGCCGAGGTCTTACCAATTTTGGCGCGTGACTAAGAACACACGACGGAGGAAGTCCGTGCGGAGTCCTTCGTTGAGGAGTTACAAACAGCTGGTATTACCGGTTTAGAGCCATCGTTTCAACCGAACCGGACACGCACAGGACACGCGTCGAGGGCGTAGCGGTCTCGTCCAGTGACCCACAGATTTCCTTTCACGCGGATGTCGGACTCGGGGACCGAGCGGAGCCACCCGTGGAACCGCTCGGATGATATGCTCTACATCTTCGCGGTCCTCGTCAGAGACAAGGTCACACTTGTTGCGGACGAGAACGCATCTCCCTTCGAACTCGGTAAACTGCGGCGCCGATCAATCCGGCCCCGAGAAGACTCCAAAGAATGAGTTTCCATGGGGGAACGACTCTTCCCAAAGTGAATGTGTGCTATGACTACGTTACTAATTTGTATATCTATTATAGTACTATTAATGGAAAGAAGTAGTGTAGATATTAATAACGGGACAAATAAAATGCGACACTGGTAGAGTTACTCGACCTCTTGTCGTCCTCTCAATCTTTGTCTAGGGCTTGCCAATCTCTACGCCCATTACATCAACAGGCAGAAGGGTATATTCAACTGAAACAGACTCATCTGCACCTCGAACGGTCCCGATAAATCGCAGTGCATCTTCATACTCGGTTTCGATGACGAATGTCTCGACACAACCTGCGTTATCCTTGAGGCAATTGTGTGAGTTTGACCGAATCGATTCTTCGAATTGGTGGCGAATATCCATCATCCGACGTTCGATTTCTGGTTCGCCGTATCCGAAAACAGCAGTAACCGTTGCCAATACGTCTTGACTTTCGTATTTTGTCTCCTGGTACTCTTCGAGCAACGACTGGCACGCTTCGCGGATAACCTCACTTCGGCCACTGTAGCCGTGTTCTTCCGCAAACGTATCGAGGTCGTCCCGGAGTCGCTCCGTCATCGAGGAGCTCACGATGGGCATATATTAAAAATTGTCTCAGTGATAATAGAGATGGCGGACTGAGTGAGGGTTGTTAATAAAACAGCCCAAGAGAATGTCAGACAGTAGTCTCAACAGGACTCCCGAGTTCATCCCTAATTTGTGCGACGAGGTCCACAAAGTCAGGAGACGTCCGTTCTCGCGGGCGTTCAAGATTGATGGAGAACGTTGATTGTACAGTTCCGGGGTCAGCGTCCATAACAACCACATGGTCGGCCAAGGTCACTGCCTCGTCGATGTCATGGGTGATGAACACGACAGTCTGCTCGGTCTGCGTCCAGATATCAATTAATTCGGAGTGCAAGCGGTCACGCGTACGAGCATCAACGCTGCCGAACGGTTCGTCCATCAACAGAATCTCTGGGTCGACCGCAAGGGCACGGGCAATTCCGACGCGCTGTTTCATTCCTCCCGAGAGTTCCTTCGGATACGCGTCCTCGAAGCCTTCGAGCCCAACGAGGTCGATTAACTCTCGAACTCGTGCCTCACAGTCTGCGCAGTCACACGCGGGACGGTCGAGGCCAAATCGGATGTTCCCACGGACGGTTCGCCAGGGGAACAGTGCATACTCCTGAAAAACCATTCCTCGGTCCAGACCCGGGTCACTGACCGGATTCCCATCAACGAGAACTGAACCACTGTCGGGGTCGTCGAGGCCCGCTATCGCCCGCAGCAGTGTGGTCTTCCCACACCCCGAGGGACCGACGACACAGCAGAACTCGCCCTCCGCCACCGAGAACGAGACGTCTGCGAGCGCCTGCGTCGACTCGTATGACCTACTGACGTTCTGAATTGTGATCTTCTCGCTCGACTCTCGGCTGGTCGACGAGTTTGATCTCAGCGCCACGCGAGAACCCTCCCTTCGAGTAGGCGGAACCCAACGTCCATACAGAGGAACGCCAAGCTGATCAGGAACATGTACGCGACGCTTGTGTCCATCGCGAGGTTGTTCGAGGCGTTGATAATCTCGTAGCCGACACCGGGTGCGCCGAACAACTCGGCCCCAACGACGATCATCCAGCAGCGACCGATGCTCGTCCTGAACCCGGTCAACACTTGAGGCGCGGCGCTCGGGAGTGCAACGAGTTTCAGCATCGAGAGGTCGCGCTCGACGCCGAGCGTCGACGCTGCATCTGTGAGGTCACTGGAGACGCCTTCTACGCCGCCATAGGCGCCGTAGAAGTTGATCCAGAACGCGCCAACGAAGACGATAAACGCCGCGCCGGTGTGGTGGATACCGAACCAGACGATTGCGAAGACGACCCACGCAAGTGGTGGGATCGGCCGCAGCACCCGTACGAGCGGCCGGAGCCAGTCGTCGAGTGCTCCGTTCCACCCCATCGCCAGTCCGAGTCCAATCCCACAGCCCGCACCGAGAAGGAGACCAGGCACGTAATGGAACAACGTCTGTGCGAGGTGTGCGAGCCCAGTCGGCAGTACGAGACTTGACCCCAGTACGGGGACCACGATTGCGGTCGAGGTCGTGAACAGGTCGACGAACGCACGCGCCGAATCGAGCGGTCCCGGCACCAGATACGACGGCTGGGTCGTCATCGCGCCGACCCACCAGACGACGAGGAACACAAGAAGCCCACCGAGGCCGCGCAGATACCGCCGTAGGTCCCCCTCGAAGCTGCCGGCGACGACCATCTCTGAACTGGTGTCGGTTCGCGTACTCATTACTGGAGTGCGTCGTAGGGGTCGAACGCGAAGAGGTTCTCCGTTGCGACCGGTTCTTTGATGTTCCCAACGTTAGCGACAAACTCACCCATCGTCGCGGCCTGGTCGGTGATTGCGTGCGGGTCCGAAATGAACTCGGATGCCTTCGACTCCATGGCTGCCGTAGCAAGGTCTTCGCTCACGCCGGAGCCGATCACTGACGCGGCGTGCGCAGCGGCTGCATCTGGTGACTCGGCCGTGAACTCGGTCGCCGCTACGTGCTGTTCGACCAACGACTGGGCGACCTCGCTGTCGTCGAGTACTCGCTGGTTCGCGAACAGCACCGTGACGGGGTGGTTGTCCAGGATGTTGCCGGACCACGCGAGTTCGCTGAAGTCATCATCTTGGCCGATGATTGTCGCAAACGGCTCTTGGATGATCGTCGCGTCGATGTCGCCGGATTGGATCGTCTGGACCGCTTTCGCTGGCGGGACTTTCGACTTGCTGATCACGGACTCCATCTCACCGACGCCAAGGTCCTCTTGGATCCAGTATCGGAGCACGATGTCGGGGACGCTCCCATCCGGTGGGGCACCGAATCGAACCTTACGACCATGCTCTTCCTCAAAGCGCTCGAACGTGGCTTTTCCTTCCTGTTCGTAGAGCTCAGCGAGTTCGGTCGTTCCCATGACCTTGAAGCCGTTTCTCGAGTTTGCCGCGAGGATAGCGGCTTCAGTTCCCTTGTCGGCGAGGACCATTGCAGGAGTAATTCCGAAGAGCGCAACGTCGACGTCTCCACTGGCGAATGCCTTGACGACGTTCGGCCCGGAGCTGAATCGCTCGATGGAGACGTCTGCGGGGACGTTCTCGTAGAAGCCCTCCTGTTCCATCACGTAGTGTTGCATGTTCGGATAGATTGGGACGTACGCGACCGTGACGGAATCGAGTGACTTCCCTCCTTGACCGAGGCAGCCAGCGATTCCCGCCGCAGCAACGGTTGTTGCGCTTGCCTTCTGAAGCAGCCTTCGGCGCGAGATATGGACCATCTGTATTGCTAACTCTGAGGCTGATTATAATAATACCTGTGATTTGTGTGGTCGTGATTAATATTCAAAGAGGAGGGGCGGCAGAGATATTGCTAGAGAAGGTGTGAATGCAGTGAGACAGGAAACCAGATTGACCTCCTCCCGCTCCTGAAGACGCGGGTATGCGCTCGCACTATGTATGTGTCAGTTCAGATTAGAGAGCGGGCCAAAGTCGTCCACCGGCAACACGGAGTAGTCGATTGTGAGTGTGTCTTTCGTCGCTCGGACCTTCCCAACAAACGTCGAAATGTCTTCGAGTGAACCCTCAAGAATAAACAGTTCCATACAGTGGTGACCACCGACGTGACTGTGGAAATTCGACGCGACAATATCCTCGTGCTCGTGTCGAAGGTGCATCATTTTCTCTTCAACACTTGTCGTTTCGTAATCGAAAACGACAGTAACAACACCCATGAGGTCTCGGCTTTCAAGCTTCTTGTCCTCGAACTCTCCGAGAAGGTTTCGGCTTGCTTCCCGCAATACTTCACTTCGACCGGTATACCCATGCTCATCCGAGAACTGGTCGATGCGTTCTAACAACTCCTCTGGCATCGAAACGCTGACTACAGCCATATAGCAAACCAAGTAGGGAGAAATACTAAGTATTGTTATTTCTACCCCGAATTGAATTATTGAGTTAATATGAATGTGGTGTCTCGCGTACCGAGTGACGTTTGTACAGCTCCGAATGTCCGCTTTTATTCGAACTAGACACCCCAATCATTTCCGGAGAAACCAAATCAGAATGGGAATGACTCGCCATCAGGTTTGATTTGACAGCTCGCGATAAAACAGGCGGTTAACAGCGGAGTAGTTTAGACGTCGAACCCGTTCCGTCTGAGTGCCTCTGCCAACTCACTATCAGGGGCAGCCGCAAACTCAACTATCGATGACTCTGGTCGTGTTGTCGTATATAGTTCAGAGTCAATATTGTCTGGAATCTCGTTCGTGTGCGTGTCATCTACAACTGCGACTGATATTTTCGGCCCTGCGTCCGTGTCTTGTGACTCAGTCATTAACTGATGTATGAGGGAGTGATGTTTGGCCTTTGGGATTCGAGTGCGGAATGCTCTGCTCTGATGGAGGTGGTGCCTGATGGAGAGGCCTACTGCAGATAATTGGTGTCGCAGGACTCGGTGCTGCACACCGATATCGGCAACTAGGAGACTGCTTCGGACTGAGGTCACTCACCTCTGAAGTGGTACGCGTCTGCGCTACGCGAGCGTTACCATGACGCCACTATGAACGCGCTCGAAGTGTACCTCATGTCGATAGAGGCCCGTGGTGGACGGGCAAAGAGTACCGTCGAGATTTATCGGACGAGATTGGCGGAGTGGGTGTGCGAGAGTATGCTATCTCGCCGTCCTCGCAGCAAACCTCCGCAACCGTCTTCTACAACGGCAACCGCTCAATCGCTTCGATACGAATCTCACATTGGAATTCGAACGTCGTCCAATCGCCGTCTATCGCGTAGCTCGGAAGGTTGTCATCGAAGTACGGAACAACGTAGTAGGTGCCCTCCCCTCGAATCTCTTCGCCGTGGAGCTGATACGTTTCGTGGACACGCTCTCCGGGTTCGAGCGTCTGTGTGATTGGAGTTCCATCGAGCCCCATCCCGGTCGGCTTCACGTCGACGCGGTCGCTCGTCTCGTACGATTGCGAAGAGAGTTTGCCGGGAGCGATAGAGGTGTCGGCATCTGGCGACTGGTGGACCGCGATAAGGCCGAACGGCCACACACCGTAGTTTTTGATTCCGACGGGGTCGTTGCCGGTGTTTTCGAGTTCGAAGACGAACTCTGCAGGGTGTTTGATAGTCGCGTCGGGCACCTCTGTACGGACCGAGAAGTCGAGCAAGTCGATGCCGGTCCTCGCAGTCGTCTCGGCAATTCGGTACTCCGTGTCGGCGATACACCCACTGAGACCAGCTATCGAAAGCGCACTGGCGGTTACAAACGTCCGTCGCTTCATTGGGACTCACCTCCGGCGTCGATACGCGCGTCGGTCAGTTCGACGAACACGTCTTCAATCACCGCATCGTCGTCGGTGCCCGCCGCAGCTCGGAGCTCGTCGACGGTCCCGTCTGCGACCAACCGGCCTTGGTGCAATACGCCGACACGGTCGCAGACGAGTTCGACTTGGCCGAGCACGTGGCTCGAAAAGAACACCGTCGCACCCCTTTCGTTTTCTTCGTGGACAATCTCTCGGACGCGACGGACCCCGTGTGGGTCGAGCCCAGTGAACGGCTCGTCGAGGACGAGCAGGTCTGGGTCACCGACAAGCGCCATTGCGAGCGCCAGCCGTTGTTCCATCCCTTTCGAGAACTCTCCCGCGTCGTCGTCGATTGCGTCCGCTAACCCGACGCGGTCGAGGAGTGCTTCGGGGTCGTCGTCAACCCGTTTTGTCTCCGTGACGAACGAGACGTGCTGCCGTGCGGACCGTCCCTCGTAGAGGCCGAATCGGTCCGGCAGAACGCCGGTTCGGTTGTGAATCTCGACTGGGTCTCGTTGCGGGTCTGTTCCGAAGACGCGTACCGTCCCTGCTGTTGGTCGCAGGTAGTCGAGGAGGAGGCCGATTGTCGTCGATTTTCCAGCTCCGTTCGGACCGAGGAAGCCGTACACGTCACCGGCTTCGATAGCGAGGTCGAGAGAATCGACCGCGCGAACGTCGCCGTACTGCTTGGTCAATCCGTTCGTCTCGATTACAGGTGCGTCGCTACTCATAGCACATCACCAGTGTTGAAGATGCGACGAGAGAGCACGAGCGGGACCACTATCCACCCGGCCAAGATACCGATACTCAAGGCTGGGTGGAGATACCACGGCGCTGTGCCGCTTTCGAACGCCGCCTCGACGACGAACGCGTTGACTCCATGCCCGGGCTTGAGTTTCGTGTAGACGGCTCGGAACTGGTCGGCGGAGTTGCCGACACCGAGTATCCAGTTCGTCAGGACGTTGTACGCACCGTCTGGCGTCAGCCTGAGAGCGAAAAATAGCGGCCCGCTCGCCGGTGCGTCGTACGGATTGACCGGCACCTCCGTCACAACCGTATACACCTTCGAGACGACCGTATTCCAAAAGAGCGTCACGAGGATGTATCCGACCACGATTCCTGCGGCCGACACCGTGCTCTTGACCGCTGTCGAGAGCAACACGCCGAGCGAGACCAGCGCGGCGAGCAACAACACCGTTGCGAGCACCACGCCGACGAACGGGCGGATGGCGAACGCGCCGTGTTCGAAGACACCGATACCGGTGAGGAGGAGTACTGCGACACCAACGGTCGCAGCGAGGCCAGCGAATCGGCCGATGGTCTTGCCGAGGATGATGTGGGTTCGCTTCAGTGGCAAGGCGATGAGGAATTTGATGCTCCCGGTCGTTCGCTCACCGATGAGCGACTGGTAGGTGAGGAGGAGGACACCGATTGGGAGCAGTACGTTGACACCCGTTTGGATGTATCCGATAGTGATGTTCTGTCCGATTGCGTTCCACCCCGTGTACGTGGGCCGAAAGCCCCACAACACGATGAGAGCGGTGAGAATCCACGCTCCTTTCGAGGTGAGTACCGTTCGACATTCTCTGCGAGCCAGAGGGGACCACTGCATGTTAGAATTGACAAACAGATGTGATAAAAACGTGGCCCAATGGTTCCGACGCGCGTTCGACGGTTTCGCTGCTTGCTCTCTTCCCAAGCGAAAGGCCTAGTTGCTAGGTCGTCTCCTGCGGGAGGTCCAACACGAAGACTGCACCTTCTGGGTCGTTATCCTCGACCCACACAGCACCCCCGTAGCTTTCGACGACCGTATTGACGAGGTACAATCCGATTCCAGTCCCCTCGCTGTCTAAGCCCTTTTCACCCTTCCCGAAGATGGACTTTTTTTGACTATCGGGGACGCCGGGACCGTTGTCGGCGATTCGGAGTTCTACACGACCGTCTTCGACTGTTGCCGACACCATGATTTCGGGACGGTCCTTGCGGGTGTGTTGGACGGCGTTCTTGAGGAGGTTGCGGATGACCGAGTCGAACAGATCATCGGCACGAATCGTCACGCCTCGAAGTGACTCATCGAGCGTAATGACCGCGCCCGAGTCTGCCGACCGAAGGTCGTCTGCCTGCTGGCTCACGACACGCCGCAACGAAACTGGCTGTCGAGTCGTCTCGTCTTGCAGCATGACTTCCGACAGGTCCCGCGCGGTTTTCGTCAGCTCAACTGCGTTATCGGCACTTTCCAACGCCGTTTGGAGATACTGTTTCTCGGCTCCGTCGGCAGCTTCCTCGGCTAAGTCGAGATACCCAACGAGCACTTGGAGGTCGTTTCTGATGTCGTGGCGTACCATCTGGTTGAGCAGTTCGAGACTATCCCGCTGTGATTCGAGTTGCTGTGCTTGCTGGATTCGCTCGACTGTGGTCGTTAGTAGCGCTGCGAGCAACTCGACGAGGTACTGGTCGAACTCGTCGAACCCGTCTGGTGAGTCGACAGCGGTGATAAATACGCCGTGGGTTGCCAGGGGATGAATAATCCCACTTTGAATTGGAGTCTGGTTCGCGAGGTCCGGGAACTCCTGTTCGGCGTTCCTGATGACCTGTGTCTGTCCTGCTGTGTAGGCGTCCCACACGACTCGGTCAACGACTCGACCATCGCTCCCTTCCACATAGGTTGGTTCGGAGCCGAGTCGTTCCTCGACAGACTCGGTGACAGCCGTTGGTTCGAGGCGTCCGTCGCCGTCGTCGAGATAGACACCGGCGAGGGGGAACGAGAGTGTCTCGTCTGCAATCTCGACAGCGACCTCCGCAGCCTCTGTGACTGTTTTAGACTGCATGAGTCGCTGAGTCTGCTCGAGTATGTCCTGTAATTTCAGCTCTCGCTGTTTGTCCGTGGTGATGTCTTGTTGGATTCCGACTGCCCTCAGTGGGTTTCCATCGTCGTCTCGTTCGACGACTCGGCCGACGTCTCGAACCCAAATCCAGTCGCCGGATTTCGACCGCATTCGGTGGTCGCATTTGTAGTACTCGGTCTCACGGTCGAAGTGAGCGTCGAGCGCGACTTCGGCCATCGGAAGGTCCTCGGGGTGGACGCGGTCCGACCATGCACTGATATTTGGCTCTATCTCGTCCAGCGAATAGCCAAGCATCGCTGCCCACTGCTCGTTGAACGACACGGTATCTGTCTGAACATCCCAGTCCCACACACCCAATTGCCCGCCTTCGAGTGCCAGGTCGAGTTGGGTGCGCTGTTCGAGTAACTGCTCTTGTTTGGTGGCAAGCTCTAGTGCCGATTCGACGTTTGCGGCCAGTATCGTCGCCAGGGAGTGGTCCGCTTCGTCGAAGGCCATCTCGCCGGTGGCACCGAGAAGCAGCACCCCGTGGTCTCCGACCGGCAAGATCAGTTCACTTTGAATCGATGTCTCAGGATTGTAGCGGGCTGGCTGTGAGGGGATATCCGAAAACAGTGTGACTTCCTGTGATTGGAACACCTCCCACGCGAGGCTCGACCCACGCTCTAACACTGGTGGCTCGCCGAGGAGCTCCCGTGCGGAGTCAGTAACCACGACGGGCGTGAGGACGTCGGCCTCCTCGTCGTACACCCAGTACCCGCTCATCGGAATCCCGAACAGCTCTTGTGCCGATTCGACAGCGACCGTCGCGATTGCCTGGCTCGTGTCGGCCTGCATCAGGTCGCGGCTGATGTTGTTCAACCGACTGAGGCGCTTTTCGTGCTCTTTCTGGACCGTAATATCCCGCGCAAGACCAACGACGCCGTTGATTTCTCCATTGTCGTAGGTGATCGGGTTGAGTCTGATATCGAAGACTCGCCGGCCTTCCGGTAGGGAAAGCGGAAGTTCGATTCGTGCTGAGTCCTGCGAACCGTTCAGCACGCGGTCGGTCACGGCGTCGAGCGCGTTGAGTTCGTCCGTTGGTGCGAGGTCAGCGGCACCTAAGGCAGCTTGGAACGACTCGGGAGTTTCGGGAGTAACACCGAAGGCGTCTGTGAACCGTTCGTTGACGAATACGAGGTCTTGAGTGGAATCTTGAATCCACGCGACGTCGGTCATCGACTCGATTATCGTCTCGTATCGGGTGAGCTCTCGCTCGCGGGCTTTTTGTTCAGTAATGTCTTGGAAGACGCCTCTTAGTTTGACCCCTGATTCCTCGTCGCCGTCGTCGTGGATTGCTTCCCCGTGAGCACGCACGTCTCGTACCTCGCCGTCATCGCGACGGAGCCGGAGGGTGAGTTCGTATTCCCCACGCTCGTCGAGAACTTGCTTTGCTGTCTCCTTGATTGCCTTGCGGTCCTCTGGGGAGTAAAACTCGAGCCACTCTTGCAGCGTGAGCTCCTCGTTTGTACCGACAGCGTGGAGCTCTCGGACACCATCGGACCAGAAGACTTCGTCCGTTTCGGGGTCGTACTCCCAGATACCGAGAGATGCCATCTCCTGGGTTCGGTTGAAGAGGAAATCTTGACGCTCTAATCTACGTATGCGTCGCTTCTGGGCAGTGATATCTCGATAGAGCCAGATGCACCCGGTCCCGGATGGTGTGGAGTAGGTGACAAAGCTCCGAGATAGGATGCGACCATCTGCCATTCGTACTTCCTCGTCGAGGACTGGTTCTCCGGTGGCGAGAATCTCGTTGATCCGAGCACTGACGTTGTCTGGTTCTGCGAACTGGTCGCTCAACTCACCGACTACCCGGTCACAATCGCGGCCGATGAGGGCCTCTGGTGGTTCGGAAACGCCGAGGACGTCCACCAGTGTCTGATTTGCGGCGGTAATGGTACCGTCGGTATCCTCGACTAGCACTCCAACTGGCAGATTACCGAGCACCGAGGTGAGGATACTGTTGGTTTTGGCGAGTTCTTGTTTCTGCTGTTTCCGGTCGGTAATATCGATGTAGACTCCAAAATACACGTCATCGCCTTCACCACGTGACAGCGTCGAACGCAAGAGGAAATCGCGCACACCATCGCTCGCTTCACGACGGACCTCACGAGTTATTTGCTCGCCTGCGGCAGCTTTCTCATCGATGGCCCTGCCCGAACCACGTTGGGAGTCTGGAACGATAAGGTCGTTAATATTGGACCCGATGGCTTCCGAGGCGTCGTACCCGAACGTCGTCTCGAACGCTTCGTTGACGTCTTTGAGAGCGGTCCCCGACTCCGTGGTTTCGACCATGACTGCTGGTTCCGGAATACTCTCGAAGAGTGCCGAAAAACGGTCGCGCTCTCGCTGCAGTTCTTTCTGTTGCTGGGTTCGTTCTGCTTCGTAGTCGGCGAGCGTCCGGCTCAACTCGTTAAACGCGGTGAATAGCTGTTGCCACTCGGACGTTGCTTCGTCCGACACCTGAACACCATATTCTTGCTTTTGGATTTTATCGAATCCGTCAACTAACCGCTCGTGGTACCGTACGGTACGGGTGTAGAGTACATGCCCGATTCCCGCGATTAAAAGGATGACCAGCCCCACCGCACCGGTCTGGTATACCGTAATGCGTTGAAGCTCACTGGCGAGGACATTTCGACTCGTCTGTACTTGGACGGTCCATCCCGTTTCGTCGACAGTGGCGTTCTTTGTGACGAGGTTCGTGGCTGGCGTCGGTTCCCGGTCGTAAATGACCTCTCCACCGGGGGACTGAATGGTGACGCCGTGGTGACTGTTTGCAGCACTGGTAACACCGCTAAAGAACGAACTGTTTTGGAGGTGAAGGGCAGCATTCAGGGTTCCGACAACAGTTCCATTCTGGTAAATCGGCGTGCTGACCGTGACGATGTAGTTGCCCGTGTCGGCAGCAACTGGTTTACTGACGTACGTTTCACCACCCATGGCTCGCTGGAAGTACTGACGGTCACCAAAATCCGACCCGACTAATTTCGACCGGGTTTCGGCGTCGAGCCCAGCTTCGATACCGGTCATCGTTCCGTTTCGGTGGATGACCGAAACTCCGTCGAACACAGTTTCGTTTACGGTCGCTGCCAACGCTTGTTGCTGGTCTGCGGTCCCGTGTCTCGCGACCGCCGGATTCGTGGCCTGAAGCCGGACAGTCCGTTCTAGACTCTCCAGTCTGGTGTCGAGCCCACTTGCGATTTCCGTGCTCGTCTGCAGTGTTTCGGCTTGCTGCTGGTCGGTAATCGCTTCTTTATCCAGTTGAAACCCGGCAAACATGATGCCCGACAACACGAGAGCGAGAACGACAAGGAGGAGGCTCACCTGCGTGCGGAGCTTCATCTGCTGGTTTCCCCTCTTGTCTCGGGTTCGTCTACTGAAGCCTCTGGCAGCCAAGCGAGGGCCAACGTCTCGCTCAAGCGTGGCCAATTCACAGCCCTTGTAACACGCTTGTGGCAGTCAAAGTCGGAGTGAGACAGGTTCCTGACCAAAATTGGAATCCATCCTGCCTCAGGCTTCGTGTAGATATCTATCATGAGTCCCGAGACATCCTCGCAGAAGTGAACGACCGCATCAGTAAAAGTCTCGCGATTACGCTCAATAGAAATACATGTATGGGGGATGTCACAACCGCCACTCGCGAGGATGGTATCTGTGAATTCTCATACTGCACCTCACGAAGGTTGCTGCATTTCGCAGTCACTTCGTCGCGAGGCGCTTGACTCCTACTCCGAGCGCCCCACCGAGTGTACCGAGGACGAGAGCAGCACTCAGTCCTACCACAGCACCCCACGCGATGCGGAAGAGTGGCCCTGGACGCCCGCCAGTAAGCCCAATTCCAGCGAGGTGAATCCCGAACCCGGCGGCAAGGGCGAATGCGAACAGCCACGTTCGCACCAGTCCATCGTCCCGAGCAGCGAGGGCAGCGCTGAATACCAGCAACCCAAGCGTAAGATACTCCCATCGAAGTACCGATACGAGAACCTCAACATGTGACATGAAATTAAAGAAGACAGCTGAACAGATGAATAATCCGAGGGAAACCAGTAGCGTTCGTGGGCGAAGTTGCTTGATGAGGTTGGACAGCGTTGGGAGGACCATGTCCGATATACAGTACTGTAATCCCATAAAATAACCCAACGTCTGTCATAAATGCGTGGGAAATTTGTCTCGATGGTTTACTGACTGCTTGCCACCACACACATAATATCTGATTTTGAATAAATATTTAAAAACGGCACTGTCTAGTTAACCTCCTGAGCTGGCGGTCGTCCGTCGAGCGATTGATGCGGTCGCTGAAAGTTATAGTAATGAACGAACACTGC
>NZ_AOLK01000002.1 GCF_000336755.1 Haloferax elongans ATCC BAA-1513 | reverse complement strand
GCTCCCGCTGCCAACATTCAAGCGTAGCTGTGTCCAAACTCTCCTTGAGCAGGTCTGAGAGTAGCATAGGAAACTAGCTCTTCGACCTGTTCATCCCTTAACTAGACGGTGCCTTAAAAACCAAAATATAAGCTGATATAGTATATGATATGACTTGACGGGTCCTCTCCTAAGCAGACGCCACGCGGTAGATATCGCGTTTCTATCGGAGACCTTTTACTCAAATACAATGAGTATGACATACTACTCAGGAACCAATATGACAAAGAAATTACTTGGATACATATTAAATCAGTTCTCGTGGCGACCGGGGGTAGTTAGGGGTGAGAGTCGAAGCCAGATATGATGATGAAATTGCGTCCCTGTAGTGTGGAAATTGACATATGCCGCAACCGGAATGGTTGGGAGATGTCATACCGACAGTCCAGACGCCGTTACGACGACTCCTGAACTGTCTGACGAGTACCGTCTCGTGCTGCAGTAATCAGATCGGCAACGTGGTCGGGGTCGTCAACGAACACGATTGACTCCCGGTAGAAGCGGTATGGTTCCTGCTGGTCGGAACCACTGGTTCGTGTGATTTTGACTGTTCCAACGCCGGTTCCGAATGGTGAATCGAACCAGCCATCTCGGACCGACACAGACGCAATGGATGCGTACGGGACAGACCACTGCACGGCGTCAAGTCGGCGGTCGTATGCGACGAGGGTCTCTTCGTACAATCGGTATTCGGTCGTCCCAAACGAAATGTCGTAATGCAGGGCACCAACGAGTGCAATTCCTCCCAAGTAGATTGCCACAGAACTGGTGGTCAGGCCGAGGAACACCCACACCGACGCAACCGACAACAATTCGTGACTGAGAACAGGGACCCCAACGACCAAAACCACGAGAATTGCACTCTGTCCAGTGATTCGGCGTATGCTTCCCGCAGCGTGTCCAATTGGAACGAGGCTATCGATTGCACCGCCGATGTGGACTGCACGTCGCGTGGGACGAACCACAGTCTCGGGAGGCACCGATGGCAACGAGTTCTCGTGTCGTTGGGTCTGTTGCTCCGGTGTTTGGCTCGTCTGTGTACTGGGTTGTTCTGCGGCATCGAACTGCCGAGTATCGCGAATTGTGTGGACGACGACGAGCCCAACTGCGACGACTGCCAAGAGCGAGTCCACACTCGGCCCGGAAGTGTAAATCACTGCTAACCCCCACAACGGCACCCAGTAGACTGCCCAGAGGCCAAGTCGCCATCCCGGAAAGACATTGTCCGCAGTGGGGTACGTTGGCGTCCGCTGCAGTCGGGTCAAGTCCACATGCTTCACGCACGCCGCGAGGACCCCACCTGCAACGACGAGTCGCGTTGTCGGTGTCCAGAACGCAGCCATCACTGACGACGTTGGCTCAGCCCACGTAGTGGCCAACACCGGGAGTGGCACAAAAACGAGTCCGAGAAGGAGTGTATTCACAAACGGGCGGAGGTTGTACACCACTATCGGTGGGATTCGTTCAGCTAGCGTTATCGAACCGACCTTTGGTGTGAAGAACCTGAAGAGCCCCATCTCGTACGGTGAAAACGTCGAATGTCCACTTCTCGGGGCTCTGGACTTCCCAGTCGGTGTCACTGACGGCCGAGGAGATGCAAACAATAGCAACCCGAATCGACGAACGAGCGAGACGCTGCGGTCGACCCAAAAAAGAACAACAACGGTATACAGCGGACGTGCAGTAATCACCACGCCAATACCAGCGGTTAGACCAACACAAATCCGTGTAACCCACCGAAGCGGGGAGTTGTTCACGTGATTAGATGCCAATTTCGTTATAATATTCTCACCGATTTTCTAGGTCAGTGGGGTTGTAGGGTCACCCCGAAAAGCACTTTACCGACGCACTGCTGTCCGAAGAATTATATCACGGACCCTGAAAATGAAGACAGAACGAATCTCACGCCTACGCTGGAATGCGGGCGGCCGAGATGCAACACGGAGGCGCTTTATCCATGTCGAGAAATGAGTCAAAACCCGCCCTGATGTCCTCGTCCGCGTGTCGATACACGTTCGACCCGTCGATACAGACGGATGCACACTTGCAAACGACGTGGGAGTGTCCCCACGAAGCCCACCCGGAAAGCGAGTTCTGTGTGTTCCACATGACTCGCGACGAACGCGCTTCGCTCGACGTGACCGCCGACGACATCGTCGCCGAACTCCGGGCGAATCTTCAGTCTCCCGACACTCGTGTGAACGAGTACATCGGTGCTGACCTCCCGCACCTCTCACTCACGTACCAGGATATCAATGGCAAGACGAACCACGTCCTGAACTTCCAACACGCCGATATCGATGGCCTGGACCTGACGCATGGGAAGCTCGAACAAGGGCTGATTCTCCGTGAGGCAACTGTCGGAAAGTTGAAACTCGAAGAAGCCGTTCTCACTGGCACAGTTGATGCCGAGCGGTTGACGGTTCGCGACGAAGTCAAAACCAACGAAGCGACCTTCGAGCAGGAAGCCCGGTTCGACGGCGCTGTCTTCCGTGGCGACGTGCGATGCGATGAGGCGACGTTCCAGGCCGACACGAACTTCGCGGAGACGACCTTCCACGGGGCCGCGTACTTTCGAAACGTCGAAACGAGCGGGACCAGCCACGTCCTCGACGACCACATCACGTTCGAGAACGCCACCTTCCGCGACGACGCGAGTTTCCGTCAGGCCACCTTCGACTACGTGACGTTCGAAGGAGCGCAGTTTACTGCAGGCTCCGACTTCGAGCACGTCATCTTCGGTGGCGACGCTCGGTTCGACGGCGTCACGTTCCAGGAGATGGCCGACTTCGACGAAGCGCGGTTCGACGACGACGTGAGCTTCACCGACGTCCGGTTTATGCAACTCGCCGAATTCCGCGGCGTCGAGTTCAACGGTGGGAGTCGAACCACCCACGACGACGTGACCTTCGAAGGGGCCGTTTTCGAAGGCGAAGCCGACTACAAGCTGGCTCGCTTCCGCTTTTCGGATTTCAAGGATGCGGTGTTCAAAGGCTCGGTCAACTTCGACCGGGCGACCTTCACCGCGCGGACTGACTGCCACCGCTTGGTGGTCAGCGACGAACTCGACCTCTCGTTTGCGACGTTCCAAGACGGTGCCAGCTTCGACGAGAGTCGGTTCTGTGGAGACGTCGTCGCCGATGGGACGCAATTCGGTGGCGACGCCTCGTTTGACGACGTCGAATTCGAGGCACGTGCACGGTTTGGCGAGGCGCGGTTCGACGAAGATGCGAGTTTCCAAACTGCAACGTTCCACGGGCCGGCCGAGTTCCGCGGCACCCTGTTCGAGGGTGAGATGCAACATCTCGGTGCTAACGCCTCCTTTAACGAGGCAGTCTTTCAGGATGTCGCCGAGTTCGAAGCGGCCAACTTCACGACTGCGTCGTTCTGGGAGACGACGTTCCACGACCAGGCTGACTTCCGCCGGTCGGTCTTCAGCGAGACAGCACGCTTCCGCGTTCACGGTGGCGACCGAGACACGTACCTCGACTTCACCGACGCGACGCTTTGCGGTGGCACGATTTCGCAGGTCGCTGGCGAAGCCACACCGTACGACCTCACGCGAGCGACAGTTGGTGATATCCAACTCGAAGGCGACGGAAACGAGCACGAACTGCTCGACCACTTCCGGTTTTGCCTCACCGATTTCGATTGCTTCGACTTCAGTGACCACCACGGCTATCTCGAACGGAACGACTGGACCATCCACGACTTCGTCGGAAACACTGCCACGGGCCAATTCGCCGTCGAGATGTCTCCCGAGATAGTCGAGGAGACCTACCGGAAAGCACAGGATAGCGCCAACGCCGTGGGCGATACACCGGCAAGTCGAGAATTCGAGTTCAAACGCTACTACTACAATCGCCAGAAGAACTTCGATATCATCATCAACGAGTACTCACTGAATTCGTGGGCGCGCGGCAAGAAGGTCGCAAGCGTGGGTCTCAACCTCTTGATGCAGGTGACGTGCGGCTATGGCAACCGCCTCCCCCGAATTGCTGCGTTCACCTTCCTCCTGCCTGCGGCGTTCGGATTGGCCTACGCTGCTGGTGGGCCGTTCTTGACCCAAGCCGGGAGCGTCTTCGACCCGGGCGCAGTGGACAAAACGGCGCTCGAGGTCCTCTTCGATAACGTCTACTACAGCTACATTAGCTTCAGTACGGTTGGCTACGGTGACATCAACCCACTCGGTCCGGCGGCGCGCGTCCTCGCTGCCAGTCAGGGGATGTTGAACGGGCTGTTCTTCACTCTCCTCACGTTCACGCTGTTCAAGCGCGTGCTCGGTGGGAACTAAGCGTCAGTGCCGCTGTTATTTCTTGATCACAGACCAACCTACTACGTTTTCAGCCTGCGTCTTCGCCATCGAGCAGTCTTGCAGCCGAATCGACGTCTCCGAAGTACCCCATCCTGTGGGTCTCGCCCCCGGCGGTGCTGAGCTTGAGCGTGTCGTACCACTTGGGCAGCACCGCGGCGAAGAGGTCCGAGGACGCAATCATCTCCTCTATCTCGTCGCGGCGAACTGACCACTGCGCCGCACCCGTCAACTCGTTGCGGGCGACGACCGCGTCTGGGTAGACGTGATAGACGACGTGTGCGCTGACCACCCACCCGACCACGAGTTCGACGAGCACCCGGCAGCCTATGACCGCCCCGACGCCGACTGCGGCGCCGACGGCGTGGCCGTACGGCGCGCCGAGCATCTCCCCACCGACGACCAGCCCGACCAGCCCGCCGAACAGAACGGGGAAAAGCATCAGCCCTAGCACAGAGGCGAGGACTCCGCTGATCACTGCAGCCGCGAGCGTGCCGCGACGGTCGCTCCTGAACGACGCGACGGGTTCGCCATCGGGGGTCTCAACCGGACGGTCGTCCCCGACGGTCTCACCGCTGAACACGGTCGATTCGGCCCACTCCGGGTAGCGGAGCTCGACGAGGTCGTAGCCGACCCTCGCGCCGACGGCTGCGAGCCCAAGGCCAACGTGGCCGACGCCCGCAGCCTCCGCCCCGTCGATTGCGAGCGGGGCGACGACCGCGAGGACGAACACGAGCACCAGATACTTCCGGGTACTGCCGCCGGTGGCGGCCGTCGACTCGTACGCCCCCGACCGCAGCCAGCCCACGAACCGGGCCGTCTGGTTGACCACGACGGCGAGAACGGCCAGCGCGAGTGTCTCCGGTGGCGCGAATTCACCGACGAACGGCTCGACGGCACCGGTCAGTAGCAGCCCAGCGAGCGGCCAGAAGGCCGCGATTGGAATCAACGCCAGCAGCACGTACGGCACGTTCCGCGGGTACACTGGGGGGAGCCAGCTTCCCAGCCGGACTCCTCCGCGGACGTCCGCGAGCGATTCGAGCGGGAACGGCATTCGTGTCCCACGCGGCCTGTACGCCTCTGACGGAGGTAGCTCGGCAAACAGGGATTGGAGGGCGCCTCGACCGGCTGCGACTCCCGCTTCGACCCAGTACACGAACAGCAGGAGGTGTGGCCCCCACTCGAGTCGGAGGACACCCGCGGCCAACACCGCGGCGACCAGCACCATCCGATACACTCTCCGATTCACGTTGAAATAACAGTTCTACTCAGGTGAAAACACCTGCTTCCTTCGCCGGGCGTTTGCCCGTCGTGTTGGAAACGTGTTCTTCATAGTCTGTCGCAGAGCACTCACTGAGCAGGTCTGCGAGTATTCTAACCAATTAACTCAACAACCTGCTCGTTCCTCACACTGGCTTAACTAAGCAGTGCCTTCAGAGACATGAATTAACACATGCGATTGGACTCTCGGAAAAAAGAACGACAGCAACGGAAGCGACAACAGGTCACTGTACGGTAATTGATAGTAGAGATTAATTGGAATATTGAGCGTATCCATCATTACTGGCGTACTCTTGTTCGCCTTCATAAGTCGCGGCGCTGAAGGTGAAGAGACAATTCGAGTGGCTCTCTGCAAGGTGTTCGTTAGTCGTCACCCTGTACGTCGCATCCGATAATCGTGGGGCTGAGCGAAGAGCCAGTCTCCCAGTGGCTCTGAACCTACTACACCAGATCTCGTACCTTTCCGAGGAGGCTTTGCTCTTCAGGGTCGTGGTACTCTGGATAGATGTCCATGAGTTTGTAGGCGGCCGTCGATTTGAACCGACCGGTTCCCAGCACGCGGAACGGTTCCGGTGGTTCGGCACCCATCCGAACGAAGCAATCTCGCACTTGGCACTTCAGATGGTGGTCGAGGAACTCGCGGAACTCGTCGAGTGGTCCCGGGTCGACCGGCGGAAGCTCGATTTGTGTGTCTGGGTCGCGCTCGAATGGCGAGTTGTCGGGCTCGGTCACGACGTATTCGCCGTCGTCGACGTAGGAGGTGTACAGCGACGAGACCGCATCGACGTACACACCGGTCGTGAGGTCTGCTTCCTCCTCGGAAGCGAGGTCGGCAAGGTCGCTTCCGAAGGATTTCCAGTCGGCGAGTGCTTCCGTCGGAAGCGAACTCACGGCCTGGTCGTTGATACCGTCCTCGTCGAGGTCGATACCATGCGAGGCTGCGAGCTTTGCGGCTGCGTCTTCCAGTTCGGTCTCGGTGGGGTCGACACCGAGATAAACATCTTGGCGGTACAGCACGCTGTTCGGGCCGGGTGCACCAGCGGGGATGTCGATAGCACGGGGCGTCCCGTCGTGATAGCTGCGCATCTGCTGGGACAGGTCGCCGAACAGCGATTCGAACTCCGCATCAGAGAGCGCCTGAATGGCGAGTCTGACGGCGTTGATTCGCACTGGGTTGTTCGGTGGCGAGACCGTCTCGTACCCGCGGGCTGCATACACGTAGTACCGAGCAAACGCTCGGGCCTGCTCGACGTGCTCGTTGCCTTCTCGTGTGCGTTTGGCTGGCTTGTCTGGGTAGCCGTCTTGCTCGTGATAGACTATCTCCCAGCTACCTTTTTCAATTGATATTTTGTGTTTAGTCCCATTGGTATCTATGACATCAACTCCAATACCATCTTCATTTTCTCCGATGATTTCTGCATTCATATTATCTCACCCCTGTTGGGTCGTCGCCTGCACTGGTTCCGGACTCGCCAAACACAGCGTCCAGTTTCTCGTCGATAAGGTTCTCGATGTACTCTTTGGCCACGCCCATTTTCTCTGAGACGACCTCAGAGCCTTTGTCGTAGGCTTTGCCGGTGAGCGACTTGGTTACGTCGCCAGCAACACCTTTAGCCATCTCTTGGCCAACGACAGCGCCACCGAGTGTACCGATACCGGGCATGAACGCTGACCCTGCGACAGCCCCGAGAAGACCACCAACGGTACCGACTGTCCCTTGGACCGCTGCCTTTCCTACGGCCGACGCTGTCGATTCGCTATTGTTGACAGTCTCCTCGACAGTGGTCAGTCGCTCGTTGATTTGCTCGACTTCCTTGGCTAGCACGTCCGGGTCAGACGATATCTTGTCTCCGTCGTCTTTCGAGCCACCGAAGTTGAACGGGCCGACATCGTACCCGAGCCAGTTTCCGTCACTACTCGTGGCCATCCGCTGGACGTGCACGTCGGACTGCTGCATCCGGTGGATGCCCAGCTTTCCACCGCGCATCACGCGCTGGGCGGTTTCCTCGGCCTCACGCTCTAAGCGCGGGTCCGGGTCAATCTCTAGTTCACCATCCTGAAAAACAGTCACTGACTTCGACTCACTTCAGGACGACTGTTGAGTCACTGGGTGCTCTGTGCCTGTGGTTCGAGTGCGGACCAGTCGATGTCCGCATCTGGGTCGTGGTACGGTTGCAGACCGTCGTAGTGTTGCTGGATCATCGTCGAGATATCCGCGCCGGGACCTTGGACTCGGAACGGTGCCGGTGGCGTAACACCCATCTCGACCAGTTGGTCGCGGACTTGACAGTGGAGATGGTGGACCAGATACGACTGGAAATCCTCCAGCGAGTCTGGGTTGTAGGGGATGATTTCGAGAGTCGCATCTGGGTCACGGTCCAGTTGGCATGGGTCGTTCTCTTCTCGGTGTTGGTCGGTACCGACTCGCCACTGAACGTGGACTCCAGACACTGCTTCGACCCAATCCGAGGGGTCGGTGGCTGCACTCACACCGTGGTCGGAAGCGATACGTTCGAGGTCCTCGAGGATACCCGCTGCACCTGACTCTGAACCAGCGGACAGTCTTGCTACGTCGTCGAGGTACGCATCGAGAGAGTCCTCGGACGTGGCATCGACGAGGTCGTCTAACACTCCCTCGTCGAGGCCCAGATACAGCTCCTTGGCGTAGAGCATGAAGGCGTCGTCGTCCTGCAACGCTTCGTGAACGTCGACGACTGGGTCTTGCTCGGTATACTCGCTTTTGAGCTGTTGATAGAGATCACCGAAATGCTCCTCGAATGTGTCTGTCGGAAGCGCTCCGACGACTACGGCTGCGAGCGCCAGTCGATCTGGGTTCCGGTGGTTCAGGGGGTCGAACGTGTCGTATCCCAGTTTCCGGTACACGTGGTACCGCGCGTAGTTCGCCGCCTGTTGGATGTAGATTTTCTCCGCGTCGGTGCGGTTGTCTGGGTCGTCGGGGTAGCCGTCCTGTGAGTGTCCTTGGATTTTCCCATCAAACCCAACTGCAACTGTGTGTTGTGACCCCTTATTGTCTCTGACGCGTACTCCTACTCCCTGATCGTCCTCATCAATAATTTTAGCTTTCATATCTCTCCTCCATCAGCGTCGAACCGAGTACCACTGGTCTGCTCTTCACCAGATTGGAGACCCGTCTTGAGGTTGTTGAGCAGCGTTTCATTGCTGGCCAGTTGGCTGGCGAGTTTTGGATCACCAGCAATTCGTCTGGCGAAGTTCTCACTTGCAGCGAGCGACTTCCCAACTTTCTCGACGATTTCGTCCGGGACAGCTTGCTTGGAGTCTCCGATTCCAGCAGCCACCGTATCCCCGAGAATTGGACTCAAGGTTGCTGCAGCCACCCCAAGAGGGCCACCTCCCATTGCGAACGCACCGAGGGCTAAGCCTCCACCGACAGTCCCTTTCGAGAGCGTCTTCTGACCACTCTCTGAGAAGGGATTCATCTTGTTACCCATGTTCCCGAGCTTCGCCTTGAACTTGTCCAGAGTCGACAGTTTTTGGTCTTGCGAGCCGGGGATGTCCAGTTGAACATCGTTGGGATCGACGTCATCATAGGCGTCATCTACCGCCTGCCGCATCGACTCGATCTCTTTGATTGTCTCGTCGTGGCTCTGGACTGTTTGCTTCAATTCCGTGAGCTCGGCGTTTATCTCCTGAATGTTCTTGGCGTTGCTTGCGGTGACTGCGTCAGGCATCCGCTGGACGTGCACGTCGGACTGCTGCATCCGATGAATACCCAGCTTTCCACCACGCATCACGCGCTCGGCAGTCTCCTCGGCCTCACGCTCTAAGCGCGGGTCCGGGTCAATCTCTAGTTCACCCTTCTGGGGTAGCATGCTCACAGCAGCACCGGTCTGCTGGCGAACGTGCGCCAACTCGTGGGCCAGTACGTGCTGTCCCTCTGGCGAATCTGGGTCGTACTCGCCGTGGTTGAAGGCGATGTGATTGCCCACGGTGAACGCCCGGGCGTTGATGTCCTCACACGCTTTCGCAGCACTCGGGCCGGTGTGAATTCGAACATCACCCAGATTGTCACCCATGCGCTCTTCCATCGCGCGCTGGATGCTCGTATCGAGTTGCTGGCCGGGAGCAGAAATCACGTCCCGAACCGAGTCAGGAACCTGCGAATCGCCAGCCTTCGACGCTTCGTGATGCGCGCCACGACTGCGCTGGACCGACTTCGCATTCCGGCGCTCGATATCTTTCGGCACCTCGGCTGGGTGCTCCTCTTGGCGCTCGCGGAATTCTCGCATGTCCCGCGGTTTGCCCATCGTCTCGACGGTCATGCCTTCGTCGGCCCACTGCCGAACTTGGCTCGCGCCGTGGCTCTCGACGAGGCGTTGAATCTGGACGTCCATTCCGGGGCGATACGCTTCGAGGCCGAACCGAGACTCACCGTCTTGGGGCGTAGATGACTGTCTCCCCCCACCACGACTGCGGTCGGAACCACCCGTTAGCTCTTGAATTGACGGGACGGTCGAGGACTGTTGGCCCTCGCTCGTCTTCTCTTTCGCAGAGCGAAATCCCATCTTACCACTGACTTGATAGCCATCCTATATATTGTTTGTTGCCTAGCCGAATACCCAACATATATCTCGATGAATTATTAGTGCTCCGACACCTCGACGCAGATAATGAGTTACGAGGACACGATTGAACACCTACTGGACGAACTCGGGTGCCTCGACCTGCTCTTGCGCGAACACCTCGGGAATCGTCACGAGGAACTCCCGCGCTCCGAACTCGGGTTGGCTGACCGCCTGCAGTCCGGCGCGTCGCACACGCCGCCGGGGTCGACGCAGCTAGTCGTCCCTCGTCGCATCCGCGACGAGTTCGACCGATACCGAGGGACAATCGAAGAAAAGCGCACGGACGCAGTCGATGCGGGTGTTGAACTCCGACTCCAGACGCTCGTCGATGCGTTCGACCTCACTCGACAACATCTGGATGTCCTGTTGCTGGCGCTCTTCCCCGATATTGATCCCGCCGGTGCCGAGCTATTCAGCGAACTCCACAACGACGCGAGCAAGCAACGCCCGACAGTCAGTCTCGTCGCCGACCTCTTTTCGACGACGCCCGCGGCGTTTCTGACCGCGACCGACCTGTTCGGTCAGGGGTCACCACTGTCCGAATACCGTCTTCTCGTCCTCGAACCGCCAGAAGGGTCTGGACGGGCTGGTTCGAAACTCGACTACTCGCTCCGCGTCGACGACCGTATCTACGCGTTCTTGCTCGACCACGGGACTGTCGACGTTGGATTGCGCTCTCCGTCTCCTGCCCAGAGCTCCGGTGCGGCCGAGTCGTTCGTCACAGAGTCGACTGCCGACGCGACACTCGACGACCTGCTCGTCGAGGACGACACGTATTCGACACTCGCTTCGCTCCGCGACAGCGACGAGACTGCTCGTCGCCTCTACTTCTACGGCCCACAGGGGAGTGGTCCCCGACGGGCTGCGGAAGCCCTGTGCGAGGACGAGACGTATCTCCAAATTCACCTTCCGACGGTGCTGGAGGCTGGCGTCCTCGATATCGTCGTTCGCGAGGCTGCCCTTCAGGCACGGCCGGTCGTCCTCGCCGATGCTGACGAAGTGACGAAAGCGACGACAGGCGGAGCCCAGTCGCTAACGTCGATTATCGAACGATTCGACCCTGTCGTGGCCGACGTGTTCCTGCTCGGCGAATCGGCGTGGACACCCGCGGGAACCACCCGACAGGTCGTAGACGCGCTCGTCGGGTTCGACCGCCCGACGATTCCGTTGCGGCGACGGTTCTGGCGGACACACGCCGACTCGCTCCCTGACGACCTCGATGCCGAACACATGGCCAGCACGTTCGACCTAACGCTGGGGCAGATGGAATCCGCGCTGGCGGCGGCGAACACGCTCGCCGGTGACGACGAACTAACTGCTGAACACGTTCGAGAGGGCTGTCGTGCGCAATCGTCCAGCCAGTTGGCCGAACTCGCACAGCATATCACGCCGTCGGTGACTCGCGAGGAAGTCATCCTCCGAGAACGGACCGACCAGAAACTCGACCAGCTTCAGGCACACATCTCGAACCGAGGGCGAATCTACGACGACTGGGGCTTCCGCGACACGGACAAGAGCACCGGTGTGGTCGCTCTGTTCAAGGGGAAACCGGGGACCGGGAAGACGATGGCTGCCGAAGCGCTCGCCAACGAGGTCGGCATGCACATCTACAAAATCGACCTGTCCAGCGTCGTGAGCAAGTACATCGGTGAGACCGAGGAGAACCTCGAACAAATCTTCAAGGCGGCCGAACAGTCGAACGCGATTCTCCTGTTCGACGAGGCGGACTCGGTGTTCGGCGACCGGGCAGAGGTGTCGGACGCGACGGACCGCTACGCCAACGCGGAAGTGAACTACCTGCTCCAGCGCATCGAGACGTACGACGGCGTCATCCTCTTGACGACGAACTACGCCTCGAACATCGACGAGGCCTTCACCCGACGCATCAACCACACGATTCGGTTCGAGAACCCGAAAGAAGAGACCAGAGAGACGATTTGGGAGGCCGCGTTCCCTGGCGGGACCCCCACAGATGGCATCGACGCCGAGTGGCTCGCGCAGTTCGACTTGAGCGGGGGTGAAATCGCCTCGCTCGCCAAGCGAATCGCCGTCGAAGCAGCGAGTTGCGGTGCCAACTCGATTCAGATGAAACACGCCGTTCGCGTGCTCGAACGCGACTACCGAGACTCCGGTCGCGTCGTCCGAAAATCCGAGTTCGAACCGTACGCCGACGCGCTCGCAGAGCCAGCACAGGAGTCTGAAAGTCGCCGACGAAACCGACGATGAGGCGGAACTTATCGACGGTTTCGCAAGCCCCGACGCCCTCGGAATCCTTTTTCGAGCGGTACACGAACGGGCGACGTATGCGACTGTGTGAGACGCCGATGCCAACCCGACGTTTGGAGAGAGACCACCGATGACCTACGAAGCAATCCGATACGTGAGTGAAGCGCTCGTCGACCTCCTGTCTGATACTGCCGACTATCCAGAACTCCCTGTCGCCCCCGACGAAATCGAACTCGTCTCCCCGGAGGATATCGGCCCCAACTCGACCGTTCGAATCGGGTTCTATCCGTATCGCGTCCGAAAGGATGGCTCGGTCGGGTCGATGAACACGACTCCCGTGGGCGAGTCATCACGACGCGACCCGCCGTTGCCCGTCAGCATCGAGTATCTCGTGACGGCGTATCCGAGAGACGACGAAGACAACGTCAGCGGCACGCTCGGCCAACAGCAGGCGCTTGGGCTCGTTCTCCAGACGCTCAACGACGTGAGCGTGCTCGAACCGGCCGATGTCGAGGGAATCGAACAAGATACTCGAATCGCGCTGTCGATTACAGACCCGCCGTTCGACGAAGTGCTCTCGCTGTGGGCGCGGTTCGATGCCACGTATCAGCCGTCGGTGACGGTGGAAGCCTCACCAGTGATGATTCAGTCGATCAACGAAGAAGCGTTCACGCGCATCGCAGAACGCGACGTCGGCGTGCAACGGCGTCCAGAACGAGAGTGAGGTACGCGCTCGGGCTTACTTCGGTGCGCCGGACAGTTTGTTGAACTGCTTGTAGGCGAGTTCGATGGTCTCGATAGCGACACCACCCTGTCGGCCACCGATGAGGTCAGGACCACGCCACGTCGTGGGGTATGCGCCGAGGAACTGCCAGCCCCACGTGTTCGGTCCCATGTAGTTCTCTTGAACTTTGACCGTCACGTTCTTTCTCGTCACGTTGCCACTCATCACGTCCTGTATCCACTCCCAGAAGGTGACGTCGTCTGTCAATCCTCGTTGGAGGACCAGGTTGGCATGAGCGAACTGGTCTGGAAGCTGGTGGACGTACTCGTCGACACCGCCTTCTCGGTACGAGACGGTTTCCAACTGCATCGCGATTCCAGAGACTTCAGAGAAGCCGGCGACAGATTTCCCGTCTATCAAGACCTCGAAGTTGTATTGTCCGTAGGGAGATTGTGATTTTTTAGCCATGGTTGAATGGGGTATCTCGTGGCGATTACCCGTCGCGTAGTTCGTCTAACGACTTCGAGAGGACCTTGCCGCCGTCCCCAGTATCGAGGAAGTTCGGACGTTGCTGTTCGGGTTCCTGCCCCGACGCAGTGCCGTCGTTCCTGTTCATCTCATCGTTGATGTCGCTTATCTCCTCGCACCACCGCTGACGTTCCCAGTGGGACATTCCCAAGACGTCTTCGCGGCTCCACCCGAAGTGGTACGCCACGAAGGCGACTTCCTCGAACAGCACGTCAGGGTCGTGGAGGTGGATCATTCGGCTGGGTTTCCCGGTTCTGCGTCCTCTGCGATGGGCTCGTTTTCTTCCTGTGGTGCTTCGGACACCGTGGAGATGTCGCGGACGCCATCGGAGTCATCTAGAGACACGTCTGGCTCCGTCGTCGCGATTCCGTCGTCGGTCGCGTCCGTGACGTGTGCGCCGGTTTCGACCTCGACGGTGAACGGCTCACCACACTCTGGACAGGCCGTGTCGACCGCGTTCAAACCGCTGTTGTTGACGCGTTCGTACATCACCTGCAGGTACTCGAGGTCCGACACGAAGAGACTCTGGATGACGTTCTCGTCGACGGTATCGAGCGAGCCCAGCTCCGTGACCGTCCGCGCGAGCAATACGATCGTCAGATACGACGAGTTCGACTGAACACGCGGGTTGTTCAGTGGCTGAATCTCGTCTGCGGCAGTTGCGAGCCGCATCCGGCCCTCCTTGTGGAGGGTACCCTCGTCGTCGACGTATCCCTTCGGCAGGGTGAACTCGAATTCGGTCTGGAGCGTCTGATTAGTCATCTGTTACCGGCGTTGTCCTTTCGTGTTGATAATTATTCTGTTGACGTGTGCCGACGCGGTCCCGGTGTGGAGATATCCCTCGGAGTCGAGATGACACTCCTCCCGGAATCGGTCGACTGCGTAGCCGTCCGTCGGGTCAGTAGTGTGAGTGCCCATTACGAGCGGTCGACCTGCATCGTGTCGAAGTCGACGACGTACGTCTCGACTGCAATCTGGTCGCCACCGGGAGTCGCGTTCAGCGTCGGCGGGCTGTACTGGATGACCATCGCGCCCTCCATGTTGTAGCGAGCGACCGTCTGACCGGTGCGGTCCTTGAGGAGCACTGCAATCTGCTTTTTGGCGTCCTTTTCGCGACCCTCTTCGGCGGCCTTCAGCCAGTCGTCGAGCGCGGAGTTCGACTTGTCGGCGGACCGTGCGAATTCGAGCTTGGTGTAGGTGACTTCGCCCAGGTGCTTCGTTCCGGAGGCGATGTCAGTACCCTCACGGTAGTTGTGCGTCTGGACGTTCTTTTCTGGGAGTTTGACTTCGACGACGCCAGGGATGTTGGTTCCGTCGAGCTCGACATCGAATTGCGTGTTGGCGATTGGTTGAGACTTGGACATTGTTGGATGTTGTTATGGTAGTCGTTTGGTTACGTTCGGTTTCGGGTGATTCGTTAGGCCTGTTCGGTATCTTGGCTGATACGGAAGATGACGAACTCGGCAGGCTTGACCGGAGCGACGCCGATTTCGACGATGAGACGACCGTTGTCGATGTCGTCTTGTGACATCGTCTCTTCGCCACACTTCACGTAGAACGCGTCGTCTTCGCTTTGACCCTGCAGACCGCCGTTTCGCCAGACCGTACGCAGGAAGTTGTTGACAGACTGCCGGATACGGCCCCAGGTGTCCTGGTCGTTCGGCTCGAAGACGGCCCACTGGGTTCCTTCTTTGATGGACTGTTCGATGTACAGGAACAGGCGACGGACGTTGAGGTACTTCCACTCAGGGTCAGACGACGTGGTGCGGGCACCCCACACGCGAATGCCACGACCCTGGAAGCTGCGGATGCAGTTGATTCCCTTCGGGTTGAGAACGTCCTGTTCGCCCTTGGTGATGTTGTGCTGCAGGCCGACGATGCCACGAAGCGTCTCGTTTGCGGGTGCCTTGTGGACGCCGTGTTCCTGGTCCGTCCGCGAGTAGATTCCCGCAATGTGACCGCCTGGCGGGACGAGTTTCTCTCGGTTCGTGACGGGGTCGAGCACCTTGACCCACGGGTAGTAGTACGCCGCGTACGAAGAGTCGACGGGCGTCTCGATCTCAGAGATCGGGCCCGGGTTCTGCGGAGACTGCAGAATCGCAAAGCGGTCGCCCATGTTCTCACAGTGGGTGACGAGCGCGTCGGTCAGGCCCTCGACGTCGTTCTCGTCAGGAGCACAGACCATCGAAATCTCGTCGATGGCTTCGAAGGCTGCGAGTCCGGTACGGAGGCCGGGCTTGTTGACGCCTTCGTAGTCCTTGAGCGTGACTTCGCCGTCCGCTTCCGGCTTTTCGGTGATGATTTCGGCGTCGACCTCGCGTTCACCTTCGCGGACTTCTTCGAGTTCGACGACGAGGTCGTCTTTGTCGGCGCCGTCGAGTTCGAGTTCGAGGGGTTCGGCGATGCTTTCGAGACTCTCCTGTTCGAGTTCGTCGAGGTCTTCGGGGATGTGGACGACGGTCTTTTCTTCGTCCTCATCCTCCTCTGCTTCGTCTTCCTCTTCTTCGGCTTCGACAACACCACCGTCGGAGTACAGAGTGGGTTGACTGTCGCGGTGCAGCCAGGTGAGGCCTTCGACGGGCATGCCGTCGCCTTTGTACTCGATGTTGACGAGGACCGAGCTTTCGAGCTGCTTCTCGTAGAAGTTGCTCGACTGCATGTCTGCCGACAGGCCGTCGAAGACTTCCTCCACGTCAGGAGATGGGTCAGGACGGTCGCCGTGCGGTTTCTTGACCGTCTCGAGATCATCGGACCAGTAGCGGACGATGATGTCGAACTGACCGGGGTACTGGCTTTCTTCGACGATGACTGCGACGGATTCACCCCACTTGCCGGGACCAATGGCTTCGACTTCGGCGACTTCGTTACCCTGGTCGTCGGCGAGGATACCAGTCGCTACGTCGTTGACGTCGGCACCACAAACCCGTCCGACGTAACAGCGACTCCCGCCATTCTTGAAGAAGCCATCGACAGCCGAATCGAGGTTGGATGACTTCGGACTCGAACCGTAGAGTCGCTCGAAGTCGGAGTAGTTCGTGATGAGGCGAGGCTCGACAGGACCGCGCTCGGTCTGACCGAGGAAGCCAGCGGTGCTAGTGCTGACTCCTTCGACGGATTTGCTTCCGCTCTGCACCTCTTCGACGTATACGCCTGGAGACTGATATTCACTCATTTGTTTGCTGACTCCAACGGTGTCAATAATCCAATCGGTTACTGATAAATGTTACTATTTGATGAATTAATTTAAACATGTAGAACTACGGCTAACCACCCGAAAATCCGACCGGAGAGGCTATCAGCGACGGTTCAGTAGTGTGTTGATTAATGCCGGCTCAAACGATTGTAGTCGGTAAACTGGACTGGTTCATTAGTTTCCATCCATGGGTACAACGTTCAGGAGTACTTCGAGGGAGTCTGCGGCTTCACACACCTCGTCGTGTGCGTCGACTTGGTCTAACAACGACCGTCGTTCTTCGACGGCCGCTTGCATGTTCGACACGGCTCGCAAGTAATTCTCGAGACTCTCTTCGGTGGTCACTGGTTCGAGGTGGTCTCCAAGCTCGACTAACGGGTCGATGAGTGCGTCCAACTGGTCTTCGTAGTCTTCCTCGCGGACACGCACCGCCTGCAGGTCTTCGCGGGAGCGGTCTACGATACCCCGTGCGAGTTGACTCGCCTGACCGCTTTGTTCTTGGACTCTGTCGGCCAGTTCCTCGAAGAAGCGAATTCGGTCTTTGATGGTTTTCCGCATGACGTACCTCGTCAGCGACCGGCGGTCGTCTTGCAGCGTCTCGACCTGTGCTTGGAGCCCTTCCAGCGCATTCATAATCTCGTCGACGTCTTCGGGGACATCCATCGGCTCTTTCGTGACCGGAGTCCGGTGTGGATTGTCGGTGTCTGCAACGTGGTCGACGAGGACGCTAAACAGGAATTCGCTGTCGAGCACGACTGGCCGTGCTGGGGCGTCGTCGATGGGGACCCAACTTCCGTCAGGAGTACGCTCGAAGGCACCGATAAAGACGGCTGGCCCCGTGGTTCCCCGAGTCCACTGCTTCTGCTCGTACTGCTCAGAGAGCAGTTGACGGAGCGTTTCTGGAGTAAAATCGTCCGATTGGAGGTTGGGTATCTCGACGTCCGGGGTTGTCGCTACTTCGTCCGGTTCCGTCTCGTGGTACGTCAGCGTGAACGATTCGACAGCACGGTTGGATGCGGTGTCGTCGGCAACTGCACCTTCCGTGTCTGGCACTGGAATCGTCTCCATCGCAGCCTCAGTAAATTCGAGAAAGAGGTACACGGAGTCGTCGGCCGGCATCGGTACGGATTTGGTCGTGACCTGTTCGACGACGATTGGTCGGCCGTTCCCGTCGAGCGCCAGCCCGGGCGTCAGGGTGACGTCGAGGCCGTCGCTCGTCTCTGTCACAGACTGCACGTCGATGCCGTGAACGATTCCCTTTCCGTTGAGAAATCGGTTTATCGTATGTAACCGTTCGGCGTGATACGCCTGTTCTGCCTCCATATCACGGGGCGTCATCAGCTTCCCTTTGAAGAAACGGTTCTTCTGGAACTGCGTCAGGTCAGGCGTATCCGAGTCCGAATATGTTTCCTCGCGTGCCATACGATGAGTAAGTATACTGACTGTAACACTGTTTTCATATAAACTGTTTGGCCGATAGACAGGATGGTCACATTCAACACCCCACACCCACTACCAAATTCCACCTCGGACGAACGAGCCGACGCAGTCTCACAGACCGATTACGAGAAGCGACGGCACCTCCCCGAGACCCCGCATTCACAGTATGAAGGTTTCCGAACACTCCGACACGGGTCGCACAGTCGAGTTACGAATTACCGACCACGAAGACACAGCACACCACCTCACACTTTCCGCGGACGGGATGGTCGAGGACCACTGGCACGACCAGTCTCTCCCTGACGGTCAATCTCGCTCTCTCGGTGACGAAGAACGACTCGCTCGTGTCGAGCGATTCGCCAAATACTATCTCACGCGCACGACCGACGCCGACGTGCTTTCGCCCTACAGCAGTACCGACCAAATCGCCGACCCGGACCGACTTGCCGTGGCGACACTCCTCGTCGGCGCGATGTCCCAGGAGACACTCGCCTCGCATCTCCAGCCGTGTTACGACCAACTCACTGCCCACAGGAGGAACGATAACCCACCGGTTGCACCGCCCCAGGCGACACGGGACACACCGTGGCAACTCGTCGAACAGGACGTCCACCTCACGCTGGATAGCGAAGAGATTCGGCAACTGTCCGACGTACTCACCGAGATGAACGCCCTCGGCGAGATTCGACATGCGCTCGACGTCCGCCCCGACCGAGACGACTCGGACCTGTTCGCGCGCTTGACCCGTCTCCTCTCGACTGCCGGGACTACATCTGCCGGCGATGCGTCCAGCGAGCAGTTCCTCCGTGTCTCCGCCCCACTCCGAGTTCACTGGAATACAGACGACGGGCCGACATGCGTCGAGTACGGCGACAGCACAGCGTCGGATGGCGACGCCACACTCGCTGCTCGCATCCAACTCACGCCCGCCCACACGCCGATTATTTCGATGGCGGCCTTCCAGCGCACTCTCGTCGACCATCTCCGGTGTCAAATTCGGGATTGCTACGTCGGAATGGGGCTTCGACCACCGGCGGATACACAAGTGACGGGCCACGGGATTGCGGCGTGTACCGACCGCTACGACCGTGCTGACCAACTGCAGAACTACCACAACGAACACGCGATTCTCGACTGGGCCGGGCTTGCACCGCGACCGGAGTTCTAGCCCGAACCCTTCACCTTCGCGTACAATATGCGGGTTCGAATCGAAGCGATATGGTTTCCAACCGTGAACGCCCGCGCGTTGATGTTTCCTTAGACTCTGATACTCATACTGTCTCAGGGTCCCAAGAGGTAATCTCGGCCTCGCTCGACCAGTACTCCTCGTACAGCGAGCAGAATTTCTGACATTGGAACCCTTCGTAGGTTCCCCAGCCCTGCGCACGGAAGGCGACGGGTGGTTTCACACCCATCAGCAGGAAGCGATCCCGAATTTGGTAGGCGGGGTTCGAGACAACGTACTGGTGGAACGAGTCGACCGACGCCGGATCGAATGCCATCAATTCGACTCGTACGTCTGGGTCACGGTCAAGTGGTTGGTCGCCGTGGGACACCTGCTCTGAACCCTGTCCATCGTTGTGGAGGATGTGCATCTCAGAGACAGACTCAACCTCAAAGGTAAGGCCATCCATCTCGTCAGGTTCGATATCTCGAATTCCTCCAGTCACCGGTGAATCAGGTTCACCCTCGAACCGTGCGAGATACTGGTCGAGGACCGGTGGCTCGAACTCGGTAGGGTCGGGTGTGAGGTACACATCTTTCTGGTAGATGATGGCGTCGTCGGGGTCAGCGTTTGGGAACGGGAGATTAATCGACGATCCATCGTAGTGGTGGTGAAGTTGGTCTTCGAGGTCACCGAAGTACTCGTCAAACTCTGCTTCTGATAGCATCGCGATGCCGAGCAGCCCCGCTAGCAGTCGGTCGGGGTTCTCTGTTGGTTGCACCGTGTCGTAGCCACGCTCTCGGTAGACGTGCCAGCGAGCGAATCGGCGCGCTTGGTCCACGCGTTCACACTCTTCGCGTGTTCGGAGTGCTGGATTGTCAGCATAGGATTCAGATTGGTGGTGCTTTATTGTGCCATCGAATTCCATCTCGATGAGGTGTTCAGCGTCTTTGTTATCGATAACACTCAATCCGACCCGCTCGTCGTTTTCTCCAGTTATTAATCCATCCATTGTTACTTCCTCCTACTACCACTGACTCCCTGTGAATCATCTTTCATCCAGACACCCTCTCGGATTTCTCGTTCGATCTGTTCGGCACGCTGTTCAAGTGTCCCATCTGTTTTTCGCCAGATGTCCTTGATGTCATCCCAGCTCGAAATTTCACCTCTGCGCGTTTGTGCTCCTCTTGACGGTTCCCAACGCCACACTGTCTCAGCCGTTGGTCTCAACACTCCTCTGCAGCGATTGTTGCTGGTCCTCGGTCAGTGCAACGTCGCCGAGGTCGATCACGTCTCAGTCTGGTCGGTGTCGCTGCCTCGAAGCACCGACGATATCGTTTCGAGCAGCCCCTCTTTTCCATCCTGTGATGGATTGGCTAATCTACTGTCGGCGTCGTCTGGATTCCCACCGCTGATTCCCTTTCGTTTGGCGTTGATGACACTCTGTTTGCCGAGTTCCCCAAATCCGTAGTCGAACTCAAGTTCGTATCCGGGGATGTCGGCTTCTTCGAGGTGGTAGTCTTCGTAGACGGTAATCTCCTCGTTGTGGTACCGTCCTGTGAGTTCGTCGTTACCGCGGCCAAGAACTCGATATTCTTCGGGTGGTTCGAGGCCTGCACCGATGTAGACATCCCGAAGTTGGCACCGGAGATGGTAGACGACGAACTCTTGGAACACTTCCATCGATGGAACGTACTTTCCGAAGAGTTGGAGGCGCGCGTCGGGCTGTCGGTCGGGGAACGGGTCGTCGTTCCAGTCTTGCGTCTTGTCGCCGTTGTCGTCCAGATACTGGAGGTGAATGTCCGAGACAGCCTCGATTTCGTCGTTGTCATTCAGATATACGTCGATCAGGTAGAGGAGATACCCATTCTGTGGGACTGATTCTGGATGTGGAACAGGTGGAGTGACGCTGGGGTGGTTAGATAGCACTTGGTCGTAGGCATCGCTGAAGTACGATTCGAACTCCTCGACTGAGAGGTCCTCGATTGCCTGCTTGACCTTCTTAATTCCCGGGAGGTTTTCTTCGGGTGGGAATGGAGTGAACTCGGTCTCTTGGTAGACGTGGTAGCGGGCACGGCGTCTTGCTTGGCTTACGTGTTCGTTTTCGTCGGGTGTTCGATTTTCTGGTTGGTCTCCATAGCCGTCCTGTGAGTGTCCTTGAATATCGCCATCAAAACCGACAGCCACAGTGTGTTCAACGCCATTATTATCTGTGACGCTCACACCAATGCCCCGATTGTCTTTGTCGATGATTTTCACGTTCATATGCTTAGTCGAATCGAGTCTCCTCAGTCGTGTTGTCGCCCTCACTACCCGTCAGACCGCTCTCAAGCATGGAGACGACTTGCGGTAGTATAGTGGTAATGGTCGAAACCACGCCCATAGCGAGGATGACACCACCCATTGGACCGGTTGCCGTTGTACTCGCAAGGATACCCGACAGTGTCTTGTCAGCAGACGCGACCGACATGTAGTTCAGTAGAATGCTGACTGCCTGCCCTGAATACGGGCTGTCGATCTGGTCGGCGAGGTTTTTCAGCGCCTCTTTCTGCTTTTCGGAGAGCCGGATATTCGACCGGCCAATCGTCTGCTTCAGCCGGTTGTCCAACTCTCTAGTGCGTCTGGGACCATGTCGGCAGGCATTCGCTGAACGTGCACGTCGGAATGCTGCATCCGATGAACCCCGAGGTCCCCACCACGCATCACACGCTTGGCTGTCTCTTCGGCTGCAAACTCATAGTCTGTAAGAGGTTGTAACTGAGAGTCGATTACTTCGACGCTGGGTCCCAAGTAGTGATAGGTGTCCCCGCTTGGAAGTACCGGTCGTACATCGGCATCAGCTGTTGCTTTACCATCGAGTCGTGTTTCCCGAGACCCTGCACTTGGAACGGTTCTGGTGGTTCGACTCCCATCTCGATGAAGCAATCCCGGACTTGATTGACCAGATGAGATGCGAGGAACGTTTGGACTGAGTCGAATTCGTCGATGTCGACGGCCGTAAGTTCGAGACGGGCGTCTGGCTCGCGGTCGAGAGGTTGGTCGTTCCAGTGTTCTTGGCGCGAGAGCCCATCGCTGTGGAGGTAGTGGATGTCAGAGACAGCCTCGATTTTGTAGTCAGGCAGTGAGTCGCGGGGGTCTGGACCGTCACCTAAAATCTCGGCGAGCGTGTCCAGTGGGTTACTCACGTACTCGCAGAACTGGTCGAGTAGTGGCGGTTTAGTATCAGTTGGTTCCGGATTTAGCCAAATGTCTTTCCGGTAGACGATGATGTCGTCCGGGTCGGCGTCCTCAAACGGAACGTCGATCTCACCGTGCTCGTGGTGTTGCTGTATAGTCTTCTGGAGGTCTCCGAAGTAGTGGTGCGTTTCGACCTCGGTCAGGTCGAGTATGGCCATCGCTGCTGCGACCAGTCGGTCGGGGTTTTCGTACGGAGTGAGTGTATCGTAGCCTCGCTCGCGGTAGACGTGCCATTTGGCGAGACGGCGGGCTTGGTTACCGTGTTCAGTCTCTTCTTTGGTTCGTTGGGAAGGGTCATCAGAGTAGCCTTCCTGTACATGGCCGTCAATCCTTCCGTCGTGGCAGACTCCTATTTTGTGTTCAACCAGATTGTTGTCGGCGACTAGAAGGCCAAATCCGTCATCAGTCTCTTTTTTTATTTCTGCATCCATAATTAGAAGTCTATTTTATCGCTATCGGTGTTAGGTGTCCAGTCTTGCACGACTTCATCAAGCAACTCCTTGCGTAATTTCATCGCCCGTTCGACGATATCGCCATCGACTTTCCCCCAGTTGTTCTTGACCACTTCGTAGCCACCTTTGACGGCTTTGAAAAGTGGTTCAACCTTCGCAAGCAGCCAGAATGCAGTCTTCTCTCCGAGTTTTCCCAGCAATCCTCGCTCGACACCAACTTCTAGCTCGTCACGTTGGTTTTCGGTCATGGCGACCTGTTCCATCTTCTCACCGAGTTCGTTCTCGATGTCTCTCTTTTGGGCCTCCAACTCGGACTTCGAGGGCAGATCCTTTTCGAGGATCTGTTTTGCCTCCTCGTGGTCAAGGTACTCGTCAGTAATCTCGGTTGGCCCCTCGATTCGGCTGCCAGTTACGGTTCCACCCTGGGATTCGACTTCTGTCTCGATGAGGTTTTGCGCTGCGACTTCGTTCAGCTTCCGTTCGACCTCGGTCGTGTCTTGGTTGTATTGACTGAGCCACTCGCGCATCTGCCCGATGCGCCGTTCGTTTTGCTGGCGCTGGAAGTCACCAATGTCGCCTCGCTTGTTCTCGTTTTCGAGTTCGAACACCGCGAGCGCACCGAACACTTGGTCCTTCGGGACGCGCTGAACGTGCACGTCGGAGTTCCGCATCCGATGAACCCCGAGGTCCCCACCACGCATCACACGCTTGGCTGTCTCCTCAGCCTCACGCTCCAGACGCTCGTCGGGGTCGATTTCCAATTCACCAGACTGCGGCAACATCGACACCGCCCCACTGGTCTGCTGGCGAACGTGCGCTAACTCGTGGGCCAGTACGTGCTGGCCCTCTGCCGAACTCGGGTCGTACTCACCGCGATTGAACGCGATGTGATTCCCGACCGTGAACGCTCGGGCGTTGATGTCCTTGCGGCCCTGAGCGTGGGCTACTTCGGTTCCCACGACTGAATATCTGCTGTCGCGTCCCAGTAGTTCTCGTACTGTGGTCTGAACTTCTGCTCGTGGAACGCTCGGTATTTCCCCCAGCCAGTCTGTCGGAACGCAACTGGCGGTTTCACGCCCATCCGGAGGAAGCAATCACGAATCTGGTAGGCGAGGTGTGAGACGATGTAGTGATGGAACGACTCTATCTCGTCGGGGTCGAATGGGACGAGTTCGATGGTCGCGTCTGGTTCGCGGTTAAGTGGGTCAGCACCGCGCTTGGTCTGCTCACTACCCGGACCGTCCATGTGCAGGTAGTGCATGTCCGAGACCGCTTCAATCTCGAAATTTAGCGTGTCGAACTCAGTGCTGTTGAGTGTTCCCTTCGATGGAATCTCTGGCGAACCCGACTCACCCTCGAAGTGGCCGAGGTACTGGTCTAAGACTGGTGGCTCGAACTCGACTGGTTCGGGTTGGACATACACATCTTTTCGGTAGACGAGTACGTCGTCAGGGTCGGCATCCGAGAACGGGAGATCCACTGGAGTATTGTCATAGTGGCTTTCAATCTGGGCTTGCAGATCGCCGAACTGCTCATTGAAGACATCCTCTGGTAGTCTCGCAATGGCGACAAGGGCAGCTAGAATTCTATCCGGATTCTCCGGTGGGGTAACAGTGTCGTAACCCCGCTCACGATAAACATGCCACTTCGCATAGCGACGGGCTTGGTTGACGTGTTCGTTACCTTCCGGTGTACGTTTGGTTGCTTTGTCTGGGTAGCCGTTTTGGTGATGAGAATATATGCTTCCATCCCGCTCAACTTGGATATCGTGCTCTACACTGTTGTTATCGAGTACCTCTACGCCAGTAACAACTTCGTCTTCCCCATATATGGTAGCCTTCATTTTACAGGTCCCGCGGTTTGTTCTGTCCGGTATCGGCGTCGTTGACGATTTGTTCTTTAACCTGTGCAAGCCGTTCAGTTAGCGAGCCATCGGTCTGCTCCCAGAACTGACGCAGTGCCGTCTCACTGACTTCGTAGGCAGCCATAATCGGGCCCATTCCGGGGACGAGCGAAATGAGGCCCTTGACGGCAGTCCACCCGAGTTCCGCGAAGACTTCTCCACCATCGAAGTCGTTGTCGCCGTACAGTTTCTCACGTTGCTCGTCAGTGAGTGCAATCTGCTCGGCGCGCTCGCCAATATGCTCGTATAACTCTGCGATGCGGTCTTGAATCGATTCTTTCCCCGCTTCCAGGTTCACCTCTCGCTTGGTGTCTCCAGCGGCTTTCGCATCCAGGATCTTCTCATTCTGTATGTTGAGTGCCTCGTCGTGTGATTTGACGTTGTCGATGGCCCACTTGACTTCCTCTTCGATGAACTCGATACGTTCCTTGTTCTGTCGCTGCTGGAATGACCCGATAGAACCCTTCTGGTTCTCCGATTTGAACATCTCCAGTGCCTCTGGGACCATGTCGGCAGGCATCCGCTGAACGTGCACGTCGGAGTTCCGCATCCGATGAACCCCCAGATCCCCACCACGCATCACACGCTTAGCCGTCTCCTCAGCCTCACGCTCCAGACGCTCGTCGGGGTCAATCTCCAATTCACCAGACTGCGGCAACATCGACACCGCCCCACTGGTCTGCTGGCGAACGTGCGCTAACTCGTGGGCCAGTACGTGCTGTCCNTCCAATTCACCAGACTGCGGCAACATCGACACCGCCCCACTGGTCTGCTGGCGAACGTGCGCTAACTCGTGGGCCAGTACGTGCTGTCCCTCCGGCGACGACGGGTCGTACTCACCGCGATTGAACGCGATGTGATTCCCGACAGTAAACGCCCGGGCGTTGATGTCCTCGCAGGCTTTCGCGGCCTGCGGGCCGGTGTGAATCCGAACGTCGCCCAGATTGTCGCCCATGCGCTCCTCGATAGTCTGTTGAATCGAGCTATCGAGTTGCTGGCCGGGCGAGGAAATCACGTCCCGAACCGAGTCGGGGACCTGCGCGTCACCGGCTTTCGACGCTTCGTGGTGTGCGTTGCGACTGCGCTGGACTGATTTCGCGTTCCGGCGCTCGATGTCAGTCGGCACTTCCGCCGGGCGCGCTTCCTGACGCTCGCGGAATTCTCGCATGTCTCGCGGCTTGCCCATCGTCTCGACGGTCATGCCCTCGTCGGCCCACTGCCGAACTTGGCCTGCGCCGTGGCTATCCGCGAGACGCTGGACCGTTACCTCCAGTCCGTCTCTGTACATATCGAGGCCGAAGAGGTTCTCACACTCCGTCGCCGACAGGCGGGGACCTCGCCGACGGCGTCGGTGTTGTGACGAATCCGCTTCGTCACGACTCCAAACGGAGGACCGCTCGGCCTCTGTGGTGCTCTCTCGTGCGGTCCGAAATCCCATCGTTACGACGGATTGACATTCAGACTATTAATTCTTTATTGCTGAAGCGAGTGGGAGAAAATCAGCGACTTCCGACAGTCGAATCGAGCTATTCCACAGCGCCGCGAGGCGTGAGGACGGTGTCCTCGCCGAGTCGGGCTTCGCCCATCGAGAACTCCCGCGACGCCAGATGACTGTTGAGCCCGAGGAACGAACTCTCACCGAGCGTGAACTCGTCTTCCATCTCGACGACGGTTCCGTTGACGTGTGCCGGACTCTCCGCGTCGATGATGTCCTGCAGCGCTTCGACCTGTTCGTCGGAGTCGAGTGAGCCACAGAACAGTGCGAACGACCGACTCCCGGAGAGGAACGACCCGTACTGTCTGTCGACGACGTCCTCGTCGAGCGCGCTCAGGTCGGTCTGCTCCACAAAGAACAGCCGATAGTCCGAGACGCCGTTCTTCGGAGTGGTCTGGTCTGTCTCGAACCCCGACTGTGCGTTCGTGTCGGAACTGGCGCGGACAGGCTTCGATGGTTCGGGGAGTGACTGCTGCAGCGGATTACTAACTCTCGGGTTCGTATGCCGGAGATACAACTCGATTAGTTCGAGGAGTCCGGCTTTCGTCCCTCGCTTCTTGTACAGTTCTGGGGCGCGGGCCAGCAGTTCGCGCCGGGCGCTCTCGGGCCAGTCTTGGCCGAGGTCCGCAGCGAGCCACCCCTCCAACCATTCGAGAGACTCGCTCGCCACGCCATAGGGGTCGAAGTGCGTGCCGATAGACTCGATTTCCGACTCGATATCGACGAAGGAACTCTCCATCACCGAGAGGTACCGTTTGAGGAACGCCGCAGACTGCTCGTCCTCTTGGTAAATCTCGGGCATGTGGCGGAGGTACGACGTCCGGGGGCAGTACGCACGCACCGAATCGACCAGTGGCGACGCGTCTGGCGTCCCGAGCAGTTCGACGGCGACGTACAGATACCGCCCGTTGGCGTCGTCCAAGAGGATGTCCTCGGGGTCGATGACGTCGCTTGTAGTCCACTCAGACGCCGCGTGCGACGCCAGCACCGTGCGTCCCTCTGCCTGCCACGAGTGGATGTCGTTTCGGGTGAATGCTGCATCCTGCGGCACGAGGGCGTCGGGCTCTGCTGTGACGAACTCCCACATCGATTCGATACCCAGTCCGCGAACCGTCGACGCCTCGGCTTGCGACATTTCCTCGAAACAGTCGGCGTCGAACGCCACGAGAGGTGGCTCGTCAGTCGCTCGGTATCGAACTCGAACTTGCGTACTGGCAGATGACCGAATGATGTCGAGCGTCACCCGATGCCAGTCGATATCCTTCGTCCCCGAGTCGTACCGGAGTATCGCGGTTCCGACGTGGCGGTTCTGTCGAGGGTGGTTCACGTACTGGTCGAGCGCACGGAAGCCATGACACGTGCGTTCTTCGCCAGTCACGACGTGGAGCGTCTGGGTGTCTGGGTCTCCAGACTGTGCAACCATCTTGCGAGGATACGCTTCGAGCGCGACCCGCTGGTCGAACGTTTCCGTTGCCGGGTCGTAGACGAATATCCCGTGTTCGTCACCGCCTTCGGCGTCGATAGGACCCGAGACGACAGGTTTCTCACCCAACGTTGTCACACAAGTGGGCGTGAACGTCTCGTCGCCGAAGTCGAACGTCCCGTCGGGGCCCAGTGTCGAATCGGAGGTGGTCGACCCCGAGGGTCCAAGGACCCGGAGTGATAGCTCGGCGTCTGTGAGTTCGCCCGTCGTGCCGGTTTCGTCCGTCGTACCGGCTTTGCCTGCTGTACCGGCGTCGCCACCATATCTGTCCAACACGTAGAGCGCTCCCTCCCGGGCCGCGAAATCGACGGGGTCGGTGAGTTCGTCGCCGAAGGCGGTGTCTGCTGTTCCGCTCCGGTCGACAGCAACGAGTCCGCCCGCAGTGAGTGCGTAGATTGTCCCGGACGCGTACGCGAGAGCCGTGGGCTCGTCGAGGTCGGGCTGGAGCGTCCCGACGACACGGTGGAGTCGCGGTGAGAGCGCCGTAATCGTCCCATCTGTCGCGTCGCACACGAACACTCTGTTCGAACTCGCGCAAATCGCACGCGGGTCTCGAACCGCTCTGTCGGTGCCCTTGAGCAGTCGCTCTCGGAACCCGGTCGCCGGGTCGTACCGATAGACAGCACCGTTGGTTCGGAGTGTGTACAGGATTCCGTCGGGGTCGGCGGCGATGTCGCGGACCTCCGATACGACCTCGGTTCGTCTCGTCGTCGTCTTCGTCGCGAGGCGAACACCGCCGTTTCGGAGTTCGACGTTGTCCAGCACGCCGTTCGACCAATCTGCGTCACTCGTCGTCGTCGTATACGAGAATTTCACGGGTATCGTCCTCCATCATCCGCTGCTGGAATCGTCAAGTTCGTCGAGACGTTCACCACGGAAAACAGTTCTTGGTCTCCGATAGCGACGGCGTCTTCGAGTGCTGCCCCACCGTGTGCGGTGATGTCGATGTCCGAGACGTAGTCGATGCCATCGAGAGATGCAACGTGGTCGGCTATCGCTTCGGTCTGCAGACTACGGCCAAACGGCCATCCCTCTCCGTCGAAGCCAATGAGTGGGTGAACGTAGGACTCGATGACCGCCCGTACGTCTTCCTCGTAACCGTTCTCGGTGTATCTCGGGCGTGCCTGTCCAGTGACGGTGATGTCGAGGCCAACGTACGTCGGTCCGGTGACGGTCACTCTGTCACCGAGCATGGCCCGCTCGGTGACGTGGCGACGGACGGCGTCGAGAAAGCCATCGCTCGGCGTCGGTCGTGAAACGTCCGGTGGTGCGTACGGAACCACGACGACGATAACGCGGTCGCCATCGACGAGGACGTTCGTCTGACCGACTCTCACACCCGGCGTCCGCGACGCAATCGCCTCGTAATCGTCGACTGTCACACCGCGGTACGGTGTCCGAAGGTCCTGACGAACGCGTTCGAGCGCTTCCGAAATCGTCTCGCGGTCGCTTCCTCCAGTGGCAGCACCCGCCGCCGTGAGTTCGATGTCGCCGAGCGACGTGGTTTCCGTGAGTGACTTCGTCGGGTCTTCGAACTGCCAGCCTGCACTAGGTGAGACGTTCCCGTCGGCACCGCCGCCGTAGACGTAGTCTGCGCTGATGGTCGCGCTGGACGGCGGTATTCGGCCGCGTTCGCCATCACCGAACGTGATTCGTCCCGTCTTTCGGTCGAGGACGTAATGCGGGTCGGTTGGCCCGGACGCGTCGAAATCAGGCACTTCGACGAACTGCTCTCCGTCGACGCGAACGTCGGCCCAGAGAATCGGCGTATGTTCGGTTTCGTAGGTCTGCCCATCGAGTGCGGTCGGCTCACCGAGCGCCGCGACCTGTTCGAGCACTTCGTTCGTGACGGTTGCACGGTGGCTCGCCTCGACGACGTTTGGTTCGATTCGGTCCACTTGCGGTGGAATCTCGTACCCTGCGGTCTCAACACGGCACCTGAACCACGCGAGGTCTGACGACTCGACGTCGTCCGGGGCCTCGGCAGTCTGTCTGGTGGGGCCATGGCTGTCTTCACAGAGTGCCAGTTCGATTGCACCACCCTCGTAGAGGGACTTCGTTCCGTCCGCGACAACGTCGAGTCGTACCCAACTGTCGCTGCTCGGTGGTCGATACTCCCACTGCAGTTCGACCGATGGCTCGAAGAACGACTCTCCGGTCGGACTCACCGTGGGTTCCGGGAGGTCGTCGTCGTGATACTCGACGACGAGGGTGAACGAATTCGACTCGGCAAACGGGTCACCATCGAAGCCGATATACATCGTATCCCCGCGTTCGACCGTGTTCCCGAACGCCCGATAGAACATCCCGTCTGTCGCGTTTTCTTGGCTGTTGTCGGTTTTTCCGCTCTCGTCGACGGTGACGATTCGGTCGAGTGTGGCGTCGGTGAGCACGACGTCGTGGTCCGTCTCGAACCGGTAGGTGTCGTTGGTCCCGTCGGTGACGAGGAATCTCGTTCCTGCCGGGAGTCTCGTTCCAGACGCGGCTTCAGGCGGCGACAGCGACAGTCGCGCCGACGCTGCTTCCTGAAGCTGTTTTTGGTGGCCCATCAACTGGAGGTACTTCTCACGGTGCTCGTCCGTGATTTGGTCCAGTTGGTAAGTGTACGTCTCGGTGACCCACGCGAGGACCTCGAGCATAGTGATACCCGGGTCGTGTGGGTTGAAGTCCGTCCAGTCGTCTGAGTAGGCCGGAATCAGCTTCTTCGCCTGTTCGAGATACTCTTCGTAGGACCTGTCGTCGAGGATTGGGGTGTCGATTCCCATCGTTAGTACTCCGTGTCCATGGTGATTTTGAGGTCGTGTTGACCACTACAGACGAGCGTGTTCTGCGGCAGAATCTCGTCTGTCGTTCGTCCGGTGAGCGCTCGACGCTCACCGTTGAGTTCGACGTACGTCGTCGCTTCGAGTGTCTCTTCGACTTCGTCGAGTCGGTCAAGGCGCTGAACGAGCGTGTCCGAATCGGGGAGTTCGCCGAACGACCAGCCTGCTCCGTCCTTCCCCGTGAGTGGGTGGAGATACTCGTCGAGTTCTCGGCGAATCGTCTGTTTGAGCAGCGACACGCTCTTGACGTTCGGCGCGTGGACGGTCGCTTGCACCGATATCTCCGCGTATCCCGGCCCTCGAACGACGATGTCCGTGTCGTCGGACTCGACGACTGTCGCGGGTGCACAGTCCGTCAGCACGTCTCTAACCTCGTGTTTCAACGCCATCGACGGAACCGGCTTGTCGCGTTCGGTCTCGGGGACGATTATCACGGCCACCCGTGTTTCGTCTCCGTTCGACGTGGTTTCGCACTTCACGGTCGAGAGCTCTCTGAACTCCGAGAGAGCGACCTGTTCGTAATCCGACGGCGTGACGGCTCTCCCGCGGTGTTTGATTCGATTCGCCGACCGCGACACGAGAGCGTCCATCGACTCGACGTCAGCCCCTCCGTCGCCGGACTCGGGATTCGATACGTCGTCGACGAGCGAAATCGAGCTCTTCAGGTCGGAGACCGTCCCGGCATCGACGTTCCCGTCGCTTCCACCGCCGGTGGTGTACGTCGCCCGGACGTTGTCCTGTCCGTTCGGTGGGATTGCTCCTTTTTCTCCGTCACCGAACGTGATGCTCCCGGTAGTCTTGTTGGCGACGTAGTGGCGGTCTGTCGGCCCCGAATCGAGAAAGTCCTCGACGCCCGTCCATCGCACCCAGAACTCAGCGAGGTCGCCCCGGTCGTCGAAGACTCGCTCGACGTCGTCGGGTCGTTCTTCGAGTAACGTCCGTTGCTCTCCTGCAGACAACGTCGCACTCTCGTCGACCCACAACTCGATGGTAATCATCGGGGCGTGAGCGCATCTGAACGACTGGTCGTGAGAGCCGTCTGACGACCCGAGAATCTCGTCTTCGATGGTGCGCTTGTTGTACGCCCATCGCGTGTTGGGGTACAGGCCCTCCAAGAGCGGTGGTGTCGTCGTTCGACTCGACCGGTCGGCGACACGCTGGGCAGTCGCGGACCCGTTTGCGTGGTGGGTCGCGTCGGGACGCTCGAACTCGTCTTGTGTCGTCCGAACTCGAATCCAGTGCCGTGTCCGTCCGAACAGGTCGAACGCTGTCGTCTCTTCCGGGAAGGTGAGCGTGACGATACCGCGCTCGGTGAAGCCACCAGTTCGGTCCCGAACGTCGAGTTCGGTCCACGAGAACTCTGTTGGGCTCGTGCAGTACTCCCACTCCATTCCCGGGTCGAACGACTGTGGATACGTCGTGTCGTCGATGGGGACGAAAAGCGTCAGTGGCCCATCGTGCAAGGTGTCGTCGAATCCGAGATACACCGTTTGGCCGTCGTCGGGGAGGTCTTGGAAGGGCGCGTACGCCTCGATGTGTTCCGTGAGGTCATCGCTGTACGAGGCGTTGTTGTGTCTGAACACCGTGTCGAACGATTGCTCTCGGTGTTCGTAGTGAATCGAGATGTCACCGAACACCGGTGGGTCTGGTTCGCTTTGGAACCCGTCGAAGGCGTCGTTGTCCGGAATCGAAATCGACGGCTGTCCGTAGTTCCCACTGACGAGTCGCGCGCGAATCCAGACGTTTTCGTGTCCTGAGACGGTCGTCGGGTCGATGTCGTCTGGGATTTGGAACGAGACCGTCCCCGCATGGTGGAACGTGTCTGTCTCGTCTTCGACGGCGTCGAGTTGGGACCAGCCGTCGCCGTTCCAGTACTCCCACGACAGCCGTGGGTCGCCTCCGATAACTCCGATATCGGCACCGCGTCCAGACGCGGTAGTCGTTTCGTCGGCCGCATCCTCCTCGTCTGCGTCGTCGTCGCCATCCGCGTTTTCATCCGCTTCCGGCGGGTAAAATTCGAGGGTGACAGTCCCGCCGGAGTTGGTGAACGCCTCTTCGCACGCGACGTAGAACGAGGTCGGTGGTTGTGGTAGTTGCCCGAGTGGCTTGACGTCGCCGTCGTCGGTCGAAAGCGGGATGTCGTTCGACAGCAGGAGGTCTGGCTCTAATCCGTTTACGTCGTCGGTGCTCCCCACGTGAATCGACAGGTCCCGAATCGACGTCGAAAACAGTTCGGGACTGGTGTCAGTGAGTCGGCACCGAAGCCAGCGACTCTCGACCCCGTTCACCGACCGCTCGACGATGGCACCGGGTATCTGGAAGGTGGCTTCGTACGTCGACCCATCGCTCGCGGCACCTCCTGATTCGGACTGGACACCGGCGAGCGAATCCTGTTCCGACCCGCGACCACGAAGTTGCTCTCTGACCGCTTCGATGCCACTGTCGGGCGTGAGCGTGTTGGACCCCGTTCGTGGTGGGACGAGTGGGTGCCATCCTTCCTCTCCAGATTCGTCTTCACCGTAGTACTCCCACACGACGGCGTCTGCGAACGCGTCGGCATCGGTATCAGTCTGTGCAGTAATCGAGAGCGTCGACCCCGGTTTGAGGTTCAACGCGTTCTCGTTTGCGACGTAGAGGTGGTGTTGTTGGAGACTGTCGCCGACGAACAGTTCGACCGGGTCGTCCGAGTCGAGCACGTCTGAGTGGTCGACGAGAGCGTCTGCTGTGGGGTCGACGGCGATAACGTCGGTCAGGGATGCTCCCGTCGCTTCGAACCCTTTGTCACGCGGAATCTCGAACAACTGGGAGGTGTCGCCTGCTCTGGCGACCGCTTGGGTCCCACCGGGAATGACGACGTTCCGGTCGAGGTCACTGGGCACGTGAAACGTAAGCGGAACCCGGGACGCTTTCGGGGGCCGTCGGTCGAAGCCGAACGCGTCGAGGAACGCGATGCGATGCTTCTGGGGGACGCTGTTGAGGCGGTTTCGGACGTCGGCTTCGAACGTCGAGAAGATTCGAAGGACTGTTTGGCCGGTGTCCGGCGTCCGAGGGTCCCAGCTATCGGTGTAGACGTCGGCTCGTTCGACCAGTTCGTCGAATAGCTCGTCTTCCTCTCTGTCGTCTATCGTCGGCGGCGTCTTCATCCATCACCCTCCGTGATGTGGAAGGGGTAGACCATGTTCGCGAGTGCGTTCGTGGTTCGAACGCGGTAGTCGATGGCGATGAGTATCTTGTTCGGGTCGTCCTCGTCGGTGTACGCTTCGACGTCTTCGATGTCGATTCTGGGCTCCCAGCGGACGAGTGCTTCTCTGACACTCGTCTCGATGACGTTCAGTGTGGCTGGTGTCGCGGCCGAGTAGACGTGGTCGTGGATGTCGCACCCGAACTCGGGACGCATGATGCGCTCGCCTTTCGCAGTTCCGAGGATGATACGAATCGACTCCCGAATGTCCTCGTCAGTCTCCGAGAGTTCGATGTCTCCCCGGTGGTCGGGTCGAACTGGGTAGGCCCAGCCTTTGCCGAGAAAGTCTTCAGACATGTCCAGTCAGCCGATGAGGACGGTCGTGTCGCCACTGATGATGGTGTTCGGCGGCCCGCTCTCGATGACTTTGTCGCCCATCCGCACGGCGGGCATCCCGTTGATGAGGACGCTCGTGCTTCCCTTGGCGACGACGCCGCCGACGTGCGGAACGGTTCCCGTGACGAGCGGACAGACGTGCATGTCCATTCCGGCGCGCCACGCTGGCTTTCCTCCGATGAGGACGTTCGGACTCCCTGTACCGCCGCTGAGTGGTTTCCCGTGAGCGGTCGAATCGCCGAGTCTGGCTGCTGGTTTCATTGGTTGAGTCGTTGTGATTGTGTGGCAGTGTGTCGTCAGTTCAACTGGATGAGGGCGCCCTTGATTTGAAGCGGACCAGTCGCGTTGACACTCATGAGGCCGTTACTCTTGATATCTAACTTCGCCTTGCTGGAGAGCTTCATCTGGCCCTTGCTTGCGACGTTGACGCCCTTGTTCCCCGAAATCTTGACGCTCTTTTTACCTTTTATCTTTATATTTTGCGCCGACAGTTCTATCTCCTTCTTGGCGTCGAGTTTCACCGACCCGCTTCCCGAGTCGATGGAGAGACTGTTGTCGTTTTTCTCGTCGCGCACGACGATTGTCTCGGAGTCGCCCGAATCGTCTATCACGATTTCGTTTCCGGCACTCGTCTGAATCGTGATACTCCCTTTTTTCGCGTCGTCGAACGCGATTTTGTGGTCGCTCCGGGACCGGATTTCACGGGTGTTGTTCTTCCCGTCGCTGTTCTTCTGCGGGGGTTTCTGCTTCCCGTTCCAGAGTGACCCGATGACGAACGGTTTGTGGATGTCACCGTTTTCGAACGCGACGAGGACTTCGTCTTCGACTTCGGGGAGGAAGTACGTCCCGTACTTTTTGCCCGCCATCTCCGTCGCGATGCGCGCCCAGTAACTCTCGTCGTCGGCGTCTCGCCACGGGAACTGGAGTTTGACTCGCCCGAGGTCTTTCGGGTCTTGGTTGTCGGTGACGATGCCGACCGCGACGCCGCTGATACCATCGTTTCCGGACTGTTCGGACCCGAACAAGTCTGGGTGCGTCATCCTGCCACCTCCGTCGCCTCGAACGTGGTTCGATAGCCACTCGCCCCCATTCGGTGGGTCGCGTTCGTGATGTGGTATTTCCCCGAGAACCGCTTTCCGAGTTCTTCGAGTTTCACTGTAACCCCGGCTCGAAGAGCGGGAATGCCGTCGGTCTCACCGTGAGCCCGAACGATTCCGTCTGAGAACTTCCCGAGTTTCGTCTTGGCTATGTGTTTGGCTTCGTCGCGTGACATGGCTGGTATTCTGAATACTTCTTTGTGTTTGGCGCTTCGGCTGCCCGCAGTCGCTTTGATTTCTTCCTTTTTGTGGATGTCCCACGACCGAACTTCTACTTGATGGCTCTGTCGCTGCTCGGTAATTTCACCGAAGAAGTCGTGGAGGTCTTCACCGTACCACAACTCGGCGACCGGCTTTTTGTCGTTCGGCTGTGACGACCGCGGGATGAACTTCACCGTGTCGCGTTCCGCGTAGAACTCGAATCCGTAGGCTGACGCGAGTTGTTCGACGAACTTGTAGTCGCTACGGTCGTCCTGGATGAGCTTCTCTCGTTTGATGTTCGCTTTCTTGACCTTGGTCGTCGAAAACGAGTACGACGACAGCACGTCCTTGACGGCGTCACCAATCGTGGTCTTCTCCCACGAATCCGAGTTCGTCCCTTGCATCATCTCCCAGAGCAGTCCGTATCCAGAAATCTGGACCGACGGCCCTCTGTCGGTCGTGAATTCGGTGTTGATGGAGTGAATCTTCCCGGTCAACAGGTCTGTGAGTTGTCCGTCGTCGCCGTACCCCATCGCAATTTCGACGTCGGTTCCGATACTGAACAAGTCCCAATCGAGTCCAGCAAACTGGTCTCGCTCCTCGTCGAAGGGGTAGTTCAACGTGAACGAAAACCGGTCGGCCCCGTCGAACGTGGTTTCGACGACGAGGTCTGCAATCCGACCGCCTGGTTCTTGGAACTTCTTACTCCCGACTTGCACCTTGAATCGCGGCGAATAGGCCGGGTGGTTGTTGATGGGCGGTGCCATGCTTACAGTGGTGGGAGTTCGAGTTTCTCCCCTGCTCGGATGTCTCGGGGATTATCGAGGTTGTTGTGCTCGGCGATGGTCCGCCAGTGCGCCGGGTCGCTGTACTCCTCGGACGCGATGAGCCAGAGCGTGTCGCCCTCGTTCACCGTCCACACCTTCGTCTTGTCGGTCGATTCCGGGGAGACCTCGGACTTGTGGTAGTCCGCCGTTTTGAACTCCTGAAAGACGATAGAGACGCGGGCGCGGACTGGCACACCGCTGGGGAGGAACTTCGTAAACTGCTTGTTCGCGCTGTGGACGAGCGCCGTGAAGTCGATACCTTTGCCCCAGACGAAACGGCACACTGGGGGTGCGTGAAGCTCACCGTCTACCGAGAGCAGCAAGTCGATGTACTTCGTGTACTGCTCTCGGACGTCGACTTTGTCGACCGATTTGGCGTTGTCGACTTCGTCTGTCGTGTCGAAGAACAGTTCCATCGACAGTCGTTCGGCGTTTCCGTCGACGAACTGCTGGACGGATGCACCCGACCCCGTCGCCTTCAACTCCCCGTAGTTGACGCTCTTTTCGAGCGTGTAGGAGTTTGGATTGAACTTGCAGTCGATAGTCGTGTTCTCGTGGTTCCCGTTTAGGATGATAATCTGTGCTTTCTCGAGTTTCCCTGATGCACTCATTTAGAATCCTCTCCGTTGTCGTTCCATGCGATGTTTGCGTTCGAGTTTCCGATACAGAACGTCGACTAGTCGGTCGACGTCGGCGTTGAGTTGCATCGACTGTTCACCCAGTTGAACGTCGAGGTCGTCGATGCGACCCTGTGCACGCTGCGAGTGGTTGTCTTCGGAGGGCTGCCTGTGGTCGCCCGTCGGTGATAGGGTGGAGCCGGTATCTGGGTTCTGTAAACGTCTCGTCTCGAATGGAGAACCGCCTGTCGAATCACCGACACGGGACGCGGAGTGTTGTTGCTGGCGGGGGGACTGGTTCGAACCAGTCCCTCGTCGTCCGTGGCTGGATACCGACCCAGTGTCGAATCCGTCTCGATGGGCAGGTGGATTTGCCGAGCCAGATTGGTGTTGAGCGAATTGTGTGTGACCACCCATCGACGCGCCAGCCTGTGAGGCGTGTTGCATACCGCTGGCTACGTTGTCGTCGGTAGCAGACCGACTGTCCTGTCGATAGACGAGCGAGGGCTTGGTCTGTGATTCCAGCATAGTGTTCCGCGTGACGCCACTGGCTCCTTCGCGCTGTCCTTCTTTTGTGGTGTCATATTCAATATTCTTATTCCGATATTTGATTCTTTCGACAAATGATGTGGTGCCCCGGAATGAAGTGTCCCCATGGCGGACGCCAACGTCCATCGACGGACTGACACCGGCCGAATCGACAGCAGTCGATTCAGACTCATCAGTCGGGATATCACCAGCCGAGTTAGATACTGGCTGTACGCGTGCGTTGGCCACCGAACTACTCTCACCTCCTGACTCGGTACTCGCCGTCGTTGAGAGGACGGTACGAGCCCGATTGGCTCGGGTGAACGGCTGTTCCGACGAGGAATCGCTCGCAGCGGTCGCACCCAATTCGGTTCTCTTAGTGCCTCTGCTCGAACGCTGGTTCGTCGGCTGGAACACTGCTCCACCCGCACTCGCCACCGACTGTTGGTCAACAGTTCCACCTTCGCTGTTGGCCTCGACAGGCGACGCGTCCCCTGTCTGTTGGGTCATCTGCTCTCCCGTAGCGACTCTCGATGAGAGTCTGGCAGTCGTCCCTATCTGCGTGTGACCTGAGGTGGGTGCCGAAACACTTGGCGACGAGTGTTCTGTCGAGAATGACACTCTCTGCGAAGCTCGGGGGGGTACGCTTTGACTCTGTGAGGAACGAGAGGTCGCGCTCTGCGAATCTCGGGGAGCCACACTCTGTGATACCGGCGATGCCACACTCTGGGCTTGGAAACTTCCGCTCTCGCGTTCGGAAATACCTCCAATTCCAGTTTCAGTCAGGCCCGACTTGCGCCCCGTCGGCGACGTGTTTGGTCCACGAACGATTGGCTCGTTTTCGGCCGCTCCACGGGATGCTGACGCCCCCAGTTTACGAACGACTCGTTGCGGACGCCCTCCTGCAACGTCAGATGAACCTGTCACACGAGACGGGTCTGCACTGCCTCGTTCCTGTTGGACAGCGGCGATTCGCCGGTCTACACTGTCGATTCGTTGCTGCCCGCTCGTGGTTCCCGAAGTCGATGGTGTGGCTCCGCGGTTCGGTGCACTCGTTTTCTGCCCTCCGGTGGTTCGTCGAACTGTCGTGCTCCCCGCGTCCCGACTTCGGGTGTCCGAGTAGCCATCTGGCGACTGTTCCGCCCCGGTCGTTCCGAACTGGGTCGTCTCCGCAACCCACCCGAGTGCCGGTGTACTAATTGCAGTTGGCCGATGTCGCTGTACCACTGCTGTCTCGAATCTGCCGCTTTGGGACGCTCGTCTCCGAAGCGTTGTCTCACTCGTTGGCGACGACCAGTCGGTTGCCTCTCGGCTGTCTTCCTGGCTTTGCTCTCCCGATTGAGTTGCCGCCGCAGACGCGACACGTGTCTGGGTAGTGTCCCGAAGCGCTCCCGACTGCCCAGCTTCGACTTCGCCCGTGTACTGTCTCGCAGCCCCTTCGACCGAACGGCTCTGGCTCGTGTACTGACTGGCGTCATCGCCATCGACACTGGCTGGGACCGAACTAGGCGTCTTTCGCCGCCCCGGATTCGGAGCTGTACGCTGGCTTACGTTCGATGTCCTACGTTGCACCGGCCCCCGACGCTCACCTAGTGCCGCCGCTGTATCGTCGGTCGATGGCGCGCTTGTAACCTCGCCCGATAGCGTGCTCGTATTACTCCCCTCACGCGAGTCATCGCGCCAGTCATTCGTATCGAGTCCCGTACGTTGATGGATTTCGCTACTTCCTCGTGACCGTATTCTGGGTGCGTCACGACTCAGCGTGTCTGAGTAGCGTTCACCATGTGTTGGTGCTGTGGTCGGCGTTTGCTCAGGTTGGCTGTCGTGGCCAGCAGAACCAGCATCGACACCTTCGGAGTGTGTCGGCGTACGCGACTCCCCGAATGCGACAACGAGGTCCGGACGTGCTGTTTCCGAATCGGCTGGCTTTTGTTCCACAGACTGGCCCGTGACTTGGGTGGGTAGTGTCGCGAATGTATTCGTTGCCCCGGATGTCGGTACCCCAGCGTCACGTTGTAGAGTTACGTCTCGACGTTGTGGGTGAGTCGATGGTTGTCTGGCGGATGGACCGGTCGAAGGTGCTTGACTCCCACGCTGACCGAATCGATGCGCACGTGCGAGCACAGTTTGTGCAATCGACGACAGACCGACTGCCCCCGACGTTCTCTGTGCAATCGACGGGCGTTCAACACCCCCAGCCATTCCTGTGTTACTGTGAGGGCTGGTAGACTCCGTCTCGATGTACTGCGTAGTCATCTCGCCCGTGCGAGACTGCGGTCGATGACCAACGTTGGAGGGGTGCTTCCGGTGCGGTCGTTCGGCTGGTGTCTCTCGGTGGGTGTCGCGTCCCGAGGATGAAGATGAACGTGAGGATACGGGCTCTCTTCTCTGCAATCGGTCTCCAGTCACGCTCTGTCGTCCGTGGTCAACCGACGATTCGGTCAGGTTAGACGGAGACTGACCAGCCGGTTGCTGTCGGCTACGTGGCATCCGAGATACGGATTCGGATTCAGTTGGAGTAGACGACCACGTATCCGCCGCCGACACCACGTCGTCGACTGAATCGCCAGCGGAGTTCGGTGAGGAAGATTGCTGTGCTCCTCGTGGGAATGCCTGCTGTACACGCTGTGTCGCCGACGCGTTCTGCAACCGACTCAGGCGTGTGCCGTCCCCAGTGGAGTTCCTCGGGGTGTCTCCCGTGAGGTGGGTTTCACTGTCTCCAGTTGCTCTCGTTTGGGTCCCGAGATTCGATACGCTCGACGTTCGGAGTCCAGACCCGACCGTCGGTAAGTCGACGGTTCGCGAGCCAGTTCGTACTGACTGCGTGCCTCGTTGGCTACGAACGATTGTCGGTGGTTGGCCTTCGGTTGCACTCCGTGTACTCTGTTCTCGGAGACGGTCTTCGACAGTGGCACGGGACGCCGACGGTCGACCGTGCTGCCCCTCGGCGACTGACGACCGGGAGGTTGTCAGCGTCGACCTCGTTCCTTGATGGGCGCTCACATCACCATCAACGTCACCACCACCATCGCTACCACTATCACTATCACCATTACCACCACTATCGAAGGCTTGGCCACCCGCTTTCGAGGGTTGACTATGGGCATCGAAGGAGGGGACTGGGCTAGAAGCAGCGCGTTGTCCGAACCCCCACGACCCGGTGGTGGACACCTGGTTGCTGAGGGTCGTTGTACCCTTCTTCGCTGCTGGAAGCCCTGACCGATGCCGCGTCGCTTCCATGGCGGTCGAGTGGGTATCCGATTCGATTACACTGGACCGAGTTGCTGGTGAGTTTTTGTTCAGCGCTGCTCGGGTCACTGGCGACTGCTCACCCGGGCTGTCGCGATTCCTGTCCGACGTGTTGCTGTATTCCACGTCACCCAGTGAGTTGTTTGGCTGGGCACGCCCGGTTGGAACAGTTGTGACTGACGATTGAGTCGGCAGGCGGTGTACTGTTAGTCGAGCTATCGTGTCGGGTGCAGTTGACTGGCGCTGGACGGTGGAACGTTGTGCTGTTGGGTGTGGACCGTCTCGACCAGTCGGTCTTGGTTGCTGTCTGTCGAAGCTGTCACTCGATACTGGTGTGTCTGTGGCTGTCGACAGCGTGTTCGCGGTTGTTGAGGTGTCTGTCGATGATGTAGACGTCCACTCGGCTGTTGGTACGGTGGGATTAGAGCCACCCACTGGAACGTTGGAGTTCGTCTGGGGAGGCTGCTTAGACACCGGAGACGCGCTTCTGGTTTGGCTCTTCGGGAGGTCCGTGGCATTCGTCTCGGGAGAACCGGACACCGACCACGACGACTGAGATGGCCTTTCGTTCGTATCTACCGATTGTAAGTTCGTATCGAGTGCCCTCGTCAGCGTTCGTCGTGGTCCCTGTGTCGGTGTACCCGTAGAGGACTCTCGATTCGGTGCTGCCGACTTACCCGTCCGGGAATGCAGGTCTGTGACAGTGACTGCAGTGGTCGATTCTGCAAATGCTGAATCGTTAGCGACTGGGTTATCAGCAGTTGGGTGACGGTGAGTTCCCGTAGCCAGCGCTGTCGTCTGTGGGTGATTCCGATTCGTTTCAATGGATGCTGAGCTGCGGTCCTGTATCGTCGGGTCTGTGAGCCTGCTTTCTGTGCGACTGGAGCTTGCAGAAGTGGTCTCAGTGAACTGAGAACGTGCTTCCGAAGCCGGCACGGAAGATGAGTCTACTGCGGGTGTGGACCTCGGGTTTGCGGCAGCGAACACATGCCTCCGCGAACCCGTCACCGACTCAGCGCTAACTTGCTGCACTGCCGCTTCTGGATTATCTATCGTCTGCTGTGCGACTGAAACGTCGAGAACCGTTGTTGGTGCTCTCTCCAACGAGGGTCGGGTTGAGTCCGTTATGGTTCTCGTCGCCGTTGGTTGCGTCGAACCAGTTGTAGTCGTCGCCGAGTCGTTCGTATTCGACACCACATCAATGGGCGTCGTCGCCGAGTCGTTCGTATTCGACACCACATCGGTTGGCATCCTCGACGAGTCAGATGGAGTCGGCACCGAACTCCCTGGGTACCGAACCGGTGCCTGACTCGTCTCCGTTCGAATTCGACTGCTTGCCTGACCAGCTCTCTCGTGGTCAGAAGCGACCGACTTCGTAGTAGTGTGCTGTTGGTGAGTCGAAACGTCCAGTACCGTCGTCGGTGCGACCTCCAGCGATGGTCGGCTCGGAGTGTTATCTCCCGTACCTTGGATTGGTTGGGAGGGGTTTGTCGTGCTTCGCGAGGTGCCCGTCGCCCTCAGTGGGCTCTGTGGGCTGCTTGTCCCCGTCGCAGCCTCGTTCCTCGCTGCCGCTGAGGTGCTTGCGGCTGGGTTGCTTGTGGTTGAATTGCTTGTGGCTGTGTCACTCGCGGTCGTCCCTGACCAGTTCGAATTCGCCTCCGCATTCTGACCTGTTCGAATTCGCCTGTAATTAGTCGTGGGCGGTGCCGACTCGCCCGAGAGATTGGTCTGTTCGCGATTGGGGGAGGTCCGACTTGGACTAGCTGGACGATGTGCAACCTCCCTGTTCGAAGAGTGCTCGGATGTTCGCATCGTCGCCTGTGTTAGTGCTCTACTATCGGGTCCTGGAATCGTGGACGCTGTCACGCGGAGCGAAGCACTCGATGCCACGGGCTCGTGCATCCTGGACCGTGAGTCCCTCGATATCGAGTCTGACCTCGGCTGACGCTCTCTTGCGGTCGATGCCTGTATTGGCGATTCTGGCTGTTGAGTTGTTGATGTCGTGTGCCGTGTTCGGAGTGACGGGGATTCCCCAGTCGAACTCTGCATGGTTGCTGAGCTGGGGGTCACGTCGTCAGTCGCCGGGCCTGCCGGTTCGGATGTTGGTCGCGACGCCGCAGGCTGGGAGGCAGATTCCTGATGACTGTCTGGCGAACGCAGTCTCGACGCGGTTGAAGAGTCGACTTCTTGAGGCCGGTCTGTGGAACCCTTGACTCCACCCGAAGCCCACTGTGACTGGCCGGAATCGCTCCGCTGGTCTGTGGACAAGAAAGTTTGCCCTGCGTCATGTTCAGACGGGGAGTCAGAGAGTGAAGTCGGCCCTTCCGTGGTTGGTTGCTGCCGGGCGTCGCCCCCGACGACACGGCGATTGTCCGAAGTGGTGGGTGGTTGGTCGGTCCGGTCGACAAGGACCGTTCGTGTTCCCGAAGCTCGGCGCGTCACGCGACGAAGTTGCTGCTGAGACGCTCGAATGGTACGATTGGTTCGCTCCGTCTGTCGTCGAGTGACGGTCTCACGGCCGTTCTCCTGTCTGTCGCTAGCAGTGGTTGTAAGGCCGGAAGACGCGGTAACTGGAGGAATCTCTCGGGACTTACTTTCTGAGTTACCCGTCGTATCGACTCCCGTCGTCGCTTCGCTGACCCTCCCAAGAGTGCTTCGAGACGTGTGGTTTGGACTCTCGCTCTCTGCAAGTAGGTCAGAAGTCTGCGTGGCTGTCTGTGCTCGTGTCTGTGCTGAGTCCTGTGTCCGTGTTTGCGTCTGCGCAGGTGTCCGCGCCTGTGCAGAGTCGTTTGTATGTCCTCGTGAGCGTGTTTGTTCCTCTGCCTGCATCTGCAGTTGTGAGACGCCTGCTTGTTCTGGTTGCCCAGGTTGCCCTGATTGCTCACTGGAAGTTGGCTCGGGAGTGCTCGTGCGGTTCGTTCTGAGGACCGTGTTAGCACGTGATGTTCGGCTGTCTGGAATGTCTAGTTCGGGTGCTTCTCCGCCGTATTGTGGGTGTGTGTCTTCGAGAGACGGATACGAAACCGAGTAGTCGTCCGAGCTGTCGGTTTGCTCCCCCGCTTGCTGTTGGACGGCGTTCTGGAACGTCCGAAAGATGAGGTTTGCCGCACCTCGTTTGTGGATAATTCGTTGTGCGAACGCCCCACCGAGACGGTCCGCATCGAGCGTCGAAATCGGGCTGATTCGCTGTTGGAGCCCGCCAACTGTCGCGCGCGGCGTACCACTTTCTCCCGAGCTAATCGTGTCGGAGTCGGTTAGCGTACCGACGTTACGACAGGATGATTCGAGCGTGAGATGTGAGTGTTCTCGAGTCATGGGTGCGTTCTTGTTACTGTCTCGGCGTGTCGAAGGTCCGCGTCCGGTGGCACGCGGTATTCTTACTAATCATCATGAGTTGACATCTTACGTATCTGTCGGTTGGAACCGGAAGACATCGCGGCAGTCTTTGCGCGTGTCTCGTCCGCTGGTCGAAGCGCGTGCGGCAAACAGTGAACTGACCTGTGAAGAGTCAGTCCTGAGTAGAGGGATTAGTCCCGGGTGACTGACCTGCAGAACTGGTGGGCTGGCCAGTTCCTGTTACGTCTTCGTCGGCTCCCTCAGAGAGTATCGAATCAATGTCAGTCCCGTCGAATTTGTCTCGTTGCAGTGCATATATCTGTCCAGTTCGGGTCAGGATGACCGGCGTCTCCGACCCTTGTTTGAGAGTGTACCCGAGGGGGAGCTCCCACGAGTCGTCGTTTGGTGCCAATTGGAACTCTTCGGGTGCATTGAACGTACAGAGTGCACCAGGACCAAGGTCCGTATCGACGCCGAACTGATAGAGGTCGAACTTCGTATCGCGAATTTTTGCGAGCGAGAGGTCGATAGTCTCGTTCGACTCGTTCCTAATCGTCAGTTCCCACGCCGTTCGCGTGTCAGGACGGTTGACGGAGGTAATCGCCAGCCCGGATAGCTCGCTCGTCTGCGCGTCGTAGCGATTGTAGACGAACACGGTGACGAGCATCCACAGGAGAACTGCGACGAGTACGGCGGGGAGTGCCGAATCCGAGTCCGTGAACCGGGTCGAGAGTGCCCAGGTCACGAATCCGCTTGCCACCGCGAACAGCGCCCCTACGACGATGGCCATCGTTCGACTCTCTAATCCTCTCGCGTGCATGTACCCGATTTTGATGGACGTCGAGCGGGGGCAGTCGTCGATGCGACGGTTTGCGAGGATGACTGCACCGGTTGCTAACGGCCACGAGACGAGGAACGCAGCCAAGACAGTCAGGTCGGAGATGGTCCAATAGTGTCGGAATGCGAGCAAGCAAAGGACCACCAAAATGGCACCTCCGAGCCCAAGCGTCGTCGCTTGCCCCCACATGGGAATCTGCTCCCAGTACTCGTAGACTGTCTCTCGATTCGGGCGATACGCGAAGTACCACGTCCCGAGAAGCGCTCCAAAGATAAACGCGGTGATGAACGTGACTTCTGGTCGGTCGATGACCCAGAGCGTCTTGCCACTGAATACCCCGTTGATTGCAACCGACGGCGCGAGGTGGAAGAGGTCGAAAAGACGACCTATTCCCCACGTCAGGAGTCCAGTCACTAGAGCCGTGACGAGAATCGGGAAGATTGGACCGAGTCGCTTGTGGACGCGCTTAATCTTCATTCGGATTTTGGGGAACAGCCGAATCATGCTCTCACGGGTGAATTAGGTTGTCTGCTGGTTCGACGAAGCGACCATTGCGTCCCGTTCCAGGCGCACCGCTCACGTTCGGTCGGAAGGGGAGACCAATACCGGCATCCTTCGATTCACACATTTACTAAATACATAAAAACAAGTCTCAGGTTATAAAGATGATGGTCCTGATTGTAGATAGACAATAATTCTCGAATCCCCAGCATCAGGGCTTCTCATGGGTGCTGACTATCGCCCAAAAGCGGTGCCAGAACCTCGGAGCCTTCGTTGACTGGAGCGACTTCGACAATATGCGCCACAGAAAGTGGAAGCTGCTGGCGTCCAGTGGGCGTGCGGACAGCCAGCAACTCTATCGGGAACCGCTCGTCAACGAGCACTGGGTTTCCTGGTTCGAGGCCGGCGTCCGTGAGGAAGTCGAGGACGTCTCGGTCGTCAGTCAGAATTCGACGAACAGCTACAGGAACGTTGGTATCGACGGTCTCCAGTCGGACGCGTTCGTGTTCGGTTTCTATTTCGAGGTTCTCGTTTGGTATCGGGTCGCCGTGTGGGTCCACCTCGGGCGACGCGAGAAACGATTCGAGGGCGTCGGCAAACCGTGGGCTGATGTGGTGCTCGAGACGGTCACATTCGTCGTGGACTTCTTCCCACCCATAGCCGAGACACTCGACAAGGAAGGTCTCCAGCAATCGGTGGTGTCTGAGGATTCGAAGTGCGAGCCGCTCGCCAGCGTCTGTGAGGATGACCGGCCGGTGCTTTTCCCGTTCGATTAGCTCTTGTTCGTTCAGTCGAGTGAACATGCTCGAAATCGTCGCCGGCTTTACATCGAGTGCTGAGGCGAGTGCAGAAGTTGAGACGCGGTCGTCTGTCGTCTCTTGGAGGCGGTAGATTCCTGTTATCGCGTCCTCCATCGCAGTCGTGAGTTGTCGAACAGTCGGTTCGGACGTATTGTAACGTGACATCTGTGGCGTGGTCTCTGTAGTGAATCGATAGCGGGTGATTCTCACCTCGTCCCGGCGCTCGAACACCTGCTTTGCGTTTTGTTTTTGTTAAACGTGCGCGGGCGAACCCTACCTTGGGACATGGACTTCTGTGTTGTTTCAGAATACCTTTCCGCTCCAAATTATTTAATCGTTATTATCGAATCTATTATTTTGACTTGTCTAATGTAGAGTGTAGATGGGTAGAATTATGTTCCTCCGGGGGCAAGTTGTGAGTGCGTTCCGACAGTGTCGGGACGCAAACCGTACCGATTACCGGATGAGCTCCTGTAACACGGGGGTGGTCGAGTTCGTAGTTCAGCTTCTTCCCCGTGTTCACAACCAAATCATGAGCAACAGGAGTTTTCGTAGTCACTGTCCAGCAACCGAGCGACGACAAGTACTTCTCACTGGGCCTCACCGCGACTCTCGAACAGTTTGGCTTCTGAGACTGTGTGATTACAGATGCAAATAGATTGAATATAGCAAAATAGAGTTTATACGAGTGGTAGAGTTTATTCGGGCAGAGTCGAGGTTCTGTTGTGGAGCATCAGTGGGGTACGCCTGTCATATGTGACTGCCTATCGTTTACGACATCGTCGAGGGCCCCTAGTCTCGGTGACGGAGATACATATTGGCCAAAAATGTTTTCTACTCGTACTTTTCTTCTCCTCCATTGTTCACAATTACATGTGTATTTTTGTAATGGATTTGGTTATCCTCCGGGACTTAGAATCCACCATACAGGCGCTTTCCCTATTCGAATATCTCCGCGAGTGACTCTCGCATGGCTTCACGACGGAACTGCCGGCGTTTTTCTTCAGAAAGGTAGTTCGACATTACAACTGTTGCCGACGAACTTCCCTGGTCCTCGGCGACGCCCTCGAGTTGCGTGAGCAACTCACCGACTGCTGACTGGTAAGTCGTATACCAGAAGCGACGACACAGCTTTGCCGTCGGAACCGAGCCATCGACTCGAACGTCGCACGCCCGTGCGAGGCGCTTGAATCGGTTGTTGATGGTGTCGGTCGTCAGGTGCCCACTGGTCGATTGCGACGACGGGAAGATGTACCCGTTCCACGACGGGCGTTCGTCGAGGTGGTCGATACGGTGATAGAGTTCGTCGACGCCGTACAAGAGCGCGACCGTACCGGGGCCATTCTTTCGCTCGTCGAACGCGATGTAGGGTTCAGTATCTTCCTCGACGTCGAGAACGAGTTGTGAGGCGTGCATGGAGGCCAGTTCTCCCGGGCGCAACCCCCAGGATGCGAGCCCCAAGACGAGGAGTTCGTCTTCGAGAGACGACGCTGCCTCGTACATCGCTCGAATCTGGTCGGCCGTCATCGTTCGGTTGTCTGGCGTCCCTTGCTCCCAGCGGAACTGCTTCGCGGCGTTCGCAACTGGGTTGTAGACTGCCCGGCGGAAGTCGACGAGGTATTCGTAGAAACTTCGAACCGTCTGCAGGTATTTGAGCTTCGTTCCGTCGGTCGAGAGTTCTCGGTCGAACTCGTCGAGGACGCGCAGGCAGCGGTCGATTTCCTCGGGTTCGCTGTCGCGGTCGTCGAGGCGGTCGAGGAGGTCGGCGCGGCCGTGCAGGTCACGATAGACGCGAGCGAACCGCGCGAGATGGGTTTGTCTCGTCGGGAGTGTGGAGTCAGCGAGGCCGCGACGACGGTCGAGCATCGAGAGATAGGCGTCGAACGCTTCGATGGTGTCGCAGTCGTCGATTCCCCACTCGTAGGTGTCACTGTCTCGGCCGTCTTCGAGGCCGACAACATCGGTGAAGAACTCTTTGACAGTGAGGTCGTGGTGCTCTCGAAGCGTGTACGCGAGCCCCGACCAGCCCTTGTCTGCGAGCCACTGATAGCTCGGTGGCTCGTCCGGGTCGAGGCCGTCGCGCATCATTTGAGGATTGATAGTGTCCCAATGGAACTCTCGCAGTTCGTCGAGCGACTTCTGCGACCAGCGGTACTCACTCATCTGTACTGTAGCCGTAGATTTTTGGCTGGAGAAGCTTGCTTGCTTCGGCGGTGGGCGTTCGTGTGCGTCGCATTTGTTGGTTAGTGACCGCACGTATCAGAGTCTAATTAATTCTCCTGATTCGGTTGTCTTATCGTCAGAAGTTAGCTCAGCACCATCTCTAGCCGAGGTCGGCTATAGATTCCTGTGACTGTAATAATCCGACTAATCACATATACAACCGCAAATACGACACTTGACACAGGGTGGTAAAAAAACAGTATGAAATATGTTCCAAATGTTATTACAACACCGAGATATCTATTTTTCATAGGAGCATTAATTTTATTGAAAAATTTGTGATTTTGAATAAGATAAGGGGTACCCGCGCCAAGTGCAAGTGCTGGAATACAGCCCAAAAGTAGTGCTGAGATTGCTGTCGAAGGCGGAGATGGATCAAGCTCTACAAGCCGAAGGGCAGCTACCACCCAAAATATGAGCGAAAATTGAATGATAGCCAGCCCTACTTGCACCAACGCCATAATGAAGGTCCGTGTCTCAGTTAGATCAATCCTTCCTGGAGAGAATACTTGGCGTAATCTCCGCATCACAATATGTATTTTAATTTGTATGAGTATTGAAAAAGGATTCGTTACCCGAGGGACCTGATACTATAGCCTGGCAGTACTTTGAACGACCCCCGTTGTCGGCTGTTTCATCCTAACATCAGCAGGGAATCAAAGCGTTAGATACAGAAGAGAGGCGATGATTGAACACTCCACGCCGATCGGAGCGAATGCAAATCGGACACCCGGAGACAACCGGACGGGAATCCCGTTCTGTTCTGGGTAGATCCGACTCGAATCACGTTTCCGATGGTTGAAATGACCTGGCCGGAGACGATTGGTCGAACCAACTGCTCCCGTAGCGGACTTCAATCGACGATTGTAATATCTCCGTTGACCGTCTCGAAATGCAAATCGTTGGTCCCCTCACCCACGACCGCTTCGAGTTCCTCGTCGGTTTGTGTCTCGACACTCGCTCGGTCGCTATTGAACTTGATTTCGCCGTTAGTCGTTGAAACGGTAACGGTCGCATCGACGATGTCGCCGAGCATGTAGTCGATCTCACCGTTCGTCGACTCGAATGTCACGTCGCCATTGAGCGCATCCGTCTCGAGAGTAACGTCACCATTCGTTGTTTCGATTAATGCCTCATCAGCGAGGGCCTTGGAAACGGCGTCGATATTACCGTTTGTAGACTTAAGTCCTGCAATTTTCGAGACGTTATCGACGCCGACCTCTCCATTAGTACTACTCGCGGTTACGGTCGCTTCGATATCCCTTACATCTATAGCCCCGTTTTCGGTTTCGAGTACCGCTCGCTCGAGTTCGTGTGGGATTGTAAGTGCGATTTCGGAGTTTGGCCTTGAGTCGTCTGTCAGCCCGAACCGCTCCATGATCGTTTGCTCGTAGTTGACTGTCACGTTGAGGGTACTGTCACTCTTATCAACTGTTAACGTCGTTCGATCCAGAGAACTCACTGAACCGGACTGTTCGATTTCGAGTTCGACAGCTTCGCGGTCAGCACCAGTTACTGAGACGGAACCAACGTCAGTATTCACGCTGATTTCAGTAGCGTTGTAGGTTTCATTGAACGTATCTGTCGTGTGTTCCTCACTTTTTTCATCAGCTAGCTGGCTGGTCACAACCCCTCCGAATACAAGTCCACTGACTGTGATGGCAGCACCAGCAATAAGGGCTCGTCGACGAGTCATATTGGGGTCCATATGGGGATATTACCTCACAGACTAACAGAAGGCGTTCTCGGTCAAATTACTTTTCAATTGTATAGAAAACTATATTGACATTAACTGGTGTAATCTCCGCTCGACACTCTTATATAGAACTGCGGAGTGCCCCCGTAGCAAGGCAATCGACGACGATTTCGAGGGATGCGCCGACCAGGTTCAATGAACGAACGATACCGAAGGTGTGAGCGGCCTGTCCAAGCAGGGCTTGGAACAGGCCGCGAAACTTCCGCAGCCACGGTTTGACCAGTGAGAAGAGGCACTCGACCTAGTTGATGTGGACGCTGTCGGCCGAAACGTACCGTTCGTCGTGGATAACAATTCGGTGGTCGTACTCCATCTCTCGATACGCTTGCAGACCATCTGTCCAGACCTCTCCCAGCGGTTGGGAGAGGTCTTCAGCCTCTTGCAGTACTGGTTCGAGGTCCCCTTGGTAGCTGATTCCAAGATGACCGCGAATCACCCGAAGCACGTCGCGGCAGGCCGCGACGAGCGTTATCTGGTCACCATGTCTTCCCTTCCATCGTGAGCGCCCGGATTGGGACGACCCGCCGCGGTACCGGCTGTTCCACGGCGGGTCTTGGCCTTTGTAGCCTGAGCAGACAGTGCTCGATTCGTTGATTTGCGTTGGGCCCGAGATGGAGTGTTGGAATTGCTCCCAGACGAGGGGGAAGCCGCGGTCACGCGCGGCTTCCACCTCTCGAATCGCGTAATAGACGGTCTTGTACGTCCTGTCGAGCACAACCGCGATTTGAGAGATACTGAGCAACGTGTCTGCAACAGAAGGTACGCGAGAAGCACCTCTCCTGTGGCGAGGTGCTTCTCGTGGAAGGGCGTGCCATAGGTGTAGACGGGTTTGAAATCGCAGTTTCGGCAGATAACGCGGTCGGACGATTCCCACGTGTGGATGCTGGGGTAGCCGCAACGAGGACACGTGGTATACTCCCAGAACTCCTGAGTCGCCGCTCGATGACGGCATCGAGCGGTTCGGTGTCCAACTCGAACAATCCAAGATCAACGAGCTGGCGAAGCATCCCACCGAACGCTGGCTGAGTTTGAGGCATAACCTCATGGTTTCGGCTCGTTCACCGTAACTACACGGTCGTTCCGCAGCTCTACATAAGAGCGGTACTCTCAGATCGAGATACGACCCTCAGACAAACCAGTGGAGTCTGAATTTTGATTCAACTCCCTTGAACGGGGGAGACAACCTGCTGTCCTCACTGAATCGAAGCCATCAGGACGTGGTCAGACTCCGAATGCATGGACTGTGACCCATCCAACAACACTCCCCGCCACAGATGAGGAGTGCAGTCCAGCCCGCTGCACGGGGCGTCCCAATGGTTCGCGCACTCCCATAGCCAGCACCGGCAGCCAACAGCACTGCGAGTGCCGCGATGAGCCGATTATCATACAGCCAAAGTGGGGCAGGGGTAAAAGCGAGGCTTACGAGGACGAAGAGCACCGGGACGAGAACCGTCGCGACACACACAATGCCCACGTATTTTACACTACTGCGGCTGAGGTCACGTGGTCCTGATTAGGGTGGTGTCATAGTGAAAACTGGTTACAGAATGTGGGTTTGTAGGTGTATTGTTAGTGGACGACCCGTGTCCCCCACGTGTTGATTCACCAGAGCCGAACATACTTAGATATCGACTTCACAGTTTTTGACGATGTAAGAACAATTTCCAGAGACAGCTACTAACGCGGCTTCCGGAGCACAAATCGCTAGCAATGCAACTGCACAACCAGCTGCAACTGGTCCTGTGATAGAACAAGTAAGGAGCCCTGGTGTACATCCCAAGAAACCCCCCATTATATCGGCAACACAAAACCCAGCCCTTTTCTCACATTTGGTGGCTAAAATCGAGAAGCCACCATTATTGCCAATTGTACCTTCTTCCGTGATTGCTGTTCGAGAACCGTTAACGCGGGAATAGCGGCGATCATGAACGACGATATATCTTCGTTCCGGACTTCCTGTCGACTCGTCTGGAAGTGAGTGGTCAACGTCAACACTCAGTTTACTACTCTTGGTTTTCATCAATTCTTGGATGTCTTGCTTTTCGTGCACTGTCTAGTTAGTGACTACCTCAACTGGCGTTCGTCCGTTGAGCGCTTGATATGGACGTTGGAAGTTATAGTATTGCCAAATTGTATAAACCACTCGCGGACGCTTCTGTGACTGTCCACCCACGATTATGGAAGTGGTCGACTCACATTTTGAGAGTATGAAACCACTTCTGGATGAGGTTTTGCTTGACGTAGTCAAGCCGACCACTCAATCCTAATCGAGAGAGTGCAGTCTGATAACCGTAGCCATCAACGAGAAACACAGCAGCCAGATCGATACCATATCGTCCAAATAATTAGTTGTTAATTGGTTGTGCTTTGTTCGATCGGCTGTCACGGAATACAAGGCGGTACTCGTGGCTTCAACCGCGTCAAAGATCCAACTCGCCTCTAGTCGTGAGGGATCAGTGACGACAGCAAGCGAATGAAAGACAATATATCGAAATACAGTGTATGAAGACTACCCACCAGCTCTTAGCAAGTCTGGGCACGGGAAGCTTCTCAAGTGATGTGGGATTGCTTGGAGTCAGGGATGGCATCGAAAACGTTGTCTGCAAATCGTAGTCGTGGGGATACACCGATCAAAGAGTCGTGGCTTCGGCCTGCGCTGCGCTGAGAGTCGGGGCTTTTCACCATTTCGCGAGAGAAGTCAACAATATTACCAATTTTGTTAGTACGTTGTCCTGTGCAGACAACCGAATTTAGCATAATAGCGTGCCTCTTCGCTTTGAGGTTAATGAATTGTATGATGCTATATGAAATTCCCCGGCGACGCTGTTCACAGTTTCGGAGGATAGGCCAGTTTTAGACCGAATCTTCGTCGATTCGTAGTGGTTCTATCTAATCAACCCCCGAACCTGAACCCTTTCGGGCCTATCTGTCGGTCAGGCGTGAGAAAATTCGCGAATTCTGGCGCTGCTGGAAAGTGTTGCCACTCCCCAGCAGCAGACTCAGCGTGGGTTCAATCGGTTAATCGGGCGGGATCATCGCCGAAGCAACGAGTTCGACACACTCACCCGCGGTGAGGACTGGCGGATAGTCCATCTCAGCGTCGACGCCCGCTTTTAGCAAAAAGTCCGTGAGCCGCCAGATATTGTACAAGAGCACTGCGAACACGAAGTAGAACAACCTGACACGGTAATCCTTCGAGGACGTTTTCGCCAGAAAGTCTCGCTTGATGCTCTTGTACTCGTTTTCGATCTGCCAGCGCTGACTGTACCGTCGACAGAACGATTCCGCTTCCTCAGGTCGTATCCGGAGGTTCGTCGCGAACACAGCTGTTCCTCCACCGTTCGTCGACGGGACGTACAGAAACCGCATCGCGTGGGAGCCAGCCTCGACATCGACGGAGGCGTTCTCCACCGCAACGTCGTGGCCGTCTGCCTCCATCCTCTGGATAGCCTCCCGTTCAGTACTGGAGATTCGTTTGGGGATGAGATAGTTCACGTTCAGATTGGCGAGCGTCTGATACACCTGCATGGAATCGAACTCACGGTCGCACAGGACCGTCTCGATCGGGACGTGCTCCTTCGCTCGACTCACCAACCGCCGAACGACACGGTGGACCTGATTCGACGGATTCTCGTCCCAGCCAGAGCTCTCACGAACGGGTTCGATCGCCAGGACGAGCGGGATGTTCTCACCGACAACTGAGAGCGTCGCGAATTTGAACGCTCGCTCCTCATCGCCGTGCATCCCACTGACCATCGTCATCCCCTCGACGTCGCCGTAGTAGGGGACGGTCGTGATGTCGATCGCGGCTGTCACTGGGCGTCGAAATGATGCTTCATCAGCGATGGCAGACAGCAAGCGATCGGTGGCTTGGTCGAACCCTTCGACGAGTTCTGTGGGCTCGAATTGCTTGACCGCCCGCAGGTGGGTGTCGCCATGTGGACCGTAGTCCTCACCACGTCGAAATTGGAAGCGAGCGGCTCCCTGTGCGGTCCCACAACCCACCATCCCCATGAACGTCTGTAGCTCGAAGAACTGCGTATCCTCGTAGGAGGCGTTCTGCGCTCGACCAGAGTCGAATCCATCGAAGCCGTGGTCTCGTGCGAGGCGGGTCGTCTGGCGAATCTGCTCGTCCGAGAACTCACCGCCCATAGATTCGTCCTGGTAATCGTCTTCAACCGACTCCGGCTTCGAGCCAGTGACCTCCTCTTTCGGGCGTATCGCTGAAATACTGGGACCGTAGTCATGGAGTTCCTTGACGACCAAGTGGGCGGTGACGGTCACGTACTCACGGACGCTGTCGTCGAAGCGATTGCGCCAGGTGCGAGACAGCACCGACTCGTCGGGGACGTGCTCCAGTCCGAACGCCTCGGCCAGTTCCTGCAAGGTTTCGAGCGTTCGGTAACTCTCGCCAGTTATCTCACGGTATATGAACAGCCGGAGCATTCCCCGGAACGAATCGGGTGCCGGGTGCCACTCCGGATAGCCGTCTTCAAGCTCGTCTGTGGAGATGGTGACCGCGCTCACTGCAGCCCGGAGACACACTCCATCTTGCAGTGTATCGCGGAGCTCGATTCCGGTCTTGTAGGCGTTGGTAATGCGGCAGGCACGCTCCGAGTGTGGGTCCAGCATCTCCGATATCGACTCTTGATTGCATCAGCACGACGGAAGTGAACGTGGGTTCGCGCTGTCCCGGTGTTCTCGTCGACAACCGCAAGCAGGGACTGCTTGCTACCAGCCCGACCTGCACCGACTGCCCCACCACTCCATTCACCGACGATTCGCCAGGTTCTCGCGGAGGTTGAACAGCCGCCAGGCGCCGTCGGCGGCCTCGTCGCTCCGCAGTTCGTACGCCCTGCTGGTTCGCCGGTCGTTCAACTGGCGGTCGAACCGCACGACGACCTTGTCCGATTCGTCGCGAAGCCGCTCGATCTCGCCCGCGATCGATACGTCGCGGTGGGCGAACGCCTGGCGCTCCTTGTACGGGACCTCGTCGAGTAACGCGTTCGAATGGTAGAGGTCGTGTGCGCGGTCGGCCTCGCCGGCGTCGAGCAACTCGATGAATCGTCGGACGACCGCCTCGGGCGACTGATCGTCAGCCGCCTCCTCGGATTCCTCCTCAGTCTCTTCGGTACTCCCGAGGGCGGCCCGGCCGTGCTGGGACTGGAAGTGCTGTGCGTACTCGCCGAAGTCGACGTCCTTGAGGATCTTGTTCTGGGCGCTGAACTCGCGTTCCAGCGCTCGGACGACGTGACGCATCTCGATGGTGTCGCCGTCGGCCGCGGCCAGGACGGCGGTGGTCTGGCCGACGGACTTGATCTGCCCGCCAGTGAGTTCGAGCTCGGCGAGTAACTCGTAATCGAGCCCCTCGGTCGGTGCGTCCTCGGGGAAGAGCCCGCGCCAGATCGCGTCCCGCGTCTCCTCCTTTGGTTGTTGAACGAGATGGTGTGGTCGATGCGTCGCTGGAACGCGGAGTCGATGTTCGTCGAGTAGTTCGTCGTAAGCAGGACGACGCCGTCGTAGCTCTCGATGCGCTGGAGGAGGTAGTTCACTTCGACGTTGGCGTAGCGGTCGGTGGCGTCGGAGACCTCCGCGCGGTCGCCGAAGATGGAGTCGGCCTCGTCGAACAGGAGGATGGCGTTGGATTGCTCGGCGGCCTGGAAGATGCGTTCGAGGTTCTCCTCGGTCTCGCCGATGTACTTCGAGATGACACTCGAGAGGTCGATCTTGTAGAGGTCCATCCCGATATCGTTCGCGAGGACCTCGGCGGCCATGGTCTTGCCGGTGCCGGATTTCCCCTTGAAGAGTGCGACGACGCCGGTCCCCCGGGAGAACGCCTCGTCGAACCCCCATTCGCTGTAGACGCGGGCTCGACGGGCGATGTGCTCGCGCACCAGTTCGAGTTCGCGTTCGGCCTTCTGGCGGAGGTGGATATCCTCCCAACTACTCGCGGGGTCGAGCTGCTGGGATAATTCGTCGAGGCCGTCGGCGGACTGGGCGCGACAGCCCGCCCGGATATTCTCGGCGGTCGGATCCCCGTCGGCGAGCGAGCGCGCCGTCGCCAGCGCCGCCTCGAGTTGGCCCTGGGTGAGTTCGAACGTGCTGGCCAGGACCTCGGGGTCGACGTCGTCGGGGAGGGCGTCGGCATGGTCGTCCCAGAACTCGCGGCGCAGGTCGATACCGGGTCGCGGGAACGCGACGATGGCGTCGAGGTCGAGCGTGGTGCCCGTCGGCGTCCAGGCGTCGGTGCCCGTGACGTAGCACTCGGTCGGTACGTCGGCGAACCGGTCGAAGATGTCCTCCAGTGTCGTCGTCTCGTCCTCGTGGACGGCATCGGCGTTTGTCAGGTGGACCGGGCAGTCCTGCAAGAGTGCCTCCCGATGGAGTCGGTCGAGAGCACCTGCTTCGATGACGCCCGCGAGGTCTGCTTGGAGGAGACGGTCGTCGGTCAGCGCTTCGACGGCCCGACGCTTCCGGCTGCCTTCCGGGCCGTGGAAGTAGTACCGGCCGGGCTGTTCGGTGGGAGTTTCGTTGAGGGAGGCCACGCGCTCGGCGACTGCGGGATCGAGGTGGAGATCGTCGAGCGTCGTCGAGGGGGTTTCGAGAGTCGAGAAGGAGGCGATAGCGGGAGCCAGTGTGTCGCGGGTGGCGAGATAGGTGTAGATGCGCTCGCTGACTGCGACGGTCCTGAGCTGGCGCGAGGAATCCGAGTCGGGGACTGTCTCGGTTCGAACGAGATCGTGCTCTCGGAGCGGCGATTCGTCTGCGACCAGTTCCGTCGCGACGAGTTTCGTTGCCTTGGTCGCCCCGAACAGGTCCGCGATCATTGCAACCGTCGGCCGGTCGAGCGCGTCCTCACCCTGGAGTTGGCGAAACCGCTCGTGGTAGTCGGGGTCGATGTCGGGTGCGAGGGCCAGCACCAGTACGTCGAGATGGCGGCGGCTGAGACCGAACGTCTCGGCCAGATGTGCCAACCGGAGTCGCACGCCGTTCGAGTGCGCCTGCTCGATGTCACTGCGGATCGACTCTGCGGCGGCGGAGAGATCAGCTCGAACGTCGTCGGCCACCAGCGGCGACAGCGACTTCGGGTCTACGTCAGGCCCTGTCGAGTCGTCGAGTTCCACCGCTGAGATATTCTCACTGACAGTGTCACGGTATCCGTCCAATAGCGTGTCGACACGGTCGAGTTCGGCCAGCAGATGGTCGGTTGATGTCTCGTAACTCATGGCGTAATGCAGGACGCAGGACCTCGTCCGCCGCGGTTCCGGTGGTCCACCATCCCAGCTTCTATTGGTGATAACGTTCCAGTGCCCACATATTTATTACGGAAGTTCAAATTCTGAGTTATAGTGAATAATTGTTATCGTTACAGCACCAATACAAATAAATAACGGGGCGGAGATGACGTAGGCAACAAGCGAACGGTGGAGACACGAATGGGAAGACGGTCATCTCGCCAGAACAAGTCCGACGACGACTCACAGACGTATCACTCTCATCGGCGAACACACGACATCGACTCGGATCTGCGGACCAACCAGAGTGCATACGTCGGACCCGACGACGGACGCGGTGTGTACTACCAGGGCGAGCGTGACCCGGACAGCGTCTACGCCAGTACCGTCCCGGCGGCTCCCCAGACGGAGACGACGGCCCAAACCAAGCGAGACGATGCCCCGCCGGGGAGCATCGCGAACGGACTCCTCCAGCGCAAAACGAAGGACGACCGCCCGGACTGGGACGGCGAGGACCCAGGCGTCCCGGAGCCCGTCCGTGACGTGCTTTCTTCACCCGGGCGGGGATTATGTGGCCCCATCCAGAGCGATATCGAGGAGAAGATGGGTGAGACGTTCGGCGACGTGCGTATTCACACGGGGTCGGACGCCGCAAAAGCCTGTGACGCTGTGAACGCCAGGGCGTTCACCGCGGGCAACCACATCGTGTTCAACGACGGCGAGTACGACCCGAAAACCCCACACGGGAAGTACGTCCTCGCCCACGAGATGGCCCACGTCAAACAACAGACCGGCGGCGCACTCTCGTTACTCCCACAGCCCGACTCCGAACTCGTCGTCGACCCCGACGAACGGCTTGAACGCGAAGCTGACCAGGCCGCAGCTGCCGTCCTCCAAGGTGAAAACGGTGATAATCCCCGGATTCAGCGATTGCCCGGGACGAGTGCCGAGGTTCACATCCAGCGCATCCCCGAGGGGAAAGTGTTCGAAGCGCTGGCGCTGTTCGAAGCCGAGCGCGGTGACGAAGATATCAGCGACCATCGCCAACAGCACAACAACCACCAGTTTGGATTCCTCTACGAGGTCGCTCAGGACGTTATCGAGAAACAGGATACGCAGGAGAAACTCGACCTCAAACAAGAAGTGGCCAACACAAAGAGCCCCGACCAAACCGCTGAAGAACTCTCGAAGCGGTTCGACTCGATTGCGGACCTCAAGTCCCAGATCGAAGATCTGAAGAACAGTGTCGACGCAGACCTCGAAGACGTTGCGCTGACCGACGATCAGCGCCTCCAGCTCGACGGACAAACGGAAACGAACAAGTGGGATAACGTCTCGTGGACGGTCGTCAAATCGATTCTGTCAGCAACCGCAATCCCACAACTGCTCGATATCGCAAACGTTGCCGGTGAGGTATCTGCCTCCGAGGCAGTGACTTCTACCGATACGAGTACGCAGGCCGCGGGCTACGACATCAACGAACGCGCCAAACAGACCATCGCTCACGCCCGCAAACGCAAGATTACGAGTTTCAAAGACATCAAAAAGATCTGGACCCAGACCAACGGCACCCTCGAAGAACGTGCCCAACAGATCGAACAAGAAATCCGTGAGGGTACGTTCCTCGAGGATGCATCTCGCGGTCTCTCACAAAGCACAATCGGTGGTGAATAAGATGGAGGCAACAATAACCGGCGAAGACGAAGTCGCCGTCGGTTTAAGTGTAATCGACAATATCAAATCCGAACATCTGATTGAGATGGAACTCGATGGTGAAATCTACCATCATCAGTCCGAAGCCTACGCTGACAACCCTGCACTCAGGACACGCGAAGAGTGTGAGCGCGTTGATCAAGCACGCCGTTTCGCAAAATGGCATGTCTATCGCGATCGTGGCTACGATACAGTTCCGCCAATCGAGAATCCCGACCGACTGCTGGCGGGGTTGCTCGCGATTACGATGCTCTCTGGCGAGGGGTTTCAGCGGTATTTCGGCGACCTCGAAGAACGATTAGCGAGTCACTACGACGACTCGTCGGTTGACCTCCCGTTCCCAAATGCCGACCCAGATGATGCCATCATCTACCAGAAGGACGTGTACCTCCAGTCGAACCCGGTAGAGTTTGAGCCGCCAATCCTCGATCAGTTCCTAGCACGCTTTGAGGGCGAGCCAGATTCACTTGTCACAGACGACATCCGAGACATATCCTCCGACGAGTTGGATGACCTCGTCTTCGAAATCGAAGCAGTCTCGGACACGCACATCGTCCACAACGACGGTCAAGGCAACGAGCAGGTAGCCCGCAGGGAGCAACCACTCGAACGGGAGCCCGACGCGAGAGTTGAGTTGATGGCGTTCGACCCATCGTCGGTCGACTCCTTCCAGCACTACGTTGTCTCGAACCTTGCGTACCAGATTCGGGATCGATTCCTGTTGATGGGTGTGAAACCACCCGTCGCGTTCCGCGCGCAGGGCTGGGGAACCTACGAGGGATTCCAGTGCCAGAAGTTCTGCTCGCTGTACGAAGACTACTGGTCTTCAGAAGCTGCAATCACGTCCTGGAACCCATCCTGATAGTAATTAGTGATTCTACAGGATGGCCAACGTCAAACAACAGACCGGCGGCGCACTCTCGTTACTCCCACAGCCGGATTCCGAACTCGTCGTCGACCCAGACGAGCGCCTCGAACGTGAAGCTGATCAGGCTGCCAAAGAAGCACTCAGTGGTGAGGGCGATGCTCAAATTCAGCGATTGCCCGGGACGAGTGCTGAGGTTCACATCCAGCGCATCCCCGAAGGGAAGGTGTTCGAGGCGCTGGCGTTGTTCCAGGGTGAACTCGAAGACGACGCTGACAACAGCGAGCACCGTGAGGCCCACAACAAAAATCAGCTTAGCTTCCTCCACGATGTCGCCCAGGACGTTATCGAGAAACAGGACCATGAACGGATGCGGGACATCAAGCAGGAGGTCCAACAGGCGACCGACCCCGAAGCTGTTAAGAAGGAACTCGCCCAACGCGGTGGCTCAATTGCTGACGTCAAACAACAAATCGAGCAGTTACAGCAACAGGTCGACGCCGACCTCGAAGACGTGGCGCTGACTCAAGACCAGCGCAACGAACTGTTCGGTCAGGTGAGTACCAAAAAGTGGGACGAAGTTCCCTGGACGGTCGTCAAGGGCATTCTCTCTGCCACCGGCATCGGTGCCATCTTGCCTGTCGCCGAGATCGCCAGCAAGATGTCCGGCTACGACGCCGACGAGTACGCAGAACAGGCGACCGGGCGAGTGCGTCAAGGCGAGATCTCGAGCTGGGAGGATATCAAGCAGATCTTCTACAGTGAAAGTGGAGACCTGAAAGAGCGGGCAGAGAAAATCGAGAAACAGATTCGCGAGGGGACGTGGCTGGAAGAAGGTCAGGCACCTGATGACATCCCTTCTCCGGAGGCGGTTGAATGATGAAAGCGGTACTTGGTGATGGAGACGATGATGGGACTGGTATCCGAGTAGTGGATAATGCTGGCGCGAGTCACGGAATCCACGTTGCATTTGATGGGGAGATTACTTACCACGAATGCGACGAGGTCGCGAATAACCCAGCACTACGAACACGAGAAGAATGCGAACGTGTCGACCAGACGCGCCGCTACGCCCAGTGGTACGTCTACCGCGAGCGTGGCTACGACACTGTCCCGTCGACAGAGAATCCCGACCGGATTCTCGCAGCCTTACTCGCCGTCTCAAACCTTTCGGAGTACCGCTTCGAAGAACTCTTCGGCGACTTAGAGGACCGCCTCGCCAGCCACTACGACGACAGCCCAGTCGACCTCCCATTCCCTGACGCCGACCCGGACGACGCGATTATCTACCAGCAGGATGTCTACCTCCAGCCAGACCCCACAGACTTCGACCCACCTGTCCTCGACCAGTTCCGGGGCCGCTTCGAGGGCAAGTCAGATTCACCTGTCGTCCCCGACGAAGGCGAAATCGTGGTGGAAGACTTGGATGCTCTTGACTTCGGTATCGAGGCTGTCTCTGGCATTCACGTGATTCACAACGACGGGGAGGGCAATGAACAGCGTTCGCAGGGCGAGCAGCCGCTGGATAGAGAACCCGACGCTCGGGTGGAACTGATGACCACCAACCCCGACGAAGTCGCGCCGTTCCAGCATTTCGTCGTGTCGAACCTCGCGTGCCAAATCCGCGACCGGTTCTTGCTGATGGGCGTCAAACCGCCGGCAGCGTTCCAGGTTCCCGGCTGGGGAAGTTACGAAGGCTTCCAGTGCCAGAAGTTCTGTGACCTCTACGAGAACTACTGGGACACGACAGCCACGATCACCACCTGGGAACCCTGGAACGAATGATCGCAGAGCGTTCGTCGGTGTCGACCCGCGACTCGGGCATGGACCCACAGGAACGGGAAAACGAACTCTCGATCCGGCGGAGTACTGTCGCCGCCTATCAGGACGGTCCAGCCGGTGAGACAGCCACCCCCGAGAGCGTTCGAAACGTGCTCTCCTCGCCCTGCCAGTCACTGGATACGTCGATCCAGCGCGCGGTGGAAGACCGCATAGGCGACAATCTGGGTGACGTCCGCATCCACACCGGGCCGTCAGCGGCCAAAGCCTGCGAGGACATCAACGCCCGCGCGTTCACGGTGGGGAATCACGTCGCCTTCTATTCTGGCGAGTACGATCCGAGTTCTCCAGAGGGTCAGCACGTCCTCGCACACGAACTCGCGCACGTCCGCCAGCAAACGGGTGGCGCAGTGTCGATGCTACCCCAGCCAGGTCAGTTGGAGGTTGACCCGGACGAACGACTGGAGCGCGAAGCGGAGGAGACCGCCCAGCAAGTGATGGCGGGTGGCGAGCTCGGCATTCAGCGGCTGGCTGATACTGAGGTCCACATTCCGCGGATTGACAAGACTCGTCGAGACCTCCTCGAAGGGGATGTCTCACTCGACGAGGCCGCAACTGGTCTGGCGGAAGCCGATCTGAATCCTGTCGACGTCGATATCGAGTCGGAGCGCTTGCGGGACGCGTACAAGTATGCCGAGCATCTCGCCACGGCCGGGACGACCACCGGAATCGCACAAACAGTGGCTACGGAGTGCAATCTGAGCCAGCCAGAAGCGATTGCTGTGACATTGGCTGTAGGAGGGACAATACACGTCGGGAAAGATAGACTGCACCGCAACGATTATTACGTCATCTACGAGGTCGGCAAAACGCTCGGTATCCAGGATCAGGTATTGGCGTTCTTCGACAAAATGGACGCTGACATCCGGCCGGAAACGGAACTCGAAGGCAAAGCAAGCAGTCGAGAAGAGTAATCATGGATGCAAAAATAACTGGAGAGGGAGATGACATCATCGGTCTAAGTGTCATTGATAACAATGGGGTCGAACATCTCCTTGAGATAGATAAATCTGGAGAAATTACAGGCTATCAACAAGAAGGCTATCCCGACAGCGGTCTACGGACCGATGAGGATGAAATCTATATCGAACAAGCGCAGTATTACGCCAGATATTACGTCCAACGTGAGCGAGGATACCCAACATTTTACCCATATCTCACGCCGGAGTGGCTTGCGCACACGCTCGGAGCCGTCTTCGCCCTCGATTTCGACGCATTCGCGGAGTGCTTCGGTGAGTACGCCCACCAGTATCACAGTTCACTCCGCCCAAACATCGATCCCATCGTCGAGCTCCCAGAGACAGACGGTCCAATCGGCGGCATCATCTACCGCGCGGACGTCTTCCTGAGACTTGACTTCCAGGACTACCTCGACAACCCCGAGGCGATGGACCCACTCGACCACGTCGAGGGGATCACCGACGATTACGATCTCGTGACGGCCTTACGAGAGATGGTCACCGAACACCTGGATAACGGCACTAATCCAATCAAGGAGGTCTCCGCAGTGGACGTCCTCTACCAGACGAAAGACTCCAGGGGCACTATCGAAGAGAAGACCGTCGGCGAGCGCTCTCACACGCAGGATCGACCGGCGGATGCCCAACTGCAGATGACCCCACCGCAGACGACACTCGAACAGGACCTCTCGACGGAGATCATCCAGGGATTAGTGCTGCACCACCTGACCTGCCAGGTCCGGGATGCATACCTGCGATTGGGCATCGACCCGCCGGAACCGTTCCGGATTCTAGGCCAAGGCCTCTACGAACAGACGATCCGCTACCAACATACCGACCTGTACGACCCGTACCACCTCACCGACGCCGAGATTGAGGGCTATCGCCAGCCAGGCTTCGACACCGGTGGTATCGAGAGTGGCAGCCTTATGGGGTCATCGCAAGCGAAAACACTGAGTGGACTAATCAAACGTGCACTGTTCGGTGGATAACGAGTTCAACAGCTGGGTGAGTGACAGACTCCCGGTCATTGCAACCGGGAAAGTCCAGATAGGTGACAGCCTCGGCGACGTGCGCATCCACACCGGGCCATCAGCGGCCCGCGCCTGCGAGGACATCAACGCTCGCGCCTTCACGGTGGGCAATTCACGTCGCGTTCAACGCCGGCGAGTACGACCCAAGTTCGCCAGAGGGCCAGCACGTGCTGGCGCACGAGTTCGCGCACGTGAGACAGCAAACTGGTGGAGCCGTGTCGATGCTCCCACAGGAGAACCTGGAGTTAGAGATCGACCCTGATCCGCAACTCGAACGCGAAGCCGAACAGACCGCCCAGCGCGTCATGGAGGGCGGTGATCTGGGCATTCAGCGACTCGGGCAGACGGAGGTGCACGTCCAGCGGTCGGTCAAAGAAAAACTGTCGTCGCTGAAGGAATCGGTGTTCGGGGAGAACGACACTGGGGTATCACTGGACGACGTCGGAGACAAGTCCGGCGTCGAAGAACGATTGTACGCGCTGGCGAACAACCAACAGCAACTCCAGACGAAGGTCAACGAGCTGTCGATGAAGGTCGAGGGGACGCTGTTCGAGAAGGCGGGCGACGCCGGGATAGGCGAAAGCCTGAAGCTCGGGATGGAAGAAGCCGGCAAAGAGTCCGGGCTTCCCGGCGGCGGGTTGATGGGGAAACTCAGTGGCGCCGCACTGCAAGCCACCTACGATAATCGCGAGAAAGTCAAAGCCATACTCGGATTGAAAAGCGAAGCAAATCTCGACGAGGAGGCAAATACTGGATCGGGTTCTGCAGATTATAAATGAGGGAATAATACATGGAAGCATCAATCGAAGGTGGAGATGACGAAGGGTGTGGCCTAGAAATCACCGACAACCAGGAGGTCGAACACTGGATAGAGATTAAATACGAAAGTGGAGAAATATCCTACCACGAACAAGAGGGCTACCCGGACAACTCCGAGAAACGGACGAGTCACGGCAACGAGATGGTTCGCCAGGCTCGTGACCATGCGAAGTGGTACGTCGCACAGGAAACCGAGCACGATACCGTACCGTGGTATCTGGATACTGAGCGCCTGCAATCAGTCCGCTCAGCCATCGACGACTGCGTCGACGACGAACTCAGGACGTACTTCTACGAGTTCTACCGACAGCTAGCCGGCGAGTACGACGCCGATATCGTCCAGCCACATCCTGATCCGGTTCCAGCACGCGCTGCGATGAACGACTACCGCGAGTACAAACTCGACATCTACCTGACCGACAATGGCGAGATCGAAGCGAGCTCCGGCGTTCATGTGATGTACTACGGTGGCGTCAACGACGAACAATATATCTGGGCCGAGGACCCGTATCCAGACCGACAACCGGACGGCCGACTCGAACACGTCGTCCTCGACATCGACTGGGAGCAGTTCGATACGTTCCTCGACTACCATCTCCGATGCCAGATCCGCGACTCGTACCTCTCCCGTGGAGAAGACCCACCGGAAGAGTATCGCGTGCTCGGTCCTGGCACGGACCACATGATGACCCGCTGTATGACTCGGGACTGTCTGCCAGCGTATCACGAGTACGACGCGGACGTGGACGGCTACCGAGCAAACGATACGTTCAACGCCGGGATGTTTGGACCACTGCTGGACCTCTTCTAAATGGCAGTGACAATCCCCAGCGTCGAATCGTCCCGGTCGGCACGTGAGTCCGCCACCGGCATCTCCTCGCCCGGCCATTCGCTGGATCCGGACATTCAACCCGCGATGGAAGGAATAAGGGGCACTGGTATCGCAGGGTCGTGTCCACGATTGGAATCGATAGCGTATGTTCGTAGCCGTGCTGACGTACTGGTGCCGCCGCCGAGAGCCACTTGATCGGGATCAGTAGCGACGTGCATCTTCGATGGATGTGACTGAGACGTCAATCCTCGTGACATCCGACACGTACCGCTCGTGAAAGCACGAGTATGCGACCCGTCACCGGCACGGTCGTGCGTCTACTTGCAGACCGTCCGGCCTGAGGGGGGCTGACAGGGAGTCCTACGCGGACGTAGACCGACGTTTCGTGTTGCTACCTACCGAACAGAAGGCACACATCATTTGCATCCTCCGAGGTTGTGGCTGTTAACTATTCGGCGAACGTCGCATCCAGAACTCGACCCCACCAAGGGTAACAACGAGAACCGGAACCCCAATCCAGAGTAGCATGTACCACCCGAAGGGTGTCGGGTCAACCGGAGTTGCTCCAGCCTGAACAGTTTGCCACGTCGCGAAAGCGGTTACACCCAGCAGTCCCCCAGTAGCAACAATCGGCGAAAACATCCGATGTTGAGTGTACAGGAAGCCGGGGACGAACCCAACGAGAGACATGCCAACCACTACGTAGGTGACATACAGCGGTTCAGCGCTAAATGTAGCGACTAAGTCTTCAAAACCAAACGTACTCCATAAAACGGCTGCAAGGACGNCTACGTAGGTGACATACAGCGGTTCAGCGCTAAATGTAGCGACTAAGTCTTCAAAACCAAACGTACTCCATAAAACGGCTGCAAGGACGACATGGATCACACCAGTGAGGAGACTAGTTGAAACCGACTTCCTCGTTGCCGCTTCACTTGGTTGGAGGGCTGCCATACCTCAAAGGAGTGGGTTTATTCATGAATATATTATCCTCTTTGTGTCTAATCACCTAACTCAGCTCTTGAGTAACCCATCCCATGACGCGCCTCACCAACTCGATAACGGAATCATTGTGGCCAATTCATTTACATATTGTTCAATAAAACGATCCAATGTGACTAACCAAGATTTGCCATCACGCCGGGCTATTCTCGCGACTGGCCTTACTGTAGTCACCTCAGGATGTATGGCTCCGTTTAGTAATGGGCCAGATTGCTCACTATCGTATGACCATAACGAAGAAGAGGATCACGTATATATGTATGATCTTGGCACCACGAGCAACAATGTCAATAAAGGTGGTAACTGTAGCCGGTGGACAGCCAATAGTTGTTTCCAGATAACGTTGTGGATCAATACAGCGGTCATTAATAGAATTGAAGTCCAAGCACCAGATAACGAGATCGTAGCCCGATGGAGCACGAACAGTACATCTGAGTCTGAACGACCGATGGCGAATGAGAGCAAAACCTCCGCAAGTGATAGTGAAGATGTTTTTGTAGGGGTTACTCAGACACCCTCTGCTAATAATCCGAGTTTTGGTCCAGACGTTCCAGATTCAGCGCTTGGGGTTTATTTTGAACTAGCTGACCTGAACAAAGGGGAAATGGCTACGCGTCAAATATTGCTTTTTGATGACGATGAAGAACAGGTCGAAGAAATATCCGCTACACTAGATTGTTCATAATCGTCAAAAAGTATGATCCCAGTTTCATTGGGCTTAGTATCTGCAGCCAATCGAAAATCGTTCTTTAGATACCTTCAGAAATATTCATCTTTGATTATAAGCAGGAACCAGACTATCGGAGCGAGAACAAGAATCAATCCTACTATGCCTATCAGATAGTTCCCTTCCACAAGTCCCCGTGCCCACCCCCTTCCAAGGTGGAAAACGAACAGGGAGAGGACAACTAAAATCACAGTGCGGAGGGAAGACCTCAATCCTCCCGCATTGGAATTAGTTGGTGACATTACGTGATTATTCGTCTCGCCTTATGATAAATATTCCTTCGGTACGTTCGACCATAGTACTGGGCGACCATTTCACTCACAACTACAGTGTACTCAAACCACGCATCAAACTCATCTTTCGAGGTTGTGGTACCTCATAGTTTCCCGAACGGCCACAGTCCACAAACCTATATCACCGACCCCAACCGCGTCAGCATACTAGTGCTGAGGCTGATTTCCTTTCCGACCAGTCACTGGGTCGTTCGGATGGCTATTCGGAATACAACTGATTCAGCGATGCTTTCGGGATTGGTGAGTGCGAAGCCTGCATCGACGAGGGGGTTTGCTGCGGACCCTATCGGTGGCTGCGTTTCGTAGTTGGGTGACGTTTCATCAGAATCATTCTGAAATATCGTAGCCACTAATAGACATTCAATAATCAAATTGCATCTACAGTTACAACAGTACTGCCGTCTCACGATGAGACCGATACAGCATATCACTGCACAACCGCACAATAAATTGACACGTGGTCGCGTGTCAGACCCATCCTCCAAGGTTGTGGCGAAATTTAGACTAACGTCCATATTATATACTGAATACGTCGATTGTGTCAACAGCAGTTTCATCATTTCCTTCCCGACGACGTATCCGTTAGTCAACGACACTGGCCACCCGATTACGGGGCTGGTTACCTGAAATACTATTGTTGGTGAGAGCGGCAGCAAATACTCCAGCGGACAGCATCCGTCTGTATTTATAACTAGATATAACCAACATGAAAACGCATATATTACTCTCAAATAACAAGAACGAATGTGCACAATTTGGAATTGTGGCTCAAAGATGAACTCAGTGATGAGGAGGTCCATGAACTCGCGAAGGCCATTGACGAGAAGTATCCAGGAATCGCAAAACAGATCCGTGAAACGATGGCCAAAGACGGACCTGGAGCTGACTTTCTGAGGTCGATTCCCGAGTTCGTCGACGTGGATATGTTCGACTTCTGGGAGGCTATTGGTGTCCATATGACTCCAGTTCACTGGTCTTCTCCGATCGCAAATGTGCAAGGCCTCTCAGACGAACTCTGGACAGAGCCATCAGAAATGCCAGCTATCGACCTCCGGGTCGACGAACAGCTTGACCGGCTCTCAACATTCAAATCCAAATATCGGGATGAGTACAGTGAGTTCCCGATATACGAACGCTCAGAGAAGTTTAACGGGTTCGCAATCAAAAACCACCTCTTCGAATCAGTCGACACTGAAGTGCTGTATTCAATGATTCGGGAAAATAAGCCGAAACGGGTGATTGAGATCGGTGGGGGGAATTCGACTCAGGTTGCCAGCGCAGCACTACAGAAAAACGATCAGCGGTCAGAGCACCTCATTATCGACCCGGACCCCAAGAAAACGATCAAAGGAATCGACGCGAACCTCATCCAAGCAAAGGTTCAGGATGTGCCGATGTCGGTCTTTAACTCACTCGAGGAAGACGACTTACTATTCATCGACTCGTCACACGTTGGAAGAATTGGCAGCGACGTACTGTATGAATATCTCGACATTATCCCCCGACTAGATGATGGGGTGTTAGTACACTGTCATGACATCTTCTTCCCGTACGAGTATCCCAAACCTTGGATTACGCAATTCCGCTGGTTCTTCAACGAACAGTACCTCCTCCGTGCATTGTTAGCTGGAAATGACATAGAAGTGCTCTGGGCAACATATTATCTACACAAAGAGTATCCCGAACTCCTCGAGGAGGCATTCGAGAGCTACGAGGCCCTTGGGTCACAGTATGGCTTCGAACGTCCGAACGGCATTCCATCTAGCCTCTGGATGCGCACGTGAGGAGGTGAGGTTGACTCTGGGCTCCGATTTACTTGTGGATGTGATATATTCATCTCCGTAGACTACACCTATGCGACTTTCTTCCCCTGTATCTTGGCAAATAAGAATAGCCCAAGCGACCCAAATAGCGACGCGAGAAACCGTAGATATCCATATGTGATGCCGTACGGACGAGTCTTCGCGGAATTGTAGTACTGGTAGATCGCTGAGGAAGACCAGTAGCGATCGCTGAGTGCTGCCATTGCTTTGTAGCGGTGATATTCTGACTTCGCCGCTTCGTACTGCCTATCGGTCAGTCTGAACTCAGTTGGGATCTCATCGTAATAGTCCTGATACTCTGTGAAAATATTTGCTTGGCCATACAGAGATTCTTTAGAGAGACCGGCATCTGGCTCTTTTTGTTGTGAGTGGACGATGACCTCGTCAATAGTCGCGATGTTCGTTGTAGTTGAGAGTTCAAAGACTGTGGCAATGTCGTCATGAGGGAGACTCGCAATCGGAGGAATTGATTCGATCGACTCCCGTTCAACGACCATTGCGCACGTTGATAGAGGAGTAGTCAACAGCCCAAGCATGAACGAACGAAGCCTTTCAGGATTGAGTGGGTTCTCATTGGTGTAGAACGGCTTGATCATCTCCGGTGAAAGAAGAGAGTCAGGCATCCCAAATGCGACACCACATTGGCCATTCAGAGAGTTGACCAATTTCGATAATCCATCAGGCGTGACGGTGTCATCATCGTCGAGGAAGAAAACGTAGTCTTCAGTCGAGAGTGCGACCCCGATATCCCGTGCCTTAGCGATCTGTTTGAGTGTATGGTCGGTATCGTAGGACTGTATCGGAACGTAATTCACATCATATTCTCGTACGACTTCCTCAGCGTGTCGCTCGCAAGACATGTCGACGACATACACTTCTACCACCACTCCTTTCGATGCGAGGAGACTCTCGATGGCAGTCTTGAGGTATTCATTTCGGTAATACGTGGTTACGATCGCGTCGATAGTTTTCATATTAAGTTCTGGATTAGGTGGTTTCTGACTTTTCACAGTATAGTCGGGACTTGCCTCGAAACGAAGTAGATCGCTGGATACGTTGAGGAGAAACTGGTGATAAATCCATTAATCCCCATTGCAAAGGCAATCGAAATGTGCATCGCAAGTGCGACCCCGAATATTGCTGCGACCAGGGGTGGAGATAGCAACAAGATCACAGGGAACGCAATTTCAAACAGGACGACGCCATGACTGGCGAGCGCCGTCAGACCAGGAAATGACCGTGCCTTTTCGTAGAACCATGGATGACCCCACGTCGTTGTTGACAATACTAGTAGGACGGCATCACCACTGCGCCAGGCATTGCCCATCCCCTTCGTTACTCCAGAGATGAAGTACCCTAAGATACCCTGAGCAGCGATAAACCCAATTCCAGCTAGTTCGAGGAGGCTCCCACTCGGAGCAAGGACAGCAACGGTCAGTCCTGCACTGACAACAAGCGACATCTGATGTGCACCGCTCAGACCGACGCTGTGTCGAAGAACGATCACAAAATCAGTGGCAAGTAGTCCTGTTGCGAATGTTCCGAGAATAAGTACTGGTGCATTCAGAGTGGCAGCGATGGCCAACCCAACCCCAACTACGACACGAACAATTGCGACACCAACTATTCGATTCAACAGGGGTTCAATCAGAGAGAAACCCGGAATGTGCTCGATGTACAGACGCGTGGGTTCCCATCTCATAATCCCCGCTTTTCCATAGCGTTCTCTGACACTGATCATCTCAAACCCGGAGTAGACCGCATGGATTCCGATGATCCCTGCAACAAGCCGAATGGTGAGACCTGTACTGATCATCTCACACCTCGTGGAAGTACGAGAGGAAGAACGGTTTACTTTCCTCTTCTCGGAGAGAACCCCGTACAATCAGATACTGAACCTCTTTTGAGTCAGATACCCCAGGTAAATGTGACACGTAATTCAGCAAGGCAATGTATGGTGTGGAAACAACGTAATCCTCCATATCGATTTGCTGTAAAGATGAGGTGGAGACATCATCAGTCACCTCAGCATCGTCGTCTTTCTCCTTCTCGTCTTTTACTGCTTCGTACAGCGACTGGGCATAGTCGAACATCGCTTTCGTATCGTATAATTGTGGATTCCAGGCCCAGTGAAGTTGAGACGGAAAGTCGATGAATTCGTCGCAGTGTTGCCAGTCTGTGACACGTTCATCCTCTGTCTTTGTTCTGTATAGCAGGTGGAAGTCATACCTAGCGGGTTCTGGAGCAAAGAACCGATATGATGGAATAAGCGATAGACCGGGCTCCCCGATAACGGCTTTGAGTCTCTCACGGACGGGATCAAAAACCCGCGTGGAGGTCGCCACTGTCCAAATTGTCAACGTGGAAATTACCGCCCACGTGAAGATACTTTGCAACCATTGAGGTGATTGAAACACACTCATTATTCTACCAACACGATTCAATGTTGTATCACACTTGATAAGCTTTTCTTAGGTTTAAATCCTAGATAGACATATGCCACGGTGATTCACACCAAGGTTGGTTCAAGGTTCTTTATCAACACTTTTCATTTGGTGCAAAAGTATAAAGTGTTCCACATTTGCTTGTGTAAGCATGTCAGAAGAATCAGGAGACCGGATGTTGCTCTCAAGTGGAATCAGCAACGTCAAACGACCCTTACTTGAGTTGTTTTCTCGCTACAGTAGAGAGCACAAATGGTGGATACTATTTGGCGTCTTGACCTCCCTAGTCGCGCCGATTATCGGTATTCTTCCACCATACATCCTGCAAACAGCAATTGACTCGGTCTTATTAGATAATCGCCCGTTCGCCCTATTCGGACTTCGATCAGGTCTGTTTCCCGTCGGTCAGGCTGACCAGTTGTATCTACTCGGAGGCATCCTTGCAATAATCGGAATCGTCAGTGCTATTCTAAGCTGGTCTGCGGGATGGGTTTGGGGGAGATTCTCCCAGGAAGTTCAACACAAGGTTCGAGTAGATACCTATACGAAAGCCCAGAAGCTCGGGATGCCATTCTACGAATCCGAACAGACGGGACAGATAATGACTGTGTTAAATAACGACGTGAGGAGTCTGAACAATGTTCTGGGCAAGTTCATTGGGCAAGTTGTGAGCACTTCAGCGACGATTGTTGGTGTGACTGTGCTGCTATTCATCTTACACTGGGAGTTTGCACTGATTTCGCTCTTCTTTGTCCCAGCAATTGTCCTCGTAACTCGGTATTTCATTCGACGACTAAAGGTTGAGCACGCAGCCGTGAAGCAGCGTATTGGGGTTGTGAACTCCAAGATAGAAAACAATCTTAGCGGGATGCACGTAATCAAGTCGTATACTCGCGAGACTCAAGAGCGTGACCGCGTTGCTTCGGTTTCGAGAGGACTTTACGATAAGTTTTGGAACGTCATCGATCTTCGGATTCGATTCCAACCGAGCCTGAATGTCTTGAACACTGCTGGCTTCACGCTCATGCTGGTTCTGGGTGGGATCTGGATCGTCGAGGGTCCTCCGCTACTGTTCTCTGAGCCACTCTCAGAGGGGACACTGGTGGCATTTCTAGTTTATCAGCAACGCCTTATTCAACCCATCATCCAGACTGGCCAGTTAATCGACCAATACTATGGTGCCCGCGCATCGGCAGTTCGTGTGCTCTCACTGCATGATCATGAGGCACGGGAGCATAATTCGGAGAATGCTATCACAGTCGACCACTTCGACGGTCACATCGAGTTCGATGATATGTCCTTTGGATATCGCGATAACACGGTACTTACTGATGTCAACTTCACTGCCAACGCTGGCGACTTCATTGGGATCGTCGGTTCCACGGGGTCCGGTAAATCTACCCTACTGAAACTATTGCTACGCTTCTACGAGCCAGACAAAGGTGAAATCCGGGTGGACGATCACAATATCAAAGACATAAAAATCAACGACCTTCGAAAACGAATCGGAATTGTTCACCAAGACACGCATCTATTCTCCGGTACGATCGGAGAGAACCTAGGATACGGAGCAGCCGAAGCGACCGAAGAAGACATTAAACGAGCAGCTCGGTTAGCGAATGCACACGATTTCATTATGGAGTTCCCCGATGGGTACGAGACGAATGTAGGGGAAGGTGGAGCAAAGCTCTCCGGCGGACAACGACAGCGTATTGCGTTAGCTCGCTCGCTGGTATCCGACCCAGACATACTGCTATTAGACGAAGCTACCTCGCACGTCGACAATGAGACTGAACGGCAGATACAAGACAGTCTCGAAACTGTTGTTCAGGACCGGACGACGTTTGCAGTCGCACATCGGCTCTCGACGATTCGGAATGCAGACCAGATCGTTGTTCTTGATGACGGCGAGATTATTGAACAGGGGACACACCAGGACCTGATCAACCAAAATGGAAAGTACGCACAGTTGTGGTCGATTCACATTGGAGACAATCAACGTGCTGAACCGGTTCAACAATAAATAACAGATCAACACTCAAGTATGGGCGATATCTCTTTAGCATGCCTAAACACACAAGACCTCTCGCAAAGCGAGTAGGTACTCACACTGGACAGAGGTAATTGGGTACTCAGATATCACTCGAACTTAAAAACCGGCCCTGTCGGTCAGGCGTTGGCATCATGCACCGGTCTTGTTTTCCAAATATCGAATAGCGGTTATTTGCTACCAGCATATACACTCTATCTCGGATTGATTGTGGAATGAATCGAAGATAGGGGGCATGACCATACAGACCATCCAGATACCCAGCGATAGCTAACGCGGCGTCGGACTTCTCATAGTACGTCTCGTCTTCAATGAGCACGATTGAGTCGTTCTTATCATCTGGAAGGTCTATGGATCGTAGGAGCTCTTGACCAACTTCTGACTGAAGTGATGCAAACCGAAGATTTGCATCTTCATCGTTCTCAATGAGAAACTGAACGAAGCCATTACAGAGATTACAGACTCCATCAAACAGCACAATCGGCGCGTCGATGTCTTTGTGCGCGTCAGAGCCCGAGTTACTCATAAAAACAACATTATATGGTGAGATGTTAAACCTGCCGCAGGAAGCAGAAAATAGCTCCAAACGAGTTATACACCAATCACAATTTTATTTTACACGCTTTTCAAAATCGAATTATTTCGTACACCTAATGTCAATTTTATTACAATAAATTCATGCTAAGTGTGGGTGAGAACACATTTGCATGTCTGACAATAGGTCAGCTGCCGACGACAGTAAAGGAGGAATGGATTTGATTGAAACCAGCAATGTCGAGGTCCAAGAGGTTGCGTCCACCTCAATTCCAGATGACATGGAAGGTGCGGTTTTCTCGGCCCCGGACCCAGAACCCGACGTTTACCCTGCGGCCGTTGCGTACGTCGGCGCGGCAGGGTTTGCGTATGCGGCAGGAACGACCGTCGGTGAGGCCGCTGGTGACGCAGTGGTTGACGCCGTTTCTGGCGGGCGGTTAATTTCTGAAATCTCGGAAAACGACCTCGACTCCGGTGTTTCCAAGCATTCGTCGGCTGAAGAGCTTCTGTCGGCTCACAAGCAGACGAAGAACTAAGACCCAACCTCGACAGAATTTTTTGGTAGAGAGTTCTACTAAGTCAACAGAGAATTTAGGAATCTACAATAGAACTTTCCGTACATGTCCACCAGTATATCACACCCATTTGGCACGAGTGGTTCATCGATCGACAGAACAATCTCCCGAATTGGGAACGCTTGTTGGCGACTCGGTTTTTTGGGATTCCTTGGTCTGTTGGAACACCTTCAAAGTCTCTGGCAACCCCTCGAACTCGCGCAGGTCTTCAACGCTCTGTTTCTGTTTTTTCTTGTCCCCCCAATCTTGGGATCTGCTCAATACATGTGGAAGTATAGTCGGTCCAAGATCGAGCAGGCTGAGGCCAGTAACGATGATGACCCCACAGACTGGATGACAACCGGCTACGAGCCGAACCCTCTCAAATTACTCCAGACGTTTGTTTTCATGCTCCACCCGAACACGGTGGTAAGAGGCACCGTGCAACTATTTGGCAGCCTCGTCGTGTTCATTCGATATCGAGGTCACCTACCAATCCCATCCGAATACGAGACGGCGGTGGACTATACACTACCATTCCGAGGTAAATGGACGGTGCATTCCGGTAGCCCAGATCCTGAATATTCACATTCGTGGTTCCCGGTCCAGCAGCGGTATGCATACGACTTCGTGAAAACCGATGAGCAAGGAAATACGCATGATGGAACTGGTGGCCCAGAATCGTTCTACTGTTTTGACGAGCCCGTTACTGCACCTGCAGATGGTACTGTAATTAGGTCGCTGGATGGTCACAGGGACCATCACCGTACGACCGGCTGGCTTGACCCGCTACAGTACCGCTTAGCTGGAAACTGTGTTATTATTAAGCACGCTCCAGCAGAGTACAGTTTCCTTGGACATCTTAAGCAAGGGAGTGTCTGTGTGTCCGAGGGCGACACAGTAAGCCGCGGCGAGGTAATCGGTCGGTGTGGCCACTCTGGAAATTCAACCGAACCACATCTTCACTTCCAGGTTCAGGACAACCCCCGGTTCTATCTTTCGATGAGCCTCCCATTCCAATTCACTGAAATCGCTGTTGAGGACCGAGATAGAGACGCAGAACGGAAGCAAAGCGCGTACATTCACTGTGGCCAGTTAGTTCAAAATCAACTACGCAGGTTCTCATCCGATTCAGACAACGAAGTCTGAAGCGCACAGAGATGAGAGAAGAACATCGCGCTTCTCATGGGAAAGAGAGACAACTGCGCTCCAGATTATTGATGGAAGCGATACTATGCCCACTTGGATTCCACCTACTCAAAAAATTTAACTTTGAAGTGTTATTATGCTATCATAGGTATGAGCGACCGAGACCCAGTGTAGTATAATGTCACGTGATACTTCGAACGACCCCAACAACGTTGTAGATCGCACGCGAGCCGAGGATCCAGCTGGGTGGTTGGTCCTGACACAAAACGATAGCGCGGCGAAAATAATTGATGCCCTTATCAAGAAAAAAGTCCGTCGTGAGATGAATAAATCAGAGATAGCAGATATTTCAGGTGTGAGCAGGCAGTCGGTGCTCAACCATATTGACCTTCTCATTGAGATAGGGGTACTCGATAAGGTCCAAAGAACGAAGCCACAACGATACCAATTCAATCTTGATTCGGACGTTTGTAAAGCGGTCACTCGACTCGACGCTGCGATGCACTCTGACGGTATAGATAACGTCGAAGAGGGGATGCTGTTAGAACCGTTTGATAGCCGCGACAATTGAGTAGCAACGTAGAGAAGTTCTTTCGAGGAGAGAGATTTACGTTGAGAGAAACCGATAGCGACGGTGACGGTCGCCTCCAAAATATATGGACCTTGGAACGACCACTTCCACCCCACTAGGCTCGCGTATTTACGTGGCGGATTCGTCGACAACACTACAGACAAACAACCGATGAACGCAAACATATTCGCCCCTGGTAGGTCCTCACCGACTCCACCTTTCGACCCGAAGACAACTGTCCACAGTCGATATCGACCGAACCAATGATCCAAGAATCACCAGCACAGGGTGGCAGCACTGATAGTGGGACGTCGTTCGTACTCGTTCCCGGTGCGTGGCTTGGGGGATGGTGTTGGAAATATCTCACTCCCCTCCTAAGGGAAGACGGACACGAAGTGTACATACCGACACTGACGGGACTCGGTGAACGAGAACACCTCGCTCGCCCTGGCACGGACCTCGACACACACATTCGCGACATCGTAAACGTCCTCACATACGAAGACCTCGAAGATGTCGTTCTCGTTGGCCACAGCTACGCTGGACTGGTGGTTTTGGGAGTCGCCGAGGAAGTCCCGGAACGACTCGCGCACGTCGTCTACCTCGACGCGCTGGTCCCGATGGACGACAACCCCGTCTCAGCCGCTGACTTCTACCCACCGGAGGAGTGGACGGCGATGGAAGAAGTCGCGGACGACAACGACGGCGGGTGGCCACTGCTAGACGACCACCCTGGCTGGGTCGGTATCTCGGACGAAGACACGGCGTGGATGCGAAAAAAGGCGACACCCCATCCACTGAATACGTTCAGACAGACAGTGGCGGCCGAGAACCCGGAGACACAGGCTGTCCCGCATTCGTACATCCTCTGTCGAGACAACGGGATGGACGAGAGTGTACTAGAGATGGTCCGTCAACTCTGTGCCGAACGAGCGTGGGAGTTGTCTGAATTGGAGACCGGCCACTGGCCGATGGTATCTGTCCCTCAGAAACTCGCCCAACACCTGCTCGACATTCCACAGAGCGACTGAGTTAGACCGACGGGAGCGAGAGCATGCCTCTCACTCAGTACCGCGACGCGACAGAGACGGCCATACGACGAACGCCAGTGCGACGAGGAGACCGATACCAATCTTGCCGAGCAAGTCCCCGGATATCGCCTCACCAGTGATGAGTGCATCCACAGCGACGATTCCGAGACACAGCAAGATTAGCACCGCAAGTGCGACACCTTCCTGCCGAGTAGAGAGGTGAGCCTCGGTCGATTTGAACAGCAGAATAGCGACCATGGTAATCGCGACTGCAGCGGCCTCGAATGGCCCCCACGGGCCACCCTCAGCGAGACCAGAGCGCATCAGTACACCGACAATCAAGAGCGAAATCACCCCGACGACAGCGAATTTGATGCGCGTTAGATCCTTTTTCATACTGTCGTCCCGACGGCTCACGACAATAAATGACGACGATTTCGCGTGAACGGCGACACTTCACTCGGGACGACGACGTGCTAGAAGCGTCCACCCGCCAATGAGCACAATAGCGACCACGAGGCCGCCCCAAGCAATGAGGTCTTCCTGACTCACTTTCGCGCCGTTAACGAAGACACCCCACGCGACAGCCCCGAAACCGAGAAGGAAGACCCCGCCTGTGAGAACGTTCTCCTGTCGACGCGAGAGGTACTCTTGTACTCCCCTATGTACGGCGTATCCGATAAGGAGGATTGCCCCCACGAAGGCTTTGACCGGCCCGGGACCGGTATCGGACAGCCCCACGAACATGGCTGCAGCGAAGATAGCAATCGAAAGTCCACCCGCGACACCGAACTTAACGCGCGTCAGGAAATCACTCATACGTGATGGTTCTATGGTGTGCTTACATTAAGAGTAGGTGGTCATACGGATTCTTTATTCAGATTCGATTGTGGAAGAAGCCACCGTAATTTCACAGTTAATCGCCGCAACTACAGACGCCACCTTCACGAATCTGGTTGGTGACGTGTCGGTGGATTTCACGCGACAGCTTATACATCGTTTTGGCTTGCCGCTTCGTTGGATGGCGACCTCCGTAGTAGCTGTCCGTCCGATTATCTCCGTACAAGTCTTTGAGTTCACGCGTCAACTCTCGCGTGAAGAGACCCAATTGTGCCGTCCGGTCATAGCAACGGTCGTGTGAATCTGTCTGGAAGTCTCGCAATGTATCGCCGCCCTCCACGATGGCAAACGCTTCCAGAGACCGCTCGATTATGCCGAAACATAACTCGACGGAAGCGGTGTAATAGCCGCCGCCCTCGATTTCCTCAACGGCAGCAAGGAGACGACATCCTTTGGTTAGTTGTGTCTTCCAGTCAGCATTCGTATCAATTTCCGGCTCTCGTGTTGGTATGCCGTGACCCTCCTCGTTGAAGGCGTCAACAGCCGCGTCAAGCGCCTCTCTGACGGCATTTGGGTCACTCATCAATATTACCGTGCAGGACCATGTTACAGACCGTTTTGAACTCCTCTGTTTGGTGGACTGCGATGCTATCTCGGAGTATTTCTTGCAGGTCCTCCATGTAGTTCGGAACTGCTTTCACACCCTCAACATCAATCTCGAAGGCATAGCGGTTACTGTCGAATGTGTCTTTTTCAAGTGATTTCCTGACTTGGTTTGCCTTCCGCTGGTTGCGCATCCTGTCCTCACGCACCAACACCCAGAGGTCAATGTCACTGCGTCTGTCGGCATCCCCACGGGCGACGCTTCCATAGAGGACAACACCAAGAACGCCATCAAGCTCGTCCAGTATCGCCTCAGTTGCCGCTTTTACTGGGGGTTGGAACTCAGATTGTGGGATTTCGAGGTAGGGGTTGTCCGGGATGGTTAGTCGGCCGCGGTTGATCTGTATGAGACGACTTGCCCCGTCTCGTTCCTCGACAACGAGGCCATTGTTAGAGAGAACATCGACCGTTTTGGTGATTGTCGGTCTGCTGTAGTTGACTATATTTGATATATCGGTTATTGAGAACGACTCGCTGGGATGTCGGGTTAAAAATAAAAGGATGTCATCTGTGGCCTTTCCTTTGAATAAGCGACTGTCTTGGAGAGGTATATCGAGCGTTATCCGAATCCTGTCTCCCATGTTACTGTTCGATTCTGTTATCATTGTAAAAGAAGTCTTTACATACTCTATTAAAGGTTATTATGGGAAGAAGGCATCTATTATATAGTCGGGTTGTTCAACGACAGTAGAGAAAAAACCGGACACTCCGCGATGAATTCTCAGGGGCTTATTCCACAATCGAATCTGAATAAAGAATCCGTATGACCAACTACTGTTAATGGTACGCAAGCGTAGTGGCACCGACACAAACGAGCAAGGGACGACCATCGAAGAGAACCAGAGCCCTATCTGCTGAAGAAATTGCTATGGTTCTGTCTACTTAGTGTAACAGTCTATACAAGTTGAACACTTGTTGATCGCCCCTGGGAAGTTACAGAAACTCCAGACACAGACGACAAACAATACTAAACCGGCAGGTCCGGTCGAAGAGATTCCTGCCCCAAGGAAGAACCGACACTTGTGGCAGTTAAGAAGGATATCTGAAGCAGTCATCGCGCAGTCTGAGCACGGTTCACCACACTGGCCAAAGAGTTCTTCTGCACCTTCCTCGGCGGCTTCTGCGATAATGATGCTTTTGATAGCACCTTTTCCAAGATTATCGATATTTTTCACGTCGTCTGGAATCTTCTTCCACGGTTTGTGGGTATTTTCGAGATGCCACCTGGCATCGCCCAAATCACCGTCCCAATCGAAGTATCCATTTTGGATTCCTTTTGCGACGTCTTGCACTACTTCCGTCGCACCGTCGATGATTCCCTTTGGTTGGATAACCTTGTTTAGCGAAGCGTTTCGCAGTGCACCCGTAGACTCTTTGAACACAGGGTGTACGCCGTTCTTGGTATCGACAGGCGCTCTGAACTGTTGTTGCTCGAGCTCATTTTTGCTCTCGTTGTAGCGGACGAGATTAACCTGAAAACCTTCCTGATTCGTTGCGGTGTAAGCAACCATCGACCCAGATTCTGGGAGAAGGTCACTGATAGCTCTTTTTTCACCCTCTGTCGGTGAACGCTTTACGAATGCTTCGCCTTCACTGGCTGAGACGAGTGGCTCAGTTCCGTCGGGAATCGACCGGTATCGTCGCGGTGCCGTAGCTCTGAAGTCCGTTGAGAACTCGACAACAACGTTCGTGAGGTCATCGAGTTGTCCGACGTGGAGGGTCCCATATGACAGTTCACCTTCCCAAATTTCGAACTCCACCACATCCTCACCATCACCGAAGGAATTGGAGAGCTTTTGCATGTCGTCGGGGAGGGAATCCAAGCCAAGTTCGGAGAGGACAGCCTGGACGTTTGGTTTGGCCTCTAGCTCGTCGAGTTCCGATTCCGTGGGCTGTGCCCACGCGACTGGAACCTGACTGAGACCGGAGAGACCTGCAGCACCTCCAGCGGCTGATTTGAGAATGTTGCGGCGGCTGAAACTGCTACTTGAATCGTTGTTATCAGACATGTTGATCTGTTAACTTCGGTAATCCATCTTGGGTGACATTATATGAAATTATTGATTTATTATCATTTGTGGAGTAGTCACGACGGCACCATCCTACTCGTGACGATGACATGCTAGATGTGTCCACCCACCAATGAGCACAATAGCGACTATCAGACAGTTTCGAGGTCGATATCGACGGCGTACCAGTCGAGGACGAACACGATGAGTGCGCCAGAGAGAGCAGTCATGGCGAAGGCTTGTATCGTAGCAGTGTTCCACGTCACCGAGTATTCAGCGCTGTTGAGTGTCGTAATTGGCGCTCGAAGTGCGCCTAAGACAAGCGAGATGAGAAACGCATAGGTGATGTCCTGGTATGCGTCGAGGGCGCGGCGAATTACTCTGGCGACCGTAAAGAGGCCAACGAGGCCTCCAAGAATAAATATCGTCACCTCGTCACTCGCAGTAACGAGGGTATCGAGAGAGCCAGTCGTCGCTGCTGTAACAATCCCATCGAGAAACTCTCCTAACTTCCCATACATGTATGTGTACTGGCCTAGGATTACGAGTAATAGTGACCCGGAAAGCCCGGGAAGAATCATCGCACTGATGGCAATTGCCCCTGCGACGAAGAGTACGGGGAGACTTCCTGTTTCAAGTAGTGCTTGCGATTGCCCCGAGATAACGAAGGCAGCAGTCACACCCAAGACAGCTGCGGTTGCTTCGGGGAGCGTACGGATTGCGGCTGCTCGAAGGAGAATGACTGCCGATGCACCGATGAAACCAAAGAATAGTCCGAAGAGTAGAACTGGCGTGTGTTCGTTTGCCCACTCGACTGCTTGACCGACGAGGATAATCGCTGTACTGATTCCCCCGAGTAAGGTAAGCAGGAACCAGCCGTCGACTTCGTCGAGAACTCGAGTGATTTGGGCTGGTGAGATGCCACCGTGCAGTGGAGAAACTGCACGAAGGCAGTTTCCGACACGGCTGGGAGTAACGGCAGTAATCGCTGCCAGAAGCCGTTCGTAGATACCTGTAATGAGAGCAATTGTTCCGCCTGAAACGCCAGGTACGCCGTCGGCAGTCCCCATCAATAACCCAATTAGAAACGTCTGCATCGACTCCTGAGGGGGCGGCAACGTTTCAGGGAGTGTCATCGTCTCGCGTGACTTGTCGGGCGATGACGTCATTCGAGTATCTGTTATACTATTGTCACAAGTGCCTTTTGGCAGGGTGAAATGGTCAACTACGTCTTTGTATCTCTCCAAAGGCGCGCCGAAGCCGAGCGAAAAGCGAAGTGTATGAAATCTCTCCTCGTAGACTACTCAGAATCTGGAAGCGGGTGTTCGAAAAGACGCTCACCCGAATCCTCACAGCTGACAGCGATGACTTTGTGAGAGCTACAGCACGACTCGACGACTTCCTCGCCGAGTTCGATGTCACCACCCGTCGTCGGACACGTCTCGATGAACATCCGCAGACTGTTGAGAATCGGCCCTCGATCTTCGGGAGCAAACTCATTCCAGCCGAGGATTCGAGCCTGGAGGACGCGACTCGCTGCGACATCTGCAAGAAGCGCTGCACGGGAGGGCCATTGTCCGAGAGACGCAGTCTCCGATTTGAGGATTCGTGCTTCGTCGTTGGTGATGAGTTCGAACGTCTGGTCCGACTCGTCGATCCCAAAGGCGTCCGCAACCATCTCTGCGGTGAGATCTGTGTCGACGAGTGCTTCGGTTTCGTCAGTCCACGCGTTCTCGAAGTCGTCGGTCAAACAGAGGTCGTCGGAGTCCGCACAGGGTTCGAGAATGTCGTGGTTCATAAAGAACTCTTCGAGGTCATCACCGGGGGCGTCCTGTGCGGAGTCGGGTTCGTCACGCTCGTCGGCGACTGGTTCCGACGTTGACGCCGGTGGTGTCTGCGACATCGACTCAGAGGTCGAAGTCGTGTGAGAGTCGGTCGTCGAGTCACTCTCCGTCGTGGTCGAACCGAACCCAGATGCAAGGTTCGGTTCCGGGTCTTTTCCAAACCATTCGAGAACGGTTGACGGGAGATACTGTTTCGTCAACGTCGGGGTCCCCGGGACGAGATACCCACGGAGGTAGATGAGACCTATCGAAACGCCAACCGCGATGAGCCCGCCAAGCTTGGACTTCCGAGCCACCAGAGAGCCAAGGAGTCCAGCGATAACGAGATTCAACACCGTACACGGTTCACACCGGTTGTCCCCGGTGTATTCCGGCTGATGGAGGGAGTCAACCACGTCGATTTTCATGCGGTTTTCACAAATAGTCATGTTGTTATCAATTTTTGGATATCAGAACACGATAGGACATCATATGGAACGTGAAATAGCGTATATCACGCAAGGCATATGTTCCGTCTCTTTTTATCTGGGGTATGGTTCGCGAACAGACATTAGTGGCTATTGCCCTCCTCCTCTCGGCCGTGGCCTTGTCTAGCGCCCAGAGTGACCTCATCGTCTCCGTGGTACAAAACGGTCCACAGGCAATTCAGACTGTACAGGCAGCGGCCGGTCTCGGACTCATCAGTATCTCAATTGTCGGTGCAGCGTACATCTACTATGGTATTGGGTCGTAACTACCCAAGGGAACTCGCCTTGCTCATCTGTAGACTATCCGGGGCAGTGCTCGGCTGGACCGGACCGGAGACGGTCGTGTGAAGTTCAGTCGGGTGCTGGTTTCGGGGACGCGACAGAGCCCGGACTTGGAACGGGACTCATCAAACACACAGAGACGCTGCTCCGAGACGAAGGGTACGAGTCCATCTGGTTGGTGACACCACCGGAGCATCCATTTCTTCCGAAGATGTACCGACGGCACGGCTACGAGGGGGTTGGTATGCCCTCCAGAATATCGACATTACGAGAGGATAATTGTGGAAAAACGACTTCGATAACGAGCGGGAGTTCGAACCAATTCAAGTGCAGAAGCGAGACGCTTCGACGTATCTCGGAGACAACCGCCTGCTGAATACGAGCGAGTGTCTTAACTTTACATTTCAATTGTCTACCACGTCGTCAATCCACATACATATTGATGTCCAATATACAATTACACAAGTACTGCTGTAATATCATATATACTGTATTATAGTCGGATTACTGCGAAAACTGATTCTGCTCACCAGTTCGAATGGTGAGAGGTGCGTAATTGCTCTGTTGCGAGATCTTGGAGTTGGATATAACTCACAATATATGACATGATTGTTGCCGACATCAAGTATCATCTTCATGAGAGAACTCGGGTACTGGGCGTTGTTTAGATGCGAAAGTACAGCTATTTCCTTCACTAATAATGTCACTTATAAACAAATCTAGTCTGTATCAATACCAAATAGAAATCGTGAATTGTTGACATCCACAGAGCTTTTTCTTTCCAGTATGTGAGTAGCCTGTTATGGATGAAACACCAATCAGAATCGTCGAGTACAATCCTAACTGGGCCAATCAGTTCGAACCCGAGCGGCAACGGCTCAACAAAGTACTAGATGAGTACACGAGCCGAATTGAGCATATCGGGAGTACGTCAGTCGAAGGGTTGAGTGCGAAACCAATTATCGACATCACGGCGGTTGTGACTGATGTGGAAGGACTATGGGGAGATTTGGATAAACTTAGCGCTGGGCTTGGGTATCAACTGAGTCACATCCCAACCGACTGGCTTTTCCTTCAGTGTACTGGTGATACCGGCCAGTTCCGTACCGATGATTTCAGTCAATCGTATAATCTCCATCTTATCCGAGAATCCAACGAGCAGTGGAAAAACGACCTCCGTTTCCGAGAATACTTGCGTGCTAATCCAGACGTACGAGATCAGTACGGGACTATAAAGCAGAAAGCTGCGGAATCCCATCCAAATAATCTCAACGAGTATAATGCCGCGAAGAATGATTTCTGTGCGTCAGTGCTTGCGCAAGCGAAGACTGACGATTCTATCGAGATTCCAGATAAAAGACACTAACTGAAGTCGTGGAGTAAGCTCGACAATCTTGTGTATTGATGACTGATGTGACAAGAGTCAGTCATCGACGTTTCGATCGTGGAATGTTGCACCCACTAGCCACAGTGTTAGTAGCGCATCTGGCGTTCTTAGAAATAAAAACCGAGCGTGATTTGGCAGACTTATGAGAAATATTTCCCGGAGAGGTATGTGATTGTATCCCACAAATAGCAACCTCAGCGTCAGTAAAGACGAGTTGTTGTTCTGACTTTCGACCGATTACAGTGGTTTCCACACTATTGACAGCAATTAGGATTTGTCTCAACAATCGTTACACACGTACACCTGTAATGCCCACCCACTTGCAGGAATAACTGACTGATTTGTGACTGATTAGAACAGGTCCACTCCCAAATCTTCTTGCTGATTTTTGTATCTTCGATAATGTGTCTGCGTTTGTGAATGTTCTGTGGTCAAATCTACACGACAGCAGTGGGTTCCCCGGTACAGACAAGTCTGGTCACTCGGTCGAAGAGCCGCTTTGCATTCCGGTTCGACGTCCCCTCGACCGTTACCCGGAGTTCACCTGTCGTCCGACTCGGTCGAACGACGAACCACGCCTCGTCGACCTCGACGAAGAGGCCATCGTCTGTCTGAACGTCTTCGAACTGGTCCTGTGCATCGTCAGTGATTCGAGACATCGCTCGGGTTGGCTTTTCGACGGAAAACGAGTCGAAATACAGAGAACTGTCGTTGATTCGTTGGGCCTGCTTAGAGAGACGCACCCTATCGTCGACGAGGCGTGCGAGGTGAATCGCCGACAGTGCAGCGTCTGGACAGGGTGATTCGGCAGGCCACTGATGAACGCCGCTTGGTTCACCACCAAAGACGACATCAGTCGAGGACGCTGGTCCCGAACCAGGCATCCCGTCCATCTGTGTTCGAACAATCTCGCCGCCAGCGTCGTCGACGACTTCTTCGATACGTCGACTTGCCTCGAGAGGAACCGCGACCCGTCCGCACTTGTCCGATTGTTCGACCGTTTGTTTCGCGAGGAGGGCTAACAGGGTATCCCCGCTGATGACGGTCCCACGCTCGTCGATTGCAACGATTCGGTCTGCATCGGGATCGTGAGCCACACCGAAGTCCGCAGCAGACGTTGCAACGGCATCGCAGAGTGCCGAACACACAGAATCACCTTGGGCGACCCGTCGCCGCGGGAATACGTCGGAAGACGATTCGGTGACACGGTCGACAGTACACCCCAGCCGTTCGAGCGTCTCAGCGACGGTATCGACACGATGTTCACCGGCATCGACGACGGCGTGTGTCTCGTCGAACGACGGCTGTCCGTCACAGAGACGTTCGATATAGTCTTCTGCTGCGTCCTCCAGCCACTGCTCAGTGCCGATACTGTCGCACGATGCCAAATCGGCAGTCGTTCCGTTGACGCGCCGAACGAGGTGCCGTTGGCGTTCCCACGAGAGGCGCGACCCGTCGCTGTCGAACAGTTTCAACCCGACGTCTTCGGAGGGGTCAGGTGCCGCCGTGACGGCAATTCCACTGTCGAGGTCCTGTTGCCTGACGGCAGTCGAAACCGCGGGGCTCGCGACTGTACCGAGTCGATAGACGGTGCCACCAGCTTCACGGATGCCTGTCGCGACAGCGTCTGCGAGGAGTCGAGCGTTCTCTCTCGGGTCGTGTCCGAGCGCGACCGCTTCGTGCCAGTCACCAAGTGCCCGGCCGGCTTTGAGAGCAAGTTCAGCGGTCATGTGGGAACCGTATGGACCGCGAATGCGTGAGGGTGCGAACATACTGCAACATCGGGTCTTGAGATGTTTACTATCGCCCGGGTAATGTGCGATAGTAGTCCTTAGCACCAACCAAATCAACAGTTTCAGACTGTATACTGTCCGTTATGCAAGAGACGAAATCGGCCCCCGGCTGGTGGTTTCTCTGCCACAAGAAGCCGCGAAGTCGCTCGAATCGCTTACTGCCCCGATAATAACGACGGAAAAGAACCTAGTGCTCGTGTGAGCACTGTTGCTACCCTCCGTGTTCCCGCATCGACGTTCATCCTCGACGATACCCTCGCCCATCATCCGAGCATCGAAGCACGACTACTCCGGTCTGTACAGGTGGATAGCGCGAGTACGACACCATCGATTTGGGTTCGAGGTGATGACGCGACATCGGTCGAACCGGCGCTCCGTAGCGACCCGAGTGTCTCGGCTCACTCGAAGGTCTTTTCGTCGAAACAAGGGGGTGTCTACCGCATCGGATTCGAGGCGTTTTCGGACCCAATCCTTCGACTCTTCGCGGATACACGGCTGACGGTCGTCGATTCGTATGCGCAAGGTAGTGAGTGGGTGTTTCACGTCCTCGCCGAAAAGCGCGACTCGCTGCGCGCGCTAATAGAAACGTGGGAACAAAACGGGCTTACACACACTGTCGAGCGCATTTCCGACTGTACGGAGGCCTCGGACTCGTCCCGCTTCGGACTCACTGAGGCACAACATCGAACACTCGTAACTGCGTTCAGAGAGGGATACTACGAGGTCCCCCGCGACTCGGATATAACCGACGTGGCTAGTATATTAGGTGTCAGTCATCAGGCGACGTCGCAACGACTCCGTAGAGGCCACGAACGACTCGTTCAGAACGCACTCGTCCAACGCCTCACTCCAGAATTCCCATTTTGATACCTTGCACATGCAACCCCAACTACGAGGGTCCCACCGTATCAATATGGAACCGGAATGGGTACCTAACGTGCGGCGACAGACTCGACACTCCCTGCCCCTGGCGTTGTGTCCAGTGTGTCCCAATCGCTGACTCCCACCGGCAGTCCGTTTGGCTGCCATCTCGCCAGTCTTGAATCGCGTGCCAACACAGAGGATTCAAACAGAGTTGGAGGCTGTTCGCTCTCGACGGTACCCATTCTCTCTACCCTCAACCGCGTACGGAGCGTGCGAAGGTGACTTTACCAAGGTGAATCTGACTATGCGAAAGCCCACAGTATCGGATGACAGTACGCAGGTGAACGAATGGAACCCAAATATGATTGGGATACCATCTATCAGAGTGAGTGAGAGATAATTTCTCCATGTCGAATCGAACTGAAGATGACACCCAATCTTCTGTCCAGGGGACCGAACGGACAGAGAGCGATTCTCGTTTCACGGCTCAGCGTCTTTCTCCACGTTCTCCTATCGCGAAACTCAGTCGGAGACTCTGCAAGGTTGTATTGTTCTGTCTCGGACTAATTAGTTCTCGAACGAGTTCGAAGTCAAAAGGAGAGTCGGTTTCGGCGACAAAATCGGAGGCAGAGCAGCCTCAAACAGAGATTCGGTCAGACACACCCGGTCGCGACCAATCTGGCAACCACTTCGGTTCGGGTCCGAATCACGTCGAGGGCGACTCTGACCATCCGCTGCTAGGGGTCAACCCCGAGCTACTCAATCCCGAACGGCGAATCCTCCAACTCCTCCACATCGAAGGAGGAAGTCTCGAACAGTCTGCACTGGTCGAGCACACTCGTTGGTCTGAATCGACGATTAGCCGAACGCTCTGCCGGATGGAAACCCAAGAACGAATCGAACGACATCGACAGGGGAATGGTAAGCGAGTCTTCCTTCCGCAAAGTCGTGGGAAACCACGTCAGCGTGTCCGTTCAAAGAGCGAGCGTCACCGTTCCGCAGAGTAGAAATAAGAATACGAAGCGTCGGGCTCGAACCATCGATAGGTCGACCTGACGAGCGTGTCCCAAACCCGACGTGACCAGCGCAAGCCCGACGAAAGCAGCACTCACCGGAACAAACTGTCCTGTAAGCATTAGTCACACCTCGTTGGGATGGTTGCTTCCTGTGTATCGACACAGCCGAGTTCCCTCGTATCGTTCATGAACGTTCATTGAGTCCATCACTACTTGCTTATGTTGGGTGTAAGTCCGTCGAAGAACCATATCGTGGGTCGAGTCGCTGTCCTAGACACCCACCAAGAACGTTCGAGTCGGGAACAAATGGATCTTACAGTCGAGCACGCTGGCCTTACAGATGTGATAAGCCACGCGAGGAAACACCAGAGTCGTAGCCTCGGAAGCGTCGACACCGGGATTCTGTCCTTTCAGCTCCTCAAACCCCTTATCTTGCCCATAATAATGCCCTGATAGTGTCTGGCTACCCACAGCGGTAACAGAACCGCGGGATACCCTATGAAAGAGCTACACCAGACCCTCGATAGCCACACGCAATGGTCTAGCTGTGCTGTGAATAGTACGATGGGAGGACGAAACGACCGATGAGCGATGATATCAACATTGCCGCCCCCATACTTGGAGACGACGAACTCTCTCGAATCAAGACTGTCGTCGAGTCCGGGATGATTGCGGACGGCCCAGAAGTTCGGGAGTTCGAATCGGAGTTCGCGGACGATTGCGGCGTCGACCACGGTGTTGCGACGTCGAATGGTACCACCGCGCTTCACACGGCCCTCGAAGCAATCGGCGTCAGCGATGGTGACCGGGTACTCACCACCCCGTTTTCGTTTGTCGCTACCGCGAACGCGATTCGGTTCGCCGGTGCAGAACCTGTATTCGCGGATATCGACCCAGAGACGTTCAACCTCGACCCGGCCGCTGTGGCTGCGAAACTCGAATCGCTCGACGGCGACGTCGAAGCGATGGTCGTCGTGCACCTCTATGGACTCCCGGCACCGATGGGAGAGCTACGCGAAATCGCAGACGAGTTCGACGTGACGATTATCGAAGACGCTGCACAAGCACACGGTGCGACGTACTTCGGAAGTCCAGTCGGGTCGCTCGGCGAAGCCGCGTGTTTCTCGTTTTACCCGACGAAGAACATGACGACCGGCGAAGGCGGAATCGTCGTCACCGACGACGAACACGTCGCCGAAAACGCGGCGAGTTTCATCAACCACGGCCGCGAGACCGATGGCTACCGGCACGTTTCCCTCGGGCACAACTTCCGGATGACGAGCATCGCCGCCGCAATGGGGCGAGCGCAACTCGAACGCCTCCCAGGCTTTGTGGAACGCCGTCGTGAGAACGCGATGCACCTCGACGACGCGCTCGCGAAGACGAATGCTGTGACCCCGACGGCCCCAGACGAATACGGTCACTCCTATCACCAGTACACAATCCGTGTCGGAAACCGAGATGCGGTCGCCGACCAACTCGACGAACACGGCATCGGAAGTGGCGTGTACTATCCGCGGTGCATCCACGACCAGCCCGCATACGCCGACATTGACGTGCGTGCGCCCGTGGCCGAACTTGTCTGTGACCAAGTGCTGTCGCTTCCGGTCCACCCAGCGCTCGACGACGACGAAATCGAACGAGTCGGAACCGTACTTCGAGAGGAGGTTTCCATCGAGCCACCGAGCAGTCCGACGAAGGAAATCATGGAGGTGACCAATGACTGACGAAGTCGTGAACGCAGGCGTCATCGGGGTCGGGAGCATGGGGCAGAACCACGCTCGCGTCTACGACGAACTCCCGGGAACGAACCTCGTCGGAGTCTTCGACGTCGACGACGAGCGCGCGTCGAGCGTGGCGGCACGGTACGGAACGACCGCCCGGTCGATGGAGAGTCTCTTCGAAGCCGCCGATATCGTCTCTATCGCCGTGCCGACGCAGTTCCACTACGAGAACGCCAAGCGGGCGCTGGAATCAGACGTCCACGTTCTCGTCGAAAAACCGTTCGTCGACGACCCCGAAAACGGAAGGGAACTCATCGATATCGCGGACGACCGTGACCTCACGTTACAGGTCGGGCACATCGAGCGGTTCAATCCAGTCGTACAGACGCTCCGAGACCTCGTCGAGGACCTCGATATCTATGCTGTCTCGACCGAACGGGTGGGTCCACCAATCGACCGCGCAATCGACGACTCGGTCGTGATGGACCTGATGATTCACGACCTCGACATCGTCTTGGATATCGTCGATGGCGACGTCGATTCGTACAACGCCGTCGGGACGCCCGACTGTCGCTACGCGAACGCGACACTCCGATTCGACACTGGTGTGACTGCGTCGCTCACGACGAGTCGCGTCACACAAGAGAAGGTCCGGGGACTCACAATCTCGGCAGAAGACTGCCGGGTCAAGGTCGATTACATCGACCAGAGCATCGAGATTCATCGCTCGTCGGTCCCGGCACACATCGACGATGGCTCGCTCGTACGCCATCGCCACGAGAACTTCGTCGAGACGCTCACCGTCGAGCAGAAAGAGCCACTGAAGAGCGAACTGAGTTCGTTCGCGAACGCTGCGAAGACAGACTCGCAACCCGTCGTCGATGGAGAACAGGGGTTGCGTGTGCTGAAACTGACGAAGGAACTCGACGAGGAAGCGAAATCAACACCGGACCAGAAGCGACGGGTGCAGGTCGACGCCCAGTAATCGAGGGTCACTCACCGTAGGGGACCACCGATAACCGCTGCAACAATTCGATTTCCGTTAGTGACCACAGGAGTGTCGTCAGACAATCATCAAATGCCAAACATTGGCGCTGTCTGTCGATTTTCTCGCGTGAAACAGTTCGAAACAGTAGTGCAATTAACAGAATTAGTAGTAACTCAAATCGTAAGTGGGCTGCAACATTTGGAAAATAAGAAACGAAGTCACCGATTTATTTGGTACCGAAATAACGGTCTGGGCGAAGATGTCTGCCCAAGTTACTGCCCCAGGTGAATCGCTAGTCAACCAACGTACCGATGCGGACGAAGAGCCGACCGACCTCGGGAAAGACGAGATATACCATCTCCTCCAGAACGAGCGTCGGCGGAACGTACTCAGGTATCTGCGTGGCCGCGAAGGCCCCGTCCAGATGCGCGACATCGCAGAGCAGGTCGCTGCGTGGGAACACGATACGACAGTACAGGCGTTGATGTCCGACCAGCGTCAGCGCGTGTACATCGCACTGTATCAGGCCCACCTTCCAAAACTCGACGAGGAAGGAATCATCGATTACAACCAGAGTCGAGGTATCGTCGAGAAGAACCCACATGCAAACAGACTCATCGAGTATCTTGAGCGGCCGGACGACTCTGAGAGCGACGAGGAAGCGGAAGAGTCACCCACGGAACGTTCGTGGGGAACGTACTATCTGGCAGTGTCCGCCCTCAGTGCAGTCGCAATCGGGGCGACCGGGCTCGGTCTTCCCGGATTCGAGGCAGTCTCGCACCTCTTTGTTGCCCTCGCCATCATGAGTGCCTACACGGCACTTACTTTCTGGCAAGTCCTCGACGAATTCGAGATGGCAGACGACAACTGACGTTTCACGAGCTCCGACCGCGTATTCGACACTGCTTGTGAGCCACTCATCAGAGAATTCTGTGGATGTGCCCGGTCATCGAGCCGATTAGTTCGTGTCGTTTACGCTGTCACCGGTTGAGTCACAAGCGCATTCTGCCGTGAGATTCATATTGGTCAAGTATGATTTTGGGACATATCGCACAATTAGTACTATGAGTACAGACACCCCCCGCCAAACTGACCGAGACCCGAGTAGGTCCGATACGCGAGAGATAGATGATGGTGTCGGATTACATGCTCTCCAGAGTAGATACGCCAGTATTGGAGTACACTCGCCGTGACGATGACACAGAGACGAGCCCTGTTCGTGATAGGTATCTGTATTCTGACCACGCTCGTCGCTCCAGCCTCTGTCGCCGCGTCGCCGGACGGGACAGGGGCTACGACGTTCGTCGAAGGCGAGTTCACGAATACGGTCCCAGTCAAACAGTCTAGTGACTCAGCGTACCTCTGGGAAGCGGAATCTAACTCCCTCGAAGTGACGTTCAACGCTTTGAACGAGTCGAACCACTACAAGCTCTGTGTCCAAGACGAAGACGGAGAGCAGATTAGCTGTCAAGACAAGAGTGCAGCTAAAGGCACACAGAGCGTGACGTTCGAGTACGAGAACCTCTCGGCGTTCGAGAAATCGACAAACGTCACAGTCGTCCTGTGGAACAACTATCCCGGCCAGCCCGAGAAACTCGGTACCGACACAGTCAACGTCAGTATCATCGAGAAGCAAGGAGACATCGACAGTGACGAACTCTCCAATGTAAACGAACTGTCGAACAACACCTCGATGTTTCTCATGGACACCGACAAAGACAGTCTCGAAGACGGTGCCGAGGTGAAAAATTACGGAACCTCACCGACAGACGCCGACACCGACGGTGACAATCTGGGGGACGCGATGGAGCTGTCGAACTCGCTGTCACCGACAAACGCTGATACAGACGGAGACGGCATCCCAGACGGTGTCGAGAACCGCCTCGGAACGCCACCGAAAGACCCCACGGCCGACACCGACAACGATGGACTGAACGATGCGTACGAGTACGCACACGATAGCAACCCCGTCGTCGCCGACACAGATGGCGATGGTCTCCGCGACGGGCTCGAAACCAAACTCGGGACGAAAATCGACGATGCCAGAACCACACCATTGCTCCTGTTCGCAGGCGGGGCACTGCTCGGCGTCGTCACGGTCGGAACGCGGTGGGTTCGAGCCGCCGAGATGTATCCGTCCAGTGGGTTGCTGAACAGGGTGATGAGTAATCAGAAAGCCGACGACAACGCGGCTGTCGAACCGGAATCCGAACCCAGACCCGAAACCAAACCAGACACCCATCAGTCCTCACAGCGCCCGGGGTTGTCAGACACCCAGGAACCATCGAAACCAATCTTGACCGACGAAGACAGAGTCGTGCAGTTGCTTCGAGAGAACGACGGCTGGGTGTACCAGAGCACAATCGTCGAGAGCAACAACTGGTCGAAGTCGAAAGTGAGTCGGCTGCTCTCCCGGATGTGTGACGATGGGACGATAGAGAAGATTAGCGTCGGCAGGCAAAATATCGTCGCCGAGAAGGGGTCGATGCCCGAAGGAGTCGCCTCTCCCCTCGAAGAGTAGCCCCGACAGTCAGGCGCTCATTCGATTCTGAAATCCTTTGACCACGCTGAATAAGAGACCCGGAAGCTGACCGATGCCGGGTGTCGTGCCCGAGCGGAGGAATGCAAGTCCGGGTTCGAAGCGGCCTTCTCGGAGATACAACGACGCAAGGGCGTAGTGGTGGGTGCCTGTGACGTCGTATCCTCGGGTTTCGAGTTCGACGACGTCTTCGGCGAACGTCTGTAGATAGTGGCTGTTCGCCTGTCGGACAGCATCAGCACTCGGACCACCCGACGGATACCGAAGTAAGAGCGGTTCGTCGACGTATGCGAGTTTGCCTTGTTTGAGGACTCGAATCAGAAACTCGGTGTCCTGATAGCGGTCGAACGACTCGTCGAAGCCGTCGATTTTGTCCACGACCGATTTCTCGACGATGAGCGTCGAGCCAGCACTGGTGTGGAGGTTCTCCATGAGAATTTCCTTGACGAGTTCCTCGCCGCCTTCCGCACCCTCTCTCGAACTGTGTCTCCCGACGAGCGATTTGAAGCGCTCCCACAGCGGGTTTGCCTCCTCGTCGTCGACGATGGTCGTCCCGCAGTACGCAGCGACCCACTCGTCGGAGCGCCGTTCGAGCGTCCCGACCTGTCGTTCGAGTTTCGTCGGCGCCCACTCGTCGTCGGAGTCGAGAAGCGCGATGTACTCTCCCTCCGCAATTTCGATTCCGGTGTTGCGTGCCGCGCTCCCGCCTTGATTCGTCTCGTGGGCGCGGTAAATCACGCGTGGGTCGTCGTAAGAGGTTACGACCGGCTCTGTCTCGTCGGACGAGGCGTCGTCGACGACGATTACCTCGACGTCAGACAGCGTTTGGTCGAGAGCACTGTCGATTGCCCGTGGTAACACGTCCGCTCGGTTGTACGTTGGAATGATGACGCTCACTGTCGGCATCGAGTATCGACTGCTACTCACCACTCTGTGGCCTTTATTATCGATTTGGTAACGGCTCGTCGGGGCGTCAATCTACATCAATTCGGACGGTGGTGCGCCTGCGTATCGTCTTACCCGAGCGATAAGTTCGAACTATCTACTCGATAATAAGGATGGGTCGGTGTGATAGGTGGTCAACAGCAGATGGGATTGACAGTGAAACGTTACCTGCGTTCGATACGTTGCCACCAGTCGTGGACGGTGAACCTGAGACCACGAGTCAGGCGTGCCACGAGGGGGTGGCCTCTATGAGCCGTAACATGGTCACGGCGTTTCTCTCTATCGTCGGCGGCCGAATCTTCATCGTCCTCTCCTCGGTGGTTCTGACGCCAATTCTCATCACGACCCTCGGATTCGAACTCTACGGCCGGTACAGTACTCTCACTGCGGTCTTCGGTATCTCGACGATATTGATGAGTTCGGGTATCAACAGCGGGGCTCGGAAGTTCCTCGCCGAGGACCGGTCGATTAGCGATTGGAAGTCGCACGTCTTCGGCTACTACTTCCGACTTGGAACTGTTCTGGCGGTGCTGACTGCAATCGCGTTTGCCCTCGCGGCGTGGTCGGGACTCGTCACACGATTCCTCGGAAGAGAGTACGTCATCGGGTTCTACGGGCTGGCCGGGTTGACTATCGCGACACAGTTCCGCGAGTACTCGCGACGGTCGCTGATGGGACTCAAGCAAGAACACCTCTCGGAGCCACTCCGGGTGTTCAACAAAGTCGGCTCCAGAATCGCACTCATCGGTATCGCCTATCTCGGGTTCGAAATCGGGGGGCTGATGGTAGGCCTCATCGTCGTCAACGGACTCGTGGCCCTCCTCGCGATGTGGTGGCTCAGAAGTAGTATCTCGCTTCGTGGCGTCGTCTCCACGCCGCCACAGGAGTTCCCGACGAAGGAACTGTTCAGCTTCAACCACCTCTCTGTGGTCTATATGTTGTTCCTGACGTCGATGTACCACGTCGACGTCCTGATGCTCGCGTCGTTCGTCACGGAGACGCAGGTCGGATACTACAAATCTGCGCTTGTCATCACGCAGTTCCTCTGGGTCATCCCGCGTTCGATTCAGTCGATGCTCATTCAATCCGTCTCGGATCTCTGGGCCGAAGACCGCATCGAGCAGATTAACGAAATCGCATCGCGTGTCACGCGCTACGGGATGCTCGTCGTCGTCCTGCTGTCGATTGGACTCGGGGCGCTCGCGAAGGACTTCGTTCCGCTCTATCTCGGCGACGGCTCGATGCCAGTGGTCACACCGCTTCTCATCCTTCTTCCCGGAACGATTGGGTTCGCAGTCGTCAGGCCGATTCTCGCAATTAGCCACGCGAAAGCGGACATGAAACCGCTCATCACGGCGACAGGCGCTGCAGCCGCGCTGAACCTCGGGTTGAACGCGCTTCTCATCCCTCGATACGGGATTCTCGGCGCGGCAATCGCGACGACGACTGGCTACTCGTCGCTGCCCCTTTTCAACCTCTTTAGTGCCCGGTATCTCGGGTTCAAACCGTTTTCAGACGCCCGAATCAGTCGAATCTTCGCGACGGGATTCATCGCCGGTGTTCCGATATTCCTGCTCTCGATGACGCTCGAACACAGCCTCGTCGCGCTGGTAGTCGTGCCACCGATTGGATTTCTCGTGTACGTGACGGTGGCATTCATGGTCGGCGCTGTCGGCGTCGACGAAGCACTCGACGTGATGGCGTCGCTTCCCGACCCACTCGGTTCGTGGGCGACGAGAGCACAAGCACGCCGCGGTGAAATCGAAACGACGAGCGACCCGGCGTGGGGCAACGAGTCGTGGGCCGAACGCCACAAAGACACGCTTCAGTACGTACTGCTCGCTGTCGGTGTCTTGCTTTCCCTCTCGGGAGTCGCACTCGCGATGGGCGTCCCCAGCGTCGACGTCGGGCCGTCTATCGACGGCGACTCACCGGTTCCCGAGGTCAACAACACCTCTCCGGTCACGGATACACCGATGCCCCCCGTGACAGACACGCCGTCGATAATAGACAGAGCGCTCCCGACAAGGACCCCAGCGACGACGACAGCGAGCAACCAGACCACGTCGACTAGCTCACCGACCACGACGACAACCGACGACGGCGGGTTCTTCGGCGGTGGTGGCGACGACGATGACGACGATGAGGATGATGACGACAGTGGCGATGACGACACGCCAACCCAAGCGCCCACGTCGACAACGACGACCACAGATTCGCCGACCAACAACACGACGACAACGACGACCGGCACGCCGGGGAACAACACTACAACAACCACCACTACCACCACGACCGACTCGCCCGGAAACAACACGACGACAACGACCACGACCGCAACAACGACGACTGATTCGCCGGGGAATAACACCACAACGACCACCACCACGACCGGAACCCCAGGGACCACGGCAACGACGACCACCAGTACAGACACGACGACTGACACCACAACTACGGACACCACGACCACTGCGACCACCACAGACACCACCACCGACACGACGACTACGACTGAGACGACGACCACTGAGACGACCACTAGTACAGACACGACGACAGACACCACAGCCACGGACACCACGACCGAAACGTCGAGTGACACAACGGCCGAGACGACCGAATCGACGGAAGAGACCACGGCGACTGACTCCACGACGTCGAGTTCAGCGGGGGAGAGTACTCCCACGGACTCGACCGATGGGTCGACGCTGTTGATGGCTACTCCGGCAGCCGTAAGCGATTTGCTGCCGATACAGTGGCTTTCGGCGGGGTGGCTACCGACTGGTGCGGTGTGGTACCAGTCGATGCTGTTCGTCGGTGTCGTCGCACTCGCCGGACGGAGCGCGCTCTAACTGCGACCCTTTTCGTCCGAGACTGAACAGACGAGAGTGAGAAAGAAGACGGCGGCGCTCTTAATTCCGGCCGCGTACCCCTAGTGGACCGTCGAGACGGTCGATTTCTGCGACTCGTCGAGTACGTCTACGTACAGGTCGGCGAGTTCCTCACACACGTTCTCCCACGTGAATTCGTTCGCGTAGGACTCGATGGCGTCGGCATCCCACTGACGGTGAAGTGCCTCGACGACGGCGTCGGCGAGTTCGTCGTGTGATTCCGGCCCGTCCACGAGGAGCCCGTACGCCTCGCTCGTGACAACCTCTTCGCTCCCGCCATTTTTGGTGGCGACAACAGGCGTTCCGCACGCCATCGCCTCCAGTTGGACCACGCCGAAACTCTCGCTGTAGCTCGGGAGGACGAACACGTCTGCAGCGTTCATCCAGTCGTTCAGCGTCTCCGACTCCACGTAGCCGAGGAGGGCGGTTTGGTCGGCGATGCCGAGGTCGGACGCGAGCGATTCGAGTTCGTCGCGCATGCCACCCTGTCCGCCGATGACGAGGCGAGTGCCGGGGTCGCTGTCGTGGACCCGCGTCATCGCACGCATCAGGTGTTGGAATCCTTTCCGCGGCTTCAACGTCCCGAGAGCGAAGACGACCGGGGTGTCGTCGTCGAGACCGAGTCTCTTTCGCGCCTCGTCAGTGGGGATTCGCTCGAAGATATCCGTGTCGTAGCCGTTCGGAACGTGGACCACGTCGTCGTTGTACGGGTCGAGCTTCGAGCGGTCGCGACGGTTGACGCGGATGAGGCGGTCGGCGGCGGACCACGCCGTCTCCAGTCGGTCGTTGTCGGACTGGAGTTGTCGCTCGAACCAGTCGCGGTTGGCGTGGACAGTGAGGAGATACGGGATATCGAGTTCGTCTTTCAGTCGCGCACCAACGTAGCCCGAAGTCCACGACATGTGGCAGTGAATCAGGTCGAACGAGATGGGGTAGTCTTCGAGTTTCTTCCGAACTTTACGGACGTGCTGTTGTCCGAGAAGATGCTCGCGTTGGATATCGACCGGGAGGTACAGAAGTGGCGTCTCGACGACGTGGACGTTGTCAGGGACGTTGTCCCGTGCTATTTTCGCGTCCTTTCCGAACCCATCACCGGCGTCTATCGGAAGTCGCGATGCCACGTCTGCGAACCAGTTGTATCTGACGCAGACGGTAATCGTGTCGAAGTACGATGCGAGAACGTCTACCTGCGACTTGACGAAGTGCTTGTAGCCGTGTGAGACCACGAGGAGGTTCTTATCGGCTAACCGGTCGGTGTCCATGCGTTACTGCACGGTGCTCACTCCCGACTCATGATTATCGGGTGGGTAAGGCCCCCTCGTCTCACTGAGAGACGCGTTTAGGCAGGGGGCATCTCGGTGTTGTCGACGATGAAACCTTCTGCGCCCTTGTCGATGTAGCCACCGTAGAGGGTGGAATCCATGACGACTACGTCGGTTCCCTCGGCGTACAGTTTGGCCGCCTGCCACCCACCGTACGAACGCGCAGTGACTTCGTCGAATCGGGTTCTGTTCCCCTTGTTGATGAAGGGATGGTGGGTCGACTGGTAGGTCCCACCGATGAACAGGTTGTCGTCTGCGTGTATTTCGACGCACCGACGGTAGTTGTCTCCGGGTTGGTCGACAACCAGATTCTCGAATCGTCCGTTCGCGCGCTCGACACGAATCGCTTCGCGTGCTGAATCACCCGGTGCGGGCCCGGTAATGGTGACGTTCCTCAACAACGCCATCGAGTCCTGTGAGTCGTTGTTCCCCTGAAGGTACACCGCAAACTCAGACCCGTAAACCTCGATGGTCGTATCCAAGACCTCGACGCGCCCGGCGTTTTCGGTCAATTGGATTCCCCGAGCACTTCCCTTGGCGTCGTTCAGAACGATAGAGCAGTTTTTGATTGTCGAGGTTTCGGCGTCGTTGAGGACGCGAATCGCGTTTTCCGCTGGCCCAGTGACCGTGACCGTCGTCTCTTCAACGAGGAAGTCCGCACCGTCGTCGAGGCGAATTCCGCGCTGACTAATTCCAGACACCAACTCGTCGATGATGATATCGACACCCCGGATGCTACTCCGATAGCCCTTGAGCCGAATCGACGTCACAGTGCTGTTTTTGTACGTGCCACCCTCGACGTGAACCGTCCCATTCGCCCCCGAGACATAGAGCCCATTGTCCGGGAACCGCCCGAGTTCACAGTCGACTATTCGAAGCGTCCCGGCGCTGTTAGGATCGATGAGAATCCCGGTCGGCCCGAGGTTGATGTCTCCGATAGTATCTTTAGTGAACGCCGCACCGTCAGGTGCCTTGAACCGCTCGACGACGCCAGACCCATTCGCTGTGGTCACGCTAAACAGCGCAGGACCCAAGGTTCCGGTGTCGTGTTCGCCGACGATAGTGATGTCACGAACCTCTAACCCATCGGTGACGTAGGCTTCGATAGCGCGAATCCCAGTTTGTTCCGGGACGAAGTCGAACGTGAACCCCTCGAAAAGCAAGTCCTTTCCAGGCGCGTAGATGACACCGAGCCGGAAGAACCGGGCAGCACCCGTGAACTCACCGTCAGTCACGACGTTGTTTTCTATCGCGTCGATTTGGCCGTGAGTGAGTGTCGCATTATCCCCGTAAAAGCCGAGGTTTTTGTACCCCGTCTTTCGGAGTTGGCTGTGCATCAGGTACCGCCCCTCGGGAAACACGACGAGTGTGTCGTCTGCGACGGCCGAAGCGAGGATATCGTCGATAGGCTCCGTGCCAGTTGGGTCTGCACCCGCATCGACGATGTTCACGATGTTGTCGAACCGGTCGAGGTACTCCTGTGGAAGTTCCACGGTGAGTGTATCAGCCCGAACGGCCTCGGTCGAGGTCGCTACGTAGCCGCTGAAGCCGAGAGCACCGACCGTACCCAAGAGGTACGTCCGTCTGGTGACTTTCGACCCGACCGAACCGACACGTGGCCCCCCACTGCCCGATGGGTTCTCCGAATCTGGTTCGTTCATAATCAGAACTACGGCCAATCATAACCAGTGCCTGTGCCTTCATATAGCCAGCATTTAAATACTAGTTGTAGACCAAACGACTAGTGGGCGTGCTATCGATCCATCGTTATTCAGTGGGAACTGCGGTATCGTAAGTCGTGTCGTCGACCTGAATTTCGAGTGTCTCGTTGTCGTCGTGGTCGAAAACCATCCCGAGAAGGAGGAAGATAGCACCGAAAAGGAAGCCGAGCACCCAACTACCGAGCCCTGACGGGGTGTCTTCGTCCCCAACTACGCCCGCCGCGACGAGCCCCATGAGTGAGATACCTGAAACTGCGGTCCCGAGGAGGTAGAATGCCGCCAAGGGGTGAAAGTCCCGAAGCAAGTACTTGTTCTTCACTCGCCAGAAGTAGTTCTGGAGCAACATGCCAGAGACGCGTGGGATGTACTCACCGTAGTCGATATGACTCTTCCAGTCGTCGTCGTAGAGATACTCGGCAGAACACGCCACGTCGGCAACGCGGAGATTTTCGACGTTGAGTTTGACGAGGAGGTCGTTGCAGTATCCGTAGTACTCGTACATGTTCTCGATATCGGCCTCCTTCAGGGCCTCGTACGAGATTGCCGTGTACCCGTTTTGCGGGTCCATCGTCTTCCAGTAGCCACTGGCAATCTTCGTCAGATACGAGAGCATCGAGTTACCGACGAGGCGGAAACTAGGCATCGCTTCGAGGTCTTCACGCTTCATGAAGCGGTTGCCCTTGGCGTAGTCAGCGTCTCCCTCGGCGATTGGGTCGAGGTACTTCGCGAGTTCGTCTGGGTCCATCTGGCCGTCACCACCCAGCACCGCCGTAATGTCGACCTCGTCTTCCAGCGCCTGGAGATACCCGGTCTTGAGTGCGCCGCCGACACCGCGGTTTTCCTCGTGTTGAATCGGCACGATGACGTCGTCGTAGGCGGGCGATTCCGGCGTGTGTTCGGCGTTGAACGCCTCGGCGTGGCTCACGATTTCGTCCCACGTCCCGTCTGTGGACCCGTCGTCGATGACGTACGCGACGTCGACGAACGAAGGCATCGTGTCGATGACGGCTCCGACGTATCCCTCTTCGTTGTACGCTGGTACGACGACGGCGATTGAGTTGTCTTTGTACATTGTGGTCGGGAGAGGTACCGAAGTGTGGTGGTCTGGGTGCCGTTATTATGTGCACCGTAGTCGGGAGTGCCGCGAACTGACGTCGAGGGCGCGTTCGTCGTCTCACCCAGCTTAGACCCTTATCATCTACATAATAACCCCTATCGCACCGAGATAACGGACTATCGATGAACGAGGGACCCGCGTCAGATCCCCGGCCGATTTATTTGGAGATTCTCTTCGAAGACCCACAACTGGTTCTGTCGTCGTTTACTACAGAGCGCCCCGAACCACTCGAACTCGAGTACCAACCCACCGAGGGCCAGGGGTGGGACTGCGTGTTCGTGACCGCCGAGGGTGGTGACGTCTCGTCGTTGCTAGCTGACTTCGATTCTGACCCGACAGTCGAGAGCGCAGCGTATCTCGGGTCGATTGGTGAGGACCACAGATTCAAAGTGCTCACCTCGGGAGGTGTCCCGCTCGTTCCGCCAGAGACGACGCAGTTGGGTGTTCGGCTCATTTCCATCCAATACGACCAAAACTCGTGGCACGTCCAGATGCACCTCCCAGTTCACTCGGCACTCCATCGAATCCAATCACACTACCACGACCAGAACATCACGTTCCACGTCAAACGCCTCCACGTCGCACGAGAGACCGACATCGGGGCCGAGACGGTTCTCCTGCCGGGGCAGCGCGAGGCACTCGTCGTGGCGTATCAAAACGGGTACTTCGACGTCCCACGGACGGAGTCACAAAGCGAGATTGCGAACCGCCTCGGTATCTCGAAGTCGGGGGTCTCACAGCGAATTCGCCGTGCTATCTCACGGCTCGTCGAAGCGACGTTAGCACCGTAATCGTGACTCGTCGAAGCACCGGGTAGTACCCTGACGAACCAAACGTCCCAACCGTCGCCATTCGAATAGTCGTCGTCCTATCGCTCAGGGTACCAATTCCCGTCGTAGGTCACACTGACCTCTCCGTCTTCCCAGATTCCGTTGTGAATTGTCGATTCTGTGAGTTCGACGCCGGAAGATCCATCGAGAATCTTCATTCCCTGGTCGCCGTCGAGTGAGCGAGCGGAGACACCGTGGAACGTCGTCTCGTCAGCGTCGTTGACGATGGGGATGTGCGTCGTGTTGTAGTCACCCCATTTCAGCGTACACCCGTCTCCGAGAATCTTGATTCCACGCCGATAGTCGTCTCCGGTCTGTTCGATATCGAGACGGTCGAACAGACAGTTTCCGCGTTCTGCACGAACTGCATGGCGGCCGTGCGAGCCGTCGCCGCTCCCGGTGATAGTGGTCTTCAGAACGTACACTGGGTCAGCGTCTGCACTGCTCGGTCCTTCGAGGTGGAGTGCCTGCCCGGGTGCGTTGAACTCGATTTCACTGTTGAGGATATCGACTTTCCCCGCCTGTGGTGAGACACAAATCGCCCGTGTCGGTGCGCCGTCCTCGACGACGACGCGACAGTCTTGAATCCGCGCCCACTTGACGTCGTTCTGGATGCTAATTGCGCGTCCGTTGGGCTGTTTCAGATAGACGTCAGTGTTTTCGACCCAGTTGTACGCACCACCATCGAGCCGGATGGCACGCTGGTTGGTATCGTTGTCACGCTGGTTGTCCACGATGACTGTCGCATCGTGAATAGAGCTGTAGTCACCCGAGAGTCGGATACTCGTGATGTTACTGTTCTTGAACAGCCCTCCTTTGACGACGACCCGCCCGGTCTCAGTCGAACAGTAGAGTCCGTTGTCCGGCCATGGCCCGACATCGCAGTTACGGACCCAGAGTTTTCCCTCGTGGTACTGCGAGACGAGAATCCCAGTCGGTCCAACGTTGATATCACCCGGCGTGTTTTCGGAGAACTCCCCGCCGTCTGGAAGCCGAACGTTCTCTATCGACCCGATACCATCCGGGTGTGTGACGTCGAAGCAAAAAGGTCCGTACTTCCCGCTGTCGTGTCTACCGGTGACTGCCAAGTCCTGAACGAGGAGGTCGTCCTTGACCTGTGCTTGGACGACGCGAAGACCCGTCTCGTCGGCAGAAAAGTCGAACGTCAACCCCTCGATGTAGAGGTCTTCACCAGGTTCCTCGTACGTCCCTAACTTGAACAGCCACCGCCCATCGTAATCGGGTGCGGGGACAATAGTCGCGTTGTCGCCACGGAGTTCGAACCCGTTGAAGCCGACGTGGCGGAACATATCGTCCATCAAATATTCGCCTTCCGGGAAGTAGAACGTCGTACCGTCCTCAGTCGTGAGGGCGTCCAAGATTGGAGAAATCGATTCCTCCCCGGTCGGGTCGGCACCGGCGTCGACGACGTTTATCCACTCACCGTCCGCCGTTGCCTTCCTCGAAAATGAGGTCGCTGCGACCGACCCGCCAATTCCCGCGAGTAATTTTCTCCGTGATAAAATAGTTCGGTCTGTGTTTCCACTCTCGTCTTGCATTGGAGAACTGTCTCTACCTCTGTGTCTTGAACTTTTTTGGCGTCTATCGTATTATTCAGTTGTTACTACGAAATCTCTGGACAGTTGAATAGTATTTACTTGAAGAGTAGCTCCGATTCGCTTAGTTTTTACGACACTCGGTGACACCCATCTATCGATTCGTGGTAACAATACGTCTGGCCCATCGGAGTCCCGGCGTTCCATCTAGAATCCAAAGGACGGCGACAGCGCCACAGAGAGCGACGTATCCGAGGACGAGAACCGTGTTTTCAGGGGCCGTCATCTGGGCGACGAACGTCACGAGATAGACGGCGAATCGCTCTACGAACCCGAGGTCGCTGGCGTACGGTTCGTAGGTGACGAGCGGCCACAGCACGCGACCAACGATAGGGCCATTCGCGCGAAGGGCGAGTACGTCGCCGACGAGGTGTGAACAATACCCAGCGACGAGCGCGACCCCCACACGTGCTTTGTCTCGCGTCCACGCGAGTCCTGCGACGACGAGTACTACCGGAACACCGACCAGGAGCGAGTGTGCTGGCCCGTAGCCACTCGTGACGAGGCCGAGCGTCCACGAGAGGGGCTTGTCGACGAGGTCAGGGGCCTGCGTAGAGAGAGCGATAGTCAGTCCAATTCCGTCAGTGATTGGTGTTCGCCACAGGGTGCGGTTCAGTATCGAATACCAGATGTACCCGAAGAGCAAGTGCTCCCACGGCCACATCAGCTACGCGCGCCTCCAGTATTCTGCGACCGGCTCGACTGTCCGGTGGCGTCGTCACCGACGTCGACCATGAGTTGTACCGTTCGGTAGGCAGACGTTCGGTCCGGGTTGTCGGGAGCCTCACCGGCGTAGACGAAGAAGACGAGTCGCAGCGAGTCACCAGACAACGTCGGCCGCACGTCACGCTGGAGATAGGCCGTCTCACCGCTTTCGACCGGACGCTCTGTTCGAGAGAGTTCGCGTTCTTCGACGACCCGCGAACTATTGTTCGTGCGCTCGAGTCGCTGAATCTCGGTGACGACCGTGTAGGTTACTGTCCGGTGTTCGTGGTTCTCGATTGCGAGCGTTATCGGCGTCTCGTCCCTCTGAGAGAGTGTTCGAGGGTAGTCACTCGCATCGTACTCCGAGCCGTTTTCGGTCACGAGATAGACTTCGGTGAAATTCGACTCGGGGTTCTGGGTTTCGACCATCGCAAAGCCCACACTACTGAGAAACGCGACGACGCTCAGAACCACGAGGACGTTGACGAGAAGTGGGACCGGCGAGTCTCGGGGCTCGGTGGAGAGTGGTGACTTGATGTGGCCCGCGGCCGTCGCTGCACTTGAGTACGCAATCGAAAACGGCGGGAGCCCGCTTCGGACTTCGGCCGGAAGCATCGCGCGGCGAACGAACGCACTGGCCGTCAGCACCATCGTCACCGCGAACACACCCAGACTGGTGTTGATTGCAGAAAACCCCAACCCGAGGAAGTTCGTGAGAAGGGCGATACCGCCGACGATAGCGAGACTCGACGCCGCCGAGAGAACGAGCCGAACAGGGTAGAGGAGCCCCGCAGTGTGAGGCGTCGGTCGCGTCAGTGTCTCTTTTTTCGGCATCGTGTCCGAGTCGACGTCCGAACGTCGCTCGGGGAAGGCAGCAGCCATGAGCGCGTACCCCGGATACAAGACGATAAACGGGACGACGAACAGACTCCGGACGACCGACCCAGAGACGTCGAGAAGCAGGACCGCGAGTGCGGCAACCGACCCCGCGACGACGAGGAACAAATCGAGCGTCCAGCGACGGTGAGACGACTTCATCGCCCGCGGCTTGTCGTTCCGTGCTCAAAAATGGAGGCGACCGTTCACGGTCGAAAAAGACCGGATCACGGAGCTTACGCGGCTGATAAGTCAGTTCTGAATTCCCGACTCACCCGTTCGAGAGGCGATAGTTCGATACATCGCGAACTCTCAGTCCGGGGTGGCCCGGCGGACACACTATCGAGTCCCAAATATCGCGCGACCGTGGGTGGCCAGCCACCTTATCCGCCCGATAATAATGGCCGTTTCGCGTGACCTGAATTTCGAATCGCGGGCCACGGCGGTCCGCGGAGGTAACTTATGCGCACGAAAACCAAACTTGCCGCGATACTCGTTGCACTGCTCGTCGTCGTCACCACGCTCCGTTCGACCGGGAGTAGTAGTCTGCCCAGAGACGAGGACGAAGACGAAGCGCTTGCGAGTTCGACGTCTGCATGAGGATGTACGTCACGGGAGCTGGATGTGATATCGACGACGACGTCACTATCGGGTACGCTGCAGGTGATGACCCGGACCAGACTGTCATCGGCGACGACGCCCGCATTCGCTCGGGGACGATAATCTACAGCGACGTGAACATTGGTGATGGGTTCATCACGGGCCACGACGCGCTCGTCCGAGAAGACACCGAAATCGGTGACGACGTGGTCGTCGGAACCAAGACCGTTATCGATGGAACGTCCGTCATCGGGTCCAATGTGAGCCTCCAGAGTCGAGTCTACGTTCCGACCAACACCACCATCGGAAGCAACGTCTTCGTCGGTCCCGGTGCAGTTCTGACGAACGACCCGTACCCAGTTCGACAGGACGTCGAGATGACTGGCCCGACCCTCGAAGACGGAGCCTCTATCGGCGGGAACGCGACGGTTCTCCCCGACGTAACTGTCGGAGCGGACGCGTTCGTCGCCGCCGGAGCCATCGTCACCGAGGACGTTCCACCCGAGACACTCGCAGTTGGAGCGCCCGCTGAACACCGCCCACTCCCACCGAAGTTACAGGGAGAAAATTCGATATGAGTTCGAACGTCTCCGCCACACGCCTGTACGGTTCCACCCGCCCCGAAGATGAACAGATTACTGCCCTCACCTCCGGTGACGTTCCCGTTGGCGTCTACGGACTCGGTAAGATGGGTCTGCCACTCGCCGCCGTGTACGCCGAAACGACCGGCAACGTGACGGGTGCCGACATCGACCCTGACGTAGTCGAGGGAATCAACGCCGGGCGAAGCCACATCGTCGGCGAACCCGGCCTCGACGAACTCGTCGGCGAACTCGTCGAAGACGACGCGCTCGCGGCGGCTACCGAGCCACGCGACGTTGCCGCCGAAGCGGGTATCCACGTCGTCATCGTCCCGACGCTCGTCGACGACGGAGGGCATCCAGACCTCTCGGTCATCGAAGCCGTCACCAACGACATCGCGTCAGGACTCGACGAGGGCGACCTCGTCATCTTCGAGTCGACGCTTCCGCCCCGGACGTGTCGTGACGTTCTCCTGCCGACGCTCGAAGCCGAGAGCGGCCTCTCACTCGGCGAGTTCGGTCTCGCGTTCTGCCCAGAACGAACTGCCTCCGGTCGCGCCCTCAAGGATATTCGGGGCGCATACCCGAAGGTCGTCGGCGGTGCCGACGAAGAGAGCACCCGCGCTGCGGCGCTCGTCTACGACCAGATTTCCTCGAACGAGGTTATCACTGTCTCGGACACGACGACAGCAGAGGCTGTCAAGGTGTTCGAAGGCGTCTACCGCGACGTCAACATCGCGCTCGCGAACGAACTGGCCACCCACGCCGACGAGTTCGAAATCGACGTGACCGAGGCAATCGACGTGGCCAACACCCAACCGTTCTGTGAGCTACACACGCCGGGTGCTGGCGTCGGCGGGCACTGTATCCCCTACTACCCGCAGTTCCTCATCAACGAGTTCGAGACCGACGCACCCCTCATGCAGACCGCACGGGACGTAAACGACGGGATGCCGCACGTTACGGCCCAGTCGGCACTCGACGAACTGCAGACACTGGGTGTCGACCCCGAAGACGCCTCTGTCCTCGTCCTCGGACTGACCTATCGCGCCGGTGTGAAAGAGATTCGAAAAGCGCCAGCGCTCCCCATCGTCGAGCACCTCGCAGAGGTGGGTGTGGACGTGCTCGCGACCGACCCAATTCTCGACGACACGAGCGCCTTCGAGGACGCGGGTGCGACTATCGTCGACGATGTCGATACGGACGACCTGACGGTCGATGCCGTCGTTCTCGTGACAGCCCACGAGGCGTTCGAGGATATCGATATTCCGGCACTCAGCCACGAGTCACGTCCCGTCGTCTTCGTCGACGGACGACAGGCCGCAACTACGTACCGAGACCACGAAAACGTCGTCTACGAAGGAATCGGTCTCCATGACTGAGACAGTCTGTATCGTCGGACTCGGATACGTGGGCCTGCCGCTGGCCATCGAGTTCGACCGCGTCGGAAAGTCTGTCATCGGCTACGACGTCGACCAATCGAAGGTCGACGCGCTCGACGCCGGGACCGACCCAACTGGAGACGTGACCGACGAGGGCGTCTCGGAGTCCGACGTGCTGTTCACCACGGACCCGGCGCACATCTCTGATGCCGACTTCGTCATCGTGACGGTCCCAACACCGGTCGACAGCATGGAGAACCCCGACCTCCAGTTCGTCGAGTCGGCCGGTGAGACTATCGGCGAGTACATCTCGCCCGGAACCACCGTCGTCCTCGAATCGACCGTCTACCCGGGTGCGACCGAGTCCGTGCTCGTTCCCGCACTCGAATCGACGTCACCGTTCACTGTCGGCGAAGACATATTCGTCGGGTACTCGCCAGAACGCGCCTCGCCCGGTGACACCGGTCGTGGCGTCCGCGACGTGGTCAAGGTCGTCGGCGCGAACACCGACGACGTTCGCGAGGACCTCGCAACCCTCTACGAGAGTGTCGTCGATGCGGGTATCCACCGCGCACCGGACATCGAGACGGCCGAGGCGTCGAAAGTTATCGAGAACGTCCAACGCGACATGAACATCGCACTGGTCAACGAACTGGCCATCGCGTGCGACCACATGGACCTCTCGACGTCGGACGTGCTCGAAGCGGCAGGCACCAAGTGGAACTTCCACGACGGGTACTCGCCGGGATTCGTCGGTGGCCACTGCATCCCTGTCGACCCGTTTTACCTCACGTACCGGTCCAAGCGCGAGGGCTTCTCACCGAAGCTCGTGTTGCAGGCCCGTGAAATCAACGAGTACGTCCCCGTCCACGCCGCCCGAAAGACGGTCAAGACCATCAACGACTCGGGCCGCGTGCTGAACGAGACGCGATTGCTCGTGCTCGGACTCGCCTACAAGCCCGGTGTGGGTGATATCCGAAGTTCGGAAGTCGATACGATGGTGCAGAAACTCCAAGAGTTCGACATCGACTGTGTCGGCTACGACCCGCACGCTGACCCGGCGGAGTCCCGAGAGGTCTTCGGTATCGACGTGGTCGAAACCGTCGATTTCGAGGCGTACGACGGCGTCGTCGTCGCCACCGGACACGAGGAGTTCGTCGACTACGACCTCGGAGAGATGGCCGACGCGCTCGGGACCGACCCGGTGATGATCGACGTCGCGGACGTCTTCGACGGCGAGAACGCCACCAACTACGGCTTCCAGTACGCTCAGTTGTGAGACACTGACAATGGACATCCTCATCACGATTCAGCATCCTGCTCACGTCCACTTCTTCAAACACGCAATCGAGGAACTCGACGCCCGCGGCCACGAGGTTCACGTTCGGGCGCTCGACAAGGACGTGGCGCTGTCGCTGCTCGACGAGTACGACATCGACTACGACGTCCTCGGGTCTCGTGGCGGGTCGCTGCCGCGCGTCGCGCTGTCCACGCTCGCAATCGAGTACCGGCTCTACCGTGACGCGAAAGCCATCGACCCGGACGTGATTGCGGCTATCGGCGGCTTCGAAGCGTCGCACGTCGCCCAACTCGTCGACGCACGGTGTGTCGTCTTCACCGACACGGAGCACGCGACGCTGTCGAACACGTTGACGTTCCCCTTCGCCGACGAAATCGTGACGCCCGACTGCTACCACGACGACGCGGGGCCGAACCACTATCAGTACCCGAGTTATCACGAGTTGGCGTACCTCCACCCGGACCAGTTCGAACCCGATCCGTCGGCCCTCGACGACCTCCCGGTCGACCCGGACGACACGTACGCCGTCCTCCGGTTGGTCAGTTGGGGTGCAGCACACGACATCGGCGACGAAGGACTCGACAGTCTGTCTGCGTTAGTCGAACAAATCGAAGACACGGGGGCAGAAGTCCTCGTCTCAGCCGAAGACGACGCGCTACCTCCGGAACTCGATGGCTATGGGATGAACATCGAGCCGCACCTCATCCATCACGTGCTCGCCTTTGCCGACCTCTTCGTCGGGGAAAGCGGGACGATGGCGTCAGAGAGCGCGGTGCTCGGAACGCCGACTGTGTACGTCCACAGCGCGAATCCCGGACTCATGCGTGACCTCGATTCGTTCGACCTGCTGTTCGGCTTCCACGGCGAGCGACGAAACGAACACGCAGCGAAGCAGGCGGTGAAAATCCTCGAATCGCCCGGTATCGACTGGGACGGGCGTCGGCGCGCACTACTCGGGCAGAAAGTCGATGCGACGGACGTTGTCGTCCAGCGCATCCTGGCGACTGCCGGGTAGCGTCTCCTAGCGACCGCCGGGGAGCATCTCCTGGTTACTTCCGGGGAGCGTCCCCTGACGATTGTCGGGTCGCGGATTCTCGCGACGTTCTGCAATTGCACCGAGTTTCGTTGTCTCACGCTTCTTATCGACTATATAATAAGGACCCTCCGGGGACCCACATCTGCCGATGACACTGCTGGATACCACTCGGCCTTCGAGTCGGGACGACGGCGTGACCGTGCTGGTGACCGGCGTGGGATACCCCGCCACGTCGGGCATCATCAGTGTACTCCGCCAGACCGACGCGTTCGACGCCCGTATCGTCGGTGTCGATACCGACCCAGATGCGTGCGGATTTCGTCTCGTCGATACGGCGGCTACTGTACCGACGGCCGATAGCGGCGAGTTCATCCCGACTGTAGCGGAGATTGCTCGTCGCGAGGGAGTCGATGTCTTGCTTCCACTCGTCGCATCGGAACTACGACCGCTCTCAGAGGCCACAGACACCTTCGAAGAACTCGGAGTCGAAGTGATGGTCTCCGACCCGGACACGCTCGCTGTTGCGTGCGATAGCGGGGAACTCTATGGCGCACTCGTCAAGCAGTGTCTCCCAATCACGCCTGAGTTTTACCGCGTCTCGACGTCCAAAGAGTTCATCGACGCAGTCTACGCACTCGGCTATCCCACTCGGAGCGTCTGCTTCAAGCCACCAGTCGAAAGCGAGATGCGCGGGCTTCGAATTCTCGACCCAGACGCCGACCAGACAGATACCGTGGCGGAGAAGACGCCCAGCAGTCTCGTGACAACCCTAGACGACGCTTTCCCAGTCCTCGAAGAGACGGCCGAGTTTCCGAACCTCGTCGTGACGGAATACCTGCCCGGTAAGGAGTACTGTGTCGACGTGCTCGCCGGAGCGGACGACGTTCCAGTGGCGGTTTCGCGCACTCACGATGAGACCAGCGACCGAGAACGCTTCGAGAGCACCATCGAGGAGTGCCCGAGCCTCATCCGGTATGCGCGAGAACTCAGTTCGGCACTCGGCATCGAATACAACGCCACGTTTCGATTCAAGCAGGACGCCACCGGGCACCCGAAACTCTTCGAACTCAGTCCCCGTGTCTCTAGGTCTAGTTCAGCCTGCATCGACGCAGGGGTCAATATGCCGGCGCTCGGTGTCCAGTACGCCCTCGGACAGGACCTCCCCGAGGTTGACATCGAATGGGGCGTCCACGCGACGCAAAACTATCAGGACGTGCTCTCCACCAGCGGCAGAGAGACGACGACAATCTAATTGCAGTCCCGAGTCGGCATCGAACGCCGATTCGGGCGCGCGTATTCGTTACATATGAACCTACTCTCATCACTATACGGTCGATTGCAACAGGCAGAGCTCGACGTACTCACGGCAGTCGTTGGTCTCGTACTCGCCATCGGACTGTTCCCACTGCGGTTCCTGTCGTCACAGATTTTCATCGTGACGCTGCCGCTCATACTAGGGACGGGATGTGTACTGTATCTGCTCGCAGCCCGAGGGACAGGAACGACAACTGGTCTTCCAACACTGGCACCATCAATCAGTAGACTCCTGTCTGCTGGGATTTTCTTGGGGCTGGCCGCGATACTCGTCATCGCCGTCAAGCAAGGCGAACGGAGTGTCCTCTTCCTGCAAGTCGGTGGGGTAGTCGGTGCCGTGCTGCTCGGCCAGATACTCCTCTCACCGGCCGAAGAACTCCGCCCGAGCGTGTTCCTCACCCAAATCCTCGTGTACTCGTTCGTCGTCCGATTCGCTGCGCTCTACACGACGACTGGGTACATCGGAATCGACATCTGGTCGCACACGACGTTCGTCCAGATGGTACTCGAAGCGGATTCGCTGGCTGCAATCAGCGACGTCAAGTACTACGCCTCGCCGCTTTTCCACCTTGTCACGGCCGCGGCGACGAACCTGCTCGACGTGTCGCTTCGGAACGGGTTGTACCTCTCTCTCGGTGTCGTGATGCCGCTCATCCCGCTTTTCGTCTACGGGACTGCGCGGCTCCTCGTCCCGCTTCGCTGGGCACTCGTCGCGACCACGCTCTACGCGATGGGCGACCAGGTGGTCCGCTGGGGGATGCATCTCATCCCGACGAGTATGGGGCTGGTGTTCTTCCTCGCATGTCTCTACAGCCTCGTCCGAATCACGCACGCGAGCGAACGATGGCGTGACTTCGGACTGCTCGTGCTGTTCAGCACCGCCGTCATCCTCACCCACCAGGTGTCGTCGTTCATCATGTTGGTGCTTCTCATCTCGGGCTTCCTCGCTCAAATTCTCCTCCGATTCGACTTCTTCACCGAGAATCCCGACCCCCTCTCGTTTACAGGTGGTGGGTCGAATCCAGTGAATCTCGCAGGACTCGTGGTGTTCAACCTCGGGCTCATCGTGTTTACGTGGTCGTTGACTCCGTACAAGGGAGATACCTTCCTCGAGACGGTGCTCAGTTACTTCTACGTGAACTTGTTCAACGCCGGGTTTTTGACTGGAGTCAGTGGAAGTGGTGGCTCGACCGGTGCATCCGGCACGACCGGGAGCGCCGGGCCGACGTTCCTCTCACAGGTATCGACGTACGTCACCGAAGCGGGGTTCCTGCTACTGCTCTTCGCCGGTGTCATTGGCTGTCTCACGGTACTCAAGCGGTCGCGGTCGAACCAGACGACGTACACCTTCGTCGGGAGTATCGTCACGATGCTGTTCGTCGTGCTCGGCCTCCCGCTTTTCGGAATCGAGAGTTTCGTCCCGGGCCGATGGGTCGGGTTCCTCTACGCCCTGCTCGCTATCGTCGGCGTCGTCGGATTTCGGCACCTCGCCAACCGAACCACACTCAAGGTCATCGGCGTCGTCTTACTCCTCTTCACACTGGTCTACCCGAACGTCATGATTATGTCGAACGACGGGGCGATGGACAGTCCAGTGTTCACCGACCAGCACGAACGCCTCTCGTACACTGACCAAGAACTCGCCGCAGTAGAGACGTTCAGCTCGGCTCGCCCGACTGGTGAAGGCGGTGAACTGTACACCGACCTCCCGTACGGAACGGTGTGGGAGCGAACAGATGCCTACCCTGCCGAACCGCTGCCCACAAGCGACGGCAAACCGATGCCACAGGGAATCACGGCGTATCGGTCGTACCAATCCGAAAGCGCGTCGTACTTCGAGCGGAATCAGACCGAGTCGGTTCGGAATCTGAATCCATCGAAGACCGAGGTGTGTCCGGGGGCGACGAACTACGTCTACTCGAACGGCCACGTCACGATTTGTACGCGTCCGGTCCCCTGACCGAGACCGTCAGTTCGCCGGGCGTGGTTCTGTTTCGACTACCCAGCGCACCCACAAAGCGCGACGAAGGTGCTCCTCGCCCGCGACACACCAAACACGTGCTGTGACGGTATTTTATCAGTACTGTAAGCCGTCCTTCGACTGTTTCCAGGGAGCGTAAAGTGTGAAAATCAGGGGGTCTACGAGCACGCACTGCCAAATGTGTGTCTCGTCCGACTCGTCGCGAATTCGCCAGGTTTCGGCGTCGAAGCCGCGGCTTAGCGCGTCTATAGTAATGGGACTTTCAGCACATGGGGGTTTGCAAGGGCAACCTCTCGCCCACTGGCACCCCGAAACCATGATACGTCGGACCCAACACTCGAACGAGACGACAGCAATCGAACCGCGCCATTCGACGCCCTCGGTTACGCACGACAGTCGAGACGCCGACACCCACATGGCGGTGTTCTGAAATGTGTGGAATCATCGCGCACGTCGGCGCTGACCGCGCTCTCGGTCCGCTCGTGACCGGGCTCGAAAAGCTCGAATACCGCGGCTACGACTCGGCTGGGGTCGCAGTCAAAAACGGGAACGGACTCGACGTCTGGAAGTGCTCGGGTCAGGTCTCGGAACTCAAAGACACCATCGACACCGTCGAGAGCAGTGCGACGCTCGGCATCGGCCACACCCGGTGGAGTACGCACGGACCGCCGAGCGACGAGAACGCACACCCCCACACCGACGAGAGCGACCGCGTCGCGGTCGTTCACAACGGTATCATCGAGAACTACGAGTCTATCAAGCAGATACTGCTCTCTGAGGGCTACGAGTTCACGAGCGACACCGACACAGAGGTCATTCCGAACCTCATCGCGTACTACCTCGACCGAGGGAACGAACCGCTCGCTGCGTTCAAGCACACGGTCACAGACCTCGAAGGGAGTTACGCAATCGCCGTGGTCGTCGACGAAAACGACTCCATCTTCGCTGCCCGACAGGGGTCGCCGCTCGTCCTCGGCGTCGAGGAAGACGGCTACTACCTGGCGAGCGACGTGCCGGCGTTCCTCGATTACACCGACACCGTGGTCTACCTCGAAGACGGTGACACCGTCGAGGTTCGCACTGACGGCGTCGACATCGTCGACGAGAACGACGAGCACGTCCAGCGCGAGGTACAAGAGGTCGACTGGCAACCCGATGAGACCGGCAAGGGCCAGTACGACCACTTCATGCTCAAGGAGATTCACACCCAACCGACGTCGCTGCAGAAGACCATCGAGGGACGAATCGACGCCGACGAGCACGTGACCGACCTCGACGTGGATTTGGACCTCACCGGTATCGACACCGTTCACCTCGTCGGGTGCGGAACCTCGTACCACGCCGCCCTCTTCGGGTCGGGCATCTTGAACCGGTGTGACGTGTCGGCGCGTGCGATTCGCGCCAGCGAATACGACGTCAACACCGGAACGCCGCCGGAGAACACACTGTTCGTCGCAGTAACCCAGAGCGGCGAGACGGCCGACACACTCCAAGCACTGCGGCAGGCAAACGACGTGGGAGCCTCGACGCTCGCCGTGACGAACGTCGTGCAGTCGACCGTCGCACGCGAAGCGGACGAACCACTCTACATCCGTGCCGGTCCCGAAATCGGCGTCGCCGCGACGAAGACGTTCTCCTCGCAAGCGGTGATGCTCACGATGCTCAGCCAGCACATCGCTCGCGTCAACGAGACGGCGACCCGCGTGAACAACGTCGGGCAACTGCTTTCGGACCTGCGAGCGCTCCCCAGCGCTGTCGATAGAATCCTCCAGTCGAGCGACGCCGCCGACCTGGCTCAGGAACATCTCGACAAGAGCGCGTACTTCTTTATCGGCCGCGGACTCGGCTGTTCGGTCGCCAAGGAGGGGGCGCTCAAGTTCAAGGAGATCACCTACGAACACGCTGAAGGATTCGCATCGGGCGAACTCAAGCACGGCCCGCTCGCGCTCGTCACCGACCGGACGCCGGTGTTCGCAGTCTGTGCTGACGACTGCGACAAGACGGTGACGAACGCCAAAGAGGCCCAGACGCGCGGCGCACCGATTGTCGCCGTCTCGCCACCGAACCACAAAATCGTGGATACGGCCGACGCGCACCTCTCGGTCCCCGACATGCATCCCGTCTGTTCGAACCTCCTGGCGAACGTCCAGTTGCAGTTGCTCTCGTACTACTGTGCGACCGAACTCGACCGCGCGATAGACAAGCCACGGAACCTTGCAAAGAGCGTCACCGTCGAATGAACTCGACCGAATATCGAATCTCCGAACGATGAACAAAGAACTGTTTGGCGTCCTCGAAGACGACGGCGCGTTCGACGAACTCGCCTCACGGTCGAGTTTCGACTGGGTCGGTGCGGGTGAAAACGCGACGGTCGCGATTCGCGACCCTGCGCTTGGCTTCCCCGGTCGGTCGGCGACCTACAGCGACGAGCGAGGCTACTGCGTCCTCTGGGGTGAGGTCTTCCCCCCGGACGACGTTTCGACCCCGGTCGCCGAGTACACACTCGACCGATACGAAGAAATCGGCCGCGATGCGTTCTCGGAACTCAATGGGTCGTTCCTCGTGTTCGTCGAACTGGACGGCGACGCAATCGTTGCGACCGACCCGATTCGAACGTGGCAGTGTTTCTACGCCGACACGCCGAGGGGTCGTGTCTTCGGAACGAACCCGAGACGAGTCGTCTCTGCGGTTCCGCACACGGACGTCGACACACGTGGGTTGCTCGAATACGTCCACATGGGGGTCGTCGTCGACGAACGAACCGTCTTCGACCAACTCAACGCCGTCCCGTTCGACGGCTTCCTGACCACCGACGAGGCTGGAACCCTGTCTCGGTTCATCTACGACCCGGCAGGCCCCGACGAATTCGACTACGTGGACGAACTCGCAGCACGGCTCGAACGTGCCATCACCCGTCGGTCGAACTATCCGGGGAAACAGGGAGTCCTCCTGAGCGGCGGCTACGATTCGCGGACAATCGTCGCGCAGCATCCCGGTATCGACGTGTGTTACACACTCGGGACGCCGGACCATCCAGAAGTCGTCGTCGCCCGGAACATCGCGAACCAGTACGGCGCGGACCACGAGACACTCGTCGCGAACGAGGACTATCTCAACGTCGACGAGAGCGTCATCAAGTACTGCCTCGGGACGCGAGAATCAGTCCACGTCCACCACGCGGGGTGCGATGGGAAGCTCGACGCCGACACCGTCTTCCACGGCCTGTTCTTCGACACGCTCCTTCGGGGGCACTTTCTCCCCCGGAACGTCGTCGACATCTTGGGGAACAAGTTCCCGCTTCAGGGTCTCGACCCGAACCCCGACCCGACCAAGGTGCTGTCGTCGAAGTTCGGCTATCACCCGGCGTGTGACCACGTCTTCCCCGAGTGTTACGACGAGTTCGACACGAGCATGGGGTTCATCGACGAGGTCGTCCACGAGCAACTCGACAAGTGGTCGAACCGCTACGACAACATCTACGACAGCATCGCACTCGTCGGAATCCAGAACCAGCCGACGCTTCCGTTCCACTTCGAGCTCTCCGACAACTACATCGAGTCGTTCGTCGCGGCCGACGCCGAACTCATCGACTGGCACCTGAAGACGCCGCCCGAAGAGCGGAACACGGAGACGATGAAGGAGGCCATGCGGAAGCTGAACCCAGACATCTTCCGACATCGCCCGCCTGACCGTCCGCACCACTCCTTCAGGAAGAACCAGATAGAGAAGTTCCTGCGACGGAAACTCCCCGGTATCGAGCCGTTCAGCACGCCGTGGCCGGACATGGACGCCCAGTACGCAGAGAACGAACTCGACCGCAAACTCTTCCCTGGGTACCCCAGAATCCACGAACTCCCGGTCAGAGTCAAACTCCGCATCAACGACATCACGACGTGGATGAACTCCGCCGTCGATACGTCGCTCCTGACGCCGAACGACGTGCTCTGTCCACCGGAGCAACTTCTCTCGAACCTCTAACCCAGCCGGGCTGTTTCTGCGCCGACGGGAGTTCGGGGTCCGACCGGACAACTACTTCGAGAAGAATCTACTACGGTAAAACGACCTTAGCGGTCCTGATAGATGGCTTCTCCGGGTTTCGTTCGTGCACCCGATGACAGTTTCACGCCAGGGTCGAGCGAGGTGTTGATTCCCGTCTTGACACCGTCGCCGACGATGGCACCGAGCTTCTTCCGACCAGTCGGAACATCGTCGCCTTTCACTGTCATCGACACGACATCGCCGTCGTGACGAAGGTTTGCGGCGTTCGTTCCAGCACCGAAGTTCACGTCACGCCCGACGACGCTGTCACCGACGTACGAGAGATGGCCGACAGTGGTCCGTTCGAGGAGCACGCTGTTTTTCACTTCGACGGCGTGTCCGACGTACACGTCGGGTGCGACGTACGTGCAGCCCCGAATGTAGGCGTTCGGCCCGACGGTCGCACCCTCGGAGATGTACGCTGGTCCTTCGACGACGCTCCCATCGCGGATGGTGGCTCCCTCTTCGACGACGACGCTCCCCTGGATGGTTGCGTTCCCGCTGACGTCGCCCTCAACGCGGCGTTCCACAGTTCCGAGTTTCCACTCGTTCGCTTCGAGGAGTTCCCACGGTCGGCCGACGTCCATCCATCGACTGAGAGTGACAGGAGTGACGGTGAACTCCGCGATGACTCGGTCGAGGACGTCGGTGAGTTCACGCTCACCGCGCTCGCTCAGCGGGACATCGAGCATGTCGCGCGCGTCCTCGGGGAAGACGTACGCACCGCCGTTTACGAGGTCATTCTGTGGCGCATCGGGTTTCTCCATAATTTCCGCGACTGCACCGTCTTCGACGCTCAACACACCGTAGTTCGAGGGGTTGGGAACGCGGAACGAAGCGATACTGGGCGCTTCCTCGAACAGTCGCGAGATTCCCTCGGGGTCGTAGAGGTTGTCTCCGTAGAGAACCGCGAACGGGCCGTCGATGTGGTCGCTCGTCGCTCGGACGGCGTCAGCAGTTCCCTGCTGTTCGTCCTGGACGACGTAGGAGACTGGGACTCCCTGATAGGATTCCCCGAAGAACTCCCGAACGGTCTGTTCACCGTAGCCGACGACGAACACGAGTTCGTCGGCACCGGCTTCGACCGCGGCGTCGGCCGTGTGGGCCGCAATTGGACGCCCCACAACCGACAGCATCGGCTTCGGAACCTCGTTCGACAGGGGCTGCATTCGAGTGCCTTTGCCGGCAGCGAGTACGATAGCCTGCATGGACTGACGTAGTCGAACGAACGGCCTTATTATACGCAATATAAGCGGCTGGGACGGTAGAAAACCCGACTGTTGGAGAATTTAGGACCGTCGTAGGTGCGGTTCATCCGAGGAGGACGTCGTGTCGCCACAGCAGGTCGCGGGCGAGAGCGACCCCCCACATGACCGCATCTTCGATGTGAGTCTCTTTTCGCGTCGTCTCGACGAGGTATCCCGGGAGGTGCAGGTCGCCGTACACCTTGTGGATGAACAGCGGTCGAGACCCATCGAGCGTGTTTCCGCACTTGAAGTCGTAGTACGACGGGTAGTCAGACAGCTCGATGTAGTGGTCGTTGGCGAGGTCGCAGGCGTCGACCGCGTTCTGTGGGGTCGCACGAGTCGGGAAGATGGCCTGTCCGACTTTTCCGTCGTGCTTGTAGATACCGCTCGAACTGTGGAGGTCGACGACGACATCGGGGTCGTGCGCGAGGAGTTCGTCCCAGATAGCCTGCGCGAGCGTGCTGGTCGGGTCCGACCCGGTGGGGAACTGGCGATTGAGATCGCCGTCTTCGGTGTATCGCGCAGCGATATCGACCGCTGGCCGGTTCGCATGCGGAATCACGACGAGTTTGCCACCGGTCGGGCGGAACCGAGTCATGTGTGCGGCGGCGATGTACCCCTGTGGCTCTTCACCGTGCATCCCGCCGACGACGAACGCCGTGGGACCGGGTTTCCCCGAATCGATGACGTACACGGGCGTCTCGTATTTCGTGTCCGGGAGGAGCGGGTGAATCTCGACACTCCCATCGGAGACTCTGTCGAAGCGCGTCTGGGTCCAGCCCAGGATATCCGCGTAGTTTCCGTGTTTGTGGTCCCGAAGCAGGCGTACTCGGGGCACGTCCGAAATGCCGTACCGAACAGCCTCCTCGGTCGCCGCACGGACGAGACTGTTGTATCGCCCCCTGTACGCGCGGTTTGCAATCTTCGTGATGTTCCGAACGCCCGCCTGGTCCATGGAGGACTCCAGCCGGGCGTGGGTGTAGGTCTTGGTCGTGAAGTTCCAGAACATGAACTCGAAGAACGGCCAGAAGTTCTCCGGTTCGACGTCCCAGACCCCATAGGCGGCACGAGAAGCACGGGCCTCACCCTCGTCGTCGCCGACGAGATAGGAGTCTGGCGACCCGGGCTGGTACGACAGGAACCGGAGTTCGACGTTGAGGTCGCCGGTGAGGACGTACTCGCGAACGATGTCTTCGAGGTTGTGCTGGACGAAGTACTGCGATTCCTCCGAGAGGAGGTTCACGTAGACGACGAGCGTCGGGTTGGTGTCGTTCGTCCCCATCGTCGGGTGGAGACGGTCGCTCAGCGTGGGTGCAGTTCCGACGACTCCCGGGCTGAATCCGGCAGTTGCAGTTCGAGTACCGACCGTGCCCAGTAGGGCGAGTCCGCCAGCGGCAGTCAGTATGTTTCGGCGAGTTGTTCTAGGCTCCATGAATCTTCAATTAGATGTACAATACACTAGAGTGTGAAATTCAGTCTTCATATGGACAGCATTGAAATACCCATGTGTGATATTAGCATTCCATCAGAATGGGTTAGAAGTGCGGAGAACCCGGGTTGAGCGTGGCGGTGCGGGGAGTATCTACACTGAGAGCAACTGTGTCGCCTGTTCGACGACTCCTATCGCCTCGTCGAAGAGGTCGTCCGCATCACTCTCGGTGCGTGCCTCTGCGGTGACGCGGACGAGGGGTTGTGTCCCACTCGCACGGACGAGGAACCAGCCACTGTCAGTTGCGACACGGACGCCATCGCGGTCGTCGATGTCGTCGTACCGCTCGCGAACGAGCGTCTCGACACGTTCGAGGACGCCGGCTTTGTCATTGGTCTCGATGCTTTCGCGCCGGAGGGGATAGGTCTCGATTTCGGAGACAAGCGTGCCTAACGACCCTCGTTTCGAGACGAGTTCGGCGAGCTTACAGGCCGCGAGCGGGCCGTCGGGGCAGGGCGTTTCGCTACTCCAGACCCACGCACCGGAGGGTTCTCCACCGAAGACCACGTCCGGTTCGGCGCACTTCTCGGCGACGAACACGTCACCGACGCGGGTTCGAACGACGTCTGCACCGACCGTCGCGAGTGCGTCGTCGACCGCGAGACTCGTATTTACGGGGACTGCGATTCGGTCGCCTTCAGTGGCCGCTTCCCGCCCGAACAACGCGAGGAGTGTGTCGCCGTCGACGAACGTTCCGTACTCGTCGACCGCCATCATCCGGTCTGCATCGCCGTCGTGGGCGATTCCGAGGTCTGTGCCGGTCAGGGCAACGTGGGTCTGAAGGTCGTGACACGTCTCCGCGGTCGGTTCACTCGGTCGGCTGGGGAACCGCCCGTCGCGCTGTCCATTGAACGTCGTGACCGAACAGCCGAGGTCGGCGAGGACATCTGCGGTGAGTCGTCCGGTTCCGTTTCCGATATCGACGACGACCGAGAGGGACTCTTCCAAGTCGATACTCTCGCGGAGCGCCTGTCGGTGGCGGTCGCCGATGTCTCGGTGTCGTTCGCTGCCGACGCCGTCCCAGGCCGCAAGTTCGTAGTCCGACTCCCGAACACGGCGCTCGATTGCGTTCCGTCTGTCAGTGCCGAACGCACGGCCAGAATTCGTCCATAGCTTCACGCCGTTGTCGGTTGGCGGGTTGTGCGAGGCGGTCACGACGGCGCTGGCGTCGGCGTCGAACCACTCGGCAGCCCGCGCGACAGTCGGTGTCGGGTGTGTTCCGACGCGAATAACGTCAGACCCACATTCGAGAAGCCCGGCCGCGAGTGCATGCTCGAAGACGACGCCACTCTCTCGTGCGTCGCGTCCGACGACGACGCGGTCGTATCCTTCACTCCCGAGCGCACGGCCGATTGCGACTGCAAGTTCCGCTGTGATGTCTTCGCCGACTGTTCCACGGACACCGCTGGTTCCAAACATGGTTCGGACGAAGAACTCCGCATTCCTTACTATGATATCAGTAAGGAGAAGAAACGGGAGGGGAGAGTAGCCCACCCACGCGCAGGGGCAGGCTCCGGCACCCCGACAGCCCCAGTTCGCAGGTCGGCACGTACCGGAGGGGGGACGGTGTGTGTCGACCCACGTCTATGATTTGCAGGCACCACCATTACTATCGGGAGGCTAGAACCGGGGGTCGACAGTGGTTGGGTGGGGAGTAATTGCTCGATAACGATAGTTTCAGAGCTTATAGAGTCCTTTAACCGGGGCAACAATCTGGGTGGTTCATGTGTGACGGACCCGTGTCGGCAACCATGGATGTACACAAATTGACCGCGATTCAACGCGATTTGCTCTTCGTTGTGAGCGGGATGGACGAGTCTTCGGGGCAAGCGATTAAATCGGAACTCGAACAGACCCAGGGGCGAAGTCTCCTTGCGGGGCGGGTCTACACGAATCTGAACGAACTCGTGGACAGTGGTCTCATCGACAAAGGCAGTCGGGATGGCCGGACGAACGAGTATTCCCTCACAGAAGAGGGACGCGAAGCGGTCAGGAATCGTCAGCGCTGGGAAAAACGCTACGTGAGACAAACGGCCTGACGACATCTGTTTCGTGAAAGTGAACTATCAGCATCTGTGCGGGACAATTTCGGCCCCTGAGGGGTGATTTCCTTACTCTAAAAATAATAAACACCAGTTGAGCGCAATGCCCTGTCGATGTCAGAACGACAGTCGAACCGGAGGCGGTTCCTCCAACTGACCGGTGCAGCAACACTCGCAGGACTCGCTGGCTGTTCGGGTGGCGCGGCCGAGCAACGCCAGACGACAGAGGCTACGACGGCGACCGAGACGAATTCGACGACATCGACAGATACGGCAACCGCCACTCCACAGGACCAACAGAAGGGCCCGCGAAAGGGTGACGACCTGCCGAAGGATACCAACCCCGCTGACGGGTATCCACCGGAGTTCGACACCGTGCCGGAAGAGCGGGCAATCGACACGAGTTCGTACGACACGGTCGTCCGCGAGATAGACGAGACGTCCGTCGAAGTTCCACTCGTGCCAATCGAAGACGCCTACTACTGGTATGCGCGAGGAGAAGCCCGATTCGTCGATTCACGCAGCGAGACCAACCACGACGTGTCCCACATCTTCGGCTCGGTCCTCAGTTCCGCACCAGATGGTCGAGCGTACGACCCCACGGAAGACTGGAACAAAGCAGACCGCGTCGTCACCTACTGTCAATGCCCGCACTTCCTGTCTTCCCTTCGCGCGGCAGCACTGCTCAACGCGGGGTTCGAAGAGGTGTACGCTATCGACGAAGGCTACGAGGCCTGGCTCGACCGGGACTACCCACTCGCGGGGAGCGACACCAGCCACACCTACGATGTGCGCACCATCGAGGGGACGACGAGCCAACGTGACGCGAACGGAACGGTCTGGGCGTTCCACCCGCGGACCGGCCAAGTCGAAGCGACCAAAATCGACTCGGATGGGTCGTACACGCTCGAACTTCGGTTCGTCCAAGTGGACGCACAGAGCACGATTCAAATCGAGACGCCGAGTTACGCCATCCAAGCACCACTCGGTGAGGTGACGAGCGGGACGGTCACCGCAGAGACCGGGTCACCAGTGCCGGCGACGAAAACCACCGGAACGAACTCGACGAACTCGACAAACACAACATCCACGTCGGCATCGACGAACACGACGGCGACTGGCGACACCACGGCGACCACCAGCACGGCATCCGACGACGCGACGAGTAGTTTGTCGTACTCGTGGCAGTGGAACAGCTAGGCGCCCACCCGTTGCAGACCAGGGAGAACCGGTGTCGTCAGCTGTAGGGCTCCCGTTCAATAAAGCGCCCCACCGGCCGGTACCTCCTTCTCGGGAGTGACGAGGACGGGATTGCCATCGTCACCAGGGACGCCCACAGTCAACGCCTCGGATTTGAAGCCTGCAATCCGAACTGAACCCAGGTTCGTTGCACAGAGCACCTGCAACCCGACGAGTTCGTCGACGTCGTGATGGTAACCGAGTTGGGCCGCCGATTGAAGCGTCTCGTCGCCGAGGTCCAGCCAGAGTTTGACCATCTTCGGCTTGTTCGTTTCGGGGAACGCCTCCGCTTTCTTGACGGTGGCAACGCGGATTGTTACGTCGAACGGGGATTCGGTCATGAGGAGAGACTACGAACGTCCAATGCGTAAGTTCCACCGGTCACTGCGAGACACGCTGTTCGACTGGATGTGACTGAAACGACACTGACGTCTCGAACGCCCCACTCGACGACGACATGCTACGACTCCGGGGGACTATACTATAGCTAGAAAGTATAGATATGAGATATAGGTATAAATTATAACCTCGTGTCACCCAGTTGAGAGTCGCGCCAGACCACCGATGTCGCGGTGAGAAACGTACAGCGCGCCATCCGCCGTTGCCACGCCGATCCGGTAGGACTCAGGATCGTATTTTGACTATTCGGCGAACGTCGCATCCAGAACTCAACGCTACCAAGGGCAACGTCGAGAACCAGAACCCCAATCCAGAACAGCATGTACCATCCGAAGGGGGTTGGGTCCACCGGCGTGGCTCCAGCCTGAACAGTTTGCCACGTCGAGAAAGCGGTTACCCCCCCAACAGTCCTCCCGTAGCAACAATCGGCGAAAACGTCCGATTCTGAGTATACAGGAAGCCAGGGACGAACCCAACGACGAACAAGGTGACAACCCGGGACGGGAGATGCTCAGGGTATGAGGAGAATTCTATGACACGTTCTGTCCTTTGCTAAATACTAGTTCTGAACAAGACCATCATAAATTTCAGTTAGTGCCAATTTTTCTTTTTCTCATGAGATACAGAAAATCCAATAAATGTGCCATTCCAAGAATAATTGCTAAAAGGAGAAGATTACTAGCTGATACAAATAAATACAAGAAAACACTGACAACACCAACAATAATGAACGCAATGTTTCTGTAATTCGGAATTGCGTTATAAACTGAGGATACTGCGGCCCCAAGAAATACAATCATGTATGCGCTGACAACTACCAATTCTGGAATTTGAACTCCTTCAAACCAGCCCCATGCTACTACTGCCGCCAGCAGTAGAGCAGCAGTCCCAGAGATAATGGTTCGTACTTTTTGCGTCATATTGTTCATAATACGGCTTGGAATAAATGCCTTACTCACGGTGGTGGGGAAATCAGATATTGGCACTGTCTAGTTAAGCCAGTGTGAGGAATGAGCAGGTCATTGAGTTAGTTTGGGACGATGCTCTCAGACCTGCTCAGCGAGTGCTTTGCGACGGATTGAGCAGAAACGTGGGAGCGTGAGCGGTCGGCGAACGCCCTGACGGGCGTCCCCAGAAACCTCTGATCTCTGGTGTCTCGGAAACCAGCGGTTTCCGATGAGTCCGCAGAATCTCTGATTATGCGAGATGCGAACGAGACGCAACGCGTCTCGTCACGTCGCCGTCCGCTCACGCTGCCAACATTCAATCGTAGCAGTGTCTAAAGTCCCTTGAGCAGGTTTGAGAGTAGCATAGGAAACTAACTCTTCGACCTGCTCGTTCCTTATCTAGACGGTGCCCTAGCTACGTCTACACATATGGCAGCTGTGCCCGGTGGCCCCACCAACCCCGTCTTCCTGAAGGGTCGGACTGAACACGTGGTCAGACTCCGAATGCATGGACTGTGACCCATCCAACAACACTCCCAGCCACACAGATGAGGAGTGCAGTCCAGCCCGCTGCACGGGCCGTCCCAATGGTTCGCGCACTCCAATAGCCAGCACCGGCAGCCAACAGCACTGCGAGTGCCGCGATGAGTCGATTATCATACAGCCAAAGTGGGGCAGGGGTAAAAGCGAGGCTTACGAGGACGAAGAGCACCGGGACGAGAACTGTAGCGACACACACAATGCCCACGTATTTTACACTACTGCGGCTGAGGTCACGTGGTCCTGATTGGGGTGGTGTCATAGTGAAAACTTGTTACAGAATGTAGGTTTGGAGGTGTATTGTTAGTGGACGACCCGTGTCCCCCACGTGTTGATGGGCCAGTTTCCGAACTGCATCCTGTGCTCGTTCGTGTTCCAACTGTTGTAATGGATCACATCGAATCCATTGTCACTCTCGTAATAGCCGTGGACGACAACAGTGTGGCCCGTATACGATTTCTCATCGCTCTTCACACCCTTGTTACTCGGAATGTTCAGCATAAATGGCCGCTCAGCGTCGATCTCATTGCGGAACATCTTTTTTGAGAGCCACAGTTCATCATGACCTGTATAGTCATGCTCGACCTCACTGGTTGGATATTTTGTGATCCCCTTACGCGGCATTCGATATCCTGTCCACCCGTCAGGGTCAGTTTCCATCAAGACGTGAAGCCGGTCAGCTATCTCTTCACGTTGCTCAATGTCTGAAACTGAGATACCTTCGTGATACATGAGGATTTGTGCACCTGCGAACGGTGCACACCCGTCCCACTCCTCCCACTTGTCTGGTGTGTTGCCGTAGAGTTCGGGGACGGACGTATCTGCCCCACCCTCGTCGCTACCGGAAAGGGATCCGGAGCCACCGTTAGCATCCCACGGCTCAATGCCATTGACTATCCCGTAGCTACCCTGAATCTGGACATCGCCAGTTGGAATTGTATCTGCTGTCGACCACTGGCTTTCGACACTCTCTCCGTGCTTTTCGACCTCTAATTGAGGTGTCTCAGCCGTCATCCCTTCTTTTAGACCAGTGTTGAGATAGAGTTGTTTTCCAGACTCAAGTTCAACACTGTAGGTTGTTGCTCCTCGGTAGAGGTATGTTCCAGTGGGACGTTCTCCTTGCTGACGTGCCATATTTTTCACGGAGTGCTCATCCAACCCGGGCGGATCAGCAGTACTTGCTTCAAGAACGGGGGACCACTTCTTGCGGGCCGAGATAGTGAGGTAACCTACGGGACTGTGAGAACTGCGGACGGGGAAAACGTAGGCTGTCGGGACGTACTGCTTGCGTGTGTTCAGTTTGATTTTGGTGAAGAACTTCCGTGGCTTCCCAACCGTGGCGCCCTTCCATGACTGATACGCCCGGTGCGCATATCGTTGACGAGCAGCCGTCGCAACTTTCTTGGCTTGTCCAAATGGAACGCGTTCCCCAAATTCCGTAGTTTCAGCCTTCTGCTGGCGCTTGCTTGTTGCTCCGACAGTACCAGCGAACAGAGCCGACCCAGTAGCGATACTTGCGAGATTTCGAAGTACAGTACGACGCTTACTTCCAGGTTTTCGACCTGTCATCGCTTGTCCAATCAAAGCGCTACTTGTTAAATATTCTGAATTATAGAATTGGTAACAAATTTAGCGCTGGAGACACTCCCCAATTCAGCCAGTCTGGGAGGGAATGATTAGTTTAATTGGCCACCCATGTCTCGTGGGGTGCGCCACTTCCAGAGGTCGCCGGTGAGGTGATGTCGAACTCGTTCGAGTCCGCCCGAAGCACGAGCGACTCCTAGACCTCCAAGACCGACTCGAAAGCGGTGAGATTGAAGCGATGGAGCCGTTCGGCCGCGCGATGACGACGGCGTTAGAGAACGCACGATTCGACCCGGCGAGTGGAGAGGCAGTCTGGATCGAGGAGGACTACTGTGCCCCGCCGCTAGCGATGGAGCGTGCCGAAGTGCTTGACGACTACTTCACCGAGATTACGGTCGTCGACGAAGACATCGACGAAGCCGCCGGGTGGCAGCAGATCGACGACCTGCCGGGGTTGTGGGAGCAGATACTCGACCAAACATAACGTTCGACTCGAGGCCTCAATCGCTTGGCTGCGATTTTCTCGGGGCTGAGAGTGGTGCAGCGCTCAGTCCGAGCGCGCGCTACATCCCTGCGCACCGCTCTCGTGGGGAACTACAACCCGACGAATCGCGTCCACAAGCTCTGGGTTCGGAGCTGTCTGTCTGTCCAAGAATAGTCGCAACGCTCATGTGTAGCAGATTGTTGATTTCAGAGAGTCGCTTTGACAGCGTGTTTGAGTGCTTCTCGACCGGGTTTTCTGAAGAGTTCGC
>NZ_AOLK01000001.1 GCF_000336755.1 Haloferax elongans ATCC BAA-1513 | reverse complement strand
GTGTCGGACACCGCTAGCGCGGTGTCCTTGCCCTCTTCGATTTCAGAGCAGCAGCTGAACTCTATCAACAATCTCCTACAGAAGAGCGAACATGATTAACTCTTCCATTTCAGGTAACATATTCTTCTTATCAAGTGGTTCTCACACTACTATCAATTTAAATTCGGATGACTGCCGTGGGTTCAGAAAGTTCGCACTCTTCAGTGACTGGCTGTTTCACTCCCAGTTCGTGTCTGAAGAATAAGATCGCAACAGAGCCGGAACTGTCTAGTCACGCTAGTGTGAGGAACAAGCAGGTCGGTGAGTGAATTGGCTCTATCGCTCACAGCGATAGACCGAGCAAACGGATATTTTTCGAACAGACCCCTAAACGAGGGTGAAATACCCAAATCCGACAGGTGGTTTTTTACGAAATGAGACCGAATTTTGGCATGCCGTGGAATACTCTATGGTTGTATTCGCCGTAGTCCTAGTATCGAAGGCGTTCGCAGCCCTGCTGTTCGCTGGCTTCGTCGCACATGGGTCAGAAAGCGGGTCAAAGCTTTTGCCCGTGATCATCGCCTGTGGACTGTCGTCGATACTTATTGGTGCGTATGTACAGTTCCGACCGGACGCGACAGGGAAGATGGTTGCATACCTCGACTTCAGCCTACAGTTCGCCGTTCTCCTCTGTGGCGGTGTCTCTCTGTTGAAAACCCGCTCGAAGGTGAGGGCGATGATGTTCGTACTGGTGTCGATCTGGATGTACTCCACGTTAATGGTCATGATCCCGTTCTACGGAACTGGACCATAGGGAGGAGTGGTAGGTCTATGTGCTGTCGTAGAAGGCCCAAGTTCCTCCATGAGAAGAGTATTCCTCGCTTGTGTTCCCAACGTACGTCGTCTCCGCGTTTATTTCGTCGTGGCCATCCGCCCAGAATCCATCGACTGCCTCCCTCGCCTTGTCGATCTGGTAATCTGTATCTCCCGGTAGGAGGCCGTGATCACAAGGGTCTCGGTGGGCCTGACCGATAGCGGCCACCCCTTCGAACGGGACATCGTAGAGCCGGATGTGATACTGTCTCGTCGTGCAAATCAGATTTGGGATGAACCGCATCACGTGCTTGTCGGTGCTCTTCGTACCGCCGTCCGGGAGGTTTACATATCGAGGGTCCCGGAAGGGTGCCGTTTGTGGGCTCGGGAGCCATTTCCCGCCGCCGCGTCCGTTCTCCATGTCGTTTTTGATGGTCTGGGAGTCCTCGGTTTCCCAAGCAACGTTCAGTGGGGCCCCTCTATTCTGCATATCGCTCGCGTCAGACGCATTCTGGTAGTGGTACACAGGCACGTTGGAGTCCAAGTTGGGAATGTCTTGGATCTGGGGCCTCTCTTTCCTCTGCTGCCAGATCTCGTTCTCGGCGTTCATGTTCTCCTCCACAGTCCCAATTACCTGCGTCTGAGTGACCACCTTCTTCGAGATCTTTTCGTTGTCTTCGCCCTCTGGAACGCGGCTTTCGGGGACGATCGCCGGTTCGTACTCGAACAGGGGATCCCCGTACCGTTCTTTGAGATCCTCGCTCCTAAAGGACTGTTTCCGAAGGTACTTGTCATCAGAATCCGGCTTTGGTTCGAACCGATAGGTCATTTCGCCAGTCGCCTCTACAGGCAACTTACGTTCGTTGGTTGCGCCAGCCGCAGCGATAGCAGTGGTGGAGTCTTCGTCGGTTGCAGTCGCTAATGCAGCCGTCACGGTAGTAGCTGTTACTGATGCGCCAATAGCTGTCAGAACCTTTCTCCTCTTCACCATGAGAGGAACTCTTCAACACACAGTAAAGTCTTTTTGACATACATATAATATGGTCGGGTACTGTCTCGTGAGTGGCCTCCGCAACCGGCGTTTGTCCGTCAAGCGATTGATACGGTCTCTGGAAATTATAGTAGTGCACAAATTGTATGACCCACTCGAGGACGGTTCCCTAACTCCCCACCCACACAATATGAAAGCGGTCGCCACGCATTGTGCGGGTTCACTCAACGGAGTCAACCCGACCGCTCCCATACAGGAGAAGTCCGCCCAACCCAGTCGTCACGGTTATAAGTATAAAATAAACAATATTTACATGAGTACTGTTGTAACTGTTAATCAATTGTTATGAACACACTGTCGAGGACTGAACGGATCTGCAGCGTGTCGTTCGAAGCCACCTAGATCAGTTGCCCCGGAGCGATCCAAGCCACCACGGTACCAATACAGTCCGTACTCTCACACCCGACCAGAAGTCCAGAGTGTGCACGGCCCCTTCGTCGAACATCTCTCCATATTACTGTCGCGTCAACTCGTACGTCTGCCCCCGAAATTCGAACCGTCGCGCCTCGGTAGCAGCGTCCCCGACCTAGTCAGCAACGTGGTGATCCGTCTTGAGAACAGCTATATCGATAGTCTCAGACATGAAGGCGAGTGTGTTTCTGAGCTCTCGGTGACATGGATGAGTGGCCCGGCAGCCGCGTCGACCGCCGACAGAGTGTCAGCTGTACCCCGAGCAACTGTATCCCAAGGCCTGTCGTCCGACGAGTATCTGTCATGTGTTGAGGAGCGACTCGACAGTCAAAAAACAGTACCAGCGTCGGTCAAAGACTCAACCGGCGAACTGGCGTATCAAGGATAGTCCAGTAAAGATATCATTTATCAAATATTATTTAAAATCCGCCGACGTCGCAGCCAAGTCGGGTCGCAGTGAACAAAAACTACTGTCAAAACCAACGAGAGTTTGGTCTTGATTGTACAGTGCAATAAACACCAACTCAGAGATGATTCTCGACGTCACAGTGTTCAAACCTCACAGAACAGATCCGACGGCTGCGTTTCTCCATAGACTCACCGAGAAACATGATTGTTCAGAGGCTGAGTTTTTGGCAGATTTCTCCAGTTATTGGACATTTATCGCCCGATTAGAGTCGGACGTTCGGATCAATTACACAAACCGAAACCTGATTGAAAAGTTGTTCCAGACGTCCAAATGAGGGTCGACCGTTTCCACAACTCACGAGTGGGAAGTCAGCTAAGTGCCCACTAGTATCTTGTATAAATTATACATTATTATAACTTTCAGCCACCGCATCAATCACTCGACAAACGAACACCAGTTGGGGAGTATTAACGAGACCGTCCCTCCAGTAGAATGATAATAAATTACTGATATCTCAACAGATACCGATGAATGGGTTCGGCAAGTGCGTAGACGGGTACGTCGACGTTCGAGACCAGTTGTCGCGGTACGTGTTGGACCGTGCTGCGAGTCACTTTGCAGCCGAACGTGCCGAAAAGCAGGCTATCGACTCGCAGAGTGAGTTCGAAAACCGCCGAGAGTGGGTCCGGGAGACGTTTCTGTCGAACATCGGCGGGTTACCCGAGCGAATGGACAACCCATCGGTCGAGACAGTCGAACGACTCGACCGAGACGGGTATTCGGTCGAGTCGGTCGTCTTCGAGAGTCGGCCGAGCTTCCACGTGACCGCAAACTGTTACATTCCCGATGGCGAGGGACCGCACCCAGCGGTTCTCTTTTGCTGTGGGCACATCGACACGCCGAAAACGGATTCACTCAATCAGAAAGCCTGCATCGAACTAGCCTCGAACGGGTTCGTCGTTCTCATCTTCGACCCCATCGCGCAAGGAGAGCGCGAGCAATACCACGACCCCGAAACTGGAGAGACAATCGTGAGTGGTGGTGGTGGCGTGTTCGCCCACTGCTATGCTGGTCAGAAATGCTTCTACGCAGGCACGAACCTCGCGCGATACATGATTCACGACGCGAGGTGTGGGCTCGACTATCTCCACCAACGAACCGACACAGACAGTGACAGAATCGGCGTTACCGGCACCTCGGGCGGCGGTATTCAAACGCTGTACCTCTCGCTTCTGGACGACCGAGTCGCCGCTGCCGCTCCGTGCTGTGCAGTGACTGAGCGGCGAGAGTGGTTGAAGACAGGGAAGCGTATCGACGCCGAGCAGGCACTCTACGGTACAATATCACAGGGAATCAACTACGACGACTTCCTTTCGGCGATGGCACCGCGACCGGTCTGCATCGGTGCTGCAGCATCTGACGAGTACTTCCCCATCGAAGGCGTCAGAGAAGCGTTCGAACGCACACGGCGTCGCTACGACCTGTACGACGCCGAGGAAAACGTCGAGATGGTCGTCGCCGACACGACACACTGCTCGGTGTACGAACTCGGAGACGACGTGTTCGAATGGCTGTGCCAGCGCCTCGGTAACGGGCCGTACGAACCACAGGACGACCACTCGCTTCTCGACCGGGAACGACTACAGTGTACGCAACAGGGAAGCGTCCGAGGAGCGTACGACGACGAGCGAACGATAGATGACCTGATTCGCGCGTACGTGTCGCGGGCGCACCCCGACGCAACCACGCTGCCAGCTGCCGACGGTGACGAGAGGGACGCCCAGCAACTGCGAGAGACGCTGGTCGAGAAGTTCTCGCTCGACCGCGACGGCTGCGAACTCGCTCCGCGCTCGGTCGACCACTCCGAGTGGAACGGGCTCGATGTCGAACGCATCTGGTTCAAGACAGAACGGGACCCGGACATCGTCGTGACGGGCGTGTTGGTTTCAGACCCAGACCAGACTGCCGAGTCACCCGCAATCGTCCTGTTCGAAGCGGGGACCGAAGCACTCCCCGAACGGGCGGGCGAAGTCGAATCGCTCGCCACGCAGTATGGGTCCGTGTTCGTCTTCGACCCGCGCGGTGTCGGTGCAGTTCGGAACCGCCCGATTGAGATTCCAGCGTGGGTCGAAGACGAACACGGAATCTACGGAACCGAGTTCAAATTCGCGTACGATGCACTGCAACTGGAAACGTCGCTTCTCGGGATGCGTGTGTACGACGTGCTTCGTGCGGTTGCGTTCCTCCGCGGCGAGACCGACGCGGGAACGGTTTCTCTCGTGGGGGAGGGAATCGGCGCGTATCACGCACTGTACACTGCAGCCGTCGCAAAGAACATCGGGAGCGTAGAGCTTCGGAACCTCGGCCCGAGTTTCGTCGAGATGGTAACCGAGTCGGATGTCCCGTTTCACTCACAACTCACCGTGTTCGACGTGGTCGGAGTGTGCGACGTTCCACACGTCGTCGCCGCCCTCGACGAACGGGGTGTGCCTGTCGAGACAGCGTGACGGCACGACGGGGTCGTACTCGAAATATATTCGACACAGCTATACAGTACACCTATACTGTATAGCTATAGTGAACAGCTATATCAAGAAGTCATATTGTATAATCCAAACCTAGCTACAATCTACGGCAGTACCCACTATACTGTTGCACCGGCGGAGCGCCGTGATTACCAGTTCCGACAGGTCCCTCAACTAAAATCGAGGGCATAGAGGCTCCGATCGTCTCCGGGAGGTGCACGCATCTGAGAGAACCACAGCCATAATTCATACTCAGAAGTCATAACCACAGCCAACAACCACACCACATACCTGCAATTCATAGCTATATCTCATAACTATACCCTACAACTATACTGAGAACCCAGACCCCACAACTACACCCTAAACTTACATCTCACACCCATAGTTTGCAGATGAGTTTCTCAACTATGGTGGGCGTGGGTACCGATAGTTGGGGTCACGAACGGTGCTGCTCCACAGCAGTATCTCCCAAAGGTTGCAGGTACAGGCTGTATCTGTCCACAATCGCCACACGATATATCCACTATGTTTGAGCACATGCTGTAGCCAGAAACTATAGTTACAAACTATAGCTATACCATATAGCTACATACAATAGCCAGATGTCATCGCTACGTTGTCTGACCTAGATTTATATTCATGGTCTCCAACTAATGCGCAAATGCTCACGTACGCGCCGGTTTCGGAGGCAGGAGGCGTCGGGAAGACGACGACCGCGGCGACGCTCGCGGCGAGCCACGCCCGCGCCGGACACGACGTGCTCGTAATCGACATGGACACGCAAAACGGGAGCCTCACCTACTTCTTCGGTCCCGACTACGACCGCGGAGACCCGAACGTCGACAACCTCGTTCGGCATCTCGTCGGCCGACCGAAGGGAGACTTCCACGACCTCGCTATCGAGGTCGAAGGCGGTATCGACCTCATACCCTCCCACAACATGCTCGAAGACCTCCACGAGTTCCTGCTCAACGAGAAACAGCAGGCCGAGAACTTCGGAGAGTCCTACAGCATGTACCACCAGCTCCATCGCGTCCTCCGGGAGGCGAACGTCCGCGACGAGTACGACGTCGTCATCGTCGACTCCGCCGGGAAGGCAGGTCCGATTCTCTACAACGCGCTCGTCGCAGTACGGAACGTGGTCATCCCGTTCGAAGCGACGGCAAAAGGACAGGAGTCCATCGAGGGACTCGACGACCTCGTCGACGGACTGGAACAGAGCATCAACGTCGACGTGGGCGTCCTGTCTGTCCTGCCAATCGGATACAAAGATACGCGCGACCAGCGGGAGATTCTCAGTGAACTCCGCGAAAGCGGCTTCCCAGTTCCGGTCGTCGTCGGCGAGCGCGGGTCGCTGATGGAAGGGTGCTGGAAACAACAGTGTACCCCCTACACGTACGTCGAGGAACATCGCGACCGGAAGCGCGACTACGAACTCGAAACGCTCGACCAGTTCGACGAACTCGCCCGGCATCTCGAACGCGAGGCCGGTCTCGAAGCCCCCGAGGTGACTGCCTAATGGGACTCAAATCAGGGTCCCGAGACGCCGGTCTCGACGATACGGACGAAGAAACACAACCTGCGGAGACGGAACAAGAGTCTGCACGGTCGGTGGACGAAGAGACAGAGACCGACAACTCATCGGCAAGTCCTACTGAGACTCAGACCACTGAGGCACACACCGCTGAGACGGACGCCGTGGAGTCGGGTTCAGAGTCCGAGACAAAGTCAAACTCAGAGTCAGAGTCAGAATCAGAGTCGCAATCGAAGTCCCAGCGACCGACGATGGACTCGATTCCGTACAAACTTCGGCGCAACAAGGTAAACGAGGGACGCGAGCAGGTTCCGTACTTCCTCCGTGAGGAGGTTATCGATGGGGAAGCAGAGCTCCAGGATACGCTCGAAGAACTCCTCGGGGAGAACGTGTACAAATCCGATTACCGTGAAGCCGCGATGGTGGTCGCCCAGCGGAATCCAGAGTTAATCGCCGAGATACTTCGGGAGTGGGGTTACGACCTCGAGACCGCCTAGCGGAGCCGACTGCTCGTACTTTGTTCGGTACTCACAGCAGGCAGAGCCAGACAGATCCGTCCCTCTCGGCGACACATGTCCCGAAAACAAGATATGAAACAGTCCCGTGAGTACCTCACACTATCGATGGACGACGCACGAAGAGTTCTCCTGCGTGACTTTCTCTTGGGGGCGTCCGGCGTGTGGATACTCAATCAGTTCATCTTCTTCGACGTACCGTTCGACATTTCGGTCGTGCATGTACTGATTACCGGCCTCGTCGCTGGCGGCTGTGGGTGGTTCCAATACCTATCTGAGCACCAAGCCTTCCCGTCTCGGTTCTACGATGTCCGAGACTACCTACGGAACAATCCGCTGCAGACTGTCTTGTTCACCGCAATTGGGATTGCAACGGTCTGTCTTCCGCTCGTTCTGAATTCGGCACTCGTGGGATTCTACTACGCCGGGTTCATCGGCATGTATCTCGGGTTCCTCGGCTATCGCTTCGTATTCGGAGTGGTGCGTCCGGTCCCCGAGGGGGCACTCAACAGAAGCTAAGAGCAACTCCTCACGTATCGACACTAATTATGTGAACAAACCAGAAGATGGAGTAGATGGTCCCCTCCAGACGCCGATTTCTCAAACTAACCGGACTCGCCGCGACTGGGTCACTGGCGAGTACGGTCGCCGCCAGCGACTCGAGGTCTACTTCCGCAACCGAATACGACTGGCCGATGGACCGGTACGACCCTGAAGGAACCGGGTACAATCCCGCAGCAAGCGGGCCAAAAGACGGTGTGAAGGTTGCGTGGTCGCACGACTCGACAGGCTGGTTTCGCGGAACAGAGTCTCCGATTCTGCTGGACGATACACTCTACGCCGTTGGAGAGGGACTGCTCGCACTCGATGCCGAGACAGGAGCCAAAAAATTCGGCCATCCCGGTCCCTATCAGTCGCCGCCAGCTCGTTCTCAGTCATCGGTCTACAACACCGACACGCTGGCAGTCGGGTCCTCGGCCGGAGTGTTCGGCCTGAACGCTTCCGGTGGTTTCGGGTTACCACTCACAGAGACCCAATTCGGGGTCGAACGGTGGAACCAACGATACGAGACTGGACGGTTCTTCTTTAGTCCAGCAGACCCGGTGGCACCGGTCGTCGCCGACGGGGCAATCTACACACCGATTCCGGGCGAGAACGACATCGCCGCACTCGACCCAGACGACGGGAAGATTCGGTGGCGAACGACGATACTCGAAGACGACACGGCCAGTGCCGACTTCAACAGGCCCGCCGTGAAAGACGGATTCGCCTACGTCACGAACTGGCCCAATGGCGTGACCGCGCTCCACACAGATTCTGGAGAGAAACACTGGCAACGCGACGTCGACGAGCAGTTACTCTTGCCGCCAATTGCGACCGAAGCGGGCCTCGTCGTCCCCTCCCGTGGAGTAGTTTGGCTACTAGACCCCAACGATGGGACGACACTGTGGAAACGTACGCTAGATGCGAACGCGACCGAAAGTGCATCGGCGGTGGCCGACGGAACAATCTTCGTCACCGATGAACGGGAGTCGCTACACGCACTGGACCTCGAAACGGGAGAGACGCTGTGGACCGCGCCATTCGGTGGAGCGACGGCACCAGTCGTCGCCGACGGTGTCGTGTATGCAGTCAAAGAGGGCTATTCGCTCGTCGCTTTCGACGCCGAAACAGGTGACAAGCGGTTCGAGTTTCAACCCCCACAGGTCCCGCTCTCTGCGCCCGTCGTCGGCGACGGCGTTCTCTATGCAGTGAACCGCGAGCGCGTCATCGCACTGGAGGAAGCAAAATGACGAACGAACGAGAACACGGCGCGGCCGACACCGAACCAACGACCACAGCATCCAAGCGATGGCTGTCGACCCCAGTCATACTCAAATCGGTGAAAAGGCACGTCAGTCGAGACCCAGGGCTCGTCGTCCCGTTCATGGTTGTGGGTCTCTTCGTCGCCTTCGCCGACTGGGTTCGCATGCGTGACCCGATTCCAGCGTCGGCGTCGGATGGACTCAGTCAAACGTTCAGCGTCCAATATTCCGTGTTTCCGATGGGGACTGCCAGAACAGCCAGACGTGTCGCCGCGTTCGTCGACCTCCGACTCCCGTATTTGGTCGGCGCCGCAACACTCGAACTCCTCGTGGTAGTTGCAGCCGGAGTCGCTGGCTGGCTGACGATTACTCGCGCACTCGACGTCGAGCGGTGCCGCAGTTCGCTCGCCAGATACCTCGGCGGGATGTCGGCAGTGACGATTCTCCCCTGGATGCTCGGCTCTCCGAGTATCGACGTGGAGAGCCTCGTATTCGGGGCACTGTTGTTTCTCATCTTCGTGCTCGTCCTCGTTCGGATCTTCCTCGTTCCCGGATTTCTGGCTGCGGACAACCGAGTCAAGACGGCACTCTGGAAGAGTGTCCGAGCGTCGAGTGGGATTCGCGTGACGTTGTTCTGGCTGCTGACTCTGTTTGGCCTGGCATCGTGGGCACTCGCACAGATACCGGTCGCAGGCGGGCTTCTGAGTACGGTGGTGGTCGGACCAGTTCACGCCATTTCGCTGGCCGTCGTGGTGCGCCAAACCCGGATGGAGAACGCCGCCGAGAGAAACGGCTGACTACTGAAGCAGCCAATCCAGACTGGACGCACAGACCGAAGACCCACTCGCGCCTTTCGGTTCGAGCGTCAGCCTGTGTTCTTGTTCTCGCTCGGTGCAGGTTTTGATTTCGGTCATCGTATGCGTCTCGTTGTCGCCGAGGTCCTCGACGATGTACACCGTGACGTTGCCGGGCTCCCAGGCCTCGATAGTCGTCGTCACTTCGTCGCCGGGTTCGACCGTGATACGCTGCGTTGGAATCCCGTCGTCGGCCAATGTCACGTTCCGGTATCTATCGGGCCAGATCAACTGCGAGAGCGTCGCAAGACGACGTTCGCCATCTCGTGTGGTGACTTCGAAGTTCATCAGGAGTGCGGCTTGCGTACTCTCTACGGTGTACGCAGTCACCCGGTGGGTCGTGTTGTCTTCGTTCGAAATCGTGAACGCCGGTGGTGAGTCGATAGCTTCGCTCGCGACTACAGAGACGCCGCTGAGGAAAACCAGACCGACGAGGAGGAACGTCGTTCGGCGAGAGACCATAGATGGTGTGAGGAAGGCGATGGGAAAATAAACCCGGCATCTATCGAGAACGGGTGGGGTCTAAGGAGGCCGGTGTCCGGTCGATTCACGACCTCCACGATCTGGGACGATGTGAAGATTCACCGAAATTATTATCTTGTCGTAAACTCCGTTGCCTAGCGTGGTTTACGAGACTGGTAATCAGACGGTCGACGAGTCGGTCGCCAAGGTTCTCGACGGGGACCAAATCGACCGGACAGAGGCGTTAGCACTCATCGCACAACCAGTCGAAGACCTCGCACCAGCCGCCGACGCGGTGCGAGCACACTTCGGAGATGACACGGTCGACGCCTGCAGTATCGTGAACGCGAAGGCGGGCAACTGCGCGGAGGACTGCGGATTCTGTGCGCAATCGGTCCACTTCGACACCGGCATCGAAACCTACGGCTTTCTCGACCCGGAGGAGATTCTCGACGCGGCGAAGCGCGCGGAACGAGACGGCGCGCAGCGATTCGGTGTCGTGGTCGCCGAGAAGGGCGTGAGTAAGGAAAAACGCCCAGACGAGTGGGCCGACGTGTTGCGAGCAATCAGGCTCGTCCGCGACGAGACCGACGTCGAAATCGACGCGAGTCTCGGCATCCTGACGGAAGAAGAAGCCGAGATTCTCGCCGACGAAGGCATCAACCACTACAATCACAACATCGAAACGTCACCCCGGTACTTTCCGGAAATCGTCTCGACGCACCGATTCGAAGACCGCGTGAAGACGCTCGAACGCGCAAAAGCGGCGGGCATGGACCTCTGTGCTGGGGTCATTCTCGGCATGGGCGAAGCCCCGACCGACCGGGTGGACGCGGTGCTCGCCCTGCGCGACATCGGCATCTCCTCGCTCCCGGTGAACATCCTGAACCCAGTCGCTCGAACGGAACTCGGCGACAAACTCGGAGACGCCGCCGACATCACGACCGAGGAGATTATCAAGACGATTGCGGTCTACCGACTCTTACTCCCGGACGTTCGCGTTCGGTTGACCGGCGGCCGTGAGGTCAACCTCGACAAAGACGAACAGCACCTGCCGTTCGAAGCAGGGGCAGACGGCATCCTCACTGGCGACTACCTCACGACCGAGGGGCAGTCACCCGGTGACGACATCGAGATTGTCGAGCGAGCGGGACTCCGACCCAATATGGAGGCAAACGAGTTCGACCCCGAAGCGGTCAAATCCCGCTCGAAGAGTGTGGCCGATGGCGCAGCCGAATCAGCGACCGCCAGCGGTGACGCCGAACTCGACGACTGAAGAGTAGACGAACACGCATCGACGGACGACCAACGGACGACTAACTGACGACCAACGGACGACACGACGATGAACGACGTTACATTCGCAGTACTCGGAACGGGTGGTATCGGCCGACGGACGCTCGAAGTCTCGAAACACAAAGACGGGCTGACACCAGTCGCGGCGTGTGACCGCCACGGCGTCGCAGTCGACCACGACGGACTGGACGTGGACGAACTCCTCTCGGCAACAGAAGGGAACATCGCCTCCGACGGCGGCGCGTCGGCGGTCAAGGAAACGGGAGAGATGAAAGGTGTCGCGGCCTCGACGCAGGCCGTTTCGACCGACACGCCCATCGACGACATCATCGCAGAGAGCGACGACATCGACGCCGTACTGATTGCGCTGCCGAACTTCGAACACGACTTCATTCCGCGGGTCGCCGACCGCTTCGTCGACGCGGGCTACTCGGGCGTCCTCGTGGACGTGCTCAAGCGCTCTCGCGTCATCGGGATGCTCGACGAGCGCACCGAGACGTTCGAAGAATCTGGAATCACGTTCGTCTGCGGAGCGGGTGCAACACCCGGCTTCCTCACGGGAGCGGCGGCACTCGCGGCGCAGTCGTTCGTCGAAGTCGACGAGGTCGAAATCTGGTGGGGCGTCGGCCTGAAATCGGGCTACGAGGACAACCGCGGCACAGTCCGCGAGGACATCGCCCACCTCCCCGAGTACGACATCAACGACGCCCGCGAGATGAGCGACGAGGAGATTGCTGAAGTCATCGACGAACACGACGGCGTCATCGAGTTCAACGATATGGAACACGCTGACGACGTGCTGCTGGAGCGCGCTGGCATCTGCGATGCCGAAGACGTCACCGTCGGCGGCATCCTCGACGTGACTTCGGACGAAAAGCCCACGACGACGACTGTTCGCGTGACCGGGACGACCTTCGACGGTGAACGCGGGACCAACACCTTCCAACTGGACGACAACACCAGCATGGAAGCTAACGTCAACGGCCCGGCACTGGGCTACCTGAAGTCGGCCGTCCGACGAAACCGCGCGGGAGAGTACGGTGTCTTCGGCCCGGCAGAGTTGCTGCCGCAGTTCTGATGGGTCCACGATGACCGAACAGGCGGACCCGGACACTGGCGTCGAAGGCGGCGGTCTCGACCACGGGTTCGACCCCGCTGCGCGCCTCGCCGAGCAACGGGACCGAAACCTCGACCGCGACCTCCAACCGGCAGACTGCGTCGCGGCGCGAGCGCGGATGGCACCAGACCCACGCGGCAACCGGCCCGACTACGGCGACGAACGACTCGTCTTCGCGGCGAACAACTACCTCGGACTGGCGCAGGACGACCGCGTCGTTTGCGCTGCACAGGAGGCAGCCGAGTCGGTGGGGACCGGCGCTGGGGCGAGTCGGCTCGTCACCGGAGATACAAGACTTCACCGCGCGTTAGAGCGTGATATCGCCGACGCGAAAGGGACTGAACGTGCCCTGCTCTTTTCGTCGGGGTACGCAGCGAACGTCGGAACCATCACCGCACTCGCCCCCGACGTGGTATTCTCCGACGAACTGAATCACGCGAGTATCATCGATGGCTGTCGGCTCTCCGGGGCCGAGACAGTCGTCTACGACCACTGTGACCCAAATTCGCTTGCCGAGGAGATGGCCGCTCGCGGCATTGTCGGCGACGGCGACGAACAGTGTGGCGCCGATGTCCAGCCCGACGCCGACGAACAGCGTGATGCCGACGAGCAGCGTGACACCGACGAATCGTGGCTCGTCGTTACCGACTCGGTGTTCAGCATGGACGGCGACGTGGCACCGCTCGCCGAGATTTGCGACGTAGCCGAACGGTTTGGGGCGTGGGTCATGGTCGACGAGGCCCACGCGACCGGTCTCTACGACGGCGGCGGAATCGTCCAACGCGACGGACTGGCTGACCGCGTGCAGGTTCAGATGGGGACGCTCTCGAAAGCACTCGCCAGTCAGGGCGGCTACATCGCCGGAAGCGAGAGTCTCATCGAACACGTGGTGAACGCCGCGCGGTCGTTCGTCTTCTCGACCGGTCTGGCACCGCCCGCGGTCGGTGCTGCCCGCGAAGCCCTCCGAATCGCCCGTGAAGGCGACCGTCGCGAGCAGTTATGGGACAACGTCGAGTACCTCCGCGACGGCCTCACGTCGCTTGGGTACGACGTACTGGGCGAGACGCAGATTCTTCCGGTGCTGGTCGGCAGCCGCGATGACGCAGTCGCCCTCGCAGACCGCATTCGAGACTGCGGCATCGTCGCTCCCGCAATTCGCCCGCCCACCGTTCCCGAGGGGACGAGTCGCATCCGCATCGCACCGATGGCGACCCACACGACAGCCGAACTCGACCGCTGTCTCGACGCCTTCGAAACCGCGGGACTGGAGCGTGGTCTACTATGACAGAATCTGAGACGCTAGACGACGCCTTCGCCGTCGTCGGGACAGATACGAACGTCGGCAAGACGTTCGTTACGGCAGGTCTCGTCGGCTGGTTGCGTGAGTTAGGGTCCGACGCACGCGGTGTGAAGCCGGTTCAGTCGGGCTACCCACCGGACGACGACGCGGCGTTCGTCGCTGACGTCTGTGGAGACGACAGCGCAGCGACGTGTCCACGACGACTCGGGCCAGCATTGGCTCCCGCCGTCGCCGCCGACGTTGCGGACGAAACGCTCGAATACGAGACGATTCGGGACGAAGCCCGCTCGCTGCTCGCCGAATCGAATCTCGGGGTGTTGGAAGGTGTCGGCGGGTTACGAGTCCCGCTGGCCGACGGCCGCGAAGTGATTGATTTAGTCGCCGACTTGGGCATTCCAGCAGTGCTCGTGGCTCGGTCGGGGCTGGGAACGCTGAATCACACCGCACTGTCCGTCTCAGCGCTGCGGAATCGGGGGATTACGGTGTCAGCAATCGTGCTGAACCACTACGAAGGCGAGACACTTGCGGAGCGAACCAACCCCGACGTGCTCGTCGAGATGACCGACTGCCCGGTGCACACGCTGCCGCCGCTCGACGTTTCAGAGCCGTCAGCTGTGGTCACAGGCGTTCGAGAACATCTCCCGCCGGACGTGTTTCCCGAACGTGTCGTCTCGGGCGGCGCATCCCTCACTGACGACTAGGGTGTACGTCGAGGGACTCATAGCGCAGACACCTACGTCGAGAGGTTTTCTGACGGTACCCATCCCTCACGCCCATCCGATGCGGTACACCACATCTGCTACTGGCAGTCAACCACTCGTCAGCCATCGACCAAAACGACCACACAGACCCCAGCAACGGCGGTCGCACCACCAGTCACGACAAACGGAACGGCGAAGCCGACTGTCGAGAGGATGCCGGTAACGACGGGACCGACCGCGAATCCAATGCTGAAAGCGGTTGTTACGAACCCCATCTGGAGGCCGGTTCGACCGGCGTCGGCCAGGTCCGCGGCGAGTGCGTAGACTGGAGCGATGACACCGGCGAGCGCGACACCGAGCAGTGCACGCAACGCCACGAATCCCCAGAGCGTCTGGGCGAAGCCCATCAGTGCGACGAGTGGTGCGCTAAGAAACAGTCCGGCCGCGATGAACACCATCCGGCCGAAGCGGTCAGTCGCGCGACCGACCGGAATCTGCACGACGAGGCGGGTAATCGTGGTAATCGCGAAGACGAGTCCGAAACTCGCTTTCGACCCGCCGATTCGTTCCAAAATCGGCATCTCCATCGAGATGACCGCAGAGACGCCAATCATGACGGTGATAACGGCGACGACGAGCCCGCAGAACGACCGCGCCTGCGACCACGAGGAGAAGATGCGCCCCGAGTCGACGTCCGCCGTGTCTTCGTCAGGCTCGTCGACTGCCGTCGAAACGTCGGGGATGCCGACCCGAATCACCACGACCATCGCCACGATAAGCACTGCACCGAGGGAGAAGGTGGCCTGAAGGCCGTATACGTCGGCGACTGCACCGCCGACGATTGGTGCGACCCCCCAGCCGAGGGTTCGAAGCGACGAGAAGAAACCCATGGCGCTGCCGCGGGACTCGCCGACAGTGAGTCGTTCGAGAAGCGCCATCAGCGCCGGTGTTGAAATCGCGAGTGCGACACCGTGGAGTGCGCGGACCGACAGCAACACACCGAGTGACCCGGTGATGCCATACGCGTAGATGACACCGGCAGTGACGAGCAACCCCGCCTCGACGAACGGTTTTCTGGCACCGATTCGGTCCGAGAAGTGCCCCATCGGCAGTTGAACCGCGGAGCGAACGACGCCGAAGACGGCGAAGAACACGCCGACCTGCACCTCTTGGGTGACGCGAATCCCGGCGACCGTCGCGGGAACCATCGGCGCCTCCACACCGGCGACGAGCGGAGCCAAAAGCGGGATAATGAGCCCAGCGCCGAACGACGCCCCTGCCTGCGAGACCGACAGAATGGCGAGGCTCCGAGAGATACCCCACCGCTCGACCACAGCGGTAACGAGCCTCGAACGCCACGACGCGCCGGACTCCAGAGACATCAGTCGGTGGACAGAGGCGTGCGTTCGGCGAGTGTGTTCATCGGGACGCTTCAGTCGTCGCTTCGAGGTCGCTGCCGATGCGTTCGATATCGTCGAGGAGCGACTCGACGTCAGCCCACGTCGCCCGGGGATTGAGCAGGGTGAACTTCAGACTCGCGACGCCATCGACCTCGGTGCGAGCGACGACGGCACGGCCCTCGTTCAGGAGCGTGTCCCGAATGCGCTCGTTGAGTGTGCCGACGTACTGGTCTGTGTCGGTGTCTGACGGAACGTGTTCGGGAACGTATCGGAAGACGACCGCATTCAGTGTCGGCGTGTGAAGACACGCGAATCGGTCGCTATCTTGGAGATACGCTGCGGTCTCCGAGGCCAGTTCGAGAGTCGAGTCGACGAGTTCCCCGAGTCGCTTTCGACCCAGTGTTCGGAACGTCACGTAGGGTTTGAGGGCGTCGAACCGGCGGGTCGTCTGGACCGACTTCGAGACGAGGTTCGGCACCCCTGCCTCGTCGTCCGATTCGGGGTTGAGGTACGCCGCGTGTCGCTGGATGTACTGGTAGTTCGTTCCGTCCTGCAGGAGGAACGCACCACAGCTAATCGGCTGATAGAACAGCTTGTGGAAGTCGACGGCGATGGAGTCAGCACACTCGATAGCGGCTAGTTTCTCGTGGTGAGTGTCGCTAAACGCGAGTGCACCACCGTAGGCGGCGTCGACGTGGAACCACAGGTCGTGTTCGTGCGCGCGAGCGGCGAGTTTCGGAAGTGGGTCGATGCTACCGAAATCAGTCGTTCCAGCAGTGCCGACAAGCGCGAAGGGAACGAGGTCTTGGTCGTCCAGTGTGTCGAGTGTCTCGTCGAGCGCGTCGACCGACATGCGGTGTTCGTCGTCGGTCTCGATAGACACGACAGCGTTCTCGCCGAGACCCAACTGCGCCGCCGACTGTTTGGCCGTGAAGTGGGCGTCTGCCGAGCAGAGAATCCGCAGCCGGTCGGCCTCCGGGGGCAGTCCGTCTTCGGTCACCCAGTGGTCGAACCGCTCGTCCGCCACCTTGTTGCGGGCCAAGAGCAGCCCCATGAAGTTCGACTGCGTGCCGCCGCTAGTGAAGACGCCGTCGGCTTCGTCGTCGTATCCGAACGTCTCAGCCAGCGTCTCTACCATCCGCTGTTCGAGGATGGTCGCCGCACCGCTTTGGTCCCACGAGTCGAGCGACTGATTCGCAGCCGTCAGCAACACCTCGGCCGCGAGTCCTGGGATCACCGGCGGGCAGTGGAGGTGTGCACCGCATGCCGGGTGCGCAACTCGAATTGTCTCCGCGAGAATCTCCTCGGAGACGTGGTCCAGTGTCTCGTCGAGTCCAGCGCCCTCCTCGGGGAGGCAGTCGAACGAAGCCAGTTGCGCTTCGACGGCTTCCGGGCTCGCACCCGTGTACGGCGAGTCGGCTTCGCCGAACGCCTTGGCGACAATGTCGATAGACTGCTCGATTGCATCACGGTAAGACTCGGCTCCGACCTCGCTCCCGAGGAAGAGCGAATCGACAGACTCCGCGTCGGAAGTGGGGCGGGACTCGGGCGGGGCATCGAGCGACTCGTGGCTCATGCTGCCCCCTGAAGTGGCTTTCGAGCCTCGACCGCAGCGCGGACTGCCTCGTGGAATCGGTCGGCAATCTCGTCGATGTCGGTCTTGTTGACGATGAGCGGTGGGAGGAACCGAGCCGTACAGCTGTGTCGGCCACCGAGTTCGATGATAAGGCCGCGGTCGAAGCACTCCTCTCGAACCCGCTTTGCGAGCTCTGTATTCGCCGGGTAGTGACCTAAGGAATCGGGCTCGCCAGTCGGGTCGACGAACTCGACGCCGAGCATGAGCCCGCGCCCGCGGACGTCGCCGACGACCTCGTAGTCGCCGTCGAGGTCCTCAAGATGGTCACGCAGTCGTGCTCCCATGTTCGCCGCATGGGTGTGCAAGTTGTTTTCGACGACGTGTTCGATTGTCGCCCGGCCAGCAGCCATCGCAACCTGATTCCCGCGGAAGGTTCCGGCGTGCGCACCGGGCTCCCAGACGTCGAGGTCCTCTCGGTAGAGGACGACAGACAGCGGGAGGCCGCCGCCGACAGCCTTCGAGAGGGTGACAACGTCGGGGACGATATCCGCGTGCTCGAAGGCGAACAACTCGCCTGTGCGTCCGAGCCCAGTCTGAATCTCGTCCACGATGAGCGGGATGTCACGCTCGCGGGTGATGCGGCGAATCTCTCTCGCCCACTCGTCGGGGGCAGGAACCGCACCACCCTCACCTTGGACGAGTTCGAGAATCATCCCCGCGGGGTCGACGATACCAGACGACGGGTTGTCTAGCAAGCGTTCGACGTATTCGCTGGAGACGCGGTGTGACTCGTCGCCACCGATACCGAACGGGCATCGGTATGCGTACGGATACGGCAGATGATGCACATCGCTCATGAGTCCCGGAACGGACTCTTTGGGACCGGTGTCGCCCATGAGGCTGAGCGCCCCGTTTGTCATACCGTGATACCCGCCCTGGAACGCGAGCATACTCCGGTTTCCGGTTGCTGTCTTCGTCAGCTTCATCGCCGCTTCGACGGCGTCAGTACCGGCGGGACTACAGAATTGAATCTTCGCGTTGTTGGCGAACTCGGCCGGAAGACTGTCGAAGAGTTCGTCGACGAACGCCTCCTTGACCGGCGACGTGATGTCGAGTGTGTGGAGCGGGCGTGTCTCCGAAAGCACTCGCTCGATTGCGTCTGTGACCACGGGGTGGTTGTGGCCGAGCGCGAGTGTGCCAGCACCTGCGAGGCAGTCGAGATACTGGTTCCCGTCCATGTCGGTGACCGTGATACCACGAGCCTCGTCGATGGCGAGTGGGAGGTGACGCGGGTACGTCCGCGCGTTCGACTCCCGGACTGCTTGTTGGCCCAGGAGGCTGTCGTCCGATGCGTCCACGTACTTCATCAGTTCTCACCCACGGTGTCGCCGTGATTCGTACGAACTGTGAGGCCTGCCAATTGTTGCTGCATATGTTTTAGGCTAGCCTAAACCAGTGTAATGCGTTTCGATTTTAGGTCGGCCTAAAGGTATTTGTGCATTCCCCCTACAACCATTAGAGTTGTCGGCAGAAAGCGGTGCCCGAAGCCATGGTGGGGGGGTGCGGTGGGTGGAATTGGACAGGGCGGGATGAGATGGGATGGAGGGGGTTGGAACGGGTGGAATGTGCTGCGACGAGTGGGAGAAAACGAGAGACAATTCGCCAGTAACTAGCGCCAGATGAGGGAATCCCCTCACCACATGTGACAATATGATGCACAAGCAGATACAGAATCACAAAGAGAAAACAGTGAGGAAAATCAACTAAATTTCGAGCGAGTCACTGAAAAATTCGCATCTAGTCGCATTATTGATATCAGATACATAAATTGAATCAGAGTACACATAGAGATAATAGTCCATAATCAGACATTCAGACCCAATTTTGGAACCAATACAGGACAGCCATCTACTATATTTTCCTTGATATTTCCTGCCTGGAGTGGGGTTCTATTTTCGAGGGAGACGACTCAAGAGGGAGACCGATATAGAGTTCTATAGATAGTAAATAGCCACCAATATTGTTCTAGTTGTACAAATAGCTCAAATGGACTCATTACAGTCATACATGTGTAAATGGTAATTACCAACTACTAACAACACAACCTCCGTTTGTTTACGAACCCTCCCCGTCTGCCAACGGAATCCGTAGTAGCCGGAATATCACGTCAACGGACTAAAACTTGATTATCCAAGCTGGTGAATGGGTGAGTGTGATGTACAACCACATCCTCATCCCCATCGACGGGAGCGATGGGTCCATGCGCGGTGTCGAGTACGGACTCGATATCGCACAGAAGTACGGCGCGACTGTTCACGCACTCTACGTCGTCGACCGGCGAACGTACGGCGATACGCCAGCACTCTCGAGTGACGAGTTGTTCTTCGAGCAGGTCGAAGACCACGGTGAAGAGATACTCGAGACAGTCGAAGAGAAAGCCAAAGAACTGGGACTCGAAACGATCACTGTCTGCAAGCGGGGGCTCCCACACGAGACCATCCTCAAATACGTGGAAGAACAGGGAATCGACCTCATCGTGATGGGAAAACACGGCCACTCGGATTTCGAGCTTCCGCACATCGGGAGCTGTACAGACCGCGTGGTTCGGTCGGCAAAAGTTCCGGTCCACCCAATCTGAGCGGTGCTACCGAGAACCGTTCAGTTCAGTTCGCTCTATCTGACGCCTGCTTGACCCAAGCGGTCACGCGCGAAACCGGCACGTCGATAGCGTCTGCAATCTCCGAGGGGTCGGCCGCAGCCAATGCAGCCACAGTCGGTACTCCCGCGTCGGCGAGCCGTTCTGCATACGTCGGCCCAACACCGTCGATGGATTCGAGTCCGCCTGCGTGAGCGCCGTTCGACTCATCTCCCTGCGACTCGTGCTGTCCGTCCGGGGAATCAGTTCCATCCTCGTGTGACTCACCCGCCGAGTCGGCTGTCTCTTCGTGTGGCTTGTCGGCAGTCCCGGGTTCGTCTTCAGCCTTCGGCTCCGGTTCCTGCGAGTGGATTGGCACCGAGCGTTCGGCGAACCAGTCGCTCACGGCCGGCCACAAGTCTCTGTGGGACCGCGACGAGACAGAGAGGCCGATGTGTCCAGTCGCTCCTTCGATGATGTCTGTGTCCTCGCTCGGAACGAGGTCGTTGAAGGGTTTGCTCGCCTCCGGGGGAATGAGGTGGTCGTACTCACCTACAATCTGAAGGATGGGCATCTCGAGTCGTGAGAGGTCGATGTGCTTTCCATCCAGTTCGAGTTCGTTGTTGGCGAGTTTGTTACCCTGGTAGACGTCCTCCAAGAACTGCGTATACGTCGCGCCCGCGACGTCGATACCGTCTCCGAGCCAGCGCTCCATCCGAGAGAAGTTCTCCACGAAGGACTCGTTTTCCACGTTTTCGAAGAACCGGACGTACTTGGTGACGAAGTTTTCGACGGGATCCATCAGCGCGAATCCGACGTCGAGGAACTCCGAGGGAACGTTGCCGAACGCGCCAGTGACGGCCGACGGTGAGTAGTACTCCTCGTCACCCCAGCGTTCGAGGACACCACCCGTGTCGTCGAAGACGAGCCCTGCAGCCATCAGCCCGAGGTTCTGAACCTTCTCGGGGAACAGCGACGCGTACATCACGCTCATCGTGCCGCCCATACAGTATCCGAGGAGGTTGATGGAGTCCTGTCCAGAGCGCTCGCGAACGACATCGACGCAGTTGTCGATGTACCGCGAGACGTAGTCGTCGAGCGTGAGATGTCTGTCGAGTGGCGACGGCTCACCCCAGTCGATGAGGTAGACGTCGAACCCCTGTTCGAGAAGCGTCCGAACGACGCTTCGGTCAGGCTGGAGGTCGAGGATGTACGGTCGGTTGATGAGCGCGTACACGATGAGAATCGGCACGTCGTGTTGTGTCTCGGTCTGCGACTCGTAGTGGAGGAGTTCGAGTTTGTTCTCCTCGTAGACGACCTCACTCGGGGTTTGTCCGACTTCGACCTGAGACATCGTTTCGGTGCTCTCGGAGGCAGAGGCCGTCCTATCGATGAGTTTCGCGGCCTCCTCCCACTGGCGTCGCTGCAGGTCCAACGCGAATGTCACTGGTGTCATTCCTCCACGTCCATCGCATCGAGGATTCGGTCGAGTTTCGTCTCGACGGCGTGCTGACGACGTTCGAGTTCGACGAGACGTTTCGCGACTTCGTCGATGTCGTCTTCCGTGGCGAACCCGAGGGTTCGTAACGTCGATTGTGCAGCCTCGTCGACCTCTTGTTGCATTTCGAGGACGTCCTCGACGGTCTGTCCAGTTGCGGCGGCGAACGCCGAGGTCCCCATCACTTCTTTGAACGCATCGTTCGCCGAGTTCAGCCAGATATTACGGAACTCGTTGAGAGAGACGTCTTCGCCCTCGAACGCGTCACTCGCCCGTTCGAACTGCTGCTCAGCGGCCTCCATCCACACTTCGTACGCACGGGAGTAGCCATCGAGGCCTTCGTTCAACTGCTCTGAAGACACCTCAGGCGTCTCGTCGAGCACGTCAAGCCACGACTCGACGAACTGTGTTTGGGCCTCGAGGTTGCGTTCGAGTGCCGCAATCATCGTCTCGTTCATCTCTTCTGCATACATCGTCCACTCATCACCAGATTGTTTTGACATTGTTATGATGTACTTTCGGCCGGGGTAAAATAGTTCCTCAGCGAATTACTCTGAGGTGGCTGGCGTGACCTGTGCCGAAGTCTCCTCTGCCTCGTGCAGGCCTTCGAGGTAAACGTCAGTCGCCTCGTCGAGGTACTCGACAGAGTTGTCCATGAACTCGTCCATGGCGTCTGCGTTCTCCTCGAATCCTTCTTCCATGACCTCCCAAGTCTCGGCGGTCATCTCGTCGATGTTGTCGAACTGATCGTCCATCATCCCCTTCATGTCCGCGTACATGTGGGATTCCCCTGGCATGGCCGAGTCCATCATGTCGAGATACGACTTGAAGGCGGTCCGGGCGAAGTCGGTTCCTTTCCGGTTGACCGACTGTTGTGCTTTCATGCCGTCGACCATCATCCGGGATAGCTGTTTTTGGAACTCGATGCTCTGATGCATGCTTCGCTGCGTTTGTTCGATCGAACGGCGCTGCATCTGGAAGAACTGTGCGAACGGATTTGCTTGCTCACTCATTTGAATCACCACGTGGTTGTTTGATTGGGACGACGAACGCTTGGACCAGGTCTCCTTCCTCGATGTCGAGGGCGTCGCGCTCTGCGTCGGGGATACTGATTCGGCCCCCGCTTTGCACGCGCGTCTTGAACACTGCCGTCTGCAGGCTCATCGACCCGAGGTCGGGGAAGTCACCCATCGGGGAACCGTCCGACATGCCCGAACCTGCCGTCAATAACTCTTCGAACAGTTGGAGTTGCTGCTGGGTGAACTCTTCGCTGGCTTTCTGCATCTGTGATGCGAAAAGCGCTGGCGGCCAACTCGCATCGTTTGCGTCGTTCGTCATCTCCTATCAGCCTGTTGTGGCCGAGACAACAAATAGATTCCCATAGATACCATTTGATGGCAACAGATGGTATCAGATGGCTCCGAATGTCTCGACGTGTCATTAAATTCACTCGTTGGTGGGTGTGAACACACCGAAGTGACTAAGTTGAGTGGGTGCTGACCGCAGAAACGACCGTAGAGCATGCCCCGCGAGAACACCACCCCAGACAGAACAACGCCTTCCCCATCGGCTGGAATGCAACAGCTGACGAAATCGTGGCTTCGCGCCTCGGACCATCTGGCAAACAGCGTCCTCGAAGCAAACCGCGCGACGCTCGCCGCCCTCGGATTCAACAATGGTAGCCGAAGCGAGACGAAGCAGACGAAACCGAACGTCAAGTCCGTCGCGTACGACGAACAGGACTGGACAGACACGAGAACCGTCGAAAGCCCCGAGGATATTCAGACGGGAGACGTCGTCACGTTTTCCAAGACCATCAGCGAAGAGGACGTTCACTCGTTTGCAAGAGCGAGCGGCGATACGAACCGACTCCACCTGGACGATTCGTTCGCATCGGAAACGCGGTTCAAGGGCCGTATCGCCCACGGGACCCTCGTCTCAGGCCTCATCAGCGCGGCCCTCGCCCGTCTCCCCGGTGTCGTCGTCTATCTGTCCCAAGACACCCGGTTCCTGAGTCCCGTCGAGATTGGAGAGCGACTCACTGCCGAGGTCGAAGTCGTCGAGGTTCTGGACACGAACCGCTTCCGCCTGTCGACGGCAGTGACGAACGAAGACGAAGAGGCCGTCATCGATGGCGAAGCAGTCGTGCTCGTCGACCCGACCCCAGACGGAGACGAGTAACCAGGCCTGCGGCTGGAGGTTATCCACTCTGCAGGCCACGGTCGGAGATACTCACTCTAAGTCGAGTACGTGGACTCTCCGGAAAATGTGAGCGTGCAAAGAGTTTTTGCGAAGTTCAACGTAGTGACAACCCCAGCACCTCGACTGGTAAAACTCGATATGACCACGAACACAGACGAAGCAAAGCACGTGAAGTTGTTCCTCCGCGCCGACGCGGAGGTTGGCGTGGAGCGTACGAAAGAGGCAGCAGTCGAGAAGCTTGCAGAGCTCGACGCCGCAGGTCGAATCGCCGACTACGACGTCCACGTGTGGGGCCGTGAACTACGCGCCGACGGACCCCTCACGAACACAGGGTACGGAGGCGAACTGCTCGGCTACGTCAAGGCGTTCAAAGAGTGGGCAAGAGAACACGACATCTCGCTCGAAGCGACATTCAAGGAGCGAACTATCGAGTCCTCGTTCGCCGATGAACAGTACAAAGTCGTCTCGTTGCCCACTATCTGTATCGCCGTCTACGACGGTGACCAGGTGGCCAGCGTGTACCCCTGCCACACCGGAGGTCGGGACTGTTCGGCCGTCGAGTACCTCGAAACCTTCGAGAGCGAACAGCGAATCTCTACTCTGCCAGCTTAGAGACGAGTGAATTTTCGACACGTTCTGAGCCAATCCTTCACGCTTGGTCGTGTTATCTGTGCACACCCCACACATTTAATTGAGAAACATAGTCAAACGGCTAAGTATCATCAATTTACCCGGAGAAATTACTATATGCAATGACGGCGAGTTAACAGTTGAAGTGGCGTAAGACTACCACGCAGACGAGACGTCCGACGTGCCCCGAGATATAGAATATAGGACAGGGGCGAGGCAGACTCGTGTGCGGATAGTGACCACACTACACAAAAATGAACGATCTGACAACGCAAACGTGCCTGGTGACGGGTGCATCGAGGGGAATCGGCCGGGGAATCGCGACGGAGTTCGGAAAAGCGGGGGCAAACGTCGTCGTAAACTACCGCAGTTCCGAGGCCGAAGCGTACGACGTCGTCGACGAAATCGAGGAGGCCGGAGGAACCGCCATCGCGCTGCAGGCGAACGTCTGTGAGTTCGACGAAGTAGCGGCAATGCGCGACCGGATTCACGAGGTCTTCAGCCCAGTCGACGTCCTCGTCAACAACGCGGGTATCACCGTCGACCGGACGTTCGACAACATGACACGCGAGGAGTGGGACCGCGTCATGGACGTCAACCTCGGTGGCGTGTTCAACGCGACGAAAGTCTTCTACGACGACTTAAAGAAAGCTGACCACGGCCGTCTCATCAATATTTCGAGCGTCGTCGGCCAACAGGGCAACTACGGACAGGCCAACTACGCAACGACCAAGAGTGGGCTCTTCGGGTTCACTCGTACCATCGCGCTCGAACTTGCCCGGTACGACACGACAGCGAACTGTGTCGCACCCGGATTCACGAAGACAGATATGCTCGCCGACGTGGGCGAGGAGATTCAAGACAAGATTCGGAATCGGATTCCGTTGCGGCGGTTCGCCGAGGTGGACGATATCGCTGGCATCGTTCGGTTCCTCGCCAGCGAAAAGTCGGACTACATGACTGGACAGGTGCTCGGAGTCAACGGCGGAATGGAATGGTGACGATGTACACTGAAGACCCCCGACTCCCGTCGTCGACGCCGTCGTTAGACAAGAACGAGCAGCTGGACTGGCTCGTCGAGCCGGTCCCCGACACACTCACGTCGTCGCAGACGAAGCTCGTCTACCTCTACCTGTCAATCCGGCGTGGCGGAACCGTCGAAGAGCTCAGAGACGCACTGGGGATGAAAACAATCACGCTCTATCCGGTCTTGGACCATCTCGTCGGCCTCGGGCTCGTCCACCGAGACGACGACCGGTACGTGCTGCAGGCAGCCTGAAACGCCGAGAGTCGACCGACTTCTTTGAGTGACTGCGACGGAGCGACTGCGCTGTCGCCGCATCGAAAAGCGGAGAGAAGACCGATTACAGATCGAGCGGCGGACGCTGCGCAGGCACGTCCATGTGGATGAGCCCGACGATGTTCAGCGTGCCAACGTCGTCTCGACTCATCTTGTTTCCGCCTCTGTACTGTGCGCCTTCGATGTATTCGTCGCCGGGACGGGGGTCGAGGACACCCTGGTCTTTGACCGTCACTCGGACCTCGATATTGTTGTCACCAGGGCAGTTCGGGTCGTAGACGTGGATGCGAGTGGTGTCCCCAGACTCGGTGTAATCGTACGCGAGCACCTGGTGGTTGTTCCAGATGTTTCCGTCGCCAGCGCGGACGTACACGAGTCCGAGAACAGTCGGGTCACCGTCGTCCAACGCTCCTTTCAGACTGCGTAGCTCCTCGACCGACCGCGCTCGTGTGAACGTGGTCGGGAGATAGAACTGGACGAACTTGCGCAGATGTCGGTAGGTGTGTTCGTGGTCGAACGTGTCCATCTGACGCTTCCAGAGGTACTCGAACAGGGGGCCAGACTGTGGGGTGTCGTCGTTGGCAGTGTCTGGAACCTGGCGGTCGTAAAGGAAGAAGTCCAGTGCTGCGAGCGCCATCCCGCCACACAGCCCGTATCTGGCGTCGATGTTCTCGATTTTGTCGTCGAGGTTGCCCGGGAGGGTAGGAAGGTCAGGAAGCTCGTTGAACGAGTTGACGAACTCGAATCCGTGACAACTCGGGTGGAACTCCGCTACCGACCGGCGATTCCCGAGGATCAACTGCGGGGTCACGAGGTAGCCGACTGTCTCCTCAGTGTGCGTTGCGGAGCCCGCTTCCTCCTCTTGCAATCGGACCTCGGCTCTGTCGGAGCGAATAGCCTGGTTTCGCGTGACGACTGCGTCACCGCCGTTGTGGGTCTGACAGTGCGTGAGGAACACCGGATTACACTGGAAATCACTGGCGAACGTGACGGTTCCGAACGTATGGTCCGTCTTGGTAGTCCCGACCTCGATGGGAACTTCGCCTTCGATTTCGTGGACACCTCGTTCGAGTGCGACGTACCCGACCGACTCCTCGGTGTGTGCCCCGTTGAGGGAGTCCCACTCTTCGATTTTGTACTCGAAGGAGTCCGAGCCGACGTTTCGAATCCGCGTGTGACACGGGTCGCTACCGTTGTAACTCATCACCTGCGCGAAGACGACCGGGTCAGAGTAAGATTCGTCCAAGTCGCAGGTGTGCCAGTGGTCGGAGGCGGGTTGGTGTGTCCGTATGGCCCCTGCTTCTCCGATTTGCTCCCCTTCCTCGTCGAGGATTGCACCTGCTGACGTGGCGACGATTCCGACGTCTTCGGTGGTATGGGCCGTCTCGTCGTCGCCCGATGTCTCTTCTTCGAGGAACAGTTCCATGCCGTGAGAGCCGACATTTCGCAACCGAACACCGACCGTGTTTCCGCCGTTGAAGCTCTGCAACGACGTGAGTGCGACTGGGTCGGTCGATGGAATGCCGGACAGCCCGACAGACGACCACTCCTCTGTCGCCTCGATAGTGCCCGTGGTGATGTCGGCGGTCGTTCGCGGGGCGACCAGATAGCCGATGGTCTCGGTCGTGTGCTCACCGTCTCGGCCCTGTTCTTCCTGCAATCGAACGTCGGCCCCGTCGGCCGTCACATGACGATGCCGCGTGACCACTTCGTTGTGACCGTTGTACGTCTGACACCGGCTGATTAAGACTGGGTCGCCGCCGACGTCGCCATCGAAGTTCAGTCCAGTCCACGAGTCAGTTCCGTCTGTCGTCCCGACCTCGACGTAGCCACTGCCCGAAAGGTCGTGGCCACCGCTTTCGAGCACGATGTACCCGATTTGCTCTTCGTAGTGCTCGCCGTCGAGGTAGTCCCACTCCTCGATTTGGAACTCGAACGAGTCTGGGTCAACGTTCTGGACCCTGATGTGGCAGGGGTTGGTCCCCTCGTAACTCATCACCTGTGCGAAGACGACCGGATTCGAGTACCGCCCGTTGAGGGAGACGGAATGCCACTGGTCGCTTCCGGGTTGGTCCGTCCGTATCACCCCCGTTTCGCCGACGCGGTCACCCGAGGAATCGAACAGCGGCCCAGTCCTGGTTTTGAAGAACCCGAGAACCTCCTCGGCGTGGTTCATCTCGTTGTCTTGGGAGGCCTCTTCTTCGACGAACACCTGCATCCCGCTCGCAGTGACGTTCCGCATCCGAACGTCGGCGGGGTTCGAACCGTTGTACGTGTCGATAGAGGCGACGACGACAGACTCCGACGGCTGGGCACCCGAGAAGTTCACGTCAGTCCACTCGTGAGCCGAGGCGACTCGTTCGGACGTGTACTGAGAGAGGGTTTGCGGGAGGACCAGATACCCGACTGTTTCGTCGGTGTGCTGGCCACCGCGAGCCTCTTCTTCTTGGAGTCTGACCTGTGCCCCGCTACTCGTTACGCGACGGTTTCTGGTGACGACCTCGTGCTCGCCGTTTCGGGTTTGGCAGTTCGTGAGTAACACGGGGTCGCTCCCAACCTTTGCGCTGAACTCGACCGACTGCCACGCATGGCCGGTCGTAGTCGTGCCGACTTCGACGGGAATCCCACTGGATAGTAGATGGACCCCCGATTCGAGCACGACGTATCCGATTTCTTCGTCGGTGTGTGCGCCGTCGAGATAGTCCCATTCCTCGATTTGGAACTCGAACGAGCCCGACCCGACGTTTCGGGTTCGTGTGTGACACGGGTTTCTCCCGTTGTAGCTCATCACCTGCGTGAAGACGACGGGGTTCGAATAGTCGTTGTCGAGGCTAATCGAGTGCCACTGGTCGGCTCCGGACTGGCTCGCAGTGACAACGCCCGATTCGCCGACAGTGCGCCCAGACTGGTCGGTTATCTGTCCCGAAGGCGTGCTAAAGAACCCGACAGCCTCCCGGTTGTGACGCGACTCGCTATCGCCCGAGTTCTCTTCTTCGACGAATAACTCCATTCCGTCGGCGTCGACGTTCCGAAATCTAACGCCAGCGGTGTTGCTACCGTTGTACGACTCAATCGATGCGAGGACGACCCGTTCGTCTCGTTCTCCGTTCGGAAGCGATACCTCGGTCCACTCGTGCGATGACATCGCTCGGCCTGACAGTTGAGATGTCATATTATAATTATATCAGTTAATCATATTAAATCTAGGCTGAGTTTCTGAATTGAGCGAACGAATGTCCGGAGAGTTGAGGACAGTGCAAGTCAGCTCACACTACGAGAGACATCCGCGACAATATTCACAGATTTAACGTCCCAAGTGCAGTTTCTACCGATGCGAAGTACTAGCAAGATACGCAGGATGGCTAGCTGAAAGGTCGGGCCCTGACGCAAGCCACCCGTCATAAACTAACTATGGAAGAAACGCTGTACTAGTTTATTTATCGGTAGCTACCCGCCACACTTCCGGGCCGCGAGGCTGAAAGCGACTTGCTGGTGTACGCGGGGAGTACAAGTTTGCCTCGCACTGTTCGACACGCTGTCACAGAACCATCTCGCTCCCCCTCAATAGTGTTTGTTAATAACACTGATGCGAACAGAGGCAATATATTCACAATAATATAATCCACTAATACAACCCAGTGATGGGAAGACAACACCAATACTACCGTCGTATTTTGCTATGAAATTATAATATTTCCAGTCCAATATCCGTTACTTATCTCAGACACTATTGTCTCATCCCTCCGTTTGTGCAACCCTGATACAACAATACTGGGCGATACGGTCGCCCGACACCCTGAAACGTACCAAACTCGGTATCGGGGTCTCAGCGACTGATACCGCTACTCGATTGCTCCCGAACGGCATCGACTTCCTCCTGCGTGACGACCGCCAAGTCACCGTCGAGTGTCCGCTTGAGTGCCGCCGTTGCTGCACCTTGTTCGAGTGCTGAAGCGAGTTCGTCCCCGCGGATTCGGGCTGCGAGATACCCTCCAACGAAGGCGTCGCCCGTCCCAATCGGGTCGAACGTCTCGGTCTCGAACGCTCCCTGTTCGGACACCCTCCCATCCGACAGCGCCACCACGCCTTCGTCACCACGCGTGACCAGAACCGTCTCGAAACCGTGCTCGTCTGCCAGCGCTGTTGCAATCGCCGACGCATCGCCATCGAGGCCGAGGACGGTTCGCGCATCGCGAGCCGCGACGACGAGAACGTCGATGTGAGAGAACAGTGGTTCAAGCACCCGCCGGGCCTCCTCGGGGTCCCAAAGCTTCGTTCGATAGTTCAGGTCGAACACGGTCGTCGTTCCGGCTGACTGCGCAGTTTTGAGCAGCGCCTGCGTCGTTTCTCGGAGTTGGTCCGATAGCGCGGGTGTTATTCCACTCGTGTAGTAGTAGCTCGCATTCTCGATTGGTTCGGTTGGGAGTTCGCCGGGAGTGGCCGTCGCCACCGCGGCATCGTTCCGGTCGTAAATGACGGCTGTACCTCTCGGGGCGCTGTCGTGTTCGAGATAGTAGGTGCCTTGGCGATGCTGGTCCGTCCAGACGACTTCCGGGGTGACACCGTGTCGACGAAGGTCGGTGACGACTCGGCGACCGAGCGCCGAATCCGGGAGTTTCGATAGCCACGTCGACTCAGCCCCGAGTCTGCTCGCGGCGATTGCGACGTTCGACTCCGCACCCGCCGTGCTGAATCGAAGCGTCTCCGTCGTCTCCAACCGACTCCCGCGTGGCGGCGAGAGGCGAAGCATCGTCTCGCCGAAGGTCACGAGGTCAGGCGCCACAGCGTCCACTCTCCTGGGAGGAGGTCTCCATACGCGTTTCTCTCGGAGTCGCAGCATAGTTCCTCTGTTTTCGACGATGTTTGCTCTGGTGTGTCTTCTACTGCTGGTAACCGCGAACCGACCACGACTGGAACTGAGCACCCATTCCCGCCTGTATCCCGAACATTAAGAGGTGCGTCTTCGTGATACCAGTGATGTCCGCAGATATCGTCCAGCGAGTCGTAGAGACGGGTATCGTCGCAATCGTCCGCGGTACGAACCCCGAGAGGGCAATCGAGACCGTCGATGCGCTTCAGCGCGGTGGCGTCTCGGTCGTCGAGGTGACGGCGAACACCAACGGTGTCCTCGATATGATTCGAGATATATCCTCGACGTTCACAGCGGACGAGGTGGTCGTCGGTGCGGGGACAGTGCTCGACGCCGAAACCGCTCGGGCGACGATGCTCGCAGGTGCCGAATTCATCGTTACGCCGTCGGTCGATACGGAGACGATACAGACCGCCAATCGCTACGGTGCCCCCTCGGTGGTCGGCGCAGCGACACCGACCGAAGCCGTCGACGCGTACACCGCCGGGGCCGACATGGTCAAACTATTCCCGGCAGCGTCGCTCGGCCCGGGATTCGTTTCGTCGTTACAGGGACCGCTCGGACACATTCCAACCGTCCCCACTGGGGGCGTCTCGCTCGACAATGTCGGTGCGTTCATCGACGCCGGTGCGACCGCAGTCGGTGTCGGGAGTTCGCTCGTCGATGGCGAGGCAATCGAACGCGGCGACTACGAAGAACTGACGGCGAACGCCCGTGCGTTCGTCGATGCCGTGGCCACTGCCCGCAACGACTGAGTCGAAACAGCGCGCCGTTCACCACGTACGAGACTGACCGCTTCTTCGCGTCACCTGGCCACTCACGCTTCGGCGACGACCTCGATTTCCACGTCGATATCGACCGGGAGTTTCACGACTTCGACCGCGCTCCGTGCAGGATACGGCGCCGACATGTGTTCCCCGTAGACCTCGTTTACCTCGTCGTAGTACCGCATGTCTTTCAGGAACACCGTCGCCTTCACCACGTCCGCGAGCGACGCGCCGCCCGCTTCGAGGATGGCTTCGATATTTTTCAGCGTTCGCTCGGTCTGTTCGCCCGGTGTGCCCGACACGACATCGCCGGTTTCGGGGTCGACAGGCCCCTGTCCGGAGACGTAGATTCGGTCTCCCGAGACGATTCCTTGCGAAAACGGTCCGATACTGTCTGGTGCGTCGTCAGTGGATAGCTCTCTCATTGGTGTCACTCGTGGTCGTTTCGGGTCGGTACCTCGTCCGTCTGATAGACTTCGTTGATGAACGATGTCGGGAGGCTCGTCGTGAGTCCGCCGTCGAGCACGATGTTCTCGCCGGTGATGAAGCTCGAGAACTCGGAGGCGAGGAACAACGCCGTGTCCGCGACTTCGCCGGGCCTACCGAATCGGCCGAGCGGATACTGGTCGAGCCAGCGTTCTCTGGCGCTGGATTCTCCGGTTCGGCCCTCCGTGTTCTCCATCTCATCGCGACGGGTGGCAGTCTCGATGGTCCCCGCGGAGATGACGTTCGAACGAACGCCGTGTTGGCCGTAGTGAGCAGCGAGGTTTCGGGACATCGACAGCAGTCCACTCTTCGCCTCGGAGTAGCCCGAGAGTCCGATTCCGAACAGCCCGTTGACCGAACCCATGTGGACCATCGACCCGCCACCGGCGGCGACCATCGCCGGAAGGACCTCCTTGCTCATCATGAACTGGCTCTTGAGATTCAAACCGAGCATCCACTCGAACGTCTCTTCGTCACAGCGGTGGATAGTGTTAGACGGCTCGTCGGAGCCGCCAGCGTTGTTCACCAAGACTCGAATCTCGCCGAACTCGTCGAGTGCGGTATCGACGAGGTTGCGGATTTGATCTCGGTCCGTGACGTCACACTCGACGGGAACGACTCGGCCGGGGTGTGCAGCGGTCAGCTCTTCGGCCACCGGCTCGACATCTTCGTAAGACTGCGAGCAGATGGCGACCTCCCCGCCAGCCTCAGCGAACCGGGAGGCAATTTCGCGGCCGATACCGCGAGATGCGCCGGTCACGATTGCTGGGCGGTCTCGTAGTGATAACTCAACCATAGCAGACAAATCGACGCGGTCGCACCTCTTCAACCTTGTCATGGCCTCTCATCGTGTTCGGTGCTTCGCTCGTCATATTCTGTACTCCTCGATTGCGTCGAGGTCGACAGAGATGCCGAGTCCCGGGCCGCTCGGAGCGGGGAGACAACCGTCGGTGACCTCGAACGGCTCGTCGATAACGTCGCCCTCCCAGGCGTAGTACGTCGAGTCCGGCGGGAGCGAGAACCCGGGAATACCGCTGACGGCGTGAAGAATCGCCGCCGTTCGGATTCCGAGGTCGAACGCGCAGTGGTGCGTGAACGGAACACCGGCGTCTTCGAGAACTGCCGCCTGTTGGCGAAGCCCGCTGATTCCACCCGCGGGAGTCAGGTCGATGACGCCGACGTCCATCGCGCCGGCTTCGACGAGCGAGGAGATGTTGTGGGAGATGTAGGTGTCCTCGTTCGGTGCGATGGGCTGCCGGAGGCGCTGTCGTAACGCTGCCAGCGACTTGTGGGCGTCCACTCGAATCGGCTGTTCGAGGTACTGGAGGTAGATTCCCTCGTCTTCCAGCATGGCCCCGACGCGAACCGCTTGGTCGAGCGTCCACCCCTGATTGGGGTCGAGTCGGAATTCGAGTTGCCCGTCTGTCTCGTCGTGCATCGCTTTGATTCGGGCTACGTCCTGCCGCCAATCCTTCCCGGCTTTCGTCTTGAGCACGTCGAAACCGGCGTCCAGCGCCTCGCGCGCTTTGACCCGGGACTCTTCCGGTGAGAGAATCCCGAGACAGAAGGCGATAGGAACCTCCTGTGGTTTCAGGTCGTTTTCGCCCATGTTCTCTCGATGTCGAAGCGTGCTTTGTGTCGGTGCGGTCCACCCGCCGAGAAGTTCGTAGACGGGGCGGTCGAGTGCTTTGCCGACGATGTCCCAACAGGCCGTCTCGACGGCGGCAAAGAACATATCGACGTTCGTATACTCGACGAACACCTGGCGGCGGAGGCGTTCGATTTCGAACGGCGACTGCCCGGTAATCATCGGTCCGACGCCCTCTTCGAGAATCGATTCGGTCGCAGACGGCGACAGGAACACGCGCATTTCGCCCCACCCGGCGATTCCCTCGTCGGTATCGACACGGACGAGCACACGCTCCATCGAGTCGAGTTCGCCGTGGTTGGTCGTGTAGGGGCCGATACCCAACGGTTCGTCGAGACTGGTCAGCGGAACGTCTACAGTAACCGCTGTCACGTCGGTTATCTCCATACCCATGGTTGTACGGGGTGGCGATAAGAAAGTATCGTTCGTTACAATCTCGCAGGGTTCGTCGCCGCCCGAATCCAGTCGAGTGACTGCTCCGGCAACAGTCCGTAGTTGTAGAAGGACACCCGAGGAACGCCAGCGGCTCGCAGTGCGTCCACGATGTCGACGAGTGTCTCCTCGTCGTGTATCGCCGGGTGGCCCGGCAGGAGTCCAACGTGAATCGGGACATCCGGTGACAGCGCGTCAACGGCCTGATAGGCGTCCATCACTGCACTCGGCGACGACTCGTACGCCGGGAGACAGTAGTAATCGACGTGCTCGGACAACTGTTCGAGGTCCGCGCCGAGCATCCACTCTCGTCCGGGTTCAGGCGCACCGACGTAGTAGCCGAGTGGCGTCTGTCCGCTGGCCGCCGCGAAGTCAGCATAGAGGTCCGCCAGCGTCTCAGCTCGGACGCCGACGTACTCGGCGACTGCGCCGTGTTCGCGGAGCCACAACTCCGGCGAGAGGTCGTGTGGAGTCGAACCGGCGATGACAGAATCGAGGGCGTCGGCGACGGTGGTTCGAACGTCTTCGACGTCGATTCCGGCGTCCGCGGCGGTCTCCCGGCAGTGGTCACAGAAGCATAGTCCGAAGAGGAACTCGCCGAGCGTCCCGAGTTGCGCGTGAATCTTCTGGTGGTGCCAGCCGAACCCGGTGCCGTAGAAGTAGTCGAACGTCTCCAGTTCGATGCGGTCGAAGTGCTCCCGGGCGGCGAGGTCGCGGACGAGCGCGACGAGGTACTCCTGGACGTCAGGGTTCGATGGACAAAGTCCGAACACCAAGTCGTCGCCGTGAGCCGAGGTCAACGTCACGTCCGGGTTCTGCATGCCGAGCCGGGAGTTGTGACAACCGACCGTCCACGAATTCAACCGAACGTCGCCGAGTTCGGCGGCGATGTCGGCAACCCAGTCACCAGACATCCCCTCGTACGGCACCGGTTCGAGGCGGCCGTAGCCCTCACCGGGCTCGAAGTACGAACTCGCCCGGGCGAAGAACGTCCGGCGTTCGGGGTTGTGCGGTGCGAACGCCTGTACAGTGTGGTAGTTGGTTGCGAGAGTTATCTCATCGACGCCGAGTTCGTCGAGTCGGTTCGTAACCCGTGTCGGCCCTTCGTCTAACAGGTCCCACGGGTACGCCCAGAGAGCGAATTCCATACGATGCCGTCTCGTGGGCCGATAATAAATATGGAGGACGGGGAGAGAGTGAGGCGCGGTTCGATTCGTGCGTCAGGTGCTGGGGATGGTCAGTCCGAGGTGGTGAACACGGCCGAGGTGTAAGGAGTGGGTTACTCCTTGACTGCGCCAGCAGTCATCCCGGCGACGATGTACTGTTCGAGGAAGGCGAACAGGATGAGAAGCGGGATGATGCCGATAACCGAGACCGTCAGCATCATCCGCCAATCCGTCTGGAGCGCACCAACCATCGAGAAGACACCACGCGGAATGTTGTACTTCCCGCTGTCGGTCAGGAACGTCAGCACGAACAGCAACCGGTTCCACGCGTACAGGAACGTGTAGGTGATGCTGGCGACGAGGGCGGGTTTCGTCAGCGGGAGGACGATTTTCGTGAGCACCTGTAGCTGGCTCGCTCCGTCGATGCGAGCCGACTCCTCCAGTGCGACGGGAACCGTCTTGAAGTAGCCGTAGAGCATCCAGATGTTGAACGGCAGGGTGAACGCCGCGGCGGGGATGATGACGGCGAGATAGGTGTTGAACAACCCGAACTGCGTGATGACGTCGAACAGCCCCACGATGAGCACGACCGGTGCGAACATCTGGACGACGAGCACGGCGAGCAGGAACGTCCGCTTGCCGACGAAGTCGTTCCGTGCGCACGAGTACGCGGCCGGAATCGCGAGCAGGAGCGTCAACACGACGGTTCCGAGTGAGATGACGAAGCTGTTTGCGATCCACAACACGACGTCGGTCTGCGTCCAGACGTCGAGGTACGCACTGATAGACGGGTCTGACGGCACCAGCGTCGCCGGAGCCGAGAAAATCTCAGACTCCGGTTTGAACGTGCTGGAGAACATCGCGTAGAACGGGAACATCATAATCCCGAGGAGCGCGATGAGGACGCCGTAGACTCTGACCCGGCGGAGACCGGACCTGTCGTGACCTGCCATCGTCATAGTTCGTCACCTCCGCGGGTGTACACCCGCAGATAGACGATTGCGAACAACAGGAGGAACAGGAACCCGATGACGCTGTACGCAGCGCCACGGCCGAGGTTCCCGTTCTGCAGGCCGACCTGGTAGATGTGGATGACGAGGGTCGCAGTCGTGCTAATCGGTCCACCACCGGTCATCGTCCAGATGACGTCGAAGCTGACGAACGTCCAGATGGTCGAAAGCAACGTGGCCATCAGGATGACGCTCTTGAGTTGCGGCAGCGTGATGTATCTGAACTGGTGCCATCGCTCGGCCCCGTCGATGGCAGCCGCCTCGTAGAGGTCCTGTGGAATCGACTGGAGTCCGGCGAGGAAGATAATCGCCATGAACGGCGTTCCAATCCAGATGTCGGCGACGACGACGCCCAACCACGCGATGTCGGGGTTGCCGAGGATGCCGATACCCTGTTCTATCACGCCGAGTTTGAGCAACACCGCGTTGAGGTAGCCGAACTGCGGGTGCTCTATCCAGCGGAAGACGACCGCAGAGATGGCGTACGGGATTCCCCACGGGATGAGAAACGCCGTTCGGAAGAACTTCCGACCCTTGATGTCCCCTTTCAGGTGAACCGCGATGAGCAGTCCGAGGAGCGTCTTGCCGGCGACGCCGACCAGCACCCAGCGACCCGTCTGCCAGATGAGCCGGTAGAAGATGTCGCTGTTGACGATTTCGACGTAGTGTTGCAGACCGACGAACGTCTCGATAGTCGAGTCGGCCGGTGAACGGTACAACGACAGGCGAAACGTCTCCAGTATCGGATAGCCGACGACGGCGAGCAAGAACACCGCAGCGGGCGCTATCAGGAGATAGGCGCGCCGGTTCCGCCTGAGGTGTGCAACGGACTGCGAGAGGCGAGAGTCCTCGTCCGTCCCAGTGTATTCTTCAGCGAGGCTCATGTGTTTCACTCATCAGTTCATCGCGTCTTCGAGGTCGCTTTGAGCGTCGTTCAACGCTTTCTGCGGGCTCTTTTGGTCGGCGAGCGCCTCCTGAATCGCTTGGACCATCCGGTCGTTGAACTCGCTGAAATTACTGAGCTTCGGCCGGGCGCGAGCGTACTGGCCCGCTTGGACGAACGGAGCCCAGTTTTTCGATTCGGAGAAGTACGGCCGCTCGCCGACCGATTTGACGACCGGCAAGAACCCCTTCTGCTTCGAGTACTGGAACCGACGTTCCTCGTCGAAGTAGAACCGAATCAGGTCCCGGGCGATATCCTTGTGCTCGCTTTGGCTCAGGATACCGAGCGTGTCGATAGTAAAGAGGCTGTACCGTCCCTCGGGCCCCTTCGGAACTTGCACGATACCGTATTCGAAATCGACGTCGCCGTTTTCCTGCGACTCCGTGATGTTGAGCCCGGTGTACACGTGTCCGATGACCATGCCGAGGTCGCCGTTTTCGAACAGTTGTCGGATGTCCTGCCGGGTCGAAGAGAGCGGCGAGGCCTGCGTGACGCCGTGTTCGAGGTGCAGATTGGCGTAAAACGAGAGCGCATCGACAGCGCCGTCCGAGTTGACGACCGGCATCCCCTCGTCGTCCACCAGGTCCGCACCGTGCGACCAGTGGTAGTGGTAGTACTGTGACCCGGTCTCGATGGCGTCCGCACCGGCGAGTCCGAGCGCCGGGACGCTCACCTCGTCGCTGTCGGTAATCGTCTGGGCAGCAGACAGCATGTCGTCCCACGTGTCCAGAGACGGGTTCTCCGGGTCGAGCCCGGCAGCTTCGAACACGTCCTTGTTGTAGTAGAGACACTTGTTCGAGGCCGCCCACGGAACACCGTAGTGAGAGCCGTTGTACATCGTCCCCTCCGCCACGCCGTCAGCGAACTTCTCGCCGAACTCGCCGTCCATGAGGTCGTCGACGGGTTCGAGCGCGTCCTTGCCGACGAGTTGCGGAATCCACCGCGCAGGCCAGCGACTCACGTCGGGAGCTTGTCCCCCGTCGACGCGGTTGTTCACCGTCTGTCGTGCGTTGTCCCACGTGACGCTCGTGAACTCGACGTCGACGCCGTACTCCTCTTCGAAGGCAGTGTTGTTCTCCTCGAAGAACTGCTTGATGTTGTCGCCAACACCCATCGTGAGGAACTGGACGCTCTGTTTGTCGCTGCCGCCGTCGTCTCCGCCGCCACCGCCGCCATTGCCACCATTGCCATCACTACCGGCGTCATCGCCGTTTCCACCGCCGGTACACCCGGCGATAGCAATCATTCCGCCAGCACCGAGCGCCTGAAGGAGTTGGCGACGGTCGAGAGTCTCTTCACTAGGTTGGCCCTTGCTATCTTCTGGCATCATTGCTACCACTCACCTCTGTATATATAATTGTTTATGTTCATATTCTATTTTTTGCAGGTCTATCTCGTACAGTTTACGCATTATTCTCGTGGATAGCCCGCAACAGCGATGCGAGCTCTTCCCCGATTATCGACCGAATTCTCTCACCCTTCTCGGCGCTTGCCTCTTCGGGCAAGCCAATTGCACCGGAGTTGGAGTACACGTCGAAAGACCGATACACGCCGACCGAACCACCATCGAGAAGGTCCTGTCCAGCCCATCGGTAGTGTTCGTCCATCGGCTCGCCGTCGCGCTTCGAGGTATCACCGACGAGGTCCGGGCGGACGGCAAGCATGAGTGACGTTTCGAACTCACCTCCGTGGGCCATGCCGCCCGTCTCAGTGTCTCGAAGCGCCTCGATACGGTCAGATGCGAGTTCGAAGTACGTCGTCCCGAGTACTTCGGCATCGGTGTCGACACCGACCGTACTGACGACCGACCCAATGAGTGGACCGTTGCCACCGTGACCGTTCACAAAGAGGACGGCGTCGAATCCGTTTTCCAGTCCCGTGTGTGCGATGTCTTCTAATACGGCACGCAAGTTCTCGAAGTCGAGCGAGAGCGTCCCGCCGAACGGGAGGTGGTGCGGCGAAAAGCCGCTCCAAACCGTGGGTGAGACCACGAGCGGAACGTCATCGGTTCGTTCGACCGCAGCATCGACCATCGCTTCGACGAGAAGTGAGTCGGTGACGACCGGCAGATGGTTTCCGTGTTGCTCGATGCTCCCGACCGGGATGACCATGATAGAGCCCGGCTGCGACCCAATGTCTCGGACCTCACGCGCTGTCATTCCCGCCCACTCGCTTTCCCTCCGACCGATAGTATCGTACATCATGTTAGGCAGAATCCGTCATTTGCAGTTCAGTAACTGGCATGCGCTCTCCGTCGGCATCGAAGAGGTGGATATCCTCGATATCGAAGCCGAGTGCGATCTCGTCGCCGACTTCCGGACGGAAGTCGCTCTCGACTCTCGCAATTACCTCCGAGGTACTGCGAGTAGTCTTCAGGTAGAGGAAATTGTCCGAGCCGACTGGCTCGACCACGTCCACGATTGTGTCGATGTATCCGCCCTCTCGCTCAGCAGTGAGGTCCTCCGGTCGGACCCCAAAGGTGTACTCACCGGGCGGGACGTCGATGCCGAGTGTGAACTCACCGGCCGGTGATTCGAAGTGTGCACCCCTGTTGGACTTGGTCACCGTCACGTCGAAGAAGTTCATCGAGGGTGAGCCGATAAAGCCCGCGACGAACTCGTTGTTCGGTTCGTCGTAGCACTCCTCCGGCGGGGCGACTTGCTGGAGTTTTCCGTCGTTGAGGATGACGATTCTGTCTGCCATCGTCATCGCCTCCGTCTGGTCGTGCGTGACGTATATCGTCGTGACCCCGAGGCTCTCTTGGATGCGTTGAATCTCGGTGCGCATCTGCGTTCGCAACTTGGCGTCCAAATTCGAAAGCGGCTCGTCCATCAAGAAGACCTCAGGGTCACGGACGATGGCGCGTCCCAGCGCAACCCGCTGCTGTTGGCCGCCGGAGAGTTGCTTTGGGTAATCGTCCAGTAGCTCCGAAATTTCCAGCATCTCGGCGGCGTCGTCGACACGTCGTTGGATATCGTCGGCGTCGTCACCTGCGAGCCGAAGCCCGAACGACATGTTTTCGCGCACGCTCATGTGCGGGTACAGTGCGTACGACTGAAACACCATGGCGATGTTTCGGTCTTGAGGACGGACGTCGTTGACGACGGTCTCGCCGATGGATATCTCACCGCGCGAAACGGTTTCGAGCCCCGCGACCATTCGGAGTGTCGTCGACTTCCCGCACCCCGACGGGCCGACGACCACGACGAACTCGCTGTCCTCGACAGTGAGGTCCAAATCCTCGACCGCGAGGATGTCGTCCTCGTATACTTTGCTAACGTTCGACAGTCTAACCTTGCTCATGCAGAGTGAGAGATACTGCACTATCCTGCATAATAAATGTTGGTAGTGGTTGCAAAAACCAGCCTCTCAATCGTGTTGAAAGCCCACATCGAGGGTATTCACACCGTTTCCGGCGGTTCTGGGAATAGTATCCGACCTAGAATTCAGCCTCATTCAGTTGCCCCCTCACCTAGTTCTTCAATAGTACTCGAAGTACCTCCAACGATACTCGGTAGGTCTCCGATTGCACTCAAAAAGCCGTCTCTGACGACTCTCTGAAGAGGGGGTGACTTTGACGGCACGCTAACGACTGTAGTGGAACCAAGCATGCCCCCAATAGACCCGTTGCTTAAGTCGGAGTGTGGTTCGAACCACAACGCCCACTGTTTCAACATGGTCAAAAATTATAGAAGCGGGGCAGTTGAGCCGGCTATCGCCTGGACGGCCTCGTAGCAGCCTCTACCGCGGTATTACTCCTGATACTGTCTTCATCCAGATTTCGGACGGTACCAAATACCATGGAATGCATGAACGTACCTTCTGTAAATTATAGTTTTTCGAATAGCTCTCATCAGAAACCAATTACCAACAGGCATATTTTCAATATCGTTGGAAAGGCGTTTCACACCAGCAAAAACCTTTTCAGCCGGTGCGAAAATACGAAGCCATGCCAACTGGGAACGATAAGACAATCGGGGCGGTCGAAACGGCGTTCGAGATACTCTCGGCGCTCGGGGAGGTAGAGCCGACTGGGCTCTCTGACCTTGCCTCGGTGGTCGACATCCCGACGAGTACGACGTACATCCATCTAAATACACTCGTCGAGCAGGGATTCGTCGTCAAAGAGGCGGGGCAGTACCGCCGTTCGTTCCGGTTTCTCGAAGTTGGCGGAAGCGTCCGACAGCAACTGAGTTTCGCCCGTCTACTCCGAAATAAGGTCGAAGAACTCAGTAACACGACCGGCGAGATAGTAGGTGCCGGTATCGAGGAAAACGGAAAGCGTGTCATCCTCTACCGGAGTACTGGTGAGAAGGCAGCGGCCGACGAGATACCCATCGGAAACCACACCGAGATGCACTGGACCTCGCTCGGAAAAGCGATTTTAGCATACCTCCCGGAGGACCGACGAAAGCACATCGTCGAGCGACACGGTCTTCCCGAGGGGACGAGCGAAACGCTCACGACGTTCACAGACCTCGAACGTGAGCTCGGTCGGGTTCGACAACAGGGCTACGCAATCGACGACGAAGAACACCTTCGGGGGATTCGCGGGGTTGCCGTTCCGATTCTCGACGGAGACAAGAACGTCATAGCCTCGATTGGAATTACCGGCCCCAGAGACCGCTTTACACCCGGGTACATGGCTGAACTGCTCAACATACTGCAGTACAGCAAAAACGAGATTGAAGTCCGTAATCAGTACTACGAGTACTCGTCGATAGACGGCTAGCGACACGAGTTTCGCCGTGGACGGAATCAATGAGGATCCCCCAAGATTACAAAAGTACGTTTGTAATGGAAGTCGCGACTCGACCTCACGACAGGCCCGGAGACATGGGTGGACAAAGCTGGTGTAAAAATACGGAATCCGTGTCCTACACCACATTACTCCGACTCCCGAACACACTGGTGAGGCGTCGCGATGATGACCCATCATAATGTGTGATAGCAACAATTCTAAGTGACATTATCGACTCTCGTTCTGGATTGTTTTATAGATAAAGGCTGAGCACAGAGACAGATTCAAAAGTATCAACATACGGAGTTTTCATTATTTATGAGAGCACTTTACCTAACAACTACTGCCCCCCAAACCCTAAAGACACTGTATTTGGCGTATTTAGATATCAAACCTCACAACCACAATTTTGGTAGTCAGTATATCAGATTCAGATTCTATTCGACCCCCCACTAACGATATGTAGTCTTGGAAGAGTGCCAATCTCCAACATAGTATTGTATTATATACGAACTTCTATAACTCCAAAATTCGTGTCTGATTCCCCTAATGCGGTTCTACTGAGTACTCCCTATCCAAGTAATTTGAATTGAACTTCACGAGTGGGGTGTCGCGTGTTCAGACCCCACGACTACAGGTGGTGGCAGACGAGCAGTTCGAGCGGGGCGAACGAAACGTCCTCGCCCGCCACCGAAATACCAGATTCAGTCCTGCGTTTGACTGTACTTATCTACCCACTCTTTCAGCGTGATTCCCATCGCAGACTGAGTGATGGCGTTCGACGATGCCGAGTTCGCGCTCTTGACGAGTTCGGCTTCGAGTGTCCGCGTCGGCACCTCACCGAGGAAGTGCGGAATCGCTCGCTGGACGTCCAGTGGACAGCCAACCTCGTGAGCCAGCGCGTACCCGGAGATGGAGTGCGGAATCTCCTCGTTTGCGTAGTGTTCCCGGTCAGGGTCGTCGAGACGCTCAGCGTCGACGTGGTCGACGTACTCGTAACACTTCCCGACGTCGTGGAGGAGACACGCCGCGACAATCGTGTCGATATCCGGGTCTGCGCCATGGAAGTCGCGCTGGATTTCGGCCGATTCGAGCGCGATTTTCGTGACGCCACGGACGTGTTCGACGTTCGTGACCTCGTGGATGTTCCACGCATATGGAATGTCGTGGATACTCTGCCAGCCACCACGTTCCAGTCCGAGAACCCAGGCCTCGACGACTTGCTCTCGAAGGTCGTCGTCGTCG